>JAURZL010000014.1 GCA_030653365.1 Anaerolineaceae bacterium
TGCAATGCACCATAGTGTATGAAGTAGGGTGATGGAAAGGTGTACCGGTTTTAACAGGTTTGGATTTGGTAACCTTGGGTTTTAACCCGAGGGGGAGGGGGGTGGGAAATTGGTGCGTTTTGAACGCACCCTACTTTCTGGCTATCAGCTGCTTCCTCTCCCTCGGTGTCAGAAACGCGCTTTCCAGGGCGTTCAATTGTGCCTGGCGGATCATTGCATCGGTTAATCCTGCCTGGGGGGCGGCGACTTCGTATTCATACCTTAGATCAATCCCGCTGATGCCGGGGTCGTCCGAGTTGATGCTGGCGCAGAGGCCGTTCTGCAGGAAGGTTTTGAGGGGATGGCTGGCGTAATCCGCGACTGAGCTCGTCTGCACGTTGCTGGTCAGGTTGGCTTCAATGCCGATCTGGCGCTCGAAGAGGAAATCCATTAAGGCCGGATCCTGGACGATCGCGAGGCCGTGACCGATGCGCTGGGCACCCAGGACACGGATCGACTGCCAGACACTCTGCGCACCGTCCGCTTCCCCGGCGTGCACGGTCGCCTTCCAGCCGACATCACGCGCACGCGCAAAGTGCTCTTCGAACAACTCGGCCGGGTAGTTGGCTTCGTCGCCTGCCAGGTCGAGCCCAACGATTCGCTCTGCGTACGGCAGCAGGGCATCCAGTTCCTGCATCGCAATGCCGGGTCCGTAGGTACGGCTGAGGATGCCGAGCAGCTTGACCCATAGGCTGGTCTCACGCTGACCCGCTTCGGCACCATCCAGCACCGCTTCCACCACACCTTGCGCAGGAAGTGCGTGCGTCTCCGCCATGAACCAGGGGCTGAAGCGCAGCTCGATATAGTCGATACCCTCGGCGCTGGCGTCCAGCACAGCCTCATACGCCACCCGGCGGCAGGCGTCCAGGTCTGCGAGCACGCGCATCGGCAGGGCGAACTTCTCCAGGAATGCCATCACCCCCGGCTGCTGGGTCTGCACCTGAACATAGGGACGCAGGTCTTCGATCTCCCAGGCGGGCAATATGATGTTGTGCTGGCGTGCCAGGTCAATGATTGTGCTGATGCGCAGGTTGCCCTCCACATGGCGGTGCAGGTCGATTAAAGGTAGGTCAGTGGATATCATGTTATGTCCTTTTCAAAGTTTTTCGGTATTTTCTCAATAAACCGGAATTGGGGCTGGAGAGAGGGGGGGGGAGCTATGAAAAGAGGTTCTGCTTTTTATTGTAGCTGAAATGTGCGTTGGGAGAAATCATTTTAAAATGTATCTTAGCAATATAAAGGGAGGGAGGAGTGTTTTTTCGACGGATGGTCACCCGTCGAAAAAACACTCTACATTAAAAAAGAAAAGAAAGAAAAAACTCTCATTTTAATTTAATGAATAAGATAGTTTTACTCATATTTATTTAATCTGGCAGCGATAAAATATAGTTACCTCTAATTGTTTGGGTGAAACAAATTGGATATATGAGAACTCTCCTCTCACGATCTGCGAAAATTTTAACGGGATTTTCGCAGATCGCGTTTAAAGGATAGGAATCTAAAATAGATAGGTATCCAAAAACGGATAAGTATCCGAAGACGGATAAGTATCAAAAATCAGTGCTATTGGATCCCGTCATCACTGGTCAGTGTCCCGGGCAGCCATTATAATGAAGGGCATGGAATTTAAACTACATACGACCTTTCCGGACGATTTGGAAAATGATTGGAACGCGTTGCTGGCTGAGAGCATCACACACGTTCCTTTTTTGCGTTTTGAATATTTGTGCAACTGGTGGCAAACACGCGGGGGCGGGGAATGGCCGCAGGAAGCGCAATTGTGCATCATCAGCGCGCAGCGTGACGGGCAGCTGGTTGGGATCGCACCGCTGTTCTGCAGCCCGCATGATGGCCGCTCTGCGCTGCTCTTCCTGGGTGCGATCGAAATTTCCGATTATCTCGATTTTATTGTCCGCGTGGAAGATCTGACCACCTTCCTGGATGGTTTGCTGGGGTATATCAGCAGTGCGCCGGACATGCCCATTTGGGAGAGTCTGGATCTCTACAACCTGTTGGGCGACTCGCCCAGCATCACGCAGCTGGCACAGTCAGCCACGGCGTTGGGATGGGGCTTCACCAGCAAGATCACCAATCATGCACCGGTGATTCATCTGCCGGGTGATTGGGAGCAATACCTTGCCAGCCTGGACAAAAAGCAGCGCCATGAAGTACGTCGCAAGATCAGGCGTCTGGAGGAGGCTGAGGTCTCTTCGCGCTGGTACATTGTGGAGGATGCGGCGACGCTCGAGGAGGAAATTGACCACTTCCTGGCCTTGATGGCGCAGGATCCCGAGAAGGAAGCTTTCCTGACCGAGGAGATGGTGACTGCCATGTCGGGTGCCATCCGGTGTGCCTTTGAGGTTGGCTGCCTGCAGCTGGCATTCCTGGAGATCGACGGGCAGAAAGCTGCCGCCTATTTGAATTTTGACTATCTGAACCAGCTGTGGATCTATAATTCCGGGCTGGATCGAACTTTCATGAGTTATTCGCCCGGCTGGGTCTTGCTGGGGTATCTGCTGCGCTGGGCAAACGAGAACAGACGCAGCAGCTTCGACTTTATGCGCGGGGATGAGGATTACAAATATCGTTTTGGCGCCAGTGACCGCTTCGTTCAGCGCCTGACGCTCACCCGGCCTTAAGCAACACGAACTCCAACCTGGCGAACAAGGAGACAGCATGCCAACAACTGAACAGGTAATGGAAGCGTTATCGCACGTGCAGGATCCCGAGCTGGGCCGCGACCTGGTCTCGCTGAAGATGATCCGTGACCTGGTGATCCGCGATGGTGTGGTCGCCTTCACCCTCTATCTGACCATACCCACCTGTCCCTTGCGTGGGCACATGGCGAAGGAGGCCCGCGAGGCACTTCTGAAGCTGCCCGGTGTGGAACAGGTGCAGGTCGAGTACGGCAACATGACCGATGAGGAACGCAAGGAAGTGCTCAACAGCAGCAAACGCCAGCTGCCCAAACTGAACACCATGAACAAAATCGGCCAGGTCTTCTCCGTGATGAGCGGTAAGGGCGGGGTCGGGAAGTCTTCCGTGACTGCCATGCTGGCGGTGGAACTGGCACGCAGCGGGCAGAAGGTGGGTATTCTGGATGCGGACATCACCGGTGCCAGCATTCCCAAGCTCTTCGGGCTGCCGGCAGGTGGCTTGCGGGGCGGCGATATGGGGATTCTGCCAGCCATCACCCCGCTGGGGATCCGGATCGTCTCCAGCAACCTGATGCTCAAGGAAGAGGATGCAGCAGTTGCCTGGCGCGGTCCTTTGATCGCCGGGATGATCCAGAAATTCTGGGATGATGTGCTCTGGGGACGACTGGATACGCTGCTGGTTGATCTACCACCGGGCACCTCGGATGCGACCATCACGGTCATGCAGAACCTGCCGATCAACGGGGTGATGCTGGTTAGCACACCACAGGAGCTTTCCGGGCTGGTAGTGCGCAAGGCTGCCCACCTGATGAACCGGCTGGATGTGCCCATTCTGGGTATCGTTGAGAATATGAGCTTCTACCGCTGCCCGCAGAGCGGTGGGGAACATGCTATCTTCGGACCCAGCCATTCCGCACAATTGGCGGCTGATCTTCACACCGAGTTGATCACACGGCTGCCGCTCGACCCCACGATCGCAGAGCAGTGCGACCAGGGAAAAGTGGAAGCAGTGCAATTGCCTGAGATGGCAGCCCTGGCCAAGTTGATCCTGGCAGTACCAAAATCTATTCCCTGATCTTCTTTTAATCCTGGTATTTTGGCGGGGATTCCCGCCAAAATACCTTTTATCTACGTTTTATTCAGAAATTTCTTTTTTTGCTTTGCGCTTGATCAGTTTGACTGTGTCAATTGCAAACATCACCACCAGACTGGCGACAAAGCTGATGCCCAATTCCATCAGGCTCAGGGATTTGGTACCAAAGACATCCTGCAGGAAGGGCAGGTAAACCACTGCCATCTGCAGCACAAAGGTCAACATCACAGAACCAAACATCATTTTATTTTTGAAAAGGCCAGCTTCGAAAACTGTCTGGCTCGCTGAGCGCGTGGCAAGTGCATTGCCCATCTGGGCGATCGTCAGCGTGGTGAAGACCATGGTCTGCCAGGTCTCCGGATGACCGTTGTTGAACGCCCACAATCCAACCGCCAGGGATACTGCGCCCATCAGCGCACCAATCCAGAGCACATCCCAACCCAGTCCACGACCAAAGATCTTTTCCTTGGGGTCGCGCGGTGGGCGTTTCATCGCATTCGGTTCCGAGGGTTCCTGTGTCAGCGCCAGGCCAGGCAGGCCGTCGGTGACCAGATTGACCCACAGGATCTGCAGGGGCAGCAACGGCAATCCCAATCCAACGAAGGGACCCACCAACATCACCACGATCTCACCAAAGTTGGAAGTCATCGTATATTTGATGAATTTGCGGATGTTCTCGTAGATTCGGCGGCCTTCGCGAACAGCCGAGACGATCGTGGCAAAGTTGTCATCCAGCAGTACCATGTCAGCAGCTTCCTTGGAGACATCCGTGCCGGTAATGCCCATCGCGACGCCAATATCGGCTTTCTTGAGTGCCGGGGCATCGTTGACCCCGTCGCCAGTCATCGCGACGATCTGCCCGAGTTCCTGCAGGGCTTTGACAATGCGCAGCTTGTGCTCGGGCGAGACGCGGGCGAAAACCGAGGTGTCGCTCACACGTTTCTTCAAGGTTGCATCGTCCATTTTTGCCAGCTCAGCACCGGTGATCACATCCTCGTTTTTGGCGATGCCAAGCTCTTTGGCAATGTGCAACGCGGTCAGCGGGTGATCGCCGGTGATCATGATCGGACGGATACCGGCTGTATTGGCTTCGGCAACTGCATCTTTCACCTCGCTGCGTGCCGGGTCAATCATCGCGAACATACCAACAAAGACCAGATCCTCCTCAAGGTTCTCGCATTCGGGTTTTGCCTGCTCTCCGCTGCATTGGCGGAAGGCAACACCCAGGATGCGCATGCCCTTTTGGGCGAGGTCGTCATGTGCTTTCATGATGCGCTCACGCCAGTTTTCATCCATTGTAACGATTTCATTCTCCGACCAGACACGGTTGGAGATCTCCAGTAATCCATCTGCAGAACCTTTGGTAATCGACAGGAAGGGTTCATCCGCTAAAAATGCCGGAGATTGAATCAATTCCTGCAGTGAGTTCGGGAGCTTTTCCGGGTGATCGATCTTGTGAACGGTCGTCATGCGTTTACGGTCTGAATCGAAGGGAAGTTCAGCCACTCGTGGCAGGGCTTTTTCCAGTTTGTCCTTCCACAAGCCAGCCCGCACAGCCGCGACGACCAGCGCGCCTTCGGTGGGATCGCCCACAGATGAGAAGCCTTCCTCCGTATGTTCGAGGATGGCGTCGTTACAGAGTGCGCCACCGGCCAACATCAATGCCAGTCCACTGCTTTGATCGATGATTGGTGCTGCGCTTGACTCGGCATCACTGATGGTCGGGGTGTAGCTGCGCAGTGATTCAATCAGATCGGTACGATTACCAGCAACATCCACCAGCGTAACGGTCATTCGGTTTTCAGTGAGCGTACCGGTTTTGTCCGAGCAGATGGTTGTGACTGAACCGAGAGTTTCCACGGCGGGCAGCTTACGGATCAGGGCGTTGCGTTTCAACATACGCTGTGCCCCCATCGCCAGGGCAATTGTTACCACAGCTGGCAGACCTTCCGGCACGGCGGCGACCGCCATACTGATACCGGTCATGAACATCGTTCGCACCGGTTCTCCGCGCAAGATGCCCAACAGGAAGACCACCACCACGATCACCAGGGCGGCGACTGCCAGTGATTTGCCCAGCTGGTCTAATCTGCGCTGCAGGGGGGTCTGTTCCGATCCGACGGACTGGATCAGTTCGGCGATTTTACCCAGCTCGGTGTCCATACCGATATCGGTCACCACAGCGGTGGCACGCCCGAAAGTGGCCAGCGTGCCCATGAAGACACGGTTATGCTGGTCGCCCAACGCCGGGTCTTCTTTCAATATCGGTTCGAGATCCTTCTCCACCGCCTCGGATTCGCCCGTGAGGATCGACTCCTGGACGCGGAAATTTGCGCTTTCGATCAGGCTGCCATCTGCCGGAATGGAATTACCGGCTTCCAGCAGGATGATATCGCCCGGCACCAGCTCACGCGAGGAAATCTCGCTGACATGGCCGCCACGGCGCACGCGCACCTTGGGCGTGGACATTTTCTTAAGGGCTGCCATCGCCTGTTCCGCACGGTATTCCTGGCTGAAACCCAGCCCAGCGTTCAAAACCACGATGATCATGATCACAATCGCATCTTTATATTCTTGCAGGAAGAACATAATCACCGCAGCGATGATAAGGATTAATACCATTGTCCCTTTGAGCTGCTCGAAGATGATCTTCCAGGGGCTCTTGGTGCCGCGGTCGATCAGTTCATTCGCTCCATATTTTTGCTGGCGAGCGGTCACTTCATTAATAGCGAGACCGTTCTCCAGATTGCTATCCATTTCTTTTAGAATTTCTTGTGGTTGTCTGGTAAACCAATTCTTCATATAACAATCCTTTCCTTTATCATTTTCTTTTGACGCTGGTTAAACAAAAAACCAGCACGAAATTGTGTTGGTCTCGCAAACGTTGGTTACGTATAGGTCACCGGGAGCATGTTCCTCCGTCTTGACGACAACCCATTCCCAATCGGGAAAGCTAATCCCCAAGCAATAGAAAAAGTATAAGGTTGCATTTAATCCTTGTCAAGATTTACACAATACCAATTTGTACAAAGTTACTAACTATTATAAAAGAAAGCGACAATTTATGGTTAAACTCATCTTGAATTTCATCTGGTGGATCTGGAGTAAAAAAGGGCTGGTGATTGATAAGCAGCAAAAATGATCTTTGTAAAAGCGCTATCCTTTTTCCAATTCGTCATACAATGGATTTTATTGATTCTGATAAAAAAGTAGGCATTATGGCGAAAGACCACAAACCTGGCTATCTGCAACAACTTCGTTCCATGCCGCGCAATGTCTGGGCGGTCAGCCTGACCAGTTTCCTGATGGATATCTCCAGCGAGATGGTCATCAATATCCTACCGTTGTTTCTATCCAATGTGCTCGGGGTGAAAACCAACATCATCGGCCTGATCGAAGGGGTGGCAGAGACCACCTCCAGCTTGCTGAAGATGTTTTCCGGCTGGTTTTCGGATAAGATTGGCGGGCGAAAATGGTTGGCAGTGGCAGGGTATGGAATTTCCGCCGTCTCCAAACCCTTCTTCTATTTCGCCAACACCTGGGGGCTGGTTGCCGGGGCACGCTGGGCAGACCGACTGGGAAAGGGAATCCGTACGGCACCGCGCGATGCACTGGTCGCGGACTCCATTCAGGAGGAACAACGCGGGTTGGCATTTGGTTTTCATCGCGCTGCAGATACAGCTGGTGCTATGCTGGGATTATTAATCGCCTTGCTGGTCACCTGGCTGGTTCAGTGGGAGTCATCTTTGCTGACAGCCAGCACGTTTCGTACGATTGTGATCATCAGTATCATCCCGGCCTTCCTGGCAGTGCTGGCGCTGGCAATCGGTGTTAAAGAAACGATCAAAAAGAAACAGTTCGAGATGCCAAAGTTTGCCTTCAAAAGTCTGGGGAAACCTTTCATGACATTTATGATCATTGTGGCAATCTTCGATCTGGGGAATTCTTCGGATGCTTTTCTGGTCTTGCGTGCACAGGAACGCGGCCTGAGCATCTTTGGTATTTTGGGGATGCTGATCACCTTCAACCTGATCTACACCTTGATTTCTACACCGGCAGGGATCCTCTCCGACAAAATTGGCCGGCGCAGGATCATTGTTGGGGGTTGGTTGATTTACGCGGTGATTTATCTTGGTTTTGCGCTGGCGAAAACAGGTGCGCATATCTGGATGTTGTACGCTGTATACGGGCTATATTATGGTCTTGCATACGGTACGTCGAAGGCATTGGTGGCTGATCTGGTGCCGGAAACCTTACGCGGAACCGCCTATGGCACCTACAATGGCATCCTGGGCATCCTCGACTTGCCTGCATCGGTCATTGCAGGTGTTCTCTGGCAAGGGCTGGGCAGTTGGCAGGGTTTTGGACCGGCAGCTCCATTTTACTTCGGGGCGGGAACTGCGCTGCTGGCAGCAATTCTGATGGTCATCTGGCAGAAAAGGATGGCAAAACAGATTGGTCTGATCCATTCCGTCTGACGGGACGCTGCTGAAGGCATTTATCTGCATGATTATTTGAATTTGAACATGAATTTCGACACCATAATCCGGATTCCTCCCGAAGTTGGTACGATCTTGCAACTATATCATTATCCCGATTCTACAGAGAAGAATAATGACAATGTTGCCGCAATTAAGTACACTTCAACAAATCAAAACGGATGATGAGATCACAACCTATTTGTCTGTCTTCCAGGACATTGGTAATGCAGATTTCGTGCTCTGGTTGATGAAAAACCCGGAAACCGGATCCTTTCAAATCGATTCAACCCTGGGGGTTAATCCACCAACCGGAAAATATCCCCAATTGTTAGCCTGGGGCTGGAATCAAAACCAACCCGAGATCGTTGAAAACAGCCTTCAACTGGGCGAGTTGGGTCGCTGGATTCAGCAACCAGTTTACAATTTGATTAATCTTCCGGTGTTTCATCAGGATGAGGTTTTAGGATTTATCCAGATCGCAAACTTTAAAGACCTGCCGCAGAAAAGAACACAAGAAAATCTGGCACGTTTGCTGGGTCATTATCTGATCACCCACCAGCAGCTCATGGAAAGCAATCGTTGGGCAGGTCGTTTGCAGCAATTATTAGAGTTTATTGGCAGTATCAGCTCGTCACTTGATCCGGATCAAATCCTGCGTATGCTGCTCGAGCAGGTGTCTTTGTTACTGGATACGGAAGCCAGTTCTTTATATCTGATCGATGATACGAGCGGCGAGGCAATTCTGCATCTCTCCTCGCGCACCGATCACCGCCTGGTGGAAAATTACCGCGTTCCCCAGGGCAAGGGATTGATCCAGCATGTGATCGCCAGCGGTGAATCGCTGGTTGTGAATGATGCACAGAAAGACAAACGCCACTTCAATGGGGTGGATGTCCTCTCAAATTTCCAGACACGCTCTGTCCTGGCAGTGGCGTTGGTCTCCAACCGGATTGAATTAGGCCGCCAGCGTGGCAGTACCAGCAGCAGGAACATAGGCGGGTTGGAAATCCTGAATAAAATGAATGGTGGCTTTACCAAGATGGATGTAACCCTGGCAGAAATCTTCGCCAATCAGGCAGCTACCATCCTCCAGACTGCACAGATTTACAATCAGATGGATGATCTGATGATTCAGTTATTGACCAGTCTGATGCATGCTGTCGACGCCAAAGACCCATATACCCGGGATCACTCCAGGTGCGTCTCGGAGTACGCTGCTGCAGTTGGCTTGGAGATGGGTTTACCAGCAGAGGAGATCAACCAGTTACGCCTGGGAGGGCTGCTGCATGATGTTGGCAAGATTGGTGTTCCGGATGAGATCCTCAAGAAAATGGACACCCTCACCCGGGATGAATTTCAGGAAATTTATCGCCATCCTCAAATTGGCTACAAAATCGTTGAAAAAGTCAGCTTCCATAGCAAGGATGTTCTGAAAGCCATTATCGAACACCACGAACGGCTGGATGGTAGTGGTTATCCGTTGGGTCTACAGGGAAATGAGATCTCCATGATCGGTAGAATCATGGCAGTGGCAGATTCTTTCCACGCGATGATCTCCGACCGACCATACAGATTGGCACTATCGCACGACAAGGCTTTTGAGGAACTCAGTTTCAACCCAGGTGTTTATTATGACGAGAGATGTGTGCAGGCATTGAAGAACGCCTATATTAAAGGGAAGATCGTCACCAACCAGCTCTAAAGTTTAATGCAAGCGCTCAATAATCCTGAGGAACATATTAACCACTTCAGGATCGAAATGTTTCCCGCTTTGTTCACGGATATGGTCAATTGCTTTTTCGACTGGCCAGGGTTTACTGTAGGGGCGCTCCGAGGTGATGGCATTGAAGACATCAATCACGGCAAAGATGCGTGCCACCAGCGGAATTTCCTTGCCTTTCAAACCCTGCGGGTAGCCTTTCCCATCCCAGCGTTCGTGATGGGAATAGGGAATTTCGATCGCCGGGCGTAAAAATTCGATCGGGTACAACATATCGCGCGCAAAAACAGGGTGCTGGCGCATGATCACCCATTCTTCTTCTGTTAACGGTCCAGGCTTGTGCAGGATTTGATCCGGCACCCCGATTTTTCCGATGTCGTGCAGGGTGGCACCACGCCGGATTTGAGTCAATTGCTCAGGATCGCGGATTCCCAACGCCTGTGCCAGGATCAAAGTCCATTCTTTCACCTTCTGGCTGTGCTCGCCGGTGATGTGGTCGCGGATATCCAGAGCACGTGCCCAGCCTTCGATCGTGCGGTCGTAGGCGAAACTCATTTCGCGATTTGCTCTGGTCAATTTATCCACCAATTGACCATTTTCAATGGCGATCGCAGTCTGCTGGCCTAATGCACCCAGGAATTCTTCCCAATCCTGATCATCTTTTTTATGAGAGCGACGGAAGACTTCCAATACACCCAGGCAGAGGCCTTTTGAATTTAATGGGACAGCATAATAAGATTTAAAATTCTCGACTTCCAGATTCTTAAAGAAGGTGTTCCAGGTGGAGGACTCAATATCCGGAATGTAAAGCGGTTTGTTATACATCACAACCCATTCGGCCGGTCCTGAATTATAAGCAACCAATGATTCGCGTTCCTTTTGTTGAATAAATCCCACGCCTATCTCATATGAGATCAAGGATGTGTTCTCGTTGGATAATAGAATATCGACCGCATCCACCTGAAGCTGGACTGCGATCTGACTGACCAGAAAATGCATGGTGCTGGATAGTTCAAAGTTGCCAATGATCATGCGATCGATCTCGCGCAAGGTGTTCAAGCGTTGCAACTGTCTTTCTTTCTGCTCACTTAACGATTCGCGTTGGATCGCATAAGCAGAAATCTCTGCCAGTGCAACCAGTATTCTTACATCATCTTCATTCCAGGTTCGATAGGCACCTGCTTCCAGCATACCGACCACTTTATCATCCACAATCATGGGGGCAATCATTAGAGCAGTTACGCCACCGGTCAAGGCAACAATAGTGGGACCAGGATCGTTTTGGACTTCATTGTTCAGGTAAACTACTTTATTTTTCACCACCCAACCTGCCGCACCAATATCAAGTTTCAAGCGTAAATCTCTATGGCCTTCAAAGTCGCCCACACCCGGAATATAAACCAATTCCTCCGATTCCTGATCCAGAATTGCTAGAGAAACCCCGGAAGCACCTAACGCGCCTTTTGTTGCTTTTAATACCGTGCGATAAATTTCCTCCAATTGGTGTGTTTCCCGCAAAGCCTGTGCCAGATCGACCACGTTGGTCAATTCGCGTTCCCGCTGGATTAACTCTGCCAGCTGTTCGTTCAATTGTTTGGTGCGTTCATTAACTTTGATTTCAAGTTCCTGATTCAATTTGTGCAATGCCTCTTGCGCCTGTTTACGCTCAATCGCCAGTGCAATCTGATTGGAAACAAATGTCAGCAGTTCCTTGTCAGCCTCGGTATAGGAGACGTCACTTTCATCATAGGTCTGCACAACCAGCACACCGATCGGATTACCAGTTTCGGTTTGCAGGGGAACACCTAACCATTGGTGAGAATCAGCTCCGGTAGGTGCAATTTTATACTGATTGGTGACATCTTCTTCATTGTCATTAGTCAATAACAAAGGTTCTCCGGACTTAATCACAAATTCTGTAATCCCACTACCATTGGTGCGAGGTTCAGGTTGCTCGCTATGTTCATCCACGAAATACGGGAAGGAAACAGTATCTGTTTCGAAATCGTAGAGCGCAATATACAGGTTCCGTGCTGGAATTAACTCATTCACCACCTGGTGAACAAAAGTAAATAAATCATCCAGATTGGTTGTGTTATTCGCAGCTTCTGATATTTGATAAAGAACGCCTTGCAGTTTTTCGAAACGTTTGCGATCGGTGATGTCCAGGGAAACTCCGACCAGACCGGATGGTTGATGGGTGGTTTTACTGAAATAAGCAGCTTTGAAATAGACCAGTTCATGAAATTCACCGTCGGCACCCCTGATTTGAGATTCATAAGTTTTAGGAATACCTGATTTGATAATTTCCTGATTTTCTTGAATGAATTTTTTGGCAATGTCCTCTGGCCAGATTTCTTCGATTGTTTTACCTGCCAGAAATTCTCTGGTAACACCATTGAGCGCTTCATAAGCACTGTTGCAGCCCTGATAAACCAGATTTTTATCCAGGATGAAGACTGGTGCCGGGATCGTGTCGATCACCAATTGCAGAAATTCTTCCGATTCGGTTAATTGTGCTGTACGTTCCAAAACCCTGTTCTCAAGCGTCTCATTAATTTTCTGCAGGGCTTCTTCTGTCTCTTTTCTGCTGGTGATATCCAGAATATAAAAATTATATTCCACCAGTTCTTGTCCTTTAATCTGGTTAACATAGGTCAAATCATACACCCACCGAATTTCCCCATCAGCTGTGAGGATCCGGTATTCCTCGCTCAGAAAAGCGCGCTCGTCTTGAAACTGGAGTGAATTGTAATTAAACGCCAGTTCATGATCTTCTGGATGAACGATGTCGATATAATTTAACTCACCATTCATAAATTGCTCGGGTTGATAACCAAACTGTCGGATATTGGGCGAGACAAACTCCATCGTGCCTTTATTCTTGTTTTCCACCAACAATTTAAATACCACAACAGGTCCGGATGCAAATAATTCCAGCTCCTGCTTGCGCTTCTCTTCCATTAACTTGCGGTCAATTGCCATCGCAATCTGGCTGGAAACAAAACTCAACAGATCGCGGTCGCGTTCTGTATAGCGAATACCTTCAATATAGGTTTGAATCACCAGGGCACCAATTACCTTGCCTTGCATAGTTTTGAGCGGGATGCCCAGCCATTCCAAGGGCAGGCTGCCGATCATGCTGATTTCACCTATGTTTGTCAAATCCTTGATCATTTTTTCGGATAACAAAACCGGTTCGCCATTGTGCAGCAGATACTCAGTCAAACCGCGTTTGGCTTTACGATCACGCGCCTTGATTTTTCTTTCTTCGGGTAGTAAATAATCTTTTTCATCCACATAATAGGGAAATGTGATGTACTCACTGTTGGCATCATAAATGGCGATGTAGAAATTATTAGCGGGAATGAGCGAAGCAACAATTTCATGTACCCGTTTGAACAGGGCTTCCAGATCAGACGTACTGGCTGCCGCATCAGAAATCTCGTATACAGCTCTTTGGATCTCATCGGACAGAAAACGGGATTGAACATCTAATAAGGTCAACAGCGAATATTGCTCATTCAGCCATTCAAACGGAGTTTCCTTGACCTCGACCAGCATCCACTCGCTGGCATCATGAAGATCCAGGAGTGTTTTTCCCACATCCTGGAATTGAATTGGTTTTATGGATAATTCAGCAAGATTCAATAACGCAATCTTTATATTGATATCCTCTGTCCAGGATTGAATAAATTGTGCATAAATATCTGGTTGAAATCCATTCAACCAGGATTGTGCTTTCCCGTTTAGATATTGAATCCGGCGTTGTCTATCCAGCACGATGATCGCTTCCTCGAAGGATGAAAACACCGGATCAAGGTTAATAAATATTTTACTTTGCATCCGCGTCCAGTCGGATTATATCTATTGTGGAGTAAAAAAAATTAACAACCAATCCGTTTATACAAGTATATAGAAAATTAAATAAAAGCAAAATTTCCTTACAAAATTGGAAGGAATAAAGTGAACTGTTACACCTATAACTAATATTTTCGTTTTTTATAGAGTAAAATCGTATCATCTCAATTAACCGGGGCTGGCGGGTGTTTTTGGCGAGTAAATACTCACCAAAAACACCCTGACCGCTAATTATTGAAAAGATTCGTAAAATAAAATTAACCATCAAATAGCGAGGATCTTATGAAAATCAATGTGAACGACAATCAGTTTGTGAAATTTCTGATCAAGGCCAAACAAAATACATATGCTGGTGGGGGTTATCTGAGTCAGGCATCCCGTCCCTCCTCAAAAGATCTGGCTTTTCGTGATGGTGATTTTAGTTATCTGGATACATACCTGGGGGATTTTCATTTTATTGGAGAAGAAGCAGTTTGGTATGAACAAACACCTGTCTGGGGAATGAACTATTATGGTCGCATGCTGGTCGAAAAGATTCCACCGGGGTTTGGAGAGTTCCTGAAAACAGCACTTTTGCAGGTGCCACCGGAAATGCCCTATCGCGGTCCGGAAGAATTAATTGGCAAGGATTACACGTACTCGTGTTCGGTTGAGGGAGGACTGGAGTGGTTTCATGGTCATGAGTTCATCACCATGCAGGGAAAACGCATCTATCAGCTATACTTTCATGGGGGAGAAGTTTTTTCTACTAAATAAATGTGTCGTAAAACGACTGAAATCAAACTGATTGTTCAAATCTTAAACAATCAGTTTGATTGTATTTACACTGTTTCTAAAAACCGTAAATATCGTTCATTGGATAGACGAATACCGAGTGTTGATCAAAATCTTTAATTATGCCGTATTGTTTGAGCATCATAAGCTCACTGTCTTTGACTATATATGTAAATTCATTTTCATCCAGATCAATTTTTTCCCCGGTATAAATGTCCTGATAAATATTTCTTCCCCAATCCACAACACAATTTCCCTTTTGAGTCACCCGCACAAATTGCCTTGACACAGCTACACCATCGGGCATAACGATCTCCTAATTTCTCGAATTGTTTATCAGTTGTCCAAAATTTGTCGATCTAAGTTTGGCGACCAGTTCGTGTTGGGCATCGGACCAGATAGGTTGAATGGGGCAGTCGTCACCAAATGGGCACGCGCTAGCACTGTGCGAACAGACATTCAGGCTGATGGGACCATCAATGGCTTCCACCACATCCAATAATGAAATTTCTTCCGGTTTTCGAGCGAGTGTGACACCACCTCTCGCACCACGCGAAGTAAGGATTAGACCAGCGATGGATAACTGTGAAATGATCTTTGCCAAAAAAGATGGGGGGATTTGTTGCTCTTCAGCGATCTGACTGGTGGCAGCTCGCACATCTTTATCCAGCTTGGCTAAATATAACATAGCTCTTAAGGCGTAATCTGCCTGTCGTGTAATTTGCATGGGATATTCCTTTTTAATGTTAAGTGGGTAAAAATTGTCTACTTATACGAGTTTATTTTACTATATTTTTTAAGGCAAGTGTTTTTTATCACCCATCAAAAATGACATTTCCGATAAAGAATTCCGTTTTTTTGTTTTAAAAATGGTGTAACCCCAGATCATGGAATTAATCTGAAAGAGAAGAGTTCATGATGATATCTTCTCGACACGCATTTGGGGCTGTGTATAATTTAATCATGAAAACATTCAACTATTCTGTTCCGATTGACGTCCGCTACGGGGATCTGGATCCTCAATGGCATGTGAATAATTCGCGCTTCCTGACCTTTCTGGAGCATGCACGTCTTTCCTATTTGATGCACCTTGGATTGTTCAATGGCCAAAATTTTTTTGACTTCAACCTGATCGTGGCTGACATCCACATCACTTACCTGGCGCCGATCCAGCTCAAACAGAAGGTGTCGGTCTATATCCGTTGTGAACGCATCGGCAATAAGAGCCTGACCTTTGTCTACGAGATACGCGATGAGGAAACCCAGCAGGTGCTTTCCAAAGCGGAAACAATCATGGTCACCTATGACTACCACCATCAGAAAAGTATCATCGTCCCTGATGATTGGAGAAAGGCAATTTCTGAGCTTGAAGGTGAGGATTTTTAAAGTAAGGAAAAAAATCGCCGCAGCAAGATTTTCGCCTTGTTTTTGTTGTTACATCCGGGGGATGACCCCGTTTAAAAGTTGAAAAACCAAGTACGAAAGGAATGCCATGTCTCTACCAGCCATTGATCAAACGTACATGATAAATTTCCTGACAGGGTTATTGAATACCCCCAGCCCCACCGGATTTACTGATGCCGCAATCGACTATACAGAAAAGGCACTCAATGTATTCCCGGATGTGAACTGCAGCCGTACTCGCAAGGGCGGATTACTGGTCAAGTGGAGTGGGCAACACGATGATCATCCACGAGCGCTAACCGCGCATGTGGACACCCTGGGTGCCATGGTCAAAGAGATCAAATCCAATGGTCGTCTCAAATTAACCAAACTGGGTGGTTATGCCTGGAACACCGTCGAAGGCGAAGGGGTAACTGTTTTCATCTCTGCTGGCAACCAGATCCGTGGATCGCTACTACTTTGTAAATCCTCATCACACGTTTACGCAGCTGCCACCGGGGAAACCAAACGGGAAGATGACGCCATGGAAGTGCGCCTGGACGCTGTCACCCATAATTCCGATAATACAAGAACATTGGGGGTCGAAGTAGGCGATTTTGTTGCTTTCGATCCACGCGTTGAGCTGACAAACGGCTTCATCCGCAGCCGACACCTGGACGACAAAGCTTGTGTTGCCAACCTGGTCACGGCAGTCAAAGCTATGCACGAAGCCGGACTCAAACCCACGCAGACTACCTACCTGCTGATTAGCAATTATGAAGAGGTCGGGCATGGGGCATCCACTGGTTTTCCACCGGAAGTCGAAGAGTTGGTGGCTGTCGATATGGCAGCTATCGGCGATGGTCAGAACTCGGATGAGTTTCACGTTTCGATCTGCGTCAAAGACTCCGGCGGACCCTACCACCATGGTCTCTCTACCCACCTGCGCAAACTGGCTGAACAATATGAAATTCCTTACAAGGTTGACATCTACCCCTACTACGGCTCCGATGGTGAAGCCTTCTGGCGCGCTGGCGGAGATGTGCGGGTAGCACTCATCGGCCCCGGCGTGGACGCCTCGCATAATTATGAGAGGACGCACATGGATGCGCTGGTTGCAACGACACAGTGGGTTCTGGCGTATTTGATGGTATAGGGAATTGTCAAACAGGGAAATACTTCATGTGGTTATATGATTTTCAAATTTTTTATAACAGTGGGCAAGCCATTCTGAATGGGCTTTCTCCGTATACAATCTTTGATTTTAACAGTCCCATATTTTTAGCTCTATTTTTTGCTCCTTTTTCAATTCTGCCAATAGGTTTAGCATATACTTTATTCCTAATTGCTAATCTTTTATTGGCATGGAAATTACTCAAAAATCGCATCATTTGGGCACTTTTATTTTTTCCTTATTTATTCAGCTTATTTGTCGGGCAAATAGATTTTCTTTTGGCTAGCCTGATTTTTATTGGCTCTCCATGGACAATTGCTTTGGTTTTGGTCAAACCTCAATTGGCTTATGTGGTTATTCCTTGGATGATCATGTCCTTTTCCAAAAAAGATTGGTGGAAAGCAATTATCTCAACATCAGCTTTTATTGTGATTAGCATCATTATTCAACCCAACTGGCTGAAGGAATGGCTTGCCACACAACCCACATTTGAGTTCTTTTCATCGCACTCTTCGAATGTCTATTGGATGCTTCCTCAAACTAATTTAAGTCTCAGATCAAACTTAACCATCATTGGAGCCCTAATCATTTTACCTCTTGGTTTTTTGTTGAAAAACCGGCACGACTCTTGGACAATCCTGCACACCTTTGCCCCTTTAACCAATATTTACTCCCCTGCAGTTTTACTTGAATGGATTGGCCCGATTGAGGTAGTGCTTTCTTGGTTTGCCGTATTACTTGTAGGAGGATATATCCACGAAGGTATTCCATTCTTTATAATTGGGATAAGCATCGGTATTCGTGGTTTATTGGATTATAAAAAATCCAGCAATGATAAAAAAATTCTCATGGAAGATTTATTCAGACCAATCGTGGTTAGTTTTTTTAGAAAACAAAATCTATAATCATTTAATTTCACTTATCGGCAAGTTATCTATCTACTCACATTATTGTCCAAAACTACAACTAACTCATGAAAAAATTATTGTCCAACCTATCTCAATTTTATAAAAATTACCGTTTTCAAATCTTACTGGTTTTTGGATTAAGAATCGGATACAGTCTCTGGCTGGGAATATTCTGGTTCTTCATAGACAAATATTTTCCATTATCAGAACAAGCGCTATGGGAAACATATTACCATTTGTCACGTAGCCCATCATTAATCGGTAGAGCTTTCATTGATGTATGGTTAAGGTGGGATGCAGTTCATTACATGAACATTGCTGAGTTTGGCTATGAAGGCGTTGGACTTGGAGATACCGTTTTCTTCCCTCTCTACCCTTATCTGGTTGGAGGATTATCCAGGATGATTTCATTTAATGTTACCTTGGTGGGAATTATTGTCTCATCAATCGCTACTCTTTTTGCATCTATTTTCTTTTATGAACTGGTTAACGAATTATTTAACGATAAAAGATTGGCTAAATGGTCAACCGCATGTCTGGTTTTATATCCAACTGCATTCTTTCTACATGCTCCATATACAGATGCATTATTTTTGGTTACCTCAATTGCGTCCATTTTAATGATGGTAAGAAAAAAACCAATTATGGCCGGTTTATTTGCTTGTGCTGCTGGATTAACGAGAGCACAGGGTGTTTTGTTACTTATCCCAATGGTAATAATTCTTTTTCAAGATCACATACATAATAAAAAATTTATAAATTGGGGTGAATTAGTTGGTTTGATCATAACTCCATTGGGTTTTGGAGCATATTCCTTCTACCGGATGAAAATAGGGGTAGCAGGCTTTTTAGAAACTTATCAAACACATTCTAATGTGGATTTTCAATTTCCTTTGACAAATATCTATATTGGGATTAACGGAATACTCAATCGACCCACTATCTTGGAGATCTCGGAATTAATTTCAGTTCTATTGTTTCTAGCCCTCCTCATTTGGATGGTTACACAAAAAAAATTCTGTAAACATATAGCAATAATGGCATATTCTATTTCAACCTGGTTGATAATAACATCAAAAATTACTTTATGGGCTTCACCATTTCAATGTTCAAATCGTTATATTCTCCACATCTTTTTCGCTTTTGTTGGCATGGCTGCACTTCTTTTAAAATTATCTTATCGAAAACAGAAATTTGTGATTTTATTTTCGATAATCAGCGGTTTAATTCTCATAACAATGTATGGCTTATGGTTATTTATAGGATAAATTTGTTTGTATTGTATTTTGATCTTCTGATTGTGGTTGGTCTAGGCAACTATCTTGCTTCATCTTGCTTCCTTTTTTACCATCAAAGGTGCACTTATGAGTTGAATCGAAGATACATAAAAGGTCAATTAATATACAGCGATCAATCCTTCTCCAAACACCAATAATAACAACCACAATTGGCTATACCGAAGAGCTCGCGGAGAAGATTCAATCGCTCCGTAATCCAAAAATGCAACGACCATGCCAATCGTAATTCTCAACAATCCCGGCAAATTTAATACGTTCGAAGCAGGTAAAAAAGGAAAAATCAATACATTGAAAAGCAAGATCCATACACCCAGACCTCGTTTACCCTTAATGAGTGAAATCAAGCTGATGGTCAAACCAACCACTGCGGGAATTAAGGCAACACACAAAATGAAAATCGAAAGCAGGAAAAAAATATTTGGATCATTATTAGGGTATCCCCACCATCCATGAAACGGTATTGTTTCAAAGGAAGATGACATAGCTCCTCCTGAACTGACACCCCAATTTCCCAACCACAAACGCAGAAAAACCTGCCACAATCCAAAAGGTATTATTGCTCCCAATCCCCATAAAACACCAATTCTGTAATTTTTGTTTGCCAATAATGACATCGCGCAGGCAGCTGCAAAAAACAAGGTTAATTCACGGGTTAGTGCTGCCAAAGCAAAAAAAGGCAAACTACGCCACAACTGTCTTCGATCAAAAAACAATACGCCCCATTGTACAAGGGCAAAAGCTAATGGTTCTGTAAGGTCAAGACGTAATGACAAAAAAAGACCTGCAAAAGCTCCATATGTCAGGGCATACCATTTTGAATAACCATGGTTTGTTAGGATTTTTTCTGTTGCTACGGTACCCAGAACCAGGCTGATGATGTTGATAAGAATTAGTATCCAGGGAATAAGATTAACTTTTCCCAAAGATAAAACATGTGCAAGAATTGGGTAAAGAATACGTTGGTAGCGATAAGCTGGTACATCCAGATAAGGAGCAGCATTCTCAGGATCTTTAGCAATCTGATAGGCGAACTGACCATCATATCCCATTTCCATGACACCTTGTACTGGATCAAATTGTTTTCCAATTAACACAAACGCCATTGGATCCCAATCATTCTGCGATAAGGTGTATAAGCAGTATCCAATAGTCATCAATGCAATAATCATCCATGGATGAAGCCATGATAAAAAATTATTATTCTTTTTCTTCACAATTGTTTTCCAAGCTTAATTTGGTTTTATATTAAATTTTATATCACATGCACAAATTAACACTAATAACAAAGAGTTGATAATTGTGTTAATTTAAAATCATTGGTGCATATCAATCCAAAATCCGTTTACGTTTTATAAAGAGGTGTAATTTACCAATCGTTTATTCTTGAAGGATCTTTATTTATATGAACTGAAGCCTTTGTAAAAGGCATTGCTTCTGGTTCTCCGCCCACCTCATTTCATGGGCGGGATACTTCACATCCAAAGCCGGTAGATCATCTTTCTCTCACTTTAAATGGTTCTTTCTATTCTATCTCATCTGGATGGCTTACATCTTCCTCTCTCCCTTTCGCCTCCCAAACGCTGTACATGCACGGAATCATGACTCGACAGACCCTTAAACTCTGGTAGAATCAAATTATAAGTTGGTAATTGGGACGCATGTCCCCGATTGGAAAATAAGAGTTACGCCTGTAGCCACCCGTTGATGCGTTTACAGGCGTTTTGAAAACAGGAGGTTGCCATGGCTGGCATGGAAAGATTTACCCAACGAGCGAGAAGGGTTCTCAGCCTGGCTCATCAAGAAGCTGAGAAAATGCATAAAGAAGCAATCAGCACCGAACATTTACTGTTAGGGTTGATTGAGGAAGAAGGTGGTGTCGCTGGACGTGTGCTGCGCGATCTGGGACTGGAATCCGAACGTGTGCGCGAAATGGCCGAACGTGTGAGTGGAATCGGCGAATCGCAGAGCAAACGGCTCGATCTGACCCCCGGCGTCCAGGAAGTGCTGGAGTTCGCGATTGAAGAAGCACGCAAGATGGGACATCACTATATTGGAACAGAACATCTTCTACTGGCACTGGTACGCTCCGACCAGGGTTTTGCCCTGGAAGTCTTAAAGAAATTAGGCATCACTGCCGAACAAATTCGGCGACAAACCCGCAGGGTCCTGCAAGAGGGCACCTCACAGGCAGCTGCAAAACCGCAGACACCAGCTGGTGGACCTGCCCGTGGAGCTACCAAACAGGAAGCTAAGAAAGATGCCAAAACACCATTGATTGACCAGCTAGCAACCGACCTGACGGTTCTGGCGGAAGAAAACAAACTTGATCCGGTCATCGGACGACAAAAGGAAATTGAACGTGTGATCCAGATTCTGGCGCGCCGCACCAAAAACAACCCGGCATTGATCGGTCAACCTGGTGTGGGCAAGACCGCTATCGTGGAAGGTCTGGCACAACGAATTGTGGATGGTGATGTCCCGGCACCCCTGCTGGGCAAGAAAGTCCTGCAATTGGACGTGGGTTCACTGGTGGCTGGTACGATGTACCGTGGGCAATTCGAAGAGCGCCTCAAACGTGTAATCGAAGAGCTGAAAGCATCGGAAGCCATCCTGTTCATCGATGAAGTCCACATGCTGGTAGGTGCTGGCTCTGCTGGTTCCTCCGTGGATGCTGCCAATATCCTCAAACCCGCACTTTCACGTGGCGAATTGCAGGTGATTGGCGCTACCACCATGGAAGAGTATCGCAAACATATTGAGAGTGATGCTGCATTGGAACGCCGTTTTCAATCTATCATGGTCGAAGAACCTTCACAGGATGAAGCTGTCGCAATCCTGCATGGTATCCGCGGTGCTTACGAAGAACATCACCGTCTGATCATATCCGACGAAGCTATTGACGCTGCAGTCAAACTCTCCGCACGTTACGTCAGCGAACGTTTCCTGCCGGACAAAGCCATCGACCTGATCGATGAAGCTTCTTCCCGCGTACGTATGTACAAGAGTAACCAGGCGAAAGCCACAAAAGAAATTATTACCGAATTAAGAGAAGTGCGCCAAAATGAAAATCTGGCGCTTGAAAATGGCCGCCACGACGAAGCGCATGACTTTTTGGGTCAACGCGAAGAACTGGAAGCCCGGCTTGAAAAACTGCGCACCGGTTGGGATCGTGCCAACAGTCCAATTGTGACCAGCGATGACATTGCTGAACTGGTCTCCATGTGGACCGGTGTGCCGGTGATGCAAATGGCACAGCAAGAATCACAACGTCTGTTGCACATGGAAGACGAACTGAAACAACAGATTGTTGGGCAGGATGAAGCGATTGAAATGATTTCCAAATCCGTGCGCCGCGCGCGGGCAGGCTTGAAAGATCCAAAACGCCCAATTGGTTCGTTTATCTTCCTCGGACCCACCGGTGTGGGCAAGACAGAGCTGACCAAGGCTCTGGCACGTTTCATGTTCGGCAGCGACGATGCTTTGGTGCAATTGGACATGTCCGAGTTTATGGAACGCCACTCGGTCAGCCGCCTGGTGGGTGCCCCTCCCGGATATGTCGGATTTGAAGAAGCCGGTCAACTGACCGAAGCGATCCGCCGGCGACCCTACTCGATTGTGGTCTTTGACGAGATTGAGAAGGCACATCCCGAAGCGATGAACATGCTGCTGCAGATCATGGAAGAAGGCCATCTCAGCGATGCACGTGGTCACAAGGTCGATTTCCGTAACACGATTATTGTGATGACATCGAATATCGGTGCTGATGTGATCAAACGCCAGCAGAGTTTCGGCTTCTCCCTGTCCATTGATGAGAATCTGGCAGAACAGAGTGCGTATGACGAAATGAAAAAGAAATTAATGGAAGCTTTGAAACGTGTCTTCCGGCCCGAATTCATCAACCGTCTGGATGGTGTGCTGGTCTTCCGCAGTCTCAACCGCGATCACATCCGCAGTATTGTCAAACTGGAGATCCACAAGGTATCCAGCCGCCTGGCGGAGCATGATCTGCAATTGGAAGCCAGTGAAGTAGCAATGGAAAAACTGGCGGATGAAGGCTACGATCCGGACATGGGTGCTCGACCTTTGCGCCGTGTCATCACCAACCGCATCGAAGATCGCCTCTCGGATGCACTGCTTTCCGGCGAATTCCAGAAAGGTGCACGCATCATTATCGGGTGGAATGAGGAAGAGCAGGTATTTAGCTTCCATTCCGCCGAAACGCCACCAGAGGATCAACCCGAAGAGGAACTCGAAGTTAGCCTGTAGCTTGTAGCTTGTAGTTAGTAGGGGCAGTGTCCATACCCAAAAAGTATGATATGACCTGCCCTTTTTTTTTTAAATTGCCATCCACGAACCGGAAACGAATACACGAATTTCAAACAAAATATTGGCCTTGATTGTGGAAGTTGTACAATTGGAAAATTGCCCATAATTTGAATACTATGATGAATCTTGACTTTTGCCTGAGATTACCAATATAACTATCCCGGAAAAGGTTTCATGAAAGAGCAGTTGAGCTGTAATTTTCAGTCAACATTTTTTAGGACTAGTCAATTTTTCCTATCAGCTATAAGCGATGAGCTGTGAGCTAATCAGCTATAATTACCCCATGGCGAAAATTCAGGTGCAATATATCTGTCAGGAATGCGGACGCATCTCCGCTCGGATGATGGGGCGCTGTCCCCAATGCGGGCAATTCAATACGATGATCGAAGAGATCATTGAACCAGAACCCGTCGTGGCAAAAAAAGGGCAGCGCGGTCTCAGCATACAATCCTCTCCAGTGCGCCTGCACGAAATTGAAGGAGACGCCGATGAACGCATGCCTCTCTCCATCAGCGAATTTGCCCGAGTCCTCGGTGGGGGGATTGTGCCCGGCTCCATCGTACTGATCGGTGGCGACCCTGGAATCGGCAAGTCTACGCTGATGCTACAAGTTACCATCGAGATGGCAAGCCAACCTACCGGTCGTCGTGTCCTGTACGTGTCGGGTGAAGAGTCCGAGAGACAGATTAAGATGCGGGCTTCCCGCCTGAACACTTCAGAAGGACAAAAAAGCAAGGATTTCCCGGAAGAACTCTACCTGGTTACCGAGACCAACCTGGATGTGATTCTGCAACATGTTGAAACGGTAAAACCGGAAATATTGATCATCGATTCCATTCAGACTGTCTATATGCCGCAGATCAATTCTTCTGCTGGATCCGTCACCCAGTTGCGTGAATGCTCTTCCCGGCTGCGCGAACTGGCAAAATCCAGCGGCATCGCTGTGTTTGTAATCGGGCATGTCACCAAAGAAGGGGTGATCGCAGGCCCGCGTGTTCTCGAACATATCGTTGACACCGTCCTGTACCTCGAAGGTGATCGCTATCAGGCTTTCCGGCTGCTGCGTTCGGTCAAAAACCGCTTTGGAGCAACTTCAGAAGTTGGTGTCTTTGAAATGCGTGAGAATGGGATGATTGAAGTGCCCAATCCTTCCGAAGCTTTTCTGGCAGAGCGTATGGTCAATGCTCCCGGATCCGCGATCGTGGTCACCATGGAGGGTACCCGTCCTTTGATTGTGGAGCTGCAAGGGCTTACCAGCCCAACACAATTCGGAAACGCCCGCCGTACCCCTAACGGGGTTGATTTCAACCGTCTGTTGCTGGTGGCAGCCGTACTCACCCGGCGTCTGGGTATTCCACTGGGCGAGCAAGATATCTTCATCAATGTGGTCGGTGGCTTGAGGATCGATGAACCCGCTGCCGATCTGGCTATTGCAGCAGCAATTGCTTCCTCCATGAAGGATGCTCCCATTCGTGCGGATGCTGTTCTGTTAGGGGAAATCGGTTTATCCGGGGAATTACGCTGGGTAAGTCAATTGGAAGCCCGCCTGAAAGAAGCAGCCAAATTGGGTTTTAAATGCGCCATCGTTCCACGGAGAATTCGACGGGGAGAACCCTGGCCGAATGGCATTCAGATTATCGAAGCCAGATCAGTTCGGGAGGCAATCCAGGCTGCATTAAAACCAAATTAGACTTTTGGTTTATACAACTGTAAAACCTTCAAAAACATGTCCCTTCGGATACAATAAGTGCAACATGGAACAAAGGCTGGCAGCTCAATAGCTTAACAACTAAATAGCTAAAGCGATACAATTAGTGAAACTTGGAACGAAGGCCGGAGAATGTTTTTAAAGCGAATACAAATTTCATTCATACACGTCGCTGTTGCGATGACATTGGTTCCGATCAATAGCACCCTTAATCGGGTGATGATCAAAGAATTGGCTCTTTCCGCAACGCTGGTCGCGATTCTTGCTGTTTTGCCTTATCTTTTTGCGCCGATCCAGGTGGCAATTGGATCCTATGCCGACCGCCATCCCATCCTGGGTTACCGACGCTCTCCATACATTCTCCTCGGTTTGCTTCTCAATGTGGCCGGCTTGGCGATCGCACCATTCGTAGTCTTTGTCATGCCGGAAAACTTCTGGTTTGGATTGTTTCTTAGCATGCTGGTGTTTGGGGCCTGGGGCATGGGTTATAACTTCGCAGCAGTTTCTTACCTCTCCCTTGCTTCCGAAATTTCCGGTGAGAAAGGACGCTCCAAAACGATTGCTGTGATGTTCTTTTTCATGATCATTGGTATCATCCTGACCTCAACAGGGCTCAGCCATTTACTGGAGACCTACACTCCCGAAATCCTGCAACGATCTTTCTTAATCGTTGCGCTGGTTGCTTTGATATTAGGGTTGATTGGCTTAATCGGTCTCGAACCACGCCAGACCCAGCCTTCCCGCGAAGTTAACAAAGAAGAACGCACCCCATGGAAACACATCATCCATGAGGTGGCTGGCAGCTCACAAGCACGTCGATTCTTTCTCTATCTGACAGTTTTGTTGGCAGCCATCCTCGGCCAGGATATTTTGTTAGAGCCATTTGGAGCAGAGGCATTTCATCTACCTGTCAATGTTACCACGCGTATCACTGCCATCTGGGGCACAGCTTTTTTGGTGGCTTTACTAATCGCCAGTTTTGTCGATCGTTGGATACCCAAAAAACGAGTCGCACAAGTCTCAGCTTACATTGCCTTAACTGGTTTTATATTGATTGCAGGTAGTGGTGTAATTGAAAATTTGACAGTTTTTTACCTGGGTGTGATTATCCTTGGCTTTGGAACCGGCTCCAGCACCACTTCCAATCTCTCACTGATGCTGGATATGACAACGGAACGGGTTGGGTTATTCATAGGAGCCTGGGGGGTTGCCAATGCGCTCTCGCGTTTCCTTGGCACTTTAATGGGTGGTGTATTGCGTGATATCTCCGCACAAATCCTCAATAACTCGGTTTATGGGTATATTGTAGTTTTCATCGTTGAAGCTGGCATGCTGGTAATTTCATTGATTTTGCTGCGCAAGATCAGCGTACACAACTTCCAGGATCAGGTGAAACATATTGATTTAGCAGAAAAAGCCGCCTATCTGAGTGAAAGTTAGACGTAAAGCTGAGATAATTTCATAACCATCTAACAATATATATCATCTCAATAAAACGGGTTTGGCAGGTATCACCACCAAGAACACCCTGATCGCTATCATGAAATGGTACAACAAAATTCATTAAAAAGGTCTTCCAGTTATTGGGGGATTGAAGTCTTTATAATAAGTTGTATATAAATCATACAAAATCGATATTATTAGTAATATTTATATTATAATGATAAAAAGTATCTCTTAATTTTCCGGGGTTGAAGGGTGATTTTGGCGGTAATCACCGCCAAAATCACCCAAACCGCTATCATGAAAAGATACGATAAAAATAAGAGGTTCGTTGTCTTGAATCTGGTTGTAATACAAGGTCCTCATTTTGATGATCTTTCAACACTTGAGAAACCCCACCAATAAAACCAACCAGGCCGCTCACGAATATTGAATCTTGAAACGAAAAAACAGGAGGAATTATGTCACGCAATCGATTGGTCATTATCTTTTTATTTTTTGCCCTAACTTTAATGTCCTGTAACCTGAGCAATATGCTGCCCAATAACCAGGAAGAACCAGAAACCGTCCAGGAAAACAAGGCGGAAACCAGCGTGAATTCTCTCGAAGATGAACCCATGGAAACCAACGAATCGGAGGAGAAAGAAATCATTGAAACGGAAAATGACTTAAACAACTCTTCAGGTCAGAATTCGCAAACAAGTTCAGGGCAACAAACAGCCTGTGATCATCCATATTTTCCCCTGCGGGAAGGAGCCACCTGGGTTTATTTTGAAGCAGCCGAATCTGATTACCACCATTGGGAGGTAGTCAGTGTGGAGGGAGATTTACAAAACGCCACGGCAGTAATGACCTCTCACATTGGCGAATTCAGTGAACTTACTGAAAGCAATAAACAAGAAATGATTTCGATTGAATACAATTGGATTTGTTCAGCCAGTGAAGGAATTGTTTCGTTTGACCTGGCAGTTTTAGAAATTCCACAAATTGGTGGTCAGGAATTTGAGATGACTATGACACTCATTGAAGGAGAAGGTGTTCTATTACCACCTTCAGAACAACTGGAACCTGGTTTTTCCTGGACAATGATAATCCAAACGGAATTTTCCATGCCTGCGTTGATGAATGCTGCAGGCACAATGGTCGCAACCGATACCTATACAGTCGTAAATAAAGAACCTGTAGATTTGAATGGACAATCGTTCGAAGGATTACAATATCAAAGGGATTTTAGCACCAAAATGGAATTTTCCTTAAGCGGTTTAGCAACCTCGATGCAAAATGAAGCCCTCGATTTTCAATCTGTCAGCCTCTTAGCCAAAGGTGTCGGATTTGTTAATATTGATACCGACTCATCGAATTTTGGCAACACAGGAATACGGTTGGTAAGATATAACATCCCGTAAACACATTTACTAATAAAAGTGACTTGATTTTATATTTGATCTGTCTTGCAAACCTTCTTTTTGTATTAAGTTACTTATATTACACCCAACTTCAGGCAAGGCCAGAAACGCCTTTATAAAAATTTTTATTTTGTATCATTTCATTCATTAGTGACAGAGCGTTTTTAGGTTATCGTTTGCCAGCCTAAAAACATTCATCAACCCCGGTTTATTAAGATAATAATAATCTTCTTATCACTATAACACTTGCATATCATCTAGAATCCCTTACAATAAAAAAGAATCGTATCTTTTCATCTTAGTGGTTAAGAAGTTTTAGTATTGATACTCACCTAAAACTCCCTCTCCCTAATTATTGAGAGGATACAAAGAATCCAATTTGTTTGGGAGCATTTTGTTCAATTTTACATCCATTGAGGGGATTTTATTTATCAGTGGCGCTCTGATCATTGTAGCGGTCTTACTCAGCAAGGCTTCCAGCCGTCTGGGGATTCCCGCGCTATTGTTGTTTTTGGGGCTTGGTATGCTCAGTGGCTCGGAAGGTGTTGGAGGAATCTATTTTGATGATCCCTGGGCAACCCAATTACTTGGTTCGGTTGCGTTGGCTTATATTCTGTTTTCCGGTGGTCTGGACACCAAATGGAGTGATGTCAAGCCGATCATACGCCCAGCGGTAACACTTTCAACCCTGGGCGTGCTGGTCACAGCACTACTATTGGGTTATTTTGTACATTTAACCCTCAAACTCCCCCTACTGGAAAGCATGTTGCTGGGAGCAATCGTCTCTTCCACTGACGCCGCAGCCGTTTTCGCAATCCTACGCAATAAAGCGGTGCGACTCTCGGGAAAAACTGAACCACTGCTGGAGTTTGAATCCGGCAGCAATGATCCGATGGCTGTTTTCCTGACCATTGGTTTAACCGGGTTGATCACTAATGGTGAACAATCCATTGGTGGATTAATCCTATTCTTTTTTATACAGATGAGTATCGGGATTGCTGTAGGATTTTTATCCGGCAAGTTTTTCATCTGGTTGATTAATCGTCTGAACCTGAAAATCGAAGGTCTTTACACAGTCTTTTCTATTGCAATTGTATTGCTCATCTTTGGTGTCACCAATTCTATCAATGGCAACGGCTTTCTTGCTGTTTATCTTGCAGGGTTGATGATGGGAAATCGTAATTTTATCCATAAACGCACTTTGCGAAAATTCCATGATGGTCTCGCCTGGTTGATGCAGATAATTATGTTCCTGACCCTGGGTTTGTTGGTGTTTCCTTCTCAGGTTATACCGGTAACCGGGGTTGGTATGTTAATTTCCATCTTCCTGATCCTGATAGCCAGACCTGTTAGTGTATTCATATGCTTAATCAAGACAAATTTTAGTCTTGCCGAAAAAGTGATGATTTCATGGGTGGGTTTACGCGGAGCAGTACCAATTATTCTCGCAACATTTCCCTTGTTGGCTGGTGTGGCAAACGCCAATCTAATTTTTAACATCGTCTTCTTTGTGGTGATCACATCTTCTTTGATCCAAGGTAGTTCATTGACAATTATGTCAAAATGGTTAAAGGTTCAACGTCCATTACCACCCAATTTAGCCAGAACCCTACCGCAGGATATCGAGCTGACCTCCGATGGTGCATTAAATATTTTTGAAGTTCATAGGGAAGCTCGTGCCTGTGGTCAAAAGATCATGGATCTAGATATCCCTGACGAAGCTCTGATCGTATTGGTTGAGCGCGACCAGGCCTATATCATACCGCGCGGTGATATGGCAATAAGGGATGGAGACCGTCTGCATGTGCTGCTGTATCCCGATATGTACAGTAGGGTTGAAAAAATCTTCACTCAGCAATAATCTCAAAAAAAATTATGAATTCCAAGAAAGTACAAGAGATTTTCTTAGACTACGTTAAGGTAATTTTGACGAATTTCTATTATTATGAGACAATATAGCAATAATTTTCACAATATGACCGAATTTTATCTTACGCTATTTTAATTACTTTTTGGTAATTATCAATTTCAGGTGACAGATGCAAAAACAACATAAAGCACTATATTCTCTTGGATGGATCTTTCTGGCAATTCTGGCAATTGTCACACTTTCATTTATCGCGCCAAAACCAGTGGCTGCCCAGGAAGGTAACCCGGTTATCATTTACATGTTCTGGGGGGAAGGCTGCCCGCATTGTGCTACAGCGAAACCATATTTTGAAGATTTAGCTGATAAACACCCTGAAATCGAGTTACGCTTCTACGAAATCTATAATTCTGTCGAGAACCAGGAAAAATTTGTAAAAATGGCAGAAGCCTTTGGATTTGAAGCCTGGGGTGTGCCTACAATCTTTATCGGTGATCGTTATTGGGAAGGTTATGCTGAAACTTTACACCCAGAAATAGAAGGCGTCATCAGCCAATGCCTTTCACGTGGTTGTAAAGATGCAGGATCAGGGATTATTGTTCCAGCAGTAACTGAATCCATAAAACCTTCATCAACCCCAGCTCCTGGTTCTCCTGAAAATCCAGGGACAGTAGAAGATCCTGTAATCCAGAACCGAAACATTAAAATCCCATTGATTGGCGAAATCAACCTCAACAATCAATCTCTTTTTGTGGCCACGCTGTTAATTGCCTTTGTAGATGGCGTGAATCCCTGTTCGATTTGGGTACTCACCATGTTGATTGCCCTGACATTGCATACCGGGTCACGCAAACGCGTAGCACTGATTGGCATCATTTTCATCTCTATCACTGCCTTGGTGTATGCGCTCTTCATCGCTGGATTGTTCACCTTCCTGACCTTCATCAGTTTTGTCACCTGGATCCAGGTAGTGGTGGCAATCGTTGCACTGGTATTTGCACTGGTCAATATTAAGGACTATTTCTGGTATAAGGAAGGTGTCTCCTTCACCATCAGTGATGAGAAGAAGCCCGGCATCTTTAAACGAATGCGTAAAATTCTTGATTCCAGTAATTCTTTGTGGGGAGTAATCAGCGCTACTGTTGTACTGGCTGCTGGGGTTTCTCTGGTTGAGTTCTCCTGTACGGCAGGCTTCCCGGTGTTGTGGTCCAATATGCTCTCTGCGCAAGGAGTAGAAACCGGTGAGTTTGTGCTCTTGTTGCTACTCTACATGCTCATTTACCAGATTGATGAACTGGTTATTTTCTTTGTGGCAGTATTCACATTGAAAGCCTCCCGTTTGGAAGAAAAACATGGCCGCATCCTTAAGTTAATCGGCGGAACCCTGATGCTTACCCTGGCAGGCGTAATGATCTTCAACCCGAATTTACTCAATGATCTCAACAGTGCGCTTGTAATTTTCGCGGTTGCATTTGGTCTGACTGCCCTAATTTTATTGGTACATCGAAAAATTTTACCTGTCTTTGGCATATGGGTTGGATCAGAAAAAAATCTCAAGAAAAAGACAAAAAAGAAAAGAATCGTAACCAAAAATATCAAAAGAATGACCGATAAGAACAAATAATGAGTCAAAGAAAGCGCCTAAATTAGGCGCGCTTTTTTTTGATTTAAAACTATTCATATCCGATAACTTGACATGTGAGACAGGTTCAAGTGCCTGAAGGTGGTAACGGGGATTGATCAATTCTCTAACAAAAAGTTTGAATTTCCCAACCAATTTTACACACATCACGCAACTTTCGATAATTAAAGGGTTTTAACAAGCACACCTGCAATGGTCATGAGGGTCACTATGACTGGCACGAATAATCACCTTGAAAAGTAGCCCAACTGTACCATGTGAATTTTTCTGGTATCGGTTAACATCATACATGACCAACAGGTGAAAAAAACCTGGGGATTTACTATTTCCCCAAAAGGAATTTCATGATCGAAAAAATAATGTATCGCTTTTCACGCCCCATTGTAAAAACCTACACTGGCTCCATGCTTAAAATGGACGTCAAATGGCATGAACCCTTACCGGCGGGAGCGAAAATCATTGTGGCTAACCATCCCACAACAACCGATCCATTCTTTATAGCAACACTGGCTAGCCACCAAGTTTTCATTCTGATCAATGAAGTCCTGTTCAAAGTTCCCTTGTTGGGCGAATATTTACGGCGTTCGGGACATATCCCGGTTGTCGCCGGAAATGGCAAAGCAGCCTTGGACGAAGCAGTACAACGACTCACAAAAGGTGACACCATCATTGTATTTCCGGAAGGTGCACTAAGCCCGGTGGAAGGTGGTTTTTGTGAACCACGTACCGGCGCTGCCCGACTGGCTTTAATGAGTGGTGCTCCGGTGATTCCTGTAGGAATTCACCTGCCTTTGGATCGAGTACGTGCCATCAAAAGCATTGTGGAAGGAAAAGTGGAAATAGGACGCTGGTATTTTAGTGGTCCTTATAACATGACAATCGGGCGTCCTCTGGTTTTCCGCGGAAATGTGGAAAATCATTCTTACGTACGTCAGGTTTCCAAATCCATCATGCATCATATCATCGAAATGGCTCATCAAAGCCGTGGTCGTATGCTACAAGGTCCTACCGTTCTGCCATTGCCGGAACTATATTAGTTCAATCAGAAGGGAAACAACAGAATATGAGAATTGTTACAGATAGTGGCATGGATATATCTCCAGGCGCGTTGGATGGTTTGGATGTTACGCAAATTCCACTCAAACTGGAATTGGATGGAAAGACCTATCTTAGTGGGGTTGACATTCAGGCAGATGAGTTTTATGAATTGCTATTAACCACAGATAGTTTGCCGATCACTTCACTACCATCGCCCGGCGAATTTGCTGATGTATATCGCAAACTAGCCCCCGATGGACCCATTATATACGTTCATATATCATCCGGATTGAGCAACACCTATCAAGCGGCTCATTCTGGTGCAGAACTTGTTCCAGAAGCAGAAGTGATCTTCATTGATACAATGACTCTCTCTGCTGCGCAAGGCTGGCAGGTGGTGGCGGCTGCGCGTGCGGTAAAAGCTGGATGGCCGGTGGAAAAGATCAAAGCTTTGGTAAAACAGGTTCGTGATGCAACCGAAACGATTTATACGTTGCCTGATCTGCGGTATTTAATTCATGGCGGCCGTATCAGTCATATGAAAGGACTGCTGGCTTCGGTATTGGGAATCAAACCATTGATTGGTGTCACCAAAACGGATGGAAAGTATTACGACCGCGGCAAAAGTCCGACTTTTAACCGTGCACTGGAAAGTATCGCAAAAACAATTGCGAAAGATATTCCCGAAGGCACAAAAATACGGACACAAATTGCACACACAGCCAATCCGGAAGGTGCTGAAAAATTACGCGAAGCGATGAACAAACGTTTTGACTGCCAATGGTTTCCAGATTCGACAGTGGCGCCAGTTTTAGGTGCACATACCGGACGTGGATTGGTTGGCGTGATATACGCCCGCGTTTCAGACTATCCCGACCTGCCTTAACTTAATTCCTTCATAACTTCATTTTGTGAAAGCCCGCTTTCTGATCGGGTGGTTTTTGTATCCCAGTTATCGGTCATAAGGAGAGAGAAAATGAATATTTTAATGATTTACCCGGAATTTCCAGATACCTTTTGGAGTTTTAAACACGCTCTCAAGTTTATTGACAAGAAAGCCAGTAACCCTCCTTTAGGATTGTTAACCATTGCAGCCATGCTGCCTGCAGATTGGTCAAAAAGACTGGTGGATACAAATGTTCAGACCCTCAAAGATACCGATATCGCCTGGGCAGATTGGGTGCTGTTCTCAGCCATGGTTGTTCAGCGCGATTCAACCCATGAACTGATCGCGCGCTGTAAAGCAGCAGGCAAAACAATTCTGGCAGGCGGGCCACTATTCACAAGTGAATATGAAGATTTCCCCTTGGTCGATCATTTTATCCTGAATGAGGGTGAAATAACCTTACCCATGTTTCTTGCTGATTGGAAGAAGTGTCAAACGCAACGCGTCTATCAGACCTCTGAATTCGCTGACATGAGTTCGACACCAACACCCATGTGGGAACTTCTTAACCTTAAAAAATACGCGACCATGAGCTTACAATTCTCACGTGGTTGCCCATTTGATTGCGAATTTTGTAATGTCACCGCTCTATTGGGTCACCGTCCTCGTACTAAAAGTGCACAACAATTAATTACCGAGTTGGATCATCTGTATGCATTGGGCTGGCGTGATTCGATTTTTCTTGTGGATGATAATTTTATTGGGAATAAGAAACTTATCAAAGAGGAACTGCTTCCAGCATTAATTGAGTGGCAGAAGGGGAAAAACGGATTGCCATTTAATACCGAAGCGTCCATCAACCTTGCTGATGACCCGCAATTGATGGATTTAATGGTGAAGGCAGGCTTCAATACCGTTTTTGTTGGCATCGAAACCCCCAATGAAGACAGTCTGATCGAGTGCAATAAAAAACAAAACCGTAATCGCGATCTGGTGGAAAGTGTCAAAAAAATCCAGCGGGCTGGCATGATAGTACAGGGTGGTTTTATCGTTGGCTTTGACTCAGACTCGGAACAAATTTTTGAGCAACAAGCCAACTTCATCCGCAAAGCTGGGATCACCACCGCCATGATTGGTCTACTGCAAGCACCCGCTGGAACCCGTCTCTATAAACGCCTGATTGGGGAAGGACGCTTGTTGGGTGAGATGACCGGTGACAATGCCGATGGGTCAACCAATATCATTCCCCATCTGGATATTCAATTCTTAAAAGCAGGTTACATCAAATTAATCAAACAGTTATATCAACCCAAAGAGTATTACACACGTTGTTTAACCTTGCTCAAAACGATTAAAGCGCCTGAAATTCACAGAAGTCTTGATTTAAGTTATATTCTCGCTTTTTTCCGTTCCATTTATTTGCTTGGCATCAAAGGCGTTGAACGAGTGGATTATTGGAAATTATTCTTCTGGACACTTCGATATAAACCAAGGTTATTCCCCCAGGCAATCACCATGGCCATTTATGGCTATCATTTCCGCACACTGGCTGATCGGATCTAATTCAGAACCATTAAGATTTTTTTTGTTAATTTTTCTGATTATGACTATTTCAATAGATCATCTCGTAATAATTCCAGCTGTCCGGGTTTATCAACATCCATCGCCAGTTCCGCATATGGGCAGGGAAGTACTATGCCATCAACTTCTAAGCGTTTGCAAATGCGCTTTTCGGTTTGTTGAAGCGAAATCGCCCGAAACAAGATCAGCAGTAAAGTGTCAAATCCCAATAAAGCTGCCTGTTTTAGGGCATTTTTGCGAGCATTAATTAGTTTTCTCCACATCGGGTTGTCATAATTGACGTTTGGAACACAGATGGCATTCACATCCCCGCCACAAATCGCCATATCCTTAAGTGGAATATAAGATCGCTTTGATGCTGGAAAGCGTTTTTCCATCACCGAGCGCTCCACAACTGTGTAGACCAGGTCTTTGTTGGCTTTCACGGTTTGTTCACTGACCCAATCGACGATCTCAGGGGTAATCGCCGGCACATCCGAAGCAACCACCAATGCATATTGACTGGGTTGCGGATATGATAACAATGTATTGGCACCCGCAATAATATTGGCAACCATATCACCCTGGTCTTCAATCCGTACGATCTCACGGGGATACTCCACAGCAATTTCATCTGCCAGACCAATCAAAACCACCCGTTCAATCGATTTCGCACCTGCCAGTGCATCCAGTACCCATTGAATCATTGGTTTACCGCCAATTGGGATCATGGCTTTGGGTAAACCATTAGAAAAAGCATACAATGGATCATCAGGGATGGGATTGCCACCTGCAGTAAGAATTACATCCATGGATTAAAGCTCCTGTACCTGCGGAGAAAGATTGAGTTCCCGTATGGCTTCTTCCATTTTTTCAAAGTATTGTTGGGATTGATAATTCACCGGATCTGTCCATCCACGTGCAGTAATGATACCTGCTTCCATCATGTTGGTACCAAAAGAACGTCCATCCAGCATAGGTGTTGTGGTAACCAGTAAACGAACGCCGGCTTTTTTAAAGATTTCACGGTCCTTGGCTGTGGTCGTGTTGGTCACAACAATTTTTCCATCCATGCGCTCAGGCATATATTTCGTGATGAAGTGACAATCCCCTGATATAACAGTCGCCCACTCAAAGTACTTTGTAAATTTTGGTGTGTGTACTTCCTGCTTTTCCCCGGTTGGGTATAGCCAGTTAAATGGCAAACGGGCAAGAATCGGTGCCATGGCTTTCGCCACTCGTTTCAAGCCTTTGTCGGTACGGATAGGGAAGGGTAGTCCTAAAGTAAACATCAGGTCACCAAAAACTGATTCGTAACCCTGCTCTACAAATCCACGCGCAAGACCATAGCGATCAACAGCACTCATCTGAAAAACCCGTTTGGGATCCCCATGCAAATGTGGTTCAATCACCATTGCAGCCTTGCGTTCCAATGTGTTTTTTAATCCGGTACCATCCACGACAGGTGTAATTTTCACATCCCGTACCAAAGGAAGGATGCTATGCAGATCATACCAATCTTTGTCCACCAGCAACCCAAGTATCGCTCCACCTACCCCCAGTGCACCCACTTTACCATCCAGGTCACGATACATCTGAGCAGCTGCCTTCATATCCCCATCGGTGCCGATACGTTCCAGTTGAATGGTCTTGCCAAAAAGTTCTAATTCGACTGCTTTATCCCGTGATGATGAACCTATACTTACACTGACCGCGCGATGATGCATGGGGTTTCTCCTCAGTAAATGTATTAAAACAGTATACTCCAAAAAGATTTATCAGGAATAGAATTACATTTACCCATTTTTGTTTCTTTGATTTTTTTGTTAAACCGGAGATTTTCTAATTGAAATTTAATCAAAATTTCATTGATCTATCATTTTATGGGATTATAATAGCAGAGAAATTTATAGAAATACATAGGAATACATAGAAATATGACTGAAAAATTCTCATGGTTTTCCATTTCTGAAGCATCAAAATACTTAGGGGTGCATTTTACAACTCTTCGTAGGTGGAGTGATGAAGGGTTAATCGAGTTTGTCCGAACACCTGGGGGTAAAAGAAAATACCAAAAATCAACTCTGGATGAATTTATAAACCAATACAAAGCCAAAACCAAAGAAAGCATGGAACTCGCTACTTTGCAGGAAGCTGCCATTCTTAAAACGCGAGAAACAATGCAGAATATAAAAATATCTGAAAGAGGCTGGTACAACAAACTCTCTGCAGAACAGCGATCGGGGATGCGAGGGACTGGAAATCGCCTTGTTGCATTAATGCTTCAATACAGCGCTCGCGAAGAGAATAATGAAGTTTTTTTACAACAAGCCAAACAAATATCAAAACACTACGGTGAAATTTGTCATTCCCTTGGACTATCAATTACTGAATGTGTTCAGACATTCCTGCTTTTTCGGCAGCCCATGTTAAATTCCATACATGAAACTGGTTCATTACAATCAGTTGGAGATCAAGAAAATCAAAGAATTTTTGAAAGAATGAATCTATTTTTAGATGAGATTTTAGTCACCATGGTGGATGAATATAACAATATCACCATATAAAAAATTTTCCAAAGGTAAAACAATGAAACTTATCCGAAGACCGGCTTATGATCTTGGCCAGAGACCTTTCATGGTCATTTGGGAAACCACCCAGGCTTGCGACCTAGCATGCAAACATTGTCGAGCTGAATCTCAACCCAATCACCATCCCAATATGCTCTCTTTTGATGATGGGAAGATGTTAATTGATCAGGTTGTCGATCTTGGCAAACCACATCCGTTGTTTATCTTAACTGGTGGCGATCCTTTCAAGCGGGAAGATATATTTGATCTTGCTGCTTATGCCTCTGAACAAGGTTTACCAGTGGCTTTATCTCCATCCGGAACGCCATTATTGAGCACTGAAAACTTAATCAAGCTCAAAAATGTTGGTACTAAGGCAATTTCTCTCAGCCTGGATGGCTCTACGCCTTTGATACATGATGCTTTTCGAGGTGTGGAAGGATCCTATGATTGGACTGTCAATGGTTGGAAGACAGCCAATCAACTGGGCTTGAAAGTCCAACTAAATACCACCGTTACCCGCTACAATCTGTTCGATCTTCCAGACATGTTTGCTCTGGTACATCAATTAGGGGTTATGACCTGGAGTTTATTCTTCCTGGTACCAACAGGAAGAGGGTTGGTTGAGGATGAGATCAAATCTGATGATTATGAGGCTGTTTTAAATTTTTTATATGACGCATCAAAATATGTGCGTTTAAAAACAACAGAAGGACATCATTACAAACGCGTTGTTTTACAACGATCTTACCTGGATAGAAATAACCTGAACCCCAGTGATTATATGAAACTAAATGGTACTTATACACGATTACGGGAAGGTCTTGAGTCCCATATCCAAAACTTAGCTCCATCTTCTGAATTACATGAAAATATGCGCCGCGCACCGATGCACGTAAACGCTGGTGATGGCTTTGTGTTCATTTCCTTGCTGGGTGAGGTTTTCCCATCCGGTTATTTACCTGTCACCGCAGGCAATGTTAAGAATCAACCTTTGAAAGATATTTACCAACAAAGCGACCTGTTTCTGGCATTGCGTAACAAGGATGCTCTCAAAGGACGTTGTGGTAAATGTGAATATCGTTTTGTTTGTGGCGGATCACGATCACGTGCATTTGCTATGACAGGAGATTATCTTGGAGAAGAACCTTTCTGTTCTTATGTGCCTGGTTCATTTCCTTTTGAGGAAGCTCTCTTAGAACGTGTGGATTGAATTGATATACATTAAACCAATATTCGATTATGGAGGAAAATCAATATGAGCGAACGACTTCTCAGTCATTTCCATTTTTGTCAGTTTACTGAACACTATTGGAATTTGTCTGTTGCTGAACGACAGAATATTAAAAAAAAATTCCTTGCAGACCTCAATCGAGCAGCAGAAAAATTCGAACTTTATCAGGTTTTTCCCTTACGGGCAGAAGTAGATTTGATCCTCTGGAGCACGATCCGGGTAACAGAAGAAAAAGATGTAGCACGGTACTTTGAGAAATCGGCTGCTTTAATAAATACTTATCGGTTATTCCTGCATACAAAAGAATCATGGTGGGGTATGACTCGTCCATCAGATTACGCTCGTGGAAAGTCTGCACAGGAAATTGACCCATTCGAAGATCAACGTAACACTTATTTGATCGTCTATCCATTTTCGAAAACAGCGTCCTGGTACAAAATGGGGCGTGATGCCCGTCAGGGTATGATGAACGAACACATTCGCATCGGGCATCAATATCCAGAAATCAAACAATTACTGCTGTATTCTACCGGGTTGCAGGATCAGGAATTTATTGTCACCTATGAATCAGAAGATCTGGCTCAATTTTCACAATTGGTTACCGATTTGCGCAGCAGTGAAGCCAGATTATTTACCGAACGGGACACGCCTATCTTTACTGCGATTCATCATTCACCTGAAGATACATTGAATTTGTTTGTTTAAAGAGGAATATGAAATCAACAACTGCAATATTAATGATGGCTTATGGCGGACCGGACTCATTGGAAAGTGTTGAACCTTATCTTTTGGATGTGCGTGGAGGACGAACAACTTCACCTGAATTGATAGAAGAAATCCGTCATCGTTATGAGGTAATCGGTGGTAAATCCCCATTACTTGACATTACCCGCCAGCAAGCACAGGCATTAGAAAACCATTTGAATTCGAATTCAGAATCTCAATATAAAGTTTTTGTTGGTATGCGCCATTGGTATCCATACATTCGGGAAACTGTTGGTGATATCGCTGCTTCAGGAATCACTAAGATCATTGCAATTTGCATGACACCTTTTTTCTCACGCATGAGTACCGGCACATATTATGAACATCTCGAACGGGCAATTTTAGGACAACCTAATTACCCTGAATGGCAAAATAATCTCTCTATAAACAAAATTGGTGCATGGTATACAAATAGTCAATTTCACAAAGCGATTGCTACAAACATCAAAGAATCATTGGCTATCGCATCTGAGAAAGGAATTCCACCCCCAACTGTTCTATTCACCGCTCACAGTCTCCCGGCAATATTAGCTGAGCAAGGCGACCCATATGCTGAACAATTTGCTCATTTGGCTGCCCTGGTTGCAGAAGAAGCCGGTTTATCTCATTCTCAATATGAATATTGTTTTCAAAGTGCTGGAGCACAAAACACACGCTGGTTGGGTCCTTCTTTGGAAGAAACCCTGGAAAAATTTTCGAAAAGCGGAAACAAATCCGTACTTATAGCTCCTATTGGATTTTTATCCGATCATGTTGAAGTTCTTTTTGACATTGATGTGGAAGCTTCGCAATTAGCAACTCAATTAAATCTCCATCTTATGCGCATTCCATCTCCAAATGATCACCCTCTATTTATTAAAGCATTAGCCAATATCATCATTGAATCGGAGCAATCATCGTGACATACTCAACGACAACACAGTCTCAAACAAAAAATATCGTAATTATTGGCGGGGGAATCACAGGCTTATCAGCTGCATATTACTTAAAAAAAGAACAAAGAGCCACTGGATACCCTCTTTCAATCACGCTGATTGAGGCAGGGGATAAGCTTGGCGGGAAAATAACCACTGAAAAAGTGGACGGGTTCACTATTGAAGGTGGACCGGATTGTTTCTTACGCCAGAAACCATGGGCAGCTGAACTAGCAGAAGAATTGGGTATTGGAGAGGATTTAATTGGCACAAATGACGATAAAAGAAGAGTTTATGTGCTCGCAAATGGAAAACTCACCCCCTTACCAGATGGTGTTATGTTGATCATTCCAACAAAAATTATGCCTTTCGCCCTTTCTCCATTAATTTCCTTGCCTGGTAAAATTCGCATGGGTATGGACTTGTTTATTCCGCCCTTTAAAGGTGGGGATGATGAGAGTGTGGGTGACTTTATTCGCCGCCGACTTGGTAAAGAAGCCCTTTACAAAATTGCTGAACCACTAATGTCAGGAATCCATGTTTCCGATCCGGAAAAACAGAGTTTACTGGCAACCTTCCCCCGTTTTCGTAATATTGAACAGAAACATGGTAGTTTGATTAAGGGAATGCTGGCTCAAAAAAAGGCAGCATCTCATCAGCCAAAACCGTCTTCAAAACTGAATTCTCTTTTCATCTCACTTAAAAATGGTGTGGAACAGTTAATCAACAGCCTGGAAAACGCGTTAAATGATTGCCGTATCTACAAAAGTACCAAAGTGGAAAGCATCAACCCAACAACAGAAAACAAGTACAACGTACAGTTGAGCAATGGAGAAACAATTGTTGCTGATGCAATTATCATGGCAATACCATCTTTTAATGCTGCCGAATTAATACAACCAATAAGCTCCAATATTGCCACACAACTGGAAACTATTCCCTACGTTTCAACCGCCACAATTTCAATGGCTTTTCGGAAACAAGATATTCTAAAACCATTTTCGGGATTCGGATTTGTGATCCCTAGCACAGAAAACAGGGATATCTCCGCCTGTACATGGAGTTCTATAAAATTTGACAATCGTGCACCCGATGACCATTTGTTATTACGTTGTTTCGTGGGTGGTCCTGGGAAAGAAGCGATGGTGGCATTGGATGACGAAGAAATGGTTCGGACAGCCCATAAAGAATTGAGCTTAATTCTGGGTTTGAATGCCGACCCGGTGTTTACCCGAGTTTATCGTTGGGAGAAAGCAAATCCCCAATATGAAGTAGGTCATTTAGAGCGAGTCCAAGAAATATTTTCTACCTGCCTACAAGAAACCCCAGGTATTTATCTAACAGGCAGTGCTTATGAAGGTGTAGGAATACCGGATTGTGTTAATCAAGGAAAAAAAACTGCTGCTCAATTGCTTGAATATATTCAAAAAGAACAGGTTTTTGCCTGATCTGGTAGGATTGATATGGATTTTTACTGTATAAGCACCTCCCACAAAAATGCCAACCTTGATGTTCGCGAAAGATTCAGTTTCTCGTTACAAAGAATAAAAGAGAGTTTGGAATTCTATAAGGAAAATAACCATCAATTCCTGGGTCCAAAATCAGAGATTGCTATCCTTTCAACTTGTAATCGCTTTGAGATCTATGTTACCTTTCGCGGGAATCAACATGATTTTATGGATAATTCAACAAAAGTTTTCCAATCAATGCTTGCTTTTGTCGCTGAATTAACAGGTAGTTCTATCCATGAAATTTACCCTCTTTTTATACAGCGCCAGAATATGGATGCAGTTGAACATCTCTTCCGTGTCACCAGCGGTTTAGAATCACAGGTTTTGGGAGAGGTTCAAATTCTGGGTCAGGTCTCTGATGCTTTAACAATTGCTTTAGAAGTTGGTTCTGCCAGACATCCTCTTGCCAGTTTATTTCAATCCGCAATCCATACCGCTAAACGAGCTCATACTGACACAGAGATTGGAAAAAAACCGTCCAGTATCAGTTCTACGGCAGTTCAAATCGCCGAGAAATGGATGAAAGATAGTAGAAACCAAACGATATTGGTGATTGGCGCGGGAGAAATGAGTAAACTTGCATTAAAAACATTCAAACAGCGTGGATTTCAAAACCTTACCATTATTAATCGAACCTATTCAAAAGCGATTGAACTTGCTGAACAATTTTCATATCAAGCTGCCCCATTTGAACAAATGGAAAATTTGTTATTAAGTACAGATATTGTTATCACCGCTGCCAGCGTCGAACATCCAATTATTACGCATGATTCTCTGAAACCTATCCTGAAACTTCGGAACAATTCATCTCTTTTATTTCTTGATATTGCCATGCCGCGCAATGTTGACTCTGCCATTCGTAGCTTACCCGGTGTGGAATTGATAGATCTGGATGATCTTAAGTCACGCCTTGATCAGACCAGACAACATCAAGAAAAAGAAGCAAGACAGGTAGAAGCAATTATTAAAGATGAATTAAGGATCTACTCCTATTGGGTTGAAGTGATGCCAACCGTTGGAAAATTACATAGAAAAGCAGAAATGATTCGCCGCCAGGAAATGGAAAAAATGATTCAACATTCACCAGATCTGGATCCTCACCTTCAGGAAAAAATAGATTTGCTCACCCGTTCTTTGGTAAAGAAGATATTGCACGAACCTTCCAGCAAGATGCGCCTGGAAACTACTAACAAAGAGATGAACATGTATACCAATACCTTAAATTTCTTGTTTGGATTAGACGAACAAGAAAACACAGCTCAAATTGACATGGATAAATTATACAATGTCTGAACGCACCTTTGTTTTAGGGACACGGAAATCAAAGCTTGCATTATGGCAAGCTGATTACATCGGGAACTTGCTGCAAAAAAAACACCCGGAATTTAAATTCCGATTGGAAACATTCATCACAACTGGTGATATCAAAATAAATCAACCCCTTCCAGAGATAGGCGGTAAAGGTCTGTTTACTCAGGAATTAGAACAAGCTCTTAAAACTGGCTCTATCGATTTCGTTGTGCATTCACTCAAAGATTTACCTGTTGATGAGACAAAAGGCTTAACAATAACTTCAATTCCCGTTCGGGAAAACGCACATGACGTTCTGATTGCAAAACAAAAAATTGATTTAATGAGCTTGCCAAAAGGGGCAAAAGTAGGCACATCAAGTTTACGCAGAAGTGCTCAAATCCTTCGGGTTCGCCCTGATCTATTGTTGTTACCTGTTCGTGGGAATATTGATACACGGATTTGCAAAGCCTTAGAAGGTGAATATGACGCCATTATATTAGCAGCTGCTGGCGTGATTCGCCTTGGTTTACAGGAATTTATTCAGGAAGAACTATCTATGGAGATCATGCTTCCTGCTCCAGGTCAGGGAGCATTGGCAATCCAATCACGTCAGAATGATAGGGTCTTGAATGATCTACTTTCATCTATTGAAGATATCAATACCCGCAATGCTGTTCTGGCTGAACGAAAATTTCTTAAAAGTCTTGGGGGAGGGTGTTCGGCTCCGGTAGCAGCGTATGCATACGTTCAGGAAGAAACTCTTTTTATGGATGGATTAGTTGCCACATTGAATGGGAAGGATATGCTTCGGGTTAATGGGAGCTGCAAAAACACCAAAGAACAAGCAATCCAATTAGGAAAAGTGTTGGCTGGTGCTGTTTTAAGACGTGGTGGTAAAAATTTGCTTGAACAAATGAAAGCTGCATCATAATGTTATTGGGCAAACGCATTCTTGTAACTCGACCGGTTTATCAAACAGACCACTTTGTGAACCATTTAAAGTCACTAGGAGCTGCTCCGGTCTTATTTCCAACTACCAGAATTGCACCAGATCAAGATCAACAAATCGGCTTAAGGGAGGAATTGGAAAGATTGGATCAATACCACTGGATTATTTTCACCAGCCAGAATGCTGTGAATTTGTTCTGGGAAGAGTTCCAGAAATCAGATGGTAATATCGATGACTTAAACAACTTAAAAATAGCCGCCATCGGTCCCACAACCAGGCAGGCATTGAATAATTATGGGCTTTCTGTTGAAGCAATGCCAGAAAAATTTGTTGGGGAAGAGATCGTTAATACACTTGGAAATATTGAAGGCAACCACGTTCTCCTTCCCCGTGCAGAAGGTGCAAGAGAAGAATTGGTGAAGGCATTATTAAAAAGCAAAGCGATTGTTTGTGAAATCTCTTTGTATAAATCTGTCACAAACTCACCAAACCCGCAAGCCTGGAAAGAGTTGGAGAAAGGTGTCGATTTTGTCACCTTCACCAGCGCATCCACTGTAAGTGGATTTTTTGACCTTTTAGGTATTAGGGCAAAGACTTATTTATCCCAACCCATAACAGCCTGTATAGGTCCAATTACCGCTAATGCATTAGAACAATTTGGAATTAAAGCTCAGATTGTTGCTGCTTCCTACACAACCAAAGGACTTGTGGAAGCTATGGTTGCATTTTCTTCTGGCAATGATCGAAAGGCAACTCAATGAAAAAGAATAATATGGTTGATACAAAAAAAGGAAATTCAATGAAATTACGCCCCAGACGTTTACGATTATCACCTGGAATCAGAATCATGGTTTGTGAAACAAGCCTGGAATCCAGCGATTTTATTTATCCTTTATTTGTAACCCATGGAAGAGGGATTAAACAGGAAATCAGTTCCATGCCAGGCGTTTTCCAGTGGTCACCTGATCTGCTGGCAGACGAAGCAAAAAATATAGCTGAATTAGGGATTCCAGCAGTCATCCTGTTCGGCATTCCTGAATCAAAAGATCCCATAGGGTTGGAAAATTTTTCGGAAAACGGAATTGTGCAACAAAGCATTCGCGCAATCAAACAATCCGAGCCAGAAATGATTGTAATCACCGATGTTTGCTTATGTGAATATACTGACCATGGACATTGTGGGATTTTGAATCTGGGTGAAAATAAAAACCCTGCTTTGCCTGAAGGCTATGTGTTGAATGACGAAACCCTGGATGTTCTGGCAAAAGTAGCGATTTCTCATGTCCAGGCAGGTGCGGACATCGTCGCCCCATCCGGCATGATGGATGGGATGGTAGCAGCTATCCGAAAAGGATTGGATGCACTCCATTTCGAACATATTCCGATCTTATCCTATTCAGTGAAATATGCATCCTCTTTTTATGGCCCCTTCCGGGAAGCTGCCCAGGGAACCCCCAAATTTGGCGACCGGCAGAGCCATCAAATGGACCCAGCCAATTCTCGCGAAGCTTTACGAGAGGCTGCATTGGATCTGGAAGAAGGTGCTGACATGTTGATGGTAAAACCTGCCTTGGCATATCTGGATGTGATTCACCTATTGAAACAAAACCACCAGGAAACTCCTCTGGCTGCTTATAACGTGAGTGGTGAATATGCCATGATTAAAGCCGCTGCAGCAAATGGCTGGTTAGATGAACGCCGTACAGTTTTAGAAGTTTTGCTCAGTATAAAACGCTCCGGTGCCGATTTAATAATTACCTATCATGCTAAAGACGCTGCTCGTTGGCTTAAGGAGAATCAATAACGTGGAAACCAAAGAACCCCAATTCACCTTCCTGCGTGCCTGTAAAAGACTACCGGTGGATTTCACGCCGATCTGGTTTATGCGCCAGGCAGGGCGTTATATGGCAGAATATCGGAAAATTCGGGAAAAATATACTTTATTAGAAATTTGCGCTATTCCTGATTTGGCAACTGAAGTAACGTTACAACCCATAAAAACATTTGGATTCGATGCTGCTATTCTGTTTGCTGATATTCTACTGCCTTTAATTCCAATGGGAATCAACCTGGAATTTGCTGCCGGAGAAGGACCCGTAATCCACAACCCAATACGCACGAAAGAGGATGTAGATCAGCTTCGGAGAATAAATCCCAATGAATCTCTTGCACATGTAATGAAAGCTGTCGAACTTATTTCTACAGAGTTAGCCGGTAAAACCCCCTTGATTGGTTTTGCCGGTGCGCCGTTTACGTTAGCCAGCTATTTGATAGAAGGTGGTCCTTCCAGGAATTTCCTGAAAACCAAAGCACTGATGGTTGAGCAACCACAGGTTTGGGATCAATTGATGAATCTTCTGGCAGATGTGGTTAGTGATTTTTTATATGCCCAAATTAATGCTGGTGCTCAGGCAATTCAACTTTTTGATAGCTGGGCGGGATCAGCTCTCAGCCCGAATGATTACCAGCAATATGCACTTCCCTACTCACAAAAGATCTTTAATAAAGTTCGTCAAAGTGGTGTACCCACGATCCATTTTTCAGTTGGGGCTGGAACATATCTATCTTTAATAAAAGAAGCGGGTGGTGATGTCATCGGTCTGGATTGGCGTACTCCAATCGATTGGGGCAGGAAAGTTCTGGGTAATGACGTGGCTGTTCAAGGCAATCTGGATCCAGCAGCACTTTTTGCACCAAAAAATGAACTGAAGCGAAAAATACAAATAATCCTGGATCAGGCTGATAACCTACCTGGCCATATCTTCAATCTTGGTCATGGAATTTTGCCACAAACACCGGTGGACAATGTAAAAGCAGCTGTGGATATGGTACACGAACTGAGTCAAAGAAGAGTATAGCCCATGCAATCAAAAAAAATCACACGTTCAGAAGAATTATTCCGACAAGCGCAATCTTTACTTCCAGGAGGAGTTGATTCCCCCGTACGTGCTTTTCGTTCTGTGGACAGCCAACCCTTATTCATTGATCGTGGAGAGGGGGCTTATATCATTGATGTTGATGACAATCGTTATTTGGATTATGTCCTATCCTGGGGACCATTAATTCTGGGTCATGCAAATTATGATATCTCACGCGTTATCTGCTCAACTGTACAGAAGGGCACCAGCTTTGGGGCACCCAGTCCATTGGAATTGGAACTAGCGCGGCGTGTGATGGGGTTTTACCCGAGCATGGAACGAGTTCGATTTGTCAACTCCGGTACCGAAGCAACCATGTCGGCTGTGCGGTTGGCACGGGCTTATACCCAACGAGACTATATCATTAAGTTTGAAGGCTGTTATCACGGGCATGCCGATTTATTCCTGGTTCAGGCTGGGTCAGGTGTAGCGACGTTGGGTTTACCCGATTCACCTGGTGTACCAGCTGCAACAGCCAATCTAACCCTGATCGCACCATTCAACGACTTGGAAGCTGTTAAAGCAATTTTTCAAAAATATCCAAAACAGGTTGCAGCTATCATTGTTGAACCAGTGGCTGGAAATATGGGGGTTGTTCCCCCTGTCGAAGGTTTTCTGGAAGGATTGAGAACAGTCACAGAAGAAAATGGTTCATTGCTGATTTTTGATGAAGTTATGACTGGTTTCCGTGTGCATCGAGGAGGAGCGCAGGCACTTTATCACATCAAACCTGACCTCACCACACTGGGGAAAGTTATTGGTGGTGGTGTGCCCGTAGGTGCTTTCGGTGGTAGACAGGAAATTATGGACATGATCGCTCCAGCGGGTCCGGTTTACCAGGCCGGCACATTCTCCGGAAACCCATTGGCGATGGCTGCTGGTATTGAAACTTTGCGAATTTTGGAGAATCCTGTTGTTTGGGAAAAGCTGGAGGCACGCTCCAAACAGCTCAAGGTTGGTGTTCTTTCCATTCTGAGAAAGAAAGCTTTGAATTATCAATTACAATCTGTAGGCACTATGTTTACCTTGTTCTTTGCTGATAATCCTGTGACCAATTGGGCGTCTGCAAGCCTTGCAAACCGGAAAAATTACGCTCAGTTTTTCCGCAATATGCTGGATTATGGTGTTTATCTGGCTCCTTCCCAATTTGAAGCAGGATTCTTATCGACCATGCATGGTGAGCATGAGATTCTGTTTACATTGGAAGCAATAGAACGATCTATAGTCTAGTCATTTTCTCAGCTTACCTAAGGACTCGTTTATAGATTACCTAAGAATTCTGATTGGTGTTTTCGTTTTTAAATTAATCCCTCCAATAATACAAGGGTGTTAAAATCGAGGAACCTGGTGTACTACGGAATTAATTTTCTTAATAAGAAAAATCAAGACAGTAAATTTTTACACTTTTGTTATGAAATCCAGGTAATTTACTTTGTTAATTGTGATAACTTCTTTGCCATATTCATTAAAGAAGGATTTTCCACTTTTGCTTCTATCGGAGTTTAACTTTAACTCATATGCCTTGAGGTCATCTCTACTAGATTCTTCAATGTAATCAACCTCTGCCCCACTATAAGCGCGCCAGAACCGGCTTTGGATGGATTTTCCAAGATTGGCAAACAATTTCCATCGTTCTACAATTAGGAAATTTTCCCAAATAGCACCCTGGTCTGTTCTTACATCCAAGTCATTAAAATCACCAATCAATGCATTTCTGATTCCCAGGTCGATGAAGTATATTTTGCTTTGCTTTCCAATTTCTCTTCGAGGATTACGGGAGAATGGATACAATCTCTTGACGACATAAGACTTTTCCAAAATATCTATGTAACTCAGAATCGTTTTTCGATCGATCTTCAACCTTCTCGAAAGTTCATTTTCATTTACTTCACTACCAATTTGGTATGCCAAAGCCCTGGTAAGGTCAACAATTGCCTGGGAATAACGTATACGATGAAACGCCAAAATATCTTTGAATAAATAACTTTCCACAATTTTGGCTAATAATAATTGTTTGGTGACAGGGTTTGCTTCCAGATAAATTTCTGGATAAAAACCATGCCGAAGCACATCGGGTAATAACACATTCGCGGTTGGATAAGCTAATGCAGGATCCTTACCAGAATCCGTGCTCTCAAGAACCTCGGAAAAAGACAATGGATTCAAAATATAATCCAGATACCGTCCAGTCAATGCATCATTTAGTTGGTTTCGTAATTCATAACTTGAAGACCCTGTCACCAGGATCATCAATTGCGGATAAAGGTCAACCAAAATTTTCAAGGTCAAGCCAGGAGAATTCAATCGTTGAATTTCATCAATAAAGATGGCATCAATTCCAGTGACCAATCGATCCAACATTGTCCGGGATGTTGTATTGATCGCCTGGCGTTCTTCTTCCAAATCACAATTCAGAAATCGAACTTTCTTACCTTCATCCACAAGCCTTTTTTGAAGTTTCATTAACAGAGTCGTTTTACCCACTTGCCTTGCACCCAACAAAATGATGGCCTTGTGTAAAGTGGAAAGCCTCGGATAAATAACTGTTTCAATCGTTCGCGGAATCATATTTTGATTATAGCACGAATTTTGGGAATCAATTCCCAAATTTAGATCGAATTTTGGGAATCTATTCCCATTTTTCAATAAAATTTTGGGAATTTTAACGATTCATATCTGTAAAAATGGGTTTGCTTTTTTATCTCTTCTCCCTATAATCAACTCAAAGGAGAAACGAATGCGAACCATTTACCATCATACCTGAACGTTCAAAAAAGGTGACTTGAGCACCTATGTGCAGTTTGCACATCCAGGTCTGATGGTATGAACACCATCTGAAAAACCGGTCCTTCTGGAACGCCACCTGTTTGTGCAAGTGGCGTTTTTTTTATTTTCAGATCATAACCAGGAGGAAAAAATGGATATTTCAGCTTTAGATACCGTTTTATTGGTGACCAGAAATGGTATGGGGGATTCAGATTCTGTATTGCAGCACAATTTAATCGTTAAGTATTTTTCATTATGTAGCGAAAACAACATCCTGCCATCCGTGATCTGTTTTTATACAGATGGGGTTAAACTGGCGGTCACAGGTTCGCCGGTGTTGGATCAACTCAAAGAATTGGAACGGAAAGGCGTCCATCTCATCCTGTGCAGCACCTGCCTGGCTTATTATGAACTTGCCGATCAGGTTCAGGTCGGGATCGTGGGGGGTATGCCGGATATAATCGAAGCACAGTTTAGGGCAAAAAAGGTTATTTCAATTTAAAAATTTTATAAAAAAAGACTTCCTTTTGCCCGCCTCCTTGGCAGGTCCAAAGCACCTTTCTACTTTCCTTATCCAAGAGATCAGGGTTCATTTTCCTTGACGATCTATATGAAATGCGGTATATTTTGAGCGCTTATTCAGCATGCCCCGGTAGCTCAATTGGACAGAGTACCTGCTTGCGGAGCAGATGGTTGCAGATTCGAGTTCTGCCCGGGGCACAAAAGAGACGACCGATCAGGTCGTTTTTTTGTCAGAAATGGGTGTGCGATTATCAAAATTTTCTACCCGTTGTTTCAAGTACTTTCATGGCTGCATTGTGCCCTGGAATACCGCTAACCGCACCTCCTCGTTTTGCGCTTGACCCACAAATAAATACGTTCTTGTAATTGGTTTCCACACCCCAGGAACCGGCATCGTCATCGTTCTCGGCAAACGGCCATGTCAGGTTCCCATGGAAAATATTCCCTTTGGGTAGCCCGATACTGCTTTCCAGGTCCACAGGGGATTTTGCTTCGAAGCACAGATTCCCGGAAGCGTCCATTGCAAGGCAGTCTACGATATCCTCATCGATATAATTATTGATCGAACGCAAGTAATTCCGGGCGATTTCGTCTTCCATACCGGCATTTTCCTGGGTAAACCAGCGATAGGGTACATCCAACCCAAATAAGGTCAACGTCTGATACCCTTTTTCCTGCAATTCTGCAGACAGGATTGATGGATCCGTCAGGCTGTGACAATACATCTCTCCGGGTAAAGCATCCATCAGGACGCCTTTTTTCGCATTCAGATAAGAAGCTTTCATATGCTCGTACCCTTCATTGAGATGGAATGTACCGGTAAAAGCGTCCTTCGAAGATATGCTTTCACCTTTCAGTCTGGGTAATTTTTTTAGAATCATATTGATTTTAAACACAGATCCATCCATCTGTTTTTCGTCATATGCATCCGGCAGGCATTGATTGGCAATATCGGAGGCGGTATTAAAAAGAACAGATGTGGCGACCACCGACAATTCTTTCTCACCCTTTGCATAGCGTACGATACAGGTGGGAACTCCGTGATCAACTTTTACAACTTTTGCTGAAGTTTCGAAGGAAACACCTAAAGCCTGCGCTTTACTTTTAAGTGCATCTACCAATGCACCCATACCACCTACCGGCACGCTCCATTCGCCGGTTCCCTGGCCGATGATGTGGTAAATAAAGGTTTTATTTTGCAAAAGTGTGGGGTCATCCGGGTTAGTGAGAAGACCAATTTTCGCATCGGTAAAAACCATTCCGCGCACCGTATCATTGGTTAAATGGTCTTTAATCAATGCGGATAACGGTTTTTCTATCAGGTAGTCCCAAATCTCTCTTTCTTCTTTGCTCTGAAATTTATCGCGCATTTCCTTTTTGGTTGGTAAGGGAGAAAGCAGCGTTGGCCAGACCTCACGGGCAAATATCGCTAATTTTTCCTGGAGGATTCGATAATTTTTATATTCCCGATCATCTCCGGTAAATTTGATAAAAGAATTGCGGGTGGTATCTTCAGAAGTATTGCTAATCAAAATACTGCTAGGGATGCCTTTTTTCAAAAGCGGCGTAAAAGAGGCAACCGGTCTCTGACGGATTTCGAAGTTGATACCCAGATCGGAAAGGATTTTTTGGGGCAAAAGACTGATCAGGTAAGAATATTCGGATACTCGAACGTCCACACCGGGAAAAGTGTAATTAGACCAGGTTGCGCCACCTAAATGATCATTCTTTTCAAGGATGAGAACGCGAAGACCAGCCATCGCTAAGTAACAGGAGGCTATCAGGCCATTATGGCCACCCCCTACAATGACCACATCATACACAGTATCATTTTTCATGGGGCAAAGTTCCTTTCCAAAATATCGATGTCAGTTGATATTATTTTACAAAAAATTCCCGATAAATTGGAGTCCGGAAAGAAGGATCAAAGTGTGGTTCAGTTTTGTGCTCTCCTTATTTTTATAACTCAAAATTTCATAAGAAGGCTTCATTCTGATCGATTGAAGGTTGTGCCCAATAAAATCCTACTATCACCAAACCACCAATTGGAATTAATAGATACAGTAGCTCCAATGCACTTTTTCCAACATCGCGTAGCCGGCGTGATCCAACTGCTAAAAATGGGAGCAGGGTTAAAATCAGAAAAACTTCACCTAAAATTTCGTTTATTAGTACCAGAACTGAAGCAACTATTATTATGAACAGGAAAAACCACCAAAATTCTGATCGAGACGCTCTTCCTTGAAACTCAGCATAATTTATAAAGCATGTCCGAATCGAATCAAAAAATGATATTTTATTTTTATCAACACTGATATTTTCTGTTTTAGTATTTTCCATTTTTTTCTCAAAGAACCTTTCAATAGATTTAAGAGCTAATGACATCCAATTCCAAAAATTGAAACTGTCATTATTTTCCGATAAATCCATATCCGTCACAACTGTGGATTTCCCCAGTTTTAAAATTAATTCGGTCCTTGAGCTTACTTGAAGCTTGGAGAAAATGTTCTTAAGATGAAATTCAACAGTACTGGATGTTATATGGAGGGCTGAGGCAATCATCTTATTGCTCTTCCCTTCAAGAAGGAGATTTATTACTTCCCACTCCCGTTTGGTAAAATCATGGGTGATGTTCAAGTCCCTTTTCTCTTTAAATTCTTTTGATTTTGTTTAAAATGAATGACAACCCTGTATAAAGAATTTTCCTAACCATGTAAAAATTATGGTCTATCAATTCTCAGCAGTATATCCCAACCCCTGAATTGTCTCCCTAATTTTCCCTTCACTCACCTTGCTGTCATCATACTCCACCAGCATGCTTTGTTTCTGGTAACTCGCCTGAACCATTATTACACCTGGTAGATCATCCTCCAGGCTTTCCAGTTTCATCACACAGGCAGAACAATGCATATCAGGAATACGAAAAGTCTTCTTTAAAATACTCATTGGAATGTAATCACTCCCGTATACATTCCCATTGAACAGGCATAAAACAATGTGGTTCCTGATTTTTGAGCTGGAATTTCAATAATTTTTTCACCAGTCGCATCCAATAACGCCTTTATATTTAAGGAAGGAATCACGAATGAGCGAGAGCAGGAAATAGTGTCCTTGGTCAATAAACGTAATGTCACGGGTTCATCAGCTATTGCAAAGCTTTCATATGGATAATAGCCATCGTTATTGGCATACACCACGACTTCACTGCTGACTTGTGGTGTGGTTTCTACGGATACGGAGGGAAAGTTGGAGCGGTCATCAATACGTGGGATGGTTGCTGCATTCGCACGATTATTGTTGGTCAGCCGGCTTAAGGTGTAAGGAAATCCCAACACATTCAATCCTGAGTCGATGGACAAAAAAGCAAAAACAACCAAAGCCAATGCCACAAAACGAATAAAATATTTCTCCATCAAAGCCCCCAAACGAGTCGCCAGGTAAGTGAGTGCGAAAAACAACGGACTGGCACCGAGGGTGAAAGAAAACATGATCAGACCACCTTGGAGGGGACTTCCGGTGCTGACTGCCAGTGCCATCATTGTCTGAGTGACGCCGCAGGGGATAAAAACTGTCAATGCTCCCAGAAGAAGTGGTGAAAACCAGTTTTCCTGGTTTTTGGCTTTCTTACGAATCCAACGCCGCATCGCCGCTGGGGGTTCAAAGTTAAAATAACGAAAGATTGGATGCACGTTGAGAAGACGCATGGCATTCCCGAGCATAAAGATAGCAATCGCGATCTGTAACCAGCCGCGCATCTGAGTGGTCAGGTCAAAGACACTTCCCAGCGCTCCAAGCAGAATGCCAAAGAGGGTATAGATAACCAACTTGGCAATTAAAAACAATACAATCGGTTTCGCTAAAGGCAGACTAATTTTTGTTTTTTGTTTCCGTTTACCGGATGGTTTTTGTTGAGATGGTTCGATCTGGCTGGCCAATGAACTGGTTAACAGCCCGCCTTGAATCGCCATACAACTCAAACCCCCTGCGGTTAAACCTGTTAGAAATACGATCCAGAGGGACGAATCCATCTTTTATCTCCTACTGTAACATGACTGAATTGGTCAATGTTGTCGTATTATACCAAAAATACCACCATTTTGAATTTAAATTTACTAGTGATGATTAAGAGAATATTCATTTAGTCGAATTTTCTTGTTAAATCCTCATAGGACAAAATGTCCTTAGGAAACTCAGGACACCTGCCTCTGTTCAGAGGGATATCACCACCAGTATTATCAGATTACAACTTATTCTTGGAGGTAAATCGTGAAAAAAGTTCTTAAATGGATTGGAATCATTTTCGCTGGTCTGCTCGCTATCATTATTATTGTGTTAATTGGTTTGAATATTAGCACAAATACCCGACTAAACAAAGTGTATGATGTGGCACCAATAGAGGTCAATATTCCCTCGGACGCAGCAGCCATCGAGCGTGGCGCTTATATTTACTCAACTACCTGCGCAGGTTGCCATGGCGAGAACCTGGAAGGCACCGCTTTCTTTGATGATCCGACTATCGCCTACATTCCTGCAACAAACCTGACCTCGGGAGCAGGTGGAATAGGTAGCAGTTACAGTGACATGGATTATGTCCTTGCCATTCAAAACGGTATTGCTCCTGATGGTACTCCGCTGATTATTATGCCTTCAGAAGCATTCTGGTATTTCAGTAATGAAGATCTCGGTGCTCTAATTGCTTTTCTTAAATCATCACCAGCTGTGGATAATAATTTGGGAGAAAGAGATGTTAAATTCATGGGGAAAGTATTATTAGCTATTGGAGCCTTTGGGGAAGTTATTTATGCTGAAGTAATTGAACATGATCAACTTCCACCTGAAGCACCACCAAGAGCATCAACTGCTGAATATGGTGAATACCTGATCACCATTAGTCATTGTATCGAATGTCATGGAGAGAACCTTAATGGTGGCCCATCACCCGAACCTGGAGCTCCTTTCAGCCCTAATTTAACCCCGGGAGGAGTTCTGGCTACATGGTCAACTGAAGATTTCATTTCCACGATGAGAACCGGTATGACCCCACTTGGTCATCAACTGGACAAGAATTTTATGCCATATGAAGAGGTTGGACGCATGACGGACGAAGACCTGTATGCCATGTTCCTCTTTCTCCAATCGTTGCCGACTTTAGCAACACCAATGAAATAACAATCATTATTAGAAATATTCAAAATATATGAAAGGATTAAAAATGAAAAGCTGGTTATTCTCTCTCAAAGGAGCTCTTACACTCTCCATAATTACATTAATTTCTGAGGCCTGGCGAAGTTTTTTGGATGCTATGTTCGTTCTTCCTGTAGATTTTGGTAATGAGGGGACTATGAATCTGGCTGCCGTGATATTTACGTTATTGTTTACCGGCTGGATTTGGTTATTACACCTTACGGCGAACGGCAGCAAAAGAGGGCTGATTGGTTTGTTTATCCTCAATGCGATTGTCTTACTTGGAATACCCGTCAGCTGGTTATTATTTTACTGTCCGATCGAGTGCCGTGCTGATGCGGTAATATTTAATCTTGCAAACTCGCTTAACCTGGTTTTCGGTGCATTGGCTGGGGTTGCATTGGGAATCCAGATCTGGTCAGGCAAGGAACGGAAAGTTTTGAGTTCCATTGCCGAAGCGTAAGAAATGAAAAGGATGTAGCAATGGATGGGAACAGGATCTTTTTTGCAGCGAATGGAAAAACCTTGGTACGTGCCGAAAATATGCACGGAACATGGTCAGTAAATAGCTTTCATCATGGATCACGCATCAACAGTCTCATTAGCGACCCCAGACAGCCCGATCGTGTCTTCGCAGCTACCCAAAAAGATGGGGTTCTAGTTTCGAATGATTCTGGCGATCACTGGGAAGGTGTTGGTTTGGAAGGTATCCCGATAAAATCAATTGCTGTCAGTCCAAATGATCCATTGACCATTTATGCTGGTGCCAAACCAGTCTCGTTGTATGTTTCACGGAATGGAGGAAAATCCTGGAAAGAATTGGAGGGGATGCGAAATGCACGTAAATGGTGGTGGTTTTCTCCTGCCGAGCCACCAGACTGGAGACCTTATGTGCAGGCACTTACGGTTTCTCCAAACAATCCAAAGGTAATCCTGGCCGGGATTGAATTGGGAGGTGTGATTCGTTCGGATGATGGTGGACAAACCTGGTCAAAGCATTTACGTGGTGCAGATCGGGATTGTCATTCTCTAAAGTTTCATCCCTCAGATGCTAATTGGGTTTATCAGGGTGGTGGTGGAGGCGCAGCGGTGAGTCAGGATGGTGGCATAAGATGGAAAAAACCAAAAAATGGTGTGGGATCCAAATATGGTTGGATGGTTGCAGCCGATGCCCAAAGACCGGAGGTATGGTATTTTTCTGCATCTAATTTTCCAAAACTCTTACGGGGAGAATTCATACCACCGGCGCATAATGATGGTCATGCTAACGCACATATTTTCCGGAAGGTTGGTGGGGCAGCCTGGGAACAGTTAGCTGGTGGGCTACCTGAACCACTTGATTACATGGCATATGCTCTCATACCAGACCCTATTATTAGTGGGCACTTATATGCTGGACTGGCAAATGGGGACGTCTGGCATACTACGGATTATGGTGATTCATGGGACAAATTGCCCATAAACCTGGGTGGCATACATAACACAATGATTATGATTTGAAATTTGTCGAATATTTCGTAAAAAGGAGAAGGAAAGGAAAAGAAAAGAAAAGAAAAGAAAAGAAAAGATAATTATGACATCAGAAGAACTTCTATGGTTAAGCGGTCAATTACACTCAATCGGAGGATTTCTGGCAGCCACTGGTTGGATTTGTATCGAATTTTTTTCACGGTTATTCGGAAGGCGCTTCAATGATTACGTCGAAACCTGTTACATTCTTTTTCCAAATCTCAACGATGTTGGCAGGGATTGCATCAATAAATCGAAAAACAATTTATTTAATTCATGTATAACCAGCCTTGATTGGTTCATGACTTCAAGTGTTATACAATGGGTTGACTATGAAAGAAGGACAATCTGCATCATCCATAAATCATGTTTTTGATTATCCGTTTGCTGGGCCAAAGATGGATGGTAAGTGGATAAGGATCGCGCGAATCGGTTGGATAATTTTAGCCATCTTCTCATTGGTGATATTGGTAGGCTCATTTCCAGGTTATTTAGCGAAATTTCGTGGTCAATTAGGCCACATTAACGAGAGTGAGATAATACCGGGAGCTCAGTTTTTTGCAGCAGCTAGCGGAGTTGCTTCGCTTGTTTCTGCATTGCTTTCGATGGGTTTGGCTGCCTTGCTATTTCGTCGTAAGTTTTCAGAACCTATGACAGTAATAGTCTCTTATTTTTTACTCATATTTGCTTTTGTAATGTCAGGTCCTCTTGAGCATATTGGAATAATCTTTCCAGGTTTTCTTGAATATGTGTTTTTATTGCAAGGAACTTTGCTGGCAACCCCCATGTTTGCACTACTCATGCTTTTCCCCACCGGAAAATTTGTTCCTTCCTGGACACGCTGGGTTTTTTTGCTTTCAATTCCCTGGAATATTGGATTGGTGATGATCGCGCCATTTGACGCTGAAAGTATGGGACAAAAACCAATTATTACAGGAATGGTTGCGATATTCTCGATCGTTTTCAGTTGTATTGGAATTTATTCTCAAATCTATCGTTATCGAAAGATCTCCACTGCTACCGAGCGAGTGCAAACTCGTTGGGTAGTTTTTGGCTTTACTCTTTGGATTGCATACATTTTTGTTTCCACGCTACCATATATTTATCTCATTAATCTTCCCCAAGGTTCACCAGTCCCTTGGTGGGGACCCGCGAGCGAACTTGGATGGTGGCTCAGTCTAAATATACTTCCCGTCAGTCTTACCGTTGCAATCACTAAATCCAAATTGTGGGATATCGATGTGGTTATAAATCGTACTCTAGTGTATGGGACATTAACGATTGCTACAATGGCTTTTTATATTTTGGTTGTAGGATTATTTGGAAGTCTTCTAAGATTTGATAATCGTTCTATTATTGCCTTCGTTGCCACGGGATTGGTTGCCATCGTATTTCAACCCTTACGGGTACGCCTGCAAAACGGGGTTAACCGAATGATGTATGGTGAACGCGATAATCCTGTTTCTGTGTTATCAAAATTAGGGGAAGAATTGGAACAAACCGGATCTCCTGAAGATACACTTTCCAGTATCACCAGAACAGTTGCCACTACTCTTAAGCTTCCCTATGTCGCCATTGAATTGGGAGAAAATCATGAAATTGCCATATCTTATGGTGTGCCCAAAAATGAGACCATTCGTTTGCCGATGATATACCAGGCTAAAACTATTGGTTATTTCGTTGTTGCTTACCGTTCACAAGGAGAATTGTTTCGGCATTCTGAACTACAATTGTTGGAGAACATCGCACGCCAGGCAGGAGCAGCAGCACATGCCACTAAATTAAATGCTGAGTTGCTTATATCTCGTCAACAATTGGTAAGGACCCGAGAAGAAGAAAGGCGTCGTATCCGCCGAGATTTGCATGATGGACTTGGTCCTCAGCTTGCCAGCCAGACACTCACTTTGACTGCAGCGCGCCGTTTACTCTCCGACGATCCACAAGCTGCAGACAACCTGATCAGAGAAGCGATTAAACATGCTCAGTCAGCTACTGAGGATTTACGCCGAATGGTTTATGATTTGCGACCACCTTCACTGGATGATCTCGGTCTAATCGGTGCAATTCAAACCCAGGTTCGACGGTTTGAATCCGATCAATTGCATATCGATGTAAACCTACCCGCTAAACTTCCATCTTTGCCAGCAGCGGTTGAAGTAGCCTGTTTTATGATATTCCAGGAAGCCCTGACCAATATCGGCCGTCATTCAAAGGCAAAACATTGCTCCATTTCATTGATGATTAATGCTGGTTTGGAATTATATGTGAATGATGATGGACTAGGAATAGCGCCTGTACATCATTCCGGTGTCGGGTTGAACTCCATGCGGCAACGCGCTGAAGAATTAGGTGGAAGATTTACGATTCAATCTGCGCCAGGGAAAGGAACCCGTATTGAAATTCATCTTCCTTTCGATTTCAGGAGTCCTATTGAATAAAATCAATGTGATGATCGTTGATGATCACCCGGTTTTCAGATTTGGTTTAATATCTCTGATTTCTTCAATCTCTGAAATGGAAATTATCGCTGAATGCACCGACGGAGAAGAAGCTATCCGGGAAGCTGCCCGTTTATTACCTGATATTATTTTAATGGATATCAATATTCCTGGCATGAATGGTATCGAGGCCACACGCAAGATCATTGAATCCAATCCAAAAGTTGGGATTCTGGTCATTACTATGTTTGATGACGATTCAGTCTTTGACGCCATGCGAGCTGGTGCACGTGGTTACATCCTGAAGGGTTCAGATCCTGAGGAAACTGTCCGGGCCATTTATTCAGTCTTAAATGGTGAAGCAATTTTTAGTCCCAAAGTGGCTGAGCGTTTGATAAATTATTTCAGCACAAAAAAAGCTCATACACATCAGGTTGTCTTCCCTGAACTCACAGATAGAGAACGCGATGTATTGGAATTGATTACCCAGGGATTGACTAATACTTCTATCTCGGAGCGATTGGTGCTTTCACCAAAGACTGTTCGAAATCATGTGTCTAATATTTTTGGAAAGTTACAAGTTTCCGATCGATCACAGGCAGTCATCAAGGCAAGAGAAGCTGGTATGGGAAAATAATTTTCTTTTCTAGACAAATCTGGAGAATATAAACGCCACCAACCCGATGGTAGCGCTGATGTACAATCCCCGCATCGCTTGATGACCTTCCTTGTGGGTCATGCTGCGCATCAATCGAATGGTGAAAAAGATGATCGCACCGTCCATCAGGAAAATCGGCAGAATATACGCGAGACTCGTCTCACCCAACAGTATCGGCAGCAGGGTCAAAAAGATCATCACGAAAAATAAACCACAGCTAATCCGAAGTGCTGTCTTCTTGCCGTGCAAAATCGCCAATGAGCGTGATCCCCTTTTTTGATCCCCCTCCATATCCATCGCATCGCCAGCGATTTCTTCCGCCAGATCGAAAACAAATGCTATCATGCCAAAAATCCATACCATTGGATTGGAAGCCTCCCCAACACTGATTCCCCCGATGATAAAGGTCATGGCTACATTGGTAGCAACAATCAGGTTGCCCAAAAGACCAGCAGCCTTCAATTTCCAATTGTACAAAAATCCTAAAATCCAAAGGATCAAACTCAAAACAAACACGAAGGGATTTATTAACAATGCTAATATCCAGGCGATGGCAGCCGTTACCAGGCCGAATACGATTGCTTCGGTTGTGGATAACTTTCCGGATGGTAATGGTTTATGGGGGGTATTAATCCGGTCAACTTCCAGGTCAAATATGTCATTGAAAATCATAGCTGAACTGGATAAAAAAAGGCCGAGTGCAAAACCTAATCCGATTTGTTCAGCGGTTGGCAGTCTTCCCAAAGCAATCGTCTGTCCTACAATCACACAAATACCTGCAGAAATAGGCAACTCTGGACGGATTAATTGCAACATTGCTTTAAATTTAATACCGATTGACATGCTGAGTCTCCAAAATTGATATGCTGGGTTTTTAGAATTATATTGATAAATACAGAATTGAAAACAAAATCAGGTTGGCAAGTGTAATTTGACCAGCCTTATGCATAAGCGTATAATTTTGCTAATCATCTTTCAAAATCACACTATTTTTTTCAGTTAATTGGATCCGGATCGGAGGCAGTATGCGGACATTGGTGATGAAATTCGGCGGGACTTCGGTTGGCAGTTCAACCGCCATTCAACAAACAGCATCAATCATTCAGAAGCAAAAAACAATCTGGTCAAATCTTGTCGTGGTAGTCTCAGCGATGAGTGGCATTACAGATAAGCTGATCCAGAGTGCCCGTTACGCTGCAAATAACAACGGTCCTGCTGCCAACCAGATCATCGAACAAATTCAACAACAACATCTGGAAGTGATCAATGCATTGATCTCTGACCCGACCCAGCGGTTGGAGCTCCTGAGTGTGGTTCAGAAGCGTCTGGATGAATTGAGTAGCTACTGTCAGAGCATTCAGGTGTTGGGTGAAGCAACTCCACGCGGGATGGATGTAATCTCCTCATTGGGGGAACGCATCAATGCACAAATCGTGGCTGCCATGTTACGTAGCATCAGAACACCCGCCCAGGCTGTTGAAGCTTCTGAATGTATCATCACCGATCGCACGTTTCAGAACGCTGTTCCGGATATGACACTCAGTCGTGAAAAAATTCAATCAACCCTAACACCACTTTTCCAACATAACCTCGTACCGGTCGTAACCGGTTTTATGGCTGCCACACCGGAAGGAGTGATCACCACCCTGGGGCGCGGTGGCAGCGATTACACCGCGGCCATCCTGGCGGACTGCCTGGATGCGGATGAGGTCTGGATCTGGACGGATGTGGATGGCGTGCTTTCAGCAGACCCACGAGTGGTTCCGGATGCACGACCAATCCCGGAAATATCTTTCGCTGAAGTTGGTGAGTTGGCTTACTTTGGTGCAAAAGTGTTGCACCCAAAAACAATCCGCCCCGTGGTAAGCCGCAACATGCCATTGTGGGTCAAGAATACCTTTAATCCTGATTTTCCCGGAACACGCATCACCCAGAATCCATCCAGATCCCGCGGAGATATCACGGCGATTTCAATGATTAAAGACCTGAGTATCCTGACCGTGGAAGGTCGTGGAATGCTCGGTGTACCCGGTATTGCAGCCCGAACATTTGGTGCCGTGGCACGTACCGGTGCCAGTGTGCTGATGATTTCGCAATCCTCTTCCGAGCAATCGATCTGTTTCACCATACCATCCATTCATAATGGAGAGGTACTCAAATCCATTGAGTCAGAGATGGCGCTTGAGCTCCTGCGTGGCGATATTGACCGCGTCTGGGCACGTGATCAGGTAGTGATCGTAAGTATTATCGGCTCCGGAATGCGCGAAACCCCTGGCGTATCGGCGCGCATTTTTGGTGCTTTGGGTAAGAATCTGATCAATGTGATTGCGATTGCGCAGGGATCTTCTGAATACAGCATTTCTTTGGTATTGGATCAGGATGATGCAATTCGAGCTGTTCAGGCAATCCATGCTGAGATAGCTCCCCAACCCAATGGAGGACAAAATGGATTATAACTGCTGGTATGAATGTATTCACGGTTGCAAAAAACGCTACTCGATATTTGATGTAGTCTACCGTTGTGAGGAATGCGGTGGTCTGCTGGAAGTAAAGCACAATCTGGACGCTTTGAAGCAGCGATCAGCGAACGAATGGAAAGCAATCTTTCAGCAACGCGTCTTTTCCACCGCCTGGCCATATGGTAGCGGCGTTTGGGGCAAAAAGGAATGGGTCTGCCCACTGGTGGATGATGAACAAATCGTCTCTACCTATGAAGGCAACAGCAATCTGTTCTGGGCGCAACGTTTTGGTAAGCAACTTGGTATGCATGATTTGTGGATCAAATTATGCGGAAATTCCCATACCGGTTCCTTTAAGGATCTGGGAATGACAGTGTTGGTTTCGGTTGTCAAGCAAATGATCTCAGATGGCAAACCAATCCGCGCGATTGCCTGCGCTTCTACGGGTGATACTTCTGCTGCGCTGGCAGCCTTCGGAGCTGCTGCGGGGATTCCAACCGTAATTCTTTTGCCGCGCGCCAAAGTCTCGACTGCACAATTGATTCAACCAATCGCCAACGGTGCAACCGTACTCTCGCTGGATACTGATTTCGATGGCTGTATGGAAATTGTCAAGCAACTGACTGAGGATCCAACCATCTACCTGGCTAATTCGCTCAACTCTTTACGAATCGAAGGTCAGAAGACTGTCGGTATCGAGATTGTCCAGCAATTTGATTGGCAGGTGCCTGACTGGATCATTCTTCCGGCGGGTAACCTCGGCAATGTTCGTGCGCTGGGAAACGGTTTGCAGATGATGCGTGATCTGGGTTTGATTGACCATCTGCCACGAATTGCCTGCGCCCAGGCTGAAAATGCAAACCCATTGTACCGTTCTTACCTGAGCGATTTTAAGGTTTTTGAACCCCGTCCAGCAAAAACCACGCTGGCTTCCGCTATTCAGATTGGCAACCCGGTTAGTTATGAGCGCGCCAAACAAACCCTGATTGATTTCAATGGAGTGGTGGAACAAGCCAGCGAAGAAGAAATTGCCAACACCTGTGCACAGGCAGATCAAACCGGTTTGTATTGTTGTCCTCACACTGGTGTAGCACTGACTGCCCTAAAAAAACTAATCCAAAAAGGAATCATCGACGCTCGTGAACGCGTGGTGGTTATCTCCACTGCACATGGTTTAAAGTTCTCACAATTCAAGATCGACTATCATCACCAACAATTGCAAGGTATTCAGGCACAATTTGCCAACCCGCCGCTGGAGATACCCGCGACGATCGATGCAGTACAGGCAGCTATAAAAGCCCGCGTTTAACCGTATTTATCCATTGGTAACCGTTAGTTTTACTCAGCTGGCGAAAAGATCTTCAACCCGACAATCCCAGCCACAATCAGAAAGATGGAAAGAATTCGGGCAATGTCCTTCGGCTCACCCAGGAAAAAGATGCCAATCAGGGCAGTTCCGACTGCACCGATACCCGTCCAAACCGCATATGCCGTACCAATTGGTAGTTGCTTTAAAGCCGTTGACAGTAAATATAAACTTATCACCATACCCGCTGCGGTGATCAGACTTGGCCATAAACGCGTAAATCCTTCGGTGTATTTCAATCCAACTGCCCAAACAATCTCAAATAATCCAGCGATAAATAAAACAAACCATGCCATGCAATCCTCCTTACCAGTTGCCGGTTAGCATGCGACCCATACAAACACCATTCATGCTTGCCTGCATCAGTCCGCGAGTCAAGCCTGCGCCATCCCCCAACACATGCAGGTTTTGCAGATTGGTCTCAAAATTCGAATCAACCACAATCCGATTGGAGTAGAATTTCACCTCCACACCATAAAGCAGGGTGCTGTCACTGGCAATCCCGGGCATAATGTTTTCTAATGCTTCCAGTGTTTCAATCACATCAATCATGATTCGGTATGGCAACACCAGACTCAGATCCCCAGCCACTGCGTCTTTGAGTGTTGGTTGGATGATGTTCTTTGCCACTCGTGAGGTGGTTGAGCGTCTTCCACGCTTCAGATCTCCATAACGCTGCACCAGCACCTTGCCACCCGAGAGCATATTACCCAGTTCAGCAATGTAACGCCCATATTCAATGGGTGTTTTAAAAGGCTCGGTGAAAGATTTTGAGACAAGTAAGGCAAAATTGGTGTTGGTGGTCTTGAGTGCCTGATCCTTGTAGCTATGACCATTAACCACAGCCAGATTGCCATATCGCTCCTCAGATACTTCTCCACGCGGATTCCAGCAGAATGTGCGTACTCGATCTTCGAAAGTTTTGGTGTAATAAACCAGCTTGGCTTCATATAAGGTTGAATCGATATCATACGTAACCCCAGCATCGGTTTCCACTCGCACACCGATATCTACCTGACCATTTCGGGAGACAATCCCATATTTCTTGCACATGTTGTTCAGCCATTCACTGCCTTCGCGCCCAATCGCAACAACCACCTTATCTCCCAATACCTGATCGCCTTCATTCGTGAGCACGCCGGTGATTCGTTTCTTTCCTTTTTCATCCGTTTCGACCAGGAAGTCACTCACCACAGTGCGGAAACACATCTCAATTTGCAATGCTTCCAAAGCTTTCTGAATACGAGCGTAAATATCATACGCTTTCTCTGTACCCATATGGCGCACACCGGATTCGATCAATTTCAGATGGGATTGAGCCGCTTTCCGACGGATTGTATCGACTGTGCCATCCATATCAATTCCGTGTACCTCAGGATCAGCACCAAAACCCAGGTAAAGATTATCCGTGTATTCCAACAATCGCCGAAATGGCTCTGCACCAATATACTTGATCAGATCTCCTCCCACCTCTCCATCATAGCTGATTGAAAGTTTGCCATCACTGAAGCTGCCGCTACCGGAAAATCCTGTGGTGATGGCACAGGGATCACAATTCGCACACACGCCCGTTTTCCGTTTTGGACATTTGCGGTTTTCAATTGAATTGCCTTTCTCGATCATCAAAATACGCGCAGCAGGCTTAAGCTGTTTGGCTTCAAAAGCCGTAAATATGCCAGCAGGACCGGCACCTACAATCAAAATATCGTAAGATTCAAAGGCTGGTTTCATCGTTGTCTCACTTCATCATGGGATACAAAAAAATTGTATCACAAGGAAGGTGTTGAGGTGAACTGATCAAGACCGCTAATTATTGTTTGGTCTGGCATCCGCAAGATATGCCTATTCAAATTTTTCCAATGCTTAACATTGTGTTAAATCCATCAATCTTCTCTTCTAAATCACATTCGATCTGGCTATAATATACTTATTCATTCGAAAGGAAATGCCATGGACAAAAAACGTGTTCTCATTCTTTGCACTGGAAATTCTGCCCGTTCGCAAATGGGGGAAGGATTGTTAAAACATCTGGCTGGTGATCTTTTTGAAGTCTTCAGCGCTGGAACCACTCCCTCCACACTAAATCCCTATGCTGTGTTGGCCATGGCGGAAATGGGGATTGATATCCGTGAGCAATTTTCCAAAAGTCTGAACGAATTCCTGAATCAGAAATTCGATTATGTCATCACTGTATGCGACCGCGCTGCTGAGACCTGTCCGATCTTCCCAGGACCAGCCCAACGGATCCATTGGGGCTTCCCTGATCCGGCTGTTGTGGAAGGTGATCATAACCAGAAGCTGGCTGCCTTTATCCAGGTGCGTGATTCCATCCTTCATCAGCTTAAAAAGTGGCTGGATCAATAAGAAACGGATTACCTGGAACCTTTATCCTTTAGAAAATTGAACCACCCCATAAAAATTCATTCTTTTAGGAAAGTTTCATGAGTTTATGAAAATCAGTTTTGACAGGGTGATATTTCACTTCCAAATTAAAAGTTTTACAAACCATTTGATTTCTTTTTTCTTTTATGCTGTATAATTTTCCAATGATACCTTTATAACAGGCCGAATTGGTTCTGTTCTTGCACCTAAAATAAAAATTATCAAGATCATTTCCACCAAATAATCCGAGATCTATTCATTGTTCAGAAAAAGAAATTAACATTAGCCAGCATTCGGATATGAAGAATAGAACAGGAATATGGAATTACAGTACGCAATCGCATTAATCATATCTGCATTGATTTCCGCTATCGTGGCTTTAATAGCCTGGCAGCGTCGATCAGCTGTGGGCGGAAAAGGATTGTTCATCATCATGTTGGCTGCCTTGGTCTGGTCTTTGACCTATGCCATCCGCTGGTTGGTCAGCGATCCCAATGCTCAGCTTTTTTGGCTGGATGCCACTTATTTTGGCGTCGTTGTTGCTCCAACAGCTTTTTTATATCTTGCGCTTGAATTTACCAATCGGGAAGATTTGCTTGGCACCCGTAATCTTTTCTATCTTTCAATCGTTCCTTTGCTCACGCTGATCATTTTATGGACAGACCCATGGCACGGTTTGTTTTACAATGGAATGCGTACTGGCGCAGCTATTTTGAATGGTGGTATCTGGTTTTGGATTTTCATAACCTATACTTACCTGGTTTTACTGATATCCAGTATATTAATATTTCAAAAAATTAGATTCGGTAGGCAAATTTTTCAACAGCAGGCCAGTGTACTGCTGATTGGTATGATTTTGCCATGGTTCAGCAATATAGTAAGTTTGTTTGGCTTTAGCCCGTTTCCAGGGTTGGATTTAACGCCATTTGTCTTTACTCTAAGTGGCTTATTCTTTATGGTGGGTCTTTTCCGTTTTCATTTGTTGGATTTAGTGCCTATTGCTCATACCCAATTGGTGGAACACATGAACGATGGGGTGATCGTTCTGGATAAAGAAGATCGAATTGTGGATATCAATCCCTCTGCACAAAGAATTTTCAATATCACAACGACAGTTATTGGCCAGATTTTTTCTCAGGTAGCAGAAAAGGTGCCTGCATTTACAAGATTAGATCTTGCCAACACAACTGAAAAATTCGAATATCAGATTATCGTTGATTCTCCCCTTGATTTTGAAGTGCGTATCCTCCCATTAATCGACAATCGAAACCACCCTACTGGAAAATTGATAACCCTGCATGAAATCACTGAATATAAGCAGGCCCAGGAAAAAATCCGTCGATCAGAAGAACAATATCGTCTTTTATTTGAAAATGCGGTCGAGTGTATTCTGGTTGTCCAAAATCGATTAATCGTGTTTTGTAATCCAATCACCAAGGACCTAACTGGTTATTCCGAAGAGGAAATAATAAATCAATCATTTGTGAAACTTGTTTACCCAGAGGACCTGGACATTGTTCTTGATCATTATGAGAGAAGAGTAAGCGGAATTGAGATCAAAGACCGTTATCAGTTCCGCCTGGTAAGAAAAGATCTTTCATTTCGCTGGGTGGAAACAAGCGGAATTCGTATCGAATGGGAAGGCGAATTAGCAACATTACACTTCCTGATGGATATCACCGATCGGAAAAAAGCAGAGGTCGCCCTTGAATTCCGTAGCACTCATGATATTCTCACCGGGCTCTATAACCGACAATATTTTGAGCAAGAGATAGAAAAATTACAAAAAAGTAGACGATTCCCGGTCAGTATACTCGTAATGGATATGAACGGATTGAAAGAAATAAATGATACCCAGGGACATGCTGCTGGAGATGAACAATTACGTCTGGCTGCTCAGGAAATTCGGAAAGCATTCCGACCGGATGATATCATCGCTCGTATCGGTGGTGATGAGTTTGTTGTGTTGCTGCCCGAATCGGATGCCACTATCGCCTCTGACGCTGTGGAACGGGTGAAAAAAGTGCTGGATCACTTCAATCGACTCAATCCGGACAAAAACCTGGTCAGCTTTGCAATTGGCTTTTCTACCAGTGAGGAAACCCCAAATCTTCGCGATGTCTTCCGAATTGCAGACCGTAAGATGTACATTCATAAAGCAAATTTCTACGCGGAGAAGTAAGCAGCAAATAAGCTTATCAATATTGGATCATCTCGATAATACGGTGTCGGCAGGTGTTGTTGGCGGTGATGCCCGTCAACAACACCTTGACCTCTTTATTAAAAAAATACAATATTTTTATTTGAACACAGTCCCTCCATCGTTTTTCTTGTGCTTGTGAGTGGTGATAATAATCCGTATAATCAACTGTACACTTTTCACTCCATCTTTATGAGTGGGAAGAAGGAGCATCAGCATGAAAAATGATCGTTTTTTAAACGGAATGCTTATCGGCATTGGCGTATTAATTTTAATTGCCCTGACACTATTTTTTATTCGCCAACAACAGGCAGATTACCGGACAGGTGAGACACCGCAAGATGTTGTCTACAATTACACGCTGGCTGTCATGAAGCGGGATTACGAACGTGCTTATTCTTACCTGGCAGACTCTCCAGAAAAACCAGGCCTGACTCTATTTCAGCAGGAGATGACCCGCTCCGCAGCAGAAAGCGCTCGTGTAAGTCTCACAATTGGCGAAGCGATTACAGACCCCAATACAGCTTCTGTCACATTAAGTATGAGTCAATCCTATGGGGGACCCTTTACCAACTCTTCACGATACACCGATTCTGCCCAACTAAGGCTGGAAAATGGTTCCTGGAAACTTGTCAGCATGCCATATCCCTTATGGTCATGGAATTGGTTTACTGAAGAAGCCAAACCGGTCCAATGATGCTGGAGGTCAAACATGAGAACCGTTCGTAGGTTTTATTTTTACCTGCTCAGTCTGATCAGTGTCCAGGTCGTTATCTGGGCTGTTGTCAATCTTCTGCGTACTATTTTCAGTGGAGATGTTGTCACTGGTGCTGTTGATTGGATTGCAGGGGGTATCGCATTCGTCGCTGTTGGTGTCCCTATCTTCTGGCTGCATTGGACAACCGTTCAACGCGAAGCAGGACGAGACAAAGAGGAAGCCAGCAGCCGTATCCGTGCACTTTATTTGTATGCCACCTTGCTTACCACCGGAATTCCGATCACCTATGCTCTTCTGGCAATTCTCAACCGACTGGTTGCACAGGCTTTGGGTTTGTCTTCCTTCTCAGCCTTATTGGGTGGTGCCCAATCACACATCGATAATCTGATCGCGCTGGTTGCTAATCTGGTCGTTCTGATCTATTTCTGGCGAATACTCCAGCATGACTGGCATACAGTTACAAATCAGGAGAACCTGACCGAGGTCAGCCGGCTGCACCGCTTTATATGGATGATTTATGGATTGGGTTTATTTATCGTAGGTGTCCAACAAATTCTGCGATATATCTTTTTTGAGCCACAGGATTTTGGCCAGGCAGCCGAATCAGGATTAGCCACAGGATTGGCCTTGATCCCGATTGGGTTGCCAATCTGGACGCGAACCTGGATCCTGATTCAGAAATCCTTGACAAAAATTCAGGAACGCACCTCCTCCCTGCGCCTGGTTGTCCTGTATATATTAACGTTTTTGGGGATCGGATTTACGCTGACCGCATCAGGTATTTTGTTAACGAACGGTTTTCGCTGGCTATTCCAGGTGGAAAGCTGGAGCTTCCGTACCTTCATCGATTTACATGCCAGCCAACTTGCAGTTCTTGCCACCATGGGATTCGTATGGGCGTATTTCGGGCGTGAACTAAAACGGGCGATTGCAGAGAGTGGCGAAGTTTCTCGTCAGGCATCCTTACATCGTATCTATAACAACATCCTGTCATTTGCTGGATTAATCGTCAGCTTTTTAGGATTGCTGTTGCTACTTGGAGCGGTCATCGAAAGCTTTTTCAATCTAACGATCGGAAACAACGCGGCTATGCTCAGCGATTCACTGGCATTAATGCTGATTGGTTTACCGCTCTGGTTACGTTTTTGGCAAAAAATCCAACAGGAAACACTCCGCGATGATGAAATCGGTGAATCTGCACGTAAGTCTGTGATGCGCAAGGGATATCTGTATCTGGCATTGTTCGCTACTGTGGTCGGCACCATGCTCAGTACCGGTTGGTGGATTTACGGCATATTGAACGCTGTTCTTGATCAAATACCTGCTAATTTCTGGCTGAATTTTTTCCTTCAGCTGCGCCTGGTAATCCTGTTTGCTGTGTTTTTGGTATACCACCTTAAAGTGTTGCGAACGGATAACCGCGAAAGTCGAGTAGCAGAGGCGGAAGAAATCAGTAAATTTTCTGTTTTGGTTCTCCACTCTGGAGATTCTTTTCCTGTTGATGCAATCATCAAAGCCATCCAACAAAAATCTCCCGGTATCTCTGTGGCTTCACATCAATTAAGTCAGGATCCACTGCCTGATGCAGCTATGATTGTGGTACCTGCCAGTCTGACGATTAACCCACCCGAACGATTACGGACACATCTCCAAAATTTCAAAGGGGAAATCCTAGTCGTACCAGAGAACCTGGATAACTGGCACTGGTTGGGCACATCCAGTAAAGATCAACAGCATCTAAACCAAGAGATTTCCGATGCCATCCACCAGCTTAGCGAAAATCAGCCAATCCGCCCATCATCGAGCAGCAGTCCATGGGTGATTGCTGCATATATCCTGGCAGGATTATTCATATTGCAAATCATTTTTATTGCTGTTGCCGCACTGGTAAATATTTTGATGAATTAAGAATTGATAAATAACAATCCCGTAATTGAAATGATTACGGGATTGTTATAAATTCATTTTCTTTATGTCTTTAGTTGTTGATCACAGGCATGTAAATAATAGATGGTGTGCCTACATCATACCAGACGGTGTATTTGACATCATTCCCGGCTAACATAGGGTTGATCGGGGTGATTTTCAAATAATACGTGTCATTGGATGCTGCTTCAAAGGTAACCACCTGCGATTGACCGAAGACAGTTGCCGGATATGTCTGCACCAGGGTAGTGCCATTATTCTTGTATACTTCGACGCGCATCGAGGCACCTCCGCTGCGGGAACTAACAAAGACCATGTAAGGATTGCCACCTTCCACAGGCATTTTAACCCAATCCACATCATTGGTTGCACAGAAATTGTGTTGTTGGGTACTATTAATCGTGACTGCTGTGGCTGTTCCGGAGGTGTTGTTCGATTCATAGGAATCCGCTGAACAAGTCATTATCACGACCACCGACTTGGTACCGTCCGAATACGGCTCCACATTGTTGCTATTATCGACCGATCGAACGCGGAAGTCATAACTCTTACCCATTTCTCCCAGGAAATCGTAATAGGGCTGAGCACCAGGGATCCGCAGTTGCAGATCCTGCCAGACACCGCCATTGACCTGATATTGCAAGTCATAGTAATTGATAGAACTGCTTGGCACATTGGTGGTCCATCGCAACGGAATGTAAGTCGTTGCTCGCGGAGAGGGAATTGGAGCAAGCGTTGTCACAGGAAGCGGTGGATTTTCATACCCATTGATTAATCTCAATACTCCATTTTGGTTTCCAGCCCCGTCAAATGCCTGAACATATAACATGCCATTCAGAACATTTGTGTATTTCGTCGGGTCAAACAAAGCTGACCAGCCATCACTGCCATTGGTGTCCGAGCCTAATAGCACCCAGGAGCTGCTTGCCAGATTTGACGCTCTGAAATAGAAATCCACCCGGCTGACACCCGTCTGATTCCCAACGCCCATATCGGTGGCATTCGCTTTGAGATAGAATGCTTTTTGAGGGATCAAGTCTGTTGCCGGCCAGGTCAAAGTTACCTGAGGTGGGGTGAAATCACCGGAGCGTTTGAACTTTAATGTATAGTGATAATTATCTCCACCTGCTCTTGGATGATCCCATGCTTTTACCAGTACGAAATATTCACCGGAATAAGGCAGTGTATATTTGATGTAGGAATCGCGTTCGTTGTAATATACTACATCATCATTTTCAGCCAACAAATTGCCTTTGTTGTCAAAGAATAACAAATAGGGATCCAATGCAGATCCAAATGCAAAGGCATCTATATCCAGTTCAACTTCTTCCCCTGCAAAACCTGAAAATTTATAGTAATCCAGATCACCCTGTGGGCAGATTTTGGAGAAAACTTCGCCATTCGCCGGGAAACTCATTGCCTGAGCCAGGCTATTATTCGGTTCACTATTGTTCAAACAGGTGATTGGTGCTTCGTTATTCACGCGAATGTTATCCACCATCCAACCAAAGCCTTCATTAAAGAAGGGGTCGACAATGTCCATATGAAAGCGAATGCGGATCGTTTTTCCTGCATAAGCGGATAAATTTATTGCAGGACTGGTAAGCCATGGAAATACATCATCGTATGAGTTCGCATCATAGGAAAGTTGCATTAAATTTTCAAACGGACCATCATTGACCGAAATCTGTACCCAACGTTGATCGTAGTAGGTAAAGAAATTTTCAGTCTGATAGTTATAATCAAAGCGCAGATAATAAGTTCCGGTGGATGGAATAATAATTGGAGGAGAGGTTAAATCTCCACCACCAATGGTGGGATCACCTAAATTACTATTGGGATTTACCGCTCCGGGATAATTATCATTGAATAACCAAACCTTGGTGCGATTCAAACCTTTTGGAGATGTCGTGTGGTACCACATGGGTAATCCTGACCAATTTTGAGCACCTGATTCGAAATCAAAAGTAACCGGTACATTTACCGCCGGAACAGACGGTAAACTGACTGCCGTCACCACAAAATTCTTGCTCGCTGCAGCACTTTCTCCGGCAGCATTCCGCCCCCAGACGGTGACAGTATAATTCCCAGCCGGTAATGAACCCACCGACCAGCCTACTTCTTTTGTCCAGGATAAATCGAGATTTTTCGGTCCTCTTAACGTTGCCCGGAATTCTGTAGCACCACGAACTGCAAAATCAATCACATAGGATTCATCGGATGCCAAAGCAGTGCTGTCTGAATTCCGGTTTGTATTATTAAAAATTAATGATATTACCGGAGAGTATGGTTTCGTGTTGCGAGTTTGCACCTGCATCGAAGAAGTCATATTCAGATTGACGCGGTTATCGAACAGGTTGGGATCATTGGCTTCGAAGCTCTCTGACCGGGTTGGAAAATTTGTAGAATCCCAACCGCCCTGATCACGATCATAGAAGATAGCACGAACATTATTACCAACCAGGATGGATTGAACAGTATTGTCAAAACCAACACCAAGACCGCTGGTCGAATAATCACCAACCCCAAATAGTTTACAGGTGCCCTGGTAATCGATTTTAGTGAAAAGAGCTACCTGGTTGTCCGTAGGATTACAGGAAGGGGGAGGTAATTTCGAGCAGGGGGCATTATTAATAATCGTTCGCAATTTGGAAATAGTGTTGATCTGATTCCCTTCCATGTCGAATATTTTTGCTGCCAGGTCAATTGCACCGTTTGGCAAATTGGCATCGCAAAGATTGAGCTCCGTCATGTAGGAATTACCCGACATTGCAGGGCCAACCTCTTTCCAATCCCCGCCTAATGGCCGCGCGATTAACTGAACTTTGGCTATTCCAAGGTCATCATTCGCCCAGCCGCCAACCAGAACTGATGTCGCGTTGATTACATCCCCATGGGAGGGCATGATTAAATCGCCTGTCGGTGGGAATGCACCAAAATTACCCGATGTATATTGATTAACTTCACGTACACCAGTAATTGCACGATGGCATTGAGTCCCATAATTGGGGAAGCGGTCTACCTCTTCACAGGTTCGGGGAGTACCATCATTGGTGTCAACATCCTCAAAACGAATATCGACTGAGTTGCCCCAATAGGAGGTGGCATTCGTATGAACATGAAAATGCAAATGATGCCCGGTACTGTAACCGGTATCATCCACATTTCCAATGAATTGTCCCTGCAAAACTGGAGCACCGACTGTTTTTAAAGCAGGCGGTATGGTATATTGCGCCATGTGTAAATAGAGTTGATAGGTGACTGGATTGGTTGATTCATCCTTTAAAACAATATAATTCGAACCTGATTCGCTATTATTTGGAACGTCATCACGCCATTTATAGACCGAACCACCTTTGGATGCCAACAAAGGAAACATAGTGGCTGGTGTGGTGGAAGTTCGGCTGGAAAAATCATAGGCATAACGGCAGGAAGTTTCCGAACAGGAGTTATAAATCAAAAAATGCCCAATGCTGCCAGTTATTCGGTTCGCAACACCACCAGCCCAGGGAAGTTTATAACCACGAAAAACCTGAACACTTTTGGTGTCAGCCAAAGGTTCTTCTGAAAAACGCATCTGAAGTTCTTCGGTTATCAGATCAGCTGGCAACGCAGTGAACTGTTCTGTCCAGTCCATATCAGCTTGCATGGAAATATCCCAGTTGCTGGTTCCATCGAGCGCTTTTTGCATACTGTCAACTCTGGCAATTGCCAGACCTGGTTCGGTTTCAACGACTTCCCCTGTTTCTGGGTCACGCAATCCCAGCCAAAGCAATGCGGTTACACCATCTTCAGAATAAATCACATGATCAATATATGGTTGAAACAACACAAAAGCCAGCACTTCCGACTTTGCTAAAGCTATTTGTTGCAATCGACTCTCTAAAGCTTGAATCAGATCAGCATCAAATTCTTTGGGTTCCGGTGTACTGTCCATTTCCTGTTCCTCTGTAGAAGGAGGAGGGGGAGCAGCGACAGATTGAATGGGTTTTATCCCGACCAAGAAACTGAACAGTAATAATGTTGTTAATAACCAGCGCCATTTTTGCATATGATCCATCCTTTATGATCGCGTAAAACAGGCTTCCCCAATTTTTATGTGTTCTTTTTTGAACCTGTTTAACCTGTTTCATGAATTAAGGGTATTGATCACCGTTACGTTGCAAGATTAGTGCCTGATCAAACAGTCGATAGTTCGCTGACAAACATTTCTATGGCTATTTTGGGATCCATTTTTCCGGTTTTCATATTTTCATCGGTGATTAATAAGCGATGAAAAATTTCTTTTAATTGGATCATTTCAAATAATGTAGCTTGCTTTTCAAGTTTTTCAGCCACAAAAGGATGAACCTTGAGGGTTTTTTCGATCTGCGGTCTGCGACCGTCCTGGTCCATCACTTCACGCGCCAGAATTAATAAGCGGAACTGGCGAATGATCATACCAAACAATGGAATAGGCATCTCCGACTCCAATAAACGATGCAATAATTGAGCCGCCTTCGCAATCTTCCTTTCGCCCACCGCATCCACCATGTCAAAAATGCTGGTTGGAGACACATCCGGAGTCAGCAAGCGCACATCCTCAGCTGTCACTGGGCGTTTGTAATCCACATAAGTGAGTAATTTATCAATTTCAAGGCTTGCCAGTAACGTATCGTTACTGATTGCCCGAACCAATTCCTGCGCTGCTTCCAGGCTGAATTCACCTTTTTTTTCCAGTGCTTCTTTCATGATCAACCCAGGCATCTGGTTCACACCGGGCAGATTGCATTCTTTCTGATAAACAAAACTGGCTGGTTGCTCTTTCACCCATTTCCGCAGCCAATGTGCCGGACCGAATTCTTTCCAGTTGCCACGATCCATCTCGAGGGTTAGCTGAATGATCAAGGCAGTACTAGACGGTAAGCCTTCGATAAGTTTGAGGATCCCATCCTTGTTTCGGCTACCCTTGACCCAATCCAGCGCATTCGTCACCAACACCAGGCGGCGGTCGCTGAATAACGGCATTACATAAGCAGCATCACGCACCTCTTCCACCCGCGGGTTTTCCTGAAAGCGGCTGATATTCATATCCCCCATGGCAGCATCCATGACCTTATCCAGCATGGACTGAACGAGTTTGTGCATGGCCAATTCATCATTGCCATAGAAAATATAAACACGTGGTTTACTTTGCAAAGCTGATCCAGGAGCAGTAGAGGAAACAGGTGCAGCAAACATAGGGTCTCAGTTTTATCCTTTGGTTAACACACGGTGCATTGGCATCCCCTGCTCGTTGACACGCCGCACTTCCACCACCTTGAGGTCACCTAATCGTGCTTCTGTGGTGATTGCCTGTTGAAGCTTTGGTCCCAATGGTTGCGCAACGATCATCCCCAATGTCACCAGTGTAATCACATTGCCCAGACGATCAAAGCGATCACCCCAGGTCTTCTTGACTCCCAGCATCGCCAACCAGGCGAAAAATCCGCCCACAAATCCAGCTGCAACATAATTGGTGCCGCAATTCGGGTGGATCGCAAGGTTATATTCTCCGTTATTCAAACGCTTTCGTGCTTCATCGGCAGCTTCGATCAGTCTTTCAGGATCAATTTCGCCAAACACCCAGAAACCGCGCGTGTCCGATAGACCACTCAGCCGGTGTGGATACTTTTTCTCTGCCAGAATTTGTAAGGTCGCGTGTTCAAGGGCATGATTACGGCGCACGCGCAGCGCGGGATTCCAGTTTTTTAGTTGTTCAATGATTTGCATTTGGATTGTTTCCTTTTTTAAGATGTATCCTGTTTATACCATAGATGTGATCTACTGAAATTAACAGATTCGAAAGACCAGGTTTACAGTTTTTTCTGCCTGGTTTAGAGGATATAATGATAATACCTTTCTTTCCCAAGTATGTGCTGATTACAAATTGGACCATCGTATGAAACCAATCCTCTACCTGATTTTTGGATTTCCACTTCTCTTCTTTCTTCTTCACACGATCATCCGCACTATTCGGTATTTTTACCAGTTCCCGATGCTGGAATTTCTCGCCAATCTGATCGACAACCCCTTGCGACACTGGATTCAGCCTATGGAGAAACCTGCCGGTCACCTGGCTTTCAGCGAGGTACTAATGGATCCAGATTACCCGCAGGCAAAATCTCTGATTCAGAAAGCTAACAGGACTGGGTTTCGTCTCAAGAAGAAATCGGGTAATTTCTTTTCGTATACGATTATTTTTAAAAAATAGAAAATATCACCTTATTTTTTGTAAATTATATAAATCGGCGAAAGGTCATTAAGTGTATTATTAATCTTTAGTAGCAGGATTACAAATGAGACAAATAAAATTTCATTAGATAATTTCCGAGGAAAAACACTATGGGCAATTCCCTATTAATTGAAAATGAGGATTTAAAAGATAAAATTGTTCTTGAAGTGGGTAGTGGCCGTGGAGACACAACCCGAAAACTTATTAAGATTCTGTCAAAAAAACAGGGTTTAAAATTAATTGTGAGTGATATTTCCGACAGAAATTTTCAAGAACTTCAAGATGAGTTTTCCTCAATAAACTTACAAACACAATATCTATGTTCTTCAGCTCAGGACTTATCTGGCATTGAATTTAATTCTGTAGATTTCATAGTTTGTAATTACACCCTTTGTGCTGTAAATTCTCAACCTTGTGCAGCCTTATTAGCACTGAAAAGATTTTATGAGGTGCTTATACCATCTGGCAAACTTTTCATTGAAGAAGAATATCCTGTTTTCCACACCACGTCTTTCCCATTCAAGCTCTGGTCTGAAAAATGGATGCTAATCAAAAGTCTACTTATCTTATCTGGAAATAACCCTTTCAATGAAATTGCCCCAGAAATTCTTGTTCAACTGTGTAATCTTATCGGTTTCACCAATATGTTCTGGTCAAATCAAACCAGTTTTTTAACATCTTCTGAAGTAACTGAATTCTTACAAAATCGATTGGAGGTTTTGGTCAAATACTTATCCAATGAAAACTTAAAAACCGGCTACCTGGAGTCTGCTCGTAAATGGCAAAGCAAAATCCAAAAAGATAAAGGCATGGAAGTTCCCTATTATCGATTGTCTGCTCAAAAAATTTGAGAAGATTTATCTTATTTTCGGGCGATTTAATTATTTTTTTATTGACAACCGTAATATTTCAATATAGACTTAATATACAAATTTATTTCGATTTATCGAGTTTTTTCAATGGCACCTTTAGGGTCCAGATGGGCAAAAATCCATCTGACTACGGGGTGTTATTTAATTCAAAGGAGTAACGATGAGCATTATTGAGGTTTCCCATCTGACCAAATTTTATGGCAAGTCTCGCGGGATTGTGGATGTTTCTTTCAACGTAGAGGAAGGTGAAATTTTTGGCTTCATCGGCCCCAATGGCGCTGGAAAATCCACCACCATTCGGCTGCTCCTTTCACTGATCCACCCCACCAGTGGCGAAGGAAAGGTGTTCGGTAAGGATATAACGAAATTCGGGCCTGAAATCCGCCGTGATATCGGTTACCTTCCTTCAGAAGTCTTTTACTACGAAGGCATGAAAGTTGTCGATTTGCTCAAGTACTCCGCCAGTTTCTTTGAAGGTGACCACACGGAGCGAATGAAAGCATTATCTGAAACGATGGAACTGGAAATGAACCGCCGCATCAGTGATCTCTCCTATGGCAACAAGAAGAAAGTCGGTATTGTCCAGGGCTTGCTGCATAGCCCCAAATTACTGTTCCTGGATGAACCCACCAGTGGACTCGACCCGCTTATGCAGCGCAAATTCTTCGACCTCGTTCGCGAGGAAAACAAACGCGGTGTGACAGTGTTCTTTTCCTCGCATATTCTTGGAGAGGTACAGCGTTTGTGCAATCGCGTCGGTATCATTCGCGAGGGTAAAATAGTGGAAGTATCCAATATTCGCAGCCTACAGCAGAACAATTATAAAAAAGTAAGTGTAACAGCTGAAGGTCTGGACCCACAATCCTTTGACCTGCCAGGCGTAATGAATATGCAGACTGAAAATGGCACCGTACAATTCTTCTTCAAAGGCGATATCAACGCTGTTTTGGCAAAACTCAGCAGCATTCAGGTAACCGATGCGACCATCGAAGAACCAACGCTGGAAGAAATTTTCATGCACTATTACGAATAGGCAGCGATTATGAATACAAACATTTATAAACACGAGTTTCTCATTCGAATCAAATCAGTGATCACCTGGTCGCTGTCAGTAGCAGCACTCGTCTTCGTCTTCTTCTCTTTCTTCACTGTTTTTGCAGATCAAGCCGAAATGATGGCTGATATGATGTCCAAATTTCCAAAAGAATTGCTGATTGCATTTGGCATGGATAATTTGAATTATGCAACGATACTGGGCTACATCAGCTTTTACTTTCTTTTCATTCAGCTCTGTCTGGCGATTCAGGCTGGGAACTTTGGCTTTGGATTGGTCTCGATTGAAGAAAATGAAATGACCGCCGATTTCCTGCTCACCAGGCCTGTCAGCCGGACGAAGATTCTTACCAGCAAAATATTGGCAGCGATATCCAGCATGCTACTCACCGATCTGGTTTTTTGGGTGAGTATATTCACAGCCGTCTCCATCTTTGGCGAAGGACGCGAGTATGACATGCCAACCATGTTGTTGATTCTATTCAGTGTGGTTTTGTTCCAGCTCTTTTTCTTCAGCGTTGGGCTGGTAATTTCCCTGCTGCTAAAACGGATACGCAGTGTAACACCGTACTCTCTTGGATTGGCGTTTGGTGCCTATGTATTAAGTGCCTTCAGTGGTGTATTTGGGGATGTAAAACTGGAATTAATCACACCCTTCAAGCATTTCGAGCCAGCCTATATTATTGAAAATGGTGCTTATAATACCCCCCTGGTATTGATCAATGTGGCCATCACACTGATTTCTCTGGCAGCCAGTTACTGGCTCTATAAACGCCGCGATATTCACGCGGTTTCATAAGGAGGCACTATGAACATACTATTGCGTGAATTAAAAGCCAATTTAAAATCGCTGTTGATCTGGTGTTTCGTTATTGTTCTTTTGATCGTCATTGCTGTTTCTAAATTTTCTGCCTTTGCTGGCGATCCTGAAATGTTAAAAATTCTGGATACCATGCCGCCTCAGGTTATGGAGGCAATGAATATGAACGCCTTCAATCTGACCACATTGATCGGATTCTATGGGATCATGTTCCTCTATTTTGGATTGATGGGTGCCATGGCAGCAGCCATGTGGGGCAGTGACATCATTTCCAAGGAAGAACGCGACAAGACAGTTGAATTTTCCCTGGTTCTGCCGGTATCCCGAAACAGAGTCGTCACCGCGAAAGCGATTGCGGCACTGATCAATTGTATCCTCTTTGTACTGATCACCTGGGGAATTTCTATCGTTGCCGTGCAGTCTTACAAGCCTGACCAGGAGTTTTATCAATTCCTTGCACTGGAAATGCAAGCCATGTTCATGATTGAACTGATCTTCCTGGCGGTCGGTTTGTTGCTCGGCTGTGCGTTGAAGAAATACAAAAGTTCTAGTTCCACTGCAGTTGGCGTCATTTTAACAGCTTACTTCATCTCGATCATAGCAGGAATGAACGAGAATTTTGAATTTCTCAAATATTTCACCCCATTCCATTATTATGATGCCGGGGAAATTTTCCGCACTGGCCAGTTGAATGGCACCTATTTAATTGTCTCGGTAGCTATCATTGTGATTTGTATGATCGCTGCCTATTGGTCGTATAACAAGCGCGATTTGTATATATAAATGTAGGGGCGGGTTATGAACCCGCCCCTACATATTTTCAACCATCTCATGAATAAATATTTGTCTAAAAAGATCACCTCCCGACAATACCAATCTGAAGCGGATCTGGTGGCGATGCAATCTTTGTTGAAGGAATCGCGTTTCCTGACAGATGACTGGTGCTATGCTCATGTTGGTGACCTGCTTTTCTGGTTTTTCCAGATCGCTATCCATCTTAACCCTCATGAACATATCCGCCTCTGGTATGCCGATGAAAAATTAGTGGGGTATTCCATACTGGGCGAAGATCCTAGCTTTGACGTGCAGGTTCATCCGGAGTTCATCTGGCAGGGCATCGAAGAACAGGCATTGGAATGGGCTGAAAAAAGGCTGATTGAACTGCGCTGCACTGAAGCGACCCTCTGGGGTGGAAATCTGGTATCAGGTTCCAGACAGGACGATCCAGCGCGAATTACCTTTCTTGAACAGCATGGCTTCCACGCGGGGGGTGAATTTTCGGAAGTTAATATGCTCTGCAGCCTGAATCATGAAATTCCTGAAGGAACCATTCCGGATGGGTATGTTGTACGTTCAGTGTCTGAACAGGGTGAACTTTCCAACCGAGCAGAAGCCCAAAGGGATGTGTGGCATCCTTGGACAGTTGGCAATTTAAAGGATGAAGATTACACGATGATGATGCGGCTTTCCGGTTATGATCGTGAACTGGATGTCGTTGCTATTACCCGGGATGGGGTCATTGCTGCCTATGTAAATGGCTGGAATGATGATCTCAATAAAATCGGCGATTTTGGTCCGCTAGGCACCCGTCCTGCATACCGCCGGCAGGGATTGATGCGTGTGGTGTTGTTGGAATGTCTGCGCAGGATGCAGGCACGTCGCATGAACCGGGTTTGCGTCTCGACCGGGGTGACGAATTTCCCTGCACAAAAGCTCTACGAAGGGGTAGGTTTTAAAATCGCAAATCAATACCTGGAATTTGTAAAACCCGGGTAGTGGTGGGTTCGGCCGATCTGTACGGGCGTTCGGCTAAACGCCCCTACACACCATATGCCTTTAAAATCCGCTCGATCTCCGCATGGTCCGCTTCCACGACCTGCATGCGCTGCGGATTCGCTTCAAATTGCGCAATCGTGCGTTTGATCCCCTGATGAAAAGGTATCACAGCCTGGTATTCGGGAACGTAGGATTTGATCTTGCTGTTATCAAAAATAACGCTCCAGCTTTTGTCGCCAATCAGCGATCCGAGATTCTCCGGTGCAACCTTGACAATGAAGTCTGAAGCGATATGCACAATCATCGGTTGCACCCCGGCAGCCGCCCCAATTGCCTGGTAGATCTCGTTCCAGGTAATGCGTTCGTCCGATGTGATGTGGAACGCCTGCCCCAATGCACTCGGATGCCCCAAAAGCCCCAGAAATCCAACTGAAAAATCCTCCGCATGTGTGACCGTCCAAAGAGATGTGCCATCCCCATGCACAATCACCGGTAAACCCTTGCGCATCCTGTCCACAATGGTGAACTTGTCCCAACCACCAACGCCGATTGGAATATATTTATCGTAGGTATGCGAAGGACGCACAATCGTCATCGGGAAACCCTGCTCGCGGTATGCCTGCACAAGCCGCTCCTCGCAGGCGATCTTATTTCGCGAATATTCCCAGTACGGGTTGTGCAATGGTGTCGACTCGCGGATGATCACGCTGCTGGGTGGTTTCTGATAGGCAGAAGCCGAGCTGATGAAAATAAACTGCCCAGTTTTTCCTGCAAAGAGAGCTAGATCGCGTTCGATATCCTTTGATGTATAGGCGATCCAATCCACGACCACATCAAAAGTCTCATTTGCCAAAACGCTCTGCGTCTGTGCCAGATCATGGAAGTCAGCTGTCAACCAGCGTACACCTGGGATATCCACAGTCGTCTGTCCGCGGTTAAGCAGGGTCAGATCGATCCCGCGTTCCACCGCCATGCGCGAAACACTGGTACTGATATTACCGCTACCGCCTATAAAGAGTACTTTCATAATCGAACCTCTATTCTCAAAGAAAAACTGAATATTAAAAAAATGACAACCATCACATGAATATTGATGAAAGACTCGTATCGCATTAAATTCTATACCATTTACCCGCGCAGGAATTGAAAAAGCGCATTGATCAATTTTTTCATGTTATATTTGACCCACTCAATAATTTCATCATTTTACGAGGATATATGAAGAAACCCATCGTCATCGCTATCAGCTCCATTTCCGGTGGAGGCAAGTCCGTTGTTGTCAAAAAATTAGCTGAAATGCTGGAAGATGCCATCGCCATTCATTTCGACGATTACGAGACGCCTGATACCTACCCCAAGAATCCACTTGATTTGGTAAAAAATGGAGTCGATTTCAATGTCATCAAATCGCCTTTGCTGGCACAACATTTACAGATGTTGAAAAATGGGGAAACAGTATCCACACCACAGGGTGAAATTCTCGCTCCCACCAGATTTATTATCTATGAAGGACCCTTAGGATATGCCCAACACGAAACCGGTCAATTTATTGATTTTCTGGTCTTCATTGATACGCCCCTGGAAATTGGTTTAGCACGCCGCTTCTCCCGTTCATTTGCAACTTCCCATTATGAAAAGAAGTCGCGCGAGCAATTAATCCGCTTAATTGAAGAACTCAAAAGCTTCACCGAAGGTTATCTGCTCTGGACGCGTAACGCCTACCATACTCTTGCTGAATATATTCGTCCAGCCAGCGATCTGATCCTGGATTGGGATCAAACACCGGAAGCTCTTGCCAATGCCATCATCCAGGCGCTGAGAGAGAAAGGCTGGCTCAGATAATTTGGTAGGTTTTTTCAGCCTCTCATAATCGGATACCCAGAACATCCAAAAGTTGTTTCAGCTCACTGATCTCGTAGGTGATCGGAAGCGCATCGTTATTTTCTACACCATTCGGGTTGTACCAGCAGGTGTCGAGATCATACCCAACACCCCCGGCGATATCCGAACTGAGGCTGTCTCCAATCACCAGCACACTCTCTTTGGGTGGTTGTCCAATCTCCTCGAAGACCGAATCGAAGAAACCTCTGGCTGGTTTGAACACACCTATAGCTTCCGAAATGAAGATATGCTGGAAATAACGTTCCAAGCCAGAAATGCGTATGCGTGAATGCTGCACCTCATTGATCCCATTGGTGATGATAGCCAGGTTAAATTTTCCGTGTAGTTTCTCCAGTACTTCCAGTGTGCCCGGAATCAAATCGGCTGCTTGCCCCAGATAATGCAGATACATTTTGCTGAATTCAACTGTATCCTGGCAAATACCTAACTTTATAAATAGATCCGCAAAGCGCTGCCAGCGTAAATCCATCAGCGTGATCGTTTGCTCCTCCAAGCGCTTCCACATCCCCTGGTTGATGCGTTTGTAAGCTTCTCCCACCTCATGATTAAAAGTCAGCTGATAGTGCGCAAACACATTTTGCAGTGCTTGCTCCTCAGCACCTTCATAAGCGAACAAAGTTCCATCTGCATCAAATAATAGCCAGTTGTAGGGGGGCATGGTTTCTCTCCGGGTTGAGTTTTTTAGAAATTATACAGGAAGATAAACTTTTATATGATTTCTTTTAAGCTTACTGGTTATTTCATTTCTAAGAAAATGTATTAGGTGAATTCGTATGTTTTGGAAAATTCATGGTTTCTGAAGAATTTAATATGCAAATATCATTAACAGTGTTCGGTAAGGGTAACCGATCGGATTTTTTACCCCTTGACAAATGAACAATAAATACATAAAATATGAACTATGAGTTCACAAAAATACACAATCCCGTTATCTGTAGAACAGATTTACCCGCTGCTACTCAAGTTGCAAGAGCAGGAAGTGATCACACGCACCTTCCGCCGCCTGGACCCGCCGCGCCAGCAGGCGATAATTGACGCCATTTTGGCTGAAGCGGCCGTCAGCGGCCCGGCGGTGATCAATATCAAGAATGTGGCTGCTCGCTCGGGCGTGGCAGTCGGTTCGCTGTACCAGTATTTTGGCAACCGCGAGGGGCTGATTAATTTTTCCATCGAGTTGGTCACCCGCCAGGTGTGCGAGACCTTCAACTATATCCAGCCATGGCTGGCTGATATGCCGCTGCGCGAGGGTCTGCTGGCTTATATTAAGGGGGGCGAAGACTGGAGCGAAACGCAAACCAGCTTTGTAAGATTTTTCGCTGCAGCAGCTTATAACCAGAACGCGGAGATGCAGCAGCGTGTGGTGCGCCCGGTTGCCGAAACCATGCTGGATATTGTGCGCCAGATGCTGGCTGCGGCGGTGGAACGCGGTGAAGCGCGCGCTGACCTGGATCAGGAAGCGGCAGCTCGACTGTTGCACGGCATGTCTATCATTCTGGGAGACTCGCAGATTTTGCCTTACCTCAACGCTTATTTCCAGACCAGTGATGAATGCGTTGCCTGGCAGCGGGTGATGGATGTGTTTTTGGATGTATTAACCCACGGCATACTCGTCGCGAATCAAATTAATGATGAAAATTTAGGCGTTGAAACCCGGGAGTAATGAATTATGACCATTAAAACCAGCAGAGCAGAGGGTGTGGCAAATGTCACCATTAATTATAAAAAATGCAACGGCTGTGGTCTGTGCGTGAAAGTATGCAAAGGCGCGCCGCTGATCATGCGGAATGGAAAACCAACCGTAGACCAGACGCGCCTCTTTGGCTGCATCGGCTGCGGAAAGTGCCTGGCGGTTTGTCCTGAAGACGCCATCTCGGTGGAAGGGCGCGATTTGTGTACCGCGGATGTACTTCCCATTGCCCCACGCGAGCAGCGCGCATCTTATGAACATCTGTATAACCTGATGCTGGCACGGCGCAGCACGCGTGAGTTCAGCAGCCGGATGGTGGAACGGGAGCTGGTAGACCAGATCATTGAGGCGGCATCCAGCGCGCCGATGGGCCTGCCACCCAGCGATGTGAGCGTGTTGGTATTGGACGGCCGTGCGCGGGTACGCGAACTGCGCGACGCGATGATGGCCGACTTGAAGAAAATTAAACCTTTTGTCTCGCACTCCTCGCTCAAACTGATGCGTCCATTCATGAAGCGTGAAGAGTACGAGATGTTTGGCAGCTTCATTGTGCCCACTATGGAAGCCTTTATTTCGATGGAAGCCGAAGGCGTGGACTGGTGGCTGTACGACGCACCGCTGGCAGTGTATTTCTACTGCTCGCCTTATTCTGACCCAGCCGATCCGTTCATTGCCGCCACCTATGCCATGCTGGCTGGCGAAGCGCTGGGCCTGGGTAGCATTATGATTGGCACCAGCGGATTTTTCTTCAAATACAGCCGCCGCCTACGACAGCAATACAATATCCCCGCAAATGCCCAACAGGGGTTGATGGTCTTGTTCGGCCACCCAGCAGTGAAATATCGCAAGGCCATCCGCCGCCGCTTTGCGAAGGTGGATGTGCTGGGGGATGATTCCATGGCACACCAGAATTGAGGTTGGCGTTTTAATGAAAGCAAAGAAAGTGGCTATACTTGCATTCATGCATGTATGCATAAACTTCTCACGATTATGACTGCCATGGTACGATCTCAAACTTCGTGGAGACGTGTAACTCTTGACATTTAATCCATTACTTCAGCCTTTTACCTATGGCTTAATATCTCCCACCCTCTTTCCTTGGCAACCTTCTCCAGTCGCTGATCCGGGTACACCGCCACCGGATGCATCGCATTTTCCAACAACGGAATATCCATAAACGTGTCCCCATAAGCATAATCCACCCGCTCGACCTGCAAGCGCTGCAGCACTTCCTTGATTTTGCGCTCACTCGAGACCAGCCCATCCACCAGACGCACCCTGCCATCGACAGTTTCCACCGGTGACCCGATCGCCTGCACCTCAATCCGGCGGGCAAAAGCCTCGGCAATCGGCTCGACCACACTGCTGGCGATATAGACCTGCGCGCCATGCTGTACATGCTCTTGCAAGCGGGTTATCACGTCCTCGCGCCGCTTGCGCCACAGGTTATGCTCCACCGCCCATTCGCATGCCTGTGCGAATTTATCCTCGTCCATATCCTTCAACCAGGCCAGACTCTTGATCATCAATCCCTGCCCCCACGGCTGCGGATCAATCAACCCCAGCTTGACCAGCAGGTAGCTCGGCATCATCGAAGCCAGCAACCAGCGTGCCTGCGTTTTGCTCTGATGCACCTTAATCCAGTCAAGCAGACCGAGGATCGGAGAGCCGGTGGTGAGTGTACCCATCATGTCGGAAATGACGATCATGGGAGAAATTATATCAGGATGATGCAGTGAATTAATCAATAATCCTATCCATAAACTACTTCTCTTCGATTATTTGTCATCAAGATGAATATGAGTATAATAATTGTTAGAATCTCATCATTAAACCCTTATCATTAGCATGAAAATGAATTTCCTCACTTTGTTGTATTCGGGTTTTAAAGGTGTTTTTTTGTTATAACATAAATTGATAATTCATCATTTTAAATTTCATCTTTACAGAGAGACACAATTTATCCATACTCATACAAATTTGGAGAACAAATGAAAAAAGGGAAATATTTAATTTGCTTGTTGTTGTTTGTATTCATCTCATCCTGTGGTGGAAAGCAGCCACCACCTACTCAAACCCCAACCAATGTGGAGGCAATCATTCAAACGCCTACAGAAGAAGCTCAGGTTGCGTTACCTGGCGAACCAGAAGACCCGGGTGAGCCAGATGATACTTCTCAAACAGGCGATGAGTCGCAAACCGCACCGGAACAAAACAGCAATTTATATGATCCTAGCATTTATGTGATTGAGGCTTCCGGAACTTACCGGATGGAGCTCGCACCCGGTTATTATGCCGATTATGAAGTTGAAATCTATCTTGATAAAGTCGATTCAAATGACAACCGGGTTGTCACCGGCAGCTATCAGGGTGGGGTTTGGATGAAAACCACCATTGATGCCAAAGAGTACATCAAGGAGAATTTTGGAGATGCGCCTGTGACGATTCAGTTCGATGCTGGAGGGGAAGCAGTCAATGATAATTTCTCGATTTATCTGAATACGACTGATGACAAAGCCTGGACAGATTATTCAATCCTGGATGATCAGGGCAATCCATTACCACTCACCCGCGATATGCCGGTCGGGAAGGGTGGCACGATTGCAGTTTCAAAAAATGTGTACCTGGATGCCAAAGCTAAAGGTGCTCAAGGCGAAAAAGTTGACTATCAGGATACCGCGGATGGTGAAGTCGTCGATGTAAACTACATCATTCATGTTGAAGAAAACGGTAGCGAGGTTAACGCCAAGCGTAAGGTCACCTTTTTCCTCAGCGGTGAGGGATTCTCCTTTACCATTGAAGGAACCCTGACACGGTTGGCGGGGTACCCGCAAGACGTATTGGATTATGCCAATAATGAGAATAAAAATAAATTTATGGAATATTTTAATTAGCTCTGGTTTTTTTCCAGCCATCTGATAACCACATCTCGAATGAGACAACCAGTAGTTGATAACTACCAGCTGTCTCATTATTTTTTAATAAAACAGATTAAAGCTTTTCAACTTTTGAGCTGCAAAGGTGCGCTGCACTTGAGGATGAATACAAACTGTTGGAATGGAAAAATAATCTTATATACCAAACAACCAGAAGTGCATTGCACCTTTTGTTTATAAAAAGATAGGGAATGTGTATCTACACTAATAAAATTTTTATCCCTTTCAAATTTTGAAATAACTTTACAATTAAGTTAACCTTTTGCATTATAAATCTATATTTACCTCTTTATTGAGGTCCATTTCTTTGGAGTTACTCATGTCCAAATTCCTCGAATCCGAAAAACCACACCAATCTGCTTTCAAGCAAATCTCTCCCACCTTCACCCCCGAAGCTAGGCAGCCTGGACTCTACAAAACCAAATACCGTCCCTTCTGTCTGCCACTGCAACACGCCGATCAAAACCTCTTCCCCGGCATCCGCAAGAGTGCCCTCAACTACTTCGCCAAACACGAGATCAAGTGGCATGATGGCCAGAATGGAAAATCCAGCAATCATATGTGTGATTCACAGGTCTGTTGTGTCAATTTCCTGTTCCCTTTTGCCGATCATCCGGAAGCTTTAGCCCAACTCTTGAGACCCATTTTCCCACATCTGGATCACGTGCTGCCGGTCGAGGATGGCAAGTTGGTCTCCTTTGAGTGGATTGGCGCTGAGAATTATCTCGGTGAAAAAATCACACGCAATGGCAAGCGTTCACGTGGTGCTAACTTCACCAGTGCTGACGCGATCGTGATGTTCGAACGCACCGACAAAAAACGCCAGATCGTTCTGATCGAGTGGAAATACACAGAATCCTATGGGAGCACAAACCTTAAATTTGCCAAAAGTGGCACCGACCGCACGAGCATCTACCGGCACCTGTTTGACCACCAGGATTGCTTGATTCGAAAAGATCTCCTGCCCAATTTTGATAATCTCTTTTTTGAACCCTTCTATCAATTAATGCGCCAGCAATTTCTGGCCCATAAGATGGAAAAAGCCAGGGAAATGGGAGCTGATATCGTCAGTCTCCTGCACATAGCTCCAGCCCACAACCTGGATTTCAAGAAAGTGACTTCTCCAGCATTGAAGCATCTTGGTAATTCGCCCACCCAGATCTGGCACAAACTGGTCCGGGAAGAAGATCGCTTCAAGAGTGTTTATACCGAAGATTTATTTGGCGGATTGACTGAAGGACAATTACCTGAAATGAAAGATTGGTTGAATTACATTCAAGCAAGGTATCGGTGGGTAAATGTTTTCTGAAACTCTTTACTGATGGTTTTCATAATGATTTCTGTCTCTATAATGAGGGCTAACAGCATCAGCCATGCAAGCTGTTGGCAAAGGATTCGAAAATGACAGAAAACAAAAAACATCAGACCGCGTATGAAACCATCGATACTCTCTTTCGGCATAACCTATGGGCGAATACAAAACTGTTTGAGCAATGTGCTCAGTTAAGCGAGGAACAGCTAAACTCTAAAGTTGTCGGGACGTATGGCTCAATATTCGACACACTCGAACACATCGCCAATGCAGAACGATCTTATTGGCACCGCCTGAAAACCGGCCAACCCTTTCGGAAACCCGAGGGAGCACGAAAGCCTACCGTCGCTGAGTTACAGGTTTCCATTCTATCAAGTGGTGCGGGTTTGATCGAAATCGCTCCTACCATTCAGCCACTTGACGGTGTAGAGGTAAATTGGGAGGGTTCGCCAAGAACTGTGCCCAATGCGGTGATCCTCACCCAGGTGATCAATCACGCCACCGAACATCGCGCGCAAATCATGGTGATGTTGACCCAGCTGGGCATTCAACCACCGGAATTGGACGGTTGGGCTTATTTTGATGAAGTCGACAAATAATCGTTTAATTTGAGGGTTGCACCACCGGCAGTCACTTAAATAGCTCGATATCCCGCATGTCAGCATCCGAGAAAGCTCTGCTTAAAGATGTCGAGGGATCGACTTGAACCCTGACGCGCCTGCCTAGCTACCCGGAAGATGTGTTGGATTACGCCAATAATGAAGCGAAGAATAAATTTATGGAGTATTTTCAATAGATCCGGTGCTAACCCAACGCAATTTTCATGCTTAGTTGATGAGACAACCGTCATCTGATTTTTCGGTTGCCTCATCCTTTTTCAATTTTGCATTGTTACACTCCACAGTCGACTCTGCGGACCACCGTCCAGATAATTTTTATCGGTCAATCATTGGCAAATAAACCATAAATTTTTCCACAAACCCGATGACATCAACGGGAACCCAAAGCAATCTCCAACCCAATTGACCACGTGTATTATCACCCCAACACTTGACACCATCCGTATCAGTGATTGCACAGGTGTGCTGTGTTCCTGCACTGACTGCTTTCACCCCGCTGGATAAACCAACCACATCCACGGGTATTTTACTTTCGTATCCATTCGTCCCGTTGCCCAACTGACCATCCCAATTATCTCCCCAACACTTGATAGCACCACTTGAGGTAATAACGCATGTGTGTCGATTTCCAGCGCTGATTGTAGCTCCATCCTCGCCATCATCAGTAAAACCATAAACAGTAATTGGTATGCTACTACTTTTATCGTCATTGTTCCCCAATTGGCCATTTCGATTTAAACCCCAACACTTGACACCATTCGTATCAGTGATTGCACAGGTATGTTCCGATCCTGCAATTATTTCACGCGCATTTTCACCTTCATCCTCAAATCCATAAACAACCACAGGGGTGTTACGTTCAGCAGTTGTCTTATCGCCAAGCTGACCATCACTATTATTTCCCCAGCATTTGATCCCATCTTCTGAAGTAATCACGCAGGTATGATGTCCCCCGGCACTGATGGCAATCGCAACCTCACCTATGTCATCAAACCCATATACATCCACAGGGATATTACTATATGTGTTATCCGTCTCATCCCCCAATTGAGAAAAAATATCAGATCCCCAACATTTGACTTCACCTTCATCTGTTAAGGCGCAGGTGTGGTCATCACCTGCAGATATATCAATAACCACCTCACCGGTTAACCCAACGACATCCACCGGCGTAAGACTATCATCTGTCGTCCCATCACCCAATTGACCTAGGTAATTATATCCCCAACACTTGACCCCATCTGTTGAGGTGATAGCACAAGTGTGGTATTTCCCGGTACTGATTGATTTCACTCCGCTGGTTAACCCTTCTACATCTATCGGGATGCTACTGTTTGTGTTCACAAAATTATCATCTGGATCATTTGATCCAAATAATCTATCACCCCAATATTTAACCCCACCGGTATCGGTAAGTGCACAGGTGTATTGATAATTTGCACTAATTTCATCCACACCATTGGTTAGTTCAAAAACATCTACCGGTGGGGTGAGTCGGGTTGTCGTCCCATCACCCAGTTGACCATAATCATTCTTCCCCCAACACTTTACCGCACCTCCTAAGGAAAGGGCACAAGTATGATAATCACCTGCACTGATGGCTTTCACCCCGATGCTTAGCTCGCCCACGAGCACTGGTGTATGACGATCGGTGGTTGAGGTATCACCTAATTTGCCATATTCATTATTTCCCCAACACTTAACTACCCCTGGATTGGTAAGCGCGCAGTTATGAGATCCGCCTGCACTAATTGCTTTCACCCCGCTCGTCAACCCACTAACATCCACCGGGATGGGACTATCGTCTTTCGTTCCATCGCCTAGTTGGCCATCACTATTATATCCCCAACACTTGACCCCACCTTCAGATGTGACCGCGCAGTTATGAGATCCGCCTGCACTGATTGCTTTCACCCCGCTGTTTAACCTGTTTACATCCACCGGGATACTGCTATTGGTTGTCTCCCCGTCACCCAGTTGACCATAGAAATTGTTTCCCCAGCACTTGACCCCTCCTCCTGAGGTGAGTGCGCAGGTGTGATATGCACCAGCACTGATAGCAATCGCATCCTCACCTTCATTATCAAACCCAACAACATTCATCGGAATACTACTGCAAGGTCCATAATCACAAGTGGTGGTCGTTATGTAACCCAATTGACCAACACTATTATCTCCCCAACACTTGATCCCTCCATCTGAGGTGAGTGCGCAAGTGTAAAAATGCCCTGCACTGATGGCGATCACTTTCTCAGTGAACCCATCAACAATCACCGGGGTGGGACTATCGACTTTTGTATCATTACCCAGCTGGCCATAATAATTATTACCCCAACACCAAACATCTCCAGCTGAGGTGACGGCACAAGTATGAGCAAACCCCGCACTAACAGCGATCACCACCTTGTCAGTAAACCCTTGAACATCGACCGGGGTGGGACTATCGACTATTGTAACATTATCATTACCCAGCTGGCCATAATAATTTACCCCCCAACATCTGACCCCACCTTCAGCAGTAACCGCGCAGGTATGATCACCTCCTACACTGATTGAAACAGCAGTTGCAAGAGATTGATCATCTTCGGTCTCTGTTATACTGTCGCTCTTTTGAATCCGAGTCGAATAACTACCTTGAACTTCTCCCAATGATGTCCCTAACAACATACAAATAAGTAAGCTAATAAACGTGTTTGTTATTGTTTTTTTCATGATGCTCCTAATGGAAAAAGTGAAGTGCAATAATGTTTATTGGAAAACCTTCTTATTATTTAAATTTTTTAATAGAACTTGATCTCTGGATTGATTGTGTATTGCTAGTGAATGTAATGACCAAGTGATGTATTGGAGAGCAAGTTAGTGATTGTCCCCATGATGTGAAAACCTTCACGAAATAGTATAGCATTTTAGTGTGGATTTTTTTAGAAATTGCCTTACAACCAGTTAACACTCATAAAAGCAACAGAACATTGTCTCCGTCGTTTTCATTACAATGCGAATCCAGTTACCATTCATTGAAAAATAACCCTATCTTTAAATAATTTATCCTCTTTGCAACACTTGTCATTCATGCTACTGGTATTTGTTATCCACCTTGAATCGCTATACAATGGAGATATTCATACGTTAGCAGCTCTCAGGAGGTTCTCATGCGAATTACCCAAACCACCAATGGCTTAAGAGTGCATGCCATCGCCGGCACTTATGTCGTCCTGCTGGGTTTCGATCTACCCGTAGCGGATTGCGCTGGTCTGTTGGGCTTCTCGATCCATCGCCAGGACCTGACCGAGAACGAAGCCTACTATCTCTCCGGCAGCAAAGCCTTCGCAGAGACCGATCCGGGCTTCCCGGCTGGCACCCAATACTCGACCCACGATCATCCCATCCAGAGCTTCCAGTGGGCGGACTATTCCGTCAAGCCCGGGCATCATTACATTTATACGATCACTGCCCGCAAAGGCACCCCATCCAATCTGACCGACTTCGCCACTACCATCATCGATATTCACACGGAGGCGGTCACAGCCAACGAGCATAATGTCTATTTCAACCGCGGCGTCTCTGGTTCTCAAGCGTACGTACGCCGCTTTGGAGATCTTTCCCCCGATGCTGTCCCCAATCGCAAGGCTTACGAATGGCTTTCTCGTGGTCTCAATGAAGCGCTCGAGGACTTCATCCGTTCGTGTGTACCTGGCGTCGATAGCCTGCGCATTGCCGCCTATGAGTTTAATTATGAGCGCTTTCTGGATGTGATTAAAGAAGCGTTGGCCGCGGGTGTGGATGTGAAGTTCGTCTTCGATGCCAGGCAGGACAACCCCAAACTCAAGAATATCGCCACCCTGCAGGCGTTGGGACTCGAGCTCCCCAATGTCAGCTTCCAGCGTACCCAGCCCAAATCCTACATCTCACACAATAAATTCATCGTTAAGCTGCACAATGGTACTCCCCACTCCGTTTGGACAGGTGGCACCAACTTCTCCGAAGGGGGTATCTATGGGCACTCCAACGTTGCCCATGTGGTGGAAGATCCGTTGATTGCACAACAGTTCCTCGACTACTGGAACGATCTGGCAGGAGACCCCACCTCCACCTCCTTGAAAAACAACATCGAGACGCTCACCCCGCTGCCCATTGGACAACTGCCGCAGGGAACAACTGCCATCTTCAGCCCACGCAAAAACCTGGACGCACTCAACTGGTATGCCGAGCTCGCCCGAAACGCGACCGGCAGCCTCTTCATAACATTCGCCTTCGGGTTGCCTGATGTCTTCAAGGATGTCTATGCCAATGCCCAGGCACCTCTGCGCTTCGCCCTGTTGGAGCAAAAAACGCGCTCAATCAAGGCCGGACCCGAAAAGCAAGCCGAAGAAGGCAAAATCCAACAGCTGCGCAACAAACCCGAGAATGTCTTTGCGGTTGGTAATTTCATTCGAACCAGCACCGTGGACGGCTGGCTCAAAGAACGGCTGAGTGGGTTGAATTCTCATGTGCGCTACGTCCACAACAAGTTTATGTTAATCGATGCACTCGGGGATGATCCGATTGTGATCTCCGGATCCGCCAACTTCAGTGAAGCCTCCACCATCCGCAACGACGAGAACATGCTCGTCATCCGCGGCAATACCCGCGTGGCCGACATCTACCTGGGTGAGTTCATGCGCCTGTACAGCCACTTTGCCTTCCGCGAATCCCTTCAATGGCGCAAGCCGGATGATCCCCCCAAGCCCCTGCGCACCGACGATTGGTGGCAAGATTATTTTGGCAACACCACGCGTTCTCACCGGAGGATGTGTTTCGCCAGATCACAAGCGATGGCTCTCTCTACGAGCGGGGAGGTAGAAGAATGAATCCTATGGAAAAACTGTCAGATGATCAAAATCCATCCGTTCAGGAAAAAGCAAAACAACTTACGGCTGATCAAGTCACTCAGATGGAGAAATTGGAGCGGATTTTTCTTTTTGTAAGGGATGAGATCCAGTTTGGTTTCCCTCAAAAATGGGATGCGGTCAAAGCATCAGAAACGCTCGAATATAAAAAGGGATATTGCAATACCAAAGCAACACTAATGGTAGCGTTGTGTAGAGCAGCCGATATTCCAGCCCGGATTCACACGGGTCAAATTAATATCGATATTATGAGAGGAATTTTTCCTTCTTTTGTTTTCATATTCTTGCCCGCTGCCGGTGGTCATTCCTGGGTGGAAGTAAAAATGGAAGATCGTTGGCAACCCATCGATTCTTACATCAATGATAAAGTTTTTTACACCCATGCATTAAAAAAGTTAGAAGAGAGTGGGAAACAGACTGCTTATTCGATATCTCACACCAGTGGGACCAGCAGTTGTGAATTCAATTTTGGCGAAAAAGGCTTTGTTCATATGGGTGCTGTCGTGGAAGACCAGGGAACATGGGATGATTTTTCTGACTATATGTCCTCAGACAAATATATAGGTATGAATGGCTTTCAGGCTATGCTGTTTCCCATTATTGCAAAGATGAGCAACCGTATGATTAGCGGCATCAGGGGAAAATTACAATAACCTGAATTGTACTCTTGCCCTTATCTACTTAACCCACTACGACATTGGTAGACCTGGCTAAAGCCTGTTCCAAACAAGGCAACAGCGCTCGCATAATTTCCTCTAGGGTTTTAATTCCTGAATTTCTTGGTGTGATTTTCAAAAACAATCCTGTTAGTGATATGGGGAAGGGCTGAGGATTCGTAATTCGACCCATAATTACTCAAAAAATCTATTAGCCCCTGTCTACAGATAGGATTGTTTTTAATCAGCATAAATGCCATAATGTTTTTAGATAATTGAAACCTGTGGCTATGAAAAGATTCCTATTAATTGCGGTTTCTCTCATTCTATTCTTCAACCTTACTGGTTGTTCTGGTGGGTTGAGTGCGGAATTCAAGGATGACTATGCCTTATTCGTGGAATCCGCAGATCGTATGGTCGGTCTGACAGTAGATGATATATCATATCCTGAGTTTCTAACTCAATTGGAGGTAGTTCAGAATTATTATATAAATTTAGATGCTCACAAATGGCCAGATCAATTATCAACAGCACATGCATCCTTTGAATCTGCCATGCGTAGTCTCAATCTGGTTAAGGACGTTTGGGATGTTTACAACAAGGGTTCTGGCAGCTGGAGATGCTCACTCGATCGTGATGTGGGAAATGCTGTTGCGCTGACATTGGAAATATCAGAGCGCCTGGATGATACAGATGAATCCACTTTGAAGTGGTTGAGGTCACAAACTTGCGATATGATCATCAACGACCTTATGAAAAATTTCTCGCTTCATTATAAGGTGGGCAAGAACAAAATTATAAAATTTATAGAAATCCCCGATTAACCCACTACGACATTGGTTGACCTGGCTAAAGCTTGTTCCAAATAAGCCATCGGCGTTTGCTAAATTTCCTCTGGTGTTTTAATTCCTGAATTCTTTGGTGTGATTTTCCAGCACCATCGAGTGTCTTCTTGGTCACTTCTTCCAGCGATCTCTGTTGCCATGAAGGGACAGATCAAACCCTGATTTGCAGGTAGCTATAACATCTATTCCTCGTATTCATTCCATCATGAGGATTCACGTTGCCTGGAAAGTCACAAATAGCAGAACGAGAGGAAAATAAATTATCTGGGCAGCTTTCAATCAACTCTTGATTGGGGGGAAAACAATCCCGTAAAGAAAAAAGTGGTAGGGCTGAGGATTCGAGATCCGAACCATAATTACTCAGAAAATTTATAGAAATCCCCGATTAACCCACTATGACATTGGTCGACCTGGCTAAGGCTTGTTCCATTCGCTGGATTTCCTCTGGGGTTTTAATACTATTGAATTCCTTGGTGTGATTTTCGAGCACGTGTTCAAGTGCCTTCTTGGTTACTTCTTCCAGCGAAATATCTGTTGCCACAAAGGGACAGATCAAACCCATACTTTTACAGGTGTATTTATATAACATCATTTCCTCATTTTCATTCCATCATCCGGATTCACGTTGCCTGGTAAGACAAATCAAGGAACGAGCCAGATCCATTCATTAGATGGAATACTTTGATTCTACACTTGAAAGAGAATAAACACAACGGGTCAATCAACTCGGTAAAAGCCCATTGAACTTTGGACGCTTTCCTAGAGAAATTCAATCTGTCATTGCAATTTAGAAATGCCCTAGTCTGGGCAAAAAAATGAAATAGCTTAAAGATTGGGAAATCATTATAAAAAACCATTTCGTAAGCGAAAGAGTTATCCGAAGGCAGAGACTTCGTCAAGGATGGCCGGTAATAAAGGCCTTTAGTTAGCTTGAAATGATGGTAAATGGTAGCTCATCAGATCAAAAACACTCAAAAATATGCAAAAAATCCTGGTATCGCTGCTTTAAATTGCCCAACAACATGACTAGACAGCTGTGCTATACTATTTTTATATCACATCCTCACACAAGCTGAAAATATTATCAATTGGATTCGAATTACTGATAATGATTTTTAATTATTATTATGAAAATCCGGTTTGGAATTTTGAAAATTTATCGTCAGATCACACCAGACCAAAGGATACCGGATTCAGGACAATCCATTAATTCTCACATCATCAAAAGAGACTGAATAAAAAATTCTATTGCAATTCGCATTGGTCTTTTTGTAATTTTTTAATTCCTGGGAGAGCTATCATATGAACTATAGAACTTTTTTCAATACTGTTTTCCGAATATTTCTGATAATTACCTTTTCAGTATCGTTTTTTGCTGTTCCATGCCAGTATGTCTCTGCTGCAACACAGATCGATATCGTTAGCCCTCCCGGCGGTGAGGAATTTGGTAATACTATTATACTTTTGCCGAACGGAAATCTAGTGGTTGTGGATATTGGATACAATGATGGAAGTAAATTGGATGTGGGAGCCGTCTACCTGTATGATGGCAAATCAGGGGAGATGATCAGCATGCTGACCGGTTCGACAGCTTACGATCGGATAGGTAATGGCGGGATAACTATTTTAACCAATGGAAATTATGTTGTTCGCAGTCCTGATTGGAATCTTTTTTCTACCACAGATGTTGGTGCTGTTACTTGGGGGAGTCAAACAAGTGGAGTTGATGGTGTGGTATCAGCTGACAACAGCCTGGTGGGTACTACCGCCAATGATAAGATCGGCTCTGGTGGTATACACGCCTTGAGTAATAGTAATTATGTTGTTCTTAGCCCAGATTTTGATTATAACGGAATCCAAAATACAGGAGCTGTCACCTGGGGTAATGGAACCACTGGTATAGCTGGTACGATCTGGTCTACAAACAGTTTAGTCGGTGGTGCAATCAATGATATGGTTGGAATTTCAGAACTCATCGAATTGACCAATGGAAATTATGTGCTTTCCAATGCTTATTGGGATAATGGTGCAGCATCCAATGCAGGTGCTGTTACCTGGGGAGATGGGAATAAAGGGGTTACAGGAGTAGTATCAGCTGCCAACAGTTTAGTGGGTAGTACAGCTAATGATTCTATCAGTGGTGTTGTTGCGTTAGAAAATGGAAATTACGTTGTTTATAGCCAATATTGGGACAATGGGGGATTAACCGATGCTGGAATGGCGACATTAGCAGATGGAATTGCTGGCAAAACTGGAGTAATCACACCAGCGAATAGCTTGGTTGGAAGCACACCTTCTGACAGGGTGGGAGGTGATATTTTAAAACTGAGCAACAGTAATTTTGTGGTTAGAAGCCGGTTTTGGGATAGCAATACAGTAATGGATGCCGGTGCTGTCACCTGGGCAGATGGAAACAGTGGAATTATTGGCGAAATATCTGAAACGAATAGCCTGATTGGTAGCACTTTTGATGATATGTTTGCTGGCTACTTCTACGCTTTGAGTAATGGCAATTATGTGGTGATGAATCCATATTGGGATAATGGTTCTGTAGTAAATGCTGGTGCTGTCACCTGGGGAAATGGTTCTGCAGGCACCGTCGGGGTTATTTCGTCCATGAATAGCTTGGTAGGTAGTTCTGAAAATGATAATGTGGGTGTAATTACGGAGTTAAGTAATAGCAACTTTACGATTTACAGTCCTAACTGGGATAATGGTGCTGCAATAAATGCTGGCTCTATTACCTGGGGGAATGGTGTCAGTGGTATTTCCGGTATCGTTTCATCGGACAATAGTTTGGTCGGAACAACGTCCGATGATATGTTTTCTTTGCAAATCTACCCCCTTTCAAACGGGAATTATATTGTTAGCAATCCTTATTGGGATAATGGCGATGAACCAGATGCTGGTGCAGTGACATGGAGTGATGGAACTATAGGAATTTCAGGTGGAATTTCACAATTGAATAGTCTTGTTGGAAAAATAGCCAATGATTTTGTTGGACAATTAGGGGTCGTTTCTCTAACAAATGATAATTATGTTGTACTTAGCCCGGAATGGGATCATGATGCTGTGGAAAATGCTGGTGCTGTAACGTGGGGAAGTGGAACCGTCGGTATTTCAGGTCTTGTGTCATCAACCAATAGTCTAGTCGGAAGTAAAGCTGATGATTTGATTGGAAACAACTTCGTCACTCCTTTGTCCAATGGAAATTATGTTGTTGGCAGTTCAAGATGGGATAATGATTCTATTGTAAATGCTGGAGCCGTCACATGGGGAGATGGAACCGTAGGTGTTTCAGGAATCGTGTCACCAATGAATAGCCTGGTGGGAAGCACATTAGATGATTTTTTTGTATGGGTGGGATATTCTAACACAATTCCACTATCCAATGGAAATTATATTGTTAGCAATCCCAATTGGGATAATGGTTCTATTGTTAATGCTGGTTCAGTCACCTGGGGAAATGGATCCAGCGGCATCTCAGGTTTCGTATCATCAGATAATAGTCTGGTGGGAAGTACAACTGAAGATAGAATCGGGAATTATGGAATTTACCCCCTGCAAAATGGAAACTATGTTGTTAGCAGTCCAAATTGGGACAATGGCACTGTGGTAAATGCTGGTGCTGTTACTTGGGGAAATGGTACTACTGGAATATCAGATGTGGTCTCTATGGCGAATAGCCTGGTAGGAAGCACAGCTGATGATTTGATTGGAAATTATGGTGTAACTGCGTTCTCCAATGGCAGTTATGGCTTTCTGAGTCCCTATTGGGATAATGGAGTTGTAACCAATGCTGGCGCTATCACCTGGGGTGAAGGTAACAAAGGGGCAATTGGACCAATCACAACCGAGAACAGTGTGCTTGGCACAGCTGTTAATGGTGGACATTATTTAAACTATACATTTGATGCTGTTGACAAAAAGCTGGTAGTTGGTCGTAGAGCGGATCAAATCGTTACGCTATTTTTCTTTGATGATTCCGAGTATATCTACCTGCCGCTTATCCTGAAGTAAAAAACGAGTTATGCAAAAGTAACTTTAATTCATTCTTGATTTTCGAATGATTCAATTTTTACCCTTAGGCTGATTCTAAAAAATTTATTTTCTCTCGTTATGTTTCAATATCATAAATCAGTACTTTATCCCATTTATGTGAGTTATTTTCAACAAATGCCCGGTGAATTGGATCAATTTGATATTGATCATGTTCTGCCATGCCTTGAAAACCAAGCATAAGACCAAATGAATACGAACGATCGATCACTGGCCGGTTGGTGTCAGCTGGTTTGCCATAGTACCCAGTTAGAACTGAGGGTATTTTTATGAGCGTTTCCAACTCAATTTCAAAGTTTTTACGTTCTGACACGCTCAACTGATCCGATAACCAAAAGAATACAAGATGTTGATGCATACGGTCTCCCTTAAAAAATCAAGTGTAGACTTTGAATTTACCTGTCTACACTTGATAATTATCCTCTAGATTTTAAATGTTATGTGCGTTTTGCCTTGAGCAATCCTTCTTCTTTACGCACCTCTTGTAAAGCCACAGTGTATGGTTTGTTGAATGTGCAGCAACCCACATTTTTCTGACGGATTAATAATTCAATACAATGATCGTCGGCTGTGCACCAATTGACTTCTTTTTCTTCGCCAGCCATAAGTTTTGCGGGCGTAAATGGATCGGCGAAGGATTGACGTCCCAGAGCGATCATATCGACGACACCATCACGAATGTTCTTGTCACCCCAATAAAGAATTGAATTTTCTTCCTGCTTGACTGCCTGCAGCGCATTTTTTCCATCTCGGAAAATCGAGTATGCAGAACCAATGACCACTGTCTCTGGCCACATTTCTCAATTCTCATCTGTAAAATTATTCTATTGTTTTTCTACCTTTTGTATAATTAGTAGATACCAATCTATGTTAAATAAAAGCCTAATTTAATACGGATTCACCTTCTTTTTTTGTTGAAATCAATCAGAAGAATTGAAATTATTTAAAAGGAGCTCAATGTCCACTACCTATCGTTTTTCGTTTGGTCCCTGGAATATTCATTCAGGATCAGATCCTTTTGGACCTGAAGTACGCGAGGAATTCTCCTTTGCTGAAAAGCTAGAATTTTACAAACAGCTTGGTTTTGACGGTGTTCAATTCCATGATGATGATGTTGTCTCCAGTGCAGATGATCCCTGGGCAAAACAAGAGAGTGACGCGAAGAACATGCGCAAATTGCTGGATGAGCGCGGGTTGATCGCTGAATTCGTTGCTCCACGTTTATGGGAACATCCATTGACAATCGATGGTGCCATCACTGCTAATTCTCCAGAAGCTAGAAAATATGCTCTTGAACGCTCGAAACGGGCAATTGATATTTCCCAGATTGTCGGAACTAATAATATCGTTCTGTGGCCTGCTCGGGAAGGCACGTATATGCGGGAAGCAAAAGACCCTGTTGCATCCGTTGCACGCTTGGTCGAATGGTTGAATGTAATGTTGGAGTACAACAAGGATATTCGAATTCTTGGTGAGATGAAACCAAATGAACCAATGGATCAGGCGTATCTCCCGACAACTGGCCACTTTTTAGGTCTCGCAAGCCTGACCATTGATCCCTCCCGGGTTGGCACGTTAATCGAGTCCGCCCATGCTATTCTTGCAGGTTTGGATCCTTCCGATGAAATGGCATACGCTCTTTACCAGAAAAAATTATGGTCAGTGCATTTAAATGATCAAAACGGTCTAAAATTCGATGAGGATAAGTCTTTTGGTGTTGTTGATATCCGGCGTGCATTCAATCAGGTCTGGGTTCTGGAACGCAATGGATATGGACAAAATGGCGAATTTATCGGATTGGATGTAAAGGCGCTCCGAACACAGGTTAAAGAAAAATCCACCAACCATTTGCGAAATAGCCATGAGATTTTCCTCCGCCTGGTAGATCTTGTCAGATCGCTTGATGTAGATAAGGTCGAGCAATTAAGATCCTCACGTGATTATGAAGAATTAGACATGTTAATTGTTAACCACCTTTTAGGTGGATGATTCATTACTAAGAAACGAAAAATCAGGTCTCGTTTAAGGAAGCTGTTGTCAATTCAAACTCAGGATTTTCCTGGGTTCTTAAGATGATTTTTTTCATAATGCCGGGTATTTTATGTGTAATACCCGGTCAACATTTAAATGGTAGATGCCGAGCAACCGAAACAGAGTTTTTATACCCGAGTTTCTCAAATGAGTACCCTGAAAAAAAGTTTTTCACCATCGATTTTATAGGATCTGGTATCAGTTGATGCAGATTGGTCTCCGCCATGGATTGAAGTTGTGGTTACAAAGTCCGAAACGAAGTTTTGATAGGGGGATTTTGACCAATATCCATAAAAAGTGATTAAATTCACAAATTGTCCTGTTTTTATATTGACTTGATATTATATTTCCTTATAATTATTGATAAGATTTGTCTACTGTGAACTTATATATCCCTTTTAAAACACATCACCCTTCCATCATTGCAAAACAAATATTCTTCTGGATTATTGGTACAGCTTCATTTTTCTGACGGGGAGATCGGATACCCTCCTCACCCTGTCCCTTATTGATGAGCTTTTAATCCTTCGTTCTATTGAAAATCATTCTCAAGGAATCAAGACAGTAAAAGGAGTGTAGTATGAAAGGATCAAGGGAAATAAGCCGACGAGAATTTCTGAAGGCTTCCGTCATTCTCTCCGGTGGGCTGATCATGCCCAAATCGTTTTTCTCCCTCCCTGTGACTATGCAGCTGCATAAACCCATTGGCGAATCAGCAACCATTTGCTGCTTCTGTGGTGTGGGATGTGGAGCTATCGTTGCATCGCAGGATGGACGCGTCATCAATCTGGAAGGTGATCCGGATCACCCCATCAACCAGGGCAGCCTGTGTCCAAAGGGAATGGCCATGGCGCAAATCAACACCGTTGATGGAGCTGTCAATCCTCATCGTGTACAAAAAGTAAGATACCGCGCTCCTGGCACGGACAAGTGGGAGGAAAAAGATTGGGAATGGGCGTTGAACCAGATCGCTCATCGTGTAAAAGCAACTCGTGACCGCTATTTTATTGAAACGGATTCGGAAGGTCGTATGGTTAACCGCCTGGAGGCAATCGCCTCTTTGGGCGGGGCTGCACTGGATAACGAGGAATGCTCGCTGGTTACGAAAGGAATGCGCTCCTTAGGCCTTGTGTATTACGAACACCAGGCGCGTCTCTGACACTCTTCAACTGTTGCGGCTCTGGCAGAGTCGTTCGGAAGAGGAGCAATGACAAATCACTGGAATGACATTCAGAACAGTGACTGTATATTTATTATCGGCAGCAATGCAGCTGTAAACCATCCCATTTCCTTTAAATATGTTGTCAAAGCCAAGGAAGAAAATGATGCAACCCTGATTGTTGTAGATCCGCGTAACACCCGTACAGCCGCGCTGTCAGATATTTATGCACCCATCCGTTCAGGTACGGATATTGCATTTATTGGAGGGATGATTAAATGGGTACTGGATGATATTGAGGTTAACCCAGATCTTTACAACATGACCTATATCACCGAGTACACCAACGCGGCGGTACTGGTCAATCCTGAGCTCCAGACTGCAGCAGAATTGGATGGGAAGTTTTCTGGCTTTACCCCCGGCAGCAATCCCGAATTTGGTAAATATGACCGGGAATCCTGGTCTTTCCAGACAGATAGCGATGGAATTCTGCTGAGAGATCCAACACTGAATGATCCCGATTGTGTTTTCCAACTGATGAAGAGACAATATGAGCGTTATGACGTTGATACAGTCTCGCGGGTAACCGGCACACCTAAGGACACTTTCCTTCAGGTTGTCGAAACCTATGCCCGCAAGACCGGACCCACCGGCAAATCAGGTACGATCATGTATGCCATGGGTACGACACAACACACACACGGCACCCAGAACATCCGATCTTATGCCATCCTGCAATTATTGCTGGGCAATATCGGCGTTGCTGGCGGAGGCATCAATGCGCTGCGGGGCGAATCAAATGTCCAGGGATCTACGGATCATGGCATGTTATTTAACAGCCTGCCTGGTTACCTCAAAGTCCCGGAAGCCACTGATTTGACCCTGGCAGACCACAATAAACGCTCTACACCTGTATCGTACGATCCTAAAAGTGCCAACTGGTGGCAAAATTATCCCAAGTATATGACCAGCCTGCTCAAATCCTGGTATGGTGATAATGCAACCGTGGAAAATGACTTCGGATTCGGTTGGCTTCCGAAGATTAACCCTGGTTCAAACTATTCCCACATCGCTCTCTTTGAAACAATGTTAAAAGGCGATATCAAAGGTCTGTTCTGTTGGGGACAAAATCCTGTCGTCGGAAGTCCTAATAGCCATGCAGTCGTCGAAGCGCTCAAAAAACTGGACTGGCTGGTGGCAATTGATCTGTGGGATACAGAAACAGCCAGTTTCTGGGATATGCCCGAATTAAATCCGTCCAAAATCGACACAGAGGTCTTCCTGTTGCCTGCTGCAGCTTTCAACGAAAAAGAAGGATCCGTGATCAACAGTGGTCGTTGGAGCCAGTGGCGTTGGAAAGCCGTTGAACCGGTGGGGGAAGCCAGAGCCGATCTGGAAATTGTTACCGAGCTGATGCTGGAGATCATCGATCTCTATGAAAAAGAAGGGGGACCGGTTTCGGAAGCAATCACCAGGCTGCGCTGGAAGGGTTGGTATGATGACCCGGTCGGGAAGAATGGTGCTGACAGCCTGGTTGACCTTGTTTCAAGGGAAATTAATGGCTTCGCGGAGGAACAAATCCTTAACACAGATGGAACAGTCCAGTACGAAAAAGGCGATTTATTAGCTACCTTTGCACACCTGTTGCCCGATGGAAAAACATCGTCCAGTAACTGGGTTTACACCCAAAGCTACAACAAAAAGGATGGAAATCGCCAGAAATGGCGCGATAACGTGGATACCCATCCAGCAGGCATTGGCACATTTTCTAACTGGGCGTGGTGCTGGCCACTTAATCGCCGCATCATCTACAACCGCGCATCCGTCGATCTGGACGGCAAGCCGTGGGATCAGGAAGATTATGTGATCAGCTGGAATGGCGAGACCTGGGACGGTGATGTACCCGATGGCGGATGGCCGCCCATGAGTCAGGAGGGGACACGCTATGCGTTCATCATGCGACAACATGGCTTCGCGCACCTGTTTGGTCCAGGACTGGTCGATGGCCCATTCCCCGAGCACTATGAACCGCTCGAAAGCCCGGTAAGCAACCTGTTATCCAACACCCAGGTCAACCCAGTGGTCAAACTTTGGCGACCGGAAGAAATCGGAACCCCTGACAAATACCCGATCGTTTGTACCACTTATCGTATGACCGAACACTGGCAGGCTGGGCAAATGACCCGTAACCTGCCCTGGTTGGGAGAATTGATGCCAAAGATGTTTGTGCAGATCAGTGAAGAACTGGCAGCAGAAAAGGGTATCTCCGGAGGTGATATCGTAACGGTTGATTCGAAACGTGGTTCGGTTGAATGTGCTGCGATCATAACGAAGCGATTAACCCCATTAATGGTCGATGGCAAACCCGTTCATCATATTGCTTTACCATGGCACTGGGGCTTCAAAGGCCAGTTCACTGGACAGAGCGCAAACCTTCTGACCTCGTATGTAGGTGATCCCAATACACATATCCCGGAGTTTAAAGCTTTTCTGGTGGATGTCAGAAAAGGAGGTTTATCATGAGTGTAGGTGCACTGATTGATTTGACTCGTTGTATTGGCTGCCGGTCCTGCCAGGTTGCCTGTAAATCCTGGAATGACAATCCTGGTGAACAAACCAGTTTCTGGGGTGCCTACGACAATCCGCCCAATCTGACTCCAATCACCTGGTCGTTGGTCAAGTTTGCAGAAGTTGAGGTGAAGGGGGCTGTCAAGCTGGTGATGTCAAAAATCCAGTGTATGCATTGTCTCAATCCAGCTTGCATCGCTGTCTGCCCTGAACAGGTATATCAGAAAGAAGAAAATGGTGCAGTCACGCTGGATAGTGAGAAATGTATTGGTTGCCAGAACTGTATGAAAGTTTGTCCATTTGGCGTTCCGCATATTAATTGGGTCAACAACCCGGATCTTGCTTTTGTCAGTGTAGAACCACAAATGACCAAGTGTGTTTTCTGTTTTGATCGCATCAGCAATGGGATGGAGCCGGCATGTGTGAAAGCCTGCCCCACGGATGCACTCACATTTGGCGATCGAGATGAATTGCTGGCTGAAGCCAGAAAACGAATGGCAAAATTCCCTGATAAATATGTTGATCACATCTATGGTGAAAAGGAAGTCGGCGGCACGGCCTGGATGTATCTCTCGCCTGCACCATTTGAAACATTGGGCTTTGTGAGCCTTCCAGCCGATCCAATTGACGTCTCGGAATATAAACCATCCTATCTCTATCCAGGTATTGAGAAAGAACGCGAACCTGTATCACCAGTAAACATCGGTGTTACCAGTGGCTTACTTGGGGTGCTTGCCGGCGCAGCCAGCATAATCGCGCTCAGGCAATTGAGGATGAAGAAAACAGACGTCGAAATTCCTGAAGAGTAAAAGAGCTTACCATGACGATAAACCGAAGAGATTTTCTCAAAAAAACGGGATTAGGTCTGGGGGGGCTGCTTGTTCAACCTGATATAAGGAAGCTGAGTCTAAGTTCTGAGGGCTCAATTGGCAACGCAGGCATGTTATTCGATGCATCAAAATGTGTCGGGTGTACAGAATGTCAGGTGGCTTGCAAACTGCGGCTCAATTCGCTCAACCCGGAAGAAGATATCAGCGAATATGATCTCAATCCTCGAGATTTATCTGCTTATACTTGGTCGCTGATCAAGCTGTACAAAGATGAGACAGATGACAGTCGTTCCAGCTTTGTAAAAGTGCAGTGTATGCACTGCTTACACCCAGCCTGTGTGTCTGTATGTCCTGTCGGTGCGTTGACCAAATCGGAATCCGGATCAGTGCTTTATGACGACAAAAAATGTTTTGGATGTCGTTATTGCATGGCTGCCTGTCCTTTTGATATTCCCAAGTATCAATGGGACAAGGTTTTTCCACTGATCCAAAAATGCGATTTCTGTGCCGACCGACAGGAAGCCGGACTACAACCTGCATGTTCCAGTGTCTGCCCGACCGGTGCACTATTATTCGGAAAGCGGGAAGAATTGCTGGAAATTGCCAGGGAACGCATCAAAAACGATTCCCGCTATGTTGATCATATCTATGGCGAACACGAAGTTGGTGGCACAGCTCAATTGTACATCTCGCATGTTCCTTTTGAGCTGCTCGGATTCCAGGCGTTGAGTGCTGTGTCATTGGCCGGGCTTACCTGGCCCTGGATGGCGGCTGTTCCAGGTATTGCGGTTGTTGTTACCAGCTTGATGAGTGGTATCTACTGGTTTACCAAAAAGCGCATCCAGGTACAGGAAGAGAAAAAGGAGGAATAACATGACTGCGATTGTTCAAAAAAGCAAACCTTCTTTTGGTCCTGGGACGATTGTCCTGGCGGGTCTATCAGTCTTTGGGTTTGCCCTGATGATCATCCGCTGGGTGACCGGGCTGGGTGCCACCACCGCCATGATCGATGGGAGAGGGTGGGGTATCTGGATTGGTTTTGATGTCCTCTGCGGAATCGCTCTGGCTGCCGGCGCATTCAGCGTGGCTGCCACCGTATATATCTTCCAGCTCAAGGAGTTTTACCCGATTCTGCGGCCGACGGTGCTGACCGGGTTCATCGGTTACGGACTGGCTGCCCTGTCAATCTCAATCGACCTTGGTTTTCCGCACCGCATCTGGCACTTGTTGGTCTATTGGAATGTCCACTCACCTCTCTTTGAAGTTGGTTGGTGTGTGATGACCTACCTGACCGTTCTGGGATTGGAGATTTCTCCGATTGTCTTTGAAAAATACAACCTTAAAGCACCTTTGAAGTTGATCCGATCAATTACCATTCCACTGGTCATTCTGGGTGTCGTTCTTTCAACTATGCATCAATCCTCACTGGGTACGCTGTTTCTGCCGATGTTATCGAGGGTCAATCCCTTGTGGTATTCAGCCATCATGCCAATCCTCTTCTTTATCTCTGCTGTTGCTGCCGGTTTATCCATGGTGATTATAGAAGCAACCTTGAGCTCTGCCGGATTAAACCACCGACTGGAAGTTGGACTGCTGGGAAAACTTGCCAAAGCGATCCCCTATGTGCTGGGATTGTATCTGGCCTTACGGGTGGTTGATATGCTGGTTGCCGGTGACCTGCGTTATATGTTCACCGGAGACTTGTACAGTCTTCTGTTTTGGGCTGAGTTAATTCTGGGTGTGATTGTGCCAATCATCCTGTTCTCGCTGCCTGCCACCAGGAAGAATCGCTATCGGATGTTCTGGACGGCTATCCTTGTCGTTTTTGGCCTGATCTTTAACCGCATCAATATCAGTTTGATTGGGTTTGATGGCGCTCCCTATTGGCCAACCTGGCAGGAGTTGTTCATTTCGATTGGCATGGTCTCGATCGGTGCTCTTGTTTTTGTGCTGGCAACCCGTTACCTGGCTGTATTTTCAAGCCACCACCCGGAGAAAACAGAATAAGGCTTGAATTATCCATAAATCAAAATTTCATCTACAATGGTGAATGGACTTCTTCACAGTTTGGTATAAATCATAACAGTCATTCACCATTTTCCTTCCTAAGAGTCAGGAGTATAGCTACATGCAACAAACCTTTCGGCAAAAGGCAATTCTTCAGCTTGAAGAAGCGAAGAAAAAAGAGCTTGCTTTGAGTTCCTACTATCAGCTGTACCAGGACCTATTACAAATTCAAGAAGAGGTGGCTGGCAATATTTCGACCAGTCTGGACCTGGTGGATGAGAGCGTGATGAACGATCGCCTGCATTCCGGAAAACCACAGCTGTCCTTTGAGCATCTTCCTATTGATCCACATTTATTTGCAAACCAGGTACATAGAATCATGACTCTGCTGCTTGCTTATCAGGGGGATGAGGTTGAGATCCCAGTATTAAAGGAAGATGAACTTATCGAAAAAGCACACCAGTGTTTTCAGGAAACCCAATCCATGGAAAAAGGCGATCTATTGCAGCTGGCAATCGAGCAGGCGCTGATGCCTTATCTGGAACACGCCGCCAGGCAGGTCATGCCGCATCTGGACACCAAAAAGTGGCTGCGAGGTAACTGTCCGTGTTGTGGTGCCGAATCAAATTTTTCTTATCTGGAAGCTGAGGGAACACGAATCCTGGTTTGTTCACGGTGCCGTTATCAGTGGCGTTACCGGCGTACCGGTTGCCCATATTGCAACAACATCGATCCCAAAACATTGCGTTTTTACCCGGCCGGAGAGAAAAAATCTCATCGGTTGTATGTGTGTGATCATTGTAAACGGTACCTCAAGGCTGTTGATCAACGTGTTGCCGGAACTGCAGTCGATCTGATTGCCGAACCGATCCTGACCTGGTCACTGGATAGGGCTGCCCGAGAGAAAGGGTACCAGTAGCCTGATACTGCTTCGAGTTATTGATTAGGTTCAACTTGATTGGGTCAAAAAATGAGGTTAATTTCATCGAAAGATCAATTGACTACATCAAATCCTTTATAAAACTGGCATTGCCAAACAGAGAAACCACCATGTCAATCAACCAGTTTGGGATATCAGAATCCATTTTACTCATACGCCAGGATATCTCGAATGGTCAAGCGAACCGCATTACGAGCAGGCAGCAAGCAGGCGATGGTGGAGAGAACAAGGACAATGACGAGCCAGATCCACAATCCCTGAAAGGAAAAAATGTAGACGATCGGAACTGTCATCAGCGCCTGACCTAAAGAGTTGTCCAAAAACCGGGTGATAGGAATGGCCAGCAATGCACTTAACCCACAACTGATCATCCCAATTAATAATCCTTCAACCAATACCAGGCGAAAGATTTCAGCATTGCCAGCACCAATGGAACGTAACACACCGATCTCTCGGGTGCGTTCCAGCACATTCATGCCCATTGTGCCCATTAAACCCAACCCACCAACGATAGCTATTAACAATCCCATGGCAACCAACAGGGATATGAGGATATTGACGACTGAGCGTTGTTGTGCGATGATTTCACTCCCGGTGTGCAAGGTTGCTTCCAATCCCAGGTCACTCAATCGAGACTGGACAGTTTGCATTATTTCTTCCTGTCGTTCCAGGGAATGTAAATCCGTCACAAGTTTTAACTCATTTGCCTGAGAAGCATCTCCGCCGATAAGGGCCAGTCCTTCGGGGGTGATGTAGGTTAATGGAGCTGGGTAGGTTCCGGCCATGCGAAAGATGCCCACCACCTGGAATTGCGTGTCTTTTTCATTCCATCGCAGCTGAATAGTATCCCCAATTTTTATTTCAGGTCGAAGATTAATAAAGTGATTGGAGACTACAATAGCATCTTTATCGCCTACCTGGAGCCAACGCCCGTCGATGATGGTGGGATCGATCAGCTCGGTATCCACTGGTGGTATGTATAGGGCGATCAGATCTGTATTTTTTTCATCCGGCCGCACAACATTGGCATTGAAAGAAGTCCAAGTTTCAATAGAAGTTATCCCAGGAATATCGGAAACTGCTGCATGTAATTCAACAACCGGATAATTTTTGGCAAACGTGGCATTCACATCACTTTGAAAATATGAAAAAGATTGATCCACTTCCGAGTACATGGATTCCCTAACACCCAGCATGGCAACGAAGATAGCACCACCCAGAATTAATGTGGCAAGCGTTAAAAAGAGACGGGCTTTCCTTCGAAAGGTGTTGCGAATGGAGAGGAGTAAAGGACGAGGCAGCCATGCAATTTTGTTCAGAATCCAATCCACCAGATCGGGTTTTCCATTGGAATTCAATCCATAACTGGTTATTGCTTCACGGACGGTACTTTTCGCTCCTCCAACAACCGGAACCAGTGCTCCCATAATCGGAACAAATAGACCAATCATGAGTTGTAAAAGAATGGATTCGTTAGGCACAGTAAAGGTAGAAGGGTTCGCATTCAGCATGCCTACCAACCAGCGGGTTAATCCATAGGATGCTAATGAGCTGAGCGGAACGGCGATGAGTAATGCAATCAACCCATAAGCAATTACCAATCCCAAATAAACACCCACCACCTGGCCAAAGGTAGCACCAATCGCTTTCATAACACCAATATATTTAATCTGTTGGCTTATTAATGCCGAAATGGTATTGGTCACCAGAAATGTGCTCAATAGAACGATCAACATGCTTAAAGCACTTAAAAGCGCCATAATCGTGTCAACTGTAGCCTGCGCTGGAGGTTGTCCGGGACGATTGACATTAACATTAAAGACGGTGACTCCATTATCTGTGACTACTTTTGCAACTTTTTCAGACATCTGACGAACATAATCAGCATTTGTATGCGAACCGGATGTCACCAGATTGACAAAGTTGTTCTGATCCGAACCGCCAAGCTTTGCCATTTCAGCTGGTACGACAAACCCACTGGTTCTACTATTGAAATTAAATGGATTTGCATGAACATCATGAACGGTTCCGGCCAATTTGAGGGAAACAACCTTTCCATCGTTTAGTGTCAGGTTCACCATATCACCTGTTTTTAACCCCAATCCAGATGCTCCCTGGCGTTCCAGATAGATTTCACCTTCGTTGAGGGAAGCTGAGCCAGATTCTAAAACGATTGTGTCAACTTGAATCGAATCAATCGAATCGATACTATTCAAATTGATTTCAAACAACTTGTCACTACTGGATGCGATTTTTACCCAGAGATTATAGCTGGCATCAACACTCTCGACTTCAGGAAGACCTCGCAATTCATCCAGCAAATTGTCGCCAAAATCCTGGGTGTAAAGGCGAGCAGTGTGTGGATTGGTGGAAAAGTAATCCAATTCCATATCATGTTTGACAATCACCTTCGCATTGACCATGATCCCGACAGCAAAAATTCCAACTGCAATAGAAAGCGCCACGAGGATCGAACGGGCTTTATTTACCCATAAATCACTAATGATTTTCTTAAAAATTGCAGACATTGGTTACTCCTTTGCTTCACTGATCGATCGGTTCTCTGCCAAGCGCTCGGAAACCACATTTTGAATGACTGTTTTAAATTCAGGCGATTCAATAATCAATTTCTGGAATAGGTCACGATCAAGGGTCAATGCGTGTACTGGAGCATCCGGAATTGCCCGGACGGTGGCGATCGTGCGTTGATTGGTAAACAGAGAAATCTCTCCGAAGTATTGACCAGGCCCCATGCGGTCAACAATGACATCGAGTCCATTCGGTCGTCGCAGTGATACTTCTACCATTCCCTCCGTGACAATATAAAAAAGTTTATCCTCAGAGTTTTTATGGATAATCGTTTCACCTGCAGCAAAATTGACTTTCTTCGCTTTTCGGCTGACTTCAAGCATTAATGTGGGCGATAAAACCGGTAGCGCTTTTGCCACGTATTCATTTACGACCTCGCCGTCAGCAATAATAACAGTGCGTTCCACTCTACGAGCTAGACCACTATCATGAGTTACCATAACAACCGTCTTGCCTTCATCAGCCAGCTTTTTGAATAGACTGAAAACCGCATCTGCTGTTTTTGAATCCAAATTTCCTGTCGGTTCATCTGCAATAATGATCGGAGGATCATTCGCCAATGCTCGCGCAATCGCAACCCGTTGTTGCTGACCGCCAGAGAGAGCAGAAGGCAATTTATGGGCATGTTCGGCCATGTCGACCATTTCCAACAATTTCATCGCTCTTGTATGCCGTTCTCTCGAAGGGAATGTATTACAAAAATCCATCGGTAAGCGAACATTATCCAGAATGGAAAGGTTTGGGAGCAATTGGAAGAATTGAAACACGATGCCAAGATTTCTTCCACGCCATCCTGCCATCTGATTTTCATTAAGGGTATGTACTTGGGTATCGCCGACCAACACTTCCCCAACTGACGGATGATCGATACCGGTGATCATATTGATCAACGTCGATTTTCCACTGCCCGATCTGCCGATAATACCAACAAATTCACCGCGATTAATTTTTAAGTCAACTGTTTTCAGAGCACGAAAATTACCAGCAGTACTTTGAAAGGTTTTTTCCACCTTGTGGAGTTCAATCAGGGTTTCACATGGTTTTATTTTGGGTTGACTTGCTAACTGAATTGGGTACATTTTATTCTCCTTCACTGCTTTAATTTATAAAATTATTTGAATTTGATTTCAGACAATTGGATATTAGTTTTTTCTTCCTGGCAGGTTAATGAAATTAATGTGATTCCCAGGCTGCTCAGACGCGAAACCATCCCATAAACTGCTGATTTATCAGGAAGATTTCCCATCAGAACTGTATCACCTGAGGGATCAAGACAGATTTCCATATCGTCGAACCAATCCGCCCAGCTTGGATCCAATAATCCTTTAACTTGTATTTTTGTGTAAATCATTTTTTTCTTTGCACCTTTTCTAAATGCCCAAAGGAAGGTAGTTCCTTCTTTCTACCTGAGTAGAATATTGGTTTTGATTTTTCCATGCTACTGAAAGTTTCTTTCTGGCATAATGTAAGCGACTTTTCACTGCATTTTTTGAAATATTCAGAACCTGACCAATCTCTTCCTCAGAACATTCATGCCAATACCGTAAAATTATCGAAGCTTGATCCAATGGCTTAAGTCCATTGAGTAACTCCTGTACTTGTTTTTGCTGTTCTTTCTGCAAGGTCATCGATTCTGGATTTGGTATTTTAGAGTCCGGTACTATTTCAGCCAGATAATCTTCCATATCAATCACCGATAGTTTCCTTTTACGAAGTTGATCAATACAATAATGCGCAGCTATGGATAACAACCACGTAGGATAAGATCGTTCAGGATTATATTTGTGAATGGATCGAAACGCCCTCCAAAAAGTTTCCTGGGCGGCATCCTCTGCGGCTTCATGATTGCCTAACATTCTGTAACACAAGTTAAATACAGGCCTTTGAAAGCTTTCAACAATGATTCCAAATGCTACTCCATCCCCCTCCAGGACTCTTTGCAGAATAACCGGTTCAATTTCCTTCATATGTACTCCATTTGACTTAGATACGTTAAGGTACTCGTTCTTCCTTTTCAATACCAGTCTATCGAAAGCAACGAATGAAGTAATGCGGTAAAAGGATTAATCCATGGATTAATTAATGAGCGTGTAAACGCAACACACTAACCCTGATTGACCTGGTTTAATCTAAATTTTTATTTGATTAGGTTAAGCAGTCGTGCTTTGTTAACCGCCTGCACTCTGCTATGCACCCCAAGTTTTCCAAATATATTCTGTGTATGTGATTTTAACGTGTTGGGAGAAAGATATAATCTGGTCGCAATTTCAGCATTCGATAACCCCTGGGCTAACAAAGCCAATACTTCAATTTCACGAATGCTGAGCGGTTCAACCAGACCATCACGGGAATCTATCAAAGCCTCTTTTGGTTGAATACCATCAAGGTTCACTGGTGAGTTCGCTTGATTTGAGTCGGAATGATCAATTTCTAATATTTTTTGAATATAGTTTGGTGCCATCCTAAGTTTTTTTGCTTCGATCAGCATTCGGATGAGGATTGGATTCCGGTCGACAATATTAAGGTAACCATTACTTTCTGCATTCGAAAGCGCGATCTGAAGAGCCTTCCAGGCACGTTCTTTTTGCCCTTGCACATAATAAGCCTGGGCTTGTTGCAGAGAAAGATAGATGACCCGGTGGAATAATTTGTTCTCGACCGCCACCTTCAACATCGGTTCAACCACACCAAGTGCTTCCGTGGTGTTACAAAGGATGATCTGAATCTGAACCCAGGCAGAATAGACAGCATGATCGGATTCATCATTCCAAACCGGTCCAATTCCAGGGATCACTATATCTGGTCCAATTTCCGGAATATTTGAATGAGCCCAGGTTGCCACGGTCCGGCGAATGAGGGAATCTTCCTGATTTAATTTTAAATCATAAAGGATTCTGATGGCCTGCGTCCATTTTACAATGTCTGGCCATCGCATTTCCAGCCGTCGTAAACTATCATATATCCCCTGAATGTCATCATTGAAATAACATAAACGGGCCAGAGCAAGATAACCCGGTACTTCTTCCCTCGGCATCCATTGCCCTACTTCCAGCCCACTTCGAAGGAGTTGTTCAGCAAGAGAAAGCTCATTCAATTCAAGATAAGCGCGTCCCAGTGCCTGATCCAAAAGAGCAAGAGCGGGTAGTTCCTGAATGGGATTTTCAAAATAAGCTTTATATTCTTTCTTTTTCTGTTGGCAAAAGGCAATTGTCTCTCGAAGTCTTCCCTGGCTTAGAAGTCCATGCGCTCGATGATATTCAGCGACAATCGCACCAAAGTAATTGCCACCACTGATTGCCACACCAACCACATGATGAAATTTCTTTTCCGCATCTTCAGCGTCACTACGTGCCTGGCTGGCATAACAAATATCAAGGAGACTGACCGAGAGCCCGGTAATATCTTCAGGGGGTAACTGATCATACGCTTGTTGACCCAGATCTACCAATACCTGCGGATTGACTTGTTTTCTTGGTTCAGTTGTCAGAATAAATGATCGTAGTAAGGTAAGCTGTCCGGTAACCCAGGCTAACATGTTCACCGGCTTGGCACCTGGAACAAGGATGATCTGAGCATCAGGACCAATTTCCGACAGTGTTGATTCAGCCTGTTCAATTCGGATTCTGGCCGCAGGAAAATCATCTTTCTTAAACGCAATAATCAATGCCCAACCATGAAAGATACAGAGTGCCTGGCGTTTGCTGATGATTTTTTCCGGGAAATTTCGGCACCAATCGGAAACTGTCCCCACCTGACTATGAAGGATCGTATTCCAGGCGTGGCGTTCTACTAATTCAGCTGCATAGATCCAATCTTGAGCTTGAAAGGCATGTTCGACAGCCTCCTGAATAAATCCATTTAACTCAAACCATTGACTGGCACGAAGATGGTACCCGGGAACCTTTTCCGGTTCGATCTGGCTCAAGGAATGTCGTAATAGATCAGCGAATAGATGATGGTACCGAAACCATTGACGTTTATGATCCAATGGAATCAGAAATAGGTTGGATTGCTCAATCTTTTTTAATAGTATTTTGGATTGAATTCTGTCACTTTTCGAAATTCCGTCCATCTCCTGCAGAATGAAATCACAGAGGGGTTCGCAAAATCGAGGCAAAATGGAGGTGGCTAATAAAAAGGTCTGGATTTCAGCGGGTTGGTGTTTAAACACTTCTTCCAACAAATAGTCCAGAATATACAGATCGCTGCCTGTAAAGGATTTGATAAATTTAGCCGGATCAGGATCAGATTTAATCGATAGTCCAGCCAATTGTAACCCTGCGACCCATCCCTCGGTGCGATGTTCTAATGCCTGAATATCTCTGCGGGTCAGCTTTGCAATACCCATACCTTCTTTTAAGAAATCTTCAGCTTCATCAGTGGAAAATTGCAAATCGGACTGGCGAATTTCAACAAATTGTCTGCGAACGCGCAACCTGGCGATAGGAATCGGTAAATCTTCTCTGGAGATCAGTATTAAATTCATTTGTGAGGGTTGATGCTCGATCAGAAAATTAAATATTCGTAAGATGAGCTGGTCTTTCAATAGATGGCAGTCATCAATGACCAGCAAAAATGAGATGGACAGAGAAGCGATTTCATTTATTATGTGTGCCATGACATCCATATATACCGCTTCACGGTCTGAGGAGTCAGCTGTTTGTATCCGTTTGTATTGATCAGTACCTAATGACTCATCGATCTTGTGTAATGCTCCCACCAGATAGCTGAGAAATTGTTTTGGATCATTGTCGTTGTTATCCAACGAAAGCCAGGAAAAAGGAAGCTTTTGATACTTCAGCCAGGCACTGACCAGGGTTGATTTTCCAAAACCAGCTGGTGCCGTTACCAAAACCAGCCGGGAACCCATTTTCAGACTCTCATCAAGTCTTGAATCTAAACGAGGTCGAAATGTTAATCGACCAATTGTCAGAGGATTATGTAATTTCGTTGAAATTAAAGAATCTAACACGAATACCTAATCTTCAATGGAGTTTTGGATGCTTAATATTGATATATTATAGCAATTAAATAATATATCAAAGTTAAATAAAACAATTTTCTTAGTAATTTCTTGTCCTTAAAAGTGGAATTTTAAATTTTTTGAATTCCAGATGAAATTACTTTGCCTGGCTGGCGGTCAGCATCAAATCCTCGTTGATGTGGAAGTAAAAACTCCGAAATATTGACAAAAAATTGATAATCTCCAAAAAAATCTTATACTGCTGTTAATTCATAACTGGTTAAATTCACAATATCGCTTCAAATTTCCCAATCCAGTTAACTAAAAATTTACACTTTTTGTTCAAGATAACAAGGAGAATTATGGTTCAAACAAATCACACAAAAGATAACCCCTGGAAACTCAAAACTCCACCAGGAACATCGGAATATACAATGCATATTGGAGAAAAAGATGGAAATCAGGTTCTGGTATGCACAGTTGGAAAAACTGTTTTATTGTATGACCTCCGCTGTATAGAAGACCTGCATGTTTTTCTTAAGGCTGCTGGCGACTGGGTTGAATTGGGAGGGGCGGATGAACAAAAAGAGGCTAAGAAAGGCACTGTTGAAGCCTGGGGACGCTCACCAGACAATCCGATTAGCGGATGGTATGGATTGAAGAAGGGGTTACGAGGCCGGTTCGGGGTTTACATCCCACCATTAATGGAAGAACTCGGTTTATGTGAACTGGAACATAACCCGAGAAACAACCGAATGCGCGCGATCTGACCACTTGCCTGCGTTCTGTTTCGGATATTCTCAACTGACCTCACCTATGTAAAACTCTATCTAATTAAGTCTGCTCAATGGAACTCTTTGGCTGATAGGAATTTAGACTTATTGAAAAAAGGTTGAATTGAAAATGATCAATGAGAATCAAAATGCATTGTCTACCGGTTTTACTATCAAACTAACTTTGTTAGCCTGGTTGTCCATGATCGGGTTTGATTTTTTCTTACACGCAGGCGTGCTTGCTCCGCTTTATGCTGTGGAAAGCCCTTTTTTATTGCCACCAGAACGGGCATTTGCATTAATTCCAATCGGCTACTTATCTTTCCTCGGTTTAGCAATCTTGTTGGTTTGGCTCATGATAAAATTCAACATCCGCGAGTGGAAAAAAGGTGCTTTATTTGGGTTGCAGCTAGGATTTCTTGCCTGGGGTTCGTTGGTTCTCGGTTTGTATTCCATCGCAACCGCTTCACCGGTCTTGTTATTGGGGTGGTTTCTGGGACAGACAATAGAATTGGGAATAGCCGGTGCAGTAACTGGGCATGGATTAGCAACCCGAAAGTTAAAAGGCTTAGTGATTAAGGTTGTTTTATTTGTGATACTAGCAATTCTGGCTGGGATTGTCTGGCAAAATGTAGTGAATGCAATGTGAAACAGAACTGTGAAATGCACCTGGTTAAATAAACTTATATTTAGTAGGAATCCTCACGCCTGCTATAATAAATCTCAATGGATAACAATTCCAAGTTACGCATCGGTATTGATATTGGCGGCACTTTCACTGATTTTGTCGTGTACGATCCCCTCAGTAAACAAATCAATACGTTCAAGCTGCTTTCCACCCCTGCCAATCCCGCTCTGGCCGTGTTGGCAGGTTTAAATCAAATATTTTCGGATCGGTCTGACAAGCGGGCCACCATCGTGCATGGATCCACCGTCGCTACCAACGCTCTACTCGAGTACAAAGGAGCACGCACAGCGCTGGTCAGCACAGAAGGTTTCAAAGATATCCTCCAGATTGGCCGTCAGAATCGTCCCTCCTTATACGACCTGGACGTAAGCTTGCCGGACCCATTGGTCTCTGAAGATCTGCGTTTTGAAGTGCCCGAACGCGTCCTGCACACCGGTGAGGTTCTGAAAGATCTTGATTCTGCCCAGGTACAGGCGTTAACCACAATAATTCAGGAGTGTGGAGCGGAAGCTGTGGCTATCTGTCTATTATTTTCATTCCTGCACCCAGAGCATGAAAACATGATCGCCCATAGCCTACGTGCCGCTGGATTCTTTGTCTCAGTCTCCTCCGAGATTATGCCCGAATTCCGAGAGTATGAGCGTTGCAGCACGACTGTTGTGAACGCATATGTATCTCCAATACTGGGAAAATACCTGACCTATCTGGAAGGTGCGCTCGAGCCAGGCATGCATTTAAGTGTGATGCAATCCAATGGTGGCGCTATTCAACCGGAAGAGGCACGCCAGGCGGGTGTACGCTGCATCCTTTCCGGACCGGCGGGAGGTGTGGTCGGCTGTGAATATATTGGCAGATCCTTAATTTCCAAGGAACCTTTACGCCTGATTGGTTTTGACATGGGTGGTACCTCCACCGATGTGTCATTAATTGATGGAAGCCGGCAAATCACCACCGAGGCGATGGTCAGTGGTCACCCCATTCATTTGCCGATGCTGAATATCCACACGATCGGGGCGGGTGGAGGATCGATTGCACGGGTGGACGCTGGGGGAGCGCTGCGTGTCGGGCCAGAAAGTACCGGTGCAGATCCAGGTCCGGCATGTTATGGCAAAGGGGAAATCGCTACCATTACCGATGCTAACGTTGTATTGGGTCGACTGGCTCCGGAGTTATTCCTGGGTGGAAAGATTCACCTGGATGCACAGCGTGCATGGAGAGCGGTTGAAAGCGTCGGAAAAGAACTGAATATGGAAACCACACGGGTTGCAATGGGCATCATCCAGGTTGCCAACGCACACATGGAACGCGCACTGCGTGTCATTTCTGTGGAACGTGGTTGGGATCCCCGCACTTTTACCCTGCTTTCATTTGGTGGTGCTGGCGGATTGCACGCCGCAGACCTGGCACGTGGATTGGGTATTCCAAAAGTCCTCATACCACCCCTGGCGTCAACCCTCTCCGCTTACGGCATGCTGGCTGCGGATGTGATCAAAGACTATTCTCAGACGGTGATGCTGCCTGGAGACACACGAATAATGAAATTATCTGCGCTGTTAGCAACCATGGCTCATCGTGGTTCCACCGAAGTGCTGGCCGAGGGGCTCGCCATGCAGGATATCCAGCTGGAACGAAGCCTTGATATGCGCTACCACGGTCAGTCTTATGAGTTGAACATTCCGTTTACCTCCTCATTCCTGGCTGCTTTTCATCAGGAACATCAAGCGTCCTATGGATATGCTAAACCAGATGCAAAAATTGAAATTGTTAACCTGCGTGTACGGGCGATTGGCAAAAGCACACCGCCTCCTTTTAACGTTAAACCCCTAGGAGATTCCAATCCTGAAAAAGCATTCCTGGAAACCCGTCCGGTTGTTTATGATCATGACGTAGTTCCCACACCTTTTTACAAGGCAGACTCTCTGGTTCCAGGCAACCGCTTGAAGGGACCCGCTGTGGTGGTGCGATCGGATACTACCATATTGTTGAACCCATCCGATCAGGCATCCGTGGATGGATTGGATAATATCATCATCGAGGTTGGACAATGACATACGATCCGATTCGACTGGAAATCTTTAAACATTTATTTGCCTCGATTGCTGAAGAGATGGGCACCGTATTGCGTAAGTCCAGTTATTCGCCCAATATTAAGGAAAGAAGGGATTACTCCTGCGCGGTATTCAACACCCAGGCACAGATGATCGCCCAGGCGGCTCACATCCCGGTGCACCTGGGATCTATGCCGCTCTCTGTCCAGGCAGCCATCGACCATTACACAGGCGATCTTCATCCCGGCGATGCGATTATTTTGAATGATCCCTTTCGTGGGGGTACTCATCTGCCCGACATTACGATCGTCTCCCCCGTCTTCACCCAAATGAATGAAGAACCTTTGTTGATCGGATTTGTGGCTTCCCGTGCACATCACGCCGATGTGGGTGGTATGACACCCGGTTCCATGCCAGTCGGCCGCGAACTGTTTCAGGAGGGTTTGATCATCCCACCCGTTAAGCTGGTGCGTACCGGATCAACCGATCAGGCAATCCTTGATCTGATTCTGGCAAATGTACGCACGCCAGATGAACGTCTTGGGGATCTGATGGCACAATTAGCAGCCAACCATCGCGGGACTGATCGATTGATTGATATGGTCAGCCGTTATGGTAACGAGGAAATTCAAACAGCCATGCTGGAACTGCTCTCGTATACCGAGAGAATGACGCGTAAATTGATTACCTCTTTGCCCGACGGCACTTTCACATTCAAAGATTATCTGGATAATGACGGAATCTCCAATCTACCTGTCCCCATTTGCGTGTCAATAACGATTCTGGGAGACCATGCGTATGTGGATTTTTCTGGATCGGCTCCCCAACAACAGGGCAATATCAACGCTGTGTACGCCATCACACTTTCAGCGGTCTATTATGTTTTTCGCTGCCTGCTAGGGCTGGACGTGCCCAATAATTCCGGTTGTCTGGCGCCGGTGGAGGTAATTGCCCCCGTAGGCAGTGTGGTTAACGCCCTTCCGCCCGCAGCAGTGGCAGGGGGAAACGTGGAAACCTCTCAGCGCATCGTGGATGTTCTCCTAGGTGCATTGGCGCAAGCCTGTCCCGAGAGAATTCCGGCTGCCAGTCAGGGTACCATGAACAATATCACCATCGGCGGTCCGTTGCTGGCAGGCAAGGGTTCCTTTACTTATTATGAAACTCTGGCAGGGGGAACAGGTGCAACGTGTGATAATAATGGAGCATCCGCAGTTCACTCGCATATGACCAATACGCTCAACACCCCGGTGGAAGCACTGGAATATGCCTACCCCATGCGGGTGCTTTGCTACGAAGTCCGGCGTGGATCCGGTGGATTGGGTCGCAAGCATGGTGGCGATGGACTGCGTCGTGATCTCCAGGTGCTGGTCAACTGCCAGGCAACATTACTGACTGAACGACGTATTCACCAACCGTACGGGTTGAATGGTGGCGAACCTGGCCAAAGCGGTGTAAATAGTCTATTGCGGGGAGAAAGCCAGATCTCATTGGCTGGAAAAGGCACCGTGGAATTACAGTCTGAAGATATCATCAGCATTCAGACCCCGGGAGGCGGAGGGTATGGGGAGAGGCACAAGCCTGAAGCCTGAAGGCTAAGGGGAAAGAGCAGTTGAGCTGTAATTTTCAGACATGATTTTAGGACTAGTCACTTTGAACCTTGAGCGTTGAGCTTTTAGCTTTATACTTTTATTATTCAAAGAATCATGCTATTCTGTTTTCATGTTTTATTTAAAACCTATCCTTTCGCTCCTGTTTTTTGCCAGCCTGATCCTGCAACCTGCTGCTGCTCCGCAAGCTGCGATCGCTGCTCCGGTGCTGAAATGGCAATATGGCGGATGCTTTCCCTCGTGGTGTGAGACTGGCTGGTATAGTTCCCCGGCTGTGCTAGACCTGAACAGCGACGGCGACGTGGAGGTGATCGGCGGACTGTATTCACTCTTTATGCTGGATGGTGCCACGGGCACCGAAATTACCCGTATTGATCCCAGTGGCAGCCGAGTCTGGGGTGACATTGCAGTAGCGGATATTGATAACGACGGCGACCTGGAGGTAGTCAGTGTACACAGCACCAACATACACGTCTGGGATCACAATCTCACCCCGGTATGGAGTCGTCAACCGGTGGATGGGTATGAATTACGCTCCCTGGCTCTTTACGACCTCGACTACAATGGCGACCTTGAAATCATGGTAGCTTCCACGCGTAGCTTTGATCAGTGGTTTGTCTACGAACATAATGGCAATCTGCGAGCCGGGGATTGGCCGCAACACAGTCCCGATTCTGATACGAATGGTTATGCCTCGGGGTGCTTTAATCAGAATATTGCCGCTGGCGATATGAATAACGACGGTCTGGTTGAAATCATTGGCAGCAATGACACCCACTATACCGCTGCATTCTACCCCAATGGCAGTCAGGTGCCTGCCCACTCGATCTACGGTACCCTGCCGGGCGGACTGGCGAAACCCTGGAGCCGGGTCGGCATGCATGTATCTCACTTAGTTGACTTACGCGGGTATGCAACTTGCGGTACTGACCACCGCCCAAATTTTGCTCATTCCCCACCCACACTCTCTGACCTGGATAATGATGGAATGCTTGAGCTGGTGATTGTCGGCAATGTTTACAATTGCGGGACGAGCCCCTATACCGATTTATATGAGATGCCCTTTATCTTCAAACAGGACCGCACACGTTGGTCAAACCCCAGCTACAATTGGACCGACATTCCAGTCCCGGATGGATCCGCATCTCCACGCAGTGAAGATTATACCGTCATCGAAAGCAGTCATCCTGTTCCGGTGGTGGCCGACCTGGATGGCGATGGCATCAAAGAAATCCTATATCCTTCCTATGACGGTCGTATGCATGCGTATTGGCTGGATAAAACGGAACATGGTAACTGGCCATTTTCCGTGACCAAAAGTACTGAACCTTTTCTGCGCTTCGCTTCCCCACCGGTTATCGCCGATCTGGATAACAATGGCCAGGCGGAAGTGATCTTCGCTTCCTGGGTTCAAAAAGGCACCTCCCAGACTGGGTATCTACACATTCTCGATTATCTGGGTAACCCAATTCATGAAATTCAACTACCGGCTGCTTTTGGTTCGTCCACCTGGAATGGTGTGCTGGCTTCTCCAACGCTGGCAAATATTGATAGCGACCCCGACCTGGAGGTAGTGTTGACCAGCGCTCATTCCGGATTTCTGGCTTATGATCTGCCCGGCACAGCCAATGCGCGCGTTCTGTGGGCTACTGGCCGGGGGAATTTTTTGAGGTCAGGTTCCCCGATTATTCAGGTGGTATATGATCATTTTCACTATCTGCCATTGATTGAAAAATAGGGAAGATAATTAGCTGATTGTCCGTCTGGCAAACATGGAGAAAAGTGACAACATTGTACCGGGCCTTTCTGATGATTAAATAAAAACAGGTGGGGTAAGCCACCTGTTTTTTATTACTCAAACTGTTTACGCAGTCGATGATTAATTCTGTGTAAGCGTTTCTTTAGTCGGAAGATACGCATTTCCAACATCCATTTTTCATGCATCAGATCACGCGGAGCTGTGAAGGGTTCCGGGTGCATGAAGAATCGGTATCGATTCTGTTCACCGATATCCCTGCTTGGCTGTGAAACGTGCTGGGATGGTCTCGCTCTGTGACGAAATCCTCTCCCCGGTATACATTCCTCTGTATGCATTGGATGGCGACGTCCTCTTTGGTGAGAATCTTCCTGTGGAATGAGTTCCTCAACAGTGTTCATGCTGTGCCGATGTCGTCTTTCCCGGTGGGAAAATTCCTCACGGCTGCATGGTTCTGTGCGTCCCCGTAAATTACGGTTATGTATTCTATTTTTTGATCTTTCCATTCTCAATTTTATTTTTCCTTTATTACTATCTTTCTCACGACTTGATCACCCTTATGGGTCTCGCTTTTGCTGGTAATATGGTCGTTCATATTACCTAATTCGATGGTAAACATCGCTGTCCCTCCTTATTCAATTAATTAATTCTTGAGCATCTCCTGGATGCTATCCTGTGCCTTGACCAATTCTTCCCGCCATGTCAACAAAGCTGCTTCACCGATGCGGGTAAGGTTATAAAGTCTACGCGGTGGACCCTGGTTGTTATCAGTATCCCATTCGGAATGGATCCATTCAAGTTCTTCCATTTGACGCAGGGTTCGATAGACGACACTTGGGTGCAGCGACTCGAGCCCCAGAGATTCCAGGTCAGCTAGCAGCGAATATCCATGCCGTGGGGATTGGGAGATCAGGGTCAGCAGTGCGGGTTCGACGAGTGCAACCTTTAAAGGCGTTCGTCGTTTTTCACGTCTGTGACCATTTTCCATTCCCCATCCTCTTTTGTGTCTTGGCATTTTTAACCTCTTTCTCAAGTCTTCATATTTTATCATTCTATTCTATATTTGTCAATAGTGTTTATAGGACTAGTATAATATAGAATATTCTGGTTAATCGCTTATTAGCAATTTCTTCTCCCTTTAGGCTTTAGGCTTTTCCCTTTCCCCTATTCTCCCCTATACTTAACCCATGAACACTTACATCGCCCTTTTTCGCGGTATCAACGTTGGTGGAAAAAACACTCTTAAAATGAAGGACTTGGTCAGTCTAATGGAAGCACTCGGTGCCAAGAATGTCCAGACCTACATCCAAAGCGGGAACGCCATATTTCAGTCATTGAAAGAGCACACACAGCTCTCCGAACAGATCAGCCTGGCCATCCAACAACACTATGGATTTGCCCCGAATGTCCTGGTACTGGATCAGGCAGAATTCGAGAAAGCTATGGCTGAGAACCCCTTTCCGGAAGGCATGTCCAACCCTAGGTCCCTGCACCTTGGATTTCTGGCTCGTCCCCCTGGACAACCCAAACTGGAAGAGTTGGATCGTCTCAAAAGTGAGAGTGAACAATATCATCTGACAGACAGAGTCTTTTATCTGTATGCTCCAGAGGGGATTGGAAGGTCAAAATTGGCAGCAAATAGTGAGAGATTATTAGGCGTTCCCATGACAGATCGTAATTGGAACACGGTTATGAAAATTTTACAGCTGATTGAATCGAAGGAGAAACAATGAACTTTTACGAACTCATCATGAAACGGCGCTCAGTACGAAATTTCAATGATCAACCCATCCCGGTGGAGCTTGTTGAAAAGCTACTGGATGCCGCCAACAACGCCCCTTCCGGTGGAAATATTCAACCACTTTCCATCATCCTCGTACAGGAAAGTGAAAACAAAGAAAAACTGGCGGAGATTGTAGGCAACCAACCCTGGGTCAAGAATGCTCCGCTTTCCATGGTCTTCTGCCTGGATTACAACTGCGTCAAACGCTGGGCGGTCATGAGTGGTACCGAATTCAAAGGGGATCAGGCGTTCTCGCATTTCCTGATTTCTTATGCGGATGTAATCTGCGCTGCCCAATCGGTGGTGCTGCTGGCTGAAAGCCTGGGGTTGGGATCCGTATATGTCGGAACAATCCAATCCTGCATGGACCAGGCGCGGCAACTGTTAGACATCCCGGAGTATGTGCTGCCAATCATGGTGCTTTCGCTTGGGTATCCCAAATCCATTCCCCATACCATCCCCAAGCTGAAACGTGAGGTGATTGTCCATCACGAACAATACCAGGTCCGCAGTGATGAAGAGATCCTGCAGGCATTTGATCAAAAATATGGTGATTTCAGCATCAAAGCTGAAGAATATCTGGAGAAAGCCTTCATCGAAACCATCGAAGCAGACAAACAGGGGGCAGATGGATGGACCGAATGGGCAGTCTCAGCGATGACCAAACTGGAGATTCGCAATAACGCTGAATTCCTCTTCAAGCTCCGCTACCCGAATGATGTGATGGTGAAGATGAACAAACACCTGATAGAGTCATTCAAAAACGCCGGCTTTGATTTCTTCTTGGAGCAGAATTCCTGATCTAAAATAATTTTTTTTCACATTTAATAAAAACTCCATACCTCCCAAATTCACCTCAGGATGGATTTTCATTTTTCGCATTTAGCCTTTAGGCTTTCGCCTTTCTTTTTGCCTTTTGGCTTTTGGCTTTAAACTATCCCACCTTACATATTTGTTAATTCAATAATTAGGCGTTTTATCGTATCGATTCATAAGCTTAGGCGTCTTAAAAGGTAAATCGATCCCAATCAATCTCAATCCGTAATACATAAGACAAAAAGAAAGAGAGATCCAATGAAAATTTTGACCATTGCAACAATTCTAGTAATGTTGTTGGGAGGTGGAATATCTACCGTCGCAGCCCAGACTAGCTTACCAGGCGATGCGCTATATCCGGTAAAAGGACTGGTGGAAGATATCGAATTAGGGCTGGCTACCAATCCTGATATAAAGTTTGAAATCGCCTCTCAGCTGGCTTACAAACGTTTTACGGAAATCCAGGCGTTAATTGAAAAAGGCGAGCCGGTTACCGAACCTTATCTCTTTGAATGGCAAATGCAACTATGCACAGCTTTACAATACGCTCTTCAATCCGGTGATCCTTCAGGCAACTTAATGATGGTTCAGCAAATGCTGCAACAACAAACGATCCAGGCAAACAAAGGTGAACAGACCGGGGAACCCATCATGAATCTCTTTAAAAACACCCTGCAAAATCAGGTGAAGCTGGTGGGTGCAGGCATCGAAGAACCAGACAAGTTAGCCAGTGAGCTGAAATATATGGTGAACTATCAAAAGCAAAATGGGAAAGATGCACTGGAAGAAACCTGGGAAACCCTCTATATGGCGGAAGCACAAATTGACAACCAGGATACCAGCGGTGAAATTCTGGATGACTATCAGTGGATGTACATGAAGGGCAAGATTGATGATGAGGAAGATGATGGCAGCCAGGACGGCGATAACAATCATCAAAATGGCGGCAGCCAGGGCGACAATGACACTGGTGATGGCAATGATAGCAGCGGTGGCGATAATGGTGGCAGTGGCGGAAACGGCGGTGGTAATGGTGGCGGCAACGGCGGAGGGGGCGGTAGCGGCGGTGGAGGCGGAGGTGGTGGAGGTGGTGGATAACATCCATAAGATCCCACTTCTTTCGGAGTTTCCGAACCACAATCCACTTGATTGAACAGCAATGACAAGCACAAAAGGAGACAAATTTTCATAATTTTGTCTCCTTTATTTTCATAATGATCTTTTTCATAATCCAATATCCGTGCTGGTTCCTGTATAATAAATCTTGTCGTCCTCGGAAAAAAGGATATCAGCATGCAAACTTACAAACACAAACAGAACGGTTCGTTCATTTTATTTGCTCTGAGCCTGGGGGTATTGATGACCGTTTGGATTCTATTTAAAGTTTTTCCCAGACCTGGCACCATCATCACGGCGATCATTATGGTGGTTCTCTTAATCTGCATTGTGTTATTCTGGTCACTCACAGTTGAATTAACAACAGATCACCTCTCCGTAAAACTTGGTTTGGGTATCATTCACAAAGAAATCCGTTACGAAGATATCCGTGAGGCGCGCGTTGTCAAAAATCCTTTGTATTACGGCTGGGGAATCCGATGGATCCCGCGCGGCTACATGTACAACGTCTCTGGTTTTGGTGCAGTAGAGTTGGAATTCACTGATAACCAGCGATTCCGGATCGGTAGTGATGAGCCAGAAAAATTGTTATTTGCGATTCAAAATAAGCTACATCAGAAAGTGGAAAATTGACGGGCGAGAAAACATTCAATCCCCCACCGCTTAAAGGCTAGCCGCAGCGTTTGTTCTACCAGATCAAAAAACCCATCGGTATTCTTGTCTTCCATCTTATACTTGCGATAGACCCAATACGCATGATGGTAATTCATGCGATCCAGGATCACATAATCGACCTTGCCTGCCAGCAAATCCGGTAGGTCTTCACTGCCAGGCAGTAGCGGTGCCAGCATCGCAAACGTTCGAATCCCAGCTTTGTGCAATTCATCCAGCGTGTGTACTCGATCCGCTATTGTTGGTGCTGATGGTTCAAACTTGTATCGGACGCTGTCATCTGATGTGGTGATGCTCAACCCCACCTCGAAATTCTCACCCTTTTGCAGAATATCTAGATCGCGTAGAACCAGGGAAGAACGCGTCTGAACAGTCACCGGCCAATGATGCTCAGCCAGTATCTGCAGGCAGCCACGGGTAAGCTGATACTTTATCTCCAATGGCTGGTATGGATCACACACCCCGCTGATCCAGACTCTGCCCGGTTTATTCTTCACGATTTCTTTCTCTAACAACATTACCGCATTTACCTTCACATCCACAAATTGACCCCATGGCTCGCGATGCCCCGTGAAACGTTTCATGAATACGGCATAGCAATAGGTGCATTTGTGCTGGCATCCGACATAAGGATTGATCACATATGGAAAAATTTTTGATCCAGAGAGAATCGTTTTTGACTGGATTTCTTTTATATACATGGGTTAATTATAAGTCCATCGTTGATTGGAATAAATCATAGGCGGGTTGTTTCCCAATCCCAATCACCCAAATCTTACAGAAGTGGCTCAATAGAAGGTTTTACCGTTGCACAGCCCAAACAACTCTGCTATACTTTATATGGGATATTAAGAAATTTTCCGGTTCACCTTGATCGACCTGGGATGAAACACCCAGGCCTGAAATTCTGGTCAAAGTCATGAAGAAGTAGGACGTTTCCACCGCCCCACTTGTACCGATCCCGTTTTTCAAGACTTTCAAATTTTGTTCCGACCGGCATTAGGTATCGATCTAACTCTTCGCAAACAAGTAATTGATTTATGGTTTTGGTACCACTTGTAGCGATAGTTTCTTCCCTCCCTTTATTAACCGTTTGGAACTTTTCGTTTTATATAAACAATTGGTTTCCATCGGACATGCATTCACAATCTGGGCAATTTATCCTAAAAGTGAGTGCAAATTTCTGAATAGGAAAAAATAATATGGATTTACACCAGCCAATGAATTCAACATCATTTGTCTGGTCATAAAAAGTAAACCACCCTTCGCTATGGTCATTCGGCAGGTCCTTGCGACCTCTATCAATCAAAGTACATTCAAAAAAATTTTATAGGAGAAAAAATGATAAGACAAAATAAACCGATCGAACCTGGAGGCAATCCTTTCCTTAATCCGGATCAACTCTCCAGGTTATTACGGTCACGGCGCCTGTTTTGGATCCTTGTGATCGCAGTGGTGATTCTATGGCTGCTCTCTGGAATTTACATGGTTGGTCCTGGTGAGCGTGGTATTGTGCTCACATTTGGCAAATTAACCAGTCAAAGCGAATCCGGATTACACTACCGCCTGCCAGCACCGATCCAATCCAACTATGTGGTGGATGTTGCGCGGGTACGTACAGCCGAGATTGGTTACCGCACTGAAGGGAATGAGCAAAGAGTGATGCTTGAAGAGGCACAAATGCTTACCGGTGACGAGAATATGGTCGTCGTTCAACTCTTCATCCAATATTTGGTGTCTGACCCGGTGCTATTTCTATTTCATGTACGCGATGCTGAAACAGTGCTCAAATCCTCTGCAGAGATTGCCTTGCGATCCACTGTGGGTCAAAACACGATTGACTTCACGATGACAGAAGGACGTGTACAGGCACAGGATCAGGTAAAAACCCAATTGCAGGCTTTGCTTGACCAGTACCAGACAGGTTTACTCGTCACGGAAGCCCGACTATTGGCCGTCGACCCGCCTGCTGAAGTGCGTGATGCGTTTCATGATGTGGTTCGTGCTTTTGAAGACCGCGAACGCCTGGTGAAGGAATCTGAGGGGTATGCTGAGCAGGTTGTCCCAGCAGCACGTGGTGAAGCAGCCCAGATGGTGCTGGAGGCAGAAGCCTATCGCGAACAACGTTTGATCCGAGCCGAGGGCGATGCAGCCCGATTCCTGGCTTTGTTGGCTGAATATCTAAAAGCTCCGGAGGTGATGCGTGAACGGTTGTATCTCGAAAGCATCGAACGTGTCCTTTCAGATGCGACTCTCTTCGTTTTGGAATCCGGACAAAGTGGCGTTTTACCGTTCTTACCCCTGACCGACATGAATACCACAGTCGCACCAGAGATCGAGCCTGTCCAACCCACCGAACAAATCGAACCAACCCCGGTCCCCTAATGGACAGGTATTCTGTAAATAAAGGAGAAAAAATATGAAAAAAACCATTATCTTCGGGATATTACTGCTCTTGGTCGTGGCTGGCGTCAACTCAGCATATATCATTAACGAAGGTGAGCAGGGATTGGTGTTTCAGTTTGGTGAACCAATGCGCGAAGTACGCGATCCTGGCCTATATTTCAAATTGCCTTTTGTCCAGGACTTAGTCCTTCTGGAAAAACGTGTTCTGGGGACAGAACCTCTCAGTGCGGAGTATTTGACCCTGGACAAGAAACGTCTGCTGGTAGATCACGTCTCTCGCTGGCAGATCACTGATCCCCTGTTGTTTTACCGTACTGTGCAGAGCGAAACTGGCGCGAAAGCCAGATTGGATCAAGTCATCGCTGGTCGGTTGAGAGAAGAAATCGCCAAGCACAATTTTATTGATGTCATTCGCGAGAGTCGCGAGTCAATTATGACCACTGTCACAGATGGTGCACAGGATGCTGCCAAATCATTTGGTATCACACTGATGGATGTGCGTATTTTACGCGTTGATCTGCCATCCGAAGTGCAGGCGAGTGTCTTTTCCCGTATGCAAGCGGAACGTGAGCGAATTGCCAAGCGTTACCGTGCGGAAGGTGAGGAGAAGGCATTAGAAATTCGTGCTGAAGCTGAAAAAGAACGTGAGATTACCCTAGCCGAAGCATATTCAACGAGTCAAGTATTACGTGGTGAAGGCGATGCGCAGGCTGCGTTGGTGACCGCAAATGCATTTGGGCAAAATATTGAGTTCTACAGTCTGGTGCGGCGGTTGCAGGTATATGAGTTGATACTGGGTGAGGGTTCAACTATCATTTTGCCCCCGAGCTCAGATCTGTTGCGCTACCTGGAATCACCGACTTTTGTTCCAGAACCAACGAATTAATGCCGGAACCTGTCCTCTCTTAAAGAGTGACGTGGACAAGTGTGTATTTCAAATATGAAAAGAAATTGGGTGAAAGATTTTCACCCAATTTCTTTTTAAAAACCATTAAGGTCAGGTTCCTGACTCAATGAAAAAATTAATTATTCTCCATATTTCCCATGGTCACAATCACTTGATGTTCACGTTGATCATCGACCAGGGGGATGGATCCATCCGAGAGGGGCTGCCCATCCAAAAGTATTTGCCGGACATTCCGAGATATATGATCAGGGTTATCCACCTGGATGTGATAAACAGCCTGTCCAAATTGATAACGAATCGAAAATCCATCCCAGGCAGGTGGAATAACCGGGTTTATTTGCAAGGTTTTTCCAATCTTTCGAAAACCAAGCATTGCCTCCAAACCAAGACGGTACATCCAGGCAGCCGATCCTGTATACCAGGTCCATCCACCACGCCGAACATAGGGTGAACTGCTGTAGATATCAGCACAGATCACATAGGGTTCCACCCGATACTCAGCTGCCTTTTGTGGGGTATCGGACTGAAAGATAGGGTTTAGCAAATCAAAGAGCTCGCCAGCCTGTTTGCCATCCCCCAGCAACGTGAAAGCCCAGGCAGTCCAGATAGCAGCATGGGTGTATTGACCACCATTTTCTCGGGTGCCGGGCAAGTAGCCTTTGATGTACCCGGGATCGTGAGGTGTCTCATCGAAAGGAGGCGTAAAGAGTAACAAAAGACGGTCTTCAGGACACACCAGTCGGTTTAGCACTGACTGCATCGCCCTACGGCTGCGTTGTGGTTCGCCTGAACCGCTGATCACAGCCCAAGATTGTGCTATCGCATCTATCTGGCATTCTGGCTCAGTGATCGATCCGAGCGCTGCTCCGTTATCATAGTATGCTCGCCGGTACCATTCCCCATCCCAGGAGGATCGCTCAATAGCGGCAGAATATTCCTCCGCACGGGATCTGTATCTCTTTGCTGTCTCAACATCACCAATTCCCTCACAAACTGATGCAAAACGATTGAGAACATCGCAAAGGAACCATGCAAGCCAGACACTCTCGCCAACGCCTTTTTCCCCAACCCGGTTCATACCGTCATTCCAGTCGCCGCTACCAATTAATGGCAAGCCGTGCACACCAGTGGTTGATCCTTTTTCAATAGCTAGTTTACAGTGTTCCAACAGTGATTGAGATTGTTGGGATTGTGGAAATTCACCATAGCGTTCGTGTTCGCCTGGAAGAAGCAGGGGGCCAACTCTGAAAGGAATTTTCTCCTCCAGCAAGGCTGTATCGCCTGTCGCGTCAATATACAATGCGGTGACATAAGGCAACCAGAGCAGGTCATCAGAAAAACGGGTTCGAACGCCACGACCTGAAGGTGGATGCCACCAATGCAGTACATCCCCTTCTGCAAACTGACGCTGGGCAGCATTGAGAATCTGGCTGCGGGTTATAGTCGGGTCAATTGGAAGCAGTGCCAATACATCCTGAAGCTGATCGCGGAAACCAAAGGCTCCACTGGATTGGTAAAAACCTGTACGTCCCCAAATGCGGCAGGAAAGCGTTTGATAAAGCATCCAGCGGTTTAGGATCAAGTCAGTAGCTGGTTCGGGTGTATGAACCTGGATGGTGCCGAGTAGATGATCCCAGAACACACGGGTATGTTCGAATGCTGCAGCAACAGCGTCGGGGTTATGGTATTTTTCTGCAAGTGCCAGGGAATGATTTCGATCCTTTCCCTGCCCAAGCACAAAGTAAACTTCTTCGGCTGCACCGGGCAGTAAATCGAGATGCATTTGCAGGACAGCGCAAGGATCTTCGCCTGGGGTAATACGGGTTTCCAATCCCAGGCGTTTCAGAGCAACAGGGAAGGCGAGTGTTCCACCGCGTCCAAGGAACTCAGTGCGATCTGCTGTCAGGCCATGAATAGATTTGCTTGCGATCAGGAATCCTACTCTTTCCTTAAATTCAACACTGTAAGGGTTGGTGGCAAGTAGACACTCTTGAGCAGAATCGTACTCAGGGATAATATAGTTCATGCTTGCAGCATGCGTTGTTCCTAAAACCCATTCCACATACTGTGTGGTCGTGATTCGGCGCGTATGGTCCAAAGTATTCTCAACCTTCAAATGCATAATTTTCACCGGGTCTTCCGGGCTGGCAAACAAGGTGAGAACCTGGCGAAGACCATGCGAGTTATGTTCGAAGCGTGTGTAACCTGCAGCATGGGTGACACGGTATGGCTGATCTGCACCGCCAGGGAGTGGTGTAGGCGTCCAAACCTCGCCAGTTTCTTCATCACGCAGATATAGCGCCTCACCCGTTGGGTCTCGAACGGGGTCGTTGGACCAGGGAGTGAGGCGGTTTTCGCCACTGTTTATTGCCCAGGTGCACTGGCTGCCAGATTCACTCACCATAAAGCCAAACAGTGGATAACCAATTACGTTCACCCACGGGGCAGGGGTAGTCATGCCCGGTTGAATATCTATGACATATTCACGTCCATCAGCACTAAAACCTCCAAATCCATTAAAGAACTGAAGTTTTCCGTTTTCTTCGGATTCAAAGGGTTGTAGGACAGGTGAAGCATAGGAGGGGATTTTTTTCTGACGGGTTGGTGATAAATTTGGAAGATGATGTACCGGCATTGAATAGCCTGGTAACTGATCGCCCAGCGATCCATTCGCTCCAGAGAGGACAACCCTTGCAGCAGTCTGCAGCAAGATGCGTTCCTCGCCACTCATCTGGTCATTATAAAGAATGAAAATTCCACCACGCTGATTCAGCCATTCTTCACTGTTCATTTTGCTGACCATACGATAGAGTAACCCATTCAACTCAGCACCATAATCAGTTGGTTGGCGATTTATGATGACGACATCAATAATAAATCGACGGCTTCGAAGGAATTTATGCACTTGTAAAGCTTCACGCACCAGATTGACCTGCAGGGCATGATCCACTTCAACCAACAGGATGGGATAATCCCCAGAGATACCAAAGCGCCACAATCCGGGCTGACCTAACCGATTGGCAGCAATTATCTCTGGTGACGAACGAACAGCCTTGAATGAATAAAGCAACGCGGAAAGGATCTGCAATGTGTCCCTGTATGACTGCGTGTCGATATCTTGCTTTGCCAACCAGGTCTGAGCACCAATATTTGCTTGATGAAAGGAGCGCATCACCAGGGTCCAACTTCTAAAACGTCTGGCGAGTGCAATGATCTCCTCACGGCTCTCCGCAGCAAAAGTCAGGTAAGCCAGTTTCGTGCTTTCGTGAGGTTCCAGATCTACCTCAACTCCAAGGGAAAAGATGGGGTCGAAAGTCGCACCAGATGTGCCCGTCAGATATTGTGCTGAAGTCAGAGCAGCAGGTTTTTGCAAGGTCAGATTTCTTCCTATAAACCGATGACGATCTGCTTCATGCCCTGCAACCGCCTGACTGTCTTCTATAACAACCATATGCCCCATCAGGATCGGTGTTTCCTGGTTGGAACGAGGCCGGCGCATGAAAATTTGTAAATTTAAACCTGGAATGAACTCACTTTCAATAAATAATTTATTAAAAGCAGGATGACGAACATCAGCAGTATGCGGTGCAAGAATCACTTCCCCATAGGATGTCAGGCGTAGTTTCCTTGATTGTTCATTGGTATTATGAAGGTGGATGCGGCGAATTTCAACCGGGTCGTCTGGAGCTACAGTAATATCCATCGTTGAGTTGATACCCTTTTCAGTGCGCCGATAGACAGCCATGTGGGCAAAATAGGTGACCAACGTGTCAATTACATTGCCAGGGATAGGTTGGTGTGTAACTGACCAGGGATTGCTGAATTTTTGATTATCTGAGACTTCTTCCTGGATGTAAATCCAGGAACCCCATGGATCCAAAACTTCGTCAGACTGCCATCGGGTGAGGTCAATATCGCGCCAGGAACTGTATCCGCCACCCATATTAGATACCAGAACATTGTAATTTCCGTTGGAAAGGAGATTCATCTGAGGGATTGGCGTTTGAACAGGCACGTTCCAGGGAATGATTTCGACAGGGACAGCTGCAAACCTTTGCTCACCTTCAACTTCTTCTGTATCTGCTTCTGGTAATGGAACAAACTGTGGTATCTTTTCTTGGAGAAGCAATTCGACACTTTGAATTCGCAGATCTCTGTGCATTCGCTGCACCATACTATCGGCGTGAAAATAGTTTGCCATTGCCATCAGGATCATACCTTGATGATGTGCCATATATTCGCTAACGACAGCGGATGTTTCATCCAGAGACAGCCGGTCACTGGTAAAATCAATTGATTCGTACAGTCCATAAAGCCCGATCATATCGTAGTCGATCAAATCAAGCAGGTTGTGCACAACTGCGTGGGGGTCATATCCAATAGCCATCAGAGACGCATAAGGGGCAATCACCAGATCATCCCCTGCTCCACGCTTTAACCCCAATCCGGGTACACCAAAAGCGCGGTACTGATAGTTTTGATTGGCATCAAAGTGATAATAACCTGATTCAGAGATACCCCAGGGAACCTTTTTTGCTTTCCCGTATGCGATTTGACGGAGGACAGCCCCTTCGGTGCTGTCTGCCAGCAATGTACCCGGGTAGGATTGTAAGAACAGTGGCGGCATCAAATATTCGAACATCGTTGCGCTCCAGGATAACAGCACATACAAACCTTCCACGCGGGTAACAGGTCTGCCAAGGTGCAGCCAATGGGATTGTGGAACCTCTCCTTTTGCTATTGCGATAATGGAAGCAATGCGTGCCTCAGAAGCCAGCAAATCATAAAAATTTTGGTCAAGCAAACCTTCGTCAAGGTTGAGACCGATATGAAAGACTTTTCGGCGCAAATGGTAGAGGAAGCCAAATTCCATCTCGTTGACATACTGGTTAGCTCTGGTAGTGATTTGTTCATATTTCGTTATAAGATCAGTTGCATTCTTGTTGGCTTTCGTAAGTCCAAGCGCCAATTCCTCCAACCATTGCATTTCTGGTGTAATCTTCCCATTAATGGAATTTAATGAGTATTCCGGATCGGTTTCGTTTTCTGCTGAGAGGATTTTCTGCATGGTGATAATATGTAGGATTGCAGCTTCTGTAAGCGTTGGCACCTCTCCCAGCAAAGGGTTATAGGGTAAATTTTCTTTCAATTCGTTCATCAAATCTACAAATTGAGGATCATGCAGTCTCACCGGTAGAGTTTCAAGCAAGGGAATCCAGGGAATCAACTCGGTGATCGTGCGTTGCACAGCAAGGTGGTGGCGATTCACCTGTGCAGAGACTTCCTGCAACTTTTCTAATGTTTCCAGATCAAAAGCTGAACGACCTACCTCCAACAACTCCATCAGTCGGCTGGAAAGGTCCTGCCAAAAGGTACCGCTAGCCTCGAGAAAAAGGGAGTACCAACGCGCAGGTTGTGATCTGACAGCTAAAATTTTTGTTTGAATGGTAGTAATTCGCAAGTTGATTTCTTCAACTTGTTGGTCAAACTTGGCAATCTTCATCCCGGTCAGGGTTTCTGTCAGGTTTGCAAGTGTATCCAGATACCCTTGCCACAAATCCCAACGAAACACTTGTTCATCCGGCATTGTTTTACATCCCTGTGCAGTGACGATAAAACTGGCTGCCAGGTTACCACTATCCACAGTAGAAATGTATCGTGGTTGAAGTGGTTGTAGAGTGAGCGTATCATACCAGTTCAGAAAGTGTCCACGAAAACGTTCCAGCTGGTCAAGCGAATCCATCGTGGTATACAACCGGGTTGCCAGTCCAAGCTGATCCAGATAACCCATGTCGTAAGCTGCCAGGGTTGAAGTGAGCAGCAGACCAATATTGGTTGGCGAAGTGCGATGGGCTACTATTCCATTGGGTGATTCCTGATAATGATCGGGGGGCAGCCAATGGTCTTCCGGCCCAACAAATCGCTCAAAGAACCCCCAGGTCAGGCGGGTGATTTGACGCAAGCGATTGGTTTGATCCTGATTCAATTGGACTCTGTTTTTGATGATTGGACGATTAACCCACCATACAATGACAGGAGAGAAAAACCACAAGATCAGTACCGGAGAAGCATTGAGCAAGGTTGGAGCAATTCTGGTCCAGGTGTGAGTAGAAATGAGTTGCATACCAACGATGAGAGCTACTGCCAGGGCTGATGAAGGGATCATTTTTTGCCAGGCTGCCTGCTTTCGTGAATTTAAACCAAAAACCCGCGCTGTTTGGGCAGCTGTTGTCCACTGTAAAAGATCGCGGTGGCTGATAGCAAGACGATAAAGTGTGGTGAAGATCGCATCGATACAAATATATGCTTCATAGGGCAGGAAGGCGATCGCCAACAACCAGCGCAATAGGTTCCATCCCAATGGCTGCAGAGCAACCCCAGAATTCTCTCCCCCAAGAATTTGAATTGCACTGCGGGATAATCCAGTTAACAGCGGAATGGCGAGAGAGAGCAACACCACCGCTGTCCAGAGTGCTGAGTAGGTGGGAAAGAAAATGAGACCTAGAATAAAGATCAGTAAAAGTGCTGGAGAAAGTAATGAACGGCGCAAATTATCAAACAACTTCCACCGATCAATCCAAGTGAAGGCCAACCTGTTGCGATTGCGTCGGAATAACCACGGTAAAAGCTGCCAATCTCCGCGGATCCATCGCCGTTGGCGCAAGATCTGAATGAAATAATTCTGAGGGTAATCCTCAATCATCGTAATATCAGTCACCAACCCCGCGCGTCCCATCAGTCCTTCCAGCAGGTCGTGACTTAGCACAGAATTTTCAGGAATTTTTTTGTTTACACTATGCTCAAAGGCATCCACGTCGTAGATGCCTTTGCCAACATAACTGCCTTCACCAAACAAGTCCTGATAGGCATCCGAGACAGAAAGCGTATACAGATCCAGTCCGGCATCTCCAGCGAAGAAACGGGTGAACCAGGATAACCTTGTACTTCTGGGATGAATCTCCATACGGGGTTGCAAAACTGTGTATCCAACTACAACCTTTCCGGTCGTTTCATCAAATACCGCCTGATTGAGAGGATGCGCCAATGTCCCAGCCAGACGACAAGCCGCTCCGTGTGGCAGGATCGTATCTGCATCCAGTGTAATGACAAAACGCACATTTTGGATTGCACAACCACTGGTATACATTTCACTGGTCAGCGTGGTAAATGTCAGATTTTTTTCACCTCGCAAGAGCTGGTTTAACTCATTCAGCTTACCGCGCTTTCGTTCCCAACCGATCCACTTTCCTTCAGATGGATTCCACACCCGCTTTCGATGAAACAAAAAGAAAAGTTGATCGCTTCCCTGCGGCGATTCTTCCTCTGGACTTTGAATAAAGGCATTTATGGTGTCAGGGCAAGGAGGCAAACTGTCATATTTATTATTTAATATCTCTATCGCACTCAAAGCATACTGAACCAAATCCTCGTCTTCAGGTAAAGTTTCGCTGTCAGCGTCTCGAAAATCGGTCAACAAGGCAAAGAGCAATCCGGGCTCAGGGTTGCGAAGATAATGCATTTCGAGCTGCTGTGAAAGCGAATCGATTTCCTCACGATTGTTGATCATCCCTGGAATCACCACCAGCGATTGGAACTTTTTGGGGATCTCACTCTTGAAATCGAGTTTGGGTAGAATGCGCGGTTTAAACAGGAGCGTGATCAGCCAGTTGATCACGCTCGTAGTAATCGTCAACACAGGGATCAAAACTGCTGTTGCAATCAATACCATTACAGTCCATTGTAAGATCGCAGAACTCGTGGACTGAGCTGTATCCCAGAGAAAGTTGACTGAAGATTGGTAGTGTCGGATGGTTGTTAACAGTGAAACGACGATTCCTATTGTCAATAACAAAATGCAGAAGAAATAAACCAAACTGGAATGCCTGAACACCCAACGCTTTAATGCAATTTTACCGGCTGAGTGATAACCTATCTCTTGCTCCAAGGCAGCCCTGCCTTCTCCCAACAGAAATTCACCAACATGGGATGAGGTTCCCGCCAGTTTGATGACTATCTCTGCTAATTCGTTCTCGTCAACACTACTGGAAAAGGCCAGGGATTCAATTTCTGCTCGGTACAAGTCGCGTGTCTTGAAGTCCATTTGGGAATAAATCCCTGTAGGGTCTTTTCGTAGTGTTTTTTCCAGACAGCTTACGGATTCAAAAAATTCACTCCAATTCTGCGCGGAGATAGTTCTCAAACCATGGATAATATTGGCGACGCTGTCATGATTGTTGCTTTCTCCAACCTCGTTTTCCCAGTTTAAGGAAGGGTCGCTGACTCCTGGTAGTTGCGGAACGATTGGAGGCAGATGAGGTGCTTTTTCTGGACGAATCGCTGAAACAAGGGAGTGTGACAGAACCTCGATCAGGCCATAGCGCAGAAAGATCGGAAAAGCCCACAACTCACCCATTGTTAATGAAACGTGTTTCTGATATTGGATCAGGATCGTCTGTAATTCGATTGGGTCTATCAAAAAATGTTGGAATGTCAACAAACTTCTGGTAATTGCGTATATCCGTGGGTAGCCTTTAAGTGGACCACCTGTCAACCTGGGCAGTTGATTATAAAACTTTGATGGTAAGTCTTCTTTGATCTGTAAGAGAGCCTGGCGGATGATATAGTAATTATCCAGCACCCATTCAGAAGTATAAGTCAAAGCGATCTTCTGGTGAATAGACTTGCGGAAATAACTGTGGGCTTCGGCAAGCCAGGATTTATATAGAGCAAGATCGAGACCAGGTACGTTGCGTCCAGAAAATGGAGTTTTCTTTATTTTTTTTTCGTTAATCTGGATGGTATCCTGGTAATTCTCAACCAGCGCATTAACAAGATCCTGAATTAGTTCTGCTTTGTTGGCAGAAGAATGGGGTGGGGAAACAGTGCCCTCTTCCTGTTCCCTATTCAGGGGGTCTACCAGCATGCTTAGCGTCCCCCCGATTTTTCAGCAGCAATCTCTGCTGCCGTTGGTTGCACCTGGCTGCGCGGCAAATCCTGGATGACCAATACCGGTTTGGTGCCATGTTCAATATAATTGCGTGCAATGCTTCCGTATGGCCAGGCAAATTGCCCGGAATAACCGTGAGCGCAAAGTACAACCAGATCGATATCCTCCTCCTGGCTGGCCAGTTTTTGAATTGCTGAAGATACACTGATGTTCTCAAGCACATAGGACTCGCACTCGACGGGTAATCGCTCTTGCATTTCATTTAGATAATTGGTAACAGCCAGGCGGCTTACTTTCATCAACTGTTGAGAGAGTTGTTCAATCTCAATGGGGTACGGTTCTGGTATGGGAAGTTCTGGAGGCTTGATTACCGCGGCAAGGACTAGCTTTGATGAAGGTGGTGACATTTCCGACAGGGTGTGTAATACCGAGCGATTATTTCCCTCAGTTACCGAAATTTGAGAATTTCCACCACCAGCCAGCATGATGCCTGCGGACAGGGAACACTCAGCGCGGCGCGAACAGTCGATAGGAAGGAGAATACGTCTATAGTGAATTCTTGCGTCTTCCGTTTCTGGTTGGACATAGGTTCGGATAATCAGCAACGGCAGATAAATCAGATTGATTACTTTCTGTGCAACACTACTGATGTTCCAGCGACTAAGCCCGCTCGCCCCATGCGTGCTAATCACCAGTAAATCAATATTTTCACTGTGAGCAAAATTAACAATGTTCTCCGCTGCTTTCCCTTCCAAAATTGAATATTCGACAAAGGTTTTTCTGTTCTCTTTGCCACTGTTTTTAAATCTATTCTCGCCTTTACTATTTTCCTGTAGAAATTCACGGGTCCGGGCTGTCATCTTCTGCATATACATATCAGCCTCGGTCTTGCGAATCTGCCAGCTCAACGGATCAACAGGATTGGGATTTTCATGGTAGGAAATAGGATCGAGAACCTGCAACAGAATGATGGTTGATTTGAAGATGCGTGCAAACTCCACAGCATGAGGGATAGCTCGCTCTGCCAGTGTAGACCCATCCAAAGGAACAAGAATTCGGTTAAACATGATTTCTCCTTTACGCATGAACTCCCCTTTTAATCGTATGGAAAAAAACTGCCAATGTCCCTGAAAAAAACTGTTAAATACCTGTTAAATTTATTAACATTCAGTTTTATTTCATCTCGATAATCCGGAGTGTTTGGGTTTTTTAAGTAGGAAAATATCCTCCAAAAAACCTTGCCACTCATAATAGAAATAATACCATCATTTTTTTATGATCAACCAGTTGTAAATTTCTAATTCGTTGAGACATGACGGTGAAGGTATGAAATAATAAAGTTTACAAATTATTTAATTGTGTGATTCCTGCGGCAATAAATGCCAGATACTACGAGTGAGCCTTTTAACCTTATTATTTCATTTAAAAGGAATGTCTCCCATGATCGTTAATCTCCAATATCTGCAGCAAATTCCCTTGCCTTGCTGGCGGTAATCATTAAATCTTCATTTATATGAAAGTAAAAACCTTTACATCCCAAAACTGAGATGATCTTCTCCATTCCTGCCCGGCTGACATACACCTGGCAGAGCTTACCTGCAGTTCGGATTTTCTTGAGTACATCCAGCCATTCTTCCGGTTCAGGCTGCCCAGCACCCGGGATCCACTGGATGCCGCGCAGATTCGGGATCGCCAGAATCTGATCCAGATGATTCAACTGCCCTATTCCGTCCAGGTGGTAGAAGGGGTATTCCAAAAAATCACAACAGGCAGTCAGATCAGGCAGCACAAAACGTTTGAACATGCGTGGGGAGATCATGTAGGAAAAATCGGATTGGAGCATGTACAATTTTCCGGGTGCCCATAAGGGACTCCAGCCACTGGTGCCCCATTCCTTTCCATTGGTCAGATTAAAGAGCTGATCATAATATTTCATCCACAGGCGGGTAATTTCAGTCAATAACCCCAGAACTTCCTCAGGCGAATCACTCAAATCCAGCAGCAACTTCTCACTACCCCGCAGAGAAGCCAGAATGTCCAGATTCCCTCCCAGATCTGTGAACCCTACCATTACTTTGCCATCCCAACGCCGGGCAGCCAGGGTCGTCAGCTTTTGCACTCGCTGCCACCAAAGGTTGTGTAAGTCGAAGCGTGGTTGGATCTCAGACAGCTGTTCAACCCCCAACGGATCAAACCAGACCGTGTCTGATTGAATATTCAGTTTAGAGCCTAAAAAGGCTGCCATCAACCCGGGACCATAATTCGGCCAGAATTTCGGGAAAGCACCCCCGAACCAGTGGATGCCCTCACCAAATTGCTCAATTTGGTCCAGGATCCGCTCAGCGGGCATCTCATCTGATTCCACAGCGGTCACTTCATAATAAGTGGCTAGTGTTTCTATGGCAGAATCATCGATCGCCTCGATCCCAAAGAAGGGACGCTCGATCGTCCCCGACCACCAATCGATCCAGTCTTGTTTTACACGTTGCATATCTTGTTCTGAAAACCTTAAATTCATGAGTCTCTCCTTTAGCACCTTGATGATTATATAAAATTTTGATCAGAAAAAAAGAAAAAACTCGCGCTAACCAAAAAATGAATGGTTGGGTTTTGAGAATTGAAAAAAGCACTTGCATTGCTATACTTGTATTATTCATTATTACAATTGCACCAATCCTGACAATTATTATTTGGATTAAAGAGAGTTTAACCCTAAAAAAGAAGATCTCATAAATTATTAACTTTTTTCAACTGGATAAACCAAATTCTTAACAAGGACGAAAAATGACATTTAACTTCAACTCGCTAGATCATGCTTACTTTATGAGTGAAGCACTCAACGAAGCTACTCAAGCTTTACAGGCTGGTGAACGCCCAATTGGGGCTGTGATTGTCCACAATGGCCAGATTATCGGTCGTGGACAAGCACAGCATAAAAATAACCGCAATCGCCTGGCACATGCAGAGTTAAATGCGTTACTGTCAGTGGCCAATCGTCTGTATGAATTTGACCGCGGGGATGCAGTCATCTACACCACAGTCGAACCCTGCGAGATGTGTCTGGGCGCAATCGTGATGAGCGATGCCGTCAACCATATCGTTTATGCCCTGCCAGATCGCTGGATCAACACAGCTCCGATGTTCGCCATGCCACACGTCCAGCGCCATATCTACAACTACTTAGGAGGCGTCCTTGAGAAGGACAGTGCCGACCTTTGGGAAAAATATTCCCCACGTGAGCTGAGCTTGATTCGGGAAGGAAAACTACCGGAATAATACATAAAATTCTTCAGATACTGCTATACTGATTGTAATTACATTCGCAGCCAGGGTATACACAGAGCGGTTTCCTGATCAAACCTCATAATCAAAATTTCATAATCCATTTTCCTTATCTTTCAGCAATCAACATTTGCAGAAAGGGTTGCTATGCGTAATCCGATGCGTGCTTTCCAGATGTTAATGGTCTGCTTAATTCTGCTATCTTTAATAACAGGGTGCAATCCATCCAAAAGCGACATTGATCCAACTTTGACAATTGAAGCAACGCTTTCTCTACAAGCTACGTCAATCCCAGAACCAGACATATCGAACCCATTACCCATCCGTATCCGGTTCATCACAACCTCCGATTGGACAGATTTCAAAATTATTTTAGGGGCTGATTTTGTCAATCCCAATCTGGTTTTCAGCAGTTCGGAGGCTAACACAGCAGAAGTACAGGGGAATCATTTTAGCTTAGGTCAGGACTTTGCCCGTTCAGAAACCGGAGCCAGTGTAGAAATGGTGGTGGAAGGACAATTATCTTTTCAACCGATTTACAGGAATGTTTTGCTTATGATTGAACGCGGTGATATTGGGATGACCCGTGTGGATATTTCACGCTATTTAAGTGACGATTGGGTGGTTATTAAGTCATTTATGTGGGATGGGATTAAAGGGGACGGACTCAACTCCTTCAGTGTGAAGTTTCCTTCGGAAGAATTTTTAAGCAAAGAACCGGTTACAGTCGTTGATCTTCCGCCAGTTTCCCCCACAACAACTGCCATTTTTTCACAAATGGGTGACGCCAGGCCTGTATCTCCTATCATCGGTATGCCAACTGGTAGTGATGGGTACCCCTGGTGGAACGATAGCGTCTTTTATGAGATCTTTGTGCGCTCTTTTTATGACAGTGACGGCGATGGGATTGGCGATTTTAATGGTATCACCCAAAAACTGGATTATCTGAATGATGGGATTCCGGATACCACCACCGATTTGGGGATCACAGGCATCTGGTTGATGCCCATCAACCCTACTCCTTCGTATCACGGCTATTCGGTGATCGACTATTATGCCATCAATCCGGAATTTGGTAGCATGGAAGACTTCAAAACCATGCTGAACGAAGCACAATCACGCGGTATTCGGGTGATCATCGATCTGGTTCTCAACCATACTTCCGTGGATCACCCTTGGTTTCAAGCAGCAACAGATCCTTCATCACCTTATTATGACTGGTATATTTGGTCTGATACCGACCCGGGTTATAAGGGTTCCTGGGGACAACAGGTGTGGTTTCCATCTAATGGTAAATACTTCTATTCCACATTTTCCGCGGGTATGCCAGACTTGAACTACAATAACCCGGATGTGACAGCCGAAATGCGAAATGTCGTAAGATTCTGGCTGGAAGAGGTTGGAATTGATGGCTTCCGGTTCGATGCATCCAAGCATTTAATTGAAGAAGGCTCCATTCAAGCCAATTCCGTTTCCACACATACTTGGTATGAGAATTTCAGGCCATTCTATAAACAAATAAATCCGGAAGCTATGATCGTTTGTGAAGTCTGGGATGAAACCGCCATCACAGCCGAATATATTCAGGGGGATGAACTCGACCTGTCTTTTGAATTTTACCTTGCAGGGAAAATCATTCAGGCTATTAATGAAAGTGATGCGAATCTGATCAATGAACAAATCTCATATTCATACCAGTTAATTCCTCCATTACAATTTGCTACCTTCCTCAGCAATCATGACCAGGATCGAGTATTGAACCAACTCGGAAACGAACCTGAAAAAGTGAAGGTTGCTGCAGCCATATTGTTGACAGCGCCAGGAGTACCTTTTCTTTATTATGGGGAAGAAATAGGCATGAATGGAGAGAAACCAGACCAATTGATCAGAGCTCCTATGCAGTGGACCCAAGAAAATTATGCTGGATTTTCGACTGTTCCTCCGTGGCAGGATCTTGGGTTTGACTGGGAAAACGATAACGTTGCTGTTCAGAGCGATCATCCGGATTCTCTATTATCACACTACCGGACACTCATTCATGTTCGCAATCAGCATGCCGCTTTACGGGTGGGGGACTTAAAGGTAGTAACAACAGAAAACAATGGGGTATACAGCATTCTGCGCGAAAGTCAGAAAGAGTCAGTATTGATAGTGATAAATCTGACGGGGGATATCATTGTTGATTATCATCTGTCTACGTCTAAAAGCAACCTATCAGAAGGGCAGATTCAACCTAAAAACATACTCGGTGATGGTAACTATGAATCACTGGAAATCGATTCATCAGGTGGTTTTTCTGATTACCAGCCTTTGACCGAAATACTACCTTATTCTGTGATGATTCTTCAACTTGATGATCGCAACTGATTTATCTTAATTCCAATCAACCACAATCGATTGGTGATCTTTCTGAAAATCCCAGGAACAAGAGCTAATAAAAAAGGCATGGAAATTACAAACCATGTACCTCTCGATAAGCAGCCTTTTGTTGCACCAATAACTCCTTAATTTTCTCCCAATCCCCAGCTTCAATTCGCACGCATACCCCACAATCCGAGCTCAAATGACGGGGTACAGGGATCATCTTGCAGGGGATCAAATGCCGCACCAGGATTTGTTCAATTCGTAAAGCATGACTGGTCGAATCTACCAAAATAACCATGTGATGATTCTTCATGGCTTGTTCACCCGGCTAATATTTTGTAATGCCTGAAGAACAGAATCAATGTCTCTTTTTTGATGAAATGCACCCAGACTGATGCGCACACTGCCGGTTGGGAATGTGCCCAACGTGCGATGTGCCGCTGGAGCACAGTGCAATCCAGCTCTGCACAGGATTCCATACTCATCATCCAGAATCAAACCCAATTCTGCGGGGGAATACCCAGCTAGATTAATAGCCACAGTAGCAGTCTGCTGAATGCTTTCTTTTGGCCCATAGATGGTAATACCGGGTATCCCCTTCAATCCATGTAGCAGATAAGCACACAATTCCTCTTCCTGTAGGCGTAATTCGGAGATACCCAGCTCCTGCAACCATTTCAAACTGGCACCCAGCCCAGCCAACCCCACCACATTCTGAGTACCGCTCTCAAAGCGATCCGGAAGGAAGTCAGGTTGCTCTTCCCGTTCAGAGCGGCTTCCTGTACCCCCACGCGTGAGCGGACGCACCATTTCAATATCCACACGCTCGCCAAAGATCACACCTCCGGTTCCCGTGGGACCATAGAGTGATTTATGCCCGGTAAAGGTCAAAAAATCGATCTGGTCTGCTTGGATATCAATCGGTAATACTCCGGCAGTCTGGGCAGCGTCCACCAGCAATAGAATGTTGTGTTTGCGGGTGATCTCAGCCACTTCCCGCAATGGAAGTATCGTACCACTCACGTTGGATGCATGATTCAGAACAATCAGACGTGTATGTGGAAGAATCAGTTTTTCCAGATCCACTGGATTCAATTTCCCCTCCACATCACAGGCAACACAGTTGAGTTCCACTCCTTCGTGTTCCAATGCGCGTAAGGGACGCATAACCGAATTATGTTCCATGCTGCTGGTCAGCACGTGATCGCCTGGTTTCAACAACCTTTGCAACACCAGATTGATCGCCTGGGTAATGTTCAGGGTAAAGGCCACCCGCATGGGATCATTACAATTGAATGTCTCTGCCACCAATTCTCGGGTCTGATACATGATCCTGCCCGCCTCAATGGAAGCACGATGACCCGATCGCCCGGGATTAGCTCCCACCCGTTCCAGATAATCCAGCATGGCAGCTGCCACCCCTGGCGGTTTTGGCCAGGAGGTAGCAGCACTATCAAAATAGATGGCTCCATCCGGGGTTACCGCGGATGGAGTATTATCTTTTATCAAACTCATTTCTTCAACACCATTAAGAATTCATCATCTTTTTCCGTTATCTCAATGCTACACCCCGATCTGGTTGCCATACGGCGCACATTTTCACGGGATGTAACCGAATCAAGCCATACCTCAATCGGAAATTGGCCTTCATCAATTGCGTTTTGCACCAGAATAACCGGTTGTGGGCAAGATAACCCACGCACATCTACTACCTTGCTCATTTCTAGCCTCCTTCTATGCCATCTTTTCACGCATGCTGAAACCAAATACCAGGCAAATTACCAGTCCCTGAATCACTGCCCACCAACCAATGGGTGAAATGCCTCCTACTGTGAGTACTCCATCCACAATGGAATCCGGCCTGGCCGCAATGGCAAAATTATGCGAAAAGGCTGCCCCTGCAATCATGCCTAACACAAAAACGGCCGAATCGCCATCCCCCTCGCCAGAAAGGAATAGTTGCCGACCCGGGCAACCACCTGCCAGGGCATACGCCAACCCGGCCAATACCATGCCCATGAAATTCGCCAGTAGGTTGGAGTGGGATACCGGTTGGGCAGCATAACCAAATTTGAACTGACCAAACACCAGATTGGTGAGAAAGGCAAACACAATCAACGCTGCCAGACCACTTAACAAATGAGTATCACGCATAAGGATCACATCCCGAACTGCGCCCATGGTACAGAAACGGGTACGCTGTGCCAGGAATCCAATCACCAATCCGATGATCAATGAGACCAGCAGTGGTGCGTACAGGGATCCTGGTCCGGATTCACTGAAGAAGATCGGTCCACCTTCAGCAAACACCGGCTTAAAAATGCGTAACAACAACAATCCAACCATGATGATTGGCAAAATCCAACCGACCATCGGGTATGTTTTGTGGCTGCGTCCTAGGTTGTAACCCTTGCGCAGGAAAAAGACACCAATCGCAATCCCGAGTGCCAGCCCGATCAGTGCTGGGAAAGCATTCATATCGCCACCTGCCAGGCGAAATCCAGCACGCCAAGGGCACCCTAAAAACACCAGAGCACCCACCATCGCAAAGAATCCCAGAACAAAGCGAACGATCGGTGCGGAACCGGATCGAGCCTTAAATTCCTTGAAGATCAAGGCCGCAAGTGTAGCTCCCAACACAAAACCAATGATTTCCGGTCGGAGATATTGCACCACAGCAGCACGATGCAATCCCAATGCTCCAGCGATATCGCGCTCAAAACAAGCCACACAAATCCCCATGTTAGCCGGGTTACCCAGCTTCTGCAAGGTGGGTCCCAGAATACCTATGATCGCTCCAACCAGGATAATCCCCCATCTGGATGCAAAAAAACGAGTGAGTTTATTTAACATACAACGTCCTCCTATAGTTTAAATGACCTGATCTCAGATTTGCTTAAGATTGGATATAGAGAATTCTTGATTGGCAGTCTCCTTTCTATACTAAGAAAACAAAAAACCACTGACACATGCCAGTGGTTCAGGAGACAGCGAATGTCTACTTAACCCATACCAGGCACGTGAAAGTGATCACCACAGCGCTGACCAGCGCTCAGCCTTCCGGCTCAAACAAAATACAAGAGTAGTTTTTTCACAATTCAGACCTTTTTGGGATTATGTTGTATTAATTATACATTGTTATAAAAATCGCAAACAAATCTTGAGTGTTTTTTTACTTCCTTTGTTTTCATTTCAAAATTTGTATAATGGTTGCAGAGACAACTCCAGCACATTTATTCATCACATTCTTGGAAAACTTCCCTTTTAGAATGCTTAATCGACAAAATGGTAGCGCTTTAAATATTATTTGCACTCCTTATCTTTTTTGTAATCATCTCCATGATGGAATCGGTAGACCTCCAAATTATCAGTGCTTCAATCGAAGCGATTGAAGATTTGTCAGGATAGAGTTGCGTATTTTTATCACTTATTTCCAATGTATAATCATATCTGAACATTTTCTCAAACCGCTTCTTTCCTATTCCATTACGATTAATCACCACCTCTCTAAACCAATATCTCCCAAAAAAATCGTCTTATTGCCATAACCTCATTCAACATCTTCTTCGAACCAACACACCAAATAACCAGGATAAACCATATTCAAATTAATATATTTAATAACAAACCTGGATGATATCTAAATCCAAACTTCGCTAAAAAATAAAAGGAGTTAAGGTTGGAAACAAGAGAAGACCTCCTCAAGCAATTGAATGAAACCATCACACAACTGTTGGTTGTTTACCAAAATATGGCTGATTCTGAAATGGAAGTGTATGAAGGTTGGACAGCCAGATATGTCTTAGGTCATATTACTTTTTGGCATGAAAGTTTTGCGAGAAATGTCCTGGATATTGTCAATGATGGGAAGCCAAGTCCTTTAAAGGGAACATATCGAGACCTTAATCAACGTTGTTTTGATGAAATCAGGACACAGACTATAGAAGACATCATCATGAGATTAGAGGCAGCCCATAAAGTTATTCGAGAAGATATTTTATCAACCAAACTAAAATTAATTCCGTACAAAAAAGGATCAAGAGATTATTTTCCCGAAGAGCATCTGGACATTGTCAACGCTCACATAAAAGACCATTTGAGCGATATTTTAAAAGTTAACAAAAAGAATACGCAAACCTTTCAATCTGTTTGAAATTCTTTCGTTTCTTTTACTCTCGGAATTTTTCAACAGATCCAATTTGAAGAATATAAAGGAGGTGATGATTATGAATTCAAAAAATATTGAAAACTATCTTTCGATCCTCAAAATCCGTCAAAAAGCTGGACAGCGAGATGTGAATATCATCGCAGGGATATCACTCGTTTTATTCATGTTATCTTTTTCATTCGGAATGCTCGACCGATTAAGCGGAAGATCCCTATATATTGTAGGCGCTATTCTGATTGTTTTTGCATTTTCTTCCCTGATGGCATGGGTGAAACTTCAAATCACCAAAGCATCAATAGAGGTGATTGAAAATCTCACGAGATAGAGTTGGTGTGTCGCACAGCAACGCTTGTAGATTGTAGGATTTAGATTTTAGCAATTAAAAATTTTGGTGAACCCGTTAAGGTGCACTGCTTGTGAATTTTAGGTGTAACCTAAAGGTTATAAGTACACAATTACATTCACCAGTGAGTATGAAAATCCTAAAACCAAAAATGCGCTGCACTCTGGTGTAAGTAGAATGAATGATTAATAAATTTTATTGATAGCCAGTAGTTATGTAATTACAAAAACACTATACTGGTCATATATAGCTGAACTGGAAAATATTTATCCAAAAAACCTTCAGTTTTTCAACCTGATATATTTTACAGAGTGGAATCCAATCATTACTCCCCTTAGAGGAATAATCTATGAAGAGAATCGAAGATGAATTAATTAAAGGAATCTGGGCTTTACCCTCTTTTCCGGTTGTATTGGTAACAGTGGGGCATAATATTATGACGGCTGGCGCTTTTCATTTCTATTCATTTGACCCTCCATGTGTTATGGTGGGCATCATTCACGACAAATACACAAATGAACTCATGAATCAATACAATGAGTTTGGGATCAATATCCCCACCGTCGATCAAATTGAAATTGTCCACATCTGTGGTTCTAAATCTGGCAAAGGGGGAGAAAATAAGTACTCTTTGGCTGGGATCACACCCATGAGTGGGGTGAAAATCAAAAGCTCTTTAATTAAAGAATGCCCTTTAAATTTGGAATGCAAGGTGGTGCATAAAATCGATTTTCCCGGGTCTCACCAATGGTTCGTGGGGGAAGTTAAAGCTGTTCACAAAGACGAAAACTACAGCCGCGATCAGGCTTTGATGTTCTGGGGTGGAGAGTATCGCAAAGTTGGGGAGTTCTTGGAGAACTCATAGGGGAGTTGTAAACCTGATCGCCGATTTGATTAATGAAGCCCGTCAATTTGAGCCTGTGTATCAAAAACTTGGTTTCAAACAAGTTGCTGAATGGGCTAAATATGAGAAGATTCTCGATTATGGCAAAATTTTACGATCAAGTGCAATAGACCTGCAAGATTCCTTAACAGAAAACCTTCCAAAACGTAGTCATTGATTCATCCCCAAGTGTAACCCTTCGGGTCACAAGCAATGCACCAATCCACCACCCCAAGAACTCAAATTATTTTAAACCTAAATCCTAGACCCTAAGACCTACCACCTAACTAATAATTCGACTGTAAACTCATGCCCTCATACAGAGCCGCTACCTCTTCCTCATATCCATTGAACATCAGAGTTGGTCGACGCTGCGTCTCACCGATGCGGCGTTCGGTTGCCTGTGACCAGCGCGGGTGCGAGACATCCGGATTGACATTTGAATAGAAGCCGTATTCGCGTGGGGCGATCAGGTTCCAAAAAGTAGCCGGCATTTCAGAAACCAATTCAATCTTGATCAATGATTTTGCACTTTTGAAACCATATTTCCACGGCACGACCAGACGTACCGGTGCGCCATTGGCGGGATCCAGCGGTTCATTATAAATTCCGGTAGCCAGAATGGTCAGATCATTCATGGCTTCATCCAGGCGTAACCCTTCCTGATAAGGCCAGGGAAAATTGGCCGTCAGACCAGGCATCTGTTCTGGATCTGCCAGTGTTTCAAAGCGCACAAATTTTGCCTCTGCGGTTGGTTTTACAACCTCCAACAATTTTGCCAATGGGAAACCAACCCACGGGATTACCATTGACCAGCCTTCCACACAGCGTAAACGATAAATCCGCTCTTCCTGTGTGAATTGATTCAGGATGTCCTGCATGCTGAAGTTTGTTGGGTTTTCCACCAAACCCGAGACCTCCACTGTCCAGGGGTCTGTTTTTAAGTTCTCCGCAAGTTCAAACACGCGATCTTTATACACGGAGAATTCATAATAATTATTGTATGTCTTGATAGAAGTGATATCCGTCGGAGCATCATATTGAATGATTTTTTCTTCTTCCTCCGTGGGAATCACACCCGGCGCACAGGCTGCCAATATGGCAGCACCACCCACAAGCGAAACTTTTTGTAAAAACTGACGGCGATTCATATATAACCAGCTTGGTGTAATATCAGAACGATTTATCTTTTCCATTGTTTCCTCTTTTACCAATAAAACCAATCAGGCATTTGCCTGTTTTTTACTATATTTCTATGTCCATTAAACCAGTATTCAAACCCAGACGGTAGTATTTGTATAAGAGTATTACGAACCTGTAATTATTTGTAATCGTTTCTTAAGAATTTTTCATGCGGTCATATATGTGCCAGGGCATTTATCAAATAGGGAGTTAAAACAAGGATGCTCTTAGCACCTAATAGAACCTATTCCATATGATACAATCGGCTACATGGGAACAATTCCGATTGATGAACTCATCTTGAGCCGGAGGAAAACCATTGCACTGGTGGTGCAGCCGGATGGTCGTTTGCTGGTTCGTGCTCCCTTGCGCACCAATCGAAATTTGATTGACGCTTTCATCACCAGCAAAACGGACTGGATCGAAAAAACCCGTCAGATGCAACATGCCCGTCGAAAATCAATCCCACGGCACCATTTTGTGGAAGGGGAACAATTCTGGTATCTGGGACAACAGTTTCCCTTGCGTCTGGTACCGCCAAAACGACCGGCTTTGCAGTTCGACCTGGCATTTGTGCTGTCAGAAAATGCTTTGCCACAGGCTCGCAAACGTTTTGAAGATTGGTATCGCGAACAGGCTCGCCTGTATCTGACTGAACGGGTAGCTTATTTTGCCCAGTGTTACAATTTCAATTATCAGAAGGTTAAGATCACCAGTGCCCGCACGCGCTGGGGCTCCTGCAGCGCACGTGGCACGATTAACTTCGCATGGCGGTTGATCATGGCGCCACCGGAAATCATCGATTACGTCATTCTGCATGAGTTATCTCACACCGTTCACCACAATCACAGCCAGTCCTTCTGGTCGTTGGTGCTGTCCATGGTGCCGGATTATACTGCCAAACGAAAATGGCTAAAACAGCACAGCCAGCAATTTCACTGGGAGTAAAACCAAGAAAATTGGTCAACAAATGAACTTTTTAGAGTTTTTTACAATTTCTTGTAACAAAGGCTTTTTAAGTATTGTTGAATGGTATTAAATAGTTTTGTATTTTGATTTTCTGTGCCAATACCCTTTTTCAATCAACCCTTGTTTTTCCAATTCTTCATAAGCGTGTGCTTTTTTTAATTTATTTATAAGTGCCTTGCCATCTGCTGTCATACTGAAGTAGTAGTCATAAGCAGTGTCACTATTAAGAAAATAAATCTCATACTCATTCATAAATTCTCGAATTGCTTTCAGAATGTTTTTTATTTCTAAAAAATTGATTTTTGGGATAAATTCTGCTTTTTCTAAAGCAACATCCAAATCATAATGAGCAAGTTTTTTGTTTCGGTATGTTTTCAAAGATACACTTAAAGAATTAATTTTTCCTAACAATTCTCTCATTTTACTTTCTAAATCAGGGTATTTATCTTTATCTAAGTGAGTAATAAGTTGTTCTAGTGATAAATTTTCATCTTTACCTAATTTAGATTTATCTAAAATTCGGCTTAAAAACAATAAGATATCATTGAAAAGCGCATGTTGAGTAATAAAAAAATATGAAGACGCTGTTTCATTCAACATTTCTACTCTTTCCTCAGAATTGGTGAAAAGTTGTTCAAAAATTATCCATCTAGCATGTAACCAGATGATTTCTGATTGCAGTTTCTTAAATATCTCAGCGGATTCTTGTGGAAATTCTTTTTCTTTCTTCATTAATAATGATTATACGAAAATTTATTTTAATAATTAACAAATGCCGATGCCTGAATATTCCGAAATTCAAACTGGTCTGCCCCAAAGTTGACCAGTAGCACCGCTTTACAGCCGGTATTCCGTAAATATGTGCTGGATTGTATTTCGTCCTGGATATCCAGGGAGGGTTGTGCGCGTACTAACACCATCAGTTCATCAATCACAAAATCCACCCGCTTATGGCCAATACGCTGTTGGCGATATACGAGATCAATCCACAAATCGCGAGAATAGGGAATCTTAAGCGCATCCAGTTCCAATCCCATGGCTCGTTGATAAATCTGGATTTCGAATCCTGGCCCTACTGTTGAATAAACATTCTCTGCTGCGACGGTCACCAGACTGGTCAGGTCAATTCGTTTTTTATTAGATACGTTTTGCAAGTCAAGCATTGATTCCATCGGGTTGATTCTCCCATTTAATTTCAAAAGTACTTAATACCTAGCAAGTTTCTTGCCAGAATTTAGGAATTAGGAATTAGGATACTAGAATTTAGGATTGAGGTTTGAGGTTTGAGGTTTGAGGTTTGAGTGTTGAGTCCTAAAAAATGTTTACTGAAAATTACAGGATAAGTCCTCTTTCATCAGAACTATGATTTTAATGATTTCTAGATTGACTATGATTTTCTCACTATAGAGCACACCTGTTCCCTTTGGGTATATCATGCCCTTTGGGTATATCATGCCCTTTGGGCTTCATGTAAATCCCCCATAATCATATTTCATCATTTCATCATCATAGGGTATCATCTTAATCCTCCATAATCATAGATCAAATCTCTTTCCATCATAATAATACCCAAATGCTACTCAACTTTTCTTCTTTCGCCCTCTTTGAGCTTTCAGTGGTCAGCTTTGAGCCATTAAAAATTCATTCGACATCAAACTTTATACAAAGAGTTTGCTTCAATCTCATTCTTTGTTATTATTTCGATATCGAATGATTTTTATTGAAAGGATTAACTAATGAAAACAGCCGGTTTACATCACATTACCGCCGTAACCAGAGATCCACAAACCAATATTGACTTTTACCAGCAGGTGCTCGGACAGCGCCTGGTGAAAACAACCATAAATTTTGACGACCCCGGAACCTATCACCTTTATTATGGTGATTATACTGGTATTCCAGGCACAGCCATGACGTTCTTCGGTTGGCTACGCTCCGTCCAGGGTAAAGTTGGCATAGGAGAAACCCAGGCAGTCGCTTATACCATCCCTCAGAATTCATTAAGCTTCTGGAATGCCCGCTTGAAACAACTTGGCTTCTCACCCATGCACGTCGAATCGCGATTCGGTCAGGAGGTAATTCCTTTCATCGATCCGGAAGGTATGCGCCTGGAACTCATCACAGACGAAAATTTACCTCACATCGAGCCATGGCAGGGCAGTCCGATCCCCCAGGAGCATGAACTGCGCGGTTTTTATGGGGTCAGCCTGTGGTTGGACGAAGTCGAAACAACCACCCGAATCCTCACCGATGTGCTTGGATATGAATCCGGTGGGCAGGAAGGCGATCGTTATCGCTTCAGTGTTCCTGGAAATGCCCCCGGAAGGGTTGTTGATCTGGTACACAAACCCAATACTGCTGCTGGTATATTTGGTGCTAGCTCGGTTCATCACATTGCCTTCCGCGCATCTTCCGACGAACACCAACTGGAGATCCAGCAGCAAGTGAGGAAGATGGGTATACAAGCAACCCAGGTAATTGAGCGTCATTATTTCCGTTCGGTTTACTTCCGTACCCCGGGTGGAGTCTTATTCGAAATCGCCACCGACCAACCTGGTTTCACCGTCGATGAATCCGCCGAGAACCTCGGCCAGACGCTGGTTTTGCCACCCTGGCTGGAACCACGCCGTGAAGCGATCGAAGCCAACCTGCCTGCCATTCGTCGTTCTTTTCCGATCGAGGTCACATCATGAACCAGAACCCGCATCTGCAGAATCCCGTTCTCAGTCTTGGTGCGCCATTCAAATCAGCCCGTCAGGTGATGATTCTTCTGCATGGTCGCGGTGCTAATGCGGAATCAATTCTCTCGCTGGCTGCTGAATTCAACGCACCGGAGACCCATTATCTGGCTCCACAGGCGGATCAATACCGCTGGTACCCTTACAGCTTTCTGTCACCCATCGAACGGAATGAACCGGATCTATCCAATGCTCTCGAACGGGTGGACACACTCGTCCAGCGTCTCTTGGATTCAGGAAAAAAGCTGGACCAGATCGTATTGGCTGGTTTTTCTCAGGGAGCCTGCCTGGCGAGTGAATACGTGATCCGTAATCCACGCCGGTACGGTGGATTGATCGTCCTCAGTGGTGGCTGGATTGGTCCCAAAGACTCTCTTCGTTCCGCCAGCGGGGATCTTGATCGCTTGCCGGTATTCATCGGCTGCAGCGATATCGATCATCACATTCCATTGAGTAGAGTGAATGAAACGGCCAGCCTGCTGGAGAGTATGAATGCCAATATTGATCTGCAAATCTATTCCGGCATGGGACATACCGTCAACGCAGATGAAATCAGCCGGATTAACATCCTGATTCAACAGGCAGTACAGGCTGGTTAGAATAATCCAGGTTGTGGTGCAGTGTCCGTCTGACTCGTTTCGTAGCCCTGGTCGATTAACAGATTCTTTTGCTGAGCTGCCTGAACCGCCAGGCGGTCACAGCGCTCGTTCTCTGGGTGCCCGGCATGGCCTTTCACCCAAACCACCTCGATCTGGTGGGTATCTAAAAGTTGTTGCAGTTGCTGCCACAGATCCGGGTTGAGCACCTTGCCTTTACCAACCTTACGCCAGCCTTTTCCGCGCCAGATATCCACCCATCCTAAATTGATTGCGTCAGCCAGATACTTTGAATCGGTGAACAGCCTCCCTCGCACAGGCTCTTTCAGCACTTTTAATCCTTCAATCGCTGCCATTAACTCCATGCGGTTGTTGGTGGTCAGGCGATACCCTTGCGAGCGTTCGATTTCCTGGCCATCCTGCACAACAATCACCCCATAGCCCCCTGGTCCGGGATTGCCTATACAGGCACCGTCGGTGAAGATGTCGATTTGGGTTAGTTTCGGGTTGCTGGTCATTTCTCTTCCTTATTGAGTATCATCAGGGTTTAATTGTACATCATACCGGTTGTCAGGGAGAACTCTTACAAATTGTTCTTAATTTTCTTGATCTTCCGCTCCTTCAATGATAAGCTAAGCGTAGAATTCCTGCCCGGGGTGAACCATGCGTATATTTGAAATCATCATTCTTGTTATTACTTTCCTTTCTTTGCTGTTGCGCTTCCTACGCACGGATAAAGCTGCCTGGATTCATCTATTACCTACACTAAACCTTCTTGCCATTGGCTATCATCTCTTCTTTGAAGGTGCTCGCTGGCAGATGATCCTCCTGTATGTGCTGGCTGTGGGAATCATTCCGCTGGCTTTTCATAAAGCCATTCATCCAGAACATAAATTCAACCAAAAATTTACCATCTTTGGGTTTGTTTTTCTGTTGGTCGGTACTGCGTTGCCAGCTTTTCTGCCCGTTCCGGTCTTCCCTGTTCCGCAGGGTCCTTATGCGGTTGGGACAACTTCGTTTTATTGGGAAGATGAGAACCGTCTGGAAGTTTATAGCCCTAATCTGGATCAGGTTTACGCCCAACCACCCAGCGAATCGCGCCGAATGATGGTTCAGGTCTGGTACCCAGCCACCGCAGGACAGATTGGCGAACCAGCTCCCTACCTGCCAGATGGCGTCATCAATGCTCAGGCTCTGGCAAAAAACTTTGGCTTTCCGGGTTTTTTCCTGAATCATTTCAGGCTTGCCACCACCAATGCTTTGCTCAATGCGCCACTCGCAACCTGTTTCGATCAATGGCCAGTACTGGTCTTCTCCCATGGTTTGAATGGGATGCGTTACCAGAATACCGCCCAGATGGAAGCCCTGGCATCGCAGGGGTATATTGTCTTTGCTCCGGAGCATGCCTATGGGGCTGTGATCAGCGTTTATCCGGATGGTTCGGCAATCTACAACAAAGAAGGCGCTCTTCCCTCCGGAGTGTCAGAAGAAGAATATGCGTCTGCTGCCTATATACTCGGTCAGAGCTGGGTAGGTGATCTGGTGTTTACCCTGGATCAGGTTGAACGCATGCAATCCGGTGAGATCTCATCCGTCTTTCTGGGACATCTGGATACCTCTCGCATCGGGATGTTCGGGCATTCCACCGGTGGCGGAGCCGTGCTGCAAACCTGCTGGCAGGACCAGCGCTGCCTGGCAGTGGTGGGACAGGATCCCTGGTTGGTGCCCTACGACCGTGCCATGCCAGCCAGTGGTGTGAGCCAGCCTTCCTTAAATATGTTCTCTGAAAACTGGGTGCGCGAACCCAATCTCTCGTTGGTTAATCAACTCTGGGAAAATGAAACACAAGGCTCACAACTGCAACGCATGACCATCCTGGGCACCCAGCATTATGATTTCTCGGATATCTCGCTTTATTCTCCTCTGGGAGCAGCACTCGGATTGAAAGGGCCAATTTCAGCTGGAAGGGAAATCAGTTTGTTCAATGATTTTCTGATCGGGTTCTTCGATCAGAATTTGATGAATCCAGACTCTATCCTGCTGGAGGCTGCCATCCAGGAATACAGCGAAGTGAATTTCGAGCAAAAGTAAGCCAGACTGGCCACGCAACCTGTTAAGAATCCCTTCCATCAGCCTTTCTCAGGTCACCTATTAGCTGTTAGAATTTGTCTCCCATTCAGGAGTTTTCAAATTGACCAGAACCAAACCAACTTTTCCCAAACCTGGCTGCCGGATCGCTGTGATTGGAGCCACCGGCAGTGGCAAAACCACTCTCACACAACAGCTGGGAGTTGCGCTCAACTTTAACGTTATCGAGTTGGATGCCTTACATTGGATGCCCGGTTGGACAGAAGCCCCCTGGGAGGAAATGCGTATACGCCTGGACGCTATGACCAGCCAGGATCGATGGATCACGGATGGCAATTACAGCCAGGTACGCGATCTGGTTTGGCCACGTGCTGATACGATTATTTGGCTGGATTATCCTTTAATGGTGGTGTTTGTTCGTTTATTCATCCGCACAATTCAAAGGATCATTCTAAAAGTTGAATTGTGGAATGGGAATCGTGAACGCTTTAAAGACAACTTCTTCTCGCGAGACTCTCTGTTTCTCTGGTTGATCTCCACCCATCCCCAACACAAGAAAAAGTACCTGATCGCTTTTCAGGAACCGCAGCACGCGCATCTGCAGGTGATTCGCTTCAAACATCCACGTCAAACTGAGCTTTGGATAGAGTCGCTACATGAATCTGTCATAAATCACCAGGATGGAAAAAAACTGGTAAAATTTTCATAGCCTGTTTTTGTTCCAATCCCATCTGATACGATGTAAAATGAATTGAACTGGCCTTTTCGCTGAGTTTTTTGTTTTTAATATCAAGGAGTATACATGCAATTATTAAAAGATATGATTCTTCAAAAAGGGGCAAATCTGGGGGGTGGTATTTTGAAAGTCGATGGTTTTATTAACCATCAGGTTGATCCGGTTTTGATGAATGCCTGCGGGCAGGAACTGGCAAAGCGCTTCGAAAATATTGGAGCCACAAAGGTGCTCACGGCAGAAATTTCCGGGATTGCCCCTGCTGTGATGGCTGCCTTATACCTAGGTATTCCGGTCGTTTATGCCCGCAAGACAAAACCGATTACCATGCCGGATACGGTTTACCTGACCACTGCCCCTTCGCATACCAAAGGCCGTCTGGTGGAATTGATTGTCTCTCCCGAGTACATCGCCCGCGGAGAAAAAGTGTTGATCATCGATGATTTCCTTGCCTCCGGAAACACGATCCAGGGTCTGGTTCGCTTGACAATGGCAGCTGGCGCAAAACTTGTTGGAATTGGAACCCTGGTTGAAAAAATCTTCGAGGGTGGCCGCCAAAAGCTCTCTGTATTAAAAATCCCGATCGAATCACTGGTTATCATAACCAACATGGATGACGGTAAAATCGAATTTGCGGACTAAAACAGCATGAGTGACACGGTCATCGTCCTCGATTTTGGCTCACAATACAGCCAGTTGATCACACGGCGGGTACGTGAGGTGCAGGTTTACGCCGAGATGTTCCCCTGGGATGCTCCCCAGGAACAGGTCATGGCATTGCAACCCAAAGGTTTCATTCTCTCCGGTGGACCTAATTCCGCTTATGATTTGGGTGCTCCGGATGTCCCTGAGTATGTGCTGGCATCCGGTCTACCCATCCTGGGCATTTGCTATGGGATGCAGGCTATCACGGTAGCCCTGGGAGGGAAAGTTGCTTCTTCTCAGGAGCGTGAATATGGCATGGCAGAGATTTCGGTTGTACAGACCAATCCGCTGATCGATGCTGGGGATTACCCAGTCTGGATGTCGCATGGCGACCGTCTGGAAGCCCTCCCGCCCGGCTTTGTGAAGCTGGCAACCAGTCGTAACAGTCCTTATGCAGCCATGGGTGATCTACAGCGCCATTATTACGGGGTGCAATTCCATCCGGAAGTGCGCCATACACCTATCGGCGTCGAGATGATCCGGCGTTTTACTGTCGAAATCTGCAAGGCATCCCCCAGCTGGACTGCCGCATCCATCATCGAACAGAGTGTTGAACGCATACGTGCGCAGGTAGGACAAGAACGCGTGCTGGTGGGCGTCAGTGGTGGCGTCGATTCGAGTGTCGCAGCTGCCCTGGTTCACCATGCCATCGGTGATCAGCTGGTGGCTGTTTTCGTCGATCACGGCCTCCTGCGCAAAAATGAACGTCAGCAGGTGGAGATTGCCTTCAAAGCCAATCTGGGTGTAGAGATGCACACCGTGGATGCTATCAAGGAATTTATGGACGCCCTGGATGGGGTTACTGATCCCGAAGCCAAGCGTAGAGCTATTGGCACTACCTTTATTCGCGTGTTTGAACAAGCTGCGCTGAAGGTTGGCAAGCCGCGCTTCCTGGTTCAGGGTACCATCTATCCGGACGTGATCGAGTCCAGCGCACCCGATCGCAACAAGGGACACAAAATCAAATCACATCATAATGTCGGTGGTCTACCGGAGGATCTTTCCTTCGAGCTGGTTGAACCGCTGCGTTATTTATTCAAAGACGAAGTGCGTGCGGTGGGTGAAGCGCTGGGTCTGCCGGTTGAACTGGTCTGGCGGCAGCCATTCCCGGGTCCCGGTCTGGCCGTTCGCTGCCTGGGAGAGATCAATATGGAGCGTCTGGCAACCCTGCGTGCTGCGGATGCCATCTTCACCGAAGAACTAACCAAAGCAGGATTACTCGGTAATCGCAAGAGTGTTGGCGAACCCGGTATCGCCCAGGCATTTGCTGTGCTGCTACCGGTGCGTTCTGTTGGCGTGATGGGAGATGCACGCACCTACCAGGAAGCTATCGCCTTGCGCGCCGTCGCCACCGACGACTTCATGACCGCTGACTGGGCACGTCTGGATTATGATCTATTGGCGCGCGTTGCCAATCGGATTGTGAATGAAGTCAGCGGGGTGAACCGGGTGGTCTACGACGTCACATCCAAACCGCCCGCGACGATTGAGTGGGAATAATTTGATATGTGTGTGAGGGAATGAATCACATCGGATCTCAGTCAAAGAAATTTTTCGCCAACTAACACAATAAAATCCCGCCAACTTCCACAATAAATCTATTTTAATTAATTGCTGGTTGTCAACCACCATGCACATAAAACTAAATTTGGATTATGATTGGCATAAAGAAGAACCTTAATCTATTAGCTTTTTTCAAAGCCAATACCAATCATCCAAAAACTTCATAGAAGAGGAATCAAAATGAAGAAATCAAGCATAAAATTACTGACCGTTTTCTTATTGGTAACCATTTTAAGCGCTATCTCCCTTTCCGCCTGTACTGCCCCGGAATTGTCCGCAGACTATAACGAGGTGGAAGTCAAAACAGCAGCTGAAAATGTCGTTACATTACTGAATGCCCAGGACTCTGAAGGACTTCGCGCTTTGTTCACTGAACAAATGAATGTTGCCATCACCGACGATGTTTTCGTCCAGATCTACGCAGCCATCGAAGGAGGAGGCACATTTGATACGATTGAGAGTGTCAATGTAGTTGGATCCACCGACAAATCGACCGCTGAAGAATTCGCCACCTCTGTTGTCACTGTAAAATATGAAAACAAATCATTCACCTACACAATCACTTTCAACAAACAAATGCAGCTCGCAGGTCTATATTACAAATAAAATACAACATCAACACCATCCCACATTATCTGAACGGCCACTTTATCTAACCTTGTTAGGACTTAACATGTTTAGATAAAGTATCTTGAAAGAGCAGAAAAGCTGTTTTTTTAGTAAACATATTTTAGGACAGCACAATAAAACCTGTCAACTATCAGCTGTCGACTATAAACTATCTGCATTCCTGTTACAATTTATCCGATGGACATCAGCCCGCTTATCACCAAAGACCTGCTCGAATTCCTCAAGGGTCATTACCAACTTAATTGGAACGGTCTGCATGGCTTCCAGCATTGGATACGGGTGCGGGAAAACGGTTTACGACTGGCTGTTCTAAACGGGGCCAACCTGAAGGTGGTCGAGTATTTCGCCTTCACGCATGATATTCAACGACACTCGGATGGTTTTGATCCGGGACATGGTGCGCGTGCCTGTAGATTCATTCGCTCACATCTGCTGGATTACCTGGATCTGTCAAACGACGAAATTAATCAACTTTGTATTGCCACGTCCGGACACACCAACGGTAAATGTCATCCCGATATTACCATCAGCACCTGTTGGGATGCTGATCGCCTGGATTTGATGCGCGCTCGTATTCGCCCAAACCCGAAGCTACTGTGTACGCCTGAAGCCCGAGATCCCCACATTATCGAATGGGCAATTCAGCGCAGTATTGCAACAAGTTGAAAAAATGTCTGAACTGGGATTTTTATGATTTTTAGATACCCAAGGGTACAGGTTTGGACATTGATTTTCTCATCATAGTCCATCATGTCAATCCCCTATAATCATAGTTTAAAAATTAATGGGGCAGGTCGCGGACACTGCCCCTACCCCTACGAGTCATCTCTTAAATTCCTAACCACTACCCCCTAATAACTAACCCCTAGTATCCCTACAACGCTTCCAGTTGGTCAATTAATCCGCTCAAGACTTCAAATCCGCCCTGCCAGAAGGCTGCATCGTAAACATCGATGCCGGCTTCGGAAAGCACCTGCACAGGCGCCTTCGAGCCGCCCGTTGCAAGGATCTTTGTGTAGCGCGGGACAAAGCTTTCGCCTTCATTCTTGTATTGTTGATAAAGCGAGAGCACAAGCAGTTGTCCGAATGTATAGGCATATACATAGAAGGGCACATCATATATGTGCGGGATCGAGACCCATTCCCAACGGAACTCATCACTGACTTCTACCGCATCGCCAAATTGTTCTTTGAGATTCGCCAGGTAAGCATCCGCTAACTCGTCCACTGAAGCTCCCTTCTGAATCATATCGTGTGCCTGGCGCTCAAACATCGCAAAGTATGCCTGGCGCATGATGGTGGCATAAGCGCCATCTACCTGTCCAAACAGGATGTCACGGCGCACATTTTCATCCGGTTCATTCTTGAGGAGGTGATCCACCAACACCATTTCCCCAAACGTGGACGCTGTTTCTGCCAATGGTAGATTGGAATGGAAAGTGAAAATAGTATGATCTGCAGCCAGCATGCCATGAACAGCGTGGCCTAATTCATGTGCCATCGTTGAAACATCATCTGCCTTGCCCTGATAATTGAGCATTACCCAAGGAGTCAGGTCGGGGCCGGAAGGCCAGCAGAATGCACCACCACGTTTGCCTTTTCTCACTTCGCTGTCAAGGTGATTCTGGGTGAAAACACGTTCAGCCATTTCTGCAAAGCGTGGATCAAAGGCTTCAAATGCATCCAATACCAGTTTTGTGCCGGTTGCAAATGGGTAGGTCTTGTCGGATTTCACTACTGGCGCATACACATCATAGCGGCGCAATCGGTCCATACCGATCAGCCTGGCTTTGAGCTGGAAGAAGCGTTGGAAAATCCCGGCATTCTTTCTACAAACATCCAGTAACGTGTCCACGACAGCGTCAGGGATATCATTAATCAGGTTGCGGGCGGCGATTGGGGATGTATGCTTTCTTAAGCTCACCTGCTCATTTCGCCAATCCCGTACCAGCGTCTGATATATCTGCCCGAGAATGGAACTATCATCACCATAGACTTTGTACAGCTCCTGATAGGCTTTGGCGCGGATTTCCGGATCGGATTCACGCACGTACATCATCAGCTCGCCCCGGGTCAGTTCTTTAACTTCGCCATCAATTTCCAACTTGTAAACATAACGGTTGGTCAGTGAGGAATAAACTATCTGTAAAGCACTCTGTCCGGTAACATTCTTGATATTGATAATCTTTTCTTCGGCTTCGCTGAGGGTATGTGGGATAAACAGGCGAATTGCTTCCAACCAATACGCATAATCACCACTACCAGCGATCAATCCTTTCGCTTTTCCTTCCGGCAGTGCCTTAAACCACAAATTAAAGAACAGGGTGCGGTTGGTCAATTCTGCCACAAATTGTTCCACTTTCGCCATTAGGTTCTGCGAGATCTGATTCTGGGTATCTTCCGAGAAATATAATCCCGCAAATGTATAAATCTTTTGACCTATCACCGTGTTCGTATCTAGTTCCTTCACAATGGAAAGAAAAGTCTCCAAAGTGATATCGTCAGTCAATTCCGGACGGCGTTTTTCGAGTGTTTCCACCTGTTTTTCAAGCTCGGTGAAAGCAGATTCAAGTTCAGTGGATTTTGGACCTGGGAATAGATCTTCCAGACTCCAACGAGTTTGTTGATAATTCATGATTCAAGATCTCCTTTTTCTGATAAATATTCACGTAATTTTTGTCTCAAGCGATCTATCGGATAACGCTTGCCTTTTACTTGATCCAGATAGAACCAGGCCGTCCAGCCATTGACCGGACCAGACTTGATTTGCCGTCCTAATTGGTGAATGGATCCACGTTTGCCATCCATCATCAGTGACCCATCTGCCATCACCTGCGCTGCTAATGCACTATTTTCACCAAAATATAGCGTCGTGCCTGGCAGTAAAAAGCCGTTTTCGATCAATTCACCAAATGGCAATCGGGGTTCCCGGCGTGGGTTGATTTGTGAAAGCAAAAAATCCTCGCCCAGGGGTGTCACGCCAGTGATGCGTTCTTTTGCCAAGCGCACATAAGTTTCATCACGATCAATACCGATGAATCGCCGCCGCAACAAACGGGCAGCTGCCCCAGTGGTACCACTGCCAAAAAAGGGATCAAGCACCAGATCGCCTTCATTGGTACACACCTGCAGGACGCGGTATAAAAGTGCTAATGGTTTTTGGGTGGAATGCGCTCGCGAGCCATTTTCCTTTAACCGTTCCTTACCACTACAGCGTGCAAAGTACCAGTCACTGCGCATTTGCAGGTCATCGTTCATCATCTTCAAGTTATGATGATTAAATGTGTAGGTTGTCCCGCGCTGTTTTTGCGCCCATATCAGGGTTTCGTGGGCATTGGTCAGGCGCACGCCGCGGAAATTTGGCATCGGGTTCGATTTTATCCAGACCACATCGTTCAGGATCCAGAAATCCAGATTTTGCAGAATTGTGCCTACCCGATAAATGTTATGATAGCTGCCAATTACCCAAAGAGTCCCGCTCGGCTTCAACACACGTTGACAGGCACTCAGCCAATCCTTCGTAAATTGATCATAGGTTTCAAAATCATCAAATTTATCCCACGCATCATTGACCGCTTCGACATGGGATAGATCGGGGCGATACAGTTGTTGTCTCAGCTGCAAATTGTAAGGCGGATCAGCGAAGATCATATCCACTGAGTCTGGCTCCATCTGGCGCATAATCTCCACGCAATCACCCAGAATGATCTGGTCTTCTTCTTTTTCGGCTTGATTCATATCCTTTATTGTACTTGAAAAAACATTCAAAACCTGAATTCTGGCCACAAAAACCATTCTGATGTAGTGTTGGTAGGAAATAGTTTTTAGGCGTAAATGAAAAAGGGAATTCCTGTTAAGAATCTTCCAAATGGATTGCTATTTTATTATAAATTTCTTTTTTGTAGGTTGACTTTAATCGAATACTACCTAAAATTGTAAATATCATAGCATGTGAATTTGTTTTTTTTATTTGTTTTGCAATAAAAACTTGCGATTGTCTGTCTTTCGGAAGTTTTGGATTTTTTAAATCTTATTGGAGGAAAAGTGAAACGTAAAATATTAATTCCGATCTTATTGTTAATCATTCTTTCTTTAGCCTGTAATCTTTCAGCAAACAAAACGACACAAGAAACTGAAGAGCCAGTGCGTGTACCTGTTAAAGAAGAAGTCACAAGCCCAGCACCGGTAGTGGATCAACCTTCCATTTCTGGCGCAGCAAAAAATATTGACGAAGTGCGTCCTGCTGTGTTTCAGTTATTTGCCACCGGCACTTACAATGATATTGATCAAGGTCTGGTACTAAATGCCGAATGGGGCGGATCAGGGTTCTTCATCCACCCATCCGGAATTGGTGTTACCAATAACCATGTGGTCGCAGGTGCAGCCATTTTGAAGGCTTACGTAAATGGTGAAACAAACCCCCGCAATGTGCGCGTCCTGGGAACCTCCGAATGTGCTGACCTTGCTGTTGTCCAGGTGGAAGGCAGCGACTTTGCTTATCTCGATTGGTACGAAGAAGAGGTAAAAACCGGACTGGATGTCTATGCTGCTGGTTTCCCCTTGCTGGATCCGGAATACAACCTTACCAAGGGTATCATTTCCAAAGTCAACGCTGATGGGCAGACCTCATGGTCCTCCATGTCCTACATTTATGGACATGACGCCAAAATTAACCCTGGCAATTCTGGTGGACCACTGGTTACAAACGATGGTAAAGTAGTCGGGATCAATTACATGACCCAGGCAACCTTTGACCAACAATTCGCCATTCCAGCAAGCCAGGCGATCCCGATTGTCAATCAATTGCGCGAAAGAAATAATGTTGCTTCTTTGGGAATGGATGGTACCGCGATTGTATTTGGACCTAACAGCGAATACCCCGGTATCTGGGTTTATTCCACCACCACCGGCGGGATTGCTGACAAAGCCGGCATCAAACCCGGTGACATCATTCATGAAGTTGAAGAAATTCTGGTTGCTACCGATGGTACCATGAAAGATTACTGCGATATCCTCAAGAGTCACGACCTGGATGACGAACTTAAAGTCTTTGTGTACCGCTGGGAAACGGATGAACTCCTCGAAGGTTCTTTGAATGGTGAAAAATTAGCCTATTGGGGTTCTGCCGGTTTATCTGGTGAAGCAGAAACGTGGGTGGAAGAAGAAGGGGAAACTACTTATACCGAGAATGAACCCTACCGTACAGAAGAATTTGATGGTGATATCAGCTGGTGGTCATGGTTCACTACCAATGGTGATGAAGATCAGCTCGATATCTATCAGGACAACGGAAGAATCATATTTGAAATGTACGATACCAACATCTGGGCATATTTAACCTATGATGAATATTATTATGATGATGTCGAGGTGCATACACTGGTTGAAAATCGCGGTATGAATACCAATAGCGTCAGTTTGATGTGTCGCTATGATGAAAATCTGGGATGGTATGAGTTTAATATCGGCAGTGATGGTTTATACAATATTCTGCGCTATGATGGATCACTCAGTAATGGTAGTTATACACTGATTGCCAGCGGCGGTTCTAACCAGATCCGAACCGGTAAAGAGTACAACGAATATGCCATCCGTTGTCAGGGTGATACAATGACACTCTGGATTAACGGCAAACAAACCAACAGTGTTCGTGATCGCACATTAAAGGAAGGCTTGATCGGTATTTCCGCTTCTTCCTACGAGGTAACCCCGATCATTGTTGAATTTGAATACGTGGATATTTTTTATCCGTAAATAATTCATAAGTTCATAAGCTGTTAAGCTGTTAAGCTGTTAAGGAAAATTCTCCGGTGAATTGCACTTGAGGATTAACCTAAAACGAAATTTATGGAATTTGTGTTGGCGATCTTTCGGGCAGAAGTGCATTGCACCTTGTAGTTAATTCCTAGGTGCAACGCACTTCTAGACTTGTAATTACAAGTTGTTTGGTTCCATTCGGGGGTTACATGATTATCCCCAAGTGCAGCGCACCGTACTTTGCTCAACAACTCAACTAGCTTATCAGCTTAACAGCTATCAATACGCCCATGCATCCAGCGGCTGCGGGCCGGACATCACATCACGCACAATTCGCAAGTTTCCGCCAAAATCAGGTTTGACACTCCAGCGGATCATGGCGATCTGCCCATGGCGAATTTCGATCCCGGTAATACTGTAAGGCGATACCACCGAGCCGGTATTAAAGTAAGGCACATGATTGAGGGAAGGAAAACGGGGTCGATGGGTGTGCCCAGCTATAATCATTTTGCGGTTTTCTTTGCTCCAATAAATCAGTTTTTTGTCCACCCGTTTGGCTTTGGTGAAGTTTTTTGCCGCACTGGTCGGATCACCCAAGCCATACAGCTGCAGATTGCGCCAGAATACGCGCACAAAAAAACGGCCAATCGGCCAGAAGAGATCAGAAAGCAAATCACCCTGGTGACCATGCACCAAAAATAATTCCCGCTGGGTGGGTTCGTGTTGTAACACCAGCCCTGGATGAATTTCTAAATCCGGAAAAAATGGTCGACGCTGCTGGGTGGTTTCATCAAAGTATGTATGAAAATTGGATTGCAGGAATCGTGGCGAGGATTTTTCAATATCATGGTTGCCAAGCATCATGTAGAACCGCTTTTCAGCATAAAATCGCATCATCACTTCAAAAATGACGCGGTGGGCCGTAAATATTTCTTGAAAATTGTGGTTTTTCCATAAATCATCACCATCACCTAATTCAATGTAGGTATAACCTTCATGAAAATAATAAGAGAGGGCATAATAAAACAGATTTTGATTCTTGGCAAAGTCGTCCGCCCAGCCATAATCACCACGATGACAATCACTGAAGATTATGATACGCGAATCATTATCGATCGGAATGCGCTTTGCTGCTTCCCGGACCTGGTTCAAACGTCTGAAAGTAATTTTTTTTGAACCAGGTATTGAATCATTTTGATTGCCAAAATCAGCCCTGTTCATAATTTAAATCATCAAATCCAATTTGGTTCTTCTCATCTTCCCATTCACGGTGTTTTTGACGGAAAAACCTTGCCAAAAACCTCTGTTCTCCTGCTTTATTGAGGGGATACCCACTATCATTATACGACTGATTAGACCGGTTTTCATCACTTCCAATCCATTCTAGATTTGCGCGCCTTTCCCAAAGTGTACTTTTCGCAATCCCGGTATTTGATAGATTTTATTTTGGATCTCGTCAATCAATTTCGCTCGTTTACAACTAAATTGCAGACTGACCTTCGTGTCCATATCCTCAAAATCATATTCATAACTCAAATAAATTAATTGAACATGTTTTTGATCAAAAAGACTGCGAAGTGCAACCAGATCTGGCTTTTCACCCTTGATCCAGATCGTAATCGGGGCAATCATTTTGGGATGAAACAGTTTGTTTTCCAGTTTGTTCAGAACCGATAAAACGATAAATAACGCAACCGTAACAATCACCGCGGCAGAAAAGAAACCTGCCCCAACCGCAAGACCCACCACCGCCATTGTCCAGATCGTGGCCGCAGTGGTCAGCCCACGAATATTGACACCCGCATGCAAGATCGCACCCGCTCCGAGGAAGCCAACGCCGGAAATGACCTGAGCAGCCAGACGTGCCGGATCACCCATGCCACCAGCCGGTTGATAGTAGTACGAGAGCGAGACGGAAAGAATCATTGCCAGTGCTGACCCCATCACAATGATGATATTGGTGCGCAAACCTGCTGGCTGGTTATCCAACTCACGCTCAATCCCAATAATCGCACCCAATAAAAAAGCTACTCCTAATCGAATTGCTATATCCATTTCAGAAATCATAGAGCTCCTTGTCTCCAATTTTGTTGAGAAACAAAGCCATCAAGATTGGTTGGCTTTGTCTTATATTCTTTAGATTCTATTCTAGCAAAAAAAACGCAAAGCCGCAGCGAACCGTCAACATTGATCACATAATATAAAACATATGTTCTAATGTTTTTGTATAAACAGACTAGTCTGTTTATCAGAAATCTTGCAAACCTGAGAAGAGAATAAAAAAGAGGGCTGCCAGCTAATCGAAAGCAACCCTCTTCGAAAAGATTTTTACATTATGACAGATCTAATAGAACCACCCGCTCCCGATCCATCTTTTTGGCAGTGCGAATGATCCAATACAGCATCCCGCCCGAAATCAGAATCAGACCGGCTTCGATCAACCAGACCTCGACACCAAACGACATCGCCAATACGGCCAACGCATCCACCACCGCATGATAAAGGATCGCCCCCCAGAACCATAGTGGCTTTCGGAATGAGATTGCCAGCCAGACCATCACACTCAAACTAATGTGCAAACCGAGAGCAGCAACGCGCTCCACCGCACCAGCCAGTGGCAAATGCCAGGGTGTCGCCCAATAAGCCTGCATTTGTTGCTCAGCCAGCGCTGCCTGGTTCGGTGGTAAAGCTGACAGGACGCCACTTGAGCTCTGTAGAGCCAGCATCGATACCAGGCTCGCCAGCACACTGACACCAATGATCATCGCTTCTATTCCACCATGCCCGGCACCCAATGTAAGCGCAGCACCAAAGGAATCGCCCTTCTTTTTGAGCAATTTATACCCGATCCAGCGGGCTGTCTCTTCAAAAATACCAGCCAGCAGACCCAACACGATTGCATTGAAAAATGGTGCAAATCCCGGATCAACGTGCGGTAACAAACCACTGGAAAATGCAGTCGTCAGTCCCCGGACCACAGGAATATGGAAGATTTGCGATCCGATAAATGTCAAAACACCAATCCCAAACAACTTCCAGTTGGTGCCTTTCTTTTTGATGATCCAATACCCCAAAATCAGGGGAAAGATGACATTAAATGTTCCGGCCAGTAAAAATGTGATAATCAAAACGATGTTTGGATTACTTTCCATAACACACCTCTCTATTAATGGGCGCTCTGGTATAACAATGCTTTGCGATTAAATTGTTGTATAGCCAGGAAGAACAGCACTCCTGCTGCCAGCCAGATGATAAATCCCAGCACAACTCCCACCCATACACTCAGATAGATCAATCCGGAAGCCTGCCCAACCATTAACCCCAACACCAGAATGACCAGAGAACCGCTGGCCTGATAAGCGCCCATGAAAGTCTGTACTTTCGCGGAAATCAGGACGGTCGCCCCCACCCCCAGCGCAGCAAAGGCTGGCATAACCCAGAACACCAACGGATACCAGGTGGGCAGCGGGAACCATAAATACCCGAACAAAGGATAGCCACCAACATTTATAACAATCGTGTAAATCAGGAAACTGACCAATGAAACCAGAACAGCAGGCACAAAAGCTGCCAGCGCTTTGCCAATAAACAATTCCGTATCGGTAGCCGAGGTATACAAAAGTGCTTCCAGCGTCTTGCGCTCACGTTCGCCAGCAAAAGACTCCGCCGCAATACTGGATGAAAGCATCAAAGGCATGATCAGAAACATTGGCGCAAACAAAAATCCCAACAACATCGCAATCGATAATTGCACCTCATTCATCTCCCCTAACATGAGAGCGATGGAAGGCGGAATACGTTCAAACATCATCTGTAAATCCGGATCATTGAGGGCTTCGGCCGATCCAGTTGTGTTGGCAATCACCAGCATAACCACTGGCAAAACAAACATAATGATCAAAGGCACCATAACCATTGAAATCACCACAGATTTATTCTGGCGAACCTCTAAAATATCCTTCCAGGTGATAATACGAATTTTGCGCCAGTTCATTTTGCACCTCCGTTATGACCCATGTGGCCATTATTGCTACTGTTCTGTAATTGTAAATAAACCTGCTCGAGCGGGATTTCCTGCGGCTGCAGACGTAAGATCTGCCCACCCAGAGCAACCAGACCGGAAACGACCTGCGGAATCATCGTTTCAGATTGCACTTCGATCTTCACTTCCTTTAAGGAACGCACATCCAGACTCAAAACACCATTGACGCCACGGATCCGATCCATAGGTTCAAACGGGCTCAGGAATTGCACATCCAGCCACATGCCGGGCGAAACCAGCTTGCGCAATTCGGACAGACTGCCCGTCGCCAGCGTGCTGCCGGAGCGCATGATCAATAGCCGGTCGCACAAACGCTGGGCTTCATCCAGATTATGCGTACAGATCAGCACCGTGGTGCCTTCCTGCTGGCGCACATCTGCGATCAGCTCACGCACCTGCACCGCCGCTTCTGGATCCAGACCAGAGGTCGGTTCATCCAGAAAGAGCAATTTTGGGTGCGTCAACCACGCCCGCGATAATGCCAGACGCTGCTTCATCCCCTTGCTGAATGTACCAGTGCGATCATTACCGCGCTGACTGAGACCAAACATCTCCAGCAATTCCTCTGTGCGCTGTTCGATTTCCCGATCCGCCAACCCGGCCAACACGCCAAAAAAGCGTAAGTTCTGACGGGCAGTCAGGCGTTCATACAGCGCTGGTGTTTCTGTCAGAATACCGGCATTTTCGCGGATCTTCTCGCCAGCATTCTTCGGATCAAACCCCATCACCGAAATCGTCCCACCACTGGCCTCGAACATACCGTTCAAAAGCCTGACTGTGGTGGTTTTTCCAGCACCATTCGGACCCAGCAAACCGAACACTTCTCCGTGTTCAACACTGAATGTCAGATCCTGAATTGCCTGGAAATCACCATATTTATGTTGCAAATGCGATACTTCAATAATTTTTTCCATGCTTTTATCCTTTTCATGTTTCACGTGAAACATTATTCTCCATTAAATATTGTTCTTATTCCGGTGTTTCCGGCGGTAAGCCACATAGGAATAAATAATCGTATAAAAAGCCGCGATAAACAACGGCACCATCATGAACCAGATGGCCAATGACGGAAAAATGATACCCATTAACGACATAAGCGCTGCCCATTTGAACCCCTTTGAACCTATTGCATGTGTTTCATTCCAGACATCCTCGTCCTGCAGTGTCCAGGGGGTGCGAATCCCGATAAAATAATTTTGTTTTGCCTTGCCCAACATCACGCCGACATAATAAAAAAATCCAGCCATCGCAGGGATCATCATCGCCAGCATATTAAATTTCAAACCCACGTTATACAGCAAGGTTAAAACATGGAGATAAGCAAAATAACCGGCAAAGATCAGAATGAAAATGTAGTATTCATTTCGAAATTTTTCGATATTCTTCTTCAACGGATCGATTTGCGGAATACCCAGCAACAGCAGAGACATCCCAACAATGAGGATGGGCATAAAGAATAACCCCATAAAGCGCGAACCGTAGCCATCCGCTACCCCCTGCTCATCCCAGTGAATGGCGATTCGATCCGAAAAGCGTGGTTCCAGCGCTAAACCCAATACCAACGCACCAACTGCTATAATAATGACCCATAATAATACTGTTTTTGCTTTCATAGTGCTCCTAATTGTTTCACGTGAAACATCCATAAAAAAACCATCCTTCGCAGATGGTTTGAGTTAACATCATTTGTTTTACCTCTACCCATCCATCTTATTCAACCAGACTGCTTTCGTCATCATCGTGTTTCATTTGCCGCAAATTGCGCTGAAACACTGCCAATATCTCTGCTCCGGAATACTCTTCCTTTTCAAGCTCTTCCAGAAAATCCTTTATGGTTCGATCCAGTTTTTCCATTCTTTCCGATGTTTGTGGTGTGATCTCCGGCAGGACAAAAGTGCCGCGTCCATGCTGCGTGTTGATAATGCCAGCCTGATCCAGCATCCGGTATGCTCTGGCGACTGTGTTGAAATTTACCTTCAGCTCTTCAGCCAAATCCCGTACGGTTGGCAATTGTTCCCCGGATTGCAACTCACCCTGAACAACATGATCGTAAATCTGCTCTACAATCTGGTTGGTGATGGGGATTCCGGACCGAAAATCGATGATTATTTGAATGTCAACCTCCGTTGTTTAATATCCCTTCTCGGGAATTGTAGAGTAATTTGATCAAGTTTATAAAATATTGTATCATTGTACAATTGTATCTTTGTATTATTGTATCATTGTTCACGCAGCAGTCAAGCAGATCAGCCGATTTTCCCAAAAAAAAGTCCTTTAACAGAAAAAACTATCCCCTTGACCAGGTAGACTTCCCTTTGAAAGCATAGCGTCTCTCCCACCCAACAACCGATAACATCCTTTTCCCGAAGGGGTATTATTCTTGTGAGGAGTGTACTATGAAACCTTTAATCATTATTTTGTCTGTCCTTATCGCCCTGATTTTAATCGTCTGGCTCGGGTTGCAAATCAATCCAATGCCTTTTCCGTCCTATACTGCCCCCACCACCCCCCTTCAAACCATCCCCATTCCGGACAATCTGCCCGCACCGGTGGAACGCTATTACCGCCAATTATACGGTGACTCCATCCCTGTCTTCGAGTCGGCGGTGATCAGTGGTACCGGTCGCATGAACATTGCGGGCATTTGGTTGCCAGCTCGTTTCCGCTTCACTTTTATCCCCGGGCAGGAGTATCGCCACTACTTCGAGAACACCATCTTTGGAATTCCCTTCTTCAAAGTCAACGAACATTTCCTCAAAGGCACCGCTCGCCTGGAATTGCCATTCGGCATCAGTGAAGGTGCTAAGATAGATCAGGGTGCCAATCTGGCGCTATGGGCAGAAGCGATCTGGATGCCCTCCATCTGGGTAACCGACCCTCGGGCTCACTGGGAAGCAATTGACGAGAATTCCGCCATGCTGGTGGTTCCTTTCAAAGATGGTCCAGGCCAATCCACCGCCGAAGTGGAGCGCATTACCGCTTTCTTCGACCCCCAGACCGGCCTGCTGAAATCCATGCAATCCATGCGCTACCAGGGAAACGAGAGTGAAAACAAAACCCTGTGGATCAACGAGGCGTTGGAATGGCAAATCCAGAACGAATACTGGCAACCAACCCAGACCGCAGTCACCTGGGCTGACAAAGGCACCCCCTGGGCACGATTCACCACCCTGGAAGTGGTCTATAATTCAGATGTAACTCAATATATCCAACTATCAGGAATCGAATAATGAAAAATTCTTCCCTAATCGCTCCCCATGGGTTTCTCAATTTCGAAACATTAATCAAGCTCCAGCAAAAACCAGAGCCCTTCACCCCCGGCGAGCCGCTCTTCTGGAATGACCCGCACATCTCGCTGCAGATGCTGGCCACCCATCTCAACCCCAACACCGATCTCGCCAGCCGCAAGCAGGAAACCATCGCGCAAATCGTGCACTGGCTGGTGGACTATCTCCAGCTCAAAATCGGCCAATCCGTGCTCGACCTCGGCTGTGGTCCCGGACTGTATGCCACCCGCCTCGCGCAGCAGGGTCTCCAGGTCACCGGGGAGGATTATTCACGCACATCCATCGATTATGCCACTCAAACCGCCCAGCAGCTGGGACTGCCGATCACCTACCGCTACCAGAATTACCTCACCATCGAGGATCGGGAACAGTACGACCTTGCCCTCTTAATCTACGGTGATTATTGCCCGCTCTCCGCCGAACAACGCAGCCAACTCTTACAGAATGTGAAGCGCGCCCTCAAACCCGGTGGTCACTTTGTGCTGGACGTTACCACCCGTGAATTGCGCCGTAAACACGGCCAGAAAAACGGCTGGTATGCCGACAAAGACGGCTTCTGGAAAGCCGGTCCGCACCTGGTGCTCGAGCAGGGCTTCGATTACCCAGAACAATCCATTTATCTCGACCAGTCGATCGTGATTGAACCCGACGGAAAGATTTCCATCTACAACAACTGGTTTCAGGATTTCGACGGCGACAGCATCACCCGCGAATTAACCCGCGCCGGCTTCCGCGTGGACAGCCTGTGGAACGATCTGCAGGGTACGCCTTACACCGCCGGCAGTGACTGGATCGGTGTGGTCGCCCAGAAGCTGTAATCCGCTAACCCTCACGCCTCACGGAATCTTTACAGATCAGCCTGTTCCAACCAGGCCGGCAGATGTTGCAGCAGATCGGCAATGATCTTTTCGCTGGCACGCTGAAAGACCTTAATATTTCCATAGGCTTCCCCGCCATCCGGGCCGACCAGGTCGCTGACCCCCCGTAAAATCAGGCACTTCACCCGATTCTTATGGCACACCCACGCAATTGCCCCCGATTCCCAATCAGCTGCAATCCCGCCGAACTTCTCCTGCAGCCACGCCACCTGCTCCGGTAGAATATCCCGGTCAGCCGAGAGCAACAAACCGCGCTGCACCGGCTGTGGCAAAGGTTCCCGCAGCCAGCTCAAATCCAGGTCAATGGCGTAATGCTCGAAAGCCTGCTCTTGGTCCCCCATTTGCTCGGTCACGTCATACACCAGCGTGCGCTCCGCCAGAATCACAGTCCCCCGCTCGACCTTGCCCAGCAGCCCGCCACAGGTGCCGAGATTAATCACCAGCGCCGGTTTCCAACGCAGAATCGCATATTGAGCACTGGCAGCCGCAGAAATTTTCCCCCAGCCGCCCTGCAGGTAAATGGTGGTTCGTTCCCCCTCCAGCATCGCAAAGCACTCCCCATAAGGCGTTTCTTCAACAAACGTAACCTTACGGAATTTTCTGGCAGCCCGCCATTCAGCATCCGAAGAAAAAATAATCACAATTGTGGCCATCAGCACACTCCTGGCTTAATTGTAACGGAATTTCATCGATTAGGGCAGAATCTCCACCACCACCCCATTTTCAGCCCAATTATACAGCGCCTCCCCGCTGGCCAGATCCAGAATGATGCAGCCATACGAAGCCCGCTGCCCGAGCACATTCGCCCACAGTCGCGCCCCACTCGAGAGCACCGGCAAGCCATGGATCCCGTTCATAAAGCCCGGCACTGCCTCGTAGATCCCCATGAAATGCGGCATCCACAAATCCCAGTTGGAAGCATAGGCGTTGATCTCGTGCGTCTGAATCTGGAAGACACCCGGCAGCGTCGGGGAATTGGACATCCCGGTGCTGATCACATGCTCGGATTTCAACGCAAGGTTCTCATACACCCACATGTGCTGCTCCGTGATGCTGATCACGATGCGCTTGCCGAACACCGGCGGATATGGCAGCATCTCGTTTTTGGAGGGGATCGTCAAAACCTGCCCGGCGGAGACATTATAGATGCTCGTACCAGGGTTGGCTTCCTGAATCTTCCAGTATGGCATCCCGACCTGGAAGCCGATCCTGACCAGATTGTCCCCATAGTTGACGGTATATTGCGTGGCTTTGTGCCGCAGGAAGATGGTATAGACCCCGCCACTCGTCCAGACGTCATCCAGCTGCTCCACCGGATCCTTGAAATCAATCTCGCGGTTACCGATCGTGCTTTCCCATTCCGCCAGATACTGCTCGAATTGCGCTGTGTCCACCGTAATATACGGCTCGCCATAGGGATCATCCAGATGCACCCAGCCCGCCACCAGTTCCTGCGGCAGTGTCCAGGTCAGCAGTTCGTCCGTGATGGCATCCCAGGCGCGCAGTTGAATCGGCCGTTCGTAATGCACCGCGATGCGTTCCAGCTCGGAGGAGAGATCCGCCACCGCCGGGGGAATCGCCACCATCGGTAATTGCAAATACCCCGACTGTAACACCGCCTGTGGATCAGCCTTGATCATTGCGATCGCCGCCTCCACGTCCAGCCCCCAGCCGTCCACCCCCGCCTGCGCGTACCAGTGCCCCTGTGCATCTTGTGCCAACGTGGCATCCTGCGCCGGGATATTCATGCGCGTGGATAAATCAAGTAGCACCTCGCGGGCGTAGTCTTCATTAAAAGTCACCACCGGCGCAATCGCGACCTGCTTTGTGGTTGCCAGCTGCAGGATCTCCCCGACCCCGCCCGTATTGCGACCGACATCGAAAGCACGCTCGGCGGTCTGCACGGGATCAATCCACAACCCGATATTGGGCGGCGTGACTGTCCATTTGTATTGTTCATTCAAAACCACAAAATGGGTGGTGTTGTTCCAGTAATTGTCGATATAGGTGGAAGCCTCCGCCAATGGCAAATTACTCAGCTCCACCGGGCCGACCGCCACACCCGGCAGGATCATCTGCGTCTGCCGTACGTACAGGGCACTGCCCGCCACCGCCGCCATCGGCACCAGCAGCGCCAGCACAACCAGCACCAGCAGAATGATGCCCAGAATTTTTCCGAAATTAGATTTTGATTTAGTCCTACCCTGCAACTGCCCAGGGATTGTCACAACTCGCTGCATAATTCACCGTCTCATCAGTATACAATAAACTTCCATCGGTGCAATTCCCGCGCCAATGTTTAGTTATGACGACAACCCGCTTCATTGAGTTCCCGCCTTGCTATCCGTACGGGTAAAGCATTTGATTGTAAAATTCTCGAGAAATTCGAAATAAAGGAATACTTAAAATTGTTGTACTATTTAGAATTTCACGATTATCAAATGCTTTACCCCTACCATCTCCGTGGATTTTCCCGGATGTACCCAACGATCCTGTCATAATCCTCTTCATCTCGGATGACATGCTCGTAGTAGTTCCGGTGCCAGATAGTAGATCCAGGTGTTTCCAGTAGTCTGTTGATCTTGCGGGAGGTGATCGACTTGAAGTTCTGGACAATCGCCGGTATCGAGCCGGGCTGACTACCAGCCCTGGCAGCACGTATGGGTAAAGCATTTGATTGCAAAATTTTCGAGAAATTTAGATTAATCGAGGAACTTGAAATTATTGTACTATTTTGAATTTCTCGATGGTCAAATGCTTTACCCTTACCATTCCCTCCACCCTCCCCCTCGGTAATCACCAGAATCCCATGCAGATGGTTAGGCATGATCACGAACTCATCCAGTACGACATTCGCGAAGTGGTCAGGGATTTTCAGCCACTGCTCCTGGGCGATCTCCCCCACAGGTGAAAGATGCACAACCCCATCAACAACTCTCCCAAACAAGTGTTCCATTTTGTGGGCATTAATGGTCAAGAAGTAAGCACCTGGTTGAGTGTAATCGTACCCTGACAGGCGGAGAGAGTGGCGGTTATGAATGGCGGGATTGTATGACATGCGTCGGGTGGAAAATGGACAAGACTTTCATTAGCAGGAAATTCGGATTTAAGTAATTATGGTCAAAAGCACTGCTTTTGTAAACCGTTTGGGTAAAGCATTTGATCCAGTCTCACTTCCAGCTGTATGGGTAAAGCATTTGATGTCTTGCATAATCAAAAAAATTCCAAAACGCAAAATTATTCTACTGATCAAAAACAATCTACAAATTACGGATCAAATGCTTTACCCTTACCCAGACCTACCTCTCCCTCCGTGGTCACCAGCATGACATTCTCTTTGCTCAAGTACTTCGTGCTACAAGCCAGTCTGGTCTCCCGTCCCTGACTCCCTACCAGCCCTTCCAGCCGTAAGAGTATAGCATTTGATCCTGTTTTATCGGAAAAACTCCAAAACACAAAAATTATTCCACTGATCAATACCAATCTACAAATTACGGATCAAATGCTTTACCCTTACCTGTGCGTACCTCCCCCTCCGTCATCACCAGCACGACGTTATCTTTGCTCGAGCACTTTCTGCTTCAAGACAGGCCAGTCTCTCGTCTCCTGTCCCCGGACTCCCTGCCAGCTCTGCCCGTGCGCATGGGTAAAGCATTTGATCCTGCTTTATCGGAAAAATTCCAAAACGTAAAATTATTCTACTGATCAAAATCAATCTACAAATTACGGAACAAATGCTTTACCCTTACCCGGACTCACCTCCCCCTCCGTGATCACCAGTACGACATTCTCTTCGCTCGGGTACTTCTTGCTTCAAGACGGGCTAGTCTCTCGTCTCCCGTCCCCGGACTCCCTGCCAGACCCCAGGTAAAGCATCCGTGCCTCGCAGGGGTATCAACTTTCAGCTTTCAACTTTAACATATCCCAATGCTTTACCCTTACCCGGACTCACCTCCCCCTCCGTGATCACCAGGATGACGTTCTCTTAGCTCCTATTGCTTCGCCCCTACAACATGACACCTAACTATTTTGGGTACAGTTTTGACAATTATCTTTATTTACGCCTGTGGTTTTGAATGTGGATTGTGAATCCACCATACGCAGATCTAGGGGAAGCAGACAGAGGAAGGGAAAGTAGGCAGTCATAAGTTGAAAGTAATAACCGAAGAATAGGAAGAGAAGGATTAATTGACTGGTGCTTCAGCGACGCACACTTCACTAAGGTTGGATCACAATTCGCTGAAACGTCCAGAACATGCTTGACTACAAGCCATCCCTTAAAAATAATATGAAAACAAATGTCTAGTTTTGAAAAATTTCCGCAACACGTTGTTTTTTTCAAATAATTCTGCTTTATAATTATAAAATCGCTAATTATTTGAAATCATGATTATCCCTTATCCTCACGCCTGGATTTGAAAAGCACTATATAAATTCAATTTTTTTTATTTATTAGCAAAAGTCTAATTAAGCGACTCAACCAAAATCTTAATTAAAAATTTTCTTGCCAATACAAAAAAAATTATGCGATATCTATTACTTTATCGGAGGATTTAATAAACTAGAGATTATTATGAATAATAGTAATAACCAGGAAGGTAATTATATAATCCTCGAAGGAAATAGCGGAGTAGGAAAAGATACTCAAGCTTATTTGTTACAAAAATGGTTAACAGATAACGAAATAAACGCAATTATTGTAAATGAACCAACCAGATTTTATGCTTTGTGTATGAAATATTTAAAGAGAATTCACATTGATTTAGATGAAAAAAATAAATTATTAAAAATAGTTCTAATTTTCATTGATAGGTTTTTTTTAATAAATTTTAAAGTAAAACCGTTAATCAGAAAAGGTATTACTATAATTTCTGTTCGGAGTTTTATTAGCATGATGGTATATCAATTTGACACTTTTACGTCACGTGCAAGGGTCTACAAATTCCACTTCTTTCTTCCCAAACCAATTTTAATAATAATATATGATGTAGATCCATTAATAAGCTTAAAAAGAGTAGAAAAGAGGGGAACCAGCAATAAATATCATGACAAATTAGAATCTTTGAGAAAACATAGACCATTATATATTGAGATAAGTAAGGATTTTTGTAATAAATTTGCTGTTGAAGTGATTGATGCTAGTGAACCTTTAGAAGCAGTTCATAGAAAAACAATAAATATTTTACAACCTAGGTTAAAAATTGATGATGTTTTGAATTTTTAATTCGATAGGAAACTGTAAAATTCTTGCCAAGAGTTGAATAAAGTCCTAAATTTAGGAAAATTATTACATAAAGGAATAATATAATCAACAGTTTGTTTATAATATGATTTTTGTCGATCATAAGATGGATCTATAGATAATCTTTGAACATTGCTGTATCTATCTGCTAATTTAATTATTAAAACATTCGATGGAGCATTTTTTAGAGATTTTAAGTAATCAATTTTTAAGGTTTGTTTATTCTGAGATTGAGTAACTTTAGGTTTCGTTAAAGTTTTAACAATATTAAATACTTCCTTTCCAAACAAATCAATTATTTCATTTTCTATTACAGAAGTATCTTCTAAAATATCGTGTAATATACTAGCTGTCAAGATTGGTTTATCTTTTATACCCATTTCTAAAATTAAAATTTCTAAAACTTGAAGTAAATGTTTTATGATGGGCTCTCCGTTTACTCTTTTCTGGTCACCATGATATTTTTCTGCAAATTGTATGGTATATTCAAGATGTTTTACTAAATCCATCTCGAAAATTTCACATAAATCTTGCTTAGCATCATCCCAAGTTTCCCATTTAATAAAAAAGATCATAAATCAACCTTTCTATTTATTTTTGTTGTGTTTGTTTATTTGTTTGATTAAAAAATATCCTATTGTCAAAATAGAGACTAGGAGGCTTATAATAATATCGGTTCTTTCTAATTTATCCCAGTGAAAAGGAAATATTAAGAATAACAATACGATAAGAATAATAATTATGGAAATGATCCACCAAATCTTAAGGATTAATCGAAGAAATTTTTTTCCAATGAAAAAAATTTCTTTTACTCCATTATTGAAATAATATTGCATTTTTTTAACGTGATAATAAGTATCGTCATAATTTAGAAGATTAATATTTCCTACTGTAATGGGTATTGATGAAAGTTTATATGTATTATCAATTTTCTCAAGCAATTCGTGGCGTGTCATAATTAGATTATCATTGTTTTCTGATCTTCGTTTCATGATTTCTTCTTTTGTAAACCATGCATATTTAAGATCTGAACGAAATTTTAACTCGCCTTTTATTTCTGTTACATAAAATAAATTGAATTCAAATCTTGTGAATAATCCTAATTTAATTTCTGGTTCAGAAAGGATAAAATCATTCACTCCTGATGACTTAAGTATAAAGGATCCAGATCGTGTCTCTAGGTCTTCATCCAATGCAATTTTCGCTGTTGTTTCATCATTCCAACCTTCTTGTTGATTTGACCCGATTAATGCGTATTTTCCCCACTCTGGCTTATAAACATGTAAATAAACTTCATCATATTCATTTCGTAATTTTTTATTTTTATACCTTTTCCCTTTAATTAAAACAGAGATAACTCTAGATTTCAAATTTGGTTGCAATTGCCAATCATAAAATTGTTGAGAGAAAATATTTGATAATAGTAAATGAGGATCAATTTTTTCATCCGAAATTTGGTCTTCAATGGTGCTTTGAAAAAATCTTATCGATGAATTTTGTTTAATAGGTGATATTTTACCGTTGGAATTTTTTAAATGGAAACTAATATTTTGTAATAAAGAACTGGAAGAATATGATGTTGCTGATATTTTTGTTAAACCAAGTTCTTCTCTGATTGATATTATCCCTATCGAATTTAAGGTAATTAATAATGCTGATACGATATTTTCTAAATTAGAAAGATTAGGAAATAATGAATTAATCCGATTGACTATTTCATCAAAAGAAATCTCATGAATTATTTGTTGTTCTCTAATTTCTAATTGTCCTCTTATTTTTTTTTCAATTTTTCTTAATGACACCGTTGGTATCAGATCCAAAATTGAATATATTATTACTTCATATTCTTCAATCTTTTTCTTCATCATTTCCCCTTAGTGATTCAATTTTATTTACAATTTTTTTTGCTATTTCATACTGGCTTAGGTTAGTAGTTTTTATTCTTTCAATTAAAGGGAATTTTATTCCATTATATTTATCATAAATAATTGAATAGGATTTTTGAAGATTATCCAAAGTGATTAAGTTTGTTATTAAACCAGGACCTGCGCCTATTTGAAGAGCAATATCTCTTTTAATTGCAATTTCAGGTTCAATCTCAAAAAGAAACACAATATCGACATATTTCCCCCAATTAGCAAAGAGATTCATGTAATAAAAAATATCTTCTTTCTTTTTGTTTTGTGTAAAAGGGTGTATTTCATTTTGTGAGTCTAAAATACCTTCTATTTCTAATAATAAAAGGAAACCTAAGGCGTCAAACAAACCCCTATCTTGAAAGATCATTGTTGACTTAATAAATTGATTTTTTCCTTCTATAATATTGTTCAATGCATGATTAGCAAGCCAAAATGCCGTACTAACTCGGGATGTATTAGGAAATGGACAAAAACGCGCACCTTCCGTGTAAAGTTTTACATTATTTCCTAGTCGAATGTAATAATCCTTAATAGTATCTAATGTTGTGGATTTACCGCTTCTTGGTGAGCCAGCAAATTCAATAATCATATTTACTCCAAATTATACGCTTGTGAAATTAATTATAAATTAGATCTAATAATGTACTGAATAAAGTTTATTTTAACTAAATAAATTATAGTGCGTTTTTGTAAAATAATTGGTTCAACAACCAAATGGTTATATTTTAATATACGTCGCATATAGGAAAGGATTTTCATCTGTACAATTCTTGAAATTACACCACTATTAGCGACGAATACAGCATATTTTCAGTGAACTTTATAAAAAAAATTTCAAATTTTAATTTTTATTGTAGTTTCATATCCCATTTATGCTACAATAATTCCATCACTCCTCACTCCAACCTCAAGGGGACACTCCAATGCCAAACCATTCTCCCTCCCATCCGATCTCACAGGACGAGATTAACGCTATCCTTTGGAAAGCTTGCGATACCTTCCGTGGTACCGTTGACCCCTCCGAATACAAAAATTACATCCTGGTGATGCTCTTCCTCAAATACATCTCGGATGTCTGGCAGGATCATTATGATCAGGTCAAGCAGCAGTTCGGCGAGGACGAAGAGCGCATTATGCGCCGTATGGAACGCGAGCGCTTTGTTCTGCCCAAAGGAGCAGATTACTATTCGCTTTACGAACAGCGCAACGCCGACAACCTCGGTGAGCTGATCGATATCGCCCTGGCGAAGATCGAAGAAGCCAACATCACCAAGTTGCAGGGTGTCTTCCGCAATATCAGCTTCAACTCCGAATCCGCGCTCGGGCAGACCAAACAGCGCAATACCCGCCTGAAAAACTTACTAAGCGATTTCTCCGATCCTCGTCTGAATATGCGACCAAGCCGTATCAATGGACTGGATGTGATTGGCAACGCTTATGAATACCTGATCGGCAAATTTGCTGCTACCGCTGGCAAAAAAGCCGGAGAATTCTACACTCCACCCCAAGTCTCACGCCTGCTGGCGAAACTGCTTGCCCCCCAGCCCGGCGAACGGATTTACGACCCTGCCTGTGGTTCTGGTTCGCTCTTGATCAAATGTGCCGAGGAGGTTAGCGATAAGAATTACGCCATATATGGGCAGGAGAACAACGGTGCCACCTGGGCATTGGCGATGATGAACATGTTCCTGCATGATATCAACCAGCCCAAAATTGAGTGGGGCGACACCATCGACAACCCCATGCACGTGGAAGATAACCAGTTGATGCGTTTCAACGTGGTGACCGCCAATCCACCCTTCTCGTTGGATAAATGGGGTGCAGAGAACGCTGCCAACGACCCTTATAAACGCTTCTGGCGTGGGGTACCTCCCAAAAGCGTTGGGGACTACGCCTTCATTTCCCACATGATTGAAAGCACCTACCTCGAACCGTCACAGTATGGACGTGTCGGGGTCGTGGTACCACATGGTGTTCTCTTCCGGGGGGATGCGGAGGGAAAAATCCGTCAGAAGTTGATCGAAGAGAACCTGCTGGATGCTGTCATTGGCTTGCCCGCCAACCTCTTCTTCGGTACCGGCATCCCTGCAGCTATTTTGGTTTTTAAGCGCCAGCGAGGGGATCGAAAAGTGCTCTTTATCGACGCCAGCCGCGATTACCTACCCGGCACCAACCAGAACTACCTACGGCTTGAGGATCTCGAGAAGATTCTGTTTACCTATCAAGCACGCCAGACTGTCGATAAGTACGCCTATATGGCGGAGTTTGAAGAACTAGTCGAGAATGATTTCAATTTGAATATTCCTAGATATGTGGATACTTTTGAACCTGAGCCCTTGGTGGATATGATCGAAATAAGTTTTGAGATAATAAAAATCAAGAGCGAATTACTTAATTTAGAACAAAAAATGGAAAAATATTTTCTTGAGTTATTCAAAAATGAGTAATAAATCTCCCAATTCCAAAAAATTCAGCCCCTTTCCTCAAGATTGGAAAGTAGTTAAGATTAGTGATTTACTTGAGAATCGAATTCTCATAAGTCACTTAGATGGAAATCATGGTGGAGAGTATCCACGTTCTGATGAATTTGTGAGTAATGGAATTCCATATATTTCTGCAAACTCTATTCTTTCCGGTTATGTTGACTTTTCTAAATGTAAATTTTTATCTCCAAAACGAGCAGATAAAATTCGCAAAGGAATTGCCAAAAATGGTGATGTTTTATTTGCTCATAATGCAACTGTTGGACCTGTAGCCTTATTAGAAACTGATGAACCTAGAGTTATTCTTAGCACCACACTAACTTATTTCCGGTGCGATGAAAAGGTTTTACATAATTATTATCTTAAAGCTTTTTTGGAAACTGATTTTTTTAAGAGACAATACGAGCGAATAATGGCGCAATCGACGAGAAACCAAGTTCCTATCACAACACAGAGAAAATTTAACATAGCTTTTCCCCCTCTCCCAGAACAACGGAAAATCGCCAAAATCCTATCCACCTGGGACGAAGCCATCGCCAAAACCGAACAGTTGATCGAAGCCCTCCGTAAGCGTAAAAAAGGTCTCATGCAGCGCCTCTTGACCGGTCAGGTCAGATTTCCTGGGTTTGAAGATGAGTGGAAACATAAAAAACTTGAAGAAATACTGGAACTCAATTATGGAAGATCTCCTAAGAAAATACAAGAAACAGAAGGAAATTATGCAATTTTTGGAACTGGTGGAATAATTGGGAAGTCAAACAATTATTTATGTGATCAGCAATCATTAATAATTGGAAGAAAAGGTTCTATAGATCAGCCACAGCTTGCCTTGGAACCTTTTTGGGCAACTGATACAACTTTCTATGGAACACCTGATTACCAGATAGATTTATTTTTTCTATATTATCTTTTATCTTTTAAAGGATTGTCTCAATACAATGAGGGCTCCACCCTTCCAAGCCTTTCTAGAACCACATTAAACAGTTTAATATTTCTCATCCCAGAGTTTAATGAACAACAGAAAATTTCCTCAATATTGATAGAATCAGATAAAGCAATAGATTATCTTCATCAAATTGAATCTAATTATAAAATCCAAAAAAAAGCTTTAATGCAACGATTGTTAACAGGTCAGGTAAGAGTAAAGGTGGAGTGATGAATGCAATTGATGCGAGTTATCAAGTATTATTACAGGCGAAGACGCCTTTACGCTACGAAGAAATAACAAAAAAGGTTCTTAATGGCAATTTGTGGTCAACAGGAGGGATAACTCCACATAGAACCATTTATTCCAAATTAGCGATGGATATAAAAATTCTCGGAGCAAAGTCACGATTTGTGCGAACAGCTCCGAGTACATTTGGTTTACGCGAGTGGGGGTTAATTGATTTCAATGTCGATGAAGTTGTTCCACCAGAGGAATCGGAAATAGAAAAACAGAAATATAGTTTTACTGATGCAGCTGAAATTGTTCTGGATACCTTGGCAGATAAAAAACCGATGCACTATAACGATATAGCCGATCAAATTTTGGAATTAGAACTGGTCAACACCCAGGGCAAAACACCAGAAGCTACACTTTACTCGATGATTTTAACTGAGATCAATCGCAATGAAAAAAGAGGTAAAGCTTCCAGGTTTGTAAAATATGGACAGGGAATTTTTGGTTTACGAAAGTGGTTAGGTGAAGGTCTTGCATATCAGATCGAAAGACAGAATGAGCATGTTAAAAAAGAATTGTCAGAACGGATTAAAAAATTAAAACCACAAGAATTTGAATTGTTAATTGGCAGATTACTGATAAAAATGAATTTTGTAGATGTAGAAGTTACCAAAATCAGTGGAGATGGAGGAATTGATATACGGGGCACTCTGGTTGTTGGTTATGTGATCCGAACAAAAATGGCAATTCAAGCTAAAAAATGGAAGAACAATGTGCAATCTCCTGTTGTACAACAAGTTCGAGGTAGCCTGGGTGCACATGAACAAGGCATGATTATTACCACAAGCGATTTCAGTAAAGGTGCGGTGGAGGAAGCAGCCCGAACCGATGCCGTTCCAGTGGCGTTGGTCAATGGGCAACAATTGGTGGAATTATTGATTGAGCATCAGATCATGGTGAAACGTCTTTCCTATGAGTTAATTTCCTTGGATGATGAGTAGGTTTCTAATAAATATGGCTACAGGTTGTTAAGATCATGAATCAAATCTCTCCTACTCCCACAACAACCCTTGAATCCATTCAGAATTTTCTGGAAGGATTTCGTGAAATTCGCAAGAAACACAAACCATTCCTGACTGAAGAAGAATTCATGTCGGATTTTCTGCGATTCCGAGATGAATATTTGGAAGTAAAAACCAAAAGTGACAGACGTCAATTGTCCGAAGCTCCACAATATAATATTTTTAATATTCTTGGTGTAACACGATCTGAGGTGAGAACACATTCCACTTTTTTATGTGATCTTCTATCACCTCGTGCCAGTCATGGCCAGGGGTTATTATTCCTTGAGTCTTTTTTGAAACATTGCGCCAATCGTTATCCCGATGAATTTCCCAAACTGCCGGAATTTGATGATCCCCAAAAATGGCTAGTTTTCGATGAAAGACATATAAGTAACGGCCGCGTGGATATTCTCATTCTGAATCCACAAGAAGGGTTTATTTGTGTGATTGAAAATAAAGTGGATGCTTACGAAGGTTATGATCAATTAGCACGCTATGGAAAATGGATTGAAGACCGAAAAATTGAATACCCTAATTCAGCTCTATGTTATCTAACCATAAGAGGTGCTCGATCAATTACAGCAAATAATTATAATTATTTTCGTCTTTCTTACCATAAGGATATCTTTGAATGGCTGGAAGATACAATTCATTTAATTCAAGCACCTGGTGTGAAAGCAGTCGTTCTCCAATATCAGGCAATTGCAACCAATCTATAGGAGGGTAAATGAATAACTCAGAGATTTTAGACTTTATTACAAAAAAAGAAAACCTGCAAATAGCAATGGAAGTATCCAAACAAATTGATGATTTAAAAGATAGTACTCACCATGATTTTTGGGTTGCGATGAATCAGGAAATTGCAAGGTTAGTTGAACAAAACTGTTCTGGAAAATGGGTTTATCATAAGTTCAATTTAAATGCACATAAGAAGCCCTGGAGTTTTGCAAATGTAAGAATGGTTCAACCTACGGAAAATATTCTTTCGCTATTAGTATTCAGGATTGGACAGGATAGCAAAGAAAAAAATTTCCAGATTTTATGTGGTGTTTTAAAACACAATACAATAAACCCTGATTTAACTACTTTAAGAGGTTTACTTGTTTCAATCAATCTTGATCGAAGTGATGAGTGGTGGGCTGGGCTTGGAATTTTGCCAATTGAACCATACACACCAGATTTTATACATGAAATGTATAACAATAAGCATGAATACATTAAGAAATGTGCTAGCACATTTTGGGAGAAATTTATTATTCTACGCCCAGAATTAGAAAGGATAAACCACCAGCTTATTGAAGCTCATCAAAATATGGACATTTCAGAACAAACTGGTTGAGTAACCAACATAGTAAAAAAATGAACCAACTCCCCTCCTATCGTGAAGAACTCATCTCCCAGATTCCAGCAGCCCGGCTGTTGATCGCCTTGGGGTATCAGTATCTCAACCCGGATTCGGTTTTGAGCTTGCGTGGGGGCAACCTACGCAATGTACTCTTAACGGATATCCTACGAGAATGGCTGATCAACCATAATCAAATCAATATCCACGGGGAAAACCATCCTTTCAGCGATTCTGCCATCAACGAAGCCATCCGGCGCATGAGCGATGTACAACTCAATGAAGGCTTGGTGCGTGCCAATGAACACATATACGAACTGCTCACCTTGGGTATCTCGCAGCCGCACACCCACGATGGGGATACCCGTTTCTATTCCTTGAAATATATTGATTGGCAGCATCCTGAAAACAACGTCTTCCACGTCACCGAAGAGTTGGTGGTCGAACGCGAACGCTCACACCAGACCCGCCGTCCCGATATTGTCTGTTTTGTGAACGGAATCCCTTTTGCGGTCGTCGAATGCAAACGTCCCGACCTGCAATTAGCCGATGGTGGCTTGCCCTATGAAGAAGCTATCAGCCAGCATTTACGTAACCAGAAGGACGGTGAAATCCGGCAACTCTTCGCCTATTCTCAGCTTCTGCTGGCGCTCAGCACCAACCATGCTGCCTACGCCACCACCGCCACCGACAAAAAATTCTGGTCGATGTGGAAGGAGGAGGATTTCACTTCCCACGAATTGCAGGTGCAGGAACTGGTCAACCAGCATCTGCCGGCTGAATTGGACTCTGCTTTTTACGATTGGCGTGATTCTCCTTCCTGGACGCGTCGTCATTTTCCACCTGGTGCCACCCGTTTGCCATCCGAGCAGGATCGTGCATTGGTTAGCTTGCTTTCTCCCAAACGCCTGCTCGAGATCAGCTACCAGTTCCTGGTCTTTGATGGTGGTATCAAGAAGATCGCCCGTTATCAGCAGTATTTCGCTGTCAAAGCTACCGTTGAACGGGTAGCTTCCATCAACGTTCAAGGCGAACGCACTGGCGGTGTCATCTGGCATACCACTGGCTCTGGCAAATCTCTCACCATGGTGATGCTGGCCAAAGCCCTCAGCCTGCATCCCAACGTACCAAACCCACGGGTGGTGCTGGTTACCGATCGTATCAACCTGGATGCACAGATTTACCGCACTTTCCACAACTGCGGCAAGCCGGTGGTACAGGCAACTTCAGGAAAAAACCTGATCGAACTGGTGCAGTCTGAAAAAGCCGAGATTATTGCCACGGTAATCGATAAATTCGATACCGTCGCCAATGAAAAAGTACGCGATCAAAATCCGAATGTGTTTGTGCTGGTGGATGAGAGCCACCGCAGCCAATACGGCATGATCCACAGCAAAATGCGCCAGGTCTTCACTCGTGCTTGCTATATTGGTTTCACCGGCACTCCTTTGACCAAAGGCGAAAAGAACACTGCCCTCAAATTTGGCAGCTTCATCCACAAATATCCTATGCGCCAGGCAGTTGAAGATAAAGCCGTCGTCCCGCTCCTGTATGAAGGTCGCATGGTCGAACTGGAACCTAACCAGACGCAACTGGATCGTTGGTTCGAGCGTCACACCGCCAATCTGAACGATGACCAGAAGGTCGACCTTAAACACAAGATGAGCCGCGAGAATGTGGTCAGCGATGCTGATCGCCGCATCCAGGAGATCGCCTACAATCTCTCCGAACATTTTGTGCGTAATTTCAAAGACCGTCAGGTTGGGGTCAAAGCCATGCTGGCAACTTCCAGCAAACGAGTTGCCCTGCGTTATAAAAAATATCTGGATACCTGTGGTTTGCTCACTTCCGAGGTGGTTATTTCCGCCCCGGATACCCGCGAAGGCCACGAGGACACCGACAGCGATAACCTGCCCGAAGTCCAACAATTTTGGCGGCGTGTCATGGAGCGTTATGGTACGGATGAGAACTATAACCGCGAAATCATTATAGATTTTGGTCGTTCTGATGGCGTGGAAATGCTGATTGTGGTGGATAAACTGCTGGTCGGTTTCGACGAACCGCGAAACACCGTGCTGTACATTGATAAACCGCTCAAAGACCATGCCATCCTACAAGCCATCGCGCGCGTCAACCGCTTATTTGAAGGCAAAGAATTTGGCTATGTGATCGATTACCGCGGTATCTTAGGTGAACTCAACGAAGCCATTCAGACCTATGATGCTCTGGCTGATTTCGACAGTGAGGACGTCGCCGGAACAATCGCTGATATCAGTGCTGAAATCGAAAAACTGCCCCAACGTCATTCCGATCTGTGGGCGGTCTTTCATGGTGTCGATACCAGCGACAGTGAAGCCATGGAGCGTTTCCTCGAGCCTGAAGATCAACGACAGGTCTTTTACGATGCCCTGACCGCCTACGCACAAACACTCAAGGTGGCACTGACCTCGACAAAATTTTACGAAACCACCTCTGAAAGACAGATTCAAACCTATAAAAACGACCTCAAGAAATTCCATAACCTGCGCATGGCAGTCAAAATCCGTTATGCAGAAGCCATCGACTTCCGCGACTATGAACAGAAAATCCGCAAGCTCCTGGATGATCATATCGATGCCCGAGGTGTGCGCCAGCTGACCGCTGAAGTAGAAATCTTTAATGCCAAAGCCTTTGATGAAGTGGTGGAAAGTCTGGGAACTCCACGTGCCAGGGCTGAAGCCATCCTCAACCACCTCAAACGCACCTCTTTCGAACGCATGGAGCTAGATCCGGCTTATTACCTGGAATTTTCCAAACTGATTGAAGAAACCCTCAAAGAGATTGAAGAGGGTCGCATCAATGAACTGGAAGCACTCGAAAAAGCAAAAAAATTGAAAGATCGCGAGACCAGTGGATATCGTCAGGATATCCCTGAAAACCTGCGCAATTTACGCGATGCCCCCGCTTATTATGGGATTATTAAAACGACTATACCGCAACGCTTATCCGAAGATATGATGGCGGAGATTTCTGCCCAGGTTGAAATCATCATCGAAGACAACAAAATCCGCGACTGGGAAAACAATCAGGATATCCTTAATCGCATGCGCAACGCCATCGAAGATTACCTTTACGATATCGAGACAAATCATGGTGTCCGTTTTAGCAATGTCGAACTGGATGAGATCATCGAACAGGTCATTGACATCGCCCGGAAACGCTCCTGATGGAACCTCGGCACATCCTGAAGTTTGGCAACACCTCCATCCATTATTCGTTGACCTATCGCGAGCGTGCCACTCTGGCGATTCACGTCCACCCGGATTTACGCGTGAGCGTCGAAGCGCCATTGGGCAGCGACCCAGCTGAAATCGAAAAACGCTTGCAGAAACGCGCCCGTTGGATCGTACGCCAGCAGAACAACTTCCGCAAATACTCCCTCGACTTTCCACCGCGACAATACATCAGTGGTGAAACCCACCGCTACCTAGGGCAGCAATATCGTCTGAAAGTGGTCATGAATGATAACCAGCCGGATGCAGTCGTGCTGGATCGCGAGCAATTACAGGTCAACGTACGTAAATCCAAAGAACGAGCCAGAAAATTGGTCGAGGGTTGGTACCGGGAGAGAGCCCACGAAGTCTTCCAGGAACGTCTCGCACTCTGGTACCCACATTTCGAACGCTTCGGTTTTCCGCAGCCAGAATTAGCCGTCCGTCAGATGCGTTCCCGTTGGGGCAGCTGCTCACCACTGGGAAAAATTACACTCAACCTCAAACTCATCATGGTGCCCAAACAATTGATTGACTATGTGATTGTGCATGAGCTATGTCACCGCGTGGAACATAACCACAGCAAAGGTTTTTACCAACTGCTTGGGAGAATTATGCCGGATTGGGGGGAAAGGAAGGAGAAGCTGGAGAAATATGATTTTGGGTAGGGGAATTTGATTAATTATGGAAAAGTAAAGGAGGGGTAAATGTTAATAAATTGGAGAAAAAATTCTAAACCTGAAATTCTAATTGAGCTACTAAACTCATCTAGAATAAAAAATCCTAATGGGGAATATTCTTTTAGTGGTTTTGATTATCATTATAATTTTGATTTGTTATTTGGATTTATCGATTTTCCTGAGAGGATTCCGGAATATGATTTAAGAAATATCCTTCATAACGTTTTACATGTTTTGGTAAAAAATAAATCAATAAAAAAAGATGAGTTGATAAGAGAAGTTGATAGAGAATGCAATTTTTTTATTCAAACTCCATCCAAAAGGTTTGTTTTATTTACTTCTCTCTCAATAAATAATACGGCTCAAATTAATTCATTAAAAATGAATAATTCAATTATTAATTTCTCATATAATTATGAAATTTTTCTGAAAAGTACAGAAAATTCATTCAGAAGAGCCCAAATTAGCCATCAAGTCAGAATACCAGAAAATTATCTTTATATTAAAGTATTTGTTTCAGCGCGATCAATGTATGAAGCAGCTGATAAAGCATTAGATAATCTTGATTTAATCAGGTCTATTTGGAATTTTTATTTTAATCTTCAAAGGCAATGGCAAATTTCATCCGCTAGTAATTCAAAACCTATTAATAAAATATTAACTGGGCCATTTCACACAATTCATACTCCTAACGGTAAACTAATTTCAGAAAATGTATGGTGGTTTGATCCATCTTTTCGAGTACCAATTAATTCAATTCTAATTGGAAAAGACTTAGAAAAACTTGACAAATTCACTAAATTAATTAGAAACCAAATTAAAAAAAGTAAATATTCTACCTCCCTCGAAGAAGCGTTAAGGAGATATGTGCGATCCTTAGATGAATGGGATTGGAACAATTCTTTCATCCAACTTTGGAGTATCCTCGAATATATTACCTACACTCAAAACGAATCATATGATGTGACGATTAAGCGAGCGGCTTTCATATATAAAGATCGTGAATATATAAAACAAATTCTAGAAAATCTTAGAGAATACAGAAATAGATATGTTCATCAGAATGTATCGGATTCTCGAGTAGAATCATATTTGTTTAAATTAAAGAATATTGTTGAAACAATAATTAGTTTTCACCTAAAAAATCAATTCAAATTCAACTCCTTAAAAGAAGCTTCAGAGTTCTTGAGCTTACCATATAAGGTAGATGATCTAATTCAACAAAAAAAAATGAGAGAAAAAGCGTTAGATTTATTTGGTAGTTGATTAATAAATAAAAGTTCTACTTTTAATAACCTTCACGAAAAAATGATAACTTTTGTTGTTTATTATTGGGATAATACATTTAGTATTTCTTGTTCAGTAATTTCAGCAAGATTTCCATAAAACTTAATCATCGTCTCTACTGCCCAACTTCGCAATTTTGCTAATTTGTCTTTATTATCTAAAACTGAACCATCATGATAAATAGCTATCCGGGAAGCTCGTTTTTCATTTAATCTTTCCCAGCTAATTGATCCTATTTTTTCTTCCAGTTCAATCTTTTGCTTACAAATTGCATCGTATACCTTTTTTGTTTTTTCTTTGTCATTTAGGTCAAGATATAGTTCAACTCGAAAGCTATTAATTCGAGAAAATGAGAAAACAAATAAACCATATTTTGGCCTATTTTTTGGAATGGCTGATATTACTATCCAGTTTGTCCCAGAAGGTGATAATTCTTTTATGGGGAATTCTGCTTTTTTGGCTAAATCTTTTAACAATTGTGAAAAGAAATCAATATAAGCAATTTCCCTTTCTTTGATTCTGGCAAATGTCACATGTTGTTCATTGAAATTAACTGATTTAACTTTCCAACCCGCTTCCAACCAGCTTATTGAATGTGGATGTCCAACTGTATCATTTGCCCACCAAGCACGATGATTTCTCGCGGAATTTGGTAATTCTCCACTAATTATGGTTTCAATTTTCTCGAAAGGCAGATTTACAAAATCTATATTACCTGGTTGGCTAGTTAAATAATCTATCAGAGGTGAGTAACGGCTTTCCTTCGGGCTGTAATCTTCAAATTTTATTGAATCATCGACTGAGAGAGTAGGTTTACTAATTTCTGGGGGAGAAGTAACAATTGAGGCTGCTTCCAAAGCCACACTTGTTTCAGCCTCTTGGTGTTGTTTGCTATTTTCCCAATCAGCGATTCTATTTGTTAACCAATTACCACAAAATTTCAATTCAGAAATTTGATCCGAAGTGATTATAGTGCGAAAATGTGCCAAATCATTTCTGGTTGATCGCACTCCTTCAAACATTTTCCTTAAATTTTTTTTGTCAAAATCTAAGATACTTCCTACAACTTTCCAGGTATTGTCATGGAAAAGGATATGAATATACTCATATAATGTTAATTCATCAAAACTATTCACTTTATTATTGTTTTTTTCTGATGAGCTTATTTGTCTTATCACGGATTTAATATTTTCATTATCTGGTTGATTTTCTTCTAAAGAATATGCGTGTCGAATGAGCATTTTGATATTTGTCTCAATGTCTTCAACTATCATCAAATTTTCAGTTCGATTCCGAAAATATTCCATTGCATCATAACTAGTTACTATACCAGGCATTCTATTTTCAATCTTTTCTATTAAAACAGCATTTGTAGATTTTAAAAGATCCAAAACATCAAAAAGATCATCATCTTCATATGTGGTAGGTGGTTTGGTAATAACATCTCTTACATGAATTTCATCCATTGTAGAATTAAGATTCTTGATGCCTTTTAGAATTGATTCATGGGTGATCATTCCTATTGGGTGATTATCATCGTCTAATACTGGTAATTGGCTGAAGTCATTTTCGATCATTAATTGATATGCCTTCGAAACAAGGTCATCTTTTTTTACACAAACCACATTCGATTGATTTTCAATTAGATTTTTTACTAAAAATGGCATTCACTCCTCCAAAATGTGAGAAATGGAATTTTTATCTATCGTCTTTTATTATAGCATTCCAAAAATCTATGAAATTATAAAATGTTATAAGTTCTTCATGCCAATCCCACCAAATCATAGTTCAAATTTCTTGCGAAGGAACCCGAGGCTTTGGCAATAGATGCACCTTCTTTCCCCTTGACCTAATAGAACAATTATTCTATACTGTTTCAATCAAATTGCACATTAACAACCTTATATCACACCACCCAAAACTCCCTGTCCACCCATCGAGGCATTTTCGCTTAACATCCCCCAACCCCAACCGAATTGTTTCTAATTGTTTTCGAGGATCAATTCATCCATGATGATTTGATCCGAAATGCCCCGCATTGGCAAATGAAATGGACGGGTATGAGGAACAAATCGCCTTGTTCGATGCGTTTCAAAATGCCCCCGAAGGGTAAGGGCACATCGGGTACAAGAACCAAATCCACTTACCCATGGAGAATCAGACAGTTGAAACCTCTTCTCTTTTTCCCTTTCAACTACCGACTCTCAACTTTCAACCGCGTTCAGCTTTCAGCCTTGAGCGTTCAGCCTTGATCTATATCAAAATACCTCCCCAGCACCCTCATCGCCGCCTTTCTTGCTTCCACCGCCACCCGCAACGGTTCCCAGGCCCAATATTCCGGCCGGAAGATCTCGATCGAAGTTGGTCCATCATACCGGATTTGTTTCAGACGCGCACAGATTTCGTCCAGCGGGATGACGCCTTCTCCGGGGAACAGGCGCGTCGCATCGCTGATCGCTTCCTTGGGCGTATCCTCCACATCATTCAGATGAAAGGCAAATATCCGTCGCGGATCCAGCTGTTCGATTTCACTGAGCAGTCCACCGCCGTTATAGAAATGAGCAGCGTCCAGGGTTAGCCCGATATTATCGCAATCGGCTGCCTGCAGGATTTCATAGGCTGCCCGCGGGGTACGCACGCTGCACCATCCAAACCCCAGGAATTCGAAGGTCAGCTTGATTTCGTACAGCTTCGCAATCTGACTCAGGGACTGTAGGACGCGCACATATTCTTCCTTCACGGCTTCCCAGGTGATCGTGCGACCCGGTAAGGGGCTGGCAACGATCACAATGGTCGCGCAGCCAATGGCCTGGGCAATTTTTCCCAGTTTGTGCAATTGCGCCTCGATTTTGTGAAATTCGTTCCCCTGGAAGGCAACAAACTCGATCGAGTTGATCGTCAGCGGCAGGACGTGCTGGTCCACGAACAATGCATTCAGCTGCGTGAGGGAGTGGGTCGCCAGATAAACATCGATCTTCTCCGCCCATACTTCCAATGCCTGGTAGCCTGCCTGTGCGCTAATCATCACATCCGTTTCCAGACTGCTGGTTTTGGTCGTTGCTCCGTGAAAAGCCAGGATCATCGCGATCCTCCCTCTTGCTCAAACTGCTTCAGGTTGATAGAGCGCTTTTCGCGATACGATTCCCAGGCCGCGTGTCCCAGCAGCACCGCCAGGCGTCCATCTTCACCATTGGTAGGGGTTGGTTTGTCATCCCGCACGCAGGCAATAAACTGGCAAACTTCATCAATATAGCACTGGGCATAGCGCTGCATGAAAAAATCCGTCAGCCGGCTGGTATGGAATCCATCGCGATGGCCTTTGGTGATCATGTTCTCGCTCTCATTACCGACCGCCACAAATCCATCCGAAAATAAGATTTCAACCCGCTGGTCATACCCATAGACGGCATGGCGACTGTTATCGATACATCCGACCATCCCATTGGCAAACTTGAGGTTGACCACACAGGTATCCAGATCGCCGATTTCGTTCAAAGCCGGGTCGATCAGCACATTCCCCATCACCTGCAGCTCTGCGATCTCACCCCCCAGGTAGCGCGCCATGTCAAAATCGTGGATGGTCATATCCAGAAAGATTCCCCCGGAGGCTCGTAAATAATCCATGGGTGGCAGGCCCGGGTCGCGACTGGAGATGCGCAAGAGGCAGGGGTGTCCCATTTCACCGTTGGCGACCGCCTCGTGGACTTGCCGGAAATTTTTATCGAAGCGGCGGTTGAATCCGACCTGCAGCTTGACCCCGGCTTTTTCGACAACTTCCAGCACAGAGTCAATTTTTTCCAGCTCAAGCGCCAGTGGTTTTTCACAGAAGATTTGTTTCCCGGCCAGCGCCGCGTCTTTGATGATGAAATCGTGTGCTGTCGTAGTGGTTGCGATCAATACCGCTTCGATTTCCGGATCCGCGAGCAGTTCGTGATAGTCGCGCACCACCCTCTCGATGCCCAATTCCGCGGCAAGCTCCTGTGCGACCTCCAGGCGAATATCACACAGCGCCACCAGCTCCGCCTCTGGTATGGCCTGGACGATATTTCTACAGTGGACACTGCCCATTCTCCCGGTCCCAATCACCGCAATTTTTACACGTCTGCTCATTGCTCCTCTTTCATTGTTGCCTAATGATATTTCTTCTATTATCATACTATTTTTAGATTTTTTTGAATGGAAATCGCGTGATTTTGTAGGGTATCAGCCGTCAACGAATAGGAAACGAATAAACGAATAAATGAATACCACAAGGGTACTTTGTAAACGAATACCAATTGGAATACTTTCGTTGATGATGGAATTCGAGAAATTAATTGGAAAAAATAACATACCCTCTTTTTTGAATATTTGAATTTCTGCTATGATTATTTGGTAATAAATTATCAATCAGGAGTAACATCACAATGAGTAAGCTTGTCATCGATGCAACGGGGAATGACCTGACATACCGGATTATTGGGGCTGCAATGAACGTTCACAACAAACTCGGACCTGGTTATAAGGAAGAGATTTATGAACGGGTTTTGAAAAATGAGTTGATTAGCCAGGAAATTGAGGTTGCAGACCAATTTCCCTTACCGGTTGAGGTAGACGGGGAACAGGTAGGGATGTTTTACCTGGATTTGCTGGTTGAAGGGCAGGTGGTGGTTGAAATCAAGGCTTTCGCGCATCAATTAACAAACGATGAAATTGCCCAAGTATTGAATTATCTAAAGGCAACAGGATTGCAGGTGGGGTTGCTCCTCAATTTTGGTCGACGAAAATTAGAATATAGACGAATATTTCCCAGCAAAAATATTGTCTCTACCCAACGGATTGGCAGAGATGACGTCTGGAAATCAGAACGGAAATAAATAATTCTAAGTTTACCCAAACCTTAATTCACCAACGAATCACTGGCGAACATTCGTTTATTCGTTTCCAATTCGTTGACGGCTCTTTTCAGCCTTGAGCGTTCAGCTTTCAGCCTTTCGCCACGAAGTACTCGAGCAAAGCGAGTGGTATAAGCCATCAGCCATCAGCTATGAGCTGTTCTTTCAGTCCCTCCACCGTCCCCACCGGCATCCTACACACAAACCCCTCACACACATACGCCGTGACTTTCTCCTCGATCATCGGTCTCTCCGCCAGCAGCGCTGGGCTTCCATCAGGGATCGGCAAACCCGCAGCCGCCACCACCGTGTTCGGACGATACGTCCCCCGGATCTCCCTTAAGAATTCAACCATCTCCACGCTTTCCAACTCCCCAATCAATGCAATCTGCAGGGTCTTGCTCAAATAAAAATCAGCAGCCGAGAGCCAGCGGCTGAAAGCAGTCGGATACTCGCCCACCATCCTCGCCACCTGCGCCAGCGTTTCCTCTGCCAGCTGCAACCATTCCTCGTTCTCCGAGTAAGAAGCCATCTTCAACAGGGCTTCCACCGCCAGGGCATTCCCGCAAGGTGTGGCATTGTTCTGGAGATCTTTCGGCCGCAGAAGGACGGTCTCGGCATCCCGGGTGGTATCGAAAAAGCCACCAGCCGGGTCATGGAACTGCTTGATCATCTCGCCGGTCAGCTTTTGGGCGGACGCGAACCAGAGCGGGTTGAAGTCCGCCTGATACAGGTCGAGCAAGCCCAGAATGAGAGCGGCGTAATCCTCCAGGAATACTTCCGGACTGGTCTGCCCCTGCCGCCAAGAGCGACGCAATCGTCCCTCTACCACCAATTCACGCAGGATGAAGTCAGCATTGCGTTGCGCAACCTGCAAATAGGTGTCATTCTCCAGGGCACGCGCAGCTTCAGCAAAAGCCGAGAGCATCCAACCATTCCAGGCGGTCAGCACCTTGTCGTCGGTACCAGGGCGGATGCGCAGGGAACGCGCTGTCAGCAATTGTACGTGACGTTCCGCCAGTCTCACAGGAAGTTCTTCGGCAGGTAATCCAAACCTACCCGCCAGTTCGGCATCCGTCACAACCCGTTGCAGCACGATCTTGCCTTCCCAATTGCCGGTGGGGGTCAGTCCATAGGCTGCCTCGAAGAGTTCATCCGTCTCCCCCAGGGCTGCGCGAATTTCGTCCAGCGTCCAGACGTAGAATTTGCCCTCCACGCCCTCCGAGTCCGCGTCCAGGCTGGAGTAGAAGCCACCTTCCGGTCTCAGCAGCTCGCGTTGCACAAAGCCGAGCGTCTCTTCCACCACCCGGCGGTAGTGCGGCTCGCGGCTGATCTGCCAGGCATGCAGGTAGGCAATCGTCAGCTGGGCGTTGTCATACAGCATCTTCTCAAAATGCGGCACCAGCCAGTCCGCATCGGTCGAGTAGCGCGCGAACCCACCACCGACCACATCGTACATCCCGCCGCGTGCCATTGCGTTCAGGGCGTGCTGCACAGTCTCCAGGGTTTTGGGATCCCCGGCCGTTTGGCGTCGCAATAGGAACTCGAGCGCCATCGGTTGCGGGAACTTGGGTGCTCTGCCCCAGCCGCCATGCTGCCAATCATAACTGCGGAGCAATGCCTGCGTGGCTTGCTGCAGGATCTCTGGCGTAAAGTTGCCGCTCAGATAATTACCGGCCTTCTGTTGCATCACAGCCTTGAGGATTTCACCCCCCGATCGCACCACCTCATCCCGTCGGTTCTGCCAGTAATCCGCCAGGGAGAGCAGCACATCCCGGAAGGAAGGCATTCCATAGCGTGGTCGTGGCGGGTAATAGGTGCCGCCATAAAATGGGATCAGGTCAGGCGTCAGGAAGACCGACATTGGCCAGCCGCCCTGCCCGGTCATCGCCGTCACCGCAGACATGTAGATACTGTCCAGGTCGGGACGTTCCTCGCGATCCACTTTGATATTGATGTAATTTTGATTCATGAGCGCTGCGATCTCCGGGTCTTCGAAAGATTCGTGCGCCATCACATGACACCAATGGCAGGCAGCATAGCCGATGCTCAGGAAGATCGGTTTGTCCTCTTGTTTTGCTCGCTCCAGCGCTTCCGGACCCCACGGGTACCAGTCCACCGGGTTGTTGGCGTGCTGCAGCAGATAGGGAGAAGTGGTATCAGCAAGTCGATTGGTCATAATTTCCTTTTGACCTTTAGCTTACCAGCTTGCTCGCCTATTTGCAAAAAAGATTCTAACGTCCTGTCTTATTTGATGCGGTTTGGGGGAGGGATTGAGATAATAGGGTTTCTGGTATGGACTACTGGATTTTTTAGAAAACTTTACTATACTTGTTTATACATCGACTTCAGATTTTCTTCCCATGAAAAGAATTTTATTATTATTCACCGTACTGTCCTTTTTAGCTTCTCTGTTATTGCCAACCGTAACCACTCAGGCAAATGACGGGGGTGAGTATTCGCCACCCTCAGCGGATATCATTGCCCAAACCCTCGCAGATGTCAAATCCTTCAGTTGTGATGAGGTCAGCGATGTCCCTGTGAGTGAGTGCGAGGCACTTGTGGCATTTTATTTGAGCACAAATGGGGCGGGGTGGTCATATAGTACCAATTGGCTGGAGAGCTACAATGTCGGCACCTGGTTAGGGGTGACAGTTTCTGAAGGACATGTCACCATTCTATCTTTATATAGTAAGCAATTATCTGGTACTATCCCGGATGAGATCGGTCAGTTACCCTATCTAAAATTATTAGAGTTAGCTGGAAACCAATTGACCGGCTCAATTCCGGAATCCTTGGGGTTGCTCACTTATCTTGAAGAAGCTTGCTTAACAAATAATTTAATGTCTGGACCTATCCCCGATACTTTGGATGGAATGTCATCCCTGCTTAAGCTGTCATTTAATGAGAACCAATTATCCGGAGAAATTCCTGCGTCTTTAGGAAATTTAACTGCCTTAACAAAATTTTCTTTAGGTAATAACCAATTAACCGGGTCAATTCCGGACTCGTTAGGACAATTAATAAACCTGGACCGGTTTGAGGTATATAAAAATAATTTAAGTGGCGAGCTTCCCGAGTCCCTGGGAAACCTATCACTCCTTAAAGAGTTAATCATTTTTGAAAATTCGTTTAGTGGCAGCATTCCTCTACGTTATACCAATCTGACGAATGTGACCGATTTTTACTTCTTCGGCACCCAACTGTGTGAACCAACCGCCCCTGAATTTCTTGCCTGGAAAGCCCTGGTTGGCGCTGGCTGGCACGGCACAGGCCAGATCTGCATGGATTTTCACAATTATCTGCCAATTGTGTATAAATAAAAAGGGTCAGGCAAAAAGCCTGACCCTTCAGTCGCTATAACCTAAAAGCCTGCACACTGGTCTTCCATGTTACCATCAACCACATTACTTCCCCCAGTTGGAGCCGGGTAATTCTCTTTACACTGCAAATTTCCACCTATGGTGTTGCCCTGCACATAAACCCCACCACGATTGTCAAAGGATTGCAAATCACCACCGATATAGTTACTGGTAAATGACTGGTTGCCCCAGTTCTCGAAACTTTGCAGGTTACCATCCATTCTCACTGAGTTCACCACTGCTACACCGCTGTATTTTAGCTGAATATCACCATTCACATAAGACCCCGGATGTACTTCCACCCGATTGGCACCTTCTGCCTGGATGTTTCCTTCCACACTGACACCATACGCATACAGGGTTGCCCCGCTCTGAACTTTGATATTACCTTTCACGTAAGTGCCGTTCAGGGTACAAATGGTATTCATGGGAACTATCAGCTCGGAGACGGTCACTGCACCGATACTACCTGTGCAGTATCCATCATCATTGGTGTCTTCTCCGCCCATGGGTTTGGGGGTAAGGCTGGGGATTATCGTTGGCATAGGTAAGGCAGTTGTACTTGGCCCCAGAGTCGGAGTTCCACTTTGTGCTGTGCCATCCAGATCTTTACATTGGTCTTCTTTGTTTCCGTCCACAGTATTCATGCCGCCGGTAGGTACCGGATAATTTTCTTTACACTGCAAATTTCCATCAATGTCGTTACCCTGAACAGTAACCCCGCCACTGTTTTCAAAAGCCTGTAAATCGCCACCAATTCCATTGCTGTTAAAGGTTTGGCTGCCCCAGTTTTTTACGCTTTGCAGATTTCCACCAATCCATACCGTATTTACGACCACCACGCCGCTGGTATCAACCTGGATATCACCACCCACGCGGGAATTGGGATGCACTTCCACCCGGCTGGCATTTTCAGCCTGGATGTTTCCATCCACCTGAACAGCATAAGCAAACAAGGTTGCGTTACTTTCCACCTTGATGTTTCCCTGAACGCTGGTGCCATTTAATGTACAGGTGGCGTTCTGCGGGACGATCAAATCAGAGACGGTCACAGCTCCGATATCGCCTGAGCAATACCCATCCCAATAATTCTGTGTGTTTCCAGGGCTGCTGTCATCTTCACTATAATCGTTGTTTTTATCATCATCCGTTAATATCGGTTTTACTTCGCTCAGGTAAAGCACGCCTTCGCCATCTGAGTAAGCTTTCACATCAACCCAATCCCCCGCTTTGATAGCATTGCTAATTTCCGAAGCAGCAGTAACCGTCAGGGTATGTCCACTGATGACCCAATTTTCAGTTGTGATTTTCTCAACATAGCCTTTGAATTCCATTTCATTTTGGAAGCCACCGGCTTTCTCCGAAAACTGGATGGCTTCTTTCACCTTGCCAAGATCTTGCTCGGGTAGGGAAGCCGATAATCGAATCAAAATTAACGCGTATTCTTTAAGTGACTCGGAAATCATGACAGAGAGCTTGCTGGCCGTTTGTGGATCACTTACTGAAACAGATTCAAGTGCCAGAAGTGCGTTTTGAATATGGATTTCATACTGATTGATTATAGGAGCAATTTGATTGATGCGTCCTTTGTCAATCAACCCTTTTATTTCTTCCAGGCGTGTACCGGCATAGCGCAGGTGCAATAAAAACTTATTTTCATCTGCTCTTGTTAGAATAATGCGAGTTTGTTCAGCTCTTGTTTTTATGCTATACAGCCCGTCACCCGGCAAGGATCTGGACGCAGCAACAGCTGTAACGCCAAGGCTGCCAAACAGAAAGGTAATTAATACAATCAGCGTTGCGCCAATTGCGATTGCTTTTTTAAATTTAGGTGTTGCCATTGAAAAATACTCCTTTAATTGATCGAATTTATTTATTGGTTCTTTTGCCAGCTTTCCAGCAACCATATCGTCTATTTCCGCTAGATATCGTGCTGTGCTCCTATCAACCCTGTTTGGATCCCGTTCAGGAACCGGTTGCATCTGATTAAGCATTTCTATAAGATCCGCTTCTATTTTTGATTGTTCTGAGTTCTTATTACTATTCATCCTTATCGCTCCTGATCCTATGAGAACCTTTTTCGCAAATTGACCAATGCACGATATTGCAATGCTCTGGTAGACTCAATCGATTTGCCTAGAAATTCTGCAACCCGATCATGAGACCACTCTTCTAAAAATCGCAGGGCAATCACCATTCTTTGCTCTTCAGGTAATTTAATCAATGCTTTTCTCAGTTTTTCTTGCTGTTGTTTTGCCAGTATGTGGTTCTCGGCATGTTCACCTGGATCCGACAGGGTGTGGTCCAACAAAGTATCTTCTGGTTTTTCTTTACGGTAATAATCCACAATCCAGTTATGTGCCATGCGGTACAGGTAAGCCTTTATATTGCCATCCAGTTTTTTTCCTCTTTGAACAACTTTTAAAAATCTTGTAAACGTCTCCGAAACACATTCTTCTGCCAACTCCCGGTTACCAAGTAGTCGATAGGCATAGCGATACATACCTGCATTATTCTCTTCGTAAAGACTCCGCAACCTGTTTCTATCCATTTGTGTATTTTTGTTAACTTGTTGAGTTCTCATGCGCATTGATTCTCACTATCTATAACGTAATAAGCTAAGAAACATGACGATGATAAAATTTATGGTTCATCTCAATAAAACGGGGCTGGCAGGTGTTTTTGGCGGAAGAGTCCGCCATTTCCTGTTGATTGTTTGCCAGGGATTTTTAGTTGAGGACGTCATTCAGTTTGCATCCCATCTTCGTTCCGTTCGATTAAAATGTCTTTTCCTCCACTACTATCCTAAAAGAAAAGGGCTACCAATGTCCCGAATTAAGTCTGTAAAATCTATTAATGTATTTATATCATCTCAATAAAACGGGGCTGGCGGGTGTTTTTGGCGGATTCCTCCACCAAAAAACACCCTGGCCACTAATTATTGATAAGACATAAATTTACGCTACTCTTATTATACGAAGGGTGAATTTCACTCATTTTCTATTGCAAAAAAAATAAATTTAGTAGACAATAAGGTATCGCTTTGCCAGGTGCCGGGCTGGATCGTCCGTGTTGTCTGGTTTTGTTTTTTGAAAAGATAACATCATGGCTCGCATTTCCCATAAACTGAAAAATCCCTTTGAAGGGGCACTCGCCGGTGGAGGAGACCCTGCAACCTCCCCGCTGTATGTATTTGGTCCCTTCTTAAGCCTTGTTGTGGTCTCGGGTGCAGCCCGAGTTGTTTTCGGTGGGGCGGTGTGGCTGGCTGTGCTGACCATCGCCGTGGTGTCTGCCATGTACCGTCTGGTGATGCAATGGGTCACCGATGGTTCCGGTGGCAGCGGCCTGAGTGAAGAAGAATTTGGCGGCTGGGCAGTCAAAGTCAATGCGGGCATCACCTTCATCGAATACACCCTCACCTTCCTGGTCAGCATGGCAGCCATGGTGACCTTCATCGCAGACCGTTTTCCTGCTCTCAATGGAGACCTGCTAGGTCTTCCTCTGCGAACGCTGACTGCCATTGGTTTGTCTCTGTTAATTGGATGGCTTGTGAATCGTGGTCCCAAAATGGCGGCACGCACTTTTGGACCAGCGACCGCTGCGGTTTTAATTCTGCTCTGGATTATGATCTTTTCCACGATAATTCGCACGGGGTTTCATCTGCCTGTGTTTTCCTTCGAAGCCTTTACCCCGCCCAATTTGCACTTCACCATCGGGGGCTTTGTGCGCATTCTGGCGGTGATGACCGGTATTGAGGTCTTTGCCAACCTGGTGGCTGCTTTTGATGGCACGCCAAAACAAAAGAGTCGCAAAGCCTTTCAGAGCATGCTCATCATCATGAGCACTACCGCTGCGACCATGTTGATTGTGGGCCCTGCGATCTTTTCTCTCTCCGATCCATCCATCCGCGAAGTTTCCGTCTTCACCCAGACGATGGATCAACTTCTGCCTGATCCACTGCCTTACCTTGGTTCCCTGGTGGGTATTTTTGTTCTGATGTCTGCTTCTGCCGCCAGCGCGCAGGGCTTACAAAACCTGGCATTGGGACTCAAAGAGCGCCATTACATCCCGCCTGTTCTGGGAAAACTGAATCAATTCGAAGTGGCAGATAAACCGGTCTGGATTGAGATTGGCGTAGTCATTTTTTGTTTTTTGTTGTTCGGTACGCATGAAGAAACCTACCTGGCGCTTTATGCCGCCGGGGTCTTTATCCTCCTGAGCATGACAGGCTGGGCTGTTACCCATCGCCTGGTCAATCAGGTGCGTGACAAATTCTCCCTTCGCAAGACGGGGCTGATCATCGGAACAACCATTGCTGCCATTTTAACCACCAGTGCCACCCTGATTATTTTCGAAGAACGCTTGTTAGAAGGTGCCTGGGTGTACTTCATTTTAATTCCGATCCTGTATTTCGCCTTCTCATACTTCCGTAAACGCATTGGCGCGCCTTCTCCCGAGATGGATTACCTGGGTCAAATCAACTCAACCCTGCTGGCCGGCTTTGGGTTTGGTCAGACTTCTTCTCCCGCTGGTAGAAATGGAAATGGGGTAACCGTCCCGCTCCAATTGGGTTGGATGCCGGAATCGATCTTTACGCAAAACCGCCTGAATGGAAAAACGAAGCTGCGGCATATTCTCGTATTGCTGGATGGATCCAGTTATGCTGCCCAGGCATTGCCCTATGCTCAATTTTATTGTGAAACAACTGGTGCTCAATTGACGCTGCTGTCTGCTTCCAAAAAATTTAGGTCGGATCCTGTAAAACTCGAGGAAGCTGAAAACTATCTTGTTTCAGTTGCGGAAAAAATCCACGCAGCCGGTATTAAAGTCAACAGTCTTGTGATACCTGATTCACCCGCTGAAGCTGCTCGCACATTTGTAACTGAAAAAGAAGTAGATCTTGTCGTAATCACCACCCACGGAACGTCCGGAGGAAAGAACTGGCTGCGCGAAGGCTTAACCAGCAAGCTGGTCCATTTATTGGATATTCCTGTACTGCTGGTGCAGGTTTTTGAGAGTGGTGCTTCTGAAGCACCAATTTTGAATCGCATTCTGGTTTCGTTGGACGGCTCTGTCTTTGCTGAGCAGCTTTTGCCTTTTGCGCGCCTGATAGGCAAGCTGTTTGATTGCGAGCTGATGCTGATATCCGTCCCCTCTGTGCCCGAGAGCGAAAAATATCGTGCTCCTGCCAGTGTCATCCAGGCAATCCGCAAACAGGCTATCAACAGCATGCAGAAGTACCTGGATTCTGTGGCAGAACGATTGCTTGCTGAGGAATTATCCGTGCGAACCATCGTCACCGGTTCCTATCCGGCTCGTACCATTGTGGATGTGGGCAAGCGCGAAGGGGTGGATCTGATCATGATCACCTCACAAGGGCGTGGTGGTCTCGATCTGGTCTTCATGGGCAGCGTCGCCCAGCAGGTGGTGCAGTTGACCGACAGCCCGGTCTTCATTCTACCGATTATCAGAGAGCTGTCAGCTGATTGATTCCACAGTCAAGAAAGCTTCTCCAGTTTCAAAAAAACGATGAAATTCATCTACCGCAACGCTTTGTGTAGTAAGTAGGATCTCGCTTATTCACCAGATTGGATGATCCTCCCCACCACGGGTTAAAACCCGTCCGTAATTATCAAACCGATTAAAATCTGTTATTCACCCCGCCTATATTGGTAATCACGATATCGAAAAGGTTTGTCCTTACCCCTATTTTTGTCTCCTCTCAACTTTCCCCTGCGAAGTACGCGTATGAAGCGAGAGCTATCAACTTTTTTCATTTACCCCGTCCCCGGTCTTCCGCAAAGTACCCGAACTAAGTGAGCGGTATCTCCGATCAGCCGTCTGCTGTATCATGCCCTTTGGGTATGCGTTGTCAGCCAATTTGTACAACCTTTTAATTTGAATATTTCTAAAAAACTAATATTATTAGTTTTATTAACAAAAGGCGCTTATGACCAAAACTAACTCCCCCCTTCTCCATCAAAAACGTGCAGCCATGAAATCACGAATTTTAGATACCGCCCGCGAGATCATGCGAAAGGATGGTGTCGCAGCCCTCTCAATACAGGAACTTGCCCGCCGCATGAACATGCGAGCCCCTTCTCTCTATAATTACTTTGTCTCTAAGACCGAGATCTACGATGCGCTCTTCCGATTTGGTTATCAATGCTTCGATCAGTATAATAATCAATTGGTTCTCTCGGGTGATGATTGGCAGAATGACCTCTCAATCCTCATGGAAGGCTACATGACTTTTGCCATCCAGAACCCAGAACTCTACCAGCTATGTTTCGAGCGCCCAGTGCCCGGGTTTGTGCCATCTGAAGAGAGCCTACAACTTAGCTTTGGAATTTTGCAGCGCTATTATGACCACGTACGGGACTGGCTACCCCAGTTGAACACTGATCTGAATGAGCAACAACTGTCCGATTTGCTGATCGCGATCACTCACGGTCTAACCGCCCTTCATCTGGCGAATCAGCCCGACCTGCCGTCTGGTGAGGGCCGCTTCGGATCCCTGATTCCAGCAGTGATTCCAATACTCGGCAAAGCCTGGCAAAATAACCTTCGAGCCCATAAGGAGTAAAAAATGATTACCGGTACAACAAACCAAACCAGCATTCAAACAATCCCTAACGCACTCAATATCGCCTACGTCACAGCCGACGAAGCCTTCCGACTTTTGGAAACTGAATTCCATCGTTTCAGACAGCTACTCGATAAACTCAATGATAACGATTGGCACAAACCAACCGCCTGTACTACCTGGAGCGTTAAGGATATACTGGCTCACCAGGCTGGCGGCTATGCCAGTGGTACTGGATACCGCGAGATGATCCGCCAATACACAAGCAAGCCAAAACCTGGTCAGCTGCCTGAAGATGCAATCAATGATTTACAGGTAAACGAACGCAAACATAACTCACCTGCTGAATTAATTAAGGAGCTTCACTCGGTTGGGCATATAGCCATCCGGAAATGGGCGTACCGATTCCATATTGCCAAAATTGCCACCGATCTGATCAAGGTTCCACACCCGATATCCGGGAAAATGTCCATCAGATATCTGATGTGGATCATTCACAGCCGTGATACCTGGATGCATCGCCTGGATATCTGCCGCGCGACCGGTAACCTTTTTGAGCAAAGCGCTGAGCACGATGGACGAATAGCAGCCCTCGTGATGCTGGATGTTGCCCGTCAACTCTCCAATAAACTGGATGGTAAGGCTATCACAATCGAACTTAAAGGTATTGCCGGTGGCATTTGGAAGGCGGGCAATGGTAATGAAGTTGCCAGATTGCGCATGGATGTCCTCGATTTTAACATCTTCGTCTCCGGGAGATATTCCTATGAAGAAGGGCTTTCCCGCGCCACACTTTCCGGTGATAACGATTTTCTGAAGGTTATCCTCAAAGACCTTTTGATCCTTTTTTAATTTACCATTTTTCCCCAACAATTCGGGGATTGGGTAACCAGAAGGAATTGGGATTCTGATCTTAAGAATATACATTCACTTTTGAAACCTCTTTTTGTATTGATAATTATTATCAAACAGACGTCAAAATTTTTTTTATAAAAAGGCAACCATATGGAAAAACCAACCAACATCACCGATTACATCCATGCAGCCCCCGAAGCGTCGCAACCAAAATTGTGGGAATTACTGGAAATCCTGCGTAAAGCTGCCCCTGGCGCTGAGGAAAACCTTAAATGGGGACAACCAGCTCTGTCCTTCCAATGGATACTCTTCCAGTTTGCTGGTTTTAAAAAGCACGTGGGGGTATATCCTCATCCTGATGTGGTCAAAGCCTTTGAAGATCGATTGACAGACTACAAAACCTCCAGCAGTACCATCCAATTTCCGCTGGATAAGCCTTTACCATCCGACCTCATCTACGAAATTGCTAAATATCGTGTGCGTGAAAGCAAGGAAAAAGGCGTGAAATGGAAGTAATCTCGTGTAGGGTGCATCGCTGATGCACCATTCTTTCGGTTTGACATTTATGCTGCATCAGTGACGCTACCGCTGCTCGATTTTTCAATGTCTGGATGGATCGACTCAATGCCTACCAGGGAACTGCTTGCATTAATTAATATGGTCGATATTGACCACTTTTTAACCCTCTTCCAGGACCAGGTCTACATGCCAGCCTTATCTCAAGCCTGCTATTAAGGCTCTCTGATGGCCCCGGATCAAAGCCTGGCTTTCACCCGAGACCTTCTACAATAAGCAGACATTATGGTGATTCAGATGTGGGCTGGAAAAACTCCACACACACCTCGTTTCGATTCTGACGTTTGTATGATCGAAAAAATGATACAGAAATGATAACGACGATGTAAAGTGTATTTAACCTTGGCGCAATATCGTCTTGCATCATTTTAAAACAGGTAAACCAGGTTTAGATTGAATCATTCGATGATCAGCCTGGAATCGTCAACCTATGATATTTAGTAAAGGAGAGAATAAAATGAAACAAAAAAAACGGATTTCCTTCGTGGTTGCTTTTTTAATGATCGGGGTCATGATGGCTGGCTCTGTCGCAGCAGAAAGTTTGCTCCCTTCTCCGAGGGGGTATGTTTCGATAGCTTATGATCAACAATCTAAGCAGGTCGTCTTGTTTGGCGGACAGACCGGGCCGTGGCCTCTTAGAACCTCCATCAATGGGGAAACCTGGGCTTATGACGTGGAATGCAATACATGGGAGCAGCTGTTTCCAAAGAAGAAACCAAATGATAAAGCTGCACCTGCATTGGCGTATGATGAAAAATCAGACCGGGTCATCATGTTCGGCGGGGGCAATACAGGATTTTTGGGGTTTATGGCGAGTGAAACATGGGCTTATAACTACAATGCCAACACCTGGAAAAAAATGGTGTATGGGCCACGAGATTATCTCGGTGCCCGTCTGGTTTATGATTCAGAATCGGATCGAATGATCCTGTTTGGTGGATTGAATGTGTTGGATTGGTTCCTTCAAGATGGCACCTGGGCTTATGACGATGACACGAATATCTGGACGGAAATGAACCCGGTGGTCAGCCCTCCAGGACGAAACTACCAGGCCATGACCTATGACTCCAAAGCAGACCGGGTGCTCACCTGGGGAGGAATGTATATTGATGAATCTCCACTGCCTGAAAGTATGTGGGCTTATGATTACAACTCAGATACCTGGACGGAGTTCCCGGCGGTGGAGCCCTATCCACAAAGCAGGGATTATGCCGCCATGGTTTATGATGCAGAGTCGGACCGCACAATCCTGTTTGGAGGAGTATCCATTGCCGATCCTGAAGGAGAGGTTGGAACATGGGCTTATGACTACAACACCCACACCTGGCAAGAGATGAAGCCCGCAATAGAACCTCCCTTTGTCTCACGTCATGCGATGGCGTACAGTGTGGCAACCGATCGGGTGATCCTTTTTGGAGGTGAGCTGGACGATGACGTCCTATTCACTTACACAAATGAGATCTGGGCTTACGACTACAACTCCAATACGTGGGAGAATCTGACTCCTTAACTCGATCACATATCCCTCACAGATCAAATTGTTCCATTTGGGTTGGTTCCTGAAGGTGATCAATTTACTCCCCACAGATAAGATCACCTGAAAATCATATTCAAGCCTGCCACCGAGTTATTCAAACCAACTTGGTGGCTTTGCCATAGAATACAGGGTTAGCAGAGTGGTGCGTCGGCGACAGCTCATTTGCTTGCATGCTTCCCCCTTTGGTCTGAGCAATTTTAACATTTTTTTTCACTGTGAGCTGTAATAAGTCTCCTGTCAGCCACTCGTCTTTACCCCTTATCACGTTTTGTTTTTTTACATTTCGACATGCGCCTTTTGTCTTTTTTTCCCTCTTTACCTTTTTTTCATTCTTGCTATACTAAAATTTAAATGATTTTCTCGCCTTACTGCCGGATTTCTGATTTCATTCAATGTCCGGAACCTAAGGTTCATAAGTTGTTGAGACGCTAATTCACCCATCCTCTACTGAAGTAAATCCTGATGAACCTTGGAAAGGATGGGTTGTGTTCACCGGTTTTGGATTTTTCTGGTGCTTTTGGTTTGGGGATGGTTATCATGAATAATCATGCCCGTACTGCTCTGCAAATTGAAAAAGGTCTTTCATCCCGTTCTCCAACAATATTGCGTATCTCTTTGTTGGGCAGGTTCCACCTTCAGTGTGGAAAAAATGCACTCACAGCCGAACAAATCCATCTGCGTAAAGCCCGTGATCTGCTCAAGCTGTTAGCCCTGGCACCCAACCACCGGCTGCATCGTGAAGAGGTTCTGGATTTGTTGTGGTCAGAACAGTCTCCCCAGCAGGCAGCCCATAATCTCAGCCAGACCCTGTATACTTTGCGACCTAAACTATCAACGTTGGATACTTCGATCTGTCTGGAATTTGAGGATGAATGTCTCATCCTTAAAACACCTTTTGGAATTTTAACCGATGTGAAAGATTTTCAGCAGGCTGCGCGATCCGTGCTCAATTATTCCGGTCGCAGCACATCCCAGGCAGTTGCCAGCTGCCAGCAAGCCATCATAGCTTACACCGGCGATCTGCTCCCGGATGATGGTCCCTCCGACCTCTTTTACCAGCACCGCGAGCAATTACGCCAGATGCACATCGATTTACTGCTGTGTTTGGCACATTATAATCTGGAATTAAAAGATTATCTCCCGGCTATTGATGCACTACAGCAAGTGATTGCTGCTGATCCTGCCCACGAAGAAGCACATATGCGCTTGATGCGCGCTTATGCCCTCAATGGTCAGCGTCAGGCAGCTCTGCGCCAATATCAGTTGTTGGCAGATGCACTCCGCCGCGAATTGGATGTGGAGCCATCAACAGAAAGTACAACGATTCGTGATCAAATTCTCAATGGAGAGCTAGCCGCAAAGCACAGCCCTGTTCTTCAGGAGTGGCTTGTTCGTCCACGCCATAATCTGCCTTCTATTGTGAGCAGTTTCATTGGGCGCGATGCGGAAATCCTGCAACTACTCGATCTGGTCCAATCGCATCGCCTGGTTACTCTAACCGGCGCTGGAGGGGTTGGCAAAACCCGCCTGGCATTCAAGGTCGCAGAAGGCTTACTGGAGGAATTTCAACAGGGTGTGTATTGGGTGGGATTGGCTTCCCTCTCCAATCCGGATCTGGTAGCGAACGCAGTTCTGGATGCATTTCATCTGCCCGAGCAAGCTGGATGCAACGTGACAGATCTACTGCTAAATTTTCTGCGGGATCGGGATCTGCTGCTGCTCCTGGATAATTGCGAGCATCTACTCAGTGGTTGTGTTTCTCTTGTGGATTTACTCCTGAATGCCTCCCCCTCTTTACACATTCTTGTTACCAGTCGGGTTCGTTTCAATCTGCCGGGTGAAGTTAATTTTTATGTTCCTTCTCTGGCTTCCCCCGAGGACTCTCAGTCTTTATTATTAACAGAAATCGCCCAATACGACGCAGTACAATTATTTGTTGAGCGCTCTGCCGGTTATTCCCCAGGGTTCACACTTTCCACTACTAATACCCCCTCAGTGGTGCAAATCTGTCAGCGACTGGATGGCATCCCCCTGGCGCTGGAACTGGCTGCTGCCCGCACGCGTATGTTGACGGTGGAACAGATTGCATCCAAACTCGATGATGTGTTTCGCCTGTTGGCTGGTGGCAGCCAGGCTGCTCTGCCGCGTCATCGCACCCTGCAGGCTTCCATTGAGTGGAGCTATGCTTTGCTCTCCAGGCAGGAACAACTTATATTACAACGCTTTTCCGTGTTTGCCGGGGGATGTACCCTGGAAGCTGCTGAAGCCGTTTGTGCTGGAGAAGAGATTGGGGTAATTGAGATTTTGGATTTATTATCCAGTCTGGTGGATCAATCGTTATTGTATGTCAAACAACTCTCCGAAGGAGAGGCGCGTTACTATCTGCTGGAAACCATCCACCAGTTTGCCCATCAACGCCTGCTGGAAAGCGGTGCGGTACCCATGCTGCATAAGCGTCACCTGGCATACTTTCTCCAATTGGCGGAGGAGGGAGATCGGCGGATTCGTGGACCACTGCAGTTAATATGGACGAAACGACTGGAGAAGGAGAAAAATAATTTTACCATTGCCATCAATCGAGCTTTCGAGTCTTCAACCAATGTTGAGTTGGGGGTGCTGCTGGTTTGTGCGTTGGATTGGTTTTGGGGATTTATTGGAGAGTTTATTACTGGAGAACGTCTTCTTAGAAAGGCATTGGTAAAAAGCGAATTGTTTGGTCGTATACAAACCAGAGCAAAGGTTCTGTTTCTTGCAGGTCATTTTTTAATAGCAAGTGATAATTTACTAACAGCGGAAGAAGGTATGGTTTGCCTTGAAGAAAGCCTGTCCATTTGGAGAGAGTTAGGGCAAGATTATTATTTAGAAGAAGCGAAATGTCTGTTTATTCAAGGTTTTATTCAACAACGTTATTTATCTGAAGTGCCGGGAAATGAAGAATTGGGTTATCAATTAATGAGTGAAAGTATAAAAATTTTTCAGAAAGCAGGAAATCTTTGGTGGCACGCGTGGGCTGTAAATCTGACTACTTATTATGAAGAAAAACACAAAGACATGCACGCTTATCGAGAGTTGCTCAGGGAAGAAATTCTCCTTTGGCAAAAAACTGGAAATCCTTGGGGTGCGGCGATGCCCATCATGGACTGGGGGCATTATGCGTTGAAACATGGTCTCTTCATGGAAGCACAAGAGTATCTTATTAAAAGTCTGGCAATTTTCCAGGACCTCGACTCGGCCGGTATGATCTTTCAAATCCTTAGAGATCTTGGCCACATTGCACGTGCCTTTCAGAAGTATGATCAGGCAGAGCAATATCTGGATCAATGTGTGAAAATATGTTGCGAACTTGGTTTGGATGATCCTGTAAATCGAACACGCTGTGCACGTGGTTTTATTGCATTGCATAGATGTAATCAACAAGCAGCAGAAACTTTCTTTAAAGAAACCCTACAAAAAGCTCAGGAAATGAACTTTATGGATGTGGTTGTGCTGTGTATTGCTGGTTTCGCTGGATTAAGCTTTCTGAAGGATAATCAGGAAATAGCTATTCGGCTGTTTGCTGCCTGTAATGCTCATTGGAATCACGATCAGGATATTATGGCACCGTATAAAGTAGTCGATATTGATCCATTCATTGACCGCTGTCGTAAAGAGACTGAACCGGGCGTCTTCGATCAAGCTTGGGCAGAAGGCAGTGCCTTGTCCCTTGATCAAGCCATACAAATCGCTCAGGAATCATTAAATATCATTCCCTCTGATCAAAAAATGATACAAAAATGATAGCGTATCAGTAGAATATAAATAGTTACAAACCATCACTGACATACGCTTCATCCATTGTACTGCAAACATCAAATGGATCACCAGTCTCACTACATGTCTCTAATCTGAATCAATCTGTCTCAATCTCCCACCAACAATGGACGCGGAGGTTTCCTGTTCTATTTTCATCCATAAATCTATCTCCCCGGTAGAACAGAAAAAAATGGCAACAAGTTTGTGTCATTCTCTCTACCCTAAAAGGAGGTCGTTATGTTCAACCCACTCAATAATATTGAAACCAGTTGGAAAATTTCAAACATGGATGATGAACATTTTTACAAAATGGGATCCTGGGTACCTCAAAAAAAGCAAAATCTCTTCGATCTATGTCTGCTAGGATCATGCAAATTTTTTAAACTACTCGCAAAAATACTCGAAACTCGTTATGAATTGCGTTATCAGGTCCGCCAACATAAGTACACTCATCAATGAATGCTGCCAATTTATGTACTTTTTTCACAAGGCACGAAGCATGCGAACAGATCCCCGCTCATCAACGGGCTTATTTGCTCGCATGCTTCCCCTTGCGACACAACTACAATCTGGGGTTTTCTCTCTTTGTCTTTACGCCTTCGTATAAATCAATCAGCTATCAGCCATGAGCTATCAGCTAAAAGCAATTCCCCTCTTTACCTTTTTTTCATTTTTGCTATACTGGAAAGTAGAAATTCTTTTTCTCACCTTATTACCTGGTGCCTGCATTCTCTCATGGGTTTGGGAAATAAGGTTCATAAGCTGCAGAATCACAATTTCATCCTTGCTCTGTCGTGGTAAAACCTGATGAGCCTTAAAAAGGATTTGATCCATTGATCCACTTTTGGTCATGGCTGTTCCTTTGCTTTAGGGATGTTTATCATGAACAAACAATCTCTTTTTCCTGAGCAGGTTTTTGATGTGCCTGCTGTTTCTGTGCGTTTTATTCTGCTGGGTGGATTTTGCCTGCAGTGTGGAGAACAATCTCTCACGGAAGATCAAATCCATCTGCGTAAAGCCCGTGACCTGCTCAAGCTTTTAGCCCTGGTACCCAACCACCGCCTGCACCGTGAAGAGGTGCTGGATTTGCTGTGGCCAGAGCACTCTACCCAGCAGGCCGCTCATAATCTCAGCCAGACCCTGTATACTTTGCGACCCAAACTGACTGAGCTGGACCCTCGCATCCGTCTGGAGTTTGATGAGGACTGTCTGTTCCTGCTGCCTGCGGATGGCATCTCCACGTCCGTGGAGGAGTTTGAGAAAGCTGCCCGATCTGCGCTCAGTCGCGCTGGTCAGATCAACAACCAGACCGTCACCTGCTGTCAGGATACCATCCGGTTATACACAGGTGCTCTTCTCCCGGACGATGGCCCTTCCGATCTCTTTTATCAACAGCGTGAGCAATTGCGCCAGTTGTACGTCGATTTGCTTTTGGCTTTTGCGCATGCCAATCTGGAGTTATCTGCATTTGTCCCAGCCATTCAAGCGCTCCAACAGGTAATTGAAATTGATCCTGCTCATGAGGAAGCTCATTTCCAGTTAATACGTGCTTATGCGCTCAATGATCAGCGCCAGGCGGCTTTACGTCAGTATCAGTTGTTGACGGATGCCCTGCGTTGCGAGCTGGGCGTGGAACCTTCCCAGGAAAGTATGCAATTACGCGATCAGATCCAGAAGGGGGAATCGATCGTTGCCCGCCGACGGATGGCCAGAAAAATTGGGAAGTGTCCTTATCGGGGTTTATTCGCCTTTCAGGAGGTGGATGCTCCTTTTTATTTTGGTCGCACGGCTTTTGTCGATGCGCTGGAGGAGGCTATTCAGGCAAGGAAACTGGTGGTTGCAATTGTAGGTTCATCGGGATCTGGTAAATCTTCTGCTGTGTATGCCGGGTTGTTTCCGCGTTTACGCAAGACGGGAGGGTTCCAGTTTGTCTCCTTCCGCCCGGGTAACCATCCCTTTTATGCCCTGGCGGATGCGCTCATTCCCATCCTCCACCCGGATTTAGGGATAACTTTCTACCTGGCTGAGACCATGGCTCTGGCTCAACAGTTGCAAAATAGTGAAACTGCTCTCCAACAGATCTTCAAACAGTACTCGGAGAAAGTCGCTAACCCTCAACAATTTCTGCTGGTGATCGATCAGTTTGAGGAGCTCTACACTCTCTGTCAAGATGTCGATCAGCAGAAAGCCTTTGTCGATGAACTGCTGGCTTGTGTGGAAACAGAATCCTCTAACCTGGTCATTCTGATCGCGCTGCGAGCCGACTTCATGGGGCAGGCGTTAGCACATCGTCCTTTTGCGGATACCCTGCAGGAGGCTTCCTTATTAATGGGTCCAATGACCCGCGAGGAATTGCGCCTGGCGATTGAGAAACCAGCCGTGTTGCAGGGGGCAGCCTTTGAACCCGGTCTGGTGGAGCGTATTCTGGATGATGTCGGTGAAAAACCAGGTAATCTGCCACTCCTGGAGTTCACGCTGACGCAGTTATGGGAACGGCAAATAGATGGCTGGTTGACCCACCATGATTACGATGCCATAGGTGGTGTGGAAGGTGCGCTGGCTGCCTACGCAGACCAGGTCTTTGTTGACCTGCAGGACAAGCAGCGCGAACAGGCACGCCACGCGTTGGTACAGCTGGTCCAACCCGGTGAGGGTACTGAGGACACCCGTCGTATTGCCGCCCGCGAAGAGTTGGGTGACGAAAGCTGGCAGCTCATCCAGTATCTGGCAAACCGGCGGTTGGTGGTAACCGGGCGGGATGCGCAGGGACGCGAGACCGCCGAGGTGGTGCATGAAGCTTTGATCCGTAAATGGGGACAGTTCCAGGAGTGGATGGAGAGTGACCGAGCGTTTCGTGCCTGGCAGGAGCAGTTGCGTGCGCATGTACGGGATTGGCAAGAGAGCCACCAGGACGAAGGCGCTTTGTTACATGGCGTCCCGCTGGGGGTGGCGCAGACCTGGTTGGGTGAACGCGGGGATCAGGTCAGCCCAACAGAAAAGGAATACATAGACGCCGGCCTGGCATTACAAGAAAGACTGCAGAAAGAACGCCAACAACGACGCCAGCGGACGGTGATGGGACTGGTAGGGAGCCTGGTGGTTGCTTTGATCCTGGCCTTTATCGCCTTTCAACAGCGTCAGGCAGCCAAAGTCCAGGCAGGAGTCTTACTTGCATCACAAGCTGAATCCGAACTGGAGAACGGTAAAAGCGATCTGGCAATACTATTAGCCCTGGCTGCGTTGCAAGAATATCCTTATACGGCTCAGGCTGAACATGCATTAGGTCAGGCAGTCACTTACAACCGATCATTGAATATATATGAAGGTCATTCAGCAGCTGTTACTGGCGCTGATTGGTCTTCTGATGGCAAACGAGTCGCTACCATCAGCACAGATAATAGTGTTCATATCTGGGATGCATCCACCGGAGAACTCATCCGGCAGATTCGTCTGCCGAAGGGAATCACCGGTAATATTTATGATTGGGGATTGACGGTTAAATGGACTCCTGATAATCAATATCTGTTGACCATATCAGGGGATCGATATTTAACAGGTAGTCAGGAATATGATCTATTCCTATGGAATGTTCAAACTGGTGAGCAAGTTGCCTCAGTGGAAATTCAAAATTCAGCACCTTCCCCTTCAGCCGATTTGGGAACTTCTTTTCAACATTTCATGACTGGCGCTGGTGCATCATTTGCCAGCGATGGCAGGGTGGCAACCCAGGGAGGAGATAACACCGCCTTGATATGGGATCCGATGCTGACCTCCCAACATATAGTCCTCAACGGGCATACACAAGGCATCAATGCCGTTGGCTGGTCTCCCGATTTCACCCACCTGGCAACCGCCAGCGAGGATGGCACAGCCAGAATTTGGGACGCGCAGAATGGTCAGGAATTAGTGCAACTGGCCGGACACAATGGTGGTGTGAACCAGGTTGCCTGGGGACCACACAACAATCTGATCGCTACAACTGGAGATGATGGTAATTTAATTGTTTGGGATGCCATTACGGGTGAAAAAATAATCGTCATCCAGATAACCCCAATCAACGCCAATATGACCAGTACAGATCGGATTGTCTGGTCATTAACCTGGTCTCCTGATGGAAGTTCCATCGCAACCGGAAGCGGGGATGGTTTTATCCGAATATTGGATGTGGATAATGGCGAGATGATCATAGAAATAAAAGGCCACGACCAGTTTATTACCTATTTGGACTGGGCGCCAAACGAGGAACGGTTGATAAGTACCAGTACTGACGGAAAGGCAAGGACTTGGAGTGTCACCCGTGATAATATGCTATTCAGCCTTCCGTATGGATTTGCATATGTAGATTGGTCTCCCGACGGAAACCATTTTGCTGTTGGCAATTTAACTAATCCTATGGAATTACCCCCAACCGATTTGGAGGAAGGTATTATCACCGTTTGGAATTTTGAAACTGTGAAGCCAATTTTTGAAACTTTTGCTGATAAGGATGAAAATTGGGGGTGGGGATGGGTGGAATATTCACCAGATGGAAGGTATCTGCTTTCCAGAACCATGTTACAGTGGCCAGATAGAACTGATGCAAATAAGTATTATATATTTGACAGTCAGACTGGCGAGATAATTCGGAAATTAGAAACCAATAAGGACACTTTATTATTAATGGGTGGTTGGTCTCCGGATGGTCAATTGGTTACGGCAGGGGATTACGAAGGAACTGTCTATTCTTGGGAAGTGAATTCCGGAGAGCTCGTTAGAACCATGAATTGTTTATCTTGGGCACACATTGTCCAATGGTCTCCGGATGGCAGCAAGATTGCTGCGCTGTGCATGGATTTTGAAAATAGCAGGAACGCAATCCAGGTGGTCGATACAAACACATATGAACTGCTTTTCTCTATTGATCGGGATATTATGTTGGACTATTTTCAATGGATTCGTTGGTCGCCGGATAGTACCCGCATAGCTGCCAGTGGGGGGAGTGATGAAATGGGTCAGATTACCAACCCGGTCTATGTTTTTGATGCCAATACCGGGGAAGAACTCCTCAATATCAACAGGCATACATCCATGGTTATGGGAATTGGTTGGTCGCCAGACGGGAAACGTCTGGTAAGTGGCAGTTCGGATGATACCACCCGCATCTGGGATGCAGAGACAGGGGATGAATTGCTAACCCTTTCTACGCCAGGTGATTGGTACACAATCCCTGATTGGTCTCCTAATGGCAAGTATTTGTTTGTTTCGATTCAAAATTTAATTAGCCCGGGGAAATCCGGTGTTTTTCGTGTCTGGCAGACCACCGAGGAGCTGATCGAATATGCCAAAGAATGCTGCGTCTTCCGTGAGCTGACGGACGCAGAGCGATTGCAGTTTGGATTGGATTGAGTGAATGTTGGGTTCGTCAGCGACGCTACCTTCTCACTGTGTAGTACCCGCGAAGTGAGAGGTATTTTCTGTCACCTTTTATTCTTTTACTTTTAAACTTGCGCCTTCAGCCTATCTCTTCTTCCCCATCATCCACATCTGCTTTCCATCCGTCACAATCTCAATCCTTCCCGTCTGTTCTGTACTGATTTTTCCGTACTCATCGCCATCAACAAACTCATGATGAAGATACAGCTGCGGTTGCCAGACGAATCCTTCCAAAGAATCCTTCAATCCCGGGCTAGCAAGAACCACGGCGCCATCAATGAGCTGGTTTCCTTCCATCGATATCATTGCCTCTTCCTGCCAGATGAACCGAAACTCTCCATAGGTCAGCAGCAAGGAAAATCCATTATCTTCGACTGCAAGCTTTTCAAACCTGACGCCATCTCCACAATCCACCAATTCTCCTGGTTGAAGAATACCAATATCCACCTTTTTATATTTCAGTTCTTTGATCACTTCCTGCGCGGTTACCGTGTCAGGAATCGAATATCCCCACAGAAATTTGCCCATCTTATAGCGTTCCAATAGTACCTGAAAAGATTGATATGAATCCGTTTTCGGTCGGGTCACAATCGCCAGATCAAGTGATCGATCCAATGTTGGTATATGCTGATTCAGTTCACTGCTGAGGTGGTTGGCTGAATCCCCAGAATTGACCAGAATTCTTTTTCCACCCGGCGTTTGAACCAGCACAACTCCTTCATTTGGCTCATCCAGTATCCAGAGATGCAACATACCGTCTGGTTTGAGCAACACCGCATTCCACACCAGAAAAATGGAAGCCACCAGTGTGCTAGTTAAAATGGCAGGTGTTTTCAGTTTTTGTAAGTTTTGTTGCTCTTTCTTGTGGGTAAAAAAGAAAATCAATAAATACAGGGCCACGACGGTGACAATACTCACTTCACCTAATTCCAACACACCGCCGGAGAAACCAGCCAGCCAGGTCACAACCTGATTGGTGTAGAAGAGTGGTGCCCAAACCAAATAAGACAACAACTGACCCAGCGGAGAGATCAACAGTCCTACTAATACAGCAATCCCTCCCAGAATCATCACCAATGGCTGCACCGGCAAAATCAACGGGTTGGCAAGCAGGGTTGTTAACGACAATTGTTCAAAGTGGTATAACACAACCGGCAAGGTCATCACCTGTGCTGCCAACGTAAATAGAAAATAATCGCTTACCGGTCCAGTAACCCGTTCAACGATTGATTCCGGTAAATACCTGCCCGCCAGATTGCGGAACCAGTTCATCATTCGATCTGAATATAATACCAATCCGAGCGTGGCTGTCGCTGAAAGTTGAAAACCTGGATCCCACACCAGCAGTGGATTGAACAGGCACATCACCGCAGCGGTCAGCGATAAGGTATAAATACCGGACTGCCCACGCCCGATCAGGCCAGCACTCATCGCCAGACAGCTCATCAAAGCCGCTCGAATCACCGCAGGGTTTGCCCCCACCAGGATGGTGTAAAGGCTGATGACCACTATCGCCAGCAGGGCAGCCCACCAGATCGACAACCATTTTCGAAAGCCCTTGAGGAAGATGCCTGCCAGGATGGTCATATTGAATCCGGAAATTGCGACGATATGGGCGGTACCGGTATCCTGAAAAGCACGTTTTAAATCGGACGGGATATCTGTCTCAATTCCCAATAAAATGCCGGAGAGTAGCCCGGCTTCCGGTTGTAGAAAAAATGTTTGTATTCGCTGGTATGCCGTTTGCCGTAAAGCAAACAATCCGGTTTTTACCCAACCTGCCTGCCCTCTCTCCAACCATTGTACATATGGATACACCATCATGGAATGAATACCGCGTTGTGCCAGATAGTCCTTATAGGAAAACGCTTCATTCTCATCCGGTGTCAGTACTTGCCCACGAATATTTACCCTATCCCCATATTTCCATTCCCCCGTCCTTTGGATCACCAGTATTTTACCCTCGAGATTTCTGTCAATCGGGGCGAGCAACCTGTCGACACAAACAATCAGGCGTGTATGCCGCTCATACTGTTGTGGATCAGCACAAACAACGCCAGTAATTTTGAGTTCTTGCTGTTCATTATAGAAAGCTACATCATTGGGGGTAAATGGTTTCTGCTGGAGAGCTGTATAGCGCAAACCACCACCCATCAACACTGCCAGCACCAGGAACACTGGCAGGCAAATGATCCGCAAAGACCTCCATCTTTTTCTTGCCAGCCATTCAATTGCCGACAATCCCAAACTAATCCAGAAGGATATTCTCCAATAACCAATAGGAACAGACAGTACGTCCGCCAATGGAATACTGATCAGAAAAGCGGAAGATATCCAGAATAATGGGATTCTTCTCATGGTTTATGCTGACGTTTGAATGCTTAATTTTCTGGTTGATTGAATTTATTCGATTTCTTCAACCACATCCAAATCTGTTTCTTCTCCTCGCCATTCAAAAAGTTGGATCTGATCCAGAATGATCTTCGTGAAGGTGCGATTCTCTCCGTTGCTCTCATATTTCTGGGTGCGTAACTGTCCCTCCAGATAAACCAACTCTCCTTTGTGGACATATTTTTCACAGAATTCTGCTGTTTTTCCCCAGGCTTCAATATTGAACCAATCAGTTTCTTTCTTTACTTCTCCCGATTTATCTTTCCAGCGTCGATCAACTGCCAGAGAAAAAGTACACACTGTCCGATCATTAGGTGTTTTTTTTGTTTCTGGTTCTTTACCCAAACGCCCAATTAACTGCACACGATTCAACGATGCCATTCCAACCTCCTGGTTTAATAGTGTTATTTTGTTTTTGCGATTCTTACTGGGACGAGGCTGCGATCAATCGGATGATTATTCAACCCCAATCGGTGTTCATTTTTTAATCATGAAAACCTTAAAATAGTTTATATTTAATTATCTGACTGTCAAGCAAAAAATTGTCATAATTAGGAGTAAGCATGTATATTTCGATTGAAGGCGTGATTGGCGTGGGCAAGACAACGCTGGCACGCATGTTACAGCCAGCCTTTGAAGCTAATTTGCTATTAGAGGTCTTTGAAGAAAATCCCTTCCTCAGTAATTTTTATGCCAACCGTGCGCTCTATGCCTTCCAGACCCAGATGTTCTTTCTGCTTTCGCGATACCGCCAGCAAAATCAGCGTGTGCCTGAATTGCTGTCCAGCGATCAACATCTGATCAGTGACTACACCTTCGATAAAGACTCGCTCTTCGCCAGAATCAATCTTAAAGGTGATGAGTTAGATATGTATTTTAAGATTCACGAAGCCCTGGCGGAGAAGATTCCTCCCCCCGACCTGATGGTCTATTTGCGTGCTGACACCGATGTTCTCATGCAACGCATCGCCATGCGCGACCGCACCTATGAGCGCACCATGGAGCGCGATTATATTCACCAGCTGAATCATGCCTATGATGATTACTTTATTAATAACCCTCACAAATCCAAGATTCTAATTCTTGAGTGTAACGAAATTGACTTTGTCCGTTTTCCGGAACAACTTGACTGGATTGAAAACCGCATTCGTCAGGTTCTGCAACTCTCTCCCTATCAACCCCAACTGCCTATTTAATTTTTCTCAATCTGGAAAGGATTCGTTTCATGCGCATCACCCGCGATATTTTACTCAAAGCAGCCAGAACCGTCGTTCAACAACGCACTATGCGTGACAAACACATTTTGTGTGTCTATCTGACCGGCTCCGTCATCGACGATCTTCCTCTTCTCGGTGGTACTGCCGATATCGACCTGGTCTTCGTACACGATCAACCACCTTCCCAACCTCGCGAAATCATCCGTCTAACTCCAGATGTCCACCTTGATCTGGCACATCATGACCAATCAATTTACAATCAGCCTCGTGAATTGCGTATCGATCCCTGGATTGGTTCTTTTTTGCTAAAAGATCCAATAACTTTATATGGTACCCAACACTGGTTTGAATATATTCAATCCACCGTGAGTGCCACTTTCTACCAGCCAGAAACGGTATTAAAACGTGCTTTACCTCTGGCAGAAAAAGCCCGCCAGGTCTGGTTGGATTTTCAACTTGATCCTCAGAATCCCGATCCGGAGCGAGTCTGGGCATACTTGCAAGCACTGGAAATGGCAGCCAATTCTCTGGCTGTGCTGGAAGGTGTTCCTTTAACCGAACGGCGGTTTCTGCTTCAATTTCCTCAACGCGTCGCCGATCTCGGTTATCCTGGAATGGCAGCCGGACTCATTGATTTAATTGCCCCTCAAATGCCTTCCACTGAAACAATTGAAAAGTGGATTGGTGACTGGAAATCAAACCTGACAAGAATCGGCCAGAACCCGGATTATCCTATCCATCTCAGCCCAATCCGACATGGCTATTACATCCGGGCTGTCGAAGCCCTGATCACCGATGAACCTGCTTCTGCTCTCTGGATTCTCCTTCATACCTGGACACGTGCTATCCTCAGTTGCCAAACCGATCAGGAATCTTTGGAAAAATGGAGTACCTGTCTGACTGAATTGGGTATTTATGGCGAGCATTTCCAGAATTGTATGAACAATTTTGATCAATTTTTAGATCAGGTAGAAGAAATAATCGAAAAATGGGCAGATCAAAACGGAATTGACCTGTCTACTCTTCAATAAAATGCTGAATAGCCAGTGGAACCATCCTGGGAATATCATCCCCTGTGAATATTATCCTGTCGATATCATGGATATAATACTGTGTGGATAACCCTTTATATATTGTGGATAAAATAGTATAACTTTTCGATTTATTTCTGGATCTTTTTGAAAATAAACACTATATCTGGCGGTTTAAACAAATTTTTGTCCATATATACTGTTTGCCTCTCTTTTTACTGTATCCGTCATTAAAAAGTTTTCACTACTTTTCCTTTTTTTATATACAGCTGCTATGTATAAAATCATCACTTTTACCACCATATACAGGTTATTTTTAATATGTTATCTACATATAGTGATTTTTATTGATTTCTCCACAAATCCACAGCCCCTACTATTAATACGACTCTATTTAAATACCTAATAATAAGCATCATATTAATAACACCGTGAGCACCAGGAAGGAAAGAAAAAATAATTATCTTATCTTGTTTAACATGTCTGGTCATCTACGCTTGTTATTTGAGTTTTTTTCCTGTACAATCAATTTAAATTATTGATAGGGTTACTATTAAGTTTGCTTATCGTTGACCGCCACAAGTAAAAAGAGAGATTAAACAAGGGAGAATAACAATGGATGTCATTAAAGTAAAAGCAAACTCACGTACAGCAGCAGTCGCGGGAGCTATTGCCGGTGTGGTACGTGAACATCATCGCGCAGAAGTACAGGCAATTGGAGCAGGTGCCATTAATCAGGCAGTTAAAGCGCTGGTATTGGCAACAGGATACCTGGCCGAAGACGGTATCGCGGTGGTTTGTATTCCACAATTTGTCGATGTAGATATTGATGGAAAGGTACGCACAGCGATCAAGTTAAACGTAGAACCCCGTTAACTTTCTTTTTTCATTCAGAAGTCTGAAAGACTTCATCAGGGTAAAAAATTACTTCTTCTTTGCCTGTTAATTTATCCTGTACTTTTTGAATGATCAGGGTCAGATGTCGGGGGTGTTTGACATAATCAAGCGAGTCCGCCGGAACGGTGAGCACCGGACAGAATGTGAAATTTGCGATCCAGCTTTCATATAAAGTATTCAATTGTTCAAGGTAATCTTCCGGCATTGTCTGTTCATAGGTTCGGTCACGTTGTTTGATGCGCCGGATCAGAGTATCTACTGAAGCTCGCAGATAAATGACAAGATCCGGAGGGGTCAGAAATTCCGTCAGGGTCTGGTACAGGGCATGATACGTCTGATAATCACGTTCATCCATCTTCCCCTGCAGGAAAAGGTTGCGTGCAAAAATCTCCGCGTCTTCATAAATACTGCGATCCTGAATGACTGATCCAGGGGAGAGGGTCAGTTGCTGGTGGAGCCGAATTCTGTGTGTAAGAAAGAAAATTTGTGAATGGAAACTCCAGGTATTCATATCTGCATAAAAATCCGCCAGATAAGGATTTTCTGTCACTGGTTCGTAGAAAGGTTGAAATCCGATCCTTTGACAAATCATCTCCACCAGCGTTGATTTACCAACACCAATGTTTCCGGCAATCGCAATATATTTTTTCATTGATTCTCCTTTTGGTGTTGGTTTGTCATTTCAATAAAAAGGGGTTGAGGAAAGATTTTTAGGTGGGCTATAGCCCACCTAAAAACTCTCTACTGCTAATTATTGAAAAGATACATTGGTTTGATAAAAAAAATTTACTTGAGGAAGTTCTCTAAGCTCTTCTATTTAATTAAACCATCGATTCAGAAATTTGCATCCTTAAAACATACTGAATGTGGAATAATCTGTGGATAATTGATACTGGAATCTTTCAACTTGTTGAATACCTGTTGATAACACTGTGGAAAAGTACCATAAACTGTGAATAACTGCCTAAAAATGGTGGAGAAATAATGATTCCGTTGATTCATAAAGAAGAAAGAAATCAATATTATGTTGTATCTGTGGATAACTACCCCTAAATCTGTGGATAAACACGATTAATTGTGGAAAACTCGTTCTAAAATGAAAAGAGACTGGAAAGCCAGTCTCTTCCATAGTATATTTCCTGTCTGTTATGCCGGGCGAATTGCTTCGTTAGGACAAACTTCCACACAGTCGCCACAATCTTCGCAAAGAGCTGCATCAATTACAAAGTAACCGTCACCTTCAGAGATTGCGCCTTGTGGGCATTCTGGTTCGCAAGCGCCGCACATTAAACATTCATCTGCAATAATTACGTGAGCCATCTTAACTTCCTTTCGATCCATGGATAAAATTTGTCAATGTTTTTTCTGTTGCAAAGAATAGCACATATTTGCTCTCTATGTAGCGGTCTTTTGTCATGAATTGCGCTGACAATTGACAAAAATTTTATCTGTCAGTTTATGTAACCTTTGATGAAATTTCTTGCGGTAACTCAGTCCCAATGCAGAATCTGTTGCCGTAACTCACCCCATTTGAGGGCATCGGCAATCCCCTGCTCAATCGGGAGGTCCGCCTTCCACCCCAACAAACGCAACGCTATATCTGCATTCGCATACGCACCCGGGACATCACCTAACCGTGGCGGCATTTCGCGCTTATTAATCGTTTGACCATACACCTTCTCAAAAGCAGTTACCAACTCACGAACAGTCACCCCCAGCCCGGTTCCCAGATTGATCACCAGATAATTTTCTGATGGATTTCCAGCACGTTCAAAAACAGCATCAAAATCGGTCAGTCCAGTCACATGTGCACGGGCAAGATCCCAGATGTGAATGTAGTCGCGAATACCGGTACCATCGCGGGTTTCATACTCGGTGCCAGTAATGTGAAACTCCGGGTTGATCCCCAGTGCAGTCTCCACCAACTTACCCAACACGTGACTTGGATTCTTTATATGAACACCGGAGCGCATTTTCGGGTCGGCACCGATCGGGTTGAAATAGCGTAAAGCAATTCCCTTCATGCCATACGCCTGGCAGAAATCGCGCAGGACCATCTCCATCATATATTTGGTGCGTGCATAAGGGCAATTCGGATCAAGCGGAGATTCTTCCGTAACCATGAAGCCCCCCGCTACCGGCGCATAGATTGCAGCGGAAGAGCTGAACACCACCTTATCACAACCCATCCGGTGTAGAATCATGAACAATTCCAGTGATTTGGCAACATTCTCGCGGTAATAAAGGTATGGCTGCTCCACCGACTCCGGTACCACAATCAACGCAGCACAATGAAGGCAGGCTTCAATATCCGGGTGATCAGCAAAGACCCGCTCCAACGCCGAGGCGTCGGCTATATCCGCCTGATAGAAAATGCGATCTTTGGTAAATTCAACCCGGCCAGTGACCAGTGAATCCAGGATGATGGGGGTATGTCCTTCGTCTTCCAGCGCAGAGGCGACCGTGCTGCCGATATAACCGGCTCCTCCAGTGATTAAGAATTTCATAAGGCTCCTTTATGGTTGCATTTCACATTGTAATAGATCATTCATGCTTTGCATAGCAATAGATTTTTCATTCGAGTCCGGTGTCTCGCGCTCAATACGCTGCCACAAGCGGCACATCGCCGGGTGGATCACAGGGGTGATAGCAGCGCTTTTCCCGCTCATCTCCACAGCCTCTGTCCACAATTCCTGATGGGTGTAGCCTTCTATAAACGGAAAGCGCTCTGCAGGGTCATTGGGCTGGTCATCCAGGTTGAAGGCAATCTCACCCAGGCGCACGACCTCTTCCCAATCGCGGTACTGTCTGGCAAGGTCAGCCTTCTGGAAATAATAGCACCATTGATGATCCGGTTCGGGAGAGTAAATTGAAGGGAGAACATGTTGGGGGGAATCTAAAATCACATTCCAATCGGTCAGGTGGATCGTCTCACGCACCTGCAGCGGGACCATCCAGTTGTCCGTTTCCAGTTCCGGATCGAGAACACGCAGACAGGCTGGCGGCTGGTAGAAAAGCGCAATCGATTGACTGGTATTTCCCTCGAAGTCACCCACCAGCAGATTCTGTTTCACCGCTTCATCCGGATTCAATGACTTGACCGCCAGACCAACCCGCACAGTTGGATAATAGAGCACATACGGAATAGAGTCGTCCAACATCTGTGGCTCAGCATAGATCCAGTTCAAGCCACCGGTCAGGGAGTTGTCACTGAAGTAGCGCAGCGGTAGTTCGTGTGCGAAAATGATGGTATCCTTCTCCAGCGCAGGAATTCGCCAGACCATTTGCCAGAAGAAACGGCTCTGTTGTTCCCAATCCCGTTGGAACAGGATGCCAGAGCGCAGCTGGTACCCTGCAGAGAGGGACACCAGCAGAATCAGAAAAGCATACTGAATCCAACGTTTCACAGGAATCAGCATCACAACGCTCACCCAGAAGATCGCCACGCCGATAACGAACGGCAGCGTAAAACGGTCATTGGGGAAGGACAGTCCGATAGGAATCTGTGTCAGCCAGAAAGGAACCCCCGCCAGCAGACCGGCCACCAGTGCGATCCAGAGACTGTTGCCAAAGATGCTTTTGCCATACTTTGAATCATCCTTCTTGTGAGTCCAGAAAATCACCACAGCGCTGAAAACCAGCACAGCCAGGCTGAAAATGATCACAATCAGCCAGGCACGTTGACCGAAATCCGCACCCGGGAACTGAACCACCAACTGCCATACACCCAGAAAAGTTGTCCACAGATCTTTGAACACGGTGCCGGCCAGGGTTAAGACTGCATTCAAGGGGTTTTCACGCAGCAGGTCCAACAAGCCAACCTCGTAATTGGTGGTCTGATAGTCAAACAGCAAGGTGCGCCAGATGACCGCTGCCAGAAAGACCAGCAAATAAGGCCACCAACGCCGCAATACTAACAAAAGCCGCTGCCGGTTTGATCGTGTCTCGTTTGAATTTTGCAATACCATCCACAACAGCAACGGCCGCAGCAGTTCGAGCATGAAGAAGTACTCCATGCTGAAGAGATTTACCGCCGACAGTACCAGCGCTGCACCTGTGAGCAGCCAGAAACGTTTACGATTTTGTGAAAGCGCCGCCTTCAAACTGAAGAATAAGGAGAAGAAGAACGCACTCAGCACCAGGAAGAAGTGACTATAGATCGTGGCGATGAACTGCTGGGCAAAACCGGGATAAGAGAGAAATATAAGCCCGGCCAGCAGAGCCGGAGTCTTGTCCTTCCACAACTCTTTGCATACGCAATAGAACCCATAAGCTGCGAGCCAGCGCCAGAAAATGGCAAAGACCTGCCAGCGCCAAGGTTCATCCCCGACCAGGGAGGTGGTTAACGGATAAAGAAAACCCATCACCGGACGATTGGTGGAGAAATAATTAACCAGACCGGTTTTCCCCAACACCTGGGCAATCCACTGGATCATCAAATCATCCCAATAGAAGCCCAAAAAGGGTATGAAAAAACCGTATATCAGAAGCGCAGCAATCAACAGCGCAATAATAGGCTCGCTGAAGAAGCTAATTATTCTATGAAAACACCAGGAAATCTTTTGTTTATACCCGGCATTCCTTGTGATGGGATCGTTGGTAACCTTATGTGAGTTTGTCTCGGGCATCGGCATGATCAAATTATCAGAATGCCTTAATCATACTTGTTTTTCACACTTTTGAACAACATAAAAGCCCAACCAGGAATTATTCTATAATGAACTTCGCGGAATCGTAACCCCCGCAAGCGAGCATTCCACCGCAAGACCCCCCATCCATTTCACTGTCAACTCTCGACTGTAAACTAATTTTCTTTAGCCTTTCGCCTTTTTCCTACAGGCTACCAGCTACCGGCTACTAGCTACTAGCTATCACTTCCATCATCTGCGCATGAATAGCCGGATTGGACGCCACAATACTATACGGCGGTTCCAACACAATCGGCTTGCCATCCATCGTGCTCGTGACACCGCCAGCCTCTTCCACCATCAGCACGCCCGCAGCAATGTCCCAGGCATTCAGCGACAGTTCCCAGAAACCATCCAACCTCCCAGCCGCGACATAACACAGATCCAGCGCAGCCGATCCCAGACGGCGCACCGCCTGCGCTTTAAGCACAAAATTGGTGAAGTAATTCAGGTTGTTCTCCAGGGTGGTGTGAACATCGTAAGGAAAGCCGGTACACAGCATAGCACCAACCATCTGATCGACTGCGGAAACCTGCAGTTTACGCCCATTCAGAAAAGCTCCCTTACCACGTTCTGCACTGAAGCATTCATTCTGCATCGGGTCGAATACCACCCCCTGCACTATGATTCCATCGAAAGCATAAGCGATCGAGACAGTGAAGATCGGGATGCCGTGCGCATAATTTAGCGTGCCATCCAATGGATCAATCAGCCATTGTCCCCCACCGCTTTTACCATTGTGGACACCGCTCTCCTCGCCCGTGATCATATCACTCGGGTGCATGTTGTGAATTTTGGAAATCAGATAATCCTCAGCCTGCTTATCAACCTCAGTGACCAGGTCAATGATACCTTTCATCTTGATCTCGTGTTGTTTGCCAAAACCATCCCGCAGGATCGTCCCCGCGCCTTTTGCCAGGCGAATAAGCTCATCAATTGCTGGTTTCATGTTGTTCCCTCATGTTTGTGATGAGTTGATTGTAAGACGATAACAACGGATTGTCCAGCAGGTCACCCTGGAATCCAGCAAAGGAAAAGACCTGAGGATAAAATTTAAATGAAGAGCGTTACCGATCCATTGGATGGTGTGTTACGGAGCTGTTTTTAAGAAACGATGTTACACTATCATGAATAAGCAAAAGCATTCTTAAAAGGTTGAGAGAATAATTTGAAAAAGTTATCCAATGAAGAATTTGACGCGTATGAATCCAAAATAGACACGCAATTTTTTGGAGTCTCTTCAGCAAAAGTCGTATTAAAAAATCCATGTAGCTCTGAACTTAAACAAGATGAGCTGATCCATTTTATGCACGAATTCGAATTTATTATGATCATTAACAAAAACAATAATTCGATCAACAATCAATGGATTGGAAGAAAAACCCGATCCTTCCTCGTTGACATCAATACACAGCTCCAAAAACAAGTGAAGGATGTCCATCAGGACAAAAATCAAACTATCACAATAATTGATTCTTACCCAAAAAATGACCAGATCATTCAAATAGCAAAAACCGCCTTTTTAGCCTCACGCTTTCTAAAAGACCCCTTTTTATCCGCAGAAAAAGCACCGCACATCTACGCAGATATCGTCAACAATGCATTTGAGAAAAAAGGAAGATTTTTTGCAATCCAATCCACAAATGAAAAAATACTGGGATTCATCCTTTTTTCAATCAACCATCCAGCGTCGTCGTTGACCATCGAGTTATTTGCGGTGGACGAACAATTCGTTGGTCAAGGATTGGGAAAACAGCTATTGGATGCTGTAGAATCCTACGCTTTCCATCAGGGAATTGAAACAATTATTGTGGGAACACAATTAGAGAATTTTGACGCGATTAAATCCTACATAAAAAAAGGATTCAAAATATTTGAATGCAATTCCGTATACCATTACTGGCCATTGAAATGATTACAGAAACCGTAAATCCAACAGCCTTTGATAAACCTGTGGATAAAAGCGAGGAGGTTTTTAAATGGTAGAAATATCAACAATAATCCCTGTAAGAGATGAAGAGAAAAACCTTAACATCCTGGTTGATCGCTTGATGGCTACCTATGAAAAAATGAAGGTGTCTTTTGAAGTCATCTTTGTTACCGATATTAATGTAGACAATACACAGCTTATCCTGGAAGACCTATCAGAAAAAAACAAGAATATCAAAGCAATAAAACTTTCCAACAGATTTGGACAACACGTTGCGGTGTTGGCTGGCCTGGACCATGGCCAGGGGAAATACACCGTCATCATGGATGGTGATTTACAGGATCTTCCCGAGGACATTCCCGTATTGTATGAAAAAATCTGTGAGGGCTATGACGTTGTCTATGCTGTGAAAGAAACCAAGAATGACAATTACTTTCGCAACATGAGTTCAAAGAGTTTTAATAAAATCATGAACTTTTTGTCGGATGTAAAGGTTGACAACAATACCAGCATGTTCAGAATTATTAGCCGACGGATGCAAAATGAAATCATTCGATACCGGGAATTTGAACCAAGCCTGACCTATATATTCAACTTGATCAATTTTCCAACCACAAAAGTTCTGGTGTCCTCAGGAAAAAGAGAGCACGGGGATTCCAAATACAATCTTGGCAGGCTCATAAATTTTGCAATTTCGACGCTTTTATCTTTTTCCAGAAAACCACTAAGAATGATCTCCGGGATTGGCTCATTCATTGCGTTATTAAGTTTTACCTATCTGATTATTGTACTGATTCAATACTTTTTCTTTGAAATTGAAATAGTGGGCTGGGCAACCCTAATCGTGATCATTTTATTCACCAGCGGTGTGCAGCTATTAGGTCTGGGCGTGATTGGCGAATATATCGGCAGAATATTCATTCAAACAAAGAACCGCCCCCTGTATGTCATCGACAAAAAAATCGGGAAATTTGATTCTTAAGTCGGTTACAGCAGATAGGATGAGAATCTAAGGGAAAATCGGGAAAGGGGAGATTAGTTGACGCCATGAATATGTTCGTCAACTTTAACCTTGCGAAGCACCTCCGAGGCGTTTTAGGAGGAGGTAGACTAATTCCGTACGGCGCGGGTCCTCGACCCGCCCAGAAACAATTCGTAGGGTGCTGTCAATGACGCACCAAACCCTTCACCGCTTCTAATACTCAAATGCATTGCCGTCAACGAATGAAAAAACGAATAAACGAATTTACGAATAAAGTGATCTTGTTCAGAATGATTAATTTCCAACCTTCTAAGTGAAGGGTTTCATACAAAACCTTTAAGCTATATTTTTCAATCAACTTTTTAGGATCAATCCCTTTGCCTTTGCGAAGCACCTCCGATCTATTTCGAGGAGGTAGACTATTTTCGTACGGCGCGGGTCCGAGACCCGCCCAGCCCTTTGCAATCATTTGTTTCGCCCCCTCAATCCTTCCGAAGGACTCCGCATGCACTTAGCGGAGCTAATACTAAAACCTCAACATCTTCTCATAAAGGAACTGCTTCTCTTTCGATATTACTCACAAAATCGCGATCTTTTGTCTGAGGTAATACCGACTTAGGAACGACATCCACCTGAATTCCTAACAATTGCTGTGCTTCATACCCAAAGCCTCCCACCCCGAACAAAGAGGATTCCGCTTCCATTTCTACCAGAAAATCAACATCGCTCTGGATTTGACTCTCTCCACGGGCAATAGAACCAAAAACATACAGCTTCTTAATACCGTATTTTCTGGCTAAGCGCTTTAATTGTGGTTTATATAGGCGAAGTTGAGCAAAATTCATTATCGTTCCTTACCAATAAATTATACATGAATGAACCCTGCTTCGGTGATTTTTCAACAGAAATTAAACTTCTGCTGTAAAACGCTCGCTTCCTCAATCCTTCCGAAGGACTCCGCATGCACTTAGCGGAGCTAATCCTAAATCCTAAATATCTTCCGAAATGGTCCAATAAACCGGTAATCACTCGACCAATCTGTAATCGCAAAAATCACATTCTCAAACGCACCCACAAAATTATCATCGAGTGCTCGTTTGAACAATCCAGCAATCTCATATCCATCATTTCCAAAAGCACCGCACCCCCATGCACCCAGTACAATCGATGTATGTCCCTGCTGGATCGCCACCGCCAGCACCTTGAGAATTCGTGACCACATCACCGCTCCAATTTGGTCTTCTTTCTCTGGCATAGTTCGTCGTACTGCATTCGCTAGAACAGCAGGTGATGTCAGGATTGCACAGGTGTATGGAATAGATATAAGCGCTCCATCATCATCCCGAAATACAACTACTTCCGGAGAGTAGATCACATAATCCGAATAAAAAGGATCAAACAGCGATTCATGGTATGCATACATGGGATTGTTCTGCAGGCAGGCAAACAGTGTCGAGGAGCGTGCCAGATATTCCTCCTGGGCACGCGCACCGCGCAAAAAACCTCCCCCAGGCTCTACAGCAGACGCAAAATTAAGCGCAACGGGACGTGTTCCGAGAGTGAGTAGTTGCTGAACAGCTGTGAGCGTGGTGCAATTCTGAATCTCGATCCGTGTGTTTTGATTGCCATGCGCGATCTGTGGCAACAGTATCTCCGGAGGATAATTCACCGTACCATCAACAGATTTCTCCATTTTTTCACGAATTTCTATGCGTGATCCATCCGCCAGATCGTAATATCCATTTCGGATGATCCTTATCGCTTCCTTCCCCAGCTGAATGGCCTGGTCGCGGTTGATCTCCAGCTGGCGACGGAGTATTTCTTTCGATTCAAACTGGTACACGGATTTGCCTCCTTTCATAAAGCACAACCCTTATCGATTGTTTTCTACATTATAGAATAACAGAACTTATACTCCCTGGACAACATCTTTATCTTGAGCCTTGCGAAGCCCCTCCAATTTTTCCGAAGGACTCCGTATCATGCCCTTTGGGTAAATGCACTTAGCGGAGCTAATCCTTCCGAAGGACTCCACATGCACTAAGCGGAGCTAATCCTAATTTCTAACCCCTAACCCCTAACCCCTAAAAACTAATCCCTTCACCCTCTCCAAACTCTTCCTCCGATATTCCCTATACTCCTTATCATATCGCCAGCCAGTCGGATACGTCAGAAAAATCGGAACTTCTCTCCCCACATTCCTAACCTGACTTTGAATCACCTCCCCCGCTTTCAAGCGCTCAATGTACTTACCCACCGATTCCGTGGACACCAGATTAAACACACCCTTATTGAAAGTGACCACAGCAGCCGGTGCTTCCTGTTGCATAATCCTTAGAAACTCTTCACGGGCTTCTTGCTCAATCACTTCCTCAAAAAAGTCCTTTCCAAATAGCTTCACAATATCAACCGGATATCGGGTAGGAAAAGAATAATAACAATAAAAAAGCAACTCAAACGGACTCTCATAATTGAGTTTGAAAAAGGTTTCTGCCAGGCACTTTGGGCAAGGGTTCTCCTCCGGCAAACTGAACCAGCCAGCATCCTCCATCCCCTGCCAGAAAAGACTCAGCCTCCCGTTGATCGATGGCGACAGAAACATCCCTTGCTGGATCGAATGTGGATGAGGATTCGAAAACAATAGCAGAACCCGCTGCCTGGCGCTACGTACTTCCGGGATCAAGCGCTCGGAGGTAAATGTCAGTGTTTTCTCCTGGTCGTTGAAGTTGTAGATTTTTGTGTCTGCAATAAATTTACCCAGGATTTTCGGGGCACGGGATTTGATGGCATCGTATTGGTGAGATAATGAGTAGGTAGTTTGAAAATGGATTGGGGACATAATAAGGCATTAATAAAATCAGAGAACATTACTGAATTCATTAAAAGGAGATTTTCTCGTTAATACTTATTTTACCCACAATATTGATAATTTATATTCTCTACAAATAAATAATGCTATACTAACTTATTGAAAAAATAAATTTTTATATAAATTACAGAAATTTACTATTAATAAAATTCCTTGAAACAATTAACATAACTTAATATTTCCTTATCACATTTATGAAGAGGGGAGAAATGCAAACTAGAAATCCAATTACAAATGATGTTACAAGAAAGATTATTGAAGATTTCGCACAGGAAATCAAAGAGAAAAAAGAGCCCGGTCCAAAACCATCCAAAACGGTCGTTTTCTTTAGAAATGAACGAGAAAACAATATTGAACGAGATGTTTATGAATTGCCTATTAATCTTTTGCGATTTAGAAAAGATAATGGCCGAATAGCATCTGATGTTATAAGTTATGAAAAAGATAAAGGCGTACTCCTAGAAGAAGAAGAGAGTACTCAGAAACTTTTACGAAAATTCCTTGAAGATAAAGATCCTGAAAAAACTAAGGAATTAGTTCAATCTTTACGACAGCATGGTCAATTAGATCCTGCAATTATTACAGCTGATGGCTTTCTAATTAATGGGAATCGAAGAAAAGCGGCTCTCCACATTCTCTATGAAAAAGAAAAAAATCCAAAATGGAACCGAATGAAGGTTGTTATTTTACCTGGAAAAGGAGATCCAGGTGGACCTCCCACTCTTAGAGAGATTGAGCAAATCGAGAATAGATATCAACTTCATAGCGAAGGAAAATCTGAATACACATTATTTGATAGAGCATTAACTATTCGAAGAAAAATAAAAATAGGTATTCCATTAGAAGAGCAGTTGAAAGATGATCCAAAATTCTCAGCATTAGAAAACCGTGAATTCACACAAGCCGCAAGAAAATTTAAACAAGAATATCTTGATCCATTAGAAAAAATTGACACCTATTTATTTTATTTGGGAAGAGAAAATTTATATTCAACCATATCAACTGGACCTGGTGATAGAGAAGGCAGATGGCAAGCATTCCTGGATTATAGCAAAATTTATCGAAATATATCAGATTCAAAATATCGTCAAAAGAATAATATTTTAATTTTAGAAAACGAGATAGGAAGTTTTGAAGAAATTGTTTTTAAACTAATTAGAAAGAGACATTTTCCAAGATTAAATAAAGTTCATAAAATTATTCGAGATTTACCGAGGTATTTAAAGAATTCTGAAGCAAAAGAAGAATTATTCAAGCTTAGTGAAATTGATTTGGTCTTACCTGATTCAGAAAGCTTTGATGTGGATGGAAATGAATATGATGAAAGGACAAAGGATTCCCTTTGGGGAGAAAAACATCAAACAACAATAATTAGACATGTCAAAAAAGCAAGAGATTTAATAGAATGGGAAAAAGAAAAAGAAACACCAATAAGATTATTAGAGGACGCATTAAGTAAGTTAGATGATGAAAATTTGATACCAGAACTAGTGCCCAAATCTGAAATGAAAAACGCGTTAAGATTATCAGAAAGTATAGAGAAACGCGCAAAAGAACTAAGATGTGAATTTTATAATCTCCAAAAAAACAAAGCATAATTTTCACACGTAAACCGGTTTATTTATGATAATTGATATTCAAAACAACAAAATCAGAATAACAGAATACGAAAATGTATTAAAACCTCGCCACAAAAGCCAATTATTTTATTGGGGTTTTAAAGTTGAAGTTGGTGGAATTTTAATTTATCCAAATAATGATTTAAAAGAGTATTTAATAGATCTTATTGAATATTTAAACGATGCCAAAATTGATTTTGTTCTTTCAGATTCATGTAAAAAAGAAATAAATTCCATTCAATATGAAAAAGAAATATTTTCTGAAACAATAAAAGAGGCAAAAGAATTTAAAGATGGTTTTCTTGATAAAAAAAACTGGTCAATCCAACAAAAATTTTTGAATGAATCAATAGTTAGACCACTAAAGGAACATCAAATAAAGGCTTTTTTGCACCTTTCAATTCTTGGAAATGGTGCAAATTTTTCTGTGCCAGGAAGTGGAAAAACAACAGTGGTGTTAGCTCATTACGAAATGCTAAGGAAAAAAGGTGATGTAAATTTACTGTTTGTTGTAGGTCCTGCAGCATGCTTTGCTCCTTGGAAAAGTGAATTTAATTTAGTGTTGAACAGAGCTCCAAATTGTGTAATACTTGCAGGAGGAGATAAAACCCAAAGAAAAAGTAAATATTATAAAACAGACAAAATACCTGAATTATATTTAACTACCTTCCAAACACTATTAAATGACAAAGAAGAGATTACATTCTTTTTAAAAAACAGAAAAGTTAAGGCATATTTTGTTGTTGATGAGGCACATTATTTAAAAAGAATAGATGGGCAATGGGCTTCAGCTGTTTTAGAAATTGCCAAGTATGCTAAATCTCGGTGTGCTCTTACAGGTACTCCAATACCACATAGTTATAGTGACTTGTTTAATTTATTTGATTTCCTTTGGCCTGAACAAAAACCGATTAATAAAAATGACCGCGCATTAATCGTATCGCTTGAAGAACAAAACAGGTTCGAAGAAGCTCAGGTAATCTTAGATAAAGAAATTGGCCCCCTTTTTTATAGGGTAAGAAAATCAGAATTAAATCTTAAACCACAGATTTTCCATGAACCTATTTTGATTGATATGAATCCCATTGAACGTCAAATTTATGATGCAATTATTTATAAGATTCGAGATTATGCCAAGGATGATTACCTTAGGAATATAGAAATTGTTCGAAGGTTAAGAAAAGGCAGGATGATGAGGGTTAGACAATGTTTATCATTTTCTCAACTTCTTTCTACTGCAATAGGGGATTATGACGGATATGAAAGTTTCTTCTCCCACGATTCGGATCTTGAAAAATTAATTTTAGAATATGGAGTAAATGAAATTCCAGCTAAAATAAATAAGCTCACTTCATTAGTCCATAATTTTCAAACCCAAAGAAAAAAAACAGTAATTTGGTCTAACTTTATTGGAACAGTAAATCTAATAGAAAAAGAAATAAAGAATAGAGGCTGGAGCTGTAAGAAAATTATTGGAGAAATACCTATTGAAAAAGTTGGAATGGAAGAGGAGGAAACACGTGAAAAAATCATAGAAAAATTTACCGATTCAGATAGTGGATTAGATATTCTGATTGCAAATCCAGCAGCTTGTGCTGAATCGATATCACTTCATAAAACGTGTCACAATGCAATATATTATGATCTTTCTTATAATGCCGCTCAATATTTACAATCCCTAGATAGAATTCATAGGGTTGGGGGATCAGAATTCATAGAAGCAAATTATTATTTTCTACAATATAACAATTCAATTGATTCAGATATTTTGAACAACCTGCTCAATAAAGCAAAAAAAATGTATGATGTAATAGAAGGTGATTACAATATTTACTCTCTAGATATGGATGAATTTGAAGAAAATAGTGATTTTGAAGCTTATCAAACTATATTTGGAAAAATATGAGCTCAGAAATTATTTTTCCGAATTTACAAGGGATAAAACAGCTAATTTCCTTATTGAACACAACAAAAATTAAAAAAACAGAGTATCTAAAGAGAAGATTTGAGAGTACTTCAAAAAACTTTTATGAAACCATAACTTTCCTTGAAAAATTAGAATTAATTGAGGTCAGATCAGATTCTATAGAATGTACTTATACCTTTCAAAAGTTTGTAAATTTTCCTAATGATAAACTAAAATTCCAAAAAGCATTTCTAATTCAAATTCTGCAGTCAAAAAAACAAGACTTTAAAATTTTTAATGAGTACTTTTCCAAATTTCAGTTGAATGAAGATAAATTAGTTTATAAACCAACTACCAAACAAAGACTTCAAGACAGCGGGGTAAGAAATCTTCTAATGGAATTAGATATTATTGAGTTTATGGAATTTGAAAAAACTTACCGTATTTCAAACGAATTCCAGTATTTTTTTATTGAGAATAAAGATAAGCACAGCATAACACCAGAAGAATTCGAAAAGAGAAGTAAGAAACAAAATAAGATTGGCTATTTAGCAGAATTAACAATATTGGATTATGAAAAAAACCGTTTGAATTCTAAACTAAATATAATTCATAGTATTATACACGTTGCACTTGAGAACATTTCAGCGGGATACGATATTTTAAGTTATGAAATGGATAATAAGGGATCAATTTTTATAGAGAGACATATAGAGGTGAAGGCTGTGTCAATTATTGACTACAAATTTTATTGGAGTAGAAACGAAATTGAAACAGCAAAAATAGATGGATTACAATATTATTTATATTTGTTGCCAGTTGTTGGAAACAGTAAATTTGATATTAATAATTTAAAGATAATACCAAACGCATTTGAAAATGTATTTTTAAAAAATAAAGAATGGAATAAACAGGAAGAATTATTTAGTTTTTGGAAAATGAATTAATAATGATTTCGAAAAAAGTCACCAAAAAAATTTTTATGCCTGTAGATGTCATCTATCAAGGAGAATCGGAAAAAATTCTTACTAATATGTATTTATTTCCAGATAATTCTGTAGATTTTATAATAACATCACCTCCCTATGCAGATAAACGGAAAAAATTTTACAACAGCATTCATCCTGATGATTATGTAGATTGGTTCTTGCCAATAAGTAAAGAATTATTAAGGATATTAAAACCAAACGGGTCTTTTGTTTTAAACATAAAAGAACACCCAAGGAATGGTCAACGCGAAACGTATGTTTTAAAATTAATCCTTGCTCTAAAAGACCAGGGCTGGTGTTGGATTGAAGAATATGTTTGGTATAAAAAGAATTCATTTCCTGGAAAATGGCCAAATAGATTTAGAGATGCATGGGAAAGATGCTTCCATTTAACAAAAAACGAAAAATTTAAAATGTATCAAGACTCAGTTAAAGTGCCAATTGGTGATTGGGCTGAAAAAAGATTTAAATCGATGTCAGATAACGATTTCAAACGACATTTATCGCAAACTAATAGCTCATTAGGTCGAAATGTATCAAATTGGTTGAATAGAAAAAAAGTATATCCTCATAATGTAATTGTTTTTGAAGAAGAGCATTATGTTTCTAACGTTTTAGAATTTGCAACAGAGTGCAGTAATCGAAACCATAGTGCAGCATTTCCTCTAGAACTCCCAACTTGGTTCATAAAGCTTTTTACAAGAAAAGGAGATATTGTTCTCGATCCGTTTTTGGGCTCCGGCACCACTGCTTATGCAGCCTTAGCTTTAAATCGACATTATGTGGGGGTTGAAAAAGATCAAGAATATATTGAATTAATTAATAAACAAATTGACAAACTAAATAAGACCGAAAACTAACTACATATCAGATTCCACAAATATCAAATATTCAAAAAATACTTACCCAATGTTTGGCATCAGAAGATTTCACAATCTCTTCCCATATAATTTAGGACAAACAAGCTCAAAAATTCAAGGATGGATATTAAGAAAAGATCTAAACAAATTATTGAATTTCGAGAGATAAGAAAATGTGAATAATTTTTTAAAATTAAAGATTTGTTACTTGGTCTTGATAACAAAGTATCAGGACTAATGGAATTGTTTTTATGGAAATAAATAATGAGATTGATGAGACCCCAAATGAAAAGAGTTAACGCGAATTAGCCGATACTTTCATCAATCTTGCTTATTTTGCCGAAAAATTTAATATTGATTTAGAAGAAGCAATTGTTGAAAAAATTGAACTCAATGGAAAAAATATCCAGTGTTGAAGAGCTTTGGCTCGCAATAATGGATTATTTTTCGAAATTTTTAAATGAAATTAATGATTGATTAATCTTTTTTCTTGCCTTCTATAAAGTAATTTCCAAACTTGGTTAAATTTATAAATTATTAAAAAAAATAATCGCAAAAATTGTATAAATAGTATTCTTAACTAGATCCAAGAAAAATAAGGAAGAACTACATTTCTAAAGATGTTGATAAATATGAACATGAATACTCTTTTGATTTCTCATCGAAAAGCAATTTAATGTGATTATCCATTGTAAAATAAATTATTTGCCAGCCCTCAATCGCAAGATCAAACACATAATTTATTAAATTATTTCGCCTATTCCAATCAGAATGTTGGAAAGCATCATCAAGGAGAAGAAACATTTTTTCGGTTTTTAGTAGATTTGCGGCAAAACCAAGTCTTAAACTTAACAGAATTTGCTCTCTCGTGCCTGTGCTGATATTTTTTATTGGAAAAATATTAAAATCATCTTTTACACAAAGGCCCGTTTCATCAAGAAAATAATTTTTATATCGCCCAGTAAGTTTAAAAAGAGGCTTAGTAATTAATGGTGAGTTCAATGTTAATTTAATAGTTTCTCTTTCATTATTAGCCAATTCGCAAATAGTCTGATTTACAAGTATTCCTGCAATTATTTGCGAATTAATTTTGTCTAATTCATTAGATAATAATTGTTTCTTGTTCATTAATATATCAATTAGCTTTTCAAATGAATCAGAAATTCTTCCATTTACTGCTCCAATTAATTTTAACCTTAGGTTCTCTACTTCTTGTTCTTCAGCTTTTATATGTTCAGAAAGAGATACCATTTCTTCATTAATTTTTTTCAAGGATTCAATTTCAAAGTTAATGGTTTCAGAATCCTGACAAACCACATAATCAACCTCATTGACATTTAATTCTGCCAGCTTAATTAAATTTTGATTTATTTCTTCATCATATTTCTTAATTAGATTTTGCGCATAGAAAATTTTTTGTTTTATCGAATTAAAATCAAATTCAGAAACATCATAATCGAAAACCTCATTATTGCTATTTTCCTTCTTTATATCAGATATAAAATTTTCCAAAACATTAATTTCATTGGTTTGTTCTTGAAGTTTATTTTTTAATTCGTGATATTCGTCTTGCCATTTTTGAAAAACCTGTATTTCATTTTTGTCTATTATTGGAAATACTTTAATATCTATGCCTTCTTGGTTTAAAAATAGATGCCTCTTATCAATTTCCGAGGAAAGATCTTTAATTTTAATTTGAATATTTGAATATTGAGTTGTCAGAACTTCATAAGAATCAGACACATATTCAGAATAAATAAATGAATCTTTATTAATTTGTAGTGAATCGTAAAAGGCGTTTATTTTGTTGTAATCATTGATAAATTGATTGGCTTTTTCACTTAGTAAGGAAATTCCATTATTCCAATCACTTGAGGAGGAAGTGTGAATATTGTTCTTTATGAAATTTGTTTCAATTGTGTTCTTGATTTTTTCCAATTCCTCTGACTTTGTTAATAATTCTTGTTCTATGTTCTTCTTAAGAATTTCCAATTCTCTTAATTTGTCTCTTTTTGCTCTTAATAACGGCAAATCCACTTGTGATACATTAATATCCATTAATTCAGAATAATGTTGCCTAATAGCATCAATTTCATGTAGCGCGGTGTTACTAAGAATTTTCTCCTGTAGATTCTTTTTAGTTTTACTTTCCATTATTGTGTTGAAAGTTATTAATATTCCAATTAAAAGAAAAGCTGTAAATAATAAAAATTGGGCTGTTGATTGCGTATTAATAAAAAACAAAAGAATAATTGATAGGAAAATGAGACAATAAATTATTATTGGTAATAGCCAAGAAGGCCAAAGCTTCTTGTTTATCTCTTTTTCATCTTTATTGCCCAAACATTGCTGATAAATTTCTATCGAATCGTCAATCCATTTATACGAAGCCAATTGAATTTCCAATTCATCGTTATCAATTTGATGATTTTCAATTTTTTTATTTATCTCAATATATTTATTTGCTTCAGCGGTTAAATGTTCGACTAATTGCAAATTGACTATCTTTAAATTTTCTTCAAGCTTCTTTTTTTTATTATCGAGAGCAAAAGCAATCTTTCCAATTTTTTCTTTTTCATTTTCGATTTCTCTATTTAAAAAAGAGATTTCACTATGTAAACAGGCCAATATACTTGATTGTTCTTGTTTAATTTTTATGTTTTGGCTTTGTAAATGATATATATAATTCCTAATATGCTTATAATGATTTGCAATTTCGTCTTTCAGTTTTTGATCAATGGAGAAAAGTTCACAGTTTCTATTGTTTGTTTTATACGCCAATTTGCAACTATTTTCGTAATAAGTTTTATATAATTTTTCTTTTTCAACAAAAATAGTTCTTAATGTTTGAATTTCACCTTCAGAATATAATAAATTAACTTCATTCAACAATTCTAATGTTGCCCTAAACTCATTTTCTATTTCATTCTTCTTTTTGATTTCTCCAGTTTTTTTGCCATTAATTTCACCGTTTTCAAAACTAGCTGATTTGATTGAGGCAGAGAAATTGTTTCTAATCTGATCTAGGACAAATTCATTTGATAAATATTTCTTTATGATATTTTCACCAACACCATCCGGGGAATCGTCGAATTCTAATTCGCCAGCTCTAACAACAAGCAATTTGCTTAAATCTTTAGGTAATTTAGTTTTATCTGAGGATATAAAATCTTCTAATCTTTTATTCTTACTATCCGGTGAAAAGTCTCTACTATTATCATCAAATCCATCAACCTCAATCAAACCATTACCTGGAAAGCTTCTTAAATTAAATCCCCTAGTATCCTTAAATAAAGATTTAATCAGAAATTCTATAAGAAATGTTTTGCCACTTTCATTTACACCAAATATTAAATTTACATCTTTAAAAGATAGGTTTAATTTTTCAATTGGTCCTAAATTATAGACACTCAATTTATTAATTCTAATAGCCATCAAAACCTCCCAAAAATCAAATTCATAATTTCTTGGGTGATAAGCTCCTTTATCTCACTATAATTTCCAAAGTTAATATTTGAAGCATTCTCGAGAACTCTTTCTGATATTGACAATCGAACTTGATCAGAGTTTGCTGGTAAAAGGTCTAAAATTTTTAATTCGTAGAACAGGATATTTGGGTCTTTTTCTAAATATCCTTTCACATAGGTTTCAGTTATATTACGATCAAAACTATAACCAGCTAAAGTTATTCTAACAATCTTTTTCATCTCTTGAGAATTCGCAAAATTAAAGAAGATGTGATCTAATTTATTCTTTAAATATTCCTCTTCTTTATCTGTAGGATATATCAAAATTCTCTCATTTATATATATATAATCTGTAGTTATATTGTGGGATTCGACCTTAAAATTAAAGGTATCGAACACTAAAAACCTTCTATGACCAGTTTCTGTTATATCTAAACCACAAGGTGATCCGGAGTAATATATATTATTTAGTGAGGTTTGCGCATGAATATGACCAAGGAAAACCATATTTGGTTGAAACAACTCTATATCCTTAATTGAGAGTGGCATGTAAATTCCCTTTTCATACTCTGATTTGACATTAATATTTGATAAAAGATCTCCATGTCCAACTAATACCCATTTAAGATCTTTAATGTTTTCTGACCACTTTCCGACTTCAGACCCCATTGAATTATTATCTTTATAAGGGACAAAAAGAAAATTTATTCCACCTATTTCAATTAATTGAGTATCCTCAATTACAAAAATTTTACTTTTGGAAAACATAGATTGATTTATGAATGGGTCGTGATTTCCAGGCAATAAATAAACTTGAAGATCCAAAATTTGTGATTGGTCGATGGCTACTTCAAGTAAATTAAAATCAGAGTTTTCATAATCGAAACAATCTCCTGCGATTATTAAGACTTTTATATCCTCTTCTTGTAATTTTCTTAGGACATCAACCAAAGCGTTAAATCGACTAGTGTAATTTTTGCCATTACGTAAATGTATATCTGCTGTTATTGCAATCTTCATGTCACCCCTTTCACCGTATAACCAAAAAATTTATTTTATCAAATGGCCGGGAAAATAAGTTATAAAAAAAACCATACTTGTTAATATTATACATTGGGGCAATATTGTATGAACAAGTTATCGAAAATTAAAATAGTCTATAATTTAGTGAATTGAAGAAGAATAATAAATAATATGTTCCCCTCCAACGAATCCTCAGAAGAACACCCCGACAGCCTCTACCAGGACGGCCCCTTCGATGAAGACGAAGGTTCCAACCATCCAACCGGCAAAGGCTGCCTGATAGCCATGGCAATCATCCTCATCCTCTCCCTCCTCCTCAGATACCTGCAATAATCCCCCATCCATCCGCGCCTTCCGTTTTTTCCTTAAGAACTTCCGCAGGACTCCGCACGCACTTAGCGGAGCAACAGCTCAACAGCTTCCGAAGGACTCCAAATGTTCTTGTTGGAGCAACAGCTACCGCTCTTCAGAGCGGTCTGTCGCCACGCCCGGCTTCGGCGTCAACGCACAGATCTGCTCATACAGCTCCTCCGTCATCTCCACCTCCACCGATTTCAACGAGTCCTCCAGCTGCCCCAGGTTACGTGCCCCAATGATCGGAGCCGTCACCGCGGGGTGATGCCCTACCCAGGCAACCGCCAGAGACGCTGGGGAATAGCCCAGGCTCTGGGCAAGGCTTGCAAGCTCGGCCGCGGCACTGAACATCCACGCATCACCATAACGGCTTTCGTACATCTTATTGTTCACCAGTCTGCCTTCCTGGGGGCTGGTCTCGGCGGCATACTTCCCGGTCAGCAGTCCGCCACCCAACGGGCTATAAGGAATCACAGCCAGTCCCTCCGCCTGCGCCAATGGTAAAATCTCGACCTCTGCCTGGCGTTTAACCAGGTTGTACATCGGCTGGATCACCTCAAAGCGTGCCAGCTGCTGGTAGTGTGAGATGCCGAGCGCCTTCATGATCTGCCAGGCGGAGAAATTGCTCACTGCCGGGTAGAGGATCTTGCCCTGCCGTACCAAGTCGTCCAACACGCGCAAGGTCTCCTCAATCGGCGTGTTCTCATCAAAGTGGTGGATGAAATAGACATCGATCCAATCGGTATTCAGGCGGCGCAGGCTTTTCTCGATTTCCAGCTGGATGTGGCGGCGATTGGCACCCCCTGCGTTGGGACTCTTGCCGGTCGGGAAGTAGACCTTGCTGGTGATCACCACTTCCTCGCGCTCGGTTGCGATGAAATTCCCCAGCAACTCTTCCGACTTTCCGTCTGAGTAGACGTTGGCACAGTCGAAGAAGTTGATGCCGGCTTCGCGGCAGCGGCGGTACATCTTCTCGGAGGTCTCAGCGTCGGCATCCCCGCCAAACGACATCGTCCCAAAACACAGCTCGGAGACTTTCACCCCGGTCCTGCCCAGATAGTTATATTTCATGGTTTGCTTCCTTTCGAATCGATTTTGATGAACAAAAAGGATTCCTTCTTTCCTCTTATTATAGGAGAAAAATAGGCCAAAGGCGAAAGGCAAAAGGAGAAAAAAGTTTGAAGCTGTAAGCGTTTTTTCTGTCAGCTGTCAGCCGTCAGCCGTCAGCCTCCAGCCGTGAGCTACTTGTTGATCTAGCAAATTAATTGACAAAGAACTAATGATTCGTTATCCTTTACAATATGAAACGTGATGAAGTTTTGAATACACTGAAACACAACAAAATCCTGGTCGAACAATACGGGATAAAGTCACTCTATTTGTTCGGTTCAACCGCACGAGATGAGGCACGTCCAGATAGCGATGTTGACCTGCTTGTTGAATTTATTCGACCGTTGGGTTTATTTGAATTTATTGAATTACAACAAAAGTTAGAATCGATTCTGGGGTGTAAAGTTGATTTGGGGACGAAACGATCTCTAAAACAGCAAATTAAGGACGAAGTATTACAGGAGGCAATCCTTGTCACCTAGAGATTGGCCTGCCCGAATTGGCAACCGATTTTAATCGGTTTGAATACTCGTAACCCTGGGTTCGTGTACTCGGAACGGGTATTAACCCTGGGGAGTAAAGGTCTCAAACCCGGTCAAAATGGTATTATCCACGATAGGAGGGTAAACCGGCAGCGTGGTTCATGCATCTTGTCCCTGTGGTTAAAACCACAGGTTACCAGGTTCAAACCATCTAAAGATGGTTAAAGCGATGTCCCAACCGATTTCAATCGGTTTGATCTCTCGTAACCCCGGGTTTTAACCCGGGGTGAACGGATAAAAAACCCTGGTCGGACGGGCAGTATAAATTTAACACCAGAGAGTGCAATGCACTCCTGCCAGATTCTTTTCGGTATTCTCTTCCAGAATTGTGATGATTGAAAATCCCCAAGTGCACCCAAAAGGGCAGACGACAATGCACCATGGAATCTTGTAAATCCCAGTTCGGATTTTTGCCGTGGACTGTCACCAGTCCTCCTAAAGCCACTCCGTTATTTTATTCGTGTATTCGTTAAATCATTCGTTGACGGCCCGCTTTGAGCTTTCAGCTTTCAGCTTTCCGCCAAACTGTACTATAATCACTAAAACTTTCAATCAGGAATCAACCATGTCTTTTTCTCACCGCTTTTTTCGCCAGCCAATAGCTATTCTCATCACCCTCGCTCTCATCATCCTGGTCGCGCTGCTGGGGCCGATGGAGAAAACCCTCGGCAGCAATTTGCGCTTGATCTTCGTGCACGCCGCCTGGGTCTGGACCGGTAAACTCGCTTTCGGGCTCTCTGCCATTGCCGGACTGCTGGCTTTGATTCTTTACAAACAGGAACGCCTGGTGCACCTCAGCCGATCCATCGCCTACTCTGCCCTCTTCTTCTGGCTCACCTACCTGCCCATGTCGCTGATTGTCATGCAGGTCAACTGGGGCGGATTCTTCTTTGACGAACCACGCTGGCGGGTTCCTTTCCTTCTGGGGATCGTCGCGGTGCTTTTGCAGGGCGGATTGTGGGCTTTCAACAACGAACGTCTCACTGCTGTTGGCAATCTAGTCTTTGGGATCGTACTCTGGTGGCAGTTGGGTGGGGTAGAGAATATTCTGCATCCCGAAAACCCGATCGCTCAGTCAGGTTCCACCACCATCATGGGTTCCTATACCCTCATTCTCGTACTAACCATTCTCCTCGGAGCCCAGTTAACACTATGGATCTACGAACAACGCCACCCAATCCTCAAAGACGCGTAACGTTTAGCGAATCACAGAACCTCACCGAACAGGTAACCATCCTCACTATTACCCGTGTGGTGCTGCATACACTCTACCGCACCATCTACCCCTTCCTGAGTGTCTTCTCGCGCGGGCTGGGGGTTGATCTGGCGCAGCTTTCTATCGCCCTGACCGCTCGCTCGATGATGGGTTTTCTGGGTCCCTTTCTGGCCACCATCGCTGACCGCTATGGGCGCAAGATCAGTATGATGCTCGGATTAGGTTTGGTAGTGATTGCCTCTCTGACCATCTGGCTCTTTCCATCTTTTCCGGTCTTCTTCGGTGGTATGATGCTGGCAATGCTCGGTAACCTGATGTTCATTCCGGCCATGCAGGCCTTCATCGGTGACCGTGTTGCCTATGAAAAACGCGGACGGATTCTGGGGATCACCGAGCTGTCCTGGGCTGCGGCATTCATCGCTGGTATTCCCTTCATGGGCTGGTTGATGGCACGCGCAAATCCGGATAAAGCCTGGTTGGTGCCATTTCCTGTGATCGCCATTGCCGGAACGCTATGTTTAATCCTGATCGCCTGGCGCGTTCCTAACAATCGTTCACAGATCCCTGCACAGGGCACTGGCATCGGCACCATTCTCAAATTACTCGCAATCACCCCCGTTTTGGCGGGTCTCGGCTTTGCGATCTCCGTCTCGGCTGCCAACGAAGTGGTCAATCTGGTCTTTGGCGTCTGGCTCGAGGATCGTTTTGCGCTCAAACTGGCTGCCTTGGGGGCTGCTTCGGCGGTGATTGGTATCTCCGAGCTGGGTGGTGAAGGGCTCTCTGCCCTGCTCTCCGATCGTCTCGGCAAAGAGGTCGCGATCACCATCGGTCTGATCACATCGGTTTTTGCCACCTTCATCCTCTATTTCTTCAGTGGTACGGTCGCGGGAGCTCTCACCGGCTTATTCTTCTTCTACCTGGGCTTCGAGTTCACCCTGGTTTCCAGTCTGCCCTTGATGAGCGAGGTTTACCCGGCAGCACGTGCCACGGTGATGGCACTCACAATTGCCAGCTTCTCGCTTGGGCGTGCCCTGGGTGCAATGTTGGCTCCCTGGCTCTACAACCTGGGCTTTCTCTTCAATCTGATTGCCGCCATCGTGCTGGTTTTTTGTGGATACCTGCTCTTGCAGAAAATCCATCCCGCAGGGAAAGATGACCAGGCCGCCCGTAATGGAGATATGTCCAGTCTGGTGGCTTAGACTGGCAGGCTGCTTGTGCTGTGGGATTCGATTCTCCAGCAAGGAAAATCAGCCACCCTTCTCAGCCTCTCAGTCCGTTGAGAGCAGGATTTCCATAAAGTCAATCGGCACGCTGGGTTCACTAGTGCGTACGATCTCCATTCTGCCATCGATGACCAATTTCTCAAGCTCGTCCACATTGGTCACGCGTACGCCGGCATCCCAGCGCAGAATTGCTTCAATTGCGTTGTTGTCCGTGGCGCGATCATTCCGATAATAGTCCTCCATTGGGTACTTTTGGATATCCAGCAAAATCATTCGTACCAGTCCTTCATCGAATAACACAACAGGCGCAACGGTTTCGGGTGGTGCAGGATCAGGAGCATACCCTGTAGGAATGGTAATGGGCGGTTGCGGGTCAGCCTTTTGCGGACTGGTTGGTGAGCTGCCAGGAGACTCATCAGGAGTTGGCTTATTAATTGATTTGGCAAGGTTACAGGCTGAAGCAAAGCCAATGACACAAATAAGGAACACAATGATCCTTTGACGCAGCAAGGGTTGAGTAGACATTCATCCTCCAGAATTGATGAAAAAGAGGTGGTATTGAGTACTAAGCTTCCATTATATTTATATGTTGCATATCTGCAATTGAATGAATTGAGCAATCTGTGATCTGACCGGCCAGTGCTGAACCTGTATAATTAACATATTCTTTGACTTTGCATGAGAGGATTTATGCTCATATATAACGCCAAACAACTACTGACGCTTGCCGGGGGTCCCCAACGCGGGAAACACCTCGGTGAATTGGGACTGATCCCCGATGGAGCCGTATTGGTGCGGGATGGTTTGATCAAAGCCGTCGGCACCACCCCCGAGTTGCTAGAACGCTATCCGCATGAAAAACGCTTCGATGCTGAAAGTCGGGTGGTCATGCCTGGATTTGTCGACCCGCACACCCATCTGATTTTCATCGGCAACCGTGCATTCGAGTTCGAGATGCGGCTGGAAGGAAGATCCTATCAGGAGATTATGGCGGCTGGTGGCGGGATCCTCAACACGGTGCGTCTCACCCGCGATGCCAGTCTGGATGAGCTTGTCAATGCAGCTCGTCCACGCGTCCAGGGGATGCTCCAGCACGGCACCACCACAGCCGAAGCAAAGACTGGCTATGGTCTGGAAGAATCCAGTGAGCTCTTGCAGCTGCAGGCGATCCTCAAACTGGATGAAGAAGGTCCACTCGAGTTGGTGCCCACCTACCTGGCAGCACACGCCATCCCCCTCGAATATAAGCTAAACCCGCAGGGCTATACCGATCTGCTCGTTGAAGAGATGCTTCCCGGTGTGTTATTGTGGTGGCAACGTAATGTGCCTCAACGTCCCTTACCCTTTGTGGATGTCTTCTGTGAGGTGGGAGCCTTTTCATTTGAACAGTCCCAGCAGATATTGCGAAAAGCCAAGGAGTTGGGCTTCCCGCTTAAGATCCATGCAGATGAGTTCGAGAATCTCAGCGGTGCATCATTGGCAGCCAGAATGGGCGCTGTCTCCGCCGATCATCTGGTGAAATCCTCCAGCGCGGATATTCAGGCATTAGGTATTTCGGATACGGTGGCGGTCTCCCTGACGCCCACACCATTCGGGCTCGGTCACACGGAATACGCCCCGGCGAAGAAGATCCTGGCAGCCAACGGTCTGCTGGCGATCGCCTCCGATCTCAATCCTGGTACAGCCTGGTGTGAGAGCATGCAGTTTGTGATCGCACTCTCCTGCCGCTATCTGAAGATCACAGTTGCCCAGGCCATCGCAGCAGCCACGATCAATGCTGCAGCGGCGATTGGTCGCGCCGACCGCATCGGTTCACTCGAGATTGGCAAGCAGGCAGATATTTTGGTGTTGTCTGTGGATGATTACCGCAATCTGGGGTACAAGTTTGGTGGAAATCAGGTCTGGCGAGTGATGAAACGAGGTAAGTGGGTTGTCGAGAACCAGCGCTGAGAAAGCCTATTTAAAAGGAAAGAGAAGAGGAAATCAGGGATGTTAACATTGGAACAGGCTCGCGCATGGTACCCGGAGATCGATCCGGTGCATGGTTTTGATCATATTGAACGCGTCTATCATATGGCGGAGAAGCTGGCCGTCCTCGAAGGGGCGAACCTGGAAATCGTACACGCCGCTGCCTTGCTGCACGATTCACGTGGCAGCGACCCCAACAGTGGTGAACGCCTCAGCCACCATGAAGCTTCCGCGCTCTTCGCTGAACAGGTTCTAAGCGGGGAAGGCTGGACGGACGAGCAGATCCGAGCTGTGCAGCATTGCATCCGTGCCCATCGTTACCGCGGTGAGAAGGAAAACGAACCACAGACCATCGAAGCGAAAGTGCTTTTTGATGCGGACAAACTGGACGTCCTGGGAGCGATCGGGGTCGCGAGAACCATTGGTTATGCTGTGCAGGCTGGTCAACCGATCTATGCCGAGCCATCTGAGCAATTTATCGAAAATGGAGTCAAGCAGCCAGGTGAACCACACAGTTCCTACCATGAATACCTCTTCAAACTGCGCAAGGTCAAGGCGCGTCTATTTACAGCCAGTGCCATCCAGATTGCAGAAGCCCGGGATGCCTTCCTTACAAAATTCTATGAGCAGCTCGGCGCAGAGATCAGAGCGGAGCGATAGAAAATCAGTTTTGAGTATTGAGTGTTGAGGAAATGGATTTCAAGCAGAATCACATCCAACGATAAATTATCAGCTTCTCTTAACAGCTCAAGAGTCTTACTAACAAACTTCAATATCTGTATACGAAGTCGGATCTTGCAGTGGTTCAAGATGTGTGAAGATGTTGCTATTCGGCAAACTTTCCTTCAATTCACTCTCAAGCTGGTTGAGCAAAGCATGCCCATGTTCAACTGTCCATTCATTCGGTACGAGCACATGCATATTAACAAACTTACTAGCCCCAGCTAACCGGGTGCGTACCGCGTGGAATTCAACCCCCTGACATTTATACTTTTCCAGCGTCAATTCAATCTTATCCAGATCTTCCTGTGGCAGGGCTGTATCCATTAATCCATAAACCGATTCTCGTACAATCTTAATACCCGACCAAAGTATGTTGAGCGCAGCCAGGATCGCGACGATCGAGTCGAGTGGCTGCCAGCCTGTAATCGCAACCGCCCCGACGCCAACCAACACACCAGCCGAAGTCCATACATCGGTCATCAAGTGATGTGAATTGGCGGTCAGAGAAACTGCGTTGTGACGCTTGCCTGCCCGTCGCATGATCAGGGATACTCCCAGGTTGACCAACGAGGCAATCACCAATACCAGCAGACCCAATCCCAATTGTTCAAGAGGTTTTGGATTAATCAGGCGCATGATAGCGGTATAAATAATGCTCCCAGCAGCGATCAGAATGAGAGAGCCTTCGAAACCACTGGAGAAGTATTCAGCCTTACTGTGTCCATACGCATGGTTATCATCCGCCGGCCTTGCAGCCAGTATCAGCATGCTCAACAGCATGATCGCACCGACCAGGTTGACGATCGATTCAAGTGCATCAGACAACAAACCCACCGAACCGGTCAGCAAATAAGCCCCAGCTTTTAATGCCATGGTGACAAGCGCAGCAGCAATGGACAGCCAGGCGTAGCGGGTGAGTGTAGAGCGTTGTTTGGGAGAGTCGGTCATTTGGTCGTCCTGAAAATTAGGTCGTTCGAAAGAACAGTGAGGGATTAGCAGGATGATTCTACTACCAATTTCTGATTTTTATACCAGGAATAATAAAAGCTGTTCGTTTGCGGTATTCCTCATAGGATTGTCCAAATTCAGTCAGCAGTTTTCGTTCTTCCAGTAAAGCACCCAACACATTATAGACCGAGACGCCAATATTGAGAGCAAGAATATTCCAGCTCATCACAGGCATTAGCCAGATGAAAAGAAACATGCAGGTGTAAATTGGATGGCGCACCCAACGGTATAGGCTGTTGGAAACCATTGCGATCGGTTTTTGTGCTTGCTCCGGGTTGAAGGCCTGTTGCACACCGGTAAATCGAAGCATTCCGGTCAACATAATACTGTGCAACAGCCCTACCACAGCAAGAACTTGCAAAGCAATCGTTAAATACACCCAGGGTGGTGATATTCGATAAATGAGCTGATCAGGTAGAACCGCTACTAATACAAGAACTGGAGCGAATAATACAGCTGCCTGAATAGAAAAGAAGAGACGGTAAAAACGGTTGTAGTTTGCTTCGCCCCACCATTTTTTGACCCAATTCTTTGTGTGATGAGCTGCAAGTATGGAATGTACCACACCATAGAGTACCAGCGCGAAAAGAATCCACCAGAATCCAGTTTGCATAAGGATTAGCTTTGCTCTTCCAGAACGGGTCCACCTTGTTCTGCAACCAGTTCCTGCAAGCGCGGATGATCTTTATAAAAACCCCAATAACGAGTGGGCAAGAGCGAAGCAATACGGCACATGATCTCATCAATGGCTTTTTGCATTTCCTCTTCACGGTTTTCGCGGGGAAGTTCATCGATTATGTAAGGCTTTCCGAAGCGGGCTGCCAGGCGCGGTTTACGAAAAGTCTTTAACCGTTTGAAGGCGGTATCAGTTCCGGCTAACCCTACCGGGACTATCGGAGCTCTTGAGCGAATGGCTAGCAGGATCATTCCAGGTTTACCTTCCATCAGTTCACCAACTTGAGAGCGGGTGCCTTCCGGAGCAATCCCCATAGAAACACCACTCTTGATCAGCTTTTGCGCTTCCCGAAATGCGCCGAAGTCAGCCCGTTCCCGGTCAATATAGACCGCTTCAGCTGTTTTAACAAACCAGTTAATGATTGGATATTTCAGATATTTATCCGTGACCAGGGCGGTGATATCGGGACGAACCGGGTTAACAAATAAGAGCGGGATATCAATTCGGCTCATGTGATTGGTGGCAACGATGATGCCACCTTCTTTGGGAATATTCTCTAAACCGTAAAAGCGGGTCACGGTGATGTGGTCAAACAAATAGTACATGATCCGCTGAAGTGTTTCTCTTTTCAAAACTTTTCTCCCATAGTTGTCCAAGTCTAGTATCATCTCAGGAAACAGTTGTTATTGGGTGTTTTTGGCTGGCATTTACTCGCCAAAAACACCCAAACCGCGATCATGAAAAGATACAACTTCTTCTATTTTATCTTGTTTTGATCTCAATTCAACCTGAGAATCAGGCTTAATTATAAAAACCGAAAAAAAGGAACAAAAGAGAGGGAGTTTATGAATTGTGTTTGCTAATGATATCTCGGATCCGAGATATCTGCAGGGGTATTACGTTGCGTTCATGATTGTATTCAAGCGTCACCGCCCAGAGTTGGCAATGCTTCAAGACCATTTCAAAAAGGTTGTAATCGTCTGTTTCCAATGCAAGATGCGCATCGACCAGGCGATTGTCTCGCCATCCGGGGCGATTAAGGTGAATCTGTCGTATTTTTTCGAGCGGGAGTTGAAAAATGTAATCCTCCACCGGTAAACCAAAAGCTTGTGCAGTCACACGCGCATGGGCCAGGTCAAACAACAGGCAGCAGTCAGTTTCAGCCAGCACTTGTTGGATAAATGCCGGTTCACACACATACTCATATGCCTGAGTCGGATTGTAATCGAGATTTTCGATCAGAATGGGCACTGGCAACAAGGATTTGAGCAGGTTGAGACGGGATATACAGTGCTTCAACACCAAATCGCGCGGTTGCAATGGGGAAAGCGCTTGCATGGCTTCGTCGTAGAAATCAACTTCTTCTACGGAGAAACCCAGGTGCAGGCTGTACCATGGGGATCCAGCTAATGCCAGCCTCTGTCGGGTGATGTTGGCCGCATCTTTGTGTTCCAACCCGTCATCGTGGGTCAGCGACCATTGATACAGGGCATTGTGCAGCAGCATTGGCTTGTTTGGATATGCCAACCGAGCATCCTCAACAAAAGGTCCATGGACTTCCAGATAATCCAGTTGTATTTCATCCGCATCCAGTAAATCGCGCACAACCGGGCAATCAGTCATTCCAACCTGAATCATTCGGCTAAGAATCCCCTGGCATACAGCAGCTCGGCATTCAATACTGATCCACCAGCTGCGCCGCGAACCGTATTGTGCACCACACTGACCATCCGTAAGTCAAAGAGGGTGCAGGGGCGGATGCGTCCAACGCTGATACTCATCCCATTGCCTGCGTCACGATCACGCCGTGGTTGAGGGCGGTCAGGGTCTCGGCGTACCAGAATAGGCTGTTGGGGAGCAGTAGGCATCTGTTGTACTTCAGCAAGCCCACGGAAATTTTCCAGAACATGAATGGCATCGTCTACACTTGGCTTATGCCTGAATTTGACCGAAAGCGCCATGGTATGTCCATCCAATACAGCCACCCGATTGGCATGCGCACTGATCTGAATCTGAGCATTCACACGTCGCCCGTCTTTCATTTTGCCAAGCAAAAGATTGGTCTCTGTCTGAATTTTTTCTTCCTCGCCATTGATAAAGGGAATGACGTTGTCCTGGATATCCAGCGAAGCGAGACCGGGATATCCAGCACCGGAGATTGCCTGCATGGTGCTGACGAAGACGGCTTCGACACCAAAGGCATCATCCAGTGGTTTGAGGGTCATAGCAATCCCGTTGGTTGTACAGTTCGGACTTGTGACCGCCAGACCTTTCCAACCGAGTTCACTGTGCTGTAAGGGAATCATGGATAGATGGTCGTAATTGATCTCGGGTATCAACAAGGGTACACCGGGAGTTTGCCGCAAGGCTGAAGCATTTGAGCAAACTGCGTACCCAACCTCTGCCAGTTTTGGTTCCCATTCACGCGCAATAGGGGCCGGCAAAGCAGAAAAAGCAACTTTGCCTGGAAGGTTAGTAGAGGTGGGCTGAATTTCCATTTCACGCACCTGTTCCGGAACGGATCCTGATAACACCCAGCGGCAGGCTTGCCCGTATTGTTTACCAGCGCTTCGCTCCGAACCCGTTAACGAAACAATTTCGAAATAGGGGTGATCTACCAACATCTCGACGAAGCGTTGACCGACAGCACCAGTTGCGCCCAAAACAGAAACCGGTATTTTGTTCATACAATATCCTTTCGAAACCAGAACCAGGCAGAGCGCCAGGGAGCTTGTTCATTCACCTGGGTCTGTCCATAGTTAACTTTTTCTAAATGAAATCCTTTTGAAAAAAGGGTTCTCAATATTGATTCGTCCATCCAGTCCTGTTCTTCTGGATCGATATTTTCTTCATTCAAATGAGCAAACAACAGAAATAAGGAACCCGGCTTGAGAAGACGGAAAAGCTCCTGATGGTATTCCTTGAGTTCTTCAGGTTGTAGACCATGCGCACAACCCACGTCTAAAACAAAATCGTAGGGACCCATTAAATAATCCAATTTCGTAACAGGAGATAAATGGAAGGTAACAAGATCTGACACTCCTGCCTGTTCCGCCCTTAACCTTGCTTGCTTGACTGCCTCTGGAACAAAATCGACTCCATCGACTTTCCAACCCAAACTTGCAAGATAAATCGACGCCCTACCATAACCACATCCCAGGTCGAGAGCTCTACCGGACGGGATCATGGCGGCAACGTCAATCACCTCTGGTGGTGGATCAGTCTGATCCCAGGGCACCGAACCAGACTCATAGATTTCTTCCATTCGATCGTATTTTTTCATCTCTATTGTTATTTACCTGCTAAACACTGGATAGCGCGATTATATCATTGAGGACACCATTAGCGGTGACGGCGATCCCCGCACCCGGGCCAGCGATCACCAGCGGGATCTCGTTATAGTATTGGCTGTAGATGGCAAAGTAGTTGCCGGGTCCTTGTAATGCACCCAAAGCACTGTTGCGCTCAACACCTTTCAGACCAATACGCCCGCCCTGTGGGCTAATGGTTGCCAGATATCGCAGAACCATGCCCTCCTGCGCCGCTGCTTTCACCTCTTGCGCATAGGTGTGGTCGAGAGAAGATGTGCGCTGGAAGAACTCAGCTACCGGAATCCCAACCAGGCGTTCATCATAAAGGGGTTGAATGGAAAAATCATCCTGCTCCAGTTCCCAGCCGGATGTCCGTGCCAAAATCAGTGCCTTGCGCAGGACGTCAAAACCACTCAAATCATCCCGTGGGTCTGGTTCGGTATATCCGGCTTCTGACGCTTCGAGGACAGCCTGGCTATAAGGAGTACCCGCTTCCAGGCGGCTGCAGAGGAAACCTAGGGTGCCACTCATCACACCTTCGATTCGAAGAATTTGATCCCCACTGGCTGTCATCGTGCGTAGGGTATTAATCACGGGCAATCCTGCACCAACGGTCGCTTCATAGCGAATTTCGGGATGATTGAACAGGACAGTGGCTTTTTGCCAGGATGAACTGAGTGCATTCTTATTGGCAAACACCAGTTTAGAACCTCTATGAAGTGCCACACTCCAATCCGGATCTCGAACAGCACTGGTATCAACAATAAGGTTGTCTTGGGCAAAGGAATCCGGAAGCCTTTCTAGTGGCAATGATCCGGCGAGTATTGCTATTGCTTGCCCTGTTGTTTTTGTCTGCACGGCAATGGCGATTTGATCAGTGGTAAGTGGATGGCCCGTCAGGCAACCCGAGTGGTCTGCGAGCGCAATAATCTGATAATTCAAACCAGAATTTTGGAGTTGAAAGAGTAACTCTCTTCCGACCTTTCCCAAACCGAAGATGATGATTTTTATGGGTTTTTGCATGATTGTCTCCTGAATAGCTCTCCTTGCACAATTCTATCTAAGAAAGGTGTGCTCTGACAAGGAATAACCTGAAAATTGATGATTTCATGAAGATAAAGAATTAATCCCAAGAAAAACTAACCCCTTGTTCTATTAAGGATTAGAATCAACAGGTAGTAATCAGATTATTAGATGAAGGAGCGTTGAATTTCTATGGAATGGATATCTGACCCTCAAATATGGATTGCATTTTTAACCCTGGTTGCCCTCGAACTGGTTTTAGGCGTAGATAACGTCATCTTCATCTCCATCCTGGCGAGTAGATTGCCTGTTAATCAACAATCCAAAGCCCGCCGTACAGGAATTGCAATGGCGGTGATCTCGAGAGTTCTGCTGCTTTTCTCACTCTCCTGGATCATCGGCCTGACCAAACCATTCTTCACAATTATTAACTTTGCTGTCTCTGGAAGGGATATCATTTTATTTGTGGGCGGTTTGTTCCTGATAGGCAAAGCTACCAGTGAGATTCACCAAAAATTGGAAGGGGTTGAAGGACACGCTTCCTCCAAAGTCAAAGCGACTTTTTGGAATGTAATTCTACAAGTTATGATTCTGGATGTGGTCTTCTCGTTGGATTCTGTGATCACCGCAGTGGGTATGGTAGACCATGTGTCAGTGATGATAGCTGCGGTGCTTGTGGCTGCGGGCGGAATGATCCTCTCAGCAGATGCGCTCAGTAATTTTGTGGAAGGGCACCCCACAGTAAAGATGCTGGCACTCTCGTTTCTGTTGTTGATTGGTTTTACCCTGATTGTGGAAAGCCTGCACCAACACATTCCCAAGGGATACATTTACTTTGCAATGGGATTTTCAGTTATGGTTGAGATGCTCAACCTGCGCCTGCGTAAAACCATCCGTGAACCGGTCAAACTGCACCAGCCATACATTGAACAGAAGCAGGAAAAACAAGGAAACGACATTTTTTCATAAAACCTAAAGGAATAGTTCCGCCAGAAGTCGTAAGATTTACTGGCGTAAGGTTGGTTAAGAACTGGTCGTTTGGTGATTGAAAGGTGACTTTTATTGATTTATACTGATATCGGAAGCACATCAAATTCCATCTTTTGTGTATCACTAAAGATTATCAATTATTCGACAATAAGAAGGGTATCATGAATACCATAATAAAAGTGAACGGCTTGCGCAAGACTTATGGGGCAGTTGTTGCAGTTGACAATATTAATTTTAATGTAATGGAAGGCGAAATTTTTGGAATGGTTGGCCCGAATGGTGCAGGGAAAACAACCACCATTGAGTGTCTTGAAGGTCTACGAAAACCAGATCAGGGAGATCTAAGCGTAATGGGTGTAGACCCTAACAGAGAAAGCCAACTGATAAAACGAAAAACGGGTATGCAATTACAGGATTCGAATCTTCCTGAACATATGAAAGTTTGGGAGGCACTTGATCTTTATAGCACATTTTATGATAAACCGGTTGATTGGAGAAAATTACTAAATCAATTAGGATTGGATGAAAAATCAGACACAAGGTTTTCTAAATTATCTGGTGGACAAAAACAAAGACTTTTTATTGCATTAGCTTTACTGCCGGACCCACAATTAATTTTTTTAGATGAATTAACGACCGGGTTGGACCCTCAGGCTCGTCATGTAATTTGGGATCTTATCCGCGAAGTTCGATCAAATGGAAAAACAGTTGTGTTAACAACCCATTTTATGGAGGAAGCCGAACGTTTATGTGATCGGGTTGCAATTATCGATCAAGGAAAAATCGTTGCTCTTGACACCCCAAGTACATTAATCCGGAATTTTGGTTTGGGAGAGAGAATTACTTTTTGCGTTGATGGGAGTGTTCCTGAAGAATTTGAAAAGGATCTCTCAAATACTGGTAGAGTGGAAAAAAAAGGAAATACAGTTAAAGTTTATGGAAATAACAAAGACATTCCTTTGGTTTTAGTAGTTGCCAATCAACTGGCAAAACATAAAATTCAATTCCGTGAGCTTCGCTCAGAACAAGCTACACTGGAAGATGTTTTCTTGAAACTGACAGGAAAACAAATACGAGAGTGAGGAAGAATGAAAAGCTTTATAAAATTCACCTGGATGGAAACAAAATTGTTCCTGCGTGAACCGATAGGAGCTTTTTTTACCCTTATTTTTCCATTAATGATGTTATTTTTATTTGGAAGTATATATGGGAATGAGCCCTCGGAATTATTTAACGGTTTTGGCACGATTGATATTTCTGTTCCAGCTTATACCGCAATGATTATTGCGACAACCGGATTAATGGGATTGGCAATCACGATATCTTCTTATAGAGAAAAAGGTGTTCTTCGTCGGTTGAGAACAACCCCAGTAAATGCAATGATGATTCTCTTTGCACAGGTAGTGGTTTTATTGATCATGAATCTGATAGGAATGGTTTTGCTTATCATCGCAGGGACTTTTGTTTTTCAAATGCGCTTTATTGGAAACGCCTTTAACTTTTTCATGGGGATAATCATAAGTAGCCTGAGCTTTTTTGCAATAGGATTTGTGCTTGCTGGACTCTTGCCTTCAGCACGAACTACTCAAATCGTCGGGATGGTCATCCTTTATCCGATGTTATTTCTCTCTGGTGCTGGTTTTCCAAGAGAATTATTACCTGAAACAATTCTTAAATTATCAAAATTTTTACCCTTGACTTATGTGGTGAATTTATTGCGAGGATTTTGGATTGGTGAAGGATGGGAAAAACACGCTGTGAATATTATAGTTCTGATGGGTATTCTGATTGTTGGTGTGACAATCTCATATTTCACTTTCAAATGGGAATGAATTAGGTGCGGATACCCAAATTTTTAAAAAAAGTCCCTTTTATGTAAAGTTCAACAACCCTCCAAATGGATGGGAAATAACTGGTCGTATGGAGGATGAAGCTTATTCTCGATTTTCCTATACTCTTTTTGGATGACAAAAAAATAAAATGAAGTCTCATTCAGAATTAAAAAACTCTCAAAATTATTGGAAATATACACTTGGATAGAAAAAAAGAATTATGGCAGCTGACACACATTTTTCAAATGTAGCTTACCGAACCAAAAACATGTTGATGGTTTGGATCTCATTATTATGGATATCCGATTTTCCTGACATTCTTTTTTATAATCTGATTGGGCCAGTCCCCTCTTGGTTAATCTATGTCAAATTCGCTTTGATGGTGATTTATACAGGCGTCTGTCTGATCATGAAGCGCTTTCAACCCGTGGTACCATATTCCTTTATCATGTTGGTGTTTATTGGTTGCGTAATGTTGTCTGATTGGGTAAATATTCAAACATGGTGGCAAGAATGGTTGCCCAAAGCAGGAACATCCTATTTTTGGGGATCCGCAAAGAGCTATATTCGAGACTTCTCACTGGTTCTTCTGGTGATCGCAGCCATGTGGCTGGGAAAACGCAAACGTGAATCAATTTTCTCACCTGTGGTGATTGGCAAGCCTCCATTGAGCCGGTAAGATAGCTGGATATCGAGCCCGATGAATCCCCGCAAGGGTTCATCATCGCTACCATCCATGACCAGATTTCTTGCATCGCAGCTCTGCAAGACTAGGCTCGAGACCAAAGGATTGGCATGGCCGTGGCTGATTCACTTCCTGCCAGACGCCATGGTCTTCTTTTCGTATGCTTTGTTGTTCGTGAGCGGTTGATTCATTTTGCATGACACTGATTGAGGTCGTCTGATTCTTGTTTCCTTTGTGATACTACTCAGCAATTGGATGGGGGCATGAGTAAGAACCAGATAAGCTCTTTTGAGATTTTTGGTTCAAAATTTATAAGATGTATAATATAGGAGGACAGACCAAATGCAGCTACCCGCCTGTTGATTCAAAAGGGGCTGGTTTGTCAAACACGTTCTTAGGGAGATAAAAAATGAATAAACCACAAGACCTGGTACCACTTGGAAAAACCGATATCAAAATTACCACGGTAGGCGTGGGTGCCTGGGCTTGGGGTGACCGAATGATTTGGGGGTATGGCGGGAGTAGCTATGATGACAGCGATATCCGTGCAGCCTTTGACGTCAGCCTTGCCAATGGTACTAACTGGTTTGATACTGCCGAAGTCTATGGTTTGGGAAAATCAGAACGATTTTTGGGGAAATTTTTACCCTCTACAACGATTGAAGTTCTGATTGCAACCAAATTTTTTCCATTTCCGTGGCGATTGCGCAAAACCGACCTGCTTCGTGCGCTCAAAAAAAGCCTTAAGCGCCTACAAAGAAACCAGGTCGATTTATATCAAATCCACTCACCCTTTGGGCGCTGGAGCAAACCAGAGTACGTGTCCGCTCTCGCCGATGCGGTAGGGTCAGGATTGACCCGCGCGGTTGGCGTTTCAAACTTCAGTACAGAAAAAACCAAACTGGCATATGAAACCTTGCAGGCTTCTGGAATACCACTTGCCTCCAATCAGGTTGAGTACAGCTTATTTGACCGCAGGATCGAGAAAAATGGTTTGCTGGATTATTGCCTGGAAAATGATATCACTGTGATTGCTTACAGTCCGCTGGCGAAAGGAATGGTGACGGGTAAATATGGCCCGGACAATCCTCCTCCCGGCCCTCGCAAGCGTATGTATCCCCCAGAAAAATTGCAACAAGCCCAACCACTCATCAGCCTTTTGAGGGAAATTGGTACACATTACAGCAAATCACCTGCACAAGTTGCCCTAAACTGGACGATCTGTAAAGGAACAGTGCCCATTCCCGGGGCAAAAAACGCCAAACAAGCCGCTGAAAACCTCGGCGCGATGGGTTGGCGTCTCACTTCCGAAGAAGTGAACGCTCTTGATGAAGCGAGCAATGCACTTGCAGAATGAAGTGTCGATAAACTTCCAAAAAATTACAACCAATGGGATTCGTTTACACACTGCCCTGGCGGGGCCAGAAGGTGGCGAGCCTGTTTTCCTCTTGCACGGATTCCCGGACGCCTGGTTTGGATGGGAAGCTCAAATCGGTCCTTTAGCGAATGCCGGTTTTCGAGTAATTGTGCCTGACCAAAGAGGTTACAACTTAAGTGACAAACCCGATGGCGTTGCCAGCTACCAGATGGATATCCTGGTGAAGGATATCCTTGGATTAGCCGATGCCATGGGTTATAAACGTTTCCACATCGCAGGGCATGATTTTGGTGCGATGGTCTGTTGGAACCTGGCAATATGCTGCCCCGATCGGATCAAACGGATGGTGATTGCCAATGTGCCGCATCCGCAGGTGATGAGCAGCTATCTACGCTCACATATAGAACAAATGCTTAAAAGTTGGTATGCCATTTTCTTCCAGATTCCTGGTCTGCCAGAATGGACTGTAAAGTTAAATAATTGGCGTTTTCTGATATCAGCTATGTCAGATGATCTAAGCGAGGAAGAGCGAGATCGCTATCGCACAGCATGGAATCAAACCGGCGCAATGACAGGTATGATGAACTGGTATCGGGCATTTTTCCGATTGCCGAAAAAGACGACACAATTCTCTAAAATCCAGGTGCCGACCCTCATCCTGTGGGGTAAGCAAGATCCGCATTTATGTTATGAAATGGCCGCTTTGAGCGTGAAGCTTTGCGATAACGGCCATTTGATCACTTTCGAAGATGCAAACCATTGGGTTCTGCAGGATGAATCAGAATCAGTTAGCCAAACCATTGTGGAATATTTTTTAGAAAATCAATAACGGGATTGGCTAAATTGTAGAAAACCATTATAAAGACCATTTAATTCAATTGATCTCTGGTAATTGAATCCCACGCCTTTCCATTCCAGTCCTTCGGGTCCAATGCCGTAATGAGTCAAAACCAACTATGCTCTATCACGTAAAACAATTTCGGTGCGCCATCGCCAATTCGTACAGTCCGGTCCGGTAGGAACGCTATCCAGCACATTGAAAGATACGTCCTTCTTGCCAATATGAATGAGAATGCTAGAGACAAAAGGGCTGGCCTGGCCATGGCTGATCCACTTCCTGCTGGATGCCATGATCCTCTTCTCATACGAGTTGTTGTTCGTGAGAAAATAGTTTGTGGTTGTCAAATCGGGATATCGAGGAAAACGTTAGTATTCCTAATATCGCTTTACAAAATCAAGGCATCTGATTCACCAGAGACTTGATTACATCATACCAAAGCACATTTGAATCCGGTTCGGATCCAAAGCGAACAACCACCATGTTTTTTTCCGGGGACACATAGATAAACTGACCCAGATGACCGCTCGCCATAAAGTCGTATGTCCCATCATTTTTCTTTAATCCCCACCAATGGTATCCATAATACCCGCCAAATTCTTGCCAACCAGAAAAATCCTCAGAAAATCTCTTGTCATTTGGATCTGGCGCAGTTGATTTAATTATCCAAACTTCAGGTAATATTTGATTTCCATTCCAATTGCCATTGTGGAGATATACCAATCCGAAACGGGCAAAGTCGATTGCGGCAGCGTTGATTCCACTTTCCATTTTCTCAAAACCAGATTTTTCACTATCCAGACTCCAGGAAGCTGGAAACTCAGCCCCCATAGGTTTCCAGATCCTTTCCTGTAAATATTCTGCAACAGGCATACCAGTTGCCCGTTCAATAATCAATCCTTCCAATAGTGGATGGAAATTATTATATTTGAATGTAGCGCCAATGGGTGTAGTGGACGCTTGAACATTCAGGGCTACTTTTCTAAGATCCGGAGGGTAATAAGTAAGCGCATCATCACTGAAGGGTTCAAAAATAAAAATACGATCATCCGCACTGATGTAACGAATTCCGGAATCCATGCGTAGAAGATTATGGATTCTTAAGTCATCTAATCCTCTACCCATGATCTCCGGAACATATTTGATGACCAGATCATTTTCAGACTCAATAAAACCATCTTGAATTGCTGCGCCAATCAGGGCTGAATCGAATGATTTGGCAACTGAAAAGGAAGTGTTTACTTGTTCATATTTTCCTTCGGGGTACTCTTGATAAATGATTTTGTCATCACGAATCACGATAAATGCTGTGGTATCAGTTCTGAGAATCAGATCCTGTAGAGATTCTGTGCGCTCTGCACCTTTATATTGGAAGGTTACCGTATTGGGGATTGGCAAAATCTCAATTGGTAGTGCAGAAACGACGGAACCATTTTCAATCGATCGCGCTGGAAAACGATTGATGTCACCCGTGTCAGATTGCAACATAGTGATGATGCGCCATGCATATACGGGCGAATCATGAATACTTAATGTAATGAAAAGTAATAAAACAATCCCGGCAAACATAGCGGATATCCAAAAAATTAACTTAATAAGTCTTTTCATCATCATTTAATCTATCCATTTTTCCAAAAATGACTCTTATCCAGCAACAAGCTTATTTTTCTTTTGTTTTATTGCCCAATACAACTTGATAAAGCCTTGAACATAATCGGGCACAGAACCAACGATCATCAAGACAGAAATATCCGGAAGCGCTCGGAACATCATTAAGATCTGATAAGTCCAGTTAAATCGGGTTCCAAAGAACCCTTTCACTTGTGAAAAAACAACTACCAGAATAACAGTGGGAATGATAAAGCTAATTGCTACTTCCCAAATTATTTTAAGTACAGACCAATTTTGGGCACGCTCTCTCCATTTGGACAATTTCAAAAAATTGAAGGTTTGAAGGGTGATTAATCCAAGCACCAACACCAATAAACCAGACCCGATTGTTCTTACCGACCATCCGGAAGAAACTGATAAGGGGTCCTTTCCTAAAACTATCGCTCTGACACCATTCATAACCTGTGGGCCTGAAATAAAGTGATCCACCATATACCCCTGATTAATCAATAGAACAATTCCCAGCTTGCGCGAAGGTATCAGATCAACTTCTGCCCGGAATGTTTCATTTGCTCCTCCATGGAAAATCCGATCGGGGTTGATAAACCACCCCATTCCATAATTTTGGACAGGTTTGAAAAGCATTCGAAGCCCATCTTTGTTGATGATTTCTGAATTATTGAATTTTCCATCATTCAGAAGCGCGACAGCATAGTGGGCTAAATCTTCTGCACTAGACATAATAAAACCAGCACCGACTTCGTATTCCCGGTGAGGTTGCTCAGCCGGGACAGGAAATCCAAAGAAACGAGTGTAACCCTGCGAGAGTCCATTCTCACGGGCTACTATGGGATCCGTGAAGGAATTGGACATTTCCAGGGGGATGAATATATTATCGTTGATGTATTGGTCATAAGTAATTCCGGTTACATTCTCTATTACAATTGCAAGCACATCATATCCAACATTGAAATATTGAAATTTGGTTCCAACAGGAGCAGTCAGAGTTGCTGCTGCAAGCGCATCAATCAGGTCTTGCTTAGTAGCAGTGTCAGGTAAAATAGCGGTAAACCCGGCTTCAGACAAACCACTGACATGGTGTAATAGGTGATTAATGGTTATCTTGCCGGTCGAATTCTGATCTGCTATCCGAAAGTCGGGAATGTAATCTGTGACCGGTTTGCTCGGATCAATTTTGCCAGCCTGAACAAGTTGAGAAATAGCCAGACCGGTAATTGATTTGCTTTGGGAACCAATATACATGGGTGTCTGCGGCGTCATTGGACGTTTATCGCCTGCAGTACCATAACCTTTCAGATAAACAATCTGGTCTCCTTCTGTAATAGCGAGAGATATACCTTTTAGACCATGCTTATTCATCTGTCCCTGCACATGAAGGTCAATATTATCAAAATTGATCTTTTGATTCGAAGTGGACGCTGCGGAGATAGTCATCAATATGTCGAAAAGCGCTAAGACAATCATAAAGAAAAGATAGCAAATAATTTTTGACAGAAATTTTTTATTCATAATTATTTCCTAAGAATCAGGGGTTTAATCATTACACACCTAATGGGAATGGAGACTCCTTTGATTCTACTGTAATTAATGAAATTGGCAGCTCGTTTTGAGCATTCAGAAAAATCAAGATTTTGGAACAACCCTAATCCTCCAAGTCAAAAAAGGTTCAGTTAGTCGAACGGATTGGTCGGTTTGACACTTGAAGTGTAGCCGCATGAAAAATCAATCATCGTTTTGCTTGACAGTGCTTAATTCTTCCAGTAAACTCATTTCTCAATGAAAAATATACAACCTGTTAGACAGTTATTCCCTGACCGTGACTCCTCCTGGATGATCACGATGTTGATGTCATGCGGACATAAATGGGCAGCTGCCATACAGGTGAACGCTATTTAGCGTCTCTATCTTTTGATCCACAAACGGCTGCCACACCAGGCAGCCGTTTTTATATTAAGGAGCTTACGATGACCGAAACCAAAGATAATCACCTCAATTCCGCCTCCACCCGCAGTGTGCATGCCGGTGAACAACGCAATAAGCCCTATCATTCCCTGATCGATCCCATCGTACCAACCTCTACATATTATTTTGATAGCTATGAGGATATCTGCCAGTTCACGCAGGATAAGAACAATGCCCAAGCAACAGAACGGCTGGAATATGGCCGCTATGGCAATCCCACCATTCGGGCTGTGGAGCATCGACTGGCTGCGCTGGAGGCGGGTGAGGAAGCCCTGCTGTTCGCGTCCGGGATGGCAGCGGTTACCACCACACTGTTAACCTTCTTAAAAGCAGGTGACCACATCATTTTTACCGATGATATCTACCGCAAAACACGCGAGTTTGGACAGAATTTCCTGAATCGCTTTGGGGTCGAGAGCACGGTAGTGGCGGTGGGAAATGAAGATGAATTGGAATCTGAGATTCTAAAAAATACCCGCTTGATCCTATCCGAATCGCCTACCAACCCCTATTTAAGAGTGGTGGATGTCGAGAAGCTGGTTGAAATTGCCCGAAAGCATGGATTGTTGACGTTAATTGATGCCACCTTTGCCACCCCAATCAATTTACGCCCACTCGATTATGGAATCGATCTGGTTCTGCATTCCGGCACCAAATACCTGGGTGGGCACCATGATTTACTTTCCGGCGTGGTGGTTGGGCGTAAAGAACTGGTTGACTCTATTCGCGAACATGTCAATCTGATGGGCGCAGTGGCAGATCCATACAATGCTTATCTTTTGTTGCGTGGTTTGAAAACGCTGGCGCTGCGGGTACGCCATCAGAACCAGGCTGCCATGCAACTGGCTGAATACCTGCTGGCCCAACCATTGGTGGAGCAAGTCTATTACCCCGGTTTGGAAAATCATCCGGACTATGCGATCGCCAAAAGGCAGATGAGTGGTTTTGGTGGCGTGGTCTCCTTCACCTTGCGGGCTGATCTGGAGCGAACTGCGCGTTTTCTGGATCGTTTAAAGATACCCTATATCACCCCATCTCTGGGTGGGGCAGAGAGCCTGGTTAGCCAACCGGCATTGCTCTCCTACTACTCGATCAGTGCCGAAGACCGGGCTGCCTGGGGCATCAAGGACAACCTGGTGCGCTATGCGCTGGGGATAGAGGATGTCCACGATTTAATCACTGATTTGCAGCAGGCATTTGATTGGCTGCAAAACCAGAGTTAAAGGAAGCAAGCATGAACACAAAATCAAACCAGAATACAGTGGTAATGAAATTTGGCGGCACATCTGTTGGCAGCATTGATGGCCTTGAACATGTGGTTGAGATCGTAAAACAGGCAAAAAGTGAGTGGCAACATGTCGTGGTGGTTACCTCCGCATTTTCAAAAGTCACGGATGTATTACTCGAAAGTGCCATCCAGGCAGCTCGTGGAAATCAAGCTCCTTTTCTGTGGACACTGGAAATGCTCAAAGAGCGCCATTACAAATCATTGCATCACTTCAATCCAGCCGATGAGAAACTGGTTGCGGCTGAATTAGATGGATTGATCCTTAACTTCAACCATCTGGTTCAAGCGGTCGGTGTGTTGGGTGAAACTACCCCACGAGCCTTGGATGCGGTGGTAGGCTTGGGGGAACGCCTGGCAGAACGGGTGCTCGCTGCGATTCTGCGCAGCCAGGGTATTCCTGCACAGGCTGTGGATGCAACCCACCTGGTGGTGAGTGATGAACAACATCAGACGGCTGTTCCGCTGATGCAGCCAACCAGGGAAAAGACCTGCCAGATACTGCAGCCTTTGTTTGAGCAGGGGATAGTACCGGTGGTGACAGGCTTCATCGCTGCAACCCGCGAAGGTGTCCCAACGACCCTGGGGCGGGGTGGCTCAGATTATTCCGCTGCCATTCTGGGGGTGGTTTTGGATGCCGATGAAGTCTGGATCTGGACGGATGTGGATGGGGTCATGACGGCTGATCCGCGTTTGGCAAGTGATGCGCGTACTGTTCCGGAGCTTTCTTACCGGGAGGTCTCCGAGCTGGCTTTTTTTGGTGCGCGGGTATTACACCCAAAAACCATTCGTCCTGTGGTTGAAGCTGGAAAAATACTCAGAGTACTGAACACCTTCAATCCATTCCATCCGGGAACAATCATAACGAATGAAATGGATACAAATGAGCAAAAGAGCAGCATTATCAAGGCCGTGACGGCAGTGCGCGGGGTGCAGTTAATAACCGTGGAAGGTCGTGGAATGTTGGGGGTACCCGGTGTAGCCGCAAGAATATTCAGTGCAGTAGCGACGACCGGAGCCACGGTACCCTTTATCACCGAAGCATCCTCGGAACAGTCGTTGTGCTTCGCGGTTCCGGTGGATATGACAACTGCTGTGTTAACTGTGCTGAATAAAGTTTTGACGCACGAAATTGAAGACTGCAATATTGACAGGGTATGGGCAAGTGAGGAAGTGGTAATCGTTACCGCCGTCTGCCCGCAGATGCGTTACCGCTGGGGTGTGGCCGCCAGAATTTTCACGGCACTGGCGGAAAGTGAAGTAAATGTTTTGGCGATTGCACATGGTTCATCTGAAGTCTCCATCAGTCTGGTGGTCAGCGCCAGTGATCTGGAAACTACGATCCAGGCAATGCATTTCTTGACGATCAACGGGGAAGTTTGAGAAATAGAAAAAAAGAGCATTCCATTAATGGATGCTCTTTTCTGTTGCGGTCCCCTCAAAAAAAATCGTATCAAAACGAATTAAAGTTCTTATCCCATGAAAAAGGAATTGAGCCTTCCGCAACACTACTGTCTGAAGAAGTTTGATGGTCTCTTTATTTTATTGTAAACCCGTAAACTATAAAAGTGCAATCATCTGACAGACCCAAAAGTCATCATTCAGATATTCTTTGATAAATCGTCTCCACACCCTTCCATTCCAGACTTTCAGGGGTAATCCCATAATGGGTTATCACCAACTCACCATTATTCTGAAAAGTGATTTCAGTGCGCCAACCCCAATCCGGACTGTCTGGACCGGTAGGAAAGCTCCCCAGCACATTGAAAGGCTTATCTTTTTCGCTGTCATGCATAAACATGATCGCAGAGCCGTTGTGAAAGGTATCCACCCAGGCCATCTCGTACCGTTGGCGTTGCGGATTGTACCCCAGCATCGCCATACCCTCCAAAGGCTTGCCCTGCATGCTGCCATGATAGGTATAGAACAGGAAACGCCCGCCCAGCACAAGTCGAAACTCTCCCTGCCAGGGGGATTCATCCGCCAGTTTATCCGGCTCAAACCAGGTTTTGGTCATACCCTGCCATTTACCCACCAGAGAAGCCAGTTGAGGGTGAGATTGTTCAAGAATTTTATTGTCATCCATCATTGTAACTCCTGCTAATTTTCATAGAAGTTTAATTTTCATAATTTAATATAACGAATCCAATAAAAAACACAATCAAGAGCGTATAAGCTAGACTTACAGGAAGGGACAACCTATTCAAATTCCCTGAAAGATTTGATCATCAGGCATACAATTAACCTGAATTTACCCATTATCTCGATCTTCAAACGGAGAGTAGAATGCGACTTCTCAAAGAGATAGTTCATAAACCGAACCTGCTTCTGGACGGACGAACGACAATGCGAGAGGCTGTAAGGGCGATCATTCTTAAAGAGAAACAGGTTCTTATGGTTTTCTCACCGGTCAATGGGGATTATAAGTTTCCGGGTGGCGGGATTCAGGATGGGGAGGAGCGCTGGGCAGCACTTGCACGTGAGATAAAGGAAGAGTGTGGCACAAAATTAATCAAGATTCTGGATGAATTTGGGAAAATGATCGAATTAGATCTGGCTGAAGAAGAGGAATTTGACCTGTTTAAAATGACCTCCTATTATTACCTGTGTGAGGTGGAGGATAGCTTTGGCGAACAAAATCTGGATGATTATGAATACGAGTATGGTTTCCGACCAGAATGGGTATCGCTTGAGCATGCCATCGCGGTTAACCGTGCCTTGTTGGAAGATCCACCCCCGAACATCCAGCGCTGGGTGAGTCGCGAATTGTTTGTGTTGGAAGAGCTAGAAAAATTTGAGAATAAAATAAATCATTAAATCATCAGGTGAAATTTCTATGTTGACTCCGGTAGTTCACCACGAGTCACAACAACTACCGCTTAGCGTTTCACCACCGGCAGATAGACCACATGCCCTTCTGATACGGTGATTCCATAGATAGCGTTGGTACCCATCAAATTTGGCACCAATGGTTCTACCTTGATTCTGTAAAAACCTGCCATTGCAGGGAAGATCACCTGGGCGTTCTGCCCGATCCCGGGTGACTGGGTACTTGCCAGCAGGGTAACTCCATTATCAGCATAAACAGAAATTTTAACAGCAGCTCCACCGTTCAATGACGCAACCCTGACCATATAATCATTCTCTTCCACAAATTGCACCCGGAACCAATCCGGGTCAGCAACACCACACAGATTCCGCTGTGCCTGTTGCCCAAAACTTAATTCTTTGGCATCCAGAGACACATCATCGGGTTCGAAGGTGTCTGCGGTACAGGTGGCAGGCAGCGTGGCAAATATTTCAGCAGCATCATTGGCTGGCCATGCTTCAGGTTGACCGTTAATATCCAGGGCACGTAAACGGAATGCGTATGTACTCCCAGGCTGACCGGCAAACCAGGTTGATCGTTGGTTCCCTGCGATGGTGATGGTGTTGGCTGGATCCCATGTGCCCGGCTCGATGCGCCACTGGAGTTCAAAGGATCCCAACCCTGCGCCTTTGCTACTGGCATCCCAATTCAAAAGGACGGCTGTTGAATCAAAATCTGTAGTTGATGTGAGCTGGCTGGTGGGCGGCGGACAGGCGTGATCAACCAGGATGGTACGCGGACTGAGCGCTGAGGTGACATTGCCTTCATAATCCCAGACACGCAATGCAACTTCAAGAGCACCATTAAAAGGTCCGGCTTTACACAGATCCACATCCCAGTCATACTGGCTTAGTGTCGTTGACGGGGTGACTTTTGGACCGATCTCTACCCACTGGCCATTAACTTTTGCCACCAGACTCAAGGCTTTGACACGCACATCATCACTGGCTGTGGCGGTGACGTCGATTAATTGATTAAGGCCAGCATTTACAATCTCGTTTGCTGCGGGACGGGTAAGCGTGCCGGTAGGTGGAAAAGCGCCGATATTCCCCGAGACATACCAATCATTGGCCGGGTTGCGCGGATCGGCTTTGTTGCCAAGGCACTCGGTCGCGCCATCATAAATTGGAAAATTGGTGACCTCGTAACAGGTGCGTGGAATACCGTTATTGATCGCGACATCGGCAAAACGGATATCGATCGAGCGACCCCAATAGTAACCATCTCCGCCAACCCAGACGCTGTTGGTCACCATAAAGTGAACATGTTGGGAAGTGCTGTAACCGGTATCATCGATATCACCAATGTATTGTCCCCGTTGCACCGCTGCTCCTTTGGTAAGCTTGTCAGGGATGGTGTTATACGCGAGGTGTAGATAGATCTGGTAAGTCTGATCGGTTGCATTATAGAGAACGATATAGTTGGTGCAGGCAGTGTTGCCGTTTGGACAGCTATCACGAAAAGCGTATACGGTACCGCTCTTGGAGGCCAACAGCGGAAACAGCCAGCTGTCGGTAAAATCGTAGGCATAACGACAGAATTCAGCAGTACAGGAGGGGTAGCCTAATTCCGGAATGTATTGAAAATGGCTGATCGAACCTTCCAGCCAGTGTTTGGTCCCGGCAGCGTATGGCAGGTAATAGCCGGAGAGTGGTCCTTTGACGGAGGTAGCGTCATCTGGAAGATTCTTGGGTGCCGGACTGTGTTCCAGCGGAAGGAACCCTTTGGGTAAACTGGTAAAAGCCTCATCCCAGTCAGGATCTCCTGGAAGCAATATCTGCCACCCTTCCTCTGTTTGTTTTGCCAATGCTAAACCTGGCTCGGTCGCCAGCAGACGTCCATAATCGTCTCGCAAAGCCAACCATAACACAGCAGTTTTTCCATCAGCTGAGGTAAAGGCAGTGTCCAGCTCCGGGGTGAACAGGTCGAAGGTGATGGATTTCGGTGAAGAGGGTGTCTCCAAACGGTCGAAGAAGGCACTCGAGAGCTCATCTTTGGTGGCATCCGAAGCCGGAATGGGTGGTGAATCGTCCGCGGAAACCAGCAACAAAGCGGAGAAAATGATAAAGAGGATCGCTGAAAATCTTTTTGGGTACATACTTAAATGAAAGAAAGGAGCTTTTATCGAGGAGTGATGGGTGCTCCTGTTGAAACCTATATCTTTATGATGGTAAAAATTTGACAATTTTTGAATCAAATTTTTCATGGTAGTTCCTGCAATTTCAATTAATGTTAGTCTAGTTTACTCAAACTACAGAATCATGCAAGAAAAATGCCAAAAGTTTTTTGGATTTATTTTCTAAAAAAATATTAAAGAGGAAAGTTCTTTGTTGTAATTTGTGGATTCAATCCCACAGCCCAATCAATTTCCCCTATCCAGGAGAAGGGTCTGCCAGGTATTTAAGCATAATCTACTGCCTGCAATATAGGTTCTGCTTCATCCATCAGATTCGTTATCCGTTCAACACTGTTTGTAATTAATGGCAAATGTGGCTCCTCCATTTCATTGACTGTTTCTCTCAGGTGTACCATACGCTCTTGCAGGTCTGACAGGAGATTTGCAGGAATTGTTTTGGTACGACGTCTGATTATCAAGCTCCACAGAATTTGACAGACAACCGATAAAAGCGGGGCGATGATGATTCCAATGATGCCTAGTGCATCTGCAAGGGCAACCATTATCAACAGAGTCAGAATTGGATTATCCCATTGGCGGTTGATCAGCCTGGGTTTTACCCAGAAACCAAGAGCTGTCAGAATAACAATCGTATATAGGACGGTAAAAAGACTGAGCTGAGCGCTGGTTAATAAACCCAACAACATAGTGGTGAAAACGACCAGAAACAACCCGACCACCGGGATCAAGCTGCCAATGGTTCCTACCAGGGCAAGCAGCGCGGGGGAGGAGGATCCAATCAGCCAATAACCCAGCCCAAGTGTTATCCCCACCAGGATACTGTGAAGGATTTGCCCGCGCACATAGGCACCAATCGTTGGTTCAATCTTCCTCCAGATACTACGCACTTGTTTTCTGTGATCCGGAGGTAGTAATGATAACCACAGCCGTTCGAAGTGGATCTGGCTCATGCTCCAATAAACGCTCAGAACCAGAATGATCGCGACGGCAGCAATAATGCCTCCAATACCCTGAACGATCCCCAACAAAGCTGGACCAACAAGCTCTCCTTCATTCCCAATAATCGCCTGAAACAGAACACTGGGCGTCGGTAATCGTTCAAATAAAGATTGTAAACCGCTACTGTTTGACCACAAAAGCAGTGTCCATTTATCCTTTGCGGAGACACCCTGGGCCACTGATTGTAATTCTGTGACAGAGGTCTGGACAGTAAATATGAATAAGTAACCGATAGCACAGAAAAGGACTATGTAAATTAGAATCCAGACCAGGCGGTCAATTGTTCGTCTGCCTGCCAGCCGTGTAAAAAGCGGTCGTATGGAGGCTGCCAGGATTAATGAAATTAAAACATATAAGACAGCTGTCCGAAATTGCCACATGATCACAATAGCCAATAGAGTGGTCAGTACAGCTAATCCAATTCTTGTAATATTCTTAATCACGGGAACCTGCCTCGGGGACCTGAGAGAGAAGAAGATCCAGGTTGGTGGTGATTGCCTCTATCTCATCCATCACTTTATCGATCTGTGTCACCATGATATCTGATCCGTCTTTACCATGTCGTGCCTGACTTTGAAGATCTTTCACCAATTCCTGTGCTTCATACCGTAAGCGACTCGTATAATCACGACCAACAAAGGTTTCGTTATCAATATCTCCTGGACGAAAAACAAAACGATCCAATAGAAGTTGAATAATGGCAGCCATTGGAATTGCCATGAGCGCGCCAGCCAGACCAAACAACGTACTGAAGGCGAAAATTGCTAATAAAGAAACAAAGGGATTGACCCCAACCGCTTTCCTCATAATGCGCGGAACCAAAAAATTATTTTCCGCGATTTGGATCATAACTGTAACAATAATTACCCAGACTAATAAAGAAGGAGATACCGATAGAGCAATCACACCAGCTGGAATAGCGCCCAGGGTGGGTCCGACCATCGGAACGGCTTCAAATGCTCCAGCGATGAGTGCAAGGACAAGAGCATTGGGCAACCCTATCGCCAGGTAGCCAACCAAAGCCATCGTACCAACGACCAGACACAGGGCTCCTTGACCGGCGATGAAATAAAAAATTTTTGATTCTATTGCCGTTATTATTTCAGAAATATTCTCGCGATGATTCTTGGGAATCCAAAAAAGCAAAGATTGAAGGGCGCGTGGTCCATCCAGCGCCCAATGGAAAGTCAATAACAGAGTAACCAGTGCGATAAAAAAGATCTTAAAAATGAACGAGATATAACTCAAGGCCAGCTCGGCAGATTCTAACATCTCCTGATCTGTCTGAATGACAATTCCTGTTCCTGGAATGTCATCAGGCAAATATTGGCTAATACTTTTTATCAGTTGATTGGGTGAATTCTCCACCCAAATTCTTATCTCCTGATAATAATCCGGGATTCCCGCGATAATTGCCGAACCCTGTTCAAAGACCAGAGGAAATAATAAAAGCAGAAACCCGGCTAAAAGGGTGAACAATACGATATATACAATGACAATACCGGTCACCTTTGATAAACCCCGGTTATTCAACCAAAGTACGATGGGCCGGATGACTGTTCCCAATATAATGGCGATAAATAAAATAAAAAGCACCTGATAGAATCGGAAAAACAGCCAGAAACCAAACCCGACACCCACCAGAGCGAGCGTGGCTACGACTACCCGTCTGAAAGTCCATTGGTCAAGTTGTGTCGTTGGCTGATCTTCCATTATTTCCTGTCTTGTTTATCGTCCTTTCGACTTTGCATTACATCTCAGGTCATGTAACATGCAGTGTGGCTACCTGACGAAAGTGAAATCCAATGATCGAAAAAGTGATTGCCATGGGGAACAAACGTGGACGATTGAAAAGTGTCCAGAAAAAGAGACGCCAATATTCGATACGTTCGGCTCCGATGATACCCAGATGATAGATGGATCGCCACAACGCAAAGAAATATTGCGGATCGGAAATTGTTCTGATCTTCAACGGTTTGTATTCCTGTAGAAATGTTTTTACGCGTTCGTAATAATGCTTGGGAGCATAAATCTGATGTAAAATCTTGCGATAACCCTCCTGAAGCGGTTCTAAACCCATCTTCGGAACAATATTGGTTGAACCATCCACGTTGTCTCCTGAAAATTCATTTACCAGACGTCCTTCATTTTCCATTCTTTTGTACAGGTGTGTTCCTATCGGCGCTTGCAGCAACCCGACCATGGCTGTCACGATGCCACTTTTCTGAATGAAGTCAATTTGTTGTTGAAAGATACCTGGGGAATCATTATCAAATCCAACGATGAAACCACCCTGAACCTGCAAACCGGATCGTTGCAGGAGTTTAACACTTTCCACCAGGTCGCGTCCTTTGTTTTGTTTCTTATTACATTCCGTCAGACTATCCTCGTTTGGTGTTTCGATGCCTACAAAGACGGTATCAAATCCAGCCTGAACGATCAGCCTGAGCAAGACTGGATCGTCAGCTAAATTAATGGATAGTTCCGTGGAGAATGCAACACCAGATTTTCCTTTGCGCCATTCAATTAAGGCAGGCAAGACCTCTGTTTTTATATATTTCTTATTCCCAATAAAGTTGTCGTCAACGAAGAAGATGTTCTTGCGCCATCCCAAAGAATAGATGCTATCCAACTCTGCGATGATCTGGTTTGAAGTTTTGGTGCGGGGAATATGCCCTAAAAGAGAGGTGATATTACAGAATTCGCAATTGAACGGGCAGCCACGCGAAAATTGAATGGCGACAGTCTCGTAATGACGCAGATCAGCCAGGTGCCAGAGTGGTATGGGTGTCTGGTGGATGTCTGGGAATTCCGGTGAAGAATACACGCGTTTGGCCTGACCCAGTTGCAGATCGCGCAGGAAGGGTGCTAGCGTGTTCTCGGCTTCGTTCAGGATAAAATAATCCACATCCGGGAATTGTTCATGTTCCATTGTAAAGAGCGGACCACCAGCCACAATTTTCACCCCAGCAGATTTACAACGTTTTATAATCACTTGCACTGATTCCCGCTGCACGACCATGGCACTCAGAAAAACATAATCCGCCCATTTTAAATCCTTTTCGGTCAGGTCGGTCACATTCAGATCCACCAGTCGTTTTTCCCAATCCGAAGGCAGCATGGCGGCAACTGTCAACAAACCCAAAGGAGGAGCGCCAGCTTTTTTTCGAATGAATTTAAGCGCGTGTTTAAAACTCCAGAAGGTATCCGGAAATTCGGGATAGACAAGCAATATTTTCATATCAACATCCTTAATCTTCGTTCAAGGAATATTTTGAGTATCCAGAAGAGACTCGCTTTTTAAGGAAGCGCTGCTGGACTTTAAGCGCCAGTTGGCGATTCGTCATCTCAGCAACAGTTTCAATCCCGACAACACGTGCTCCAAAACCTGCCGTTCGAAGCTGATCTTCCAGCTCAATTTTCGCCTCATCCGGCCCAAATATCCAGATTGATTCGGCATCACTAATCAGAGAAATAATCACGTCGTAATACCGATCCAGTAGAATTTCAGAATGCGGGTCATGCAATTTCACCGCATTCTCACCTGGCGGCTCAACAATATCACTATTCATCGAGTGCTTCTGCTTCTCGACATTCGAAATGATTTCGCGAATATAGATTTTTTTGTTTGCAATGGACACAATCACAGCTTTGTGATGATTGATCCATAGACCTACTTTTCTTTCCATCAGCTACTCCACTGGTTTGCCTTTACCAGTCCTCTTAATTTTTAGGGTTCAGGATAATGGCATCCCTGCGTTCAGCCTGCTTGGTCCGGCGAATGTGTTTCCGAAGTCCTTTTGCCAAGCGTTTGATTTTTGTTTTTTTTACTTCAATTGTTTCTTTTACTTTCTTCGGCTTTTTAACTACATTTGTTGATTTTACTTTCTTCGGTTCTTTTACTTTCTTTGGTGCTTTTACTACATTTGTTTTTTTTACATCATTTGTTTCTTTTACCTTCTTCGGTTCTTTTACTACATCCGATTTTTTTACTTCGACAGGTTTCTTAGCCATTTCATTACTCCTCTTTGGATTAATCAATATTGTTCAAGAAATTCTTTGAAAATCAATAAATCCCATTTCAACATTAATCTGGATCAGCTCCACACGAATCTGGTCCCCAACATCAACCCCATTGAATCCTTTAACCAGTTTTCCTTCCACAGGTATGTCAAGTAGTCGAACCCAGGTTCCTTTCCCGGATGCGCCGGTTACAATCGACTCAAACTTTTCACCGATTCTATTCTCAAGCAGAATCGCTGCTGCAGATTTTTCCACCTGTCGCTCCACTTTCGTGGCGTCGTCTTCCTTTTTGGTGCAATGCGCCGCCAGCTGATCCAGTTCTTCAATACGATAAGGCAAAGGCTTGCCTTCCAGCGCAGCTTTTAATAAACGTTGCGTGACCAAATCGGGATATCGCCGATTTGGAGCGGTTGAGTGGCCATAATCTTTGACAGACAGACCAAAATGACCTGGAAAATTTCCGTCAGGAAGCTCTGCCATATATTCGCCCGATCCTAATAGTTTAATCACGGCTAACGAAACATCCGGAAAACGCAGTGGATCTTTTGATTTTTGTTTTGTTAGAAAATCATCCAGTGCTTTTGAATCAGGAGTTTCTGGTAATTGATAATTGTGATCCGCTGCAATTTTGATAATTCGATCCCATCGTTTCGGTGTACGTACCACGCGGCGGATCGAAGGAAATTTCATCTTTGAAAGATAGCGTGCGGTTACGCCATTCACCGCAATCATAAAAACTTCGATAATCTCTTTGGCTCTATTCTTATTATCCTGTTCAAGCGCCTGGATTTGTTCTCCTGAAAACACAGGTTTGGCTTGAATGGTTTCCAGGTGAAGAGCGCCTTGATCATAGCGGTAATCCTGCATGCTCTGTGCTGCTTTGTCCTGCAATTGAAGATTTTTAGCAAGGCCGTTAACTGCAGAAATGTCCTCAGGAACAGTCTCATTATTCTCCAACCAGTCTGCAACACTGTTATAGGCAAGTTTTGCATGGTTATGGACCCAAGCTCTGTAAATATTTGAACTTTTGATCGTTCCCTCTACACCGACATCCATTTCAACAACAATGGCCAGCCGATCCTCATTGACATTTAAAGAGGTAATATCAGTAGACACCTTTTCTGGCAGCATAGGAAAAATCTCTGCTGCAGTATAGACAGAGGTGGTATTATGTCTCGCATGTTGGTCAATAAACGAACCTTTCTTAATGGCAGCATCTACATCGGCGATTGCCACACGAATTTTCGTCAGCTCTGCGGTCATTTCCTCTGCGTTTGTGAGTTGATCCAGATCGCGTGAATCATCATTGTCAATGGAAACCCATAATAGCTTTCGCAAATCGCGAACTCCCTGGGAATCCTTTTCGATGAGTTGTTCCTGGAATTCCGGGTCTTGAAGATGTTCCAGCTCAGAAAGTGCCCCAGCAGAAAAATCAGGAAGCAACCCTCTTTCGAGCATTGCCCTATGGGCGATACCTTGTAAGATGGAACGATGATTTTGATTGTCAGAGTTCATGCCATGATCTTTTCAATTGTCCAATGAATCTTTTTATCCATTAATGTTTTATTTTTTATCTTGTTCGAGTTCACTAAAAACAATGATGCAGTCGCGACCGGCGCTTTTTGCAGCATATAGGGCTTTATCGGCTGCAGCGACCAGTTCTTCAGACGTCATGTTATTATCAATTGCCTCAGCGATGCCAATCGACACGGTCATCCTGCCCAGAAGTTGGTCCCGATAACGGAGTTGTAAACTGTTAATCCGTTCGCGGATTGTTTCAAACCGTTTCAGGCTTTCTTTCTGAGTGGAATCGAACAAAACGATCACAAATTCCTCGCCACCATACCGGCAGGCGATATCACTCTTTCGAAGACTTTCCTGAAATAGATGCCCCATTTCCCGTAAGATTAAATCACCGGCTTCATGTCCATAGGTGTCATTAAATTTCTTAAAGTGGTCAATATCCAGCATAGCGATACTAGTTGGATCATTCTTTCGGTGGGCCTGGTTTAGCTCGCGTGGCAAAGTGTCCTCCAGATAACGACGATTAAAAAGACCGGTTAATGTATCATGGTTTGCCTGTCTATGCATGATCTCACGCAATTTCAGATTGGACAAAGAAATCTTAACGCCTTCGCTAACAGTCACAGCCTTTTGCTTCCAATTGACAGCCTGATCATCTGACATGCCGGTAGGTGTTTCCAAATGGAACAAGCCCAGCATTTCGGCCTGCACAACCATGGGCAGGCAAAGATATCCTTCTTTTGGTGGGCTGGTGAAATGATTGCAAAGCATATTTACTTCAGGATCTGTGACCTCATGTTCTTGTCCACGGCGCATCGCCCAGCAGTCTTCCAGTGCAAAAACATCCTCCAACAATGGAGTAGGTCCCCAGCTTGTTAATGTCTCAAGGAATTGACCGGAATCGTGAAGTACTGCCATACCTCCACTATACCCACTGAATAAATCTTTACATGCCATGCCAATGACTTTGAAGGCTTCCTCCAGGGTTTTACATGCCTGCAACAGATCATTCATTTGATGGATCATTTTCATATCCCGGTCACGGGTTTGTAACGTTTCGACCAATACGGATAATTCTTCGTTAATTTTTTCCAGATGAATCTTATCTTGTTTACGTCCCGAAATATCCCGGATATTGCATTGAATCACCTTACTGCCATTGGCCTGATAGACATTGGATACAAATTCCACCTCTACATGACCACCCTGTTTGGTCTCAAGCGGCAATTCTTCGTAGCGAATATATTTCTTTTCCTGCAGTTCCTTAAAAGCCGCCCGATTTGCTTCCTCATCTTTGAAAAAACCAATTTCCCATAGTTTTTTCCCCATCAGTTCATCATGAGAATACCCCAACAAATCGGTGAGAAATGGATTAACATCGTTGATCTGCCCTGTGGTTGCATTGAGAATCAGAATTCCATCTTTAGCAGATTCAAAAAGACGACGATAGCGGATTTCTGACTCTTTAAGAGAACCCTTTGTCTTGTCACGTTCGCTCATATCTGTCTGGTCATTCTCGTCCATATCTGTCTTTTGCTTTTGTCCATTGGATTTAAGAGGGCTAACCAAGGGTGTTTTTGAAATGGGGCGACCAGGTAGCTTATTTTTCGTTTTAACTGGCGTACTTGTTTGTGTTTTCATTTTAATAATCGTTTCTTTCAATGGTTGGGTTTAAATTTCGTCATCTCGCGTTGTTACTTTTTAATAGAGTGAAAACCAGTCATTTTCACCTTTGTCCCGTTTCATTGAATCTGAAATGCAAAACGGTGTTATCTTACTCGGTGTTTGATTGTGAAATATCCTTCACTACTTCAGCCGTTTTTTCTGGTTGGTTCATGCGCGTTGCCAGATCTGCCTGGGAAATGATTCCCATAACCTTATTGGCATTATCTACAATCACGATGCGGCGGATTTGGTGATCGGACATTGCTTTCAAAGCTTGCTTTAACTCATCATCAGCGCGGCAGGTCACAACCTTGCGCGTCATCACTGCTTCAACCTTCGTAGCTTCGGCATCGCGACCTTCTCCTACAATTTTCATCGCCAGGTCACGATCTGTAATAATGCCAATCAATTTTCTGGATTCTTTATTATCAATCACGGGCATTGGTCCGATATTTTCCTGCTTCATAATTTGTGCAACGGAAGCAACAGTATCGGTTGGCAGACAGCAAATCGGGTTTGGGGTCATTACGTCTTTACAGGTTTTCATTTTTTTCTCTTTTCTCGGAGAGTTCTTTCGTCAGGCTAAGAACTCTCCCTATATGATGATCGTCATTCTATCCATTTCGGTAAAGAGTGACGATTATTTACAACCTGACCTGCCCGGATTAGATCCGGGCGGTAGATTGTTTTTGCGACTTGGTAAAAATTGACTCTTTGTATTTCTTACTTGCCTGAATTCAACCTAACCTGGGAATTAAATCACCCCAAGTAATGTCAAAACGACAAGTATGAGTGCGATGACAAGCAACGTATGAATCCAGTTTCCAGTTTTTGGAAAATTTGGACTAATACTACCGCCGAAAAAGCCAAGCAGCCACAAGACGAACAAGATAATGATAATGGTCCACATAATGTATTTCTCCTTATTTTTCTAATGGGGATATCATGTCGACCTCAAGCAACCATAAAAAACCATCAGGATCTGGATTTGCTTACTTCTTTAAAAAGATTCCTGCCTTCGTTTTTTCTTCATCCGTTAGGGTAAAAAATTGAGTTACCCGATCGATAAAACCAAGCGTGGAATACCAGATTGTCCGTAAAGGAAACCTGAAGTTGATTTTTGATTTAAGTTGATTAATTGAGTCTTCCATTTGATATCCATTAAATTCACAAAAAAGAAGTGATATTTCCAAATTTATCAATTGATCAGAATTTGGTTTCAACCACAACCTCTTTATAAAAAATTAATTTACCGTCGTCCTCGGCGAAATAGCCGAACGATTGCAATCAGGATGATTGCACCCAATAAAGTCACTAACATCGTTGGTAAGGTGATAGCATCGTTGATTGTTCCAATACCGAATAATGGGCTGAGGAACCAACCAGCCAGAAACGCACCGATGACGGCTATGACAATATTAAGTAATAGATTGGAACGGTCATGCATGATCGATGTTGCTATCCATCCGATTACGGCGGCTGCGATTAAGTAAATAAGTATATTCATTTTTTCTCCTTTTGTTTGATTTGTTTTTCATTTTTTTGATCCTTTCCCCCTTCACTTTAGAGAAGGGGGAAAGGCGTACCAGTTTTGGTTTAAAAACTTTTCAAATTTGTGATTCGATTACTCGTCTACGTTCTGCTTCTACCATTCGGCTGGCAAACCAGCCAACGATTGCTCCGGCAGAAAGCCACACGATGAAATTTACAAAATTCATTAAATTACTCCTTTCACAGAGGATCACAATCCGGTTTTTAATGAATAAAGTCTGATTAAACTCTATTCGATGTTTGTGAATCTGTATGTTCTGTGGTGGTTGTGCTGCTTACATTTGAGGGTGTTTGGTCAACCACTGTTCTCTGTTGCGTACTCACAGGTCCACGCGGGCGATAGAACAGGACATAAACCAGTCTTTCCAATGCCCAACCGATCATTGCATAGACGAACATGGCGATCAATGTCGAAAATTCAAACGTCATGCCAGCTGTCGAAGGTGCGCCTGTTAAACTGCTGAATGGTGCCAGAAAAATGCCGGTCAATCCATACAGAAACGATGCAAACGTGTTCGCTTCATTCACACCAACCAATTTGAAAATAAATCTCAAGGCGAGTAATGCTTCGAGAATTCCCAGGAACAGCCAGATCAATTGAGTCGCTTTAAACGTTGCGACACGACCATTCTGTCCTTGCTCATGTTGTGAGGTTGTTACTTCTTTATAGGAGGTCATTTTGTCCTCTTTTCCCATTCTTCTTCCGCTTGTTCACGCGTGTAACCATACTTTTCCTGGAGTAAGCCGACTAATTTATCATAATTTCCTTCAACCTTATCCAGATCGTCATCAGTGAGTTTTCCCCACCAGACTTTTGCCTCACCGCGTATTTGTTTCCACTTTCCTGCAAAAATATCGTTGTTCATTATGTTTTTCCTTTTTTTCGTTTTTTGTGAATCAGGATCGCTTGGCGAGTTTAAATAAACCACCAAGAAGTAATCCGATTCCCAGTCCGATGGATATCGCTACCCAGGGATATTGAGTAACTTTCTTACCCAAATCACCAGGTACACTTTTCGCAAATTCATTCGCTTTGGCGTTGTACTGTTTCAATCCCTCTCCAATATCTTTCCCGACAGAAACAGCCGTATTGGCCAGGGATTCTTTTGCTTCACCAGTTAATTTTTTTGCTTCAACTGTCAATTTTTCAAATCCTCTCGTTGCCTGAGTTACACCATCATCCATCAAGGTATTGATATCCTTTTTTACCCTCTCCGCATCTTGTTGTATTCTTTTTTCCATTTGTTTTCCATTCATCTCAACTTTTCCTTTTCTGGCCATTGCCATTGATTGGTTCATTCTCAATATAAGCCCGCAACATCCAGGCTATTTTTTCATGAAGACTCATCACGCCCACCAGCATTTCCACAGTGCCTTCATCTTCATATTCTTCACTACACTTCCTGATATTTTCACGCAGGATCCGAATTACTGTTTCATGATCAGCTAATAGGTGTAAGTTATCCGGAATTTCCGTGCCGTGTTCCCTTATTTGTGAGTGTTTAATAAATTCTTCAAAACTGGCAATAGCAATTCCACCGAGCATTCTTACCCGACCAGCAATTTTGTCTGAAATTTCATTTAATTGTTTGTATTGCGTTTCAAACAAGATATGTAACTCGAAAAAATCCTTTCCACTAACATTCCAATGAGCATTGCGCGTTTTCTGGGTTAATACCGCCTCATTGGCAAGACTGGCATTAAGGATTTCAACCACCGGAATGCGGACATCGATTTCTAATCCGATATTCGGTTGGATGAAAGTTTTTTTCAGCGGGTAAAGCCCGTCACCCCCTGATTTATCTTTCTGTTGATTGATAACCAGGAGCTTTTCGTTGAGGACGTCGTTCTGTTTGCGTCCCATCTTAGTTCCTTTCGATTAAAATTTCTTTTTCACCACTACTATACTAAACCAAAGGGACTACCAATGTCCCGAATAAAATCTGTAAAATCTATTAATTTATTAACAATCTGGGGTGGTCAGAGATTTTTGACGAACATCAACGTTAAAAATCACCTGAATTTTTGTTCACTTTTCAAACAAGGCCAAGTTGATCCATAAAAATTTTCACTACTTGCGGATCAAAATGTGTTCCCACAGAAGCGTTGATATATTCCAGCGCTTTATCTTCTGTCCAGGCGGGCCTGTATGGTCGGTCGGATCGTAATGCGTCCCACACATCTGCAACAGCAAAGATACGAGCAGTCAAAGGAATCTGATATCCTTTTAATCCCTGAGGGTAGCCGGAGCCATCCCATTTTTCATGGTGACAGTAAGGGATTTCCAATGATTGCCGAAGATAACGGATGGGAGAGAGCATTTCGAAGGCAAATACCGGATGCTTCTTCATCACTGCCCATTCAACGTCGGTTAAAGGACCAGGCTTTAGCAGAATTTCATCAGGCACTCCCATCTTACCAATATCGTGTAACAATGCCCCCCAGCGAACCTGGATCATTTCTGACTCACTCAAGTTAAAAGATTGGGCGAGTTTCAGCGTTAATTCCGTCACGCGCCGGGTATGCCCTTCGGTTTCTTTGTCGCGCAAATCGAGCGCATGCGACCAGCCTTCAATTGTGGCGTCATACGCCAGTGTTAATTCCGAATTGGACCGCTGCAGGCTTTCAAATAAGGTGACATTTTCAATTGCCAACGCAGCCTGCCTGCCTAAAGAGTCGAGAAAATCAAACCATTCATTATCCGGTTCAAGTTCAGTGCGATTGTATACTTCCAAAACACCTTTTACCTCACCCATGGTAATCAGAGGTATCCCGTAATAACAGACGAATTTTTCACTGGACATTAATTTTCTCAAATGATAGTTATCGGGTTTACTTTCGAGATTTGGAATTTGAACCAGTTGTCGGTTTAATGCAGCACGACCGGCACTACTCTCACCCAATCGTACGCTTGCAGTCCGGACGGCAGGCGTACGGAAGCCACGCTCTGCACCAAATTCAAGCATTTGTGATTTTGGGTCCAGAATCAATATATCAGCTGCATCAACGCCAAGCTCTGCGATGGTATGGGTGAGAATTTCTGAAAGGCTGAATTTTAAATCAAAATTTGATGCAATCACCCGGTCTATCGATCGCAAAGCAGTCAGATGATTTATTTGATTCTGTAATTTTTCTTCAGCTTGTTTCTGGAGGGTGACATCGAGTGCAATTCCTTGCCAGAAGAGATGATTGCCATCCGGATCCTTTACACTGGTAATGTGGTCATGCACCCAGACTTTTCTTCCATCGCGGGAAATCATGCGATAATCGATATCAATAGGATCTTCTTTCTGATCAATATCACTCATTTGTTTCAGGACATATTCACGATCATCCGGATGCAATGCTTTCGAAAATGACTTTGGATCAGCCAGCCATTCCTTGGGAGAATAACCCAGTAGCGTCTCAATTTGTGGACTGATATAAAGCATGGAGCTAGTATCTCCGGATGTGTGTTGATATACAACCGTAGGAAGATGCTCAACCAGCACACGAAATTTTGCCTCTGATTTTCGCAAAGCCGCATCTGCTCGTTTTCGAGCGGTAATGTCACGAGCAACTCCTTGAAAACCGATAATGTCTTCTTCTCTGTAATATGGCGCGGATAAGATTTCAACGAAATGGATTTCTCCTTCTTTGCCACGAATGGCATATTCCATTTCTATATCGAAAAGAAACCCTTCCAGAATATTCGTCAGTCTGATCTTAAATTGATCTAAAAATTCCTCTGGAATAATTTCCCACACGTTTTTGGATAGGAATTCTTCTCTGGAATACCCCAACCCGACGCATATCGCATGATTGACATTTAATATCTTGCCTGACAATTCAAAGATAAAAATACCGTCAGAGCTGGTTTCTATATAGTTGTGGTATTTTTTTTCGTTCTCCTGCAAGGCACGTATGAGGCGTTTATGCTCAGAGATTTCACGAATATCACATTGAATTACTTTTTCATTTCCCACCAGGTACACATTGCTGATAAATTCAACCTCAATCAGGCGTCCATCTTTTGTTCGTAAAGGCAAATCTTCATAGCGAATAAACTCATTCTTTTGCAACTCTTCGAAGGCAAGCTTACTGGCTTCGATATCAATAAAAGCCCCAACCTCCCAAATTTTTTTCTTTAAGAACTCTTCGCGTGAATAACCCAACATCTTAATTAAGAATGGGTTTACATCTTCGATCATTCCTGACGCAGCATCCAGGATTAATATTCCATCCTGCGCTGTTTCAAACAGACGCCGGTAGCGAATCTCTGACTCTTTTATCGATCGCTGAATGAATGAGTCATTATTCTTGTTTTTCATTTTTTCACCAGAGCTTTGCTTTCGGAGGCATCCACAATTTTCTTCGATTTAAAATTAAATATTATGAACTGTGGATTGACCTGCCACAATATTAGTTTAATAAACTGATGTATTTTTGTCCCTAATAGAGTCTGAAAAGAATCGTAATATTATGAATTCACGGATGGTTAATTTGGATCAGAGCACCTTTATATGTTGTTCTCCATCGCGGAATTATTTTTCAAAGAATGGATCATTGTGGATTTTTCATGAGCCTGTGAATCGTGTACTCGGAACGGGTATCAACTACAGGTGTTCTCAATCAATATCACTTGCGGCATGGATCGAAATCAACGGTTAATAACAAACTGGTTCCAGTCATTTGCTAGTAAATCCTAGAAGTGCTCTGAAAATCGATTTTCCAGGCGTAAATAGTTTTTTTCAAAAGGGAGAAGCCCAGAATCTCATCTACGAAAAAAAAGGAGGGGAAGGCTAACCGAGTGCCTTCCCCAACCCTTTGGGGTCACATCCAGTGAAAGCTGTCAGAATTTCCTGAAAATTAAACAGGCAACTCAGAGAGGTACAGCCAGCTGAATGTTCGTTATTGCTGAAAGTTTTCCACCTAGTAATAATAAACGATTGATTCTCTCAGTGTCCTAAAAAAAATCTGAAAAAATCCTATATAAACCCCTATTAATATCCTTGCTATGCTTAAACCCCCAGGTGAATTTACCCGAAATAAAATCCATGATCAATAAATTTTCGTGGAATGGAGGTTATATCCCATTCCGGGAACCGTCTCGAGCAGGTCATTATATTCCCCCAGTTTTTTCCTGAGACGACCAAGGTAGGTATGTAAATAATGGTTCGACCCGCGATACTCCATTCCCCAAACTTCCATCAGTAATTCATCATGGGTGACAATCCCATTAAGATGCTGGGCAAGCACTGCCATAATGGAATATTCCGTTCGGGTCAGGTGCAAATCACTCTCATTGATTAAAACGCGGCGCGCTTCCAAGTCGATGATGAGCTCACCAATCTGGATTTTGTTTTCATTCTTTTTCGCTGACACATAGGATCGTCGCAGGAAAGCACGCACCCTGGCTAATAATTCTTCTGAGTTAAATGGCTTGGTCACATAATCGTCCGCGCCTGCATCCAGGGCAGCTACTTTCAGTTCTTCCTCCAGCCGGGCGGACAAAACAATAATGGGCACTTCAGAACGTGTGCGAATCCAGGTACAAATATCCACCCCAGATAGCCCGGGAAGAACCAAATCCAATAGAACCAGATCCACCGGTATAGATTGGAATAGAGAAATCGCCTGGTGACTGTCCTCAGCCTCACTGACTGTATAACCACGTTTGATCAGATTTACCCTTACAAGCTTACGGACATTCGGATCATCCTCAACGATCAAAATATTACCCATTAAAACCCCTCTCTATTTTCTGTTTCAGTTTTTTCTTTTACAAGTGGAAGCGTAAAAGAGATAATTGTTCCCGGCGTTTTTTTCCTCTTGATCCAGATTCGGCCGTTATGGGCACCTACCAGCCCTTTGCAAATGGCTAATCCCAACCCGGCACCCTGGAACAAACCGTTCTCACCATTTGCCCCTCGCTGAAAGGCTCTAAACACTCTTTTATGATCAGTAGCGGGTATGCCTGGACCTTGATCGATCACATTAATTTGTAGAAAAGCTCTTTGAATTGTAGCGGAAATTATTATCTCGGTTCCCTTTGGCGCATAGGCTGCTGAATTGCGCACCAGGTTTACCAGGACCTCTGAAATTCGTGTTGTATCGGCATACACCAGTGGTAAGTTGGAAGGCAATTGAAGGGTTAATTTTTTTCCACTGGTCAATGTTTGAAATTGTGGCATAGCGTCTTCCATAATCTCATGGATTGAAACGGGGACTGGCAATATCGGTAGAATTCCTGCTTCCAAACGAGAAAGATCCAGCAGGTGATCAATCAATTCCTGGAGGCGGAAACTTTCTGATTGAATTGTCTGGATGAAGTCTTTTTGATCTTCTGGGTCCCAATGAACATCTTCAGCCAGCAAGGTTGTGGTATAGCCAATGATGGATGTTAAGGGAGTGCGCAGCTCATGCGATATCATTGCAAGGAACTCGGTCTTAATCTCGTTCGCCCGCTCAGCTTCGTGGCGGGATTCTTCCTCGTCAACCAGTAACTTGAGATTATATAAAGTGATGGAAGCCTGATCGACCAGCAATTTTAGTTGACGCAGATCGAGATTATCAAAAATATGTTCATCTTGATAATAAACAAACAAACATCCGATCCAAACTGCTAATGAGACCAGGGGAAAGATAATAAATGTCTGGATATTTCCATCGATTAAATAGTCACGTACCAGAGGATGGAGGCGTGGATCGAACTGGATTGCATTGATTACAACGGGTCTTTTTGGTTGAAGCAACTCCCAAAGTGCAGATTCTTCGTACAGATTGGCTTCACCTGGCCAGGGATCAAGCGTTCGACTGGTTTGCCAGGTAGTTAATAATTCCACACCACTGGCAGGTCCAAGAATTGGATTGTCGAAAAATAGCAGAGCTGACCGATGGGCGGAACGCAGTTCCTGGGCGGACATCAGGGTTTTGAGGACGTCTTCAGGTTTTCTCGCCAGACTCATCTTATGGCTGAGGTTAACTTGTTCATGAGTGCGGTCCAGCGTGATCCGAAGGGTTTGTTCAAGCTGTTTCTGATCTGTGATATCCTGGGCAATACAAAAATGACAATATGGGTTCTTGTTTCCATCACGGATTAAGAACGTTCGAGAAGAAATCCAACGCACGCTGCCATCCGGTCGCAAAATTCGATAGGACTGGTTGTAGGTCTTGTGGTTACTGTAAGACGTGGAAACCAGTACCTGCACCCGGTCTTCCGGATGAACGCTCTCAATCAGAATCATCGGGTCTTCATACAGGTCATCACAGGAACGTCCCCAGATTGTTTCAAAAGCAGGACTAACATAAAGGACGTTGCCTGTTTTATACTCACTCATCCAGATAGCCTGCTCGATTTTTTCTGCTACCCGTCTGAGTTGAGGTACACTTGAAAACAGAGCATGGAGATATTCGAGGGAAACACCATCTTCCCTTATCTTCAAATTAGAGACCAAAGCTTCTTCTAAGGCCAGTGCAGTTTCTGGTGGAAGGCCTGATTCATTGGATGAGGAAATTAATTCTTGTTGTTTTTTTACCCATTGCAAGAGCTGAATCAACAAGTTTTTCTGAGATTGAGTTGTTCCCTGATCAAAAGAGGATTGGATAACCTGGAAAACAGTATCCAGGGTAATTTCTTCATCTTCCATTTGCGCCATTCACTTTCTTCAAAATCGAGTAAAAGTCTACCACACCATTTTACCAGGCGGCATTTTTCTAAAAAGAGAGTACGAAACCGTTCGCAACAAAAATACAAATAAACCTGAATGAAGTTGAGGATTCATGCTCCAGTCAGGATTGCAATATTAATATTATACAAACAATTACAAAATTTGGTATTAATTAATTCAGAAAGGTCGCTTTTGTTAAAAATTTTGATTTGGACTGTTATTTCTCCGATTTTCCAGGGCAATCAGCTTGTCTCGGTTATTTTATGGATACTGCGTGGTTGCTCTGTATCATACCCCTTCGCCACCGTCAGATGGTAGGTGAATAATTGTGCTGGCAGAATGCTGATCAATGGTGATACCCATTCCGGGATACCTACTGGAAGTGAAATGGGAGATTGGGCTACCTGCAGGGCTGCCTGGTCGTTTGATATGACAACAAGCTCCGCATGAAAATCGTTTTTTAGTTTGGTAAGCATCTCCAGTGAAGGTTCTGACACA
>JAURZL010000020.1 GCA_030653365.1 Anaerolineaceae bacterium
TTGTCATAGCAGGTGATGATCACCTTATATACCAGGTTAAGAACCAATACTTTCATGTTTCAGCAGAATCATTCTTTCAAGTTAATACTTCTCAGGCAGAAAAAATGATCGACCTTGTCTGTGGTTATTTACCGACAAAAGCAGGTTCAATTCTGGAACTATATTCTGGCGCAGGTTTATTTACAAGGTTTTATGCTGATCGATTTGACCAGGTTTTTGCCGTCGAAGAATCACCTTCAGCTTGTGATGATTTTGCGATCAATTTGGATGAATTTGACCATATCAATTTGTATATGGGTTCTGTAAAAGATATCGTTCCACATCTTGATATTCACCCAGACACGATACTTTTGGATCCCCCGAGAGCTGGCTTGGATTCCATGACATTGGAAGCAGTATTAACTTTTCAACCTTCCAGAATTGTTTATGTATCCTGTGATATCTCTACGTTAACCCGAGATCTTAAGAAATTCATGGAGGGGGGTTATAACCTGATTGAAATTACTCCATTAGACATGTTCCCTCAGACCTACCACGTGGAAGCAGTTGTTTTGCTCATAAAACAAGACTAAATCCCATTTGACCATCTCAGAAGAGATTTTTTTTGTTTAAAGTTCCTTGTAAATTGAAGTTTTAAAGAATTTGCTTTTGAAAACATATTCTTTTCAGAAAAAGAGAATTATTCAAATGGTTATTTTGTTCGAATATTGAAATTAACTTTAAATCTTACTTGTTGGTAAGGAACCAAGTCAAATGATACAATAACTAATCTTTCTTCAATGATCGAATATGAACCACTTTTTCCTTCTTCTTTCTATCTAGAAAGGTAAAAAGATCAAAAAAATCGTTCATTTTTTAAATTTCAATGAGGGAGGAAATTAAGAAATACGGATACTTTGATACCGTATGAAAAATTTTGAAAGGTGTTTTATGATGGACAAGAAGAAATTACCAATATTAAGTACAGTGTTATATGTGATAGCAGGACTTTTAGTAGCTTATTCAATTTGGGCAGCAGTCTATTCTGCCAACTATATTTCCACAATGATGCAACAGGGGCAATTAGCATTTAGTGGAAACGAATTTGAAATTATCAGCTTTTATATGTCAAATATCGCACAATATTTATTATTTGCCATCACTCTTTTCGTCTTAGGCAGAATTTTATTATTATTTTCATTCATTGAAGAAGAGGAAGAATTGGATGAATTAATTGATGCTTCTCCCACTGAAGAAGAGATCAAGGTTTTAGAAGACTAAGTGATTGTTTGTAGAAATAATTGCTTACTCTGATTATTATTTCTACCAGGAAAATTTGAATTTATTGATTACCTTCTTTCAGGTTGGTCTTTGTATTTATTTAAAAAAACATCAAACAGCTCCGAAAATCTGTTAACCTAATAATTGAGTGCGAGAAGACGAATTATCGTCTTCCCTTAATAAATTGAACCTGAAACCGGTAGCAGTTAGTTAGTAATTTCAGATTTTAGAATCTATTCTGTTTCGATATCATTGAATAATGCAATCAAAGATAATGATCAAAGAAACATCCAAAGAAGATTTGGTGAACGTCCTTTCTTTATGGAATAATGGTGAGGTTATGTCATTTGTTGGATATCCCAATGGATTGAGTATTACATCTTCAGAATTGGGTGAATGGTTGAATTGGGCGATAGCAAAACCTGGAAGATGTCATTATTCTATATATCACAATGAGATTGGTTATTGTGGTGAGACTTTCTATCACGTGGATGATATTTATAAAACTGCTGCTTTGGATATTAAATTAATCCCAGAAGCACAAGGAAAAGGAATCGCGGAATATGCACTTCGATTTGCAATTGACCAGGCTTTTCAGCAAGGAAAAGCCAATCGAGTTTATGTAGATCCACACCAGGATAATCTAAAAGCTTGGAACTTATACAGAAAATTGGGTTTTATCAAGAAAACCAGACCCGAATATCTTGAAAAGTGGGATACTCATTTAGAAATTTCGAGAGAAGACTGGGAAAATAAAAATTTGATAGGTGATGAATTGCAGTAAAAAAAAAATTTCTTTCAGCGATTTGTATCAACAACAAAAACTATTCGTGATGATTTAGAAATGTGATCGATCGATCATTAATAATCAAACTAAATAAGTGGGATAGCTAGCTTTTGTTTTCTTACGATAATGGAACATTTTTTGTTTATGTAACGTCTTCTGAATGTGGGGTATTTTTTCTGTATAAATACCTCTATAATCTAATTGATTATTAAGGAGGTCAATATGAGAAAAATCTTTCTTTCTGCAGTTTTTATAATAATCTTCGTAAGTATAACTGCCTGTAATTTATCCTGGCAGAATATGAATCCGACACCTTTTTTTCCAACACCTAACTACACAATGACAGCATTGTTCTCTGTCGATGAGAATATGCCGACAAATGTTCCTCAGGATTTTTTTATCAATACAGAAGTACCATTGTTGCCGACAGTTCAGCCAACGAGTGCTGCAACAGCAGTACCTACGCAAGCTTTCCCAACGAACACCGCATCCCCGACTTTAATTCCACCGACAAATACATCTGTACCACCAATCTCAACGAAAACAGAGATGCCAATTCGAGGTGGCACCTGGGTTTCTGGTAAATATATGAAGACCCCACCTGTGTTTGATTCTGTCTGGGATGAATGGGAAGCAACCAAATATCCAGCAAAACATGTTGTTTTTGGGGTGGGTCAATGGAAAGATTCTGACGATCTGGAAGGGTCATTTGCAGTTGGGTGGGATGAGACATTTCTTTATCTGGCTGTAAAAGTTATCGATGATGTTTATGCTCAAAATGCTACCGGTCAGGATATTTATAAAGGTGACAGCATCGAGATTTTATTGGATACGAACCTTTATGGGGATCTGAGCACAACTAGCTTAAGTTCAGACGATTTTCAAATTGGTATTTCTCCCGGTAAAGGTAGTATTGATGGTGAGACAGAGGCATACCTGTGGTTTCCATCCAGTAAAGCCGGTGGGCTGAGTGATGTGATTATCGAATCCTCCAGGAGTGATGGGATTTATCGGGTTGAAATAGGTATACCCTGGAAAGTATTGAACATAACGCCTTCCAGTGGCCAACAATTAGGGTTTGGTTTGTCAATTTCAGACAATGATGACACAAGTCAAAATATACAACAGAGTATGGTGTCAAATCTGCCTTATCGAAGTCTGGTTAATCCAACAACCTGGACGGTATTAACATTGGTTAAGTAGTCTTTATTGATAAATTTGAACCAAAAGGAAAATAAACCAGAAAACTTTAACTAAAATAGAATTGAAGCTAATTCAGTGCGATATTCTCTGGTTAACTCATAATCCTCGCCTAATAACTCAAACAAGGCGAGGATTACTTTTTGAGCAATTCCATTATGATACTTTTTATTTTGCCGTAAAATTTCCAATAAACCATCTAATGCAGCAGGAATATTATTCCTTGATGCCAATCGAATACAATTTGTAAATGCATGATCCAGGTCATTTTCTTTTGGCAGATTATTTTGCCTGAAATACCCCAGTGACTCTGCATAAGGTAAAAGTTTTTCAGCAGCAGAATATTGTTTACTGGTAGGAAAATTTCGCAATATTAGCAATGACTCAAATGGATTTCCCTGTCCTAATAAAGCCTTCGCCAGACCCAACAATATTTCTGGCCGATCAGGGTATAGTTCGATTAATTCCTGTAACTTTTCTTCTGCCTCCTCCCACTGATGATTGGAAAGCAAACTCAAGCTTTTTTCCAAAGCCAGACTATCTTTACTGGGAGGAGTGATATTGGTAATAAATGCCCTGATTCGCTCTTCTGGTTGGTTGCCAACGAATTCTCCCACTACCTGACCTCCACTAAATGCTTTTACAGTGGGTACAGTACGAACCCCAAATTGGAGTGCAAGGTTTGGATTTGAATCAACATCAACTTTTGCCAGCCGGAAGCTGCCCATTGCTTCGTAAGCGAATGCTTCTAATAAAGGGCTGAGTGTTTTACACGGGCGGCACCAGGTTGCCCAAAAATCAACGACGACAGGCGTGTTTTGAGAAAATGCAAGAACTTCGTATTCAAAATCAGACTCATTAACATTAATTATAAATTCAGCCGACATCTGTTTTTGCTCCAAACCTGTTAGGGGTTGATAAGGTTATTCAATTGTATCAAATCTTTCATGAAGGTGCTTATTCTTCTTCTCCTGATTCAATCCCTGGCTGATGAACGGAGATGACATCACCATGTACATTAATGAGAATTTTGAAACCCATTAATCCCATATAACTTCTGGTTTCATGAGGAATACCAGTTTCCAGCAATTTGTCAAATTGATCATCCATATTTTTCAATTGATTTGCAATCATTGCATACGTAAAAATATCATCCTGTCCCAGCATTTTTGCTGCTTGTTGACTGATGAAATCTTCTTTCCCTTCAATCATTGATTGCATCTGATCGAGAACTTGCCGATCAACTGTTTCTGAAAGAATGTGACGCTTAAATCCATGATCATTAACTACATAACAGGAATCCTGTCCTATGTAAACATTTTCGACTTGATTATTGTCTTCATCAAAAACTAATCCAGCAAACAAAGCATGTATCGACATAATCTCACTTTTCCTTAGCACAAGAATAACATAATACTATTAACATTCTGAAAGAATAAAGAAGTTTTTTGAATGAAAAATTTACTGTAGGGTTTTAGAAAATTTCGACGCGCGTACCAATTTTTTCCTGGTACGTCTCTTCTCCAAATGGTACTGCGGGTGTAGACCATCGATATATCCAGAGCGCATCTGCTGGAGAAAGGTTGATGCATCCATGACTTCTTGGTTTTCCATAATCATTGTGCCAATAGGTACCATGAAAAGAAACGCCACTTTCAGTCAGGTATGTTACCCAGGGGATACCAGGTAGGTCATAGCTATTTGGGGCTGCAGGATCACCAGCAGCCATGTGTCGTGATGGACGTTTGCGATTTGTGATATAACTGCCTGGTTGAGTTCGAAAGTCGCCATCAATAAAACGAGCACCTGTTGCTGTCTTTGCGAAAAAAACTGGGTGACCATTTTCATAAGCAATCACAGCCTGTTCCTTCAAGCGTACTTCGATCAGTTTTTTTTCAATCGGAACCTCTGGTGATAGGGGGGTGAGTTCATATGATTCGAATAAATGCATGTGGTTTGATTCGACATAATAATGAATTTTCCATTTATCGTCTGATATTTTATACCAGAGATTACCTTTGTTATCTCTAACAACTGCTTTGACCCAAAAAACTGTTCCGTAATACAGACGGTAGGTGATTAAATGTAAAGAATTAGGATGCCAGACAGCATTTGTGAATGGAACAGTCACTTCTCCTAATCTTCCCCCTTCTTTTATTTCTTCGATCGCTGGATTTTTTTGGATACTAACAGGTTGAATTTCTCCTGAATGTACGTACCCCTGATTACCCATTTCATACCATATTCGATTATAGGCTGGTTCTTCTTCACCGATGGTTACATTATTTATTGGATGGACATGGTCCTGCCAGAGAGTACTGATTAATTTCGATTGTTTTGAGGGAGATTGATATACATCGACTCTTGAAGAAATCACTCTGCCATGCGAGGGAGTTATCTCGGTCGTGAATTTGGAATAATTATTTAAATAATTTCCTCTCACATGAGGAAGGATTAATAATCCAAAAAAGCCCTGGGTTGTTTTCTTAAGAAATTCCCGTCTGGAAAGACTATCAATATTCTCTATGAGAGATTTCACCAATCAGAACCATTTCTTATTCATGAACATTTACCAATGTGCCTACAGAAGCGAAATCAAACAACCATCCTGCTTCTGGTGTTCTCATATTCACACATCCATGGCTCATCGGTGTTCCGAAATTATCATGCCAATACGTTCCATGGATTCCATAACCTTTGTAAAAATACATTGTATAAGGAACATCTGGCAGATAGTAACCCGGTCCACGCATATCTGTGTAACGGTATTTCACCCAAACATGAAATTGTCCGATCACAGTAGGTGTCCGCCAAGTGCCGGTGGATACCAGGAATGAATTCACAACATTTTCACCAATATAGGCGTATAACATCTGATCACTCAGATCAATATCAATCCATCGGGTGTTCTCATCCACTTCATCTGGAATCACAACCCCTGCGTTGGTAATCATTGTGGGTCGGGGCGTTACAGTGGGAGTAAAGGTTGGCGTTGAAGTTGGGGTGAACGTGGCTGTTGGTGTGCTGGTTGATGTCGATGTGGCAGTGGCAGTTGCCGTTGGCGTTGCGGTTGAAGTAGCAGTGGCAGTTGCTGTTGGAGTAATCGTTAATTTTTGGATAACTCCAATTGGGCGTTGAGAAATTGGTTGTTCTGCAAAAACAGTTTTGATTGTAGGCAAAGATAACCACGTTCCAAATCCGACCAGAAGGATGATGATTGCAATACCTGCAAGTTTTAGCCATACATGATTTTTATTTTCAGATTTTTGTTTTGAAATGGGAGCTATTTTCGTGGTTGAAAGAACAGGAGCGGGTGGTGGGGGTGGTGTTTGGTTTTCTTGTTTTGATTTTCTAAGGCGTTTGATAGCCCAATCCATACCCTGTCTAGCGCGTTGGGAGTTGGGATTAATCTCCAATGCTTTTATTAAACAGCGAACACTGTCTTCTGGTTTAGAACAAGCAGCACGGATTAACCAACCTTCTTCAAGCTCCGGTGAAATTTCTGTAACGATTTTTGCCCACCGGAATGTTTCCTGAACATTTTTGGAGCGTAAATGATCACGGGCTTTTTGTAATGCCTGTGAGGCTGAAGGCGTTGTATTTTCCATTATGGCATCTCAGATAAGTAATTTTCCGGAACATTTTCTTTACCAATAAAACATTCAATACCAGCTACGATGCCATCAGCAACCAATTCTGGTTGATGGCGAATAATTTGTTCATCCAGGTTAAGAAAACCCGTTTCAATGATCGCAGCTGTGGTTTCACTGCTGATTTCACTGAATGTGTGATAACTGGTCATGTCGGGTGTGATTGTGTTAACGTGAAATTTTAAGCCTGTGATTTCATGATATCGATGAATCAGACACTTTTCGAGTCTTTCAGAACGATCCTGAAATTGACTTTCAGATGGTGCTGCAACTTTGAATCCTGTTGCATCATCATTAATATATTCACAAGAATCATTATGAATGGAAACCAAAGCCAATCCATTGTATTGATTTAGGCGTGGATCAAACTCCTCCAGGAGATCAACCGTATAACCTAATGTATTCAACTTTTGAACAACCAACGTTGCTATTTTTAGATTTGCTTCCATTTCCGTAAAACCATCAGAACAAACAGCTCCTGAATCATTCCCGTAATGCCCGGCTACTATTCCTATTCTGGTCGGTGGTAATTGGGTTGGTGTTGGATAGGCAACATTTGATTGAGCTTGCCAGATATCGTAAATATTCTGCATTTTATTAGAAAATAAATTGGAAGGTGTCCACATTGTAAATATGGTTGCCACAAGGATAGCAATGCCCGTTATACTCAAAATAGCATTGCCAGAATGGAAATTTGATTTACCCTTTCCGCTTATTTTTGGATCTGATCGGTTACTTTTGAGCATTTCTTGATAGTACCATTCTTATTTTTTGAAGGCAAGCCTCATTTGATAAATGTCTAATATTTTGAAGGTCGTATAAAAAAACAATCTTGGCTGAATAGTATAAATATACACGAAAACCGTATAATCTAATTTAACAATTGATTATCAATTATTGGGAGCGGTATGGGAATTGAAGCTGAGAAATTAAAACAGGTAATGCGAAATTGGGTAACGGGGGTGGCTGTTGTAACCAGTTATTTTGAAGGGAAATCTCATGGAATGACGATTAATTCGTTCAATTCAGTGTCAATTGATCCTGCTTTGGTGGTAGTAACGTTAGCCAACAATACCCGTACATTTAAATTGGTCAGGCAATCAAATGAATTTGGGGTAACTATTTTATCCGCCAATCAAAGGGAGATCAGTGATCGATTTGCAGGCAAGGTCGATGATAACGCAGATCGTTTCCATGAATTAGGAATATTTTCACTGCGTGGTTCTATCCCACTTTTATCAGATGGACTGGCCTGGGTGGAATGTAAAGTTATTAATGAAATCAACCTTGGATATTCAACACTATTTATTGCTGAAGTAATTGTTGCTAAAACCAGTGGTGGCGAACCTTTGTTGTATCATGATCGAGAATATTATCGATTAGGTGAGAAGTATGGTTAAAAAATTAAGTAAAAAAGAAAAAGCAATCTTATTATCTATTGCAAGGGAAGCGATAATCCATGCCACCCATAATAAAGAATTACCAGTTTTGGATTTATCCAGTTATTCGTTCGAGTTAGTTGAAAATGGAGCTTCTTTTGTCACATTGCATCGAAAAAATGACGGTCAGCTCCGGGGATGTATTGGCACTTTGGAACCTTATCAACCGCTCATCCTGGATGTACAATATCATGCAGTTGCAGCAGCCATGGAAGATTATCGATTTCCTCCTGTTTCATATAACGAAGTGTCAAATTTAACAATTGAAATTTCGAGATTGACACCATCATTAGCACTTAGCTATTCAAATCCAAATGAATTGCCAGGGATGTTAAATCCTGGAATTGATGGTGTAATCCTTCGGGATGGTGGAAGGAAAGCAACCTTTTTACCCCAAGTCTGGGATCAGTTACCCAATCCTGAACAATTTTTGGATCATCTATGTCACAAAATGGGGAGTGGACAAGATTTATGGCGAAAAAAAATATTGGATGTTTCCATTTACAAGGTGGAAGAATTTCATGATTAAAAAAACCCTCACGCCTTCAAAGACGCGAGGGTTTTTAAAAACTGATTTTTTACAGCGATTTTAGCGCTTTTGCTTCAAGGTAACCTTGCCCATAAAGGTGTCCCATAATAGCGAAACTATACGGCATCGTGACAAAAATACCAACAACACACGCGATCGATCCTAATGAACCAATAAAGCTGGCTGCCACAGTGCCTACCAGGATAAGAAGGTAAGTCACCAAGTTTTTCTTTACCATTCCGAACACTTCACCAAATGCAAGTCCAGCACCAATTGTATCCTCTGCGGCTACTCTTGCGTATGCTGCGGGTAACATCAATCCCATTACGATTCCATACAATAACATTAGAAAGCCAAAACATGCACCGGCAATTGCTACCACAATCGCCATGGTTTGATCACCACCCTCTCCTGCAATAATAGAAAGGATGAGGATGGGTAAATAGAAAATAAACATTGGAATACCGTATACGAGTCCAACAACCCATGCTTTAAAACCACGACCTAAATCACCACCAAAATCCATTGCTGGCAATGGATTTGGATTGTTTCTGATGACATTTAATGTCACTTTTAATGCCCAACCCAATAAAACCATTTGTCCAATTACAGGTATGAGCAATCCGACCAATCCAGGAATGATTATCTTTTTAAACCAATCCGGATCTTGAAAAACAAATGTAAAAGCATCTCCAAATTTCATAATACCTACTCCTTGGTTACAAAAAAATATGATTTAGTTAAAAAATAACACTTGAAAATTTGATAATTACGATTAAAACTGATAAATTAGGTTTTAATCAGTATCCAACAACTAAATGATTATACGATATTAATCTCTGAGAATTAGGAAAATTAGAAATGTGTAAAGTGGTTGACATTAAGTACAAAAATCGTTGCTCTTTTTTGTGAAGGGTCATCTGGAGGTTCTAAATTTGTTCGAATGACCTCTAATGCCTGTTCGACTTTTTCGTCTTCCAGACCGACAAAAAGAGTTGAATTTCCACGCCTGAGAAAACCACCAGTGGATGCAATATGAGTGACTCGAAATTCTGCTGAGGTTAATGCAGTTGACACAGGATTGGTATCTCTATCACGAACGATGGCAATTATCATTTTCATGGTTATATCTCCTCAAAATGTTCAACATCCAGAGCAAAAATATTAGCTCCTCCGATAGTTATAGGGGTAGGGGCTGGCAAAGGTAAAGGTGCGCTCTCTAAAGGAACAGCTATATATTCTACTCTTTGACGACATGTTTTCTTTAATGTCTTTAATACAACCTCCTCTTTGTCCATGGGTAAACCCAGATAGAGTGTTGCATTTCTCCTACCTAAGAATCCGCCTGTGCTGGCAAGGCGAGTTATGTTGATATTTAATTTTTCTAAAGCACTTTCTGCATGATCAACATCTTGCGATTGAATGACAGCTATTAGGAGGATATCTGGTGTGTGAGTTTGAAAATTCATTTTTGATCCTTTCTTTCTTAACTTGGGATCTTTATTTTGTAAAAATTTTTCTCATTTTGTTCAATAACTTTTCCGCCAGAAGTAAAGATTGAATGTCCTTTTTGATTTGAAACTACTTTTAATCCGCGATATTGAACCTTTATTTCTTTTTTAAATACGCTTGTACCTGAAAACTCGATTTCATTTTCTGTCCAGCGATTAATTCCTATTAGTTTGAAAAAAACCTTTAAAGGAATCATCCCATTAATTATATTATATTCACCTCTGCAAGCTCCATTACTGGCATCATAAAGTTTATAAAATTTTTTGGATTTTCGCAAATTCAAAATCAATCCTTTCATTAGATTTGTGAATAAATTTCTGGCTAATTCATATTTTTGGTTAAGGATTAATCCTTCTAATATCAAAGTGTTTAATGGTAAGTCAACCAGATTTTGATTTTCTGTACCAGTATTATCTGATTTTCTCGGGACAAATGGCAATCCATATCGATCAAGGAATTTGTCTTTTATCCAATGATTTTCGATGGAATCAACATAATTGATCTTTTTATTTTTAACCAATAATGGAATGAAAGAACTGAGGTCGATTTGAGAGAAATTTGAAGTTGAAACTTCTAAGCTATTTCCATCCGGTACTTGGATTAAGTTGATACTCAATATCTGATCAAAAACATTTTCAGTTGAAGCCAACCCTCCAGAAGTACTCCAGGAAAACTGTCTGGCATTAATCACTTCAAAAATTTTATTTTTTTCAAAACTTCCTTCAATTTCAACGATGCTATTTCGGGTAACATCCTTTTTGGAGATGATCTTAATATTTAATCTTTGAGCGGTCCGAAAAGTTTTTTTAAGTGCATGAAAACCGGAAGCATTTGTTTTCATTAAAGTTATTTTTCCAGGTGATTTTTTTGTGGAAATGTCCCTATACGTGAAAAATTTGTGTTTGGAATTCCAGGAGTTCTTAAGATCCATCAAAAGTGATTTTTTTTGATCTTCCAACCAATCTCGATCAGGAAAACTCAATTGATGATCATCTGCTAACGTTAAACAGATTTCACATTCACTAATTAACAAACCAAGTAAAAAGGGAGATACAACCCATTTGCTGTCTATACCATCTCCTGTTAAATCCATTTTATTTTGGATGGGCAAATCTTCATATAAAGACTGCATTGGATTTTCCCAATATGGTGTTAACTTGTCATTGGAGACTGAAAACCAATATCTAAGATATAGAATTAATTTCTTCAGTATTTTTTCTGCTTTAGCATGGTTTTCCTGAATCGAAATAATTTCTGATGCTATTCTTGCCAGAATCGGAAATGAATGAAATCGGGTCTGGAAATTGGCAGGATCAGTATGGTTGGGGATAAATCCATCATTTTTTTGGGATTCAATTAATGTATTGAATACATCTTCAACCATTTCTGGGGTGTTTGGCAAGACTTGCAAAAAATACCATAATTGCAGTGGAGATATTCCTTCCATTAGTGGATGATTCAGATTATCTGACGTGAAGATTGTCTTTTCTGGATGACGGCTTTCTACAACATGGATTTTTTTCGAATTATCAGAGGCTTTCACCAAAAGTTGTGACGCTGAATTCTGACTGGCTAAAAATGCATGATCCCAATCTTTGTCCCCAGTCTCAATCAGAAAGCGGTCTCGCTGATTGAATAATCCAATCCGAGTAATCTCTTTCTCAAAATCTAGCTTTAGAACACGGAAAATTCTGTCAATTGATTGACTTCTTTCTTCATCAAAAGCCAGACACCATTGAATTCTTTGGTTTTCTTTTGCATTAATTTCAAAATTATTTTCGATTGAAGTTTGACCGAGCTTTCCTGCTTGTGTTGATCCACTTAGAAAAAAAGTAGGAAAAATATTTTTGGTTTTTCCTGATAGGTAATAATTTAGGTCTGATTGAAAACCTGTAATCAGGTCTCCTCCAGAAAATGGCTTCAAAGAAACCATGAATAAAAGGTTTCCTGAAAAAACGTTATCCGTGTTATTGCAAATGGTTACCTGACCGCATATAGAAGAAGGATTGGGTATCCAGTATTCAAGATCGGAATTAATATTATCGAAGACTTCTACGCTGATTTTTGCATAATTTTGGTACATGTTGGTAATAATCGGTTCACCAGTAAATTGCTTTATATTGACTTTGGTTTCATGAAGATTTGAAAATATAGGTGTTATTCTCATGCTAAGCGCTCGTAATCCCAATGTACTGTAAAGAGATAAACCACCGAGCTCACCACCATCAAATTGTATTTCCCATACATTATCATGGGTGGGGGTTTCAACATTTTTACGCAAATCACAGGTCAAGATCAGGCTGAATGGGTCAGTAGGTCTTAAATTTGTCTGGAACATAGCCTGATTGTAAAGGGAGTGACTGATAGGGTCAATTGAAATATGCTAGAATATCTAATATCGATAACCTTTATGAAGAATTACGTATCATTTCTTTTAGTAACAAGCAAGGAGTTCTTGGTGGATATCATCGCTAAGTCCGGTTTATTGAGATGATGCAGAAATACATTGGAATCTATTATGGATAATGAAAATAACAAATTCGAGGATCAAAATTCAAAGGAAGCTGCTGATCGTCTTAAAAAACTAATAGCCTCTCAAAGGGAGTTAGAAGACTCAATTGCTGATACTGCACCAAAAAGAAAGATCGATAAAGAATCAATAAATGCCGAAAAAAATGATCATCCTATGGATTCCGATACAGATAAAATAGACGATCGTCATCCAACTGGGGATCCTGAATCAACAGCAGGTTGGTTTTCAGATGACCTTTCACAAATTGAACTTGAACAAGGAAACACCGGAACAAATGACATTCAGGCTCAAAATAACCTGAATAGTATTTCAAATGGTGAAAGTGTTGAAGAAATTTCTAACTTTAGTGACCAGGAACAAACCATAGCGTCTAAACCTGAAGAGCTAGATCCATCACCTCCATCAAAAATCGAAAAAGATCAAACCTCTAAGTCAGGTAAAGATTATTCACCAATAGAAGAGGAGATAGAGAAAACACCCCCACGTCCCATTCGAGCTTATTCACCCCCGCCAACGCAGAGAGAATCAGTTCCTCCACCACACGGAGCAACACAACCTATCCTTCCCACCCGGATCAATGTAAATGATACGCAGGCCACTCGTGTATCACCTGTCGCCTATAGAGCTTCTCACGGAACTCAAGTCACTCAACAACAAAAATATCAAAATTCACCAACCAAACCGCAACAGAAAAAGAATTTAAAACCAACAAAATTACCCAAATCTTCTAATGGAAATGGTTTTCAGCAAGCCTGGGGATGCTTCATCAGAGTGTTTTTGATTGGACTTTTTATTGTTATTTTAGGTGTGATTATTGCTGGTTCAATCGGTGTATACCAATATTATAAAATTTCTCAGACTCTACCTCCCGTTGAGGAATTAAGGGAACGAGCCGCAAAATTTGAAACAACGAGGATTCTCGATCGAAATGGAAATGTTATCTATGAAATTATCGATCCAAATGCAGGAAGGCGTACTTATGTCCCATTAGCAAAAATATCTCCCTATTTAATTTCTGCAACCATTGCAACAGAAGATAAAGAATATTACAACCATCCAGGATACGACCCGATCGCAGTGGCTCGTGCATTCTGGCAAAATTACACAGCCGGAGATATTGTTTCCGGGGCATCTACAATCACCCAACAACTCGCCCGTATGCTCTTGCTGGACGATTCAGAACGGTATTCCAGAACTTATGAAAGAAAAACAAGGGAAATAGTTCTGGCAGCTGAAATTACTCGAAAATACTCGAAAGAAGAAATATTAGAAATATTCCTGAATGAGAATAATTACGGAAGCCATTCCTATGGCATTCAGGCAGCAGCTGAAACCTATTTCAATACATCCGCTCAACTACTAACATTATCGCAAGCTTCATTCTTAGCAGGTTTACCACAGGCTCCTTCTGTTTATGATATCTTTACGAATCGGGAAGCAACATTAACCAGACAAAAACAGGTGTTACTCTTGATGTATGATCTGTCACAAGAGAAGAATTGTATTTATGTCAGTACACACTTGGATCGGGTTTGCGTAAATGAAATTGCCAGCGCTGCCCAGGAGATTGAAAATTATGAATTTCAACAGCGGGATTACAGTATGATTCACCCACATTGGGTCAATTATATTAGAACCCAATTAGAAAGCCAGTTCGATCCCCAAACAATTTATCGTTCAGGCTTTACTGTTCATACCACGCTGGATCCTGTTCTACAAAATAAAGCTCAATCAATTATCAAAGATCAAATCGCAGGATTGGCAGATAAGAATGCTTCCAGTGGTGCAATGGTGATTATTCAACCAACTTCTGGTGAAATTCTCGCGATGGTTGGGTCTGCTGACTTTTATAATGAAGATATTTCCGGCCAGGTAAATATGGCATTATCCCCAAGGCAGCCTGGCTCATCAATAAAACCGTTGGTATATCTCGCGAGTTTTGAAAAAGGATGGACTCCTGCTACATTAATTTGGGATGTTCCCAGTGAATTTCCTCCTTCTGGTGATCCTAATGATCCTCGTGAGCCTTATAAACCGGTAAATTACGATGGACGCTTTCATGGTCCAGTTACATTGCGTTCAGCATTAGCAAATTCATATAATATTCCAGCTGTCAAAGCCCTGGAATTTGTTGGAATTTATGACAATCCCAATACCCAACAACCAGATGGCTTTATCAATTTTGCTGCAAGAATGGGAATCAGTACACTTACTCGAGAAGATTATGGTATGTCTTTATCACTGGGTGGAGGTGATGTAACTCTTCTGGAATTGACGAATGCATACGCTACCATAGCCAATAAGGGTAATCAGACGCAACCAGTGGCAATCACCAAAATAGTTGATCATTTGAATAACCTTGTTTATGAATATCAAAGACCAACACCTAGTCGTGTCATTCGCGAGGAACATGCCTACTTAATTAGTTCAATTATGTCTGATAATCAAGCCAGAACACCGATGTTTGGTGCAAATTCAGTGATAAATCTTCCATTTGAGGTTGCAGTGAAAACTGGAACAACCAACGATTTTCGGGATAATTGGACATTGGGATTCACTCCAGATATCGCTATCGGAGTCTGGATTGGCAATGCTGACTATACTCCTATGATCGATACTACTGGACTTACTGGCGCAGCTCCAATCTGGGCCGAGGCTATGCAGTTTACTGTCAACCATCTGGTGGGTGCAAATACAACAAATTTTGTCAGACCGACAGGTATTTCGGACAAAATTATCTGTTCCCTCTCAGGAACGGAGCCATCAGAATGGTGTCCAGCCCAAAGGAATGAAATTTTTGCATTTGATCAACCTCCTCAACCTAAAAATGATGATTTATGGCAAAAGATCAATATTGATACCTGGACTGGTCTTCGTGCTTCAGCTGCTTGTAGTGAATTTACAAAAGAAGAATTTGTTTTGAATGTTTCGGAAAAATGGGGAGTTAAATGGATCGAGGATACTTCTGATGGGCGAAGTTGGGTAGAAAATCTAGGTTTTGAAATTCCGGTTTTATTTATTCCAGAACGTGAATGTAAAGCCGACGATCCCAAACCAAAAATTATATTTGCAGGTCTTTCTGACGGTCAAACTATTACCACTAATCCACTGGATATTTATGCTCTTGTTGACGCAACCCATAATTATCGCAGAATGCGCCTTGAATATGGCAGAGGTAGCGATCCTTCTTCCTGGGAACAATTAGCTGAATTTGACAAGAATTTCCGTGATGTGGATTTAATCTACACCTGGGATGTACTTGAAGATGAAATTGAGCCAGGTGAATATACCTTGAGGATCACCATTGATTCAACCGAAGATGGTCGCTATGCTGAAAAAATGATTCGGATTATTCTTCAGGTTGCTACTCCCACCCCGACTGTCACACCTACATCTACTATTACACCAACCAACACGATAACGCCAACGATCACTGAAACGCCACAACCGACAAGTACAATCCCTCCACCAACGGCAACCTTGACTGCTACTCAACAATCTTTGGTCCCAACAGCAGTGGTTCCAATCGAAACACCAACACCTTAAAAGCGAATCAGAATAAAACCGGTTGGTTGGCTTCCTGCCAGACAGCCGGATCAGAATCCAATATATGAACCCAGGTTTTGAAATTCATTCCTGGGTTTTCATTTATTGATCTCAAATGGCGGAACTTTACGAAATGATACTTTCTAAAAAACTTGTTATAAACTGGGTCATTTCTAAGTTTATAGCTAATCAATTCCGAACGACTTCCAGGAAAAATAATTACTGGTTCAAAACTGGTTTCGTCAATTTTTCTTTTGAATTGTGAAATGATACTGGATGCTGTGATGAAAAATTGATAATTTGGTTTTAAATGATCTGATGTCCATTGAATCGGATTTTCTCCTGAGATGTTAAAACCAAGGTTATTTCCAATTGAATTGAGCAAGCTGATAATCTGGTGAATATCAGACTTTCTTTCTTGAATGGTTTCACGAGAACTTATCGTCCACTTTAGGGTGTCATTGGAATTTGGCTCACAATAGGAATTTAATAATCTTTGTAATAAATTGTATGAAACAGGTAACAAGCCTGGTTGGTGTTGGTTGATAAAATTAGCGATTTCTTCTAACGAAAATTCAGGATTTTTCTGTATAAATCGAATAAAAATGCCTTCGATCTGATCACTATAAGGTTGATAAATTTTTGTGGTTTGAGTTAACCAAAACTCTGCGTTTTCCAATTGATCATCGTCTACCTGGGTAAAAATTTCTTTGTTGGCTATTGTTTCTTCAAATAATTTTTGAATTTGTATGAACAAGGAGTTATCAAATGTTTTCATGGAGAAAGAATCTCTTTGATCTTTTGTCTCTGAAATCATGAAGACTGCCATTAATTCCTGATAATCAGCAGGTTCAGATTTTAATGCAAGATATTTTTTTATGTTATCGTTTATTTCTGGATTAGCTTCCACTTTCTTTGCGGTGTGCTTTGGCAACCAATAAAATTGTCCGGATTTTTGTTCAAAGTGATAGGCTGTATCAACCAATTGATATCCGGCAGACGAAGCTGCTGCAAGATAAGCAAGGATGTAACTGTTCGTCAATTCAGGTGCTGATGCCAGGAAGGGGATATTGAATTTTGAAGTGTAATCAAAAATTGTTCTGATAGCCTGGGTATGCCAGATCCAATCATAACGTCGTCGTTCCAATGCTCCTTTTAATTTTAAAGCAGCTTCCTGTCCCCAAATCCAGCCACTCCAGACAGCATTAAACGTCCACATAGCCTGATTTGGCCGTGGTAAAACCGTTGCTACTACAGAAAACTCAGGCAATTTCGAAAAATCTTTGATGGTTTGCATTCTGTCAGGATAAAAACAAATCCCACCGCTATCAGGTGGAAACTCCGGATAATAAGTGAAAGGGATCGGTGTATCCGTAAGTCGCAATCGGGTCTCTGCTTCTTCAATAATATTCCACAAATTAAACTCATAAAATTCAGCAGGAATGGAGATTTGTTTGGGCCTGGAGCGACCAGAACTGATACCCCAGAGCATATTTCCATAATCAAAAACATGTATCAAAAGAGCTTCAATAATTGCCTTCCTGGTAGGGCTGGTATAGAGACTATCCAATTTATTAATCAAAGTCGAAATTACTGCTAACGATCTTGGCAAATATGAATCCACAACTTCTTTAATTGCTATGGGTGGATCAATTTTCCCGGGAATGACGCGTTGCAGCAATTTGGTGCGATGTAATTGAATATTTCCAATTTTTTCCAGATTTTCCAAATCGGTATCAGACAATTTAAAAATACCTGAATTTTCACAATCTTTACAAGTCAATTCTCTGGCAAAAGGCAGTTGTTGATTTTTTTTCCAAAGAAAACGGACATCGGTTTTTAAAGATGAACAATCCGGACACGGTGAACGATACAGATCCTTTATCTGGCTTTCAATACGCTGCTCACCTCTCTTGAGAGCCCCTAAATCTGCGATTGCAGCCTGGTATTCTGAAGACGGATAAGCTGCACACATTACCTCGAATAACTTCGCCAAAATAGGATTATTGCAGGCAACAAAAACCTGATAGCCAGTTTGCGCTAATTCGATTGCACTTGCCGGGTGGTTCCCGATGGGATCAAGTACCCAGCCATTATCAATTCCTTGATGGTGGATCATATCAGTCAGACCACCATAAGGATAAGGCGGTAAAAACCGGTCCAATACCAATAGAGGCATAGGTTTTCTTCCGGAAAAGTAGGGAGGAGGTCTAAAATTCATCTATATATCAGTATAATTATTTACATTGGATTGTCTACGTTTTTTTCATTTTTTGTTCCAAAACGGTGAAGTAGAAAGAGTACGCGAATCATAGTATTCTTCTTAAGTTAATTATGATAGGATTTACGAGTCTGGATTTATTAAAAATTTGGGAGATTTGTTTTTGAAAATATAAGTTAAAGAGGATTTATGGAGATAATTGAAGGTCGCGAAGAAGGAATTATTCTTCCAGAAGGAAATTTTAAATTCTGGAGATATTTATTCCTGATAATGATTGTAATTGGTGTAACACTGGTTGCTCAAAGTATTTTGATTATCATTGCAGCTTTATTCGAAGGCAATATGGATGTTTTGAATTTTCCTCCATTTACTTTGTTATGGGTCACAATGTTGCCTTTTGCTGCTTTAGTTATCGTTCTTATTATTGGGATCCGCCTTATCCACCAACAAACCATTAAATCCATTTTTACTCAAAAAGAGAACATACATTGGTCGTTGATGGTGAAATCGGCAATAATTTGGTTTGTTCTATCTGCTGTTGTTGACATTATTATTGCTTTGTTACAACCTGGTAATTATTCATTTACATTTTCACTTAATTCTTTTATTCCTTTTATGTTGTTAGCAATCATCCTGATTACATTCCAAATAACTGCGGAGGAGGTCTTATTCCGTAGTTATTTATTACATGGATTCTTTCGATTGTTTCGCTTCAGTTGGCTGGCAATTATCGCACAGGCACTCCTGTTTGGCATTTTACATGGAGCAAATCCTGAGGTAACAACATATGGTCTTTTCACGACCATGCCTTTTTACATCGGTATTGGATTACTGCTGGGATGGCTTTCTTTTAAATCCAGGGGATTGGAGATTGCGATGGGGGTGCATTTTGCCAATAATCTTTACGCAACTGCAATTGTCACATTTAGTGGCTCGGCAATAACCTCACCCGCAATTTTTACAATTTTGGATTATCAACCTGTGACTGGCTTAATTGCATTTGTTATTATGGCAATCATTTTTGGATTGATCATTACCAGAATTAAATGAATTGTTTGACGAAGGTTGAGTGGAAAAAAATTCAAAATTAATCGCATTCATGTATAATTCTTTTGTAATATAGATACAATGGCGGTGATAAAAAATGAATTCCTCATGGTATGTTATTCAAAGCCATCCAAACAAGGAACAATTACTTTATAAACAAATAGATATGATGGGTATTGAGGTTTTTTATCCAAAAATCAAAGTGAAACCAGTCAATCCCCGCTCCCGAAAGATTCGTCCATATTTTCCAGGCTATTTATTCATCAAAATAGATGCTGAAAGCATAGGATCTTCGAAAATTAAATGGATTCCTTACTCAAAAGGTATTGTTTCATTTGGTGGCGAACCTTCCGAAGTGCCAGAATCACTAATCCATACTCTAAAACAGAAAATTGGTGATTCTGAAAACTCCATTATTGAATTAAAGGAAGAAATTTTGAGCGGTGCTCCAATTTCAGTGGAATATGGTTTATTTGAGGGGTATGAAGGAATATTTGACATGAAACTGGATGGTTCTGACCGAGCGCGAATATTGTTAAAAATGCTCAGTAATCAATATGTCCCCGTAGAACTTGATTTATCTCAAATTCAAAAAAAGAAAATAAAATCCAAAAACCCTTAATTCCGGATGGGAAAATGAAATTTAATAATAATATTGATCATCGTTCTACCAGTATGAAGATCTTGTTATTGGTTATTGTGTTTGTTGTCTTGATATTAAATCTTTTTTTAATTCAGAATTCTGGGTCTGACTCATCAATCAGGTCGTTTATAGATCCTTTATTTGGTGATAATTCAGTGATTTTTTATTTTTATTTTCCTTATTTCCTCGCATGGACATTTTTTATCTTTGCATTCGCGTTGGTTTTGTTTGAGAACCAATCCAAGGAGTATTCTCAAGTTCCGATATTTCTTTTATTCACTTCCATCATACTCAGTTCCTCATTTATCTCATCCGAATCAGAATTGGTAAATGGAATCTTGTTCGGTACTACATTTTTATTATCGATCTATCATTTTCAATATTATTTTCCATTATTGAAGAATGCAAGGGCTCGGCTCAACATTCAGCTTTCTATTTATATCTTTTCAATTATTTTATTGGTCGGATTTTTAGTCTCAAGATTTCTTAGCATGAAAACTATAATTTATGATCCTTTTCGATGGTTATCAGGATGGTCAGGTTTATTATTGGTAATTTCGGTTTTATTTTGTTTTATATATTTGATGAATCATGAAAATCAAAAAAAACATGACCTGAAATTTATCTACGCTTTGGCTTCAATTATCGCATTACCCCCACTGGGTATTTGGTTCTTATTTTCAATTAAGAATTCTAATTTTCCGATTAATCCCTGGATACTTTTTCCATTATCATTTACCCCATTGTTGCTTGGAATTTTCCTGACAGAGAGATTAAAGGGGCGGGAAAAGTCTTCTGATACAAAGATCCTGAAGAATATTAAAACATTCCTGATCATCAATACAGGTGTAGGGATTTTAATTACTATAACTAATTTTTTTAATGGTTTCATTAATTTTTTACAAGTCTCAACATGCATTGGTTTTCACCTTTTTTTGTCGCCAATAGTTTTGGTCCTGTTATTAAATCAAAGCAAATTTTCATTCTTCACAAATGAGAAAAGTGTTGATTTAAAAGAAAACCAGCTTTCAATTGTCAGATCAGAAAATTTTGAGACGATTGAGGAAGCGTATGTTGAACTCAAATTGATTATCCATGAATTAGTGCCTATCGAGCGATATAATCATTTCATTTTGGATTCCACCGCAGATGAGTATTATTCTTTCCCATTCCAGAATTTGAAAACAAGTGACTTGAAATTCACAGCTGATTCTGCGATCGTTCAAATGTTATCTACAACAAAGACCCCATTAATTATCGAAAATTTGAATAATTTGCCCATGGTCATCAGGGATGAAAAGGAAATTCTAAAATTGTTGGATGTGCAGGCATTTATTCCCATTATGACGGAGGAATATTTGCGTGGGTGGCTTGCTCTATCTTTCGGTCAAAAAAATGGTAATGAAATTAGAAAATATATTGAGAAAATTTCACCTTCAATATCAAAAACCACAAAACAAATTGAGCGATTGATCCATCAAATTGAATTGGAAAAACGTGTGAAGGACATGAATGTTCTTACCAGGATTGTTCAAGGTGTAAATTATACGGTTGCGCTTGATGATATTTATGAATTAATTTATGCACAAACTACACAAATTATTCCTGCAGATGTTTTTTATATTCTCTTAACGGATCAAAATTCTCAAGCGTTAAGGTTTGTTTTTTGTGTGGAATTTGATGAACGCATCTCTGCTAAAGAGAACCAATTAATAACAAAAACCAAAACCATTGAATCGGAAATTGTGCAAAGTGGCAGAGGATTACTCCTTAATAATTACAATGGTTATTGTCAAAAAAGAGATTTTGCTATTTTATATGAGGGTATCCAATCAGCTATCGTTGTGCCATTAAATACAGGGGCAATAACAATTGGTTGTATTCTGGTTGCTCACCGTGATCCGGAGAAGTCATTTACTGAATACCAATTGAATTTTGTCCAATCGGTAGCTGATTTGGTTGCTGGTGCGATTGAAAAAGCTCGTTTATTGCAGGAAACAGACCGATATGCTCGTCAATTATCAATCTTAAATGATTTGACAAGAAACCTTACTTCTACTTTTGATATTGAAGAATTATATGAAACCATACTAAAAAATTCTGTTGATATGATTGATTGCGAAGAAGCCCGATTATTAATTGTTGATGAAAAGACCCAGGAACTGGTTTATAAAAAAGTTATCGGTGAGCAATCTGAAGAATTGTTTGAAAGAAGATTTCCTTTGGATCATGGATTGGCAGGTCAGGCTTACCAATCTCAAAATCAAGTGATCATTGATCAAAGTCATGGTCAGAATGAAATATTACAAGGGATTGTTTTCGAAAAAGAAAGACCCATTAATTCATTGATGATAATTCCCATGGTTTTGAAGAATCGTGTATTGGGATTAATAGAATTAATAAATCGTCGTGGTGATGAAATTTTTAATAAAAACGATCAGGGGCTTTTATCAGCATTCGCTGCTCAGTCTGCTATTGCCCTTGAAAATGCAAGATTATATTATAGAACTGACCAGGCATTAGCAAAACGTGTTGAAGAATTATCGGTTATGCAACTTATCGATCGTGAATTGAACACCAGTTTGGACATCAAAAGAGCAATGGAAATCACACTTTCCTGGGCTTTAAGACAACTCGATGGAAATGCTGGATGGATCGGGCAGGTGATTGAAAATAAAATCCAATTAATGGCCTCACAGGGATATGATACGAGAATTTTAGCTCGTATTTCTGATGAAACGCCTCTTTTCACCAAATTTGAGCAAGAGAAATTTTTTAATAATGCACAACCTTTACAAATTTTTCCAGATCAAGAGAATCGATTGCATCCACTGTCAAAAACCCAAATTTTGGTTCCTATCCAACGGGAAAGTAAAACAATTGCCTTGATGGTGCTGGAAACGTTGGAAGAGAAACCTGTTGACGAAAATGATTTGAACTTCTTAATGCGATTGAGTGATCATGCATCCATTGCAATCATTAATAGTCAACTTTATGGCGAAGTTCAGGCGGCCAACCAGGCGAAAAGTGAATTTGTTTCTTTGGTCGCACACGAACTTAAGAATCCGATGACATCCATAAAAGGCTATACCGAATTATTGGTAGCAGGAGCTGCCGGGACAGTGAACGAAGCGCAGACAAATTTCCTTACGACGATCCGTTCAAATACGGAAAGGATGAATACACTGGTGTCGGATCTCAATGATCTATCAAAAATTGAAGCTGGTAGCATGCGATTAGAATCCAAAGCAATTCAGCTTATTGACCTAATCAACGAAATCATTCGTTCAACGAAACGGCAGACTGATGAGAAACAGCAGAAGTTACATGTAAAAATTCCGGATGACTTTCCTGAAATTTGGGGTGATTCCAACCGATTGCTTCAAATCCTGACGAATCTTGTAAGCAATGCACATAAATATACACAGATAAATGGAGAGATTTCAATTTCAGCAGAAATTACTGAAGATTTATCGAAAAGAGAAGGTGGTGCAAAGTTTGCCCATATCTGGGTACAGGATAATGGGGCAGGGATTTCTGAGGAGGATCACGGAATGGTCTTTCAAAAATTCTTCCGATCAGAAAATCCAAAAATTAGAGAATCCTCAGGTGCCGGCCTGGGGTTAAATATCACGCAAAGCCTGGTAGAAATGCAGGGTGGAAAAATTTGGTTCGAAAGTACCCTTCAGAAAGGTACAACATTTCATTTCACTATACCGCTGGCACAGGAAGAAAATAATCCATAAATAGAACCTTCCTTTGCGAGCCTTTCTATTTTTGAATTGTATCTTTTCAATAATTCGAGTTTAACAGGTGGTTTAGGCGGTATCACCGCCTAAACCACCCTTAACCCTAAGATAAAATCATGAAATTAAACGGGTTGATTGTTGTTAATTTCGGGCAGGTGTTCTTTGATATTTTTAATCGCTTCTTCCGGGTAATCATAATTTTCTAATTTCCCTGAGTTAAAAGCATGATAAGCAGAAAGATCAAAGTGACCATGACCGGATAGATTAAAAAGAATAACCCGTTTTTCCCCTTGTTCTTTTGCCTCGTTTGCCTCGTTAATCGCTGCATGAATGGCATGTGATGATTCGGGAGCGGGGATAATCCCTTCTGTTTGAGCAAACAAGCTGGCTGCTTCGAATACTTCGATTTGACCAATTGCAATTGCTTCAATCAGCTCAGCATCATATAATGCACTCAATTGTGGAGCCATTCCGTGGTAACGTAAACCACCTGCATGAATGGCAGGTGGCATAAAATCATGGCCTAAAGTGTGCATCTTAACGATTGGAGCCATTTTGGCAGTATCTCCAAAATCAAAATCATAAACTCCTCGAGTCAAAGATGGGGTGGATATAGGCTCTACGGCTAATAATCTTGTTCGTTGGCCATTCTTCAGATTTTCCCGTAAAAATGGAAATGCAATTCCCGAAAAATTTGATCCGCCACCGACGCAACCAATCACAACATCAGGATATTCATCAGCTAAATCCATTTGTTTTAGGGCTTCTTCCCCAATCACAGTCTGATGTAATAAAACATGATTTAACACGGAACCCAAGCTATATTTTTTGCTGCCATTGGATAATGCTGCTATTTCAACAGCCTCGGAAATCGCTATTCCCAATGAACCTTGATTTTCAGGATCCTGAGCTAAGATTGTTCTTCCTGTATGAGTCTGCATACTTGGGCTGGCAAATACTTTCGATCCGAAAGTTTCCATTAAATATCTGCGTGCGGGTTTTTGCTCATAAGAAACTTTTACCATATAGACTTCAAGCTGCATATCAAAAAATTTACAAGCCATACTGAGTGCAGACCCCCATTGTCCTGCACCAGTCTCGGTGGTAATTGCTTTTATCCCTGCAATTTTATTGTAATAAGCTTGTGCAACCGCAGTATTTGATTTGTGGCTTCCGGATGGTGATACACCTTCATATTTAAAATAAATATGGGCAGGTGTATTTAATGCTTTTTCAAGGCGGAGAGCACGAATCAAAGGCGTTGGCCGCCATAATTTGTAAATTTCCCGAACTTCTTCTGGGATTTCTATATATCGATCACTACTAATTTCCTGCTCAATGATTGGCATCGGAAAAATCGCACTCAGAAAGTCTGGTGTAACCGGTTCTTTCGTTTGCGGGTGCAGGACGGGTGTCGGTCCTATTGGACTATCAGCTGCTATATTGTAAAAATATTTGGGTATATCATTTTCACTTAGCATAAATCGGGTATTTGTTGACATGGTTTCCTCCAAAAAAATGAATTATTTTGAATGCGAACGCATGCTTTTATTAAATAAAAAACAGCGTCCGCTTGAGGACGAACGCTGAGTCCGTGGTGCCACCTCATTTAGGGTAACTTTAATCAAAAATCCCTTTGTGAAACAAAGGGAAATAAAGCCAGCCTCACTCTTTCGGATACGGCCAATTGCGATATCCTTTACCCTGATAACGGTGGCAACTCCGGCGCGGGCTATTAGATCAATCGTTCACCCTGCAACTCTGAGGTCCATTTGGTAATGCTGTTCGGGCAACTTTCCACTGGTGGTTGCTCTCTGTACCGCCAAGGCATTACTTACTCGTCCTCTTTATCGTTTTTGGACATATTTGATTAAAGAAAAATTATAAGGGTAAAATCAATCTTGTCAAGTCACATTCTAGCTTTTGTGAAAGTTTAAAGAGGTTAGCGAATTTTCGATTATTTGCTAATAAATAGCTTTAGATTTATCTGGAAAAAAACCTGAATTACGATATCCAACTTATTGATTTTTTTTGACAAGGTTTTTTTTCATTTCAATGAACCACTCTGACCGCGAAGATGAAAAGATTGATTTAAAAGAATAGACTTTTTACAACATGGAAGAAGGTTAACCAATGATCAATGACCAAGTATGGAATACTGGATTATTACTAAATGATTACATAATAAAAATGGACACGTATCAAAAAGAAATGCTGCAAAGGATCAATGATATCCGCATTACTTCCGCAGAATTTCAACGCCTGAAAACCTTGGAAAAGAAGAGAAATATACTTGTTTTGACAGAATCAGGATGTAGGGACAGTCTGATGAATTTACCCATTCTGGCTAAAATTGTAGAAGCTGCACCTTGCATAAATCTTAAGTTATTTACTAGAAGTGAAAACCGCGAATTAACTGAATTTTTCGCTCTCAAGGGGATTCACAATATTCCAGTGTTTTGGGTGATGAATGATGATTTTTCATATTGTGGACATTGGGTGGAACGGCCAAAACCTGCATACCGAAAAATTGAAGAATGGAAGAAAGAAAATCCTGAGTATGATTTGATTAAAAGCGACATGAATATATCCGAAGCAGAAAGGGTAATCCTAATAAAACCCTGGTCAGAAAAATTATTGGATGAAATGTGGAATTGGTATGATACCGAGCTTCAATCTGACACGATCATAGAAATTCAAAACATTCTGCTCAGTTAACTTTTGATTATGATTCTTAAAATTCAGGATTGTATGCAGTTTCGGCAAAATATTCTGCTTCAACCGAGTTTGAGGTTTCTAAATTGTTTTTTCGGATCCAATAACTCAGGAGTGGATTAATCAGCTGAATCTCTTCGCTCAACCTTTGTGCTAATCTTCTGACAGAAAAGTGAGCATTTTGTGCGCTTCGCAAATTGATTAAGTGGTCCAAACTGCGGATATTTGCCCGCAATAATAATCTGCGGTTGTATCCATTCGGAACGAGGTAACCAGCTACATGAGGATTCCATTCTGCAATCTGTGTGTAAGTTTTATGGGCTGATTGCATTGCTTTGTGGTATTCAGATTCAAATCCAGCATTTACAATACAGCGAGGTACAGCATATCCTAGTAAAGTAGAGATTGGTTGCACAGTCTGTGTCATCATCCTGTGGCGTTTAATCTCAAAATATGCGCCCTGATCAATCAGAACTTCAAAGGTAAAGGTAGCATATTCTAATTCTCTGGCTGGAATATCGAATCGCTCTATATCTTCAACCACCTGCTTAACTAAATCTTCCAAATGAGATTGGTCCAACTGTTGTAAATAACGATAGGTCTGGTCAAAGCTAACTCCGCTGTTTTTGACCAATAATCCTGCAAGAACTAGTTTTTCTGCGTCCTGATCATAATGAACTAATTTGCACCAATTCGAAGGATCCTCTTGATTTGGAATGGTTTTTCCTTCAAACTGGAATGAATTAGCAACCTTGATCCAATGCGGAACAGAATCTGCGTATTTTACAAGGGTGGGGACATTGTTTTTTGATACTTGTTTGATTTCCTGACCCATTGTTTGTACTTCACTTAAAGGATGGGATAGCATTTTTCGAATCGCATGTTCTAAAGCACGAGCATTGATTGTCATCCCAACATTTGCTAATGCAGAAGCGGGTAACAAAAACCTGCATACATCCACATAGTCCGAACGAATTCGTCTTTCCCATGCAGATTCGCTTTCTTCAGGTCGTCTGGAGTTTCTTTTTCCAATTTCCTCCCGAACTATAGGAAGGGAATCCAAATATGTTTTAAATAAGAGATGATTTGTTTTAATATAATTTTCTTTTAACACAGGTTGATCGTCTAATTCTTGAGGAATATAAAAACTATCTTCATTCCATTTTTGGTATCTGGTTGATTTTTCGGTATAGGAAGCAAGACGATTACTCTCCAAGCATTCAACAGCCAATCTGGAGACATTTTCCACTGCGATATGTAAAACAGCATGTTCAGCAACTGAGGCATGTCCATAACCCACAACCCACTTTTCATGAAATTCAGCTGATTTTTCATCGGTTAATTCGTCAGCAATTTCTTGAAAAGATTGAGGTGATCGAGATGTTTTTGCAAAGGTTACAGCAATCGTTTCAGGCGTTAAATGATGTGGATCAAGTAGATAAACCTGTCGGTTTTGTGACATTTTTCAAAATCTCCTCTGTTTGCCTTACATCACTCTGAATTTGATCGATTAAAAGATCTACAGAACTAAATTTAAACTCAGAACGAATTTTTTCAACAAAATGTAATTTTACTTGATTCTGATATATATCCTGATCAAAATTCAGAATGAAAGTCTCAACTCTGGGATTGGTTTTTTGATTTTCAAATGTTGGTCTCACTCCTACATTCGATACCGAAGGATAGACAACATTATCGACCTCCATCCAGGTAGCATATACACCGGAACCAGGTAGAATTTTTCCTTCCCATACTTCTAAATTGGCTGTTGGAAAACCTATTGTTCTTCCACGTGAATCTCCATGGGAAACAATACCTTCTATTGAATAATAGCGATTTAAAGCTTTACTTGTCTGTAGAAAATCCCCTGATTGAATCCAATTTCTAATTTTTGACGATGAGATTTTTTCTCCCTCTTCCTCCAGGTGTTGACACTCAACGATTGAGTAGCCTTTTATTTTTCCTATTTCATTCAGAACGGATAAATTTCCTGCTCTATGTTTGCCTAAGGCGAAATCTTTTCCCAACCAGATTCTTTCAATGGGTAATTGACCTAGAAGAAGGCCCATAAAGTGTTCTGGCGCAAGTCCAGCCATCTCATCATTAAAAGTTAGATCCAATATAAAATCAACCCCAAGTTCTTTAAACAACTGTGCTTTTTCAGTTGGGCTGGTGATGTAAAAAGGCATTGATATGGATCTTAATAAAACTGCCGGATGAGGATGAAAGGTTATCACAGAAGATTTTGCAGAGTCAATTTTTGCCTGCTTCACCATTGAATAGATCAATTGTTGGTGGCCAATATGAACCCCATCAAAAGCTCCGATTGTGGCATAAACGACCTGGTTAGTGATTGGTTTATTGGGATCAGTTTGTTTCATAAACCTGGTCTTTCACTCTTTGAACTATGAAGAGAATACTTTTTTAGGTTGCCATTCCATTGTCTCTGCATCTAATTCAAGCAGTCCAATTAGTTCCCCTTCTTCGCTGATCGCCCGAGCCATTTTCCCTGTATTTGATTCTGCAGGAATACGGCGACCATGGCGGACGATATCTAATTGCTCTGCAGATAATTGAACAGCAGGCCAATCCGAAAGTGCTTCAGCAGCTGGGATGAGATATTGTTGCCATGTATCTGCTTCAAATGCTTCTTTTAATTTTCTCAAAGGTACTGCATCCCTTAATGTAAACCGCCCGGATTTGGTTCTTCGTAAACCAATTAAATGTGCGCCACATCCTAATTTTTCACCCAAATCATGTGCTAAGGAACGGACATATGTTCCCGAAGAACAATAAACATCGATAACGGCTTCAGGTGGTGCCCATTCCAATAAATCAAGGTTGTATACATTGATTTTCCTGGGCTCTAAATCTACTTCTTCCCCATTACGTGCCATATCATAGGCATGTCTGCCTTTAACTTTAACAGAGGAATAGGGGGGTGGCACCTGTTCAATTTCACCGACAAAAGATTGAAGAACATCATTGAATTGTTTTTCTGAGATATCGACTGAAGTTGTGGACAATACACGTCCATCAGCGTCATAGGTATCCGTTGATATTCCAAGTTGGATTACGGCTTGATAGCGTTTATCGGACGCCGAAACATACTCACTCAACCGAACAGCAGGACCAACTAACACGACCAAAACACCAGATGCTCGCGGGTCCAAAGTGCCTGTATGACCAGCTCTCCGGATATTTGTTCCTTTTCTGACAATTTGAACCACATCATGTGATGTCATACCAATCGGTTTATCTATTACGATCACGCCACTTACCAGATTTTTATTTTCATTTTCCATTTATACACTCCCCGGAATGGACAGGATGAGATTTCAAAGAATTATTCATCTACTTATAATCTTCCATAATTTTTAAGGTTTTTTTGATAACGATATTCTGGACATCCTCTACAGAACCTTCTAAATCAGCACCTGAAGCAGCCGGATGTCCACCACCTCCAAGTGATTGCGCCAATGAAGAAACATTTTTACCAGGTTTGCCACGCCAGGAAACTTTAACATGGCCATTGTTTTGTTCAACAAACAAGATGGATATATCACAATCGATAATACTGGATAAAATTGCGTTTAAATCGGCATCATCATTTCCATTATATCCGGCATCTTTTCGATCCTGAAGCGTTAATGTAGTCCATGTTAAATTATTGATTCTTTTTAATCTTTTTAAAGCAAAACCCCAATACACCAATTGTTCAAAAGTTTTTGTTGTTAACGCTTGTTCGTAGATTTCAGGTACATTTGCGCCTTTTTCGAACAAATCTGCTGCAATATTCATGGCTTTTGGCGTCATATTTGAAGTTCGAAATCCAATTGTATCTGTAATTAGGCCTGTCATT
>JAURZL010000007.1 GCA_030653365.1 Anaerolineaceae bacterium
GGAAATGGTAATGCCTGGTGACAATGTCAACATGATGGTCGAACTGATCGTCCCGGTTGCGTTGGAACAGGGTTCAAAATTTGCTATACGCGAAGGCGGCCTGACTGTGGGCGCTGGCGTGATCACAAAGATTCTTAAGTAGGTGTTAAATGGCTAAACAACGTATTCGTATTCGTCTAAAGGCTTATGACCATCGTGTTCTTGATCAATCAGCGAAACGTATTGTAGATACTGCTGAACGATCAGGCGCAAAAGTTGTCGGACCAGTTCCTTTGCCAACAAAAAAAGAACGCTTTACTGTTCGAAGATCATCTTTCATTGATAAAGATTCACATGAACATTTTGAGATTCGCACACACAATCGTCTGATTGATGTTTTGGAACCAGATTCAAAAACCATTGACATGTTGATGCGGTTAAATTTACCTGCCGGCGTTGATATTGAAATAAAAATTTAGGATCAATTTAGTACTTTAAATAGAAAAAATACGCGGGAAGGATGGCAAACGCTATCCTTCTCAAAATGTAAGAATCATGGTATATTTGTAAGGTTGCGGGTTTAACGAAACCCGTTTCACTTAGGCTGAGTAAGAGTTGTTTCGTGCGCGAACTGGAAAAAATGCGGAGTTTTGCAGCGGACAATTAACTGCTCAGTATACGGGGATGATGCAGCTTAGCCCAAGCTGACAGTCCTGACAAATCAATAAATAAGGAGAAAACTGATATGTTGAAAGGGCTAATTGGCAAGAAAATCGGTATGACCCAGATTTTCGATGAAAATGGTGCCGCAATTCCGGTAACTGTTATCGAGGCTGGGCCTTGCTATGTAACCCAGGTACGTACAGAAGAACGTGATGGCTACACTGCTGTACAACTAGGTTATGGCGAGGTAAAACCAAAACGCTTGACCAACGGACAAAAAGGGCATTTGAATCGCGCTAATCTGAATTTACCTCCTCTTCGGTTTTTGCGCGAATTTCGCGTTAAAACCCCAGTGGTAAATGAAGGCGATAAATTGTCTGTTGATGTCTTTACAGTTGGTGAGTATGTTGATGTAGTCGGTACCTCAAAGGGAAAAGGTTTCGCAGGTGCTGTGAAACGTTACCATTTCCGTGGTGGTCCAAAGACCCATGGTCAATCGGACCGACACCGCGCGCCAGGTTCTCGAGGTGCAGGTACGACTCCAGGTCGTGTCTATAAAGGCGCACGTGGCCCAGGACATATGGGTGATGAACGCGTAACTTCGCAAAACTTGAAGGTGGTTCTGCTAGATCCAGAACGGAATCTGATAGGTGTGCGCGGATCTGTACCAGGACCAAGAGGTGGGGTGGTTATGGTTAAAGAGACACGAAAGAACTAAGGGAGCTTAGAGACTATGCAAGCAGATGTCTTAAACATTGAGGGTAAAAAAGTTAAAACTGTGGAGTTATCACCCGCAATTTTCGAAGCCCCAATAAACGTTGATTTAATGCACCAGGCATTGGTTCGCCAACTCGCGAACGCTCGTTTGGGCACTCATGCCACCAAAACTCGTAATGAAGTTGCTGGTGGTGGTCGTAAACCATGGCGTCAAAAAGGCACAGGTCGTGCTCGTCAGGGTTCCATTCGTGCTGCGCAGTGGAAAGGCGGTGGCCGCATCCATACTCCCCATCCACGTTCGTACGCCCAGGCAATGCCGCGAAAAATGCGACATGCTGCCCTGCGTTCCGCACTGTCCGTAAAAGCATCAGAGAACTCAATTGTGATCATTGATAATTTTTATTTACCGGAAGCAAAAACCCGTGTAATGGCTAGTGTTTTGACCAACCTCGTTGGCCAGGATACTGCATTGGTTTTGATCCCGGCAAAAGCAACCTTTGAGGAAGTTATTCGCACAAGCAATAATCTGCCTGGAACTAAGGTACTTTTGGCAAATTACATTAATATCCGTGATCTTATGAAATATCAGAAAGTGATAGTTCCTCTGGATTCTCTGAGTTTAGTAGAAAGTTTTCTGGGTAGGTAGGAGGAAACAATGACATCTATTTATGAAATTCTCCGCCGTCCTTTGGTGACAGAAAAAACCAATTACCAGGTAAACAAATTACATCAATACGTTTTTGAAGTGACTGGTGACTCAACCCGAACAATGGTTAAAGATGCAGTTGAACAAATCTTTGATGTTAAAGTTGTAAAAGTGAACATTGTAAACGTTCCTGCAAAACGCACACGAAGAGCTCGTAGCCGAAGATTAGCAGTTCGCAATCCTGGTTACAAGAAAGCAATCGTAACTCTGGCACCAGAAGACAATATTGCGATCTTTGAAGGGGTTGAATAATGGCTATAAAGATTTATAAACCAGTAACCCCAGGTCAACGAAATATGACCGGGTACAGTTTTGAAGAAATCACCAAATCAAAACCAGAACGATCATTAATCGTAATTCGAAAAGCTCATTCTGGCCGTAATTCTTATGGTCGTATCACAGTCCGACATCGTGGTGGTGGACATAAACGATATATCCGCTTGATTGATTTCAAACGTGATAAACGTAATATTCCAGCTTCCGTTAGTGCGATTGAATATGATCCAAACCGAACAGCTCGTATTGCTCTTTTGACTTACAACGATGGTGAAAAACGCTACATCCTTGCACCAGTTGGTTTGAAGGTTGGTGATACTGTTGTATCAGGGTCTGAAGCTGATATTCGCCCTGGTAATAGCTTACCAATTTCACGTATTCCTTTAGGAACAATGATCCATAATGTTGAGCTTAAAGAAGGACGTGGTGGTCAGATGGTTAGGTCCGCAGGTACTGCTGCACAGTTATTGGCAAAAGAAGGTGATTACGCTCAAGTTCGTTTGCCATCCGGTGAGGTTCGATTGGTACGACAGGTGTGCTATGCAACTGTTGGTCAGGTCGGAAACCTGGATCATAAGAATATCAAGCTTGGAAAAGCTGGTCGTAAGCGTCATCTTGGTATCCGCCCATCTGTACGTGGAACAGCAATGTCTCCGAGAGACCATCCACATGGTGGTGGTGAAGGTCGTTCACCTGTTGGTATGCCGGGACCAAAAACTCCCTGGGGTAAACCAACTTTGGGCTATAAGACCCGCCGGAATAAAAGTACGAGCAAGTATATTGTTCGTCGCCGTTCAAGCGGTAAACGCGGATAGAAAGATGCTAAAGGTTTGAGAGGATAATTATGTCTCGATCGTTGAAAAAAGGGCCATTTGTTGAGCCAAAATTACTTAAGAAAATTGAGCAGATGAATGCCCGTGGAGAGAAAAAGGTGGTTCGTACCTGGAGCCGTGCAAGTGTTATTTTCCCGCAAATGCTGGGACATACAATTGCCGTCCACGATGGTCGCCGTCACGTTCCGATTTACATAACCGAGAACATGGTGGGTCATCGTTTAGGGGAATTCGCACCAACACGTACTTTCCGCGGTCACGTTGCTGAAAAATCTTCGAGAGGGAGATAGAATATGGCAACAGACATTCGTGCAAAATTAAGCTACTTATCGATTTCAGCGCAGAAAGTTCGCCTTGTGGTGGACACCGTGCGTGGAAAACCTGTGGTGGAAGCAATCAATGTGTTGAAGTTCTTACAAAAAAGTGCAGCTAAACCTGTAGAAAAATTGTTGATTTCAGCTGTTTCTAATGCAGAAGAAAATTTCGGTATTAGCCGGGATGACTTATTTGTTTATATGATCACCGCAGACGAAGCACCAACACGTCGTTGGCGTCGCTTCGGTGCACGTGGCAGGTTCAAGCCGATTTTACGCCGAACATCACATGTAAATGTGGTCTTGCGCGAGCGGTAAAAAGACCTGAGCGATCATAAGTTGACAAAGGAAATGTAGGAGATAATATGGGTCGAAAAGTTCATCCGATAGGTTACCGATTAGGCATCATTCAGCCCTGGGATGCCAGATGGTTTGCTAAGAATAGTGACTATGGCGAACACCTGAATCAAGATCTTTCTATTCGAAAGATGTTGAAGGAATACTCTGTGAAAGCTGGTGTATCTCGAATTGAGATCGAACGCTTCCCAAGTAAAATTCGCGTGATTGTTCACACAGCAAAACCAGGGATTTTGATTGGTCGTAAAGGTGATAATGTCAAAAAAGTCCGAGGTGATTTAGAAACCTTAACCGGGCAAAAAGTAGATTTGGATATCAAAGAAATTAAAAATCCTGATCTGGATGCTTACCTGGTAGCAATTAACATTGCCGGACAAATTGAACGTCGTGTTGCTTATCGTCGTGCGATGAAACGTGCGATCAGCCAGGCAATTCGACAGGGCGGAAAAGGTTGCAAAATTCAGGTAGCTGGTCGTCTGGCCGGTGCTGAAATGGCACGTACTGTCTGGTTGAGAGAAGGACGTGTTCCTTTACAGACATTACGGGCAAACATTGATTTTGCCCGATATGAAGCCTCGACTACTTACGGTCAAATCGGTATTAAAGTATGGATTTACAAAGGCGACGTATTGCCCGAGGCGGAAGAGAAATTCGAACGCACCGAAGGCGTATACGTCAGTGAGTAGTAAGGAGAATTAATTGCTATGTTGATGCCAAAACGTGTTAAGTGGCGTAAGCAAATGCGTGGTCGCATGCGCGGAAAAGCGTTGCGAGGAGCGGAGTTACTGAATGGTGATTATGGTTTACAAGCACTTGAACCAGGTTATGTTTCAGCCCGTCAAATCGAAGCTGCCCGAAGAGCGATTGTGCGTTATATGAAACGACGTGGTAAGGTGTGGATCCGTATCTTCCCAGATAAACCATATACTAAAAAAGCTGCCGAAACCCGTATGGGTAAAGGTAAGGGTAATGTGGAATATTGGGTGGCGGTCGTACGTCCAGGTCGTATTATGTTCGAGTTAGCTGGTGTTCCTGAAGAAGCTGCTTTGCATGCTCTGAATCAAGCTAGTTTTAAGTTCGGAATTAAAACGAAAGTTGTTAGCCGTACTGAACAAGTGGTAGGAGAACAAGAAGAATGAAAACAGCTGATATTCGAAACATGTCCGATGAAGAAATTCGAAGCCGTATCGATGATACCCACCAGGAATTAATGAATTTGAGATTTCAAGTTATTACCGGTCAGTTAACAGATACGAGTCGATTTAAAAGAGTCCGTCGCCAAATCGCGCAATTGGAGACTATTCTCCGTCAACGTGAATTGGAGCGAGCGCAGGAAGGTGAAGCATGAATAGTCGACGTCGATTAACGGGTGTTGTCACCAGCGACAAAATGATGAAGACCGTGATTGTTGAAGTTACAAGCACATTTCGTCATCCTCTTTACCAAAAAGTGGTTCATAGCAAAAAGCGCTATAAAGCCCATGATGAATTAGGATGTAGTGTTGGTGACAAGGTCTCGATTGTGGAAAGCCGCCCGCTTTCCAAGGAAAAACGCTGGGTTGTGCAATCTATTGTCCGTAGTTCTGGCGAACCAGCCGATGCTGGCAAGATAGTTGAAGGAGAATAGATATGATCCAGGTAGAATCCAGACTAAAAGTTGCTGATAATACCGGAGCAAAGGAACTTTTGGTTATCCATGTCATGGGTGGCTCAGTCGTTCATTATGGAAGAGTTGGAGATATTGTTGTCGCGACAGTAAAATCTGCAACCCCACAAGGTTCTGTTAAGAAGAGTGATATTGTCAAAGCAGTAATTGTGCGTTGTGCAAAAGAATGGCGTCGTGAAGATGGTTCCACCATCCGGTTTGATGATAATGCAGCCGTAATTCTAGATGGCGAAACGCAGAATCCAAAAGGGACCCGTATCTTTGGGCCAGTTGCACGTGAATTACGTGAAAAGGGCTTTATGAAGATCGTCTCACTGGCTCCGGAAGCACTTTAGGAAAATGGTAGGAGTATAGCCAATGAGTACAAAAATTCGTAAAGGCGATAATGTAGTAATTGTTACAGGTCGCCCTGAAGATAAAGGTAAAAAGGGTGAGGTCATAAAGGTTTTGACTGAAGATAATCGTGTTGTTGTGCAGGGAGTCAATTTGCGCAGCAAACATCAGAAACAAGTTCAGTCTCAAGGCCGAACCATTAACCCTGGTATGGTACGCTTCGAATCATCGATCGATATTTCCAATGTGATGTTGATTTGCCCCAAATGTGGAAAACCAGCTCGTGTCGGAAAATCAGACCAAGGTGAAAAGAAGTCAAGAATTTGTAAAAAATGCAATGCACTAATTGATGAATAGGCCAGCTGGGAGCAAGAGTATGAATTCATTAAGAGAAAAGTATCAAAATGTAGTAGCGCCTGTTCTTATGAAGGAATTAGGTTTTACAAACCCGAATGAATTACCTCGAATCAACAAAATCGCTGTCAATATCGGTTTGGGTGAAGTTTTAGATAACCCCAAAGCTTTGGACGCTGCGGTAAATGATTTGAGAACGATTACCGGGCAACAACCAGTTGTTACCAAAGCTTCTAAAAGTATTGCTGCTTTCAAGCTTCGAGAAGGTCGAGAAATTGGTGCAAAAGTAACTTTGCGTGGAGAACGCATGTGGGCTTTCTTAGATCGTCTGCTAAATATCGCTCTCCCGCGTGTCCGTGACTTTCGAGGTATTTCTGCTGATTCATTTGATGGTCGCGGAAACTATACCCTTGGATTGCGGGAACAATTAATCTTTCCAGAAATTGAATTTGATAAAGTTGACAAAGTTCGAGGATTGGAAATCACTATTGTTACCACCGCAAATAACGATGATCACGCTCGATTACTATTGGGTTTGTTAGGCATGCCATTCAGAAAGGACTAATATGGCAAAGAAGTGTATGGAATATCGTGAAAAACGTCGAAAATTTGCCGTGCAGGTGAGAAATCGCTGTACAAAATGCGCTCGCCCGCGTGGTTATATTCGTCGATTTGGTCTGTGTCGTATTTGCTTCCGCGAGTTATCGTTGGAAGGTCAAATTCCAGGCATCAAGAAATCATCGTGGTAGTTCTCAAGTGGAGGTATTAGCATGAGTGTTAACGATCCAATTGCCGATATGCTGACACGTATTCGCAATGGTTTGATGATCCAACAGGCAGCAGTTGCGATGCCAAATACAAAATTGAAAATGGAAATCGCAAGAATCCTGAAGGAAGAGGGCTACATTGAGGACTTCGAAGTGGTTGAAGGTGAAAAGCCCTATTTGGCATCATTGAGAGTCAAATTAAAATATGTTGGTGAACGTCGTTTCAAACGACCGGTGATTACCGGGATACAGCGTGTAAGTCGTCCTGGCCGCCGATACTATACAAAGAAACAAGACATTCCATGGGTTCTCTCAGGAATGGGCATATCCATTCTTTCCACGCCTAAGGGTGTGATGACAGGGCAGCGCGCCCGCCAGCTAAATGTTGGTGGTGAACTCCTCTGTAAAGTCTGGTAATCCTGGATGTCAAGGAGGTAGAACGTGTCGCGTATAGGACGTTTACCGGTAACCGTTCCGGCTGGTGTGGAAGTCAAAGTCAAAGGCCTGCATGTACATGTCAAAGGACCTAAGGGTGAATTGTCTTATGAATTCAACCCGGAAGTCAAAATTGAACATGAAGGTAATGAAATTATTGTCTCTCGCCTGGCTGAAGAAGCAACTTTTCGCTCTTTACATGGAACGACCCGGGCATTAATAAGTAATATGGTAACAGGTGTAAGCGAAGGCTTCACCCGTGTCTTACAGGTTCAAGGTGTTGGTTACCGCGCCGATATGAATGGTAAGAACCTGGTGCTGTATGTTGGATACTCACATCCAAAAGAAGTTGAACCACCAGAAGGCATAAGCTTTGAAGTTGATGCCCGCGCTGGACTCATCAAAGTCTTGGGATTCGACAAACAGCAAGTTGGTCAGGTAGCGGCAAATATTCGCAAGATTCGCCCGGTAGAACCTTACAAAGGTAAAGGAATATTCTATCAGGGTGAACGAATTCGCCGTAAAGCTGGTAAGTCTGGAAAGAAATAGAATAGGTGAACGTAAATGGCAAAGCTGAGTCGTAAAGAACAACGTTTGCGAAGACATGCACGTGTGCGTAAATATATCAGTGGTAATGCAGAACGCCCTCGTTTGGCAGTTTTTCGCAGTAGTGAAGAAATTTACGCCCAGGTGATTGATGATCTGGCAGGCCATACAATGGCTGCTGCTTCAAGTATTGATCATGCGTTGCGTGATCAGGTTGACGGTAAAACCAAGACTGAAAAATCTCGCCTGGTTGGTAAGCTGGTGGCAGAACGTGCGAAAGAAAAAGGAATCACTAAAGTCGTTTTCGATCGTGGTGGTTTTCGCTACATCGGCCGAGTTAAGGCTCTCGCAGAGGCAGCCCGCGAGGCTGGCTTGGAGTTTTAGGAAAAGAAAGGGCCTGACATATGGAAAAGAAAGAATTTCTTGGTATGGAACAACAATATGATGAACGCGTAATTGAAATTGCCCGTGTGGCCAAAGTTGTAAAAGGTGGTCGCCGATTCCAGTTTCGTGTAGCGATTGTGGCTGGTGATAATAATGGTCGTGTTGGTCTTGGTGTTGGTAAAGCCAATGCCGTTCCTGACGCCATGCGAAAAGCAACCGAACGCGCACATAAGAACATGAGAACTGTTGCAGTATATAACACAACAATTCCGCATTTAGTAAATGGAAAAGTTGCAGGAGCAAAAGTTATGTTAAAACCTGCATCTCGTGGAACGGGTGTTATTGCCGCTGGTGGTGTTCGTGCTGTATTAGAAGCAGCTGGAATTCGAGACATTTTGACCAAATCTCTGGGTAGTGCCAATGTATTAAATGTTGTGAAGGCTACATTCGACGCTCTGGAACAATTAAAATCACCAGAAGAGGAAGCAGCTCGTCGCGGAAAATCCGTGAAAGAAATGTTACCTTTCTGGGATCGGAGGAAGAATGCCTAAGAAAAAAGCCGAAGAAAAGAAAAAAATGTTACGAATTACGTTGGTGAAAAGTGCTATCGGTTATTCCGAACGGCATAAAGCAACTGTTCGTGCATTAGGCTTAAGAAAAATGCATCAATCAGTGGTTCAGGAAGATAACCCAACCATTCGTGGTATGTTGTCCAAAGTGAATCATCTTGTAAATATTGAAGAGCAGGTGGAAGAATGAAACTGAATGATCTTATCCCCAATGAAGGATCGCGAAAATCTCGTAAGAGAGTTGGGCGTGGTATCTCTGCGGGCAAGGGTAAAACAGCCGGTAAAGGAACGAAGGGTCAAAACTCTCGTTCTGGTGTAGGTGGCAACCTGTATCGTCAGGGAGGCAATCTACCATTTTTTCGCCGTCTTCCGTTCATGCGTGGTGAAGGTTTCACCCCACCAAACCGGGTTGAATATAATGAAATCAATCTCAGTCAACTGGCCAAATTTGAAGCCAATACTGAAATAACTCCAGAATTGTTAGTAGAACATAACATGCTGCATAAAAATGCCAATCCTGTTGTTGTTCTTGGTCGTGGAGAAATTTCTGTACCATTGACTGTAAAAGTTCAACGTGTATCAAAATCCGCTCAAGAAAAAATTGAAGCGGCTGGTGGAAAAGTGGAATTGATTGCATAAATGCAATCTTTAAAGGAGACCAACAAATGAAACGGTCCGCTTGGCGCTATTTATTCAAATCAGAAGATATTCGCAAGAAATTACTAATAACATTGCTGTTGCTGGTAATTTACCGGTTGGCAGCCAACGTGCCGGTCCCTGGGATCAACCGTGAGGTTATCGCAGGTTTAGTAAGCCAGGGAGGAGCAGCGGGTAATCTCTTAGGGTTACTGGACCTGTTATCAGGTGGAACAATTTCTAATTTTTCCATTCTGGCGATGGGTGTTTATCCCTACATTACAGCACAAATTATTCTTCAATTGTTAGTTCCCATTATTCCAGCCTTGGAAGCCAAGATGAAAGAAAACCCGCGCGAAGGACAAAAGTGGATGGAACGCTGGACAGTAATACTGACTGTTCCAATGGCTTTGCTTTCTGCTGTGGGTCAGATTAATATCTTCAATTCTATGGCACAACAATTAGGTGGGCAGACAGTTCTGACGTTTCAATTTGGGTTGAGTGAAGCGAATGCTATTCCTACATTGACTATTCTGGTCAGTATGATGGCCGGAACTATGTTTGGTATTTGGTTAGGACAATTGATTTCTGAGTATGGTATTCCAAAACAGGGACTTTCCTTGATCATTTTTGCAGGTATTGTTGCGCAAATTCCGATCAATCTGGTTAGATTATTCTCCGATCAACAGAATGGCTGGTGGTTATTCCTGATGACAATTGTTATCCTGGTCTTAACCATTTTTGCTATTGTGTTTGTCCAGCAAGGTCGCCGGCATGTTCCAGTTTTATTTCCTGGACGAAGAATTGGCAGCCGAATGTCGATGCCAGTACGCAGTAATTTACCATTAATGGTTAATATGGCTGGTATGATCCCGTTGATTTTTGCTCAATCAATTATTACATTTCCGGCTATTCTGGCATCCTATTTTATGAACAGCCAGACTACCTGGGTGGCTAATTTTACAACTGGAATTTACAACCTGTTCAATGGGCAAAGTTTTGCTTATGCAATTATGTTCTTTTTGATGGTGGTATTATTCACCTTCTTTTATACGGATGTATTATTTGCCCAGCAAAACTATGGTGAAAACCTGAAACGTCAAGGTGCTCAGATTCCAGGTGTATTACGGGGTGCTCCAACCCAAAAGTACCTGACGAAAGTTCAACGTCGAATTACTTTCCCGGGAGCTTTTTTCCTCGGCCTAGTTGCAGTTTTACCTTACATTGTCAATCTTCTCCTACCGCAAAGTATCGGTGGAGCAAGTCTCTTCCTGGTAAATTCTGCTGGTTTGTTGATTGTGGTTGGTGTTGTACGTGACACTTTCAACATCATCGAAACTGAACTTAAGCTACATGGTTATGAAGAAAGTCTGATCAAGGGATAACCGAGGAATTACTTCATGACAAAGTTTATTGTATTACTTGGACCTCCAGGAGCTGGAAAAGGAACTCAGGCTCAAATCATATCGAAGACATTGGATCTCGCACATGTTTCTTCTGGTGATATCTTCCGGGAAAATTTGAAAAATCAAACAGATCTCGGAAAATTAGCTCAGACATTCATGGATCGTGGAGCTCTTGTCCCTGATGATGTGACCATAGCTATGATCCAAGAACGCTTAGGCCGTCCGGATTGCAATAATGGGGCTTTGTTAGATGGATTTCCAAGGACTCCAACACAGGCTAAAGCACTTGATGATATGTTGAGTGAAAACAAGCAGAATATTGAATGTGTGCCTTACATAAATGTTCCTGGTGAAGTACTTGTTGAGCGGTTAGGCGGGCGGTGGACTTGCCCGACATGTGGATTTGTCTATCATGAGAAATTTAATCCACCAATCAACGCCGGTATTTGTGATAAAGATCGAAGTGAGCTTTATCAACGAGTCGATGATAAGGCAGATACAGTCAAAAAACGTATTGATGTATATTGGGAACAGACTTCACCATTGATAGAGTATTATCGCGAAAATGGAACATTGGCAGAAATTGATGGAACCCAAGCAATTGAGATAGTTACTTCTCAATTATTGGAAGCAATTCAAAGGAGTAATTCCTGATGATGTCCTGGGAACGTCAGATTACGATTAAATCCAAAAAAGAACTTGAGTTAATGCGATCAGCAGGAAAGATCAACGCCGAAGTATTACAGACAGTTGCGGATTTAACCCAACCTGGCGTTACCACGGGTGAATTAAATGCTGCTGCAGATGCTGTTCTCAAGAAGTATGGTGTCTATTCACCTTTTTTGAACTATCCGGGAGCAACTCCTTATCCAGCCAGTACAACGATTAGCATCAATGAAGAACTGGTACATGGAATTCCTGGTAAAAGAGTATTAAAAGAAGGCGATATTGTTTCGGTGGATTGTGGTACTGTTTATGAAGGCTTTGTTGCAGATTCCGCCATCACAGTAGCCGTTGGTCAATTAACTGAGGTTGCTCAGAAACTCTTATCTGTAACTGAACAATCGCTGTATATTGGCATTGAGCAAATGGTACCTGGAAATCGAGTGGGTGATGTATCGTCAGCGATTCAAGAATTTGTTGAAGATCAAGGTTTTTTTGTCACCCGAGAATATACAGGGCATGGCGTAGGCAGGGATATGCACGAAGGGCCACAGGTTCCAAATTATGGGTTGCCAGGAAGAGGAATTATCCTTCGTCCTGGCATGACGATTGCTTTGGAGCCCATGGTGTTGGTAGGGACACCTGCGACACGAGTATTGAATGATCAATGGACAGTAATTTCCGCAGATCGTTCCTTAACTGCACATTATGAACATACTGTAGCAATTACAGAGAATGGACCAATGATTTTGACATTACTTGAGGATGGAACGAAGCCTGGACGAAAAATCTAAGAAGAGGTATAATTGCGGCTTTGGCTGTAAATTAGCTATTATTGAGGAGTTGTGATGAAAGTATCACCGTCGATTAAAAAAAGATGCACAAAGTGCAAAATTGTAAAAAGACATGGCAGATTAATTGTAATCTGCGAAAACCCAAAGCATAAACAGCGACAGGGCTAAGAGGACTTATGGCGAGAATTGAAGGTGTAGATTTACCGCGCAATAAGCGCATTGAAGTTGCCTTAACCTATATTTTTGGTGTTGGACCGACTCGTGCTAAAGAGATTTTAGCATTGACTAGGGTAAACCCTGATACACGGGTACGAGATCTCACAGAAGATGATGCAAATTTATTGCGAGAATATATCGCAAAGAATTTTATTGTTGAAGGTGATTTACGACGTGCCGTGCAAATGAATATCAAGCGGTTAGTTGAAATTGGCTGCTACCGTGGTTTACGCCACAGACGTAGTCTGCCTGTTCGTGGACAACGAACCCGCACAAACGCACGCACTCGTAAGGGTCCAAAGCGTACTGTAGCAGGTCGTGGACGTCGAAGAGGCGCAACCAAGAAATAATCCTGATTGGACAATCGGTTGGGATGGTATAACCCCCCTCTTACATACCGCGGCAACCCAACCAAAACCAACAGGTAATTATGATGAGAACTGAAATTTGAGGTTAGTGAGGAAATATGGCTCAAAACGTACGTACAGCTAGACGCTCTGCTTCGGCTCGAAAAGTGAAACGACAATTGTCCTCTGCGGAGGTACATATTTTTGCTTCATTCAACAATACAATTGTGACTGTATCTGATTTACAGGGAAACACTGTTTGTTGGGCGAGTTCTGGATCAGCGGGTTTTAAGGGTTCTCGAAAAAGCACTCCATTTGCTGCACGTTTAGCTGCTGAACAAGCGCTAAAAACTGCACAACAAATGGGTGTACAGGAAGTGGACCTAATTATCAAGGGTCCAGGACCTGGTCGTGAATCAGCGATCCGTGCTATTCAAGGCATGGGCATTAAAGTCCGTTCGATCGCAGATATTACTCCGGTAGCACATAATGGTTGCCGGCCACCGAAGAAACGCCGCGTCTAATTCAAATTAAGAGAGGGTAGTTATGGCAAGATATACCGGTCCGGTATGTAAATTATGTCGGCGCGAAGGAGAAAAACTTTTCCTAAAGGGTGCGCGCTGCTTCAGTCCAAAATGTGCAATAGAGAAGCGAAATTATGCACCTGGTATGCATGGTCGTTCTCGCTCAACTCGTGTTGAAAGAGGATCTGACTATTCACGTCAACTTCGTGCAAAACAACGTGCTCGCCGTACATATGGTGTGTTGGAACGTCAATTCCAACGTTATTATTCAAATGCTTTGAAAAAGCGTGGTCTCACAGGTTTGAATTTCCTTCAGATGCTTGAACTACGTCTTGACAATGTTGTTTACCGCCTGGGTTTGGCAGATAGCCGTAATCAGGCACGACAATTTGTCAATCATGGCCACTTCACTGTCAACAGCACAAAAGCAGACATTCCATCCATGATTTTGAAAATTGGAGATGTTGTGACTTTGCGTGAAAAATCAGCAAAACTTGAATTTTTCAAGGATATGGCTGCCGTTGCAGAAAAAAGAGCACCTTCATTATGGCTCAATCGTGATTTAGGAACGATGAGTGGAAAAGTCACTCGGTTCCCAGAACGTGCCGAAATTGATGGCAGCCTTGATGAACAATTGATCGTTGAGTATTACTCAAGGTAATGAGAATAAAAAATGAGTTCACTGAGTTATCTGGAAGGGGTGAAACATGTGCGCCTTAAGTAGTATGGTAACACCAAAAGTAGAACGAGAAGCCGAAGCTAGAAATTACGGTAAATTTATCATCAGTCCCCTCGAACGGGGATACGGTGTCACCCTTGGCAATACTTTACGCCGAGTACTGCTTTCCTCGCTGGATGGAGCGGCGGTCAGTTCCGTACGAATTTCGGATGTCCTGCATGAATTCAGTGACATTCCAGGAGTACGGGAAGACGTAATTCAGGTGATGCTACAGATTAAGCAATTGCACTTAATTTTGCATGATTCTGATTCAGCTCATTTACACCTGGAAGTACGTGGTGAAGGGGTTGTCACTGCAGCGGACATTCAAGTTCCTGCTGAAGTGGAAGTAGTAAATCCAGAGTTGTATTTATTTACTGTTGACAATAATCAAACTCGGCTAGAGATCGATTTTACAGTGGAACGTGGTCGTGGTTATTCCCCGGCATCTGACCGTAGTGGTCGTCTGCCAATCGGTGAATTACCTGTGGACGCAATTTACAGTCCCGTCCGCCGTGTAAACTACAATGTAGGATCAGCTCGAGTAGGTCAAAGTACCAATTTTGACCGTTTGGAACTTGAAATTTGGACAGATGGAACTGTTGAACCAGAAAAAGCACTTGGTGAAGCATCCAAAGTATTAATTGACCATCTGCGCTTTATTTCTGGTATTTCGGAAGAAACATTTGTTGTGAGTAGTGAACAGGAGCCAACTGGCGGCAGTCGTTTGACCAGTGAAGCTGCTGAAACACCTATTGAAAACCTTGATTTATCAGTACGTGTCTTCAATTCTTTGAAGCGTACAGGTGTAACCACCGTTGGTGATGTTCTTGATTTGCTTGAAAAAGGTGAAGAGGCAGTCATGTCGATTCGCAATTTTGGCGAGAAAAGCCTGGACGAATTACGCCAAAAAATGATTGAAAAAGGTTTCTTACAGCAAGATGATGAAGAAGAAGATGAGACGGAGTAAGCAACCATGCGTCATCGTGTAGCAGGTTACAAACTTGGTCGCACCAACGACCAGCGCAAAGGACTACGCCGAACCATGATCCGGCAGCTTTTTGATCACGAGCGAATTCAAACAACTCGTGCAAAAGCAGCCTCTATTCGTGGAGAAGCTGAACGTCTGATTACTGTTGCGCGCAACAGCGCCGAGGGGAGTGATATTGACAAAGTCAATGCACGCCGTCTGGTAGCAGCGCGACTCGGGAATGATCCCGAAATTGTGAAAAAATTATTTGATGATATTGCACCTCGCTTCATGAACCGTAAAGGCGGATATACCCGAGTTCTCAAACTTGGTCCCAGATTGGGAGATGCTGCAGAAATGGTTTTATTGGAGTTGGTGGAAGAATAATTCCTCCGGAATACCGGAAGAAATGGCACGTTACCAAGTAAAAATAGCTTATGATGGGTCCCAATTCTTTGGCTTTCAACGCCAGGGAGAAGTCCGCACCGTGCAGCTTGAGATTGAAAATACCCTGAGAAAAATCGGATGGGAAGGTCAATCAATTCTTGCTGCAGGAAGGACGGATACCGGAGTACATGCCTCAGGACAGGTTATTGCATTTGATCTTGATTGGAAACACTCAAGTGATGCATTAATCAAAGCGCTCAATGCAAATTTTCCTGAGGATGTCGCAGCAAATGCGGTAAAGGTGGCAAATGAGGATTTTCACCCCCGTTTTGAAGCAATTTCACGTTGCTATCATTACCGCATTTACTGCCAACCAACCAGAGATCCCTTGCGTGAACAATACGCGTGGCGCGTCTGGCCTCCAATATCTGCCCCGGAACTTCAACCAGCAGCAAAAGAACTGATCGGAACACATGATTTCTCTGCATTCGGATTACCTCCAAAAAAAGGAGGAAATACAATTCGAACGATTTTTGAAGCAGATTGGAAAAATGTCGAAGATGAATTTCTTTTTCAAGTCAGAGCGAATGCATTTCTTTATCATATGGTAAGAAAAATCGTTTTTTTGCAGGTGAAGATTGCACAAGGATTTTGGACGATTGATCAATTTCAGGATGGAATTCACCGTCAGGTTGATCAAATGCCAGGATTGGCAATCCCAAATGGGCTAACATTGGTGAAGGTACAATATCAAAATCAAATTGAAGATTAGCAAAAAAGGAATGAACCCTTTTGTTTACGAGAAAGGATGACCGTGGAAAAGACGTATGTCATAAAAGGCACACCCGAATCAAACTGGTTATTGGTTGATGCCAAGAATCAGAAGCTCGGACGCCTGGCCACGCAGATAGCCAGTTATTTGTTGGGAAAACACAAACCGACATATACGCCAGGTGTAGATATGGGCGATTTTGTTGTAGTGATCAATGCAAAAGAACTTGATATTGATCAAAAACGGTTGGATACAAAAATGTATCACCGCCATTCGTATTATCCGGGTGGTTTGAAGAGCGTTACAATGCGCCGTCAAATGGAAACTTATCCGGACCGTGTTATTCGTGCAGCAGTTTGGGGGATGATCCCTCATACCAAACAAGGGCGAAATTTAATTAAACGCCTACGAATTTACGCCGGTTCAGAGCATCCACACGAAGCTCAGAAACCAGAATCCGTAGCGTAAAGGAGATTGATTTATGGCACAATATTATGAAGGTGTTGGCCGCCGAAAACAGAGTACTGCTCGTGTTAGAGTTACTGCTGGTTCTGGCATGTTCATCATCAACGAAAAACCTTTAGATGTTTATTTTGGCCGAATGGGCGATATGGATTCTATTCTTTCACCATTTAATGCAGTAGATCAGGACAATGCGATTTTTGATGTTACTGTTAAAGTGAGTGGTGGTGGCGTTACCGGACAGGCTGAATCAGTTCGTTTGGGCTTAGCACGTGCATTTGTAAAAATGAATGAGGATAATCTGTCATCATTACGAAAAGCAGGTCTTCTCACTCGCGATGCCCGTGTAAAAGAACGCAAGAAACCAGGTTTAAAAAGAGCTCGAAAAGCACCAACTTATACAAAACGTTAAGTCATTGGTTTATTACAACATTCACAGAACTTGAGATAAATTTGTCAGGTTCTGTATTGTTTAATTAAACAGGATTAGAATAAGATTTTGTGGTATCTTTTCATTTTCGCGGTCAGATTGCTTTTGAAAGTTATGCCCGTCAAGAACAGACTGGCTTCGTTTAATTGATATGATACATTGTGAGATTTTATAGACTAAGTATTCAGGTGGATTCAGTGGAAATTTTTAAAGGAATAACTATTATTGGCCTTGGGCCAGGCAATATTGATCTAATCACTAAGCAAACCTGGGAGTGGATTAATCAGCTGGACGTTATTTACTTAAGGACTGCTCAACATCCTGCCGTCGCTGGATTTCCAAAAAGAATAAAAATCATCTCGTTTGATGAATACTATCAACAATTTACCGAATTTGAAAAAGTGTATGAAAAAATCGTTAATTCCATTATTGAACTTGCAAGTGCCGGTACACCTGTAACCTATGCAGTTCCAGGACATCCATTCGTAGCCGAGATGACAAGCCCCCTCATGCTAAAGAAAGCAAAAGAAAGAAATATTCCAGTCAGAGTTTTTGAGGCTGTAAGCTTCCTGGAACCTACATTCACAGCTTTAGCAGTGGATCCATTTTCAAGTATTACATTAATGGATGCTTTTGACGTTGCAGATGCAAACTTTCCACAATTCCCTCCCAGCAGGCCAGTACTCATTTCACAGATATATTCTCGAATGATTGCTGCTGAAGTGAAACTAACTTTATTGGAAGTTTATCATGATGAACATCCGGTAAAACTAATTCATGCTGCAGGAACAAAGCAACAATTGATTGAAAGTATTCCCCTTTATGAAATTGATCGCAGTAAAAACATTGGTATTCTGACGTCGTTGTATGTCGAACCAATAGAAAAAGGGACATCCTTCGAAGAATTTCAAGAAATTATTGCTCATTTACGTGCTCCGGATGGGTGTCCTTGGGATCGGGAACAAGATCACAAAAGTTTACGTCCTCATTTGCTCTCAGAGACGTATGAACTTTTATCTGCACTGGATGATGAAAACCCTGGACATTTAAAAGAAGAATTAGGAGACCTGCTCTTACAAATTGTCCTGCATGCACAAATCGCTGCTGAAGAAGGTGATTTTATAATGGCTGATGTCATTAAAGGGATCAGTGATAAATTAATCCGAAGACACCCGCATGTTTTTGCCCAACTGCAGGTTGATGGGGTGGAGAATGTTCTGACCAATTGGGAAAAAATCAAAGAGACTGAGCGGTCAGAAAATGGTAAGAAGGATAATAACGGGGTCCTGTCAGGTGTTCCGAATGAATATCCAGCTCTCGCACAATCCCAGGAGATTCAGAATCGGGCAGCAAGAGTAGGTTTTGATTGGGATCAAGTCGAGCCTGTGATTCAAAAGATACACGAAGAAATTAATGAAATAGCTGACTCAACCGACAGGGAGGATCAACTAAAAGAATTAGGAGACTTATTGTTTGCGATTGTCAATCTGATTCGATGGTACGATGGTGATGCAGAATCAATTTTAAGAGAAACCAACTTGAAATTTCGCAGACGATTTAATTTCATTGAGCAGGAAGTTAAGAAATTAAATAAATCAATGAAAGATTTTTCATTGGCTGAACTGGATGATTTTTGGGATCAAGTAAAAGGGTTAGGCTTATAAAGGTTTGAAGCGTGCAGTAAAGTGCCTCATTAATTCAGGTGCATAAGTGAATTCAAATCCTTTATATTTTGTTCTTTGATCAAATACGGTTTTTGCAGTCTGAACCACATAATCCAGGTGGCTTTGTGTGTATACGCGCCTTGGTATCGCAAGACGCACAAGCTCTAACTTGGGATAAACCATTTGCCCTGTCGTTGGATCAGGATGAGCAAACATGACTGATCCAATTTCTACCCCTCTCACAGCACCTTCAACATATAATGCGACTGCCAATGTCTGACCAGGAAACTGACCTGGTGGGATATGTGGCATCATTTTCCCTGCGTCAATGTACACCGCGTGACCTCCTGCTGGATGCATGATTGGAATACCAGCTTCTGATAATTTATCTGCCAGGTAAGCAGTTTGTCCTACCCGATAAGCTAAATAATCTTCCTCAAGGCCTTCATAAAGACCAACAGCAATAGCATCCAGATCACGCCCTGCCAGGCCACCATAGCTAATGAATCCTTCACGAAGTATTAATTCATTACAAATTTTGTGATACAGTGACTCATCACGTACCGCCAGGAATCCTCCGATATTTACCAATGCATCTTTTTTGGCACTCATCCACGCGCCATCTGCTGTATTAAAAATTTCCTGAGCAATACTAAGAATCGATTTGTGTTGATATCCAGGCTCGCGTTGTTTTATGAAATATGCATTTTCAGCGAATCGACAGGCATCAATGAAGAACAAAATTCCAAATTCATGGTAGAGATCTGCAACCTGGTGAATATTTTCAAGGCTGACTGGTTGCCCACCACCTGCATTATTCGTAATTGTAATGGTTCCAAAGGGGATGTTCTCAGCTCCAGTGGAAATGATGAATTCTCTGAGTTTTTGTAAATCCATGTTTCCTTTGAAAGGATCTAGATTTTCAGGGTTATAAGCCTGACCGTTCACTAGATTTATTGGAATTGCATTTCTGGCACGAATGTTTCCTTCAGTTGTGTCAAAATGCATGTTTGAAGGAATGAATTGACCTGGCTTGACCAAAATATTCACTAATATATTTTCAGCTGCACGTCCCTGATGAGTGGGTACAAAAAATTCAAATGCAAAAATATTATCCATCGCTTCTTTGAATCGGAAAAATGATTTTGCGCCAGCATATGATTCGTCGCCCGTCATTATTGCAGCCCATTGAAATTGGCTCATAGAACCTGTGCCTGAATCTGTTAACATATCAATAAATACATCCTCAGCTCTCAAATTAAATAAGTTGTATCCAGCAGTTTTGATGGCTGACTCTCTTGCTTTTTTGTCTATCAACTTAATTGGCTCAACCATTTTTATTCGAAAAGGTTCAGGCAGATAACTCATTCATAGCTCCTTTTGGTTGTATCATCTCATGAAAATGGGGGTAGAGGGGGTTCGCCAAAAACAACCTTGCAACAATTATGAAAAGATTTCTTTGGTGTTTCATTGGCATTTTAGTTTACATGGTTTTCAATTTTTTTGCACGAGATTTTCATTTTTTTGTGTTTATTGTTAATATTTTATAATCATTTATCGAATATTAATAATATTTATATATATGTTGATAATATTTAATAATATATTGACAAATATTAGAAATATGCTAAACTAATTTTAGAAAACGTTTGATTGGAGAAATCTATGAAAAGAGAATCTTTCAGTGAAATTAGTTCAATAAATTTAATTGGTAAAAAAAGTGTGTTTGTTCGATCGTGGGAAAATAATGAAATAGAAGTACGTTATCCTGAAAATAAGGAATGTCAAATAGGTATTGATCATGGTCACATGGAAATTAATGCTAAAAGTTATTGTATCATTTCAATGCCAGGCCATGTCAAATTATCTATTGAAAGAGTATATGGAAATTTTGAATTTGCTGGACAATTAGCCTCAATTGATATCGATAATATTTCCGGTAATTGTTCAATTCAATCTGCGGAATCATTATCTATCCAAAATGTAAGTGGAAATTGTAAAATTGGATCTATGGGAACACAATCAACAATACGGAATGTTGGTGGCAATTTTCATTTCATTGTTGATAATGGATCAATAATTGTCAACGGTGTGGGAGGTAATTTGTCAGGAAAGGCTGAGAGCATCTGTCTTTCTACTACGGTGGGTGGAAACCTCAAATTAATCATTAATAAATTTGAAGGGGAAGGAAACCAATTGCGAGCTGGAGGATCAATTAAGTTAAATATTTCTGATCTGGATAATTCAAGGATTGATGCGAAAGCAGGCGGAATTGCGTCCTATGTTTATAAAGATGAATCAGAAAGATTCCAAAATGGAAAATTTGAAAAGAAATTTGGAAATGCCGAGAGAATTATTCAATTAAGGGCTGGGGGAAACATAAAAATCAGTGATCAAGAAGCTGAATTTGAAATAAACCAAACTTTTGGTTCTGTTGAAGAAGATTATATTGATCAGATGGAACAGAAATTTGAAGCGCGTGGAAGACAGAGTACTGGTTTTGATTTCTCAGATTTCTTCGATTTCGATGGTGAAATTGGAGAAAAAATCCGTGAGAAATCCCAAATGGCTGATGAAAAAATTCAAAGAGCAATGGAAAAAATGGAGAGGAAATTTTCATTTAAAGAGGAGTTTGGAGATATTCCAAGACCCCCTCGTCCGATTTCTCCATTTGAATCTCAATCAAAAACACCGAAGGCTACTCCAATCAGTAATGAAGAAAAGATGATGGTGTTACGAATGTTACAGGAAAACAAAATTTCAGCAGAAGAAGCAGATCGTTTATTAAAAGCATTAGAGCAAAATTAAATCATTTCATGAGTGGTCAGCGTTTTTTGTTGATAACAACCACCAAAAAAACCGCTGTCCCTGGATTATTGAGATGATACAAAATCAGGTCAAAAATTGAGGAAGTTACAATGGAACATAACCGCTTGGATATTTTACGAAAAGTTGAACAGGGTGAAATCTCTTTAGATCAGGCTTCTGAAATGCTTACTTTAATAGAACAAAATCAGCACGAAAATATCACTCAACCTGAGGTGATTTATCATCCCGAAGAGTCAATTCAGGATCAGGTCTCACCATCAAAAGAAAAACCGTCCTGGGCATTTCTCTTCTGGGTAATCCCTTTAATTTTTGGTTTGATCCTGACTATATTCTCATCCACATGGTTATATCAAAATTATCAATCATCTGGTCTGGGCTTTAAATTCTGGTTAACCTGGATACCATTCTTAATTGGTGTGTTTATGATTTATTTTGGTTGGATATTGCAAAAAGCCAGATGGATCCATGTTAATATTAAACAACCAAAAGGTGAACGTCCTCAACGAATTTTAATTGCATTTCCATTACCATTTCAATTATTGGGTCTGATTTTTAGATTATTTAAAGGAAAAATGCCGTCAAAGATGGGTAATTTTGACATTGAAGAACTGATGGAATCAATTGATCAGCAAATTAAAAAAGAAGAACCGCTGTATGTTCATGTCGATGATGAGGATGGAACGAAGGTTGAAGTCTATATAGGTTAAAAATCGAATTTACTAAATGCGTCTGAAATCCTGGCGCATTTTGGTTTTAAATCAAGAAATCCGTTATTCATTATCTTTTTTAAGAAATATACTTCGTATCTTTTCAACTTAGCAGTCAGGGTGTTTTTGGTGGCCATACCCACCAAAAACACCTGTATATTGTGATAACACGAGTTTTCATTAAGCTGATTATAATTTAGGGATGTTGCGTGGAAAAAACAAACTTTATTTTTACTTCAGCATATTCCTGTTTTCAGTTATCCTGATATCTATTGCAAATTTGCCTTCTCCTAAGGATGTCAGTAAGGTCATAATAAAGTCAGAATTATATCAACCACGAGAATTAGTAATTGAGATTCCCAGAAATATATGGGTTGGACAGCCTGGAAGAATAATAGTAGAGATTAATAATGAAGAACCTGGAGATCAAAATAATTCCTCAAAAATATTAATTGATCAGGAATCTGATGATGAATATGATTTTGATTTTTCAGACAATGAAATTTTTCAAAATATCGAGTTCGATTTAGTTTTAACCGGAGCGATCATTGACCCAAAGGGAGTTTTGATCACTCCCCTTATGAATGATCACAATATGATGTTTGAATGGAAGATTGATCCTACTGGGGATGTGGATATTGTTGGAAGTATTTGGATTTATATTAATTCAAACGCGAATAAAAATAATCAGCCCAATAAGCGGATATTAATTTTTACAAAAAATATTCAAATTAATCACGATCATTTTTTGGGGATAAGAATGAAAACAATCAATTGGATAGCAATTATTGGCTTTGTGGCCAGTATATTGTCAATTATTCGATTTCAAAAATCATCTGGCTATTTTGGAAATAAAAATTTGTAAATACTATTATAATAAATTTGATTGACAGGAAATTTCCAGTTCGGAATAGGATAATATGGATTTTGTTTGTGATAAAATGAACTTGCCTTAGCGGGTTGGGCGAGATTTTACACAGACTGATTCAAAATTTTAGGAGAGTCTATGCTGAACCAATGGCTATATATAGGTATCTTTTTCATTGTTGCTTTATTTTTACCCTTCGTAGCCATTTTTTTGGCACGAATTTTATCACCAAAAAAACCAACAAAAATAAAAAATTCAGTATATGAATGCGGGATGGAAACATATAAGCCTACCTGGATTCAATTCAAGATCCAGTATTACCTTTATGGTCTGGTTTTTTTAATATTTGACGTTGAAATTGTTTTCCTATTTCCATTTGCTGTTGCATACAACAAACTGGCATTGTTTGCGGTTGTTGAAGCCATCATATTTATTCTGATCCTATTGGTTGGATATTTATACATTTGGCGAAAAGACGCATTAACCTGGCAATAATTCTAAAAGAGAGATAAGTATGAAAATTCTGGAATTCTTATCCGATCCGATTATCGAAATTCAAGAATGGATAATTCAACTATTTACCAATTGGGGTGTTGCGCAAGAATGGCAAACATTTCTTTTATACCTGATTGGTTCAGCAATTTTAGGTACGTCTGCACTATTAATTACATTAGTATTAATTTGGGCAGAACGAAAAATAATTGGCAGGTTGCAGGATCGTTTAGGACCCAATCGTATTGGTCCATGGGGAATTTTCCAGCCAGTAGCGGATATGTTAAAGATATTTATTAAGGAACACATTATTCCAGATGAAGTGGATCCAATTCCTTACCACATTGCTCCAATTATTTCAGTGGCATCAGTTCTACTCATGTGGGCGATTGTTCCATTTTCAGATAATGTCAGGGGATCAGACTTAAATGTAGCAATTTTATTCCTCCTTGGTGTTGGTGGTCTGGGAGAACTTGGGGTAATTTTAGCTGGGTGGGGATCTAACAATAAATATTCCATGTTGGCAGCTTTTCGGGCATCCGCACAAATGATTTCCTATGAAGTTCCTATGGCAATCGTTTTATTAATAACGGTGATTTTATCTGGCTCCATGTCATTGGGTGATATTGTACGTTCACAGAATATTGCCTATATATTTTTCCTGCCTCTTGGTGCATTCATCTTTTTCATTGCTTCGATTGCAGAAAATGGAAGAGCTCCTTTTGACCTGGCTGAAGCCGAATCGGAATTAGTGGCTGGATTCAATATGGAATATTCTGGACTGAAATTTGGTATGTTTTATGTTGCAGATTTTCTGAGAGCTTTCACCTCTTCTGTGATTTTCGCTACGATATTTCTCGGTGGTTGGCGTGGGCCGGGTGCAGAACAAATCCCCATATTGGGATTTTTCTATTTATTAATTAAATCAACGATTATCTGGTTTATTGGTGTCTGGATTCGGGGAAGCATGCCACGTTTTAGAGTAGATCAGATGATGGCGATCACCTGGAAATTCCTTACCCCACTCTCGCTTGCATTGCTGATTGTAATTTCTTTTGTAAACAAGCTTTTAGTGAATTCCTCTCAATTAGTCCAGATTGGTGTTTTTCTGGTCATAAATATTGTGTTGTTTTATATAGGATATTTAATTTCCAATAAATTAATAAAAGAAAAAGTACGTATCGAAGTATCATCTCATGAAAGAGCTTTGGCGCAACCTACGAATATCTTCACCCAGCCAAATTCTGGAGGTTAACGTGACACCTTTACAAATTGTTTTCTTACTCGTCTCGATTGTCACCATTTTCTCTGCAATTTTGGTTGTGAGTTTACAAAAGATTTTTCATGCAGCCCTATGGTTGATCGTTACCTTAATGGGGGTTGCCATTTTATTCGTGTTATTAGAAGCAAGTTTTTTCGCTGCAGTCCAAATTCTGGTTTACATAGGTGCAATTGCGATTATTTTGATTTTCGCCATTATGTTGACTCGAAATATTATGAGCGATGAAGAGCTTCAGAGTAACCGTTCATGGGGATTAGTTCTTCTCCTTGTTGTCGTTTTTGCTGTAATCTTCATAAACCAACTTTCTCAAAGTGCAATTTTCAATTCAATATTGTACCCGTTGGAAGTTCAAGGCCAGGATAACATCATGGCTTTTGGTCAAGGGCTTTTAGATCCAGCTGGTTTTGCATTACCCTTTGAATTGGCTTCTTTATTGCTTCTTGCTGCGCTTGTTGGCGGTGTTTATTTAGCCATGGATAAAAAAGGAGGGGAAGCGAAATGATCCCACTTTCCTGGTATCTAATCGTAGCTGCTGTTTTATTCAGTGTTGGAATGTTTGGTGCAATCTCCAGAAAGAACGCAATTGCGATTCTCATCAGTATTGAATTAATGCTTAATGCTGTAAATATCAACATCCTGGCTTTTTGGCATTATCATTCTCAAACGCTTGGATATACTGATTTACATGGAATGGTCTTTGCTGCAATCGTAATTATGGCTGCAGCTGCAGAAGTAGCAGTTGGATTGGCATTAATTATCGCTGTTTATCGTCAAAGAAAAACAGTTGTTGCGTCAGAAGTAAATGTGCTAAAAGGCTAATGGAGGATGTCAATCATGAATTTTGAATTAATAACCTGGATGATCCCTTTGCCGCCCCTATTAGCATTTTTTATAATTTTTTTAGCTACCTATAAAAATAACAAACTCAGTCATTCTCTTGCATTAGCTGGGGCTGGCTTATCCTGGGTTTTTAGTATGATGGTTTTCTTTTTTGCCATCGGAAATCAAAAAGAATTAACCAGTTCCATTTCATGGTTGCCCACAGCAGATACATGGTTAAATATCGGAGTTCAGGTAGATGCGCTAACCGCGATAACATTGTTTTTTGTCGCCTGGACTGTCCTGATGATTTTCATCTACAGTGTTGGATATCATAATTATGGACAACCAAAAGGGGATCATGATCGTCCCGGAATACCTCCACATGGGGCTGAATTGATTGATCAGGACGGAAAACATAAACATGTTTTATCTATCGAGCCAATGTATGCCCGATTCTTCGGATTTATCAGTTTGTTTGCGTTCGCAATGTATGTATTGGTTGTCAGTAATAATCTATTGACCTTATACATAGGTTGGGAAATTATGGGCTTATGCTCTTATTTACTGATTGGCTTTTGGTATGCGAAACCATCTGCAAAAGCCGCTGCACAAAAAGCATTTCTTACGACACGTATCGGCGATGTTTTTATGCTGATTGGACTGGCTGCCCTTTATACTTTGACAGGTAGCCTTCATTATGAAGTCATTTTCTCAGAAACAGTTCTGCATGATTTAGCAACGACAATCTCACCTGTATTAGGTTTATCCTGGGCAGGATTGATAGGTTTGCTCATCTTTATGGGTGTCGTTGGTAAAAGTTCACAATTCCCATTACATGTCTGGTTGCCAGATGCCATGGAAGGTCCTACACCTGTTTCGGCAATGATCCATGCTGCGACTATGGTTTCTGCCGGTGTTTACCTGGCAATTCGGTTTTTCCCGGTACTCTCAGCTGGATGGGATGGTGGATCAGCATTAACAACGCCAATGGTAGTAATGGCAGCAATTGGCTCCTTCACCGCTTTGTTTTCAGCAACGATTGCTGTTGCTCAACGGGATGTAAAAAGGGTGCTCGCTTATTCAACAATATCACAATTAGGTTTTATGATCGCTGCTTTAGGTGTTGGTGCCTATGTTGCAGCAGCATTCCACCTTGTGACTCATGCGATTTTCAAAGCCTTATTATTCCTTGGTTCCGGATCGATAATTCATGGTATGGAACATGGCATATTGCATACGCAGGAACATATTGATCCACAAGATATGTATAACATGGGTGGGCTCCGTAAAAAAATGCCGATTACCTTTATCACATTTTTGATAGGCGGTTTTGCATTAGCAGGCTTTCCATTTATTACAGCTGGATTCTGGTCAAAAGATGAAATTTTATCCGGTGCCTTTAACGGTGGATTCAATGTAGTTTTCTGGGTGCTTGCGATATCAGCCTTTATTACAGCTTTTTACACGATGCGGCAGATATCACTGGTATTTCTGGGAAATCCACGAACTTCGGCAGCAAAACATGCCCATGAAACCCCAATTACCATGACTTTTCCTCTGGTCATATTGTCAGTTTTTGCGATAAGTATAGGATGGGTGGGTATCCCGGAATATTTTCCGGTCATTGGTGGGATTGTACCAAACTGGCTGGAAACATTTTTAGGCAGTATGTTGCACAGTGAACATGGAGAGGCTCATCATAGTTCAATTCCTTTGATAACTTCACTGGTTGTTAGCCTGGGTGGTTTATTTCTGGGTGGATTGGTTTATCGAAAAATCCAAAATACGGAGAAAGATCCTTTGGAATGGTCATTGTCCGGAGTTTATAAAGTCCTAGCAAATAAATATTATATTGATGAAATTTATCAATCTGTGTTTATCCGTCCTACCGAGTGGTTTGCAGAGAAAATTGTCTATCAATTGATAGATCAAAAAATACTTGATGGTTTTTTGCATGGTGTTGGAAAGTTGAGCATGTGGTTAGGTGGTAAATTCCGATTTTGGTTTGATTTGCCCATCATCAATAAAGGTGGCGATAAGATGGCTTTGGGAGCACAGAAAATGGGTTTCAATCTCAAGGTTACACAATCAGGCCGAATTCAGGATTATATGGTATTGGCTCTTGCATTTTCGTTGTTGGGTGGATTTTTATTCTATTTACTTTTGTTTTAAAGATTGATTAAGGAAATAATGATGGAAAACAATCTCTTATTCTACATCTTGATACTTCCAACACTGGCAGCCATCCTGGTTATTTTACTCCCAACCACATCCAAAAAAATTATTCGTTGGACTGCTTTCGGTGCATCCTTGATCCCATTTTTATTGTCAATTCTGTTATGGTTTCAGTTCGATAGAACTCAACCTGGATTTCAATTTGAAGTTCAAATACCTTGGTTTACAGCAATCGGATCTTCATTTCACTTTGGTATCGATGGAATCTCGTTACCAATGGTTTTATTGACAACTATTTTGACACCTTTGGCGATTCTGGCTTCTTACAATATAAAGAATCAAGTAAAAGCTTATATGGCCTTATTCCTATTCCTGGAGACAGGAGTCCTGGGAGTATTTATCTCCTTAGATCTACTTGTTTTCTTCCTGTTCTGGGAAATTGGTTTGATCCCAATGTACTTCTTAATCAATCAATGGGGTGGTGCAAAGCGCAATTATGCAGCGTTAAAGTTCATTTTGATAACCATGGCTGGATCACTGGGATTGTTACTTTCCATTCAAATTGTGGGCATAACGACTGGTAGTTTTGATATGGTCAAGATTTATGAATTATGGCCAGGTTTATCAGAAGCCAATTTTCAAAAAGTGATTCCACTTGGATTATCCTTATCCGCTGTAAAAACAATCGCATTTTGGGCGTTTGTCCTAGCATTTGCCGTCAAAGTTCCTGTCTGGCCAGTACACACCTGGCTACCGGATGCTCATACCGAAGCGCCAACTGCTGGGTCAATGATCCTGGCAGGAGTTTTACTAAAATTAGGTGCCTATGGTTTTATCCGTTTCGTGATTCCATTATTTCCTGTTGAAGCGAATCGATATGCAGGTGCCTTAGCTGCATTGGCTACTGCAGCCATTATATTTGGTGCGTTGTCTGCTTTTGCACAAAAAGATCTGAAACGATTGGTGGCTTATTCTTCCATTAATCATATGGGATTTGTTGTGCTGGGCATCGCAGCAGCAGCATACGCCTGGCAATCAACGGATCAAGGTATTATTACAAGTGCAACCATTGCACTGAATGGTTCTATCTTGCAGATGTTTAACCATGGATTGACATCGGCAGGTATGTTTTTCCTGGTTGGTGTTGTTTATGATCGAACGCATACCCGACAATTGGATGAATTGGGAGGATTGTGGGCTATTTTACCCCGTTATGGAGCGATATTTGTATTTACAGCCATGGCTGCGCTGGGATTACCAGGATTAAATGGATTTGTTTCTGAATTTCTTGTCGTTCGAGGTGCATGGCATATTTTCCCGGTAGCGACAGCGCTGTCCATGATTGGTTTATTCTTTACCGGCGTCTATATTTTGAAGGCCATCGCTGGTGTTTTACATGGTCCAAGAAATGATCGATGGATTGCGATCCCAGAAATCAATACCCGCGAGATCTGGGTTATTGCACCTTTAATGGTTTTGATGCTCTGGATCGGAGTTTGGCCGGCATCAATGTTGAATTTGATTAATCATGCCGTAAATTTTTTCTTCTAATGAGGTGATGGAATGGGTTTTCCTATCCTGAGTGTAACCATTTTTATACCACTAATAGCTGGACTGATCATACTTTTTTTTGGACGCCAGAAACAAAGTTGGATCCGGCCAATTGCACTGGTGGCTTCCGCCCTGGTTTTGCTATTGACCCTAATTCTTTGGGCCAGTTATTCCATTGAGAAGGCTGGATACCAATTTATTGAATATATCCCCTGGTTACCAGACTTAGGAATTTCTTACCATTTAGGCGTCGACGGAATTGGTATTGCCATGCTTGTGTTGACAGGTCTGGTTGTATTTACAGGTGTTTTGGTTTCCTGGAATATAGACAATCGTCCCAATGAATTCTTTTCATATTTGATGTTCCTTGCCACCAGTGTACTGGGTGTCTTCTCTTCATTAGACTTGTTTTTATTGTTCTTTTTCCTTGAATTAGCGGTCTTTCCGAAGTATTTGATGATTGTTATCTGGGGCTCTCCCAAAACGCGTAATTATGGTGGAATGAAGCTTACATTGTACTTATTCATTGGTTCCGTTCTGGCATTGATCGGCGCGTTGGCTATTTACCAGGCATCACCCGATCGCACCTTTGATTTGTTGCTTCTTGAAAATGCTGGATTTTCTCCTGAAATGCAAAGGATTTGGTTTCCATTTGTATTTCTTGGTTTTGCCATTCTTGGAGGTATCTTCCCGTTTCATAGTTGGGCACCGGATGGTCATGTTGCTGCGCCAACGGCGATTTCTATGCTTTTGGCTGGTGTGGAGATGAAGGTAGGTGTGTTTGCAGCACTGCGTGTAGGGATTATGCTATTGCCGGAAGGAGCGAAGCATTGGGCTACTTGGATTTTGGTATTGGCAACCATCAATGTGGTCTATGGGGCTTTTATCGCCATGATCCAAAAAGATTTTAAATACGTCATCGGTTTTTCTTCCGTATCTCACATGGGATTGGTGCTGATTGGTTTTGCCTCTTTAAATTATGATGGATTACTGGGAGCGGGTTTACAGATGTTTTCACATGGTGTGATGACAGCCCTATTCTTTGCTATTGTTGGGATGGTCTACGATCGCACGCATACAAGAGACATTGCTTCTTTGGGTGGATTATACAAAATAATGCCATGGGCAACCATTGGTTTTATCATTGGTGGTCTAGTTTCGATGGGTATGCCTGGTTTGTCTGGTTTTATTGCAGAAATACCCATTTATATGGGTGTCTGGCGGGTAGCACCCATTGTTGCAATCATCTCAGTCATCTCAATTGTTGTCACGGCCGCTTATATTTTATTGGTTGTGCGAAAAGTGTTCTTTGGTGACCTGCCTCAAGAGTTTGAAGGAAAAATCAAAGATATTACTATTAAAGATAAGATCGCAATTGGTGTCTTGAGTTTATTTATGATTGTAATTGGTCTTGTTCCTGGTTTGATGGTGCCATTGATAGAAACAGGGGTAAATCATATTCTGGCAATTTTGGGAGGTGCGTAAATGGGACCAAATATGATCACGAATTTTGATTTACTTGCAATCATTCCAGAAATATTGGTATTAATTCTGATCTTTATAGTGATGGTTGTGGATGTTTTCAGGCAGAAAAAAGTAAACAATAACATTATCAGCTGGATAACTTTTCTCGGTTTAACATTAATTATTTTATTATCAGCTCTTTTCTTATCCCCAGGTGATGAAATTGATTACGCATGGGGCGGCATGATTCGCGTGGATGCTGCCAGCTTTACATTTCGCCTGATCGTACTGGTTGGCGCAGCTATCACAACGCTTTTCTCCATGTATCATCAGGAAGTCAATAATAAAGGTGAATATTTTGCTATGTTACTCCTCAGTGTGATTGGAATGAGTATGATGGCAGCTTCATCCAATTTGATCATGCTATATTTGGCGATAGAAACCACAGCAATCCCTCTATATGTTCTTGTAGGATTTCTGACGAAGAACAATTTTTCAGTTGAAAGTGGATTAAAGTATTTTCTTTTTGGAGCGTTAACTTCAGCTGTGCTTCTATATGGTTTCAGTTTGTTGTATGGATTTAGTGGAAGTACGCATTTTGCTGAAATTCTGGTGGCAATTGAGGCTGGTAAAATTCCAACAGGTTTACTGATCTTTATTCTTTTATTAACAGTTGTTGGTTTTGGTGCAAAAATTTCAGGTTTTCCATTCCATTTCTGGGCACCGGATGCGTATCAAGGAGCTCCCACACCGATTGCAGGTTATCTTTCGACTGCCTCAAAGGCAATTGGTTTTATCGTGATTATGCGTTTTATGGTCTCTATATTTTCCTCAGAACCACAAAGTTGGACATTGTTGTTGGCTATCATCGCGACCGCTTCCATGTTTATCGGAAATTTGTTAGCTCTGGTTCAAAAGAATATCAAACGCTTGTTTGCATATTCTTCGATCGCACATGCTGGATATATTTTGATCGGTGTAGCTTCTGGAACAACCCTGGGTTTTAAAGCATCCATGTATTATTTGCTTGCTTATTTATTCACCAATCTGGCAATTTTTGGCGTGATCCATATTGTAGAAAAATCGACAGGTTCCAATGAGATAGACGCCTTTAAAGGGCTGATGAAAAGAACTCCTGGTTTAGCCCTTGTTTTCTTGATTGCAGTGCTGTCGTTGGCTGGAATTCCTCCTTTCGGTGGATTTATCAGTAAAGTTCTGGTCTTTATGGCTGCTATTGATGCCAATCTGATATGGCTATTGATTATTGGGATTTTAAATTCAATTATTGCTTTATACTATTACCTCACTGTGTTGAGAATAACATTCGCTGATAGTGAGGAAACTGAATCCCAACCGGTTTATAATGGATGGAAATTAGCGCTTGCTGTCTGTGTACTTGGCATTATTGTTTTTGGTGTAGTCTTTTCACCATGGTTAAATTGGCTGGAAGTAGCTTCGATAAACCTGATGCTCTTTCATTGATCCGAAATTTTGTATATGTTATAATTTTCAAATATGCAACCTGAGAAATCAGCACCTGTCGATCAGAAAACCAAGATTTTTAACTTGACGCTTGCCAGTGTTGCTGGACAGGTAGGTTGTCTGACCTTATTAATCATAATTGGTGCTTTATTTGGGGGTTTATGGTTGGATAATCGATTTGATTCAAAACCCATGTACACGATTGGCCTATTAATTGTCAGTATACCCATCTCTTTGGGTGTAATGTTTTTTATAGTTCGTTTAGCAATTTCCAAGATAAAAACATCTCAACCGCAAGGAAATTCTGATCAAAAGGAGGTAGAACTTGGAAAAAACTAGTAAGTGGAAGTGGGGAAAATATCGATGGTGGGTATTTGGGTTATTTTTCCTGACATGGGTTTCAATAACCTACATAGCCGTTCCAATTCAACCGCATATTCAGGTTGCACCAGAAAGAATATTATTAGAACCATTATTCACTCTTCCAGTCCTTGGTGATTTTTATCTGGTGAATACTTTACCTGCATTATTACTGGTTGATATCATTATTATATTGATGGCTTTGGCAGTGAATAAAGCTTTACAGGGTGGAAATTTAGTACCCAAAGGGATTACAGCAATCATAGAAATGCTGGTTGAAGTCCTATACAATATGACCGAAACCTCAGCTGGTAAATATACCAAAAAAGTTTTCCCGTGGTTCGCAACCATATTTATTCTCGTAATTGTTGCAAACTTTACCAAAATTATTCCTGGAATGGAAACGATTGGTGTTCTACATCACTCTGACCATGGATATGAAACTCAATTACTTGGTGGAAATTGGTATACCATTTTACCTGTTGAAGCGCATGAAGGTGATGGATATATTGTTACTCCATTCTTCCGTGGTGTTTCTACCGACCTTAATTTCACCCTTGCACTTGCACTCATCGCTGTAATTATGACTCAGATTGTAGGGGTGCAAACACAAGGTGCCGGATATTTTTCCAAATTCCTAAATGTAAAAACAATATTCAAGAAACCAGCTTTAGGTTTTATTGATTTTCTTGTAGGGTTTTTGGAATTAATTTCGGAAGTAGCAAAAATCTTGTCATTTACGTTCCGTCTATTTGGTGTAATGTTTTCCGGAACGGTTTTGGTGGCATTAATGGGATCAATGTTACCCATTTTTGCGCCGGCTGGTATTTTCTTATTCGAATTATTTATGGGAGCAATCCAGGCTTTTGTGTTCGGTATGTTGACCATGGTGTTTATGGTACAAGCCACACAAGGGCATGGTGAACACGCTGAACATTAAAAGCTAATTAATGGAGGAATAATGGAAGGTGAATTAATTCAAGCTGCAAAGTTTATTGGTGCCGGATTATCAATGATTGGGGCATTAGGTGCTGGTATCGGCATCGGTTTATTGGTGCAAGGCGCATTGAATGGTATGGCTCGTAACCCCGATGCGTATGGAAACTTGTTGACCACCATGATTTTAGGTATTGCTTTCGCTGAGGCGATCGCTATCTATTGTCTGGTTGTCGCATTCATGATGTTGTTCGTCCTCTAGACCAGAAAGGAGCGAACATTGGAAAAGCTTGGTATTAATTTAGGGTTTTTATTAGTACACATAATAAATTTTGTAATCGTTTATGTTGTGTTACGTGCATGGGTCTTCGGTCCTGTTACAAAAATGCTGGAAGAGCGAAGAAACAAGATTGCACAAGGCCTTGAAGATGCGCGTGTTGCAGCAGATGCAAGAGCAACTGCAGAAAAAGCAGCAGATAAAATCATCGGTGATGCACAATTAAAAGCGAATGATATTATTCGTGATTCAACCACTCGTGCAGAAATCCTACAAAAAGAAATGGCTTCTGAAGCCAGGCAGGGAATTGAAAAACAGCGAGAAAACGCTCTGTCTGAAGTGGAAGAAGAACGTGTGCGCCTTCTCAGTGAAATGCGTGGTGATGTTTCAGCTATCGCAATTGCTGCTGCACAAAAATTGATTGGTGAAGCATTGGATGAGAAACGTCAAAGAACTCTATTAACCGAATTTTTCAGTGGCGTGAAAGATGGTAAAGTGGTTGTAATCGAAGGTCAAACACTCACTGGGGTAGCGGCAGAAGTAACAAGTGCCTTGCCATTAACCGCAGAAGAACAGGTTTCTGTGAAGCAGGACGTTCTTAGTAAAATTGGTGATACTGCCACCATTAGCTTCCGGGTAGATCCATCTATCCTTGGTGGACTGGTATTTAAAATTGGAGATCGTATTGTTGATGGATCTGTTGCTGGTCAATTAGCTAACCTGCAAAGATCTTTAGAGTAAAATTTTCAAATTATCCAAATAGGTTGGAGGTAATTCCCTTGCTTCCAGCCTTTTTTTATATAATGATGACATGAGCAATTCCACCTTAAAACAGATATTATCAAATATTCCTATTTCATATAATAGTCAATCGAATATCTCAGATATTGAGATTAGCGGTATTCAATATGATTCAAGAGTTGTTGATAAAGGAAATATTTTTGTGGCATTAGTCGGCGGAAACGTCGATGGACACAAATTTATAGAATCTGCAATATCCAGAGGTGCAGTCGCGATTGTTGGATCGCAACCAGTGGATCTTTGGAATTATTTGTCTTTACCTTATTATCAATTTGAGGATTCAAGGGAAGCATTAGCTTACTTATCAGCGAGTTTTTACGGGTATCCTGCACGTTCGATGGTCATTATCGGTGTCACTGGTACGGATGGGAAGACAACTACATCAAACCTGATTTATCAGATTTTGCGAACTGCAGGATTTAAAGCTGGAATGATCTCAACTGTAAATGCTCAAATAGGGGAGGAAGTTCTTGATACGGGATTTCATGTCACCACACCAGAAGCTCCCTCGGTTCAATATTACCTTTGGCGGATGAAAGAAGCTGGTCTAACTCATGTTGTACTGGAAGCCACATCACATGGTCTTGCCCAACATCGCCTGACCGGATGTGATTTTGATATTGCCGTTGTTACCAATATCACCCATGAACATCTTGATTACCATGGTTCGTATCAGGCATACTTGCAGGCTAAAGGGAGATTATTCGAAAGCTTGTCTCAGAATCCAAAAAAACCTTTTTTTTCTGATCGATTAGCGGTCATAAATAAAGATGACCAATCATTTGAATATTTGAAAAGTGTTTCAAAAGTACCTCAAATTCATTATTCGATTTCTAAGCATGTTCATTTATCGACAGAAAATGTCCAACATGAATTTGATGGTGTCAGATTTATTGCCAAAGGAAAAGAATTTAAAATTGATATTCATTCCCATCTGCCGGGTGAATTTAATATATCAAATGTGTTGGCAGCGTTGTCAACAGGAATTTATGGTTTACATATCAGTCCTGAAATGGCAGCTCTAGGGATAGAAAATATGCAATCAGTTCCTGGGAGAATGGAAAAAATCGACTTGGGACAATCCTTCCTGGCGATTGTTGATTTTGCACATACACCAAATGCACTGGAAAATGCCATCAAAACAGTTCGAAAAATGACTGATGGGAAAATTATTGCCATTTTTGGATCAGCTGGGTTGCGAGATAGAGAAAAGAGAAGAATTATGGCTGAAACTTCCGCACAACTGGCAGATGTTACGATCATCACAGCAGAAGACCCAAGAACAGAATCTTTGGAGAACATTCTTGCTGAAATGCAAAAAGCTGCCGAAACGTATGGTGCTGAATCTGAAAAGAATTTGTTTGTCATTGCAGATCGTGGTGAAGCCATTGAACAAGGTGTTCGGTTGGCTAATGCAGGGGATGTTGTTATCGCATGTGGAAAAGGGCATGAGCAATCTATGTGTTTTGGTGAGACAGAATACCTTTGGGATGATCGCATTGCTATGAAAGCAGCTCTATCAAAGTTTTTACACCTTTCTGGCCCTGATATGCCCTATTTGCCGACAAGAAAACTATAGAAGGATAAAATTTTGAATGAATAAAAAAGCTGCCTGAATTTTTTCCAGGCAGCTTTTTATGTGTATTCGTAATTATTTTAGTATCGGTTTTGACCACCACGGTTACCGGAGGAACGATTGTCCCGGTTTCCGCCACGATTACCGGAGCGATTGTCGCGGTCGCCACCTCGATTTTGACCACCAGGTCGACCTCCTGAAGGACGGGAGGAGCCACCACGATCTTTTTCTTTGGCTTCTTCTACTGTCCATCCTTCCAAAACTGCCTGTCGGGATAGACGAATTTTACCGTTACTATCAATATCTGTGATCATCACAGTTATTTCATCGCCAACACTGACTATATCTTCGACTGAATTTACACGTTCTGTGTCCAGCTGAGAAATGTGAACCAATCCATCTGTACCTGGGATGATTTCGACAAATGCACCAAAATCAACGGTTCGAACAACTTTTCCGGTATAAATTCTACCAATTTGTGGGGTTTCAATTAAAGCTTCAATTCTTTCTCTTGCAATATCTGCCCCAAAACCTTCAGATGCAGCAATATAAACACTTCCATCTTCACCAATATCAATCTTGGTCTTGGTTTCTTCTTGTAAAGCACGGATGTTTTTACCACCTGGTCCAATAACTGCGCCTATTTTATCTACAGGAATTTTAACGATCGTGATTTTTGGTGCATGTGATTTCAAAGAAGGATTTGGAACAGGAATCACTCCTAACATTTTATCCAGGATTGATAACCGGGCATCAAATGCCTGACGTAAAGCTTTAACCATAATCTCAGGTGTAATACCAGAAATTTTTATGTCCATTTGAAGAGCGGTTATTCCAGCACTGGTTCCTGCGACTTTGAAATCCATATCTCCTAAATGATCCTCAAGTCCCTGGATATCTGTCAAAATTGCATAGTTTTCATCATCTTTAATTAAACCCATTGCTATGCCAGCCACTGGTGCTTTAATTGGTACGCCAGTATCCATCAAAGCCAGAGTTGAACCACAAACAGAAGCCATTGAACTGGAACCATTTGATGCCAGAATTTCTGAGACCAAACGAATTGTGTAGGGGAATTCAGATTCAGCAGGTAAAACTGGAACCAAGGCTCGTTCAGCCAATGCGCCATGACCAATTTCACGACGTGATTGACCACGTAAAGTTTTGACTTCACCTGTAGCATATGGTGGAAAATTGTAATGATGCATATAGCGTTTATTTTCAGTAGGAGTTAATGAGTCAATTTCCTGAGCTTCGCGTGGTGTACCCAGTGTTGCTAATGTGAGCGCCTGGGTTTCACCTCTCGTAAATATCGCTGAACCGTGAGCGCGGGGACTGTATCCAACCTCGCACCAAATGGGGCGAATTTCATTCAAACCTCGACCATCAGGACGAATTTTTTGGTCTAAAATTCGTTTTCTTACTACATTTTTATAACAAACTTCAAATGCTTCGGTTACTGCTGGAGTGAGGGTTTCATCTTCTCCAGCGAATTTTTCGACCATTTTTGTTTTTAAGTTATCAATGGCATCGTTTAATTCTGTTTTTGTGTGAGGAGATGTCAATGCACTTTCAATTTCAGATGCGACACGATCTTCTACCTTTGTGACCATACTTTCGTCTGCTGGGAAAAGCGGGACATCAGCTTTTTGTTTTCCAACTTCTTTTGCCATTTGTAATTGAAGATCAATAATTGGCTGAATCGATTGATGAGCAAACTCCAGGGCTGCTACCATAATATCGTCCGGAATTTCATTGGCACCACATTCAACCATCGAAATTGCTTCTCTTGTTCCTGCAACACGCAAATCAAGATCGGATTCATCTATTTGTTCAAAGGTTGGGTTAATGATGAATTTTCCATCAATTCGACCAATCCGGACTGCTCCAACAGGACCGTTCCAGGGGATATCAGAAATCATTAGCGCTGCAGAGGCTGCGTTAATACCAAGAATATCAATTGGATTGATTCCATCCGAGGAAAATGAGACCATGATGATTTGAACCGGATTGCGCATATCCTGGGCAAATAATGGTCGCAAAGGACGATCAGTTAACCGTGCGAGCAAAATCGCATCAGTACTGGGTCTTCCTTCTCGTCTAAAGAAGGAACCTGGTATGCGTCCACCCGCGTACATACGTTCTTCATAATCAATGGTAAGAGGAAAGAAATCTGTAGATTCTTTCGGTTTTTTATCCATTGTTGCTGCAGCAAAAATCATTGTTTCACCACAGGTGACAGTCACTGCTCCGCCAGCCTGTAATGCCAGCTTTCCAGTTTCAATTGTAATTACATTTTCCCCCATAGGGACGCTAAAAGTCTTACTTTCGGGTTTCATTTATACTTTCCTTTAAATTAAATGTCCCGCCTGGTTAGGAACTGAAAGTTATCCAGAACGCGCAATGTTCTGAACAGGTTTCAAATCCCAACCTGCGAGTTTACATAACAACGAGAAGGTAACGTCGATTACCTTTCCATTCTTCGCGATTTTCTTATTTGGCGCGTAGTTTAAGTTTTTCTACCACTGCACTAAAACGGCCAAAGTCTCTCGCTCGTAAATAAGCCAGTAATCTTCGTCTTTGGCCAACCAATTTTAACAAACCTCGGCGAGATGATTCATCATGTTTGTGTGCACGTAAGTGCTCAGTGAGTTGAATGATGCGTGTTGTTAATAATGCTATTTGAACTTCAGGTGAACCAGTATCGCCATCATGGCGAGCGTATTGGTCGATAACCGCGGTTTTTTCTTCTACTGTTAATGACATGACATGTGCTCCTTAAAAATATTTTTATGCAGGTCTCCTTTTATCTAGAATTATCCAGATATAGGACCAGTCACTGATCGCAATTATATCAATAATATTGATCAACGTATAGGGGAACTGTTTTGCTTGTCTTGCTTTGACTTATTATCTGGATATAATTTCTGCCAGCGTAATAATTTTCTAATAAATCATTCAATTTCTGGAGCATTTGATAATGCAAAACGAAGTTTTTTTTGATCCGATGAGGGGAAGAATTTTAGATTTTTTCTGACAATTTGTCTTGGGGCAAGGTAGGAAGAACTTAACAGTAAGTTCGACAAATAATGAGCTGTTTCGACCGGATTGGTTGCTGCCAGGTCTTCGATTAACGATGTGAGAGTAGCTGTGATTTTCCTATTTTTGATTGAAAATAGGGGGGTAATTATCTTAAAGACTTTTGGTAGATTTTGAAATGCTGCATCACTCACCAGTGTTTGCAAAGCATAGATTGCTGTTATGGCGTTTACTATTTCGGAGGAATCCACCCATGTCTGGATTGTCTCTAGCCATTTGTTTGTACTGGATTGTCTGATATTCTGTGTTCCAAACTGAAAAAGAACTTGATGGATTTCTCTTTCAGTTGTTCTTGAACCCCAGTCAATAAACCTATTTAAGATTTCAGGTTCCAATTCTTTTGGTAAGGATCCTAATATGATTGCAGCAAAATATTTCATTTCATAATAATCTTTAGTCCATAATTGGTCGGCATATTCCAGCGCTAATTCTGGCTTATTTTTTGCGAGTGATGAAAATTGATTTTGAATATGATGGTTTACGATTGGGGCAAGGTGATATTTAGAGATAGATGATTTTCGTTGAATATCCTGTCCAGCACGATACGCCAGGTTTGCATGAACCTCCAATAAAGATTTGAAATTCTCCCGGAATATAGGTCCAGGAGATTCCGGTTCGAAAATAGAATTTAATTGCTGCACCAGACGGTCAATATGAATTGCTGGCATATTTGTTTTCTCTTAATGGGGCTTCCCGGCATTTATTGTTAATATGCTTTGGCAAAATATGTCTTATATTCAGCTGGTTTTCCACAAAAAATGCAGTTTCCATTTGATTTTTCTTGATCCAAAGGGCTACATCGCGTGGTAGCTTTGGTTTCATTCTTTATTGCAGTCTCACAGGCTGCATCTCCACACCAATATGAATAAGCCCAACCATTCTGTACGATTTCTTGAAAATCTTCATAATCCTTTGGTTCAAAAATGTGACTATCGCGAAAGTCAATCGCTTTTTGAAGTAATCGATTGTGAAATTCATCTAGAATATTTGTTAATTGGTCAGCCAGATTTTCCATGGAAAGGAACAATTTTCCACTTTTTCCTGGAGTATCTCGTTGTGCGACGACGACTGTTTGATTGTCGACATCCCTTGGCCCAATCTCTATTCGAAGGGGTACTCCACGCAATTCCCAATGATTAAATTTGAAGCCAGGTGATACGTTATCGCGATCATCCACTTTTACTCTGAATTGGGAAAGGTTAGATTCAATCTTTCGTACCACATCCATTACTTTAAACCGGTCTTCATCCGTTCTAAAGATTGGTACAATTACGATCTGAATTGGGGCTAACCTCGGCGGCATAATCAAACCCTGGTCATCACCATGCGTCATGATAATTGCACCCACAAAACGGGTGGAGACACCCCATGAGGTGGTCCAGGCATATTGGAGTTCATTATTTCGATCCAGGTATTGAATTTCAAAAGCTTTGGCAAAATTCTGCCCTAAATTATGTGAGGTTCCAGATTGGAGTGCTTTTGTATCCAGCATCATTGCCTCAATCGAATAGGAATGCTTTGCACCAGCGAACTTCTCTGCATTCGATTTTACGCCTGGAATGACAGGTACTGCCGCTTCATTTACAGCAAAATCGGTATAAAGTTTGAGTATTTTGAGAGTCTCTTCTTCAGCTTCTTCAGCGGTTTCGTGTGCTGTATGCCCTTCCTGCCAATAAAATTCTAATGTTCGTAAGAACATTCGAGTTCGCATTTCCCAACGAACAACGTTTGCCCATTGATTAATTAGAACTGGTAAATCCCGATATGATTTAATCCATTTGGAATACATATGACCAATGATGGTCTCAGAGGTAGGACGAACAACAAGTGGTTCCTCGAGCGTTTGCCCACCACCAATTGTCACAATGGCTAGTTCAGGAGAAAAACCCTCAACATGTTCTTTTTCTTTTTCCAAAAAAGACATCGGAATAAACATTGGAAAAGCTGCATTTACATGACCTGTTTGCTTAAATCGAGAATCCAATGCTTTTTGAATGTTTTCCCAGAGTGCCCAACCGTAAGGACGGACAACCATACAACCACGAACTGGTGCATAATCAGCCAATTCTGCCCGTTGGATGAGTTGGTTATACCATTCTGAAAAATTTTCACTTTGTTTGGGGAGTTTCTCTTCGCTCATTTTTCTACTTTCTTGTTACTGTTTTGGATTTAATTTTGATTATTTTGATAGATCAATGAAATAATCTCATCAATTGTTATTGCAAATTGAATGTTTTGAATACTGGATGATGGAATATAAGTTTCCAGTTCCTGAAAAAACATCGTAAATACATTTTTCCATTCTTTTCCCACCAATATCATTGGAACGGGTGGAATAGCCTCGATTTGAATTCGATTCCACATTAAAACAATTTCTGCCAAAGTTCCAGGACCACCAGGCAATGCGATGGCTACTTCACAAGAGTCAATCAATTTGATCATGCGATCTTGTAAAGTTACCTGTTTCCATTCTTCTTTAACCCAGGGGTTATGATTTTTCTTACGCCATCGTTCGATTTCTTCACATGTTATACCGATTACATGACCACCTGTCTCAGCTGCACCTCTGGAGGATGCTTCCATCGTACCCATATATCCCCCAGTGAGTATTGTGTGACCATCACGGCCTAATGCAGCGCCTAAATCATAAGCAAATTGGTATTCTATGCTGTCGGGAAGGGGAGATGATCCTCCAAAAATGGTAATCTTCACTTTTCTGATCCTTTTGAATAGGTGCTATTTTACCGTATTTTGATCCCATTGGCGTTCGTAGTTTTGTTTTAGTTTCTGATGAATTGCCTCTTCCAGATTTATGTCGCAAATCTGACATAGCTGAAAGAGATAAAGGGCAACATCTGCCACTTCACCCTGCAACTTTTCCTTATTAAAAAGATGGTCATTCCATTGAAAATGTTCCAGAACTTCGCTCGATTCGAGTACCAGGGATATGGCAATATTCCTTGGAGTCTGAGGTCGTTTCGAATCAGACATATACCAGCCTTTTAAATTTACAAATTCATCCATTTCTTCCGTAAGCTTTTTGATGTCTTTCCCCATCATACCTCACAATAGTTCTTTCATCTGGTGATTATTTTTTTATGTTTCTCTGGTTATTCAGAAAAATTAAGAATGGACAGAATTTTGGGCATTCCTTTTTGTATCCACTCATCAATTTCATTTGCAGTATTCAAATAATCTTCAAAACTTCCACCGATTGGATCTTCAATATTAGTCTTCACTTCAGCCATTTCAGACAGTAAAAAAACCTTGTGACGGACGGCTGGAAATTCAACCTGAATTGCTTCTTTGTGTCCTTCTTCCATCGTTAGAATTAAATCATTTTGATTTAATAATTCACTTCTCACAGGCTGTGATGAATGTCCACTGGTATCAAGACCGCGTTCAGCCATCGCTTTTATTCCAAAAGCAGTGGCTGGAAATCCTGATTCAGCCCAGGTGCCTGCAGATTGTACTTCCCATTCATTTTTGAGATCCATATTGTTTAAATAATCTTTCATGATAGCTTCTGCCATGGGTGAGCGGCATTGGTTGGCGGTGCAAACAAATAATATGGATCTCTTCATGTTCATTATTAGCGATCCATACTGACCACCTGGCTATCCCAACGGTGCCAGCGGCCATGATGTTTTTCTAATAGTGATTTTCCTTCACCAGGAGATTCCAGATCAACCAGTTCCAGATCTGCATCAACCATAATACGAACCAATTCCTTGAAGGAGACACGTGGTGTCCAACCAATTTCTTTAATTGCTTTGGATGGGTCAGCGAGTAAATAATCCACTTCATTAGGTCGGAAGTATCGTGGGTCAATGCGTACATATTCATGCCAATCCAAATTCAGATATCCGAATGACTCATCAAGAAATTCTCTGACAGAGTGGGCTTCTCCTGTACCAATCACAAAGTCACCGGCTTCATCATGTTGCATCATTTTCCACATAGCGGCAACATAATCTGGTGCGTATCCCCAGTCTCGTTTTGCATCAAGATTTCCTAAATAAAGGTTCTTTTGTGTGCCTTTAACAATGTTTGCAAGAGCTCGAGTGATTTTTCTAGTTACGAACGTTTCACCACGACGGGGTGATTCATGATTGAACAAAATACCATTACTGGCAAATATGCCATAACCATCACGATATTGTTTTGTTACCCAGTAGGAGTATAACTTTGCAGCTGCATATGGACTCTGTGGTTTGAAAGTAGTTTCTTCATTTTGAGGTGGTTCCGAGGATCCATACAATTCACTGGAGGATGCCTGATAAAATCTGGTATTCACCCCACTTTTCCGGATCGCTTCCAGGATTCGAATTGTGCCTAAACCGGTGACATCGCCGGTATATTCCGGCATATCAAAACTAACACGCACATGACTTTGAGCAGCCAGATTATAAATTTCTTCGGGTCGAATATTGTAGATAACATCTACTAATGCTTCTGATTGAGAAACATCACCATAATGGAGATACAGCTTAACTTCTTCACCAGTATTGTGGGGATCATGATAAATATGATCGATTCGACGGGTATTAAAGGTGCTCGCACGTCGGATCAAGCCATGTACTTCGTATCCTTTGGCTAATAATAATTCAGCCAAATACGATCCGTCCTGGCCGGTTATGCCAGTGATAAGTGCTTTTTTCAATGGAACCTCCTGAATTCTTTTCAAAGATCTGACTTTTAGATATGAATTCTCGAAGCAAGTATAACCACTGGCAGAAAGACTGTCAAACTTTGGATCAGTAAAATTTTCTTATTTTTCTATTCATAACCGAAATAAATGTATCCTGTTTTTTAAATCATCAAAACAGGATACAGGATTTTATCTGCGGTTATTTTTCTTCTTCTACAAGTACTTGTTCTTTTACTTCTTCTTTTTCTTTTTTGGTGAAGGTTAATTTATTGGTTTCTGTATCAAGATCTGCCAACACAATATCACCATCGTGAAACTCACCAGCCAGAATACTGATTGAGAGGGGACTCTCAACATATTTTTGTAATGCGCGACGCAATGGTCTGGCACCAAACATAACGTCATAGCCTTCATTGGCAATCCAATCTCTGGCAGCATCACTCAGGACGACTTTAAGTCCATTATCCGCCAGGCGATCCTGGATCTCTTTCATTTGCAGAACAACAATATCTCTAACCTGTTCTAATGCTAATGGAGAGAACATAATGATTTCATCGATACGGTTGATGAATTCCGGTCTGAATGTGCTTTTTAATGCTTTTTGAATATTTTCATGAGCATCTCGTTCTTCACTGTCACTGGAAAGAAATCCAAGGGTACCGCCCTTTTTTACAAATTCTGTTCCAAGGTTGGAAGTCATAATCAGTACTGTGTTTCGGAAATCGACAATATGTCCCTGGCCATCTGTCAGGCGACCATCATCGAGAATTTGTAAGAGAGAGTTCCAAACTTCTGGATGCGCTTTTTCAATCTCGTCAAACAATATTACACGGTAAGGACGTCTGCGGACTGCTTCGGTAAGCTGTCCTCCTTCTTCGTAACCAATATATCCGGGAGGGGCCCCAAACAATCTGGATGCTGTGTGTTGTTCTCGATATTCACTCATATCCAATCGCACTAATGCTTCCTCATCTCCAAACATGAAGGAAGCCAAAGCTTTTGCCAGCTCGGTTTTCCCAACACCAGACGGACCAATAAAGATAAAGGAACCAATTGGCCGGCGAGGGTCTTTCATACCTGAGCGTGCACGCCGAATCGCGTCCGAGATAGCCTTGATGGCTGCTTCTTGACCGATAATATTTTCGTGTAATCGTTCTTCCATGTGTAATAATTTCTCTGATTCGGTTTCCATCATTTGGTTAACTGGAATTCCAGTCCATTGGGCAACGACCTGAGCAATATCATCCACATCAACAACCTCGTCTAATTGATGTTCTGCTTCCCATTTATCTCTTGATTCATCAAATTCAGTTTGTAACCGTAATCTTTCGGCTTTCATACGAGCTGCCCGTTCATAATCACGTTCAACACCTGCGCGTTCTTCTTCGGCAGCCAGTCGGTCAAGTTCGGTTTTCATTTTTTTCAGGTCGGCAGGCAATGAATAAAGAGCTACTCTTAATTTGGCAGCTGCTTCATCCATTAAATCAATTGCTTTATCCGGCAAGCGTCGATCTGTTACGTATTGAGCGGATAATCGGGCTGCTGATACCAGGGCTTCATCAGCAAAGCGTACTTTGTGATGGGCCTCATATCGATCCCTCAACCCATGTAACATTAGAATTGTATCGTCAACGGTTGGTTCATCAACGTAAACAGGAGCAAATCGACGTTCAAGTGCTGTGTCTTTCTCAATATGTTTGTGATATTCATCCAGTGTTGTTGCTCCGATGCATTGTAATTCACCGCGGGCCAAAGCTGGTTTAAGCATATTGGAAGCATCCATTGCTCCCTGTGCTGCACCAGCGCCAACAACGGTATGCAATTCATCAATGAAAAGAATGACTTCACCCTCTGAGCGTTGAACCTCTTCAATAGCAGCTTTTAAACGTTCTTCAAATTCACCTCGGAAACGGGACCCTGCTATCATGGCACTCAAATCCAACGAAATTACTTTTTTCCCCATTAAGATTTCCGGGATATCATTTGTAGCAATTTTTTGAGCCAGACCCTCAACAATCGCAGTTTTTCCAACACCGGCTTCACCGATCAATACAGGATTATTTTTTGTGCGACGTGAGAGAATTTGCATCACCCGCAAAATTTCGTTATCTCGACCAATTACCGGATCCAGTTTTCCTTCCCGTGCCTGGGTGGTCAGGTCGCGTGAATATTTTTCCAAACTGCGATAACGGGTTTCCGCCTGTGGATCTGTCACTCGTTGTCCACCACGTAATTGATTAATCGCCTCTACCACCCGTTCGCGGTTAATTCCTGATCCTTCTAAAAGACGAGCTGCTGGTGTATTCTTTTCGCTGAGAATCGCTAAAAAGATATGTTCTGTGGAAATATATTCATCTTTTAATCGACTGGCTTCCTCATTGGCGAGATCAATGATTCTTTTTACGCGTGGAGTAATGAAGACCTGTCCTGCTCCACCTCCAAAAATACTTGCTTTAGGACTGGTACGAAGAATATAATCTAATCTTTCTTCAAGGATACTGGGGTCGATTTTTAAAATTTCCAGGATTTGTGGAATTACACCTTCTGGTTGTTCAATTAAAGCCAAAAGAATGTGCTCAGTATCAATCTGGTTGTGTCCATACCGTTGAATTATTTCTGCAGCCCTTTGAGCTGCTTCTTGAGCACGTTCTGTAAATCGATCAAATCTCATCATATGGGTATTGTCCTTCCATTATGTAAGCGGCAAAACTTGATATCTCTATCTATAGGATTATATCAAAATCTATATTAATAAATCACAGGTAAAGTATAAGAAGCATATTAGAAAAATTTGATATCTGTCATTTTTGGTTGCAGGAATCAGACCTGGTTAGAATTTAGAATCAATTTTTGTTTCATCTCAATAAGCTGGGGTTGGCAGGTGTTTTGGTGCCATTATCGGTAAACACACCTGAACTGCAAATTACCCCAATATTCATGCAATGAATAATTTCGATTATACAATTCCCTGGTGTAAAATAAATTTCAATGGAAAGAAAATTATATGACAGGGCAGGAAAAATCCGGTCATTAAATCCCGCTACTGATCTTAATGCGATTGCTGACCTAATTGAACTATGTTTCAAAGACACAATCGATGATGACGGATTGGACTATATTCGTTATCTGAGAAATTTGGCGAATGATACGAATAGTTTGTATTGGGGTTTGGGTCGAATCCAACATTCATATGCTCCTATTCAAGGATTTGTTTACGAGATTGATGGTCGAATTGTTGGAAATTTATCAATGCTTCCATTTCACAAAAACGGTGATTTCATTTATTTAATTGCTAATGTAGCGGTACATCCTGATTTCCGCAGGCATCGAATTGCATTTGATTTAACTTCGCGGTCACTCAAATTTGCGAAAGAAAAATCTGCCAGAAGTACCTGGCTTCAAGTTCGTGATGATAACCCACCTGCGATTGAACTTTATAAACAAATGGGTTTTGTAGAACGATATCGAAGATCCACGTATACAATAAAGACGAAAAGTTGTTTGACTGATATTAAAATTTATGACGTTAAAGTTGCTGGACGGAAGGATATTGAATGGCGATCTCACCAGCAACTGTTGAAAGATATCTATCCTTTGGAGATCCGTTGGAATATCGGTCTAAGAGAAAATCGTTTTCTTCCAGGGTTTTGGAATAGTTTGTCCAGATTTTTTTCAGGAATAACCATTTCAAACGTAAGCGTTTTTAAAGATAATCAGGTGATAGGATTTGCTTCTTTAGAAAGAACAAATTTATTTGCTGACAATTTGTGGATTGTATCTCCGGAAGAATACGATGATGATGTGATTCGCGCAGTAGTTCCTTACTTTCGCAATTCATATTTCACAACCAGACCTCAGTCGGTGAATTACCCAGGGAATAGGGGCGCAAAATCCTTTATTGATCTGGGTTTCGAGAAAAACCACACGCTCATCTGGATGGAAGAGAAAGTAGACCTAACCGAATTTCTCACAGTATAATGCAACTAAATACCGACTTTTTACGTATTTAATTTAACAGAAGGAGAAAAAATGAAAAAAATTCTTATTCGGTTAGGTATCAACGCTGTAGCTCTTTATGTGGCTGTAGCATTGTTGGATGGGCGAGGAATCACACCGCAAAGTGAGAATTGGTTAAGTTTTATATGGTTGGCTTTAATTTTCGGTCTTGTTAATGCAATCATCCGGCCAATTCTGATTGTTATGAGCTGCCCTTTACTAATCCTTACTTTAGGGTTAGGTACCCTAATTATCAACACGTTAATGTTTATGATGTCGGGTTGGATTGGTACACGCTTCCAAATAGGTTTTCAGGTAGAAAACTTTTGGGTTGGACTGTTGGGTGCTTTGATCGTCAGTATTGTCAGTTTTATTTTGACCGGAATATTTAAAGACGAGGTGAAGAAAAAAAAGAAATAAAGGTGGTCAAAAACCATTAAAAAGAATAAACGAATTACTTTATGCGTCTAATTCATCTGATATTGACTGATGTCTAAGGAGTCAAGTTTTTCCTTTGTTGGAACGCCAATGGCATTCCATCCGCGCACTTCATAGAATCGAGGTAAAAGCCTGTCTAATTCAACAACATGACCTTTCCCAGGTCCATCGGGGAGAGGTTCATTTAACATTCTGTACGGTAAAGTGTCATCTTCTGAAGAAAAACCTGCTCTTATCAAGAAGAGGCGTTCCAAGTTGAAAATTCGTTCACCAGCATCTAAAAGTGTTTGTTGGGTATATAGAAAACCTGTAGCAAATTTCATGACTTCCGTTAATTGCGTTGGCCAAAGTTCAACTTTATCCTCAAACATATATCTAACACTCAGAAAAACACACAATCCAGTTGCGTCAATTACTGCAAAAGCATCTTCAAAACGTTTTACCAATTCCGCTTTATTTTCCAACGATAATGCATCGATCTTTTTTGGTGTTCCGAAAACTTCACTGTAGGCAATATCACCAGACATATGTGAGGCGCCGATATTACTTGTGGCATAAAGCAATCCCATTCCTTTAGAACCGCGCGGATCATAACCCGGAAACTCCTGCTTTTTGGCTGTGACCGAAATTTCGGGATGACCATAGCTGGTTGCCAAACGAAAGCTGCCCTGGGCTAGCTCCCTGCCAAATCCTTCCTGGAAAGCAATTTGATGGGTCAGGGTAATAATCGCATCCGGATCACCAAATTTGAGTTCAAATCCGATTTTCTTTTCCGGAATAATTCCTTTTTCTGCTAATTCCATCGCACATGCAATCGTCATACCAGCTGAGATCGTATCCAATCCGTACTCATTACAAAGATAATTTGCCTTTATGATGGCAGCCATATTATCCACACCACAGGCACTTCCATAGGAAGCAATCGTCTCATACTCAGGTCCTTCACCTTCCCCCGCATATTTCGGATCATCAACTTGGGTGTCACGTCCACAAGCGATCGGACACCGGAAACAAGGTTTCGGTTTCTTTAAAAAGTTTTCATTTATTACATCACCAGTGATACCAGCAATACCTTCAAATCGACCGGTCTGGAAATTTCTTGTAGGTAATATTCCCATTTCATTTGTTATCGGGGGTACGTAAGAGGTACCATAAACTCGCATAGCGCCTCCAGCATTCATGACATCACCTACTTTTTTGGACATCGCTTTGCATAAGCTATTCAGTTCGTCGGGATGGGCAATATCAATTTTGTGAGAGCCTTTGACAACAACAGCTTTCAGATTCTTTGAACCCATGACTGCCCCGACTCCAGAACGACCTGCTGCGCGATGTTTATCATTCATGATGGAGGCGAACAAAACCAGATTTTCTCCTCCGGCTCCAATACAGGCAACTTTTGCTTTTGGGTCTGTTTCTGTTAAAAGAATGTCTTCTGTTTCCGGAACATTTTTCCCCCACAAATGTTCCGCAGATCGCAGTTCGATATGGTCATCCATTACCCATAAATAAACAGGGCTTTCGGACCTGCCTTCGAAGATGAACATATCGTAACCTGTGCGTTTCATTTCCGTTGGAAAGAAACCACCTGAATTTGAATTGGTTAGTGCACCGGTTAATGGTGACTTAGCGACGACCATATATCGATTACCAGTTGGCGCAATCGTACCGGTGAGAGGACCGGTAGCAAAAATCATCATATTTTCAGGTGACAAGGCATCAACAGTTGGATCCATTTCATCCAGAAGGTATTTTATTGCCCAGCCACGTCCGCCCAAATATTTGGCTGCAAATTCCTGATCAACGAGTTCTGTGCTTATGGACTTTGTTGTTAAATTTACACGTAATATTTTTCCATGCCATGCATTCATATATCTCTCCTGGATTTTTTTAACCTCCAGCCATCGCTGGAAAGGCACAAATGACATCATCCTCCTGTAATGGTTCGTCAGGACATAATGTCTTCCCGTTAATTAAGATGACACTTTCCGGAATGGGTGGGATTGAATACAGTTTCAAAATTGTTTCCGGAAATGAACCTTCTGGAACAAGGATGGTTATTTGGTTCCCGGATGTGTCGGGAGGGAGTTGATTTTTATAATTAGCCAGTAATTTTAAGTGTACATGCATAATAAAATCTTTATCTAGACCTTTTAATAATACAAAAGGCTGATTAAGAAAACAAGTTGAGAGTGTCATTAATTTATTTTGACGAATTACTGGAATCATTATTCTTTTCATCATAACGGTCTGGTGTTTTTGGCGAAACACCTGGTACCCCGTTTTATTGCGAAAGAACAAAATCTACATAAAAATAATGGCAACACCTATCATAGCGATTATTGTTCCAACAACGGCTTGTCTGGTTATTTTTTCTTTGAGCATTGATCCAATTGGTAAGTGGAAAATGGGGGTTAATGCCATTAATGTCGATGCGATTCCTATTTTAGCAAATTGAACGGCGATCAGAGACAACCAAACCCCTAAAAACGGACCAATCAACGCTCCGCCAAAAGCAAATTTAATTGCTTTTGGAAATTGTCTGAATTGGATAAAGCTTTTGGAAAATTGTTTTGTCATGATCGCAAATACCCAAACAACCACCACAGCTACAATAACGCGGATGACCACACCAGAGAGAGCAGAAAATTCAGGTGGTAAACCTTTTTTTGCGAATATTAAACCAACAGCCTGTCCGATTGCAGCACCAATGGCAAATAAAACGCCAATCCATTTATGTCGGTCACTATATATCGGGTTGTGAGACTTATTCCGGTCCAATATGACCAGAGCGATTCCACCAATCGTCAGAGAAATCCCTGCCATTTGAATGAAAGAAAGCTGCTCTCCCAAAAAAATCCAGGCAAACAGAGAACTGATGACAGGTACAATCGCCATTACCAGCATTGCCAGGCGTGGTCCAACCATGATGAAAGATTGAAACAAGAAAAGATCACCAACAACCAGACCAATGATTGAGGATAATCCCAGCCAAATCCATTGTTCTAGAGATGCATTTAATGGAATCGGGGTTCCAAAAACGATTGTGTGGGTAATTATGAGAAAGATAAATGCAAAACTCAGTCTGATTCGGTTTAAGGAAGAAGAGCCGATTTCTTTTCCAGCAAATGAAAAAAATATCGAAGATAAAGCCCATAAAAAAGCTGCGATTAATGCTGCGAATTCACCCATCAAATTTAAATCCTTTAAACCGATGTATCTTACCACAGAGTATCGAAAAAAATTATTGAAACCTAACCAATTGGACTAAGGACTTTGTAAGTAAATCTAATTCCTGACTGGACACCTGGTCAGGTAAAAGAAATATTATTAATGATAAGCTTTAAATTGACATTCATCATGTATGGAATAATCAATAATCTTGAGTAATTAATTGGAAATACGCTAATAACGAGAATGTAGCAATTTTCAAGGAAAAGGTTTAGTAAGGTAGCGTTTGTTAGTAAATAAGAAAGGAATTGAAAATGGAATCAAAAAAGACATCAAGTGTTGGCATAGGATTAGTTTTTGGTGTGGCGATTGGTGCAGGATTAGGTCTTATTTTTGATAATATGGCGATTGGTGCAGGAATTGGGGCAGGTTTTGGAATAATAATTGGTGCAATCATCGATAGTTACAAAAATAAAACAGTATAAATTCCCCTTGAAGAAGTTCCAAATTATAGAGTAAATAAATTCAGGTATTACCCCAATGATCCGATGTTGGCAGGTGTTTATAATGGTGGGTACACCATTATAAACACCGTGACTGCAAAGATGAAAGAGACAAAAGGGAGAATTGATTTATCTATGGGATTACATAATGCAGCAAAACACTATTCCCGGCATCAGATACCCAAACACCATTGTTTTGGTCAAATGCTAAGGCAGCTGGTAATCCAAAACCATCGGAACTGGGGCTGTAATCTCCCCAGCCAGTGATAAACATTCCATCAGGTTGGAATCCAAGAATTCTGAAGCCTTCAGGATCGGTAGTGTAAACATTTCCAAGGTTGTCAGTGGCAAGGAATGGTTTGTTATCAAGGCTTTGTCCGTACCAACCTACGATATCCCAGGAATTCATTACGCTGTAGGAAGATTTATCGGCATTCGGAACGAAGACTTGAATTCGTTGATTCCATGTATCAGAAACATAAATTTCACCATTTAATCCCATAGCTAAACCAACAGGCTCATCCAATTGACCGATATCAAAACCTGCTTCCCCAAATTGTGAAATGAAATTTCCACTTGAATCAAAGATTGCTATGCGTTTGTTTCCCGTATCAGAGATATAAACACGATTCTCTTCATCAACGATAATTCCTCTGGGACCCCAAAAACCTTCTGGATCTTCTGCTGCACCAAAGTAACCCCACATGGTAACAAAAATTCCTTCAGCAGTGAATTTTTGTACCCGATGATTCCAGGTATCTGTAACATAAACAGATCCATCCGGTCCAATCGCAATACCCCAGGGTTCATTAAAGGTACCTGGAGGTGCATCACCTGAAAGAATATCTGCAAAGCTACCCCATACATTCAACAAGGTTCCGTCTTCTGCAAATCGTTGAATGCGGTGGTTGCGAGAATCAGCTACATAAATACTTCCATCCGGTCCGATTGCTATTCCACGTGGCGCATCCAATTGACCCTGTTCTTTGCCATAATATCCAATCACACGGTCTGGTAAAAGAGATTGAATCTGACCCTCATAAGGATCAACCACTGGTGCAGATATTACTGCTGGCATCGATCCATAATTCCATATCTGCCCAATTATGTCTTTTCGCAAATACATTCGGATTGAATCCGAAGGCGACCAGGTTGCAACCGTGAGATCACTTCTACCTTTTATCTGGGCATATTTGCTGTAATCTTTATTTAACCAAATTTGAAAAAGTGCTGATCGCATTTCGGCATCTGTTATTGCATAGCGAACTCGTTCCCATGTCAGGAAATAATAATCCTGCATAGGCCAGACCAGGCGAATATAGTCATACTTCACATAATCGTCTTTTACAAGAGAATCGATTTTTGAATAATTTTGATCACTTGCGAGAATTATTGGTGAATTTAAGAGATCTCTGGTTGGTTTGTCGGTATACCATTGTTTGTTGGGATAATCGCGGAAGTACCACCAATATGGATATAAGGAATCATTATCATAAGCAACACTAATTTTCTTATCCCCAACAGTGCGTTTAGAAATTTCTTCTACCTGTTCCAGGATATCCTTAGGTCCTCTGTCAGCATGAGCATAAACAAGAAACTCTTTTCCATTATCATAATTAATGAAGGAGGCCATAATGGAAGTACGAATCGTCAGAAAAGCCAGTAATACAACAAATGCTAAAACGAAAATCCTGGCTATACTCAACCATGAAAAGTCTTTTATAAAATAAATAATTCCATACAATGAAAAAACTAACATGATAAAAGACATAATAAATGTACTGGTTGTCTGTAATTGCTCCAGGGAATTACCTTGAAAAGGAGGTGTTGGGCTCAAAATTGACCCTAAAAAGCCAATAAAGCTTGTTATGACAACGGGAAGAAGGAGAATACTGATCCACTTCTTACCACGAATAAATTCTTCCCATGGAATTCTATCAATCAATTTATCAAAACCCCAGGCAGCTGTTAATGCAAATGGTAGAGCTATGTGAACGGTTAACCAGGGCATTTTTTCACCTGCAAGACTATAAGCAAGCAGGCTCATAATCGAGAAGAATCCCAAAAGAAATAGAACTGGTACACGATAATGATCCGGAGCGAATTCTTCCTCTTCTAAATCATCAATTTTGCTATTTAAATCCACCAAATCTTCTGAAATAGTCTCACCAGGTTTCTCAATTTCTGGAACCTTCTTTTTGTGCTGAAAAATCAGAGAAAGGGGAACAGCGACCGCCAGGCTCGATAACCTCAAATGAGTCAATCCAAAGATTATGGCTATTAAGAATCCAATGATTGATAGGTATTCGTAAAAAGGCATTTGTAGTAAACCGTAATAATAAAGGGGTTGGGTTCCACGATTAACCGCTTGTTGATCTAACCAGTATCCTAATGATCCGACAATTCCTGTAAAAAACCCTCTTCCATTCGTAAAGAAGGTTGTATAAAAAACGATAAAAATCGCCCAGAAGACAGCCATGTTTTTTAACCATATTTTTCGTTTCCACCAAAATCCTATGGCAACTGATATTCCACCCATTATTACCAGGGCAATTCCAATTCGGACCATTCCCATTGTTGAGTAATCGGTAGGTTTCCATGCTTGTCCAAAAAGTGATCCGAGGATATTAATGGGAAAGGCTGCTAAAAGCGGAAGAACCAGGGTAGCATTTAATATCAATAAATCAAAAGTCCGTAAATGACGGATAGCATCGAGTCCAATTCCTTTGACTAAAACAATTATTGCTGCAATACCAACCAGGACAGCTACCAACACAGATAGACTTGCCAGCATAGCCATATTAGTTGCTGATTGGGTTATCAATTCTCCCAATTCATTGGTTGGATTTTGTTTCGCATTAAAGTAGCCAAGAAATATCCCGGCAAATAATAATCCTATTGTGATAACTATAAGTATGACAAATAATTCTCGAGATTTTTTTGTTTTCCAATGTTCCCTGATCACTTCTGTTAGAAACTGGAAAGCAAGAAATAACAATAAAATTGCCATATATATATAGGCAGTCTCTTTGGCAGCAAAATTCAGAGCATGGGCAATGGTGAGCAGCATTAATGAAAAATTATCACCACGGTCAAGATAACGTAAGGTAGCATAAATCATTAACACTGCAATTAATTCAATTAATCCTTCGTTTCTTGTATATCGCCCATAAAAAAGTAAATAAGGTGAGACTAAAAAGATTGCCCCACCAATAAGATGCCCCCTTTTTCCTAAATATCTTTTGAAAAAAAGTAATACGAAAGCGACTGCTGCAACACTGGCCAGTGCTGCGGGAATTCTCGCAGAAAAATCTGAGTCACCAAACATAAAATAAGACAAAGCAATCAGATGAAATTGCAGTGGACCATGGGTGATCGGATCCTGTTTATAGCCTTTTCCTGTTGCCAGATCCCAGGCGGGTACTACGTGATTGACCTCATCATGACTCATCACACGTGCCCCAAGATCGTAAAACCGGCTGATAATTGCTAATAGAATTATTAGGAAAATAAATAAATTTTCAATTGTAAGTTTTGGCAGGTAATCAGAAATTGGCTTATCAAGCCAATTGATGGTAGATTTTTCAGAATTCATCCTTGATTATTCTCCACTCCATCTTTTCTCAAGTTGTTTAGGATTTGTATTTTTACAAATTTATCATTGACTATACTAGAATTGCCAAGAGTTGACAAGCAACATCTATGTCTAAGAACAAACAAATTCACTTCCTGGATTCCCTTTTCTTTTGACAATCTTTTTGTTCAATTCTAAACTTCTGATTGTCACAAAAATATTCCATTTACAGAATAATTTGTATCATCTCAATAATCCGGGGTTGGCAGGTGTTTTGCCAAAAACACCCTGGCTGCGATGATGAAAAGCTACAATAATTTTATCTCAAAGTAGGATTTGATATGAAGCAACCTTCGAAATTTTCCAGATATAGCATGTTTGCTTTATTGTACTTTGCACAAGGAGCCGTGTTAAGTTACTTTACCGCATTAAATGCCATTTATTTACTATCATTCGGTCTAAGTATGAGCCAGATTGGTCTCATTAGCGGTATCGCTTTAACCCCATTTGTATTAAAGATTTTTCTGGGGATTCTCAGTGACCGGGTAAACCTTTTAAAATTTGGACATAGAAAACCTTATATTATTATGGGACTCATTTTACAGGCTGTTTGTTTGGTCATCGTTCCTTTTATTAACCCAGGTAAAGATTTCGCATTATATGGTTTGATGGCTTTTCTGGTGATGACTGGTATGGCATTGTATGACACAACGACCGATGGGCTTGCTTTGGATACGACACCCGAGAATGAAGCAGGAAAAATTCAGGGAATTATGGTTGGTGGCAGGGCGATGGGCGTTGTGGTTTTATCCAGTCTCATAGGTGTACTGGCACAAAAAGTATCATGGACTGCCGCGTTCTGGTTATTAGCCATACTGTCTTTGATCCCATTGATCCTGGTGGTTGGATTTAAAGAACCCCCAAGAAGACCTGAACAAAAATTTGAGTGGAAAGCTTTTGAAGCTTTTAAACACTGGCCTATTATTGCACTGGGATTGCTAGGTGCACTATATTCACTCATTATTAACGCAGCCAATGAGATAATTAATCCATTTCTTCAATCAAGCTTTGGGATCTCCGTTATGATGGCTGGCTTCTTTACAACCGTTTGGGGGATTGGTGTAGTGATCGGTGGAATAACTGGTGGTCCATTGACTGACAAAATTGGGCAAAGGAGGGCTGTTGAAATTGCCCTGATGATTTCTTTTATTTCTGTGGCAATCTTTTCTTTTACCCCTACCGCGTCAATCGCCTGGCCATTGGTTTTTATCTTTGGATTGGCTTTTGGTTACTATGAAACAGTCTATTTTGCGATATCAATGCGAAAATCTGATCCACGAATTGCTGCTTCCATGTTTTCAATTTTAATGGCTATTGCTAATATTGGCACTGGGGTAGGATTACCGATTGCGGGTTTATTGGCAGATAGTGTTGGTTATCGCTGGACATTCGCGATCATTGCAGGTTTGAATCTTTTAGCAATACCACTATTGCCATCAATTTTTGGGAGAACTAAAAAATCTTAATAGAATAAGGGTTGTTCTGATTTTCAAAACAACCCTTATTTGATTTTTGTTTGGTCAAATTTTATCAATGTTGGAAAATCAGTTTATTTTCCGCCGTTTCCTCCACCATTGCTGCCACTTCCGCCATTGTTACCGTTGTCGTTGTCGCCCTGGTTGCCACCGTTGGGTTGATCGTTGAAGGAATTTTGATAGCCACCATTTATTCCACCTTGATCTAATCCTCCTGGTTCAATCTCGGATAATAAAGAGCCATTAAGATGCATCCACATAAATGGATCTTCAACAGGGTGTGGTACTTCTCCTTGATTTTGAACGGAACCGACTTCACTTTCTTCTGAGTTTCCATACATATACATGTTCATCCATAATTCTTCCAACTCTTCAGTGCCATGTTTTTCCTGATAATTTGCCATGAATTTAAGTTCATTGGAAAGCAACTCAGGTTCTTCAATTCCTGCAGTCACTAATTTCATTTGATTTTGTAATGTGTTCTTGAACATATTCATGATTGGTTCACCGGTTAGCTCGCCTTTATTCATCATCATGGTTTGTTGCTGTAGCATATTTTGAACCATTAATAATTTCCCGATCGGATCCTCTGTATTTACACCGAATTGTAAGGCTGTCATCAATTGTGTTTGCCATGCAATTATATGTGGTTCCGGAATATATTCACCTTTGCCTACTAATGTATTTATTTCATCAAATCGGTAATTTGCATGTTTTAATGCAATTTGAAACTGGGTTTCTGGTTTGGTTGCGAGCCCCAATTCAATATCTTCTACCAACGTTTTGACCGGGTAAAATAAATCTCCAGGTAAGCTGTCCTGGGCAGCTACTGCGGATATTCCACCGCCAAATAAGAGTGCGAGAATTGTTGTGATTGTTAAAAGTTTCATTGGAAAAGTCTCCTTCTTTACGAATATTTGGTTCCACCATGATTTTTTTGGAACGGAAACAAAACTTCCTCCGGCCAACATACGCGCTTCATTCATGAAATTCTTTTTGGCTGATTGAACCCGCAAAGGATTTCTTTCAGGAATTGCATCAAGTTTTTCCAGTTTTTGTTTGATTTCCTCATCAAAAATTTTCATCGTTTCACCTCTAATTTCTTTCTTATTGTCTGTAATCCGCGATGTTGAAGGGCTTTTACCGCACCAATTGGTTTATTCATAGCAAGGGCAATTTCTTGATTATTCAAACCTTCCACAAATTTGAGAACGACTGCCTGACGTTGGTTCTCCGGAAGTTCTCGCAAAACATTCCGAATTGTCCCGCTTTCAATTTGATCAATCACTAAATCTTCAGGATGATCATTTTGTGAAGCATATTGCTCAGGGAGACCCTCATCTTCAGGGATTGCGCGCCGGTATTGATCTGTTATCCAATTGTGTGCCATTCGATAAAGGTATGGCCGAACATATTTTTTCGGACCTTTCCCATTTTTGAGTGCATTTAAAAAACGACTGAATGTTTCAGCAACACACTCTTCGGCTTTGTCTTGATTTCCGAGCAATCGATATCCGTATCGGTATATTGCTTCATTATATTGATCGTAAACCCATTCTATTGCACTCATATCAAACGCCTGTAATCTGGTGATCAAACCTTCATTTTCTTCGATGATAGACATGTTCATCCTATATGACGCAATAATCCTAGAATCGATACGAAACTACATAAATTGTACAGAATTATTGAAGATTTTTATTGAATTTTTATAAATCGTTAATATTTTGCTAGTATTTCTCTAATATTTTCGCAGTAAATTATGGATAAGATAATAATTCACAAGGAGGTATTTATGTTATACAGGAGAAAATCTTCAACATCTTTGTGGGAAGAAATGGATAAATTACAAAGAGAGATGAATCGAATGTTTGATAGTGCCAATACGAACAGGTTGGGGGATCGTCCAATTAGCAGTTATGATTTCCCAGCAATGAATGTTTGGACAAAAGCTGATTCTGGTCAGGTGATTACCGCTGAAGTACCTGGGATGAATGTGGATGATTTGGATATCAAAGTAGTAGGGGAAACATTAACAATTAGTGGCTCCAGAGCTGCTCCAGAAGAAGACGAAAATATTCGATATCATCGACAGGAAAGAGGTTATGGAAGCTTTACAAGAACGATCCAATTGCCTTTCCCCATTGATGTGGATAAAGTGGAAGCGAATTATGAGAAAGGGGTACTCAAAATCTGGTTGCCACGAGCTGAATCAGATAAACCCCGCAAGATTACTGTAAAAGCAATATAAACAGGAGGTGCAGTATGTCGGAACAATTATCAAATCCTGAAACCCAGAAACAAGAAATTGTTGAGCAAGATCAGGCAGAACGAACGAGAGATAGTCGGGTGTATGTTCCCAGAGTGGATATTTACGAATCGGATGAAGCAATCCACGTTGTTGCTGATATTCCTGGTGCCGATGAAAACTCAATCGACATTACATTAGAAAAAAATGTACTTACAATCGATGCTGAAGTACAGGTTGAAAAACCAGAAGATTATTCACTCACCTATGCTGAATATGGAATTGGCAGCTTCAGACGAAAGTTCAGCATTTCAAATGAGATCGACCAGGAAAAGATTGTTGCAGAAGTTAAAGATGGCGTATTAAAAATGGTGTTACCGAAATCGGAGAAAGTATCACAAAAGATATCAGTTAAGGCGACAAAAGAGTAGCAAAAAGGCGATCAATTTGGATATGGAGAGTTAGTTCACCTGCATGAGAGCAAAAAATTAGAAAATAATCTAAACCGGCTATCACAGCCGGTTTTTGATTCTTATTATGACAAAATTAATGATAAACCAATTACATTGCTATGATTTAAACTTAAGTTCATAAGTATAATAATTTTATTGTTCAATATGTTAGATGATTTTCTATTACTCTTCCCTACAGTAGAACCTCATTAGCTAAGGATGATTCTCTCTAAAAAATAAAATAATTGAGGAATTGATGCGTTTAAATCGGGATGAAAATCGAACAGTTTATTCAACTGATCAAGGCAAGATCTGCCCAAATTGCGGAAAGCCTGTTCAGAAATGTGACTGTAAAAAGAAAACAGCCTGCCTTCCCATGAAACGAGATGGAATCATTCGTCTGCGAATCGAACGAAAGGGAAGGGGTGGAAAATCGGTGACCCTGGTTGAAGGACTTCCTGTCGATGTTGATTTATTGAAAGTATTAATCAAAGATCTTAAACATCATTGCGGAGCAGGTGGATCAATAAAAAAGGGGATTATTGAAATTCAGGGTGATGTTCGAGACACAGCAATGAAATTATTAGAGGAAAAAGGTTACGTTGTTAAAAAGGCTGGTGGCTAGAACCAGTCAATTTGATGTATGGGAGTGATATATGCAAAATAGTTTGAAACCATTCTTTGATTCAAGCGGTGTGGCAATAATTGGTGCTTCCAACAAGCCCAATAAACTCAGTTATGGCATTGTAAAAAATTTGACTCTTTATGGGTATCAAGGGGGTATCTATCCTGTAAATCCAAAAGTAGATGAAATCCTGGGGTATCAATGTTACCCGGATATTCTGAGTGTCCCTGATCCAGTCGATCTGGCCGTCATTATCCTGCCTGCCAGTTATATCCTTCCAATCCTCTCGGATTGCCAAAAGAGAGGAATTAAGGCTGTGACAGTCATCTCCGGAGGATTTAAAGAGCTGGGTCCAGATGGGGAAGAATTGGAACAAAAGGTCCTACAGTTTGTCAAAGAACATGATATTAGAATGGTTGGGCCTAATTGCGTTGGAACAATGAGTTTGCATACCGGTTTAAATACGACTTTTATCTCCGGGGTTCCGGATACAGGCGGGATTGGTTTCTTATCTCAATCTGGAGCGGTTTTAGGTGGTGTGGTCGATTTTGTTAAAGGCAAAGGGATTGGATTTTCGCATTTTCTCAGTCTGGGTAATGAAGCTGATGTAACCGAAACAGATATGATCGAATATCTTGGTGATGATCCGCACACTCAGGTAATTGCTGCGTATGTTGAACAAATCCGAGATGGGCAGAATTTTTTAAAAATCGCTAAACAGGTAACCAGGAAAAAACCGATCATTTTACTAAAAGCTGGGCGCACATCTGCAGGTGCAAGAGCTGTATCCTCACACACTGGCTCCCTGGCCGGCAGTCATACAGCATACCAGGCTGCTTTTAAACAGAGTGGTGTGGTTGAGGTTCAGGCTGTAAATGATTTATTTGATGTGTCGCAGGCTTTGGCACTTCAAAATTTACCAAAAGGAAAAAATGTCGCCATTTTAACAAATTCTGGAGGTCCTGCAGCCTTAATGTCTGATAGTCTGGCTAATAATGGATTTTTAATGGCTGATTTAGACACAAAAACAATTTCAGCTCTACGTGCAGTGCTAAATCCAAGTGCTCAGGTTGCTAATCCAGTCGATATGTTGGGTGGAGCAGAACCACAAGATTATGAAAAAGCGATGCAATTTCTTGTGGAAGATCCCAATGTAGATGTAATTTTACCGATTCTAGTCCCACAATCACTGGTAAATCCTTTGGAAGTTGCAGAAAAAATTGCGCACATTGCTGGATCAACTGATAAAACTGTAATTGCCTGTTTTATGGGTGATTCACTGGTTCTGGAACCCAGAAAATTACTTCACAGTCGGAATGTGCCCATGGTTGTGTTTCCTGAAAGTGTTGGTGTGATTTTAGGTGCAATGAAAACCTATGCTGATTGGCTTTCTCAACCAATTGAAGAACCTGTATATTTCAGTGATGTGAATGTCGAAATAGTAAAATCAACAATTGAACAGGCCAGTCACATTGGCAGTATGGGAGAAGTATTAACCCGACCACTTCTGAATGCGTACAAAATTCCACTGATCGCTGGTGAATTGGCTGCTAATGTACAGGAGGCTGTTAAGGTGGCGGAAGCAATTGGTTTTCCGGTTGTTATGAAAATTAATTCGCCTGACATTCTTCATAAATCTGATCTGGGTGGTATCCGATTGGATTTAAAGGATAAAGATTCGATTAGGGCAGCTTATCAGGAAATGATCGCAGGTATATCACAAAAAATGCCAGAAGCACGCTTAGAGGGAGTATTGATTGAGGCAATGGCACCAAAAGGACAGGAAGTGATAATTGGCATGAAACGTGATCCGGGATTTGGAGCAATGATGATGTTTGGTCTGGGTGGAATTTTTGTTGAGCTATTTCAGGATGTGTCATTCCGCGTAGCACCATTAACCAAAAGAGATGCAATCGAAATGGTGAAGTCGACTCGAGCTGGAAAATTGCTGACCGGATACCGTGGACAAAATCCTGTAGATGTGGATGCCGTCGTTGAAACCATTCTTCGGTTAAGTCAACTTGCAGTTGATTTTGATGAAATTGAGGAGATTGAAATCAATCCTTTGCTCGTTCTTGAAAAAGGAGTTTTGGCGTTAGACGGAAGAGTAATCCTTAAACAAATTGAAGTTTAGTCACCGGAGGATTTGATGAAACGTTTATTATCAGGCAATGAAGCCGTTGCAAGAGGGGCATGGGAAGCTGGATGCTCTGTCGCATCTGGTTATCCCGGAACGCCCAGTACAGAGATCATGGAAACTTTTGCCCGATTTCCAAATGTGTACGCGGAATGGGCACCTAATGAAAAAGTAGGACTTGATGTCGCGATTGGTGCTGCTTACGCCGGTAAACGCACCATATCCACAATGAAACATGTTGGCTTAAATGTAGCTGCTGACTCTTTGTTTTATGTTGCTATGACCGGGATTGAAGCTGGTTTGGTAATTGTATCTGCTGATGATCCTTCCATGCATTCTTCTCAGAATGAGCAGGATAACCGCCAATTTGCAAAATTTTCCAGAATTCCATGCCTTGATCCTGCGGACAGCCAGGAGTCACGAGATTTTACCATAGCCGCATTTGATTTGAGTGAACAATTCGATACCCCTGTAATGTTACGAATGACCACAAGAGTTTGTCATACCAGTTCTCCCGTCGAGATGACTGAACAACAGCAACAGATACCTGCGAAGGGACCATATCCACGCAATACTGCCAAGTATGTGATGATTCCTGTAAATGCCAGGAAAAGACACCCAATTATTGAAGAAAGAATTGAAGATCTTGCTCAGTTTGCTGAATCTTTTGCCTATAACCGCATTGAGTATCGAAAAAATGATTTAGGAATTATTACCGGTGGTGTTGCCTATCAATATGCGAGGGAAGTTTTTCCGCAGGCAAGTATTCTTAAATTAGGAATGGTTTTTCCATTACCAGTCGAGATGATCCGATCATTTTGTAAAAATGTAGAAAAAGTTATTGTTTTAGAAGAATTGGATCCATTTATTGAAGATCAGGTACGGTTGATGGGTTTTGATATTTATCGCCCCAATCATGTTGAAAAGTCAGAAACCTACCATACAAAATCGATTTTCCCGATAACAGGAGAATTGAATCCGGAAATTGTCAGGTTTTCAGCTCAAAAAGCAGGACTATTAGAATTTACTGTGAAAAAAGAGGGAACGAGTATTAATTTACCTTTGCCTGCGCGTCCACCAACGTTGTGCCCAGGCTGCCCACATCGATCCTCTTTTTATGTTTTATCAAAACTAAAAGTACCAGTTAATGGCGATATTGGTTGTTACACATTGGGGGTCGCACCGCCTTTATCTACGATCGATACCTGTGGATGCATGGGAGCCAGCATTGGAGTCGCCCATGGTGCAGCAGTGGCGGGAGATCAGGAACGACATGTGGCAGTTATTGGTGACTCTACTTTTTTCCATACAGGAATTCCTGCTTTGATTAATGTAGCTTATAACCGCAGTAATGTAATAACAGTCATTATGGATAACCGTGTAACAGGGATGACCGGGCATCAGGATAATCCGGGGACCGGATTTACCCTACAACATCAAGCAACTGTTCAATTGGATATTGAAATGCTGGTACGTGCCTGTGGTATAGAAAAGGTTTTAACGGTTGATGCTTTTGAAGTTGAAATCATTGAGAAAACACTTAAACAATGGATGAAAGAAGCTGGTCCAGCCGTCTTGATTACAAAAGAGGAGTGCGCTTTATTACCCTCTGCCAGAAAAAAATATCTACCTTTACTGGTAACAGATCAATGTAATGGTTGTACCGTTTGTTTTCGAATTGGTTGCCCTGCGATTTTAAAATCTGAAGAACTTGACCCAAAATACCATCGCCCACTGGCGATAATCGATCAGGAATTATGTACCGGATGTGAGATTTGCGCACAGGTTTGTCCTCGGGATGCTATTTTATTCCGTGATCAGGTAATTGCGCAAAGAAAATCAGAAGAGGTTTAAACATGGATCAAAAGAAATTAAAAAAAGATTATCCAGATGGTGTCAATTTCTTATTAACCGGTGTGGGAGGACAAGGAACGATTTTGGCCAGTAATGTTCTGGCGGATTTAGGTTTGGCATTGGGATACGATGTGAAAAAAGCGGAAATCCATGGAATGTCGCAAAGAGGAGGTACTGTTATCTCTTATATTCGATGGGGAGAGCAAGTATTCTCACCGATTATTTCCAAAGGTGATGCTGACATCATCATTGCATTTGAAAAACTGGAAGCACTGCGCTCGATTGAACAGATCAAACCTGGTGGCCTATTATTGATTAATGATTACGCAATTGTTCCGGTGACGGTCAGTTCTGGGATATTTGAGTATCCAGAGGATGAAAAGATTCATAAGACGATCATCCCCTTTACCTCAAATGAATTTTGGGTAAAGGGTTTGGATATCGCTGAAGAAATTGGATATCCAAAAGCATCCAATGTTGTGTTATTAGGCGCCTTATCAACACTATTGGGAATTGACGAGCAAGTATTTCTCAAGGTGATAGCAGCACGAATTCCTCAAAAGTATTATTCTTTGAATGAGTTGGCTTTCCAGCGTGGAGCAAATTCAATTATTGGATAAACAATCATGGTCCAAAAATTCGATATCGCTGGATTTTAAACTGGTAATAGAGGAAACAACCAACACAAAATCCAAGGAGAGCGACACCGGAAGCCAGCATTACCATGCTTGCAAAAACCCAACCCAAAATTGATTGACCGACAAGGAAGAAAATCTGGGCAAAACCGAGCAGGGTGGTCGCAATTGTATTATTAAATCTTTGAAGTCCAGCATCTTCGTAGTTTGAGACTGCAATCTTTTTTCTGAAGAGCCAGCTACCAATCCAATAAATTATGCTGTATTGTTTTCCTAATAAAGTAGTTGGAAGCAATATGAAAAACAAAATCGTTGTCAACCAGGTCTGTTGTGTAAGCAAAGCGAATAAGATACCAAATGTGAGAATGGCACGATTAAGTGTCACAATTGGTATTGGAATACCTTTTTTGTTTTTATTATTATTGATATCCATGTTATTCTCCATGTAAAAAATTTGGATATAATATATCATTATTATCAATAATAAACAATTGTAATAATAAAGTTACCAGTTATCTTCTCAGAAAACAGAGGACAGAGGGTTTTGGTAGTTTTAGAAAGTCAAAAATCTCTTGTTACAAAAATTATTATTGATCAAGAAAATTTGATTTCCTGATGATCAAATTGACATTTCTATCTCGCCACCGCCTAATAATTCGTCATCATTGTAAAAAACGGCAAATTGGCCTGGGGTTGCATCCCGTACTGGTTGGTCAAACTCAATCCTGACTTTTTGATTTTCAATCGGAATGACGGTTGCTCTGACATAATCTGCTTTATAACGAATTTTTACATCGGATTTTATCTCATCGTGTGGAGTCTCACCACTGATCCAATTTACATCTTTGACCAAAATCGCGTTTTGATTCAAATCCTCAGCTAGTCCGACAACAAGCACATTATCTTTTGCGTTTTTTTCAAGAACGTACAAAGGTTCTGATGCAGATAGGCGAATGCCTTTCCGCTGGCCGATTGTATAAAAAGCTAGACCCTGATGATCTCCTAATTTGTTTCCAAAACGGTCCAAGATCGATCCTGGTACAGCGATTTCAGGAGCATTCCGTAGTAAGAAGTCGCGATAGTTATCATCAGAAACAAAGCATAAATCCTGACTGTCTTTTTTCTCTGCCATTGGAAGACCATATCTTCGGGCGATATCTCTCACCTCAGGTTTCAGGTATTCCCCTAAGGGGAAGAGAGTTTTTTGCAATTGGGATTGCTGCAACATACTCATAACATAGGATTGATCTTTTTGGGAATCTTTGGCTTTTAGCACTCGGATTCTTTCATTTTCATCTTTTGCAAGACGGACATAATGACCCGTTGCGAGATAATCCGCACCAAAATCACTTACTTTATCAAAGAGTAATCCCCACTTAATGTCTCTGTTGCATATAACACATGGATTAGGGGTTTTACCTTGCCCATAACCATCCAAAAAATATTGAACAATTTGTTTTCTGAAAGTTTCTGCAGCATCAATGACATGAAAAGGGTAACCGATGGTTTGAGCAGATTTTCTGGCTTCCTCCATCGATTGCGGGGTGCAGCATTTGTTTTCACATTCTTTTCCTGACTCGCTCCATAAGTGCATCATCACACCGATGACAGGGTATCCTTGTTCTGCTAACATGGCTGCAACAACAGAACTATCAACGCCACCACTGACAGCAACGAGAATGGTTGGTTTTTCTTTACTCATACGTTTCCTAATTACCGTTAAGGCTCCCTAAAAGCAATCTGAAATTTCCGCTTAAACGGTATGTTTCACAAAAAGCGGGAATTAGAATACTTTCATACTGGTTGAGAGAATAATTCTCATTTTTATATTCTACTAATGCAGACCCATTGATTACAGTGAGTGAATGAAAACTCTCTCGGTCGGTATTTTGGATCAAGGTTTGTCCATTCGATTGGATCAAGTTTAGTTCAAAATAATCGCATGAGAAGATTTTGATTAAATTTGTCAACGAATCTTCATTGAATTTTTGAAAATGAACATTCAATTTTGGATCTGCAACTTCAATCGATTTGTCGATATGTAGCTGACGACCTGCGGTAGCTGGCCGACCCCAATCATAAACCCGGTAGGTTACATCTGAATTTTGTTGAATCTCATAAATGATTGAACCAGGACCCAACGCATGAATTGTTCCTGCAGGAATTAAAATGGAATCATTTTTGGAAATATTGTGATATTGTAATTTATCAATTAAATCGCCATTACGTATAGATTTTTCCAGCTCCAGTTTGTCAATATCTGGTTTCACGCCGGCGATTAATTGTGCTCCCGCTTCAGCATCCAGAACAAACCATCCTTCTGATTTTCCTGAAAAGTCAATTCCTTCCAAATGTTCAGCTTGCTGGTCATTGGGGTGTACTTGTATGGATAACCATAGATTACAATCGAGCAATTTGACCAATATGGGGAATTTTTCAATTATTTTTGATTCGACCCTGTTCCCGACCAGTTCAGAGCCATATAGGTGAACAATATCATTCAAGGAATTCCCCATTAATTGGCCGTTTTGCACCTTGTTTTCACCGTAAATTACCCAAATTTCGGCGATTGGTTCAGTATCTGAAAGATTTTCATCTGCGAACTTCTCAAAAGTCCTGCCCCCCCAAATATAATTTTTTATAGTGGGTTGCAGAATTAATGGATGTAAATTGTTTTTCGTCATCCTGTGATTTTAACACTCTTCAAGAAAAATCCCAAATTCCTATCACTGTACAAATGAGAACAGCTATAATAATTTCATAAAAAAGTATCATCACAATAAACCCGGTTGTTGGGTGTTTTAGGCCAGCAATCGCCAGCCTAAAACACATGAACCGTGAATTATTGAAAAGATAACTTAAAAATTATTAAATCTGAGAAGAATTTATGGAAAATAAAAACTTTTTGAAACAAACAACAAAGATGAATCATTCGAGATTGCTTTACGTCGATGAAGAAAAACAAAAATTCCTACAAGACTTTCCTGAATTCTCAGAAACAGAGTATCTGGAAGAATTAAGGGCAATAGAATACCCTAATCTTGACAACCAGCAGCACACCTATCTTGATTACACTGGTGCAGGATTGTATTCAATCACCCAATTAAAAAAACACCACGAATTGTTATCCAACAATGTATTTGGAAATCCCCATTCCAGCAATCCTACTTCTCTGTTGATGACCAGATTGATTGAAAAGACACGTAAAGCAGTACTGGATTTTTTTCATGCAGATCCGCTAGAATACGAATGTATATTTACACTAAATGCCAGTGGATCCTTGAAATTGGTGGGAGAGTCATATCCATTTGATAAAAACAGTCATTATTTATTAACCTATGACAATCATAATTCCGTGAATGGCATCCGAGAGTATGCCCGTTCTAAAGGTGCAGAAATTAATTACATTCCTGTTTTACTTCCAGATTTGGGGTTAGACCAGGACGAATTGAATTGTCAACTGAAACAATTATCACCTCAGGGAAATAGCTTATTTGCCTATCCGGTACAATCGAATTTTTCGGGAGTCCAACATTCATTGGAATGGATCAATATCGCCAAATCCTTTGGGTGGGATGTATTGTTGGATGCTGCAGCTTTTGTTCCCACAAATGAATTGGATTTACGGGAAGTTCATCCTGACTTTGTCACATTATCTTTTTATAAAATATTCGGTTATCCGACAGGTGTTGGAATTCTACTCGCCCGCAGGGAAGCTCTCGCCAAACTTAAACGCCCCTGGTTTGCTGGTGGGACAATCACAGTGGCATCCGTGCAGGGTGATCGTTATTATCTCCATCAGGGTGCGGAAGGATTTGAAGATGGGACACTTAATTATTTGAGTTTATCAGCAATAGAGATTGGATTAAATTATTTTTCAAATATTGGCTATGGCAGGATTCACAAACGGGTCGTCAATTTAACCGCCTGGCTATTAAAAAAACTATCAACGATGTACCATTCCAATGATCAAAAATTGGTTTCTATCTACGGACCAAAAACGATGGAAAAGCGAGGTGCTACCATCGCGATGAATTTTTATGATCCCGATGGGCATTTTATTGATCATTTGAAGGTGGAAGCACGAGCTAATGAAATGGGAATTTCTTTAAGAACGGGATGTTTCTGCAATCCGGGAGATGGCGAAATGGCTTTGGGGTTATCTGCTGATGAACTGACATCCTGTTTTTCGATTAAGACAAACTTTGATTATCAAGATTTTCGCAGTTGTCTGGTTGAAAAAAGTACAGGGGCAGTAAGGGTATCCCTGGGTTTGGTATCAAACTTTGAGGATGTTTACCAGATGGTGAAATTGGCAGAGAGTTTTATAGATAAAAAGTTCACAGAAATTTAATCGTGAATTTTTTACGATCTGGTCTGAAAATAAAAAAAAGTTGATTGAGTGAATCAACTTTTTAGTCGGGGCGGGCGGATTTGAACCGCCGGCCTCACGGACCCGAACCGTGCACTCTAGCCGGGCTGAGCTACGCCCCGAAGCGATTCGGATTATACTCTAAACCACGGTTTTTACAAGGTAATCGTTGTGGCATGTGAATCGTCGTGGTATCAACAAGACCATGACTTGGAGTTTCACAAAATAAATAAACCAAAAAATCTCATCCCCAAAATCGAGGTGGGTAGGTGTTTTTAGCGGCATTGCCAGACCGCGATGATGAAAAGAAATGATGAATTGAAATTGTTAACAAATTGTAAATCAACTGTTGATTGTTTTAACAATGTGTATAATTTCAAGATTGTTGTATCTGATTGGATAAATTCAATAAGGTATAATTTTAAGATTGAAAATGAACCCCCAAATTAAAAGGAGAATATTTTAATAATGAGTGATAAAAAAGTACGAGTAGCAATTATTGGTGTTGGAAACTGTGCTTCTTCATTGGTTCAAGGAGTTCATTTCTACAAAAAAGCAAAAGAAACAGATCGTGTTCCGGGTTTAATGCATGTTAATTTGGGTGGATATCAAATTAAAGATATAGAATTTTCAGCGGCTTTTGATATTGTCGACACGAAAGTCGGAAAAGATCTTTCAGAAGCTGTGTTTGCTTTTCCAAATAACACTTTCAAATTTTCTGAAGTGCCGTTCATGAATGTCAAGGTGGAACGGGGAATGACTCATGATGGGTTAGGAAAATATTTAAAGGAAATAGTCAAAAAAGCTCCTGGACCTACCGCTGACATAGTAAAAATTCTTAAAGAAACCAAAACTGATGTGGTCGTAAGTTATTTACCTGTAGGGTCTGAAATGGCTACCAAATGGTATGTTGAACAGATTTTAGAAGCTGGTTGTGCTTTTATCAATGCCATTCCGGTATTCATCGCCAGTTCCGAATATTGGGCAGAACGTTTCAGACAACGTGGATTACCAATCATTGGGGATGACATAAAAAGCCAGGTAGGGGCGACGATTTTGCATCGCGTTTTGACCAGTTTATTTGTGGATCGAGGTGTCAGATTAGATCGAACGTACCAGCTCAATTTTGGCGGAAATACTGATTTTCTCAATATGCTGGAACGGGAAAGGCTAGAGTCCAAGAAAATTTCAAAAACTGGTGCTGTAACCAGTATGCTGCCTTACACGTTACCTGCAAACGATATTCATGTGGGTCCCAGTGATTATGTTCCCTGGTTGACAGACCGAAAATGGTGTTATATAAAAATGGAAGGAACGACATTTGGAGATGTTCCGTTAGACCTTGAAGCCAAGTTAGAAGTTTGGGATTCTCCAAATTCAGCAGGCGTCATCATTGATGCGGTACGTTGTGCAAAATTGGCGTTAGACCGTGGAATGTCAGGTCCTTTGTATGCACCGTGCTCTTACTTTATGAAAACACCTCCAAAACAATTTCAGGACAATATTGCCAGAGATATGACAGAAGCATATATTCGAGGAGAAGATACCGATAAGGCTGTGTCATAATTCATTTACAAATATGAAAAACCGGGTTGCATTAGGAAAAGCTCTTTTTCCATTAATGATATTGATTATTATTGGGTTCTCAAGCTGTACATCGTTACGCGGTCCATTGACACCTATTGAAATTTATCCTACCATCCCCATTGGTTCTCCAACAATACAAAATTCTCCAATTGTTGCTGAAATATCCAAGCATACAATTACACCTGCTTCAACACCAACTTTGGTACCCAGTAAAACGCCAATTCCGACAACTAAACCAATTCAGTTGGATTATTTTTCGTACGACTTTAAACCAAATGAAGTTTCTCCGGTAGCATATCTGGATACCTGCCAGTATCTTAGTAATCGCTGGGGAGAGGATAAAAGTGAACCTGGCACAATAGTTGTACCTGTCATGTATCATTCTGTGCGAAAAAGTGGAAGACCACTGCTAGATGAAATGCAAGTCAGTCAGGAATACTTTGAATATACAATGGACTATGCAAAAAAAATGGGATTTGAAACCATAACTACCGAAGAACTTGTTGGATTCTTATACAATAATGATCCAATTCCTACGCTATCCATGATTTTGATCATAGATGATCGTCGCTTGGGTGTTGTTGATGAACATTTTTTGAAATATCTAAATGAAAATGACTGGACAGTTACACTTGCTTATATAACAGGGGTAGCTACTGCAAATGAATGGCGTGAATTTTCAAGACTCAATATTGATCATCGATTGGATCTCCAGGCTCATGGATTTTTCCATAATGGTGAAACGTATATAACAGAAACAACAGCTTTGGAAGTTATCGAACAAGAACTATATGGACCGATACCAATTATTGAAGAACAATCGGGTAGAAAACCTCAAGCTTTTATCTGGCCTGGAGGAAATTTCACCACAGGATCAATTCAAATAGCACGGGAAGCTGGTTATGAGATTGGTTTTACTGCATACTCCCGCGGACCTTTGATGTATAACTGGATCCCTCTGGGTGCGATAGAAGCGAAAACACAAGATCCATTGATGGTTTTACCCAGATTTTGGAGCAGTACAGCCGCTTTGTATTTGGAACGAGCTTATGAAATCTCCTTAAAAGCTCAAGAATTTGCTAGTCAAAATCAATCTAGTGAATACATTTGGTATCAAAATTATTGCAATGGTTTTCCTATTCTCAAAGAGTTTAATTATGTTGGGATGGATCATGATGAATGATCGGTTACTTCTACAAGGACTAAATATTTCTCTTTGTTTCTACTTCATTTTCGAGGTGAAATTTAGATGAAATTGGCAAAAGTTACCGGAGGATTAAGTATATTGCTTTTATTTGTGTTAAGCAGTTGCATTAAACCTGCTCCCGAAAAGGAACCCTGGGTTCTAAATATTAACACACCTGTGATATCAAAAACAGCTGAAGTTACAGAAACACAAAAACCTCAAAGAACTCCCTTTTTGACCGCTACTCGTGAACCAGGAAAACCGATGCAAACACCAACCCCTGATGTTCCAAGAGTGATGCCAACATTGCGATCAGATACAGAAGCTTATTCTGTTCAAATGAATGATTCGTTAAATTTAATTGCCAGACGTTATGGGGTGGACATGAATGCCATTATTTCCGAAAACCAGATTACCAACCCCAATTTATTGGAAATTGGTCAAGTATTGATAATCCCTCCACCTGATCCAGAAGCCAAAGGGCCTGATTTTAAGATAATCCCTGATTCTGAGCTAGTTTTTGGCCCAACCAGTATTGGGTTTGATCCTTATCATCTGATTTATGCATTTGATAGTTATCTATCATCTTTGGATCACTCTGATGAAGTTGTTTTACAGGTTGCGAAAGATTATTCGATTAATCCTAAAATTTTATTATCTATCCTGGAATATTCAACTGGTTGGGTAACAGGTCCCAATAAAGATCTGGTTATTGAAGTTGGAAAAAATCCTGAAACAGAGGCATGGAACACAGGTTTATTTGAAATCTTATCGAGAATGGCTAATTCATTGAATTGGGGATACTATTCATGGCGGGCAAACCATCTCGGTTATTATGTTTTGAGAGATGGGAGTTATTTTCCTGCGAGTGAAACAATCAATGCAGGTACTGCAGCAGTCCAATATTGGGCTGGAACTCATTATGGAAAAGAAAACTGGAAAGTTGCTGTATCAGAAAAAGGAATTTTTAATACATACTCAAATTTTTTTGGTTATCCTTTTGATTTTTCTTATGAACCTTTAGTTCCTGATAATTTAATACAACCTGATTTTGTGTTGCCTTTTCAACGCGGCGTAGCCTGGTCATTTACAGGGGGACCACACCCTGGTTGGGGTGATGGTTCAGCCTGGTCTGCTTTGGACTTTGCTCCCCCAGGCAGCCCAATGGGTTGTTCTGTCAGTGGCGATTGGGTTACAGCGGTGGCCGATGGATTGATTGTCCGATCGGAACACGGCGCTGTTATTCAGGATTTGGATGGTGACGGATATGAACAAACTGGCTGGGTCGTTCTTTATATGCACATTGATTATTGGGAACGGGTTGCTGAAGGTACCTTTGTAAATGCTGGAGAAATGATCGGACATCCTTCCTGTGAAGGTGGGGTTACCACAGGAACCCATTTACACATTGCAAGAAGATACAATGGAGAATGGATTGAAACCGAAGGACAGATACCTTTTGTGATGAGTGGTTTTCAACCGCAAAGTAGTGGAATCGCATATAATGGATTTTTAGTAGGGAATGGAGTTTATATTGAAGCCTGGGAGTATTTTCGCCCGGAAAGCCTGGTTCTACATTAAACAACGGTTGTTGTTATTGATCTGGGTTTTATTAATCATCTCACTTACATCTTGTAATTTAGGAAGTTATTATGTCAGTGCTCTGGATCTTACAGCAACAGCTGTATTTGCAACGGCGTTGGATGAGGCAACAACCAACTTCAATGCTACCCAGTCTCCTCCTCCTATTGCAGAACCTGTTCCAAATCCGATAGAACCTACCCAAATCGTACCTACTCCAGATATAGAATTACCAACACCAACAGAAATCAGCGTTCCGATATTGGAGGTTGTTCCACTACCAACAGCGACAAGGGATAATGAAACAAGACCTCCGATCCTCTACTATACCCAGAGCGGTGATACGCTTCCGGTAATCGCTGCCCGGTTTGGTGTTTCTGTTGATGAAATTAAGGCACAAATCGAACTTACTCCTCGAGGATTAATTTCGCCACAGACCTTACTTGTGATACCGGATTATTATGGATTTGATATCGCCGGGGATCCTGTCATTCCTGATAGCGAGCTCATCTACTCTCCTTCAGCACTCGATTTCGATGTTGAAGCTTTTATTATGCAATCTGGTGGGTATTTAAGCTCGTATCGAGAATATATTGGAGATCGATGGATGAGTGGCGCAGAAATCATTAAAAAAGTCGCCACAGAAGAGTCAATCAATCCTCGGGTCTTAATTGGATTATTGGAATTTCAAAGTGGCTGGGTTTTTGGTCAACCACAAAATTTAATTCAAAAAGATTACCCGATGGGTTTTCCGATTCTTGATCGGAAAGGACTACACAAACAAATTGCTTTTAGTGTGAAGATTCTAGCCAATGGTTATTATGGTTGGCGTGAAGGACGTATCACTGAAATCATTTTTTATAATGGTTTCCAACAACGAATTCATCCGAAAACCAATGCAGGATCTGCAGCTATAGAACATTTTTTTGCAAATTTTTATGACCCTGACCGATGGTTATCTGTCCTTTATGGAGAAGAGAGCTTTCCGGTTTTATATGAGAGAATGTTTGGCTCACCCTGGGTGAGAGCTCAATCAGTTGAACCATTGTATACCATGGGTCTAACACAACCGAATATGGAACTACCATTTTTACCAGGAAAGATTTGGGCTCATACTGGTGGTCCTCATTATGCCTGGGGATCAAGTGGTGCCTGGGCTGCCTTAGATTTTGCACCTGCATCAGATCAATCGGGCTGTGTGACCAGTTATGAATGGGTGGTAGCCTCCGCTCCTGGATTGGTTGTCCGGACTGGTCCAGGTCTGGTAGTTTTAGATCTGGATGGGGATGGCTATGAACAAACCGGATGGGTAATTCTCTATCTACATATCGCTTCAAATGGTAAAGTGGCGAACGGAACCTATCTCGATCAGGATGGTTTGATTGGACATCCATCTTGTGAAGGAGGCAGTGCGACTGGAACCCATGTCCATATGGTTCGAAAATATAATGGAGAATGGATAGCCGCTGATGGACCATTGGCATTCAATTTGAGTGGTTGGGTTTCATATAAAGGGGATAAACCCTACGAAGGAAAGTTGGTGCGAAAAGATGCAGTAGCAGTGGCTCGAACTTATGGATCTTCAGAAACAATTGTAACCAGATAATGGTTTAACCTTCCATAATCCATATAAATGGATCAATAATTTCTTTCTTAGAATTACGCATTATAATTTCCTCTTGACGTGAAAAATAAAAATAAAAATATCATTAAGTACAATCCGCTACTTGTCCTGATTTTGACACTGAGTGTTTTGATATCCGCATGTGTTCCAGAAGCAAATCAACCATTACCATTGTTTTCTGAGAATGACATTGACACTGAACAAAGTGAATTGTTGCTGCAAGTTACCCCCAATCCTACTCGGCCGTCATATCCTCCTGGCACTTTAGTGGAATACATTGCGCAAAGCGGTGACTCTTTGCCGGCCATTGCTGCCCATTTCAATAGCACAGTGGAAGAAATTAGGGAAGCGAACCCAATCATTCCGATTGATGCTACTACAATGCCACCTGGTTTCCCGATGCAAATCCCCATCTATTATGAAGCGATTTGGAGCAGTTCTTTTCAGATTATTCCTGATGTTTCTTTTGTTCATGGCCCAAAAGATGTTGGATTTGATGTTGTTGCTTTTGTAAACCAACAACCAGGCTGGCTTAAGAATTCAAGAGATGCCATTGGATTATTAATACGGCCAGGTGGAGAGGTTATTCAATATATAAGTGATCATTTCAGTATCAGTCCAAAGCTTCTCTTAGCAATTTTGGAATATCAAACCGGTGCTTTGACAAATCCTGACCCCCCCGAAGCGTTATCTGATTATCTCTTGGGATACAGAAATAAATCGTATCTGGGTTTTTCTCAACAATTGGTATGGGCTGCGAACCGCCTTAATAACGGTTATTATGGTTGGCGTGAAGGTAGTTTAAAGACATATTCGCATCAGGATGGTCGTCTTGAGCGTCCTGATCCCTGGCAGAATTCTGCCACCGCTGCAATCCAATATTACTTCTCTCAAGTAATTGACCGGGACCAATACACACATGCAATCAGTTCAGCAGGTTTGTTAGAAACATATACAACTTTATTTGGAGATCCATGGGAAGGAGATTTGACATTAATTCCTGGCAGTCTCCGTCAACCGGAATTTATTCTACCTTTTAATCCAGGACAAACCTGGGCATATACCGGTGGTCCGCACACTGGATGGGGACAGGGTGCTCCGTTTGCTGCAATAGATTTTGCTCCTGGCAGCATAGTTGGAGGTTGTTCTTTTTCCGAAGATCCAGCTTTGGCAATTGCAGATGGGGTAATCGTTCGTACCGGAACAGCTATTGCAGTTTTAGATTTGGATGGGGACGGTGATGAACGAACCGGGTGGGTTGTTTTTTATCTACATTTACGCAATACAGATTTACCTCCAGTTGGAAAACAGTTGAAACGGGGAGATATTATTGGTTATCCATCTTGTGATGGCGGAAGATCAACAGGGACTCATATTCATATCGCCCGAAAATATAATGGGGAATGGATATTGGCGGGTGGTGCAATACCATTTGAATTGGAAGGCTGGAAAGTAAGAAATGGTTCAGGTGATTATCTCGGATTTTTGGAAAAGGATGGCCGCATATTGCGCGCCTGTGTTTGTTCTGATAAAGACAGTCAAATTACAGCGCAATGGATCGAATAATTGGTTTACAAAAATCTATTAAGAAAACTATTAAGAATTGAGACTTATTAACTTTTATCTGGTAATAATTTTCAATGAATTAATGCATCCTGTTATATAATCCAGCTTTGTAATATGAACTCAGCAGGATATTAAAATGAAATTTTCAAAACCAACTGGCATGAAAGCCTTCACAATTGTATGGTTTGGACAACTGATTTCACTGACGGGATCTGGTATGTCATTTTTCGCATTAACAATCTGGGCCTGGGAGAAAACAGGGCAGGTTACAGCATTAGCTCTGGTAGGTTTTTTTGGTCTTGCCCCTCAAGTAATTTTCAGCCCAATCGCTGGTGCATTGGTTGACCGATGGAATAGAAAGACATCTATGATCATTAGTGACCTTGGAACTGCATTTGGGATGTTGGTTGTCTTAATCCTTTTCAGTTTCGAAGCTCTTGAAATTTGGCATTTGTACATTATTGCCATGATCTCAGGCATATTTCAGACGTTTCAATGGCCAGCATATTCCTCAGCGATTTCTGTCATGATCCCAAAAAATCAATTCACCCGATCGAGCGCCATGATATCGCTTGCAGAATGGGGATCAGGGATTTGGGCTCCTGTATTGGCTGCAGCTTTGCTTGGTCGATTGAAATTATCCGGTATCATCATTATTGATTTAATAACAATGTCTCTTGCAATTTTTGCTTTATTAATTATTAAAATTCCGAATCCAAAGAGATCCATAGAAGGAGAACAGAGTCAAGGCTCAATCTGGCAAGAATCCTTGTTTGGATTTAAATATATATTAGCAAGGCCAAGCTTATTGGGACTTCAAATGGTATTCTTCTTTGGAAATTTCTTTGCTGCAATTATTTTTACATTGAACAATCCCATGATTCTGGCAAGGACAGGAAACAATGCAACAATTTTGGGTAGCGTTCAATCGATATCAGCCATAGGTGGCGTCATTGGAAGTTTGATCATTACTGCCTGGGGTGGTTTTAAAGTCAAACGAGTTCGTGGTGTTCTCTTCGGTTGGATTTTTAGTGGTTTATTTTTAGTCTTTGTTGGCATTGGGCAAGGATTGGTATGGTGGGGAATATTCTTTTTCCTTTCATCCTTGGTTATTCCTTTGGTTAATAGTTCAAATCAAGCGATCTGGCAATCAAAGGTGCCACCTGATTTGCAAGGAAGGGTTTTTTCAGTGCGCCGTCTTATCGCTCAAATTGTAAATCCGCTGGGATTGTTAATCGCAGGGCCTTTAGCGGATAATGTTTTTGAACCAGCTTTTTTGACACCGAAGAATGAGATAACTGTATTTCTTAGTCATTGGTTCAAACCAGGTCCTGGGGGTGGTATGGGATTATTACTGTCAATGGCTGCATTGATGATTGTAGTTGTTGGTATTTATGGATTTTTCTCATCAAAAGTTCGCAACGTAGAGACAATTATTCCGGATTTTGATTCTGAATAAAAAAAGCATGCACATGTAAATGCATGCTTGGCTTATAGAAAATTAGATTAACTAAACTTCCAGAATCGTGATTTTGTTTTCTATTTTGGCAGTTTTATTCAAAATTGCCTGACCAGGACAGTATGTAGTTTCGGATAAGTTTACAGCTTTTTCTACTAATTTTGGATCCAGGTTCTTCCCGGAAATCACATACTCAATCATAATATCCGAGAAAATTTTCGGATGAGTTTCAACACGATTGGCATGAATTTTCACTTCAAAATTTGTAACATCTTGTTTCATTTTTGCTAAAATTGATATTACATCCATACCTGTGCAACCAGCCAAACCAATCAAAAACATTTCCATTGGTACAAAACCATCTTCATCACCACCGACAGCTTTTTTCCCTCCCAACGGTAATGTGTAACCAGAATCAGCTGTCCCAGTAAAGGTTAATCCTTTATGCCATGTTACTTTTGCTTGCATTTTATGATCCTTTCATCTCTTAATTTCTAGAGTCAACGCTTTTTCGATTTCATTGATTAATATGGACTCTGGAACTGCACCAACTACTTCTCCAGAACCACTATTAATTATAGTATGGGGAACGCCAGATACATTGAATTGATTGGATAACTCTGCAAATTCCATTGCTTCAACCATTTCTCCCGTGACAAATTCGCTTTCCATCGCCATCTGGTGTGCGAGAATAACAGCTTGTGGGCAATAAGGACAGGTAGGGGTCACAAATACCTGTAAATTAACCGTTTCAGTAATTTTTGATAATTGATCTTTGACAGAAGCAGACAAACCTGATTCCTGTTTCGAAACCATTACCAGATCATTTATGAGGGTTGTAAATTCGTGTCCAGCAGGGATACCCGATAATCTGATACCATAATCGATGATTTTTTCGTTTTTCATTCCAGCGATAACAGTCATAGGGACTTTATCGATGGCGTATTTATCGACCATTTCCTGATCGTTTTCGTAATCGAATTCTTCAATTGAAATCAATTCACTCAAATCAACGATCTCGTTCAATAAGCTAGATGTTTCATTACAATATTCACAATTCTGTAAGTTGCTACCAAAGAATATTACCTTTACAGGGTTTTTAAGTTCACCAAAAAACTCTTTTACCTGTCCTTTAATCTTTTCATCCAATAATTCGCTTGTCATTTTTCCTCCATTTATCCATCCCAACGAGATGGTTTCATATTTATCAGGTGAAACAACCACCTGCTGTGTATCCACATTTGGAACATACGAGATTTAGCATTCCATCATATTCAAAAACGCCTTTTTTGCAATTATTACAATTTCCACCAATTCGGATCTCATTGACTACTTCGCGATAATTTCGTGCAATTATTACTTCTTTATTCATTATTATGTCAAGTTGATCATTCTTTTTATTGGTCATCGTAATTCTTTAGATGCGATTTGGTCAAAAAAGTGGCAGAGTATCTGGTTGATTGATAAAAAAAAAGCCAGGTCTATCACCTGGCATTTAAGAAAATCTGATCTGTTATTTTTTAAAATTTTCCAAATTGAGGCGATAAAATAACCTATCTTTGACATCATCCGGTGCTTTGACCTGCTCTGCTTGTTTATGATAAATATCAATTGTCTTTTTTAATGTGTTGACAACTATTCTGCAATTATCACATTCACTGAGATGTTTATCCAGTTCTTCACATAATTCCTCTGATAAATCTCCATCAACATAAGACGAAATCGTATTAACAAATTCTTTACAGTGGAGATGTTTTTCCATATCAATTCTCCATTAATCGATCACTAAAATAAATGCTTAATTCCTCGCGTAATTTCATTCGAGCCCTTAACAGTCTTGTTTTCACATTTGTCTCGGTTAAGTCCAGTGCTTGCGCAGTTTCAATTATGGACAAACCTTCGATATCGCGTAATATGAAAACTGAGCGAAGGTTTTCAGGTAACTTTTTCATAGCTTCATTCAGTTTTTTTCTGGTTTCATTGGATAAGAATTCCGACTCTGGTAAACAGCACCAATCTACAATTTGGGATACAGATATCCCATCGCTCTCATCTTCAGAAAAATCATCCTGGATTAATGAAACCTCAGGTTTCTGTTTTCGGATTACCATCAATGCTTCGTTGACAGCGATTCGATAAAGCCAGGTAGCGAGACTGGAGCGCCCCTCAAAATTTTCTATGGAACGGAGGGCTTTGATAAAAGTTTCCTGTAAAACATCTTCTGCTTCCGCTGAATTGTTCAACATTCTTAATGCTACCCGATAAATCGAATCTGAATATTGTTGCACCATTTTGGTGAGCTCTTCCTGATCCCCTGATTGTAACTTTTTTAAATTTAAAGGTTCGATTTCTTCTTTAATCATTAGATGAAATCTCCGGAAAAAAGTTACACTTCATCAAGATAATGGCCAATTCGGTAACACATCAATATCCATGGAATCTACCTGATGATTTACAAATCGAAAATAACCAGCAGTCGCGATCATTGCAGCATTATCTGTACAATATTTCAATGGGGGAATAAATATATTATAGTTGGACTGTCCCAGAAAAGTGTCCCGTAATAATTGGTTGGCAGACACACCTCCAGCAACAATAATATTCTTTACTTTTTGTTGCCGGGCAGCTTGAATTGTTTTTTGAAATAAAACATCTACAACAGCTTGTTGAAAACTGGCGGCCAAATCTTCAACCGGTATTTTTGAGCGGGATTTCTCTAATTCTCGCACCATCCGCAAAACTGATGTTTTGAGACCAGAAAATGAGAAATTTAATTTGCCATCTAAATTCGCTCGGGGAAAATTGTATGCATTAGGATTGCCATTTATTGCTGCTTTTTGAATGGATGGTCCACCTGGATACTCCAAACCCAATAAACGAGCAACTTTATCAAATGCTTCCCCAGCTGCGTCGTCAAGGGTACTCCCAAGTTTTTTATAACTGAGGTGACCATCCATAAGAATGATCTCAGTGTGTCCTCCAGATACTAATAAAGCAATTAGCGGGAATTCAGGTACGGGGGGTGGAAGCGGAGCTTCGGATGAATAAATCCAGGCAGAATAAATATGTCCTTCTAAATGATTTACCCCGATTAATGGGAGCTGTTTTGCAAGAGCAATTCCCTTTGCCATATTCATTCCGACAACAAGTGAACCCGCTAATCCGGGACCTCTCGTCACCGCTATCGCATCAATATTGTCGAGACTTAAATATGCTTGTTGTAATGCCTGTTCGACAACATCGTAAATTGTAATGATATGTTGTCTGGAAGCTACTTCTGGAAAGACACCGCCATATTGCTTGTGTAGATCGATCTGGGATGCCACCACTGATGATAATAATACCCGACCATTTTCTAAAACCGCAGCAGCTGTCTCATCACAGGAAGTCTCAATCGCCAGAATTCTGGCTGAAGGAAAAATTTGTTTTGGATCACTCATATAAAAACCACCAATTAATTGATAATTATCAAAGTTCACTTTCGAGTTTGATAAATTTATGATTTTATTGGAATTATCAAGTCCAAGGGAAAATCAACAATTTTTTCAATTTTACCGCTTTCTGTCACAAAATAAGTGTCTTCCAGCCGGATACCCATCGTTTTGTCTGGATAATAAAGCCCGGGTTCGATTGTAAATACTGAACCTCTGACCAAATAATCCTCTTCTCCAGCAGTTAAGCCTGAGAAAGGCATTTCATGAACATGTAATCCTAAACCATGTCCAAGACTATGGACATAACCGTCTACTGTTTTTGGATTTGAAAGCACTGTGGGATGTCCCATTTCTTCAAATAATTCACAGGTTCGGCGTTGATAAATCTTGAAGGGTTGGTTTTCCTCTAATTCAGAGACAATTGTTTCATAAACGTACCTGACCTGATCATACAATTTCTTCACTTCCTCAGGAGCATACCCTACACACCAGGTGCGTGTAAAATCATAAAAATAACCACCACCAATTTCACAGGGGAATATATCAAATACGATCGTTTTTCCTAATCGAATGATGTCGGAATCATTTCCCTGGCTGTGCGGGATTCCAGCATCACGGCTGATTGCAAAGATGGTTTGTTCGGGATTTTCTGCGCCAAGTTCTGCCAGCCAAAGATTGATTTTGGATTTAACCAAACCAATCGTTATAGGTTCATTGTTATCCCCTACTAATGTTTCATTCACCACTTTTTGACTACCAAGAAATTCAGCAACTTTCCCTACAACAGTTGTTGTAATAACTCCCATTTTTTTAATTCTTGCAATTTCATCCTTGTCTTTCCGCATCATTGCAGTTAACAGAATTGAATCAGGTATTAAAGATGTAATTTCATATTCGGGAAACAGTTCCTGAAATTTGTTTAAAATCACGAATTTTGCCCCAATTTCTGTTGATCCGTAAAGTGCAATTTTCCCCTTATCCACACCAGCTTTTAAAAATTGATCTTTGTAACGAAGGGCATAGGCTTCAATTTGATCACCATTGGATTTTCTTAAGTAATCTGTAAATGAAAATTGATCATAACTGCAGGTATTCAAGCCAGTTTTTGCAGCTTCTTCTCTTTCCATTGCTCCATGAAAGAGAATGGGCATTTTCCCTTGTTTTTTTATCAGATCAGCACTGGTTATATGTCCTCCACCGGTAAGGTAGAACATAGCTGGATTATGTTGTGCAGGTCCGACGATTAGTAAGGCCTCGATGCCATTGTCCTTCATCAATTGATCAATTTCATTTTTCATTTTTCTTCCTTTATTGTCAAAGTGTCAATGATTGGAGAATGTTGATAAATTCAACATCCTGCTCAGGTAAAACTGTTCTGGGGTCAAACAATATCTTTCCATCTTCCAGTCTGGCTATGATGGGTTTTTGTGCAGATCGTAATTTTTTCATCATCAAACCAGGTTTAGGAATTTTAATTGCTAAAACATAACTTGGAAGAGTTTCGTCCGGCAAACTTCCTCCCCCAATTGTTGATAATGAGGAGATGACATCCCCTATTTGAAGACTGTGTTTCCAATGTTCAACTCGTGTTTTCAATTGGATGGGTGTCTGCGAAATCATTTGCCAGATCGGGATTTTTTGAATTGCCTCTTCCTTCAAATAATGAGTGAGGGTCGCTGTAATACCGGCAAGCGTTATTTTGTCCGGACGAATTGCTCGGGCGAGGGGGTGATTTTTGATCTTTTGAATTAAATCTCTTTTTCCAATGATAATGCCGGCTTGCGGTCCACCTAATAATTTGTCACCTGAAAACGAAATAATATCCGCACCAGATTGAACCGATTCATAAATTGTTGGTTCATGAGGTAAGCCAAATTGGGCGGTATCCAAAAAAGTGCCAGAGCCTAAATCATCCAACAGAGGGGTTGAGAATTGATGCGAAATTTGAGCCAAATCAGAAAGAGAAGGCTCCTCTGTAAAACCAAGAATTTTAAAATTTGAATGGTGTGCCCGCATAACCAAAGCTGCGGATTCTTGAAGTGCTTGTTCGTAGTCCGAAATTCGCACCTTGTTCGTAGTTCCAACTTCCAGTAATTTTGCGCCGGATTGTTTCATAACATCGGGAATGCGAAAACCACCTCCAATTTCAATTAATTGGGAACGTGCTATCACCACATTTTTTCTTTTTGCCAATGCACTTAAAACCAGCAATACCGCCGCTGCATTATTATTTACAATTATTGCTGCTTCAGTCCCAGTCAATTGTTTTAGGATTTCTTCGGCATGGATAGATCTGGAACCACGTTTTCCGGTTGAAAGATTGAACTCCAGTGTGTTATATCCTGATCCGATGGTTTGCATTGCCTGAATTGTTTCGTGGCTAAGGGGAGCTCTTCCGAGATTTGTGTGCAATACGACACCAGTCGCATTGATGACAGGAAGCAGAGTCGGTGAAAATCGATCTGAAAGTATTTCCAAAATCTTATTTTTGATTCCATCATTTGTTGGGGCACTGTCCCCATTTTTGATTTGGTTTCTAAAAAAATCCAAGGAGTCACGAATAGCAGATATTACTTGATTGCGTCCATACTCCCTGACGTACCCCTCAATTTCAGGATCCTGGTTTAATTTTTCGACCGATGGTAAATTGCGTAACTCATTCATCTTGATCGTGAGAAGGCTGCCACCGGCTGCGTTCGACCAACCGAATCAGGTTTTCAATAGCAATAATTCCAAGTGCGATCACGACTATCAATATTGAATTTAGAACCCGACCTAATTGAAGCCAGGCTAAGAGATCAAAAAAAATCGCAAACCAGACTGATTGCCGAATGATGACAGATGTATTTGCAGGAGGATCGTTCGGGAAACGGATATTTAGAAAGTATACGACCGGAAGCACTGTCCCGCTGATCGCCATTGTTAACAAAAAAAAGAACAGCCACCGTGGACCTAAGAATGGCTGCGTGTATTGAATTAAAAAGAAAAGACAAATCCAACCAATAAGCGCAATTAAAACCGAAGTAAGAATGATCGAGGGGAGATCTTTGAGGTTATATTTCAAAATTGTCACCTTGAATAAATTATATCCGAATCTGAATTTTATTGGTTCCTAAAAGGATACACCATTTTTTTGACCTTGTTTTCCTTTTGTGGTAGGATTTGATGGTAGTTATACTCATCAAGAGAGGTTGAGGGACCGGCCCATTGAAACCTCGGCAACCTGAGAAGTTTCAGGTGCCAATTCCGGCAGAGTGATTGGTTACTCTGGAAGATGAGATCAATCAAAAATTGACCTCTCTTCCAGGAGAGGTTTTTTTATAAAGTTCATCAGTTGGAGAAATTTTTATGCAAAGAAAATACACGAATAGATCGTTTTTGGACGCTTTACAGGAAAAGATACTCATTTATGATGGTGCAATGGGTACCAGCCTACAAAAAATGGATTTGTCGGATCAGGATTTTGGGGGGAAAGAATTCTTCGGTTGCAATGATTTTCTGGTAATCAGTTTACCAAAAGCAGTGGAAGCTGTTCATCGATCTTTCTTAGAAGTTGGGGTGGATGTTCTGGAGACTGATACTTTCCGATCGAACCGAATTACCCTGGCTGAGTATGGCCTTCAGGCACGTGTTGTGGAAATTAATCGTACTGCTGCTGAATTAGCACGGAAACTTGCGGATGAGTATTCAAATAAGACAAACCAAAAACGTTTTGTGGCGGGTTCCATTGGTCCATCTGGGAAATTGCCGAGTATGGAAGATCCTGAATTATCCAATATTCAATTTGATGAGTTGGTAGATGTTTTTCGGGAACAGGCTGTTGGTTTGATTCTGGGTGGTGTTGATGTAATTTTGATTGAAACATCTCAGGATATTTTGGAAGTAAAAGCCTGCATTCTTGGCATTCAAAAAGCATTTGAAGAGACAGGTGTATTTTTACCTATTCAGGCACAGATTACATTGGATACAACGGGTCGTATGCTACTGGGAACGGACATTGCTGCTGCCCTCGCGATTTTAGAAAATTTACCCATTGACATTATTGGTTTGAATTGTTCTACAGGTCCTGAGCATATGCGGGAACCGATTGAATATTTAGGTGAGAATTCTAATTTATCTGTTTCGTGTATTCCTAACGCTGGGCTTCCGCTCAATGTTGATGGAGAAGCAGTTTATCCTCTCTCGCCAATTGAATTTGCTGATGCTTTGAGTGAATACATTGAAAAATATAAAATAAGTGTGGTGGGAGGCTGTTGTGGTACTACCCCTGAACATTTGCGGGAGTTGGTGAATAGAGTTGGCCTTGCGAAGAATCCACCTCGCCCGGTTGTTCAACGAGCCCAATTAGCATCCGCCATCCAGGTAATGAATATGCAGCAGCAACCTGCTCCATTCTTGATTGGTGAAAGATTAAACACTCAAGGTAGCAGAAAATTTAAACAAATCATTCTCGATCAGGATTATGAAAGTGTTCTTGGTATTGCGCAACAGCAAGTGGATAGTGGAGCACATGGGCTGGACATTTGTGTTGCATTAACCGAGAGAGCAGACGAGGGGGAGACAATTCGGAGAGTGATAAAAAAGATTGCACCAAATATTAAAGTGCCACTGGTAATTGATAGTACAGAATTGGATGTGATGGAAACAGCACTGCAGACAGCTCCAGGTCGTTGTTTGATTAATTCGACCAATTTTGAATCTGGAAGAGAAAAAGCAGACAAGGTATTCCAACTGGCGAAAAAATATAATGCTGCAGTTCTGGTTTTGACGATTGATGAAACAGGCATGGCAAAAACAGCTAAAGGAAAACTGGAAATTGCAAAACGCCTTGTTGATGTAGCTGTGAACGACCACGGGTTAAAACCGACTGACCTTGTAGTTGATGCATTAACATTTACATTGGCCACAGGCGATCCTGAATTCAATCTCTCTGCAGTAGAAACAATAGAAGGAATTCGTCTTATTAAACAAGAATTGCCAGGTGTATTAACCTCATTAGGTGTCAGCAACGTCTCCTTTGGTTTACCACCTGCAGCACGAGCGGTTTTGAACTCAATCATGCTTTATCACTCTGTTCAGGCTGGACTGGATATGGCTATCGTAAATCCAGCTCATATAACCCCTTATCTGGAAATAACAACAGAAGAGAGACTTTTAGCTGAAGATTTGATTTTCTACAGAAAAGAAACGGCACTACAAGATTTGATTGAATATTATGAAAAACATGGTGGAAGAACTGCTGACAAGGACTCTCAACAAGAGGCAATCTTTAAATCCTTGACTCCAGAAGAACGTTTACATTGGAGTATTGTTCATCGTAAAAAAGAAGGGGTTGAAAAAGATATCGATTTTCTGATTGAAAATCGCGGTACACAATCCCAATCTGATCGGGCAGTAAATATTTTAAATAACGTCCTGTTGCCAGCGATGAAAGATGTTGGAGATAAATTTGGATCTGGTGAATTGATCCTTCCTTTTGTTTTACAGTCTGCAGAGGTTATGAAGAAATCTGTGGCACATCTCGAGAATTATCTCGAGCGAAAAGAAGGTGTGAGCAAAGGATTGATGGTTCTTGCGACTGTTTATGGAGATGTGCATGATATTGGCAAGAATTTGGTAAAAACGATCCTTTCTAATAATGGATATGATGTTCTTGATTTGGGAAAACAGGTACCTGCAGAAACCATCATTTCAAAGGCAATTGAATCGAAAGCGGACGCGATAGGGTTAAGCGCACTATTGGTAAACACCAGTAAACAAATGCCCTTGATTGTGAATGAATTGAACCGAAGGAATATGAAAATTCCAGTTTTGATTGGTGGGGCAGCAATCAATCGCCGCTTTGGAAGAAGAATTCTGATGACCGATTCTGATGAATATTATGACGGTGGCGTTTTCTATTGTAAGGATGCATTTGAGGGTTTATCAACAATGGACCAAATAATGGTTCCTGATGGTTTCAATGCATTAATTACCCAAAACAAAAAAGAAGCAGATATTGAACTGGGTAGATCAATCGAAAAGTCTGAAGAAAACACACAACAAGAAATAAAATATTCAGCAATAAAAAGGGCTGATAAGATTCCTGATGTTCCGGGTTGGGGGCCGAGAGTTGTAAAATCCATGCCACTGGAGGCTGTGTTTGAACATCTATCTATCAATGAATTGTATCGTTTGTCCTGGGGTGCAAAGAATACACATGGAGCAGATTGGGAGAAATTGAAAGGTGAATTCGATGATCGATTAAGAAAGATGAAAAAAGATGCCTTACAGATTGGCTGGTTGACGCCGAAAGCAGTTTATGGGTATTTTCCTGTTCAGTCACAAGGGAATGCTCTTTTCGTCTATGATCCCGTAAGCCTTACAGATTCAAAACCAAGAGTAGTACAGACATTTGACTTTCCAAGACAAAATGGCAGCGAAAATCTAAGTCTTGCTGATTATTTCTCGTCTGTTGAAAGTGGTCAGATTGATGTGGTTGCATTGCAGGTTGTAACCGTTGGCGATAAAGCAACCGAAAGATTTGATGAATTTCAAGCAAAAAATGATTATACGGATGCCTATTTCAGTCATGGATTGGCTGTACAGACAGCTGAAGCTACAGCAGTTTATCTTCATAACCACATCCGCAGAGAATTAGGACTTAAACAGGGTCAGGGAAAACGGTATTCCTGGGGATACCCGGCAATCCCAGAATTAAATGATCATAAGAAAGTATTTGCCTTATTACCTGTCGAGCAGGAATTGGGAATGCAACTTACATCAGCATTTCAACTGGTACCGGAGCAATCAACTGCGGCTATTATTCTGCATCACCCCAAAGCAAAATATTTTAATATCGGAACAAGCAGAGTTGATCAACTTATGAAAGAATATCAAAAATGAGTGAGACAAATAAATTCTTAGCGTTTCTTGATGAAGAAAAACCGATCTTATCAGATGGTGCTATGGGTACGGTTCTTCATCAACGTGGTATACGATTTGACGAATGTTTTGATCAGCTCAATATTACCCATCCGGCAATGGTTGCAGAAGTACACAGGGCTTATATTGAAGCTGGGTCTACGATGATTCAAACAAATACTTTCGGAGCCAATCACTATAAATTATCCCAGTTTGGCTTAGAAGATAAAGTAAAAGAAATTAATCAGGCCGGAGTGGATCTGGTTCGGCGGGTCGCCTTGGCAAGCTTTAAGGATATCATCATCGCTGGAGACGTCGGACCATTGGGCGTTCGTCTGGCACCTTTTGGACGTGTTCAATTGGACGATGCACGCGAAGCTTTCAGAGAGCAGGTGAACACACTGGTTGACGCAGGTGTGGATGTCATCATTATTGAGACAATGACTGATTTCTACGAGGTTCGGGAAGCTATTCTGGCAACAAAAGAAGTAAATGCAACAATTCCTATTATTGCCTCGATGACGTTTACTCGAGATGATCGGACATTATTGGGAGATACACCCGAAAAAGTAGCGATCAGTATCTTCCAAAGTGGAGCAAATGTGATCGGGATTAATTGTTCTGGTGGACCCCTTCAATTATTGCGAATCCTCAAAAAAATGAAAACTGCTGTTCCCCAGGGTGTTTTTTCTGTCATGCCAAATGCCGGATGGCCAGAGCAACAGGATGGGCGAATTATGTATCCGGCAGGACCAGATTATTTCGGGGATTATGCAATTTCCTTCTGGCAGGCTGGCGCAAAAGTACTGGGAGGTTGTTGTGGAACAACTCCGCAACATATTCAGGCTATTTCCCGGGTTTTACAAGAAACAAAGCTATCTGATATTGCCTTCGGCCTTGAAATATCAGATTTTCAAATAGAAAGTGAACAAGAAAAAGAAGCGCCAAAATCAGAGTTGGCACAAAAAATTGATGCTAACCAGTTTGTTTTTGCGGTTGAAATGGATCCTCCCAGAGGATTAAGTATGAAAAAACTCCTGGCTGGAGCAAGTTTGCTGGCCGATTCAGGTGCTGATGTAATTAATGTGGCAGATAGTCCTATGGCTCGTATGAGAATGAGTCCCTGGGCTGTATGTAATCTTATTCAGCGGTATATCGGCATTGAAACAGTTCTGCATTTTCCAACACGTGGGAGGAACTTGTTGAGGGTTCAGGGTGATTTGCTTGCAGCTCACGCTCTGGGAATCCGTAACGTTTTTGTTGTGATGGGAGATCCTACTGCGATTGGTGATTATCCGGAAGCGATGGATAATTATGATCTGGTGCCATCTGGTCTCATAAAATTAATCAAGCAATCATTTAATATCGGAATTGACCATGCTGGTTCAGAAATTGGACAACCAACTTCATTTTTTGTTGGAAGCGCCTTAAACCTGAATACCTTAAATCCAGATACTGAATTGAAGAATCATATTAGAAAGAGAAAATCTGGATCTGATTTTGTGCTGACGCAGCCAATTTTTGATGCGAAATCTGCAGTGGACCAATTACGGTGGTTTCGAGAACAATCCAATGATCCAAATCTAAAAATTATTATTGGAATTCTACCGCTGGCTACTGATCGTCATGCTGCTTTTTTACATAATGAAGTTCCTGGAATCATAATTCCAGATGTAATAAAGAACCGTATGAGAAGTGCAGGCGAGAAATCCGCTAGAGAAGGAATAAAAATTGCTGTAGAATTAATTGAAACTTTAAGAACAGAAATTAATGGTGTTTATTTGATGCCGGCATTTAACCGCTTTGATTATGTTTCAGAAATCATCGAGATAGTAAAAAAACAACCATCCTGAAAATAAAGTTGAATTAATGAAATTGGAGAATTGCTGATGAATGTAATGACAGGAAAAAGAATTTTGTTGGGCATCACTGGGTCTTTAGCTGCTTATCAGGCTGCAACAATCACTTCAAAACTGGTCGAATTGGGTGCTTTTGTAGATGTTTTCATGACTTATAGTGCCAAAAAATTAATCTCCCCATTAATTTTTCAAATCATTACAGGTAGGCATGTTTATTCTGATGAAGAATGGTGGCAAATAAATCAAAAACAATTCTTCAATGAAAAACAATATGAAGCTGATCTTATGATTATTGCTCCGGCCAGTGGTAATACATTATCAAAACTTGCAAATGGCATTAGCGATAATATCCTTGTTTATACAGCGATGTCAGTGAAGTGTCCGATTATATTGGTTCCGGATTTGGATTTAATGATTTCTGATAATATCGCAACGATTGAAAATATAGAAAAGTTGAAATCTCGTGGTATTCAGGTTTTGATGGATTCTGGCGAAAAAGAAAAAAATCAAATGGTTTCCGTGGATGAAATCATAAAATTTTCGCGGTTGTTTTTATCAAAAAACGGTCCTCTGGAAGGAAAAAAAGTTGTGGTTACTGTGGGGGCCACCCGTGAATCGATTGACCCTGTTCGGGTTATTACCAATCGATCGAGTGGCGTGCAGGGTTGGTCTATTGCTCAAGCTGCATTGGATAAAGGTGCAAAAACAGTCTTAATCACAACCATTCGAAACAGACCAGTACCGTTTGGATCGGAAGTTGTTCGGGTTGATAGTGCACAACAAATGCAGGAGGCAGTTCTACGGGAAGTTCTGGATGCAGACATTCTTGTTATGACTGCAGAAGTTGCAGATTTTAAACCAATGAATTATTCACCTCATAAACTTAAAAAAGGGGATGATATTGCCATAATTGAATTAACCCAGACAGAGGATATTCTCTGGCATGTTGCAAAACAAAAAAATGAAAGTGATTGTCCTAAAATAACAGTTGGATTTGCGTCAGAAAGCCAAAATTTGTTGGAAAATGCAAATGTAAAATTAACGTCGAAAAATTTGGATTTTATAGTTGCCGATCATGTCAATAATATTGAAGATAATCAGGAAGGAAACTTGAATCGATTGACAATTTTATATGCTGGCGGAGAAGTAGAAATAATTGATGATGTTGATCGATCTAATATGGGATTTTCTATTATGGAGAGAATTGTTGACCTTTTGTAGAACAAAACAAATAGGAAACTTGGGATACTGTTTTGATTGAATATAAAAGTCAATAATGATATATTTGACTTATTCTTGCCAGAAACCAACAATTGATTTGAAATTTTGCAGTTTGATTATTCACTACAAATGTTGGGGAAATTGAACTAACATTATCGTCAGAAAATTATGAAAAATTTAGTTATATCCGATATTCATGCAAACTTCGAAGCACTCCAAACAGTTTTGAAAAGTGCTGGTGATTATGATTCGATCTGGTGTCTTGGAGATATCGTTGGTTATGGGCCAGATCCGAATGGATGTATTGATCTGCTTAAATCTTTACACAATCTGACATGTATTCGTGGAAATCACGACGTGGCAATAATTGGAGATATGGACACAAAATTGTTCAACCACGATGCCAGATCATCCATAGATTGGCAACGCTCACAGATTTCTTCAGAAAATTTAGAATATTTGATGAATTTACCAGAAAAAGTGAATTTCCAAAACTGTATTCTGGTTCATGGAAGTCCACGATATCCCATCTGGGAATATGTGCTCGATCCTTTTGTTGCTCGGGCTAATTTTGATCATTTTAAGGAAGATTATTGTTTTATAGGACATTCACACCATGCTTTGATCTGTCGTTGGGATCCGGTTAAAGAAAAAATGGATTGGAATTCACAGGTAAATGGTCATTATCACAAAATGGCTCCGAGAATGATTTTAAATCCTGGATCTGTTGGACAACCGAGGGACAACGATCCGAGGGCGTCATTTGGAATTTTTGATGATGAGTTGATGAAATGGGAAGTCAGTAGGGTTGAATATCCAGTCCATATAACACAAAAAAGGATTGCAGATTTAAATCTTCCAGAAAAAAATGGACAACGATTAGCTGGAGGTTGGTAACACCTGAATTTTTATGGAACTAATGACCTGATTTGTACGTCTTTAATACAAATAGGATGGTTCAATCTTTATGGAGGAGGAAGAATGAGATCGAAATTATTTATGGGATTATTGATATTCAGTCTATTATTGGCAGGATGTTCTTCAGCAGCAAAATCATCAGAAAACGTCGCATCTGATGTGGGTTTTGCGCCTGCTGCAATGCCCCCTATGGAACAATCTGCACGAGAAGAAATGGGATATGATCCGGCTTATGATGAAGCAGAAAGCTCAAGTGATATTCAAGTGAATGATATGAAAAGGCTTGTCATTCGAAATGCTGATTTATCAATTGTAGTATCTGAACCAACAGAAGCATTAAATACGATCAGTCGGATGGCTGAAAGAATGGGTGGATACGTTGTCAATTCCAATACCTGGAAAACAAGTAATTATCGGGGAATTGAGGTTCCGGAAGCCAACGTATCGATTCGCGTACCAGCGCAGCTACTTAATCAGGCATTAGATGAAATAAAAGCATTATTAAAAGACAAAGACCTTGATTTGTTGAGTGAGAATGTGTCAGGGCAAGATGTTACAAAAGAATACACTGATTTGAATTCCCGCTTAACGAATCTTGAGGATGCAGAAGCTCAATTAAGAAAAATTCTGGATGAAGCTTATAAAACCGAAGATGTTCTGAATGTTTTCAATCAATTGACCTATTACCGGGAACAGATCGAAATTACCAAAGGTCAGATCAAATACTATGAAGAGTCAGCCGCCCTCTCTTCCATCAGTGTCAGAATTCAGGCGCATGAGGCTGTCAATCCGATCACAGTTGCTGGATGGAAACCATCTGTAACCGTCAGCAAAGCTCTCCAATCATTGGTAAATGCATTACAGGCAATCGTTGATGGCGCAATCTGGTTAGTCTTGTTGATAGTCCCAATAACAATTGTAATTTTGCTGCCATTCTACCTGGTATTCCTTTTGATCCGTGGTCTGGTAAGGCGAAGCAGACAAAAAAAACAACAAATTAAAAATGTTTCTGAAGAATAAGAAATAACATAAGCCCCGAAAGGGGCTTTTTTATTGGATGATCAGCGTTGCGTGGCCTTCAAAAGCTATCGGAATTTTATACACCAGATTTAATACTTCTTCGAAAGGAAGTTCGGCATTGTTGAGGATGACCTTCTCAGGAGATTTATTTAATTTAAGATAAATATCCCCATTCGCTTTTCTTGGTAGGTCAAAATTCAATTCGAGACCCTTGCTGGTTTTTTCCATCTGGGTCAGTTCCAAGCCCATTGAAATGTGTAAATTACTTCCCAAATATTGAATATCTGATAAAACGGGTCGTAATGCCAACAGTGCTACGCCATGAGCAGGCACGACTGATAGGTTAATCGGATCTCCGGCATTTAACAACTGAATTGTATTATCCCAAAAGGAATAAACCCAATAACTAAGCTGAGGTAAACAAAAATCAGGAAGACTGAGGTAAATTTCTCTTGGTTCATCTTTCCAATTAAATCGGGCCAGGATATTCCAATCTCCAATATCATTATGAAGATCTAGGCGGATATTATGGGGTGTTTCTGTATCCAGCCAATCCATGACATTCGCTCTTTTACCAATTAATGGGAGTAATACATCAATGATTTTTCTTCGGTCCGCAGGTAATTTTGGTAAATCATCCGATACTAATAACGATCCTCCTGTAACAGCGATTACAGAAGCAAGGGATTTAATCTCATCAATTGTTAGATCAATTTCAGGTCGAACTAACAGACAATCCGGATCGTTGATCCACCATCGATTATGTTGTTCAGCTCTGGTGAGGATATTTTGAATAGCATTTTTTGCGGATGGCATGTGTGGTTCATTTTTAAAAAATCGGGAAATTCCATGAAATTGGGGAAGCCAGCTGCCGCTAACATCAGCTCCAATGCGATTTGCCTGCACAAGACCCAAAACTGAGCCTAATGGTGCACCACATGCCAGAATAAACGTTTCATCACCAGCGCTTTTTCGTATTTCAGTCATCGCTTTCCGCAATACCTGTGCTCTGGTTTGTGTATTATCGAATCGATGACCTTTAAGTCCGCCAGCATAAAGAAAATCTAATTTTAGATAAGGAAAACCCCATTTTACAACTGCAGTCTCAATCATCTCTTTAACATGATCAATAGCACCAGGCACAGTCAGGTCGAGAGCCTGTGTGAAAACATTCCAGACAAAACCAGCATTAACCGTTCTACCGCTTTTCTTTCTTAAAATCATCTCCGGATGATCGATAGCAAAATCGCTGTCAGGATGAAGGATAAATGGAGCCATCCAAAGCCCTGGTGTGTGTCCGGACTGGGAAATCTGATTTGCGATCGGAGCTACACCATTTGGGAAACCTTTACGAAATGTAAACCAATCACCTATTTCTTTTTGGTATCCATCATCAATTTGAACCAGTGATAAAGGCATTTCATCCTTCAACTCATTGATCGCATTTAAATTTCGAAGAATTTTTTCTTCGTTAATGTTCTGATAAAAGTGATACCAGGAACACCATCCTGCAGGGATATTCCCTGAAGGAAGGATATCATTCTCTCGGCAAACTGCTTCATAAAAAATTGTCAGCGGGTCGGGTTGGTCAAAATAAAAGGGAAACATGATTGCCCAATCAGTTGAGAGGTTTTTTCCAGGTACAAGCAGAGTCCTGTCTCCGTTCGCCCATAATCTGATTTTGGTGGGTTGGTTGAGGTTGGCTTCAACAGATCCAAATTGTTGTTTTTGAGATAAAAATCCGAATAAAAATGCAGTTCTTGAATTTCGATCAGCCAGTACGCCAAAGAAATCTCCACTAAAACGACCTTTCTGACGGAAAACAGGGGTGCCCGGATTCTGTACCATTACATCCTGAAAGAACCGCAAGCGTGTATGATTTTGAACTTGATCTTCACGATACGTTGCAGTATGAGACCAGGATTGCCAGCCATTACAATGAAATGAATAATTAGGTTTCATTGTCTCATTGGACCTGATAATTTTGCTTCCTGATTCCGTCGTTGAGCCTCCGACAGTTAGCATTTCGATAAAATTTACAAAAACCGAGGAAGAAGATTGGTTTTCCAAAATTACATTCCACAAGAAAATTGGTAAATCTTCACTCAACGCAAAGGTTAATCGAACAATTTGTGATAAATTTTCTATAAAAACCGAAAATTCCAGTTGTTGTAACTTGCCATGGATTGAATTTGTAATTGTTTTCATCAATTGATAAGGATTCCAAGAATCGCAAATCAAGTTGTGTTTAACCCCATCTTTAATAATCTGAATTCGCAAAGAGGCATTTTGGATGGATGGCAATCCAATTCTTTTTGAAGACAAACTTAGCGCACCATTGTCCGGGTTGCATGTAAATCTAAAAAAATTATTTTGAATTTCGACATTCGGCATCATATCTCCTGTGGAATTTATCTCTTATCCATTCATGCTAATCTATGAGCTTATTTTATGCCATTTTAACAGAATCCCTCAAATTCATTTGGATTTCTAGGAAAAAATTAGACTTTCTATTATGATCAAGCAAAGAGGTATGAAATTCTGAAATCTGTGTATAAGCCAATCATTAGTAGAGTTGTTGGAATCATATTAATGATCTCCAGTTTGATTCTTATATTCATTTCTTATCAACAATCCCTGCGGATTCAATGCGTATTTCCTGAAAATTCAAAAATTGGGACCATCGATGTTGGTGGATTGGATATTCATCAGGCAAAGTCAAAATTATTATCTATCCTGGATAAGCCGATGGAAATTCAGGCAGGTGAATTTGTTTTCTATCTGAATAATGAACAATTGGGATTAGAAATTGATATTGATGAGTTGTTATCAGATTTAAATTGTTCGGACATGAATCCTCAAGAAAAATTTTGGTCCTTTATTTGGAATAAATCCATTCCAGAAGCAATCATCGTTGAGTTTTCAATCGATGTGGATGAAGAAGTTCTTCAAAATAGTATAGATCAAATGATATTGCCATATGTGGTAAGAGAACCCATTCCATTTACACCGATTAAAGGGTCGACAATGTATCAAATTGGGGAATCTGGTTTCACTATTAATAATGAGAATTTAATCACCAATATTCGTGATCAAATTTCATCTGATGAAAAGAGAATCATTCAATCTGAATTGATTGAAATTCCTGCAGAAACACTGACAATGGAGCAAATTACAGAAAAAATTAGAGAAATTATTCTTGCAGATGGATTTGATGGGGTGGTTGAAGTTTATGCCCAAAGAATGTCAGATGGAGAGACATTACAATTATTAAGCTGGTATGGGGAAGAGAAAAATCCCGGTGTTGCATTCACAGCAGCCAGCACAATGAAAATACCGATCATGTTATCAACTTATTGGCGACAGGATCTTCCCCTCAGTGATATGACGAATGGATGGATCGAATATATGATTGTCTATTCCGAAAATGATCCAGCTGACCGATTAATGGAGCAGATTGATTTTGTCAGAGGGCCATTAGTGGTCACCAGTGATCTGCAATCCTTAGGGTTTGAAAACACTTTCATTGCTGGTTATTTTTATTTAGGTGCTCCATTAATAAATCTATATCAAACACCTGCCAATCAAAGAACCGATACCAATATCTTTCCAGATGTCTACAACCAAACTACACCGGAGGAGATTGGAAAATTACTGGGGATGGTTTATACCTGTTCACAGAACGAAACAGCTGAGCTTAGTAAAATCACGCAAGGAAAAATTCAAAAAGAAGAATGTAATCAAATTATTGACATACTTGCCCGGAATAAGATGGGTGCATTAATCGAAGCTGGCTTGCCAGAGGGTATAAAAATTGCTCACAAACATGGTTGGAGTCAGGAAAGGGATGGGCTGGTTCATTCTTTCAGTGATGTTGGAATAATTTTTGGATCAGAGAATGATTTTGTCCTGACAATTTTCCTGTATAGTCCTAATCAGCTTCTTTTTGATCGTGCAAACCCTTTGATTGCAAAAATTTCGCAATCAATTTATAACGGACTCAATCCGAATCATCAGATATCCTGGCCATTACCGGAAGATTAAAAATCACTAGACTTTTGGCAATAAGATCCCTTGTTGGTATTGATATTTACCTTTTTTGTCTGCATAGGAGATCTGGCAGGGTTCATCACCTTCTAGAAAAATTACCTGTGCCAACCCTTCATTGGCATAGATTCTAGCAGGTAATGGAGTTGTGTTAGAAATCTCCAGGGTGACAAACCCTTCCCATTCAGGTTCAAAAGGTGTGACGTTAACGATGATGCCACAGCGAGCGTAGGTACTTTTACCAACACAAATGGTCATCACACCACGGGGTATTCGAAAATATTCAATTGTCTTCGCCAATGCGAAGGAATTGGGCGGAATTACACATACATCACCTTTAAAATCAACCATTGAGTTGGGATCAAATGCTTTTGGATCTACAACAGCAGAGAAAACATTGGTAAAAATTTTAAATTCATCTGCTACCCGTACATCATATCCATAGGATGACAATCCATATGAAATCACACCTTCTCTTACCTGGTGATCCACAAACGGTTCGATCATGACATGTTCCAAAGCCATTTTTTTTATCCAATGATCAGGTTTTAATCCCATTTTATTCCTCCGGTTGTAGTGTTACATATACAAATTCATTTGGTTTGATCTCAATAAATTTTTCTACAAAATACTGGTAAGCATAAGCGCTGACCCTATAATCACCAATCGGTAAATTGCTCGCCACAAAATTTTCTTGCCAGTCTTGATCTCCTGAGATAACTTTGGCATACGTTTCAACATACAAGGCTGAACCTGGTTGAACTTCACCATCCAATACCCTTTGAATTACCACGGACACGCCAGGGATAGGATTACCATTTTGTGTGATTAATGAACCAATTAGAATACCCATTTCGGGTTGATCTTCTGTTGGTATCAAGGGTAAGTAAAGTTCTGGGTTACGAGCATTTTGCAACAAAATATCTCCGACCCTAACTTCAAAATGCAGATGATTGGTAAATGCTTTCCCAGTTGCTCCAACCAGACCAATCGTCTGACCGCTTGAAACAGCATCGCCTTCTTGAACCAAAAATTCGGATAGATGAGCATAGAGTGTAAAGATGGGTTGTGAAATCTCATTAATTTGATGTTGAATGATGATGAAATTACCGTAAAAATTAGTAAACCTTCCCCATTTCTTAGACCGATCATTTCCACTAAAATAAACAATCCCATCTTTTGCTGCTAAAACTGGTGTTCCCAGAGGATTAAGTATTTCAACCCCATCATGAGGAATTCTTTCTCCAAATAATGTTGATCCAAATCGGTACGTTGCTTCTATTGACCTTAACCCTGATTCGGGAATTGGAAAATCCAACAGCGGTATGAAAATGTTCTGATTTAATGGTTCGTCTTCACTCACAATTTCCTCTGTATTCTCAGGAGTGATACTGGTGATCGGGGTTTCGGCAATGGGGATAATTTCATTGTCATCAACTTTTGGGAGTAGATTATTTGGCGTTGTTGTCACCTGATTTTCCTGCTTTTGTGAGGAATTGACTGAATCTGAAGCAGCTTCACCTGGAATTGGTGAAGAATTACATCCTGAAAATAAAAATATTAAAAAACTAAATACAAGAATTGTCAGGGAATTGGAAATCCACCGCGTTCTTTGAGAAGTTGCCATGTCATATTTTCTATTGAATTACTTTGATTTTCAAGTTTTTGAATACTCTCTAACAGGTTTTTATTTACTTCCTGATCTTTTATTCCCAGTGTGTTAGTTCTTACATTGAGGGAAGCACTCATCAAGGCGGATTTTGCAAAAAACAATCCTGAGGCTGCATCTGAGATTGCATTCAGGTTCCCTGTTTGAGCAGCTTCATAAGCCAATTTCATGACTTCTAACGCCATTGAAGCAACCTGTAATGGAACTTCAGCTGCATGAATTGTAGCGTTCTGTATGGTTTCGTTTCTAACTTGAATTTCAACATCCGTGTTCTTAGGAAGTCGAAATGCATCCATTACATTTTCAAAAGCAGTAGAATCTTTAATAACTGCTTCATTTAACTTGCCTCTAAGGTTTTCAGCTTGATCGATAATGGTTAACATTCGTTCCTGAACATCCAGGTATTTCTTTTTCCCTGCTGTTAACCTGGCAACCATGGCAACCAGAGCAGCACCTGCGGCTGCTATGTGTGCTGCTGCAGAACCACCGCCGGGTGTCGGGGTTGCGGCTGCAAGCTGGTCCAGGAAATCCAGGGTTGGTTCTTGTGTTTTGCCAGTTGTTTCTCTCATCACCTGAAATAATCGTTGTTCCAGGATTTGTTCATTCTGAAAACCGTCCAATTGAATGTACCATTGAGCAGCTTCTGTAAGGGCATCCTGAGGAATGAGACCGACCAATTCTGAATGGTGGATTCCAACGCCGTATCTCTCAGCTTCCCGACGAACAAATTCAACCACTCTGGCGACTGGTGTTTTTCTGAAATTTGTCAAATTCATCGATACCTGGGCACGACCTTCAACCAAAACACCCATTCCTTTCACGTATCGTAATCCGCCACTGGAATGGCGAACCGCTTTTGCGATTTTTTGAGCAATTCCAACATCATTGGTAGTCAGATAAATGTTGAATGCAATTAATGGTTGTCTAGCGCCGATTACAGTTGCACCTGCTTTCCCTAAGGAAGATGGTCCAAAATCAGGGGTTTTTACGGGTGTTTTGCCTATTTCAATTTTCAATTTTTCGAATTGACCTGAACGAATATTTTCCAAATTTTGTTTTTCAGGAATGGAGGCAGCTTCCTCATACAAAAATACAGGAATATTGAGTGTATCACCTACGCGTTTGGCCACACGTTGAGCGAGTTCAACACATTCCTGCATGGTAACATCACTGATTGGCACGAATGGGACTACATCAGTTGCCCCAATGCGTGGGTGTTCGCCGGTATGTTGATCAAGGTCAATCAATTTTGATGCCAATTCAATGGCTAAAAAAGCTGCTTCTTCTACAGATTTTGGATCACCTACGTAAGTAACAACAGTCCGATTATGATCCTGATCAGAGTGGTGATCTAAGACATGAACTCCCTGGACGGAAGAGATTGTATCGATAATTTGTTGGACAATTTCTGGTTTGCGAGCTTCAGAAAAATTCGGAATACACTCAATTAATGGATTTGACATAACTCACTCTTCTTTATAAGATAATATGTATCTTTTCATCTGAGGTCAGGGAGTTTTTGTGGGTTTTTTCCACCTAAAACACTTACCAACCCCGGTCAACTGAGAAGATACAATACGTATTATAACAACAAGTTTAGACTCAGATTGGGGATCACTATGTGCGGAAGATTTACCCTTTCATATAAAACCAAAGAACTTCAATTGGCTTTGGGATTACCAGAGAATCAATTGGATTGGCAACCCAGATATAACATTGCCCCTTCACAACCAATCGCATCCATCTTGGATAATCAAACCAAAAAGATTGAATTTTTACGTTGGGGGTTAGTTCCAGGTTGGGCAAAAGATATTTCTATCGGAAACCGATTAATAAACGCAAGGTCTGAGACAATCATGGAAAAACCATCCTTTCGTAATGCATTCGCGCGAAGAAGATGCCTAATTTTAGCGGACGGATTTTTTGAATGGAAACAATCAAATTCCAAAGGTGGCTCATCACAGCCTTATTATTTCTTTTTGGATGAAAAACAACCTTTTGCATTGGCCGGAATTTGGGAAATCTGGCAAGCACCAGATGGTGGTGAGCTGTGGAGCACTGCAATTGTGACCTGTGATGCTAATGATATCGTAAAGCCAGTGCATGAGCGTATGCCTGTTGTTTTTGACAAAGAAGAAATGTTTTCCTGGTTGGAAGACCGTCCAGAAAATGAATTAATTAAGATGATGAGACCTTATCCGGCAGAGAAAATGAATTCATATATGGTAGGCAAAGCTGTGAATTCTCCTTTTAATGATGTTGAGGAATGTATCAGGGAGAAAAAACAAAATAATTTTCTATTTTAGCGGTACTCCAAGGATTTCTAAAAAATCGAAAATGAAATCCTGGTAATCCCTTGACCAACATTGGTCCATCTGATAAAATCTCGTTCATTCAATGCCCCCATCGTCTAGGGGACCAGGACGCAGCCCTTTCAAGGCTAAAACGGGAGTTCGAATCTCCCTGGGGGCACCTAAAACCACCACATTTGGTGGTTTTTTATTTTGCATGAACTACCATTACAAATTCTGCTTTCTTCATTTGCAATTGTTTAATTACGTCTGATATGGTTCCCCTTAAAAACATTTCATTTTCCAAAGTGATGTTTATACCCAATGTAACTCTTCGATTCTTACCAAAAGTCTGGCTGACTTCTTCCAGTAATTTTTGTAAGCGATAAGGAGTATCCATCAATATGATAGGGACATCAATGGATCGTAAAGAATTGAGAACATTTTTCCGTTGATCTTTTTCCCTTGGTAAAAAACCTGCAAAATAAAACTGATCCAATTTAAAATCCAACACTGAAAGTGTAGCCATTAAGGAGGAAGCTCCTGGAATTGGAATGACTTCAATTCCCATTTGGGTTACCTGATTTATTAATTCATGACCAGGATCGGCAAAAACGGGTGTTCCACAATCGGAGACCAAAGCGATATCCATCCCTTCAAAAAGCCGTTGAATAATTATAGCGACCTGATCTTTTTCATTATGTTCATTCAGATTGATCAATTCTTTTGCAGGAATTGACAATTTTTTTAAGAGTGTGCTTCCAATTCGAAATTCTTCACATACCAGCAGGTCAACATTTTTTAAGGTATTGATAGCCCTCAATGTGATGTCTTCCCAGTTTCCAATTGAGGTTGCAACGATAAAAAGCTTACCAGGATTTTTCATGCCTTTATGTTCACTCGATTTTCTATTGGATTTTTATTCTTTTCCCTTTTGACATTCATCACACATGCCAAATAATTGTAACCAATGATCATGGACGTCATAACCAAATTGGCCTCCCATTTTTTGGAAAAATTGACCGAGGTTCTCTCCCTCAAAGTAATTTGCTTTTCCACATGCAGTACAAATCAATAAATGTTGATGACCATCACTGGAATGAAAAAATGATTGACATCCATCAGGCATATGAACCCGGTCAATTAATCCAGTTTGTTCCATTTTTTCTATAGTACGATACACCGTAACCAACCCAATCCTGGGATTAATTTTTTTGGCTTGTAAATATACTTCTGTGGGATTGAGTAAATGGTTACTTTTAGCTAAAATATCAACTATAATTTTCATTGGATTGGTAATTCGAAAGCCTTTATTTTGTAGTTGAGTTAACCATTCAATTTTTAATAGATCTGTCACGGATTGTCCTTTAACCAGGATTATTAGATACTTTATTATAGTAAGCGCGCATGAGTACGTCAAATTTTTAATTAGCAACAGGTGATCATATGAGTGTTTTTATATCACTTAATCCAATAATCCAAGCATTAATTGCCACATTATTTACCTATAGTATGACTGCTTTAGGTGCAGCTGGAATTTTTTTAGCAAAGGAAATTAATCGCAGAGTACTTGATACTATGTTAGGTTTTGCTGGTGGTGTGATGATTGCTGCGAGTTTCTGGTCATTATTAGCACCAGCAATTGAAATGGCAGAAAGTGATGGAATTCCAGGTTGGTTGCCAGCTGCGGTCGGTTTTTTGTCAGGTGGAGCATTTTTGTTTGGGGTAGATAAATTGTTACCACACCTTCATTTGAGCGCACCAATAGAAGCAGCTGAAGGTGTAAAAACTACCTGGAAACGAAGTGTTCTACTAGTAATGGCGATCACTCTTCACAATATCCCTGAAGGACTTGCAGTTGGTGTTGCATTTGGTGCGGCTGCTGCTGGTTTAGAGGAAGCCCTCATTCCTGGAGCAATAGCATTAGCCATTGGTATAGGACTTCAAAATCTTCCTGAAGGGCTTGCTGTTTCAGCCCCATTACGCAGAGAAGGAATGAGCCGTACGAAAAGTTTCTTGTATGGGCAGGCATCAGGAATGGTTGAGCCCATAGCTGGGGTATTAGGGGCATTGGCAGTTATCATAATGCGTCCAATTCTCCCGTATGCGCTTTCGTTTGCTGCCGGTGCGATGATCTTTGTGGTGGTTGAAGAATTGATACCTGAATCTCAAGCAGGAGATAATGGAGACCTGGCAACCGTTGGATTACTGGTTGGTTTTACAGTAATGATGATTCTGGATGTCGCTTTGGGTTAGGGTATAATAGCCGATATGAATAATCAAGATCCCAAAAACAATCAAAAAGATAATAAAACTCCTCAAAAACCCAAGAGATTTTTATTCATAATTTTAGGTTTATTAATGATGATCATCGCTGGTGGGGCTGGTTGGTTTTTTGGCTCACAAGAAGGACAACAATTACGTGATCAGGAAAAAGACAAATCTGCTCTTGAACAAGCAACGACCCAATTTGAATTGGGTGTTCGCGAATTAGAAGAAGGGCGTTATGAAAATGCCAGAAAGCGCTTTGAGTTTGTGATTCAAATGATTCCTGACTTCCCAGGAGCTCAGGAAAAATTAACTGAGGTTTTAATTGCACAGTCCATAGTCAGCACACCAACACCAGTACAAATCCCTACACTCACGCCAACCCCTGATTTTCGTGGAGAGCAGGAGTTGTTTGATCAATCCTGGCAATATTTGGTATCTGAAGAATGGGATAATGCAATTCTGACATTGGACCTTCTTCGAGATAAAAACCTTCAATTTCATCCTGTTGATGTGGACGGGATGTATTACATTGCATTAAGGAACAGAGGGGTAAAACGAATATTACAAGATGGCAGTCTTGAACCGGGTATGTATGATTTATCGCTCAGCGAGAGATTTGCACCTTTAGATAATGATGCAGATGGATATCGGGTTTGGGCACGCTATTATCTGACTGGAGCAAGCTTTTGGGGTATAGATTGGTCACAGGTTGTCTCCATTTTTGCACAAATCTATCCTGCTTTCCCAAATTTGCATGATAGTTCAGGGATGACTGCGCAGGAACGCTATCGGGTAGGATTGATAAAATGGGGAGATGCTCTAGCTTTACAGGAAGAGTATTGTCTGGCTCAGGAAAAATATGAACTTGCATTTGCATTTTTTGCTGATGAAAGCGTTGCACCTGCAGCCACAGCAATTTATGAAGCATGTGAAAAGTCCAAAGAACCAGAAGAAACCGAAGTTCCAACTGTTACCATGACGCCATCACCAACCATAACATTAGAAGGAACACCTGGAACTGGAGAGACACCAATTCCTACAGAAGCAACTGATACCTCAGGTAGTACTGTAGTACCAGAACCAAGTGCTACACCGCAACCAGGTAATACGCCGCAACCATAAAAATGATTGGATTAATGCCAACCTGGGTGCTTTCCATTTCTTATTGGCTACATATGATTGCCACAGTCATTTGGTTGGGTGGGCTATCAACAATCGCATTGTTTGTTTTACCTTTTATCCATAAGACTATTGACCCTGATGATAGAGAAAGATTACTATCAGGTTTACAAAGCTTTCTAAATCCTATTGGATGGTCCTGTCTGTTTATCCTGATCGGCACTGGAATGTTTCAAATGAGTGCACATCCCTCATACCAGGGATTCCTGGCAATCGATAATGCCTGGGCGGTTGCATTGTTTATTAAACACATAATCATCGTGCTAATGGTTGTAGCAATGGGATTTATGACCTGGTTTGTCATTCCCGGATTAAAACGATTGGCACTTAAACAGAAGCTTGGTAAAGATATAAACCTTTCGGAATTAATGAAGTATAGAAAGCAGGAAAAAATTATCCTTTGGGTAAACTTAATTCTGGCATTCTTCGTATTGATTTTTACTGCATGGGCTCGTGCAGTTTCATAATATCCAATATCGAAGGCTTGTAAATTCCAACTTTTCAATCATCTCAATAATTAGGGATTGGCGGGTGTTTTTGTTGTCTCGCCAGCAAAATCACGATACCCGTTATGATGCTCAGCCCCATCTTTTGTAATAAAGAAATTTAACAATCGTTAAACTACTTTTGATACTGGTCTGGCAACCAGGTCATGAACAAGTGCATCTGTAATCTTAACCTGGTGGATGTCGCCAATCGATAATTCTCCTTCAATAAAAACCATTCCATCGATTTCAGGAGCATCGCGATAAGAACGACCAATCGAAATTCCTTCATTATAACCTTCCACCAATACAGATAAATTTCTTCCAACCCAGCGTTGGTTTTTTTTGAGAGAAATTTCTTGTTGCAAGGTCATTAAGCGTTCTAAGCGTTCTTGTTTAATTTCCTGAGTAATCGGATCCCCTAATTTTTCTGCTGTTGTTCCTTTTTCATGGAAATATGTAAATGCGCCGACATGATCAAATTGGATTTCCTGCATGAAATCTAAAAGAGATTGAAACTTAACTTCAGTTTCGCCTGGATAACCCACAATAAATGTTGTTCGGATGGCGAAATCTGGCATGGCAGCCCGGAGTTTATTAATTGTGTTACGCACTGATTGCATATTTGATGGCCGGCGCATGCTTTTCAATATTCCGGGATCTGCATGTTGCAGTGGAATATCGAGGTAAGGCAAGATTTGAGTGCTGGTTTTCATAACTTCAATTAAGCGATCTGTAACCACTCCGGGAAATGCATATAATATTCGAATCCATTGTATTTGAGGGACTTGATTTGTTAATTCTTCTAGTAAATTTGCCAGCCCGTCCTTTATTCCCAAATCGGAACCATAATCAGTTGTGTCCTGAGCGATCAGGATCAATTCCTTTATTCCAAGCGCAGCTAATTGTTGCGCATCCTGAATTATTGTATTTATCGGACGGCTGACCTGTGTTCCTTTGATCATTGGAATGGCACAATAGGCACAGGCTCGACGACAACCATCAGCAATTTTCAAGTATGCATTGCTTCCCTGGATGGCAGCTCGTAAAATCCCATAATCGTCGGTTCCAATGGTAGTTGTTTCTGGTAAGTGATATCTGACTTGCTTTGGATTTTTTCGAAGATCCTGGATTAATTCCAGAATATCCATCCATCGCCTTGTCCCAATAATTCCATCCAGACCAGGAACCTGCTCAGCAACCAACTCGCGATATCTTTGCGTGAGACAACCAGCTGCGATTAATAATTGACCTTTCTTTTTATGTTTTGCTAAATTTTTTAATTCAGCTATCGATTCATCGCTTGCAGGTTTGATAAACCCACATGTATTTACTATTAAAATCTCAGCCTGGTCAGGTTTTTCAGTTCCTCTGAGACCACCTTGAGATAAAAGATGAGCAATGGAATCTGAATCGACCAGGTTTTTTGAACAACCTAATGACAATAGATAGAATGTTTCTTTTTTTATTGGTTTCATGGGATTAAAGGTGTCACCGTTGGACTGGGAGTTGGGGGAAGTGGTGTAACAGTAGCGGTAGGTTGAAGGGTTGGACTAGGTTGAATTGTTATAGTAGGTGAGGGACTGAATCTGGGCGTTGGGGTGATCAGTCCGGTAGAGGATGTAAAGAGGATCGATTTAACCTCACCAATTTCGCCAAGTACTCCAATTGGATTTAGATTGTAATAAACTTCTAATGCGGCTGCGTTACCCGTCAATATTTCTACAGAAGTGGATCCTGAATATTCATACGCATTTCCTGGTATGGTTCGTCCTATATAGACAGTTTCACCATCCACATCAACTTTTAGATAAGCTCTTTGTCTCGCAATTATATAAACCTGAACAGGCAATCCGGAAAGTTGGGAACCTATTTCTGATTCTAGATCTTCCCCGGTTTCTTCAGATATCTCTGGATTTGTTTCCTGGTTTATGGCTTGGGTCAATTCAACATTTATTTCTGTTGCAAGGATATCCTCCGGTAAATCCGGTGTGGTATCTAATAAAATTTCTGATATGGAAGGTGGTTCAATTTCATCTTCTTGATTCTGAAATCCACTAATATTTGCAGCTCCCCAAAGGATGAAAATGAATAAACCGATGATGAGGCCAGAAGTTAACAAAAGATCGGCAGTAATGAATTTCAGCCAGCCTACTTTTTTTATTTCAGGTGCTTGATAAGCTAGTTGATTGTCAGAACCAATTTTGTGAGGTGCATAACTCTCATTTCTTTTTGTTTGCAAACCTTCTGCAAATTCACCCATTATTTTGTCAATATCATGATTAAGGAATGTAGCATAGTTGTATAACATTCCCCTGGCTTGTGGAATCGAAGGTAACCTCTCAATTGCCCCACTTTCAAGAGCATCAAGATAATGCGATCGAATATTTGTGAATTTTTCTATCTCTTCTTTGGAGAGATTTAGGAGCATTCGTTGTTCTTGCAGTTTCTTGCCAATTGAAATAAAAATTTGATGGGAAAGTGTAATTTCCTTTTCAATAATTGGATTTTCTACTCTTTTATCAAGGTTAGCTCCATGAAAAATTTTTTCTTCATCAAATGGAGTTGTTTCTTCGAGAATTTCTGGTTCTGGAGTTGTTTGTTCATCTTGAGAGGATTCAGTTTCGGTTACTGACACCTGTTCAATTTCAGTTTCTTTTTCCATGACCAGGTTGGACGGGTGGTTCCATGCATCCATTAATAAGTTTTCATCAAGATTCAGGAATTGCGAATAAATCCGTAAATAGCCCTTTCCCTGAACCTTCGAAGGCATCTGATCTAATTGGTTATCTTCCAGCGCGCTGAGATAATGCTCTCGGATCTTAGTCTGATACGCAGCTTCTGCAATAGTAAGCCCTTTTTCTTCACGGCTTTTTTGAAGTAGTTCTCCAAGAGTAATCATCATGATTATAGTTTAACAAACGACCGGCATGTCATCAAGGGTGATGATCTTCGCCGGTCGTTTCTATTCAATTTTTGTTGAAAGTTATTTTTCTTCAGAAGCCGGAACTTCTGTGACAACTTCGGAAACTTCTTGTTCTACTTTTACTACTTCTTTTGATTCTTCAGATACAATCGCTTCGCCTTCACGATGAACGACAATCTTGATCTCTGGAACCAAATCAACAGTTAAACGAATTCTGGCGAAATGTTCGCCAAGATTTCGAATCGGTTGAACTTCTATCTGGCGGCGATCAATTGTGGTGCTTAATTTTTTGTTGATTGCATCAGCAATCATTTGATGGGTAATTGATCCGTATAATTTTCCAGTTTCACCAGCTTTACTGGGAAAACTTAAGGTCAATTTCTCCAGTAATTCGGCAATGCCACCCAGTTCATTATTCAATACTGCGCGTCTTTCAGCAGCTCTTTTTCGAATTTGATCAACTTGTTTTAATGCACCAGGAGTAGCCAGAACAGCAAATCCTTGGGGAATTAAGAAGTTACGACCAAAACCAGCAGCAACTTTTTTTATATCACCAGCACGACCTAATTTATAAACGTCTTTTAACAACAATACTTTCATTTTTCAAGCCCTTTCACAATGGATTTTCAAGCGAAGGGTACAACGCTTGAAGCGTCCGAATTCTATCAGACGCTGGTTATCATGTCAAATGGAAAACCTAATCTGGAGAATAGCTTTTCAAACCATAGACATGAGCGACAGGTAAGACAATTAGAATGCCTGTGTTTGGTTGACTAAGATCACCAACTACCTTTTGAGTGTTTTCTAAGAGCTTGTTGACGATTTGGTCGGTTTCTACTACAGAAAACAACGTTCGACTTAAATCCATTTCATCCATTCTCTCCATAATCTCGCTCATACTCGGAAATAACGGAAAATCTTCCATGAGTCCAAAATTTTGACGAATTCTTCCTAATCCCGTACTTAATAAGACTGTAGCTCCTTTCACACCAGCTTCTTCCCATGCGTGTAATAATTCATTGATTTTAGAAATATCATGGAGTACAAAAAGAATAAAAAACATTGATTATCTCCTTAAAATTGAGATGGGCTTGGTATGTTCTTTGATTTAGTAAATGATGCTCGTAATAATGGGGGTGTTATTAATGTGGTTATCAAGACCATTCCTACAATGGTTGAGTATAATTCCGCACTTAAAAGATTTTCATTCAACCCTACCGTAGCCACAATTAAACCAACTTCTCCACGGCTAACCATTCCAATTCCTAATTGGAGCGATTCCATCCAGCTGAATTTTCCTAACCTTGCTCCCAGACCTGATCCTAGAATTTTTCCAACGATAGCTGCAATAGTAATTATCAGTAAGATCCAGATAGAGGAGATGCCCATGCCATGAATATCAACATGTAATCCAATATTTATAAAGAATATCGGAACGAAAAGACCATAGGATAATGAACGTAGACCTCTTTCTATATCATTTTTTTCAGCTGTACGAGCAAACATTAATCCTGCTATGAATGATCCGGTAATCGCAGCCATTCCTCCCAATAATTCAGCAGACACCCCATAAACCAACATAATAATGATAGCCATCGTGATTGTTCCCTGAGCGATGGGCAGTTTATGTATCTTTCGGGAAATCTTTGGCAATATCCAGTATCCAATTGCTAAAGAAGCACCTAGAAATATGATCATTTTAATCAGGACGATTAATATCTCATTTACTGAACCACCCTGATGAAGTGCGATGAATCCTGACAGGATCAAAATTACGAGCATATCATCAAATATAGCCGCACCTAATAAACCAAATCCGACCCTGCTTCGGAGGACTTTTAGTTCGATGAGTGTCTGTGCACTGATACTGACACTTGTAGCTCCCAGCGTTAATCCTAAGAATAATGAATGTTCTATATCCATTGAAAACAGTTCACCAACCAGAAATCCAAGAAAAATTGGAACTAACACCCCAAGAATTCCAGCATAGGCCGATGCTGATTTGTTTTTTGCCAGGTCAGAAAGATGTAATTCAAGCCCAGCAATGAACATTAAAAACAGAACGCCAAGTTCTGCAAATTCGTTAACAAAAAAAGGGAGTTCTACATAATCCAGGAATGAAACCGAAAAAATATTCAATAAAGATGGGCCAAGGATAACACCAATTATTAATTCTCCAAGGACAGATGGTTGTCCAAGACGGGTGCTGAGATAACCAAATGTTTTGGCAGCCAATAACAAAATTGCTAATATCGAACAAATTTGCAGAAATGGTGTCATAATGGAAAAACTTCCTTGTATCAAGGATGTATGTCGAATTTTACTTGATAGAAAATCACTCCACAATTAAGTCGTCATCAAGTATACTGATTTTACTATTAATATTATACGAGGAATTCATGGATTTAGAGGCAAAAAAAATGCAGTGGGAGAAAGAGGTCCTTCATCCTCTTACCAATAAATATCCTGAAAGAAAAAAAGAATTTTCTACCACCTCAAATATTCAGGTCCCGAATGTTGCAATCCCGAATGAATCTAATTATTTAGATGAATTAGGATTTCCAGGAGAGTTTCCCTATACCCGTGGTGTTCAACCAACCATGTATCGTGGTCGATTATGGACAATGCGTCAATACGCCGGTTTTGCCACTGCAGAAGAATCTAATGAAAGATATCGTTATCTCCTCGCACAAGGGCAAACGGGATTATCTGTTGCGTTTGATTTACCAACACAAATTGGGTATGATGCCGATGATCCAATAGCCAGTGGCGAAGTTGGTAAAGTTGGTGTGTCGATTTCCTCAATTGATGATATGGAAATCCTTTTCAGGGATATCCCCCTGGATCGTGTATCAACGAGTATGACGATCAATGCTCCAGCAGCGGTTCTATTAGCCATGTATGTTGCCGTCGCAAAGAAACAAGGGATTAATCCTATACGTCTGCGTGGAACAATTCAAAATGACATTTTAAAAGAGTTTATTGCACGAGGGACCTACATTTATCCTCCTCAACCATCCATGCGATTGATAACTGATATTTTTAAGTACTGTAAAGAAAATATCCCTCATTGGAATACGATCAGTATTTCGGGTTACCATATCCGCGAAGCTGGTTCTACAGCTGTTCAGGAGGTAGCCTTCACATTAGCCAATGCAATTGCGTATGTTGATGCTGCCATTCAGTCCGGGCTTGAGGTTGACGAATTTTCCCAACAACTTTCTTTCTTTTTTGCTGCACATAATCAATTTTTGGAAGAAGTAGCAAAGTTTCGGGCAGCGAGACGTCTGTGGGCAAAAATTATGAAAAATCGCTTCCAGGCAAAAGATCCTCGTTCCTGGATGTTGCGTTTCCATACACAGACTGGGGGTTCGACCCTGACAGCGCAACAACCAGAAAATAATGTTGTTCGTGTGGCACTTCAAGCGTTAGCAGCGGTTATGGGTGGAACACAATCGTTACATACTAACAGCATGGATGAGGCATTGTGGTTACCAACAGAGAAGTCTGTCAGAGTTGCTCTCAGAACACAACAAATCATTGGTTATGAGTCGGGCGTAGCAGATACAATTGACCCATTAGCGGGTTCATATGTAATCGAATATCTGACAGATGAGATTGAATCAAAGGCTCTTCAATACATTGAACGGATTGATGATTTGGGTGGAGCCTTAAAAGCCATCGAACAAGGGTATTTACAAAACGAAATTCAAGAGGCTGCTTATCAATACCAAAAATCAGTGGAAAAGAATGATAACCTGGTGGTGGGAGTAAATGCCTTTAATGTCAATGAGAAAATTGAATTAGAGAGATTGGCGGTTGATCCTACGATCGAGAAAAATCAAATCAAGAAACTTGTTTCGTTAAAAGCTACCCGGGATGCGTCTAAAGTCAGTGAGTTATTAACTATATTGGAAAATGAATCGATAGGTCAGAATAATTTAATGCCGATTATTATTGAATGTGTCGAAAATCAATTGACTCTGGGAGAGATTTGTGGCGTCTTAAGAAAGACCTGGGGCGAGTACCAACCACCAGCCTGGATTTAGGAAGGATATGATATGGCAAGGATCAAAAAAATTAATCACATAGCAATTGCCGTGAAAGATGTCGAGGAATCACTTGTTTTTTGGCGGGATGCAATGGGTTTGACAGTTGATCATATTGAAGATGTCCCCAGTCAAAAAGCTCAGGTTGTGTTTATTCCTGTTGGTGACAGTGAAGTGGAATTGGTAAAACCTACCAGCCCTGATACTGGCGTTGCAAAATTCATAGACGAAAAAGGCGGGGGAATGCACCATATTTGTTTTGAGGTTGATGATATCGATGGAATGTTGGCGCAATTAAAAGAAAAAGGGGTGCGATTAATCAATGAGGTTGCATTGGAATTGCCAGGCAGAAAAATGGCATTCGTTCACCCAAAAAGCACCAACGGGGTGTTGGTCGAATTATATGAAATTGTGTAATTGATACGAAAAAAAATGATGGGAGTTGACTCCCATCATTTTTATTAAGCAATATTGTTCGCGATAAGAATTTTTTCTTCTGCTTCAGCGATTGCAATCCCTTCTTTTTCTTTCACTTGCCATAGAAGTAATCCCCCTAATGAGAAAAAGATAATCAAGGAAACAATACTCAAACGACTGCCGCCCATTATCCGGCTGACAACGCCAAACAATAAAGGACCGACAGTACCAGCGATTTTTTCACTAACGCTAAAGAAACTGTAAAATTCAGCTGATTTTGATTTTGGCATCATCCTTCCAAATAACGATCGACTGAGTGCCTGGCTGCCACCCTGAACCATTGCGACTGCAAACCCCAATAACCAGAAATGAATTTCTTTATATAGAAAATATCCACCAATTGCGATAAGTGTGTAAATTAGAAGGCTCAAAAGGATAGATCTTTTCGTGCCAATCTTTTTAGCTAACCATCCAAAAAGGAAAGCGAAAGGTATGGCAACAAACTGAACCATTAATAATGTGCCGATTGTTGTTGTCGCTGAAAAGCCTAATTCTGTCCCATAGATTGTTGCCATAAAAATTATGGTTCCAATCCCATTGTTGTAAAGCCAGAATGCAACAATGAATTTGGTTAATTCTTTATACTTTCGGATTTCTTTAAAAGTACTGGATAATCGACTTAGGCTTGCTTTGACTGGATTAAACCCCAATTCGGTTGCCAGAATCCGGCGAGGAGGTTCTTGTACATTTTTCCATAATGGGATCGTAAAAACAAACCACCATACAGAAACTGTTAAGAATGATATTCTGGTCATGATTTCGGTTAAATGGTCTGGAGAAAGCATAATCATTGCCAGGTTAATAGCCAATAATATTCCACCACCTGCATATCCCATCGCATAACCACGTGAAGAGACCTGATCGATCTCATCATCATGAGCAATATGGGGAAGAAGCGAGTCGTAAAAAACATTAGCACCAGCGAAACCGATCGAACCGATGATATAAAAGACGGATGCCATCAGCCAATCACCACTTTTGACCAGATACAACAAAGCTGTTCCAAAAACACCGATCACAACAAAAATTGTCATAAAGCGTTTTTTCGTGCCGGTGAAATCGGCCATTGCTCCCAAAATAGGACCCAAAAGCGCAACCAATACCAAGGCAATTGTGGTGGTAAAAGCCCAGTTGGATGTGGCTTCGTGTGGGGCTAAATTTGAAGAAGCTACCGTCGAGTAATAGACAGGTAGAACTGCTGCTGCAATGGTTGTTGCAAAAGTTGAATTCGCCCAATCATACATTGTCCAGGCACGTATCGTACGTTTATGAGCTATAGCATCCATTGATTCCTTCCTTGTTTAACCAAATAATTTTGATTATACAAGTGATTATTTCAATCACCAGATAAATTGATTGGGTAATAATTTTTTTCACTCAGAAAAGAATATTTCAAGCCTTAGAATTCACAAGATGGTGGGTAAGACCTTACACTTTTTATGGAATAAAAGATTAATTGATATAATTCTCAGTTGGCTTTAGTTCAACAAATTATAAAACATTTGTGCTATAATTGGTTAAATTTTCTAAGCAGGTCAGGTAATTTATGAATTCGATTCGAGTTGTAGGTGCTCGGGAGCACAATTTAAAGAACATTACCGTGGAGATTCCCAGAGATAAATTAGTCGTTATTACTGGTTTATCTGGTTCGGGAAAGAGTTCTTTAGCATTTGATACGATCTTTGCTGAAGGGCAGAGGAGATATGTAGAATCCTTATCCGCATATGCTCGTCAATTCTTGGGACAAATGGACAAACCGGATGTGGATGCAATTGAAGGATTATCTCCAGCAGTTTCTATTGACCAAAAAGCTACCTCCAGAAATCCCAGATCAACCGTTGGTACGGTAACCGAAACCTATGATTATTTGAGATTATTATTTGCAAGGGTAGGGGTTCCCCATTGTCACATATGTGGTCGTGAAGTTGCCCGTCAGAGTGCACAGGAAATTGTAGATGCGATTCTGCGCTTACCAGAAGGGTCTCGGTTGATCATTCTGGCGCCGGTTGTAAGTGGACGAAAAGGAACTTATCAAGCTGTCTTAGAAGAAATTCGCAAAGCCGGGTTTGTGAGAATTCGAGTAGATGGTATTGTATACAACCTGGATGATGACATAAAGATGGATCGTTATAAGATTCACACAATTGAGGCGGTCGTTGATCGATTGGTGATTGGAAATTATGAAAATGAGGAAGATAAAATTTCCGCTCTTACGCGATTGACCGATTCTGTTGAAACTGCACTAAAAGTTGGTGAAGGTCATGTAACCATTCAAGATATTTCCAAAGAACCGAGCGAGGATTATTTTTATTCTGAACATTTAGCTTGTGCTGAACATGGCAGTACCATTCCTGAAATTGAACCAAGAACATTTTCATTTAATACACCGCATGGAGCATGCCAGGATTGCCAGGGACTTGGAACAAAAATGGAGATTGACCCGGATATTTTAATTCCCAATAAAAATCTATCTCTTGATCAAGGGGCGATTATCGCTACTGAATGGTCAGGTCCCAAGGAACAAGGTGGTTATTATTGGGCGATGTTGAAAGCAATGGCGGATGCATACAAAATAAAATTAGATGTTCCGGTAAGAACTTATACTCCAGAACAATTAAACCTGGTTTTATATGGTACCAATGACGATGTTTTCACAATTAATATGGTCGGAAAGAATGATCGGGCAGTCAGTTATCAAGCGTCATTCGAGGGAGTCATCAATAATCTTCAAAGAAGGTTTAAAGAAACGAATTCAGATTATATCCGTGAAAAAATTAGTAGTTGGATGGGTGACCGACCCTGTCCTACATGTAAAGGTGCCAGGTTGAGAAAAGAAGCCTTAGCGATAACGGTTGATGATCGTAATATCAATGACGTTACCGACTGGCATGTTTTACAACTTTTAGAATGGGTTAATCATCTTGAAGGAGATCAATCACCATTATCCAAAAAAGACCAGCTAATCTCATCACGGATACTCAAAGAGATTCAATCAAGATTAGGATTTCTGGTTGATGTTGGTCTTGATTATCTGACATTAAGGAGATCAGCTGTCTCTCTATCTGGAGGAGAGGCTCAACGAATCCGGCTCGCAACGCAAATTGGCTCGAGGCTTATGGGAGTCTTATATGTTTTAGACGAACCGTCCATTGGACTTCATCCAAGGGATAACAATCGCTTATTGAAAACGCTAGAAAGTTTGCGGGATCTTGGAAATACAGTTCTGGTGGTAGAACATGATGACGAAACTATTCGGACTGCTGATTGGATTGTGGATTTAGGACCAGGTGCTGGTGAACATGGGGGAGAAGTTGTGGCAGAAGGTACCTTAAAGGATATTTTAAAATCGAAAAAATCGCTAACCGGAGCTTACCTTACCGGAAAAAAACAGGTACCTTTACCTTCCTTTCGCAGACGAGGAAATGGAAATATGATCACCATTCGAGGTGCGCGTGAAAACAACCTCAAAAATCTGGATGTTTCTATTCCATTAGGCAAACTGGTCTGTATTACTGGAGTTTCGGGTTCCGGAAAATCAACTTTGATGGTTGATATTCTATATAAAGCCTTAGCGAAAGAAATAATGGGATCCCGCACACAACCTGGTGATTATGATCAGATCGAAGGACTGGAAAATATTGACAAAATTATTAACATTGACCAATCTCCAATAGGCAGAACCCCACGATCCAATCCCGGGACTTATACCAGCGTGTTTGATGAAATTCGCAATTTGTTTGCTGACTTACCAGAAAGTAAAATGAGAGGATACAAAATTGGACGTTTCTCATTTAATGTTCATGGTGGCAGATGTGAAGCCTGCCAGGGGCAAGGACAATTAAGGATTGAAATGCAATTCTTACCGGATGTATATGTACCTTGCGATGTCTGTCATGGACAAAGATTCAACCGGGAAACTTTGCAGGTTAAGTTTAAAGGCAGGAATATCGCAGATGTATTGGATACAACTATCGAAGGGGGACTTGATCTGTTTGCGGCCTTCCCCTCGATCGTTAATAAATTAAAAACATTAATGGAAGTTGGGTTGGGATATATCAGAATTGGCCAACCTGCTCCTACACTTTCTGGTGGAGAAGCCCAGCGGGTAAAGTTGGGTAAGGAATTATCCAAAAGATCAACAGGTAAAACTCTTTACGTATTGGATGAACCTTCTGTTGGATTGCATGCTGCGGATGTTCATAAATTAATTGAAGTATTGCAACGTCTGGTTGAAGGTGGTAATACAGTTGTGATTATTGAACATAATCTCGATATCATAAAAATTGCTGATCACATCATCGATTTAGGACCCGAGGGAGGAGACCGGGGTGGATTATTGCTAGCAAATGGGACACCAGAAGAAATATGTAACATCCAAGAATCATATACTGGCATGTACCTGAAAAAATATATACAGGAACATCACCCCAATGCTGTACCAGTGCCCTGTTGTGATTGAGACAATGAATTTCAATATAACGTATTTGATTAATGACAATGGAAATTTGGCCAGGATTGTCAGATTTAAATTTTCCTCTATAATTTATAGAATGGAAAAGACTTTTTGGAGGTAAAAAGAATGAGTGCAACAATTTTGGATGGCAAAACAATAGCTGAAAATGTACGCCTTGAGGTAAAAGAACAGGTTACCAAGCGAGTAGCCGAAGGTAAGATGGTACCCGGACTTGCTACCGTTCTGGTTGGTGAAAATCCTGCATCACAGGTCTATGTGCGATCAAAACATAAAGCCTGCCAAGAAGCTGGGATTAATTCATACGGTCATGTCTTATCAGCAGATGCAACCCAACAAGAGGTTGAAGACCTTGTAATAGAATTAAATGATGACCCCAAAGTGCATGGTATTTTGGTTCAATTGCCACTGCCTTCTGGATTGGATGAGGAACGAGTTCTTAATTTGGTCAGTATTGAAAAAGATGTGGATGGATTTCACCCATTAAATATTGGCCGTTTAGCCCAAAAAGGTCGTGATCCTTTGTTTATCCCTTGTACACCGGCTGGAACGATGTATTTAATTGAACAAGTTGTTCCGAAAATCGAAGGACAAAATGCGGTTGTATTAGGGCGGTCTAATATTGTCGGTATGCCTGTAGCTTTGCTATTAGTTCGAGCAAACGCCACCGTCACGATTTGTCACTCAAGGACGAAAAACCTGCCTGATGTCGTTCGCCAGGCAGATATATTAGTCGCTGCCGTTGGTAGGGCAGAAATGGTTAAGAAAGATTGGGTCAAACCTGGTGCAGTTGTAATCGATGTTGGCGTAAATCGTGTAGATGATCCGACAGCAAAACGTGGATATAAATTAGTAGGTGATGTAGCTTATGACGAAGTCGCAGAAGTAGCTGGCGTGATCACACCTGTGCCAGGTGGGGTTGGACCAATGACGATTGCAATGTTAATGAAGAATACTTTGCGAGCTGCAGAAATTGCTGACTTAAAGTAATAAATTGATGTTGTCTGACAATTGACTTTTGATTGGATTCTTGCTAAACTCTGGATGGTTGTTTAGTTGTCTAACAAATAAAAAGAGATTAGTGAATCCTTTATGAAAAATCAAACCATCTTATTAAAAAATGCAGCTTTATTAGTAACTATGGATGGCCACCGACGCGAGATTCGCGATGGTGGCCTTTTTGCTCGTGATGGTTTTATTGAGCAAATTGGTACTTCATCTGAATTACCGGAGATTGCTGATCAGGTAATTGATTTAAAAGATCATATTGTTATGCCTGGTTTAATTAATACGCATCATCATTTCTACCAGACGTTAACAAGAGCCGTCCCTGCTGCTCAGGATGCTAATTTGTTCAACTGGCTCAAAACACTTTATCCGATCTGGGCAAAAATGACTCCGGATGATATACGGATTTCTACACAAACGGCTTTAGCAGAATTAGCCCTTTCTGGTTGTACTACTGCATCTGACCATTTATATTTATTCCCGAATGGATCAAAACTCGATGATGAAATTGATGCTGCTGGGGAAGTAGGACTCAGGCTTCATGCCTCGCGTGGATCCATGAGTCTGGGTGAAAGCAAAGGTGGATTACCGCCAGATTCAGTAGTAGATGACGAAGAATTTATTTTAAAGGATTCACAACGTTTAATACAAAGATACCATGATGCCAATCCTGGATCGATGGTTCAAATCGTTCTGGCACCATGTTCTCCCTTCAGTGTGACAGGTGAATTAATGAAACAATCTGCTCATCTGGCCAGAGAATATGGGGTTCAATTGCATACACATCTGGCTGAAACGCAGGATGAAGAAGTTTTTTGTCTTGAGAAATTTGGTTATCGTCCATTAGGATATATGCAGTCATTGGATTGGGTAGGGAATGATGTGTGGTTTGCCCACTCTGTTCATATAAATTCGGAAGAAATAAAAATATTTGCACAGGAAAGATGCGGTGTTGCTCATTGTCCCAGTTCAAATATGCGACTTGGATCAGGTGCTGCACCAATTCTAGATTTTCTATTAGCTGGTGTTAAAGTGGGTTTAGGCGTTGATGGATCTGCCAGTAATGATGGCTCGCATATGTTAGCGGAAGCACGTCAGGCAATGTTGTTAGCAAGGTTACGTGCAGGTCTGATGGGAGCATCTTTATCAGGTGATGATTCTGCAAAGTTATTCACTGCAAGGCAATCATTGGAACTGGCCACTCGTGGTGGCGCAGCAGTACTTGGGCGGAAAGATATCGGATCACTTGAAGTAGGGAAGTGCGCTGATTTTGTCGCCATAAATTTAAATCGTTTGGAGTACGCTGGTGCTTTACATGATCCAGTCGCAGCCCTGTTATTTTGCCAACCAGGAAATGTGGATTTGAACGTTGTCCATGGAAAAATTGTAGTGAAGGATCAACAATTAGTAAATATAGATTTGCCTAACTTAATTACCAGACATAATAAAGCTGCATCAAGATTATTGTTAGATTAATCGAACAGAAAGGACGTCGATGGACTTATTTAAACAAAAAAATCACATGGAACTTGTCGATGTTGCAATGGGAAGACTTCCAGCTACAATGGTTATTAAGGCAGGAAAATGGGTTTGTGTACAAACAGGAGAAGTTTTAGATAATACCGATGTTGCTATCATTGGTAAAAGAATCGCCTTCGTTGGTGCGAATGCAGATCATTGTGTTGGAAAAGAAACAAAAATTATTGATGCAAAAGGAAAATATTTAGTTCCAGGATTAATCGATTCTCATATGCATGTTGAATCCGGGATGTTAACCGTGTCAGAATTTGTTCGAACAGTATTACCACGTGGGACAACCGCGATGATGGTTGATCCTCATGAAATTGCGAATGTATTTGGACTTGATGGCGTCCGATTGATGGTTGATGAGGCATTAAAACAACCAAATCATGTTTTTGTCCAGGTACCTTCCTGTGTTCCATCCGCGCCTGGATTTGAAACACCAGGATCTTCTATCACCCCTCAAGATGTTGCTGAAGCGATGAAATGGGAAGGAATCATTGGTCTGGGAGAAATGATGAATTTTCCAGCAGTAATCAATAATGATGAGAAACTGCATGCTGAAATGGATATTACACGAGCTGCCGGAAAAGTGATTGGTGGTCATTATGCCTCAGGAGATTTAGGTTTACCATTTCATGGATATGTTGCTGGTGGTGCTCAGGACGATCATGAAGGCACACGAACAATTGATGCAATCGCCAGAGCTCGTCTTGGAATGAAAGTCATGATGCGTTATGGATCAGCCTGGCATGATGTAGAACAACAAATAAAGGCGATTACTGAACATGGTTTGGAACCGAGAAACTTTATTCTATGTACTGACGATTCTCATTCAGCAACGCTTGTAAATGATGGGCATATGGATCGTGTTCTGCGTCATACGATGAACCAGGGTGTCAATCCTATGTTGGCGATTCAAATGGCAACCATAAATGCTGCCACCTATTATGGATTGGATACCGAAATTGGGCAGATTGCTCCAGGTCGGTATGCTGATATTTTACTTGTTTCTGATCTTGAAGAATTTAATCCTGAACTGGTTATCGCGAAAGGTTTAATTGTTGCAAAAAATGGTGAGAACTTGTACGAATTTCCAATAATTGATTATCCGGATTGGGTTGTTAAATCTGTCCATATCCAAACCCCATTTCCAGCAGACGCCTTCCAATTAAGAACCACTAAAAGTAACGAAGTAACTGTAAATGTAATCGGTGTAATCGAAAATCAAGCTCCTACGAAACACTTAGTAATGGTTTTACCTATCGAAAATGGTGTTGTAGCATTAGATCCAGACAGAGATATCGCCAAGCTAGCGGTGATTGAACGTCATTCATCTTCCAGAAAGATTTCCAATGGGTTTGTTTCCGGATTTGGGTTTGATGGAAAATGTGCTTTTGCCACAACGGTAGCGCATGACTCACATCAATTAATTGTTGCAGGCACGGATGATGACCAAATGGCTAAAGCAGTTGACAGGTTGGTTGAGATTGGTGGTGGTCAGGTTGTAGTGAAGGATGATATGGTAATCGCTGAGGTTGCGTTACCAATTGCAGGTCTCATGTCTGATAAAAACGCCAAAGTAGTATCAGAACAAGCATTGTCAGTTTTGCGAGGTTTTGAAGCATGTGGTTGTCATTTAAATAATCCAAACATGCAATTAAGTCTTCTGAGTCTGGTTGTAATACCTGATCTGCGATTGTCAGATATTGGACTGGTTGATGTTAATCAATTCAAATTTATACCAGTAATTATTGAAGAGTAAGAGGAGTACTGATTGACATGGTGCATTTTAATGATTTACATGAAAAAGGTTCTTTAACCTCTTTTCAAAGATTACAAAATGAGTTGGCGCATGTAATTTCCACAATGAAACATGGTGAAAAATTACCATCGGAACCCAAATTAGCAAAAAATTTAGGAGTATCTCGAGCAACTTTACGGGAAGCCATGCGCACATTTGAAGGACAGGGGGTAATTCGTCGACGTCAGGGTGTTGGAACTTTTGTAGTTGGTCCCATTCAGGTTATTGAATCCGGACTAGAAGTATTGGAAAGTATTGAAACATTAGCCGAAAAAATTGGCTTAGATGTAAAAATGGGCGAATTAGATATTCAACAAATTAAAGCAAATGAATATTATTCCTCAAACCTTCAAGTAGATATTGACACACCACTTATCAAAATCTCACGTGTGATTAATGCAGATAATAGGCCAGTCGCTTTTCTTGTCGATGTATTACCAGAATCGATATTCTCACACGAAGATCTTGAAGCAGGATTTACCGGTTCAGTTTTGGATCGTTTGATCGAGAGTGAAAAAATTGAATTATCTATTTCCAAAACTGTCATACAAGCGGAAGCAGCATCATCCAGTATTGCACGTGCCTTACAAATACAACGGGGAGATGTTTTATTATTATTCAAAGCCAATCTATTTTCAACAGAAGGAAAAATTATCGATTATTCTTACAGTTACTTTTTACCAGGTTATTTTCGCTTCCAGGTAGTGAGACGTGTCGGTGATATGCTTTAGAAAATTCTAAAAATAACTGAATGGAGAGATGTAAAAAATGGTCAGCAGAGATATGGTTAAACAGGTAATAGAAAATGTTGAAACTTTACGTCCCGATATTATTAATTTCTTCCGCGAAATCATTGCAATTCCAAGTATGGATTCCAAAATCGGTCCGGTAGGAGAAAGAATTGCTGAAGAAATGAAGAAACTCGGATACGATGAAGTCCGATTTGATGTCATGGGTAATATTATGGGGAAAATCGGATCAGGTCGTAAAGTAATGGTCTTTGATTCTCACATCGATACTGTCGGAATTGGCGATCCTGAAGAGTGGACCCATGACCCATTTATTGGAAAAATTGAAAATGGGATCTTTTACGGTCGTGGTGCCTGTGATGAAAAGAACAGTACTCCTGGGATGGTTTATGGATTAGCGATAGCAAATCAATTGGGTTTATTGGATGGTTGGACGGTGTATTATTTTGGAAATATGGAAGAATGGTGTGATGGCATCGCACCGAATTCATTTGTTGAAGTTGATCCTAAGATCCGACCAGACTTTGTGGTCATCGGTGAACCCACAAAAATGAATGTTTATCGCGGTCACAAAGGTCGTATTGAAATGAAGGTAACTGCAAAAGGACGTAGTGCACATGCAGCCAGCAATCATCTTGGAGATAACGCCATTTATGCATTGTTACCTGTTATCGCAGGTATCAAAGACTTAGAACCGAAGTTAGGTGATCATGAATTCCTGGGACATGGAAAAATCACAGTGAGTGATATGGTTGTTCAAACTCCCAGTATCAACGCGGTTCCCAATGAAGCCATTATATACATTGATCGTCGAATGACTTTTGGTGAATCGAAAGAAGAGGCAATTGCCCAGGTGAGAGCTCTCATCCCTGAAGATTACAAAGATCGTGTTGTTGTTGAAGAAATGTTTTATGATGAGCCTTCTTACACCGGATTTGTTTTCCCGGTTGATAAATATTTCCCAGCATGGGCAATCGAGGAAGATCATTTATTGGTTCAGGCTGGCTTGGAAGTTCGAAAATTAATTGGATTGGATGAAGCACCAGCAGGAAAATGGAATTTCAGTACGAACGGTATCTATTGGGCAGGAAAAGCAGGAATTCCCAGTATTGGTTTTGGACCCGGTGATGAAGAAACAGCCCATACGATCAATGATTCTGTTTCGATAGACGATATGGTTCGATCAACTGCTTTTTATGCATTGATCCCATCTATGGTTCAGTTAAAATTAAAAAGTTAATTCCAAAATTTTTGGAAATTAGAAAATTAAATTAATTTGGAGGTAAATAGACATGCAAACAAGTTTACTAGGACGTGACTTCATAAGCGATCTCGATTTCTCAAAAGAAGAAATTGATACGATATTAGATGTGGCATGGGATCTTAAAATGAAACGTGCCATGCGTCAACCAACCCCATATTTACGTGATAAGTCATTGGCTTTGTTGTTCTTTTATAGCAGCACACGTACCCGTTCAGCTTTTGAATCTGCTTTTGCTCATCTTGGTGGGCATCCAGCGTTTATTGAAAGCCGGACAACCCAAATTTCACATGGTGATACTGAGAGAGAAATTGGACAGATTATGGGAAGAATTTATGATGGTATCGCAATCAGACATGTAGATTGGGGTATCGGAAATAGATATATGAATCTAGTAGCAGAAGCTTCACCTGCACCTGTTTTTAATATGCAATGCGAGTACTATCATCCTTTCCAAATTTTGGCAGACTTAATGACGATAATGGAGAAAAAAGGCAGAAATCTGAAAAGAAAGAAAGTTGTTATGTCCTGGGCATATGCTGAGTCCTATCAGAAACCATTGTCAATTCCAAATTCTATGGCCTTACAATTTCCTCGTTTTGGTGTGGATTTGGTTCTTGCCCATCCACCAGAATTCAAACTTTCCGATGAAACCATTGAACGCGCAAAAGAAGAAGCCAGAAAAGCTGGATCCGGTTTTGAGGTCATGGATGATATGGAAGCAGCCTTTAAAGATGCTGATGTGATCTATCCAAAGTCCTGGGGTCCCTGGATGGTTACGACTGATGCAACTGAAGCCGGTGTTATAATTAATAAATACAAACACTGGATAACAGATGAGAGAAAAATGGCCCTGGCCAAAGAAGATGCCATCTTTATGCATCCTTTACCGGCTGATCGTGGAGTTGAAGTAACAGATGCTGTAATGGATGGTCCAAATTCTGTTATTTTTGACGAAGCAGAAAATAAAATGCATATTTGTAGTGCTGTTTATGCTTTGACCATGGGTTAAAATTATTTTTTTATTGGAGGAAATTTATGAGTAAAGGTGTAGCAGTAGTAGCAGTTGGTGGTAATTCTTTAATTAAAGATAACAATCGCAAGACGGTACAGGATCAATATGAGGCTGGGGCAGAATCCATGCACCATATCGCTGAAATGATAGCCCAAGGATGGAATGTAGTTGTTACGCATGGTAATGGTCCACAAGTTGGATTCATTTTACGGAGGTCCGAACTTTCTTCGCATGAATTGCATGAGGTTCCTTTAGATTATTGTGGCGCTGATTCACAAGGTGCTATTGGATATATGTTCGCCAGAGCATTAACCAATGAATTTAAAAACCGAAAAATGGATAAGCAGGTAGCAGCTGTTGTAACCCAAACTGTAGTCGATGTAAATGATGATGCATTTCAACATCCAACCAAACCCATTGGATCATTTATGGGTGAAGAAGAAGCCAAGAAACGTGCTGCACATGATGGTTGGATTGTTGTAGAAGACGCAGGACGAGGATGGCGTAGAGTAGTTGCTTCTCCCAAACCAATTGATATCCTGGAAAAAGATGCCATCAAAGCATTAATTGACGCAGGTATCATTGTTGTGGCAGTCGGTGGTGGTGGAATTCCAGTTGTTAGAGAACCGAATGGTGATATTGAAGGCATGGAAGCTGTTATTGATAAAGATTTTGGGTCTTCTTTGTTAGCAACCATGCTTGGTGCTGATTTATTTGTAATCAGTACCGCAGTTGAAAAAGTTGCCATCAATTTCAATAAACCAAATCAAAAATGGTTAGATCAATTGACATTAGAAGAAGCAAAACAATATGCTGTCGATGGACAGTTTGCCAAAGGAAGTATGTTGCCAAAGATTGAGGCGATTATAAAATTCCTTGAAAATGGTGGAAAACGAGCATTAATTACAAATCCTGAGAATATTGGTAGAGCCTTGAAAGGCGAAACTGGTACCTGGATTATTAAAGAGTAACAAAAAAAATGGGATTCCCATTTGTGGGAATCCCATAAACTTAATTTTAATTTTCTATGATCTGCAAAACTCAACTATTTTAAGTTCATCATCCTTGTTATTCGTGTAAAATAAATCAATTAATAAATTATTTTTTATAAAACAAAAACTTAAAATATCAAAACATACAATTCCTTCGACAATTTCATATTAAAATACCAACTTAATTATGTTCTTTAAAATTTCAAACCAGAAAACCAACGTTCAGAAGTTTTTGTAAAAGGAGGTGAGGAAAAAACAGAGAAAAAATTTTTGTTTTGAATCGTCGTAAATCAAATGAAATATTTGTGATTTGAAGGAGAAAATATGAATAAGAAGTTAGCTTGGACAGTAATTGCTTTATTAATGGTTATGGCTCTTGTTCTATCAGCCTGCCAACCAACCCCTGAACCGGTTGCACCCGCCGCGCCTGCTGAGCCTGCTGCACCCGCTGAACCTGCTGCACCTGCCGAACCTGCTGCACCAGTCGAACCTGCTGCACCAGTCGAACCAGTGGCTCCTATGGAAGATTTTGTGTTTGGCTTGTTATTGGTCGGACCCTATAATGATAAAGGTTATAGTCAAGCCCATTATGAAGCTGGTGAGTATATTGTAGCAAATGTTCCTGGTACCAAAATGATTTATCTTGATAAAGTAAACACAGCTGATCGACCTGGGACAACCGCTGCTCAATTGGGCGAAGAGCTGATTCAACAAGGAGCAAAACTTGTTGTTTTTAACTCTGATGATATGAAAGATGATGCTGTAGAATTTACAAAAAATCATCCAGACATTTTTGTTATCCATGCATCTGGTGATACTGTTTGGGCAGATGGCAAAAACTATCAACCTTTGGCGAATATGGCAAATTTGATGGGTGGTATGGAATATGGAAAGATGATTGGTGGATGTGACGCTGCCTTGCACACGCAAACAGGATCCATCGGTTATCTTGGACCATTAATCAATGAAGAAACACGTCGTTTAGCTGCATCAGCTTACTTAGGCGCACGTTATTGTTGGGAAAATTATCTTGAAAAAGATCCTGCGGATCTCAAATTCCGAGTGACATGGATTGGTTTCTGGTTTAATATCCCCGGTTTTACTGAAGATCCGACACAGGTTGCTAATGAATTCATCAATTCTGGTGTGGATGTGATCATGTCTGGTATTGATACAACCGAAGGTCTTGTCGAAGCCAGAAAAGCTACCGGTGAAGGAAAGCAAATTTTTGCAGTTCCCTACGATTTTGTCGGTGCCTGTGATGAAGCTCCAGATGTTTGTTTGGGAGTTCCATACTTCAATTGGGGTCCATCTTACTCTCGATATGTAATGAGTGCTATGGATGGAACCTGGCAATCAGCATTTGAGTGGATGTCACCCAGTTGGGAAGATATCAATGATCATGATAAATCTGCGATAGGTTATCTTAGTGGCCCTGGAATGTCAGAAGATGTGAAACCATTATTAGATCAATTCATTGCTGAATTAGCAGGTGGATTAAATCTATGGACTGGTCCATTGAATTACCAGGATGGCACTGAGTTCCTCACTGAGGGTCAAGTTGCAACTGAAGTTGAAATTTGGTACTTACCTCAATTAGTAGAAGGTATGGAAGGTCGTTCAGAATAATTTAAACCTCATTAAAAATGGGGAAGACCATAAAAGTCTTCCCCATTTTTTAAGACCAAAAGGGAAAAATGAACGTCGATTTTAAAAATATCAATAAACATTTTGGACCTGTACATGCTAATGTTGATATAAATCTTTCAATAAAAAGTGGGTCCATATATGGGATTTTAGGCGAAAATGGTGCTGGAAAAAGCACCTTAATGAAGGTACTCTCTGGATTTATCCAACCAAATTCTGGGGAAATTTTACTGGATGGAAAAGTAGTTACAATTGATTCCCCAGCTGATGCGATCAATCTTGGGATTGGTATGCTGCATCAAGATCCTCTGGATTTCCCTCCGATGCGACTGATTGAAAATTTTATTGTTGGTCAAAAAGGTGGACTTGTCCCATCCTATAAAGAGATTAGTAAAGAATTTAATGAATTGCAGTCAAAATTTGGTTTTTCCCTGGATCCAGAAGCATTTATTGATAGTTTGACTGTAGGAGAACGACAACAATTGGAGATTCTCAGATTATTGTGGATGGGTGCAAATGCTTTGATTTTGGATGAACCCACAACTGGTATCAGTTTGCAACAAAAAGTAAAATTATTTTCAGCATTAAAAATTCTTGCTCAGCAAGGAAAAACAATTATCTTTGTTTCTCATAAATTAGAAGACGTTGAGATCCTTTGTAGTAAGGTATCAATCTTAAGGAAGGGAATGTTAGTCGGTGAGGTACCAGCTCCTTTTGATTCAGACAAATTAGTCGAGATGATGTTTGGAAAAATTATTTCATTGGGAGATAGAAATAATGTGTCTCAAAAAAAGACTGTATTAGAACTAAAAGAATTATTCATAGAGCAATATCCATTAAGAATTGAAAATGTAAATTTCCAATTACATGCCGGTGAAGTTATTGGTCTTGCTGGAATGGAAGGAAGTGGCCAGGACATCTTGTTGAGAGCATGTGTTGGTTTAATACGACCAATTTCCGGAACAGTAATTGTAAAGGATAAAGATCTTTCAAATAAAAAATATCATGAATATATGAAACATGGAGTGTCTTTCTTACCAGCTTCCAGATTGGAAGAAGGACTTGTTCCAGGCTTAACGCTGGCAGAGCATTTTACTATAGCAGGTGACGAGGAGAAAGGACTCTTTATCGATAAAGAGTATTTCAAAGAAAAAGCTGAAAAAATGATTGATGAATATCATATCATTGGACGACCTGAGTTAAATGTAGAATCATTATCAGGTGGAAATCAACAAAGAGCAGCTTTAGCACTGCTGAAAAATTGGTTATCAATCATTTTATTGGAACATCCTACCAGAGGTTTAGACATCGAGTCAGCCATTTATATGTGGGGAAAGTTAAAAGAAAGATGTTTGCAGGGAGCATCAATTTTCTTCATTTCAGGCGATTTAGAAGAAATCCTTCAATATAGTGATCGAATCCTTGTATTCTTTAGTGGCCATGTTTCACCTCCACTTGATGCCTCCACAACTACGATTGATCAATTAGGACAATTAATTGGTGGAAAAGGTTGGGACCAGGTTTTTAGCTCAAAGGAAACACTATGAAAAAAACACGATCTGGAAGTGCATCGATATTATTCCAATTAGGTGGCTTGGTATTTTCATTATTGTTTGTTTCTATCATTTTACTGCTGGTAAAATCACAACCTCTGGAAGCATTTCGTCTCATTTGGGAAGGTTCGACAGGAAATGCGACCCGTATTGCCAGCGTTTTTGTCGTATGGGTGCCTTTGTTATTGGTCACATGTGGTTTGTTAGCCACTTTTACAGCTGGACTTTGGAATATTGGTATTGAGGGTCAAATAACAGTTGGTGCAATTTTTACAACCGGGGTTATGAGATTATTCCTGGATACATCTGTTTCACCAGTTGTGGTCATCATAATTTCGATTGCAGCTGGTATGGTAGGTGGAGCAATTTGGGCTGCTCTGGCTGGAGTACTCAAGACATTCGGTGGGGTTAATGAAATTTTTGGCGGATTAGGCCTTAATTTTATCGCAACAGCCCTTAATATTGGACTTATTTTTGGTGCGTGGAGTCGGCCAGGTGTAGCATCAATGAGTGGAACGGAACCTTTTCCAGAGCAATTTTGGTTACCAACATTACAAGATTTTCGAATTAGTATTTGGTCGGTTGTTTTTGCAATTCTTGGGTTGATTATTATTTATTTCCTATTGCAAGGAACTCATTTTGGTCTGCGGTTAAAGGCAGTTGGAAAAGGCATGAAATCAGCGTTTCGATTGGGAATCCCAACATGGCAGCATATGATGTTGTCATTTGTAATATGTGGATTATTCGCCGGATTAGCTGGAGCAATTCAAGTAACTGCTGTTTATCACCGTTTGATCCCTTCGATTTCAAGTGGATATGGTTTTATGGGATTAATGATCGCGATGCTGATAAATTATCAAGCAATTTGGTTAGCACCAATCGCACTATTCTTTGCAGCACTCAATATTGGTGGTATTCAATTACCGATTGTGCTAAAGCTAGACTCATCATTAACTGGTGTTTTACAAGGAAGTCTGGTTTTATTTGTGATGATTTCACAAGGCGTAAAACAGCTATTATTGAGAAAGAAATTGGAGTAACTATGGGCAATGATATTATTCTTTTAGGTCTGGCTGGTGTCATCGCATCTGGTGCTCCTATAGTAATCGCTGTAATTGGTGAGACCTTAACCGAACGAGCAGGTGTAATTAATCTATCTCTAAATGGTGTAATTTTGTTATCAGCCATGATCGGTTTTTGGGTTTCTGTTGAGACTGATAGTTTATTCTTAGGATTTCTTGCGGGTATGATAGTAGGCGCATTGGTTGCCACAATTGTTGCCTTTAGTAGTATTACACTCAAACAATCTCAAGTAGCAATAGGATTTATTCTCGCTATTACCTGTCGGGATCTGGCTTATTTTTTGGGGAACCCCGTCATGGGTTCCCAAGGTCCGATTATGTTGTCGACTTCCATACCATTCTTAAGAGACATCCCCATTATTGGAAGGTTATTTTTTCAACAATCATTGATGACATACTTAAGTATCCTTATGATTTTTATTGCATGGTTCTGGATTTATAAAACTCGCCCGGGTTTAATGTTGCAGGGAATAGGTGAAAAACCAGCGGCTGCTTACGTGCGAGGTGCAAATGTCAAGCGCATGAGATATATTTACACGATTGTTGGTGGGGCATTAGTTGGGTTGGCTGGACCTCTTTATACATTAAGTGTTAAACCAGGATGGAAAGGAACAATTACCGGCCTTGATGGAATTGGATGGATTGTTCTGGCAATTACTATCTTTGGTGGTTGGAATCCAATTCGTGCTGCATTTGGTGCCTATTTATTTGCCTTTTTACAATGGTTAGGTTTGGTTTTACAACCATATATGACATTCATGCCTTCTCAGGTGCTTCAAGTTGCTCCATTTCCCCTCATGATACTCGCATTATTATTTGTTAACCTGGGAAACACCGAATGGATGAATAGATTATTAGCAACCATGCCTGAAAAGATCAGAATTCGAACAATAAAAATATTAAGGACCCTCAATGCACAACCACCAGGATCCATCGGTATACCATTCGAAAGGCAATAAGGTTTTCTACCTCGACTTTTAGGTCTGTTTTAGGGATGAAGATTATTTTAATTGTCAGACAACTTTGTTGCAAAAAGTTTTTTATAAATTCAATCAAGTTATAATATGGGTATTCGATTAATAGTCGAAATAATTTATGCAGACCAGAAAAATGAATTTAGGAAAAGATGAATAAATTCCTAGGCTACACATGCTCAATCTGTGGAACCGAGTATTCATGTACACAGGAGCTTTACACCTGTCCAAAGGATGGTGGCAATCTTGATATTGTCTTGGATATTGCTTCAATAATAAGAAAGTACGAATTTAGTGATATCACTTCAAGAGAAGAAAACTACCTTTGGCGGTACTTACCTCTTCTTCCTGTTGTTGATCCTGGATTTGAAGGTACTCCTTTTCGGATGACTGGAGGAACACCGGTTTATAATCCTACCCAATTGAGAATTGAATTAGGACTTAAGAATTTATGGATAAAGGATGAAGGAAAAAATCCAACCGCCTCCTTTAAAGATCGTGCAAGTGCGGTGGTAATTGCCAGGGCCAGAGAAATTGGTTCCGAAATCGTAGTGACTGCATCAACAGGCAATGCTGGAGCAGCATTAGCAGGATTAGCCGCTTCCATTGGCCAAAAGGCGATTATATTTGCTCCGAAAACCGCCCCACCTGCTAAGATTGCCCAATTATTGGTATATCGAGCGGAGGTGATTCTGGTTGATGGAAATTATGACTCTGCTTTCGATCTATCGATTGAAGCAGTGAAAGAATTTGGGTGGTATTGCAGAAATACTGGATTTAACCCCTTTACCATCGAAGGAAAAAAGACTGCTGCATTTGAAATTTGGGAAGAAATTATTATTAAAAAATCTATGGATTTCAAGCCATTATCCATATTTGTAAGCGTGGGAGATGGCAATATTATTTCAGGTATTCACAAAGGCTTTAAGGATTTGATATCATTGGGTTGGATAGAACATATGCCAAGAATATTTGGTATTCAATCTGAAGGTTCAGCGGCAATTGCCAATGCGTTTAGCAATAAATCGGAAAACATCATTCCTGTCAATGCAAATACGATTGCTGATAGCATATCAGTGGATTTACCCAGAGACGGTGTTAGAGCTGTTAGAGCAGCCACACAAACGAATGGAGCATTTTTAACAGTCACTGATCAACAGATTTTAGAGGCCATCGCCGGTTTAGGAAAAGCAGGGATTTTTTCCGAACCAGCTGCAGCAACCGCTTATGCAGGTTTGGTAAAAGCTATCGAATCAGGTATCATTAATCAGAATGATCCGGTTTTGGTAGTTAATACCGGATCAGGCTTAAAGGATATAAGAGCAGCAATGATGGCAGTTAAAGCAGCCCCAATCATTGAACCAACAATGGCGGATTTAAAAAGATATTTACAGAAAAATTGAGAGAAAAGTGAATAAACCACCGGTTTTTACAACAATTGCCCCCATTTTTAATGAATTAAAGAATTTACCCATTCTTTACGAACGAATATCAGAAGTAATGAATAAAACCGATTCATCATGGGAATTAATTTTGGTTGATGATGGCTCCACTGACGGTTCTACAGATATCATCCGGGATCTTGCATCAAAAGATGACCGAATTAGACCAGTCATTTTTGCCAGAAATTTTGGCCATCAAATTGCGGTGACAGCAGGTTTGGATTATAGCTGTGGTGATGCAGTAATCATCATCGACTCTGATTTACAGGATCCTCCTGAGGTTATTCTTGACCTGATCCAAAAATGGCGAGAAGGTTATGAGGTTGTATATGCGGTCAGAGCTGAAAGAGAAGGCGAGACATTTTTCAAGAAAATTACAGCTTCCGTTTTCTACCGCCTCATTTTTAGAATTACAGATGTTAAAATACCATTGGATACTGGTGATTTTCGATTAATGGATCGAAAGGTTGTGGATGTAATGAATGCAATGCGGGAACACCATCGCTTCTTAAGAGGGATGTCCGCCTGGGTAGGGTTCAAACAGATTGGTGTTTCCTATAATCGAGCTGCCAGATTATCTGGTGAAACCAAGTATCCATTTAAGAAAATGTTGAAATTAGCATTGACAGCCATAACCGGTTTTTCGTATGTGCCACTACAGATAGCGACGTATATGGGTTTTATTTCTGCAGGAATCAGCCTGATTGCAATACCCGTTGTTATATTAATGAGAATTCTCGGATCACAACAATTCACCGGCCAGGCAACTACATTGATTGCCGTATTATTTTTGGGGGGTGTGCAATTGATCTCTCTTGGTATTTTGGGAGAATATATTGGGCGAATTTATGATGAAGTTAAAGGGCGACCACTTTATATAGTTAGTGAAGCACCTTCTGATAATAATAAATTAAAGGAATAGGAACAAAGAAATGTCAAAAATTGATTTTTCAATAAATAAAGAAGCTAGAGATCGAACAATTCAACGAGCTCGAGAACGGAATATTATTCTTCCTACACTTGCTCAGCAACGTAATCCAGAATTAGTACCTAAAAAAATAAAAGAAGAGTTATCTTCTATTGGTCTATGGGATATTCATCCGAGAAATCTTTTTCGAATTACCTGGAAAAATGAACCCAAAGATTTCGGTGGAAAATTTGGGGGTGTCAATTATATTGAATTACCCTCTTCATTAACTGGGGTAAAAGCACGAATTATTATGTTGGTTGGAAAATGGTTCCCGACAGGTGCTCATAAAGTTGGTGCAGCCTATGGATGTCTGGTTCCCAGGTTGGTAACTGGTCAATTCGATCCAACTGTTCACAAAGCAGTCTGGCCTTCAACAGGTAATTATTGTAGAGGTGGTGCTTATGATTCAAAACTGTTGGCCTGTGAATCAATTGCTATTCTTCCAGAAGAAATGAGCCAGGAAAGGTTCGATTGGCTTAAAAATGTGGCAACCCAGGTTATTGCTACTCCTGGTAGTGAATCTAATGTAAAGGAAATCTTTGATAAATGTTGGGAATTAAGACAATCAGGAGAACCTCTTGTTATTTTCAATCAATTTGACGAATTTGGAAATTATTTATGGCATTACAGTGTTACAGGACATGCATTGGAAGATATTCTTAAAGCGGAAATGAGACCTGGCAGCAATTATGCAGGTTTTTGTGCAACAACGGGTTCAGCTGGAACCATTGGTGTCGGAGATTACTTAAAACAATTATTTCCGACATCAAAAATTGTTGCCTCCGAAGCTTTACAATGTCCAACATTACTGAATAATGGATTTGGAGCTCATCGTATCGAAGGTATTGGTGATAAACACGTTCCCTGGATTCACAATGTAAAGAATACAGATATTGTTACTGCGATCGATGATAATGCAGTCGTTAAAATAGTCAGGCTGTTTAATGAACCGGAAGGGAAGAATTACCTTGCCAAAAAAGGTGTTCCACAAGAAATTATTTCAAACCTGAATCTGTTTGGCCATTCTGGGATAGCCAATATGCTTACTGCCATCAAATTTTCGAAATATTATGAATTGACAGAAGATGATATTGTCCTGGCAGTCTTAACTGACTCAATTGATTTATATGATTCGCGTATCGTTGAATATCGACAACAATTCGGTGAATTTTCCAGTCATGATGCTGCTGAAGCATATGCTTCCTCCCTCATGGGCGAGTCCACTGATAATATGCTTGAGTTGACGTATCAGGATCGGAAACGTGTCCACAATCTTAAATACTATACATGGGTGGAGCAACAAGGTAAGACTTATGAAGAGATTATGGATCAATGGTATGAAAAAGATTATTGGACGGGATTCCAATCGCAAATATCTGAGATTGATGAATATATTACCGAATTCAATGATCAAGTCGGATTGCTGAAAAAATACGAATAATACCGATTGTAATTAATTGACTGGGTTCTATGATATCAAATCATAGAACCCTTTTTATCAAAAACAACTGGTGGGATAATTAATGAATACACACCTTGCAGATACCGACCTGGTTTTAGTAGCAATCTTACCCAATCCTAAAGATCTTGAATTGGCTCGATTGTTCGGATGGTATAGGATACCTTTAAAAAGTGCTCCAAAAGTTATAGCTGTGGATTTTCTTGCTTTCTATCAAACCGCTGCTTTTGATGAAATTGATCGCTGGCAAATAAATTATATAGCACCTGTTCGTGGTCATGAATTAACAACACGATCGACATTATTTCGAGATGAACAGAATCACCCAAGGGCTAATGAAGAATATTTTAAAATCCAGATTGGAGATCTTGTACAACTTGACAAACCTATTCCAGCTGATCGATGGCGTCGAATAACATTTTTTTACACAACTGGTTTTTTAATTAAGAATGCCTCATCGATGCGTGATCTGGTTGTGGACGGTGAGGAAAGAGTTATTTTATGGAATTCTCTAAAAGAAAGAGCACTACAACCTGATGATTTCAACAACCCTGACATGAGTTCTACCCAAATCGATTTGGATTTATTGGAGATACTTTTGGAATGGGATAAAATCAAAGACAACAAGTAAGTTTTTCTGATTAATTGGTGATTTTGAGGAAGATATGAAAACAATAATTTGTGGTGGAACTATTATATCGGCATCAGATGAATACAAAGCAGATATATTGATTGAAGATGGAAAAATTGCACAAATAGGAATTGATCTTTCAAAAATTGATGTAGATGAAATTATTGATGCGAATGAAAAATTGGTTCTTCCGGGTGGAGTTGATGTTCATACCCACTTTGATCTTCCAATGTTCAATACGGTTTCATCGGATGACCATTATTCCGGGCATAAAGCAGCTGCATTTGGGGGCACAACGACGGTGATTGATTTTGTCCCTCAAACCGGTAATGATCTCAAAAAAGACATTGATGGATGGTTGAAAAAATCCGAACCAAAAGCTGCCATCGATTATGGATTTCATATGAATATTTCCATTTTCAACCAGGATGTTGCTGATCAAATTCCCGGATTAATTGATCTGGGCATTACTTCGTTGAAAGTTTTTACCGCCTACAACAGCACGTTAAGACTACCGGACGCAGATATATTTAAAGTTATGCGCATAGCGAAAAAGTATGGATTTCTTACCATGTTACATGCTGAAAATGGGGATATTATTGAAATTCTTGTTCAGGAAGCAGTAACCGCTGGAAATTTAACGCCTGAATGGCATGCTCATACACGACCAGCGTGGGGTGCTGTTGAAGCTGTAACACGAGGTATTTCTTTTTCAGCTCAAACAGAAGCACCTTTATATATTGTTCATATGAATGCAGCCGGGGAAGTAGATCAACTGGCTTATGGTCGTGACCTGGGATTACAAGTAATGGGTGAAACCTGTCCACAATATTTATTCTTTACCGTCGAACAACTACTTCGTCCAGATGGATCAAAATGGATTTGTTCACCTCCAATGCGTTCTGAGGAAGATAATCAAAGATTGTGGCTGGGAATTATGGAAGGAACAATCCAGGTGGTTGGCACCGATCATTGTCCCTTTTTCTTTGATGGATCAAAATCAATAACCTATGAAGAAATTGATATAAAAATTCCAGGGAAAGAATTAGGAAAAGAAGACTTTACCAAAATCCCCAATGGTTTACCCGGCGTAGGGGATCGGCTTCCAATTCTGTGGACAGAAGGTGTTGGTAAAGGAAGGATCACACCTAATCAATTTGTCGCGGTCACTGCTACGAATCCGGCAAAAATCTTTGGCTTGTATCCAAAAAAAGGAGTCATACAACCTGGAAGTGATGCCGATATTGTTATTTGGGATCCTAATAAAAGATTAACGTATGGTGTTGAATGGTCAAAACACCGTACAGATTATAACCTTTACGAAGGATGGGAACTGGAAGGGTATCCTGTAAAAGTCTTCCTGCGGGGTAAATGTATTGTTGACGGAAAAAAATGGCAGGGAAATGCAGGTGAAGGAAAATTTATTAAACGGATGCCCTTCGGTCAGGTCATTTAAAGATAGGTTATGTTATCACTATTACCGATTGGACTTAATCTTTTATCTGCTGCTGTAATTTATGTATTATCTACATTTAAAACTAATATTGGACGTGTTTGGTTTGTTGCAGCGATATTATCATTATTAAATTGGGGACTAATTCTTGGTCTTCGGTGGATGTATCCCATTCAACTAATGGTGGCAGAATGGTTTCCGGTTGGAGAAATATATCAACGTGGGATAATATTTCAATTAGATTCAATTTCATGGTCAATTTTATTGGCTTTATGTGCTGTTCAAACTGCAGTAATTATTACTGATTCATCCAGACTCGATGAAATACCATCGCCAATCATATGGTCTGGAATTTTTTTAGTCTATGCGGTAGGGATACTTGCTGCGTTATCCAGTAGTATTATTACAATATTTTTAGTATGGGCGTTGGTAGATATCATAGAATTCATCGTTATGATAAGGACTGTTTCAAAAGTTCAACAAATCAATGAAATAGTTGTTTCGTTTGCAGTAAAAATTCTGGGTTTGTTCTTTTTAATTTTTAGTTTGTTAGTAAGTTTCAATCAGGGTTCACCTTTACGAATTAATCAGTTGACTAATGAAGTGGGTATCTTTATTTTAATTGCTGTTGGATTAAGACTTGGAGTAATTCCATTCAATTTGCCATTTGTTAGTGGCTCACCAATACGGAGAGGATTGGGAAATGCAATTCGGATGGTGAGTGTTTCAACGAGTGTGATTGTTTTATTACGTATTCCAATAGGATTATTCAATGAATCTGCTCAAGGTATATTATTGACTTTGACGGCTATCGGAACATTCTTTGGATCTATTATGTGGTTTGGATCATCAAATGAATTGGAAGGCAGACCTTATTGGATTATTTCATTGGCGGGTTTGGCTATTTATTCCTCGATCAATGGTGATCAATTAGCCACATTAAGCTGGAGCCTTGTTTTGATTTTAAGTGGTTCTGTACTATTTTTGTTTTCTGCAAGAGGAAGAAGATTAACAATAATCCCTTTGTTTGCGATTATCGGAATTGTTGGATTACCATTTACGCCTGCTGCAGTAGGATGGCAAGGAGTAATTATCTCTGGGAATTTTTTTAGAAATGTGTTTAATCTTTTGTCGGTTGCTTTTATTGTTTTAGGTTATTTGCAACATGCATCCTATCCAACAATTTTGTTAACAAAAAAAGAGAGATGGATATGGCTAACTTATCCCATCGGTCTGTTTATTTTAATATTAACTCATTGGCTGTCCTTTTTATTAAGCGATTTGGAATGGTATGTATCAGGAATTGTTTATGCAAGCGTGATAGCATTTGTTCTTCCATTGCTTACCTATTTCGTTAATAGAAAATATATTAAAGCTTCAGAATACTCGGAATTATTTCAAAGTATCTTGGAGCCATTTGGTAAATTTATTACTAATTTTCTCAACCTTCGATGGCTCTATAAATTAATTTGGTCATTACTTGGTTTTTTTCAGAAAATTGTGAATATTTTTACAAATATTCTGGAAGGTAGGGGAGGCATTATCTGGATTATCGTATTGCTCATAATGCTCATAACGTTGATTTCGTCAGGAGACCTTATTTAAATGGACAACTTGACGGACTTATTACCAGTTCTGTTAGCAGGAATATCTTCTTTAATTCTGTTTACAAATAAAAATTGGCGCTGGAATATCCTTGCTTTAGCTTTTCAATATGTGGCTGTTTTTTGGATGGTATTACAGGTCTGGACTCTTGGGTTGGCAGTGGTAAAGTTGATTGCGGGTTGGATGGCAGGAGCAATTTTAGGTTCAGCAGTGAGTGATGAAAGAATAAATCCAGAAAATGATAATAAATTGGAACAAAGGTTTAAAATTATAATTTCAATCATTATTTGGATTATCATTTTCTCTGTATCACAAGGTATTAAGCTCTGGTTGCCAATTCCTGATTCAATAATAATAGGAGGATTGATCCTAATTTCAATTGGAATTTTACAGGTTGGAATGTCGGTGCGACCTATTCGAATTATTTTTGGATTATTGACTGCATTTTCAGGGTTTGAAGTACTATATGCAGGCGTCGAAAAGTCTGTTTTAGTCGCTGGATTCCTGGTTTTGATTACTTTAGGAATTGCATTGATCGGTGTTCTTTTTATTCAACAACAGGAAGGAGAATTAGTTTGAGTGCTCCAATTATCTGGATTGTAATACCTCTCCTTCTTGCGATAATTCTTTTTTTCTTTAGGGCTAATCGATTAATTACCTTATTAATAGGTAGCGGAGTCAGTGCATTTTTGGCACTTTTAGCATTAACATTCAGAATTGAGCGTGTCTTTCCACTAGGACCTCTTTCAATAGAAATTTCCTCCACCCTCACAGTCCTTGGAAGGAATTTTGTGATTGTAGACACCGATCGTTTCATGTTGATACTTATGTATTCATTAGGTGCCTTTTGGATTTTTGGGTCAAGAATTTCTGGATCAAATAGTTTTTTTGTACCGAATATTTTTGCGATTATATCTTTATTTGTTGCTGCATTATCTGTGCAACCTTTTTTATATGCAGCGTTGATCATAGAAATAGCCGTTCTAATTAGCATTCCGATTTTTTTTCAACGGGGCGAACCAATTAAACAAGGAATTTTAAGGTTTCTTGTCTTTCAAACACTCGCTGTTCCTTTTATATTGTTCTCCGGATGGGGTTTTGAAATAGCTCCTACAAGCATAGATTCTCAACTGGCATATTTTCAGGCTGGAATTTTGTTAGCCATTGGTTTTGGATTATGGTTGGCAATATTTCCATTTTATTCCTGGATCCCATTATTAGCTGGGGATGGACATGCATATTCTGCTGGTTTCATATTCAGCATATTGCCAACTACTATTTTTATTTTCTTTCTGGAATTTATTAATAGTTATAACTGGTTGAGGGAACATGTGTTATTATTTTCAATAATTCAAGTATTGGGTATTATAATGATCGTATTGGGGGGGCTTTTTGCTGCATTTCAGAGATCCTTAACACGACTGCTTGGTTATGCAGTTATGGTTGAAATTGGATTCTCATTATTAGCATTGAGTCTAAATCAGGTCATCGGATGGCAATCCTATATTCTGGTCTTGATTCCCCGCTTGGTTGGAATTGCGATATGTTCGCTGGCGATTTCCATCTGGAAAAATCAGAAACTAAATATGGATATTGATTCTGTAAGGGGATTATTATATAGATTTCCATATGCGACGATAGGTTTTCTTGTCGGATGGTTGACTTTTTGTGGATTGCCATTGTTACCAGGCTTTCCAACAAAACTTCCGATTTTAATAGGATTGAGTGAAATTTCTTTACAGTCAATTATGCTGGTTTCTGTTGGTTTATTTGGATTATTTGTTGCAGGTTTTCGATTTCTTGCAATAATTTTTTCAGAAAGAGAAACGTATATAATTAAAGAATCTGAACCAGTTCTACAGAAAATTTTCTTTTCAATCGGGGTATCAGCTCTCTTAATTGTTGGATTATTCCCAAGCTTTTTCTTGAATCCTTTCCTGAGTCTATTATCAGCATTTACAAATTTAAATTAACAAAAAATCAAAATTTCTGGATGGTATAATCTTCGCAATACTTATGGAGCAATAATATGGATTTTGAACAAATTTTAAAACGTGTTGAATGGTTAGATGAAGAACGAAGGAAAGATAAATTAATCATTGCTGGTTTAGATGATAGGTTGAGAAAAATTGAAGGCAATCACACTTCGTTTATGCAAGAAATCAGGGAAATATCCAGTGAATTAAGTCGCCTGCAAACAATTCCGTCAAGATTTGATACATACGATGCAGCGATTTCGCAATTGAGAGTAGATTTTAATAGATCAGTTGAGAGTATTGAAAAACAGAGACTAGAAAAAGATCGTGAACAAGAGAAAGTCAGGCTCGCTGACATGGAGTCGCTGAATGCTTCCATTGCAAATATCCGAAAAGGGCTGGATGTATTACCTGAAATGAAGAAGGACATCAAAGCACGCGAAGAAGAAGAGCATCGTCTCATAAAATTAATCGGTGAATTTGATAAAAAAATCCTTGAGATGAAGCGGTCTGATGAAGAATATCGTCGTGCCCAAAAGATTTTAGAAGAAAATGTGCGCCAGGATTCAAAAAGAATTCTGGATGTTCAGGGAGAGATAACGTCCACCCGGAAAAGAATAGATGAACAGCGAGGAAAAATTGACCTTGCTACTGAAAATCTACGAAAAATTGAAATGCGGCAAAACGAGTTGTTGAATTCAGAAGGAGAGCGTAAACAATCTCAAGTCGCATTTATTGAAAAATATAGTATGCAACAAGTTGAGAAAGATCGAACTTGGAAAGAATGGCAAACAAAGTTCGAAGTAATTAGTAAACAAGCTATTAATTTAGATGAACAAATACAGTCGCTTGATGCAACACAAAGGGCAATCAGACATTCACAATCTGCTTTCGAAGAAATAACCCAAAAATTTGAACGACGGATCAATGAAATTACTGAAATGCAGCGACTTGTGGAAGATCGTATGCGACAGGATTGGATTTCTTTTAAAGCTGATGATCAAAAACGATGGTCTAATTATATGTTATCTCAAGATGAACAATTTCAAGAAACATCCAGAATTTTTGAAAAAATTGAACTCAGAATTATCCAATTGGAAGAAACAAGCCAGGAGCTAAATGATTTAACTACCCAAGTCGTTCAATCAAATGAAAGAACATTGCAATCACTTTTCAAATTTATCAAAGAAGTTAATGAAGATTTTTCTGATAACTTCGAAACAAAGAGATAACGAATAATGTATGTAGTAGGTACAGCTGGTCATGTGGATCATGGTAAGTCTACATTAATCAAAGCTTTAACAGGTATACACCCTGATCGTCTAAAAGAAGAGCAACTTCGCGAAATGACCATAGATTTAGGATTTGCCTGGCTTACACTGCCGAATGGTGAAGAATTAGGTATTGTGGATGTACCTGGACACCGAGATTTTATTGAGAATATGTTGGCTGGTGTTGGTGGAATCGATGCTGCGTTATTTGTGATAGCTGCTGATGAAGGGGTTATGCCGCAGACGAAAGAACATCTGGCTATTCTAGACCTTCTTCAGGTTAAAAATGGCATAATTGTTCTCACCAAAGTTGATTTAATTGACGATCCTGATTGGCTTGATTTGGTAGAATTGGATGTTCGTGATTCAGTAGCTGGAACTATTCTTGCTGATGCTCCCCTGGTGCGTGTTTCGTCTCATTCAAAAGAGGGTATGAACCAATTGATTTTGACAATCCAGGATTTATTATCTACCGTTAATCCTAAACCAGATTTTGGGCGAGCCAGACTACCAATCGATCGAGTGTTCTCAATAACCGGGTTTGGAACAATTATTACCGGGACTTTAATGGATGGCTCGTTGCAAATAGGTCAGGAAGTAGAACTCTTACCGGAAGGGATAAAAGTCCGGATTCGAGGGTTACAAACTCACAAAAAAAAAGAAGTAGTTGCTTCTCCTGGTAGCAGAACAGCTGTAAATTTGAGTGGAATAGATGCAAGTCTGGTTCATCGGGGGCAAGTTCTGGCGAGTGTGCATAAATACCAACCAACGAAAAGATTTGATGCATACTTACAAATGTTAATTTCATCAACTTTTAGTTTAAAACACAATACACAAATCAAATTGTTTATTGGTTCTTCGGAAGTTTTGTCGAGAATAAGAGTTTTAGGGAAAGAGGAAATTTTGCCTGGTGAAAATGGCTGGGTTCAGATTGAACCTGTGACTCCAATCGTTGGTATTCGAGGTGACCGGTTTATCATCCGAATACCATCTCCAGGAGAAACGATTGGTGGTGGATTGATTGTAAATCCCGCTCCTCAACGCAGACATAAGCGTTTTTCTGAAGAGATTATAAAAAAATTAGAAGCATATCTCCAAGGTACCCCTGATGAAATCTTTCTTCAGGCTGTACAAGATGCTGGAATTGGCACTTTTGAAGATCTTTCCAAAAAAGCAAAGTTAGAAAAATCCACAATTCTTAATTTCTATTCTGATTTGATCAATCAGGAAAAAATCTACCAGCTTGACAAAGGCGAGGTGGAAGCAAAATCTAACTTATTAGTGTGTTCATCACATTGGTTAAATGATAAGAAAACTAAATCTATAACAATTCTTGATAATTATCACAATCAATACAATTTGCGGTTGGGAATTCCGAAAGAAGAGTTAAAAAGTAAATTGAAACTTGATCCAAATGTTTTTGTGGCAGTCCTTGAAGTATTCCAATCGCAGAAAATAGTAGATGCTGTAGGGAACTCAATCCGGTTGAAAGAATTCATCCCTTCGTTGAGCAAAAACCAAAAAAGCCAGCAAGAATCACTGATCAAATCATTCGAAGAATCTCCATATGCAACGCCAAGTGTAAAGGATTGCATTACAACCTTTGGTGAGGAACTTGTAAATTATTTATTTGCGGAAAAATTTTTAGTTAGTGTTTCAAATGATGTTGCTTTCTTAAATGAGCATTATTTGGAAATGCAAAATTGGGTAATATCAAAAATTGATTCTACAGGTTCCCTCACTGCAGCGGAATTCAGAGACAAATTCCAAACGTCAAGAAAATATGCGCTGGCATTTTTAGAACACTTAGATTCTAAGGGATTAACTCTCCGAGAAGGTGATATCAGAAGATTACGCAAAACATCTCGTTAACGCAAAAGGAAAAACAGGTGGGTTTGTTAAGATTGAGTGCTGTTTTATAATTGCGAGTCAAAATTGCCGTTGACAGCTTTTCATGATGCCTTTATAATACTTGACGCTAACCCCGGCTAATGCTGGGGTAAAAAACTGTATATCCAGCTTCCCCATATTTCGGCGTTTGATATTTCGCGGGATCCATGGTGAAGTGAAGATGGAGAGAAAAAATGAAATACGCAATTGTAGAAAATGGCGGCAAGCAATATAAAGTCGTCGAAGGGACCACAATTGAAGTGGATCTCTTACCTGTAGAAGTTGGCGAACAAATAGAAATTAATCAAGTTTTACTGTTCGTTGATGATGATGAGGTAAAGGTCGGAACCCCGGAATTAGTTGGAGCCAAGGTAAAAACCACAGTTGTTTCCCACATCAAGGGTCCAAAGATCATTGTTTTTAAGTATCGACCCAAGAAGCGCATTCGGGTTAAGACTGGCCATCGTCAACAGTACACCCGATTGATGGTAAATACGATAGAGTTGGAGAAGTAATTATGGCACATAAAAAAGGTGGCGGTTCAAGTCGTAATGGTCGTGATAGTAATGCTCAACGACTTGGTGTAAAAAGATATGCTGGTCAGAAAGTTATTTCTGGAAACATTCTTGTTCGACAGCGCGGTACTCGTATCAAACCCGGACAAAATGTTGGTCGTGGTAGTGATGACACTTTGTTTGCAACAATTGAAGGTGTGGTTGTATTTGAGTCTCTACCGGATGGCCGCAAGCGTGTAAATGTACTACCCGCTGAAGCTCAGCTCTAATACTGTTACCCGTGAATTCGCACAAGAATTGACGGAAGTAGCGTTAATAAGGAAGGTTTAAGACAATGAAAAAAGAAATTCATCCGAAATATTATGCGGATGCAGTGGTAACCTGTGCTTGTGGAAATACCTGGACAACCGGTTCGACCCGCAAAGAGATTAGGACAGAAGTCTGTTCAGCATGTCATCCATTCTTCACTGGTCAACAACAACGAATTATTGACATTGAAGGTCAAGTTGATCGATTCTACAAAAGATTACAAGCGCGACAAGAATATATTGAAACCAAAAAAGATCGAGAAGAATCCAAAACATCTTTGGATCGACCCATCACGGAACTTGAATTGGGTAATCGGGCAACTGATGCTTTATTAAAAGCTGAGTTGACAAATGTTGGACAAATTTTTGAATTACTCCAAAAAGGTGACGAAGCTTTATTGGCTGTTGATGGTTTTGGAAGAAAATCATTAATTGATCTCAAAAAGCGATTACGCTCATTGGGTTACGAAGTTCCTGCAACCACCGAATAATTGTACATTTATCAACTAAAAGCAGCCGATCCAAGGCTGCTTTTTTTATTTTTCTTGGATACAATAAGTGTATGTAATTTATATCATCTCAATAAACCGGGGTGGAAGGTGTTTTTTGTGGAGACCATCACCAGAAGCACTTAACCGCGAAGATGAAAAGATACTGAAATTCTTATTAATGAGGTTTTTATGAAGCATCATACGGGATCATTAGAAGTAATTTGTGGATCAATGTTCTGCGGGAAGACGGAAGAATTGATTCGCAGGTTAAGACGGGCAGTAATTGCGCGGCAGAAAGTTCAGGTTTTTAAACCGATTATTGATAATCGTTACCAAGTTGCTAAAGTAGCATCTCATAGTGGTTCTGCTTTTGAAGCTCTTCCAATTGAAAAATCATCTCAGATTATAAAAGAACTGAATCCAGAAACGACTGTCGTAGGAATTGATGAAGCACAATTTTTTGATCCAGACATTCTTGATATAGTACAGAAACTAGTTGATGATGGAAAACGAGTTATTTGTGCAGGTTTGGATACTGATTTTCGTGGAGAACCATTCGGCGTAATACCAACATTGATGGCGCTTGCTGAACATGTTGATAAATTACAGGCTATTTGTATGGTTTGTGGTGAATCAGCGTCTAAAACGCAGCGTTTGGTAAATGGGAAACCTGCTTATTATGATGATCCAATCATAATTGTTGGTGCTTCAGAAATGTATGAAGCACGCTGCCGTTTGCATCATAAAGTTCCCAGAAAATAAGAAAGGTGAGATTATGCCAAGTTATCAAGGGTTTTTATCCGAGGTTTTAATAACAGAAGAGCAACTTAAATCAAGGGTAAAGGAATTGGGTGAACAAATATCGAGAGATTATGCCAATTCAAAAAGCCTGGTTCTGGTTTGTATATTGCGGGGCGGCGTTTTATTTCTTACTGATTTGATGAGACAAATTTCGATTCCTCATGCCATCGAATTTATGGCTGTTACATCCTACGGAGCTGGATTAAGAGAATCAAGCGGACAGGTTCGAATTTCTCACGATCTGAATACAGACATTCATGAACGTGATGTGATCCTGGTTGAAGATATTATCGATAGCGGCTATACACTGGCATCAGTTTTAGAATTACTTTGCGCACGCAAACCTAAAAGCCTGGAAGTTTGTACTTTGTTAGATAAATTTGAAAGACGTGAGATTGATGTTTCGGTGAAGTACGTTGGTTTTTCCATTGAGAATAAATTTGTTTTTGGGTATGGCTTGGATCTGGATGATTTATATCGAAATCTACCCTTTGTTGGGGTAGTAGATGAAGAGAAATATAAAAATACAAAAATTGAACCGGACTAATGGTGTACCAATTCGATCCTGAGACAGAGTTGATTTTTTCATACTTATCCAAACATTCAACCAATGAAAATCAGGTTTTTATGGTTGGAGGAATGGTTAGAGATATTCTATTAAATCGTCCTGTTCATGATATCGATTTATCCTTCTGTGGAAATGTCAGGGAATATGGGAAAAAGGTTGCTGATGATCTCGGCGCTGCTTTCTTTATGCTTAACGAAAAATTCCAAACAGCAAGAATCATCTATAAATCCAGACCTGGAATAAAAAGATGGATTGATATTGTTGCAACACGCAATAACGATATTCTGATGGATCTTTCACAAAGAGATTTTACGATCAATGCAATGGCTATCGAGATTAATAAAAGGGAGTCATTAATTGATCCATTATCAGGGGCAAATGATCTTAATTTGAAAATTCTTAAACTATGTATCCCGGATGGATTGGCAATTGATCCGGTAAGAATATTAAGAGCAGTACGTTTATCAGTCCAATTTGGATGGAAAATTTCACCTGAAACAATACAAGCGATGAAGATATCTGCACCCAGATTAAATCTGATCTCTGTTGAGCGGAAAAGGGATGAAATTTTTAGAATTCTTAACCTTGAAAATCCTGTTATTGCTCTTCGAATTCTTATTCATCTTAATCTAGTCAAATATAGTTTCCCAGAAATTGATTTTCAAATGGTTCTGGAAGACAACCAGAATGATGAAACTCAAACAGCATGGGATCAATCAATATCTAATATTCAAAAATTTATTCAGTTTGAAAAACTTGTGTTTGGTGGATTTAGTTCTGAAGGAGCGATGAATATTCGTCAGGCTGTAATATTAATGAGTTTCAGGCGATTTCGATTACCGTTAACTGATTATTTTCAAATTAAACTTCATGAAGACAGACCCATCAGATCTTTATTTATGTTGGCTTTTCTTTATCATAATTATTTCGAGAAATACAATCTGCGAAAAAAATCAATGGAAGTGCCCAATAATATAGTTGAAGATGCAATTAGTTTAGTAGAAAAAATTGCTCGTGCACTGGTTCTTTCGAATTTAGAAGTTGGATGGCTTAAAGATTTTTCTAATAATATTTACATCATTCAGCAAGCCATCGTTACAGATCAACCACTTAATCCTGAATTTGCTTATGATTTTTTTTATCAAAGCAAATTATCTGGTGTAGCGATTTGTCTATATTCATTAATGAATAGGTTTGACATAGAAAAGGATTTTCCTGAAGATAAAAATTGGATGAACTGCCTTTCTATCTGCAGTTTTTTAGTGGATGCATATTTTAATCATTTTGATGAATGGATACATCCACCAAATTTCATCAATGGTCATGACATCATGAAAATTCTCGGAATCAAAGATGGAAAGATTATTGGCTATTGGATAAATAAAATAACCCTTGAGTCAGTCAAGGGAAAAATTAATAGTCATAGCGATGCAGTGAGATTTCTGAAGAAAGAAGCCAATAAAGCGACTTAAGGATATATCAGAATTTTGATAGTCCCGGGTTAAGGAAAAATTTCGTCCAGAATTGGGGCGTATGAACATTCACAACCTTTTGGCCCTGCACATCCTTCCACGGGCAAATGAGGAAGAGTTTCTTTTGAATAAACACCTTCAGCAAGGCGACAGGTTGGACATGCGTTCTTCCCGACACTGATTCTGATTGCATTCACCCTGGGATTGGCAATTAATCGTTTTCTTGTTATTGCATGCTCCGAATACTCATTCAAGTCAGCACCACATTGTAGACATAATAATTCATTATCTGGAGAAATATGAAAACATTTCGAACAAGTTTGCAAAAGAACCTCTCAGGTTAGAAATTTATCAATTAAATTCTGTCTGGATTCAATTTTTGTAGCTTGAAAACTTTTTTTGATTGTTATTATTTTACTATTAAAAAACGGAAATTTCTTTTTCTTCTCTAATCTGAAAATGGGATTTTCCGCTTTGTGGTGAATAGAGTTAATTGCAACTTTTCCGTTAATGATAGTAAGGGTGTGGTTTTTGTTAAATTCCCGCCAGCACACCCTTCAATTCTATCTTGTTGAGATGGTTCCTTAATGTATGTTTTAAGATCAGGTTCTAACAATAAGATTTGCGGTTTTCGATCTCCTGACCAGATTATTAATGTGAGCAATCAGTGAACTACTGGTCACTGGTTTTATCAAATAATCGTCAGCACCTGCATCCAATGCATCTGCGATCATGCGTGGACTATCCAGTGCTGATAAAATGAGTATGGGAATCTGACGCATTTGTTTAATCTTTTGGCAAACCTTCCAGCCGTCCAAATCAGGCATCATTAAATCTAGCACTACGATATTAGGACTAAAGTCATTTAGACAATCAATACCTGACTGACCATCATTTACAACCTTCACTTCCATATCATTTGTTGTCAATAAAATCTTCAATAAATCAGTCATAGCAGGATCGTCATCAATGACTAGAATACTATACATGAATCCTCCGATACTTAGTCGATAATACTTCAAAATAATCAAATGTAAAAATACATAGTATTAATTTACTCAATAATCATCAAGTTGTGGGACATCCTAGCAAATTTGTAAAGTGATTAATCAAAATCAAGAAAATATTATCAAGTTTATTAATTGACTTGATTAAATTGTTAGAAAAGAAGGACGAGGTAATCAAAAAAACCTCGTCTTTATGGTAAAATTATCGATTAGTGCGATTTTTTTCAAACCAGTCGGTTTGGGTTTCAAGAGAAATTTAATTATTCTTTAGGAGGATTATATGACTGAAAAAAAATGGGTGTATCTGTTCCACGAAATCAACCAGGCAGTTGATTCTGTAGGTGGAGATTGGGAAGGTGTTCGTGGTCTTTTAGGTGGAAAAGGAGCAAATCTTGCTGATATGACAAGAATTGGTGTACCGGTTCCACCAGGGTTCTCGGTGACAACAGAAGCCTGTAATGCTTATCAAGTCAATACAGAATTTCCAGTTGGATTATGGGACCAAATTCTTCTCGCTATGAAAGATGTAGAAAAATCAACCGGAAAAGTTTTTGGTGGAAAAGAGAACCCTTTACTCGTTTCCTGTCGTTCTGGTGCAAAATTTTCCATGCCTGGTATGATGGATACAGTATTGAATATCGGATTAAATGATGAAACCGCTCTGGCAATGGTTGCATTAACTGGAAATGAACGATTTGTTTATGATTCATACCGCCGCTTGGTTCAGATGTTTGGTTCAGTCGTTTTGGGAATCACAGATGAAGCCTTTGAAGAAGTGTTTGATGGTTTTAAAGCGAAAAAAGGAATTGTTGCAGACACAGATCTCTCAACAGAAGATTTAAAATACCTGACAGACCAATTTAAATCAGTTGTTCGAAAAGAACAAGGTTTCGATTTCCCTCAGGATCCCTATGAACAGATGAAACTTGCAACTGAAGCTGTTTTCAAATCCTGGATGGGAAAACGAGCTGTAGACTATCGCCGGGCAACCGATATTCCTGACGATTTGGGAACTGCAGTGAATATCCAGACCATGGTCTTTGGAAATATGGGTTGGGATTCCGGTACCGGTGTAGCCTTCACAAGAAATCCAGCCACGGGTGAAAACAAATTGTATGGTGACTATTTATTGAATGCTCAAGGTGAGGATGTCGTTGCAGGTATCCGAAACACTGAACCAATCCAACACATGTCTGGAACATTACCTGAAGCTTATAAACAATTTATTGAAATTGTCAATAAACTAGAAAATCATTACAAAGATATGCAGGACGTTGAATTCACAATCGAGCGTGGAAGACTATGGATGCTTCAGACCAGAAATGGGAAAAGAACCGCTAGTTCAGCAGTCCAAATTGCCGTTGATATGTTCAATGAAAATTTGATTGATAAACGGACTGCTGTAATGCGAGTTACACCAGAACAAGTTGATACTTTATTACATCCTCAATTTAACCTGGAAAATAAGAACGCTGCAAAAGATAAAGGACGCTTTTTCTGCAGTGGTGTCAATGCTTCTCCTGGCGCAGCGGTTGGACAAGTTTATTTTGACGCTGATACAACCGAACGGATGGCAAAAGAAGAACATCAGCAAACAATTATGGTGCGTCCTTTTACCAAACCTGATGATGTGCATGGCATGTTAGCAGCCCAAGGTATCTTAACCAGTGAAGGTGGAGCGACTTCTCACGCTGCTGTAGTAGCACGTCAGTTCGGTGTTCCCTGTATCGTTGGAGCATCAGCTGTAAAGATTGATTTAGATCGCAGATTAATGTATGTCGGTGAAGTTGTTGTAAAAGAAGGTGATTGGGTTTCAGTTGATGGGACGACTGGCGAAGTATATCTTGGCCAATTAGAAAAGTTTGCTCCTTCCTTAGAAGAACAAACTGAACTTCTTAAATTGTTGGATTGGGCAGATGAAGTTTGCCAAACACCTGGTATTCGTGCAGGTGAAGGCCCTGGCGACCCAACAATTGGTCTCCAGGTATGGGCAAATGCTGATTATCCAAAAGATGCTCAACGCGCTCGCCAATATGGTGCTAAAGGCATCGGACTTTGTAGAACAGAGCACATGTTCTTTGAACAAGAAAGACTTCCTAGCGTTCAAAGAATGATTTTAGCATCTTCCAGTGAAGAGCGAACCGAAGCACTTAATGAATTATTACCACACCAACGAAAAGACTTCGAAGGATTATTCACTGCGATGGATGGTCTTCCAGTGATTATTCGGTTGATTGATCCTCCTTTACATGAGTTCCTGCCAGCTGCTGAAGATCTTCAGGATCAAATTATCACGAAACGTGTTGAGAATATGGCAGATTACCTGTTAGGTAAAGGAGAATCAAAATCTATTCAGGAATTGGAAAAACTGTTACATGCAGTTGAATCGATGCACGAAAGTAATCCAATGATGGGCTTACGTGGTGTCAGACTCAGCATTATGATGCCTGAAATCGTTGAAATGCAGGTTCGCGCCATTATGGAAGCTGCAGCCAATGTTGCTCTAAATGGGGTAAATCCCAAGCCAGAAGTGATGATCCCTTTGACTGGTCATGTTAATGAACTAAATGTCATTCAACCAAGATTAATAGCCATCGCTAAAGAAGTTATGGATGCCAAAAAAGTCAATTTTGACTATAAATTTGGTACCATGATTGAAATTCCACGAGCTGCTGTCACAGCGAATGAAATTGCTGAGGTTGCCGAATTCTTCTCATTTGGCACCAACGACCTGACTCAAATGACATTCGGTTATAGCCGTGATGATGCTGAACGAAGCTTCCTTCTGAAATATGTAGAGGATGGTATTTTACCCAAGAATCCTTTCCAGACAATTGACCGTGAAGGTGTTGGCGATTTGATGAAGACTGCTGTTTCCAAGGGTCGAAAAGTTCGCCCAGAACTCGAAGTTGGTATTTGTGGTGAACATGGTGGAGATCCAAATTCCATCGAATTCTGCCATATGATTGGCCAGAATTATGTAAGTTGTTCGCCATTCCGAGTTCCAGTAGCCCGATTGGCTGCAGCACATGCTGCCATCAAGCACCAACCAAAATAAAAATTACAAATAATTAATGGATGAGAGGTTTGGTAAAAATTTTCCAAACCTCTCTTTTTTTCGAACATTGTTCAATCATTAACAAAAAAATGATAATGAGCAAATGTAGAATCCATGTACAATCAAAACAGGAATTGTACACTTTTGTTATAATCCTCAATTGACTTACCTTAATAATTCAATTTGGATTATCTCAATAAACAGGGATGACCTCTGATGAAAAGATAGAAATTATTTTTACAAAAGTGTTCTGAAATTTCTCTCACTTTTGGAAAAATCTGATAGGAGTAGTTTTTATGATAAAAAAGAATGAACATCTGGATTTGTATTATCAAATGGTTGTCATACGGATTCTAGAAGAAAAGGCAGCTGAACTATATCAACAGGGAAAAATTGGTGGTTTCTTACACCTTTATATTGGCCAGGAAGCAGTCAGTACAGGATTAATTTCTGCCAGAAAACCTCAGGACAGAGTAATTACTGCGTATAGAGATCATGGAGTTGCGATAAATTGTGGTCTTTCTGCAAACGAAGTAATGGCTGAATTGCTTGGTAAGGCGACAGGCTGTTCCGGTGGTAAAGGGGGTTCAATGCATATGGCTGATGTTAGCAAAAATTTTTGGGGTGGCCATGCAATTGTTGGTGCTCATTTACCAATAGCAGCAGGATTGGCTTTAGGTGATGTTTATCAAAAACAGAATGGCGTCACGATCTGTATGTTTGGAGAAGGTGCAACCAATATTGGTTATTTCCACGAAGCAATGAATCTTTCGAAAGTATGGAAATTACCGGTTCTATGGGTCTGTGAAAATAATCAATACGGGATGGGAACCTCCGTTGAACGGGCTTCAGCTGTGTCTGATATCAGACAAAAAGCTGAAGGATATGGAATGAAGAACGATTTTGTTGATGGTATGGATATCATCAAGGTTCGCGAGAAAGCAGAGCTGATGATAGAAGCAATTCGTGCTGGAGAAGGACCACAATTTTTGGAAGTTATCACCTACCGGTTCCGAGGACATTCGATGGGTGATCCTGAACGCTATCGAAAACAAGACGAAATTCACAAATGGCAAGAAAATGATCCAATTGGAAGTTACCGTAAGTATTTACTGAAAAATAAAATTGTAAGCGAAAATGCCTTGAATAAGGAAGACAATAAGGCTTTGGAAATTATTGAAGAAGCAGTTAAGTTTGCGGAATCCAGCCCAGAACCAGCAGCTGAAGAATTATTCAGACATATTTATGTGGAAGAAGGGAGGTGATTCAATGGCAAAAATTACCATGCGACAAGCAATTTCTCAAGCATTATGGGAAGAAATGGAAAGAGACCCGATGGTTTTCATTTTGGGTCAGGAGGTTGGCGTTTGGGGTGGAACTTATGCTGTAACCAAGGGCTTCTATGACCATTTTGGGCCAGAAAGGGTACGAGATACACCTATTGCAGAAGCGGCGATCATCGGCTCCGCAATTGGTGCAGCGATGACAGGTACACGTCCTGTAGCTGAATTAATGACGATAAATTTCGCTTTTTCAGCTATGGATCATATTGTTAACGAAGCAGCGAAATTACATTATATGTTCAATGGACAAATGGTACTACCTATGGTGATTCGAACGGTTGGCGGTGGGGGGAGACAATTGGGTGCAACCCATTCTCAAACACCGGATGCAATTTTTGCACATTTTCCAGGTTTAAAAGTAATTGCGCCAGGCACACCGGCTGATGCTAAAGGATTATTAAAAGCGGCAATCCGATCGAATGATCCGATTTTGTTTATTGAACATTCAACCTTATATCAAGTTCGTGGTGATGTCCCGGATGGTGATTATATAGTACCAATCGGAAAATCTACTGTGCAAAGACCTGGTGAGCATGTAACTATTGTTACTTATAGCAAAATGTTAGAGCTTTCTATGAAAGCAGCAGACGAGCTTGCGAAAGAAGGAATTGAGGTTGAAATCGTTGACCTGAGAACATTGAGACCTCTGGATATTGATCCTGTAATCGAATCGATTAAGAAAACGAATCGGGGAGTAATTGTTGAAGAAGGTTGGAAATCTTTTGGAGTAGGGTCTGAAATTTCTTCCCGGATTTATGAGCTTGCATTTGATTATATAGATGCTCCAATTATCCGTGTTGCCCAAAAGGAAGTTCCGCTCCCATACAATCAAACCCTTGAACAATTAGCTTTACCTCAAATTGATGACATAATTAAGGCTGTCAAGGAGGTGTTGTAATGGCAGAGATTGTTTCCATGCCAAAATTAGGTTTTGATATGAAAGAAGGAACCCTTGTACGTTGGATCAAGCTGGAAGGTGATGTAGTCTCAAAGGGGGATATAGTAGCAGAGATTGAAACTGATAAGGCTACCGTTGAAGTTGAATCCACATTTGCGGGAGTTTTACTGAAGCAATTGGTTGAACCCGATGCCAGTGTTCCGATTGGTGATCCTATCGCTGTTATTGCTGAAAAAGATGAAGATGTAAATCTTGAGGAGCTTTTGGGCAAACAAAAAGAACCAAAAAAGAAAGAGAAAGACTCAACCGAGAAAAAACAAGATCCCAAAGTAGAAGAAAAAAGTAAAGATTCTCAGTCTGAAGAGGAGAAAAGCAAAGATATTCAGCCTGAAGATGAGGAAAGTAAAGATACTCAATCAGAAGATGAGGAAAGAATAAAAGCATCTCCGTTAGCCAAAAAAATGGCAGAAGATAGTAATTTGGATATAAACGAGATAAAGGGTAGTGGACCAGGAGGACGAGTTGTTAAGAAGGATATTGAATTAGCACTCGCAACCAAATCTGATCGTGATATCCCCGAAATTACAAAGGTGGATGAACAAAAAAAACAGATTGAAAAACAGGATTCGGGTTTAGCTCTGCCATCTGCTTATTGGGGAACAGAAGCTTTATCGAGAGAAGATAATCGACAACCTTTGAACAAATTACGCCAGGCTATCTCTCGAAGAATGGTTGACTCGAAACAAAATATACCCCATTTTTATGTGACAAAGAGCGTAAATGTAGAGTCATTAATGTCGATTTATCAGAAAGTAAATGAGACTTTACCTGCTGAACAAAAAGTTTCAATCAACGATTATGTTATCAAAGCTACTGCTTTAGCGTTACGGGAATTTCCAAATTTGAATGCTTCCATTTCAGATAATGATTTGATCCAACATGGGAATATTAATATCGGTGTAGCGGTAGCAATCGAAGGCGGATTGTTAACGATCGTTATTCGCGATGCTGATGTCAAACCTTTGCGTGTCATTTCTCAGGAAGTTAAAGAGTTGGCTGCACGAGTCCGCTCTGGAAAAGTAAGATCTGAAGATATTGAAGGTTCAACTTTCTCAATCAGTAATTTAGGCATGTTTGATGTTGAGGAATTTTCAGCAATCATCAATCCACCAGAGGTGGCTATTCTTGCCGTATCAGGCGCTATTAAGGAACCGGTCGTTGAAGATGATGAAGTAAAAATTTCATGGCGAATGAAAATTACTTTATCAGCAGATCATCGAGCTAGTGATGGTGTCGAGGCTGCAAAATTCATGAAGGCTTTGAGTTTCCATTTAGAAAACCCATTAAGGTTATTGCTATAGATAAATGGTGTAGATCAAAACTGTAGAAGAAGGGCTCCCCTGGGAGCCTTTTTATTTTTTAGCTTGAATTAAAATTTATTGATTTATATCATTTGACCATTCCATGACTGGTGGCATTCTTAGTCTGGCTCCAGAGACAATATTAGTTGATTTAACGCACTATATACCACCTCTGGATGTTCTGGATGCCGCTGTTTTTTTAAGTCGCCATTTCTTTTATTTTCCACCTGGGAGAATTCATGTAGTTGTGGTTGATCCTGGGGTTGGAACCTCAAATTCCACTTGCCAGTCACTGCCATACCCAAACTTCGTTCTTTCGATAAAGTTGCCCTGGCTGACCGCCAGAGAGACACGCATCAACTCATTCGTATAGATGACAAAGTCCCCTTTGGGCACAAAACCAAACGACTGGTAATGCGCCACTGCTTGCTGGAAGACAACCTCCCCAGCATGCCGGACAGTCATTTTCAAATGGTCGCCGTATGAAAAACAGGCTTCGGTGAACAACGCCTGAGGAATATTGGTCCACAGGTTGCCAAAGTTGGGATCGACAATTTCAAAAATACCACACACCTTGCCCCCATCCAGCACCGCCTCATGGATGGGCAAAGTGATGATCTCATCCACCGAATATGCCGGCCCCACGCCTTCAAATGTGATGATGCCAGAGGCTAAACGGGCGGCGCAATACGAGAACACATCCCGTCCGTGGAAAACATTGGTGTGCTCAGTGTTCTTGCCGCGTAGACGGTTGACGCTCTGATCAATCTCGCGAACCTCGCTGATACCCAACCAGGCTTTGATATGGGTCAGTGAGCCATTATCGGGGGTTACGATGAAATAGCCTTCGGTCGTTTTCGCCACACATGCTTTGCGCGGTGTGCCCACACCGGGGTCCACCACCGAGACAAAGATCGTACCTTTCGGCCAGAAGGTCATCGACTGCGCAAGACGGTAGGACGCACTCCAGATATCATACTGGGGAATTTCATGTGTGCCGTCGATGATTTCCAACTCGCGGTCCACAGATTTGACCACGCCATACATTGCGCAGACTGCACCTTCTTTATATGTAAAATCGGTTTGAAATACCAATATCGGTTTCATAACATGTAACTCCTCTAAATGAACGGATTATAGAAACGGCTCCGATTGATGAAGATGGACACACAAACGGTGGCGATAAAGATCAGGCCGGAAACAACCAGCGCCAGGGCATCTTGTCTCGAAAGCTTGCGCGACATGTACCAGGTGCGCGTTTTACTCTTGGAGAAACCGCGCAGGTCCATGGCATTGCTGATCACCTCTACGCGGTCAAGAGTGGAAAAAATGAGCGGGATGACGATCAGCAGGGAATTCTTGAAACGATCAACAAACTTCGCCTTGCGCGACAACTCCAGGCCGCGTGCCTGCTGAGCCAGATAGATGTCTTTATAATCGCGTTGAATATCCGGGAAATAACGTAGTGTCAACGCAACGGCAACGGCAGCCTTATAATTGACTTTGATGCCATTCAGCGAGGATGCAAACTCGCTGGGGTTGGTGGTGAGCAGGAAGATCATGCCCAGCGGGATGACCGATGCATACTTGAACATCTTAGTCACCTGGTAAAACAACTGCTCATAGGTCAGCGAGATGCCAAATACTCTGGCAAACTCGTGCCTGGTGCCGTAGATGCTCGTGCCAAACTCAGGCGAGAAGAAGAACGAGATGACTGCGTTGGTAACAATGAAGATGAGCACATAAATGATCATCAATCGTACCTGTGAGAACTGGATCTGCGCTGCTCGCATTAGAAGGATGGAAAACACCATCACAACCAGGATGACTCTGATATCGTAGGAATACATCACCGCAAAGGTAAGGAACAGGAAGCAAATCAGCTTGGTGAGACCAGAAAGTCGGTGAATGAAGGTATCGGCCAGATTGTAGGAGAAGAGCTTCATTTTCATGTTCATCGGTTCTTCAGCCTCCGCTCATAATCTATGAAGCCCTGCACGAACTGTGTACCATCTTCGACATCTGCCATTTGGGAAAGAGCAAACAACGAAGTCTCTTTCAGGTTGGCCTCGGCAATCACTCGCGCATCAGTCAGCACTTCAGCTGCGGCGGTGTCGGCAATCTTGTGTCCGTCCGCCAGTACGATGGCTCGCGGCGTGTATTCCAGCATCAAGTGCATGTCGTGCGTGATGAGTATGATCGTCACACCCAGCTTGTTGACCTCCACCAGGAATTCCATAATCTCTGTGTAATGACGAAAGTCCTGCCCGGCAGTAGGCTCGTCCAGAATGAGAATCCTGGGGTCAAGCACCAGAATGGAGGCAATGGTGACGCGCTTTTTTTGCCCGTAGCTAAGGGCAGAGATGGGCCATTCGATGAATGGCGCTAAACCGCACACCTTAAGCACTTTCTCCACCCGCGCGGTGATCTTATCCTCCGGCACTTGGCGCAGACGCAGGCCGAGCGCCACCTCATCGAAGATAAGCGGTTTGGAGATCATTTGGTTGGGATTCTGCATCACCAGCCCGATGATCTCGGCCCGTTCCTTGATCGACTTGGTCCGTATATCCTCTCCGCGATAGAGGATGCGCCCGCTGTCTTCCTTTTCAAAGGCACACAGCAGCTTAGAAAGGGTGGATTTGCCAGCGCCATTCTTGCCCACAATGGACACCATCTCGCCTTCCTGAATATCAATGTTGATATCCTCCAGCACCGGGCGGAGACCGTCATAGGAAAAGGAGATATTTTCCATCTTAAGGATGGATAGGCGGGTGTTTAATTGGCTGGCTGGTTGGATGCGTTTATACCAGTTTTGCAGCGCATCTCGCGAGAGTTCGCCCTTGAGAGTCTCAATATACCCCGCCTGCATCGCCTCAGTCACCTGTACCCCGGCATATTTGAGGGCAGTAACATATAATGGTTCGCGGATGCCGGTTTCCTGCAATACAACGGAAGCAACCAGGGAATGGGCATCCATGTCAGCAATGATGCGCCCTTCATTAATCACAATTACCCGGTTGATATCCCGATGCAACACATCCTCCAGACGATGTTCAATGATCAGGATTGTCTTGCCGGACTGCTTGTGAATATCATCGATGATCTCGATAGCTGTCTTGCCGGTGGCGGGGTCCAGATTGGCCAGCGGCTCGTCGAAGAGCAGGATATCCACATCGTCGATCAAGACCCCTGCCAGCGAAGTACGCTGTTTCTGTCCGCCGGAAAGCTCGAAAGGGGAAGATGTCAGCCAGTTATGCATGTCCACCATTTGTGCCACGCTGCGTACCCGCTGGTGCATCTCATCTGTGGGTACATTGTCATTTTCGAGGGCAAAAGCAATATCTTCTCCCACTGTTAAGCCGACAAACTGGGCATCTGAATCCTGCAAAACAGTGCCAATCGTTTTTGACAATTTGAAAATATCGAGCGTGGATGTTTCCTGACCATTGATCTTCAGACTGCCGTGAATTTCGCCTTTGTAGGAAAATGGAATCAACCCATTTAGGCAATGACCTAGAGTGCTCTTACCACTGCCGCTGGGGCCGACAATGAGGATCTTCTGACCGGAGTAGATCTTCAAGTTAATATCATGCAGAGTGGGTTCAGCCTGGCTAAAATATTGAAATGTGAAGTTGGTGAATTCGATAATCGGTTTTGAGTTCATAAATAATGTTTATTGAATAAAAAAGCTCAGACTTTGCTGGTATGAAAGTCTGGGCTTTTATTCTGACCAAATACGGCCCAAAAAGATATGATCCCTACTTCTTGCTGAGGCTGCCCTTTTTGGTGCGGGTGGCTGCGTACGCAACCAGTAACAGTGTACCGATCACGCCGGCACTGATGGAATTCATGATGGCGGCAGTGATGCCCTGGGTGAAAACCAGATTTGCCGGTTCCTGATAGATGAGGATGTCCAGCAAGGGGGCAATCACAACCCACGCAATGACATTGCCGATGACCTGGATAATGTTGAAAGTAATGATGTCCTTACCTTTGAATTCGCCTTCTTCAACCTTGGTGCGTTTGAAGGCAAAACCGAAGATGAAGCCAGAAACGCCGCTGGCGATGACCCAGCTCCACCAAGGTGAGCCATACTGAATGGCGTCGCTGAGCGCGTGACCGATGAATGAGATAAGAGCACCGGCGATGGGACCAAACAGGGTGGCGAAAAGCGCACTTACACCGTAAGCTGTCTGAAAACTGGTTTCTGGTACAGGGGAAGGAACCTTGACATACATGAATAGAAGGGTGAAAATTGCTGCGCCTAACCCTGTAGCAACGATGGTCTTTGTGTTGACCTTAAATAAATCTTTCATGTCCTTTTCTCCTTGAAAAAATTGGGATAAAACAGTTTGGATAGTACAAATATGATTATATATCGAATTTCAACTTCCAATATATTTTACCAACAAATTCACCCTTTAAGGGTGATGATTGTGGCTGTCCACATTTATTTTTAGCTTCTTTTTCTCCATTTTGATTTAATTTTTGCTATCGATATCAGAAAATTTTTCACCTGGGTTTAGATATTTTTTAGCACGACATAAATTCAAATAATGGGGAGAAAGGCGATTTTGGACCTTTAATTTGAGGCTTTTTTCATAAATCTCTCGATACTGATTTTTTTGGAAGCCATCCATTCTATTTCCATAAAGACAAAAATTCAATTTTATCAATAATCCGTGGTTTACAAGGGTTGTTGGCGATTATCCACAATTAAAACACAGGAATATCTGACTATAAAGATACTAAGATTTTTATTGCACCGTTCTTACGGGGTAAAGGGTTTCATAAATCCTGTAGAAGGTATAAATATTTCGCAAATATCTGCGGGTCTCTTCGAAAGGGATAATTTCCAAGAACAAATCCTGATCATTATTTGCTTTTTCGATCCATTTAAGAACATTTCCAGGTCCAGCATTATAAGCAGCTAATGCTGCATATATATCATCATCAAAGAAAGTACGCATTCGGGATAAATAGCTGGTGCCCATCCGGATGTTTATGATTGGCCGATATAAATCAGTTTCCTGATATTCTACTGGCCAATTCAAGGTTTTGGATATTTCTTCCCCTGTTGCGGGCATTATTTGCATCAACCCCTTTGCACCTGCAGATGAGATAATGAAGCCCTCAAAAAATGATTCCTGACGGATCAAACTAAATACAAGAAGTGGATCAAAATTATATTCTTCAGCTGCCTGTTCGATGATATCCCTGAAATAAAGGCCAAAACGAATGTGATTGAACCACAAAGGAGCATTTAATGTACCAAGATCATCTAAATTGGCTAAATCTAGTATTTGTCTGCTTGAATAAATTGCTGAGCGATATAAACCTATATCAATAAAATGGTTGGTTAATCGAAATAAATTTACAGGATCATTTTTATAGAACTCTCTCAATGCTTCATATTCATTTCGTGCTGATTGGTATAAGCCTAAATCCCAAAACGCAATAGCTCTGACAAAATTTTCATCATTGGCAAAGGGAGAGAGTGAGATAAAGTTGGTATCACTTGGTAAAGAAAAAGTGTTTTTCATCCAAACTTCAGCTATTAGTCTTTCCTGCTCGAGATTGATCTCTAAATTTACATCTTGACCAGGTGTAAAAAGCGGTGCACCTGTAAGTTTTTCTTTTGCTCTTTCTGTATAATATCCGGTTGGATCCTGTTTCGATGCTTCCTGCCAGGCTGACAACGATTTTTCTACTTCACCATTTTTTTCATAAATTTTTCCAATCCAAAAATACGCAGCAGCTTTTTCTTCTGGAATCCCTGTCAGCAGAAGATATCGTTGAATTTGTGATAAAGCCTGATCAAGATTAGATAACCGATAGTTGGTTATCCCACTAAGGAATAAAGCTTGGGATGAAATATCCAGTTGTGGATAAAGATCAATTAATCCGGACCAGGTTTGAGCAGCATCAGTTAATTGATTATTGCGTTCATAAATCCGTCCAGCTTCCACGATTGCTTCAGGTGCATATTCATTTGCTGGATATGTTTTGGCAAAGGTGAGCAAAGTTTGAGCTGCTTTACTGTACTGATTTTGAAAAGCCCATTGTGTGTATGCGATATCTTTCCAGGCATCCACAAAGAAAATATTGTTTGGATAATTATTGATCAACCTTTCCCAATACATAAGCGCATTGGTCGGATCATCCATTCTCTGGTACGCGTGTCCGGTGAAATACAATGAAGTTCCATCGTGATCCGGGGTTTGTTCCATAAATCGCAAAAAGGCATTAATCGCAAGACCATGGCTGCCTGCATAATAATTTGTCAAACCCCGATTAAATTCATCTACGGGTATTCCATCATTTACAAGGGCAACCAGACCTGAGTGTGAATCGAATGCCCGAGGATAATTTTGGACTGATTCCTGGAAACGTGCATAAGCTTGGTCAGGCAATCCTAACGCTAGATATGATTGACCAGCCAATAAGTTCATTTGAGCTCTTACATATTCATTTGGACTGGCAGCATGCACTTCCATGAAAACTTTTATTGCATTTGTGTGGTCCAATTGGGCAGCATAAATTCTTCCTATTTTTATTTTTATTGCAGTGTTGTCTTGATTATTGATTTGTTCAAGTGCTGAATTGTATTTTTCAAGTGCTTCGTCAAGCATTTGTGATTGACTGAATACATCACCTGCTTTTTCCAGCATGTATGAATCAAGCTTTCCAGGCAAAGATTCGGTGTACCCTGCATAACCACGAGCAGATTCAACAGGATTATTTAAATTTTCCTGGCTTAACCCATAAAAGTAACTAGCCTTTGCTTTGACAGAATTTTCCAGAGCTTCGTTTTCTACAATCGAACGTAATAAACCGACAGCTTCTGAATAACGTGCCTGGATTATATATACCTGGGCAATTCGAATTTCCGCTTCAGCTATAATATTGCTATCAGTTGCATTTCTCTTTGCTTGTTCAAGTTCACTTAAAGCTGCGTTGTAATTTCCTTCAAATAATGATTTTTCTGCAAGTGAAATTCGAACTTCTGGTATTGGTGTTGGTGTTGCTGTCGGTGAAGGAATCGGTGTAAAAGTTGGGGTTATTATTGGACTTGATTCAGGTTCATTTTCTGGTAAACCCTGTTCATTATTTCCAAACGGCCAGGTACAGGCTGAAATTATTAAAAAAGAGATTAGAAAAGCAATTCGAAATATTTTTTTCATAAGATTTCCAAATCGAAACTAAATTGTAACAAACAATGTAAAGAAAGTCAGTCCTAATTTATAATTTGAAATGTGATGTTCTTTACAAAGATTTCTTACTATGTTAAACTTGGCGGGCTTTTGTCGTTCGCTCTCCTTTTTTGAGGGCGTTTTTTATGTCAAATGATTTATTTGGAGAAAAAATGTCGATAGTATGTACCGGATCTGTTGCATATGACTACTTAATGAAATTCCCCGGATTTTTTAAAGATCACATATTAACAGATAATATAGAAACACTTAGTTTATCATTCCTGGTTGAATCATTAACCAAAGTTCGAGGGGGAATAGCCCCAAATATAGCCTATACTTTAGCATTATTAGGCTCAGAAAAACCGGTCGTTTTTGCTACTGTAGGGGAGGATTTCGAAGATTATCGCTTGTGGTTGGAATTTCATAAGGTTGAGACTCGTTATATTAAGAAAATTGAAGGAGAATTTACTGCCTCTTTCTTTGCAAATACTGATAAAGCTAATTCCCAAATTGCCAGTTTTTACCCTGGTGCGATGACTTATGCCAGAGATTACTCTTTAAGAGAATTGGATTTTTCCCCTGAACTTGTGGTTATCTCTCCAAACGATCCAGTGGCGATGAACCGATATGTTGAGGAATGTGCTCAAATGAATATTCCCTATTTATTTGATCCCAGTCAACAGATAGTTCGCATGAGTTCCGATGAAATCAGACGTGGTGTTGAGGGTGCATATTCATTATTTGTAAATGAATATGAATACCAATTGCTTCAAAAACACACAGGTTTAAGTCAAAAAGATATTCTACGGATTGTTAAGTTTCTCGTTGTAACCTTAGGAGATAAAGGCGCAAAAATTTTTGCTGAGGATAAGGAATATCATGTGCCTGCATTTCCAGTTGAAGAAATTGTGGATCCAACTGGTGTTGGCGATGCTTTTCGAGGTGGATTCCTTCGGGGTTATCAAGAAGGTTATACATGGGAATTATGCGGTAAAATTGGTTCTCTATCAGCAGCGTATTGTCTGGAGCAAAATGGAACTCAATCGCATCATTTTACTGTTGAAGATTTTGTAAATAGATTTCGACTTTATTATGATGATCATGGCGATTTAGATCAGATTTTAAAATAACATATAAGTGGAGGAATAAATGTCAAATTTCGATATCAAAGATTCGAAACTCGCTGAAGGTGGGCGAAGGCGAATTACATGGGCAGAAAGAGAAATGCCTGTCTTAAGAATGATTAAAGAGAGATTCGAGAAAGAACGACCTTTTACAGGTATTAGAATGTCTGCCTGTTTGCATGTCACATCTGAGACCGCTAACCTAATGAAAACGCTACAAGCAGGTGGAGCAGATGTTGTTTTGGTTGCCTCAAACCCGTTATCAACACAAGATGATGTGGCTGCTTCCCTGGTTGTTCATGATGAGATTCCAGTTTACGCAATCAAAGGGGAAGACAATGTAACTTATTACAAACATATCAAAGCTGCCCTGGAACACCGTCCTCATTTAACAATGGATGATGGAGCAGATCTTGTTTCCACCATTCATCAGGATTATCGAGATCTTATTCCTGAAATTATTGGTGGTACGGAAGAAACCACAACAGGAGTTATCCGATTACGCGCAATGGCTGCTGACAATATGTTGGCTTTTCCTGTTATTGCGGTCAATGATGCGATGACAAAACACTTTTTTGATAACCGCTATGGAACTGGACAATCAACGATCGATGGAATTATTCGCGCCACCAATGTGTTGTTAGCTGGAAAGACATTTGTGGTAGCTGGCTATGGCTGGTGCGGTCGTGGTTTGGCAAGCCGTGCTCGTGGAATGGGTGCTAACGTGGTTGTTACCGAAGTTGACCCTTTAAAAGCATTGGAAGCAGTGATGGATGGGTATCGGGTAATGCCAATGAACGATGCGGTAAAAATTGGAGACTTCTTCTGTACCTTAACCGGTGATATCAATGTAATTGATCGACATCATTTTGAAGTGATGAAAGATGGTGCCATTGTCTCAAATTCCGGACATTTTAATGTAGAGATAAATATTCCATCTCTGGATGAAATGGCGGTTGATAAACAACTCGTCAGACCATTTGTTGAACAATATACATTAAAAGACGGCCGACAAATACATATTTTAGGGGAAGGTCGTTTGATTAACTTATCAGCAGCTGAGGGACATCCTGCATCTGTTATGGATATGTCTTTCGCCAATCAGGCATTAAGTGCTGAATATATGGTTAAGAATGGAAAGTCTTTGAAAAAGATGGTTTACTCAGTACCTGAGGATATTGATAGGGAAATTGCCCGAATCAAATTAGAGGCTATGGGAATCTTAGTTGATACATTAACCGAAGAACAAATTCATTATTTGAATTCCTGGCAAGAAGGAACCTAAATCTTCTTCGTTCTACGTTTTGCTTAAATGAATACTCATCCATGAATTAATTCATGGTTGAGTATTTTTATTCCTCGACAACAAAATCGATATAAAATGAGTCACCGAATGCAATTCCATCCGGATTGTATGCCTGCCAGGCACTGCGATATTTTCCTTCTTCAATCGGGGCGGTAAATTCGATGCGGATGGATAAGGAAGTGCCGCTTCTTGCTGGAAAGAGATCCTGAGGAGAAGGTGCTTCTAATGATGGTCCTCCGGTCAATTGGATGGAATACCCCGGTCCCCAATTACAGGTACCGGAATTTTTTACTTCCCATTTTTTCTCAATAGATGAGCCTGGTGTTACGATTGTTCCATCTGGAATTGTCTCATCCTGAATAAAGGTTAAATTATCGATACAGGCTACGGCTTGTGTCATATTAACATTTTGAGAGGTGGGTTCAATGATCTCGGTAGTGGGAGTGGCAGGAATTAATGTTGGTGGAACAAATGCAGGAACGTCTGATTCTAAAGGATCGGCTTGAAGAGGTCTTAAACAACCTGAGAGGAAAATTAAGATACCAATCAAACCGAGTATTGTTTTTATTTTTTTACTCATTCACATTCCTGCCACTCTAAAAATTGGATATTTTTTACATTTCATCTTCACTGAAATCATTTTCAGATTCAGAACTTACTCCTATTGCAAATCCATTAATAGCATGTTCCCGAACAGCACCGTCGATTTCTTCCATTAGATCCTGGTTTTGTCTTAAGTATTCCTTTGCATTTTCTCTGCCTTGACCCAGGCGAATATCTCCATAAGAATAAAAGGCTCCACGTTTGGTGATGATTTCAAGTTGAGTACCTAAATCTAGAATATCACCTTCGGTTGAAATTCCCTCATTGTACATCACATCAAATTCAGCAATTTTAAAGGGCGGAGCAACTTTGTTTTTCACAACCCGAACCCGTACCCGATTTCCTATGATCTCAGATCCAACTTTGATTGACTGTATTCGACGGATATCAAGGCGGACAGAAGCATAAAACTTTAATGCCATGCCGCCTGTGGTTGTTTCCGGGTTGCCAAACATTACACCAATTTTTTGGCGTAATTGATTGGTAAAGACAACAGCAGTTTTTGTTTGATTTATGGCTCCGGACAATTTTCTCAAGGCCTGGGACATCAACCTGGCTTGCATCCCCATTGTGGCATCTCCCATATCGCCTTCAATTTCATTTCGCGGGACCAAAGCAGCGACCGAATCCACAACAACCAGATCAATTGCACCGGAACGGACCAGGGTTTCTGTAATTTCAAGTGCTTGTTCTCCGGTATCAGGCTGGGAGATTAATAAATTATCAATATCAACGCCAAGATGGGTCGCGTATATTGGATCAAGTGCATGTTCCATATCCACATATGCTGTCATCCCACCCATTTTCTGCGTTTCGGCGACAAGGTGTAAACACAAAGTAGTTTTACCAGAAGATTCCGGTCCGAAAATTTCAGTAATTCTGGCTTTTGGAATTCCACCAACCCCTAAGGCGATATCCAATGATAAAGATCCAGTAGGAATTGCCTCCACATTTAGATGTTTTGCTTCACCCATGCGCATAATCGATCCCTCCCCGTATCTTTTAACAATATCATTGAGGGCTTTGTCCAGAACAGCGCGGCGTGCTTCATTCATCGTTCCATGTTCATCTTGTGAGAATGCATCATTCTTTTTTGTCTTGCGAGCCATTTGTGTCTCCTTAAGGTAAGCTTTTAAAATTATAGTTGACTATTAATAAAAACGATCTATTAGCAATAGTTTATAGCACAAATGTTCAAAAGTCAAGTTGAAATTTCTTAAATAATAAAAATTGGATTGAGTATTTTTCTTGTTTAGGAACATTGAAAAAACTTAATTTATATTTATTTTGAAAAAAATCTAATCAACATCAATTGATCAATAATTTGAAAATGAGTTAGTTAAAAATTGGATAAGGATTCGCAGAACAAAATTCACATAGGACAAAATTCCCTCTTGACAATAGCATCCTTTTTCAGGTAGACTAACGACATTGAAAATTAAAAATTGAATAAACTGGAGATCTAGCGACTGAATCTCATCATTGAGATGACGAGGAGGAGGTTCCTCTCTGCAAAGAGAGAGTTAATTCTGTAAGGGGATGAAAAACAGAAAAAAATCGAGTGATCAGCGGATGCCTTCAAAGCCAAACCACTGGCTTCAATCTCCTGGAAAAAATGGGTTTCTGAAAATTTATTGGTGACAATAGATACAAAGAACCATAGTGGAAATTGTAAAACCTTTTAAGGTTATGTTTTTAAGTATCCAACATATTTGTAGGATTTGTTCACATCTTTGTTGTGATATTTAATCATTTATTTGAAATGGAGAATGATCATGGATAAAAAAGAAATTTTGGAGCGTGTAAATGCTGATGGTGTACGATATGTTTCGTACCAGTTCACTGATGTCACGGGAACTGTTAAGAGCGTGGATGCACCTGTAAAAAGGCTGGAAGGGGCATTAGAGGATGGAGTTTGGTTCGATGGTTCATCCGTGCAAGGGTTTGCTCGAATTCAGGAAAGTGATATGTTTTTACGATTGGATACCGATACGTATGCTGTCCTTCCCTGGTCACCTGAAGAAAACAAACGCGCGAGATTTTTTTGTGAAATATATCATCAGGATGGAACCCCATTTGAGGGTGATCCGCGTGGTGTTCTGAAACGAAAACTTAAAACACTAGAAAACAAAGGTTATATTTACAATGTCGGACCTGAACCAGAATTTTTCCTCTTTAGAAGAAATGGTGCAGACCTTGTACATCCAGTACCCCATGATGTTGGTGGTTATTTTGACTTTTCTCCTAACGACGAAGCTGTGAGAGTGCGGACAGAATTAATGTCTGCCTTAACACAGATGGGACTTGAAGTTGAAGTAGGTCATCATGAGGTTGCATTAGGTCAGCATGAAATTGATTTCGAGTTTGGAGAGGCATTAAAAACCGCTGATAATGTACTCACATTGAAATATACAGTCAAAGCGATTGCCGCAAAACATGATTTAGTAGCTTCTTTCATGCCGAAACCAATTTTTGGTGTAAATGGCTCTGGAATGCATTGTCATCAATCGTTGTTTGATCATTCCGGGACGAATTTATTCTTTGATGCACATGATGATTTTCACCTGTCTGAGTTAGCATATCATTTCATTGCTGGACAACTTCACCACGCGCGATCTTTGTCTGCAGTCCTGTCACCAACAGTTAATTCCTACAAACGATTGGTTCCGGGATATGAAGCACCGGTGTATATTGGCTGGGCTGGTGAGAATCGGTCTGCATTAATCCGTATCCCCAGGTTCACCGCCGGAAAAAATAGTGCTGTTCGAGCTGAGTTACGTTGTCCGGATCCTTCTGGAAACCCATACCTGCAGTTCAATGCGATGATTTCTGCAGCGATGGAGGGTGTTGAAAAGAAAATGACACCACCAAAACCATTAAACAATGTTAATATTTACTCATTATCTATTGAAGAAAGAGCTGCCATGGGAATAGGTCAATTACCTGGATCTTTACTGGAAGCCCTCAATGAATTGGAAAAAGACAAAGTTATAAAGAATGGTCTAGGAAGTGAATTATTTGAAGCATTCATGCGAGCAAAACGGGCTGAATGGGAAGAATACCGAATTTTTGTCACTGACTGGGAAAAACAACGTTATTTGGAAACTGCCTAATCGAAGTTTAATTAAAATAAGAGGAATTATCCGAAAAAGATAAATTCCTCTTTTTATTTTAAGTCAGACCGATTGATCATTCTGCAAAACGTACAGTCACCTGGCTTTGGTGTCGGTTGACCACACGTCTGACAGACAACTAACTTATCCACATATTTATTTTCCTTCAGGTCAGGAAATAATTCATTTTTTGCTTTTAGAAATTTTAAATAAAAAGCTAATTTCGATCCTGCACGTTCGTGTTCCAATTCATTTAATAACTGTTTATTTTGAATAGTTGTGCTGCCGATTGAAAATGGACATTCTTCTTCAATATATTCAATATTTGCCAGAATGACATAGGCTGCAGTTTCGCGTTCGTAGAATCTGCAGAATGGTTTTGCTTTTGGCAGCAATCCTTTTTTTGCTGGGATAAAAGGCGCCTGGCGGCGTAGAAAATCTACCTGCCAACTTATAACATTGTTAAATAAGACTGCCGCCTCATCGTCTAAATTGTGACCAGTAACCAAAACAGCATAATCCAATTTGGAAGCTATCTCATTCATTATGTGTCTTTTTACAAGACCACAAACAGAGCAGGGTTTTGTTTTTCCTCGTTTATTAGTTTCGGAGAATTCGGGAATATTTTTTCCATATTCTGATTTTATGTTGACAATATGTAATGTAAGTTCGTTTTTTAAGGCAAATTTTTCAGTCAGTAGTTGAGATTTATTGGAATAATTATCCTCTCCCGTTATGCCGAGATTGATATATAAACCAGTAGTTTTATAACCAAGTTTGTTTAAAACATCCCAAAGAGCCAAAGAATCCTTCCCGCCGGATACTGCCACCAAAACGCTGTCCTCTTTTGTAAATAATTTATATTTATTAATATTTCTTTCTGTTTGATCGCATACCCATTCAAGAAAATGCTGCTTGCATAAGGCAAGTTTATGCTGGCGCATATTAATGACAGCTTTGTGGTTACATTTCCTGCATTTCATATTTACCCCCCAGAAATGACTGGAACCAGACGAATAATATCACCATCTTTAATTAATTCTTGCTCTGTTACTAATTCACCATTTCTTACACACAAATATGTTTCAGGTAAAAGTTCAAGTTTTTTTAAAACTTTTCTAACAGTCAAATCTTTTATTTCATCAATAATGATTTCTCTATTTCTTAAAATTACTTTTACTGTCACTTGATTCTCGAATCCGTTTGGTTTATGTTGTTAAATAATAAATAAATAATGTTATCAGCGAAATGCCAACACAATATAAGCTAAAAACACTGAGTTTGTGTTTGTTTAAGAATTTCAATAACCAATGAATTGATGCAAATCCAACCACCGCTGATGTTATAAACCCAACCAATAATATGGGTAAGAATTGTGATAAATCCGGCATTTTATACAAATCATTAATACTCAATACGCCTGCACCCAGCATTACAGGAATAGACATAAGGAATGAAAATTTTGCAGCTTCCTCTCTTTTTAATTTTCTTAAGATGCCTCCTGCTATAGTTGTTCCGGATCGGGATAATCCAGGAAAAATCGCCAGAACCTGAAAACATCCAATAATGAATGCATCCAAAGTAGAGATATTTTCCATGTTCTTAACCTGGGTGCTGTATTTTTCCGAAATCCATAATAATAATGCAGTTATCAGGAGAAAAATCGCTGTAATCTGGACGGATTGAAAAGCTGCTTCTACCTGATCTTTAAGGAATAAACCACCTAATACAGCTGGAATTGTTGAAAGAACAATCAACCAACCTAGCTTAGCATCCTGCGTTCCGAATGGTTTTTTTTCAATTAATCCTCCAATTACTGCAATGACGATTCTCATTAAGTATTTCCAGAAATAAATAATTACTGCCAGGAGAGTCCCCATTTGAACAAGAACATCAAATGGAAAAATATAATGTTCAGGAATCGACCATCCCAAAAGAAATGGGGTTATGACCAGATGACCAGAACTGGAGATTGGTAGGAATTCTGTAATTCCCTGAACGATACCTAAAATGATTGCTTGCCAATATGTCATGAGTTTACCTTTTATGAGAGGATTTTATCAGCTGTAATGCCAGGTTTATATTCATAATTCTCCAGATACGCTTTGGCAAATTTTTCAAAACGATTCTCAAGAATGGAATTGCGGATATGTTCCATCAAGGATTGAAGCATGTGAATGTTATGAATGGATATGAGTGTACCGGATAATGTCTCTTTGGCCATAATCAAATGCCGGATATAGGCTCTTGAAAAAGTTTGACAGGTGTAGCAAGAACAACCTTGTTCAATGGGTTCTGAATCACGAGAATATTTCGAATTCATCAGGTTCATTCGACCAATATTAGTTAAAGCCGCTGAATGTCGAGCCAGCCGGGTTGCCAAAACACAATCAAAAATATCAATACCTCTTTGAACACCATAAATCAAATCCTCAGGTGTTCCAACACCCATCAGGTATCTTGGCTTATCTTCAGGGAGAATATGATTAACAACGTCAATAATTTGATACATTTCTTTTTTCGTTTCACCGACAGAAAGCCCACCGATTGCATTACCCGGAAAGTCTAATGAACTGATAAATTCAGCGGACTTTTTTCTCAATTCGGGAAATACTCCACCCTGAACAATACCAAATAGGGCCTGATCATCACGTACCTGTGCATTCTGACATCTAACAGCCCACTGATGAGTTCTTTCCATTGCCTGTTTACTGTAACTTTCATCATATGGGGATGAACATTCATCGAACGCCATGATGATATTAGCCCCAAGATTTTCTTGAATTTGAATCGCTTTTTCAGGTGTAAAGCGATGCTTTGATCCGTCAATATGACTTCTAAAAGTTACACCATCCTGATCAATTTTTCTCATTTCAGACAATGAAAAGACCTGAAAGCCACCCGAGTCTGTCAAGATAGGTTTTTTCCATTGCATGAATTCGTGTAACCCACCCATTTCCGAGATTAGTTCAGCCCCTGGACGTAAATAGAGGTGATACGTGTTTGCCAGGATTAGATTTGCTCCGGTCGATTCTAGCTGAGCCGGTGTTAATGTTTTGACTGTTGCCTGGGTGCCTACCGGAGCAAAAGTAGGGGTGAAAATTTTACCGTGAGGAGTATTAAATTCTCCTGCTCGAGCATCATTCTCTTTGTTGATCAGGTCAAATTCAAAGCTTTTTGACATAAAATCCCTATAATTTATAAAATCTTCGATGTCGATTATACTATGGAGAAAGATGGAAAGAGAAAACCGTCTACTGGAATTTGAACACCATTCACAAAAGTGAATGTGATTTGATAAATTGATTGGGAAAAGAATTAAAAAAAGATTCAAAATTGGTAGTCAGTTATGACGATCAAAGAATTGATAATTGTTTTGAAGATATGGTTCAATACACCATAAAAATATAAATGCGGAAATTTATGTTAAGTTGAGGATATTTTATGCAAATGCTGAATGAAAAAGAATGGATTGTTGCACCAAAAATCCCAAATGAAGTTAAACTTGAGTTGAACGATTATTCGGAAATCATGCAACAACTTTTATACAATCGTGGCATAACAAATGCGCTTTCTGCCTCATTATTTTTTGATAAAGAAATCAATGCTTTTGACCCACATTTATTGAATGGTATTCAGACTGCAGTAGAAAGAATTCAAGATGCAATTCACTCTCAAGAAAAAATTGCAGTATTTGGCGATTATGATGCTGATGGAATAACATCCACTGCTATGTTAACAGAAGTTCTTGCGTTTTTAGGCGCAAAGGTAATTGCATACATTCCAGAAAGAGAAGACGGATATGGGGTCAGCACCAATGCGATTAATTATTTGCATGACCTCGATATTTCCCTTGTAATCACAGTGGATTGTGGAATTCGATCCCCGGAGGAATTGAAATATGCCCAGGATTTGGAAATGGAGGTGATCGTTACTGACCACCATGTGCCAGCAGAAATCATTCCTCATGTGCATAGTGTTATTTGCCCACGAGTACCAGGAGATCAATATCCGGATAAGAATCTATCAGGGGTAGGTGTTGCTTACAAATTAGCACAGGCTTTATTTTTTGCTATTGAAGGGTCAATGGAACCAGCAGATCATTGGTTGGATCTGGTTGCGATAGGGACTGTTGCTGATGTAGTTCCCTTATTGGGTGAGAATCGTCTGATCGTCTCAAAAGGATTACGAGCTATTCGATTTTCAAAAAGAACCGGTCTTGTCAGTCTGATCAACACTGCTGGATTTGACCAGAGAAAAATAAACACATTTGATATAAGTTTTGGAATCGCCCCTCGATTAAATGCAGCTGGTCGGTTAGATTCTCCGAAAAAAGCCCTGGAATTATTGATGACTTCTGATCCTGCCAGAGCTGGACTTCTGAGTCAGGAATTGGATGATCTCAACCGTAAAAGACAAAGAGAAACACTTAATATGCAGGAATTAGCTCAAACAAGAATTGACGAAAATAAAATGATTATTGTAGCTATACATGAAGATTTTAATTCAGGTCTTGTCGGGTTAGTTTCCGCAAAATTAACTGAATATTTCTATCGTCCGTCGATTGTCGGATATAAGGGAAAAGAATATACCAGGGCGTCCTGCAGAAGTATTCCTGAATTCCACATTACCCATGCGCTTGATAAATGTGAAAATTTACTCGTGCGTCATGGTGGTCATGCTATGGCTGCTGGATTTACGGTTGCCAATGAAAATATTGATCTTTTATTGCATGAATTGGAATTGGTTGCTGAAGAAGAATTGGATCCAGGAGATTTACGTCCGAAAATAAATGTTGATTTGGAATATCCTCTGCGGTTATTACCAGAAAAAATCCTAGAAGATTTAGATCAATTAGAACCTTTGGGTGCAGAGAACTCAGAGGCAGTTTTCTTATCACGAGATGTATCCGTTAAATATGCCAGGACTGTGGGGAAAGACGAAAACCATTTGAAGTTGCGACTCAAAGACAATCATGTTGAATTTGATGCCATTGCTTTTAATCAGGGATATTGGGGCAAAGAAATGCCCAACAGAATTGATATTGTCTATTCAGTTGAGAGAAACCATTACAATGGTAATATTTACAAGCAACTAAGGATTAAGGATCTGAAACCTGCTCAATAATTTTGACTTGACATTTGAATCTAATTTCACAGAAATTTCACTTCTAGAGGGGAAATTTCAATATTAAATATTATATAAATTGATAGAACAATAAATTACAGCATGCTATAATTATTTTAGTCTGATTGTTTTTCCATATGGAGGAAAAATGACCGAAGAAGCACCCAAAGCAAAAAATTCAATATCTGCAGTAAGTCCAATCCAAAAATCTTTTGTCCCACCGCCTATTTCCAATCTTGAACAGACTGGATTATCTACCCTCTGGTTACAAGATCTGGCACTAAAGATATTTTATTTTCAGGGATACATGTCTGGTTTTAAGTTGGCTGAAGAAATGGCTTTACCTTTTACCGGGATTGTTGACCAGATCATCGAAATTCTTAAAAGAGAAAAGCTGTTAGAAGTCAGGACATCCCAAATGGGACTGGGTGAAGGTTCTTATACCTATTCGATCACAGGTGCTGGAATCCATAGGGCAAGAGAGGCTTTAGACAGAAGTCAGTACGCTGGACCAGCGCCAGTACCGATTGATGTTTATAATGAATCCATTCTGAAGCAGGGGCGTGGGCGTTTACAAGCAACCAGTCGTTTGATGCATCAGGTATTGGCACATCTCGTACTAAATGAACCCACATTCAATAAATTAGGTCCAGCTGTTAATTCCGGCACATCAATATTTTTGTATGGACCTCCTGGGAATGGGAAAACGAGTGTTGCGCGGGCTGTCGGGAATCTGGTGCAGGGGCAGACCATGTATATTCCTTTTTCCATTTATGTAGATGGTCAGGTGATCAAGCTATATGATTCTGTCAATCACCAATTAGTGCGTGAAGATGATTCAGTACCGACCGGATCAGGTTCAGTCAGAACGGGTGTTCGTCGGGATACAAGATGGTTGCGTGTACGGCGACCATTTATCATCACGGGTGGTGAGTTGACGATGGCTGGTTTGGATCTGGTATTTGATACGACTAACAAGTACTATGAAGCACCGTTTCAGGTCAAAGCAAATGGCGGCATTTTACTAATTGATGACTTTGGCCGTCAATTAGTTCGTCCCAGAGATTTGCTTAATCGCTGGATTGTTCCTCTTGAAAATCGAATTGATTATATGAGTTTGCACACAGGCAGGAAAATAGAAGTTCCATTCGATGTTCTTGTAATTTTTTCGACGAATTTACCGCCAAAAGATCTGGTGGACGAAGCGTTTCTTCGCCGGCTTCGGCATAAAATAGAAATATGTGATCCTTCGTACGAAGATTATCGTGAACTTTTCCGCCGGGTTTCTTCACAAAAAGGTGTGACATACACGGATGAAGGATTAGCTTATCTACTTCAGGAACATTACATAAAGCGAAACCGAAATTTGCGTGCGTCCCACCCACGAGATATTTGTGACCAGATCATTGATATTTCAAGGTATCTTAATGTGGAAGCAATACTCAACAAGGAATTAATAGATCGAGCAGCTGCCTCCTATTTCGTAGAATTGTAATAAAGGTTTCATCGTGAATAATAGTAAAACAATTGTCATCGCCCATCGTGGCGCTTGTGCATATACCCCTGAAAATACGATTTCAGCATTTCAAAAAGCTGCAGAATTTGGAGCTGATGGGATTGAATTTGATGTTAAATGTACAAAAGATGGGAAATTAATAATCATACATGATCAAACTGTGGATAGAACGACAAATGGAAGCGGAAAAGTTAAAGATCTTTCCTTTGATGAAATCCAGAAATTAGATGCAGGATCGTTTTTCTCATCCGAATTTTCAAACGAAAGGATTCCACAGTTAAGAGATGTGCTGGAAAAGTTTTCAGATAAATTGTTGATGAATATCGAATTGACGAATTATTCAACGATTGGAGATGGGCTAGCAAAAAAAGTTGCTCTGCTAATTAAGGAATTAGGTGTGGAAAAGGTTGTATTTTTTTCTTCTTTTCATCCTTTCAACTTAATAATATCAAAGAGAGTATTGCCTCAGGTCCCCGTTGCTCTTTTGGCATTACCTGGCAAATCTGGATGGTTATCCCGTTCTAATTTGTTGAGGTGGATTAGCCCGGAAATAATACATCCTCATTATAAAGATGTAAATAGAGAGTACATCGAAAAACAACATCTAAAAAATCGTAAAGTTAATGTCTGGACGATTAATGATGAAAAAGAAATGGGCAAGATGCTAAACAATAATATAGATGGATTAATAACTGACGATCCAGTTCTGGGAAGAAGAATTGTTGATAGATGATGATTTCGTCCGAATGGGTTCAAGCTGCAGCAACGAGGATTAATGGAAAAATTGATAAAACTCCATTGACTTATGATTCTAACTTGAATGTCTATATTAAATGGGAAAATCAACAAAAAACCGGTGCCTTTAAAGTTCGAGGAGCATTAAATAAAATATTAACTTTAGCACCTTGGGAACGAGAGCGGGGATTGGTTGCTGCATCCGCTGGAAATCATGGATTGGGTGTCGCATATGCAGCAAAAATGGTAGATGCAAATGCAACTGTTTTTATTCCGGAAGAGACTGCAAAAAATAAAGAAGAAGCAATCCTTCAATATGGAGCAACAGTTCATAAAATTACAGGTGATTATTCTCTTGCAGAAAGTGAAGCTCAAAATTTCGCGGTTAAACGTGGAGCTACCTGGATTTCCCCGTATAATGACGGACATGTAATTGCAGGCCAGGCGACTTTGGGCTTAGATCTGATCGAACAAATCAATCCCTTTGACGCAGATGCTTGCCTGGTTCCGGTAAGTGGAGGAGCACTCATTTCAGGAATTGGACTTGCATTTCAATTCAATCAAATTAAGATCAAAATGATTGGAATCCAGAGTTCAAATTCATCTTATTTTTATTCTCTCTTCCATTTTGGGACAATTAAGAATGTCATTGAAAGTAAAAGTGTTGCTGATGGATTAACTGGTGGAATAGAAAAAAATTCTATAACCATTCCCCTTGTAAGAAGCATGATTGATGATTTTGTGCTTGTTGAAGAAGAAGAGATTGAAAGAGCAATCGCTTTTGTTTGGTATCATTATCATGTTGTCATTGAAGGATCTGCAGCAGTTCCATTTGCAGCCATCATGAATAACAAGGTTAAAGCAAACAAACCTTTATTAATTTTGTCTGGATGTAATATCCAAACAGATTATCATCAACAAATTTGTGAACGTTGGAAGGATTCGTTTTAGAAAAAGAATGAAGCTGATCAGATTTTTTGCATTTTTGATAATAATTTCGATTCTTATTCCTATTCAATCTGTTAATACTGCAAATTTAACTCAGATTAGTGAAGCAGAAATAAAAGCACAGGATCTACTTCAAAAGATGACCCCGGAGGAAAGAGTAGGTCAATTATTTTTGGTAGCATTTCAAGGGAATGAAGTTACCTCAGAGAGTGAAATTTATAACTTAATCGTCAATCATCATGTTGGGGGAGTAATCCTCAGATTAGAAAATGATAATTTCATTGCAACCAACACTGTGCAAAATATTTATAACCTGACTCAATCTTTGCAGCAATTTGAATGGGAAGGGTCTTTGCCTGAAGTATCTGATGAACCAACATCTGGTGTAAACTTGCCTTCAAATTACATACCAATTTTCATTTCAGTCTCTCAAGAAGGAGATTCCTACCCAAATAATTCAATTATTAATGGCGTCACCAACCTTCCAAGTCAACTGGCAATTGGGGCTACGTGGGATTTAGACCTTGCGGAACGAGTAGGGAGTGTTCTGGGTCAAGAACTAAAAGCATTGGGTTTTAATATGTTATTAGGTCCATCTCTGGATGTGTTGGATTTACCCTATGTGGAAGGTGGAGATGATTTGGGTGCCAGAACTTTTGGAGGAGATCCTTTTTGGGTAGGTGAGTTGGGAAAAGCTTACATTCGTGGTGTTCACGCAGGCAGTGATAATCATATGGCAGTCATTTCAAAACACTTTCCAGGAAGGGGATCTTCAGACAGACTCCCTGAAAATGAAGTTGCAACAGTTAGAAAATCCTTGGAACAATTGAAACAAATCGAATTAGCTCCATATTTCTCTGTTACTGGTAATGCACCGGATCAGGTTTCGACAACTGATGGCTTATTAATGTCTCATATTCGATATCAGGGTTTTCAAGGGAATATTCGCGCAACGACACGTCCTGTAAGTTTTGATCAGTCTGCTCAGGAACAATTGATGTCTTTACCAGCTTTTGCGACCTGGCGCGAGTCAGGTGGCATTATTGTAAGTGATAACCTAGGATCGAATGCTGTGAGAAAATTTTTCAACCCGACTGGTGAAGGATTTGATCCGAGACAAATTTCTCGAAATGCATTTATATCCGGGAACGATTTATTATTATTGGATTTATATGTCGATACCAGTGATCTGGATCCATATGCGACAACATTAAGGGTTTTAGAATTTTTTACCCAAAAATATTCTGAAGACCCTGCGTTTGCTCAGCGGGTGGATTCATCTGTATTACGCATACTAAAACTTAAGTATCAACTTTACGGCTCTTTTGAAATAATTAATGTAATTCCTGATATCAGTGGATTGAGCAATGTAGGGATTAATCAACAAATTAATTTTGATATTGCCAGTAATTCAGTTGTTTTAATGAGCCCAGATATTGTTGAATTGGATGTTATCATGCCACGCCCTCCTCAGAATAATGAAAGAATATTATTTATTACGGACACCATTTCTGCTCGGCAATGCACAGAATGTCCAAATCAATCTATCTTTGGTGTCAATACGATGCAGGAGGCTGTTTTAAGATTATACGGACCAGGTGCTGGTGATCAAGTGATTCCTGCCCGGATGGCATCATACACCTTTACAGATTTATATCGCTACTTGCAAGAACCTGGTTCTTATTCGGTTTTAGACTCCGAATTACGAAACGCCAATTGGATTGTTTTTTCCTTCATTAAACCTAATTATGATAGGGAAGAAACATTAGCATTACAAAAATTCCTGGCAGATCGGCAGGATCTACTCAATAACAAGAAAGTTATTGCATTTGGGTTTAATGCACCTTATTATCTTGATGCAACTGACATAAGCAAGTTGACAGCATATTATGTTTTATTCAGCAAAACTTCTGCCTTTGTTGATACCGCGGCAAGATTATTATTCCAGGAAATGACCGCTGAAGGTGTGTTGCCTGTAAGTGTTCCAGGAATAGGTTATGATTTAATATCACGTACCGCACCAAATCCAAACCAAATCATTCCATTGTTATTAAATTCAAATGTTGAAATTTCTCCTTCTGAATTGAATGGATCCGCAAGTTTATCTGAAATTCCAAAAGTTGAATTAGGAGAAACAATCAGCCTCGAAACAGGCGTAATTGTGGATTACAACATGAATCCAGTTCCTGATGGGACGATCGTCAGATTCCTTTTCAGCTATGTTGATAAGGGAAATAATGTACAACAAGTTGAAGCCATCACTCAAACAGGGATTGCCAACGTTACTTATAGAGTACAAAATACAGGGCTTGTCGAAATTAGAGCAGTAAGTGATCCTGCTTATAACTCCGATATTATTAAAATTGATGTTCCCGTTCCAGAAGGCGCTGAAGCGACAATTGTCGTCTTAACGACTCCGGAGGTGACAGAAACTCCATCGCCAACTCTTATGCCTACGAATACACCAACAGAAACAACGATTATTATTTCAGAAAATCAACATGTACTTCCAAAAGTATCCGATTGGTTTGCGATGATTGTTATTGTTACATCTATTTCCGGCGGATTGTTTTTCTTTACAAGAAAACGAATACCATTGCGATGGAGCTTGCGATGGGCTTTATTGGCGTTTACCGGTGGAATTTTTGCTTATATTTTAATTAGTTTTCAATCCATATTTCGACTTGAATGGACATTATCCATCAAATCTATTGATTTGATGGCAATTTCATTTATTGGTGCAATGACTGGGTGGTTCTTAGGATGGATTTGGTATATTCGTAGAAAACTGGAAATTCAGAATACTTAATTCTGGTTATCGACCAATCGTAACAAGAAAGCTTAAAATTAGAACCAAAATAGCAGAAAGAAATAAAGTCTGTTCTGGATTCATACTGAGAACTTCCCGTAAAGTAATTTTTTTATTAAGAGGACGAGTTTGTATTGGCCTATCCCCAAATAACGCTTGCCGGAAAATATTAACCGTATCCGGTCTTTCATCGGGATGAAGATTCATCGCCCAGAGCATACACTTTTCTGTGCGAGAACTGATGTCATGATTGATTGCCCTGGGTGGTTTCAATGTATCAGGATGAAGAAATCGTTGGCGGGCATCAGTTGGTGGTGTGTTGGTTAAAAGATGATACATCGTTGTACCCATTGAAAAGATATCACTGCGCACGTCAGTATGTCCTTGATCACCTCCATATTGTTCTAAAGGTGTGTATAATGCTGTACCCTGTCCCTGAACGACTGTGATTGTAATTTCTCCTGGTGCAGCAATTTTCACCAACCCAAAATCAACCAATTTCAAGACACCACTTGGAGTCAATTTTAAGTTGCTTGGTTTGATATCCCTATGTAAAATCGGCGTTTCCTGTTCATGTAAGAAATTCAATGCATCGGATAATTGGGATATCCAGCTTAAGACATCAATTTCCTGAAGAAATTGATTTTTTTGTTTGGCATTAAGCATGATAGTTCGTAGGTCTTCACCAGGAACATAATCCATAACAAGATAATCTCTTACACCGGTAGAAAAGAAATCGGACACTTTTGGTAAATTTGGATGATCCAGACGCGCTAACACAGTAGCTTCTCTTAAGAATTGGTCGCGCGCTTCTTTGATCAATTCTTCAGGAAGATTCGAGTTATGTTCAACTTCTTTTAGGGCGCATTGTCGGCCGGATAAGCGTAGATCATCCGCTAAATATATTGATCCTGATCCACCTTGTCCAATAATTTTCTGGATGCGATAACGACCACGCAATACATCCCCCGCTTTTAACGGGAGGGGCATTTTGTTTTCTCCTATTCAATTTTTTGGGTATAAATTTTTTACATTTCGGCGTTTATTTGATATATTATACCTTATTAGAATTATCATTTATAAAGATCTGTTTATGTTTTTTGATATGAATGGTTTTCAGATCGATTCTTTAGGTAAGTTATGAAGAGGCTTTAATGGATGATATGTTATCAGAATTTCCTATCTTGATCGCACAGACTGGACCATTAATCGGGCAACGATGGGGAGTGAATAAGGATATTCATATTGGACGCGATCCAGAATGTGAAATCATGATCCCAGACAGACAAGTTTCCAGAATACATGCAAAAATTACATATTCTTTAGAAGGTGTAAAAATCGAAGATCTTGGCAGTAAAAATGGAACTTTTATTAACGGAAACTTGATTGAGAATTCTATCTTACTTAAAGAAGGTGATGTAATTCAGGTAGCCCTTGTCCAAAGTTTTTATTATTTAAGTTCAGATGCTACCATGCCCCTGGATCAGGATTTCATTCCTGATCTTCAAAAACCAATTAACCAGAAAAAGTTGAATTTAGATTTTCGTTCAAGAAGAGTTTGGATAGGTGATGAAGAAATCCTCCCGCCACTCAGTGTCCCTCAATTTCGTTTACTTAGTGCATTGAACGACCAGGAAGGTAAAGTTGTTTCTAGAATCGATTTGATATCAATTATTTGGGGAGATGATAAAGCTGTTGGAGTCTCTGAACAGGCTTTAGATGCATTGGTCAGGCGATTGCGAGATCGTTTAAATTTATTTGATCCAACACACGATTATTTGGTTACCGTTCGGGGGCATGGAATCCGTTTGGATAACAAAGCGGATTTGAAATAATTTTAACATTGACAAATCAATAAATCAGACATTATTATAAAAACTCACCTAAAAGGTGAAGTCGATTATAAAATTTTAAAGTATCTATTTTGGTACCCAGATTAACTTTTTTTAGCCAATTCAATTGAAAAAGGTGTTTTCTCTTATTGATGGTCAGTGTGTTTTGGCGGATATTTCCGCTAACCACAATATATTGAGAAGATACGGAAAAGGATAATAAAATGTTTATGATTATGTTTGTTTTAAACGAAGCAGGAAAATTAGATAAAATTCTTGAGAGCTGGGATAAAGCTGGAATTCGAGGTGTAACGATTATTGAAAGTACCGGTTTTCATAGAAGGAAGATCCAAAGATCAAAATTACATTTGACTTTTTTAATGGAACCAATATCGGTTGGCGCAGAAAATGGTAACTATACGCTTTTAACAGCTGTCCAGGATGAATCTACTATACAACGTTGTCTGATCGCGACAGAAACAATTGTGGGGGACCTGGATAATCCAAATACTGGGGTATTTATGGTTTGGCCTTTAAAGCAGGCAAAAGGTGTCAATAAAAATTATCAATTAGATGAAGATCAGCTATGATTTGGATTGAATTTATTCTAAGTTCTGCTTTGATTGTTCTCGCTGCAGTAAAACTTGCAGAATATGGGGATGTAATTGCTATTCGAACCAATTTAGGCCGGGCGTTTATTGGTGTAATTCTGATGGCAGCTGCAACCTCATTACCTGAATTCCTGACAGCGATCAACTCTATTCGTTTGGACATTCCAGACTTATCCGGAGGTAATATTTTTGGGGCAAACATGTATAACATGTTGCTATTAGCCTTCGTCAGTCTCCTGGGATGGCGCGAACGTGCCCTCAGAAAAGTTAGAAGACGACATGGACTGACTGCAGGGGGTTCTGTTTTCATGATTTTATTAGCCACGTTTTTTATTTATGCCAATATTGATATTAAAATTGGTTGGGTTGGTATTGATAGTATTATCATAATTATTACCTATTTTGTTTTAGTATATTTATTGCGTGTATCTACTGGAGCTCCAGGGGAAGCCATGGCTGAAGAACCAGATGATAGTACACCAAAATTATGGAAAGGATTACTGGGTTTTTCAATCGCTTCAGCAGTATTGGTTGCAGTAATGCCCTGGATGGTGCGCGTAGCTGATGATATAGCTGAATTATCTGGATTGAGTGAGGGCTTTATCGGTGTAGCTTTAATGGCTTTTGTGACAACAATGCCAGAATTAGTCGCAACTATTACCGCAGTTCGAATGCGTGTTTATGACCTGGCGATTGGAAATTTATTTGGTAGCAATATGTTTAACATTTTTGCTTTGGGCCTTGTAGATATTCTTTTTACGAAAGGTAGATTTTTGAATACCATTTCACCAGAATTTATTTTGGTCGGTTTTATTGGAATGATTATGACTTTGATTGCTTTGATTGGAAATCAAGCGAGGTTAAAACGCAGACTTATTTTTGTTGAGTTGGATGCAACAGCATTGGTTGTCACGTTTATTTTGGGGATGATTTTGATTTATAATCGCGGATTAGGAATGTGAATAAATTCTAATATTAATACCGTATTTAAGGAAGTTGATCCTCATTGGAAGATAATAATAAGGAAGAAATTAAAAGTGATTAATAAATTTATGAGATTTAATCAGAAATATTATTAATTTTTGATGATGCAATATGATAATCTGAAGGGTTTTCACTCTCTTCATAACCTGAAATCACAATGATTGCATTACAAACATTGGGACCAGCATTACGCCATCGATGGACCAACTGTGAGGAGAAAATCAGACTATCGCCAGGTTCAAGAATATATCGCTCGCCTGAAACGTCATAATCCAAATTACCCCGAAGACAATACACAAATTCGTGCCCCGAATGAAGCATTCCATGTGGGCCACTCGATCCTCCTGATTCAAGTGTAAGCATAAAAGCTTCAACTCTTCCAACAAATGATTCCCCACCAAGACCTTCCCAAAGGCCTTTCATAAATGAAACCCTGTTTCTTTCGGATGCTTTGCAATGAACAATATTGTGTTTTTCAGGAATATTTCTAAAAAAAGCAGTAATTGGGATTTCTAACGCCTGTGCTAATTTGGTTAACGTACTGACAGAAGGTGATGTCAGATTTCTTTCAATCATACTTAATGCATTCGCAGAAAGATCGCTTCTTCTGGCTAATTCCCGCATAGAAATTCGTCGAGCTTCCCGTAATTCTTTTAACCTTGATCCGACTTCCAATGAAATTGCATTATTATCAGTGCTCATGGTTGAACCTGGCCTTTCAAAAAATTTTAACTTTGTATCCTTTCATCTTAGTTGCCAGGGTGTTTTTGGAGAGTTTTACCGCCAAAAACACGTGCCAACCCCGGTTTCAGTAAGATGATATAACTTTGTCCCATAAATTGTATTATATAGATATTTAATTGATACATAAGATTTCGTAAAATCTTTTGTATTACTGTCCATAAAAATTTCAGTTGTATAATCTAATGGTAGATAAATTCCTTTAGAGAGGTTTCATTATACGTGTTTGATCTTTACATTTATCCTTTTGGCATTCAAAATAATATTGAATATTCAAATTTATCTGGATATTTTGTCGGAAATGTTCAGCGAAAAGCCACACGGACTCGCGTTGAGGATGTAATTGTGATTCGATTTACCCCTTTCAGGAAATTGTCTCCGGATGAAACAACAACGATTGATTTACTGGTTTCTCAAACTTCAGAAAAGTATTACAAAACGAAGGGTCCAATCACAACGGCCTCAAAATTGGCAGGAGATTTTTTTAATGAATGTCTAAATCGAATAAATGTTTCTAAAAATAATCAAGCACCAATAATTGGATCATTGCATTTTTTGGTTCTTAATAAAGATGACTTATATTTTTTGCACGCTGGTGGCGCTACATCATTTTTATTTTCAAAAACCACGTTTGAAAAATTTGAGGATCGAACATATGGCATTGAAGGTATTGGTATTGGTAAAAGCGTTCACTTTCGGTTTTTTCATGCAAAAGTCACGCCTAATGTTAGAGTGGTACTTTCAACCCGGCCACCGAAAACATGGACAACTGAAGCATTATTGAGTGATCAAAGATTATCGATCAGTCACTTGCGTAGGGCTCTTATACATTTAAGTCAAGATGATTTTGAAGCGATTATTATTCAACTAAGACCGGGGAATGGAAGTGTTCACCAACTTCGGCTTGATTCGTCTGAGTTGTCTACATCAGATGAAAGTGAAAAAGATCAGGAAATTGCAGTAGAAAGTTCTATCGATTCCAAATCAGATCTTCAATTGGAAACAATTGAAAAACCGCTTCAGAATACACCAGAAATTCGGAAAAAAGAAGAAAAAGAATTCCTGGAATTAATCAAAAACATGAATTATTCTGATTCTATTTCAGATTCTCAAGAAATTCAGATCGATAATTATGATCAGGGAGACCAGGTAGGACAAACTGATCTTCAACAGTTGGATTTTTTTGAACAACATATCAGTGTTTCTTCTCCAGAAGGTGAAACGACTCAAGTTAAGGAAAAATCTGAAGGATTATTTATCTCAGGAGAAAAATGGCAAGCAAATACTCCAGAAAAGAAAAAAATATCGAGAAGAAAAGAACGGGGAAATGAATCTAAAGGATTTGCTATTTTTCTTTTGAGGAGCAGAAGTTTCATTTATAGAATTAATGAAAAATACCGCAATTTTACAAGTAGGATTAGGAATTCATTTCTTAAATTATTTAATTCCTCTTCGGTTGAATCGGAGAATGATCCAAATTCCTTATCACCATCATCCATGTTGATGATCGCCATTTTAGCAGGTGTCTTTGTTTCAGCGATTGGAATTACTGTCTATCTGCAAAGTGGTATAGGATCTCAGCAAAAGGAGTTAATTGCCAATGCTAATTTACTGGTTAGTGATGCTTTGGATGAAAGTGATTCCCAAAATCAAATTTTGATGTATGACGAAGCAATGCGCCTGGTGATCGAATCTGAAAATTATGGAAAATCTGACTCTGTTGATCAACTTAAACAATTCATTCAGTTGGAATTGGATAAATTACAAGGCGTAACCCGAATTGAAGTTCAATCGACAATTCTTGGTGGTCTGGATAGAAGAATACAAATTAGCCGTATGGGAATTAACCCAAATGGAGATTTGTATGCGCTTGATTCTGGAACGGGACGGGTCATTCGTATGATTGCCACAAGACCGGATTATGTTGTTGATACAACTTTTAATTGCGGTCCAGGAAAATATGACGAGATTATTGTCGATTCTTTGATTGATATTGAACCTGTAAATTTTCCCAACAGACTCAATACATCCCTTATCGCCATAGACACCAGAGGGAACTTATTGTTATGCATACCAGGGAGTGAGCCGGTTGGCATTCAACTGAAGCGGTCAGATATGAATTGGGGAGAAATAAAATCGATCGCTTTTAATGGGTTTAATCTCTATGTTCTGGATATTGGTGATAAAACCAGAGATATTTATCGATTCAAATCAAACGATTATGCTTTCGATTTAAACCCTGAGTCTATTTTTGCCAGCAATATTCCGGAAAATTTAGCAGGATCAAATGATATTGCAGTGAGTCAAGACGAATTGTTTCTTATTCATGCAAATGGACAATTAACCAGATGTAATTTGTTTGGAGGGTCTACTCAATCTTCTTGTGAGAATAATATCGGTTATGGTGTGATTATGGATGGAAAAACGAGAGAAAATATTAGTGTTTTATCAGGAACTCAATTTGACCAGGTCTATCTCACACTTCCACCAGATCCATCAATTTATTTTCAGGATGTTATTGGAAAGTCAATCTATCATTTTAGTATGGCGCTAAATATGCAGCAACAAATCAGACCAAACCTGAATAATAAACCTTTAGATCTAACCAGTGAATTGACATCCTTTGCTGTAAGCCCGAATGGGATTGTACATTTCGCATATGGAAATCAGATTTATTTTGGTTATTTACCTTAAGGAAAAAGCGCTAGCAAATGACAATTTTTTCAAGTATTTTTAAGCCAACACTGCTTATTCATGAAGAGAAAGCAAAAAAGAATTTGCGATACATCAATGAGAAAATCTTATCGCAAGGTAAACAATTTCGACCTCATTTTAAAACACATCAATCAGCAGAAATTGGAGAATGGTTTAGAGAATCAGGAATTTCAAAAATAACCGTTTCTTCAATTGATATGGCGAATTATTTTGCAGAAAACAAATGGGAGGATATTTTTATTGCTTTTCCTGTGAATATATTACAAATAGAGGACATTGTTCATTTATCCAGCAGGATTAGCTTATCGTTGATGTTTGAGGATTTAGAAACGGTTTCTTACATTGATAACCACCTGAATAATCCAATTTCAGGATGGATAAAAATTGATACGGGTGCGAATCGATGCGGATTAAAAAATTCTCAATTCGAACAGATCTTACTATTGGCAGAAAAAATTCAGCAAAGTAAGAACATTGAATTTAAAGGATTGGCAACCCATGCAGGTCATACATACCGATTCAATAATAAAGAAGAAATCTGTCGAGTATATGATCAATCAGTCAACAATTTACTCGAGATTAAAAACAAATTATTAGTGGCAGGAATTCCAAAAGTTGAAATATCTGTTGGCGATACACCTTCCTCAAGATTGGTTGATGACTTTGGAGATGTTGATGAACTGAGACCGGGCAATTTTCTGTTTTATGACATCCAGCAATATCAAGCTGGAGTTTGTAAATTAGATGAGATCGCTGTAACAGTTGTATGCCCGGTTGTCGCTGTTCATCTTGACCAGAAAGAAGTTGTTATTTATGGTGGGGCAATCCATTTATCCAAAGATACCCACCGATATACTTCATCCATTAATGCGTATGGGTTGATTACATTTCCGGATCAGAATGGATGGTACGATCATAAGGTTTTCGGGTATATTCGCTCATTATCACAAGAACACGGCGTCGTAGTTTTTCCGGAAGGGATTCCAGAAAACATTAAGTCTGGTAGTCTATTATGCGTCTTACCTGCTCATTCATGTCTGGCTGTTCAGGAAATGCATACTTTTATAAACCTTGATGGTGAAAAAATCTTTACGATGTTAAGTTAGCCCATTAAGATCACTAAGGGGACAGGGGTAAATACCAGAATGAATAAAATAAGCATTAATAAAGAGATTTTCTTGCGAGAAGGATTTAATTTTGTGATCGAGTCTTTCATTTGAGAGGGAATTCTCCCCAGAAAAATTAATAAAAATGCCCAAAACCACCATCCAGACCAGGCAAATCCTAATAAACCCATCAGGATTAAGATGACCGGAGTCAATTTTTTGGCTTTATTACCGAATATTGATGTAAGAATATGTCCCCCATCAAGCTGCCCTATAGGTATCAAGTTTAACGATGTCACTAAAATACCTGCCCAACCAGCCCAGGCGACCGGATGGATCATTACATCATATCCCCCAAAAGGAAATGGTTGTCCTGTAAAAAAATATTGCAACCAATAAATTACTGGATGAATGTCTGAATAAGTGGAAGGATGGGGTAGTAATTCACCAAAAACCAGGTATTTCAATCCCAAATACAAAAGCGAATTCCCTTCCATTTGAAGTCCGCTATCAACGGGAATTTGTGAGGGCAACAATTCTACATGAGATAATGATAAACCGAGAATTATGACCGGAATTGCAACAATAATTCCGCTTAATGGACCAGCTATAGCAATATCGAACAATTGCTTTTTATTTTTGGGAATGCTTTTCATATTGATAAAAGCCCCCATTGTTCCAAAGGGACTGATGATGGGTAATGGAATAAAATAGGGAAGCGTAACATTTACGCCATGGATCCTGCCTGCAATGTAATGACCCATTTCATGTGCACCCAGAATTGCTAATATTGCTATAGCAAAAGGCCAGCCGTTGTTGATTACCAGCATTATTGCGTCAAGACCAAATTTTTCAGGTAAGTTTGGCGTTGAAAATAAACCACCAGTAATCAAAACACTGATCAGTGTGATGACAAATAATACAATATTCGTCTTTGGGCTGGATTTTTTGGCAATGGGAAATTCTTCGAAAAAATAGACGATATGTTTATTGTTTTCTTCCGTCAATATTGGGGATAACTTATAGGCTTTTGCTTTATTCTCAATTTGATCATATACATACTCACTTTGTTCTGCATTTTTAAGTTGGCCAATGAATCGGACGAGCCACTTATCCTCTTTTTTCCCTAATGTGATACTTTCTATATTAATGAAATTTCGCAGAAAATCATGTAGAGCTTGATAGTTGTCATCGTTACTGTTCGTGTAATTATTCATATTGTTTCCTGATACTATTCTAATAACATTATTCTGGTTTTTCCAATAAATGTAAAAAAGACATGCAATATTGCTGTCTTTTTGATCAGGCGGGAATGGATGGGAGTCGAACCCACCGCAGCCTGCATAACAACCCGCCACCGATTTTGAAGACCGGGAAGCCCACCGGGACCTAACCACTCCCAGACATAAGCATACACGAATCTATTTAATTGGTCAATTTAATTTTTGTTTTATATTCAAAGTATTTTGATCAGGGGGTGTTTTTTGCGTGTAATTGCCGCCAAAAACATCCGCTAACCCCTATTTTTTGAGATGTGATTTTGTCAAATATCCATATAATTATTGGAGAAGGTGAAATATGAAAAATATCAAAACCCAATCTCAATATTTTATTGATCAGAACGAACGAAAAAAATTCTTCCGAGGGGTGAATTTAGGTGGTAGCACGAAAGTACCTGTTGTACCTGACGTTGCCACATATAAAAAAGAGAGATTCTTTGATCATTTAAATGTGTCCTTTGTGGGCAGACCATTTCCTTTAGCTCAGGCTGATGAACACTTTGACAGATTACGAACATGGGGATTTAACTTTCTGCGTTTATTAACCACTTGGGAAGCCATTGAACACTCTGGACCTGGCATTTATGATCATGAATACTTAGATTATTTTGAAGCAATTGTAAAAAAAGCAGGAGAATATGGTTTTATAATTTTTGTAGATCCTCATCAGGATGTTTGGAGCAGGTTCACCGGCGGAGATGGTGCACCTGGTTGGACGCTTGAATTGGCAGGATTTGAAATCGAAAATATTCATCCGAGTGGATCTGCCATCGTTCATAACATTCATGGTGACCCATATCCAAGAATGATCTGGCCAACCAATTACCAAAAATTGGCTGCTGCAACCATGTTCACCTTATTTTTCGGGGGAAAAGATTTTGCCCCTAATTTTCAAATTGCGGGTATACAAATACAAGATTTTTTGCAGGATCATTATATTCAATCGATTCTTCAAATTGTCAAAAGATTAGAAAAATATGATCATGTGATAGGTTATGACAGCCTGAATGAACCTTCTAATGGATGGATTGGAAACCTGGATCTGAGGAAAAATACTGGGCAATTAAAATTAGGAGAGATGCCTACCCCCTGGCAATCGATTTTATTGGGTGATGGGCGACAACAGGAAGTCGAACTTTGGAAAATGTGGAAATTGGGATTGCGATTAAGTGGTTGGAAGATGATTAATCAAAATCAGATAAGAGCCTGGCAAAAAGGGTTGGAATGCATTTGGAAACAACATGGGGTATGGACAACCGATGATAAGGACAATCCAGTTTTAGTAAATCCTTACTATTTTTCTGAGGTAAATGGTGAAAAAATTGATTTTTCTATCAATTATTTAAAACCATTTCTTAATAAATTTTCTAGAGCAGTTCATGAAATTGACCAGGATTCAATTATTTTTATAGAAGGGGTTCCTGAATTTCAATTACCAGGTTGGTTTGCTGACGATGCTCAACCAATTGTTAACTCGACTCATTGGTATGACGGTGTAACATTATTGACGAAAAATTTTAATCCTAACTTTACGATGAACACTGATTCGATGAAACTGACGTTTGGAAAGAAGAATGTCCGGAAGGTGTTTTTTGATCAATTGAATAAAATAAAAATGGATTCAATTGAAAAATTAGGGGGAGTTCCTTCAGTCATAGGCGAATTTGGAGTCCCATTTGATCTAAACAACAAACGATCATATAAATCGGGGGACTTTTCGTCACAAGCAGAGGCGTTGGATTTGTACTATCAAATAATTGAAGAACTTTTTATTGATTCAACAATCTGGAATTACACATCTGATAATACTAACGAACGAGGCGATTTTTGGAATGATGAAGATTTGTCAATCTTTAGCTGCGATCAGCAGGTGGATTCATCAAATATTCATTCTGGTGGTCGTGCTTTACAGGCAATCGTTCGTCCATATCTACGATCTATTTCCGGCGAACCCATAAACCAATCATTTAATTACAAACGAAAAGAATATACATTAATTTTTTCAGATCAATCAACAGGTGAAGCAATTATTTTTATACCAAATTACCAATATCCACGGGGTTTTCGTGTGGAATTTACCGAAGGAAAATGGGAATTGGATGAGGAAAAACAAGAACTTTTTATTCATTATGATGGAGATCCAAATCACCAAATCGTTCGAATATTACCAAAGTAGAAGGGTTTATTATGAATATTTCCATAATGATTGAAGGTCAAAATGGGTTGAATTGGCGAAATTGGAAGAAAATTGTACAAACTGTTGAAGATTGTGGATTCTATGGATTATACAGATCAGACCATTTTACAAATGCAAGTCTTCCAGATAAGGATTCTCTGGAATTATGGGTTTCGTTAACATATCTGGCAATAACGACAAATAAAATCATTTTCGGACCGCTTGTTTCTCCTATATCTTTTCGAAATCCAGTTTTTACAGCGAGGATGGCGAATGCTGTAGATGAGCTTTCAGAAGGAAGATTGAAATTAGGGTTAGGTGCTGGCTGGCAGGAAAGAGAACACCTTAATTTTGGGTTTGAATTACTGAGCCTGGAAAAACGGTTTTTGAGATTTGAGGAAGGTTTGAAAGTGATTTCTGGATTATTCAATTCAAATGAAACATTTTCATTTACCGGTGAATTTTTTAACCTTTCAGACGCTGTTCTTTTACCAAAACCTTATCGACTGAATGGACCTGAAATCTTGATAGGTGGAAATGGTGAGAAATATACATTTCCAAAAGTTATATCCTTTGCTAAAGAATGGAATGCAATTTTTCTCACACCAGAGAAGTGGTTGAGTCTTAATGAGATATTAGACCAACGAATACAGGAGCAAGGTAGACATCCAAATGAAGTGCGAAGATCATTAATGACTAATTTAACCTATGGTAAATCTGAGTCAGACTTAATAAAGAAATTAAACGGAAGAAATCCGACCGAATTGAAACATAAAGGAATAATCACAGGTTCAACATCACAGGTTATTGACCAATTGCATCAATACAATGAACTCGGTTTGAATGAAATTATGTTGCAATGGATTGATTTAGAAGATATGGATGGACTAAACCATTTTGCTGAAAATGTTTTACCAAAATTTCAATAATAAAAATTAAAATGCCCAGGGAAACCAAAGAATGAGATTGGGTATCAGTAATATTGCAAATTTACCCAAAATCCAACCCAGAAGAACTCCTGCGAGAACATCAGAGAGATAATGTAATCCGGTTTGAATCCTCGAGAGGGCTACCAATGGTGCCCAAATTGTCAGCAAAATCGCGAACCAGATAGGTGCAATGCCCCATGCCATGGAAGCCATAAAGAAAACTCGAGTTGCATGACCTGAGGGGAATGAATGTGGATCAGTAAGCCGGTATATATCTCCCCATTCTCCAGCTGGTCTTTTTCTTCGGATGGAAATTTTTATCAGAATTATGATGACAGCCAGAATAAATATGCTGGATCCCATTGCAGCTGCGATTGTCCGCCATTCATTTTTCGAAAATAACCAAATTAACAACAAAACACTCAGACAATACCAGGAGTCACCTGAGTGGGCAAGAATGGTGGCCATCCGCCACGATATTTTTGATGAGGGATCGATTCGAATATTTTTGGTCTGTCTATTGTCCCACTCAATAATTCTTTTAATGGCTTGCTGCATGAATCTCCCTGTACCTATTATTCTAGCTGGCAGTATACCTTGAAGGATAAAAAAGTGCAATTTTTCCTGTACTCTTCGAATTTATTAGAAAAAGACCTGCTTTTTCACTTTATCGGTAAATGAGTTTATGGCGATGATACCCGCCAACCCCGGTTATTTGAAATGATACGAAAATGACACTTATGTTCATTGTCTGAAACTCATGATGTTTTTTCAAAGGATTGAATTAATGATTTTTATCGATATAATATTTCTATAAACTAAAATTATAAAAGTAAAAACTGAATAAGTAGATTCGGTGGTCGGTTTTTGATGATAAACCGGCGTCGGTTCCAAGAAACCGTCGAAAAGTGCCGCCAGATGAAAGGAGCCACCGAATAAATGACTATCTGGAAAGATTATCAATTAGCTCATAGTTTGTCAGAAGCTTTAGATGCCTATGATCAGGCAGAAAAGCCCGTTCGCTTTATCTCTGGAGGTACTGACTTGTTGTTGGAAATACAACAAGGCCATCATTCCAACATGAGAACATTGGTTGACCTCAACCATATTCCTGAAATGCTGGAGTTAAAAGTTAAGGGAGATCAATTATTTATCGGAGCAGCTGTTCCTGTCAGCCAAATTACAGAGTCGGATCTGGTGAAACATCATTCAATGGCAGTGTCAGAAGCGACTGGACTGATTGGGGGACCTCAGGTTAGAAATTCAGCAACATTAGGCGGTAACGTTGCTCATGCGCTTCCAGCAGCAGATGGAATGATTGCTTTGGTAGCGATGAAAGCCACTGCGATCATTTTTTCCCGAAACGGATATGTTAAAAGGGCAATCCTGGAATTATTTAAGGGTCCTGGTATTTCAACGCTCAACGAAGGCGAGATTGTCGTAGGATTTGAATTTCCGATCAAAAATGCTGGAGAAGGTTCCGCATTTGACCGTGTTATGCGCCCCCAAGGAGTGGCTTTACCTATTCTCAACAATGCTATCTGGTTACGTCGAAAACAAAATATTATTGAGGATATTCGGATTTCATTTGGACCATCAGGACCGATTCCTACCCGAGCAGAACATGTGGAAGAAATTTTCCGCGGTGCTCAATTAACAGATCAAATATTGGTGAAAGCAAAATCAACTGTTCTTCAGACAGTACGATTTCGCACAAGCAAAATGCGTGCAACTGCAGAATATCGCTATCATTTAGCCCAGGCTCTTTTGGAAAAAGTTGTTAAAATTGCCTGGAACAGGGCTGGAGAAAACGAATGAGTGTGTTAAAAAATATTGAATTGAATGTCAATGGTAAAGATTATTCTCTTTCTATCATTGAAGGTGAGATGTTATCGGATTTATTACGGGAAAGATTACGTTTGACTGGAACAAAAATTGGTTGTAATGAATCTGAATGTGGTGCTTGTACCGTTGTAATAAATGGTGAACCGGTATTATCCTGTTCTTATCCAGCAGTAAAAGCTCATGGAAAAAAAATAACAACAATTGAAGGATTATCCATGACCTTAGGTAAGAATGGGGGTTCTTATACCGTTTTACATCCCTTACAAGAAGCATTTATTGAATTTGGGGCTGTCCAATGTGGATTCTGTATTCCTGGACAAATCATGACAAGCTATGCATTACTGGAAAAAAATTCAAAACCAGATGTTAATGAAATTAAATATGCTCTCAAAGATACATTGTGCCGATGTGCAGGTTATCCCAGTATTATTGGCGCGATTCAGGCAGCATCTGAATCTATTGTGACAGAGAAACCTGTTATTTCCCCACTGATTCCCCCAGCAAAATTAGGGAAAAGGATGGTTGGACAGATGAAACACCGCCCTGATGCAATTGCCAAAGTCACTGGTTCTGCGATTTATAGTGATGATATTCAATTTCCTGGGATGTTACACGCAAGAGTAAAACGAGCAATGGTTCCAGCAGGAATTTTGACTAAATTAAATGTATCGAAAGCTTCAGATCTTCCAGGTGTTCATGCTGTTCTCACAGCCAATGATGTGCCAAACGCCAAAAACCATGGATTGTTCATCAAAGATTGGCCGGTATTAATTGAAATTGGCGATCCATTCCGATATGTTGGGGATGCACTGGCGATTGTTGCAGCTGATTCGCGCGAGATCGCTTCACAAGCAATTGATTTAATTGAATTTGAATATGAACCCTTAGCAATTGTGTCTTCTGCAGTTCAAGCTCATCTTCTGGAAACCAGGAATATTCATGAGAATGGAAATTTGCTGAAACATATAAAAGTAAAGAAAGGTGATATTTCAGAGGGATTTAAGGATGCAGATATTATTTTGGAGCATTCGTTCCACACAAATCCGAACGACCATGCTTTTTTGGAACCTGAATGCAGCATCTCAAAATTAACCGATGATGGTAAATTAGAAATTTATGTCGGATCACAAATACCTTATTCTGATCGGGAACAGGTCGCCAGCGTTCTGGGCTTACCTGAAAATCAGGTGAGAATCATAGGTCAATTGATCGGTGGTGGTTTTGGAGGAAAGGAAGATATTGCCGGTCAAATACATGCAGCATTATTAACCATGAAAACAAAACGACCCGTGAAAGTATTATTTGATCGTCAGGAAAGTCTGATTGTCCATCCCAAACGGCATGCAACCCAAATAAACATAAAAGTAGGTGCTAAAAGTGATGGACAATTGGTAGCAGTTCAAACTGAACTCCACGGCGATACTGGAGCATACGCATCCTTGGGTGAAAAAGTAATGACTCGTGCGACGACACATTCCTCAGGTCCTTATGAAGTACCTAATGTGAATATTGATTGTTATGCCATGTATACAAACAATCCTCCCGCTGGTGCATTTCGTGGTTTTGGTGTTATGCAATCAGCATTTGCGGTTGAATCAATGATGGATGTTCTGGCAAAAGAATTAAAAATAGATCCGATTGATTTACGCAAAAAAAATGCACTTCGGGTAGGTAGTGTGACCAATACTGGTCAGGAATTAAAAGATAGTGTCGGTCTCTTAGAGTGTATTGAAAAAGTGCAGGGTGCATTATACAAGAAAGCGGGAAACAATCCTTTTGCACCAGTATCCGATCCTGACAACCCTGAATTAATAAAAGCATGGGGTTTTGCAGTTGCATATAAAAATACAGGCTTGGGTGGTGGTGCACCTGATAAAGCAGGAGCTGAAATTGAGTTGTTACCCAATGGTAATTTTGAAGTTCGCACTGCATCAGCTGAATTAGGTCAAGGCTTACCAACCGTTTTACAATTGATCGCAGCTGAGGAATTAGGTCAGGGTACCGACCAAATCCATGTTCTATTGTCTGATACCGATCTCACGCCAGATGGTGGGCCCACTACTGCTTCGAGGCAGACATATGTGACTGGAAATGCAGTCAAATTTGCTTCAAAAGCAATGAAAGAATTGTTAACATCTGAACTCGCAGAAAGATATGATGTGAATCCGGAAAAAATTGAGTTTCTTGAGGGATTGGCGCAGGTAGATCGACAACAAATTCCTCTATCAACCATATCCAATACGCTTCGGAATGATGGGATACCACCAGTCGTATCGTATACCTATTGGGCTCCTGAGACCAAACCGCTCGGTCAGGGTGGTGATATGCATGTAGCTTTTTCCTTTGCAGCGCAAGCAGCGTTGGTTGAAGTGAATACCATAACTGGCGAAGTGAAAGTACCTGAGGTGATTGTCGCCAATGATGTAGGATTTGCTATTAATCCCTTGGGTTTGAAAGGTCAGGTTGAAGGTGGCATTGTTATGGGGATTGGACATGCACTGGTTGAAGATTTTGTACTTGAGGAAGGAATTGTCATTACTGATCGATTGGCTAAGTATCGAGTTCCCTCCATTTATTATTCGCCTGAAATCACATCATTTATCGTTGAACACCCGACTTCTGATGGACCTTATGGTGCAAAAGGGGTTGGTGAAATATGTTTGATACCAACAATCCCTGCCATAACGAATGCTATCTATAATGCTGTTAGTGTAAGGGTAGATGATTTACCCGTAGATCAAGAAAAAATAGTATTGGAACTTGAGAAGAAGAAAGTGCCTGTCTAAATTTTGAACTTAAAAAAGAGCAGAGGTATTTTTTTCCTCTGCTCTTTTTAATTGTATTAAAATTCCAGAAAACAGGCACTTATAAACCTAAAATTTGTGATAATTTTCACATGACAAAAACACATTTATAATGTATAACCAATAAGGTTTTTGCTTACCCCTGTATTTTATTGGAGGAATTATTTATGTGGTTTTACATCATCCTGGTGGGGATTTTATTTTGTGCTTATCAAGCAGTTCGAGATAAACGACTCCTGGTATCTGCGATGTGGTTAGCTGGAACCAGCGCATTGGTGTCAATTATGTTGTATCTTCTCGGTGCTTATCAAATAGCTGTCATTGAATTGAGTGTTGGAGCAGGATTGGTTACTGTGTTGTTTGTTTTTGCAATCAACATAGCTGGAGATGAACCAATACCTAATCTTTCATTTATTCCTAAATCTCTCGCCAGAATATTTACTGTAATAGCGATATTGATTATTGGATGGCAAATTATGCCAATATTAAATTTTCCAATCAGCATAAATCAAGATACTGGATTTCAACAAATTGTCTGGGAGAGCAGAAAAGTTGATCTTTATCTACAAGTCGTAATGATCTTTGCTGGTGTGATCAGTATGTTGAGACTCTTGACCGATGACTACCAAAGCCGATTTCCCAGGGAGGTACACGAATGAATATTAGCACGTCAATGGCAGTATTTACCGCAGTGATTGGTTTGATCGGTATTGGTCTATATTGTCTGCTAATCACAAGAAATTTAATTAGAGTTGTTGTAGCTCTTCAAATATTGGTTAAAGGTGCTATGTTGGCATTAGTGTTTGTTGGGCAGATGCAAGGACAACCAAGTCTTGGACAAAGTATGGCATTAACAGTTATTGTTGCTGATACGATAGTGGCCGTTGTTGGACTGGCATTGGCAGTTCAAGTAAAACGTTATGTAGGCAGTCTCGATATTGCTGAGATTTCAAAGTTGAAGAGGTGAAAATATGTTGCAAATAGAACCTCTTGTATTATTGACAATTTTATTACCCTGGGTTGGTGCAATTGTTGTTTGGTTGATTGGAGATCGTAACGAAAAAATTCAACATTTATTTTCTATTGTTTTTTCCGTTACAGCTGCCCTATCTGCAATTGCGATGTTGAGAGTGTACAAAAGTGGGACAATTCTGTCCTTTTCGATGGGTGCATCTTATGGCGATTTTTCATTTATAACCGATGGATTGGGTCTATTTTTATCAGTGGTCGCAACTGTAATAGGCAGCTTAGCAATCATATTCTCAGTTGACTATATGAAAGGCTCAGCTCAATTAGGTCGTTATTACTCTTTTGTGCTTTTTTTCATTGGTTCTATGGTTGGCCTGGTACTGACCAGTAATTTATTATTAATGTTTATTTTTTGGGAAATTACAGCCCTATGTTCTTACGCGCTAATTTCTTTTCACAATGATGATCCAAAAGCCGTGGCAGGTGGTATGAAAGCGTTAATAATGACGCAAATTGGCGGTTTAGGATTATTACTGGGAGCAGTGTTGTTATATGCGTATTCAGGTAGTTTTGACATTAATATCTTTATTTCAAATCCAGCTCTATTCCCCAGCAATATCCTGGCCATAATGGCATTTGGATTTTTAATAGCAGCAGCAGCAAAATCCGCTCAGTTTCCATTCCAAACATGGTTACCAGATGCAATGGAAGCACCTTCACCCATTAGTGCTTTGATTCATGCAGCGACGATGGTGAATGCTGGTGTGTATTTATTGGCAAGATTCTTCCCAGCATTCAAGGATGTGCCAGGATGGACACTTTCAGTAATGATCGTTGGAATGCTCTCAGCATTGATGGCTGCACTGATGGCTTTGGTATCAACCGATTTAAAAAGAGTATTGGCTTATTCAACGGTGAGTCAATTAGGTTTTATGGTCTATGCAGTCGGAGCTGGAGGGATTCTTGCTTCTCAATTTCACCTTATGAGTCATAGTATTTTCAAGGCTTTATTATTCCTGGCTGCAGGGGCTGTGATTCACTCAGTTGGAACACGTGACATGCGGGAAATGGGTGGACTAGGCAAAGATCTGCCATTTGCACGAATGGTGTTTATCATTGGATCATTAGCTTTGGCTGGTATTCCGGTTTTTAACGGTTTTTGGAGTAAGGAACTAATTTTAGAAGCAGGTTTAGAGCATGGCAATCCAATTTGGATTTATATAATTATGCTTATCGTAACTGGTTTAACTGCTCTTTATACGATCCGCTGCGTCTGGTTAGTTTTTTACGGTGATCGGAAAACTGAACTTCATATCCATCCTGTTGGCAAAAACATGAAAATTGCACTAATTCCTTTAGCCTTTGGTGCAATTACAACCTGGTTATTAATTGGTCCATTTTCCAGAATGATGAGCAATTCTTTACCAGTTCATCAAATCAAAGATTTATCGCTTGCAGGTCTGTTTGAACATGTAATTCTTGCACCAGCTACTTGGGTTACATTGGCAATCATTGGTTTAGGTATTATGACCTGGTTTGGACGGGATTCATTAACAGGGGTTCGGAAATTCTTTTCCCCATTGGGAAAATTAGCAGAAGCAAGTTTCTGTTTTGAAACAATCAATAAATTAGTAGTACATACAACAAACAATCTGGGTGAACGTTTACGAATAACCCAATCTGGCAAACTTAATTGGAATGTGTTCTTTATTTTAATTGGGTTGGTTGGTGTCTTTGCTTTATTACTGGTTGGAGCGTAAACATGGATGTGAACACAGCATTTACCTGGTTGTTAATTTTTCCAATAATTTCTTCAGCTGTAATTTATCTGGTAGGGAGATTATTCTCTCGATATATTAAGACTAAAAAAAGAATAAATCCATCCAGATGGTTAGCTCTGATATCTTTGATCGTATCTGGTGTATTTTTGTATTTCACAATCAAAAGTGTTTTTACAACCGGTCAGAGCCATTATCAAAACTTTGGAGAAATTTGGTTTCGGTTTGACGGCATCAGCTTAATGTTATCGCTTTTGGTACTGGTTTTGGGAACACTGGTTACAGTTTATTCATTTACGTATATTCGAAACGAAGACGCGGAAGAAAAATTCTACGCACTGTTAGTAATCATGATTGGAGCCATCATTGGTTTGGGGTGTGCCTTAGACCTGTTCAATTTATGGGTCTGGTTTGAAGTGATGACGATCAGCTCAATTGTTCTGGTTGCTTTTTACAGAGATCAAGCAGGCTCATTGGAAGCTGGAGTTAAATATCTAATTCAAAGTGCTCTGGGTTCCGTATTGGTAGTCATCGGAATAGCCCTTGTTTTTCTTCAGGTTGGAACGCTCAACATTGAATTATTAAGAATGTCGATCACTTCTCCTTCACCACTCTTAATAATTGGTGGCGCATTAATGGTCATAGGATTTGGTGTAAAAATAGCCATGGTTCCATTGCATACCTGGTTACCAGATGCTCACTCACAAGCACCCAGTGGAATCAGTGCCATGTTGTCTGGAGTAGTTATCGAAGTAGGATTAATTGCGTTATTAAGAGCATTAGGCGGTATCGCATTAAGTGGTGATCGTTGGGGTTATCTTTTGATTGGCTTTGGAATTCTGAACATGATTGTTGGGAATTTACTGGCATTACGGCAGCATGAAGTGAAGAGAATGCTTGCGTATTCCAGCTTAAGTCATGTTGGCTTTATGTTGTTGGGTTTTGGTGTTCTCATCTCACTAAATGGAATATTGGCTGGAACTGGTGCTGTTTTCCATTTGGTAACGCACGGGTTTATGAAGAGTCTCGCATTTTTGGCTGCTGGTGTGTTCTTGTATAACTTGAATATCAGCAAAGGCAGTCATAAACCATTGATACTTGACGACTTAAATGGAGTTTCCAAGAAATACCCATTTACAGCATTTGCTTTTTCAATAGCTTTACTATCTTTAGGGGGATTACCTCCTTTGGCTGGTTTCATGTCAAAATGGCAAATACTTGCAGGTGTTGCCCAAACCCAAAACACCTTCATGACAATTCTAGTAGTATTTGCAGGCCTTATGAGTGTCCTATCCTTAGGATATTATGCTCCACTGATTAATCGAATGTATCGAAAACAGCCATCAGAAAAAGTAATGGAAGGTCAACCAGTGTCCATCTGGATGTATATCCCGATTGCAGTATTGACCCTCGCGACTGTAATTCTAGGAATAGTACCTTCCTTAATGAATTGGCTAACCGGACCAGCAGCTTATAGTCTGTTTATTTTCTTTAGCAAATAATGGAGTTTAAATGGAAATAATATTAACCCCTCCTATCGCATTCTTGATCTACATACCATTTGTCATTTTTTTATTACTTGTGGGAAAAGGTATGGCTGGAACATCGAAAAAATCTTCAATGAAGGAAACCATTTACGCCAGTGGAGAAGAAGCATCCACTACTCCAGCAGCCCCAGGGTATAAACCTTTTTTCATGATAGCTTTCTTTTTTGCTATCCTGCACTTGGGTATGTTGATAATAGGCACAGGCACTTTTTCATTCCAATCAGTTCCTTTCCTGCTTGGTTTGATGTTTTCATTAATAGCCTTACTTTTGGGATAAGATAGAGGTAAAGATGACAATAGGATCTGAAAGTTTTTATACACAAGTTACCGATAAGATAAAAAACTGGGCACGAATTAATTCTCCCTGGGCTATCCATTTTAACAGTGGTTCGTGTAATGGATGTGATATTGAAATTCTTGCCACACTGACTCCCCGGTATGATGTGGAAAGATTTGGAATAAAACTTCAGGGAAGCCCTCGGCATGCAGATGTGCTCATAGCAACCGGTCCCGTCACTTTTCAAGCCCTTGAACGTTTGGTAAGGACCTATGAACAAATGCCTGAACCAAAGTATGTGATCGCTGTTGGATCATGCGCACTTTCTGGTGGCGTTTTTGATGGTTGTTATAGTGTGGTTGGTGATCTAAACAAAGTTGTTCCTGTGGATGTTTACATCCCTGGTTGTCCTCCCAGACCTGAGGCAATCATTTATGGTGTTGTGCAACTATTGGAGAGTTTGAAAACAGGAAAAAAAGCTGAACCAATTGTAGTTCCAGATATTGTCCCAGAATTGGTAATCGATGAGGAGAAAAATGGAAACTAATACTTTGCTTGAGTCTGGAAAATTATTAATTGAGAAATGGATTGAATCCTCCAATTCACCTGAAGAAAATCGGTTGGATATCTGGGTTACACGGGATAATTTTAAAACAGTTATGCAGGAAATTGTTAACAAAAGATGGGGATATTTGATTACAATCACAGGATTAGATATCGCACCGGTTATTGATTCGGAAAACAATGAAACTCAACCAGGTCAATTGGAAGCACTTTATCATTTTACAAAAGATTCGGCGATAATAACGGTACGTGTAAAAGTTCCGTACACAGATCCAAAGCTGGAATCTATATGTGATCTTATTCCTTCCGCAACAATATATGAAAGGGAAATCATAGAATTATTTGGATTTGAATTGATTAACACTCCAAATACAGATCGTCTGGTATTACCAGATTCATGGCCTGAAGGGATATATCCATTAAGAAAATCATTCACAAGTTTACAAGTTCCAGAGATTTTGGCTAAGGAGCAGACCAATGACTGAAAAACCAAAAGAGAAATTTGTAGTTCCCATTGGGCCACAACACCCTGCATTGAAAGAACCGGGAAGTTTTCTATTCACTGTCGATGGAGAGACAGTAACGGACGCCTCCGTTAGATTAGGGTTTGTACATCGCGGGATTGAAAAAACCTGTGAGACCCGCAACTACACACAGGATTTATATCTTCTCGAAAGGATTTGTGGCATTTGTTCTCATGTACATGCGACTGCTTTTGTGTTGGGTGTTGAAAAACTAGCTGGGGTTCAGGCACCTCCTCGGGCAGAAGCGATAAGAGTATTGGCAGCAGAATTAGAACGAATTCACAGTCATTTCTTATGGTTAGGTGTGGCTGCCCACGAGGCTGGTTTTGACACGCTATTTATGTATGCCTGGCGTGATAGAGAAGTTGTAATGGATTTATTAGAGGTGCTTTCAGGCAGCCGTGTTCATTATTCAATCAATGTTATTGGAGGCGTAAAATTTGATGTGGATCAAGTGTCATCCGATTCAATCCTTAAACAGATGGATTTTTTGGAGGAGCGAACGAAATATTACATGAAAATTGTTACAACGGATGATACATTTATTGGAAGAACGAGGGGTATTGGAACATTATCAAAAGATAGAGCAGAAATTCTTGGAGCAGTAGGACCAACCGTACGGGCTTCTGGAGTCAAACGTGATATACGGGTGAATGCTCCTTATTCTGGCTACAAAGATTATCATGTCAATATTATTACTGATGCAACAGGGGATCTAGAAGCAAGATTTGTTGTGAGGATTAAAGAACTATATGAGTCTTATAGAATCATCCGGTTGGTATTAGAAAATCTTCCATCTGGAGATCTTACTACCCGTGTAAAAAGAAGAATACCTGAAGGAGAAGTAATCTCAAGGGTTGAGGCTCCTCGTGGTGAATTGTTTTATTATATTAAAAGTAATGGGACAGAAATGCCTGACCGTGTAAAAGTAAGAACACCAAGCCTGTGTAATTGGGGAACAATTACAGATGTTGCCGTTGGGCACAAATTGGCCGATATGCCAATGTTGCTGGCAGGAATTGATCCTTGTTTTTCCTGCAATGATAGAATGGTACAGGTCCGTTCAACATCAAAACAAACTCAATTAATGAATTGGGATGATCTTCGAAAATATGGAATTGAGTATTACAAATGAACCTGACATTACATCCACTAATTCTTTTGTTGATTTTTCCGGGGGGGATATTTCTTATGAACATTGGATTATTGTATGAATGGGCTGATAGAAAGTTGGTTGCCCGCTTTCAAAACCGTGTGGGTCCCAGATGGTTTCAACCTTTGGCAGATACAATAAAATTATTAGCAAAAGAAGAGATTATACCCTTTGGTGTTCATAAAGGATTGTTTCTCACTTTACCGGTTATCGCATTAACGGGTGCTCTCACTGCTGCTTTGTATATACCAATGTTTGGTTTTCAGGCTCCATTTAGTTTTGAAGGTGACCTGATTGTTACAATCTATTTGCTCAGCATGATGACGTTATGCATTGGATTAGCAGGAGCAAATACATTAAGTCGATTTACCATCATTGGTGCCACCAGGGCATTAACACAAATGTTTTCATATGAAGCCCCTTTTCTGTTAGCTTTATTTGGTCCAGCAATAGCGGCAGGAACATGGAATATTGGGAAAATTAATGCATTTGCCAGTGACAATATCTGGATGATAATCGCGCAACCAATTGGATTTATTGTAGCTCTAATTGGGTTGATGGGAAAATTGGAGCTGCCTCCTTTTGATGCTCCCGAAGCTGAGACCGAAATTGTCGCTGGGGCTTTGACTGAATATTCAGGGAGAGGTTTAGCTCTTTTTCATATCGGAAAAAATGTTGAACTGGTTATTGGTTTGACTTTGATTGTCATCTTCTACTTAGGTGGAATTTCAAATCCATTGGAATTTATTCTTAAGTCTGCAGGATTGCTTCTTGTTGTTACTGCGTTACAATCCCTGTTTGCTCGATTACGAATTGATCAAACTGTTGGTTTATGGTGGAGATTGGGGGCATTAATGGCCTTGCTTCAATTACTGGCAATAATTTTCGGTCGATATTTAGGAGAATTACTGAGATAAGGTGAATTATGACTATTGGTGTTTTATTTGGTGATTTATTAAAATCGTTGTTTAAGAAACCGGCAACACAAAATTATCCATATTCAAAGATAAAAGCACCGGAGAGGTTGCGTGGAAAGCTTGTTTATGATCCAGAAAAATGTATTGGATGCATGCTTTGTATTAAAGATTGTCCTTCGAATGCAATAGAACTGATTACAGTGGATAAAATAAACAAGCGTTTTGTTTTACGTTACCATCCAGATAAGTGTGTTTTTTGTGCGCAGTGCGTTGAAAATTGTCGGTTTAAGTGTTTAAGTATGTCCAACTCTTTATGGGAAATGGCTTCTACATCAAAAGAAGCATTTGAGGTTTATTACGGAAGAGAAGAAGATATCGCGATCTTACTTGAGAGAGCAGCTCAACCAGGCATTAACGAACCTTCTTGCGAAGAATAATGATTTACCAAGATTAGTTATTCTTGGTGTCGGGAATGAATTGAATGGTGACGATGCTGCTGGTGTTTTGATTGTCAGAAAATTAAAAAAGTTATTACCTAAACACGAGCAATTATTACTGATTGAAGCGTCGGTAGCTCCAGAAAACTATTCCAGTGTAATCAGAAAATACGCTCCAGATTGGATTTGGATCATTGATGCTGCTGATTTGGAAATTGAGCCTGGAGATGTTCAATTCATTGATTTTTCAAACATTGATGTGATGGGTGCAAATACACATCGCTTATCTCTTTCCCTATTAATTTCTTATTTTCAATCGGAGATTGGTTCAGAAACTTTAATCCTTGGAATACAGCCAGTCACTGTGGATCCATTTTCTGATCTTTCCATGCCTGTTAAGCAATCAATAAAAAAAATATCAAAATTTTTACTGGATTGGTTGAAAAACACCTATGATATCTAATAATGAAGAAGAAAAATCAGCAATTAACAGTGGGTATTGCAATTTTTTGTTTTTTTCAGTTTATTCCAGGTTATTTTCTCTTGATTAACTTCCAACCGATTGAGTTCTAAATTTCTCATTGGAAAGAGTTTCTAAAACAGAAATAATGGCTGAGTTATCCAGGTCTCCCATATTGTTTTGAAGCATACTTTGATATAACTGATTGTCTATCGCACAAGAAGGTAATGGAATGCCATATTCTTTGGCTGTTTCGATAATAATATTGAGATCTTTGGATTGCATTGATGCCTTAAAACCTGGCTGTCGATTTCCAGAAAACAAACGGGGAGGTTTGACATCTAAAGTCCAGCATTGGGCTGCCCCACCACGAATCGCTTCGATGACCTTTACAGGATCAGCTCCAGCTTTTTGAGCGAAAATCATCAATTCACCCATCGCGACCATTTGCGCAGCTACCATTATTTGGTTGGCTGCTTTGGCAATTTGTCCAGTACCACATTCTCCAATGTGAGTAATTGTTTTCCCAATAACTTTAAATATTGGTAATACTAAATTTACTGCTTCAACCGGTCCACCGACCATTATTGTTAAAGTACCATTAATCGCACCAATATCACCACCAGAAACAGGAGCATCCAGCGCAAGAATTCCTTTATCCTGGAGGAGTTTCCCAATGTGACGTGCCATGCCTGGTTTTATTGTCGAATTATCTACAAAAATCAGACCACTTTTTCCCCCCTGTAAAATACCATTTTCTCCCAGCACGATTTGTTCCACATCTGGAGAATCAGGTAAATTTGTAAAAACAACATCAACTTGTGATGCTACTTCTGCAGGAGAGAAAGCAGGGATCGCACCTTCTTTAACCAATTCCTCTACTTTTTCCCGACTTCTATTATGTACCACCAGAGGAAATCCAGCTTTTAAAATATTCCTGGCTATCGGTTTTCCCATTAGTCCTAATCCAATGTATCCAACTTTAAGCATAATTTCCTCCAGAATTCGATCATCTATTTCATTTGAATTTTTTTGTGATAATTAACATTTTTTATTAAGAGATTTTTTCAACCAGATAATTGTACAATAGTAAGAAAATACTTACTCATTTTCGTTTCATCTCATTAAAATGAGTTTAATGGGTGTTATTGGCGGTGATACCCCCACAAAACATCCTGGCTGCTAGGATTTGAAAATTGACTCATTTTCTTTGGAAAAAAGAAAGTGAATAAGAAGGAGGATACTGATGACTGAAGTTCAATATCATATTCGTGTAAAAGAAGGTGATGTAGGAAAATATGTTTTATTACCCGGTGATCCTGGAAGATGCGAATCAATTGCAAATTATTTTGATGATTCAAAATTCATTTCATTTAATCGGGAACATAAAGTATTTACCGGGTATCTACATGGAGAATTGGTTTCGGTTGTTTCCACTGGCATGGGGTGTCCATCAACTGCGATTGCAGTCGAAGAGTTGATTAAAGTTGGATGTCACACATTTATTCGTGTAGGGACATCTGGAGCAATCCAGCCACATTTGAATGTTGGTGACATAGCTATTATCAATGCTGCAATCCGTGATGAAGGTACCAGCAGACAATATTTACCAATCGAATATCCAGCTGTTGCTGATCTTCAGGTTACAAATTCACTTGTGAAGGCTTCTGAAAAATTAGGGTTCACTCATCATGTTGGGGTATCTCATACGAAAGATTCTTTTTACAGTGAAGTAGAACCTGACCGTATGCCTATGTCTTCATATTTGAAAGAAAGATGGAATTATTGGGTTGCAGGTGGTGCGATTTGTTCAGAAATGGAAGCATCAATAGTATTCATTCTTGCGAGTATCTATCGCAAAAGAGCTGGCGCAGTAACAATGATCATTGGCAGCGATATGGACACAATCGCAAAAAAACACGATCCTGAGGGAATGATACGTGTGGCTGTAGAAGCTATCCGGATGATGATTATGAAAGAGAGAAAATAATTGAATAAAATCCCCTCCACATTCTCGGGAGGGGATCATCAATGACTAGAAATTTCCAAGCTGATCTTTAAGCTTTTGAGAAGTTTCTTGAAACTGCTTTAATTTTTCACGTTCTTTTTGAACAACGTTTGAAGGTGCCTTTTTTGCAAAGGGGGAATTCAGCAAATTTTCTAATCGATTGATCTGAACTTCAACTTCTGCCAATTCTTTTTCAATTCGGTCTTTTTCAGCATCAATATCGATTAAATCCTCCAATGGTAAGAATATCTCAACACCAGATATAACGACAGTAGTCTGGTTGATTGGTTTACCTTCCAATTCTTGATGAATAGTAGTTGTCGTTTTTTCCAGTCCAGCAAGTGAAATAATGGTTGTTAATTGATCTGAGATAATATCAATTTTTTCTCCAGCAACAATTGTCGAAGGAATCTTCTTAGAAGGAGGAATCTTTTTCTCAGTTCTTATATTGCGTATAGCTTTAACAATTTCCTGAATAAGATTGAAATTTTTGATTTTGTCCTCTTCCCACCCTTCAATATCCTGACCTTTAGGCCAATTTGCAATGATTAATGCTGGTTCCCAACCTGTTTTTGGATTAAATTCTTCAGATTTCTCTATGCAGGCTGATTTCAGATGACCCCATAATTCCTCGGTGACATATGGGGTAAAGGGGTGTAAAAGTCGTAAGCTGTTATCTAAGACTCTTACAAGCGTTTGTGCAGTATAGAATGCTCGGTCTGGACTTTCAGATAATTGAATTTTTGCAATTTCAAGATACCAATCAGCAAATTCACTCCAGAAGAAATCGTAAATTTGACGGCCAGCTTCTCCATATTGGTGGTTGCTGAACAATCTCTCAACATCACGAATTAATTGGTTCATTCTTGCCCATATCCATGAATCAGCTAATGACCATTCAGGTGCTCCAATTGCTTTTTCAGGAACTTTTTCTAAATTTCCTATGACAAATCTGCCGGCATTCCAAATTTTGTTTGCAAAATTACGATTCGATTCAACTTTCTTTATCGAAATATTTGTATCATTTCCGGGAGTAGAGCCTACTAAAACAGTAAATCGCAGTGCATCAGTACCCATTTCATCCATGACCACCAAAGGATCAATTGAATTTCCTTTGGTTTTGCTCATCTTTTGGCCATTTTCATCACGGATTATCCCATGCAGATAAACTGTTTCAAATGGTGCCTGATCGGTAAATTCAAGACCAAACATGATCATTCTTGCCACCCAGAAAAACAGAATATCATATCCAGTTTCCATCATGGTTGTTGGGTAAAAATATTGAAGATCAGGAGTTTTTTCTGGCCACCCTAGCGTTGAAAATGGCCATAAACCGGAACTAAACCAGGTATCCAAAACATCTTCGTCCTGAACAATATTCTTACTATTACATTTTTCACATAGATCAGGATCTTCTCTACTTACTGTAACGTAATCACAATCAGAGCAATACCATACAGGCAGGCGATGTCCCCACCATAATTGCCGGCTTATACACCAATCATGGATATTTTCCAGCCAATTGTAATAAATTTTACTAAACCTCTCCGGTACTATTTCAATTTGACCACTGTGTACGGCATTCAAGCCGGCTTCAGCAAGTGGTTTCATATTTACAAACCATTGGGTAGAAATCATAGGTTCAATGATCTCGCCACCACGCTCTGATCGTGGAACTGTGTGGGTATATGGTTGTTCATTAATCACCAAATTGGCTGCTTTCATGTCTGCCCAGATTGCTTTACGACAAACAAATCGATCCATGCCTGAATAGGGTCCACCATTTTCGTTAATCACTGCATTCTGATCCAAAATGCTGATAAATTCCAAATTATGGCGTTTTCCAATTTCATAATCATTCGGGTCATGAGCAGGAGTAATTTTTAATGACCCTGTGCCAAATTCTCTATCTACATATTCATCAGCAATAACAGGTATTTCACGATTTAAAATTGGAACCACCACTTTTTTGCCAATATATTTTTGGAAACGGTCATCTTCAGGATGAACTGCCACTGCTGAATCCCCAAGGATGGTTTCTGGTCGTGTAGTAGCAACAGGTATAAATTCATCGACGCTATCAGAAAGACGATATTTGAAAAAATATAGGAATCCTGGTTCCTCGACATACTCTACTTCCAGGTCAGACACAGCTGTTTTTAATCCAGGTGACCAGTTAATCATTCTGGGTCCTCGATATATTAGCCCTTTTTCGTATAATCGGACAAAAGCTTCTCGAACTGCCCTGGATAATCCTTTATCTAGCGTGAAACGTTCTCGATCCCAGTCGCATGATGCACCTATTCGCCGGATTTGTTGGGTTATGCGGCTACCATATTTCTCCTTCCATGCCCAAATTTCTGCTTCGAATTTTTCTCGCCCTATTTCCTCACGGGGAGTTCCTTTTTCTTCAAGCATTTTTTCTACCATTAATTGTGTTGCGATGCCAGCATGATCTGTACCAGGCACCCATAAAGTTGGAATACCTTTCATGCGATGATAACGAATCATCAGATCTTCCAAGGCAACAAATATTACATGTCCTAAGTGAAGTCCACCTGTAACATTTGGTGGTGGAATGGATATAACATAAGGTTTAATCTCTGGATCGAATTCAGGTGAATTGGGATCATTGATTGGTTTAAAGAAACCTTCTTTTTCCCACCACTCGTATAATTTTTCTTCAACATTTTTGAATTCATACGCTTTTGGCAATTCTTTCATCTCTACTCCTGAAACCAATTAATTTTCAATAATAAAAAAACACGCTGCCTCTGCGAGGACGAAAGCGTGCTTCTTCCGTGGTACCACCTCAATTCGCCAAAAATATTGACGCACTTCATTTTGCGATAACGGGCTTCTCCGTGCTGTTCTACTCTCTATCTAAGATTTCTTCAGCATAGCTCCTGACGACTTCAGAAGGTATTTTTCCGCAGAGGCTCTCAGCCGGTGACCTCAGTTTCTGTCGGTTCTTCCCATTCTTACTACTTCAGGACAGTTGTTGAACAAGATTATAAGATGTTCAGATATACATGTCAACAATGACTTTTTATTTTTTGAACAATAATTCAAAATGCACACAAATGGCTTTACATTGAACAATAAAAAAAACCAAAAAATTCGTTTTCTCATTTTGAAATGAGAAAAAATTTTATTGAATTAAACCACTCTCATAATAAATCGGATATGATAACATTTAGATAAACTGCTATCTACCTTTTGAATTTATGAAATATAAAAAATTTGTTTTAATTATATTTTTCCTTTCAATAATTGCTTCCGGATGTAAAGGGAATAATGAACCTGTAGATTCTGATACTCCAGCGGTTTCTGAAACATTCATTCTTCCAACTGCACAGATTAATAATTCTGATAAGTCTTTCCTTGCTCCTTGCAACTTAATCAGCCTTGCAGAAATGGAAACGATTTTTCAGGAGAGTCCTTTATTTATCACAGAAGAGAATGGGGGCTGTGTAGTAAGAAATCAATGGGATACACGCTCCATTTGGTTTTCTATATTTCAAGGAGAACAAGCTCTACCAGCAATGCAATGGCATACGAAGAATTTAATAGCGGGATGGACAGAACAGAGATTTAATACTTTGGTAGAAGAGATTCTTTCCAATGAATCCAATCAATCGCTAGAAGCTTTGCAGGAATCCAGATTGGTATTATATGAGGAATTGGAGTACCGGTGGGAAAGATACTTTACGTTTGGAGATTTCGCTTATTGGATTCTCAATCCAAGAGCTTTTTTGGGTGTATTTGATGTAATCGAAGGAGATATGTATTTCCAAATTGGCTATAGCGGTTTTCTCGCAGCTCAAATTCAATCACCAATTGAAGATTTGAGTAAAAAAATTCTCGAAAGATTGCCTGATCAATTTTTTGTTGATTTTGATTTTCCAGAAGAAACGAATGAAGAAGCTACTACTAATGATGAGCTACAATCCAACATTCCTGAGATTATTGATATAACCAGATCATCCCAAGAAATTTATTTTGGTGATCTTTGCGCAGGAGAGACAACCACTATACGTGTTCAAATAGGTAATTATGATGCAATTGATAATGTCTATCTTGTCTATCGCCTGTTGAGTTCAGAAGAATCAAATGATAACTGGCAAACTATTTTTATGAATCAGCTGACACCAGATACCTGGGAAATTGTTATATCTGCTGAAAGTTCGTTTCTTACCTATCAATTGGTCAATGCTTCACAAGTTGAATACAGTGTAGCAATCATTTATGGGGTTAATAATGTTCTTCGAAGTACATCGTTTAGAGATATTACTGTTTTGCAATGCAGGCAGTAAAACACCAGTTCTTTCTTATTTCAAACTGGTGTTTTTGAAAAAAATTGGTTTTAAAATTAATCTTCTTGATTGTCTTCGATCGGTCCGATGATTAATTCAATTCTCTCCAGCACATCATTGGTTAATTTATCTTGTGCTTCAGCTGCCAGCAAATTTTCATCCAGTTGTTCAAGTCTGGTTGCACCTGTAATTACAGCGGAAACTTCTTTTCTTCTCAATAACCAGGCGATTGCCAATTGAGCTGTTGTAATTTCGAGCTCATTTGCCAAGGCAGTCAATAATTTTACCTTTTCAATTTTCTCATTGGTAATACGGTCTCTTATCCAGTTCATATTATCAAGCGAAGCACGTGAACCTTCTGGGATACCATCATTATATTTTCCTGTTAAAATGCCAAAGAATAATGGTGACCATGTGGTGAGGCCGATTCCGAATTCTCTACAGACAGGTGCGATTTCTTCTTCCACTCTTTTGCGATGGAACATATTATATTGCGGCTGTTCCACAGTTGCTGGAATCAGGTTAAATTGACGCGCAATACCTCTGGCATGAGTGATTTGAGATGCCTCCCATTCGGAAGTCCCCCAATACAGGATTTTTCCTTGTTGGATAAAAGAGTTCATCGTATAAACAACCTCTTCAACCGGGGTATCTGGATCATATCGGTGACAGAAATAAATATCAACATAATCAACACCCATTCGCTTGAGTGAGGCATTTAATGATTCAGTCATATGCTTGCGTGAAAGTCCGCGACCATTGGGACCCGGCATGGTTGGCCAGAAGACTTTACTGGATATCACCAATGCTTCTCTCGGCAAATCTTTTATGGCTTTTCCCATAACAATTTCTGCCTGACCATTTGCATATGCATCAGCATTATCAAAAAAATTTATACCTTGCTCATAGGCTGCATGGATTAGATCTGACGATATTTTTTCATCGATTTGACTACCAATCGTTATCCAAGCTCCTAGAGCTATTTCACTAACTTTTAATCCTGACTTTCCTAAGCGTCTATAATGCATCTTTTCTCCTTTACTTTTTTTCCTGACCAATCCCAAGAGGTTTCCATTTATCGTCATTTGCTCTCAGGCGATGTTGACCTCCACCTCTATTATGTAATAAGTCAAAACCTTCTGGTTTGATAAACATGTCCTCGCCATCTAGCAGACCGGATACGCCATTTTGGCCTGGTTCAAATCTTTTTGAAGCGCAAAAAGAACAGGTTTCCGGATCATGAATTTTATATTCAATAGGTTCTTCGTAGGATGTGATGTACCCTTCATAGTTTCGTAGAATGATTTTATGATCTGAGGCACTGATCAGGTAATTTGGCATTACTGGAATCTTTCCACCACCACCAGGGGCGTCCACCACGAATGTAGGTACGGCATAACCTGATGTGTGTCCGCGTAACCCTTCAATTATTTCTATTCCCTTTGCAACTGGTGTCCGGAAATGGCCAGCTCCGTCAACAAGGTCGCACTGGTAAAGATAATAGGGTCGCACACGAATTTGGACTAAATCCTGAACCAATTGCCGTTGAATATGAACACAGTCATTCACTCCAGCCAATAAAACCGATTGGTTTCCCAATGGAATTCCGGCTCTGGTCAATTTATCACATGCCAATTCTAATTCCTTACTGATTTCACTCGGGTGGTTAACATGAATGTTGAACCAAAGAGGATGAAATTTTTGAAGCATGTCACATAGTTCATCAGTGACTCGTTGTGGCATAAATACGGGAACTCTGGAGCCAATTCTGATAATTTCAATATGAGGAATTTCCCGCAGTGAGGTGAGTAGTTGTTCCAGAACCTTTGGTGCTAAGGTCAAAGGGTCTCCACCAGATAATAATACGTCACGAACCTGAGGTGTATTACGGAGGTACTCCAATTGCAATGCGAACTCCGCTTTTGAAAATTGAGCATTGGGGTCTCCAACAATACGAGAACGAGTACAGTATCTACAATAGGAAGCACATTGAGTAGTCACCAACATTAATACTCGGTCTGGGTATCGGTGGACAAGGCCAGGTACGGGCGAATGTCGATCCTCAGCAAGAGAGTCCTCCATCATGCCAGTAAAGGGGAGGATTTCACCAGCAGTTGGGATTACTTGTTTTCTAATAGGGTCGTTTAAATCATTTGGATCAATTAAAGATGCGTAATAGGGTGTAATATCTACACGGAATAATCCCTCCGTGCTGAGGGCTTTTTTCTCGCTATCTGTAAGGGTTAAGATTTTTTCAAAATCACCAACAGTATTAAGGCGATTTGCCATTTGCCAACGCCAATCATTCCATTTTTCTTCTGGGATCTCCATGAAAATTGGTGCACGTTTGCTGGTAAATTTATTGAGTGTCATTTTATTCTCCTTTACTTATAAATCTTGTTTTGAAATTAGCGTATTTTTTATGAGGAGGATCGTGATCCGCACGAAAAAATCCAGCAATTGGATGTTTATTGATCAAAATTAACATATTTATATTGTATTGAGATTAACACGTGTGGTCAAATTTCTCATTCATGTTTTAAAAAAATTCAAATATCATCTTTCAATACACCGGTTGTGGCAGGTAAGTTTATAGGTATCACCCCCAAAATCAGCCTCGGCGAAATGTTGAAAAGATAAAATATCAGAATTCTATTAGAAAACCGGATAGTGGCTTGACGATGATTTTTCAGCATGATATTATATTTCTCAGGTTGTTAGCACTCTAAAAGCGAGAGTGCTAACGCGAGTAAAAATGGATGAATTAACCGATAGACAAAAAATATTATTAACACTCATCACACATGAGCATATCAATTCAGCGATACCCATTGGATCGAAAATGCTTGTTGAACGCTATAATATTGGGTTAAGTTCAGCCACGGTAAGAAATGAAATGTCAGCTCTAACCGATTCAGGTTATTTGCGTCAGCCTCATACCTCTGCGGGTAGGGTGCCGACAGAAAAAGGATATCGTTTTTTTGTTGGCCGGCTCGTGAATGAAAAGGAAATTCCATTATCTACCCGGCGAACGATTACACATCAGTTTTTCCAGATGCGTAATGATGTTGAACAATGGGTCAAATTGGCTGGATCCATTCTTGCTGACCAATCAAAAGCTGCATCACTTATTACAGCTCCTCACCCGACCCTCTCGAGATTAAAACATGTTGAATTTATCGCGACCAGAGGGCGTCAAGTATTAATAGTGCTGGTATTGGTTGGCGGTGAAATCAGGCAAAGCATTCTCACCCTTTCAGAAGTGGTTGGTCAGGAAAGATTATCTCAAATTGCAAATCTAATAATTGAAAAATTTCAAGGATTTGACATTGAAAAAATCAGTCAGAATATTGATTTTGACAATAATCTGGAAAAAGATTTACTTGACTGGGTGGTTGCAGAATTGCAACGAGCTGATTCATTGGTATCAGGCGAGTTATTTCTGGATGGAATCATGAATGTGATGTCTGAACCTGAATTCAGTCACACAGAAGAAGCAAGAAAGACATTAAAAGTTCTGGAAGAGAGATCAATGTTGCAGGATGTAATTGCCCGGAGTATCCAGAATGGAGATGAAGGTTCCGTTCAGGTTCTTATTGGTGGTGATGGATCATGGGAAGATTTAAAACATTGTTCACTTGTCTTATCTAAGTATGGTGCTCCAGGGGTTGCCTTTGGAACAGTTGGTGTTATAGGACCTGTCAGGATGCCATATGGACAAACTATTTCAGCAGTTCGGTTTATGTCTGGTATATTAAGCGAATTAGTATCTGAGACATTGTATGATGATAAATTTAATTCATATTAAGAGGTGGTGGATGACAAAAAAGAAAAAAAATGAAGAAACCTCAGAGGAAGAAATTTTGAAAAATGATGATAAAAAATCGGAAGATAATTCGGTGATGGATGAATCTGGTGAAAAAACCGAGAATCAATCCAATCAGAATTACGAACAATTATTGGTTCAATCACAGGAATTTTTTGAAGGTTGGCAGCGAGAAAGGGCGGATTTTCAAAATTACAAAAAAAGGATTGAACGCGATCAGGTAGCACTAAAAGGATATATCACTGCAGAAATTATCAAAAAATATTTGGTTGTTCTGGATGATTTAGAACTTGCGATAAAAAATCGTCCTGCCTCAGAAGAATGTCAGGGGTGGGTTGATGGTATTAATTTGATTAATCAAAAATTAGTTTCAATTCTTGAAGGAGAAGGAGTAGAACTCATACCGGTTGATGGTGAATTTGATCCAAATATTCATGAAGCTATCTCACAAATAAACCACCCTGAAATTGAAAGTGGAAAAATTGTTGATGTGATGCGACAGGGATATAAAATTGGTGAAAGAGTAGTTCGACCTGCGCTGGTAATAGTAGCTCGCTAGGAGGAAAATATGGGAAAAATAGTTGGTATAGATTTAGGTACTACAAATTCTGTCGTTGCTGTTATGCAAGGTGGTGAACCGGTTGTTATCCCTTCTGCAGAAGGTGAAAGATTAGTGCCTTCGGTGGTTGCTGTTAACAAAAATCATGAACGCATTGTTGGTCGCTCAGCCAGAAACCAGGCAATTGTTAATCCGGAAAATACAATTTTCTCGATTAAAAGGTTAATGGGTCGAAAATATGGAGATGCAGAGACTACCAGAACTGAACAACGCGTTCCTTATAAGATTTCAAAAGCACCGAATGGAGATGTTCGTGTGTCTTTAGACGATCGGGAATATTCACCCCCTGAAATTTCAGCCATGATTTTGTCGAAATTGAAAGCTGATGCAGAAGCATTCCTTGGCGAACCTGTAACCCAAGCCGTTATTACTGTACCAGCGTACTTTAACGATGCACAGAGAAATGCAACGAAAGATGCTGGTCGAATTGCAGGTTTGGAAGTGTTAAGAATTATCAACGAACCAACCGCTTCATCACTGGCATATGGCCTTGATAAAAAGAAAAATGAGGTAATTGCAGTCTACGATTTAGGTGGTGGCACATTTGATGTCTCCATTCTTGATGTTGGTGATGGAGTCTTCCAGGTCAAATCGACCAGTGGGGATACATTCCTAGGTGGTGATGATTTCGATCAACGAATCATGGATTGGCTCATCGATGAATTCAAAAAAGATTCCGGAATGGATTTACGCAATGATCGTCAAGCACTTCAACGTTTGAAGGAAGCATCGGAAAAAGCCAAAATTGAACTTTCAACAGTGATGCAGACAGAAATCAATTTGCCTTATTTGACTGCTGATGCAACAGGTCCAAAACATATGGTAAAGACTTTTACCAGATCAAAATTGGAACAATTAACAGAAGATCTTGTCCAGCGATCGATGGAACCAGTTCGTAAAGCCATGTCTGATGCCGGTTTGAGACCAGCGGATATCAGTGAAGTTGTCCTGGTTGGTGGCATGACCCGTATGCCAGCTGTTCAGGAAGCAGTACGAAAAGAATTTGGAAAAGAACCTCATAAAGGTGTCAATCCTGATGAAGTTGTGGCGGTCGGTGCAGCAATTCAAGCAGCAGTTTTAGCAGGAGACGTCAAAGATATCCTCTTGTTAGATGTAACACCTCTGACATTATCGGTTGAAACGATGGGTGGTGTTGCAACACCAATCATTGAGCGGAATACAACAATTCCTGCGCGAAAGAGCCAGATTTTCTCAACTGCAGCAGATAGTCAAACATCAGTCGAAATCCATGTTCTTCAAGGGGAAAGACCAATGGCAACTGATAATAAATCATTAGGTAAATTTGTTTTGGATGGTATTCCAAACGCTCCACGTGGTGTTCCGCAAATTGAAGTGACATTTGATATTAACGCTAACGGAATTTTAAATGTCAATGCAGTTGATAAAGCCACCAATCGATCTCAAAATATCACAATAACGGCTTCATCCGGTCTAAATGACACTGAAGTTGAAAAAATGCGTAAAGAAGCTGAAATTCATGCTGAAGAAGATAATCGACGCAAACAACTGGTAGAAGCCCGTAATCATGCTGATAATTTGATTTACCAGAGCGAGAAAATGCTTCGGGAAAATGCAGATAAGATTGATGGTGAAAAGAAACAACAAATCGATACCAAAATTTCTGATCTACGCAGTAAAGTAACAGGTGATGATGTTGAAGGTATTCAAAGTCTGATTCAGGAAATTGAGCAATTAATTCAACAGGTTGGTGCCAGTATGTATCAACAGCCTGGATCTGAAACAGGTGAACAAGGACCTACACCAGGACCTGACCAAGGTGATGGTTCACAATCTGGAAATGATGACGTTGTGGATGGTGAATTTAAGAGTGTCTAATTCAGAAATGCAATTGTTGACAGAGAAGGAATTCCTTCTCTGTCAACAATTTAAAAAAATTAATTTCACTTTTGTGACATGAATAACCGGTAGCATCTGCTTCCGGTTTAGATTTTTTATGCTATTATTGGGAAATTATTTAATTATGTAGGTGAACATGGCTCAAAGAGATTATTACGAAATTCTAAATTTAAGTCGCAATGCCAGTGGCGAAGAAATAAAGAATTCATTTAGAAACCTTGCGAGAAAATATCATCCAGATGTAAGTAAAGAAGCGGATGCTGAAGAAAAATTTAAAGAAATTAATGAGGCTTACGGCGTCTTGTCAGACGTTGAGAAAAGAGCAGCCTATGACCGATATGGTCATGCCGGTGTTAATGGTATGGGCGGGATGCCGGACTTTACGACTGTTGATTTCTCAGATATTTTTGAAGATTTTTTTGGTTTTGGAGGAATGGGTGGCGGATCACGGCGTAAAAATGCACCCCGCAGAGGTGCAGATTTATCGTATGCAGTTACCCTTGAATTTGAAGAAGCAATTTTTGGCGTTGACAAAGAAATAGAAATTACCAGGGATGAAACCTGTACAACTTGCCGTGGAAATGGGGCTGAAGCTGGTACAAGTCCGGTATCATGCACGAATTGTGGGGGAAGAGGAGAAGTTCGGCAGGTAAGGCAAACATTTCTAGGATCTATGGTTCAGGTAGCCGCCTGCCCGACCTGCCAGGGAAAAGGTACAGTTATACAGTCCCCCTGTAAAGTTTGCCGTGGGAGCGGTTTGGAACGAAAAACAATCAAAAAATTGGTACACATTCCTGCTGGTGTTGACAATGGAACGCAAATTCGATTGGCAGGTGAGGGCCAACCAGGGATGAATGGTGGACCAGTTGGAAATTTATATCTTGAAATGCGAGTAAAACCACATAAATTTTTCCGGCGACGCCAGGAAGATATCCAATTAGATTTGAATATTAATATTGCTCAAGCAACATTGGGTGCAGAAATTGAGGTTCCAACGCTGGAAGGAAAAGAAAAGATGGTAATTCCACCTGGAACACAACCTGGCAGGACATTTAAGTTGAGAGGACATGGTGTCCCACATCTCCGGAATAGTGGGAGAGGTGATCAACTGGTGATCATTGGAGTGGAAATTCCGAATCAAGTTACTCAAGAACAACGCGAGCTTTTTGAAAAATTAGCTAATACCTTAGGAACTGAAGTTTTACCTCAGGAAAAGGGCTTTTTTGATCGTCTAAAAGAGGTCCTGAGTGGTTGAAGATATTTCATGGCTCGAAGTAAAGATTATTTGTGATGGAGAAATAGCTGAATCGGTAAGTGAAATTTTATCCCGATATGTAACCCAGGGAGTTGTTACCGAAACTGATGCCATATACGATGATGCTGAAGAGATTTTACTGGAGACAGGAGAAATTCGGGTTTTTGGTTATTTAATCAATGATGAAACTGTCGAAGAAAAACGTCAAAAAATTGAAGAAGGACTCTGGCATTTAAGTATTATAAAACCGATTCCTCAACCAACTTACCAGATCATCCATAATGAAGATTGGATGGAAAGTTGGAAAAAATATTATAACCCTATCAAAATTGGTAAACGATTATTAATTCTTCCTGCATGGCTTGAAAATCCGTATCCTGAGCGTGTGGCAATCAAAATAGATCCTTCTATGGCTTTTGGGACTGGAACCCATCCTACAACGCAATTATGTATGTTATTGACTGAAGAAGTGATGAAACAAAACACGAATGTTATCGATGTAGGATGTGGTTCAGGAATTTTATCGATCACAGTCTTAAAATTAGGTGCTAAAAGAGCTCTGGGTGTTGATCTAGATTATCCGTCTATTGTTGCAACAAAAAAAAATGCGGAAATTAACCAGGTTCAGGAAAAAATTGAAGTGGGAACAGGGTCAGTTACCGAAATTCTTGCGGGCACTTTTTCAATTAAACGAGCAGAATTGGTAATGGTAAATATTTTGGCACCGATCATCATTCGCCTTTTTGATAACGGTCTTAGTAAATTGATAAAAGAAAATGGTTATTTAATTCTCTCTGGCATTTTGGATCATCAATCAAATGAGGTGATTGAAAAAGCAGAGAACACAGGATTGCAGCTTATCAAAAAAGAGATGATAAACGATTGGGTGGGGATGACGTTTAAAAAGTAGGATTTCTCGTAAATTACCAGACTCTTTCCAAATCGGGGTTATCTAAATGCTTTCTTCCTATTTTTGCCATGTCAATCCACTCGCCGTCTATTTTTACTCTGACAACATCAGCCGTATAATCAGTCACTGTTGGACCATGATTGTCAAATAGATAAGATCCCACAGCATAGATATCGGCAGGAACCAGTAATTTTTCAAAACGAGTGATTTTTTCTGGATTGAAACCACCGGAAACAACAATTTTCACATTTTCACAATATTCTTTTGCTTTCGATTTCCATTCACCATTTAAATTCCAATCCTGGAAGGCGGAGTCTAAAGCCTGGCGAACATTAAACACCAAACGAGGATTTACTCCCAGGTCTAGAGCTGGATCACCGATGGGAAGAACAGAAACATCCCTTAAGGAACCACTTGTATCAAGCCGCACTCCATAAAGGATGAATTTTCTGGCTTCTTCATCATTTCCAGAAGAAAACTCTTTCATATAATTTTCAAACATTATTCTACAGACTTTCAAGGAATCATTGACGCAATCATTATTAAAATCTACCAATGCTATTCTTGGGATTTTTGCTGGCAGCAACCTGGCAAAATTTATCATTGCTTCTGCCGTATCACCCATGAAAGAAGCAATTGCTGCGTGTGCAACTGTTCCACCACCAGAGCCACCCCACCAGTCGCCTTGTGCATCGGTAGACACAAAGGTATCAATTTGATTGGCAAAATCGAAATTGAATCGTTTGACTGCTATATTATAAGCATATCCATCAGCTGCCTGGACTTCATGTAAATCAAATCTAGCAGGGAAAAATAATACAGGCTTTCCTTTTGATGCGATTAAAGTTTGATAAACATTTGTTGCGACCCTGCTTGCTCTGGTGAGAATACCTAATGTTGGGGTTTCTAAAATGGCAAAATCACGATATCTTCCCTGAACGCGAATAACTGGTCTGACGTCTAAAGGATTTCCATCGCTAAATACTTTGCAGCCATCCTGAATTGCCCAAACTTTTAAATTGGCAGAGGTATCAATAAAATTCTCGCCTTCCCAATATCCACAACAATGACGAAGCATCGCTAAAGCCTTATCGACACCCACCACAATTGTGTGACCCTGTCGTCGGGTGAACCATTGCATTTCAACTTCGATATCTCCGTTAATGATTTCTTCTTTTTGTAGGTGGTCAGGAATTCGAAATTTCGAACCAGAAAATGTTTTGTTTGAATTAGATAATTTTTCCAACATGATCATAATATTGGTGAAATATTTATCGGTATACCAACCTTTTCGCATACGCTCAATATCTAATTTAAAGGTTTCATTATTAAGACGTTTACCATCAAACAAACTCATCTTTTCTCCTAATTTTGAATGAGATCTAATTGTATTATAACGAATTCAAATTTTGTCATATTTTAACAATTATTGATCTCGAGCTTTTGAACATTAACAAAAGATTTTGGTAAGAATCTCACTAATATAGTAATTGTTTTATTCTATATCGATTGTGAAATTATGATAAACTTTTGATTGTGAAAAAGTAGATTTTTTGGAGTCTATTTAGTCATAATCCAAGAAAATCCATGGAGATTATTATGAGGGATACATATACAGTTAATATTGCAGGCGTAAAAAGAGATCTGCCATTGTTTGAAGTAAAACCAGGTCTACGTATCGCGGTATTAAATATTTTAGGTGACACCGAACTTGTTGAAGCCAGTGCTAAAGAATTGATTTCTAAACTAGATGGGGTAAATTATGACTTGTTGGTAACAGCTGAATCCAAAAGTATTCCTCTTGCTCATGCGATGTCTGTCATAAATAATACTCTATATGTTGTTTTGAGGAAATCTTACAAACCTTATATGGGGAACGCCTTGGAAGTGGAAACAAATTCTATAACAACAGGTTCTGAGCAGAAACTTATCTTGGATGAAAAAGATCTCAGATTGATAAAGGGAAAGAAAGTATTGATTGTTGATGATGTCATTAGCACAGGTTCAACATTGGAAGCCATGCGGAAGTTAATGGAAATGGCTGGTGCAACAATCGTCGCAGAAGTAGCTGTTTTTACAGAAGGGGATGAAAATGATTGGAAGGGAATTATTTCGTTAGGACATCTTCCACTTTTTTTTGACAACTAGATTTTTTTGAAAAAAAATCGTTATATTAAAAAAAGAGCCATTCGGTTCTTTTTTTATTCTTCAATAATAGTAATTGCCACTTCTGGACATTCAGCAATTGCTTCTTCAACTGCAAAGCGATATTTTTCTGGAATCGGATCCAGGATTACTTTTGCGTGAAGTTCATCACCAAGAATAAAAATCTCTGGTGCGATACTTTCACATACTCCACATCCCATGCATAAATCCTGATCAACAACAACTCTCATAAATATCCTCCATCAACAAATAATAAATATTAATTATACAGAAAATCGAAAACTTGCATAAACATATGAATTTGGTTGAACTGATAAAAGTTAAGAAATTATTCGGAATACTGAAATTATTTTACTGGAATTTCATGCCACCGAACTGTTACACCATCACTGGCTTTACAAATATACGTTTCAACATTTTTTCCAGTCAGGTGATGATAACCATTTTCTAATTCTTTTACAAACTCATTTGCTGAATCTTTTTCAACTAATGAAACAATACATCCTCCGAAACCTGCACCAGTTAACCGAGCTCCGTAACATCCTTTTTGGTTGTTGGCGATCGATACCAAAAGGTCGAGTTCCGGTGTGCTTACCTCGTACAGATCGCGTAATGAATTGTGACTATCTTGCATCAACTTTCCAAATTCATCAAGATCATTTGTTTTTAATAATTGGATCGCTTGGTTGACTCTAGAACATTCATAAATGACGTGTTTCGTTCTGTTGTAAATTGTTTCTGATAAAAATTCATCAATAATTTCAAACTGTGAAACTGACAATTGACATAAGTTTTCAAGCGTCGGAAATTCTTTTTGTAATTGTCTTAATGCGATTTCACAAGAGGTCCTACGTTCATTGTACGCTGAGTTGGCTAATGAACGAGGAATCTTAGAATCTGTTATGACGATAACTACATTATTTGGAAGCTCAACCGGAAACCATTCCAAATTGGATGTATTAAAGTAAAGGAGAGAATTTTTTACACCATTAGCTGATGCAAATTGGTCCATGAGTCCACAATTTACGCCGACATATTGGTTTTCTGCTATTTGACATAACCTCGCTAGTTCCAGATTATTAAGATCCCATAAACCAAATTCCCTTAACAAAGCTGCAAATGCAACTTCTACTGCTGCAGAAGAACTCAGCCCGGTTCCCATGGGTATGGTGGAAGTAAAAACTCCTTCAAATCCACATATTTTGAGATTTTCTCTTAATGCAGACCATACAACACCTGCTGGATACAATGCCCAATCGGGTAATGGATTCCCGTCAATATCAATTTTCTTTTCGATATCTAATAATGAAAATGTTACAGATTGTTTTAAGTCCAAAGCTGTGATTATAAATAGCTCATCGTCTTTCTTATTTGCTCCTAAAAATACATAACGATCTATTGCAGCTGGAAGAACTGAACCTCCGTTGTAGTCTATATGTTCTCCAAGTATATTTACCCTTCCAGGTGCGATTGATAGATATTCGTAACGATCAAATTCCTCAGATAAATTCATGGTCTTTCCCCAATCTCCCACCAATTCCTCTTTTTGTTTTCGGGTTCGTTTCTTGATTTCATTTTCTCTTTTCATTGCACTGGATTTATTCCTACAATTTTCCCAATAAATCACTTTGACTGGTTTGTTTAATTTTGTGTAGCGTGAGCCGATTCCATTTTTATGTTGGTTAAATCTGGCATTAATAATTTTCGTCCAACCAGTGTAAAAAGCATTGTTTTCACAAAGAATAACATAACAATAGACCGGTTTATTCACGAATTTTTTCTATTTGCCTTTTTTGTATTAAACCCAAATGCCCTTTTAAGAAATTCACCAGAGGTTGGGATATTGTCACCATCAAATTGATCATTCCACACGGCTGACTTACGGTTATTCAACCAATTGTTGTGGTTTTGAAGGCTATCAGAAAACCAATTACATATTTCAGTTGGATTACTGTTATTCAGTAAATCCCTGAAAGTTTCCAATGAAAATATCACGTTATTCATCGTCCGAATAGTGTTTTCTTTATTTAACAAAGCTGATTCGCCAAAAAATTCACGTTCATTTACATTGGTAGAAATTTGGGAAAGCGCATGAAATGATGAACCAGCCAGTTTCTGACCTTCTTGCCATCCAGGTTGATCTACTAAAGCATGAATATAAGCAGCAGAAATTATCTTTGGGAGAATTTCTACTGCAGCAAGCAAACCATCCACTTCATAAGGATCGGCAAATAAAACCTGCGCACCAAGATAACCTGTTAAATCTGCAGCAAGTTTTATCACATCATTATTCGTATTCGATGAACTTGTTATGACGATAAATGAATTTTGAAAAAGATCTTTATGGGCAAAATCAATTGAAACTTCAGTTTCGTGTAAATAGGAAGGATTTATTGTTGGATAGAGCGAAACATAAAAACATTCTTCTGGCAAAATCCTTTGGACATATTCTGAAATACTAATTTTGATTGGGGAGGTGTCGATGAGCACCGCTTCAGGTTTTAATAATGGGGCAATTGTTTCAATTGTTATTTTTATTTCATCAACAGGTAATGCTAAAATTATAATATCTGCATCTTTGATACAGTCTTCAATACTTGTTGCAATGTGATCAAAAGCCATTAATTCAAGTGCTTTTTTGCTAATTGTTTGTTCTCGGTCAAATCCGGTAAGTGAAATTTCTGATGAGTATTCTCGTAAAGCCAACCCAATAGAGGTTCCAATTTTTCCTAATCCAATTACGGATAGTGCAATTGTCATTAAAAACCTCCAATAAGGATCCTCAAAAGTCCCGATAATGCAGGTGTTAAGACCATGCTGATAATATCAATTCCGATCATTGGTAAAACAAAAACCATAGCCAATAGAATTATCGGACCATATTGTTTTATTTTCTCCCATCCGCTTCTTAAGTTTGCAGGGAGGAAAAAATCCAATACCTTTTCGCCATCTAAAGGTGCTAGAGGGATCAAATTAAATAGCATCAGGGCCAGATTGATTATAATAAACTCAATAGCGAATTCATAAGCTGTTGGAATAATCGTTGATGTAGGGATTTGATATTGAATTAATCCAAAACGAATTGGAATCGAAGCCAAAATTGCCATAAATAAATTAGATAATGGGCCAGCTAATGATACCCACATGAATGCGCTTGGAGATTTTTGTTTCAGAACATAAGGATTAACCGGAACAGGTTTTGCCCAACCAAATCCAGCGACTAAAAGCAATAAACTGCCAAAAAGATCAAGATGAACTAATGGATTCAATGTTAATCTTCCATGATCTTTTGGGGTCCGATCTCCGAAAGAATTAGCAGTCCATGCATGAGAAAATTCATGAACTGTAAATGCAATTACTAATGTGATAATTCGAATGATTAATTTTGAGAGTGATAATCCAAGCATAGCTACCTAGATTTTTGATTATATCATGGGTGGTATAATCGTATCGTGTTACCAGAAATACGTTTAAATGATCGTTTGACGCTTAGAAAACCCCATCCATGTGGAAGTTATGATTGGATTGTTGTCAGGTTAGGGGCTGATATTGGTTTGGTTTGTTGTCAATGTGGTCGAAAAGTATTGTTAACCAGAAGAGAACTTAATAAGCGGTTCAAATCACTTATAAGAGAAGAAAATATTAAAGTTGATGATGACAAATAAACCAAAAATTCTTTTTTTATTTTCCGATACAGGTGGCGGTCATAGAAGTGCAGCAGAAGCGATTATAGAAGCGATCGAGCTTGAATTTCCAGGCCAATTCAAAACAGAAATGGTTGATTTTTTTCGTAAATATGCTCCATTGCCACTAAATTTTGCTCCAGATATTTATCCTCATTTGTCACGCTATCCCAATATGTGGAGAATTGGCTATGAAGTCAGTGATGGATCAAGGAGAATTCGAGCTTTTTACAATGCGATGTGGCCATATTTAAGGAGAGCAGTTCATCAACTTTTAAAGGAGAATCCTGTTGATCTGATAGTTTCTGTTCACCAATTAGTAAACATACCACTATTAAGAGCACGATTACAATCCTCAGTAAGATTTGTAACGGTTGTAACCGATTTAGTATCAACGCACTCTGCCTGGTACCATCCAGGTGCCGATTTGGTTATAGTTCCGACGATGCCAGCCAAAGAAAAAGCTTTAAAAAGCGGCTTACCAATAGAAAAATTACTTGTAATCGGTCAACCGGTTGCAGAAAGATATATAAGTCAGGCTAAAAACAGACTCGAATTAAGAAATGAATTAAATTGGAATACTCTATTGTTAACAATTCTTCTCGTTGGTGGTGGAGAAGGGATGGGAAATCTTGAAAGAAATGCAATCGCTTTAAATGATGCAAAATTACCTATTCAACTGATTATTATCGCGGGAAGAAACCAACAATTAAAATCAAAACTTGAAAACCAAACCTGGAATATGCCAACAAAAATCTATGGGTTTGTAAATAAAATGCCAGAATTTATGAAAGCAGCTGATATTTTAATAACCAAGGCAGGTCCGGGAACAATCAGTGAAGCATTTATTGCAGGTTTGCCATTAATTCTCTATAGTAAGATGCCTGGTCAAGAAGATGGAAATGTTGGTTATGTGGTAAATCAAGGGGCAGGCATTTGGGCTCCTAATCCAAATCTTGTGGTGGAATGTATAACAAATTGGATTAGTAATCCTGAAGAACTTGCCAAAGTATCAAACCGTTCGAAACAACTAGAAAAACCAAATGCGTCTAGAGATATCGCAAAAGCGCTCGAAAAACAAGTGATGTTATCAATCAATAATAAGAATCAGAAAAGAGTATAATCATTTCTATGCCGATTCTTGATCCATTTAGCCTTGAATTTTTTAGTAAAAGTACTGATCAAACAAGACGATTAGGCACTCGATTGGGTTCATCACTAATAGTAGGAGATGTGATTTGTCTTGCAGGTGATTTGGGGTCGGGCAAAACGACATTTACTCAGGGAATCGCCAAAGGTTGGGGTTCGCTGGATATCGTGACAAGTCCAACCTTTGTCATTGTCAACCAATATAGAAAACCGGAAGGAGCTATTCTCCATCACATGGATGCGTATCGGTTGGCGGATGCTGAAGATGCATTTAACATTGATATTGAAAGTATGTTCATTTCTGGTGCATTGGTCATTGAGTGGCCGGATCGAATTAAAGCAGCAATGCCTGATGAATATTTATGGATAGATTTGACCTGGGTTGATGAATTTCAAAGAAGGCTAGTATTTACTCCTCATGGTGATAGATACCGATCTTTGTTAACTGCTTTCAGACAGAAAGCATTTGGAGGTTAACAACTCATGTTACTGGCTATAGATAGCTCGACGCAAACAGTAGGGATCGCTTTATTTGATGGATCACAAGTAATAGGTGAAATTGTTTGGCAAACAAGAAATCATCATACAGTTGAATTGGCTCCTGCGATAGATGAACTATTTGGGAAGTGCGGAATAATTTATGCGCAATTAAAAGGTCTCGCAGTCGCTTCGGGTCCAGGATCTTTCACCTCCTTGAGAATTGGTTTTGCGATTGTTAAAGGATTAGCGATTACATTGCACATTCCAGCCATTGCTATACCGACACTTGATATATTGGTGGCTTCACAACCTTTAAGAGAAATCCCTATGTTTGCATTGCTTCAATCAGGGCGAAATCGATATGCAATCGGAAAATATCTCAATCAGTCAAAAGGGTGGACGCCATCTGGTGAATTAAAAATTCTGAAGATAGATGAAATTGCGACCCTGGTCGATTCACCTACAATAATTTGTGGAGAATTAACCTCTGATGACCGACAATATTTATTAAGAAATAATAAAAATTTTATTCTGGCATCTCCCGTTCAATCTGTAAGAAGGCCATCATATCTTGCTTATTTGGGTTGGCGGAAATTAAAAGCAGGAAAATTCGAAGATGTGCGCTTTTTATCCCCAACGTACATCCACATCGCAAATCCAATTTAGAAATCAGGGAGACTTTTTTGAAAATCAATTACCGGCAAATGGAAATCAATGATTTAAATGCTGTATTAACCATTGATAAATTAGCTTTTCCAAATCCATGGCCCGTTAATGCATTTCAATATGAGCTCGAAAACAATACCAATGCTAGGCTTTGGATTGGAGAATTACAAAATAATTCTGAAAACCAAATTATCGCCACGGCGGTTATTTGGATAATTTTAGATGAGGCTCATATTGGAACGTTGGCAATTCACCCAGATTTTCATAAAAAGGGTATTGGCCAACAATTTTTATCCTTTATTTTATCTCAACTAATTTCGGAAAACATAACGCGAATTTTTCTTGAAGTTCGACAATCAAATTTGATCGCTATAAATTTGTATAGGAAATTTGGATTTGATATTGATGGTGAAAGAAAAAAATATTATCGTGACAATGGTGAAACAGCTATTTTAATGAGTGCTCCGATTAAAAGTACTGATTTTTATGAAGATTTTTTATTTTTAAGTGAATCGGAAGATGATTTGATAAGGAGGGAAAATTAATAAATGAAAGATTTATCTGAGATAGCTCTTCAGGTTTCAAACTGTTCGATTTGTTCTTTACATAAATCGAGAATAAAATCAGTTCCTGGAGAGGGACCCTCAACAGCCAGGATCATGTTTATTGGAGAAGGACCTGGTTTTCATGAGAATCAACAGGGAAGACCTTTTGTTGGACAGGCGGGTAAGTTTCTTGAAGAGTTGTTAGCAAGAGCAGGTCTCAAAAGAGAAGAAGTTTTTATTACAAATGTTGTAAAATGCCGACCCCCTGGAAATCGAGACCCACAACCGGATGAATTAGAAGCTTGTGCGGATTATTTAAATCGACAAATTGAATTGATTAATCCTAAAATTATTGTTACTTTGGGCCGATTTTCAATGGCAAAGTTTTTTGGTCAGGTAAAAATAAGTCAGATTCATGGTGGAATGAAAAAAATAGATGAAAGGTATGTAGTGGCTATGTATCATCCTGCTGCTGCATTACATCAACCTGCATTAAAGAATACCTTATTAGAGGATTTTTCAAAATTACAAGGATTTATAAAAAAAATTAATTCAGAAAATTTGATTAAAGAAACACCAATGAATAACTACAAATCTACCGTAAATGATAAACTTGATGACGAAGAAAAACCAACGCAATTATCATTATTTTAAAAAAGGATGGGGAAGATGGATATAAAACAACAATTAATTGAGAAGTTAGAAAAAAAAGAAGCAAAAATTGCGATTTTAGGTATGGGATATGTTGGATTACCACTTGCTGTTGTTTTTGCAGAAGCAGGATTTGATGTAACAGGAATTGATCCAATTCAAGAAAAAGTAGATTTAATCAATCGGGGAGAAAGTTATATCCTTGACGTTCCAACGGAAAAGATTAAAAAATTAGTCAATGATCAGAAATTACACGCTACCAGCGATTTTTCAGTTATAAGTGATATGGATGCAGTTTCAATTTGTGTACCGACGCCATTGCGTAAAACTGGTGACCCGGATTTATCATTCATCATCGATGCTACAGAATCTTTATCAGAATATATGCATTCAGGCATGGTTGTTGTTTTAGAATCAAGTACGTATCCAGGAACCACGCGAGAAATGGTATTACCAAGATTGGTAGATTGTTGTAATTTTAAAGTTGGCGAGGACTTTTTCCTAGCTTTTTCTCCAGAGAGAGTTGATCCAGGTCGTACTGACTGGACGACAATTAATACCCCAAAAGTAATCGGTGGAATTACTGAGGATTGTTCTGAAGTCTCATCTGTTTGGTATGCGCAAGCGCTTGAAAAAGTAGTTCCTGTATCATCCACCGAAGTTGCTGAAATGGCTAAACTTTTAGAGAACACTTTTAGAATGATCAATATTGGTTTGGTGAATGAGTTAGCAATCATGTGCGACAGATTAAAAGTTGATGTTTGGGAAGTAATTGAAGCTGCAGCAACAAAACCTTTTGGATTTATGAAATTTACTCCGGGTCCTGGATTGGGAGGACATTGTATTCCGATCGACCCATTGTATTTATCCTGGAAGTTAAAATCTTTGAACTATAATGCAAGGTTTATCGAACTGGCATCAGAGATTAATACAAATATGCCACGATTTTTGGTTGGCAAGATTCAAGATGCTTTGAATAATGCTGGCAAACCAGTAAAAGGAAGTACTGTGCTCGTGCTTGGCGCAGCGTACAAACCGGATATTGATGACATTCGAGAATCACCTGCGTTGGATGTCATCCATTTATTAGAACAAAAAGGTGCTAATGTCAATTATCATGACCCTTATGTTTCTCATATTCATCATGAAGAATGGGAAATGGAATCAATAGTAGATCTCAACAAGGGTCTGGAAACAGCTGATTGTGTCGTGATTGTCACAAATCATACTATCTATAATTACGAAGAGATATTGGCAAATTCCAAACTTATCGTGGATTCCAGAAATGCTTTAGGAGAGAGTGGCAGGAAAAACCCAAAGGTGGTAAGGCTATAATGGCGAATTATTTAGTCACTGGTGTGGCGGGCTTCATAGGTCAACGAGTATGTGAGCTATTAATTGCTGATGGTCATTCTGTACATGGTGTTGATAATTTAAATGATGCTTATGATGTTCGTGTCAAGCATTGGAGGTTAAATCAATTAATAAACAATAATCTCTTCCAGTTCCAACAATTAGATATCAGTCATTATGAAATGCTGAAAAATTGGGTGGCGGAGATTAATACGCCTATTGATGCAATTATTAATCTAGCTGCTCGTGCGGGTGTGAGACAGTCAGTTGAGAATCCATGGGTTTATGTAGATACAAATGTAGTTGGTAATTTGAATTTATTAGAAATTGCCAGGAAATTAGGAATTAAAAAATTTATTCTGGCTTCAACTTCCAGCTTATACGGCGAAAATCCACCATTGCCGACTCCTGAATCAGCAGAGAGTGATCACCCATTACAACCTTATGCAGCCAGTAAAAAAGGTGCAGAAGCGTTATGTCATTCTTATCATTATTTATATGGAATTGATACAACGATATTTCGGTATTTCACGGTTTATGGCCCTGCCGGAAGACCAGATATGGTGATGTTTCGACTAGCAAAATGGATCGCAGAAGGACAGCCAGTTTTGGTTACGGGTGATGGGAATCAGGCAAGGGGATTTACGTATATTGATGATATTGCGCGGGGTACAATTCTTGGTTTGAAACATTTAAACTTTGAATTAATTAATCTCGGAGGACATGAAGTAATCACAATCAATGAATTAGTGCGGATTATGGAAGAAAAGATAGGCAAAAAAGCCAATATTGAATATGTTGATCAACACAAGGCTGATGTAATGCAAAATTGTGCCAATGTTGATAAAGCAAAAAATCTCTTAGGATGGGTACCTGAAGTAAATTTAGATTTAGGAATTTCTAATTTGGTTAAATGGTATTTTGCAGAAAGGGATTGGGTAAGCCAGGTTGCAACACCATGAAATCTCCTTTAAAGATTTACCAGGAGTGGAAACAAGATAAATCTTTAGGGGATGTAGTAAAAAACACTGGTTATATGATCACCAGTAATACAGCAACCACCGGCCTTACATTTATTCAGGGGATATTGGCTGCGGTAATTCTTGGTCCAATTGAATACGGATTATTAGGAATGGTTGTTTCTTTTTCCTCGAATATCAACCGATTATTTTCATTTAGAATGGGAGAGATGGTTGTTAAATTTGGCGGGGAGTTTTTAGAAAATCAGGAATTCAGAAAAGCATCCGCTTTAATAAAATTTGCTGGTCTTGCAGAACTTATCACATCGATTCTTGCTTACATTCTGTTAATAGTTTTAGCTCCCTGGGCAGCAAAAGTTATTCTAAAAGATCCACTCATTACCAAATGGATTATTATCTACGGGGTTGCTTTGTTAGCAAATTTCTCTTCAGAAACTTCTACAGCAATTCTTCAAATTGGAAATCAATTTCGAAATTTAGCACGATTAAACTTCGTTCAAAGTTTATTAACAGCTATTTGGATTGTAGTTTTGTTCTTTTCGCAAGGTAACCTTATTCAGGTACTCCTTGCATATTTAGCAGGAAAACTCCTTTTTGGTTCTGGATTATTTATTTTGGCAATTAATACTATGAATAAAATTTTAGGAAAAGAATGGTGGGAAATCAGGTTATCTGAGTTAGAAAACAAAAAATCAATTATAAAATTTGCGATAAGTACAAATATCAGCGGTACTCTCAATATTATTATTCGAGATAGTGAAGTATTATGGGTTGGTTATTTTCTGTCACCTTTATATGCCGGGTACTTCAAATTTAGCATTGCAGTAATTAATGCAATAATTTTACCGATTTCACAATTAATCACAGTGACCTACCCTCAGATCAATAAATCCATTGTGGCAAAACAGTGGAATTCATTAAAAAAATTGTTAAGCAGGACAAGTCTGATTGCTTTCTTCTGGGTAATAATCTGTAGCTTGGGATTGGTATTCTTTGGCGAATGGGTGCTTTCATTCATAAAAGATGGAGCTTATGTTCCAGCTTTGCCTTATATTTTCGTTTTGATTATTGGTTATGGCTTTGCCAGTATTTTCTTTTGGAACAGAAATGTACTCCTTTCTTTTAATCAGCCAAATGTTCCTTTGTTGATTATGTTAGTCTTTGGTGGTATTAAAACCATATTGATGTTTGTTCTCATACCCAGGTTTGGATATTTAATGCAAGCTGGATTATTGAGTGGTTATTTCGTGATATCTATTGGAATGATGGTAATCTTAGGTGTCAGGCAAATAAGAAATCAAGAAAGTAGGGAAGTCAATTAATGCGAATAGGTGTGATCTCAACAAGCCAAATTCCTTCGACTACTGCAAATAGTATTCAGGTAATGAAAGTTTGTCAGGCATACAGACAACTGGGGCATAAAGTTTCATTAATCATTCCCGGTAAAGAGAAAAATAATTGGAATGATTTATCTGAAATTTATGGATTGAGTGATTCATACGATATCTCCTACATTCCATCTCTTAAGATTTTCCGCAGATATGACTTTTCTATCCTTGCCGGATTTATGATTTTATTAAAAAAAATTGAACTTGTTCATACATGGATGCCACAAATTGCTTTAATTTCTGGATTTATAGAAACACCTTATTTTCTTGAATTACATGAAATGCCAACTGGAAAAATTGGACCCAGATTATTTAAGAAAATATTATTTTCCAAACAAAAAAAGAGATTTTTACCTATTACATCTGCATTAAAGGATATGTTCCAAAAAGAATTTAATTACAAATTTGATCAAAACGAGGTAAGAATAGCTCCTGACGGAGTTGATCTGGAACGTTATCAGGATTTACCGCATTCTACTCAACTAAAAAAAGATCTTGGAATTCAGGATACATTCACAGCAGTTTATACCGGGCATTTATATGCTGGCCGAGGTATGGATCTATTGGTTGAGTTGGCAAGAAGATTACCTGAATTTCAGTTTCTTTGGGTAGGTGGGAGAGATGAAGAAGTTAATCATTGGAAGAATTTCCTAAAAGAGAAAAATATCAACAATATAACATTAACTGGATTTGTCAAAAATGTAAAAATTCCCCATTATCAATCAATGGCAGATGTTCTGCTAATGCCTTATGAAAATCAAATCTCGGGAAGTAGTGGTGGAAACACAGCTGATTATTGCAGCCCGATGAAGATGTTTGAATACATGGCCACCGGAAAACCAATCATAACAAGCGATCTCCCAGTTTTTCATGAAGTTTTGAATAATGAAAATGCAATTTTTTGTGATTATTTTGATAAAGAACAATGGGTTACAACAATTAAACAAATCCAGGAATCTCCGAATCAAAGCAAAAAACTCGGAGATCAGGCTAAAATGGATGTGAAGAAATATACCTGGATTGAACGGGCTAAGAATACCTTGGATGGATTTATTCGATGAAATTTGCTAAGAGAATTATTGTTCCAATTCTGTTTGGGTTTTTTACTACCTGGATTTTCGCATTTTTTTCATCTTATGAATTTATAGATGTTTTTTGGGGCACCTGGTTTTTTACTTCGATCTCTTACATACTTTTATTCAATTTGTTTTTATGGTTAGGGTCTAATAAATTTTTAGGAGTAGTTGTCGGAATAGCTTTATTTCTTCGACTGGGATTGGGATTAATCACTACAGAAAATTTGATTGATTGGGGATATGATCAGGAACCTTATCTTAGTGGATACCTATTCCGAGATGCATACAATCGAGATATGCAATCCTGGGAGTTAGCAATTTCTGATCAACCAATATGGAAAGCATTTTCAAGTGATTTTATTAGTGATCAGTATGGGGGTTTATTAGCATCCAGTGCAATCATATATCGATTATTTACTCCGAATTCTCATCTTCAAATTAATGTCATTTTTTTTGTGGCATTAATCAATGTTCTAGGGATTCTGTTTTTAGGTGCGGGGTTAAGAGAAAAATATGGGGATAATAAATCACATTTATTATCAAAAATCATTATAATAATCTTTGCATTCTATCCAGATGCGATTTTGTTTGGTGCTTCTCAAATGCGAGAACCATTATTAATGGGATTTTCAGCTGGCCTCTTTTGGATCATTCATAAACTAAATTATAAAATTGGGGCAAGAATAGCGGTCTTTTCATTCTTTTCTTTTTTACTGCTGCTTGTCTCATTAAAAATTGGAGTTTTTCTGGTATTTACATTCCTGATCTGGTTGATTTTTCAACCAGATCTTTTGCCATTCAGGTTCATTAAATCCAAACTATTAACTATATCAATAATTAGTATGGTTTTAATAACTGCCTACTTTTCCTACAATTGGATTATGGAAGCAGGTGAATGGGACGCAATAATACTTGAACAGAAGTCAGGGTTTGTTCAATATATCGTATCAATCATAGGGACAAAATATAGATTGCATTTTGCTACCGTTTATGGATTATTTCAACCTGTGTTACCGGCAGCATTGGTTGAACCTTCAAAATTATTCTGGAGAATACTTCAATCCTTGAGGGCGGCAGGTTGGTATATAATATTTCCTGGATTGATTTATGGTTTGGTTTATTATTTCCGTGAAAAAGATAAAGAAACAAGAAAACAATTCTTAGTATTGTGGCTTATGACAATTTTTTGGATATTCTTATCTTCCATCAGAGCAGGTGGAGATATGTGGGACAATCCGCGATATAGATTAAGTTTTTTAGTAATCATTTCTTATATTGTTGGTACATCTTTTTTCGAGGGATGGAAAAGAAAAGACCATTGGTTGATTCGGATTTTTGTTGCTGAATTAATTTTTATTTTGTTCTTTTTACAATGGTATATTGCTCGTTATACTGGTTTGTTTGAAAACCTTTCGTTTTTCAATATGGTCTATGTTTTATCACTATTATTTGGAATTATCTTGATAACTGGTATCATACGTGAGTTTAAAAATTACAGGATTAAAAAACGATCACCCTAATTTTTAAGTTTCTTCCTGGGATTTGTTTATCAGATAGTTTGATGATACCAGACCGAGAATTATCCAATAATATGGTAAGGCAAAGCTATCTATACTAAATCCTTCAATGATTAATGATATCAAGGCGATTTTACCGACCATACCCCAGTAATTTAATGATGGGGAGTGGTTTTTTTGGTATTGATTTGCCAAAACAAATATAAGAAATAACCAAACTGTAAAACTTAAAAATCCAAAAACTCCTGTTTCAGCCAACAATCTGATCCATAAGTTTTTGATATTTCCTTGATAATCCGCTTGATACATCAAATGTCGAGGCTCGTCTAATGCCCATGCAAACGCAGGCATATTTTCCTCAAAGAAAAATCCTACATTTTCCAATCCAACCCCGAAAATCGGATAATGATTAAATGTTTTCCAGCCAGTTTGCCAATAAAGAATTCTCTCTGCAAAAACGAAATCATTGGCAATTGAAAAAACATTTCGATTTTGGTATGTCTCTACTTTAAATAGGTTTTCCATTCGAGAATCAAATTGACTGAAGAAAAATAGACCAAGTAACAGAAGTACGATGTATAAAACAATGATCAAGGATGGCAATACTTTGGTTAGATTTTTTTTTGTTTGTGTTATATACCTGTCTTGGATTTTCGTAAGTATATAATGATTGAGTCTATAAAAAATGTAAGACAAAACAAAAATAAAGGTGATCAAACCTACCCTAGATTTCGAAAAAATCAAAATAAAAATTGAAATTAGCAAAAATAAATCTTCAACAATTAAAATATTTTTCCATTTCTTGAAAACACTTTGTCTTGTTAAGGATGCACTTATCCAAATGGGAATATAAAACATATTCATCTGGTGTGCTAACCAGGATGGTTCGAATGCAAAACCAGTCAATCTGTCTCGATACAATCCGCCTGAAGTAGTTAAAATTTGTTGAATTTGTTGCATCCAATGTGGATAATCATCCATTAACTGACCAAAAACATATTGAAGGATACTCCAAATCGCCAAGGGTATGAAGCTAATTATTACAACCTTTAATGTTTGGTTTAGTTGATTTTTTGAATTAATAAAGTTGATTGTCACAAAATAGAATGAAATCCCGATTAATAAAGTTCCTAACCCTTGAATTAAATTTTGTATGATCGAAAAATTTTTCTGGATGGGTATAGGAAGCCAAAAAGAGAGTATTGAAGATAGGAAAGCAAATACTCCAAATACTAGAAGAGGTTGAAGTTGTAAATGAGAAAATAAAGATCTAAGGTTTTTGGTAAGAAGGAGCAAAATTATCAATATAAATAGTACTAGAATGGATGGGGCGGCAACCATCTCCGATCCAAGCAACTTACTAGCAATAGGAAGACTTGTAAAAGGCAATAGAAAAATTAGTAAATACCAAAAAGAACCTAATAGTTTTGTTTTTTTATTTTGATTCATTTTTTTTGGTATATAAAAATCCAAGTGTTAACAGGAAACCAAATAGAGAGCCACTTAACACAAAAGCATTTGTATTATTACGAACAACTTTTTGAGGTTGTTCTGCTAATATTATTTCAGAAAATTTAAAACCTGGAAAAATATTTTTACTGAGAAGACGCTCATATTCAATTTCATCAACTAATTGTTCCAAGGAAGTTTGTTCAGGAAGAATCTTTTGGCAATCAGTAAATGTTGGAAATACATAATAGCTTCTCTCAACACACGTTTCATAAGAATCTTGTGCTCTTAATAATTTTTCATACAGGAGAGCATGACCATAAGCTTCAAATAATTTCTCATAGGCGATTTTTGCCCAATGATTAGTCCATTTTTGACTTATGACCGGATCATTGGATATACAACGAAAAAAGAGTGTATTTACCTGTCTTTCAATAAAGCAGGATTTTCGAAATTTAGAAATGGATAATTCATTATCATTAATTAATTCAATGGTGGGTTCGACAATTTCATTCGTTTCAAATAAGTTGATAATATTTCCAATCATCTGATCTTGTTCGTATTGCGATAAATGTCCTACTTCTTTGAAATTTATTGCGATGGACATTTTTGCCTCAGCAAGATACATTGGAGAAATCAGAATAAATGCTGAAATAAAGGCAATTATTCCCCCAACTAAACCACCGATGAGTAACAACCACCAAAATTGAAAAATTCTTTCGGAAAAATTCGTTGTTAATGAAAAATGATTCATAGTATTTTTCGTATCGTTTCAACAAACGGGCGTTGGTTGGTGTTTTTGGATGACATTTACCAGCCAAAAACACCCAAACTGTTAGTTATTGATAAGATACTATTTTTCTCATATTAATATTGTCTTTTATTGATTATAAGGTGTTTTCAAATATTGATCAGGTATAATTCAGGTGCGATGACAGAAAATCAAAAATTTCCACAAAAAATCTTTTACATATTAACAGGAATTGAAACTCTGATTGCGATTTTTTATCTTGTTAGTCTTCCGACTGATCCCAAAAATGTGATTTTCTTAGGACTTTCGTCCAATCGACTTTTTTTATTGTTGATGATGTTAATCATCCTCGTTATTAGTGTTTTTGGCTATATATCCGTAAATAAAAAACCAGAAGAACCAAAGTGGATCGAACGAACAAGATCATTTTTTAAGAAGTTTTATTTTATTTATCCAATAATTCTGTTCGTTTGTTGGTTAATTATTCTTTTTCCAGCTTATCGGTTTGGCAAATATGAAGTTATTTACAGCCGTATTCAACCATTTCTGATTTTGTTATCAATAATTATTTTTCAGTTTCAAATTTTGTTGAAATTAAAAATCACAAAAAACAAAATTGATTTTTTGAGCATTATTAATTGGAAAGTTTTTGGATTTTTTTCACTAATTATTGTAATTGTTTGGATATTTTTGGTGACAACAAGTATTGGACTGGATATAGATCATAATTTTTGGGGTGGAGCAGCTACTCCGATATTACCATTGGTGCTTTACGTATCATTATTTGTTTCGTTTTTTCTCCTATTTATTAACAGTCAAAATAAGAGCAATAAAGAAAAAATAAATTGGATTATTAAAATCTTTCCGATTTTTTTATTTTTTTTCGCTATCATTATTTGGAATCTAGAACCATTTACCTCACATTTTTTTGCTCCCAAAGTCAGACCTCCCAATTATGAATATTATCCTTATTCGGATGCGCACATCTATGACATGACTGCTCAATCTTTGTTGAGTGGAGAAGGGTACATGAATAGGGGGTATGTCCAAAGACCTTTGTATGGCTTCATGTTATTCATATTTCATACTCTAGTCGGACAGAAGTACCTAAATGTTGTTCTTTTACAAACCATTCTCTATGCTTTTTTCCCGGTTTTGATGTTTTATCTGGGTAAGAAACTATTTTCTCCGTTCATTGGAATCTCTTTAGGTGTGCTAATCGTTTTACGAGAATTGACAGCTTTCCAGGCCTCACCTTACATGGAAATCGTCCACTCAAAGCTGTATATGACAGATAACTGGGCAAGTTTTTTTGCCTTGCTCATTACAATATTAGTAATAATTTGGTTCATGAATAAAGAAGAAAATCTTTTGCTTTTGGTTCTTATAGGTGCGACTATGGGGATCAGCTTGCTGATGAGATTAAATTTATTGCTAATATTTATACCAGTATTTGCGACTGTCTTTTTAAAAAATATAAAAAATTTCAAAATTAGATTATTAAGAATTGGAATCCTAGGGTTATCAACATTTATTATTTTATTGCCCTGGATGTTTAGAAATTATTATCAAATTGGGGAATTTGGGATTGAACCTCAAAAATTCCGAATGGTAATTGAAACCAGGTTTGACATTGATGAAAATTCAAATTCAAGTGAATCAGGAACAACAAAACCTTCTCAAATGGTAATGCCTGAAAATAATAAAAATATTTTTCTTAATATGATCGATACATATAGTGTTCTCAACATATTAAAATTCACAACTGCGAATTTTTTACATAATGAAATCCATTCTGTGCTTATTTTTCCGAATTCAATCTTTGCTGAATCTATCAGAGGGGTTATAAAGAATAATGATTTTATACAAGAAAGCTGGTTAGGGGAGATAAATTCAAGGCAGTTTATAGCAATTATTATCAATTTGCTGTTCATTGGCCTGGGAATTTCTATCAGTTATAAGAAATTTGGATGGTTTGGGTTATTTCCTTTGTTTATCCATCTCTTTTACAATTTGTCGAATGGTTTTGCGAGGGTTTCAGGTTGGCGCTATGTCATTGTGACAGATTGGGTGGTAATTTTATATTATCTGGTGGGATTGATTTTGGTAATTTCTCACATATTTTACAAAATTAATTTGAGTAAAATAAACCCACAATTAATTATTAATGATAATTCTGAATTGCATTTTGAAGATGAAAAAACCAACAAGAAATTATCTCTGATGGGAATAATCTTTGTTTTTATCGTTTCAATTGGAATGATTTTTCCAGAGCTATTAATAAATCAAAAATATGAAGGTGAAATCAGTAAAGAGATTTTTATCCAACAACTTATCTCACAGAATTTGCTTGAGGAAGCTTCTATTGTCGAAGCATTTTCAGATGATTCAGAATTGGTTTACATTCACACCAAAGCTTTTTATCCGAGGTATTTTGATCCTGGGGAAGGTGAACCAGGATTTAATATTGAATGGCTCCAATCAAAAGAATTTGGACAACTCGGTTTCATGATCATCACACCACAATTGGCTGGTGGTAATATCAAAATTAGTCGACCTCCAGATAATTTTCCCAATGATTCAGAAATTTATATCATTGGAAAATGGGTGGAATCTAAATTCATGCGATTTATAACTAGTGAAGCAATTTTTATCCCTAAGATGAATCAAATCATCTTAGCAACTGAACAATAAACGAGGATATAATGATTTTTAATGAATTACCGTTAACTGATTTATTCTTAATTAAGCCAAGAATATTTGAAGATGATAGAGGATTTTTTTATGAGAGCTTCCATCAAGGAAAATTTCAAATTAATGGAATTGATATCAATATTGTGCAACAAAACCATTCGGGTTCGAAAAAGAATATATTACGGGGATTACATTACCAGATAAAAAATAGCCAGGGGAAACTTGTTCGGGTTCTAAAAGGTGAAGTTTTTGATGTTGCCGTCGATTTACGAAAATCATCTCCCACTTTTGGTTGTTGGGAAGGAATTAATCTGAGTGATGAGAATAAAAATGAATTATGGATACCTCCTGGATTTGCCCACGGATTTTACGTGTTAAGTAATTGGGTTGAAGTTGAGTACAGTACAACAGATTTTTATGATCCACAAAGTGAGCGCACAATCATATGGAATGACCCGGAATTGAACATCAAGTGGCCAATTCCAGATGGTGAAAAACCAATTTTGTCCGACAAAGATAGTCAAGGAAAATTATTTAAGGATGCAGAAATCTATGAATGAACCAAAAAATATTTTAATTACTGGTGGAGCTGGGTTTATAGGTTCAAATTTTATTCACTATGTTATCGATCATGAACCTTTATGGAATATTATAAATTTGGATTTATTGACTTATGCTGGACATTTAGAAAGTCTATCGGACATACCAAATAATAATTACACCTTTATTCAAGGTGACATTTGTGATAAGGAATTAGTAGAAAAAATTCTGAATGACTATCAAATCGACACGATAATACATTTTGCAGCTGAATCCCATGTTGATCGTTCAATTGAAGGACCAGGAGCCTTTATACAAACCAATATTGTGGGGACTTATAATTTACTTGAAGTTGCCCGACAGTATTGGAAGAATAATGGTGGATATGATGGAAAACGATTCCATCACGTTTCGACTGATGAAGTCTTTGGAATGTTAAAGTTGAGTGATCCCGCATTCACTGAGGTTACTCCTTATTCCCCTAATTCTCCCTATGCTGCTTCAAAAGCATCCAGCGATCATTTGGTTCGGTCATACCAACACACATTTGGGTTACCTAGCACCATCACGAATTGTTCCAATAATTATGGTCCTTATCAATTTCCGGAAAAATTAATCCCACTCATCATCCTGAATGCTGTGAACGGAAAACCATTACCAATTTATGGAGATGGGCAACAGATAAGAGATTGGCTTTTTGTTGAAGATCATTGTGAAGCAATAATCACAGTCTTGAAAAATGGGGTAGTGGGGGAAACATATAATATTGGAGGGGAAAACCAATTCCCGAATATCGAAATTGTTAAAGAGATCTGTCGATTAATTGATGAATATTTGCCAGAATCCCCTCATTTTCCCCATGAAAAATTAATCACTTTTGTAAAAGACCGCCCTGGCCATGATTTTCGATATGATATGAATATCTCCAAAATTCGTAGAGAGTTAGGATGGTCACCAAAATTTTCGTTAATAACAGGCTTGGCTTATACTGTTAAATGGTACTTAAATAATCAGGATTGGATTGAGAAAGTAGCCGGTGATCAAGTCTTTTCTGATTGGATTACTAAAAATTATCAAAAGAGGGAGAAATAAAAATGAAAGGAATCATCCTGGCAGGGGGTAAAGGGACTCGATTGTATCCACTAACTCTTGCAGTAAGTAAGCAAATGTTACCTGTATATGATAAACCCATGATCTATTATCCATTATCAATGTTGATGTTAGCTGGAATTCGAGAAATTCTGGTTATCAGTTCTCCTGAAGATTTACCTATGTTCAGACGTTTGTTAGGCTCTGGGGAGCAGTGGGGTGTCAAATTTTCGTATGCTGAACAAGCTACACCTCGTGGATTAGCAGATGCTTTTATTGTGGGTCAGGATTTCATTCAGTCTGAACCAGTGGCTTTGATTTTGGGCGATAATATTTTCTATGGAAGGGGGCTGGGCAAGATTTTGCAAGCTGCTGCAGATAGGAAGGATGGAGCGACGATCTTTGCTTATCCAGTTCGTGATCCTGAACGATACGGTGTGGTTGCCTTCGATTCTTCAGGGAAAGCATATAGCATTGAGGAAAAACCCTCCAAACCCTTATCCAATTATGCGGTACCAGGAATTTATTTTTATGACTCAAAAGTGACCGAATATGCAATCAATTTAAATCCATCCCCCAGAGGAGAAATTGAGATAACGGATATCAATCGATTGTATTTATCTCAAAAAAAATTGTTTGTTGAATTGCTTGGTAGAGGAATCGCCTGGTTGGATGCTGGTAAGCATGAGGCTCTTTTACAAGCCTCGACATTTGTTCAAACGGTCCAGGAGAGACAGGGAATGATGATCTCCTGCCCTGAGGAGATTGCATTTCGCAAGGGTTTTATCACGATCGAACAGTTAATTTCATCAGCCAAACAATATGAAGGCAATGGGTATGGCCAATATTTGTTAGATCTTGGTGCTGAGTTTACAAAATTATGAAAATTTTTCTACTAGGATCAAATGGTCAATTAGGATATGAAGCAACCAGAACTCTATTTTGTTATGGTGATTTAATTGCTGTCGATTATCCTGAGATTGATTTCACCAAACCAAGGGATGTCATCAGCTTGATTAATCAAGTCAAGCCGGATTTAATTTATAACGCTGTTGCATACACTGATGTTGATCGAGCTGAGCAGGAACCAGAAAAAGCGATGCTGGTCAACTGTCACACTCTTGGAGAAATTGCAAAATATTGCAAGGAAAACATTGTCCCATTCATCCACTTTTCAACAGATTATGTCTTTGATGGGCAAAAAAATGATTTATATACCGAAGATGATATCCCAAATCCAATAAATGTTTATGGCAAATCTAAATTTGAAGGTGAACAGGCCATCATTGAGAGTCAATGTCCAAATGTGATAATTAGAACCAGTTGGGTGTACAGTATGCGAGCAGGTGGTTTTGTTAAAAAGGTGATCAATTGGGCTCAAAAAAATGAAGAATTGAGAATTGTTGATGATCAGATTGGTAACCCGACCTGGGCAAGGATGTTAGCAATCCTTTCAGCTAAATTTATTCTAAGTTCAAAGTTTGAAACCCTCAAATTCCTGGAAAAGAATCACGGAGTTTTTCACCTTGCAGGTGGTGGCTACACATCAAGATATGAATGGACGAAATCGATAATCAATCATATTCCAAAGGATATCTCAGTAAAAGTGAAGAAAATTAACCCTGCAAAATCACATGAGTTTCCTACCCCAGCCACGAGGCCCATGTTTTCTGCATTAAATTGTGAAAAATTTGAAAACACATTTTCCATAAAAATTCCTGAGTGGGAAACCTCCCTCAAATTAATGCTTGAGGGTTAATATCAGAGATTTGATGATATTTTCATTTTTTATTAAAATTGTTTTTGGATGGTATAATTTTTCTCGATGACGACCATAACATCTCAAAAATCACTCGAAGACACTCAAATTTATGATTCCTCGAAACACAATAACCGCCCGCTGCTTGAACTCAAAGAAGCATGGCAATATCGTGATTTAGTTTTTTTTCTGGTGAGAAGAGATATTACAGCTCGGTATAAACGCTCAGTTTTGGGAATAGCCTGGACGATGCTTAATCCACTGGGGATGATGATTGTTTTATCAATTGTCTTTTCTCAGGTATTTCGTGTTGCTATGGAGAACTACCCGGCTTATGTTCTGAGTGGAATAATTGCCTGGACATTTTTTTCCCAAACCAGTGCCAGTTCCATCAGTGTCATGGTATGGGGGGGAGATCTTTTTCAACGAATCTATATTCCACGTTCCATTTTTGCAATCTCTACAATTATGACTGGAGTAGTCAACCTGATCTTGTCGCTTATCCCATTGCTTGCTGTGATGCTTGTTACCAAAGTACCACTTTCCTTTACAATTCTCCTTGCACCGGTTGGTATGCTATTCCTTGCGATGTTCAGCCTGGGGATTGGACTATTACTATCAACCGTTGGTATTTATTTTGCAGATATCGTTGAAATGTACGCTATTATTTTAACAGCCTGGATGTATCTGACACCTATCATTTATCCTTTAAGTATTCTCCCTGAGAATGTGCAGGGTTGGTTACAGTTTAATCCTATGGTACATCTTATTGAATTTTTTCGTAGTCTGTTTTTCTATGGAGAAATACCAACAATGGAAATGTGGCTGATCTCTTTTGGCATCTCAATAGGAACACTGCTGCTCGGTTGGTTGGTTTTTACGGAGAAATCGGATGAATTTGCATATCGCACCTGATCAATTTACCATGAACAAATTAAGCATGGAATTACCTGAGAATATTGCAGTGGTCTTAGAAGATGCTACGGTGCGTTATCGAATTCCTCGTGAGCGTTATCGAACATTTAAGGAATTTGCTATTCGGAGAGTACAAGGCAAGGTGCATTTCGATGAATTGTTGGCACTGGATAAAGTCAATTTACAGATTCAAAAAGGCGAGGTTTTTGGACTGATCGGTGCAAATGGAGCTGGAAAGACCACCTTATTACGCCTGGTTGCGAGGGTAATGCGACCTACGAGTGGCAGAATTGTAGTTTATGGACGAGTGGCTCCATTATTAGCAATGGGGGCAGGTTTTCATCCGGAATTAACCGGCAGAGAAAATGTGTATCTCAATGGAGCTTTACTTGGGTATACTCGCCATGAAATTGAAGAGCTTTTCGATGAAATCGTTGATTTTGCGGAATTGCGTGATTTTATTGATGCACCATTGAGAACATATTCTTCCGGTATGATGGCACGTTTGGGCTTTTCTGTGGCTACAGCAAAAATCCCGGACATCTTAATTTTGGACGAGGTACTTTCTGTTGGAGATATTGCCTTCCAGGAGAAGAGTGGCAAACGAATCAAACAATTTCAAGAACACGGAGCAACTACGCTCTATGTATCTCATAGTATGAAGAGCATTGAAGGTATGTGTAATAGAGTTGCATGGGTAGATCATGGAAAAATTAAAATGGTAGGAGATACAAAAGAGATTATTGAACAATTTCAATTATTTATGAATATTGAGGTATCTGCTTGACTTAATCAAAATTCGACCTAAAAAATAGTTTGTCTTTTTAGTCTTGATAATTAATATTAAATTGTGTGGGAAATTTATTAATGAATTAATCCAAATTGATATTCTATTAGAAATCTTTAATGAAATTTTTTCTCCGAATCGAGAAAAGAAATTGCTAGTTTATTAAGATTAAGTTTTTGAATATGATTAATATTACTAAGAAAAATTAAGACCAAAAAATGTAAGAAAAGTACTCCATGAAAAATCAAATTAACGAAAAAAATCAAAAAGTTAATAAATTGGACCAAAATATTTCTGTAAATGACAATTTAATTTCTGAATTAAGGAAACGTATTACAGAAGTCGAGACAAATTTATCAACTTTAGAGGATTACACTTCACAAAGAGAAAAAAAATTTCAAGAGATAAATTCAAAATTAGTAGAAATATATGGCAGTTCTGCTTGGAAAATTGTCCACAAATTTTGGACTATCCGCCTTTACTTTGTACCAAAAGGGAGCAAAAGAGAATTATTAGTAAAGAAAATACTTTCTTTATTTTCTAAAGTAAAAAATACAGAAATTATTGAAGGAAATGAATTATTTGACAACCATAAAAATCTTGACAAACAAAAAAATAATGTTGACACTAAAATATTATCAACAAAAGATACTAAGGATGTTTATAAAATTGAAAACTATATTTTTGATATCCAAAAATATAAAAACATTTATTTCCAACAATTAGCTATGGCAATAGATGAAAAAGATGAAAATTATATTGAAATTTCGGATAATGAACAAGAAATAACTAATTTAAACCTCAAGTTAATTGCTTTTTACCTACCCCAATATCATCCAATTCCAGAAAATGATGAATGGTGGGGAAAAGGGTTCACCGAGTGGACGAATGTTTCAAAAGCAGTACCTCAATTTATGGGTCATTATCAACCTCATTTGCCAGGAGAATTGGGGTTTTATGATTTGCGTGTTCCAGAAGTTCAACGGAGACAGGTTGAATTAGCCAAAAAATATGGTATTTATGGCTTTTGTTTTTATTATTATTGGTTTAACGGTAAGAAATTATTAGAACAACCTTTAGATAAGTTTATTTCAGATATTGAAATCGATTTCCCTTTCTGTCTTTGTTGGGCAAATGAGAATTGGACAAGGAGATGGGATGGCCTTGAAGAAGATATTTTAATTGAACAAATTTACTCGGAAGAGAATGATCTTCTGCTAATTAATGATATTTCAAAATTCTTTGAACACCCAAATTATATAAAAATTGATGGGAGACCAATTCTCATAGTGTATCGAGCACAAAATCTTCCGAATCCTACTCTCACTGCCAAAACGTGGCGAAAGTATTGTTTAGATAAATTTATAGGGAATCCTTATTTGGTTCTTGCTCAAACCTTTGGATATTCAGGGAATCCCAATTTAATTGGTTTTGATGCTGTAGTTGAATTTCCTCCTTTCGGAGCAAATCTAATTGATATTCAACCCAAAGTCGAATGGCTATCTCCCGATTTTTCTGGTTTTCTGTATGATTACCAAGAAGTTGTGAATTCATTAATAACAAAACCAAAAGTGGATTACCAGGTTTTTAAAACCGTAATGCCATCCTGGGATAATACACCTAGAAAGAATAAAAAAGGAAGCATATTTTTTGGTTCTACCCCTTGGATATATCAAAGATGGTTATCTCAAATAATCAAACAAACAAAAAATTTCCAGAAACCAGAAATGCAATATGTCTTCATTAACGCATGGAATGAATGGGGAGAAGGTGCTTATTTAGAACCAGATAGAAAATTTGGTTATGCATACCTAAATGCAACAAGGAAATCATTAATTTTTTCAAAAAATATCTTTCCTTATATTAATTTATTAAAAAATGAAAATATTAAAAAAAGTAATGATATTGCAGTTATGTTTCATCTCTATTATCCTGAGTTATGGCAAGAATTCTTAATATATTTATCAAATTTAGATTCTGATTTCGACCTCTTTGTCTCGATTCCCAATAATGTGAAAATAGATAAAAATATTATTTATAATCATTTTTCAAATGCGAAAATCTTTGAATATGAAAATCGAGGTAGAGATATTGCTCCATTTTTGGAGATTTTTAATTATTTAGTAAATCTAGATTACAAATTAATTTGTAAACTTCACACTAAAAGGTCGACTTATTTAGATAATGGAGATCTTTGGAGGAAAAGTTTATTAGATGGAATTATTGGTTCCAAAGAAATTGTGAAATCAATTATTGATTTATTCAACAATAACAGCGAAATTGGTATGGTTTGTTCATATGGTAATGTTTTATCATCAGAGAGATTTATGGGATCAAATGCACAACAATTTGAAAAATTAATTAATACTTTGGATATTCCGTATAATAAAGAAATTTTTCCTTTTATTTCAGGTTCAATGTTTTGGTTTCGACCATTAGCAATTTATCCTTTTGGTTTTTATAACTTGAAAATAGACGATTTTCAAACTGAAATCGGGCAAAAAGATGGAACGTTAGCTCATGCAATTGAACGAATTTTTGGATTATTAAATAAAATTAATGGCTATGATATAGCTGAATCCAATGGAAAGGAAATAAAAGTTACTACAGAGTTTTTACATAGAAACTCATATCCAATTCTCTGATGAAAAATTGATTAGTGAATGATCTAATAGATTTTTTTAGACAGGAATATTGTATAAATTTTTTTATAAATTTGGAATATACTGAAAACAAGAGTGAATGAGACTTTTTTAACAAATAAAAAACAATATCATAATATCGACATATTTCTAATATAAAGGAATTTTATGGATAATTATAAATTACTCGAAGCATGTCAATTTCGTCCGAATCATTTGGAATTTCCGGATTCTTGGGTTGGTCATATTCCTTTTGCCAATTGGCTAATTAAAACTATAAAACCTGCAATGATTGTAGAATTGGGAACACATTCAGGAAATTCATATCTTACTTTTTGTCAGGCAGTAAAGGAAGCGAGTTTGCCAACTAGATGTTATGCAGTTGATACTTGGAAGGGTGATGAACATGCTGGTTTCTATGGAGAGGAGGTTTTTCAAGCTTTATCAATTTATCATAATGAACATTATGCTTCTTTTTCTAGATTGATGCGAATGACATTTGATGAAGCGGTCCATTATTTCTCAGATGGATCAATCGAACTATTACATATTGATGGCATGCATACTTACGAAGCTGTTAAACACGATTTCATGACATGGCTACCAAAATTAGCTCCCCATGCTGTGGTTCTATTTCATGACACTAATGTCCGTGAACGTGAATTTGGTGTTTGGCGTATTTGGCAGGAACTCTGTCAGAACTACCCCTTAAATATTGAATTTTTACACTCCCATGGATTAGGAATTATTCAGATTACTGCAGGTTCAGGTAGATTTAAATTAGATTGGTTACAAGAGGATCATGAATATCGTGAAAACTTGGTGAGATACTTTTCTTCATTTGGTTTACGAGTTAAAGATCAGTACCAAGTTCAAGTAGAAATTCATAATTTACAGGTATTACTTAATGAGACCAAACAACAATCAATAGCATACCAGGCAGAGTTATCAGATAGTAAACAACAATCAACAGCATACCAGGCAGAGTTATCAGATAGTAAACAACAATCAGCAGCATATCAGTTTCAGTTAGAAGAAAAGGACAATCAGATTAATAAATTATTAAGAGATAATAAAGATCGGGACCAACAATATTATGAATTACAGAATGAATTACGAGAGAAAGATAAAGAAATAAAAAGGTTGGATGAGAAGTTATCAATAGCTGAAAATGAAATAATATGGTATGAACTCAGTAATAGTTGGAAAATAACCAGACCTCTTCGAAAATTTAAGAACTTTTTTTCAAGGAAAAGTGATGATAAAGCATCTTAGATTTTTGACAGAATTTTATTTAATTAAACGAAGTGGATTATTTGATGCAAACTATTATTTATTAAATTATCCAGATGTTCGTAAAGCGGACGTGGATCCATTAATGCATTATATAAAAAATGGCTGGAAGGAAGGAAGGAATCCAAGCCCTACTTTTAATACTCATTTTTATTTGCATCAATATTCAGAGGTCACGGACGCCGGAACAAATCCGCTGGTTCACTATATAAAATATGGTCTGAAAGATGGGAGAAGAACCCAATCGGGCATTATAAATGAAATCCTATTAAATGTTGATTTAACTGTTTTTAATAATCTTCCTAATAATTTCTCACATATACTTGAAGAAGAGTTTGAACATATAAATGAATTGGTTTCTGTAATTATTCCGACTAAAAACGCTGGAAATGATTTTGATTTTCTTTTAAAAATGATTCTAAACCAAAAAGGGTTTGATGAAATAGAAATAATTATTGTTGATTCTGGAAGCGAAGATAACACTGTTCAAATTGCAAAAAACTTTGGTGTAAAGGTAATCGAAATTTTGCCAAGTGAATTTTCGCATTCTTATACAAGAAATTTAGGAGCAGAAAATGCTTTAGGGGATTATTTGTTTTTTACTGTTCAAGATGCATTACCTCCTACCAATACTTGGCTATATGAATTGATGACTACATTAAAAAACAATGATGTTACTGCGGTATCTTGTGCTGAAATTCCTCGCGAAGATGCTGATTTATTTTATCGAGTTATTAGCTGGATTCATTATAATTTTCTTGGTGTTAATAAAACTGACAAAATATTTAAATTACCTGATACCCAAAATTATTTGACATTAAGACAAAATGGTCAACTTTCAGATATAGCTTGTTTAATTCCCCGTGATATTTTTATGAGATATAAATATAGATTGAATTATGCTGAGGATTTGGATTTGGGAATCAGATTAATTAAAAGTGGAGAGAAGATTGCATTTTTAGGCTCGACAAGGATTATCCATTCTCACAATCGTCCGCCCTTTTATTATCTGAAAAGAGGGTATGTTGATAATCTATTTTTAACTGATATGTTTAGTGATCTTCCAGTGCCAAATATTTATTTTGATGAATTTCTATCTGATATCATTTTCACTTTTAACTATGTAAACATGGAAATTAATGAAAAATTTTCAATGATAAAGTTTCCAATAAATAACCAAGTTTTAGCTGACTTGTTTAATGGTATGTTTATGATTACGAAATATGATGGATATCCGATTAATACTATCGTTAATTGTGATTTTATAGACAATAATTGTAAGGAATTTTTAGAGAGTTTGTTATACAACTCAGAACCTGTTTATAAAGAAAAATATATTGGTTTATTGGTAAACTCTATTAAGTATTTTGTAAATAATATGTTTGAATATCTGAATATTTGCCATGAAAATATTGATGAAAATCTTGCTGAGGAAATTAAGGCTAGTATTTTTAAGGCATTCTTTCTATTAACTGGAGCTCATTTAGCTTATTGTTATAAAAACAATTATCCAAATGAAAATAATTACCTGGAAGAATTACATTTATTTTTGAAAGAGGGGATATAAATTTAATGAAAATTCTTTATTTAGTGCACCAATTTTACCCAGAGTTTCAAACGGGTACTGAAAAATTTGTTTACAACTGTGCTTTTATGGGGCAAAAATTTGGAAATAAGGTAAAAGTAATAACTTATAGTTTTTATGATGATTCCTTTTATGATCGAGAAGAAAATTACATACTGAGTAAAGAAATTCTTTATCAAGGGATTCCGATACTTGTTTTCAAATTAAAAAAACAACCAAGTGATATTAATATTTCACTTGAATCTACCAACCTTTATGAAATTGCTAAAAGAATTATTGAGGATGAACAACCAGATATAGTTCATATAGGTCATTTAATGAGGATGTCAGATTTTATTCAAGTTATTGAAGAAAAAAAAATTCCTTATATTATAACTCTTACCGATTTTTTCCTAATATGTCCAAAGGTGATATTAGCACCCAATCGTTATAGTCTATGTTCAGGTCCCCAAAAAGGTACTGCTTGTGCGAATTTATGCAAGGAGTTTAGTGGGGATTTTATAAAAAGCCGATTGAAAAAAGCAAAAAATATTTTGATAAATGCGAAATACGTAACTTGTCCATCGAATTTTGTTGCAAGAATAATTACTCAAGAATATGAGAATTTGAAAATAGTCACAATTAACCACGGAATTCGATATAAACATATTCTGGAAAATAAACGAAATTACGTGGACCAAGATCAAATTACATTTGGATATGCGGGTAGTTTATTATTCCATAAAGGAGTTCAGGTTCTAATCGAATCCTTTAAGAAAATTCACAATGAATATGCTAAATTGGTGATTTACGGTTCAGGTAAGGAAGATTTCGTCAATAAACTTAAAGAAATTGTTGGTAATGACGAGAGAATTTCATTTTGCGGTTCCTATAATGAAGAACAATTAGGTCGTATTTTTCAAGAGATTGATGTATTAATAATTCCTTCTATTTGTTATGAAAGCTATTCATTGGTTATGCATGAAGCACTGGCGAGTAACGTGCCAGTAATTACCTCAAATCTTGGAGGGATGGCTGAAAGAATCACGGATGGTGTCAATGGTTATATTTTTAAAGCTGCGAACTCCTCAGAACTTAAAAACAAAATGAACTTAATAGTTGAAAACCCCTCAATATTAAATAAACTGAAAATAAATATTAAGACTAATATGATTATACCTACGGTAGAACAAGAGGCATATCAATATTTCAAATTATATAATAATATAATTAATGGCCAAAACACGATTTTTGATTCTTCTGAATAATAACAAATAAATTAAAAGTCTACAAATAATAAATCTTTTGTGCAATCCTAAGCTTGAATGGATTTAAAATGACCTTAAAACTGATAAATAAAAACTCCGTTATTTTTTGGACAATTTTTATTGTGTTAATTTTATTGCGTCTTTGGTTGATTTCTGGCATACCCAAGATGTATATATGGGGTCTCCATGATGACCTTTATTTTGCTAAAGCGGCGCATACAATCATCCATGGGGAGTGGTTGGGTGCCTATGATCAAATGACTTTAATTAAAAATCCCTTTTATGCATTTTTTTTAATCCTTTCCTTCGGTACTGGTCTACCACTTTTTTTCAATGAATCTATATTTTATGTTGTAGCTTGCATTCTTATTTTTATAGCTTTTATACCTTTGATCAAAAATCCCTGGTGGAGGATGTTTCTCTTTTCTCTGTTATTGTTTTGCCCGGAAAGCATGACAACCGCATGGAATTTGAGGATCTATCGCGAATTTATCTATTTCTCATTGACTCTGTATGTCGTTGCTTCATCAATTGGACTCTTTCTTAGGTTAGACAAAAATATTTTTACCTTACTTCTGTGGTCAATTTTGCTGGGTATGTCTATGGGGGCTTTTATGCTCACTCGCGAAGAAGGTGTCTGGATTTATCCACCTTTAATTTTGATCCTGTCGATTTCTATTTTTTGGATCTGGAAGAAAAAATATGAGAAGAAGATATTGCGATCTTGCCTGGTTTTAATGCCAATTTTAATTTGGTACATTCCTATTTTTGTCGTTTCAGCAATCAATTATTCTCACTATGGATTTTGGGGGACCACTGAACAGTTGGATCCGGATTTTAACCGTGTACTTATCATCCTTGATCGAATTGAAACAGATGATGATACCTGGCACCCTGCCATTCAAATTCCTAAAAGTGCCCGCTTGAAAGCATATACAGCCTCACCAATTCTCAACTCGATGAGAGATGATATTGAATACCTTGTAGCAGCTTGGAATATATCAGATGATTTAGCGATGGAGTTAAAAAATGATTGGTACCTAGACCAATATGGAGACGGTGGAAGCGAAATTGGTAGCCACTTCTTATGGTTATTTAGAGATGTTGTTTGCCAAAATGGACATTGTAAAAACGCAACTGCTACTAAAGAATTTTACAAACAGCTGGCTGATCAACTTGAGGTTGCTTGTGATGATGGGACACTAGTCTGTTCCTCAACAAAAGCCATACCATTTGTCGGATTAATTGATCAGAGACACTACCCAATTATTTCTCGTATGTTTTTAGAAAATATTCTAAGTATACTTAATCTGGATTACTTTGGAATGGTGACCTTAGATGTATTGACGTGGCCTTCTTTACCTGAAAATAGTGAAGACTATAAGTACTTTGACGAATTTGCTTATAATCCTATTGATTATCTAAAACTTCAAATCAACACAAATGATCTTTATATTGTCAATGGGAATATGGATCTTCGTCTCCGCATTTTATCAATAAAAGAAAATATTATTGGGAAAATTGCAAAATTTTATAAAGATCTCATTAACCCAGGATTCATCATCACTTTTATATCTTGGATTTTCATAATGGTGATTTCCCTATTCAAAAAACAATTAAGTGATCAAATAACATTCTTCATAATAACTTTATATTTGATGAGTTTAATGATGATACGTGTCATGACATTGACAATAGTAGATTCTACAACCTCAGCCGCTGGAAGTATTTATAGCGCTTCTAACTTTATATTCGTCTACATTTTTATTGGAACAGTCAGTATAAGATTCCTAATCGGGTTAATTCAAACATTAAAACATACAGTAATAAGAAATAATGGAAATTAGTATTCAATTTTATTTTAATTATAAATAATAATAGTATTGAATATTTTTAAAAAATAATGAATAAAATCTTTATTAAAAGAAAAAAATCACAAAAAGAATTTTGTCAAATATGTGGGAATGAGAAATTTCATTACTTATTTGTAATCCATAATTCAATAATATCTCAGTGTTCTGGTTGTGGAGTTTTGGTTTCCAATATACCAAAGTCAACTAACAATTCTCCTTTGTTGATAGAGGATTTTGACCCCTCTACAATATGGACCAATAGTGAGACTGAATATAAAGCCGTAAACAGATATTTTGATTTACTAGAGGAGAGAATTGGTAATTCATCGGGGAAACTCCTCATTATTGCTCCGAAGAACCATATCACTGAATCAATCGCAATTAAACGAGGATTTAGTGATGTGCAATCATATACATTTCATGATTATATTCATCTTAAACAATTAAATAATTTTGATGCTGCAATAATAATTTATCAACTTGAAAAAATTAACAACTATAGCACTTTACTGAAATTTATTTGGGAGTCATTAAATCCTGGTGGATGTCTATTGACTGTTGTCCCAAATATTGATTCTAGATCTGCAAATTTTTTTGGCAAGAATTGGCACGAATGGAGACCTGAGAATAAAGTATATTTTAATTCTAAAACTCTTCAATTAATTTTTTGGAAATCAGGATTTTCAAAACTATTAATTGAAAAAGATATCAGAAGATATACCCTTGCTCATGTATTAGAAAGAGGAAGAACTTTTCCTAGAACTTTTTTAACAAAATTATTATCATTTTTCGAAAAAACTATACCTTCATTCTTACGAGAGTCAAAAATATATTTACCTACATCAGGAATGATAATTACAGGAGTAAAGCAACCAAAAATTTTTACTCCCATATGTTCGATCATATTACCTGTGTATAATGAGAAATCTACTTTCCTTACCTTAATAGATTCTTTAATAAAAAAAGAAGTAACAAATGTGCAAAAAGAGATAATTATTATTGAAAGTAATTCGAATGATGGTACTCGTGAGCATGTCCTCAAGTATAAAGATTATCCAAGAATTAAAATTGTCCTACAGGATGTTGCAAAGGGCAAAGGAAATGCGGTCAGGGAAGGATTAAAAATTGCAACTGGAGATATAATTTTAATTCAGGACGCTGATCTTGAATATGATATAAATGACTATGATGCATTAATTGAGCCAATTGTCCAATTTAGAACTCCATTCGTACTAGGAGCTCGACACGGTGGTAATTGGAAAATGCGGCAGTTTGATGATCAAAAAAGTGTTGCCTCAATGATGAATTTGGGTCATTTATTTTTTACTAATTTAATGAATATACTATATAACCAAAAAATGAAAGATCCCTTTACAATGTATAAAGTTTTTCGACAAGATTGTATTTTTGGTCTTGATTTTGAATGTAATCGCTTTGATTTTGATAATGAATTAGTAATCAAATTAATAAAGAAAGGATATACTCCTCTTGAAATCCCTGTAAATTATCAATCCAGATCGTTTAGAGAAGGAAAAAAAGTTGATATTTTTAGAGATCCTATTTCATGGCTATGGATTAATCTAAAGCTGAAATTCACACCTGTTTTTATGAACAAAAAAGGATGGAAAAAGATTGATTAAGATCATTTATGACAAAATAGAAAATATTTTTAATAATAGAAGAAGTGAGTGACTTATGCGAACTTTCGTAACAGGTGCTGCGGGCTTTATTGGAAGTAATTTGGCTGATTATTTATTAAAAATGGGAATTGAAGTTGTTGGATATGATAATTTTTCAACAGGTCATCATGAATTCCTGAGAGGTGCCATAGAACATAAAAATTTTTCTCTGGTTAAAGGGGATACATTAGATATTGATAATTTGACTAACTCAATGAAAGGATGTGATTTTATTTTTCATCTTGCCGCGAATGCAGATGTTCGTTTCGGTACTGAACATCCACGTAAGGATCTTGAGCAAAATACTATTGCAACGTTCAATGTTTTAGAAGCAATGCGACTGAATGGTATTCAACGAATTGCCTTTTCATCAACTGGTTCAATTTATGGAGAATCTAATATTATTCCCACACCAGAAAATGCTCCATTTCCGATTCAAACATCACTTTATGGGGCTTCAAAACTGGCATGTGAGGGGTTACTACAAGCTTATGCAGAAGGTTTTGATTTTCAGTGTTATATTTTTCGTTTTGTTTCTATTCTAGGTAAAAGATATTCTCACGGGCATGTATTTGATTTTTACAAATCTTTGAATAACAATTCTGAAAATTTAAAAGTATTAGGGAATGGGCATCAAAGAAAATCTTATTTAAATATTCAGGATTGTCTAGACGCGATATTCCTTGCGATTGAAAAAGCAAAAGAGAAAATCAATATATTCAATCTTGGTACGGATGAGACATGTGAAGTTAATGATTCGATACGGTGGATCACTGAATCCTTAAATTTAAACCCTGGTTTGATTTATAGTGGTGGAGATCGAGGATGGATTGGTGATAACCCATTAATTTTTTTGGATTGTAATAAAATTCGTTCTCTTGGATGGAAACCTAAATTTTCCATTCAAGAAAGTATATTACAGACTTTGAATTTTTTGCGTAAGAACAAATGGTTATTGGAGAATAGTAAATGAATATTTGTGTTGAAGGTCTTTGGCATTTAGGTGCTGTTACTGCTGCATGCTTGGCATCGGGTGGGCACCATGTTAGTGGTCTAGATTTTGATAATGAAGTAGTAAATGAGTTAACAAAAGGATTTCCTCCAATTTATGAACCAGACCTCAAAGAGTTGATTAATGAAGGAATAATAAATGGGAATTTAATATTTACCTCGGATTGCGAGAAGGCCTTAGAAAAAGCCGATTTGGTCTGGATAACTTACGATACTCCTGTAGATGATAACGATCAAGCGGATGTTAAATACGTAATTGACCGAGTTCAGCGAATTTTTCCTTATTTAACTGATAACATGACAATTTTAATTTCATCACAACTTCCTGTTGGTACTACCCGTGAACTTGAAAATTTATTCAAACAAAGCTATCCTAATACATCTGTGACCTTTTGTTATTCACCAGAAAATTTACGACTTGGCAAAGCAATTAATGTTTTTAAGAATCCAGACCGAGTCGTCGTAGGGCTTCGAAATGATAAGGATAGAGAAAAAATAGTTAATTTATTCTCCCCATTTACATTGAATATTGAATGGATGAACGTTGAATCAGCGGAAATGACGAAACACGCGATAAACGCTTTTCTTGCCACTTCAGTTGTATTTATAAATGAACTTGCAGAAATATGTGAAAAAGTAGGTGCTGATGCAAAGGAAGTTGAAAGGGGTTTGAAAAGTGAGTCAAGAATCGGTCCTAAATCATATTTAGGTCCTGGTGTGGCATTTAGTGGTGGAACGTTAGCTCGCGATATTGATTTTTTAATAAAGGTGAGTCATGATTTAGCAATCCCTTCTTATTTATTTCATGCAGTCAAAGCGAGCAATCAAGCCCATAAACATTGGGCTATTCGAAAACTGGAAGAAGAATTTATACAACTAAACGCAAGAAAAATCGCGTTATGGGGTTTGACTTACAAACCCGGAACAGATACTCTCCGCCGTTCGATGGCAATTGATTTGTGTCAATGGTTAATAAGCCATAACGCACAAGTAATGGTTCATGATCCTGTTGTGAAAGTTTTACCTGATTTCTTGAAAGAAAAAGTGCGGTTATGTTTAACTCCAATTGACGCAATTCAGGATACAGATGCCTTAATTATTACAACAGAATGGCCTGAGTATAAGTTGATTAATTCAGAAGAAATTGTTTCCAAAATGAAAAAACCAATTATTATTGATGCTAATCGTTTCCTAGAGAGAACATTGGGATTTGATAATCGGATTAACTATTTGTCTGTAGGAAAGGCTAAATATGAATTATGATTTGAAAGGGTGTTCAGCAATAATTACCGGTGCAAGCCAGGGTCTTGGATTTGAAATATGTCGTTTTTATGTTCAGGCTGGGGCAAATGTTATTATGTGTGCGCGGAATGAAAAATTATTAGAAGAAGCACATCAAAAAATAAAGGATTATTCTAGTCCAAAACAAATAGTTTTAGCAGTCAGGTCTGATGTGTCTAAAGAAGAAGATGTTAAAAGGATCGTAGAAATTGCTTTAACTAATTGTCCAGATCTAAATATACTTGTCAATAACGCAGGAGTTTATGGTCCAAAAGGACTACTGGAAGATGTTGATTGGTCAGAATGGGTTCAAGCCATTCAAATCAATTTGTTGGGATCAGTTTTATTATGCAAAGAAATTCTGCCACATTTTAAGTCAAAACGTTATGGAAAAATCATACAACTTTCTGGTGGAGGGGCAACTGCACCATTACCTCGAATAAGTGCTTATGCAGCATCAAAAGCAGCAGTTATACGTTTTATTGAGACTTTGGCTGAAGAAGTACGTGAATTTGGAATTGATGTTAATGCAATTGCACCTGGTGCGTTAAACACGCGTCTATTGGATGATGTTATAGAAGCAGGTCCAGAGAAGGTGGGAACCTTTTTTTACGAACGAGCTTTAAAACAAAAGGCTACTGGTGGAACAGAGCTTGAAAAAGGTGCAGCACTATCTGTTTTTCTTGCCTCCAAATCAAGTGATGGGATTACAGGAAAATTAATCAGTGCTGTGTGGGACCCATGGGAAAAATTCAATGAACATATAGAAGAGCTCCAGACCACTGATTTATATACATTACGAAGAATTGTTCCAAAAGACCGGGGTTTTAATTGGGGAGACGTATGAGATGGAACAGACATTAAAAATTTCCATTGTAGGGTGTGGTTTGATTGGACAGAAGCGTGCAAAAGCTCTTGGAAATTATTCTTTGAAGTATTGTGTTGACATTGATGAAAATCGCGCATACTCTTTGGCTAATTTCTATCCAGGTTCGATTGCGACCAAAAATTGGAAAAAAGCAGTCTCAGATCCAGAAATTGGTTTAGTCATTGTATCAACAACCAACCAATCTTTGGCTGAAATTAGTTGCGAAGCTGCTAGATTCGGAAAACATATTTTAGTTGAGAAGCCAGCAGGAAGAAATACAAATGAAATTTCTGAAATCATTAAATTTTCTGAAGAAAATCAAGTTCAGGTTCGAGTGGGTTTTAACCATCGCTATCATCCTGCCATGCTTAAAGCAAAAGAATTATTCGATGCAGGGGAATTAGGTGATCTGATGTTTATCAGGGGAAGATATGGACATGGTGGAAGATTGGGATATGATAGAGAGTGGAGGGCAAACCCTAAAACATCAGGAGGTGGGGAATTATTAGACCAAGGGGTTCACCTAATCGATCTATCTCGGTGGTTTCTTGGTGATTTTGAAGTAGTTAATGGCTTTTCACATACATATTATTGGGATATGCCTGTTGATGATAATGGATTTATGACTTTGCGCACAAAAAAAAATCAAGTTGCCTTTTTACATGTTAGCTGTACTGAGTGGAAAAATCTCTTCTCTTTAGAAATATACGGCAAAAATGCAAAATTACACATTGAAGGTTTAGGGGGCAGTTATGGAATTGAGAAACTATCCTTTTACAAAATGACTCCTCAAATGGGACCACCGGAAACTATAATATGGGAATATCCTAGAGGAGATAATTCTTGGTTGCTAGAATTTAATGAATTTTTAGACGACATCAAGAACTCCCGTCTTCCTTCTGCAAATTTATATGATGCTTTAGCAGCAGTGAAGATTGTAGAAACGATATCACAGGAATCCGGTTATGATTATAACTCGTAGCCCATTGCGTATTACATTGGGAGGTGGTGGCACAGATCTCCCCTCTTATTATCAAGCATATGGCGGTTTTTTAATTGCAGCTGCAATTAATAAATACGTCTATGTTACAGTTATGCGTCCGTTCACGGAAGGAATTTTTCTAAAGTATTCGCACCTTGAAAAAGTAAGGAATACGAATGAAGTCCAGCATCCTATCATGCGGGAAGCAATTCAACTTTTGAATTTTAAAACTCCTCAAATTGAAATCACAACTCTTGCTGATATTCCATCCGGAACAGGTTTAGGATCTTCAGGAAGCTTTACAACTGCCTTACTGAAGGCATTGTTCACTCATAGGCGGCGTTTGTTAATGCCTGGAGAATTGGCAGAAATGGCTTGTGATATTGAAATAAAAAGACTTGGAGAACCAATCGGAAAACAAGATCAATATATTGCTGCATATGGTGGGATTACATGTTTTGAATTTAATTCCGATGATTCTGTTATTGCATATCCTTTGGCCATTAGTATGAATACTTTATTTGATCTTGAAGATAATATTTTACTTTTTTTTACCGGTTATTCCAGAAGTGCCGGTGAGATTCTCAATGATCAGGATAAGCGCTCGAAGGATCTTGACCCACAAATGTTAGATAATTTGCATTATGTTAAAGACCTTGGCATTCAAAGTAAGAAAGTTTTGGAATTAGGAAAAACTGATGAATTTGGGGCAATACTTCATGAACATTGGGAACTTAAACGGAAACGTTCGAGTGGAATCAGCAATCCTCAAATCGATGAATGGTATGATTTAGCCATGAAAAATGGCTCCTTGGGAGGAAAATTAGTTGGGGCAGGTGGTGGTGGTTTTTTGATGTTTTATGCCGAGGATCGTAAGAAATTAAGACAGGCTATGGATAAAGCTGGTTTAGAAGAAGTACGTTTTAGTTTTGATTTTGAAGGAACCAAGGTGCTGATCTAATGGAATTATTTCCAATTGTAATCCTCGCGGGAGGTATGGCGACAAGATTACACCCTTTAACAGAAAAAATTCCAAAAGCGCTTGTCAAAATTGCTGGAGAACCTTTTATTGCTCATCAGTTAAGAATGTTGAAAAAAAAAGGTTTTTCAAAAATTGTTATGTGTGTTTGGTATAGGGTGGAGATGATTCAAGAATTTGTAGGTGATGGAAGTTCTTTTGGGTTAACCATCGCGTATTCAATAGATGGCGAACATCCGTTGGGTACTGCTGGTGCAATTCGCAAAGCTTTTCCCTTGCTTCCAGATACATTTTTTGTCCTATATGGCGATTCTTATCTTTTGATTGACTACGAAAATATTCAAAATAAATTCATTGAATCGAACAAACCAGGATTAATGACAATATTACGAAATAATGGACTATGGGATAAAAGTAATGTTGAGTATAAGAATGGAAGTATTGTTTGTTATGATAAAAAAAATACAAATGAAAATATGAAATATATTGATTACGGTCTGGGTGTTTTCAAGAAAAGTGTATTTTCTCAATTGGAAGTAAACAAAAATTACGATTTAGCAGATATCTATCAGATGCTTATTCGGAATAATGAATTAACCTCAACGATAATGTCAAAAAGGTTTTATGAAGTTGGTTCATTTCAAGGAATCAAAGAACTGGATCAATTATTGCGTGTAGAAAAGGAGAAGAATGGAACGAACATTCATTGAAGAATATTTACAGGAGGCAAGAGATATACTAAATAAAATTGATGTTGAGAAAATTAGTAAAATGGTTGATATTCTAGCAGAGACGAGAAATATTGGAGGAAGGTTGTTTTTTCTGGGAGTCGGTGGAAGTGCAGCAAATGCTTCACATTCAGTGAATGATTTTCGAAAAATAGTAGGGATAGAAGCCTACACTCCAACAGACAATGTTTCGGAATTGACTGCCCGAACGAATGATGAAGGTTGGGAAAGTGTTTTTTATGAATGGTTAAAAGTGAGCCGCTTGAACGAAAAAGATTGTGTGTTTGTCTTTTCAGTCGGTGGCGGAAACCTGGAAAAAAATGTGAGCCCAAATCTTGTCTCAGCATTAAAATTTGCTAATGATGTTGGAAGTAAAATTATTGGTGTTGTCGGAAGAGATGGGGGATATGCAGCAAAAGTTGCGGATGTTTGTTTAATTATCCCTGTTGTTAATGAAATTAATGTTACGCCACATACCGAAGCTTTTCAAGCTGTTATCAATCATTTATTGGTATCTCATCCCAAGTTGAAAGCGAACCTCACTAAATGGGAATTAGTCAAAAATTAAGATGAGAAGAGCAGTTTTTCTGGATCGTGATGGAGTAATTAATAAAGCAATCTTAAAAAACAACAAGCCATTTCCACCTGAAAATATCGATCAATTTGTAATTTTAGAAAATGTTCACGAATTATTGAATAAATTATCCAATAATGGTTATTTGCTTTTTATCGTTACTAACCAACCAGATGTATCCAGAGGAACACAATCCCAGGAAAAAGTAGAAGAAATACATAATTTCATAAAAATATCTTTACCAATTGAAGAAATTTATGTATGTTTCCATGATGATCACGAAAATTGTTATTGTCGAAAACCAAAACCAGGTCTGTTATTCCAGGTAGAGAAATATGAGATAGATTATAGTAATAGTTTTATGATTGGTGATCGTTGGAGGGACATTGGTGCTGGATTGGCCGCTGGATGTCACACAATATTAATTAACTATAATTATTTTGAAAACAATCATGGCTTTATTGCTGAGAAAGTTGTGTCCAATCTCTCAGAAGCAGTTGATTGGATTCTTAATTCAGGAGATAAAAATGATTAATTCGGTTGAAGAATTGAAAATAAAATTATTCGCTGATGGAGCTAACAAAGATGATATTCTTCAAATGTATAAAAAACCATACATCAAAGGTTTCACCACGAATCCCACACTGATGAGGAAAGCAGGTGTGACCGATTATAAAGGATTTGCTTTAGATTTATTGTCAATTATTCAAGATTTGCCAATATCATTTGAAGTTTTTTCAGATGACCTGAATGAAATGGAAAGCCAGGCAAATTTGATTTCATCTTGGGGTGAAAATGTCTTTGTAAAGATTCCTATAACAAATACTGAAGGGATTTCTACTGTTCCTATAATTAAATCTTTATCAAAAGAAAAAGTAAAGCTCAACATAACTGCCATGATGACTGTCGAACAAGTCAAATTAGTAAGTGAGGTAGTAAAAAATTCATCACAAATTGTTCTATCAGTGTTTGCAGGAAGAATTGCTGACACTGGTTATGATCCAATTCCCTTGATGCAACAAGCTCTAGAATTAATTAATCCTTATCCAAAACAGGAATTATTGTGGGCAAGTCCGAGAGAATTGTTGAATATCATTCAAGCAGATATGATAGGATGTCATATAATTACAGCAACAACTGATGTATTGAAAAAAATTGATTTAATTGGAAAAGATTTAACCGAATACTCTTTAGATACTGTGAAAATGTTCAGGGGAGATGCAATAAATGCAGGTTTTCACTTATAAAAAATTTATATAATGAAAATTTCTCTTATTGCTCTCATCCGAAACGAACAAGATATACTAAATGCTTTTCTCAATCATATTGATGGTTTATTTGATGAAGTGTTTCTGTTAGATCATCGATCAATAGATCACTCAAGTGAGATATTAAAGAAAGCAGCTGATCAAAGAAATGGCTTTCGATATATCCAAGTTGAAATGAATGGTGATTATCAAAAAGAAATTTCAACCCTTCTCATACATCACCTTTTTAAAGATGGGGCGGATTTTGTTTTTTTCCTGGATTGCGATGAATTTTTTCTAATCAAAGATAGAAATGAACTGGGCCAAAAAATCAAGACCCTTCAGGACAATACATCGATTGGAAGTGTGCGTTGGATTAATTGTTTTCCAGATAAATTGAGTGAATCACAATTAAATTATCATACAAAAATCTGGGTGAGTGCTGATGATTCCTCTTTTTCTAAGGTCATAATTCCCCGGTCTGTTTATGAAAAATTCAATGGAGAGCTTTCATTATCACAAGGGAATCATCTGGTTATGCAATCAGATGGAAATCCTTTGGCTTCATTCGAAATTGGTCACCTTCTCCACATTCCGGTTCGGTCCAAAGAACAACTCATTTCCAAGGCAATTCGATCATCTTTATCAAATCAATCCAGATCCACAAAAAAACCAGGCGAATCTTACCAATATAACGAAATGTTAAAATTAATTCGAAGTTCTAATTTGAGTGATGAGGAAATTAGAGGATGCGTAAACCTTTACCAAAAAGAGGGAAAAATTATCCCCATCACCAAAGAGGAATTAAGAAGTGATGATTGGCGTAAAACCAGTTTGTACAGATTGAAAGTAGCCAGAACGAAGAGATTTTCATATCGAATTCCAAGATATGATTATAAACAAATTAATAATCAAGTGATCTCTGATCATATTTTATCTTTAGATGATGAAGATCCAGGGAGGATTACATTCTTAGAACCGGAATCGATTATCAAATTACTTTGATTAGGGAAAAATCTGGATAATAAAATCTTCTTCTTTCATTTATCCAATCGGGGAATAATCCGGTGTTTGATAGGTTCAAGTTGTATTCATGAAATCCAAAAAAAATTAACTCACTTTCATTCATTTTTTTCAATGCAATTTTCAAGAGAATATTGATTTTTCTTCTTATAATTTCTAGTACCTCATCTGCTTCTTCCCGGATCACCGTCGAATCCTCGCTTTCGAGTGCCAGTTATGCCTTTTATGGAGATTCTGGCAGCTTATGGATTGGTTTTTTTAATCAACAATCTCAGACATAAAAAATTTTATTTAACATAAAATGCAAAGAATTTTATCCACATAAGAAGAATGGCAAGCAAAAACATCGCATGTTATCTGCTATAATTTCAGTTTCAGATAAGGTTATGATCAAGATGGTTTTTTCATATACCTCAAACTTTAAGGGTTAAACTCAATGACGAAATTTCCGCTTGTTTCAGTTGTTATTCCGGTCTACAACCATGAAGTCTATATTGAAAAGGCAATCAATTCTGTATTAGAACAGGATTATCCAAACATAGAAATCATTGTTATCAATGATGAGTCTACTGACCAAAGCGAAGCCTTAGCATTAAGATTTCTCGAAAAGGGGAATCGTCCGTTTCAGGTTATTTCACAAAAAAATGCTGGTGCACACGCTGCTATTAACCATGGTATTGAAATTACCCACGGGGAATATATCGCCATCTTAAACTCAGATGATTATTATTTACCTCAACGATTGACGATCATGATCAATGAAATGATAGGTGCACATAAACGTTTTGCATATTCCAAAGTTATTCATATCGACCCAGAAGGGCAACCACATCCGTATCAGGAAGTATATGAAAAACAAATCGCTGAAGCTGAACAATTTCCCACAATAAGTTTCGAATTGTTGCGCAATAACATTGCTGTTACTACTGGTAACTTCATCTTCCATCGCAGCTTAATTGAAGAGGTAGGAACATTCTCATCACTCATCACCACACATGATTGGGATTTCTTGTTACGGGTAATCCTGTATGAAGAACCACTTTTTATAAATGAAATATTGTTAGCTTATCGAATTCATTCAGGAGGCTCGCTGCAACACAACCTGGAAAAGGTTAATCAAGAGATTGAACAACTATTTATAAATTTTCTTAAAAATTCAAATCGTGCGCGAAATCAATTAGCACCAACTCTTAAGAATTGGGGGGATTATTGGTTATTTTTTTCTCAAACATTTTTGAACAGAGTTTGTGAATTACCCAGGGTAAAAGAACTAGTAGATCGTATCTCCTTTTCAAATATCTCAAAGATCGAAGAGGATTTCCCCTTAACATCCAGTAACGTGCGTTCGAATTTCATTCCTCTGGATACTCATTCGGATCTTGATCTTACGCAGATAAATATTAATAGTCTTTCACCAAGAATTATCAAGTCTGAAAAAAAACAATCTCGCTTGCTGATCATTATTCCCTGGATGGTAATGGGAGGAGCAGAACGGTTTTTACTGAATACGATTGATGAATTGTTGGAGGATGGATGGGAAATTAGTATTCTTTGCACCTCTCCTTCCGAAAATAATTGGAGATCAGAATTTGAGAAACGATCAGATAAGATTATCGTTCTCCCTGAAATATTAGCAGTCAAGCATTATGTGCGGTTTATTCGTTATTGGCTAGATCGATTTGATTTCGATGCGATAATGATTCAGGGTAGTATCGAAGGATATCGTTTGTCACCTGTTATCCGACATTTATATCCCAAAATCCCCATTATTGATTATCTGCACTTTATTACACCAGATTGGATGGATGGTGGTTTCCCCAGATTGTCTACGATCTATCGGGATTGTTTGGATTTGTCAATTACATCTTGTGAACAAGTTCAAAATTGGATGGTAGTAGCAGGTGGGGATGAAAATCGATTAAGAGTTTGTCCAATCGGAGTTGATCACACAAAATGGAAACCCAATTCAGACTTAAGAACGAAAACGCGACAGGAATTTGGGTTTGGCGAGAAAGAGGTTGTAATCGTGTATGCTGCCCGTCTCGAAGCTCAAAAACAACCGTTAATATTTGCTGAGACAATGAAGGTACTTTCTACGCAGGGTGTAGAATTTCAAGCGATCGTTGCAGGTGATGGTAGCTTGAAAGAAACACTAGAAGAATATATTTCTAAGAATAAATTGGAAAATCGAATCAGGATAATCGGTTCCATTTCGGAAGATCAGATGCAGGCATTATTAAATGCTGGAGATATTTTCTTCCTTCCATCACAAAATGAAGGCATCTCGGCAGCAATCTATGAAGCAATGTCAACGGGGATACCAGTTGTTGCATCAGATGTGGGAGGTCAGGTAGAACTGGTTACAGTTGATTGTGGAATTTTATTGCCAGTAATTCCAGTTGAACAACAACCAGAAGCTTATGCACATGTATTAAAGGGACTGATTTGGGATGGTAATTTGCGCATGAAATTGAAACATGCCAGTAGAAAACGCATCATGAATGGTTTTACCTTGCAACAAAGTGGAGATCGATTTATTCAAATCCTTCATGAAGTTGTCAACGAAAAACAAAAAAACAAAGAGATTGATAACCCACTCACACCGGATGAGTTATTCTTACGTAATTCCCAGCAAATTATTGAATACTTACAGGCCCGGCAAGAGTGGCATAAAGCCGATAATCAAATATTAGATCTTTCAAAAAGACATAAAGATGGATATGAGAAATTTGTTCAGGCGATCGGCCCCAGACCAGCTTCATTCTGGTTTTATCTTTGGATCAGACAATTATTTTTACCCACTTTCAATAAGATAAAAAGTGGCTTTTTGGGAAAAATTATACGAAAAAATCAAAAATGGCTTAAAGAAAGAATTCTCAAAGTATGAAAAATAATAAGTCTTTTATATTAAACCAAAAACTACTATCTTCTATAATCTTGGCCTTTCTTTGCATTCTAACATTCATCAATTCTTACATTGGATTAAAGATTTTACATAACCCTTCACCATTTTTCTCTTCCCATTGGGATATCCGCTGGGCAATGCTTTTTGGTTTTGCGTTTTTATTTATTGGGGGGTTATTCATCTTCTCTAAGCACAAATTATTGTTCGTTCTCTCATTAGTCGGACTAATACTCCTGATGATCATACCAATATTTACTATCTCTCTCGGTAAAACTTATTTGGTTTTCATATTGCTTATTTTGGTCGCAATGGGAGCAGGAGAAACTTTCCTGAAATTACTATTGAGGAAAGAAATCGAAGATAAGATGGAGAATCTGGTGATTTCCCTGTTGTTGGGATTCGGTATCGTCATGATCCTGGTCATGATTCAAGGTTTTTTGAACGCATTTTCTCCACTGGTCACCTGGGTGGGAATTGGGTTGATGGGTTTGCTTTTTGTTGTTCCAAACCTTAAAAAGTGGTTTTTAACTATAAAAGAGGTACTTAAAAAGTTTTTTTCATTATGGGATAATGAAATTTTTTTACCATATTTAAGTTTATTCTTTGGCATTTTCCTAATTCTTTTAATTCCTTCCTGGTTGATTGCCCACTCTCCTCCGATGCGATATGACGAGATGACCTACCATCTGACTGCTCCTTTATTGTATTTAGAGCGCGGTGGCATTGTGATTTATCCTGAAGGTGGTATGACTGTCTGGATGCATTATGCGGAGATGCTTTTTACCCTGGCAATCCAAACTGCTGGTTTAACCCTGACGCGCGTCTTCCATTTACTGTTTGGATTATTGAGTATTGCCATTACGTATCTTTTTGGTCAAAGGTTAGCGAACAAGAAAACAGGAATCATCGCTGCTTTATTGTTATTCTCAATTCCAGTGGTGGGTTATGAGTCTGCTACTGCTTATATCGACTTTTTCGTCACAGCATATACAACAGCAGTAGGATTTACTATGCTTTTATTCTGGCAAGAACAAAATCCGAGATGGTTGTTGGTGGCTGGTTTTCTTGGTGGGATCGGGCTTGGAATAAAATTAACTGGAGGACCAGTGATTGCAGCTATGGTTGGAATATTTATAATAATCGCAATATTTCAACGTTTTAGTGTCAAAAAATATCTTTGGATAGGGGGGATGATTTTACTTATTGTCGTATTGGCAATGCCTTGGTTTATTCGTGATACATTTTGGACGGGTGATCCATTTTATCCATACGGTAACATGTTTCTTCAACGGTTGTCTCAAACAAGTGTGACTGGTGGAACATCCCAACAAATAAGTTTCTTGAGCAATCTTGCAAAATTTGTGACCTATCCAGTCGATATCACATTTAATTCGTATCGCTATTATCATGAAGCTCCAGGGGGGATGGCTTCCGTTTTACCGCTGATGGCAATCCCTTTATTTCTCTTTTCCGCTCAATGTAAGAAACAAGAAAAAATTATTGCTTTGATTCTGCTTGGTACCAGTATTGTCAGTGTCTGGATTATGTTATTGATAAACATTGCGTTGATCCGATATGCCTTACCTGTATTCCCATGGTTGGCAGTGAATGCAGCAATGAATATAAATATTGTTTCTGATTATTTTTCATCGAAACGAGGCAGAGTTGGAGGATCTTTCCTATTAATGATTGGACTGCTTTATGTATTCTCAACCCGTTTGCCATTAATAGCGCGCCTATATGATAACCTTCCACAACGGCTGCCTGTAAATTATTTTTTGGGACTTGAAAGCAAGGAAGAGTATTTATCTCGCAATCTGGCGGTTTATGATGCTTTTCAATTTATTGATGTGCAAGAAAATGGACCGCATCGGGTACTCTCAATTGGTAATGAGTTTCGTCTTTATACTAAATCCCGAATTGATGGTATTTATGATGTTGCAGAAGCTCACAAAATAGTATCATCAGCTGATAATTATGATTCCCTTGCCAAGGCATTGGAAGCCGCTGGATATGATTTCATTTTAGTTAACCAGCGGGAAATCGATTTTCGGCTCTGGAAATACAGTGAACCTTATCCTATTTTGCATAATTCTGAGTTTATTAATCTGTATGGAAAATTAAAGTTTGCAAAAAATGGGATATTTGTGTATGCTTTCGTTCCATCGAAAATTCCCTTTCCTGAAGCTGAAAATTTATTATTAAATCCAGGGTTTGAAGATCTAATTCATGAATATAATATTAAAGATTGGGAGGAAGTGGGTCTCATCGAACGGTCAGTCAATGCCATTGAAGGTGAGTACTCACTGAAATTATTTGCACCACTATCCGAGCAAGGGTTAAACTACATTTACCAGAAAGTTGCAGTTGATCAGAACCAGATTTACACATTGGGATACTGGGTAAAAAGTGACGAAAATGCTGTATTCCTAATGCAAATCAGATGGTTAGACGGTCATAGTAATATAATTTCCAAAGAAGAAGAATGGAAGAATGTAAGCCAGGATTGGAGATGGATTTCGATGTTTAGCCAGGCTCCTGTCGGTGCTAAGTATGCTGAAATTTATGCATCATTGGGTGGATCTGTGAATGCTCTTGTGGATGAAATTTGTTTCTCTGCTGGCCAGCAGTGTCCACCTCCGTAAAACATCCACTGGATTTAACAATTCTCAATCGTAACGATTATTTCTTCGGCCCGACTTTCCCAGGTGTTCTGTAAAGCTAATTTCTTAATCTCATTTATATAGTGAGAATCTTTGGATATTAACAAAGTCTGATCCAATTTCTCGACAAATTCATCAGGACCATCAGCTACCAACACACCTTCATATTGCATACTTTCATGCATTGGAGTAATGACAATTGGTTTTCCACCCGCCATGTATTCGAATAATTTTAAAGGTGATGTGGCATGAGTAATGTCATTTACCAAGAATGGAATTGTGGCTACATCAAAAAAGTGTAAATAGAAAGGCAACTCTGCATATTGTTTAACACCCAACCAGTAAATATTCTCTAAATGGGAAATTCCAGCGTGCTTCATAGTACCATCATAGTCTGGCCCAATTAGCACGAACAAGTAGTCCTGTCTGCGTTGTGCAATGCCTTTTAATAATTCGTAATCAAACCATCTTGCCAAGGCTCCATAGTAACCGATAATAGGTTTTTGCATTTTTAGAAGAGGTACAAGGTCTGAAGGAGGTAAAACTTGTTCTTGAGACTCAACATTGGCAAAATGGTCATAAACTACCCCATTGGGAGAATAAATCACATCACTACGAAAATGCTTTGCTTCTTCAACCAATTTGATTGCAGTAGCCAAAACAATTTTTGCATTTTTAAGTAAATATTCATGTCCTTTTTTAATTTGAACTTTATCCCCATAAAAAACATCAATATCATCCACAAAATCGTAAATAATTCTCGGATTGGTAAAACGAGTTGCATAATTGCTGTTCCAGGTCAAAAGATAAATATTTGGTTCGGAAATAATTTGAAATGTATCTACATGAACCTTGCAGAGATACAATCGTTCACTAATCAATTCGAATGGCGGAAAATTCCTGTCTGGTTTGGGTTGGGTATAAAAAACCAACGCCCCTTGCTTGGCTAAAGCCAATGCAAGTTGTTGTGGGCGTTGGAATAGTTGTACGTCCCAATCCAGGCTGGGGGGGAATATGATAATAGTTCGGTAATCTTTGCCTGGTAAATAATTCTTCAGAAGTTCACTTAGAATAAATTTGTTTTGAGAAATTATTTTTTGTTCTCTAAAATTAATGACTTTACTGAGGATCTGCTTAATTGGTTTAGGCAAGATTTTTTGTAGAATTTGATAACTTAATTGTTTTGCTACTTGTAGAAAGTGAGTTAGCGAGATTATTATTTTTTTCAGATAAAACATAAAAATTAATCTACCTTTTTGAACTTCACAATAAGATAGGATTATAATGCGGAATGGGATTACTATTCAAATTTGGGCATATTCTCAAGATATTCTAATAACAATCAATTTGCTAGATCAAGGAATTATTGATATTAAATCATCAGTATTGAGATATTGGAATGCTGGATAAGCAGCACCTTCTCGATAACCCGAGAAATTTCCTCCGGTAGTTACTTTCCAATTACATTCCCAAGATGACTGATCAAAATCGTAATAAAGGATTCCAAGAATCTGAGGTTGTTTTGAAACATATTCATAATTCTTCACCAACCATTTGTTTTTTTCAATTACATTTACTTCTCCACTTGACAGGTATTCTGCTGTAGTTCCGGTTTGAGAAATTATGACAGGTTTGTTTGGTGCCATTATAGAAATTCTGGATAGGTAAGGTTCATACAATGTATCAAAATTTTCCCATCGTTGATATGGACTAGCAACAAAACAATACCCATAATTGTAAGAACTAAACCCGATAATATCGACAAGTTCATCACCAGGATAATATTTTTCAAATTCATGACCTATTTTGCTCCATCCATTGGGAGCAAACACCCACCAAAAATCATTTTTACTCAAATCACTTTGATAAAATATATTTAGAATTCGTTGATAGGCTAATTCAAAATTAATAGGGTCTCCACCATAACTTGCCCAAGGGATTCCATTTGAATTGACCCCATTCATTTCTGGTAATGGAGCAAGAAAGGCTTTACGATTACCACCAAGATTGATCCAAATTTTGTAGACCCGCGCCATTTCCCTTAATTGATTGTCAAAATTGCCTGATGCAATTTCAAAAGCCGTGGCAGTAGAATTTATGTTTACGAAGGAAAAATAACCATTATTCCATAAAGATTCTAATTGTCCATAAAAATTATTACTTTTGATTTCATTTGGTGGTTGTCGAAAATGAAGGTCATTTATATCAATAAACCACCCACTAATTGAGTGTTTTTTTCCAGCTAAATTATCTGCTTGGGTCATAAAGGTTGGAACTGAGTCTTTCGTCCAATATTGTTGCATGTAGATTCCGATTAGTTTTTCAGAAGTTGAGAACCCATTGTAATAGTTATTAATAACTAAGGGAAGAAAAACAGTATTGTCAGAGGTTGTCTGTGCTTTGATATTATTGTTTGGTATTGGTAAAAATGATGTCAATAAAAACGCAAAAAATAGTGTTTTTATTATGAATGTTATTTTTTTCATTGATTTAATCCATAACCTAATCTCTTAAATATTCAAAGTAGTAGAGCTTACAATATTAAGAATAATATGATTAATTCATTTAATTAAGTTCAACTAATCTTATTCGATCTTACCACATGAGATTAGTAAAAATTTTACATTTTCGAAAGTATTGAAAGAAATACTTTACAAAAATGTTAAGGATTGAAATTTAATGTAATAATGAGTTTACCTCTTGTGCTGATAAGTACTGATACTTAGAATTACTAATTCCTGCTCGATATCCAGTGAAAAAGTTATCAAAATTGTAACCGGTAATTATTCCAGGTTCCTCTTCTTCAAGAGGGATTATATTGATAATTTCAAAATCACATGCCTTATCATCAAATTCAGAAAAACTGAAATAATACACACCAACAACGGATTGTTTTTCAGCCAAATAATTATAGGTATCAATCAACCATTGGTCTTTAGCATTGTCATTGGGTGTACTATTTGCAAACATAGAAGTCGTTGCGGTTTCAGCAATGATGATGGGTTTTCCTGGAGCCATTGTTTCCATTCTATTGATATATGGCTCCAGCATTTCTTTGTAAGTTTCCCAAGTAGATCCCTGAAAGCAATATCCGTAATTATAAGAACTAAAACCGATTACATCCACGATATCATCACCTGGATAATACTTTTCAAATTCATGCCCAGCAACACTCCAACCATTTGGTGCAAATGTCCACCAAACATCACTTAGATTAACTCCATTTTGAAAGAAAATTTCTTGAATTTTTTTATAAGCTTGAATAAACTTTACCGGATCCCCAGCATAAGTTGTCCAGGTATCACCATTACTATTGAATACTCCGTTCATTTCTTGAAGAGGAGCAATTAAGGCTTTTCTACCTTCACCTTGATCAATCCAGGCTTTATAGAATCTTGCTACATTACCAATTTCCTTGTCTCGAGTCCCATTGGTAATTTCAGCAATTGTAGATCGGGAACCTAAATTAATAAATGAAACATAGCCATCTTGCCATAAACTTTCTAATTGGAGAAATAAATTATTATTAGGCAAAGTTTCAACAGGGATTGTAAAGGCATCGTCTTCAATATCGATAAACCATCCCACTGAGGAGTGTTTTTTTCCAGTTTGATTGTCTAATTCAGACATTATTGGAGTTACATTATCTTCGGTCCAGTATTGTTTTAGATAAATTCCAAAGAATTTTGATGTTTGAGTATTGACAATAAGTGGAAGATAAACCGTTGGAGTTGGGTCTAACTGTGTTGTAGTGGAGAATACTTTCCTTTCAGCCTCTTGAGGTACTGGGGTTTTTGGAAGAGGTGCTGCTGAACAAGAGTTAAAAAACACAAAAAGTAACAAGAAGTAGATGAATTTTTTTTGTAAGAATTTTTGCAAGCTAGAAAATAAAATATTTTTCATTTTGTAATTTACCTTGGATAGATTTAGATTATACTTTTATCTATGCTTTTTAAGATAACACTTATTTTACCTTATTTGAAAATTTCTTAGAAATTAATGAATCACAGATTGGATATTTTTTTTCTATTCAATTAAAAATTTGATAACTAGAGATGATTTATGCGAATTGTAATATTAAGATCTAATCCAATTTCTCCTGATCCGCGTGTGGAGAAGCAAGCAAAAAGCTTGAGCAAGGCAGGTTTTGAGGTTAATGCGTTAGGATGGGATCGTTCAGGTATGTTACCCAAATCGGAAAAAAATGGGGATTTTACAATTTCTCGATTGTCCATCCGAGCCAATTATGGATCGGGCTTGATGAATTTCCCTGCTTTATTCAGGTGGCAAATTGGATTAATGGGGTGGCTGCTCAAAAATAAAAATAATTATGAAATTATTCACGCTTGTGATTTTGATACTATCTTACCTGCATTGGTAATGAAAGTATTCTGGAAGAAAGTTGTAATTTACGATATTTTTGATTTTTATTCAGATCACCTGAGGAAAACCCCAAAAATTATTACAAATCTGATTCGTCGCTTGGACTTTTGGGCTATTAATAATGCAGATGGGGTAATTTTGGTTGATGCCTCAAGAAGTGCTCAAATCAGCGGTACGCAACCTAAATTCTGTGTTTCTGTTTACAATAGCCCTGACGATATCCAATTTACAATTCCTCATGATAAACAACTGGATACTAATTCAACATTAAAAATCTCATATGTAGGTTTGTTACAGGTCGAAAGGGGGTTATTTGAATTGATTGATGTTTTGAAAAATCATCCTGATTGGTTTTTAGATCTGGCGGGTTTTGGTGGAGATGAAGAGGTCATTCTCTCATCAATAAAATATATGAAGAATGTTCATTGGCATGGGAGAATTCCATATCAAAAAGCACTGGAACTTAGTCATGAAGCAGATGTTTTGATTGCTACCTATGATCCATCAATTCCGAACCACCGATATTCCAGTCCAAACAAAGTATTCGAAGCAATGATGTTGGGAAAACCGATTATTGTTGCTAAAAATACCAACATGGATATCATGATTGAAAAAGAGAATTGTGGGATAATTGTTGAATATGGCAATAAACAAGATTTAGAAAGAGCATTGACCATCTTAGATGTGGATAAAGATATTCGTTCAGAATTAGGGGAAAATGCTAGGAAAGCTTATGAAGAAACATATAGTTGGTCAAAAATGGAAGAACGGCTTCTCGACCTCTATAATCAGGTACTTTCTAACCGGATATAGCAATGCCAAACAATAAAGTGTTATTGGTGGCAAATACAGATTGGTATTTGTACAATTTTCGATTGTCGCTTGGAAAATTTCTCAGAGATAAGGGATTTGATGTTGTTTTTGTATCACCAGATGGAGAATATAGGGAAAACATCATACGAAATGGTTTCCAACATATTAAATGGCACCTCAATCGAAAATCCATATTCATTTTTTCTGAATTAAAATCATTAATTGAATTGCTTCGGATTTATAAAAGTGAAAAGCCTGTCCTAGTCCATCATTTCACAATCAAACCAGTTCTTTACGGTTCGATAGCTTCAAGATTTTTAAAAATTAAAGCAACGGTTAATTCAATTACTGGTTTGGGGTATATTTTTTTATCGAATGAATGGAAAGGAAAATTATTACGATATTTAGTTTTCCCAATTTATAAGTTTTCACTATCTCATCCTAATAATTTTATAATTTTTGAAAACTCTTATGATAGAGATGTTTTTTTGAAGAACAAATTTATAAATAAAGAAAGAAGTTCCATCATCCAGGGAGTAGGTGTTGATGAGGATTATTACGGATATAGTCCAGACCCCAAATTAGAAGTGCCATTCGTAATATTACCAGCGCGAATGTTATATGACAAAGGAATTAACATACTGGTGGAAGCAGCAAAAATACTAAAATCGAAGATTGCAGTTCGAATTGCTTTGGTTGGTGATGTTGATCCCGGAAATCCTTCCTCAATTGATGTTTCAACAATACGGAAATGGGAAAATGATGGAATGGTTGAATGGTGGGGGTTTCAACAAGATATGAGACAAATTTATCAAAATTGTAATATTGTTACATTACCATCATTTGGGGAAGGCTTACCAACAGTACTGATTGAATCAGCTGCAAGTGGAAGACCAATTGTTGCAACTGATGTCGCTGGATGTCGAGATGTAGTAATTGAAGGAGTAAATGGTTTTTTAGTACCACCTAATGACCCGGAGGCTTTAGCAAACGTCATACATACCTTGATAAAAAATCCAGATATGAGGGAAGAAATGGGATTAGAAGGCAGAAAACTTGTGATAGAAAAATTTACTTCAAAAATTGTAAATGAAAAAACATATCAAATTTATTGGAAAATTTTAAATGAGAATTCCTAAGTGAAAATTTGAAAAGCCTCTAAATGCTATATTTGATATTCTCTTTGTAAAATTTCAAATTTTATTCCTACTTTCCCAACCTTGCTCGTTCTTCTTCCACAATCGACTGATCCAATTTCTTAAAAAGTGGTTCTGGTTTAAGGAATTGAGCACCGGGTTTCAATGTGCTTGGTTTCCATTCACCTTTGCCAATTTCTGGGTGATACCGCAAGACGGTGTGTGTATCCAGACTGTCTTGTTGTTTTGTAACAGATTGAGATCCAAATAATGGATATTCGTATCCCAAAAATTGGTTTAGTTTTTCACTGGTGAAAGGTATGAATGGGGCGAAGAGAATTTTTAGCGAATCAATTGCTTTGATTGCAATGAAGACTGCTCTGGCAGCAGATTCTTTATCTGTTTTGATGGCGGTCCAGGGGGCAGTCGTATCCAGATATTTGTTGACTTCTGATGCCAGGCGGACAACTTCCTGCAAGGCAGCTCTTAGATGGACTGCTTCAATTTCATTACCGACAGTATCAAAACCAGTTTCGATATTTTTTATCAATTGAATATCGATATCTGTCAAGGTTCCAGGATCAGGAACAATCCCTTCCCAATGTTTATAAGCAAATGAGAGAACACGGTTGGCCAGGTTGCCCCAAGTGGCAACCAATTCATCATTATTGCGATGATAGAATTCATCCCAATCCCAATCTGAATCCCGGGCTTCAGGCATTGCTACTGTCAAATAATAACGCAATGGATCCGGATCGTAGCGAGTCAAGAAATCTCTCCCATATACCGCCCAATTGCGACTACCGGAAATTTTTTGTCCTTCGAGATTCATAAATTCATTGGCAGGGACATCATAAGGCAAAACCAGTGAACTGGGGTTTTCTGAATCCATCATTTCATCAAATGTTGTTGACAATCCTAATAGCTCAGCCGGCCAGATGATCGCATGGAAGGGGATATTATCCTTTCCGATAAAATAATAGGATTTGGATTCTTTATTAGTCCACCATTCTTTCCATGCGTCCGGTTCATTTTCCATCAGTCCATATTCGATCGCTGCAGAGAGATAACCGATCACAGCTTCAAACCACACATAAAGACATTTCCCAGTTTGCCCTTCAAGAGGAACTGGTATTCCCCAATCCAAGTCTCGTGTAATCGGGCGTCCGCGTAACCCATCGGATTCGATTTGTCCAAGTGATTGACGCAGGACATTCTGCCGCCAGAAACTTTCGCGCTCTTTCAAAAAAGAAGCAATTTGAGGCTCTAATTTACTTAAATCCAGAAAGTAATGAGTAGTTTCCCGTAATTCTGGTGCTGACCCATCAATTTTTGACTTAGGATCAATTAATTTGCCTGCTTCTAATAAATTTCCGCATTTATCGCATTGGTCACTGCGAGCATTTTCGTAACCACATAAATAACAGGTTCCTTCAACATAACGATCTGGAAGAAACCTTTTTTGAGATGGTGAATACCATTGTTCCTGACTTTCTTGATACAAGAAACCATTTTGTTTTAATGCCAAGAAAATCTTCTGGGCTACATTAAAATGATTGACAGTATGTGTGCTGGTGAAAACATCATAGGTAATACCAAGATTTTGAAATAATTCTAAAAAGCCTTCATGAAACCGGTGGTAAATTTCCAAAGGTGTAGTGTTCTCTGCATCTGCCCTGACCGTGATCGGTGTCCCATGAGAATCAGAACCTGATACCATCAATACCTTTCGACCCTTCAATCGTTGGTATCGTGCAAAAATATCCGCTGGTAAATAAGATCCTGTCAAATTCCCAACGTGAATTTCAGCATTTGCATATGGCCAGGCAACAGCAACTAGAATTGGTTCAGTCATAGACACCTCATGGGAAAAATAAATGAAATTTTATCATGTTTCTACATTGCCCGAATGAGATTAGTAAATTAACGATTGATCACTGGTAAGTATCCTATACAACCTTGAGAAATTTTTCGTTGGTTCTCATGTATAATATATTAGGAAAGGTTTTCATTCATGAATCCAATAATCGATCCCAATATTGCATATGTATTATTAATCATTGGTTTTGTTTTATCAGTTCTGGCATTACTGACTCCGGGAACGGGCATTGTAGAAATTATTGGTCTTTTTTCGATGATATTGGCTGGTTATGGAATCATTTCAAACCCCACTCATTATTGGGCATTCATCATTCTTATTCCTTTCATACCATTGATTTTTATTTATCGCAAAACAACCAAGAATCATTATTTGATTCTTTCAATCGTCTCTTTGAATCTCGGTTCTTACTTATTATTTAAGTCTGAGTCTGGTGGATTTGCAGTCTCTCTTTTTCTTGCAATCGTTGTAATTTTGTTAAACGCCCCAATTTTATGGATTATTGTCAAAAAAATTATTGAAGCGATTGACAGAACCCCAGACTTTGATCCTGGCAATATTCTTGGAAAAGAGGGAGACGCTCGAACGAATGTGTTCAAAGATGGGACTGTCTATGTATCGGGCGAAGAATGGAGTGCAAGGAGCGAATATAAGATTGATAAAGGTGAGAAAGTGAAAGTAATTAACAAAGAAGGATTAGTCCTTTGGGTAGAGAGAATTGATAAACAAAAAATAATAGGAGGATAGTATGGATTTAACAGTATTAACTTGTTTGATTGGTGCGGTGATTGTTCTTGGATTGATGTTCTTATGGACTGCAATAAAAATTGTGCCTGAATATCAGCGCCTTGTAGTCTTTCGATTAGGTAGATGTATTGGAGCGAAAGGTCCTGGACTGATTATCCTGATTCCGTTTGTTGATCGTGCAGTTCGTGTTGATTTGCGTGAGCAAGTGAGAGAAATTCCCGCACAAACATCGATCACAAATGATAATGCTCCTATTTCGATTGATTTTCTTTGGTATTACAAAGTCGTTGATCCAATCCAATCTGTTCTGGCAGTAGGCAATTTTGAATTAGCTGCACAGGGTATTGCTACGACCACATTGCGTTCTGTAATCGGTGGGATCATGCTGGATGGTGTGCTATCTGAAAGAGAAACCATTAATACTTCCTTGAGAATAAGACTTGATGAAGTAACAGAGCGGTGGGGTGTAAAGGTTACAAACGTAGAAATTCGAGAGATCACCCCTCCACGCGATGTTCAGGATGCTATGAACAGACAGTTAACAGCTGAGCGAACTCGACGTGCTGTTGTTACTGAATCGGTTGGTAAAAGAGAATCGGATATTAATGTTGCAGACGGTGAAAAACAAGCAGCTATTCTTAAGGCTCAAGGAGTTAAAGAAAGCTCCATTTTGGTTGCTGAAGGTGAAAGACAGGCACAATTATTACGAGCTGAAGGTTATTCAGATGCTCTTGCAAAAATCTTTTCGATTGCAAAGGATGTTGATCCCCAGACGATGTCCTTACAATATTTCGAGACATTAAAATCGATGGCAACGAATCCATCAACAAAATTTATATTCCCAATGGAATTCACAAGTATGTTATCTGATTTTGTTTCTAAAACCAAAAAATTTGAATAAAATTAATAATAAAAACCTCCCTCTCGGGGGAGGTTTTTATTTAAATCTGAAATGTATTATTAAATGATACTTATTGAACCTGCTTCCTTGAAAGACTTGAATGATCTTCGAAATCTCGAAAAAATTTGTTTCCCTGTTGACAATTGGCCATTATTAGATTTGATTGGTGTGTTAACAATTCCCGGAATCGTAAAAATAAAAGCTGAGTTTTCTGGCAAGTTTGTTGGGTTTATTGCTGGTAGTGTTAAACAGAAAGAAAAAACCGGGTGGATAACAACCATTGCAGTCATGCCTGAATTTCAAAATCAAGGGATTGCTCAACAATTATTGAAGGAATGTGAAAGCAGGATGAATGTATATATTGTGAAACTGACCGTAAGGAAAAGTAATTCGAAGGCAATTCGTTTATATGAAAATAATGGTTATTTCCAAAAGGAAATTTGGAATTCATATTACATTGATGGAGAAGATGCAATTTTGTTTCAAAAAATGTGTTGACTTTTTTATCCAACATTCGTATTATTGAATCAATCAGGAGATTTCATGGACACAATTGTATTTTTGACATATGAATTTTAGGAGCACGCATTTTTTGCGTGCTTTTTATTTCTTAACTCAAAAAACTTGAAAGGAGATTGATTACAAATGGATTATGGGATGATCGGAAAAATTGAAAAAGCCAAAAGATATGCACAACAAAAAGACCGGTTTTCGGTAAAAAAATTAGAAGTTGTTATTGGGGGAGAAAATAATCCACATAATGTAACATATACAGATGGTCAATGGACATGTGATTGTGAATTTTTCCAAAGCCGAGGCCGATGCAGCCATACAATGGCATTAGAAATTATATTAGAAGGAATGGTAATTCCTGAACAAGTAGAACCATAAAAAAACATAATTAAATAAAAGAAAAGGCTGTCTATGATATAGATAGCCTTTTTTTGCGGAGAGAGAGGGATTCGAACCCTCGGTGATCCATAAGACCACAACGGTTTTCGAGACCGCCCCGTTCAACCGCTCCGGCATCTCTCCCTCAATCGTCGCCAATTATAGCAGAGGATATTTCAAATTTCCACGTATTCAGATTTTTCAGGAAAATATACAGGAGCAATGTGGACTTCTTCGAATTTATCCATTAAAGCTTGTGCAGCATTTTCCTCTCCATGAACCAGATAAATACCTTTTAGCGAATTTTTTGTAGCTGCTCCATATTGTAATAACTTATCCTGACCTGCATGGGCAGAAAGACCTCCGATTGTCGCAATCTCAGCTCTTCTTTCAAATAATTGTCCAAAAATTCTGACTGTTTTTTGTCGTTCTGCTAAGCGTCTACCTAATGTTTGTGGTGCCTGCCATGACACAATCATGATGGTATTGAGGGGGTTTTCAATATTATTTCGAAGATGATGGAGAATTCTACCTGTTTCAGCCATGCCGGATGCGGAAATAATTACAGCCGGTCCTTTTATATTATTAATAGCCTTTGATTCTTCTACAGATCTAGTGTATTTTAGATTTGGGCTGGATAATGCAGTATGTTTTCCTTCTAAAATAAAATTTTTGGTTTCATCATCAAAAAGATGTACATATTGTTTAAAGATATCGGTTGCATTAATAGCTAAAGGACTATCAACAAACATCGGAATTGAAGGAATATCATTTGCTGCTTGCATTTGATTTAAGAAATAAACTAACTCCTGTGTTCTGCCCACAGCAAATGCAGGAATAATTATTTTTCCGCCCCTTTTGATTGTTTTTGAAATTACTTCTCGAAATTCATCAAAAGCCATTTCGGGGTCACGATGATCTTTATCTCCATAGGTACACTCCATAATTAAATAATCAGCATTTTCTGGCATTACTGGATCCTTAAGGATGGGAAGATTATCCCTACCAATATCTCCAGAAAACCAAATTCGTTTGGAATGACCATTCTCTTTAATATCAAGAATTATTGAAGCTGAGCCGAGAATATGACCTGAATCGACAAAGGTAACCAATACGTCCTTTGTTACTTCGAATGTCATGTTATATTTTACTGAGGTAAATAAATCACAAGCAATTTCAGCATCTTCAAAAGTATATAAAGGCTCAATAGGGGGTTCTCCGCGTCGAGCTCTTTTCTTGTTTACATATTGAATGTCCGCTTCCTGAATGTATCCAGAATCCTTTAACATTATTTTTGCCAGGCTCACAGTTGCTTCTGTTGCATATATTCGCTTGGAGTAACCTTGTTTTACCAGATTGGGAATATTTCCACTATGGTCGATATGAGCATGTGAAAGTAGTAAAGCGTCTACCTTCTTAGGGTCAAACAAGAAATTTTGATTAATTTGATATGTATCTGAGCGCTTTCCTTGAAACATCCCGCATTCTAATAAAATTTTTGAACCATTGACCTCCATCAGAAATTGAGATCCAGTAACAGTACGAGCAGCACCCAAAAAATGAATTTTCATATTGAATCGATTTCTCCGAGAACAGACAGAATTTCTTGTCCAAATCTTTCAAAACGATAAGGAATATTATCCATAATTTTCTGAACATCTAAAATTTCAGATCTTTTTAGGTGAGCCAATTGTTCCATATGCTCTTTTGGAAGAATAATGTCCGATTCAACATCTAATTCAATCGCTTTTCTCTTTCGCCATTGTTTCAAAGCGTCATATTTCTGTAAGAATCGAGCATCTGGTCTATTTTTTTCTTTTTTAATATTTGTACCTTTGGTAGAGCCAATTAAGATTGTTTTTATTATTTTCTCTCCGTATTTTTGTATTAGCTTCGGAGATAAACCAACAATATTTTCTAATTGAGATTCATTTTTTGGCATTTTTTTTGCTAATTCCAGAATTGTTTGATTTCCAAATACTTTAAAAGGGGGACGATTTGATTGTTCAGCTAGACTCTCTCTCAAGAAGAATAATTCAATTAAGACATTTTCTTGTTGTGATGTGAGAATGTTTCCTTTTATAATCCGCCAATAATGATCATTATTTTTATTATTCACAAATGCTTCAATAAAAGTTAACCGGTTAAAATCTTCTACGGCTAAATCCCATTTTTGTTGTTCTTTCAATTTTTTATACAAAATTTTTCGTATCTCGATTAGGAAATGTGTATCCATTTGAGCATATGTAATCATCTCTTCAGACAAAGGACGTTTGCCCCAATTTGCTCTTTGATATTTCTTTTCCACATCGACATGAAAAAATTCATTTAATAATGAAGATAAACCAACAGATTTAAAACCCAGAATTCTAGACGCGATCATGGTATCAAAAATATTATTAAATTCAAAATGATAATCTCTTTTTAAACACATGAGATCATATTCTGCAGCATGGAAAACCTTTTCAATCTTGGTAGATGAAAAAATTTCATTTAATGAGGAAATGTCTCGTAATTTGATCGTATCAACAATATAATCTTGTTTGTTAGAAGAAAATTGAATTAGACAAATTTTTTCCTGGTATTCAAATAAACTATTCGATTCTGTATCAACACTGACCATTGATAAATTTCGCAAATCTGAAATCATGTCAAATAATTGGTTGTTAGTTTCAATTAGAAGCGCGGGTTGGATATCAATTTTGCTCATATTTATGATTATAATCCATCAAAAGGATGTTTTTTTCTTGGTATCAAAAAGACAATTTCTTAAAAATTTCCATATTGTGGATTTACATATCAAAAGATAATCTATAATTATTAAAATCATTTATTGCAAATAAATTTATATGATTTTTTTTGGAAGGATTAATCATGAATGAGAGAATATTAATCATTGAGGATGACCAGGCTATTGTAAGAGTCCTGAAAAGAACATTGACCTATGAAGGCTATAACGTAGAAAATGCTTTTGATGGAGAAACTGGTTTTGATATTTACAAAAAATTTCATCCTGATTTAATAATTCTTGATTGGATGTTGCCTGGTATGGATGGTCTGGAATTTTGTGATCGAATTCGGTCCACAGAAGACAATGTGCCTATCATCATGCTTACAGCCAAAGATGCAACAAGCGATCGGGTAATGGGATTGGATGCTGGGGTTGATGATTATATGGTTAAGCCCTTTGAAATTGAAGAGTTGAATGCCCGAATTCGAGCTTTACTAAGAAGAACAAAATCAGAAAGAACCCTAACTCTAAGTATGGCTGATTTGGTTCTGGATACTTCGACTCGATTGGCAAATAGAGGTGGTCGCAGAATAAACTTAACTGCCAAAGAATATGATTTACTGGAACTTTTCTTACGTCATCCACGCCAGGTACTGACCAGGGAAGTAATTTTCGATCGTGTTTGGGGATATGATTTTGGGGGGGAAAGTAACGTGCTTGATGTATATATTCGTTATTTACGTCAAAAAATAGAAGAAAAAGGAGAAATTCACTTGATCCATACCGTAAGAGGGGTCGGGTATGTGATGCGTGAAACGCCTTAATGTCATTACAATCAAAACTGACATTATTATTCACCGGTTTAATAGGGGGACTGCTGGCTATTTTAGGGTTATTGGTCTATGGATTAGTTAATTCTATTTTATTGGATCAAATTGACCAACTTTTATCTTCATCGGCGCAAAGAATCATAAATGGTTTAAGTGTTACCACTGAAAATCGAATAATATCTGAAATAGCTTTTGAATTCTTACCAATTGAAAATCAATATGTTCAAATTTGGAAAAATTCTAATGAAATTTTGATTTCAAAACCAAGTATTTTTGCTGATTCTTTAGATGAAAATGGATTAAGACAGGGAAGAGTTGTTTATCGGAATAGTAATCACGATGGTATTCGTATGAGAGTTTTGACGATACCTTTAGAGACTTCTCGAGGTCCAGTCGGTATCCTCCAGGTAGGAATTGATTTAACACTTGTGGATATTACGCTAAGTACCCTGGCCATTGTTCTGATATTCCTTTTGATTATTGCATTAATTGTGGCAGCAATTATTAGTTGGATCATGACAAGGCAGACATTACAACCTTTGATGATTGTAACTGAGTTTGCAAAAGAAATAACCGAGACAAATGACCTCTCCAGGCGGATTCCAATCAGTGATCAACAAAAAGATGATGAGGTAGGTCAATTAATTTTTTCATTTAATGAAACACTTGGCAAACTAGATCAAATTTTAATATCCCAAAAACAATTGGTTACTGATATTAGCCACGAATTAAGAACACCATTGACTGTCATTAAAGGTGAAGTTGGGATAATGAAGAAATACAAACAATATGATCTGGAGTCATTGGTGAGTATTGAAAATGAAGTAGATCGATTAACTCGTCTGGTCGGGAATTTATTGTTTTTATCACAGGCAGAAACAGGCGAAATGCCAATGGATTTCAGACTCTTTTCGCTAGACGACCTGATTTGTGAAGTTTTTAATCATGTGCAGACTCTGGCTGCTGGTCGTTTAAGTATCGTAATGACAAAGGTAGACCAAATTGAGATCAATGGAGACCGTGATCGGATCAAGCAGGTATTACTGAATTTGCTCGGGAATGCAATTCAATACACACCAGACGGTGGAAAAGTTACCATCCAGCTAGAAAAAGGAACCGAATTTGCCAAAATTTTTATTCAAGACAATGGTCCTGGAATAGCAAAGAAAGATTTACAGAAAATTTTTGACAGGTTCTATCGCGGAGAAAAATCCAGAACGCGAAGTCCAAGTTCTGGATTTGGTTTGGGGTTATCTATTTCTGAATATATTATCAATCTTCATAAAGGAACAATTCTTGTCGAATCAGAAATTGGGGTTGGAACCCTCTTTTCTGTTCACCTTCCAATCAAAAATAATTAAAAAATACGATTATAAGTCAACCGAAGCTACTCTATTCAGGAAATATTTTTGAATAAATCTGAGGACAGAATCGATTAATAGTTTCACTGGATAGTGAATTAGTTTTACAAATTTGAGAAAATAGGTCTGCACTTTTGGTCTTTATTCTTGTCTGATCAACTACATCCAACTTCCACAAACCAAATCTTTGCGACCATCCTCGTTCCCATTCAAAATTATCTGCCAACGTCCAATGAAAATACCCTTTAATCGGAACACTTAAATTTGCTGCCCGCCAAATTTTATGGATATGTTCAATGATATATTGTGGCCGAAGCTGGTCTTTTGAATCCTCAATTCCATTTTCGGTGATAATGATCGGACGATTATATTTTGTTGCCCAATGAATAGCATTTTCTAAGCCAGATGGAATATTAGCTATAAATCCATTTTCACTTATTTCTGTTAATTTCGGAAAAGTACGTTGGTGGAAAAAATCCTTTGGTTTTAAGAGATTAAATTTGACTTCATCCCCAGAATAATAATTTAGTCCCAAAAAATCGAATGTAGAACCAGTTTTAGTAAACTTTTCTTTTTTGAATGCAAAATTCAATTTACCCATTCGAAGTGCATTTATGTAAGCGTCATTATATTGCTGATGAAGAGTCTTTGTCATAAATTGATCGAGTGGGTTGTATTTATTTTCAGGCCAAAAAGCACGGTAATTAATAGCGGTTCCAACCCTGCTTAAAGGTTGAATTCGATGGATTGTAGAATATGCACAAATGTGAGCTTTCACCATATTGGATAAAGCTTTAAATGCGGATTTAAGACTTCTTTTTCCTGGCGGAAAATTTGCTTCAATATATGCTTGATGAGCTAAAACATTTGGTTCATTTATTGGGATCCAATAATTGCAATATTCTTTTAGACCTTCGACAACTTTAGCAACATAATGATCAAAAAATAAAATAATATCATCATTTTCCCAACCGCCAATTTCTGAAAGCCACATCGGTTCCGTGAAATGGTGGAGAGTAATGATAGGACTTATACCTCTATCTCTCAGACCCTGTAAGATTTCCCGATAATGATCTAATGAAGATTCGTCCCAGCGGTTTATCTCAGGTTGAATTCGACTCCACTCAATTGATAATCGGTGAGCGTTTTGGTGGGTAGCATTTGCTCGATCCATGTCTTCTTTCCATCGTCCAGCCCACCAATCACATGCCTTCCCCGATTTTTGGTTTTCGAAGATTTTGCCGGGAATGTCTTCCCATTGGTTCCAGTTTGTATTTGAATTATTTCCCTCTACCTGATAAGCAGATGTAGAAGTACCCCATAAAAAACCAGTAGGAAAATGAAATGTTGCAGAAGGCATAATTTTATTGATTACGATCCTAAACACCTAAAGTAAAATAATCTACTTTGAGATTATAATTTGATTCTTGAAAATTAAATAAAATAGAGGAGATTTTCAATGCAAGAAAATCTTGAAGAAGAAATTAAACCATTAATATCTCAAAATAATCATAAATTAGTATTTGCAGAATCTTGTACAGGGGGATTGATCAGTCACCGAGTTACAAATGTTGCTGGGTCTTCTGAATATTATTTAGGCGGTGTTTGTGCATATGCTTATGAAGCAAAGCGTTCATTACTTGGCGTAAAAGCAAAAACCCTTGAAAAATATGGTGCAGTAAGCAGAGAAACTGTAATCGAAATGTCAAATGGCGTACGAAAATTATTTTCCAAAGAATTTCCAATAGAAAAAATCATTGGTATATCGATAAGTGGAATTGCAGGGCCTGGTGGTGGTTTACCTGAAAAACCAGTTGGATTGGTATGGGTCAGTCTTTCCAGTGATCAAGGCTGTTGGGCCTGGAAAAAGATCTTCGGTGGGAATAGAATTGAGAATAAAGAAATGTCATCAGATTTTGCACTTTCTATTTTATTAAATTATTTAAGAGGGATTGTATTACCGGAAGCATGAGGTAAAGCAAATGGAAAATCAGAAAAAGAATATTTTAATTTTAACAGCGGATGCTGGTTTCGGGCACCGAAGTGCAGCAATAGCACTCAAGTCAGCTTTTGAGGAATTAAACCCCGATCTTTTTTCTATATCTTTAATTAATCCTTTAGACAATAAGAAAACGCCTAATTTCCTTACAGAGTCTCAAAGCGAATACGATAAATGGGTTCGAAATGTACCCGAATTATATAAATTTGGGTATGAATTAAGTGATGCTTCGATTCCTGTCACAATTTTGGAAACAATCCTGGTGGTTTCATTGTTCGAAGTTTTTCATGAAATTATTGAAGAATACAATCCAGATATTGTGATTAATACATATCCTTTGTATCAGGCTCCTTTTGTTGCTGTGAGATCCTTGCAAAAGAAGAATATTCCAATGGTAACAATTGTTACCGATTTAGCAACTGTTCATCAAATTTGGTTTAATGAAAAGGTGGACTGGCTAATTGTCCCGACAGAAATTGTGAGAGATGACGCGATTGAAACGGGGGTTGATCCTGAAAAAATTAGTGTTATTGGAATTCCAGTAAACCCAATGATTTTTTTAATACAAGAAACAAAACATGAACTACGAAAAACCCTGGGTTGGGATGAAAACCTGACATGTATTTTGGCTGTTGGAAGTAAAAGAATCGAGCATTTCAAAGAAAATTTAACAATTTTGGATCATTCAGGTTTTTCTTTTCAACTAATCATCGTAACTGGAAAGGATAAAAATCTTTTCGATGAATTAAATACCTTAGAATGGCACCATAAAGTTTTTTTGTATGAATTTGTGGATAAAATGCCAGAATTTATGAAAGCATCGGATTTATTAATTGCAAAAGCGGGCGGTTTAATCGTTACAGAGGCATTAGCTTCTGGTCTGCCGATCATCTTGATTGATGTGATACCTGGTCAAGAAACGGGAAATGCACAATATGTTCTGGATGGTAATGCTGGTTTTTGGGTTAAGAATTCTTTGGAATTTATTGAAAATTTTGGCGATTTAATGGTGGATGGTAATAAAAATCTTATTGTCACTCAAGATAATGCGAAAAAAATTGGAAAACCTTCTTCTGCAACGCAAATTGCCAGGTTTGTTAATGATAAATTGGAAAGTAATGAATCATCTCCTCCACCTAAAGTAGAATTTATTCAGAAAATCGAAAATTTATTATATGAGAATCGAATCTTAGAGAAATTTAAAGAAAATTAAAGAGTTCTAATGAATATTTTCTTCTACTGATAAATTTGGATGTTATAATTTTCAAAATTAAGACAATAGAGATGTTTTTTATTTTAATTTGATAATTTAACCCTCTATTAATCTCTTTGTGGAAAAATATTCATTAACCAATAAAATATCCGGAGGTTTGATGGAAGACTCTGTAAAAACAACCCCTGTCAAAGGTAGTCAAAAAAAATTCCTATTTGGTGGTGTCTTAATAATTGCCGCTATCATCTTATTAATCATTACAAATACAAAAGCTGGTGCACAATATTTCCTGACTGTAGATGAAATTAAAGAAAGACAGGATGAAATTGTGGGCAAAGACATTCGTGTATCGGGAGCAGTTTTAGGAGATACGATCGAATATGACACTGAAAATTTGATATTAAAATTTGATGTTGCCCATGTACCTGGCGATAACAAACAAATTGATGCCGAAGGTGGACTTGCCATGGTATTGCATCAGGCTGTAAACAATCCAGATTCAAATAGAATCACAGTAATTTATGAAGGTGTTATGCCTGACCTGCTTCAAAATGAAGCACAGGCAATCATGACAGGTAAAATTGGTGAGGATGGGATGTTCCACGCGGCTGAATTACTACTTAAATGCCCAACAAAATACGAAGAAGCTGTCCCAGATCAATCAGAAAACAGTTAGAGATTCCAATTATTAAATCGGAGAATTTATGCTACCAAACCTTGGATATGGCTCTTTGGTCATTACTTTAATTGTAAGTATTTATGCGGTTGTTGCTGCAGTTATTGGTGAAAGAAAAAATTTATACAAATTTGTGGAAAGTGCAAGGTTAGCACTTTTATTAACCTTTCCACTTTTGACAATAACCGTTATCAGCTTGATTGCACTCTTAGTCAATCAAAATTATGAAGTCCAATATGTTTATAACGTCACCAGCAGCACAATGCCTTTATATCTTAAAATAACTGCATTGTGGGGTGGTCAGGCTGGATCGTTGGTTTTCTGGGCTTGGTTAATGTCAGCATTTGGTTCAGCTGTCACATTAAGAAGATGGGACAGAGATTTAGATCTTCTTCCCTGGGTAATTGTAGTAACTTCGGTGACCCTGGCTTTCTTTTTATTTATGGTTATTGCCTTTGAAAATCCATTCATCCGATTCTGGACAACAACAACTGGACGGGAATTGGTTGCGATGTTCGCTCCAGCAGGGAGTCAACTCATTCATCCGTTTGATGGAAGGGGATTAAATCCATTATTACGTCATCCTGGCATGGTGATTCATCCACCTATGTTGTACCTTGGTTTTGTTTCGTTTGTTATTCCATATGCTTTTGGTTTTGCTGCTTTGATTACGGGAAGAAAAGATGATCGATGGATAAGACTGACCCGCAGATGGACTCTGGTTGCCTGGATGTTCTTATCAATTGGTCTAATTCTTGGCAGTCGGTGGGCTTATGATGTATTAGGATGGGGAGGTTATTGGGCATGGGACCCGGTTGAAAATGCAGCGTTCATGCCATGGTTATCCGGTACCGCATTTCTCCATTCTGTAATGATTCAGGAAAAACGAGGGTTGTTCAAACGCTGGAATATGATCCTCGTCATTCTAACATATTCACTGGTGATATTTGGAACCTTCTTAACCCGTTCTGGTGTGCTCTCGTCTGTGCATGCTTTCGCTCAAAGTGCCATTGGACCGATGTTTTTTATTTTTATTGGAGTATCTTTTATCATCTCGCTAGCATTATTGATTAAACGTTGGGATGAGTTAAGATCAGAAGGAGTAATGACATCTTTACTGTCAAGAGAGTCGCTATTCTTAATTAATAATCTTCTCTTTATTGGTATCCTGGTTGTAGTTTTCTGGGGAACTGTCTACCCGCTGATATCTGAGTTATTTACAGGTCAAAAAGTGACGGTTGGACCTCCTTTTTACAACAGTACTACTGGACCACTTTTTGGTGGATTATTGTTGCTAATGGGAATTGCACCATTATCTGCCTGGGGACATTCCACCTGGAAAACTTTGGGAAAAGCCTTATGGTTACCTGCAGCTGCATCTCTGATTTTATTAACTGTCCTCATTATTTCAGGTATCAGAAGTGTTGGTGCTTTAATTGGTATTTGGTTGGCTTCTTTGGCAGCATTTGTCACATTATATGAATTTTGGCGCGGTATGGCAGCAAGACATCGACGAAGTGGTGAGAATTATCTGACAGCATTTTGGAAACTAACATTTCGAAATCGTCGTCGATATGGTGGATATATCATTCATTTAAGTGTGGTTTTTATGGCTATAGGGATAATTGGGATCGAATTATTCCAGACAGAAACACAGGGAAGGTTGGCACCTGGAGAGAGCATGTCTCTTGCTGGTTATACGGTAACATACAAAAATTTAGCTGAATTTGATGTGGCTGATGGTAGAAATGTAGCCAGGGCTGTTTTGTCTGTTTCAAAAAACGGTAGAGATCTTGGAGAATTATACCCGCGCCGCGATTTTTATTATGATAGTCAACAACCTATGACCATTCCAGGGGTAAGAAGTACGATTGAGGATGATTTATATATCATCTTAGTAAATTGGGAACAAATCTCTTCACGTGGTGCTACATTTAAAGTTTTTCACAATCCGTTAATAAACTGGTTATGGTTTGGTGGAATACTACTTGTTATTGGATCATTTATAGCTGCATGGCCTGAAACTGAAAAAAGTATAGAATTTGCACCATCCCGAATTGTAAAAACGAATTCCGGAAAAATGATAACCAAACCATAATAATCTGTTGAAGGGTATGTTGAATGGAAAAGGTAACCACAGATAATTTTGTAAAAAAAATATTTTTTGTTTTGATAATTTTAGTAGGGTTGATTCTTTTTTATCCAAAAGATTTTGTTTATGGACAGAATGAGATTCCTAGCGATGATGAAGTAAATGCGATTGCTAAAGAATTATATTGTCCTGTCTGTGAAAATATTCCCCTCGATGTTTGTCCAACACAAGCGTGTGCTCAATGGAGAGCATTAATTAAAGAAAAGTTAATTGCTGGTTGGTCCAAGGAACAAATCAAACAATATTTTGTGAATCAATATGGGGATCGGGTATTAGCTCAACCACCTGCCAGAGGATTAAATTGGTTGGTTTATATACTCCCGCCACTTTTTTTTGTCGGTGGGATTGTATTGGTTTACAAAAACATGAAACATATTAAAAAATCTCCAGAAAATATTATTCAAGATATCAAAAATGAAGACGATAAATACATACAAGAAATGGAAAAAGCTTTAAAAAATCTGAATAATGATGAAGGTTTATCATAGGAGAATTCATGGGGAATATGACTGAAGAAAAAAACAAACAAAAAAAACTTCCACAATGGGTAATTATCAGTGCATTTGCGGTTTTATTAGCTTTTTTAGCATTGATGGGGTGGGGGCTAAAAAACGCTCAACAAGGACCTATACAGGTTGGAAATTCTGTTCCCCCATTTGAATTGACAACATTTGATGGACAAATAATTAAAACTGAAGATTTGATAGGGAAAGTTATAGTTGTGAATTTTTGGGCTTCCTGGTGTAAACCTTGCGAACAAGAAGCCGCTGACCTGGAAGAAGCCTGGCGAAATTATCAGGATTCCGAAGAAGTTGTTTTTCTGGGTGTTGATTATGTCGATACAGAAACGGAAGCTCGTGGGTATCTTGAAAAATTTGACATCACATACCCAAATGGACCAGATTTGAGGACTGCAATATCTCAATTATTTAAAATTAGTGGCGTGCCAGAAACGTATGTGATTGACAAAAATGGAAAATTAGCTGCCAGAAAAATTGGCCCGTTTGTATCATTAAATGAAATTTCAAGCATGATTGATAGTGCATTAAAACAGTAGAGGAGATTGTTAATGGATATTGGATCCATATTTTTGCTGATAGGAATTCTGATAGTTGTATTAATTTTTATTTTTCAACCATTTCTTGATGAACGAAGGCATAGATCTCTGATTACCCAGGCCCTTCCAACTGCTGAAAAAGAAATGCATGTATCAGCTTTATTGGCTGAGCGTGATCGAATTTTACGAGCGTTGCAGGAACTTGAGTTTGATTATCATCTTGGAAAAATTCCAGAAGAGGATTATCCAATTCAACGACAATATCTGCTTCAAAAAGGGGTGGAAGTTATCAAAACACTCGATAAAATTGATGGGGATGATAATAGTGAGGATCAAATCCAGCGAATAGAAAAAGTAATTAATGAGAATCGAGTAGATGGTGATGACAATTCTGAAAAAATGATTAAAGATGTGGATATTGAGTCGATGATCGCTGCTCGAAAAAGAACAAAAGATTCCAAGCCTGATGGCTTTTGTCCAAAATGCGGAAAACCAGTTTCAAAAAATGATAAATTTTGTGCTAAATGTGGAAAAACTCTGTGATTTATTGGGAAACCTGAAAATGAGAAAAATTTTATATTTAATTTTTGCAACATTATTAATTGGAGTTTTATCCGGGTGTTCTGTATCACTCGCAGCTGATGTCACGCCACCTCCAAATCTTGTACAACAAGAACCAGTTCAACCTCAATCAGTTCCATCCGTTTCAATCGTATTACCAATGATTGAACCAGATGTTCAAAACGGAGCTTTAATTTATGCAGAAAAATGTTCACCCTGTCATGGCGAAACTGGAATGGGTGATGGGATCCAGAGTAACCAACTGCCAAATCCAGTAACACCAATTGGCGATTTTAATATTGCTAAAGATGTTAAACCTATTGATTGGTATCGGGTAATAACAATTGGTAATATTGAAAGATTTATGCCTGGATTTCAAAGTCTTAGTGATCGTGAAAGATGGGATGTCACTTCCTACGCATTGTCCCTTTCTTTTTCGGATGATCTCATAAACCTTGGAGAAATTGTTTTTTCTGAAAATTGTGTCGAATGCCACACACCTGAGAACCTACCTTTACAAAAAGCAAGCGCAATGGCGGAAAAATCAATCACTGATATCCTGAATACAGTTGAAAACGGAATAGAACCCGAAATGCATAATTTCTCTGAATCTATATCAATTGAAGAGAAATTAGCTGTTTCCAGCTATGTTCGATACCTGGGATTTTCTGAAAAATCAAAAACTACACAATCAGAAGATATTGAATCTGTTTCGCCAGAAACTGAAAACACGGAAACAAATGTTGATCAAAGCATGTTTTCAATACAAGGAGAATTGACAACTCTCGAAATCATACCTGAAAATATCGTGGTGACTCTTTCAGGATATGATGGAATGGAAATGGCTTTTCAGATTGAAGCTCCAGTTTTAGAAAATGGATCATATTCATTTCAAAATCTAGAGAATGTATCTGGCAGGGTATATCAGGCGTCTTTAGTGATAGATGACATTCAGCATACCTCGGATGTGTTGCATAATCCTGTGATTGATAACCAGGGTAATGTTCAGTTGCCCATTGAAATAAAAAAGACTTCTATTGATTCTTCTGATCTATATGCAGAGAGAATGCATGTATTTTTTGAATTTTTAAATGAAGATACCGTTCAAATTGTTGAGATGTATGTGATTCAAAATCCAACAGATTCAGTTATTATTCCAAAAGATGAACTGTCACCGGTAATTCAATTTTCCCTTCCATCGGGTGCCCAAAATCTTCAATTTGAACAAGGCGTGATGGGGCGTGATTATATCCAATTAGAAAATGGCTTTGGCTCTTTGCAAACTTTTGGAGCGAATTCTTCTGTTCAAATCTTGTTCGCTTATGAACTACCATATACAAATTCGTTAGATTTTAATATTCAATTGCCTTTACAAGTTAACGCATCAATATTCATGTTGCCTGCAAATATGGTCAAATTTTCCAGTAATCAATTGGAATTTTCTGGAGAACGAGATATTCAGGGAATGAAAATACAAACTTATTCCGGTGGCGTGATGACAGCTGAGAGCGCAATAAATGTAAAATTAACTGGAAAAGTTAAGGAAACAACATCTATTATTCAAGATGGAAATATTACCAGTATTGTCGTAGGTTCATTGTTTCTGGTTTTGGCGGTTGCGTTTTCAATTTTTTATCTAAGAAAGAAAATGAAATCAGAATCGGGATCCAGTGATATTTACCAAGATGAAGAAGATTTGGAAAGTCTATTGGATGCCGTGATAACGTTAGACGATGCTTATAAATCAGGCGAAATTCCAGCAGATGCATACAATAATAGAAGAAATGAATTAACAAAAATTATAAAAATCAAACAAAATTCTGAGGAATTGAATTGACCGCAATTATTGAAGTGAATAATTTAGTCAAGCGGTTTGGACATAAACAGGTCTTACGGAAATTGAATTTTTCGGTTCAACAGGGTGAATTTGTCGCTTTATTAGGTTCTAACGGGGCAGGAAAGACGACCCTGCTTCGAATTCTTTCTTCTTTATCAAAACCTAACTATGGTGAAATCAAAATTTCTGGCTACTCCTTACCTGGTCAGGCAGTAGAAGTCAGAAAGAAATTAGGTGTTGTCTCTCATTTGCCACTTCTTTATGGTGATTTGAGCGCTGAAGAAAATTTACGGTTTTACAGTCGTTTATATGGATTATCAAATTTTCAATCGCATATTGAAGAAATTTTATCTCTGGTAGGCTTACTTAAGAGAAAAAAGGATTTGGTACGAACTTTTTCAAGAGGAATGCAACAGAGGTTGGCTATTGGCAGAGCTATACTACATGACCCTGAGGTTTTATTATTAGATGAACCACATACTGGATTAGATCAGGAAGCAGCCAACATGCTAGATCGATTGTTGAAACAAATAGCCTTAAAAGGGCGGACTGTTGTAATGACATCGCATGATTTTCCGCGTGTAGCCACTTTAGCAACCCGTTTTGATGTCTTATCCAAAGGAAGAATTCAATCTTCTAAGTATGCAAAAGATCTTCCGGAACACGGTTTGCTTGCATATTATCAATCAATCGTTGATGAAATTGATGCTATAGGGGAGATAAAGGTTGAACACTAAAACATCATTTTCAAAAGCAATGTTTGCAGTTGTATGGAAAGATTTGATTGCGGAGATTCGGGGGAAAGAATTAATCAGTGCGATGCTTGTGTTTGCTTTATTGGTGATTTTCATCTTCAATTTTGCATTGGAATTGGATCCAAAAACACGTTCTGCTTTGACTGCAGGTATCCTCTGGGTAACGATAACTTTCGCAGGAACTTTAGGATTGAATCGTTCGATGGCGGTAGAAAAGGACCGTGGTTGTCTAGACGGTTTATTACTGGCACCAGTAGACAGGACAGCGATTTATTTCGGAAAGAGTCTTGCAAATTGGATTTTTATGGTGATTGTTGCGCTAATTGTGCTGCCAATTTATTCCATTCTATATAATACAAATATAATTTCACCGGCATTATTGCTTGTGATTGTGTTAGGTTCTGAAGGATATGTTGCGATTGGAACATTGTTGGCAAGCATGGCTGTGCAAGCAAGAACACGCGATATTCTCCTTCCTATTTTATTATTTCCAGTGATCTTACCAGTTTTAATCGCTGCGGTGAAAGCTTCTGCGGGTATCTTGAATGGGTTTCCATTGGAAGATTTGCAGACCTGGTTTAATTTATTGATCGTTTACGACATAATATTCACATCGGTTGCATTTATGGTGTTTGATTCTGTTGTTGAAGAGTAATTTTGGAGGTAAAGATGAAAAAACCTATGGCATTAAAAGTTCTCGATATTGTTACTGTAATTGCTTTATTAAGTGCGACAGCGATGGTGTTTTTCTATGCACCCATTGAACGAGTGATGGGTGCGGTGCAAAAAGTTTTTTATTTCCATGTCGCTGCCGGGTGGGTTGGTATGTTGTCATTCCTATTCGCAGCAGTAGCAGGAATTCTATTTCTTGTCAAAAAGACAAAGGTATGGGACCTGGTTGGGGTTGCAGCGGTTGAGATTGGAATTGTTTTCATTTTAATAAATATCGTTACCGGATCTATTTGGGCTAGACCAATTTGGAATACCTGGTGGACATGGGATCCTCGATTAACAACAGCGACGATTATGGAGCTTGTATACATTGCTTATTTGATGCTGCGTCAGGGGATTGATGATCCAGAACGTAGAGCTCGGTTTGGAGCTGTTTATGCGATCGTAGGTTTTTTGAGCGTTCCCTTAACTTTTTTCTCTATCCGAATTTTCAGAACGATCCATCCAGTGGTCATTGCTGGTTCAGATCCTACAGCAGTTGGAACATTCGATATGACCCCAGCCATGTTTCAGACCCTCATGGTCGGTATTGTAGTATTTTCCATCCTGTTTGTTGATTTGGTCTGGCATCGCATTCGTTTAGGGCAACTTGCCAACCAGGTTGAGGAATTGAAATTCAACCTTCAGGATTAGATATATAAGGTGAAATGGAGCGAATATGAATACTACGTTAAACACAGTTAATTATTTTATAGCAGGATATGTTGTTATTTTTGGATCGATTATTGGATATGTTATCAGTCTACTAATCAGGTGGAAGAATTTAAAACAGGAAGAAGAAATATTAACCGATTCAACTGATCTAAATTGATTTAATTAGAAAGGTGAATTTAAGGTTGAAATCAATGCTTGGCAGATAATCCAATAATCAGAAAAGAATTGATTTCATCCTTGTTTATACTTTTTTAAACTGAAGTGAATAAACTAATTTATTGGTATAACATTGAAAACTGATACTTTTGTACTTTTTTTGAAATCCAAGATTAAGTAAAAATAAGAAAGGTTTATTTGAAAAATATTGATTGTCTTCGGCCTTTTCAATTGAACCATCGGCAATAATAAAATTATTTAAATCCTGTGTTTGAGAGTTATTCGATTGACTTACGTTTTTTATTACAGAATCAGAAAAATCTAACGAAAATAATGGCAATACATTGTATTTTCCAACCAATTTTCCTGAACCAACTAAAATACTGTAAATAAATTGTTCATGTTTTTGGATGATCAAAATATTTTTTTCCTGGCATGCAACCCGATCAAACAAAAGTGATATAAGAATGAATTGTTGTGTGTTGGACAAATGCCATGTATGTACTGAATGAAGTGAAAGATTATCAATAACCACAGCGTCAGGTAAAAGAGTTAAGAAGTGAATTTCATCGATAGCGCTTTGCGAAATCGATAAACCGGATATTATTTTTTCTATGAAATTATTTTGAAAATTATTCCGCTGAAAAAAGTACAGAAATACATTATCGTAGTACATTAAACTTATCTGTGATACTGATAATGTCTGAAAGCATTCCATATGCAGTTGTTATTGGTCCTGGATCATTCTCAAGTATTCCAAGGCCGGGAAGAACATCAGTTTTAAATTGAACGAATGAACTGGTCCCATTGATGTGATACAGTTGAGATTCAATGTTAACTTTTTGAGGCTGGACAAAGGCTTCCAGCAATCGATTTCCCTGACGTTTTGCAGAACAAACTAATTTCCATTTTTCATTATTTTGTTTTGCAGTTTCAATCATTTCTGATGTTATTTCTCGGATTCCCTGTCGGTCAACCTGATGAGGGGTCAAAGGGATCCCCATGATGACGGTGACAAGTGCTGCTACTTTTATGGCTGCATCCCAGCCATCAATGTCTGCACTGGGATCAGATTCTGTTATGCCAATTTTCTGGGCTTGAATAATCGCTTCATCCAGTGAAGAGCCAGTGTTCATTAAATCCAATAAATAATTGGTGCAAGAATTAAGAATTCCTGTAAATCCAATTAAATCAATAGCTGGAAGCGTCTCCCGGAAAAGCGAAAAAATCGGAGCGCCATCCATTACTGCAGATTCAAAAAAGAAACCTTTTTTTCGATCATTTGCCAATTTCGTTAACTCGTTGTGGCCATATACAACCGGGCCTTTATTGGCTGTTACAACATGTTTTCCGCGATTAAGGGCAATTCTATTATATGAGAGGGCTGGTTCGCCATCGAATGGATTTAAAGGCGTACATTCAACAAAAATTTCAGCGGAACTATCGTTGATAAATTTTTCTGGTGAGAAGACACGATTATCTTCAGAAAGATTGGACATTGAAATACCTTGATTAACATATTCTAATGCTCTAGCCAAATTAACCCCACCTGAGTTTATCGCTGTGCCATGATTCTTTGTGAAAATGCCAGTGACCAAAAGTTCCAGATCATATTCTTTCTTAAGAATATCTTGCTTTTTTAATAATAAGGTGGCAAGTGCCTGACCTACATTTCCAAAACCCATTATTGCTATCGAAATTTGGCGCATGTTAACCTCCGTGGTTTATATTGGTGGCCAGGGATATGAACGCCGATTTGGTTCCGGATATGGGAATTCTCCCTGGTATAGTAAGTATTTTCCTCTTTCTATAATCGAAAATACTTCTTTTTTTGATAATAACATATTTAATTTTCTTACTAATCTTAACTCATTTAATTCTAATACCTGGACGATTTTTTGGATATCATTTTTTAATTCATTTGGGATTTGATTACCAGCAAAATCCCAAATGACTGAACGATGTTTAAATTCCATGTTAAAAGACAGACCATGATCAATCAACCAAGGTTTGTTCATTGAATCAAAAATCACATGGCCAGATTTTCGATCAGCATTGTTAATCAGCAAGTCAAAGATAGCGATTTTCATAAATATTGTTTGATCAACAATTGGGGGTTGGAAATAATGATTGGTAGGGTTATGCTCAATAAAATATTGCAATGAACCTTTACCATAAACAGCAGGTTGAATACGGAAAATTGTTGGAGGTACAAAATCCCAACAAAGAAGAGTTGATACAATAAAGGCTGCAACTTCTCTCTGGGCGAGAGTGAAGTCGGGGAAGTCCCATAAAGGTCGTTCTCCTTTAGAAGGTTTATAAATTGCCTTAAGGGAATGATCAGATCCTTTTATCTGAGTTAAAAAAGTAGAATTAGATCCTCGCAATGCCTGACCAATCAATGTCAAGGAACCAAATTGTAACGTCTGGATTATTGTTTTTGTTTCAATATGGTTCAATTTAATGTTTTTTGTGACCATTTTTTTTGGGACACAAATGACCTTCAGGTTCTATTGGTTCATTGCATAATGGACAAATAGGTCGGCCACGCTGGATCAAATCTACCCCCCAATTTGCGAGCTGGCTTAATTGATCTCTTGTACACCAGAAATTCACAATCCTCGCTTCGATTTGATCTGACATAAGCTTTGGAGGATCATTTTGTTCAAAAATTATCTCATTTGTAACCAGACAAACTTTATCCTGGTCACTTTCATAAACCAGGTTAATATCGCCAATTCTAAAGAGAGGATCAACTGGCGGAGAAATCCTCATGTTTGATTCAGTAAATTCACCATTTTCATGATCTAAATCCAGGTATTTTTGATGTAAATCTTCAAAAAACCTGATTATCGCGACAATTAGAGACTGTAATTGAATTTTTTCAAAAATGAGTGTAACTGTTTCACTATCAGTCTCACCTTGTATAAAAAAGGTTCGTTGTCCAGGTTTCCCAATTGCATCTATCGTGAGTCTTATACAGGGGTTTAAATCTAATTCCATTATTTCATCCTTTTTGGTGTATCTTTTCATCAGAGGTCTGGATGTTTTTGATGGATATCACCATCAAAAAAACCGCCTAGCCCGGAATACTGAGATTATATTCTTAGGCATATAAATTAAGTATATCAAATAACCATGTCAATCATTTTCAGATTGTACGAGGTTGATTTTTTTCCGATCGTTAGACCAATCGACTTCCAAAACTATATTTTTATTCAGTTTGATTTTGTCAATAAATCTTAGAAATTCATTTCTTGGTCCACTCGTCAATAAAATTGAATTATTAAAATCAGAGGAAAGACTATCGTTTTTCAGTTCTGACATTTTTCTGAGTGTTTGGGTTGCGATTGCAGGAGATGGGTCGATTACTGAGATGTCTGGTCCAACAATTTTTTTTATTAGAGGAATCACAAATGGATAATGCGTGCACCCCAGCACAACCGTGTCGATTCCATTTTCAAGCATTGGGTGTAATGCATTTTCAAGAATTAACCTGGTTGTTTTTCCCTGAAAATTTCCTTTTTCAATTTCCTGCACCAATCCAGGACATGTATTTTGATAAATCTTTACACTCTTCGCAAATCGTTCAACGACAGAATTATATAGCTTTCCCTGGAATGTAGCTGGAGTGGCCAGAACTCCGACATTTCCTGTATGTGTTCTCTCAGCAGCTGGTTTTACGGCAGGCTCCATCCCGACAAATGGAGTATTGGGAAATTCATCGCGCAGGGGATATAACGCGGCTGCTGATGCTGTATTACATGCTACAACGATGATTTTTGCACCCTGACCAATTAGAAATTCGGTGATGACCTTTGAAAGTGAGTAGACTTCCTCGAGTTGTCTGGGACCGTAGGGAACATGGTATTGATCTGCAAAATAAATAATGGGATGGTCCGGAATTAGTTTGCGAATTTCGCGAAAGACTGATAATCCCCCAACACCTGAATCAAAAATTCCAATTGCATTTCTAAGAGGGAAAGAAATATTTTTCATCAGATTTTTGTTGAATTAACAAATGCAGTGAAGATTTTTTTGGTAGATTCCAACGAAAACAACCATTCGGGATGCCATTGGACGCCAAGGAAAAAAGGATGGTCGATTTTTTCAACAGCTTCCACGAGGCCATCTGGAGAATGAGCAATCGCCACCAGATCATCGGCAATATTCATAATTGCCTGATGATGTAACGAGTTGACCTCCATATTCTTTAATTCTGTAATTCTCTCAAGTAATGATCCAGGATTAAATTCAACCTCATGCGATAATAAATCTCGTGGAAAATCAGGGAACCAATCATGGCGTAGTGCATCAGGTTTTTGATCTTGAATATCAGTGAATAAATTTCCACCAAAGGCGACATTTATAATCTGAATGCCACGGCAAATTCCAAACAATGGTTTTTTGAACTTATCAGCAGCCTGCACCAATCCGATTTCCAAGTCATCACGGTCAGTGTCAACTCCATAAACTCTAGTGTGATCCTGTCCATTAAACCGGTTGGTTTCAATATCACCACCACCAGTTATCATAATTCCATTTACCTGGTTAAGGATCTCATTGACTGCACTTTTTGGAATTCCAGCAGGAATAATCAATGGAATAGCACCTGATTGAATGATCGCTGTTGAATATTTTTCGATCAAACAAATCTTTTGTAAATTTGTATCACTACGATCTCTACCCGCTGAAATACCAATGATAGGCTGCATTTATGCTCCTGTATGGTGATACATAAAAAAGGTGCAATCTAAGGAATGCACCTTTAATGTTATCATAAATTGATCAGCGATTAATTGAATTTTTGTTTTAAACGTGCACTCTTGCCAGTACGTTTACGTAAGAAATACAGTCTTGCACGACGGACTTTACTGTGACGTTCAACTTCAACCTTTGCGATGCGAGGAGAACGAGTCAGGAAAGTTCTCTCTACGCCGATTCCATTACTGGCGACGCGGCGGACTGTAAAGGTTGAGTTTGTGCCATTGTTATGTTTGTAGATAACTGTACCTTTAAAAACCTGAATACGTTCACGGGTTCCTTCTTTAATTTTCACATGTACATTAACTACATCTCCTGTCCGTAATTCAGGGACATCGGGGTTTACAGGTGCTTCTAATGATTTTAAGATGTGATCCATTGTTTTTTTCCTTACCAAATGGTTAAATTTTCAAATTAACAATATAAATCGCCTTTGGAGGCGAGTGCAGATTATAACATGAGAATTTTATCCCGTAAAGGCAATAATTTGAATATTTTAATTGAGTTGTAAGACAATTATTTTCCTACTCTAAATTATTTCGGATTGCCTCCACAATTCCGGCATGAATTCCTGGAAGACTTAATAATTCTTCATCACTGGCATGAATAATTGCTTCAATTGAACCAAAATGGTTCAATAATAATTTTCTTCGATGGGCACCAATACCCGGGACTTTATCTAATTGGGAAGCGAGCCCTATGATTGTTCTGCGTTTGCGATGAGCAGTTATTGCAAATCGATGAGCTTCATCACGAATTCTTTGAATCAGGTACAACCCTTGGGAGTTTTTTGGCAATTTCACGGAATATGGGAGATCAGGGAAAAATAATTCTTCTTCCTGCTTGGCAAGGCCAACAACTTTAAATTTCCCTAGAAGATCAAACTGATTAATGACATTCATGGCTTTACCAAGTTGTCCTTTGCCGCCATCGACAATCAATATGTCCGGTAATAAAGCAAATGCCTCGTCAATTTTCTCACCAATTTCATGTTTTTCCTGTGCGATTATCCAGCGCTTAAACCTTCTGGTTAATACTTCTTCCATGCTGGCAAAATCATCGGGACCGACAACCGATTTGATATTGAATTTCCGGTAAAGTTTTCGATTTGGGACACCCTGCGTGAAAACAACCATGCTACCAACAGATGCAGTTCCTTGCGTATTGGAGATATCGTAACATTCAATCCGATTGGGTGGTTGGGACAATTGGAAAGCTTCTTGAAGTTGAGCTAACGATTCTGCCTGTCGATTCGTGTCAACTTCCCATTGTGATCTTAATGCTTTCAAAGTTTCAACAGCATTTTGCTTTACCATGTTCATCAATTCAACTGGCGTTCCTTCACGAGGGACGACAATATCAATTTTATTTCCACCACGCTTGGAATTTAGCCACTGGCGAATAATATTCATTTCTTCGATTTCATTTGGAAGTAGAACGGTTGAAGGGATATTTGCAGCGTCAGAATAAAATTGCTTTAGAAATTCTTTGATGACTTCATGATCCTGGGCTTCTTCCGTGCCTTCTAATATAAAATATTCTCTTCCAATTAATTTGCCACTGCGGATGAAAAAAATTTGAACACATGCATCCCTGTCTTCTCTCGCCAACGCAATGATATCCGAGTCTTTATCTTCCGTTGATACTACTTTCTGTTTTTCCACAATTTGATTTATCGCCCTAATTTGGTCACGAATTGTTGCAGCTTTTTCAAAAGCCATGCTTTCTGCGGCTTCATTCATATCAACTTCCATTTGGTTAAGGATCGATTCTGTGCGACCTTCCAGAAATAGGCATAAATCGTTGATCATTTTCCTGTAACTGAGTTTTGAAACCATACCAATGCAGGGTGCACTGCACAGTTTTATATCGTAATACAAACATGCACGTTTATCCTGACCGGTAATCTCTCTGTCGCAGGTCAGGTATGGGAATATTTTTCTTAGAACATCAAGTGTTTGATGCACTGCCCATACAGAGGTATATGGGCCAAAATATCTCGAGCCATCATTAACCATTCGTCTCGTTACTGTGAGTTTAGGGAACTCATCATTCCAATGGACTTTAATGTATGGATAGCGTTTGTCATCCTTGAGCCGAATGTTATAAACCGGACGATGTTTTTTTATCAGGGTCATTTCAAGGATGAGTGCTTCCAATTCGGAATCCACAACAATCCATTCGATATCCTGAATGTTTTGAACAAGTTGACGCGTCCGAAGGTGCTGACCATCAGTATTTTGAAAATACGATCTGACGCGGTGGCGTAAGTTGACAGCCTTCCCAACATATATAATATTCCCGGTAATGTTCTTCATCAGATAACAACCAGGTTTGCTGGGTAAAGTATCAAGAATACTTTGTAATTTTTCTGATTTTTCTATCATGTTTTTATAAGAGTCATTGCGCACCCATCAGCACGAGAGTCACTTCCTGCGATCAATACTCCATATTCATCTCTTAATATGATTTGACCTCTGCCAAATATAGCACGGTTCATTCCACTGACTGGTTTGATTGTATGACCCATTTCAGCAAGCGCAGCCATCGTTTGAAAATCAATTCCTTCCTCCAAAGCGATTTCATTGGATTTACTTTCTGGCATGATACAAAATCGGGGGCGATCCAATGAGGTTTGTGGATCTAAGCAATCATAGAAAAGATTATAAGCAACTTGAAGATGGCCTTGTGGTTGCATGAAACCACCCATAACGCCGAAAGGTCCGATCAAGGTATTGTTTTGCGGATGGGTAGCCATTGCAGGAATAATTGTATGATAGGGACGTTTACCAGGTTGTAATTGATTGGGGTGTCCTTTTGATAGTGAGAAATTATGTCCCCGGTTTTGAAGGGAGAATCCGTATCCTGAAGGCACGATTCCGGTACCAAAACCCATGTAATTGCTGTTTATGAATGAACAAGCATTTCCTTCTTGATCTACAATACAGAAATAAACAGTGTCTGAAGTTGATGGGGGAGTTCCGTGTTTTACTTCTTTCATTGCCACCGAAGGTTGAATTAGCTTTGTTCGTTCAACAGCGTAATCCGCAGAAAGTAACCAGTCCATTGGAATGGAACTAAAGTCAGGATCGCTGATGAATGCCCAGGCATCGGAAAAAGCCAGACGCATCGCTTCAATTTGGTAATGATAGCGAAGATGTTGGTTTTTGGTGGTGAATTCCAATTCTAAATGGTTAAGAATATTAAGACCAATTAACGCTGCTAAACCTTGTCCGTTGGGAGGACATTCCCATATTCTAGTATTTTGGTAATCGACAGAAATTGGCTTCACCCAATCACTATGATGTTTTTCTAAATCCACAAGAGATAGGCATCCTCCCGCAGTTTTTATAACATCCACGATCGCAGATGCAATTTCTCCCTGGTAAAAAGCTTCTTTCCCTTGTCCAGCGATTAACGAGAGTGTTTTTGCTAATCCAATATTTCTGAATATCTGTCCTGGTACAGGTGCTTTACCGCTTATTAGCATTTGGTTTCCATTAATTGCAGTTTTTAGTTGGCGATTTGCCGCTGCTTGCCAGAAATAAGATGTGATAGGAGATACGGGAAATCCATTTGTGGCAAGGTCGATGGCTGGGGATAAAATATTTGACATAGGTAAATTGCCAAATTTTTCGTTCAAAGTAAACCAGGCATCACAAGCGCCAGGTACCGTGATCGTGTAAGGATGATAGGGTGGAAGTTCCTGAAATCCTTCGTTTTCCAATAATTGCAAAGAGAGACTTAAAGGAACTCTTCCAGAACCATTTAAGGCAAAAACATTCTTTGTTTTCTGTTCATAATACAGAACAAATACATCTCCACCGATTCCAGTTGAGGTGGGTTCGGTCACGTTCAAAGCTGCTGCAACGGAAATGGCAGCTGAAGCAGCATTTCCACCATTCCTGAGAATTTCCAAACCGACTGCAGTAGCAATTGGTTGCGAGCTGGCAACCATCCCTTTGGTTCCATAGACAGGAGAACGGCGAGCATTAAAATCAAAATTCATTGGTAAATACCTTTTTTCTGATAAATTTTCAACGTTTACCTTTTCAAAAATTATAAGGTTAATCTCAATAAATTGGGGCTATTGTTTATTTTTGGTGGGTATCATCACTAAAAATAACCTAATCGTTAACGGTTGAAAAGAGAGATTTATTAAATTATATAATTTTCAAACCCTGTCCATTAAAGGCCTGACCAATTATCCAATATGGCATTCTTAATCGATTGGCCGTCGTTTCAAACTCTTGAATTTTTAAGGGAGGGCAAGCAATTAACAGACCACCAGAGGTTTGCGGGTCAAATAGCAACATCTCCATGACTTCATCTATTTCCCGTGAAAAATCAACATATTTTTTATAAAACAGCTGATTATCGGCGGCACCACCAGCAAAATACCATTTTTCTCCATATTGTCTGGCACCACTTAGAAAAGGAATATTTTTAGATGTGAAAACAATTTCCACATTTGAGGTACTTGCCATTTCATAAGCATGTCCTAATAAAGAAAAGCCTGTTATATCAGTTGCTGCCTTCAATCCTAATTGAACTGCAATTTGAGATGGCAACTTATTTAAAGTCTGCATCCAGAGTTTGGCTTCCTGGATGTCTTCGATTTTTGCCTTTTCAGCTTTATTTGCGGTTGTCGTGACTCCTATACCCAAAGGTTTGGTCAGAATTAATAAATCCTCGGGTCGAACAGCAGCCTTTGTAAGTAAATTCTTAGTGTCAATCATCCCAATAACTACCAGACCAAATTTAGGTTCTTTATCCTGAATTGTATGACCTCCCGCGACAACAACACCAGCTTCCTTAGCTTTTTCTGCTGCCCCGCGGATGATTTCACCAAGGAATTCAGCTGGTAATTGTGGAGGGAATGCTGCGATGTTTAAAGCTAAAAATGGATTTGCACCCATTGCATAAATATCTGAAAGACTATTCGCAGCAGCAATCGCTCCATAATCATAAGGTTCATCTACAACCGGTGTAAAAAAATCGGTGGTTACCACGATTGATCTGGAATCATCAATCTTCCACACTGCTGCATCATCAGGTGGATCAATACCAACAATCAAATCAGGATAATCCTGTGCTTGGAAAATATTTCCTAATGGCCGCAATACTTGCGACAGCGTTTCCGCATTAAGTTTGGATGCTCAGCCAGCACAATTTGAGAGTGATGATAATCTTATTTGTTTACCAGAGTCACTTTTTTCATTCATATTGATAATTATAAGTGTTATTATTTTATTCGTAAAAAATAATTATCAAAAAAGTCCTTCAAATTTCGAAGGACTTTTTATAACTTTTTATGGTGTTGTTTCTTGTGGAATAACAGGAGTTGGTATTTGGGTTTCTGTTGAATTCAAATCAGGTAATGGAAATAAAAATGGTGAATCGTATGGCAATAACATTGTTTGAATATTTGGTGATAATTTTGTGATGTATTGATAGGTTAATAGATCAGGTCGATCCTTGACCGATTCTGCAATTAAAACCAATGCTCTTGCTTCTGCCTCTGCTTGAATCAGACGAGCTTCTGCTTCACCTTTTGAACGAATAACAGCTGCATCTGCTGCCCCTTGTGCAGTTTGTCTTGCTTGTTCAGCTTCTTGTTTCTTAGTTTCAACAACAAATTTGGCTTGTTGGGCTTGTTGTTCAGCAATTTGCTTTTGTTCGACCGATGCTGCGTATTCATCTGAGAATGTGATGTTTCTCAATAAAAACTGATCCATAATCAATCCATTCTGTGCCAGTTTTTCACGCATATTATCGGAGATCATCACGGTTAAGGCTTCTCGTTTACTGGAATAAACTTCCTCAACTCCAAATTGGCTGACAGCATCACGAATGACCGCACGAGCTACCGGACGAATCAAACCATCACTATAACGATCCTGCCATTCGATATGAACTTTGATAATTTCAGCCGGGTTGATACTATAGATTACTGAAGCATCGACAAAAATTTGCTGACCATCGGATGTCCTGGCTGTTATGGAATCATCACCGATAACCCCACCTTCGGATGGTGCTATCGACATTGTGTAACTTTGCTTTGAAATTGGGTAGCGTTTAACATTTTCAAGTCCAGGGATAATCCACTGTAAACCAGGTTGAATCGCTTGTTCTCGATAACCAAGCGGAGATACAGCGGAAATAACAATGCCTCTTTCCTGGGGTTCAATAAAGACCATACCCATGGATAGTAGACTGAAAAATAATGAAATAACAAAAGCAACAACAATTGTTAATCCGCTTCTGCGAATGGGCTTGTTTTGGCTTGAGCGGAGCATAGCAAAAACCAGAAATGCAAAAGATCCCACCCATAAAATAGTTGCTATTAATCGAAAGGAACTTGCGATATTCATAATAAACCTCCAAATTTTTTTCAACCCTGATTATATCGCAAGGTTTCATAATCAGGTCCTTGAAAGACTTTGCATCATTTCTTTATTTCAAAAATCTGGATTTGACAGGAAATATTAATTTCAATGGTTCATCAAGTAAAATAATCTTGTGAAAGATAAAACTATTAAAGTAGCTGGTTTCAGAAAATTAGGAAAATCACGAATTATTTCTTTTGATAATAAATTTAAAAATATAAAACCAGGACAATTTTTATTGGCTTACCATCCCGAAAAGGATGACAGGTTAAAACAATTATTTTTTGTTTCAAAAATTGATGATGGCTTTTTCACAATTTCGGAAAACACAAATTGGGAGATCGGAGATCAAATATTTTTTAAAGGTCCGATTGGTAAAGGATTCTCTGAGTTGTCTTTGAGTCAAAACATATTGATCATCAGCCTCGGACCTACGAAAAGTAGCCTGATTTCTGTCATAGATATTTGCATCAAAGAAGGCAAGAACATAGCTTATTTGACAAATGATTTGGAGATCCCTTTACCTCATTCAATAGAAGTGCTCACACCTGATATGATAGATGAAAGTCTTACTTGGGCTGATTATGTAATGATTGAAATTGAACGTGATGAAGTTGTGAAATACGCAGACTTGCTTCAAAAGGTAAAATCTGCTGGTGTAAATTCCGAACTTTTAATTTACAGTCCGATTCTTTGTTCGGGGGAAACTCAATGTATGATCTGTGCAGTTAGAACAAAGAAGGGCTGGATTCGTAGTTGTCACGATGGAGCTGTCTTTAAATTATCTGAATTGGAGTTTGAATGAACATTCTAGTTTTCTTTGCACATCCGGATGATGAAACAATGTTGTGTGGTGGATTATTAGCTTTATTGTCCAAATCAGGGCATACAACACATTTTTTAAGTTCAACTCGAGGGGAAGGTGGGGAGCGTGGTGATCCACCACTGTGTTTGCAAAAGGATCTTGGATCATTAAGGGAAAAAGAGTTGTTTTGTGCTGTAAAAGCGTTAGGAGGAAGGACTCTGAATTTTCTAGATTATATTGATCCAATTGTGGGTGCTGATAACACGCTCTTTCCATTTACTGATGTTATGAGTTTGTTAATTTCTCAATTAGTGGAACAAATAAAGAGAACAAAAATTGATGTATTAATTACACATGGCAGCAATGGGGAATACGGACATCCTGGCCATCGAATTATTTATCAAGCTACAAAAGAATTGGTGAACAGGTATTATCCAAAATTGACCTGGTATACCGTCCAGGCTTTTTATGAAAATTCATCAAAACCTTATATTCTTAATAAAGATGACCCGGCAGATTGGATAATCGATGTGACTTCGGTTTTGGAAATGAAAATCAATGCAGCATTGTGTCATCTCAGTCAACATGCTTTATTTGTTCGCAGAAAATCGAATGAATTGGGGAAACAAGTCGGCGTTCCAGAGATAATCCCGACCCACGAGAGTTATCATTTAGCTAATGGGAAGAAGGATTTATTAATGGAAATTCCAATTCTCAGAAGTAATTTGGTTCGTTTACATGATATCTCATGAAATTTGACCTTGATTTTCTTCCTCAAGAAAAATGGATGAATGCAGCTGGGACAGCTGGTTTTTATCCCGGGAGAAATTTTGTTACCCACTTTCCTGATGTTGGTTTGTTTGTAACGAATCCAATCAGCTATTTTCCGCGAACACCCGCACATCTGCGATGTGTTTTACCATTTCCAGGAGGGTTTTTGGTTCATAGTGGGTATCCAAATCCTGGTATAAAAAAGATTATTCAAAAATTTCGAATTATGTGGGAGAATTCGCTTTTACCAATTTGTGTTAATCTTTTATCGGAAAATCCTCGAGATTTGGAAAAAATTATCAGATTGGTTGAACCGATTGATAACGTAACAGCAATAGAATTAGGGATAGATCATTCTGCTTCGAAAGAAGAAATTTTAAAAATTATTGAATCAGCTTCTGGAGAATTACCTATCATTCTGAGCTTACCTCATGAATTGATTTTTCAGGATTGGTTGGTTCAAATATTAACACATGAAATTGTTGGCATCAGTATCCAACCCCCTCGTGGAACCAAGGTTCATAATAATCAATTTATTTGTGGAAGATTGTATGGTGAGTCTGTCCTTCCATTAACTATGCATGCAGTCTCGCACCTTCAGGCACTAGATAAGCCAATTTTTGCAGGTGTTGGTGTAACAAAAAAAGAGAATTTAAAGGATCTGATTGATTGCGGTCTCCAAAATTTTCAAGCCCATGAGTTGATTTGGCGAAATAATATTTAATTTTCTATCCAGATAGTAACTGGGCCATCATTAACCAACGATACCATCATGTGGGCTGCAAATTCGCCCTGTTGGGTCGAAATTCCGAACATTCGTAATTGATCAGAAAAATAGTTAACTAATTTATCAGCCAGCTCCGGTTTGGCTGCATTTATGAAAGATGGGCGGTTACCTTTTTTTGTGTCCGCAAATAAAGTAAATTGAGAAACAACTATTGCCTTTCCTTTGACATCGAGAATGGAAAGGTTCATTTTTCCGTCAGCATCTCCGAAAATTCGTAAATTGGCAATTTTTTTTGCCAGGGAAGCAGCCTTTTCCTCATAATCTTCATGCCCCACACCCAGAAAAATCATCAAGCCAATATCAATCTCTTCAGCCACCATTCTTTGATCAACCGTAACAGAGCCTTTACAGATTCGTTGTATAAGTGCTCGCATTTGATTTCTCCGAATTTTTAGTCATCTTCGAATTGTAACTAATACAGACCAATTGCTGAGCGTACTTCTTGCATGGTTTTTTCAGCAATTACACGTGCCCGTTTTGCTCCATCCAGAAGCATGTCTTCAACTTCATCCAGATGTTTTTCAAATTCACCTCTTCTTTCACGGAAGGTTTCCAGGTGACTATTTAAATTTTTAGCCAGGAGCTTTTTACAATCAACACAGCCAATCTCTGCATGACGGCAATCATGGTCAATCATTTTTACCTCCTCAGCAGAAGAGAAAATTTTGTGTAATGAAAAGACATTACAAACATCAGGATTGCCCGGATCTGAACGCCGTTGTCGTTGTGGATCGGTCACCATCATCATGACCCTTTTTTGGGTTTCCTCAGGTGTACTGGCCATTTCTATGTGATTATCTAGGCTTTTACTCATCTTTTGTTGACCATCGATACCAATTATTTTTGGGAATTCAGTGACTTTCATTTGCGGTTCTACCAATACATCGCAATTGTACCGATAATTGAAAGAGCGAACCACTTCTCTGGTAAATTCAATATGGGGAGCTTGATCGACACCTACCGGTACTGTATCAGCTTTATATAGAGCAATATCGGCAGCCATCAAAACGGGATATCCGACCAAGCCATAATTTACATTGTGCGGTTGTTCCCTGACTTTATCCTTGAATGTTGGCAGATCGGTTAACTTTCCTAATGGAGTTACCATTGATAAGATCGTATGGAGTTCCATTACTTGAGGAACATGCGATTGGACAAAAATTATTGATTGCTGTGGATCCATTCCAGCTGCTAGCCAATCCAGGACCATATCAAGTGTATTTGTTTTAAGATTTTGGGTTGTTTCCATTGTTGTTAATGCGTGAATATCCACTACGGAATACACACATTCGTAGTCTTTTTGCAAGGCTACATAATTTCTCATTGCGCCTAAGTAATTTCCCAAATGTTGGCGACCCGTTGGTCTTGCTCCGGAGAAAACACGTCCTTTTTTGTCCATTTTATCACCTCATTTTTGTTATTGGTTTTTAAAAAGAATAACCAGTATTCGATGGGGACGAACACTGGTCCGCGGTACCACCCCAATTAGATACAAAAGTATCTCACTCATCTGTTTGTAATAACAGATTCCCTGATAACGGTGGGTGACCGGCGTGGAATACTACTATTTCTTCCTGCAGCTCCAAGGTCCAATCATCTTACCTTGCATTATGGCTTTTTCAGCATCAACCATTCTCTGTGCAGCAAGTATAAGAATTTATCCTCTTCATAGCTATTAAATTAATGATACTCTCGATTTTAAAGACTTTCTTATTAATGTCAAGAAAAAAAGAAAATGTAGGTAATTTACCTATTAAATTTTTAATCCAGAGATATTTGATAAGGTGAAATGAATCCTGATTTCAAGGTCTCAATCATTTCTGTGATGTAGGTTAATTTTCCGGGTGAAATACTATTTGATCGCGAGTAGATGGAATAATCAACATTTATTGTATCCACGCTCTTGTTTTGGGAAGTTTCTGAAATAGAAGAGACAATCAAATCAGATAAATTATCGGTGATTGCATAGTCAACCCAATCTGATTGGACTGATTCTAATTTATTATCACTGATGATTGATACATTATTTTGTTTTAACAAGGTGACAAAATCATCATATAAATAATCTGAGGGTATAAAGAGTGTATTTATTCTGCTATTTGAGATTTCACCATACGCCTGCATTGTTGCCTCATTGTTCTCTGGCTCTGAGAGAATTGCTGTGACTGGAAAATTAACAATAGGACCGAAGGTTGGAGAACAACGACCACACAAGAAAATTACACCATTTTGAAATATTTGAACCGCACTAGTATTTTTATATACGCTTGCCGGTAATAAACCACCAACACGCCAATCATTTGTGATCAAAGCAGACAAATAGCCAGCGATAAATATTTTATCTGCTTTGGATACCTTAATGAATGTGGTAGGACGTTGAGGAGTTTTATTTATTTCTTCTCCCACAATTATGAATCGACCTGTTGTCTCCGTATCGAAAAAAGTGATTGTTTCGTCTGCTGGGTCAAAAAGTAACACGATTGTTGAAGGTTTTTGACTATCGGATAGTTCATTTGATTGAGTAACTTCATAGCCTAATTCTTCTGCGAGTGTTTCGATTGCATTGAAGTTTTCGGAATTTTTTAAATAAATTTCAGAATTATATGTATGAATAAAAAGGTTTTTACTTTCTATAGCCGTTTCAGAAATAATTGGTTGAACAGTATTTAGAACCTCTGTTGAAGTTGGATTAACAACCTCAGAATTTGTAGGGACCGGATCAAGTGGATTGTTATTAACACAAGCACTCAGAACAAGGACAATAATGATGGTGGTAAAGGTTTTAAATTTGGTAATGATTTTTCTCATCTTTTTTCTCAAAATTTCTAATTCAAGTCTGTATTATAATTGCCTTATGATTGAATTGAATATACCTGGACGAGGTATTTTTCAAATTGAATATCTGGTATGCGATGTTAATGGTACTTTAGCTCTAGACGGTAAGTTGCTACCAGGGGTAACTTCATTAATTCGAAAAATTCAAGATCGACTAAAAGTATACCTGATAACAGCTGACACGCATGCGAAACAATATTTAATAGATTCTGAGTTGGAACTTCAAGCAAAAATAATCCAAAAGGGACAGGAAGCCTCCCAAAAAAGTGAGTTTATAAATCAATTGGGGGCAGAAAAAGTAATTGCAATTGGGCAGGGAGCGAATGATTCTGAAATGTTGAAAACTGCAGCTATTGGAATTTGTGTTTTATCTGAAGAAGGAACTGCATTGGAATCTATGTTATCAGCAGATATTGTTGTTAAGGACGAATTATCAGCCTTAAGATTAGTTTATAACCCACTAAGAATTGTTGCCACCTTAAGACGATGAACAATAAATCAGAATCTCATTTAAAAAGGGAAAAATTAGAATTGAGAAATAATGATTCCAGATGGTCTCAATATGGTACATCCGGTTTTTATGGATTTTTGGATCAACTTGCCAGAAGGTTAGAAATTAATGTCGAGACCTTCCTGGTTGGGTCAATTTCATTATTACTATTATCAATTGGTCTGTTGTTAGACCAATTTCCTTTATTTGTATTAGCAATTCTATTGTCGCCGATTCTTTCTCCAATTTTAGGATTTGCCTTTGGTTTTAATTTGGGGGCGATAAAATTTCTAAGAATTGGATTTTTTTCATTATTATTACATTTTGTCAGTCTTTTTGTCGTAGGTGCTTTTTCTGGTTTTATTGCAAGACAATTCCCAGAAAAAGAATTCATAATTTGGCAATATTTTGTTGATGTCACTTGGGCGGGATTTTTGTTAATCTTTGTCGGAATCTTAATCATGGTGTCAACAATCATTCGCAATCCACGGCAGGCATCATTGGTTGCGAATGTAGCTCTTGCGTATAGTTTTTATTTACCTGTGGTTTCAGCTGGTTTTGCTTTTGGAATTGGTCTAAAAAACCAATTTATCGCTGGTTTGTATACTTTTCTTTTTTATTTTATTTTCGCTGTCGTCATTGGTGTTATTGTTTTGTTGGCATATCGCATCAAACCAATAAAAATACAGAATTGGTTGGGGGTTGTCTCATTGTTGATTTTAGTAATTTTGGGTGTAGTGTTTTTTATGGATTCTGAATTTGGAATTGACATTGGCGAGGATCAAAATAAAATCAACCTAACTGATACAAATTTATCTTTTATGCCTACACAGATCTCTCCTCTACCATCATCAACGTCAATTCCATTACCAACATCAACAATGACAATTTCATCGAATTCAATTGAACAACCCACAGAAGTAATCCCTACACTTAATACTTCAACAGCGACAATTACATTAACTCCTTTGCCAGTGGTGATTTGGGTAGAAATCCGTTCTCCAGAAGGTGATGGAGCCAACATTCGAGAGGAACCAGGATTCTCAGCCAGGATTATACGTACAGTCCTGAACGGAACAGCTGTTCAGGTACTGGATGAGGTAGAAGTAGTGGATGGGGCTACCTGGGCTCATATTCGATTTATTGACCAGGTTGAGGGTTGGATAATGCGCAGTTTGATTGTCTCTGCTACACCAGAGCCAGAATGGTAAAAAAATTACAAAGGAGAATTCTACATGACAATTAGTTTTGGTACTGACGGATGGAGAGCAGTAATTTCGGATACTTTTACATTTAATAATTTACGGTTGGTTACTCAAGCGATCGCGGATGCTGTGGCAACGGAAACCTGGTCGAATGGGTCCACAAATGGTCAGGTTCCGGATTATAAGAAAATGGTCGTAGGTTTTGATACAAGGTTTTTATCTGATCGTTATGCAAATGATGTAGCCAGGGTACTGGCTGGAAACGGTTTCACTGTTTATCTCAGCCAAGCAGACGCCCCGACTCCTGCCATTTCCTTTGCAGTAAAACATTTCAATGCAGTTGCAGGTATTATGATCACAGCATCCCACAACGCCCCTCGTTACAATGGAATAAAGTTAAAATCTGCTTTTGGTGGTTCTGCATTACCAGAACAATGTCGCAAAGTTGAAGTATTTCTAAATGACAACGAGGCGCAGGCACGTGGTCCAAATTTAATGGATTATCAACAAGCAAAAAATTTAAATCTAATTCAAAAATTCAATCCAATTCTTCCTTATAACGAGCATATCTCAAAATTAATTGATTTTGACATCATTGCGGATAATCCACAACGAATTGTTGTAGATTCCATGTATGGATCAGGAAGGGGTGTGATTCGTACTCTTCTTCAAGGATGTGGGACCGAAGTCACAGAAATTCGAGGTGAAATGAATCCTGGTTTTGGCGGAATTCATCCAGAACCTATCACACGTTATTTAGGCGCTTTAGCAGGAGCAATCAGCACTGGATTGGGTAGCTTTGGAATCGCAACTGATGGTGATGCTGACCGTATTGGTGCGATGGATGAACGTGGCAATTTTGTAGATCCGCACAAAATAATGGCTCTGGCACTAAAATATCTTGTTGAAAAGAAAAATTTATCTGGTTCTGTTGTCAGAACTGTTTCGACGACAAGAATGATTGACCGCCTGGCAAAAAAACATGGTCTCACAGTTCATGAAACACCGGTTGGTTTTAATCATATTGCAGATTATATGCTAAAAGAAGATGTCTTGATTGGTGGTGAAGAATCGGGTGGTATCTCATTTAAAGGACATATTCCGGAAGGGGATGGACCCGCAATGGGTTTATTGTTACTGGAAATTGTAGCTGAATCTGGTGTTACCTTATACGAATTGGTTGAGAATCTATTAGCAGAAGTTGGCCCCGCAGAATATGAACGGAAAGACTTACGTCTAAAGTTACCAGTTTCTAAACAAAAAATGGTAGAACGATTGACTCATGATGCACCTAAAACAATTGGTGGTGAATCACTGGAAACTATATCTACAACCGATGGCGTCAAGTACATATTTACTGATGATTCATGGTTATTAATTCGTCCTTCTGGGACCGAACCGGTACTGAGGGTATATGCAGAAGGAAGAACAAAAGAGATGGTAAAGGCAATGATAAAGTTTGGTGAACAAATCGCTGAAAGTGTTCGATAACTAAAACGCTAACGATCCTGAATCAAAAAATCCCCATTTGAAGGGGATTTTTTGTAATATTTATAAAATAAAACTAATTGGAAGAGAAACGTAATTTTCTAACAAGAAATATAATAATAAGTAAAGCTAAAGCTGTGCCCAACAAAGCAGGCAGTCCAACTTCATCCATAAAACCAGCTGTTGGCAATGTTGTTGGAGTCTGTTGTGGAGCAAGAGTACCTTCTCCAACCGGCGTACCCAGAAGATTGGCAGCAGCTTGTGTTTGAAAAGCTGCAACAGTTGCTGTTCGAACAGCTGGGTCTTGACCAGCGACTGAAGTTGACTGAGACCCAGCAACTGATGTTGCTGTCGGCATTGCAACCACTGCCGTAGCAGTGGGTACAACTGATGTTGTGGAAGGAGCTGCTTTCTGAGTCGATAGCTTCTGTTCAAATTCAGCGGTTTGGGAGGCGATGAGAGAAATAGCCGTATTTTGAGCATTAATTTCTGCAGCTTGACTTTGTAAATCAGATGTTGTCTTTGGACGAAATAGAATGACATAAGCAATAATCGCCAAAATTGAAAATACAACAATTGCGCCTAAGATTCCAACGCCTATAAGGAATGGTTTATTGTTGGAACCATTTTCTTCTGGTTTTTCGATTGAAGCATTCTCTTCAAATAATTCATTGTCTTCTAATTGATTAGGTTCCATTTCATTCTCCTTAGTTAATATTATTACTTTACTCCAGGATATCCAAATTCGCAAGTGGGATAGAGACTAAATCTTCATCATTGAACTCTATGATTGCACAAGTTGAGCGTATTCCGTTAGGTAATTTTGTTTTCGAATCGTTTATTTTTCGAACGATCGCAGCTCTTCCCTGGTATTGTCCAGAATTTATTCGGACTACTCTACCAGTTTGCAATTCCAATCCTTCCGAAGGAGAGGTTGCTTCAACTGGTAATTGGATAATGATTTCTGGTTTTTCAAATTTTTTGACATCATAAATTGCATTAATTGATGCAACTTTTGTTTCATTGGTCTTAATCAACTCATATGCTCTTTCATTCACCGGTAAAGGACCAAAACCCTCAAGTAGGATGATTGGAATTTCACAATTCATGGCTGCAGTTGCGAGAGATGCACTCATGCTAGATAAAATCAACCCTTTAATGTTGAGATCAACTGCAGCTTTGAGAACTTCAATTGTAGAACAATAACCTCCAAACACAATCGATCCTCGGAATGTAACATCAATTTTATCCGGAGTGAGTTCTTCAAATACATTATTCATATTAGAAATTATCGGGCCAGAAATTGCTTTTTGATTACCCCAAACCCCTTGAATTAATGCGCCATTCGTCTCGACAACCACTCCCCGAAATGGAAGAATTTCTGTAACAATGGATTCAAAACCAGCAAATATTGGTTTTGGATTTTGGGACAAACGCAAAATGACCTGGCTTCCGATGATGTTAATCACTTCAGAATCAAATTGAGCATGAACAGATTTTGAAAAGGTACCAGCAGTTTGAGCAATCAAATCCCCTTTTTTTAATTTATCTCCAATTTTTATATTAATTGCTCTGCGGGAATCTTCAATATTTTTTAGATTTAATTCTTTGCGGATATTTAGAATGGAGAACTTTTCTTCCGGGATGAATTGTGCTATAGGCTCTGTTGCATCTACTTTTTGTCCAACGCGGACCAGAACATCTCCTCTTCCTGGAAAAATTCTTGTTCTCTGTATTTTTGCTAATCCTAAAGTGTGATAAGTTAAAGTTTCCATCGTTATCAATTGTTGATGCAAGAGTTATGCCAATATTATAAATTCAAATTTTTTCGCCATTTTTTTATTAGGTCAATTCTTTCTGAAGTTTTTTTTGGGAGGGAAATTGGTCTTGTTCGTGTATCAAAGATAACTCCACATAAACCGCCCTGTACAACCAATCCTTTCTCAATATTCTTTCCAAATTGTGACAGGTCAATATTTCCAATTGGGTCAAAGAATATTTTTACAAATTGACCAGGTGTAACCGGAAGCTTGGTAATAGATCCTTTTATTATTTGTTCCTCTAAAAATGTTCCATCTTTGTATTCAATTTTGATTTTAAGTATTGGGGTATCATTTTTTGCTTTGCTCTGTACAGAAAAAACTTTTGCTAATAATGTGATTGCCTGCCCTTCAAGAATTTGTATCGGCAACAGGGGATTATCAACAGCAATACTTCCCAATATTGGTAAAATTCCATGTTGATCCAGAAATAAATTAGTAATACCCTTTGGCTGAATTGAATCAAGGAGAATTAATGTTAATTCGGATGGGTTTTCATATTTAGAAAAATAATCTCCATTTATTACTATTTGACTAAAAATTTCCTGCGAAAATCCTGTTTCTCTCTGAAAATTCTGATAACTCTTTCTGACTAATGCATTCAACATACTTAATTCTATTGCGAGTTCTTTGTCATCAACTGGGATTGTGTCAGGGCGGATAGATTTCGCCCAAATATAATTATTTACATCTTCGGAATCGATTTCTTTATTTAGCCATTGAATAATGCTCTTGATGTCTGTTTCAGCTAAATATTTATCAGGATCATTTTGGAAGGAATTTTTTCCTACATTTAATTTCAGATTTCCTTGATTGCTCCCAGCGATTATTATTGTTTCTTGATTAAGATCAATTACTAAAATATTGGAATTTTTTTCTGAGCTTAGTTTACTGAGAAAATTTGTCATGGTTCCAATGGATTGGCTATAAGGCACTGGAGTTGAGCGAGCAACTAAAGAGATAAAATCAAACCCATGGATTTTTTTTTGCAGGATTTGATTATTTATTTCATTTAATGAATTTAAAGCTGGTCTGAGGTTTTCATTCTCGATAGTTGGTCTGATATTATCTGAAATTGTCAAATTTATTAGATTTGACACCATCTCTTGAACTTTATTTGAAATTGTAGAGTTTCCAGCATAAATCAACTCAGGAAATTTTTCTTTTGGCAGATGTTTTATACAAAACAGGATTATATCCACCATCCGTAAAACTGATTTGTTCGCACCGTTTTCTGTTCCTCCAGAGATCATTATCATATCGGGACGATTGTTTATCACTGAGGTTAAAATCTCATCCATTTTTCTCGAGTCATTCAAACTGATTTGATCTAGATGTTTGAGATGTGTGGATTGGATAACTTTTGATAAACTTTCAATTGATACACTATCCAATAACCCAGCAGTAATAATTGAAACAGAATCTAAGAAACCAAATGAGATTGCAATTTGATCCACTCCATTACCATCCGGTTGACTTGGAATGATCAAATTCATTTCGTTATCCAAAAGATACCTTCCCGTTATTCTTTGTAGTTGATCAATTGCTTTGAATAAGCCTTCTCTTAAATCGTTATAAGGTTCTTTATGGGTCGAATCAGATTCGCTTGTTGCAAGCAAATGGTATTTTCCATTTACAATATCAAACAAAAATAATTTTGTTGTATGTGCGTCTATTTTTATCCCCAATACCGAGGAGGTTTCTATGAGTTCACTCATGATCATTTATCCAATAAAAAAATTATAGATGAAGGTAATAATGAAATTTAGCCTTTCAATTAAGGCAATCACGGAAGAAATGATGACACCAGCAAAAACGGATCCAAGTGTAATTCCAATAAACACTATTCCAATTTGACTGACATAATGTAGAATTTTTGAAAACCCACTGATATCTTTTTTAGAAGTTCGTTTCGAAAATTGAAAATAGAGGAGAGACGAAACTGTTCCGATAATGATAAAAACACCACCAAAAAAATTCTGAAAACTTATTGTATCAATGGAGAATGGTTCAGTAATCATATCAATCATCGGTAATAAAGTTCCGGTAAATGCACTAGTTAAGATAATTGCTGCTCCACTACCAACCAGGAAAGCTAGAGAAAAATCACCTACCTGACTGGCCTTCTTTGATAATTTGAATAAAAGTAATACCGATAATAAGATTGGTACTAATTGAATGATTCTTTGGTTTGGATCACCAGAAAATAATGGCATGATTAATTTTGGAATCAGAATTTGGTAGAAAATCAAAACCAAAACATACGCAGAAGATACGCCTACAAACAAATAGGCTGCAATTCTGAATAGTGGATTATCTCCAAAAATATAACTAAAAATCATTACGGTTAGAATGAAACTTAGGAGAAGCCAAAAAAATTGATTTTGAATCATTTTCTATCCCCTGATGAATTTGCAGAAAGCGTATTTCTAAATATTGATATGACACCACCCGTTAATAAAAAGACTATAAATGTTATAACAACAATTTGAATGATCGCCCAATAGCGGTCAAGAACATTTGATTCTGAATTCGATAGTAGATTGAATGCTAATGCTCCTGAAATACCACTAATCATTCCATCAATCTGGTTTGAACGAAGATAAGGTTGTAAAAGGGGAGAAGCCTGGGTTGTTGATATCAGTAAAAACCCAACATCAGGTATGAGAAAATCCACTTGCTCTATCCATAATTTTGCATTGTCTGAGTTGTCTGATACCAAAACTATCAAATCAAAATCTAGAATTGAGTTCATATCCGATAAGGGAGGTTCATTCCAAATATTTGGATTGGATAAACCTTCTGGCAATGTTGTTTCGGGATTTGTCAGAAACGACTGAATCCCAATAGCATTACCGGGAAGAAAACCTAAATTGATGATTCTTTCAGAAAAATTGTAAGAAGGCACCTTAAGTCTACTATTATTGATGATTTCATCAGCCACCAAAACACCAGTTGGATTCGTGGAAATCACTGTTATCCAATGGTTGTTCATAAATAAGTTTTCAAAGAACCCACTGGTAATCAAAATCATTTCAGGAAAAGAACTGGCATCAGTTTCAAAAACCACGAGAACATTACCAGGTGTCTGGTTGCGATTCAAATAGCCTGTTGATAAATTAAAAAATCTAACTGAATCAGCTGATAATAATTCGGGGAATTTTTGACCTGAATGGTCGAGAAATAACGAAGATAGGACAATTAATAATAAGAATATTGGAATTAATTGTGTTGTAAATCTTTGAAATAATGTGTTTTTTGTTTTTCCAGTAGATTCTATAATGATTGATGGAGAGATGATTTCTTCTAAAATTTTTATGTGTGCACGTTGTTTATCCGTTATATTATTGCTTACAGAATAAACAGGTGGTGCTGAGTATGTTTTCGTCACTTTTTCGGAAGATAAAGCACCCTGAAGACCAGCCAAAGGACCTGATTTCTCAATAATTTTTTGTGACCGTAATCTGGATATTTCTGGTGAAACAACCTCGATTGGACGGATTGATTTCAACCATTCTGGTAGTTCAGCTTTAGGAATGTTGTCAATTGGGGTTGAATCCGAAATTTTTTCATCATTTGTTGTTTCTGTTGGCTCAATGTCATCAAAGTTAAAATTGACATTTTCAAGCCAATCGGGGATGTTATCAAAAACAAAAGGAGATGTTTGATGTGCGTTTTCATCCTCTATTTCATCTTCTTTGTTTTTATCTTCCTCGTTTTCGAGCAAATTTTGATCGAACCATTCTGATGATTCATCAAACCCAATAAATGGTTGTGTGGGTATATTATTAAGTTCTTTATCATCAAAAATGAAAGCTGGTTTAGTAGTTGATGCTTTTTCGTTTTCAATATTGATTTCTTTGCTGGTAGATTCAGATAAATATTGATGATCATCTTGTTTTTCATTTTCTTCATCTGAATCTTTTGGAAACATATCCAATTTGTTAAAAAGCAGAACTGAATCAAACTCTCCGGTAGAAGTAGAACTTAACTCTGAATCCTCTATATCTCCTACAGGTTTTTGATTTGTTTTATGTTTGTCAATTTCCTTAATCCACACAGGAAGGGATTCAGATTGATCATCAGAAGGTTCAGGCTCTGATGCATCCTCCACGAGAAAATTTGATTGTGATAACCAATCCGGTATGTTTATTGGTTCATTTGATTTGAGAATTTCTTCTGCAGCCGTTTCTTGATCAGGAGTTAACCAATTTGGCATATCAGAATCAACTTCTTTTTCAGATTTTTCTGGATTATCAAATATGGTTTTGTTTAGCCACTCCGGTAATTCATCTGCGGGTTCGATTTCGGAATTTTCAATTTTTTCATGAAGAACTGGAAATTCTTTTTGCCATACATTTTTTATCTCATCAAGCGATGAAGAAATCGGAGAGGATTCGTCAATTGAGTTCTGTTCGGACTCTGCTTCATCAATTTGATCATTTTCCTGAGACGGAGATATATCTCTAAATTTGGTAAGCCAATCATCTGAATTTTTTTCCGCAGATTTTTCTTCTTCACGCAGCGTGTTAATCAAATCAGCATTCTCTATTTCATTAGAGGATAATTCACCTGAATGGATTTTTGTGAACTCATCTTCGGTTTGTTTGATTTCACGAATTCTATTTAACCAATCTGGAACTTCTTTCGCATCATCATCATCCCTTTTGTTTATTTCTTTATCTACCCCTTCCAATGAAATCAAATTTAAGCCTGATTCATCATCGGATTGGCGAAGGAATGACAACCAATCTGTATCAGAGGAGGAGTCGGATTTATCCATAGGAAATTCAAACCCACAATTTTTACAAAATTTGGCGGATGGTTTATTTTCATTATTACATTGTGGGCAATTTTTTTTATCTGTCATTATTACCTGTCATAAGGTCGATCAATACCAAAAAGAATTCTTAAACTTGTAATGATTGCTCCCAAAGAAATCCCGATCAATATTCCAGTACTTCCTGCGATAGGAAGTGAATTCAATCCAGTAATGATCGGTTTCATTAATGGTATATTTTCACCCAATGAGAGTATTCCGCTGAATAATAAAAGAAATACAACTGTAGAACTTCCAAAAATTAGAGCTAATAAGTTTTGTTTTCTTGTAAAAAAGCGAAAACTGGCTAAGGCTAAAGTTAATGCCAGTACAGCCATCATACTTGCTTCGACGCTTAGAATTATAGTTCTGTTTAAATTTATAAAAAACTGATCTGCTGGTCCGAGCAAAATTCCAATTAATAAAACAGTAATAAAACCAACAATAAAAAATGAGCTGGCAATATCTCGTTTGGTGTCTGTAAAAACCCTATTCCAATGAACAAATAAAAGATTTAATATTGCGATTATTAATGCTATTCCACTAACGATAACTGCCCAATTAAGAAGGTTCGCTCGGATTTCATCCAAGATAGAACCAGGGAAAAAAAGACCGAGAATTATTAAGAAACCAGAAATGGAGGAAATTAAAATAAGAATAATTTTTTTCATAAGATGCCAATTATTTTTAAAAATGCAACCAAAAAAATTGCGATAATTATTACCCATCTAAGAAAATCATGGACGATAAGTGAAAGAGCATGAATTTTGTTGTTGTCCAATTGTGCAGGAATTGAAAAGATCTGTTCACCGATCAACGTCTCATCTGAATAAACGTAACTGACTGCCTGACCTTCCAGATTATCGGTCGCGGATAGAGAATAATTACCTGCTCGATTGCTTGCATTGAGTAATAATCCGATTTCAGAGCTAAGATTACCAACCAAAATCTGAGTAGACAAATCCTTATCCGATGATGATGGCATTGCACCTGCTATATAGCTCATATTGGTTGGTCCGGATAAAAACACATTGGATTGTTCTGTAGAGGAAAACCCTGCTTTTTCTTTTCCAAAATTCTGAAATGTAGTTTGAGCTAGTAATGTTACATCACCACTACCTGAGGTAGCTACTGGGGGATTATCACTTAATATACTTTGATCGAGGATTTTTGATAGAGTATTAATTCCAATAAGTGATGCAGCACCATGGATGTTATTGAGATTTGATTTTCCAAGTGAAATATGAAGCCCTTTTCCATGTTCAATTGATAATCCTATGGATTTCTTTAAATTAATTATTGAGGATATTTTTTTTATCTCTAACCAATTCTTTAGTGGTGTTAAATATAAAATCAAACCTGAAATAAGGATAAAAATAATGAAGAAAAGAAATAAAAGAAGGATAGTGTTATTCAATAAATTCCTTATTGTTTACAAATTCGAGAAATGCCTTTGATTTTTCTGAATCTTCCAAAACCTCTGCCAATTGCCCAATGATTGAATTTCTGAAAAACGGCTGTGTTAAGTATAATGATTGGGCTGCAATTACCCGGACTGGACCAGCTGCATCTAATAAAAAACGAAATAAACCCATTAGATGGTATTGTTGCAAGTATTGAGCCCATTGGTTCCAATTATACTGATTAACCTGCATAAATTAAGTATAGCAAAGAATAATTTATTTTATTAGTATCATCTAAATAATCAGGGGTTTGCGGGTGATTTTGGTGTGTATCACCACCCATTACACCCTGACCAAAAAATACGAAAAGATTCTATTAAGGTTTGTTTTGATTTCCATAGATGTTTTCCACCACCAATATCAAAAAAATGCGAGATATCAGCTTTCATCTGGGCAATATCAGTCCAGAAAGTACTTATTTGGGATTTATATGCAGCAATCGAATCATGCCAATTTCTGATATTTTCATCGATCAATTGAAATTGTAGAGGAAGTAAGTTCTCTGCATTTGTTTGAGGATTTTGAGATTTAATTACGTAAGGATAGTCTTCATAAAAAAGTAAAGGTTGCGAACGCAATAAAGAGATTGATTTGAATATGATTTGATGATCCAGATGGTTACCAATCGCTAATGGAGATACAAGGATATCTTTAGGCATTATTTGAGTTTTGAAAATGGCTGAAATTTCATCTATAAGCGGTTCCTGAGAGTCTGGAATTGGTTGGTACAAATCCTCTTCTTTTTTGATAATCGGATCCCCAAAGTTATCCTTACGATAAATACAGTCCAGAAAATTGAAATGCCTGAAATCAGCCCCAAGTATCTTACAAGCTTCAATATCCTCTAAACGTCGTTTTTTTGGGGCATTCAAAGGCAATCTCCATCGATTGTGTAAAGATAAAGCAAAAGGAGAAAGGTCGGATTCAATTGGTGACCCTGAGAAAATGGACCATATTTCAGTTTTGATGTTATTTCCAGATAGGTGGTTGACAATACCGCCACAAGATAAAGAAATATCGTCAAGGTGTGGTGATATAAATATATATCTCATAATTTATTCCGTAATTGTTCCATGATAAAATAATTTTAACGATAAATGGTATCTTTTCAACTCAGTAGTCAGATTGTTTTTGATAGGCGTCACTGCCAAAAACAACCATCGGCCCAGGTTTAATGTGATGATACGATAATTACAAATCAGAATGGTTTTCAGGGAGAAAAAAATGAGTTTCCTTGCAGATTTACTAGGAAAAGTCCCATGTCCAGCTCACGCCAGGCAAGAAGTTGATCGTCTTATCGATGAATTATTGCGTATAGGTAAGACAGATGATTTCTTGTCTGAAAGACCTGGTGGACCTTTTAACGTTCAATGCCGTCATGTTCGTTCGATTGGGATCGGTAAAAGATTAAACGAAATCGGGGGTGAAAAATTGATGGAATATTCTCTACGGCAAGTAAAAAAGAAATTAGGAAAAGAAATTTTTGCTCACTTGGAATATGCCTGGGATGATCTGGGACAGTGGGTTCCATAAATATAAAAATCAGTTTGATTACTGATTTTTAACAAAAAATTTCTTTCTTTCAGAAGTGGGCCCGGAAGGATTCGAACCTTCGACCAAGCGGTTATGAGCCGCGCGCTCTGCCGCTGAGCTACGGGCCCCCTCAAGTCCCGAAATTATATCATAAAGCTAAACACAGTGGAATAAAAAAATCAAAAACCCTCACAAAAAATCGTGAGGGTTTGTAGTTTCTGGAGCAGCGTTCCCCAGAGAACTAGCAAAAGTTATTTTACAGTTATATCTTTGCCTGATTTTATTACATAGAGGGGAGCTTCATGATTCCAGATTGCTTCCCAGATGGATTCTGCATTCAATACAACCAGGTCAGCAGTGCCACCTTCTACCAGATTGTGACCTTCTTCGCCTAAGGCTTCAGCTGCATTTGTTGTGATCAAATCATAGAGAATTTCCATTTCCTGCCGGCTGTTCATCCACATGAGGTGAGCTGCAAGAAATGCTACTTCCAGCATGTTGTTACGACCAAATGGATAATAGGCATCAGCAATGTCATCCTGTCCTAAAGCAATCCGGACGCCAGCCTTGTATAAGTCTTTTACACGGGCATAAAGGGGACCGGTTTGGGGGTCAGACACGACACCAATTTTGGCACGTTTCAATAAATATTCAATTTTTCGATAATAGGGCTCGGGATATAAAGCCATTGCCCGGCTGTGTTGGGCAGTGACTCTACCTTCCCAACCGTTTTTAATGGTTGTTACAGCCAGCATTTCCAATGTTTTTAGTGTTGGATCACCGGCATCGTCAATCAGCATTGAAACGGGTTTATCGTATTTTTTGGCTAATGCAAACATTCGGTCGATATGTTCCTGAGCATCTGCATCGGTATATTCTATCCAGGGAATACCACCGACAACATCAGCACCTAATTTTAAAGCTTCTTCAATATATTCTTCAGCACCTGGGTCTCTTACCACGCCGTCTTGAGGGAATGCTACAACTTCTAATTTAATTCGGTCTTTGTATTCTTCTCTTGCGCGAATTAAGGCTTTCACACCTACTAATTTGGCTTTTGTATCCGTATCAGCAAAAGCCCGGATATGTGTATTCCCAAATTTCACAGCCAGATCAAGCGCTTTGCGCACATTTACGATAATCCAGCTTTCATCATATTGTTCTTTTACCTGTGCAGCCAACTCAATGGCTGTCATTGCTCCGCCCATAGATCCATCTGTATAGGCACCCATGGCTGCTTCATCCATCATGGATAAAGTATAGACTTTGCATAAATGGAGATGACCATTAACAAATGATTCGGTAACTAATTTTCCACCAGCATCAATAACATTTTTGGCATCATCATCTACCTGAGCACCAATTTTTATGATCTTTCCATCTTGTATTGCAATTTGAATTAATTCATCTTGAGAAAATCTTGTTTTTGCATTCTTAATTATTAAATCGTAACTCATTGAATCTTACCTCCTAGAATTTATAGTTTTCTAAAATTTTATTTCTTTCTAAAACTAATTTTTGTGCCATCAATGCACCATCTTTGATTGGTTCATAACCAGTGCAACGGCATAAATGTTTGTTTAATGAATTAGAAATTTCTAATTCTGAGGCTTCTGGTTTGTTTTCTAACAAGCCGTATAACTCCATAACAATGCCAGGGGTGCAAAAACCACATTGAATTGCGCCTGATTCTGCAATGGATTTTTGGATTGGATGTAATTCTTTTCCTTTTGCCAGCCCTTCAATGGTCAGAATTTCTGTTCCAGCAACTTTACTGACCGGGGTATTGCAGCTTTTGATCGCTTTTCCATTAACAGTGACTGTACAGGTGCCGCATGTTGCATTATCACACCCTCTTTTTGTTCCGGTAAGGTTAAGGATTTCTCGGATTACATCAATCAACATCATTTCAGGATCAACTTCCACAACCCGGAGTTGTCCATTGATGGTAAAACTAATTTTTTCAACCATTATACATACTCCTTTTGATGTTTATCAGCAATTGCCTGCTTGAGAATTTCGGGAGTCACAGGTATTTCAAAGAAATCAACTCCAATGGCATCATAGATTGCATTCAAAATTGCAGGAGCTGGTCCAATCACTGGATGCTCACCAATACCACGGGCACCAAAGGGACCAACTGAACCCGGGTTTTCAATAAATTCAATCGTTTGGTTCGGTGCTTCCTTATAGGTGGGTAGGTGATACTTGAAAAAATGAGGATTTAAGATCTTTCCATCTTTATCGAATTCCACTTTTTCATACAAAGTAGCTCCGATTGCCATTAATACGCCACCCAATACTGACCCACGAATTTGTAAAGGATTAATAACCTGACCAACATCAAATACAGAGGCAAAGTGATCGACGAAAACTTTCCCGGATTTTTTCTCAATTCGGATTTCAGCTGCCTGTGCGCCAAATGTATACTCAACTCCCAGACTTCCCTGACCATTCTGGTCAGGATTGGAATAACGAGGAAGGCGGGCATCGGATACTGCTTGGGCAACTTCACCAATCGTAATACCATCACTCGTAATGTAACCTCTACTGAGTTCTGGAACTGCTACCCTGATGCTGGGATCGTTCTTCAAGAAAACATATTCCCCATCATAGTCTAGATAATCCACATCTGTTTTGAGAACTTGCGCTGCTGTCTGTTTAAGAACCAGAATCAGTTTATCGGCTGCACGAATAATTGCCCGTCCACCCTGGGTTGTAAACATTGAACCAATTGTTTGCCATTCATAAGGTGAATATTGTGTATCAATGTCATTGTAGACACGAATTCTCTCGGGGGGAATCTGAAGCGCTTCACCTGCTATTTGTTGAACAATGGTACGTAACCCTTGACCAACTTCTGCACCACCCATATTAATCGAAATACTTCCATCGATATTCATTTTGATATAGCAGCCTTTTGTGGAAAATGGTGCCCCCTTTGGTGATTTCATCAATGCTGCAAATCCGCGACCATAATAGAAATTTTCATCTTCGGTCATTTTTTCTTTATTAAAAACTAAATTCTGGACTTTTTCTGAACATGCTTTTACATCTCCATTGGATTTCCACATGGTTTCACCGAGGGAATTTACTTTACCTTCACACAGGTAATTCATTTCTCGTAATTCAAATGGATCCAGATTCAATTTTCTCGCCAGAATTTCCATTAATCTTTCGGTAGCAAATTGTGCTTCCTGATGGCCATATCCCCGATATGCTCCGACTGGCGGTGTATTGGTATAAACGGTATAGCCTGTTAAGTCACAATGGTCAAATTCATAGGGGCCGGTACAATTATGCGTTGCTGCAATCGTCACATTGACCGCGGTGTCTGCATAAGCACCACCAGAATGTAAGACTTTCGTTTCCATTGCGACCAGTTTGCCGTTCTTTTTTGCGCCAATTTTCATAATCATGCGAATTCCATGACCAAGAAGTGTACTGGTGAAATCTTCTTTACGGGATGCAACCCATTTCACCGGATAACCCGGTACGAAGCTGGCAATATAGGCAACGGTTTGCTCGACGGTAATATCAGATTTGTAACCAAAGCAACCACCAATATCCGGGATATGAACCCGGACATCAGATTCTGGAAGTCCATACGCATGAGCCAAATCCTGACGTATGATGAATGGACAGATTGATGAAGACCAGGCTTCGATTGTGTTATCTTCTTTGAACCAGACGATCGAACCATGAGGTTCAATTGCTGAACATGAACCGAAGGGATACAGGAAATCACCTTCTACAACGATCTCAGCTTCTTCAAAGCCATCTTTGCCTTTTCCTTTTTTCAATTGATAAAGATTTGCGATGTTGGTGCCAGCTAGTGGTTTCAGCGTGGGAAGATGCCAATGATCTCCATTTTCGTTATGTATCAAGACAGCATCATCATTCATTGAATCTCGAGCATCTACATAAACGGGTAAGGGATCATAAACAACGCTGATTTTATCGAGTGCTTTCTGTGCATTAAAGCTTGTATCTGCGACAACTGCAGCAACTGGCTCACCTATATATCTGACTTTTTCCACCGCCATTGGCTGTAAATCTTTTATATTGTCCCCATAATGTAATTTGCAATCTTTTCCGGTAACGACTTTGACGACTCCAGGCATTTTTTCTGCTTCTGAAGTATCGATTGAAATAATCATGGCATGTGCATAATCTGGACGAAGAATCGCTGCGTGCAGCATTCCTGGTAAGCGAATATCATCAAGATATAGCGCTTTTCCAGTTACTTTATTGATTGCGTCTGGTCTGATATAAGATTTACCAATATATTTGTAACTCATATCTCATGCTCCATTCTAAAAAATTATGTATCTTCTCAAAATACTTGGGTTATTGGGAGTTTTGGCGGTGATACCCGTCAAAAACTCCCTGACTGGTTAGATGAAAAGATCCATAAAAAAAAATAATCATCCTTCTCTGCGATAAGGTTTGAGTAATGCAGCTGGATAGCTTGCATTCCTTCCTGCCAGAACCAGGGCAATAATGGTTACAACATAAGGCAAAGCCAGGAATGTCTCATACGGGATCGGTAACTGGAGTCCCATTGCCTGCAATCGCAGTTGTAATGCGAATGTTCCTCCAAATATTAATGCACCGCCCATCACTTTTACGGGAGACCAATTTCCAAAGATTACGATGGCAATTGCTACCCATCCACGTCCAGCGACGATACCGTGGGTAAATGCGCCTAATTGAGCCAGGGACAGGAAAGCTCCACCTGCTGCCATTAAGGCACCACCAATCGCTAAAACAGAGTAGCGGACCAGGTAAACATTGACACCTGCTGCATCAACAGCTTCGGGATTCTCACCAACTGCTCGAATATTAAGTCCAAATCGTGTGCGGTAAAGGATAAACCAGGCAAGTGGAATGATCACCAAAAAAGTGATGTAAGTTAATAAATATTGAGAAGAAATCGTACCTAGAATTGGAACATCTTTGAAAGGGGTTATTGCTTGAAAGGAAGGGATGTAAGGAGGAGTTGATCGGCCTCCGTACACCAATCTGAATCCATACAATGATAAGCCAGTTAATAGTAAGGTAATTCCAAGTCCGGAAACATGTTGATTGACCCCTAATGTAACTGTCAGCAATCCCATCAATAATCCAGCGATAACACCGCTAAGAATTGCCATGATTAACCCCAGCCATAAAGATCCGCTTTGATCTGCTACAAAGAATCCTACGAAGGCACCAAAAAACATGATTCCTTCAATTCCCAAATTAAGAATACCTGCGCGCTCTGAGTATGTTTCTCCGATCGCTGCTAACAGGATGGGTGTGGAAACGCGAAGTGTTGCTGCAATTAAATTTACTAGAAATATTTCCATTACATCCTCCTGATCCGATATCGTTGTAGAAGTAACATTCCTAACGCAACCAATAACATAATGGCTTGCGTAACTTCGCCTAAATAGACTGGAACACCCAATGCCCGACTCAAGGTCTGTGCTCCTGTATCTACCAGTCCAAAGAATAAAGCAGCCAGTCCGACACCAAATGCGTTCAGCGAACCCAATGTGGCGATAATGACACCGGTATAACCATACCCTGGAGATAGTTCTCCGATCAAATGGAAATGGATACCAGCAACTTCTGCTACGCCAGCAATACCAGCAATGCCACCACTTATTAATGCAGCGGTGAGAATGGTTTTATTGACATTTATCCCAGCAAATCTAGCAGCTGGTTTCCCCAGACCAACAGCTCTCATTTTCAAACCAAAGGATGTGCGTGTCATGACGATCCACAGGATGATGATTAAGACGACAGCCACTACAAAACCAAAATTCAATCGGGAACGAGGAACAAGTTTGAAAAATACTGCTGTCGGAGAAATGTCTGGCGATTGTGGCCATCCGGAATTTGGATCACGCCAGGGACCATTTAAAACTGCACTGACGATGTAAGCCATAATTGAATTCATTAATAAGGTTGTTACAACCTCATCAACAGCCAATTTTACTTTCAGAAGAGCAGGGATGAGTGCCCATGCCATTCCTGCCAGGAATCCACCAGCAATCATTACAGGTATAGCGATAATCGGTGGTACGCCAACCAAAGCCATTCCGAGACCAGTAGCTGCCATTGCACCGGCATACAATTGACCTTCTGCACCAATATTATAGTAGCCTGTGGCAAATGCGTAGGTTACAGCAACACCACAGATTATTAATGGTGTAGCTTTAACCAGGATTTCCAACAGGGAAACACGGCTTTCTAATGGTGCAAACAGGAAGTAATAATAGGCATCAAATGGGTTCGCATCTGCTAGAAGTATCAAGCCTGATGTGAGAATGAATGTCCCGATCAAAGCCAATACAGGAATAAGTGGTTTCACCCAAAAAGGAGGATTGTCTGTTTTGATGAGACGCCAGCGAGGTTTTTCATTGATTTCCATCATACCTCCTCTCTTAGCGCACCAGACATCATTAAACCCAACTTTTCAGGTGTAGCATCCTGAACTTTCACAATTCCTACTATTTCGCCTTCGTAAATTACTGCAATCCGATCAGAAATGGCGAAAATCTCATCGAGGTCCTCTGAAATTACAAGAACTGCAGCTCCTCTTGATCGCTGTTCAAGTAATTGTTGACGCACATAATCAGTAGCTCCAACATCCAGACCTCTGGTTGGTTGGGGGGCAATAACAACCTCAGGTTGTCTTGATAATACTCTTGCCAATAATACTTTTTGCATATTTCCACCGGACAACGTTCGAATTTTGTCTGTTGGTTTTGCTTTAATTTGGAAATTTTTGATCAATAATTCTGCGTTTTCGCGAATAGCTTTTCGATTTAAGAATCCTTTTTGCGAATATTCATCTAAATGTTCTAAGCAAAGGTTTTCATAAACCGTTAAATCGCCAACGACACCTTCATGGCGATCTTCTGGAATTCTTCCCATTCCAAATTTTGAAAATTCGGAAGGCTCGAGCCCGACCAAATTTTTTCCATTTATTTTGATTGTCCCACTAGTCGGAACTTTTACACCACTCAATGTCTCTGCTAACTCTTTCTGACCATTACCACCAACTCCAGCAATTCCTAAAATTTCACCGGATTTAATAGATAACTTAATGTTTTTTAATGCAGCAAGACCTTTGTCATCTGTTGCACAGAGATCTTCAATTTCTATGATATTTTTGTTATCGGGATTCACCTCATTCTGGCGCCGAACGCCAAAATTATCCCTACCTACCATCATGGCAGCTAACTTCTTTTGGGTGATATCAACAGTATTAACAGTACCAATAGATTTTCCATCACGTAACACAGTAACGCGATCAGTAATTTTTGTCACTTCATCTAATTTATGACTGATGAAAATTACAGATAAGCCATCCTTACGAAGACGATCCAGCGTTTCAAACAAGCTGTCAACTTCTTGAGGAATGAGAACCGCGGTAGGTTCATCTAAAATTAAAACTTTTGCATTTCTATATAAAGCTTTTAGGATTTCGACTCTTTGTCGTTGACCAACTGACAAATGTCGCACGATAGATTTTGGATTTATATCCAATCCGAACTGGCGGGCAGCTTCACCCACCTTTTTCTCGATTGCAGTTCGATCGAGTAAGAAGCTGTCCGTATAACCAAGTACAACATTTTCAGCAACAGTCATAGGTGGAACGAGGGCAAAATGTTGTGTTACCATTCCGATCCCATTTTTGATTGCATCTTTTGGTGAGTGGATGATAACTTTTTCACCATTAATCAGGATATCGCCGGATGTCTGTTGATAAAGACCGTAAAGAATCCTCATCAAAGTTGTTTTTCCAGCGCCATTCTCTCCCAGTAATGCATGAATTTCACCTTTGCGAAGCTGAAAATCGACATGGTCATTTGCTACCAGTTCACCAAAAAATTTGGTGACCTTATGCATTTCTACGATGTACATTTTTTCTCCGACATTTCTCTCCCCCCTTTAGCGCTACTAAAGAGGGGAGAGATGTTAGTAATTAATAAAAAAGAAAAAATGCCAGGTGAAAAGTGGTAAGCCCTGGCATTTTTAATTCATTAGTTGGATCCTGCGGGGATTTCTTCAGCGATATTTACACGGAAGAGACCGTCTTTGATTTCCTGTTCACGTTGTTTCACTAAAGCCAACACATCAGCTGGTAATTTGGCGTCCATACCATGGAATGGTGCAAGATATGCTCCACCTTTACCAACCATGCTGAAGTCTTTGAGATCCTGGGCTGTGAAAGCACCAGCTTTAACTTGATTGATAATGTAATCAACTGTTGGAGTCATATTCCAAACTGCGCTGTTTACTACATGATCAGGACCTAATTCATATTGGTCGCTCATGTTACCAAAAGCATATAACCCATTTTCAACAGCAGCTTCAATGACACCAAAACGTTCTGCAAAGAGAACATCTGCACCATTATCAATTTGAGCCAATGCAGCTTCTTTAGCAGCAGCAGGATCAAACCAGCTGTTGATAAAGGTCACCAGAACTGTTGCATCAGGATTGACTTCTTTCACACCTTCAATAAATGCATTTGTGATACGGTTCACTTCTGGTACAGGATGGCCACCAACGACACCAATGACACCACTCTCAGACAGGCCACCAGCCATTAATCCACAAAGGTAGGCAGGTTCATGAATCCAGTTATCAAATACTGCAACATTGGGTTCAGTCGGTCCAAGACCGGAGCCAAAGACGTAGGCGATTTCAGGGTAATCCATTGCAACGCGGCGAACTGCTTCTTCATTTCCAAATGCATCACCGAAAATTGCAGCGGGTTTCTTACTTTCAGATACTTCGCGTAGGATTCTTTCCATGTCACCTGAGTAACCAATATCATCAGTGTACTCATATCTGATTTTTCCTTCAGATTCTGCTTTTTTAAGAGCTACGTGGATGACGCCATCCCAAGGCTCTTCAATTGCGGTAGCGTATGCACCAAAGTACAAAGGAACATCATCAGTAGTTACTTCTGGTTCTACTTCTGCTGGTTTACAGGCTGAGAGCAGAACTGTGAGTAATAGGGCGAACACAAGAATAACTTTTAATTGTTTCATTTTGGAACTTCTCCTTAAGGTTTCTAAATTTAGTTTTATTATTAACTACAGAAATAGAATGACAAATTTCTCGTTGTAACTTTCACCTCCTTCAAGAATCTTTCAATTGGGACAAGATAAACGTAACTTGACATTTTGCGCATAGAAATTGCATCGTTCAGAAAATCTATAACAATATTTAGTAAAAATTAATTACTATGGAATTTAATTCAGTATAAGTTTATAAACTTTTCGAAGAAAAATCAAGATGTTAATGAAAATATATGTAATTTGTCTGACAAATTAGGGTGATTAAGGTAATTATTTATTACATTGAGGTTGAAAACTTCATTAATTAAAATTTGGACATGTACCTGGGATATAATTAGTAGATGATCGAAGAAAATGAGCTAAGTGATCGAGAAATTGAGATTATTCGTTTGGTAGCGACTGGTGCCAGTAACAAAGAAATAGCGAATGCATTGTTTATCAGTCCAAATACGGTCAAAGTTCATTTACGAAATATTTTCAGTAAATTAGGGGTTTTATCAAGGACTGAAGCAACAATGACTGCCATTCGTATGGGGTTAGTGGATTCCCCTGGGATTATAAATCGAACCACAAATACTATGGATGGTTCATCCGAACTGGATACAAATTGGCAAGTTCAACAGCAAGATATACTAACGCCTATTGTAAATAGAAAATTTTTATTTCTGTCAATCGCTTTTGGATTAATTATTTTGGTTCTTTTAGGTTTCCTTCTCAATCGAGTGCTTTCAAATTCGAACCAACCAGTTGAGTCACTTTCTGAATCTGAATTGGAAGAATTAAGTTCAAAACGATGGACCCCATTAGAGAATCTTCCTCTTGGATTATCTAATATGGGATTTGTTCGCTATGAAAATAAATTTATTATTTTTGGTGGATCGAATCTGGATGGGAATTCTGATTCCCTTTGGGTTTATGATATTGATGTTGATGTATGGGCAGAAGGGAAAAAAATTCCAAAATCACTAAAAGATTTCCAGGCAGCTATTGTGGGTGAAAAAATTTATTTGCCGGGTGGAATAGATGAGTCAAATCAAACACAAACTGAATTATTGGTTTACAATCCACGAGAGAATTCGTGGGAAGTAGGACCAGATCTTCCGGTAGCAATCAGTGCTTATTCTTTAGTATCATTCGAAGGGAAATTGTTTTTGTTCGGCGGATTTGATGGACAAAATTATCTTGATACAATTTATGCCTATGATCCTGTTCTAGGAGAATGGAATTTGTTTGGAAATTTACCTGAACCAAAAGCTTTTTCATCGGCAGTCGTGCTTGGTAGTCAGGTTCACATCTTTGGTGGGAAAAGTGAGGTCGGCGTTTTTGTAAATCATGATATTTATTATCCTCAGAGGGAATTATCAGGAGAGACTGCCTGGGAGGCAGCTGCAGATTTACCAGAAGGCAGGTATGGAATGAATTCCATTGTTCTTGCAGATATGATTTATACTGCAGGAGGCTATGACAAAGATGGAAATTCGTTGCCACTCATCCAATATCTACCTCCAAAAAATTCCTGGGTTGAAATCGATTCACCACCAATCGAGATTGGTTTCTCACCAGCTGTATTGCCTTATGAAACCCGGTTATATATTTTTGGGGGACTTAGATCGGATGGTTTTTCCGATCAGTCATTGGTTTATCAGGCTGTGTATACCATTTTGGTACCAGTAGTTCGATGAAATATCTAAAAATCCCATAAGTTGAAAGAAAAAAGCCGATCATTGATCATCGGCTTAAGAAGAGCGGGAGACGGGATTCGAACCCGCGAATGTTAGCTTGGAAGGCTAATGCCTTACCACTTGGCGACTCCCGCATAACGTCAGCTATTATACCACTGATGGATTCTTTGTGAAGGTTGCCGAATTGGAAAATTTCTCTGTTAATTTTCGTATGGTTGAACTACAAGTAGGAATGTTAATGCTCTTTTTCCGGTATCATTATCGCGTATACATAGGCTGTCATATCGCGCTGGCAAATATGGGGAGATGAATGTGGTTGTTGAATTTTCCCTTGCTTTTGCACTAGCAGATGCTAGGATATTGTTGGGATCCTGATCTTCGAATTTCCCTTCAATTGGGTAAAAAATTAAGTACCAGGTGAAATCATAATCACTGGAATTTATTAACGTTATTTCTATTTCTTCACCCATAGGAACAAAAGATTCATAAGGTTGGCACCTTTCCCCATCGTAAGTGAGAGATATCTTAGTAGATGCCATTGCTCGTGGATCTTCTTTGATGGAACAGGATGACAAGAAAAACACCAATATTAAAATTGGAAAGATTACCAATCGAAATCTCATGATTTTATTTTACATGATTGAAAAAAAATTATTCGTAATTTTGATAAATGCTTAATACGATATCAGCATAACCATAATCCATATCCATAGGACCATAGGCTTTAAGCGCATCACGCCAATTTCCAGATTTTTCGAACAAATTCGACAACATTCTGCTGCTAAAATCCAAATTAAATTCAGGATCAAATAATTCATCCATAGCGGGTCTGTTAGTGAAACATGGTCCATTGATGCACATAAAGCTTTCGGCAATTCCATCTCTAGGCATAACCTGCATTAACCCGACAGCACCTGATTTGCTATAAGCATCAGGATTACCACCTGATTCTTGTAACATGATTGCTGCTAACAATTTTGTTTCAATTGAATATTTAGAAGCATTGTCTTCAATTAATGGACACCATCTTTGAATATTTTCTGGGTAAGAGGAAGGTAGTGAACAATCCTTTTTTAGCGATAATTCAGGTTTTTCATCCAGCAAAAAGATCTCATCATTATTTTCAGCTGAAGCAGACACATCATTAATTGGTAATAAAAGTCGTGTAGCTATAAATATAATGATAAATGATCCAGTTATTACTCCTAAAAAAATTCTTATAAAAGGATTCATACAATCATGCTCCAAATTTGGATGTTAATTTATTCATAATCTAAAATATAGCACAAAAGTTCTATTAATGCAAGTATAAAAAAAGAGGTATTTAAATTTTCCAAAATACCTCTTTACGTTTTTCGAAATTATTCTTTTTCTTCTAATTCTCGTTTATGTGCGTTGATGATTTCCTGTTGCAAATGGGTAGGAACACGTTCGAAATGATCAAATTCCATATCGAAAATTCCGCGTCCACCAGTCAAGGATCGCAATTGGGTCGTGTAACGGAGCAATTCTGCCATAGGTACCTGGGCTGTTACAACAGAGCGACCTTTATCGGTATCCATACCCTGGACACGTGCCCGTCTTGTGTTCAAATCGCCGAGAATATCACCCATGTTATTTTCAGGAACGGTAATTTTGACGTTCATAATTGGTTCCATCAAAACTGGACCAGCATCCTGGAAAGCAATTTTGAAAGCTTCACGGCCAGCGATTTCGAAAGCAACAGGTTTAGAGTCCACTGCGTGTTCTTTGCCATCAAATACAGAAACACGGACACCATAAACAGGATAGCCTGCGATGATACCGTCTTTCATGGTTGAGAGAATACCTTTTTGGATGGATGTAAAATATGATTGAGAAATCGCACCACCGAAGACATCCCAGGTCATTTCAAATTCGCCATCTGATGGCAACGTTTTCAAATGGACTTCACCAAATTGGCCTGCTCCACCAGTTTGTTTTTTGTGTCGATAGACACCAACACCATCTTTGGTTATGGTTTCTTTATACGCTACCTTTGGTTCATTTGTATTGATATTTAATTGGAATTTAGAGGATGCTCGTCTGACAGCAACTTCAATATGTTGGTCTCCCATACCCTGAAGAACAGTCTGACGGGTAGATGATTCCATTGACCAGGACAAGGTCATGTCTTCTTCACATAATCGGGTTAATACAGTACTGATTTTCGCTGAGTCAGCCTGAGTTTTTGGTGATACAGCCACTCGATATAATGCATTTGGATATTTTGCTGAGGGTAAAATAATCGGGGTGCTTTTATCACCCAGGGTATTTCCTGTTACAGTTTCGGATAATTTTGGCACAATAGCAATATCACCTGCATGAACAGTTTTTACAGGAATATTTTCTTTACCACGTGGAATACTGACAGTTCCAAGTCTTTCTTCAACACCTTTATCATGATTCCAAACTCGTGAATCCGAGTTTATTACCCCTGAATAAACACGGAAATATGTTTGTTTTCCAACAAATGGATCTGCGGTAGTTTTCCAAACGTAAGCGACGAGTGGTCCGGAATCTGAGGAATTAATCTCAATTTCTTTATCTTTATTTAATGCTTTGTAAGGACCTGCTTCCAGTGGTGATGGAAATAAATTAATGAAAGCTTTTAGTAAAGGGACAAGTCCAATTTGATTAGTGGCAGAAGCGACAAATACCGGGGCAAAAGTTCCCTGATTAATGACTGATTTTAAACCACGCAGAATTTCATCTGGAGAAAGTGAACCTTCTTCAAAGAATTTCTCCATAAGATCATCTGCACCTTCAGCTGCTGCTTCAATAATTGCGGCATGTGCTTCTTCTGCTGCGCTTTTCAAATCAGAAGGAATTTCCACACTTTCAGTTCCAACCCCTTTGTGAGCTTTCATATTGACCAGATCGATCACGCCTTTGAAATCAGCTTGTTCACCCCAGGGGAGTTGTAAAGGAAGCAATCTTACATCTGAGATTTCCTGAAAAGCGTCAACCATTTTCTTGAAGTTAGCATTCTCACGATCCATTTTATTGATTAAGACGAAACGCGGAATGTTTTTTTCTTCACTATAATTCCATGCCAATTCTGTTCCAACCTCAATACCAGCAACAGCATCTACTAAAATTACTGCACCATCTGAGACGCGTAATGCTGATATTTCCTCTCCCAAGAAATCGGTGTAGCCTGGTGTATCCAGAATATTGATTTTGAAATCATTGTATTCTACAGGTAACACAGAGGTGTATATTGAAATGCTCCGACGTTGTTCTTCTTCATCAAAATCTGAGATGGTTGAACCGTCTTCGATTTTCCCCATGCGATTTATCGCACCGGAATAATACAATAATGCTTCAGCCAGCATTGTTTTTCCAGCACCACTATGAGATGCAAATGTAATGTTACGAATTGACTCGGTTTTATATTCTTTCATGAACCTGACCCTTCTTTTTGATTATTCTTACTAACCTTTCAGATCAATAATTATTTAAATGAAAGGCAGATAGTCAAAGTAGATTCTAAAAACGTCATTATTATATCAGTGATACCAAAATTCTTCGAGTAACTTTTGTGAAAAATTTGTATCATATCAAAAAACCGGGGTCGGTGGTTATTCTTGGTGGGTTTTACTGCTAAAAACACCATGTCCGCGAAGATGAAAAGAAACAGAATTAGTTTTTAATGAGAGTTATTAATCGTTTTAATCATTTTCAATGCTGGTTCTTTCACATGTTGAAGTTTATTGTTTTGATCACGAAAAGACCATTCTCCTGATTCCGATCCAATTATTTCAAATCCTAATCTATTATAAAAACGAATTGCAATATCATTGGTTTTGGCAACATTTAAAGTGATCTCCCCATAATTTCTTTTTACAAGATCTGTTTCAACAACTGAAAGCATTCTGGTCCCCAAACCAGCATTTCGAAAATCTGCCTTGATTCGAAATGCAAATAAATATGCGCAAAAGTATCCATCCGCAAGATCTTTTCTGGTTGAATTTAATTGAATAAAAACTTGGCCAATAATCCCAGATTTGGGAAGATCGGCCACCCATAAGATATATTTTCCTTCATTGCGTTTCTTATAAGCATTGAGATAAACCTGACGTAAATGGCTATATTCACCATCCCATTCTAATTGAGGTAAATCGGAAAAAATCAGATGGCGGACGATTACATTGTTTATCCATATCTGAGATTGACTGTCAGGTCTTACACTTTTTTCAATCTTCATGCTTTGTAAATGATTCTATGACTTCTTCAAGAAGTATATTTTCATGTTCGACAGTGAGTATCTCGCCATCCAACCACGCTTTCCGTAATCTTGATAATATTTTCCGGTAGATGGGTCCGGTAGGAATTCCTGATTTCCTTAAATCCTCACCACTGGTGAAAGGTCTTACTTTCTTCCAATGAGTCATATATTTATGAATTAATTCAATTACCTGTTGATTCTCAATCGTTGTATAAAGAATATAAATCACAGGAGATTGGAGCGTATCTAAATATTCAGTGATTTCACTGGGTTTTTTATCGACATATTTCGATATTATTTTCAATGCATGTTGCGCTTTTATGCTCGATTCGGTAACGATAGCTGGGGTTCGTAATCTTTTACAAACATGTTTGGGACTGGATTCTAAATGCATAAACCAGGTTATATATGCCAGTATGATGTTTATTTTTGAGGTGCCATTAAATTCTGATATTTGCCAAATTGGATCGATTGGTAATCGTAAGATTTTGATCATCAAATCAATTACACCTGAATTGATTATTAAGGAGGGATGAATCTGGCTTAATAAATTTAATTCCTGCAATCGTAATAAGGCTGGTTTTGGGTCTGGCTCATAAAGGATTAAATTCAACTCGTGTCTGAGTCTGTCTCCAGAAACCTGATTTATTAGATCCCGGGCTTCCTCCAGCAATTGAAAAGTTCTTTCTTCTATTTCGAAATTAAATCTTTGTTCAAAACGGATTGCGCGTATGAGTCTGGTCGGATCATCCACAAAGGAAAGTGAATGCAATACTTTTATTTGCCCTGACTGAAGGTCATCAAATCCTCCCCAATAATCATAGAGTTCTCCATAATGATTTCCATCCAACCTGAGCGCGAGGGTGTTTATTGTAAAATCTCGCCGGTGTAAATCTAATTTTATGCTGCCCTGTTCTACGTGTGGTAGAGCTGTTGGGAAATCATAAAATTCAGTTCGGGCACTGATCAGATCAAGTGTTTCTGGTAAAACGCTGAGATCCAATCCGTTAAAATCCAGATTTTGTTCGATCAGCGAATTGTGAATTTCTGAGATTTGCCATTTTGCAGTCCCAAACCGTTTATGAGTATTAACTTTGCCACCAAATTTATTTACCAAACTTTTCGTGAATTGGATTGCGTCACCCTCTACAACAATATCAAAATCCAGAGAAGGGCGATTAAGAACCAAATCCCGAACAAACCCACCAACAATGTAGATAGGTGTTTTTTGACTTTGCGCGTGATTTGCAATTAGCCTCAATAAGGTACTGTGAGCTTTTGGTAGAGCAGAATTCAGTTTTTCAGACAGGTTGCGTTGATTTGTGGAGTGACCTTTTGGTTTTCCCAATGCTTTCAATAAATCGGTTCTGGTGATAATCCCCACAATTGCCTGATTTTTTTGGTCCAAAACTGGAATTTGACCCCAACCAGATTCAGTCATAATTTGTTGTACTTTTTCCAATGAATCGTGAAGATAAACAAAAATTTCGCCAGAATCCATCAGGCTTGAAGCGGGCAAATTTAATTTATGAGCGATTGATCTCTCCACGCTTCTTCGATTAAGCAATCCCACAATTTTTCCATTATCAACAACTGGATAACCTTCAAACCCATACCGTTGCATGAGATTCGAAGCTTCCTGCGCACTGGTTTGAGGTGTAATTAACAAAGGATGCTTGGACATAATTTGAGATGCGGAAATCGCTGGTTCGACCATTTGTTCTAGTTTTTCTAGTATTTGTTTATAAACAAATGCTAAGGAAGGTTCTCCGTTTTCAACTTGAATTAAAGCTGCAGCCGCTCGCGGGTGGCCACCTCCACCAAACTGTTGCGCTATTTTCCCAACATGAATTTGATCGGTTGTGGATCTGGCGACTAATCTGATTCCTTCCTGGGTTCTTACAACCAGTAGAAGTGCATCAGGATCAAGCAAATCACGAATTTTATGCGCGATGCTGGAAATTTCTTCATCCAGATCACTCGCATCAGCCATCGAGGTGACGATCCTATTCCCATGAATATCGAAATGTTCGGTTTTTAACAATAGTCGGTCATAAACACTTCTTTGTTGATCTGATAAAGGAGGATTCAAATATTGATTGGCAATTGCCAGGCTTGCACCATTTTCTAAAAGATAAGCAGCTGCTTGTAAGTCCCTTGGGGTTGTATTCGCATACGATAATGCCCCGGTATCTTCATAGATGCCAAGCAAAAAAAGAGTCGCCTGAAGAATTGAAAATTTTCCATTCCTTTTTTTTAATTCATCAACCAGAATCGTAGTACAACTTCCGGTAGAATCAAAAACACTTGTCCAGTTATCAGGAAAATCTTTCTTTTTTTGGTGATGATCAATTACATGAACTTTTGTGTTCTTTTCCATCCCTTTTAAGGTTACCAAAGCCTGAGTGTCCACCAAAGTTATCCGATCAATTTTTATTGGCGAAACATCTTTGTGACTATGAAGCGGCAGTTCATTCCCACACAAATCCAGAAAAGAACGGACATTTCTATTTACCCGATTTGGTAAAATGGCAATGGCGTCTTCTTCAATAAGTTCTGCTGCCGTTAAAGATGCAATCGCATCAAAATCAGCTTGTTCGTGGGTCATGATTATATGCATATTTTCATTTTATCATTTTCTATGCTTGAAACATCATTCCATCTCAATAAACTAGTGTCTCATCAAATAAGTTTTGTTAGGTAGTATGATTTGAACATGCTCAAGTATAGCTTGATAGGTCAATACAAGGATAATCAACCGTGAAGGGCAGTAATAAGCCTGAACCAAAAGCTTCATTCTCCGGTGAACCCATTTAAGCAGGGTGACGCATGTTATGAATGAGAATGTGACACTTTGCTCAATGAACATACGTTTTTTTGGTGAAATACAAATAGTGTCGGATCTGGATGGCTTCGCGGGGTTGGTCGAGAAGTTTTTAGACTTGGAAGAGGTCGGTCCAGGCAAAGAGAAATAACTTTTTAACGTTGGTATATTATATTTCCATCGATCAGTATAAATCAGTCAAAGCAACGCGATAATCAGGTTAATATTCAGAACACTATACCAAAAACGCTATCAATCCTAAGAATTTGGTATAGTGAAGGCTCGTAAAATTATTATTTGGGTGGCTAAACTTAGTTACATGATAGAGGTGCAATAATGTCAGAGAATCGGACTGTTGATAAGAACACGACTGAATCAATAAAAACCCTTTACGCTCTGTCTGGTCTATCTTGGTGGCCTGTGATTCTTTTCCTGCCTGCCCGTCTGATATTCGCCTTCCTTTCCCAGTCTCTTACAGCTGGCATTTTTGCATTAGGGGGATCTACCAATGCTTGGCAAGACGCAACTGCATGGTGGCCTGTTTACAGCACAATTACAGACATACTTTGTTTGATCGCACTTGTATGGTTGACCCGCCGTGAAGGCATGAAGATCATTGACTTGATTGGAGCTAAAGGAAAAGATATCATCAAGCAACTTGCCTGGACACCAGTCTATTTGTTTGCAGTTGCGCCTACAGCAATACTGGCGAGCATAATCACTCAGGCCTTTTACGGGACTGCTCTGCCACCCATGATTGCTGTTGTAAATCTTCCCCCTGTCGGTGAGTTATATAGCCTAATCGTTTGGCCGATTATTTGGGTAATTACTGAGGAACTTGTCTACTTGGGATATTTACTCCCACGCCTGGAAGTTTTGTCTGGAAAGACATGGATAGCGGTTCTTGTTGTAATATTTTTCTGGGGCATTCAGCACCTTGCCATGCCATTTATCCTCGACGAGAAATACCTTATCTCACGTGTGCTTGCAGCAACTGCTGCAATAATCAGTTTTCCAATTGTGTTTGTGCTACTGCGACGACGCCTCACCCCATTAATTGGAGTCCATTACATCGCCGACCTGGCTACAGCCTTTCTGTTTATTAGATTATGATCGCTCTGGAATCTCAGATAACCTGACCACAAAAACGCCGCCTAACACAGCATGTAATGATCATTCGACCCGGCTCAGGACAGGATACTGGGAACTGCCGCTTCGTAGCTTTCGACAAACCCATACAGTTTCCTATGCCTGATCATTTTTCTGGTTGGATCGCTTCGCCATCCCCACCCGAACGCAGTGAGTGGGATACCTGCGCTGGGGCGGGGATGATGGCGCAAACCGTTAGGCGCGCATAACGCCATAACACATGAATTGATCACCATTTCCAACCATGCCTACATAAGCGTCGAGTGCGTCTGTGTGCTATTGGAGAAGATCGCCAATCTTTATGTAGGAATACCGATCTCAATTTTTCTGGATAATGCACGTTACCAAAATTGCGCTTTGGTCAGAGAGAAATCAAAAAACCTTAATATTGAAATGTGCTTTCTGCCATTCTATGCGCCTAATCTCAACTTGATCAAAAAAATGTGGAAGTTCGTGAAAATGAAATGTTTGTATTCCAAATACAACGAAAAGTTTCCTGCTTTTAAAGCACGCCCTATGCTATTCGCGGTCATCGTTCTGCTTGTGCTGGAAGCCATCGTCCTCGGGGCATTGCTCATCAGCAACCTGGCAGGTATCCCCCTGCTTTCACTCGATTTGCCAATGCTGTTGCTCAACACCATCTTCGCAGTAATCCTTATCAGTGTCATGGCTGGTGGGGTGAGAAGGGCTTCAACGCCCCATCACACTGGAAGAACATACACTTCCTCATTATCCCGCTGGTACTTCTTATTGGTCCAACACTGTTCCTTCAACCGCAGCTCCCATTGCCTGACCGCATCATTGTACTCATCATTGTCACATTACTGATCGGTTTTAAGGAGGAAGCAATCTTCCGCGGTGTCTTGCTTCGTACGTTTATGTCGCGCGGCACGATGCAGGCGGTGCTTATCTCTGCAGCGATGTTCGGGATCATTGAGGCCAACTCGTATTTAGTCGGGCGTGATCCCCTGTTCGTCGTATCGCAGATCATTGCATCGTTTCTGGGAGCCATCGGACTCGGTTCATTACGTATTCGCATGAATACCATCGTGCCACTGGTTCCGCTACATGCGTTTAACGACTTCCTGCAATTCAGTGCCACAGGCGGACTCGAGGCGGGAGAAGTGGAACTCTACCTCCCCATTTTAAAGATCGTTATTTCGGAGTTGATGGCAATCTATGGCTTCTAATTTCTGCGCGGTCACAAAGAAGAAACCAGCACAGTCGAGTAAAAAGACGGTGGGGATGCCAAGTGCCAACACGCTTCGGCTGGGCTATGGTTTTCTCGTTTGATTTTTCAGGCACCTGGGCGACCCTTTTGCGTCAGTGAAACCAATTTTGCCTTTTCGTTCTTTAAGTCTACAATGTATTTCTTCGCCACTGCAAACTCCTTTCTGGCTTTTGGCGAATTTTAACTATCAAAACCTTTTTTATGAAGCACTAGGTTTGGCAGGTGTTTTCAGCAGATATTTATCCTCCAAAAACACTCTTACTTCAAAACATTAAAAGATTCAAAACCTCTTATAACTTACTGAAAATTCAATAATATTTTGGTATGATACATCTGGAGATAATATTGATGAAGTCAAAACTAAGTCAACAAGAAATTCTAAGATATTCACGACATTTGTTAATTCCCCAAGTGGGGTTATCTGGTCAGGAGAAATTAAAGGACGCAAGTGTTCTCATCGTTGGAACCGGAGGTCTGGGATCACCAATTTCACTTTACCTGGCAGCGGCAGGCGTGGGAAAAATTGGATTGGTGGATTATGATGTTGTTGAAGATTCAAATCTTCAGAGGCAGGTGATTCATTCAACCAAGAACCTCGGCATTCCGAAAGTAGATTCTGCTAAACAATATCTGGAAGAATTGAATCCATTTATTGAAGTTGAAGCATATATGGAAATGTTAACTGCTGAAAATATTGATCGTATAGCCAACGATTATCAAATAATTATTGATGGAAGTGATAATTTCAGTACGAGATATCTTTTGAATGATTACTGTGTATTCAACCAAAAACCATACATATATGGATCAATTTTCCGGTTTGAAGGGCAAATCAGCGTTTTTGATGCACAACATGGACCTTGTTATCGATGTATTTTTCCGACACCACCACCACCTGGAATTGTTCCAAGTTGTGGAGAAGGTGGAGTTTTTGGGGTATTACCTGGAACTGTAGGTACAATTCAAGCAACAGAAGTAATCAAGCTGATTCTTGGATTGGGTGAAAATCCATACGGAAAATTGTACTTATATGATGCCGTTGATATGTCAATCCAATCCATTCAGTTGAAGAAAAATCCCAATTGTAAAATTTGCGGAAATAATCCAGACATTATCTCGTTAGAGGACACAGAGTTTTTCTGTAGTCGCCATGATCAGGAAAGTCTCCCTTTACTAGAATGGGAATGGACTGCGCAGGAGTTAAAAAACGCTATTGACACTGAAAAAAAAATTAGAATTATCGATGTTCGTGACCCTGTGGAGCGTGAGGTTGTCATTATTCCCTCCAGTGAAAATTTGCCATACGAACAAATCAATATTGAAACTGTAAAAAATGAAAAGGTTCCAGTCGTTTTTTATTGTCGCAACGGAACCAGGTCAGGAAGAGTTGTAACTAAACTTCGTAATTCAGGATTCGAGAATATTTTTAATCTTGCTGGTGGTACAAATGCCTGGGCACGAGAAGTTGACCCAGATTCTTATAAGTATTAAAAAGAAAGAACAATTATGGAAATAGAAAAAAAATTATCATTATTGGCTGTATTGGCACATCCGGATGATGAAACCTTTGGTATGGGTGGCACCTTAGCCAGGTATGCTAAGGAAGGGGTCGATGTATATTTGATTTGTGCAACCCGAGGAGAGGTGGGAGAAATGGATGAAGAATTTCTGCGTGGTTTTAATTCAATAGCAGAAAGGCGGGAATACGAATTAAGGTGCGCAGCAAAAAGCCTGGGAATCAAGGAAGTAATTTTCTTAAAATATCGTGATTCGGGGATGGTGGGTTCAGTACATAATGATCACCCAGATTCTTTATTTTCCGCTAATTTAGAACAGGTTGCTGAAGAAGTGGTACAGAATATCAGAAGACTTCAACCATCTGTTGTGATTACATTCGATCCAATCGGTGGATATAGACATCCTGATCACATAAAGATCCATGAAGCTACAATAAAGGCATTTAAATTAGCATCAGATCCATCGTATCAGGATCAATTGAATCAACCACCATTTCAGATAAAGAAACTTTATTATCATAGTATTCCAAAAGATTTCTTAAGATGGACAGTTCGCATAATAAAAATAATTGGAAAAGATCCAAGAAAATTTGGAAAGAATAAGGATATTGATCTGGTATCAATTGCTGAGGTACATTTCCCAACCCACGCGATTATTCATTATGGAAATGTTGTAAATCTTCGAAATGAAGCCTCCGCCTGTCATTCCAGTCAAGGGGGAAGCCGGGCAAGTGGCGGACTAATGGGTTGGTTACAGAGAATTCTCGGAAGCAAAGACCGATTTATGAGGGCATACCCTGATCCTTTACCAGGTGAAAAAATTGAGCGAGACCTTTTTCAAGGAATTTAAAAAAACAGAATGGAACTAATAAGTCCCATTCTGACTTAAAGTTTGAAATTGACTTTTTTTAGTGATCAGAGTGTTTTTGGAGGTGATATTCAGGAAATACACCAGCAAATCTCGGATTATTGAGATGGTTCGAAAAATTGGAATTAAGTTGCAATAAAAATAAGGTGATCATTCTCTCTTTTTACAACAATATTCTGTCCATCTTTTATCTCTGATGTCAGTAATTTCATCGCCAGTGGATCCATTATTTCTCTTTGAATCGTGCGTTTCAAGGGTCTGGCACCGTAATTTGGATCATAACCTACTTCAGCTAAATAATCGATCACTTCAGGTTCAAGCTGGATCGAAAGTCCACGATCCTTTATTCTATCGACCATTAATTTCAACTGAATTTCGATTATTTGATGAAGATCTTCTACACTCAAACGATGAAAAATAATGATTTCATCAATTCGATTGAGAAATTCTGGCCGGAATTGTTTCTGTAAAATCTCCTGGACTTTATCACGGCTAATATTGTCTTCCTGATACCAGACTTCTCCACCTAAATTACTGGTCATGATGATAACGGTGTTTTTAAAATCGACAGTTCTTCCGTGTCCATCGGTCAGGCGGCCATCATCGAGTAATTGTAAGAGAACATTAAAAACTTCAGGATGTGCTTTTTCGATTTCGTCAAATAAGATCACGCAATAAGGACGTCTTCGAACAGCTTCTGTTAATTGACCTCCCTCGTCATATCCCACGTAACCTGGAGGAGCACCAACCAATCTTGAAACTGTATGTTTTTCTTGATACTCACTCATATCAATACGAACCATTGACCGTTCATCATTGAATAGAAATTCAGCTAATGCGCGGGCAAGTTCTGTTTTTCCAACCCCAGTGGGTCCCAGAAAAATAAATGATCCAATAGGGCGATTTGGATCCTGCAATCCAGCTCTGGCTCTTCTAACAGTATTGGATACAACATTGATTGCGTCATTTTGACCAATCACTCGTTTATGGAGTTCGTCTTCCATATGAACCAAACGTTGCATTTCTGCTTCCAGCAATCGGGTAACAGGTATACCAGACCATCTGGAAACAACGCCGGCAATTTCTTCAGCATCGACTTCTTCTTTCAGTAAAGCGGTATGTGCTTGAAGTTGTTGTATGTTCTGTTCGGCTGATATTCTCTTTTCTGATAAATCACGGAGAGTACCATAACGGAGTCGGGCTGCGGTTTCTAAGTCAGACACCCTTTCAGCTTTTTCAATTTCAAGATTAGTTTGCTCTATCTTTTCTTTAATTTCTCTCAATTCCGAAATGGCTGTTTTTTCTAAATTCCATCGAGCACTAAGCTGGCGAGATTCTTCCTTCAAATCTGCTAGGTCCAGTTCAATTTTATGCAATCTTTCTTTACTTGCCGGATCTGTTTCTTTTGTTAATGCCTGCCGTTCTATCTCTAATTGCATGATGTCCCGATCAATTTCATCGAGTGCCTGAGGCTTTGAATCAATTTCTGTTCGTAATCTCGCTGCAGCTTCATCGATGAGATCGATTGCTTTATCAGGTAATTTTCTGTCTGTAAGATATCTACTCGAAAGAATTGCTGCTGCAATTACAGCTGCATCGGTTATTCGGACACCATGATGAACTTCATAACGATCTTTCAAGCCTCTAAGAATGCTGATGGTATCATCCACAGATGGTTCTTTGATGACTACAGGTTGAAACCTTCTTTCTAACGCGGCATCTTTTTCTACATGTTTTCTGTATTCATCCAGGGTTGTTGCACCGATCATATGTAATTCACCACGGGCAAGCATTGGTTTCAGCATGTTTCCAGCGTCCATTGCCCCTTCAGCAGCACCTGCACCAATCACTGTGTGCATTTCATCTATAAAAAGAATGATTTGACCATCAGCATTCTGAATTTCCTTTAGTACTGCTTTTAGCCTTTCCTCAAACTCACCCCGGTATTTTGCGCCAGCAACCAAAGCACCCATATCCAATTGAAACAGGGTTTTGTTTTTTAAGCCTTCTGGTACATCACCATTGATAATTCTTTGTGCAAGACCTTCAACCACAGCTGTCTTTCCAACCCCAGGATCACCGATCAAAGCCGGATTGTTTTTACTGCGGCGGGATAAAATTTGGATGATCCGACGGATTTCTTCATCTCTCCCAATGACTGGATCTAATTTCCCCTGGCGTGCCATGGATGTAAGATCCCGTCCATATTTTTCAAGTGCCTGATAAGTATCCTCAGGATTCTGAGAGGTTACCCTTTGGCTTCCCCTGACATCAACCAATGTTTTTAAAACTGAATCTTTTGTAATACCAAATTGTTTTAATAATTTTGATTCAGAACTCTCCGTTAATGCCAGAAGAATATGCTCAGTAGACACATAATCATCTTTCATACCTTTAGCAAATTTTTCTGCGTTAAAAATGGTGTCACTTGCTGGTTTTGAAAGGCTTACCTGTAATGAACCTCCGTATACTTTTGGACGGTTTTCTAATGATTTTTCGATTTCTTCCTCAAGCGCGACAATACTTCCTGCAATTTTTGTAACAATAGAAGGCACAATGCTTTCTTCCTGTTTAATTAATGCAGCAAGAATATGGATATTTTCGATTGTCTGATGATTTTTCTCTTGCGCAATTTCCTGTGAGTTAAGAATTGCTTGTTGTGCTTTTTGTGTTAATTTTTCCAAATTCATATAAGACTCCCTGATTTCTTTTTCTTCTTTTATTTTAGTTTTTGTTTATCAACTTAAAATTAACAAATGGTTAGAATCATATATGACAAAATGGTTTGAAATGAATTTTTTCCAAATTATTATAGTTTGATGATAGCACCACAAAATTGACAGGAAATCTGATCCATTCCTCGTAAAATCTGAACATTAATAGTTGCACTACATTGTGGACATATTGTTGGTGCGTTTTTGACTTTGTCCAATATTTCCTGATCAACCTGTTCAATTCGATTTTTATCAAAATCACCTGATAGAGTTTTATTAATTAATGTCTTCCAATCTTCGCAATCTTGATTTTGTAAATGGAATTGAGCATTGGAGTATTGAGCGCCAGAAGCGAAAATTAGATCCAAATAATCCTGGTTTTTAAAAATACCTTGTTTTGATGTCTTTACGGTCTCAATCATTCTAACTGGAATATCTACAAGGATCTCCTGTCGCAGCTCTCTTTCTTTTGTAATGAAGAGAATTTTTTTGGTCGCTACTTCCTGTTTTTGTTCGAAAATCAATCTTTGGTCGGATAAATACAGAATACCTTCCGGATCATCCTTATCTTTTTTGCCATCTTTCGTCCAGATGCATTTTCCTCCCATGACAAGGAATTCATGGGCGAGAAATTTTATATTCGAAGTCTCGAATTCTTTCACACTAAATTCAATGTTTAGGAGGTATTTATTAAATTTATTTAAGTCACTTTCAAAGGAATTATACAAACCTCTGAGCAAACTCTCGGATGCTGAAACTTTTTTTGAGAGCGTTGTTACATTTATTTTTATTGGATCCAATATTTGACGAGTGAAAGCAAGATTATTTAATTGGCTCGATGCAAGGGAGATTTTTTGCTCAACTGGTTTAAGATCTGCTTTAAGTTGGTTTGCCTCCTGATTCACTTTCACTCTTAAATTTGCGTGAATGGGCTGCCATTTTTTCACAAATTCCTTCGCATTAACTTCCAGATTTGTATCAAAAATGTAATTTTTTTGACGAAGATCTGCAATTCTTTTACTCAATCCACTTACTTTACTTTGAAGATCTTCTAATTTGTCATGCACCGACGATAAATTTACTTTTGACTGAAGGTCATTGATTTCTCTCTGAATTGTTGCAAGATCTTTTTTATGTTGTTCCACTGGGGATATTGGGGTTGGAGTTTGACTCATCATTTCCTCTAAGAAATTTCTATTAACGTACGATTTTGATCATTATCGAATATCAGACGTAAATTTGACCAAAATTGATTTTGAAATTGCTCATTCCATCTGGTAATAAATTTTTCATGAACATTAATTTTCCGGTTTTTAATATCTTCAATCAGGAAAATAATACCCGGCTTAATAAAGTTAAAGGGACCAGATTGACCATAAAAATCCGAAATCCTTTGTTTTTCTTCCTCCATGAATGTCTCAAGATCTAATACCCATACATCGCAATCATGGATTTCGCCTAAATCATCCTGAAATTTCTTTAAAATTGAAATGTAAGCATCCAGGTTTGGAAAAAGGGGAAGGAATAATTCAGTTGTGTATCTTAAGTTTTTAATGGCAATTCTAAGACTATGAAGTGCTTCGATTTGATCAGGGCTGGTAATAAACGGAACAAAAGAAAAACAAATTTTTGTCAGTTTATCAATTTCATCCAAACCAATGTGTCGTAAAGTATCAGGGGAAGAAAAATTCTCCGGGTCGAATGGATGATTTTCAATGAAATCATGAATACCTGATATTGTTTTTTCCTTTTCAAACTTCAATATGGCTTCCCGGACGTTATTTTGTTTTTTGGCTCTTTTTTGCTGTTTTCTGAGGAGTAACCGCTGCAATCCAGTCAGATATTTTTGTTCAGTAATTTTTTCTAACTCAGATTCAAGAAAATTGATTTGAACATCTAAATCCCGAACACGGGTTAAGGATTTTGTTAGTTTTTTCAAAGAGACAAACCATTTTTTTGATTTTTTCTTCCCAATATAGGGAGAAAAAACAGAAATCGAATTGCGGATTCTGCGGCTCATTACTCTTGTATGATGTAAGAATTCGATATCTCCATCATAAACAATACCTTCTACCTGGTTTTCTAAATAAGACACCTGATTATTAAATAAATCAGAAATATATGACCTGATGATGGTTTTTTCCTGGTTATCCAAAATTTTCTCCTTTCCAATCTATGATCTATTATCCATAAAAGAAGTCATTTATTCAAATTAAAACGCGCTTCTATATTGAAGCGCGATATAAATAATTTGAATAATGTTTTTATTTACTCAAAATCCATTTCATCATCTTCTTCATCGACCTCAAGTTCCATTAATTCACCGGTAGCGATAAAGACCGTTCTTTCACAAATATTAGTCACCCGATCAGCCAATCGCTCAAGATTATGTCCTACCCACATGATTAAGTTGGCATTATCAATATTTTGAGGATCGGACATCATCAATTCTACAGCCTGGTGATAAATATCTTCATATAGTCGGTCCACAGGATCATCTTCGTAGGGAATTTGGGATGCGGTTTGGGAATCCTCATTTATAAAGGCTGTAAGTGCTTTGTGTAACATTCCCACAGCTAAATCAGCCATTGTTTCGATTTCTTTCATTGGGATTCGTAGATCAACATTCTCCAGTTTGATCGCTACTTTTGCAATCCCTTTTGCATAATCGCCCATTCTTTCCAATTCACTGATGACATCCAGCATGGAGGCTAACTGTCTGAGATCACGAGCCATTGGTTGTTGGGTCGCAATCACAATTAGAATCGCATTTTCAATCGAAAACCTCTTATCATTTAATTCAATATCATGTTGATAAATTTGTTTGGCTTGTTTAACATCTCTGGTTTTGAGAGATTGAACAGACTTAATAACCGCGTCTTCTACCATGCTGCCAAGTAACAAAACTTCATCTTTTATATTCTGTATTTTCTGGGAAAATAATTTTCTGGACATAATGACCTTTCGTTATACTTGTTTATCCAAATCTTCCGGACACGTAATCTTCTGTTAATTTTTCTTTAGGATTGGTGAAGATTTTTTGAGTAAAATCATGTTCAACCAAATAACCAGCTCGATCAGGCAGCATATTGAAAAAGGCTGTGTAATCTGAAGCACGGGCAGCTTGTTGCATATTGTGAGTAACGATCACGATTGTATAATTCTGCTTCAATTCTTGCATCAATTCTTCAATTTTCAATGTTGCAATAGGGTCCAAAGCAGAAGCAGGCTCATCCATCAGAATTATTTCAGGTTCAACGGCTAATGCCCTGGCGATACATAATCTTTGTTGTTGACCACCAGACAGTGAAAGACCGGATTTATTCAAGTCTTTGTTGACCTCGTCCCATAAAAATGAATCTTTTAAGCTTTTTTCAACGATCTCATCTAATTGATTTTTATTTTTTATTCCATGGGCACGAGGACCATAAGCAACATTTTCATAAATGGATTTAGGAAATGGATTGGGACGTTGAAAAACCATCCCAATTTTTTTCCTTAACGTAACTGGATCAAGTTCAAGAATATTCTCACCATCCAGAATAATTTCTCCATTTGTACTAACAGACGCAATTAAGTCATTCATCCTATTAAAGGATCTTATGAATGTGCTTTTTCCGCATCCGGATGGTCCAATGATGGCTGTAATTTGCCGTTCTGGTATTTCAAAATTGATATCCCTTAATGCCTGGAATTTGCCATAAAAAAAATTAAAGTTTTTTACTGTTATTTGTATTTTCATAAATTCGAAACCAAGATTTCCTTCTAGAGTTATTTTATCTTAATCGGAAAATAAAATAAAAAAGGATTTAAAAGCACTCATAATCCACATCATACGATTTTACCGCCCCTCCATTAATAAGAGTTCAAATTCATGTTAATAGAATGTAAATAATTCTTAAGATCATTACCATGCCTGAAAAGATTAGTTTTAGTGTAAAAGTAAATTTTTCAACGTGTAAAAATTAACAATTATTAACAAATAGATAGATTCCTTCAACAAACCTTAACCTCCTCTTAAATTGCAGTTAAGTTGTGTAAGTTATATTTGCTTCATGAGAAAAAGCAAAAATTATAAAAGGAGAAAAAGAATGTTGCGTAAGAATTTTGTTTCATTATTATTGGTTTTAGTTATTTCGTCATTAATGTTGGCTGCATGTAGCGGCTCCAGTGTTACGCCAGCACCCAGTCAACCGGAATCAAACCAAGTTGAACCCACAAAGGCTTCAGAACCTGAGCCAGTTAGTAGTTCAGAATTAGCTGCCTTAGAAGGTGATGTAATTGCAGATGGATCGAGCACAGTATTTCCAATCACCACAGCTGTGGCAGAAGAATTTGCCCTGGCAGCACCGAATGTAAGAGTATCAGTGGGGTTATCAGGCACCGGTGGTGGTTTCAAGAAATTCTGTTTAGGAGAAACTGACATTAGTGATGCGTCCCGCCCGATCAAGGATTCAGAAATTGAAATTTGTCAAACGAACAATATAGAATATGTAGAATTCCTGGTAGCACTGGATGGTTTGACAGTAATGATCAATCCAGAGAATGACTGGGTAAAAGAATTGACTGCTGAACAATTAGCTGCGATGTTAGGCGCCAGCAGCACCATCAACAAATGGTCTGATCTGGATCCAAGTTTCCCCGATGAAGATATATTGTTCTTCATTCCTGATCCAGACTCTGGGACACGTGATTACATGACAGAAGTAGTCGAAGGAGTCAGTGGTGATGAAGATTTACGCCAGGACGAAAACACGACCTTCTCGAGTGATGACAATGTGTTATTGGATGGTATTGCAAATGAAAAATATGCCTTTGGGTTCTTTGGATATGCATACTACATCAATAACAAAGACAGTGTAAAAGCAGTACCGATTGTCAACGGTGATGGAAATGCAGTATTGCCAAGTGATGAAACTGTCCAGAATGGAACCTATAATCCATTATCACGACCATTGTTCATTTACCTCAATCAGAACAGTCTGACCACCAAACCCCAGGTAGTAGAATTTGTACGTTTCTTCTTTGGAGCTGATGGTGGCCCAGCAATCATGAGTGATGTTGGATACAGCATGCCCCCAACTGGAACATATGAAGCTAATTTAGAACTTCTTGCTTCTGCTGTAGCAGGCACATTACCAAAAGAAACTGAAGAAGCTAAAGTCGATTTGACCACTCTAGAAGGCGATGTGATTGCAGATGGATCGAGCACAGTATTTCCGATCACCACAGCAGTAGCGGAAGAATTTGCACTGGCAGCACCGAATGTACGAGTATCAGTGGGATTATCAGGCACCGGTGGTGGTTTCAAGAAATTCTGTTTAGGAGAAACTGACATTAGTAATGCGTCCCGCCCGATCAAGGATTCAGAAATTGAAATTTGTCAAACGAACAATATAGAATATGTAGAATTCCTGGTAGCATTGGATGGTTTGACAGTAATGGTCAATCCAGAGAATGACTGGGTAAAAGAATTAACTGCTGAACAAATTGCAGCGATGTTGGGTGCCAGCAGTACCATCACAAAATGGTCTGATCTGGATCCGAGTTTTCCCGATGAAGATATATTGTTCTTCATTCCTGATCCAGACTCTGGGACACGTGATTACATGACAGAAGTAGTTGAAGGAGTCAGCGGTGATGAAGATTTACGCCAGGACGAAAATACGACCTTCTCGAGTGATGACAATGTGTTATTGGATGGTATTGCAAATGAAAAATATGCCTTTGGGTTCTTTGGATATGCATACTACATCAACAACAAGGACAGCGTAACAGCAGTACCGATTGTCAATGGTGATGGTAATGCAGTGTTACCGAGTGATGAAACTGTCCAGGATGGAACCTACAATCCATTATCACGACCGCTGTTCATTTATCTCAATCAAAACAGTCTGACAACCAAACCCCAGGTAGTAGAATTTGTACGTTTCTTCTTTGGAGCGGATGGTGGCCCAGCAATCATGAGCGATGTTGGATACAGCATGCCCCCAACTGGAACATATGAAGCTAACCTGGAATTACTTGCCAGTTCAATTAAATAACAATTAATAAATTTCCTCAAAACGAGAGACAGGTGCCCTGGCACCTGCCTCTCAATGTTTGAATATTGATCACTAAAAAAAGGTTTTATCATATGCTAAATACTCAAAATCGATCATTTTCATTACATTCTTTCTTGAATAAACCAAAAATACGTAACTTCAGGGAACAATTAATCGCTTTATCGCTTTTTGCTTGTGGAATTTTCTCTATTCTTGTAACAATTGGTATTATTGTCACCTTGTTTACAGAAGCAATCGCTTTTTTCTTCAGGCCAGAAGTGGATCTCATTACATTTCTCACAGGAACAACTTGGAGACCCCTGGCATCAAAAGTGACAGCGGAGAATTTTGGTATACGACCATTGATACGAGGAACAATGATGATTGCGGTTATAGCAGGTGGAATCGCCATCCCGCTTGGTTTAGGTAGTGCAATTTATTTAAGTGAGTATGCATCAGATAAGGTTAGAAGTGTGTTAAAACCGTCACTTGAGATGCTAGCCGGAATACCAACCGTTGTTTATGGTTACTTTGCTCTTTCATTTATTACTCCTATTCTGAAACAATTATTAGAGGTTAATCTTGGAATAAAAGTTAGTTTCTTTAATGCTTTCAGTGCTGCTGTCGTGGTTGGAATCATGATTATTCCTATGGTTGCATCCATCAGTGAGGATGCTATGAGAGCTGTCCCACGCGCATTAAGAGAGGGGGCGTATGCCCTTGGTGCAACCCGATTTGAAGTGGCTACAAAAGTAGTTGTACCTGCAGCGTTGAGTGGAATTATTTCAGCATTCATTATTGGTATTTCAAGAGCTGTCGGTGAGACTATGGCGGTTACTATTGCTGCTGGGGCAACACCAAGAATGACACTAAATCCATTGGATAGTGTACAAACAATGACTTCATTTATAGTTCAGGTAAGTTTCGGGGATGCTCCTGCAGGCACTATAAATAGTCAATCAATTTTTGCGGTAGGAGCAACATTGTTTATTATGACATTTGTAATGAATATTATCAGTTCGGTTATCTTAAAAAGGTTTAGAGAGGTTTATGACTGATGCAAAAACAAAATTCACTTTCTAATGGTAAAGAAATTTACAAAGATAACATTTCTAAACGAAACCGAGCAGAAAAAATGTTTAATATTTTGCTCTTGTTTTCAGTGCTTTTTGGTTTATTAATGTTGACGGTCTTATTAATTGACATCGCGGTGGAAGGATTTTCCTGGGTACGACCAGAATTATTCGAAAATTATCATTCACGTAAACCTGAAAATGCTGGAATGAAATCTGCTATCGCAGGTAGTCTCATTGTGATAGGTTTAACCGGGGTATTTAGTTTTCCTATTGGTGTCGGAGCAGCAATTTATCTGGAGGAATATGCTGCTAAAAATAAATTGACCGAATTTATAAACTTAAACATAAACAATCTGGCTGGTGTACCATCGATTGTTTACGGAATGCTGGGACTAGTTGTATTTGGAAGAATGTTTGGTATATTTCAGGAAGGCAGTTGGTTAGTTGAATTCTTCAAGATTCCAATTGAAAGTGGGGCTATGGGGGGTTGGAAATTTAATCTTTTTGGTTTACCTTGGCTTGAAATTCACCTGCCATTTGGGCGGAGTATGGTTGCAGGTTCATTGACAATGACATTATTGATCCTTCCAGTTGTGATTATCGCCGCCAGGGAAGCGATTAGAGCAGTACCTCCCTCGATTCGTGAAGGTGGTTATGCTTTGGGTACCACAAAATGGCATGTTATCAAATCATTAGTCTTACCTATTGCATTTCCTGGTATCTTAACTGGGATGATCTTATCTCTTAGCCGAGCGATTGGTGAAACAGCGCCATTAATCATTATGGGCGCATTTACATATGTACCTTTTTTGCCAAACTCAGTTTGGGATCAATTTACAGTAATTCCCATTCAAATCTATAACTGGATAACATTACCGCAAACTGAATTTCGTGTACATTTAGCTGCAGCAGGAATTTTGGTACTGTTATTAATTTTATTTCTGATGAATGGAATTGCAATTTATCTAAGAAAAAAGTTCGAGATTAAATGGTAAATCATATGACACTTCCATCAAATTTCCATTCTTATTCCATCAATTTTGGTGATGATGTAACGATCATTCGTGCAGATCAAATAAATATATTCTATAGTGGAAAATTAGTTGTTGAAAATTTTAATTTGCAAGTTCCGAAAAATAAAATAACTGCATTAATTGGTCCCTCAGGTTGTGGAAAAAGCTCAATCATTCGATCATTTAATCGAATGAACGATATTATTCCAGGATTTGCCTTAGAAGGAGAAATTATTTATAAAGGCAAGAATATTTACTCTTCACGTGAAGACCCAGTTCGAATTCGCAGGCAGATCGGTATGGTTTTTCAAAAACCAAATCCATTTCCAAAAAGCATTTATGAAAATGTTGCGTTTGGTGCAAGAATCAATAAGTATCAGGGAAACCTCGATGAATTGGTCGAATCTAGCTTAATTCAAGCTGTATTATGGGATGAGGTCAAAGACAAATTAAAAGAAAGTGCATATGCTTTATCAGGTGGACAACAACAGAGATTATGTATAGCACGTGCGATTGCTGTCTCACCAGATATATTATTGATGGATGAACCTGCATCTGCTCTTGATCCGGTTGCCACACTTAAAATTGAAGAATTAATGCAAGAACTGAAAGAGAATTACACCATAATTGTTGTTACTCATAATATGCAACAAGCAAGTCGAGTTTCGGATTTCACGGCATTTATGAGCCTGGATCGAGAAAGAATCGAAGACAGAATTGGTGTTTTGGTTGAATTTGATGAAACAACCAAACTGTTCACGAATCCTAAACTGAAGGAGACTGAGGATTATATTACTGGAAGATTCGGATAAAGTTTCACTCTCAACTGTTTATCACAATTTATAGATGGCACTGGTATAATACCCTGTTGCCAATTCTTATTTAAAGAGTAAATGTTAAAATGTTAGATAAAGTCAAATCTATAGAAGAAAAATATAATGAATTATCACTGGCTTTAGAAAATATCGGTGATGATTATCAAAAAGCTGCACAGATTTCAAAAGAACGATCTGATATGGAAGAGGTTTATAAAAAATCTCGCGAGTATCGGATTGTTTGGGAACAAATTGAAGAAGCTAGAAATTTACTGGGCGAAGAAGACGAAGAATTACGAGAATTTGCTCAAATGGATTTGGATAGCCTGGAACCTAGATTTTATTTGCTTGAATCCGAATTAAAATCAATGCTTGTTCCGAAAGATCCAAGAGATAAGAAAAATGTAATCATGGAAATACGTGCTGGAGCTGGGGGAGATGAAGCTGCTTTATTTGCATACGATTTGTTTAGAATTTATTCAAGGTATGCTGAAAAGAGAAATTGGAAAATTGAAACCTTAAGTTTGAGCGAAATAGGAATTGGGGGAATAAAAGAAATTTCCTTTAGCGTAAAAGGTTCTGGGGCTTACTCGAGATTAAAATTTGAATCAGGGGTTCACCGTGTTCAGAGAATTCCATCGACAGAATCGTCCGGAAGAATTCATACTTCTACAGTTACTGTGGCAGTGCTCGCAGAAGTCGAAGAATTTGATATTGAAATTCCTGCCGGTGATATTCGTATAGATGTATTTAAATCAGCTGGAGCTGGTGGACAAAATGTTCAAAAGAACTCTACAGCTGTCAGAATCACCCATTTCCCGAGTGGAATGGTGATTGCTTGTCAGGATGAACGCTCACAATTACAGAATAAGTTAAGAGCGATGAGCATTCTGAGAGCGAGACTTTACGAAATTGAAGAAAATAAACGAAGCAGTGAGCTGGATGCGGACAGAAAATCTCAGGTGGGAAGTGGCGACCGGGCTGAAAAGATTCGCACATATAATTATCCTCAAAACAGGGTTACGGATCATCGAATAAATGTATCATCGTATAATTTACCAGCCATTTTAGATGGTGAAATTGATATTTTTATCGATGAGCTTTCAATGAAAAGTGAGTCAGAACGTTTGTCGGCTGTAGGTGAGGATGACGATTAGTATCGCTGAATGGCGATATCAATCATTTCAAATCCTGCATGAAATCAGTGATACTGCTGATATTGAGATCAACGCTATTCTTTGTTTTGTATTAAAAAAAGATCTCACCTGGGTCCTGGCTCATTCTGAATTTAATCTCGATGATGAAATTGAGTCTATACTTCGCCAAAAACTGAATTTGTTGTGGGAAGGTATGCCTCTGGCATACGTTAAGGAAGAAATTGAATTTTTTGGCTTGAAGTTTTATGTTAATTCGGATGTTTTAATCCCCAGACCAGAAACAGAGATCCTCGTTGAATTGGCAAACGATTGGATTTCACACCATCCTTTAATAGGGAAAATCATTGACGTTGGAACGGGTTCTGGGGCAATAATTATCAGTATTTTGAAACAATTTCCAGAAATAAATGGGATAGGGGTCGATATTTCTCGCATTGCTTTGGAAATTGCTTTAAAAAATAAATATTTGAATAAAATATTAAATTTGGATCTAGTTCAAATGGATTGTTTGAGCGGTATCTCTGAAAAGTTTGACCTTATTTGTGCCAATCTGCCCTACATTCCGGATGGAGACCTTGATGCATTAAGTGTATCAAAATATGAACCCAAAATAGCACTCGCTGGTGGTGTGGATGGACTGGAGATAATTGATGTTTTATTGGAGCAAATCTCATCCCGAATCAATTTGCCAGGTTTGGTATTGTTAGAAATTCAAAATGATCAAGCCTTAAGACTTTTTGAAAAAGTTAGGAGTGTTTTACCTGAAGCAAAATTATCTGTCAACAAAGATTATTCAGGGAATGATCGTGTAATAAAAATTGAGGTATAAAATGCTGGAAATAATAAATCTATTAAATTCATATGAACAGGCGATTGAAAGATCAATAGAAGTTTTAAATAAAGGCGGATTAATCGTTTTTCCAACGGATACTGTTTATGGATTAGCGTCAAAATATGATGAAAATGAAGCAATACAACGAATTTACCAGGTTAAAGGCAGAGACCAAACCAAAGCATTAGCGGTTCTTATTGGAAACACGAAACAAGTAGAATTGATCGCCGCAAAGATTCCAAAATCAGCCTCAAAATTAATGGAAAAATTTTGGCCTGGTGCCTTAACAATTGTCGTAAAAAAAAGGATGGACTTAAAATCACCCTTATCTATAGATAATTCTATTGGCATACGGATTCCTGATGATGAATTTGTACGCGAATTATCGAACTATATCGGACCACTAGCAACGACGTCTGCTAATCTATCCGGATATCCAAATACAAAAAACATTTTTGAAGTAATCGATCAAATTGGAGATTTTGTTGACTTGGTAATTGATGGAGGTGAATGTTCAGGCGGAATTCCATCCACTGTTGTTGATTCTAGGGAAGAGGAAATCAAGATTTTGCGTGTTGGTGCGATTTCAGAAGAAGATATTCTTCGAAATCAAGTAGGATAACTCTAATAATTTTTAAGATTATTATTTTCACATCTAAACTTAACATTCCATGCTAAAATAAAAAAATGAATAAACAGATAAAAACTGCATCATCCAAAGAAAAGTCTAAAAAAGAACATTTTCTTCAAATTTATCTTCCTTTATCTTTTTTCTTATTGTTGGTCGTTGTAGCATCTGTTTTTGTAATTCAAATTTCCGAATCAGGAATTCAGACTGTATCTCATTGGGCAAATATATCTGTTGTTTTAATTTTTGTTCCATTATTATTTACAGTTCTCCTAATCCTGGCAATTTTAATTCTTATCATTTTCGGTCAGGCAAAATTTATTAAATGGATCCCCATCAATGTTTCAAAAATTTATGTTTTTATTTTAAAAATTGCGCTATTTATTGTAAATGGATCAAATAAAATTACAAATCCAATTATAAAAAGCAAAGCACGAATATATTCTTTAAAATCTATTTGGAAGAATGAGAGAATAAAATAATATGAACCAATCAGACTCTTGGAAAACAAAAACATTATTAATGGGGGGAATTCTCGGACTTATCAGCGGGTTATTAGCAGCTTTTTTGTTAATACAAAAGTCACAGCAGAGTGAAAAAAACATGAGTATTAGTCCGGGAGATGGGGTAAAAGTTGGTTTAGGTGTTCTTGGCTTACTAAAATTAATTTCTGACCTTGGAGAAAGAAATTAATCCACAAAAAAATTTCCCAAATAAATAAGTCAGGGGGAAGAATGGATTCTTCTACACCTTTTTTACGTTATGTTGTTGCTGGAAAATTCACACGAGATTATTTGATTTTACCGAATGGTCAAACCTCAATTGATGTAAAAGGAGGAAGTGCATTTTATTCAGCGGCTGGTCTCGGATTGTGGGATGACCATATTGGGCTAATTGGAATTGTTAATGAAGAATATCCTTTGGAGTGGTTGCTGGAGTTTGAAAAAAGAGGAATGGATGTGAGAGGAGTTCAGATACTCTCAACATTTTTTGATCAAAGAAATTTTATCGCCTATCCAACTATTGAAGGTCCGGACACGAAAAATCCAATTTCCCATTTTTCAAGGATTGGGCAGCCATTTCCTAAGACGTTGTTGGGATACTCTGGAAGTGAAACACAAAATCCGAAAAACAACATTTCAGATCAAACAATTAAGATAAAAGATATTCCTTTTGATTATTTAGACGTCACCGCGGTTCATATCAGTTCGATGGATTATTCATCTCAATCCAGACTACCTTCATTTTTTCGTCAAGGGCACGCCACAACAATAACGCTTCAGGCTTCAAATGATTACATGAATTCAATGTATGGAGATATGGTGCCGACTATTCTTAAGGATATCAATGCATTTATCTGTACCGAAGCACAAATCCGGAATCTATTCTATGGGAAGACATCAGATATTTGGGAAATGGTTTCAGATTTGGATGTATATGGATGTGAAAATATTGTGATCATGACGAAAAAGAATAAGTTTTTATTATGGGATCGAACCTCAAAGAAAAAAAATGAAATACCAATGTATCCATCATCAATTATTGATCCAACAGGCATAGTAGAATCATTTTGTGGGGGATTTTTATCAGGATTGAGGTCGTATCAAAACCCATTAAGGGCGACCCTTCAAGGCAGCATATCTGCATCGTTTACTGCTGAAGGTGCAGATCCATTCTATTGCCTTGATTCATTGCCCCCTTTAGTTGAGGCAAGATTAGCGTCTTTGTCTTCATCGGTAGTAGAAATCTAATCCTTTCGATCAATCCCATTTTTAGGTTACTCAATTCCTAATAAATTCAAAGGATTAGGTTGGGTGGGTTAATGGAGAATCAATTAATAAATACTCAAGAGTAACGTTTCTTGAACGGCAAAAAACGTCTTAATTTTTTATTGATTGAATATTTTATAATTTGATTCGCATTATCCTGGATTAATTTAAGATCTATTGGATGAGGTGAGTAAATTGCTTTCTGATATTCAATTAACATTTCATCCGCTTTGATTGCCATCTCAGGAAATAAGGATTTGAATTCCTGAACCAATTCAGCTGGTGTATAAGAGATTGGGATTTCTTGATTAAAAATGAATAATGACCACAAAATTCTTTTGAACGCTTTCGCTTCAGAAGATGTTTTTGAATATTCCGCCCACCGTTTTAGCCAGACTGGTACTTTCCATCCACGGTCAACTAAAAAAGTCTCAAAAACTACAGGTGCTGTTTTCAAATTCGATTTTTTAGACCTCACAAAAAATATTAAACTGATAAAAATCAATATCCCAAAAATAAGTAAAGCAATGAAGTTTGTTGCTGGGGTCTCAACTGGGATTTCAGATGGAACTTCTGAGGGTAATATGACATCATCGATATTTCCACCGACTCCAAAACTCTCGCCCCCATCCATAACCGGTATATCCAGTCTGTTTGGGTCGAGAAAAAAGGATTCATTATTATTGGATGAAGAGGTTTCTCCCAATAATCGATCAATGGATGGCTGAATGATTGTTGGTTCAAATTCAATCCAACCAATTCCTTCAAAATAGACTTCTGGCCAGGCATGTGATTGTTCTCGACTGACGATAAAGTGAGTCTCTTCTTCATTTTGTGATTCACCCTGGGCATATCCAAAAACAATTCTCGCTGGAATGCCGATTGAACGCAACATGAGTACTTCAGCCGTTGCATAGTAATTACAGAAACCTTCTTGATGCTCAAATAAAAACCATTCGATTAAATCAGATCCTTCCGGTGGTTCCGGAATTTGTTCATTGTATTTAATAGTAGATCTAAGGTACTTCGTAATTGCAAGGGTTTTATCAAATGGGTTTTTGTAATCCTGGGTGATTTCCAGCGCTACATCTGAAATTTTTTCAGAGAAATTCTGTGGTAATTGTAAATAAAGATCTGTCACCCATTCTGGATAATCTTCCGAGGTTTTCCTCAATTGAGAAATTGTTGGATTTAAAACTCGACTTGTGATTTCATAAGTTTCACCTGAGAAAGCAATTTGTTCTAATGCGAGGGCGATAATATCAGCCTGATCTTCAGGTAATGTTGTCAGGAAGGCTTTTACAGGGCGATTAACATTACGTGGATTTGAAGGTGTATAAAGCAAACCAAGGTTTGTTTTCGTCTGAATCGAAAACGTTCGTAGAGGATAGGTTAGATTTGCATTAAAGAATTGCAGGTCAGTGTTTGCTTCAACCAATTGAGAAGAATCGACAGATGACGTCCAAGCACTATCCAAAAATTGATTATAGGATCTTGCACGCCAATAATATTTTGTCCCAGGAGGTTTTTCATCATTCACTTTTATTTCAAAAACTTCCTCGTCACTAAGATTGGTCCCTGTTCCTAAGTTTACGGAATCTCCATAAAACTCAGATTGAAGATAAGCTGTACCTTGTAATGGTGCAGTGAGCTTGGAAAATTGATTTTGAATTTCCACGATGATGCCTGTGACTTGTTTTTGTTGTACGCTTCCTTTTTGGAAGGCTGAGGCAATTGTTGTCACGTTCCAGGCAAAAAATACAATAAATAAAGAGACAAAAATTGCAGTCCTTCTTATTAAGGATTCTGTTTCAAAATCTACAGGGATGCCTTTATTGCGCCAATTTCGGTTTGATTCGAGAAAAAATGTTTGTGCAAGAAATAAGAGCACAAAGAAAATAAAGAAAGCAGAATATGTGCTGCTACCTGATTGATCATAAAACTCAGAGGCAAATATAGTAACACCGGAAATTAAAATGGGAAACCATGGTTGGGATTTTCGCGTAAATTGAAATCCCCCAAATAAAGAAGTAAACCACACCAAAATTGATAAAAATGTAAAAAAGAGAATTGGATCTTCTAATCGCGTATTGCTTAACAATTGACCAAACGAAAAACTAATTCTTCCATAAATACTTTCATAACGAGTTATCCAAATAATCCCTGATTCATATGTTGTTGCTATGGTATAAGGAACAATTAGTACAGAAAACAAAAAGAAAAATAACCCAAGAATGAACCTACGAAAAACACTATATCCCAATCCTAAGCCAAGGAGAAATCCAATAAATGTCAACCAATTAATGATATGCAAATCATCAGTCCATTCTGTAGACTGAATTTTTAATGCAGTCATTAAAAATAGTGCGCCTAACATCAAGGCAGCAAAAATATTCCACCAACGATCAAAACGGGATTTCATAATTCAAGTGTACAATAAAGAAATTAGTTCATCAATCTACAATATGGAGTTGTGATCATGTTTTGGGAAAATATGTCTCAAATAAATATTGTCTTCCAAAATTTGGGTGAATGGTTGTTTTATCCAATGAGATTGTTTTCATTTCTTGGTGATGAAGAGTTTTATCTTTTCATTATGCCAGCCATATTTTGGTGTTTTGATTCAAGGTTGGGTTTACGATTGGGTATGCTCTTGATGGTGTCCAATGGGATAAATGGAGTATTTAAGTTTTTACTTCATGGTCCCAGACCGTTTTGGGTTAATGATAAGGTTATTGCTTATATTCATGAGTCATCATTTGGTGTACCTTCAGGACATTCGCAAAATGCAGTATCCATCTGGGGTTACTTTGCCACATTAACAAAAAAGTTATGGCTTAGGTGGATCTTCATTGCTATATTTATTTTTATCGGGTTGTCAAGAATTTATCTAGGAGCTCATTTTATCTTGGACGTAGTGATCGGTTGGGTGATTGGTGGAATCCTTGTATTCTTGTTTATTTTTATTGAAAAAAGGTATGGAACACGAATTGCATTATGGAAGAAAAATAAAAAAATATCTGCAGCCATTCTAGTCAGTGTTTTTTTCATATTAACTGCGATTTTCCTGGTTCAGGTAAATCAAAATTGGCAATTTTCACCATCAAATCTAACAAATGTTAATCGTGTTTTTGAAGGCGAGAAGATAAATCCTTTCTCCATGGACGGTGTTCTTACAGCCAGTGGAGCATGGTTGGGATTAGTCATAGGTGTGATATATGTGTCTGATTGTCTCCCGTTAGGAAAGATTTCTGCTTCAACAACGAATAAAATTGTACGATTTATTATTGGATTAATAGGTGTAATGGTACTATGGGCTGGATTGAGATTGGTTTTTCCTTCCGGGATTCCATTTTTGAGTGAATTTTTGCGATTTTTAAGGTATTTATTAATAGGGATATGGATTTCTGCAGGAGCACCGTTAATTTTTAGACGCTTAAATATATAATTTTAAATAGTTGAAGAAAATCATTTAAACCAATAATTAAAAAATTTGGAGGTTATTATGAAAAAGTTATTGTCTTTCGCCATCGGATTCTTTACGGGAGCTGTTGTTGTTGGAACTATTACCCTCTTATTTGCACCAGATTCAGGCGCTGGAATTCGGGAATCATTGAAAGAGGCTGTGATTCAAACCAAAAATGAAATTTCATCTGCAGCTCAACAAAAACGTGAAGAATTAGAAGCAGAATTAAATAAATTGCGTCAAGGATAAATCTGATTTTATAAATATGTTCTGATCAACAATTTAATGTTGTGTTGATTGAATTTTATAATACGCTGGCTGTCGCGTATAACGAGTTGTACCACTTACGATGAGTATCGTTTTATTATTGGTTTTTCCGTTTATTTGAATTTCTGCATTTTGCAGGTCCGATAATTCAATTTCATTAATGTTTACTTTTCCTGATTTATATTCAAGAAGGATCACTCGATACGTTTGAGGTAATTGGTTATGAATTCTTGCCCACCCTTCTTCAGACCATCCTCCATTATCGAATTCAAAATCTGAAAAATAATCGATCACAGGAATTTGAATGTCATCCAGGAGAAATCCTTCACCATATACTGCTGCATCCGTTACATATTCAAACCTTAATTCAACCGTTTCTCCCGAAAAAAGTGAAAGATCAACATTTTCCTTTACCCATCCATCACTCTTTCCGTTGAAACCACAACCGAAACTATTTCCTGTAGGATTATTCTTAACACATGACGGCGTTTCCAGAATTTGCCAATTTTCCCCATCAGTCGAAGCTGTCAGGTATAAATAATCATAATCACTTTCAATGTCATACCACATCATAAAAGACATTGAGATTGGTTGTTGAATTTCAGAAAAATCAAACGTTTGGGAGAGGGTCATGTTCGATTCATCTCCTTTATTTGACCAAAATGCAAAATCACCTGAAAATGCAGATTCTGGAATCACTTGTGTTGTTGTAATTCCTTGAAATTGGAGATTGAAATCCCTATCGCATTTTAGTTCAATGTAATCTGCACCATATTGAGAGACTGATCGTTCTTTCCAATTAAATTCACACTCATCAACTTTTTCTGTTATTGCTGCTTTTGGTGAATTAGTATAATTTTCATAATAGTATCTTCCATCGTTAACACGTTCATCCATGACGAAATTTGTGATGATCCAATCTTTAAAAATATCATCAGCTGTAAAAATTTCACCTGATAAATCATCAATCGCATTAATCTCTGTTAATACCTTATCAATACTATCTAATCCATTATTAGGGTTTTTAACCAGGGCTTTTGTAGCATCATCTCCAAAACGGTTCAGGAAGTAATTAACAAATAAAAATGATGCTCCATAATGAGGTGTTGTGTTAAATGATGTGTTTGGCCAATCATTTAACTGGATATCGGTATCTGCCATAAAAATTGTGTCAAAACCTGATTCGTAGTAACCATTAAGAAATGCAGCTAATTCCGAAAATCCTTCGTTAAGCCAGGATGTTTCATTACGGTCCTGATACCAATGAATCATGTGTTGATATTCGTGGGCTAACACCCCATAAGTAAATTTTTGACTTAATCGAATTGTGTCTGCATTGAGCATGAACATCTCATGAGAATTTGAAAATTCATGGACCTGTGGAGGTAATGCATCTGCAGAAGAGAAATATCCAGCTAAACTTGAACCTAAACTGGTCGCATATAAAATAAATAGTCTCTCATTTTCATCAATTCCTGGAATCCATTCAGTTCCAAAGAATTCCCGATTGATAGGTAATATGTCGTCCTCAAATGTCGTTACAAGATTTTCGAGTTCATTTCTATCATAAGAGACATTATCCTCAATCCAAAAATATACATTATCTGTTTTGAAGCCTAATTTTGCATTTACTTTTCGATTTTCATTTGTGTCGACATTTGTGACCCAAAAATCTTTCTTGTCACCAATCTGATAATTAGTATTGTTAGGTACAGTTTCTGGAATGAATTCAATTCCTTTTAATCTTCGGGCTAAATCATGAGGATCATTCTCAGGAATATAAGTATTTTTTAATGTATTTAATGTTTCATGTGCTTGATTGAGATTTGGAGAAATAATTGATGGTACTAAACCCGAATCATTGGGATTATCATCAGTATTATTATTTCCAAAAGGAAAAATTTCTATAGGAGGATTTTCATTCTCATCTGAAAATATTGAATCGGAAGAAGAAGATGATGAATCGGAGTTTGCAATCAGAAATATTCCTGATGCAACCATAACGATGCATAAACAACAGATTAGGATAAATAATGCAACAAGAATGATTAAAAAAATATTATTAGATTTCAAAATACTCCCACAAAAATTTCTTGAATCATCTCAATGATCAAGGATCCGGCTGATGTTTTTAGTGGAGATACTTGCCAAGACCAGCCAAACCACATTTATTAATGATGATAGTAATGATTATAAACGGTTGCGAACTTGAATATCTATTGAATGTGAAATGATTGACCATTTCTTTCAAACCAGATGGATCAAACAAAGATTCCCCAAGTTAATATTTATTAATCAATTGTTTGGTGCGATATCAATATCTTGAATTTTTGAGGTAATTCGAATCCAAACGAAGAGTAAATAAATAAAAATTATCATCCTTAATGGAACAATAACCCATAATCCAATAAACAATTGTCTTCCCAACAAGATAGGCCACTCAATTAATGTGAGAAGTGATAATAAAAATGAAATTAAAAACCCTTTGTTGAATGGCATTGTCAATAAAATAATTGGAATCAGGTAAAGAATCCATTGTGGACTCCATCCTGGTGACCATAGGAGGAATAATATCCAGGTAATTCCTATGAACGAAATCAAATTAAGGTCTGTTTTTAATTTGACCTTATTCAACAAGAAAATGCCGATCCCTGCAAAAATAAGAAATGTTAACCAAACTGGAATAACAGCTGGATTTCCAAACCTAAGATTTGTTGAAGAAGGTTCAAAACGCTCTTCTATTGGAATATATGCACCAGTCACCATGTTCCCATCAATTAATGCCCAAATTGTCTGCCAGGATGATCTTGAGGGTTGAGAGTGTAATGATTCCAATGTCAACTGAGGGGATTTAATAAATAGAATAGCCCAGACAACTACTGTTATTGCGATACCTATGATTGAAATCTTAAAGAATATTTTTCTCGGTTTATATTTAAAAATTGCTGGTAAAAGAATAACAGGAAACCATTTTGTTAATATTCCCAATCCTAGCCAGACACCAGAGAGATTTGTTTTGTTATGGATAAGTGAATAAATAAGACTTAGCATGAGACATACAATAATCAAATCAAAATACCACCAGGTATATGAAATAAAAGCTAAAAATCCAAAATAACAAAAACTTACCATAAAAGTGTCATTTTCATTCATCTTCAGATCAAGAGCAATTTTTGAAAACAACCAAATACTGATTGATCCACAGAATGTGACAAAGAGATAAAGGAAAAAATCAAATAAATATTGATTGCTGTTTGATATGATGTTCAGGAATTCAAGAAAGAAAGAAAATATGGGGGGATATTCCGTCCAAAAGTCTAAGAATGGAATTCCGGGTAGGTTCGAAACACTAAAATAATTATAAAAATCTCCTAACCCACGAATATCATTTGGCATTAATGCTAAGTACAACAATAATCGTCCCGCAAAAAATACAACAGGAAGCATAGTAATCGGATTGATTTTATTATCAGTGGGGTTATTTGAGTGGAAAAGTTTCATAAAAATGGATTATGTTTCTTCTCAAAACCAACTGTTGTCTCCGGGCCATGTCCAGACAACAACCTGGTTTGATCGGGAAGCGGTTTGATAACCTGATCAATACTTTGTAATAATTGTAGATGATTTCCTCCAGGTAAATCAGTTCGGCCAACACTATTACGAAATATCAAATCACCACAAAAAACAATATCATCATTTGGCAAGTAATATATGATATGTCCAGGTGTGTGCCCAGGAGTAAATTTGGTTTCTATTCTATTTTCACCAAAATAAAAATTTTCTGAATTTCCTAATAAATGAGTGGGTTGGTGATTGATTTCAAATGGGAATCCAAATAGCTTGGCACCCCCGTTTGCATTCCATAAAGAAAGGTCATCCTTGTGTAAAAAAATTTCCGGAGATTCGGAAAGTAACGGAATAATTTCGTTAATTCCAGCTATATGATCAAAATGAGCATGTGTACACCATATTTGAGAAATTTCCAGGTTATTCTTTTTTGCTACATCCATAATTTTCAGGCTGTCAAATGATGGATCAACAATTGCCGCTTTTTTTGTTGCCTGATCAAAAATAATGAATGAATTATTATCAATTGGCCCTAAAACAAAAGGAATTATATTTAAAGACGTCATCAAATTTCCCAATTTTTTTGTTTTGGTAAGAGAATCAAATTTATCATTGCAACAATACCTAATCCAATTATTGAAATCCAAAAAATTGACTGTGGATTTTGATTATATACAATTCCACAAAGGAACGGAGCAATAATTATAGCAAGTCCGTTGGTTGTTTCAATTACCCCATAAGCCAGCCCTGTATCTTTCCCATGAATGAATTCTCGACTCATGGCAAGCAGCATACTGCGAGCCAATCTATATCCTCCGAATGCAAAAAAACCAACACCATACCCAAAAAAACCTTTTCCATTAAGAATTAACAAAGGAAAGAGAATTGAAAAAGGGAAACTGATCAGATAACCAATTTTGGATGGCAGATGACCAAGGGTTAGCGCAAGAACAACGTTACCAATACTTCCTATCGTTCCTAAATAACCGATTTGTTGCAAGTTTATTTGTCGAAGATCAGTGAGAAAAACTGTGGCAAAGTTTTGAGTAAATACCATAAAAAACAAAGCAATAAATCCCAACAAAGCTATTCGCATGAAAGCAGCATTCTTAAATATATTATTGCTTGTTTCGATATCATGATGAATTTCAATTTGAGGTTTTTTAATAAACAGAACAAAGATAGTGGAAATAACAAAAATAAACGCAGATATAAAATAAAGAATTCTCAGATCATATTGTTGGCCAATAAAACCACCAATTGTCGGACCTAAAACCGCTCCTAAATGATAAGCAGCTGATGTGAACGTCAATGATCTTTCAGCACTCCAATTTCCGCGCTCTGAGGTTATATATGCGTTCATCGGTGCTAACACTGAACCTGTAAAACCAAATAATAGTAATGCCACAATAAATAATTCAAGTGAACCGGCAAGAGCCATCAAAAAAGCAGATATTGTTCCCCATATCCATGAAAACCACATTAATGGTCGCGGACCAAATCGATCAGAAAGATAACCGGATGGAATTTGAGAAATGGTGGTCATGAAACCCATTCCCCCTAAAATTGCTCCGATAGCAATTGGATCAGCCCCTAATTTGAGGAGGTAAATGGGTTGGAAAAGTAAAAACATACCTTCGCCGACACCCCAAATAAATAATGAAATGGTTACTAATTTGAGGTTTCGATTCATGGATTTGTTTATTGTTAAGCTTCCAGGATAAATTCTAAAATTTTTTCAAATACTCGAAATCGATCTGGTTCCCTGATTACGACATGACCACTGTTTTGTACTTTCATTAATTGTTTGTTTGGTGAGCCATTATTTTCATAAATTTTCTGTAAATGGAAATAGGGAACACTTTGATCTTCTGTTGAATGAATATGGAGACTGGGTAATTTTAGTTTCGGAAGAGTACGTCGTAATTCAACAAAAAGATCAAGAAGTTCAGCAATGGAACGGGTTGGATGGTAAGGGTAATCAACATGGTCTTTTGCAGCATCCAGATTATGCCAGTCACCAGAACCTTTACCTACTTTTGGCTGAAGTATTGATAATTGCCTGACAAATCTCAAACGCCAATCTTTTTGTGGAATTTCATAGGGAGTTGAAATAGTCACCAGACCATCAAATTGTAAATAGGAAGCAGTGATACAGGCTAACATGCCACCCATTGAAAGTCCGATGACTAAAAGACGATCTACATTTGGGCGAATATAATGATAAGCATCTTCTACACTTGTGATCCAATCTCGCCAGCTACTTCTTTGCATATCTTCGGGATTTGTTGCATGACCTGTTAATCTTGGAGCAATAATTGTGATGGAATTATTATTTAGATATTCGCCCAACCATCGCATTTCTTTTGGGGTACCAGTAAATCCATGAAGAAGAATACAACCAGTTTGATTGCCTGGCATATAAAATGGTTCTGCAGATGGGATTGTATTTGGAAATAAAGTCATGATAACCCAGTTATCTGATCTTGATTAATTCTCTTGGAAGATCGGTTAGTGATATTGCGCCATCTTCAGTAATAACTACGTTGTCTTCAATTCGTACCCCGCCTTTTCTGGGCAAATAAATGCCTGGTTCAATTGTAAATACCATTCCAGGTTCCAGAATTTGGGTATTTTCGGCAAATATATATGGACTTTCGTGCGCTTCTAAACCCAGACCATGCCCGGTACGATGGATAAAATATTCCCCATATCCAAATTTATTGATGATTTCGCGCGTTGATTGATCAACAGACCCTGCTGTAACACCTGGTTTTCCGGAGTGAATACCTGCCTGGTTGGCTTTATGAACAATTTCAGCAATTTGTTGAAATGCAGGATCAACTTCATCTACAGCAAAAGTTCTGGTGATATCGGAAGCATAACCCTCGTAACTTGCTCCCCAGTCAAACAATAATAATTCACCAGAATTTATGATGCGATCGGTTGGAGTAGCGTGAGGATCTGCGCTGTTTGCACCAGATGCAACGATAGGAGGAAACGGTAACTCGCCAGACCCCTGTTTGAGTAAATTGATCGTTAATAATGACGCTAATTCTTTTTCCGTTTTCCCTACAACAGATTCCTTTATTGTTTCTAGTAATGCGGTTTGCGCAATTACTGCAGCTCTTTTCATCTTATTTACTTCTGACTCGTCTTTGATCATGCGAAAATTGGCAAAAACATCATCCGCTGCAATTACTTTTGATTCTGGTAATGCATTTTTAAGAAATTGATATTCCAAAACGCGGAGACGGGTTGATTCAACACCAATTGTATTTTTTGATAAATTTAAAGAACTTAATGCCGAAATAAACACATCGTTCCAGGTTGAAGGATTATCAGAGAAAGTAAATATTTGATCCTTAGAAAAGACTTTTTCTGCTCTTGTCGATTCTAGTTTTGGAAGAATGATTACCAATTTTCCATCGTTACGAATGACCATCACTGTTGGACGTTCCATCAAATGGAAATCAAGGTTTGTGAGGTATCTTAAGCTATATCCTGGGTTTACAGCAATTGCATCGATATTTGCTGCATTCATGAGCCGGATTAGTTTTTCAAAACGTTGAAGATTCATCTGCCCTCCATAGTTCAATTCCAATAACATTATATATCAGCATATGGACTTGATTAATTGAAAATGATCTTTACAAATCTTTTGTTTCTTATCAATTAACCGGTAATCGCAGAAGTTAAGCTGGTGACGCAACAAGTAAACACACTGACCTTAATGATGAAAAGAGACAAAAATTAGTAATTTGTGGACATATCAATCAGTCCTCGTTCTCTTGCTGAATGATTACATTTTCTGAAAAAATAAATAGCGATTAATCCTGCAATCACTGATGTCAGGAACAAAATCAAAACAAGGTCAAGGTTTGATAATCGTGTAAAGGTTGGAAATGCCTGAGCTACATTTCCAACCAAAGATCTCCTTAACAATTCTAGCCAATATGTTATTGGTAATGCATAACCTATTGGACGAAGCCAAATTGGCAGAACCTCAAGTGGAAATATTGCCCCTGTAAAAAGAAATAATCCACTGGCAACAACATCCCCAATATAATAAGAATGTCGAGCAGTAATGAGTGTAATTCCAGCCAGGAGTAACCCTAATAAAGCCAACATGATAATACCCAGGATCAATGAAAGTATGAATAAAGGCCAATTTATCTGATTAATATCTATTGGGACTTTTAAAAAAATAAATCCAGCAAGTAATGTAATCAATACGGCAAAAGATCCGGTAATAAATTTTGCTACACCTCGGCCAAACAAGTATAGGGGAATATTAACCGGGGCTATGTAAATATATTTTAATGTTCGATAGTGCTCTCTGTCATCAATGATTGTCCAGGATATACCTGAAAGAACTGCAGGAACATATTGATAAAAGGCATTACCCAGGTACAAGTAAGCAAACATTGGATTATCAAAATTACCATTTGTGATGATCGAGTACATCAGAACCAGAATTCCAGCACTGGCAAGAGGTTTTATGATTGAATAGGTTGCGAATAAAAATGGATCAGTCCAATTCGACTCAATTTTCCACCCTAACCAGGAGGCTGATAAGAACGATCGGAGAGAAATTGAATTTCTCATGTTTTATCTCCTGTTCTCAGTTAATCGACCTTCTCGCACAGCCAATTTCTCAATATATGCCAGAAGAAATTTTGCTGCAGAGACATAGAAAACAGATAATAATATCAATATAAAAATTTCTATATTTACACTTAGGAAGCCTAAACTTGGTCCACTCTCAAAGATGAGTTGCCGAATTGCATCCAAACCAAGGGTGAGGGGAATAATTGATCCGAAAGCTGAACCCCAAAATCCTAAATTCTTTACTGGAAAATACATACCGGATATTAAATATACTGGTTCAGTAGCAAGATTTGAAATATGCCAGGCTTCTCGACTTAATAATAAGAAAATTGATGCACTCATCATTCCCATACCATAAAGGGCGATCATACTTAATGAAAAAATGGCAATTAATTGCCAGAAACTTACCAGATGATACGAAACATTGAAAATTAAAGATCCAAAAACCATAATGGTGATCGCTCTTAACAAAGTTGCGAACAATCCGCCTAATGCCATTCCTAGAAGAATTGCCATCATGGATGCTGGTGAGATTATGTATAAAGCAAGATTTCCTTGTTCTTTTTCCCAATATAATTGACTGGACATACTCCATAAAATGTTCATCCAGAAGGCTGTCATTGCACCGCCGACTACAACAAACCCAACATAATCTTCAGGCGCTCCGATTGCCCGATAAACGAAAACATATGCAGAAACGCTTAATAATGGGACAAAAATGTCAAAAAAAAGCCAGGACTTTTCCCGTTGCATACCGATTACACGAGGATAAGCCCTTCCAAATACAGTCATAATAAACAATCTGATACCTGAACGTTTTTGGGTCAATTGTATTGGTGGTAACATATCAGACCTGTTCAATTCTTTGTCCAACCAATTTGATGAACACATCTTCCAGGGATGGTTCTCTCTTTTCCAGGCGATTGATTCTTAATGATTGACGACTGGTTTCAGTTATAACATTTGAAAGGATTGAATCATCTTCTAAAATCATATCCAGATTCGTTTCATCTTGTTTTTGGGTTAAAACACAATTCTTGACACCGGGTAGATTCTCAAATGATTTAACCTCTAACCCTGAAGGTGCATTTAAGTTGATATGAAAAATTGCTTCTTTTTGAAGTGTTTTTTTAAGGTTAGCTGGTGTGTCACAAGCCAGGACTTTTCCTTGATTAATAATCGCAACTCTATCACATAACTCCTCAGCTTCCACCATATAATGGGTCGTCAGTAATAGTGTCCGGTCATTTCCATTATCCATCCAACTCTTAATGAATGTACGAACATCGCGAGATGCACCTACATCCAGTCCAAGAGTTGGTTCATCCAGAAATAACACCTGTGGATCAGTGAGAAAACCGCGCACAATATTCATTTTTTGTCTTAATCCAGTGGATAAATCTGAAGATTTCGTGTTCAATCTGTCCGAAATACCAACAATTTCAGCTAATTGCTTAATACGCGTGTTTGCTTCTAGATTTTCGATTCCATAGAATTGTGCAAACATCCATAAATTTTCACGAACAGTTAATAATCCGTAACCTGATGTTTCTCCCCCAGAAACCATATTGATTCTTTTTCTAACCTCATCGGGATATTTTTCTACATCAAATCCGGCAACAACTGCATTTCCTTTTGTAGGAGACAATAAGGTTGTTAAAATTTTTATTAAAGTTGTTTTTCCTGCACCATTTGGACCAAGTAACCCGAATAATTCCCCTTTGTTTATTTTGAGATCAACATTTGTTAATGCTAAAAGTTCTTTAAATTTTTCTTTTTTATTATTTCGAATTTTATAAATTCGACCCAGATTTGTTGTCTCTATTGCCACAGAATTATTCATAAAATCACCTCTAATGTAATAGATCTATGAAATTATTAAAACTAAAAACTACTTAAAAATGTTTGGTGATTATATCCCAATCCTTAGAACCAAAAGGACTAATTATTGTAAACTTCACCTTTCTGGTTCACTTTAATTTCTCTTGACACTAGGCTTTCTTCGGAGTAGAATTTCAGTCACCCTAAAAAAGGGCCTGTAGCGCAGTTGGGAGCGCGCTTCAATCGCACTGAAGAGGCCGAGGGTTCGAATCCCTCCAGGTCCACTGAGGTGCAACCTCGAAAAGTTTTTGATAGGTTTAACAATCAAATATGCATGGGCCCATAGCGCAGTTGGGAGCGCGTCTCAATGGCATTGAGAAGGCCGAGGGTTCGAATCCCTCTGGGTCCACTTGATCTTCGATCACACCAAAGATGATAATATTAACATCATCAGAGGTGTTTTTTTTATCAAGCAATCAAACAAATTATTAAATTCTTTCCAGAATAAAATAAGATCAGGAGTTTCTCATGCGTTTTGAAGAGTGTAATTGGATGGACGTTGAAAATTATCTAAAAAACGATGATCGAATCATGTGCGTCCTTGGAGCGTGTGAACAACATGCGTATTTAAGCCTACTGACGGATACAAGAATTCCTTTAGCTTTGGCTGATGCTGCTGCACAAGAAACTGGAGTTTTAGTTGCTCCAGTTAGTAATTTTGGTATATCTCCATATTTTCTGAGTTATCCTGGCACAATAAGTCTTCGAACCTCTACATTGTTAGATTTAGTTGAAGATATGATCACTAGCCTTTATAAACATGGATTTAGAAAAATCTTAATCCTAAATGGCCACGGAGGAAATGAACCCGTAAAGGGGAGACTGAATGAGCTTCTGAACAAATTCTCTGATTTGAGAATCATTTGGTATTCATGGTGGTTGTCCCATAGCATTGAAAGCATTGCTATAGAAAATGATATCAAGCCAGCCCATGCGAATTGGTTAGAAGCATTTCCATTTACAAAAGTTACTGAATTTCCTGACAAAGAAAAAAATCCACCACATTATCAAGGATTATTATCTGCTGAAGATACGAGAAAAGTATTTCTGGATGGGTCTTTTGGTGGTCCTTATGAAGTCGATGATTCGATCATGAACGAAATTTTCTACGCTTCCTACCTTGACATTTTAAATTACTTAAAATTTGAAATTATTTCTTAAAACAAAACCTCGAAAATTGCCTTTTTCAGGAGCACGAGATAATTGAACCAAAATTTAATTGTCTGGGTAAGGAAATCACCTTTATATTTTGTACTATCAATCCTTTTTTTCGGAATTGGTGCAATTTCAATAATTTTTCAATTAGATTTTATTTCAAGATTTGTTGATGGAATAATATTCCAAAATCAAGGGGTTGACCAACAATGGGAAATTTTATTACTCATTGTTGGCTTGATATTCATTAGAGGAACTTCCATTTTCCTCGGTGAGTTATCTTCGAAGAAGGTGGCTTTACAGTTAAAAAGCCAAATACGGGACCAATTAGCGTTAAGCTTTATTCATTTCAATAGAGCTCATAATTTGCATTCTGGAAATGTTGTGACCATTTTTTTTGATCGTGTTGAAGCTATAGAAGATTATTTCAGTCAATATTTACCCCAGGTTGTTTTATCTATAATCATTCCAATCAGCATCTTAATATTTATTTTTCCTCTGGATTTGCTTTCCGGTGTGGTATTTTTGTTTACCGCTCCTCTTATTCCATTTTTTATGATCTTAATTGGAAAATACAGTAACAAGGTAACTCAAAAACAATGGGAATCGCTCAGTCAACTCTCAATATTTTTCCTTGATTCTATTCGAGGTCTTAAGACATTACTCTTGTTTAACCAAAAAGAAAAACAAATCGAAAGAATAAAAAAAGCGAATGATGATTATATTAAAAAATCAATGTCGGTTCTCAAAATCACCTTTTTATCTGCATTAGTATTGGAATTGTTAAGTACATTATCAATTGCAGTTGTAGCTGTAGAAATAGGACTTAGATTACTCTATTTTCGAATTTCATTTGATCAAGCTTTTTTTATATTATTGATCGCCCCCGAATTTTATCTTCCATTGAGAAATTTAGGACTTCGTTTTCACGCTGCAATGAGTGGTGTCGAGGCTTATAAAGAAATCCATTCAATTATTTCGTTAAATGAATCAGGAAGAAATCCGGAAAGAATTAGCAATACCTTTAAAAGTATAAAAAAAATTGAAATAGAAAATCTTTCTATCAGATATTCTGATACTGGACCATTAATTCTTAAAGATTTTTCTTTCACATTTGAAAATGGAAAACACTATGCAATTGTAGGGCCTAATGGATCTGGAAAAACCACTTTATTTCGGGTTTTATTGGGTTTTTTACAACCAGAAAAGGGAAGAATTCTAGTCGATGGGATTCAATTAAATAATTTTCTGCAAAGTGATTTGTATTCCCAGATTGCCTGGTTACCTCAAAATCCTGTGATTCTCAAAGGATCAATACTTGAGAATTTGAAAATCGCCAATCCATCATTGGCAATAGAGGAAATAAACAATATATTAGAAAAAGTAAGGCTCACAGATTTTATTAATGATTTGCCTGAGAATATCCAAACAGAAATCCAGGAGCATGGGTCAACCATAAGCAGTGGTCAAAGACAAAAAATTGGGCTTGCCAGAATTCTCATGCGAGAGCATTCCTTAATCCTTTGTGATGAGCCAACATCATCTTTGGATCCAATTACAGAAAGATTAATTGTTGAGACCTTAGACAATATCCGTAAAGAAAAAGTTTTGATTTCCATAGCCCATAAACTCAAAACCATTGAAAAGGCTGATTCAGTTTTATTCTTCCAGAAAGATCATCCGGTTTATTCAGGCTCTTATGAAATTTTGAAATTAGAAAATCCGAATTTTCGAGATTTCATAAATTTATATTATGGAGAAACTAATTCATGATAAAGTTTTTCCTAAATTCCGCTAAAGAATATCGATATAAAGTAGGGTTTTCAATATTACTGAGTTGTCTTACTATCCTAAGTGCTGTTGGATTGATGGGTGTCTCTGCATATTTAATTATTTTGGCTGGATTTCATCCTTCCATTGCTATTTTACAAACTTCGATTGTTGGTGTTCGGTTTTTTGGAATTTCCAGAGGAATATTTAGATATTTAGAGCGATTAACCACACATCAGGTGAATTTCCAGATTTTAGGAAAAATCCGATTACAGGTTTTTAAAAATATATCATCGAGGTTTATTCCCATCATCGATCGATATTCAGGCTCAGAAATCTTATCGATCATTATTAATGACATTAATATGATGGAGAATCTTTATGTGAAATTAATGTCTCCATTATTTGTAGCATTTTTTATTAGTGCTTTAATCGGTGTCTTTTTTGGTATGTACGCAATTGAGATCTTTTTTATTTATTTGTTTGGATTTTTATTGGTGGGAATTGCAATTCCTTTCTTATCATTCAAATTGAGCAAATTATCCGGTGGAAAATTAGAATCCAGCAGGATGGAATATCAATCTGCAGTGATAGATTTTTATCAATTCATGCATGAAGCAATTTTTTTTCAAGTTGAATCCAGACTTATTTCAAATCTTAGAGAAAGTGAAAAGAAACTAGATCAAACACAAAAAGAAAATGGAATTTGGCAATCAGTTTGGAATATGTTGAGTTTATTTTCTGTTCAAGGTATTTTCTTAACAACATTGGTTATTAGTGGGGGGATGGTTCAGTCTGGCAGGTTAGAAGCAATGATGATTGGAGTGATTTCATTGATGCTTTTAACTAGTTTTGAAGCAATTTCATCTTTACCATCTGCTTCATATCTCTACAGCGACATAAACTCATCCAGTAAAAGAATTTTGGAGATAAGCACCATACCTGAAACGAATAATCCTCTAATTGGAACCTATACTGGTGAAATCACTCCTATTCAGTTTTTGAATGTAGCTTTTGCATATTTAACTAATAAAGAACATGCTGCCTTGAAAGAGATCAATCTTGAAATAAAAAAAGGTGAAAAAGTAGCCTTTGTTGGAATGAATGGTGCCGGAAAAACGACATTAATGGAAATTCTCCTCGGATACCGGAAAGAATACACCGGGCAAATTTTTCTAAACAACCATGAATTAAAGGAAATTCGTGACGATGTATTAAGGACAAAGATAAATTATTTATCTGCAAAACCATATTTCTTTAGTACTACAATAAGGCAAAATTTATTGTTAGCCAGAAAAAATTTTGAAGATCAGACTCTCATCAACGCCCTCAAAAAACTGAGCTTATATGATCACAAAAACCTTAATTTGGACACACAACTTGATGAATTTGGTAAAAACCTTTCAAGTGGAGAATTGCAGAAATTAGCAATTGCACAACTTTTATTACTGGATGGGGAAGTCATTATTCTGGACGAACCATTTGCTAATATGGATCCGATTTCTGCAAATGAAATTAATAAAGAAATAAGAATCTTGTTTGATAACAAAACTTTACTTTTTATCACCCATAATTTAAAAAACATGGAATATTTTAACAAAATCGTAGTTATGGATCAGGGAAGGATTCTGCAGACTGGAGATCATAAATCATTATTTAATCAAACTGGAAAATACAAAGATCTATTTAATCCTTCCTAATATGTTACATGCAATATAATCTAACTTAATTATCAATTATCAGATTTACTTTAAAAAAAATCGGTTATAATTATTGTAATAAAAATTTACGAAATTTAAGATCGCGGATCACTTTATTTGGTCTTGGTATTGTTTTCTCTCTTCAGATAAGAGAGTTAATAAGCACGTAACAATCGGTTAACGATTGAAAAAATTGATGAATGGAAAATTTTTAGATTTTGCCGGTTAAAAATTATGAATTTTAAATTCATAATAGGCAATCTGAAATAAATCATGAAATCTAAGAGATTAACTGGTTGATAATCAAGGTCATCTGAATCCGCATAGAGATTTGATGGCTGAATAATGCAAAAAACAATAACTGCATTAAAGATTCAAAAGAAAAATCATAATCGAGTAAATATTTTTCTCGATAATGAGTTTGCCTTTGGATTATTCATCATCAACGCTTCAAATTTGAAAGTCGGTCAAATAATCTCTCAAAGCGAAATTGAGAAACTTCAATATGCAGATCAAATAGAAGAAGGTTTTCAAAAAGCGTTAAGGTTTATATCTTTTAAACCAAGAACCGAATCTGATATTTTTAAGAAATTATCTGAAAGTGATCTTGACGAAGAAATTATCAAAAAAGTAATAAATAGATTAGTGGAAAAAGGTTACGTAGATGATTTTCAATTTGCCCAGAATTGGGTAGAGAACCGATCTATAAATAAACCAAGAAGTAAGAAATTAGTAACCTGGGAATTAAAGAATAAAAAAGTTAGTGAAGATATTATCAATGATGTAATTATTGGAATGGTACCTGATGAGAAGTTAGCTCTTTTGGCTTCTGAAAAATATGCCAAAAGATTGTCTGGATGTGAAAAAGATGTATTTATTCGAAGGTTATCCGGGTACCTAAGTAGGCGAGGTTTTTCTTATTCCATCGTAAGACCTACAGTGGAAGAAACATGGAAAAAATTTCGCCAAATTAAATTTGAAAATTAGAATGGAAAATGAGGTGGATTTATGGGGAATCAAGGATTATTAGCACTATTTTTGATTATAGGCGATGTTGTTATCATCGCCATTGTGGTTTACTTTCTAAATCGTTATTATTCAGAGCGCTTGAAGAAAGATAGACAAAATTTAGCCGATTCAATAATTGTTACTGCAAATGAAAAAGCAAAAACAATAGAAATAGAAGCTAAAGACAATGCAATCAAAATTCTGAAAAACGCTGAAGAAGAAATAGGGAGAAGAAGAAGCGAGAACCTTAAAGAAGAAGAACGGTTGAACAAAAGACGAACTGATTTAGATCATAGAATTGAACGTCTAGAATTAAGAGAACAAGCAATCAATAAACGACAAAGCTTGATTGATAAAAGATCAAACGAGCTTGAAAAAATGTATGCTCAACAGCTCGGTGAATTACAAAGGATTGCTCAAATGAGTGTTGAGGAAGCCAGAGAAATTCTCCTTCAGGAAGCAGAAAAAGAAGGTCGATCAGATATGGCCAGGATAATTCGCCAAATTGAAGGGGAAGCAAAGGCTGAGGGTGAGAAAAGGGCACGCGAAATTATTGCCGATGCAATTCAAAGAGTTGCTTCAGAACATGTAAATGAAGTAACAACTTCTGTTGTCATTCTGCCAAATGAAGAAATGAAAGGCAGAATTGTAGGCCGTAATGGTCGTAATATTCGAGCGTTTGAACAGGCAGCCGGCGTTGATGTCATTGTTGATGATACTCCTGAAGCAGTTACGATTAGTTGTTTTGATCCTGTGCGTCGAGAAGTGGCAAGAAGAGCTTTGGACTTCTTGATTTTGGATGGAAGAATTCATCCTGCTCATATTGAGAAGGTTTTGGAGGATAAACAAAAAGAAGTAGACAAAACAATTGAAGAAGCCGGAGAACAAGCAGCATATGATGCAGGTGTATCTGGAATTCGTCCTGAGATACTTAAAGTTCTTGGTAGATTAAAGTACCGGACATCGTATGGTCAAAATCAACTCTCTCACGCTGTGGAAGTTGCGAGGTTGGGTTCAGTCATAGCTTCTGAATTAGGAGCGGATATCGAAGTTGTGAAAGCAGCTGGTTTATTACATGATCTAGGGAAAGCGATGGATCACAACACTGAAGGTACTCATGCATTAATCGGTGCTGAATTTGCCAGAAGATATGGGGTTAATCCTAAGATAGTGAATGCGATTGCATCGCATCATCATGAAACTGAACAAGAATCATTAGAAGCAATTATTGTTGAATCAGCTGATGCTATTTCAGGAGCCAGACCAGGTGCCAGACGTGAAGACCTGGAAAATTATATAAAGAGATTACGCGCATTAGAAGATATTGCCAATTCATTCAAAGGAGTCAGTCAGAGCTATGCAATTCAAGCAGGCAGGGAGGTTCGTATTATTGTCCGTCCTGAAGATATTGATGATTTGGATGCATTACGAATAGCCAGAGATGTCGCTAAGAAAATTGAAGAAAATATGCAATATCCTGGACAGATACGCGTAACCGTAATACGCGAGACACGTGCGATAGATTACGCGAAATAAATTTTTACCAAAAATGAAATATAATTCTGATACAGGTAATCAACCTGTATCAGTTTTTTTAAGGACTATTCATGAAACAATTACTTCAAAATATTAAAGATGGCAAAGCAGAAATTGTTGATATCCCAGTACCTGCAGTAAAACCAGGACATATCCTTGTCAGAAATCATGCATCGGTTGTTTCTTCCGGTACAGAACGGATGGTTGTTGAGTTTGCAGAGAAGAACCTATTAATGAAAGCAAAATCTAGGCCAGATTTAGTTAAGCAAGTAATTGACAAAGCTCAGAGAGAAGGAATTGTTCCAACCATTCAATCTGCACTTAATCGTCTGGATACACCAATGGCATTAGGATATTCATCCGCTGGTGAGGTTGTTTTCGTTGGAGAAGGAATTGAAAATATTAAACCTGGCGACAGGGTGGCATGTGCTGGTGGTGGATTTGCATGTCATGCTGAGTATGTATTAATTCCCAAGAATTTATTTACCATAATTCCAGAAAATGTTACATATGAAGAAGCGGCATTTTCAACCTTAGGAGCAATTTCTTTGCATGGATTCAGGATTGCTGCTCCTCAAATAGGAGAAAGGGTTGCTATTATTGGCCTTGGTTTATTGGGCTTATTGATGATCGATATTTGTCTGGCTGCTGGTTGCCATGTGTTCGGAATTGATCTTGACATTAAACGGGTTGAAATGGCAAAAAAAAGAGGGGTTTTAGCTGTACAAAGGGATGATGCTATTGATCAGGGGCAAGTATTTTCGGAAAATCTTGGGTTTGATGTCGTTTTTATATGCGCGGATGCACATTCAAATGATCCGATCGAATTAGCAGGGCAATTGTCACGAGATCGTGGAACTGTGGTCGCAGTTGGTGCTGTAGGATTGGAAATACCAAGAAAAATTTATTACGAAAAAGAAATCAACATACAAATATCAAGGTCTTATGGTCCTGGTCGCTATGATGACAATTATGAAGAACGTGGTCAGGATTATCCATTTGGTTATGTTCGATGGACTGAGGGGAGAAACTTAGCTGCAGTTATTGAATTATTAGCTAATAAAAAACTAGATGTTAAATCATTAATTACGCATCGATTTTCAATAAATAACGGTGTGCAGGCGTATGAAACAATAACCGGGAAAAGAGATAAAGATTTCTTAGGGGTAATAATTGATTATCCAAAACAGGATAGCAATGAAAAACCAGTGCAAATAGTGGAAATAAATATTGTTCCAAAAATTCAAGAAATTGGAGAAGTAAGAGTTGGCGTTCTGGGAGCTGGATTATTTGCAAATGCAGTTTTTTTACCCATCATTCATAAAAGTGATTCGGTTGGAAAGGTTGGCATTTGCAGTGCCAAAGGCTTGAATGCCAGGCAATTAGCCAAGAAGTTTGGATTCAGATTTGCCTGCACTGATGAAAACGAATTAATAACAAATTCTGAATTGAATACATTGGTAATTCTCACGAGGCACAATGAGCATGCCAGACAGGTTATTGAAGGTCTTAAATTAAACAAATATATTTATTGCGAAAAACCATTGGCACTTAATTTATCTGAATTAATGAATATCAAGTATATATATGAAAAATCTAATTCAAAACTAATGGTTGGATTTAACAGAAGATTTGCTCCATTCATACAAAAAACCAAACAATTTATTGATAAAAGTGCTGAACCAAAGATTATTCATTATCGTGTTAATGCCGGTTATTTACCATTGAACCATTGGTTACATGATCCACTTCAGGGGGGAGGTAGAATAATTGGCGAAGGTTGTCATTTTATTGATATTTGCATTTATCTCATCGGTCAAAAACCTCTTTCTGTTCAAACCATTTCCTTACCTAATATAGGGAAATATAAAGATGATAATCTCATAATCAATATTTTATTTGAAGATGGTTCAATCGCGACGATTGAATATTTAGCTAACGGTGATAAAAATGTTGAAAAAGAGACATTGGAAATGTTTTCTGGTGGCAAAGTTGTCCAAATGATTGATTATAGAAAATTGATCCTGACTGCAAATGGGAAAAAAACAACGTTTACAAATCGATTTAGGCAAGAGAAAGGGCATCTCCAGGCATGGCAAGCGTTTGTTTCATCCATAGAAACTGGTCAAGATTCACCGATTTCTTTTGATGATTTATTGATCTCATCAAGCGTTACATTGGCTGCAATGAGTTCATTAATATCTCATGAAGCGATACTCATCGATAATTTTTTAGGTTAATCCTTATGATTTATAAATGTCAAAAATAAGAATCATCTCAATAAACCAGGGTTGGCGGGTGTTTTTGGGGGTGATACCCGTCAAAAATACACTGTCTGCAATGGTGAAAAGATACAAAAGAAAGATAATTCTAAATTGTTAACAAAATGTCGACCAATGTTAACATATTTATTTTAATCCTGGTTTAGAATCAATAATGAGTGCATGAATTAAGTCCATGCTATGGATTTGATGGAGAAATCGATGGCTGAAAAAATATTAATAGTTGATGATGAAATTTCTTTACAAGAAACACTTGCATATAATCTTAAAAAACATGGATATGAGGTACAGGTAGCAGGGGATGGCCCATCTGCTTTAGAATTTGCAAGGACCACAAAACCTGATTTGATTCTGTTAGATATTATGCTTCCTGGGATGGATGGATTTGAAGTCTGTAGAAGGCTACGTACAGAAATGAGCACGCCTGTCCTAATGCTAACAGCCAGAGATGATGAGATTGATCGTGTCGTAGGTTTAGAAGTAGGCGCAGATGATTATCTGACCAAACCATTCAGCATGAGAGAATTAATTGCTCGGGTTAAAGCTATGTTAAGACGAGCAAGAATAATTCGAGATGAAATTAATGCTTTACAAAGCGGATCAGATCAGAAATTAGTCATAGAATTTGATAACATTAAAATCGATCTTGGTCGGAGAGAATTACGTGTAGAAAATGCGGCTATAAATTTAAAACCAAAAGAGTTTGAATTGCTACTATATTTGATAAAACACAAAAATCAAGTTTTATCCCGGGATCAAATTTTAGAATCAGTTTGGGGGTGGGAATATATTGGTGATAGTAGAACGGTTGATGTCCATGTACGATGGTTGCGAGAAAAAATAGAATTAGAACCTTCCAAGCCAAAACGAATTATTACTGCCAGAGGTGCTGGTTATCGTTTTGAGGGTTAATCCAATGCGAAATTCAATTTTATTTCGAATTGCTGGTCCTTATGTAATCTTAATTCTATTTATTCTATCGGGATTAGGAATTTATCTTACAAATGTATTTAAGAATACATATCAAGAATCATTGATTCAACACTTAACGGTTGATGCTAAAATCACGGCTGACCAAGCCAGGTATTTATTATCGAACAGTGATGAAATTCAACAAGTCAGAGATTTGGTAAATAAGAATGCAGAAATAATGAACGCCAGAATCACAATCATCGATTTTGATGGAAAAGTTCTGGCTGATTCGGAAAAAGATTCAAAAAATCTTGAAAATCATGGAGACCGTCCCGAATTTATTAATGCGATTAATAATGGATTCGGTACAGATATTCGAAAAAGTCAATCTGTCAACGAAGATTCTCTTTATGTAGCAATACCAATATTTGATGACGAAGAAAATATACTTGCCATTTCAAGAATTTCGGTATCAATATCAGTCATCGATGATCAAATACAAAAATTCCAAAGATTAATTTTTGGAATGACCTTACTCACGGCATTGATAGCGATAATTTTAGCTATCCTGATAACAAAAAAGACTTTGGACCCACTTAAAAAACTAAATATAGCAATTAACAAGATGGAAATTGGTATAAACCAATTTGATATTCCACAAAACCAACAAGATGAAATTGGAAAAATAAGTCAATACATCTGGCAATTAACAACTCGTTTGAACAGACAAAATGAAGATTTTAAACTAGAACGTAAAACATTAAATGCTGTATTAAATCAAATGACTGATGCAGTCATTATTGTCGACGGGGAAGGGTTTATCCAATTATCTAATCCGTCGGCTGAGCGCATGTTCAATTTTAAGAAAGAGGAAATTAAAGAAAAAACGATCGTAGAAGTAATAAGGAATTATCAATTATTTGAAATCTGGAAGAACTGTCATGAAGATCGTATTCAAAGAGAAATGACCATAGAAATTAATCCTAACAAAATATTCGTTCAAGCGATCGTCAAGCCATTAGATGAAATATTCTCAGGAGGAGTCCTGATGGTCATTCAGGATTTAACCAGGGTCAGGCAACTCGAAAAGATCAGAAGTGACTTTATCAGTAATGTTTCTCATGAGTTGAGAACACCAATAGCTTCCATAAAAGCTCTCTCAGATACGTTACAGGAAGGTGCACTTGATGATCCGCCAGCTGCAAGACGATTTATCAGCAGAATGGATGTCGAAATAGATAACCTAACGCAGTTGGTGCAGGAATTATTAGAGTTATCAAAAATAGAGTCCGGAAGAGTGCCGCTAAAAAAAACTATTTGTAATCCAAAAATCCTAATTGAAAAAGCAATTGACAGGATGCAAGTTCAAGCTGAAAGATCAGGATTATTGTTGTCATCAATTATTCCGGATCGGCTATCAGATGTCCATGCAGATCCTGACAGAATTGGACAAGTTTTTGTTAATTTAATGCATAACGCCATTAAATTTACGCCTCCTGGGGGATCAATTGTCGTAAGTGCAAAGGAAGGACAAAATGAGGTTGTGTTTTCGATACAAGATACTGGTGTAGGAATTGAAAGCGAATCACTGAACAGAATTTTTGAGAGATTTTATAAGACAGACAGAGCCAGAGCAAGTGGGGGAACAGGATTAGGATTATCAATAACAAAACATATTATCGAAGCACATAGTGGTCGAGTGTGGGTTGATAGTATAGTAGGTTCAGGAAGTACTTTTTACTTTTCATTACCTACTGGCTAGATTCAATATTTGTTTCAACTCAAAAAAAACCAGACTGCATTGATTGATATTAAATAAAATTGAAATTTGATATATTATTGTTTTGTGCGATAATTCACATGATGAATTTAGCATACCAAAACATTGATAATTGGGTTGATTAGATTTATTGGAGAAAAAATATGAATGAAGTCGTCATAACATTATCCAGATGGCAATTTGCACTTACTACTGTTTATCATTTCTTTTTTGTTCCCCTTACAATCGGTTTATCACTTCTTGTTGCAATCATTCAGACTATTTATTTTAGAACTGGAAATTCAATTTATAAGAAAATGACCAAGTATTGGGGAAAATTATTTTTGATAAATTTTGCTATGGGAGTTGTTACTGGTATCGTAATGGAATTTCAATTTGGGATGAATTGGTCCGAATATTCAAGGTTTGTTGGAGATATTTTTGGTGCGCCTTTAGCAATTGAAGCATTGGTTGCATTTTTTCTTGAATCAACGTTTATTGGTGTTTGGATTTTTGGTTGGGATAAATTACCCAAGAAAATTCATTTGTTGTCAATCTGGCTTGTTGCCATTGGTTCAACCCTATCTGCATTCTGGATCCTTGTGGCAAATTCATTTATGCAGTCGCCAATGGGTTTTGTTTTAGATAATGGAAGAATGATCATGAATGACTTTGGTGCATTACTAAGCAATCCAAATGTCTGGGTCCAATTTCCACATACCGTTTTAGGAGGATATACAACAGGTGCTCTATTCATCTTAGGAATCAGTGCATATCACCTATTTAGAAAGTATCAATTCGAATTTTTTAAAAAATCATTTCAAATAGCTGCAGTGTTTGGAGTCATTTCAGTCTTTCTTGTAATATTAATTGGACATAGTCAAGGTCAACATATGATAAAAACTCAACCGATGAAAATGGCTGCAGCGGAAGCACTTTGGGAGACAGAAAATCCAGCATCATTCTCAATCTTTTCAATAGTTGATCAGAAGAATCAACAAGATGTGTTTTCAATTCGATTACCAGGGGTCCTCAGTTTACTTTCTTATAATCGATTTGAAGGTGAAGTAAAAGGTATAAAAGATATTCAAGCTGATTATGAACAAAAATATGGACCCGGCAATTATATTCCACCAATTACAATCAATTATTGGTCTTTCAGAGTTATGGTTGGATCAGGTTTCCTCATGTTTTTTATCACTGGTTTTGCGCTTTTTCTGACAATGAATAATAAATTGATAAATTGTAAATTATTGAAATTTTTTCCACTAGCAATTGCATTACCTTATTTAGCCAATACTTCTGGCTGGTTATTAACTGAAATTGGCAGACAACCTTGGGTAGTATATGGTTACTTACGCACTTCTGATGCAATCTCGCCCAATTTAACAATTGGTATGCTATGGATGTCAGTAATTGGTTTTACATTGATTTATGGCGCATTAATGGTTATTGATGTTTTTCTTCTCACAAAATATGCCAAGGTGACTAATATTGAGGAACCGAAAAGAACCGAAGAAGAAAAAACCTATTGGGAATAAATGAGGTGAATAATGAATTATGAGACAATCTGGTTCTTATTAATTGCAGTGTTGTTCATAGGATATTTTGTTCTGGAAGGATTTGATTTCGGTGTTGGAATTTTATTGCCTTTTGTAGCCAAGAATGACACAGAGCGGCGAATGGTAATCAATACGATTGGCCCACATTGGGATGGAAATGAAGTTTGGTTAATTTCAGCCGGGGGAGCCATGTTTGCAGCCTTTCCAAATTGGTATGCAACCTTATTCAGTGGTTTTTATATTGCTTTGTTCATCATGTTAATTGCTTTAATATTGAGAGGAGTGGCTTTTGAATTTCGCAGCAAAATTGGATCTCCAAAATGGCGAGTTTATTGGGATTGGACTATTTTTGGGGGAAGCTTAATACCTGCAATTCTATGGGGAGTTGCTTTTGCTAATTTTGTTCGAGGAGTCCCAATCGCAGAGAACTTTATTTTTGTTGGAAATTTCTGGGATTTACTAAATTTTTATTCTATTTCGGGTGGGTTGGTAACCCTAACAGGATTTGTTGTTCACGGTGCAATTTTTCTATCATTGAAGCTCGAAAAACCTTTTTCTGACAAATTAAACATTTTAGCAATAAAGCTTTGGATTCCAAACTTCATAGTTCTGTTATTTTTTGTTATTCAGACATATTTTTTTACTGATATCATAAATCAATTAGGCGTTAATCCTGGTGTTGTGCCAATCGGTGCAATTCTTTCACTAATATCTGTAGGATGGTTTATAAAGGTCAAACGTGTCGGATGGGCTTTCTTCATGAATTGTCTGGCAATAATTTTTTCTACCAGTACTATTTTTATGATTCTTTATCCAAGGGTTCTCGTCTCAAGTATTAATCCAATTTATAGTCTTACAATTATGAATAGTGCATCAGGGTCATACACACTAAGAATAATGTCAATAATTGCACTTATATTTGTCCCCATCGTTATTGCTTATCAAGGATGGACTTATTGGATTTTTAGAAAAAGAATATCTGGCGATCCAAAAAATCTTCATTATTAAGAGATTAAATAATAGCCTTTTCTTCAAAGGTCAGGGTGTTTTGGAGGTTATCACCTCCAAAGCACCCACCAGCCCCAGTTAATTGAGATGTCACTTAAAATAATAAAAAAATGATAGTATTTGCAGGGTATAATAATCCAAAAATGAGAAAAAGGTACTAAATGAGAAAAGTTATAACAACTGAGAATGCACCAAAAGCTATTGGTCCGTATTCAGCAGCAATTGAAACGGAGACATTTGTTTTTACCTCCGGGCAATTAGGACTAGACCCTAATACTGGAGAATTAGTTTCCGGGGGAATTGAGGCTGAAACCCATCAAGCCATAAAGAATTTATATGAAGTATTGAAAGCCTCAGGATCTGACATAAATTTGGTTGTAAAAACCACTGTGTTTCTTAAAGACATTAATGAATTTTCATTAATGAATAATATTTATGGTTTGTATTTTAAAAATGAACCTCCAGCCAGATCTGCTTTTCAAGTTGCTGCATTACCCAAAAATGCTTCAGTCGAAATTGAAGCTGTGGCAATAAAAATATCAAGATAATTCTTATTTATTAAAATTAATTTCATCTATCAAAAGGAAAGTATATTTTTGATGAACTTTGTTTCAGTTATTGTGCCTTGTTATAACGAGGAAAAGAATATTGGATTTTTACTTGAGGCTTTAAATTATCAAAATTATCCAAAAGAATCATTTGAAATAATCATTATCGATGGCGAATCATCGGATCAAACGCTGGACGAAATTTCTAAAAATAAAAAGAAATTTGACAGCTTAGATATCATTGTAGTGTCTAATCCCAAAAAAAACATACCATCTGCGGTAAATATTGGTATTAGGAAAAGTAAAGGTGAAATCATTGTAAGAATGGATGCCCATTCTATACCAGACATCGACTATATTAAATATTGTGTTGAAAATCTAAATAAGGGAATTGCTGCTAATGTTGGTGGAAGATGGATAATAATTCCCGGATCAACGACTTTTATGGGATATTGTATTGCTTTAGCTGCTTCACATCCATTTGGTGTGGGGGACGCGAAGTATCGATATAGTGATACTTCAGGTTTTGTTGATACAGTGCCTTATGGTTCCTTTTATCGGTCTTTGTTTGATGAAGTTGGTTTTTTTGATGAAGATTTATTAGCAAATGAAGATTATGAGTTTAATGTAAGAATTCGAAATTCTGGAAAAAAAATTTATTTTGATCCAAGAATTCAAACAAAATATATCGCAAGAGCTAATCTCAAAGATTTGATGAAGCAATATTGGCGCTATGGTTTTTGGAAATTAAGAATGTTGAAAAAATATCCCAAGACATTAAGATGGAGACAGGCAATTCCTCCTTTATTCGTGGCTGGTATAATTCTTTTAATACTTATGTCTATTTTTGTTCCGTTAGCTCGTATCATGCTTATATTTATTTTATTCTTATATTTTTGTTTCTTATTCATTGGTTCTTTATCTCTCTTGAAGAATAAAAGTAGACCAAATTGTATTTTTGGTGTTCCTGTTGCAATATTCACAATGCATTTTTCTTGGGGGTTGGGATTTCTATACAGTTCAATCTCTGGATTAGGTAAAAATTCATAATATGGGAAATACAGATTTCGGACAGAGTGGCTTCTGGAAATTGCGTCCAGCAGAACGAAAATTAATAATATTACTTGGTGATTTTGTTGTAGCTGTTTTCTCTCTACTCATTGCTTTATATTTTTGGTCGGTGGAACCGGATGAGTGGTTAAAATTTTCTTTTCAATTTTTTGTAGAAAGACCACCTTTTTGGTTTTATTTATTGCCATTATTATGGATAGCTTTGCTTTCAGGTCTATATGATGTTAGAAAAGTCCACAAAATATCTGAAACAATTTCAGGAATTGGAATATCGATTTTATTAAGTGGGTCATTATATCTAGTTGTTTTCTTTTTCTCACAACCTAATACATTACCGCGCCTAGGCGTTGCCCTTTTCTTTGTTTCAGCAGCAATATTAACCATTTTTTGGAGATTAATCTACATTAAAATATTTACTGGTTCAAGATTTCAACGTAGAGTTCTAATTGTTGGCGCGGGTAATTCTGGAAAAGTATTGGTTGAAATTATTAAAAAATCCAAACCAATGCCATTTCAATTAATTGGTCTTGTCGATGATGATCCTGAAAAAATTGGTGGGAATATTTTAGGTTTTCCAATTCTCGGGTCTGTGATCGAATTGAATGATCTGATCAATGAGTTTAAGATTTCAGACATTGTCTTTTCGATTTCCGGAGAAATGGATCACCTGGCACTCAATGTGTTATTACAAGCAGAGGAAAAAGGGGTTGAAATTACATCGATGCCTGTAATGTATGAGGAGCTCACCGGACGAGTTCCTATTTACTTATTAAAATCTGACTGGTTATTACGAAGTTTTATTGACCATACACATATCAATCGGTTCTATGAATTAGGGAAAAGAGTTTTTGATATTCTTGGTGGATTCATTGGTGTTATTTTGTTCTTGGTTTTATATCCCATAATAGGATTGGCGGTTATTATAGATAATTGGGGTCCGATAATTTATTCCCAAATCAGATTAGGAAAAAATGGTAAAAATTATAATATTTTAAAATTTAGAACCATGTTTGTTGATGCAGAAAAGAATGGAAATTTCCAACCCGCAGAAGAAAATGACCAGCGAATTACCTCAATTGGAAAAATACTTAGAAAAAGTCACCTGGACGAGTTACCACAATTTTTTAATGTGCTTAAAGGCGAAATGAGCTTAGTTGGACCCAGATCTGAAAGACCGATGATTGTTGAGACTTACCAAAAACACATCCCTTTCTATCGAGGCAGATTATTGGTAAAACCTGGGATTACTGGTTGGGCGCAAGTAAATTATGGTTATGCATCGACTATTGAAGAGAATGCCATCAAATTAGAATATGACCTTTATTACATAAAACATCGTGGTCTGGTAATGGATCTCTCGATCATGTTATTAACAATTAGCTCTGTGATAGGTCTACGAGGTAGGTAATCATGAGAGGTCGCCCTAATATTAGAAATAAGTACTTATTAGTTGGTGATATTGTTTTAATCTTAATTTCCATTTTAGGTAGCTATGCTTTACGATTTGAATTGGGTCCATTGTTTTTTCAATATCTGCCAAGTGCAATCTGGATCGTGATTACCTCCCTGGTTATTAAACCTTTGGTTTATTATTTGTTTGGCATGTACAGACGAATGTGGATGTACGCCAGCGTTCAAGAATTGAAATTAATAATCATTTCTGTCACAACGGCTTCTGTAATTGTTTCCTCAATTGTAATTTCCTTATTGTCATTTGGCATATTTGAAGGATTACCTAGATCAGTTCTTGTTATTGATTGGATTTTGTCACTGGTTTTTGTCGGTGGTATTCGATTTTCGTTAAGAATCATTGGAGATTCAATAGCTGTCGGTGCAGCACAAATAAAAAATGGAAATCAAAGAAGATTATTGATTGTTGGTGCTGGAGATGCTGGTGCTTTGGTTGTTCGTGAAATTCAAAAAAATCCGCAGATGAATTTATTGCCTGTTGGTTTCCTGGATGACGATCCTGCAAAACAAAAACAACAAATTTTTGGAATTCCTGTCGTTGGAACCATTACTGATCTACCCAATTTTTTGGAAAAACTTCGCATAGACGAAGTAATAATAGCAATTCCAAGTGCACCAGGTAGAGTTGTACGTTTGGTCGCTGATATTTGTAGGTTAAAGAAAATTCCTTTTCGAACTATGCCTGGAATTTATGAGTTATTAGGGGGATCTGTTAATGTAAACAGATTACGGGAAGTTGACATTACCGATTTATTACGAAGACAACCAACCTACATGAATGAAGAAATTATTGGTTCTTCTATCAGCGGGAAGATTGTGTTAATTACAGGTGCAGGCGGGTCCATTGGAAAAGAATTATGTAGACAGATTTCCAGATGGGGACCATCAGAATTAATAATGGTTGGACATGGGGAAAACAGTATTTTCGAAAGTCTATTGGATTTGAAGGAGAGCTTTCCTGGACTTTCAATTATTCCAATTATTGCTGATATGCGAGATAAAAATCGACTCAAACAAATATTTACAAAGCATCAACCTCATGTAGTCTTTCATGCTGCTGCTCATAAACATGTACCTTTGATGGAATTAAATATAGAAGAAGCAGTAACAAATAATATCCTCGGAACAACCAATTTGGTAGATATTTGTATTCAACAAGATGTTGAAAAATTTGTCATGATTTCCTCGGATAAGGCTATTCGACCGAAAAATGTTATGGGTGCATCCAAACGAATATCAGAAATGGTCGTATTAAATGCTGCACGAAAATATAATAAATCCTATTGTGTTGTAAGATTTGGAAATGTTTTAGGTAGTCGAGGAAGCGTTGTCCCTTTATTTAAACGTCAAATAGCGAAGGGTGGGCCAATTACCATTACACATCCTGATATGAAACGATATTTTATGACAATTCCGGAAGCAGTCTATCTTGTTCTTCAATCTGCAGGTATGGCAATCGGTGGAGAAACATTTGTTTTAAATATGGGCGATCAAATAAAGATTGTAGATCTTGTTGAAGACTTAATTAGATTATCAGGATTGGAACCAGGGAGGGACATAGAAATAGTCTTTACTGGATCAAGACCTGGAGAAAAATTAGAGGAAGACTTGTGGGATGAAGGATTAACTTTTCATCGAACGAGTCATCCGGATATTTACCATTTGTCCAACCAAGATGATCTTGAGATAGATGAAATAGAAAAAATCGTTTCTGAATTGGTTAATATGGCCTCAAAAGGAAATATTTCGGAAATCGTTAATATTTTTGATCAGACAATTCCAGGTGCACAAATACGAAAGACTCCTCCTGCGGATTTAAACACGATTAATTGATATGAGAATTATTCAAAAAAATGAATGGAATCGGTTCTTTGCTGAAATAGAGAACCCCCATATTTTACAATCATATGAATGGGGGGAGTTGAAATCCCATTTTGGTTGGTTACCATTTCATGTAGAACATAATGGACAGATTGCACAGGTTTTATTTCGACAATTACCATTTGGTTATAAAATCGCTTATTTGCCTAAATGTTCTATAGATTTAAAAAATCATTCTTTTTGGAAAGAGATTGATATATTTTGTAGGTCAAAAAAGACAATATTTTTAAAATTTGAACCTGATAATTTTATTGAATCCAGTCACATTGTAGAGAAAAATAATAAATTTATCAAAGGTAGGTCCATTCAGCCACGAAAGACGATTGAAATTGATTTAGCTGGAAATGAAAATGATTGGCTGGAGAGAATGAAACCGAAGACCAGATACAATGTCAGGCTTGCCATTAAGAAAAAAGTAAATGTTGAATCATCTGATGATATTACTACTTTTTATGATTTAATGTTGGACACAAGTAATCGGGATAAATTTGGTGTCCATTCAAAAGAATATTATCAATTTGCCTTTGATTTATTCAAAGATACTAATAATGTAGCTTTGTTTATGGCGTTTTATGAAGGAACACCATTAGCAGGATTAATGGTTTACAGGTTGGGAAATCGTTCCTGGTATTTTTATGGAGCATCCAATAATAAGGAACGCAATCGGATGCCTACCTATTTATTACAATTTGAAGCTATGAAATGGGCAAAATCAGTTGGTTGTGACACTTATGATTTGTGGGGAATTCCAGATGAAGCGGAAGATATTTTAGAACGAGATTTTGATAAAAAATCTGATGGATTATGGGGTGTATATCGGTTCAAACGCGGTTTTGGTGGAGTAATCAAACAATCAGAAACTGCATTTGACAGGGTTTATCATCCGTTATTGTACCAAATGATAAACCTTTACCAAAATCTACGCGGAGATGTAGTATAAAAAACCTAAAGCATGGTTATATATAAAATAGAATTGATGGATTGAATAATGGATCTTTCGCGAAACTTTGAGTTGGTGGATGAATACAAATGGAATGAGACGCTATTGTCTCTTCCAGAACCTCATTTCCTTCAAAGTAGTATCTGGGCAGAAATTAAAAAAGATAATGGTTGGTCCCCACATTTTCTTCATTGGAAGAATTCGATTGGAGATGTTATTGCTGGTACTTTGGTTTTAGAAAGAAAAATCAAACTGCTTAATTTAATATCATTGGTCATCCATTATTGTCCCAAAGGCCCTTTATTAAACTGGTCCGATAGAAATCTAGTCAGATCAGTTTTAGAAGATATTGTATTGTTTTCAAGAGAACATAAAGGTCTTTTTGTGAAGATAGACCCAGATGTAATCAAAAGTAATGACCTTAATTTAGAAGAAAATAACTTCCAAAACTCCGTCCCACTCATTGAGGTTTTGTTAAAAGATACTAATTGGATTGAGTCCAAAGAACAGATTCAATTTCGAAATTCAATAGTTGTCGATTTGAATCAATCAGATGATCAATTATTAGCCATTATGAAACAAAAGACCCGATATAACATCAGATTAAGTGACCGGAAAGGTGTAAAAGTCAGACTTGGTAGTCCTTCTGATTTTGATGAATTATTTAGAATGTATGCAGAAACCTCCTTAAGAGATAATTTTGTCATCCGATCCAAATCTTATTACCTGAATGTTTGGAAAAAAATTTATGATGAGGGATTGTGTGAACCATTAATTGCGGAATTTGAAGGGGAGATATTAGCTGCTGTAATCATTTATTATTATGGTGGAAAAGCATATTATATGTTTGGAATGTCTTCCGATAAAAAACGCAATTTAATGCCTACTTATTTGTTGCAATGGAAAGCCATCAAAAGGGCAAAAGAAAGAAAATGCAGGATTTATGATCTTTGGGGGGCACCAGATGATCTTAATGAAAATGACAGCATGTGGGGTGTGTATAAATTTAAACTTGGTTTTGGGGGATTTTTTGTTAGAACCATTGGTGCCTGGGATTATCCAATAAATAAAATTGGATATGCAATTTACCATTATGTGATACCAAAGATATTAAACATAATGCGAAAATTCGGTTTCAGAAGAACAAAAACAGAATTGGAATAAAATTTTTGTTATGGTCGCCAATCTGGACTAAATTCAAAACTCTTTTCGAACGTGAGCTGTGTTAGATTTGCGCCATTAATTGTTGCGATATAAATGTCGTGGTTAATACCATCTGGCCAACTTTCAAAAACAAACCATTGTCCATCCGGTGATATAACAGAATCCACTGAAGGTGAAAAACTTTGTTGCCCGCTGGGTGGAATTCGAAATTCCACATTTACACCTGCATCCTCAATCCGTTTCCCGACAAAATATGGCAAGCTTCCAGAAGATATATTTTGATGAGTGAAGAACAAAATCTGATCATTTTTAGACCAATTGGGGTAATTTAGATTGACATTACCTTTGGAAGCAAATTGGTATTCTTCTGACTTTTCTAAATCCAGGATCCAGACTTCATTGTCAGCAATTTTTCTTACAAATGAAATATTATTCCCATCATTAGACCAGGCAGGATTTCGGTCACGCCAGCGAGAATCTGTAATTTCAGAGATAGATTCTGATTGGAAATTATATATGAAAATATGGATCATTCTTTCTTTCGTAATGGGATCGTTTCCTGGTCGAAGTGAAGAAAATGCAATTTGTGAACCATCTGGTGACCAAACTGGATCAAAATCGCCTGATGGATCAACAGGAATAGGTAAAGGATATATCTCTTTATTTGCTGATAAATCCAGAATAAATAATCTTGCTCCCTCATAAATCTCTTTTTTTGCATTGCATGGGGAAATAAAAACCAATTTTGTTCCATCTGGTGACCAGTCAGGTTGACAGGCACCATCTTCCAAAGAAGTTAATTTTTGAGTAACCAATCCGTCTATTGTCATTATCCAAATTTGCATGCCTTGATCTTGATAATTTGACGAATATGCAATTTCTCCTGTGCCACCTCCAATGATTCCGCTTTTTGGCGGGGTAGGAGTTGCTTCTTCTGCGTTTGAGTTGATTGGCAAGGAAGAAGTTATTTCTTTTTTTGGAGTATTTGACATGATTTCTGTTGGTTGTGTTGAAACAAACGATGAATTATTGGTTTGATTATCTTTATTTCCAAATACATATGCGTAAATATTATCTGCATTCGTGATTCCAAAAAACATAATAATTGAAATTATTAACAAAAGTGGAAATAGAATTATTTTTGAATAACGGTTTTTTTCTGGAGTATTGATAGAGAAAGGCTTTATTAATGGCTGCGAAACCCCAGTTTTTATTGGTGTACTTATTTTGTGTAATGGTGGCGGAGAAATTAAACCAATATTTTTGGAAGAAATCATAAAATTTCCAGCATCTAATAAAGCCATATATAAATCTTCTGCTGATTGAAAACGGTTTTCAGGATCAATTTCTAATGCTTTTTGAATAACCTTGTCAAATTTCTCTGAAATCGCTTTTCTGTGTTTGCTAATAGGTGTTAATTTTTCTTTTCCAGATAATCTGTTGAGACTTTCTTCTGGGATTAATCCAGTAAGGGCTGCGTATAGCGTTGCACCTAGTGAATATACATCTGAGCGTTCATCTGTAGTACCCCTTCCATATTGTTCTGGTGGAGAATAACCTGGCGTCATTGCTCTGGCACCTGTAGCAGTATTTTGATCTATATCCATTACCTTTACCAAACCAAAATCTACGAGAATAATGTTGCCTTCTGGAGTAATTCGTATATTTCCTGGTTTAATATCCCGGTGAATAACCTTTGGTGAAAGATTGTGCAAATACATAAGCGCATCGCAGATTAATAAACCAATGATTATTACTTCTTTTTCTGAGAGGTTTTCTTCCCTTTCAATCCTTTCTCGTAAATCTTCTCCATCAATATAATCCATGACAAGATACTGCCCTTGCCCTGGAATATGAAAGTAATCGCTTACTCTTGGTAAGTTTGGATGACGTAAAGTTGCTAAAATTGTTGCTTCTTTTTTAAATTGAATTGAAAAATTTTCGGAAAGAACCAGGTTTTCTTTTATAGCAACCGGTATTTGAATATTCTCATCAAAAGCCATGTAAACGGAACTCATGCCTCCATGGCCGAGCACTTTTATGATTTTATATCTTTCCAGAATCAGATTATTTATTTGTAATGGCATTTATTGAATAATCCTTATTTATCGTGTAGATATGATTATATTGTTAATTCGTAATTATGGTCGAATAAATTCTACAGGGTATAATATCTTCTAGAATAAAGGGATACGACCAATATGAATCTAGATATTCAGACAGCCGTTCAAACTGCATTTTTTTTGGCAATCATTGGCCTTTTATCCAGTTTATGGTTAATGGTAAAAAACTTTAATCGTGCTCAGAAAATGCCTTTTTATCAAAAACGTGTCAAAATGCAGTGGAAGGCAATTCGGTTCCTTTTTGTAGGTATTTTATTTAGTGTTTCTGCAATTTTTTTTAATCGTTATGCTGAACCTGCTGTTTATTTAATTTTTCCTCCATCACCAACAATAACACTTACTCCAACCATAACCCTTACACCAACGATAACCCTATCTCCAACGATTACTTTATCACCCACGATCACTTTCACACCAGCAATCAGCCCCACGCCATCTATTCCTGAATCGATTGAAGCATTATTTGAAAGCACTGTTGGTCCTAATCCAGATGCATTGTTCAGTCCAATTGTTTTTTCAAAAAGCATTGATGATAATATACAACCCGTCAATCCTTCGGAAGAATTTGACCATCCATTATCTATTATTTACGCAACCTATAGCTATGTTAATATGATACCTGGTAGTCAATGGACTTCGGTTTGGTACAGAATGAATGATTTGACATTATTATGCTATGAGACAGCTCCCTGGAACGGTGGAACCGGTGGATATGGTTATACCGAATGTACAAAGGATGCTTCAGAATGGCAACCAGGAATTTATGAGGTGCAATTATTTGTTGGAACTACCTGGAAAACTTCAGGTAGATTTACAATAATCGGAATTCCTCCAACAAATACAGCAACAATTACACCTACTTCCACAACTACCCGAACCTTTACCTCAACCGTTTCGAGAACACCATTACCTTCTGTCACTGCGAGTAAAACCCCAACAAGAACATCAACTTCTACTATTACACAAACTTCAACAATTACCAGAACCCCAACAAGGACGTTGACCTTTACACCAACCAGAACTCCTCGTCCTTCAGATACAAGATGGCCATCTCAGACACCGACCAGATAAAAATGAGGGTTATTAGAAATTAAATAAATTTTCAACTGTTGATTTAATTATTTTCCACCTATGAATTTTCAACATCTAAATTGCTTTCTGAATCCCCAATAAAAAGTGCTTGATCCTTTAGTTTTCTTAATTGATATTTCTTAATATGTTTAAGAGATTTTTCGATTTGTAAAGGCACCCGGCCTTTATGTTTAATATACATATCTCTCGCACTCCATAATTTGCTGGCATATTCATTTATTAATTCATTCATGATTTCTGAATCTGATTTGCCATTCTCTCTTTTTTGCATAAATGAAATTATTGGCAGCGTCTGAATATTTTGTGCTAAATAATGTTTTCGATTTTGAGAAAAAATTCCTTTAAGTACTTTTGGATTAAGTTTTAATGTATTTTCACTCGAGATTTTCCAGGCTTTTATATGTTGTTCCGGAATAATTTTCGATGTGGAATGCCATGTTCCAACATTGATCCACTCCAGCCGCATCCCATTTTTTTGTGATTTGCTCTGAAATGAGTTGGATATATTCTCATAGAATAAATTCGAAAGTGCGTTTCTAGGTATGAACTCTGGGACTATAACGCCTTTATTAATAAATAACTTTGAAGCTCGTTTGATGTTGTTGTGTTTCTTTTTAAAATAAATAGGTCGATAATCCGGGGCATCATTTTTTAATTTTCCAAATAGATATCGATTCACTTTGTATCTTCTCGTATGTGCCCAATTTTTTCGTAATTTTTTTGCGATTTTATTCTGATTTTGAATCTGTACATTAATCTCTGGAGATCCTACGGATGCCAACAATTCACTCAACAAATGTTGATTAATATAACTTGTCAGCTCAGTCCTCACCAATTCGACTAAAGAGGTTGTCCACGGACCAGAATCTTGTTGATAAACAAGCCATTGAATAGCCTCTTCGCTAAATGGATATGGTCTGGATAAAGAAACTTGACTTGAATTTCGCAGCACACTAAAAATTATTCGGATATCTTTAATTTCGATCGGTATTCCATCCAGTGTCCTTGCAGAAATGTCCAAGGACGCTGATTGATCTCTTAAGTCGATAATTTTTCGAATTCTCTCATAACTTTCCAACGCAATAGGTTTCTCAGTTGTAGGGCCAGCGATTCTTGGTGAACCATCAATTCTTTCGAAAACGACAGCATTTTCAAGATTAATTATTACATTTCCTGGTCCACCAATCCTAAAAATAGGTGATTTTTGGTCTTCCTGGCGAACTAATGCATCTTCAATATGAATTTGGTAATAATTTGGGGAAGAAAAGGCTGATTGGTTTAAATATTTTTCAGTTATGGATAAATCTTTTAATTCAAAAATATCTGCTAAATATATTGAGGCTAATTGTAAAGCCAGAGAATACCCCATATAAATGGTTAACATAACCAGCAAAACATCCCAGGCCAGAAATAATTCGATTATGCCTTTAATTGTCCCGATAATTGGATATGGAATAGTGTAAAGAAAATCAAGCCAATAATAATCAATCTCGCCTGGTTGGTGAAAAGTAAATGCACAAAATATCCAAGTAAAAATAAAAATAATTTGGAGAAAGATAAAACGAAGATTACCTGCTTTGGGATTGGGAGAAAAGATCAGGTTAATTAATGAGTCTAAATATGAAATAATCTGAGAAGATGTTTTGTCTAGATTCCTCTCAAGTGGGGCGTTTTGATTCATGAAATATCTCCTTGCGATCTGATCCAATCGATCAAATCAGAGATATCTTTATATTCATTTATCAAGTAGCTTGATAAATCCGGATCTTGCGAAATCGTATCCAAATTACCTTTTAGTAATGACACTAGAATTTCTCGAGAATCAAGTTCTTTGAAATCTGTTTCAGATCCAAGATGTTTAGTAGTTCCATATGCGTAGTCCATTAGTGCCTGGTTTTGACCAGCTATTGATTGAATTACCTGTTCTTGTTCAACTATTTTCTTCTCCCTGTTAGCAATATCCAGCCAGGAGGTTCTCCAGCGGTTCTGTAATTCTTCTTCAATTGATTGAGGAAAACGTAAATTTGTTATAACAATGTCAAGAAATCTGATTCCTCTTTTCTTAAGTAATTCAAATTCCTTACTTAAAATTGTTTCATCAGATTGGTTTCCATAATTGTCAATTCGTCGATATTGGGATTGTGTCAGTCTTTGTTTTATCTGTTCAGAAATGAGCGATACCAAATTGGTATCCATTCTTGACAAAGGGAATAGTTCATTAATTGTATATTTCGAAATGTATTCACGATAAATATCCAAGACTAGATTTAAAGGTAACCATTTCCAACTGACAATCCTTTCAGGATTATCATCAGGTTTTACAAAATTAATACTTTGACCAATAATAGCTCTTTCAACTGCTGTTGGATTAAATCCAAAAGCTGAATTACCTTCTCCAGGACTGGAATCCATTTTAAACCTAACAGTTAAATTCACACATATTTGAATCCCATCTCTTGTAATCGCCATGGATTCATTCCGTCTGGAAATTCTTGCTTCAAAAGCGGCATTTGACTCGCCTTTTTGAACAGGAGAAAATGGATCTTCTTCCTGGCGAGGACCCACACTCTGAGATTGGATATGTAAATCAACAACCCCGGCAATAAAATCATTGCGTTCTGTAAAAGCAATTCCAGGTCCGATAGCCCCTATATATCGAACAGGAGTTCTTAAGACAGCGGCACTGGCTGTATCTAAAATAATTACACCGGGGCCATTCTTTAATCTGTCAATTCTTCTTTCCCGTAATTCTCCATTCTCAATAAAAATGGCTGGACCGTGATCACCAAAAATATATAGGAAAATTCTTTGTGCAGCTTTAAAACGTTTTTCTACATTTAGTACCGGTAAAACAAACTGGCTAAAGAAAAAAAGAAAGAAGATAGTTATTCCGACGAAAATTAGAAATAACAGCAAACCAATACTAAAATTTAAGATAAATCCACCGTTGAAGCTAAGTACAATAAAAATTATTACGAAATAAATGAACAATGTCAGGTATATTCGTTTGAATTGTCTATTTTGTGTGTTTTGTTTACGTTTCGAACCCATTTTAATTATTCTATACCATTTTTGTCTGTATGAGTATAAATGCATCAATAAAAAAATCTCACCTTTTCGCCTACAACAGATTATTGAGATCATACATAATTTCTGTAGTAAGATTTAATTACAAAAATCAATTTTCGACGAGAAAAAGGTAATTATGTTACGCGCTTTTTTTATTTTTTTATCCAAAGCATTTTGGGCACAAAAACTAATCATGAATTGGGGATTTGCATGGAAGGTTGCTTCCAGGTTCATTGCGGGCATTACAACGACAGATGTGATCCAGGTTGTTAAAAAAATAAATGATCAAGGACTTAATGTAACAGTAGATCATCTTGGAGAAAATTCTGCATCCATCGAAGATACGCGTGTTGCAACAAAAGAAGTGATCAATTTACTTGAAGCCATTAATGAAAATGCTGTTCAAGCGAATGTATCCATAAAATTGTCTCAATTGGGGTTAACAATTGATGAAGAATTATGTAAAACTAATTTAGAAACAATTTTATATAAAGCGAAAGAAACAGAAAATTTTATTCGTATCGATATGGAAGACAGCCTGCTTACTGAATCAACATTGAATTTGGTTGCATGGGCGAAAAGCATTTATTCTGGTGTCGGCACGGTAATCCAAAGTTATTTATATAGAAGCGAGAATGATGTAGAGAACTTGGTAAATCTATGTATTCCAATCCGAATGGTTAAAGGGGCATATAAAGAACCTTCCCAAATTGCCTTTCCGAAGAAATCTGATGTAGATTTAAATTTCGATCACCTAGTAAAAATCTGCATGAACAAAATAAAAATATGTAATTTTCCGGAAATTAGTCAGAATGGACGATTTCCACCAATGATTGCGATTGCGTCGCATGATAATCGTAGAATTGAATTTGGTTTGCAACATGCGAAAACGATAAATTTGAATAAAAGTATGTTTGAAATACAAATGCTCTATGGGATTAGGCGAGAGTTACAGGATCAGTACATGAAACAAGGTTATCATGTAAGGGTATATGTTCCTTATGGAACTCATTGGTACCCGTATTTTATGAGAAGGCTGGCAGAAAGGCCGGCGAATATCTGGTTCTTCCTATCAAATTTTTTAAAAAAATAAATATCTGTAATTTTGAATCCTATTAACATTGTGCTCCTTTAACTCAAAATTTCGGTTATCATTCATTTATTAAATTGAAGTATAGTTTCACACTTTAAATGTGAATTCTTCGAATTTCTGCCACGAAGGAAAAATATTGGAAGAAAGTAAAATCAATGTAGAACTTAAAAAATGCCTAAATTTTTCAGCTTTATTCATGTTAACCATTGGTTATTCTGTTGGAGCTGGTTTAGTCTCATATATAGGAAAAAAAATTGACTTACAAATCTTTTTGTTAGGTTTAATGATCGTTTTATTATTTAATTTAACAGAAGAAATCCTGGTTTGTTTTTTCAAATATAATGATGCATTTTTATCAAAGAGGAGTAGAAAAACCTACATTCTGAAAAATAGTTTTTTGGTTTTGTCGTTTTCTATTCTCACGATAGGAGCAATTTTTTCAGTTCTTTTATATTCAATTTCAACTTTTGGTTTAATTTTTTGGATTTTTTTAGGCATTTTTTTTACCATTCTTTTTCTATATTCAGTACCGCCTTTCAATTTTAAGAAAAAAGGTTTTGGCGATTTCTTAATTGCTATTTGTGTGATTGCAGTATCGCCTGCATTTGCGATGGTTTTACAGCAAAATGAAATTCATACAACTTTATTTTTTATTACCTTTCCAGCTTTTTTTCTTTTACTTTCTTATTTCCTGTCCCAGACATTGGAAAATTATTATTTGGATCTAAAGAGTCAAAATCACACATTAATGACCAAATTCGGCTGGAAAACTGGAATGAATTTACATAATATTTTCCTTTTAACAACCTATTTGCTTTACGGATTGGCATCGATTATCGGTTTGTCTGGCAAGCTTTCTTTACCTGCTCTGGTTTCTTTTCCAGTTGCAGTTCTTCAGTTTTGGGAAATGTGGAGAATAAGCGAAGGTTACAAACCCAGATGGAAATTATTACAATTATCTTCAATGGGTTCTATCAGTATCCTGGCTTATTTCTTTTTATTTATACTTTGGTTGAGGTGAAAATGCCCGAATTTTTAGAATTATTGACACCAGATGTTGCAATTGATAAATTTCTACAATATTTAAAAGATGTTAATTTAAAGGTGGAGAAAAATAAAACTCAAAATTGTCTAAATCGAGTACTTGCAAAGAATATCGTCTCAAAGGATGATATTCCTGCGTTCACCCGTAGTACTGTAGATGGGTTTGCAGTCAGGAGTAAAGATACATTTGGATCATCGGATGTTATGCCAGCATTTTTTGAAATTATTGGTGAAATAAAAATGGGGAAACCAGCGAATTTTCAGCTATCTACTGGTCAAGCATGTTTAATCCATACAGGCGGAATGTTGCCTGATGAAGCGGATTCTGTTGTGATGGTTGAACATACTCAATATTCGAACTCTGGTGAAATTGAGGTTTACAAAGCTATTTCATCTGGAGAGAATGTGATTCTAAAAGGGGAGGATATTCAACAAGGAGATCAAGTTCTAACATCGGGGACATTAATCCGAGCAAGTGAAATTGGAGCATTGATGGCTTTAGGAATTACTGAAATTGATATTTACGAATTACCCAGGATCGGTATAATTTCTACTGGAGACGAGGTTATTACTCCAGACGAGTTTCCTGACCTTGGACAGGTTCGAGATATTAATTCATATTCCTTAAGTGCCATTGTAGAAAAATTAGGTGGAATTCCCAGAACTTATCCAATCGTAAAAGATGAACGTGAACAATTAATGGATATGTTAAAAAAAGCATTTAACGAAAATGATTTATTAATTGTGACAGCTGGATCATCTGCAAGTGTTCGTGATTTGACTGCAGACGTAATTAATGAATTGGGTACACCTGGTGTTTTGGTACATGGGATAAATGTAAGACCAGGTAAACCAACCATATTAGCTTTTGCTAATGGAAAACCTATAATTGGATTGCCTGGAAATCCCGTCAGTGCTTTTGTAATTGCTCATTTAATTCTAGGGAAGATCATGCATGTTTTACGTGGAGAAATAAAACAATTTTCTTATCAATCCTTTAAAGCATTAACAACAATTAATGTGGCATCTGTTGCTGGAAGGGAAGATTGGGTGCCAGTAAAATTGCTTGACATTGAAAAAGATGGAATGAAATTAGTAGAACCAATTTTCTACAAAAGCAATTTAATTTTTTCGCTCTTAACTGCCATTGGTCTGGCAAGAATTGAACCTGATGTAACCGGTCTTGAAGCATTTTCAGAAGTTGAAGTATTCATAATATAAGGAATTAACATGACAATCTACTTACACGATATCCCTTTACAAGACGCACTAAACCGATTCTATTCTGCATTAGAAAAATATCAATTACGTGGTGCGGGTAAACAAGAATCATTAGATCTGGATGAAAATTTGGTTGGCAGGATTTTATCCAAACCAATATGGGCAAAAATTTCATCACCACATTATCAAGCCTCTGCCATGGATGGGTTTGCATTGCGGTCTGAAGATATTCAAGCAGCAATGCCAACAAGACCAGTTTTAATCCGCATGCAAGAACAGGCTGTTTATGTTGATACAGGTGATCCGATTCCTGATTGGTCAAACTGTGTAATTCCAATTGAGAATACTGAACCAATGGATGAAAAAGGTGAAATCGAATCAGATAATCGAAACCCTTATGCAATTCGAATTCGCAATTCTTTACCACCGTGGGCAAATATTCGACCGATGGGGGAAGATATAGTCGCTACCGAGTTGGTTCTTCCAGCAAACCGGGTTTTGATTCCAGTTGATTTGGGAGCAATTGCTGCATGTGGTCAAACTCATGTTGATGTGGTAAAAAAACCTTTTGTGTCAATTCTACCTACCGGTTCTGAGTTGGTAAAAGTTGGAGAGAAAATATCCAGAGGGGATATTATTGAATATAACTCAATTGTTTTAGCCGCTCAGATTTTAAGTTGGGGTGGAGAGGTAAATCGATTTCCAATCACGAAGGATAATTTTGATGAACTTTGTGAACAAGTTATGAAGGCAGCCAACCTATCAGATTTGATTTTGATTAATGCAGGATCTTCTGCTGGATCAGAGGATTTCACTTCCAGGGTAATTGAGAAGTTGGGAGAAGTTTATGTTCATGGGGTAGCGGTCCGTCCTGGGCATCCGGTAATTCTAGGTATGATATTTAATGATCAAAATAAACCAACCCCGGTTGTCGGGGTTCCTGGTTATCCAGTTTCAGCAGCATTAACTGGAGAAATATTCGTTAAACCATTAATACAGGAATGGGTAGGGAAAAATAAACAGGAACCAGAAATAATTGAGGCAGAACTTACCAGAAAGATTACCTCACCTGCAGGCGATGATGATTTTATTCGTGTAGTTACAGCTAAAGTACGAGATAGAATATTGGCTGCACCATTATCCAGGGGAGCAGGCGTTATCACATCAATGGTCAGGTCGGATGGTTATGCGATCATACCCAGGGGAATACAAGGTAAAGAACCAGGGGATAAAATCAACGTAATCCTTAATAAAGATAAAAGCATAATTAACGACACACTCCTTACAATTGGTTCTCATGACCTGACGCTTGATTTATTGGCTGAGTATTTATCATTAAAAGGAAAAAGACTTGTTTCTGCCAATGTAGGAAGTCTTGGAGGTCTGATCTCTTTAAACCGAGGTGAGGCTCATTTTTCAGGGTCACACTTGTTAAACCCCCTGGATGGCACCTTCAATATCAATTATGTAAATAAGTACATTACGAATTTTAAAGTTGTCATAATCCCCTGGGTTTTTCGGGAACAAGGTTTAATTGTTCAAAAAGGAAATCCAAAAGGTATCAAACAACTTGAAGATATTTCGCGATCAGATATTACATATGTTAATCGACAGAGAGGGGCGGGCACAAGAATTCTATTAGATTATTATCTGGAGAAAGCCGATATCAAATCAGATAACATTCATGGGTACGAACAAGAAGAATTCACACATCTAAATGTAGCAGCAGCAATCAAATCAAATCGGGCTGATACCGGACTTGGTATCACAGCTGCTGCCCGAGCTTTAGAATTGGATTTTATACCTCTATATAAAGAAAGGTATGATTTGATTGTTCCTGAGGATATATACTCCACTTCAGGATTTGCTCCAATAATATCTGCAATGCAAGATCCTGAATTTCGATCCCGTGTACAATCTTTAGCCGGGTATGATGTGTCTTGCATGGGATCAAAATTGATACAATAGATGGAGATTGAAAAGGAGGAAAAATGCTAGTAAAGAACATTAAAGCACCTGATTTTGAATTATTGGATGAAAATGGAACCCCTAAAAAACTAAGTGATTATTTAGGTAAACCTGTTTTATTATATTTTTATCCAAAAGATGATACGCCTGGTTGTACTACTGAAGCTTGTGAATTTCGGGATGATTATGATCAATATGGAAATGCAGGTGTTATTATTTTAGGTGTAAGCCCTGATTCCCCAAAATCACATAAAAAATTCAAAGAAAAATATAATTTACCTTTTACTTTATTAGCAGATGAAGATCACAGTATTTGTGAATTGTATGAAGTGTGGGGGAAAAAATCTATGTATGGGAAAGAGTATTATGGAGTTCTCCGAACTTCATTCTTAATTAATTCCGATGGTCAACTTATAGAAATATTCGAGAATGTGAAGCCTAAGGGTCACAGTCACCAAGTTTTATCAGCACTCGAAAATTGAAAGTAACACAGAGATAATTTTTTCGAATTGTCTCTGTGTTTATAATTTGTCTGAAAAGACTACTTATGTTCTGCTCTTAGCGATTTTGCCAATTCTTGTTTTGCTAAAATGTCCAGGTTTATCCCACCTAAAAAACTGATAATTTGATCTTGCATGGTTGCCCACATCGTCTGTGACGTACACTCATCGATTTTTTGGCAAACATCATGTTCAGATAGGCAATTATTTATACAAATTTTTCCTTCAAGAGATTCTGCAATTTCCAGAATGGAAATTTCTTCAGCAGATTGACTTAATTTAATTCCACCTCTTGGACCAGGTGAAGCATTAATCAATCCGGCTTGCATCAATGAATGTCCGATTTGATGCAAAAATGGAAGTGGAATATCCAGCATTTCAGAAAGTTTGGCAGTAGGTATAGGTCTGCCGTCACTCTCTTTTGCTAACGCAACCATTAATTGAATCCCATAATCTAATTTACGACTAATACGAAACATAATCACCTCTAATTAATTTACTATTATTAAAGATAATTGAGTTTAATGATCCACGATAGTGACAAATATCATTAGATTTATTGTTCATTAACATAATAAATGACAAAACGATCCGTGTATACAGCAAATTGTTGATTTTCATGATAATCGATTTATAATAGCAATATAAGTTATGTTCTAAATTGAGGAGGAATGAATGAAGAAGACTTTTTATGTGCTTTTAGCAATTTCAATATTTAGCGCTATCGCATTAAGCGCATGTGGTGGTGGTTCCACATCAGATACATCGACTGTACCTGCACCCTACGCTGGTAAAACAAATCCACTTGGAGCTGATGCAGCAATAGCCGGAAAATCAATTTATGATGTGCAGTGTGCATCATGCCATGGAAGTGGAGGTTTAGGAGATGGTCCTGCTGGACAAGCATTAACCCCACCAGCTGCAAATTTGGTTGAGAGTGTGTCCAAAAATGCTGATGATTATTTCTATTATCGAATAGCTGAAGGCGGAACAATGGATCCATATAATTCATCCATGCCACCTTATAAGAATGTTCTTTCAGAAGATGAAATATGGCAGGTTGTTGCTTATATAAATACTTTTAAGTAGGATAATCCTTAAGATTACCCGAGAGCACGAGCTAATTAGCCCGTGTTCTTTTGTTTAAATCCTAATTCATAAGTAGAATTAGGATTATTGCAATAAATAGGGGTCGGCGGGTGTTAACCGCTATAAATACCTTGCCTGCCATTAATTGAAAAGATACTGGAATTACTATATGAATAAAGATAAAAAAATAAAAATATTTTTGGTGGATAATCATGTGTTATTTCGAAAAGGACTTATGGCTATATTAAATGATTATGATGACCTGAATGTCATTGGGGATGTATCCACATATCAAGAATGTATTCCTTTACTTCTAAAAGAACCAGCAGATTTACTGGTTATGGATACAGATTTTAGAAATCTTAATGCTTTCGAGATCAAGAACAACATAATCGATGAAAAACTTTCGACGAGAGTTATCGCTGTCACTTTATCTAAAACTCGTCTTGATTTTCTTTATGCGCTTAAATCAGGAATTAATGGTTATTTACTGAAAGATGAAGAAGTTGAAATTTTAGTTGATTGTCTTAGAAAAATCCATATTGGCAGGTTCATTATTTCTGAAGCGATGATTGAGAAACTAGTTCATTTGTTGATAGAGAAAAATGAATTTCCAGTTCATTCTTTTATTTCAGAAAGAGAATTGGAAGTACTTCAAATGCTCGAAACTGGGTTGTCAAACCAACAAATCAGTAAAAGATTATTTCTATCAGAAAATACGATCAAAACTCATATTAAACATATATTTAAGAAACTTTCAGTAACAAATCGAAAAGATGCAATAGAAAAAGCAATCCTTTGGGGGTTGCTCTAATAGGGGGATAAAATCATCACCCATAATTTAATAAAAAATCACCCGTAAACATTTTATTTTAATTAAGACAAATTATATAAAATTAGTAAAATTAGTTCAATGGAGCCAGGTATGGGAAACAATCAGACTTATGTTTTAATTGCATCTGCTAATTCTATTTTTCGAAGGGGAATTGAGAAAATTCTCTCAAGTCGAATTGATTTTCATAATCTGGTAATCCAACAGGCGGGGAATATTCAGGAAGTACTTGAAAAATATTCAAATTTCAAACCACGTATTCTCATCGTTGATTTTGATGACAAGAATATCAATAGGAAAATATTCTTAAACTCTTTTATGGATGAACAACACAATGCTCAATTACTTCTGGTTTCACTACAGCAAACTGGAAATGTAATCTTCTATGACAGACAGGTTTTATCAACAGATCAAGCACATCAATGGTTACAGGTTCCGTGGAATGAAAATAAATCGTTCTTAAGTTCTGATAATGTTGAATTGGAGGATAGAAAATAATATGAAGCATTTTACAATTGTCTCGGTTCTAATAATTCTTCTAACAATAATTGTGTACATATTTTTACAATCAGTAGGTTTATTACCGATTCAAGCCAGTTCCCAGGCAATTATTATTGACCAATTGTTTGATATACATATTGGCATAATTGCTTTCCTATTTTCGTTGATCTCCGTTTTTATTGGATATAGCCTGATTGTATTTAGAAGAAATAAGCAATTTCCGGACGAGGATGGTAAGCATGTAACCGGTTCCTCTAAGCTTGAAATTGTCTGGACTCTTGTTCCATTAGGTGTTGTCATTTTTATTTCCTATTTAGGCGCATTATCCCTCGCAGAAACAAGAAAAGTTGAGCCGCAGGCTCTGGCTGTTAATGTCACTGGCGGGCAATGGTACTGGTCTTTTACTTACCCTGATTATGGCATTACTTCGGATGTTTTATATTTACCGGTTGATCGCCAGGTGAAATTATCATTAACCTCAGTTGATGTGATTCATTCATTTTGGGTTCCAGAATTCAGGGTCAAGCAAGATGTTTTGCCAGGTGAAAATTTTGTAAAGGAACTACGATTCACGCCAATTGAAAAAGGTGATTATATGGTTTTATGTGCCGAACTATGTGGTGGAGCACATGCTTATATGAATAGTCCGGTAAAGGTTGTCACCGAAGTTAATTTTCAAGATTGGGTTGATGAGGAATTAGGAAATTTTCCACAGGATCCCGTCAGTCTAGGTGAACGTTTGTCAAAAAATAATGGTTGTTTTGGATGTCACAGTATTGACGGAAGTGATGGAGTTGGACCAACCTGGAAGAGTGTATTTGGCAGTGAAAAATCATTAGTAAGTGGAGAAAAAATAATTGTCGATGAAGAATACCTTTATGATTCAATTATTAATCCAAATAGCCAAATAGTTTTAGGATATCCAGCCAATGTAATGGCTCAAAATTATGTAGATTTGTTTACTGAGGAAGAGATAAACAACATGATTGAATTTATAAAATCATTGGAATAGAGGAAGAATATGAAAAATATATTTTCATTAGGAATCGTAAGAGGTATTATCTTTCAATTGATTGGATCTTTTTTAGGTGCTGGAATTCTTGGGGGTATTCGAGCATTGATGGGTTTATCCTGGAAAACAGAGCCAGCGATAGTTTTTGGTGGTCTGGTTGGGGCAATTGCCTTCATGGGTGGTGTCGGGGGATTTAAAGATTGGTGGAAAATGGCAATTGGTGAGGACGTAACCGAAGCCCATGAAGTTGTTGGTGAGAAAGGTATTAGACGTTATTTTGGATTCAGTCTCGATCACAAAGTTGTTGGTATTCAATATGGGATCCTATCCATGGTTTTATTAGTCCTGGGTGGATCTCTGGCGTTAATTTTCCGGGTCGAATTAGCACAGTCAGGCTTACAAATTCTAAATTTTGTTCAATTCAACACATTGGTCGGATTACACGGAATGGTACTAATCGCTTCTATATTAATTGGTATCGCTGCTATGAGTAATTATGTCATCCCATTAATGATAGGTGCTGAGGACATGGCTTTTCCAAGACTAAATGCTTTCTCCTTTTGGATTGCAGTTCCAGCATCATTGTTACTAATGAGTTCAATGTTATTTGGAGGATTTGAAACTGGATGGACAGCTTACCCTCCTTTGAGTGTCCGTGGTCCGATGGGTATCCAAATGTTCTTCTTGGGAGTTTTCATCGTTGGTTGGTCATCAATTTTAGGTTCATTAAATCTGATCGCAACAATTTTAACCATGCGAACAAAAGGGATGGGCTTGTTTACAATGCCAATTTTTGCCTGGTCGGTACTGGCAACTTCAATTATCTCTTTGACAGCTACTCAATTAATTGGTCTATCATTTCAGTTGGTTATGTTTGAACGATTGTTAAACATGAGTTTCTTCACTCCAGGTAATGGGGGAAATCCAATTCTATTTCAACATTTGTTCTGGTTTTATTCCCATCCTGCTGTGTATATTTTTGTGTTACCTGGTCTGGGTATCATCAGTGAATTATTACCAGTATTTGTCCGAAAACCATTATTTGGATACAAATGGGTTGCTATGTCATCCATGGGGATTGCACTAACCGGATTTCTTGTGTGGGGGCATCATATGTTCACTGCTGGAATAGAAGAATACTTAAGGGTTCCATTTATGTACAGTACATTATTAGTAGCAGTTCCAACAGGAGTAAAATTCTTCAGCTGGGTAGCTACAATTTGGCAGGGTAAAGCACGTTTTTCAGTTCCGATGTTATTTGTCCTTGGTGGGATTGTCGTGTTCTTATTAGGTGGACTAACCGGTCCGCCAAGCGGAACAGTGTCAACTGATTTACATTTACATGATACCTATTATATTGTCGGTCATTTTCATAACACGATGTTCGGCGGGTTCATATTCCCAATTTTTGCTGCTATCTATTATTGGTATCCAAAGATCACTGGAAGAAGGCTAAGTGAAACGCTAGGGAAAATCCATTTTTATCTTATGACTCCTTCGTTTTTCATTATGACTTTTGGACAAATGAGAATTGGTTTATTGGGAATGCGAAGAAGAATTGCAGATTATGATCCAGCGATGGGGTTTGACTTCACTCAATTACTCATTACGATTGGTGGTTTTCTTATTGCATTTTCGATATTAATTTTCTTTTATAACTTGATTATCAGCGCAAAAAAAGGGGAATTAGCCACTGGAAATGTTTGGAATTCACGTTCCCCAGAATGGGAAATATTACCTTCACCAGCACCTGTTCACAATTATGCGGGCATTGAATTTGCTGTTGTTGGAGATCCGTATGATTATGGCCTCAAAGGTAGTAAGTATGTTGAATTAGTAAAAAAGGATCAGGAAAAGGAGAGTAACTTATGATGAAATTATCAGCTTTAAAAAAAGGAGTAATTGTTTTCTTAATTTTGGCTGTCCTTACTGCTATTGAATATTACTTAGGGATAAATGAAGTTCCATCCATTTTACTTTGGGCAGTGGCATTAATTAAGATGTTGTTGGTGCTCCAATTCTTTATGCACATAAACAGAGTAATAAATCCAGATAAGGGAGGTCACGAATGAGTTCTATCAATCAAACCCTTGCTCATTATCATCGAAAAATCACAATTAATAGATTGGGGCTATGGCTGTTTTTTGCATCAGATGCATTTATGTTTGGAGGTTTATTAGTCAGTCGTTTTTATCTTTTAGGAAATAAAAATCTTAATTTGGATCAAGCGCTGGGACTATTGGTAACCTCCATATTGCTGATCAGTAGCTTTTTCATGAACAGAGCGGAGGTCATGGTCTCACAAGGCAACAAAAAAGGTTTTATCACATCGTTAGTGATTACGATTATATTAGGAGTTGCATTCCTGGTGGGTGTTGTTGGTCTGGAATGGGGAAGTGCGCATTTTGGTCCAGAAGATGGAGCTGAAGGTGCAGTATTTTACATGATGACAGGAATGCATGCTTTCCATGTTTTTACAGGAATAATTTTCTTGTTGTTAGTACTTCGAAATGGTTTGAAAAATAAATATACGCCAGAAAGGCATTATGCTGTCGAGGCTAGTGCCAATTATTGGCATTTCGTGGATGTGGTGTGGATAATTTTTTATCCTGCACTTTATTTAATGGGAACTTTGTAGTGTAAAGATATGAAGAATTCCTTTTTTTGGTTTTTGATCTTCGCGATTGCAATAGTGGCAGTAATTTTTGGAATAATAATCGAAAAACCTCACACTTTTCATGGATCAGTTATTGATCCTGCTGTTCGAGCTCCTAATTTTTCTCTGGAATCAAGTCAGGGGGGAGTATATAACTTACAAACGAAAACTGGAAAATTTGTGTTAATTTTCTTTGGTTATACATTTTGTCCGGATGTGTGCCCTACGACTTTGTACGAAATGAAGGAGATTAAGGCACGTTTAAAAGATAAGGCTGAGAAAATCGATTTCGTTTTTATTACAATTGATCCAGAACGAGACACACAAGTCCAATTATCCCGATATTTAGATTCTTTTGATCAGTCGTTTTACGGTTTGACTGGGTCTGTCGAACAATTGGAGTCAGTTTGGAAAGAGTATGGAGTATTTAGAGAAATTCAGGAAACCGATAGTCCAATAGGATATTTGGTTGATCACACAACTCGTCTATATCTAGTCAATTCCCAAGGGGAATTGGAAATTACTTATCTTTACGAGACACCAATTGATGACATTGTTGCAGACCTGAATTACTTGATAAAAAAGGATAATTAATAGAATGCAGGCTGGTGTTCGTAATAAGCTGGTAAGTAGATTTATTGTCTCCCTGGCAATTGCCTTTCTTTTCGGCTTTGTTGTCAGTGAAACATCATTTCAAATCCTTACCAGGAATACAGAACGAGAAGTAGAAGACTATCAGATAATCATTCCTTTTGGAACTGCAGAACGTATTGAAAATGGTTTTCTGATACCATCCATTCCGGACTCCATGGTTTTTTTTGAAGGAGATAGAATAATTGTAAAAAATGAAGATGAAATCAGTCACCAACTTGGTCCTATATGGGTACCAGCTGGTTCGACTGGAATACTGGCATTAGAAAAACCTCAATCCTATAGTTTGGCTTGTACTTTTCAACCAACCAAAGTAATGGGATTGGAAGTGCGTCAAAGATTAACAAATGATATTCGTTTACAGGGAATTCTGGCTATCGGTTTACCTTCCGGTATTCTAATCTGGCTTTTTTCTATCGTAATTTTCCCATTGGATCCCCAAAAAAGGGAGGAAGAAGGCCTATGGGCAAAAAAGAATTAATGAAATGGACGATTACAACAATTCTTGTCATTATTGGGACCTTTATTTTGATTCGATTGGGATTCTGGCAATTAGATCGGTTAGAGGAAAGAAGACTTTTTAATCAACATTATTTGGAACAACTTTCATCATCCACTTTGAATTTAAATGATTATGGAGATAAATATAAATTGGTGGAGATGGAATATCGGAAAGTGATTGTTTCTGGCTATTATGATTTTAAAAATGAAATTTATTTACAAAACCAGGCCTGGGAAAATTTGCCAGGATATCGGATTGTTACACCACTTGTGATAGAAAAAAATTTAGGAGTAGTTTTTATAGATCGTGGATGGGTTGGTTTAGAGGATCTGGATCAAATAAATGTTATCAATCAAGAATACGATCAACTTCAAGAGATAAACGGAATTATCAGAAAATCTCAATCAGGCGAAGATTTTGGTCTCAGATCTACAATCGGAAATCAAAAGGACAATAATTTCTATCTTTTTATAAATTTGGAAAAATTACAATCTGTTTTGGATTTTGAGATTTATCCTATTTATGTTCAATTGGATGGGGAAAATAATTCCATTAAACCATACTCAAAATTACCTGAGATTGAAATAACTGAAGGACCTCATTTTGGATACGCAATCCAATGGTTCTTTTTTGCTGGATTATTGGGGTTTGGTTATCCGTTTTTCATTAGAAAACAATTGAACGATTTAAAAATCAGGAGCAGGGAAATATGATTTCAAATTTCAAACAATTTACGAAAAAGAATTTTACAATTTCCAATACATTAATACTTTCGATTATTCTTGTTGGATTAATTGTTACCTTAAATTTAATGTTGCGGTACGACAAACAGATTTTTTCATGTTCATTTTGGTTATTATGCATTGATGAGGATACTTTCTCGGTTAGAAATAACTTAATTTTTCAATTATTAACTTCAATCCTTGTGCTTGTAATTTTATTGTTTTCATTTTTCAAGTTGGAGTCTCAAACGAAAACAAATTTAGAAAAAAATTATTCAAAAGCTGCATTTGCTCTTATTTTTTTATCAATTGGAAATTATATTTGGTCAATATTATCCGATTCAATTAATTTGTATCTACTGGGTTCTTTATCTTTAACTTTGTTGATCGTATTGTTGCTTTGGTTTGTGGAACGTAAATACGCTTTTTCTAAACACAAAAGAAATTCTGCAAATCCAAAAACCTTCATTTTTTTATTAATTTCTTCTGGATTAATGATGTTTTTTGGTGTGTTGGTATCAATAACTGATTCAGCCAGAGTCTGTACACAATTTCCGATTTGTTTTCCGACTGATGGAATTTCGTCTGAAGTGTTACTTGTAAATCTTCACAGGTTTTTTACACTTACAACAGCCATCTTTATTACAAAAGCTTTACAAACCTCCTGGAGGATGTATCGAAAAAATATAAATTTGTTAGTCTCAATAACAATAGGTTTTACTATTTTTATTGGGCAAAGCTTTATTGGGGGAATACAAGTTTTTCGGAATTTGCCACTTGATTTATTATTTATTCATTCCGGAAGTTCTGTAATCTATATTTTGTCTGTACTATATGCTTTTACATTTGTTACCCATGTTGAGAAAAGTAATGTCTCAGAAATGGCAACCATATTGAATGATTCTCAAAGAAGAAAAGATTTTTTGATCCTGAATAAACCAATTATTGTTGCCTTATTATTAGTAACAACCTATGCTGGAATGGTTGTTGGTGGTGGAAAAATACCGGAATTTTCTTTAACAATCTGGACAATGGTGGGAGGTGCGTTAGCTGCTGGGGGAGCATCGGCGATTAATCAATATATTGATAAAGAAATCGACCTATCAATGCAACGGACAGCGAAAAGACCTCTTCCGTCTGGTAGATTAGAACCTGCCGAAGCTTTAGCTCTTGGGGTATCGGAAGTTTTTCTTTCTTTTTATATTCTTGTCTCTTTTGTGAATCTTAATGCTGCATTATTATCTATGTTTGGTATGGTTTATTATGTATTTATTTACAGTAAATGGTTGAAAAAAATAACTGTACAGAATATTGTAATTGGAGGAGGAGCTGGTGCGATTCCCCCCTTGGTAGGCTGGGCTGCAGCAACGGGAGGTTTAAATATTCCGTCAATATTCTTGTTTGCACTGGTATTCTTGTGGACACCACCACATTTTTGGGCTTTGGCGCTGGTCCGAAAAAATGATTATGCACGAGCCAGTATACCGATGTTACCAGTGGTAAAAGGCGAAAAAAAAACCAGACTACATATTTTAATTTATACAATCCAGTTGGTTCTATTAACTTTAGTCATGCCTTTGTTCGGAATTGGAGGAAGTTTTTATTGGGTTTTGGCCATTATTTTAGGATTATGGCTTCTTAGTATCGCATGGCAGGTATATAAGCTGGAAGGCAATAAAATTGCCTTTAAAATGTATCGTTATTCTAGTATGTATTTAGCGTTTATCTTTTTGGCACTTATTATTGATGTTTTAATCTAATCAAATATTGGAAAAAAATAGAGAGATTACTAATTTACATAGAAACCTTTCTTTACATAAATGTTTTATCAAATAAATTGGAAAAAAAACTTAATAGTCGTATCTATTGAAGTTTTACCAGGACTTTTCCTTCACTCCAGAGTTCTTCCAGACGATAATAATCTCTTTTTTCCGGAGAAAGTAGATTCACGATTACATCACCAAGATCCAATAAAACCCAACCGTATGTACTATCGCCTTCTGGTTGTGAGAGAAGTTTAAATTCCCGCTTAACCTCTTCTCTGACAAATTTTGATAGTGCATCCAGCATTCGGTCACTTGATCCAGAGCAAAAAACAAAATAATCCGTGAAAGATGCGATTTTTTGGACATCTAACAAAAGTATATCTTCACCCTTTTTCTCATCCAGCGTGGCAACAATAAATTTTGCTAATTCAATACTATTCAGATTTCACCTCACCAATTAATATAGGTTTTCATTCTAACACAGATGAATTTTTTTCATAAAGGTCATATTGATGTAGCACTTTATAAATCGGTCCTTTTGAATTCAGAATACTCTGGAAAACACAATAGTGGTTTACCTCAAAACTCAAAGGTTCTATTTCTTTGAACTTAAATATTTCCCGCTTAATCTCATCAATCTGGTCTTTTTTTATTCCTGGTCGCAATCTAGCAATCGTCATATGTGGAACAAAGGAATTTGGTTCTTTGTCTTCATTAATTTTGGAAGTAGATCTTTCAATAAATTTGACTATTCCGGTCAGGTTTTCGTGATTTGTTGTGCCTGCCCAAATTACTTGCGGTTTATATATCGATGGAAATGCTCCAACCTTATTTAAAGTGAGGGTAAATGGGGAAAATTGATTTTTTGATTCTAAATCACCAATTAATAAATGTAGATTCGATTTTGAGACATCTCCAAGAAACTTGAGTGTAATGTGGATATTGTCAGGATTTACCCATTTTACAGCGTTACCAGGAAACGTTTCTTTAAATATTTTGATAATGTTTGATAGATATTCACTCACATGGTTGGGGAGTGGAATTGCGATAAAGGCACGTATATCATCATTATGGTTCATTCAGTTTCTTTCACTTCAACAAGAATTTTCTTTTCGCCTGATTTTTCAAAGAATAAAGAAAGCTCAAATTGATCACCGAGTTCTAAATCTTGTTTAAGGTTAATCAGCATGACGTGGTAACTTCTGGGTTTGAATTCTACTTCTTGATTCGATTCGATCAGGATAAAATCCTGTTCAACCATCATCATTTTTCCATCTTCCATCTTGCTTAAGTGGATTTCATTAAATTCTGCCACTTGGCTATTCACTGTTAATAATTTTTCAGGTTCATTTAATTGATTTCTGATTGTAAAATATACGGCTGATGGACTTCCTTTTATTGCTGGTCGTGCCCATGCATTTTCGATAATAATTTCCTCTTTGACGGTTGATTGCGAAGTACATGATGAAATGAAAATGAATATAAAAAATGAAAAAATATATTTAATACTACTCTGCATTCCCTACCTCCTGATTTATTTAGGAGTATAAAAACAACTGTTCTTTAGGTCAAGTAATATGATTATGCAGTATCAATGAATAGTGAAGCGCTCTCGTTAATCTAGTCAAGGGTGTTAACTTGTGGTATAAAATAAATGCCCTGTGGTGTTTGTGAATGCTGCACAACCGGTTTTGAGCCAACACCCTTTAAATGGGACCCAGTGTCACTGAGCGTACGCGATAGGCTTGAGCCAAGGCGGAAACTCAGGAGCGGGCCCCCACCTGCGTTTGCAGGTTCAAAACTATGTAGCACACGGCATTGCGGGGTATTTTTATTTAAATTTCTTGTATCTAATCATCAAGGACTTGGTGTTTTAGGTGATAATACCCAACAACACTGGATTATAGAGATTATAAAATTTCTCTTATAATTTAATTAAGAAAATTAGTTGGAGGAGAATTATGATACCAAACCCGTTACTAAAAAAATTAGGATTCTCGAGTGATGATCGAGTAATCATTATCCATGCCGATGACCTGGGTATGTGTCAGGCAACAATAACAGCTTGTGAAACATTGTTTCAAGTATCCGGAATATCATCTGCGGCTGTCATGGTGCCCTGCCCATGGTTTTTATCTGCTGCGGAATTGCCGACAAAAAACTCATATATCGATTTAGGGGTCCATCTTACTTTGACCAGTGAGTGGAAGAAATACAGATGGCGGCCTTTATCCACAGTTGATAGAGATAGCGGTTTGATTGATCAGGAAGGTTTTTTCTATTCTAAAAGTTCGGATGTGCACTTGAATGCAAAACCCGAATTTGTTCGGGAAGAAATTAAACAGCAAATTGATAGTGCAATAAAAGCAGGCATTCAACCAACTCACATTGATACTCATATGGGTTCAGTAGCTCACCCAAAGTTTATGTTTGATTATATAAATGCAGGTTTGATGCGCAAAATTCCTCTTATGGTTTTTCGAATGAATAAAAATGACTGGATGAAAATGGGTTTGGATGAGGAAAGTGCAACAATTGTTGAAAAATTTATAAATCACCTTGAAGAACAAGGTGTTCCAATATTAGATCATTTACGAAGCATTCCTCTGGATTTACCTGAAAATCGATTCGAACAAGCGACTGAAATTTTTTCAGCTTTACCGATTGGCATTACTCATTTTATTATTCATCCAGCTGAGGATACTCCCGAATTAAGAACCATAACTCCTGATTGGAAATCGAGAGTAGGAGATTTTAATTTATTTAGAGATAAAAGAATACATGACTATATAAACAATCAGGGGATACAGGTGATTGGATATAAAGATATTCTTTCCGTTTTTCCAAGTTCGGATATTATTCTAAGTTGACAGACAAATAGAAGATTTGTACACTTATCAAAAATGAAATGATCAATAAGGAGACGATGATGAGTTCTAATTATCAATTAGTCATGAAAAATGGTCCTAATCCTGGTCAAATTTTTGTATTGGATGGCACCGAATTTTCAATAGGAAGAGATATCAATAATGATTTTGTCATTAATGATACAGAAATGTCCCGAAAACATGCAAAAATTTATGTTTATGGACAGGGTTTTGTGATTGAAGATCTTGGCTCTACCAATGGAACATTTGTGAATGGCCAAAGGTTAACGAGTATTCATCAACTCGTTGCAGGCGAGACGGTTTCTTTTGGTGAAACTGTAAATTTAACATTTGAAGTTCCTACTTTCGATCCTGATGCAACAAGAGTATCAGTCCAACCTCTTTCTTATGCACAACCTGTTGTCGCACCTCCCGTACCACAGGAGACTTTTATTTCAGCGCCTCCACCACAACAATACCAGTCTGCACCAGTCCATTCCAGTTATGCCGGAGAGGTACCAGGCACATATCCAGCAAGTGAAAAACCAAAGAAAAAGAGCAGAGTTTTCCTGATTGTTATTATTTTGTTCTTTCTTATTATTTGTGGTTGTATTGTCTTCTGGTTGGTAATAGATTCACTAAATTTGTATTGTGATCTATTCCCCGGAATTATGAATGCGATTTTTGGAAGTGGATCCTGTCCATAATTTTTTTATACAATAAGTAATTATGTGAGCACTAATCACAGATAGGGCTTGTACTCGAAAAACGATAATTTTTTGACCAGGAAAGAAATGCATTCGAAAAAAATTGAACAGTCTCCAACTTGGAGCAGTACAACAAAACTGGTTGTTGCCTTAGTTTTAATTGCATTATTTGCATTTTTTATCGTGCGATTTAACAATATTCTTGCACCTTTGTTTTTTGCATTTGTGCTCGCTTATGTGTTATATCCGATACCTAATTTTTTCAAAGAAAAATTGAAAATTTCCTGGCGAGTGACGGTAATAATTATTTACTTGATTCTTTTGGTGTTATTTTTGGGATTAATTGCATTGGGTGGTTTTGCGGTCACGGACCAAATAACAAGTTTAATCAGGTTTATTCAATTCGAATTACGAGACCTCCCTTTCTTCTTGGAGGAATTATCTCTGGAAAGATATGAATTTGGTGGTTTTGTAATAGATTTTGCAGAATTGGATCTGGTAAGTTTAGGAAATCAATTGTTGTCGATGATTCAACCCATGTTGTCAGGTTTAGGGAATCTGGTTGGTTCTTTGGCGGGTAGTGCTGCAGCATTAATAGGATGGTCATTATTCTCTATCTTGATATCCTATTTTATTCTTTCTGAAACCAAAGGTAAACGAAATGAATTGTTTAAAATCAATATCCCAGGATATAACGTAGATATAAAAAAAATGGGAGGCGAATTAAGTCGCACCTGGAATGCTTTTTTACGTGGGCAATTGACAATTATTCTAATTACGATAATTTTATATATTGGTCTATTAGGAGCATTAGGTGTAAATTTTTATTATGGATTGGCTTTCATTGCAGGATTTGCAAGATTTGTTCCTTATGTCGGGCCATTCGTCGCTTGGACAACTTATGGGTTGGTTTCGTTATTTCAAGGAACGACAATTTTTGGTCTCGAACCATTTCCATACGCATTATTGGTCATTGGTGTAGCCTGGTTCGCTGATGTGATCCTGGATAATTTTGTCGTGCCAAGATTGATGGGTGATGCTCTTAAAGTCCATCCAGCAGCAGTTATGGTTGCTGTCATCATTTCGGCGAGTCTTTTTGGTTTTGTAGGCGTTTTGTTAGCAGCACCTGTTCTGGCTACTACCAAATTAATTGGTCAATATGTTTTCTATAAATTATTTGATATTGATCCCTGGGAGAAAATTTCTGGAGATCGAATTCCAACTGAACCAAAAATTCCAAACCGGTTAAAACCTGTTTTCCGATTTTTTCACAAAATAAAAATAAATGTGACTAATTGGATGAGAGAGAAAAAAATACTTAACAAAATATTAAGAAAACAGCAATAGAATAATTTACCTACTCAAAAAGGAGAGATAAGATGGATAATGGACCCTTAACGACAACTTTAAGTGAAACCGCGAATTATATGGCCTGGAAAGCAGATGAACCAGATGGGGAAACTACCTACCATTTAGAACTTAATAATGTTACTTTACATTTTTTTAAGGAAGAATGGGTAGAATTTTTAGAACTTATCGAAAATTTATCAAAATCCAGATAATTTAAAATGCTGTGTTGACAATTCAACACAGCATTTTAAACAAATTGTCAGATACTAATATCTGCCTCGTGGTTGGTATGGTAGATTATTAGGCAAATGATCTTCAGTTACCTTTTCTATTTTTACAGCACAGGCTTTAAATTCTGGTATTAATGCTTCGGGATCTAGTGCGTCATTCGTTAAGAAATTTGCTGCTGCTTCAGCAAAATGAAATGGAACAAAAATTACGCCTGGAATAGTTTTCTCGGTTACGTCTGCCCTGAGGACAATTTCTCCTCGTCTGGAATTAACTTTTACTATGTCCAGATGGTTGATTTTGTATATCTCAGCATCTACAGGATTAATTTCGACCAGTGCCTGAGGATACAAATCGTCCATCCATGAATTGCGAGTTAAGGTACCTCCATGCCAATGTTCCAATACCCTGCCGGTGTTCAAAATTAATGGAAATTGAGAATCAGCTTGTTCGTCAATCGTTTTGTAATCCAATGGATAAAATTTTGCTCTTCCTAAAGGGAAACTGTTTGCATAAAGAAATGGCGTTCCGGGGTGGTTTTCATCATCTACTGGTGTCTGCAAACCTGTTTTCTCAATTCTCATGTAATTTATGCCTCTATAAGAGGGAACAACTGATCCAAATTCATCCATTATTTCTTCTGGGTTTTGGTAATCCCAATGAGATGAATTTGGTCTACCTAATAATGTTTCTATTCTTTTCGCCAGATCACAAATGATTTCCCAATCAGGACGAGAATTTCCTAATGGTTTAATCGCTTTACGAACTCTCTGTACTCTGCGATCGGTATTAGTAAATGTCCCATCCTTTTCCGCAAAGGTAGTTGCAGGAAGAAAAACATCTGCATAAGCACCCGATTCGTTAATGAACAAGTCCTGACAAACTACAAATTCCAACTCTTGCATATGCCGGTGTGCTTCATTCAAGTTCGGTTCGGTCATCATTGGATTTTCACCCATAATATATAAACTTCGCACACCGCCTGGATGAGCATTTGATAAAATTTCTGTTGTAGTCAGACCTTTATTACGATTCAGACCACCCGGTTCTATATTCCAGGCTTTTTCAAAAAAGAGAGCTGAATTTTCATCATCTACTTCCTGATAACCTGGATAATGCCAGGGCATCGCACCCGCATCGGATGCGCCTTGAACATTATTCTGACCACGGAGTGGGTTCAACCCCGTTCCATGTCTGCCGACATGCCCAGTTAATAAAGCAAGGTTAATCAGGCTATGTGCATTATCAGTTCCATGGGTTGATTGCGATATACCTAAAGCCCAATAAATGGCTGCTCGATCAGCATTCGCATATAACCTGGCAGCCTGTATTATTTTTTCCCGATCAACACCAGATATATTTTCAACATATTCGGGTGTAAATTTTTCCAAAGATTTCCGAAAATTTTCGAAGTTTTTTGTTCGATTGTCGATGAACTCTTTGTTATAAAGTTTTTCTTCCAGAATGACATGAGCCATTCCAGAAAAAACTGCAACATCCGATCCAGGTCGCTCAGCTAACCATAACGTAGCATAATTAACCATCTCTATTCTGCGAGGATCAACAACAATTAATTTGGCTCCTCTCTTTTCAATCGCAGCCTTCATCTGGATTGAAATGATTGGATGAGTCTCCGTGGTATTGGATCCCGTCACAATAAATACATCAGTATCCATAATTTCTGAGGCAGTGTTTGACATTGCTGCAGAACCAATCGCTTTTTGAAGTGCAACTACACTGCCAGCATGACACAGACGTGTACAATGATCCACGTTGTTGGTTCTAAATAATGCTCGGAACATTTTCTGAAGGAGATAATTATCTTCATTGGTTGCCTTTGCACAACAATATACTGCCAATGCGTCTGATCCATCTCGTTGATAAATTTCCACCAGACGCCTGGCTGCATAATCCAAAGCTTCATCCCAGGTAACTTCTCGCCACTCATCAAGGTTGAAAGATTGTGATCTTGCTCCTGGTTTTTGGTCAACTTTGCGAATGAGAGGGTTTAAAACTCTCCGTTTGTTATAGATGAAATCATATCCAAAACGACCTTTTACACATAGATTGCCTTTGTTTACAACCGAATCGAATGGTGCTGTGACCTTATAAATAAAATTATCCTTGACATGAAGTTCAAGATTACATCCAACTCCGCAGAACGGGCAAGTTGTAGTGATGGGTTTATTTTTATTCGTAATCATAATATCCTTTCAACTTTCCTTTGTTCTTTGAGGTCCTTTGGTATTTTTATTGCGATCCTTTCGGGTCATTTGCATAATTTCTTCACTTTCATAACCAAGTTCAAGCAGCCATTGACGTTTTGGCTTTAATGCTTCAGTTGGGCAGACACCAATACATTGACCACAAAAAACACATGATGTTTCTGGAAGAGGTTTTTCATAAAAAGTGCTGATCTGCGTATGATATCCACGTCCTTTGAAATTAATCGCGAACGCATATTGAGCGTCCTCTGCACATACCTGCACACAACGCCAACACAAAATGCATTTTTCATAATCTCTTACAAACATTGAATTGTCATCAATGAGTTGAGGACTGCGCCTTTCAGCATCAGGAAAACGATCGTGTTGTGCGTCATACTCTTCTGCCATTTTCAATATTTCAGGAGACTGGCTCAAATCGGTTGTGCTGAGCATCATTTCAAGAATTGTTTTCCGAGAAAGATTTACTCTTTGATTGTGTGTTTCTATTTCCATTCCGTCTGAAACTTTCACGACACAGGAAGGAATTAACGTGCGGGCACCCTTCAATTCGACGACACAAATTCTGCATAATGCATTTGCAGTGCAATGTCCATGGAAACAAATGGTTGGAATTAATACACCGATTAATTTTGCGGCATCAAGAATTGTTAGGTCTTTATCACATTCAATTTCTTTATTATTTATCCTTAACTTTACTTTTTCAACCATTTAGACCTCCCACCAAATCTGATGAAATTTCCTTGGTGTTTGAAAATAGTGATGGCCATTTCTTAATTGCACTCCCAATGGCTGATCCTGCTGTTTGACCTAAGCCACAAAGCGAGGAGTCAGTCATTGTGATAATAATGTCAGTCAAATCTTGAGTATCGGAGTCTTTTACTTTTCCTTTCGCCACTCTTTTCATAATTTCGTATTGTCGCTGGGTTCCTAATTGGCAGGGGAAACATTTCCCGCATGATTCTTCTGCAAAGAAATTGGCAAGACGTAACAGCATGTCCCGTAAATCTCTCGTTTCATCAAGAACAGTAATTACACCAGAACCTAAAGGCAATCCTTCAATTCGAAGATCTTCAAAGGATAAACGAACATCTAATTGAGATGGATCCGCCATTGCTCCAGCTGCACCGCCAATTAATATTGCTTTCAGCGAATTATTTGCCCGCATTCCACCTGCTAAATTCTCAATGATGTGACGTAAAGTAACACCAAAAGGAACTTCATAAAGTCCTGGCCTGTTAATATCTCCTGAGAGGCAAAACAATTTTGATCCAGGAGATTTTTCAGTTCCGATTGATTTATACTCCTCGATACCCATAGAGAGAATAATGGGTATGTTTGCCAAAGTTTCAACATTGTTGATCACAGTTGGTTTCCCAAACAAACCATGAGTGGTTGGGAATGGAGGTTTTACCCGAGGGAAACCTCGTTTCCCCTCAATTGACTCAAACAAAGCGGTTTCTTCCCCACAAATATAAGCACCGGCACCTCTTCTGATCTCAATATCAAACGAGAAATCAGATCCAAGAATATTCTTGCCTAAATTTCCAGCTGCCTTTGCTTCCTTTACGGATTGTTTGACATAATTATAAGCTGTCAGATACTCTCCGCGAATGTAAAAATATCCTTTTTGTGCACCGATCGCATAGGCACTAATGATCATACCTTCAATTATTAAATGGGGATCGTCTTCCATTAGGACACGATCCTTGAATGTTCCAGGTTCTGCCTCATCGCCATTGCAGACGAGATATTTTATTGTCTCTTCTGAATTTGCCGCACCTTCCCATTTAATCCCGGTTGGAAAAGCTGCTCCACCACGTCCAACCAGCCCAGACTCTTTCACCAGATTGATCACTTCCAGTGGTTTTAATTTAAGTGCTTTTTGTAAACCTTCATAACCACCAGAAATCAAATAATGCTTGAGGTCTGTTCGTCCACCTTTACCACAATTTTTTGTCAACCTGTGAATATCTCCACCAAGAATAGTCTGCGGTGTTTTCCTTGCAGGTTCAAAAATATCTTCCCAGGATTGCATATCTTTTGTATTAACTGGTTGACCTCTAACTAACATTGCAGGTGCATGTTCACATAAACCCAAACAGGCAGCAACTTCGACAGTTAACCTGGGTTTGATCCCACCTTCAAATTTAAAACTCTCTCTCGTGGTTAATAATTTATAAACAGAATCCGACCCTGCCATTGCACATGCCGGGTCATTGCAAACATGGACAACAGTTTCCCCAACAGGGTGTTTGAAAAACAAAGAATAGAATTCAATAACCCCAAATACATCAGACAAGGGTATATTAATGGCTTTTGCAATTTCCTCTGCAACGATTTCAGGTATATAACCATAAAAGTTTTGTGCTTCATGTAAAAGCGGTAATAGTGCAGTTTTACCTTGTGGGGCAAAATCACGTATAGTTTTTTGGATTGGTGTTAGGTCCAATTCGTTCACTTATGCTCCTTCCATTATGGATGATTGAATTAAGGATTTTGGACAAAAATACTCTTATATATTTAATTATAAGTATAATTATAAACAATGAATGTTTCAATTGTCATTCAAGCTGGTGGACAATCTTCTCGCATGGGTGAGGATAAAGGGTTGCTTGAGCTATGTGGTCGTCCAATGATTGAGAATATCATTCAACGATTAAAACCATATGCCCATGAATTAATAATTACTACCAATCATCCTGAAAGATATCGCCAATTCGGTATTCAGCTTGTTGGTGATATTTATAAAGATTATGGTGCATTAGCTGGATTGCACACAGCACTTTCAGCTGCTACAAATGAAGTTGTTTTTGTAATTGCATGTGACTTGCCTTTTGTAAATCTTGGACTCTATAAGTTTATGAAAAATTTGTTTATGGCAAAAAATGTTGATGTTGTTATTCCAAAAACTGAAATGGGATATGAACCATTTTATGCATTATATCGGAAATCCACATGTTTACCTTATGTATCGAGCGCAATAGATTCTGGTAAAAGAAGGTTAATTTCCTGGTTTGAATCAGCAATAGTTCATCCAGTATTTGAGGTCGAATTAAGACAATTTGACCCACTACTTGCGTCTTTTGTTAATATTAATACCCCTGAAGATCTAAAATTAGCAGAAAAACAATGCCTGGAATTTTTATAATTTTATCCGTTCCGGATTTGAATACACTGTAAATTCATTTCGTCTGGTATAACCTATAAGTGTAATGTTATGTTCTTTTGCGAATTCAACTGAAGTTTTGGTTGGACTTGTTCTTGAAACAACAATAGGGACATTCAACCTGGCAGATTTTTGAATCATTTCAGAGCTAACTCGTCCAGTTGTGAGGATTATTTTTCGGGTCCATTGGTGTTTCTTATCTAATAAAAATAATCCGGCTAACTTATCGATTGTGTTATGCCTGCCAATATCTTCCGCGATGAGGTGATTATGATTTCCATCGGAAAGCAAGGAACAATGTATTCCTCTTGTTTCTTTGTAAACTTCTTGTTTTGATATTAATAAAGCAAAAAGATCCAGGATTAATTGTGGTTCAACAATCAGATCACTTTTGATTTTTTTTTCCTTTTTTTCAATATTGCTGGTTTTCCCTCCGGCACATCCTGAAGTATTTTCCCATTTTTCAGGTTTTTTAGCTTCATGGTCTAACCAAACGTCAACGTTTTTATTATTTTCACATACCCTTGCAATTTCAATTTCTGAAATGGATTCAATGATGTGTTCGTTGTAGAGGAAACCGATTGCTAATTCTTCTAACAAAAATGGTGAGCATCCAAAAGAAAGCCAGGATTCTCCATTAACTGTAAGTACAACTGAAGACTCTTCCGGTGGAATATGCGTGCTTTTTTTCCATTGATCTTTGCTGAAAGTCATTGGTTGGAAATGATTTTTATTTTTCATGTGTTTGTTTGCCAATTATAATAAAAGATTGAAGTATGGATAAAGTCTTTTCTAGCTTTATTATCATATGATTATTAGCAAAAAAGAAAATTTGTTGTGGAGGGTTAAGGATGAATTTTGATGATTTTGAAAAAATAAGTCAAATTGATGTTGATAAATTGATTGATCACATTCGAAATCTTCCTGAGTTATTGGTTTCTGGTTGGTCCTATTCAAAACTTCAAGAACCGATCCACATTGATAATATTTCCCGGGTAGTTTTAGCCGGTTTTTCCAAAATTGAAAATAGTATCGCAATTTTCAAATTATTAATAAACAAACATTGTTCTGTACCAGTTATTACGATTAATGAAAATCATTTCCCCATCTGGTGTAAAAATCCTGATACTTTAGTAATTTTTTTGATTGATCAGAATAACTTTGGAGAAATACTGAATTTTTTGGGAAGCAGTTATGCTAATAATTGTTCAATTATTACGCTCACAAACAATCAATCTATCGAAAAACAATTAATGAATTATTCAGTGAATAATTGGATTTTTGATAATCACACATTTTCAAGATTAACAGTAGCGTTCGATGTAATGGTTTTGTGTGGTTTATTTCATAAACTAAATTTAATACCAGATATGTCAAATGAATTTCAATCTACTATAGCAGGGCTGAGGAAAACAATGTCTAAAATAGATTTTAATGTCACTTCAGCTTTGAATCCCGCAAAACGTCTTGCTGGTCAGATGGTGGGAAGATGGATAAAAATTGTTGGTGGGGATTGTATGGTTCCTATCGCACGAAGATGGAGTGATCAAATTAATGAAAGTTCGAAAACCATGTCTTATGCTGAGGGCATCCATCAATTAATTAACCACTCAATCAATGGAAGCTTTTTCCCAGATAATATTGTTCAACAATCAATGGTAATATTTCTCAAATCAAACCTCAATGACGAAAGCATTGAAAATTTGGTAGATCTCGCTAAGAAAGAACTCATGTGTAATGGAATTGGAACTGATGTTTATACAACACTCGGGGAAACATTTTTTTCACAGGTTTGGAATACGATTCTTTTTGGAGATTACCTGGCTTATTACCTGGCGATCGCATATGAATGTGATCCTTCAAAGACATTGACCATAATTTAATGATGGCGAGAATGAATATTTTTCATTCTGACTTTTGTAAAATCTGGTTATAAACCTCGATCATTTTTGTGCTGATTGTTTCCCAGGCATACATTTGAGCGTATTCTGTGCTCTTTTTCCCTAATTTATTTCCCAGTTCTTTATCTTTTATCAATTCCATCAACCGATTTGCCAGACTTTGGATATCATTTCCAGGTACCACAAATCCAGTTTCGCCATCTCTCACCAAAAATGCAAGACCTCCAACTTGAGAGGCAACAACAGGGGTGCCACAAGCCATGGCTTCCAATGCAACCATTCCAAATGACTCATAATGGGATGGCATAACAACTACTTCTGCAGCAGAATAATAATATGGCAACATTTGTTGATCTTGTTTCCCCAGAAAAATAACAAAATTTTCAATTTTCAATTCCTCAACCATATCCTGTAATCTAGCCATTTCCGCATTCATCTCCTCGGGTTTGGCATTAGGTTCACCACCAATAATAACAAGAGTATGAGGACAACATTTCAGGACTCCACTTTTATGGTTCAACGAAATCGCCTGAATAAGATTGTCAATGCCCTTAAGCGGTTCTATTCTTCCTACAAATAAAATCATTGTTGCTTCCTGAGGTACCCCAACAACTTCTTTTGCTTCGTCTTTGGGAATTGGATAAAAATGGCGGATGTCCACTCCTGGGGGAATTACAGATATTTTTGAGGAAGGTGTATCATAAAGGAATTCAAGTTGGGATTTTTCTGCCAATGTTGCAGCAATTATCCGATTTGCTTTTGCAATTACTTTCTTTTCACCGATCAGGCGATATTCGCCTTCCATTTCTTGGGGAGATCTTGCAATCCGGTTCTTCATTAAAACCAGGGTGTGAAACATATGCAGGAAAGGAATATCCCAGGATTCGGATAAGTCGATTGCTGCGATTCCACTCATCCAATAATGACTATGAATAAGGTCATAATGAATATTTTTTGATTCAACAAATGACTTAACTCCCTGAACAAATTTTGGAATGTATCTTTCCAACTCAGTTTTAGGTAATGGTATCTCGGGTCCAGCCGGAATATGGACAACGCGGTTATGATATCCCAGATCATGTAAAACATGTGGGACATGCTCGTCTTGTGATCTGGTGAATACGTCAACATGAACACCTAACTTACCCAGTGTTCGGGTAAGTTGATGTACATAGACATTCATACCACCTGTATCTTTTCCACCAAGAGTAGCCAATGGACATGTATGGTAAGATAACATTGCAATGTTGATCATAAAATCCTTGCCTATCAATTTTTCTACTGGTATAATCTCGCGCGTGCCACAGTGGCTCAGTTGGTAGAGCAGACGATTCGTAATCGTCAGGTCATGGGTTCGACTCCCATCTGTGGCTCCTATTTATTAATTATAAACCTGTGATAATTATCCAGGTAATTTCTTGTTGCTCTTCTTCCTTCTTCTACGAGATCAATGAATTTTTGATCTTTTTTAGTAAGATGAAAGTCAGTTGATGAAATTCCTAATGTGTTTATCTTAACAGATCGTCTTTGATCAATTGGATTATTGTCAATCCCAGCAATTTGAAGACTGATATTATAGGACTCATAAATGTGAGAGATGAAATCTTTGAAGCTCTCGATTTTTTTTGTTTCAGAGACTAATTCAGCATTGGTATAAAGATAAAACCCAAGTGTTTCCCAATTTATCCCATTTTCGTACCAGAGGTTGTTATCCTGATATTTAGGATGGTCAAAAATCGGTAATGGGTAATTCATCAAAATACCACCATCCACATAGTAATCACCTTCACCAAATACTTTTCCATTGAATCGCATAACTTCAAAATATAAGGGGATCGACATTGACATCCTGACAGCATTGGCAACCGGAAAGTCTGGCGTTGTATCGGCAGAAAAGACTGCAACCTCAAGTTTGGAGATATTCGCGCTGATCACAAATAAATCTTTATGTCCGAATTTCCTAAAATCAGAAAAGGTCGCGTCAGAGTTCCCTTCACAATATTGAGCAATTATATTTCGAAGCCATTTATTAAAATATTCACTTGAATACCAGCCATATTTTGTCATTAAACGCTGTACGGCCTCGAAATCACCAGTAATTTTCGAGATCTCTTTTCCAATGAATTTTGGAAGCCATTCCGGCTCATTTTCTTTATTTTCAGACCTTAATTGTGGAACCTGTTTGAAATCCAGTGATTCAATTAATTTCAGAGTCTCAGAAAAACTTAAATTTAAACTAACTAAAGTAGCTGTAATTGCACCAGCGGATGAACCTGCCACACGCTGAATTTGTTTCAATAAACCTTTTTCATCCAAAACTTCGAGAGCACCGGTATAGGCGGTGCCTTTCATTCCTCCTCCTCTAAATACCAAATTCTTAAATGGGTAGGTAGGAATCGAAGAGTGGAGATTTATTGGGGGAATTGGTATGATTCGCCCTTTGACTCTTTTTTTGTATTCTAAATAAAATGGTCCAAATTCTTTTTCCAGGTTTTCTTCTTCATGAATGATGTGGAGTTGTAATGCAACCCACCAGATTGGTGTGAGGGCTAAGCCAATTATCGAATGAAAAATTAATGCCAAGGAGAATGAAAATAATATTTCACCTAGAAAAAATGGATGTCGAACGATGCGAAATAAACCATTGGTTTTAAAATCATTTTTCTTGGCTGATGTGATTAAAGGTTGTGAGATTATGCTAGGAATAATAAAAACCAAACTAAAAATACCAATAATTATGCCCAGCCCAAGGAGATAGTTATTTTGAATCAGTCTATGTTGTGGAATGAAAGGGAGAACCAAGACAATCCTTCCAATGCTAAATAAAAAACCTGAAATCTGGGCAAAAAGACGAAATCTTTTTCCGAAACGTGTATTTACTGCAGTATTTGCACCTAATAAACCCAAAAGGCTGATTCCAGCCCAAAAAAAAGGGTTTTGAACGAAATCAAACATGTCCACTCCTGCTATTGATATTAATTAATCTTACTTCATTTGTTGGAATAAGATTATAATTTTTATATGACAAAACGGAAAACGCCACTTGTAATTGGGATTGCCGGGGGATCAGGTTCAGGAAAAACAACCGTAGCCAATGAGATATTAAAAAGTGTTGGATCAAATCGTATTTCTTTATTACCACACGATGCTTATTATCGGGATCTTAGTGCTTTACCGGAGAATCAAAGGAAATTAATAAATTTTGATCATCCTAATTCACTTGAAAACGAACTTCTCGTTGAGCATGTGATTCAATTGAAAAATTGGGAGAGAATCTATTTGCCTGTGTATGATTTTACGACACATACCAGGACGAATAAAACTATACAGATCGAACCTCAATTGGTTATTGTAGTTGAAGGGATTTTAATTTTTGCAGAACCAAAATTACGGGATTTATTCGATGTAAAAATATTCGTGGATACAGATGATGATATTCGCTTTATCCGCCGTTTACAGCGGGATATTGCTGAACGTGGCCGTTCGATGGACATGGTGATTCATCAATATTTAACCACTGTCAGACCCATGCATCTGGATTTTGTTGAACCTTCCAAAAGATATGCTGACGTGATCATTCCTGAAGGTGGAAGAAATCAGGTTGCTTTGGATATGGTTATCGCTCGAATAGAATCATTACTTAAATCCTCTGATAAAACCCTATTGTGAACCAATGAGCAAAGAAAAGCGATTAACAATTCTTCGGTGGCTTGCTATACTCTTTGTGATCGGTTTAACGATTGTTTTGTTTCTTAACCGTGAAAGTATCCAATATTTAGAACAATTTGGATATGTCGGAATTTTTCTTGCATCCTTATTGACGAATGCTTCTTTAATCCTGCCAGTGCCTGGTGTTCTGATAACCTCTGCAATGGGAGCAGTTTTTAATCCATTTTATGTAGCTTTGGCTGCAGGAGGAGGGGCAACGTTAGGAGAAATATCCGGTTATCTTGCTGGTTTTAGCGGTCAAACGATTATTGAAAAAGCAAAATGGCACGAAAAATTAGAAGGTTGGATGAGAAGGTATGGTAGTTTAACGATACTTGTTTTGGCTTTTATCCCAAATCCTGCATTTGATATTGTAGGAATTATGGCAGGTGCGATGAAAATCCCAATTCATCGATTTCTATTTTTCTGTCTTATTGGAAAAGTGTTAAAAATGTTGGTTTTTGCATATGGCGGATTTATATTAGGGAATCAAATCTCTGTTTCGGAAGGAACAAGATAGATATGGACTATAACAAAATTGATGATTTTATTAATAGCCATTTACAGAATAGTATTGAAGAATTAACTAAATTATGTAAATTTCCAAGTGTTTCTGCAAAGAACCAACAACTTCCTGAAACCGCATATTTTGTGGGGGATTTGTTAAAAAAACGAGGATTTGATGTAAAAATAGGATCAGGGAACGGTGCTCCTGTGGTATACGCTGAAAGAAAAGGTGTCAGTGAAAAGTCTTTATTGTTCTACAATCATTATGATGTTCAACCAGCTGAACCGTTAGAATTATGGAAATCAGATCCGTTTGAATTGCGTTACGATAATGACCATTTATTTGCTCGTGGGGCAAGCGATGATAAGGGGCAGATCATTAGCCGATTAGCAGCAATTGACGCACTACTTGATCAAGAATCAGACCTACCCTGCACAATAAAATTTGTTATCGAGGGAGAAGAAGAAGTTAGCAGCAAAAACCTTGCTCCATTTATTGAAAATAATATTGAATTATTAAAAGCAGATGGATGTATTTGGGAATTTGGTGGTGTAAATGATTACGATCAACCGATCCAATATTTAGGATTGCGGGGAATTTGTTATGTTGAATTGTCAATAACAACTGCAAATCAGGATGTTCATTCCGGACTGGGTGGGTCGATATTTCCAAATGCAGCCTGGCGTTTAGTTTGGGCATTGAATTCATTAAAAGACGAGGATGAAAATATTCTCATCCCGGGATTCTATGAGGATGTTATTCCACCCAGCAGTTTAGATCTGCATTTATTTGGACAACTTCCCGATATGCGTGAAATTTACAAAAATAGATATGGAATCAAAGAATTTATCAATGGCGTGCAAGGTGGGGTTGATTTAAATGTTTCTGAAGCCTTGTTGCCAACTTGTACAATTTGTGGTCTTTCCTCTGGTTATCAAGGTGAAGGATCAAAAACAGTTTTGCCGGCAAAAGCAAGTGCAAAAATTGATTTTCGGTTAGTTCCGGAGCAAACCCCAGAAAAAATCTTGACACTTCTAAGAGATCATTTAGATAAACATGGATTCTTAGATATAGAAATTTCATTCCTTGGTGGCGAATCTCCAGCACGTACCGATCCGGATCATCCTTTTGTAAATCTGGTTGTCGAAAGCGCAAAAGACGTTTATGGAATGCCAATGATAGTGGTTCCCATGGTTGGTGGGTCAGGTCCAAACCACTTGTTTATTAAACATTTAAATGTTCCTATCGTTACTGCTGGCGTATCTTATCCTGGATCACAGAACCATGCTCCAAATGAAAATATCCGAGTTGTAGATTTTCTTAAGGGTACGAAGCATCTTGCCAGAATTATTTCCGAATTTGGATCATTGGGTTAATTGTGATTTAACACGAATTATTACCAGAAATAAGTAAAAAAATTACCTTTTCAAAATTTATAAAATTTCAATATGGTATAATCCTGATTTATAGAATCCTAATTTAGGAGTAACAATTTGGCTTTTCGACCACTGAATTGGCTGTTTGGACTTTTTTCACTTGATATTGGAATTGATTTGGGCACAGCTAACACATTAGTTAATGTGCGTGGTAAGGGTATTGTTATTAATGAACCTTCCTGGGTTGTTATCGATAAGAAAACCCGACGGCCAGAAAAAATCGGGTTACAAGCGAAAGAAATGGTAGGGAGAACACCTGCCACTCATATTGCTATTCGACCGTTACGGGATGGTGTCATATCTGAATACGATGTAACCAAAGATTTGATTGGTTATTTTCTTAGCAAAGCGCATCAACAAACTCTTGTTCCCTTACCAAGACCTCGCGTGGTCATTGGAATCCCTTCTGGAGCGACTGAGGTTGAAAAGAACGCAGTCTATGATGCATCTAAAGAATCTGGTGCAAGAGAAACATATTTAATTGAAGAACCAATGGCAGCAGCATTAGGAGCTGGTTTACCTATTACAGATTATGTTGGAAGTATGGTTGTTGATATTGGTGGCGGTACATCGGAAGTAGCTATCATTTCAATGAGTGGGGTAGTTGTTTCCAGATCTCTACGGGTCGCGGGAGATGAATTGGATCAAGACATCATCACATATATACGAAATAAGTACAATTTATTAATTGGTGAACGCATGGCAGAACAGGTGAAAATGACTGTTGGTTCTGCTTATCCGCTTCCTACAGAAAAAACAATGCACGTGCGTGGTCGAAATCTTGTCACAGGATTGCCAGAAGAGCTGGAAATTTCTTCTGTTGAAGTAAGAGAGGCGATCAGTGGCTCTGTACAGGTCATCATTGATACCATTAAAGATGCTTTGGATGAAGCTCCCCCTGAAATAGTCGCTGACCTAATGGAAAATGGTATTTGTCTTGCAGGAGGCGGTGCCTTACTATTAGGTTTGAAGGAAAGACTGTCTGATGAATTGAATCTACGTGTATGGGTTGCTGAAGACCCATTAACATGTGTGGCTCGCGGTGCAGGGATGGTATTAGATGATCTAGAGAAATATTCAAAATTACTCGTTGACATCGATTAATTAAGAATACTGCATTAACAAAATCAATGATGGAATGAAAAACTTTTTCAATTCAATTAAATCCTTTACAGTCATACTAATCGCTGTAGGTCTAATATTATTAGCTCTAGGAGGGTACCTAAGTCCCATTCTTGTAACTTTGTCACGTCCATTTCTTGGCGCACAGGAATGGATCTCTTCCCGTTATATCGCTGTAAGCCAATTATTAAATGCACCTCAAGATGTCGAAGAAATAAGAGTCAGAAATATTGAGTTAGAGAATGAAATAGCACGTTTGCAATCACAGGTTATTGTCTTACGGGAACAATTAGACGAATCTCAGGGACTAGAAGAATTATTAGGATACGCCAGGCGAAGACCTGAATTTCAATATACCGCCGCTGCAGTTATTGGAAAAGACCCAAGTCCATTTCTCCACTATATTATCATAGACCATGGAAGTGATGAAGGAATTCGCCGTGGGATGCCGGTTGTAACTGAATCTGGATTGGTTGGCAGGATAGATGCAGTCACAGCCGGAGCAGCGAGAGTACAATTGATTACAGATCCAGGTTCTATCGTAAATGTCAAATTACAGTCACAGAGAACCAATGCCCAAATCAATGGCTCAATTACTGGTGAAATAAATCTGGAAATGGTTCCTCAGGATACAAATTTAGAATCTGGTGAAGTGATACTCACATCAGGTTTAGGGGGAAATTATCCAGCAGATATTTTAATTGGACAGGTGATCACTGTTCGTCAATTTGAAAATGAATTATTTCAAACCGCCACAATCCAGCCAATCATTGATTACTCACAATTACAAGCTGTTTTGGTAATTATTAATTTTCGCCCAATTGATATTTCTCCATTGTTACCGAGTTCAGGTCAATAACAATGCGGCGAATTTTTATTCTATTATTCGTATTAGTTATCACTATGTTGCAACTGGGGATTTTCAGCAATTTACAGATTTTGGCTGGAAAAATTGATTTATTATTGTTGGGTGTTATTGCCTGGTCACTCCAAAAAAAAACTGGAATTATTGATATTTTAATTTATACGACCATTACGATTTTTTTTCTTTATTTGATTTCTGCTGAACCAATCACCATCATAATTCTTTTGTATAGCATGATGATTTTCATAATTTTTTGGAGTAAAAATAATATTCAACAGTTTCCAATTGTCAGTATGTTTATTTTTACTGCAATTTTCACATTTATCCATTTAGCAATATTTGGTTTTTATTTACAATTAACAGGAATTAATATGATTGCGATTGAGATTTTTCAAACTGTGATTTTACCAAGTATGTTGATAAACCTGATTGCTGCAATTCCAATATATTTATTGGCAAATGAGCTTCAGCATTGGGTTTATCCATTTGTGGAGGAAGTATGAACCAATCCGCTTTAGACCAATCCAGGGTTCAAAAATGGAGATTAATCCTATTTTTTAGTGTGATGACAATCATTCTATTGTTTTATGGATATCGATTATTCGTTCTTCAAATTATTGAAGGAAACTCATATCTTGTTCAGGCGAATGATAACCGAATCAGAGAGATCAGTGATCCTACACAGAGAGGGATTATTTATGATAGGAACGGATTTGTTCTCGCCAGGAACATTGCTTCTTATAACGTAATCGTTACACCAGCCTTATTGCCAGACGTAGATACCTATAATCCCAACGGAGATATGCAAAGGATTTACCGTGAATTATCCAATTTAATAGATATTCCAGTCAGTAGTGGAAATATCGATGATCGAGAAGCAATGCTAAATTTTACACCTTGTTACAATGATTTTGGAATCAAGGAAATTATTTATATAGGTGATACCAATGCACCTTACAGCCCTGTTCAGGTAAAATGCGATATCGATCCTGAAATTGCGATGGTCATTCGGGAAAAGAAGGGGGATTGGCCGGGTGTTGACATAGAAATCGTTCCAGTTCGAGATTATCCAACTGGTGAACTAACTTCTGAAGTGATTGGTTTCCTGGGACCCATCCCAGCATCACAAGTAGATTATTATGAGGATTTAGGGTTTGTTTCGAATAGAGATAAAGTTGGTTATGCTGGTGTTGAGCAATATTTAGATGAAATTTTATTAGGATCAAATGGTAAAAGAGTTGTTGAAGTAGATGGAGCGGGCCAAATTTTGCGTGATCTTGAGGTTCCAATTTCTTCCACTCCTGGAAATAACTTGAAACTTACCATAGACACCCGTTTACAAGCAGCAACGAAAACCGCACTGCTTGCAAATATGGCCAAATACAATCTAATCAAAGGTGAAGAAAAATATAACGTGGGTGCAGTTATCGCTATGAATCCCAAAACCGGAGAGATTCTAACTTTAGTCAGTTATCCAACTTTTGAAAATAACCGGTTGGCAAGGATTATTCCAGCTTATTATTACAATCAGCTGCAACTCGATCCCAGGAAACCATTATTTAACCATGCAATTTCTGCTGAACATCCTCCTGGATCGGTATTTAAACTTGCTCCAGCTGTTGGTATTTTGAATGAAAATGTTGTCAGGCCAGAGACTGTTATTTTTGATCCCGGAAAAATTACAATTCAAGAACAATTTACACCTAATGATCCAGGAAGACCAAGAGATTATGTTTGCTATACATACAAGGATACAGGAGCGGGACATGGGGATGTCAATTTTCTCCGAGGAGTAGCTTTATCCTGTGATGTTTACTTTTATAAAGTTGGTGGTGGGTATGGTACGGAAGTACCCGTTGGTTTGAATATTTGGAGAATTGGTGAGTATGCGAGAGCGTTGGGATATGGTGCATTAACAGGTATAGAATTACCTGGTGAAATGAAAGGTTTAATCCCTGACCCGACCTGGAAACGAATCAATGTCGGAGAAAACTGGTCAACAGGTGACACTTATATAGCCACGATGGGTCAGGGGTATGTTTTATCAACACCAATTCAGGTATTGGTTTCTTTTGCAACAATTGCAAATGATGGTGTGATGATGAAACCTACTTTAGTAAAAGAAATCCTGGATTCTGAAGGAAATGTGATAAAACCATTCACGCCTATCCAGGTACACGATATCACCAAAGATCCTTTGATAAGAGTATATGATGAAAATTTTCGAACAACAGGTGAAGTAAAAACTGTAGAACCCTGGGTTATAGAATTGAATAAAGCAGCATTAAGAGAAGTTGTCGTGGATGGAACTTCCGCCCTAATTTTTAGAGGAGAGACTGTTCCCTCAGCAGGTAAAACGGGAACAGCTGAATATTGTGACAATGTTGCTCAGGAGAAGAATATTTGTTTTCCTGGTAGTTGGCCTGCACATGCCTGGTATGTTGGATATGCACCTTATGATGATCCGGAAATCGTCGTTGTAGCATTTGTTTATGATGGGGATGAAGGTGCTGTTTTAGGTGGTCCAGTTGTAAGAAAGGTTATGGAAACATATTTTGCTTTAAATGCTGTTGATCAAGGATTAGAGAATAATTAATCTAGAACGAGCTTAATGCTATAATTTAATCTTTGAAAAAATTGATTAATGGATATTTACAATTGAGACAACCAGAACCGATACAAATAAAAGGAATTCGTGAAGGCTTATTAGTAACGCTCGGTGAAGGGGATTGGCCGACTATTCAAATTTCACTGATGGAAAAAATTATCGAGAAAGAGAATTTTTTCAAAGGAGCGAAATTAGCTTTAGATGTTGGAAATCGTATTCTTCATGCAGCAGAGCTAGGGATTTTACGGGATCGCCTTGCTGATAAAAGCATTTCCTTATGGGCAATATTATCAAATTCTCCTATCACCGAAATGACAGCCCAGGATTTAGGTTTGGCAACGAGGATATCAATTCCTAAACCTGAAAGAATAATCAAATCAATTGATTCTTCTTTATCCGGTGATGATGCAATCTTTCTTCGAAAAACAATACGATCTGGTTTTAAAGTTGTTTCGAATGGGCATATAATGATCCTTGGTGATGTAAATCCAGGTGCAGAAATAATAGCTGGTGGAAGTATTATTATTTGGGGAAAGTGTCAGGGAGTTGTACAGGCTGGAACAGAAGGCAGTGAAGATGCAGTTGTCTGTGCATTGGATCTAAATCCAACCCAGCTTAGAATTGCTGGTATCATCGCTATTTCTCCAAAAAGAAAAGGAAAACCACAACCTGAGGTTGCAAAAATAATTTTAGGGCAGGTTGTTGCAGAAACATGGAATCCAAAATCGAGGTAATTAACAATTAATGAGTGCAAAAGTTGTAACAATTTCTAGTGGTAAAGGTGGTGTTGGTAAAACAACTACCACAGCAAATTTGGCAGTGGCTTTGGCTCAGGAAAACCAAAAAGTGGTTTGTATTGATGGGGATATAGGCTTGAGAAATTTGGATGTTATCCTGGGATTAGAAAATCGAATCGTTTATGATCTGGTAGATGTTATTGAAGGTCGCTGCAGAATTCGACAAGCCATGATTAGAGATAAACGGTTGCCAGATCTATTCTTAATTCCTGCTGCCCAAACAAGAGATAAAAGTGCTGTTTCTCCAAGCGACATGATTCGATTATGTGAGGAAATACGAGACGAGATGGATTGGATCATCATCGATTCCCCTGCAGGAATTGAGCGAGGATTTCGAAATGCTCTTGCACCTGCTGATATGGTTATCGTTGTGACAAATCCAGAGGTATCTTCTGTGCGCGATGCAGATCGTATAATCGGTCTGGTCGAAGCTGAGGAAAAAGGCCCTGCTCAACTAATTTTGAATCGGGTTAATGTGGTGCTGACGAAAAGAGGAGATATGCTCAGTACAGAAGATGTACTCGAGCTTCTGGCAATCAACCTTATTGGGGTAATCCCTGAAGATGAATCGGTAATTGTAGCCTCCAATCGTGGACAACCGGTCACGTTCGCTAATAATTCCAGAGCTGGTCAAGCTTTCCGAAATATTGCTAAAAGATTGCTTGGCGAGGAGGTTCCATTCATGAATTTAGAAACGAATCATGGGTTGATTAATCGATTGGCTAAATTGATGAAGATTAGAGGTGATTGATGGATAATTTCCTCGAGAAACTTTTCAAAAAAGAGAAAAATAGCGCTAATACTGCAAAAGAAAGATTGAAATTGGTCCTGATTCACGATCGAACTGATATAACTCCAGGTCAACTGGAAAATTTGAAGAATGAATTGATTGATGTGATTTCCAAATATATAAAAATTGAACCGAATAAGGTCAAAATAAATATGACTCAAGAAGGCAATGAGCATCGATTAATTGCGGACATTCCTATTACTCCTTCTCCAAACCGGAAAAGATAAGGTATCATCTCAATTAACCGGGATGGGTGTGTCTTTGGCATTGATACCTGCCTAATAAATCCTGACGAGGATCATTAAAAGATCCTAGATAGCAATCGAATATTGATCTAATGTTAAAAAGAGAATTTTGGCAACAGTTTGATTATTTGTTATTAGGGGGTGTGTTAATCCTATGCATTTTTGGTATAGCGATGATTCAGTCAGCGATTGCTGGTAATGAACAAATTTCCATCTCTGTTTCCAGACAAGTTATTTTTGTTGTTGGTGGAGTTGCTGTCTTATTTCTTACTTCTTTTATTAATTACCGATATCTATCTTCTCTAACAAGAATCATGTACATCGTTTCAGTTTTATTACTGATGGGAATATATGTTATCGGTACAGCTGTCTATGGGTCTGCCAGGTGGTTTGACACGGGAGTAATATTGATTCAACCATCAGAGCTTGTAAAGACAATTATGATTGTGATATTGGCAGATTATTTTTATAAAACCCAGGATCAGGAAAAAAACCTGAACTGGATATTCAAAAGCTTCATGATTACAGCATTTGTTGTTTTATGGATTTTTATTCAACCGAACCTTAGTATGTCCATCGTAATCTTTGTGATCTGGTTTTCACTTTTATGGTACGCTGGATTGCCATTCAAATATTTATTAATTTTCCTGACTGTTGGCATTGTAATTGGAATCATTGGATTTAATTTTTTGGAAGGTTATCAACAAGACCGAGTTTTAAATTTCCTTTTTCCTGATCCGGATGCAAGATATGGTGAAACTTATAATGTGGATCAAGCTAAAATTTCGATTGGTTCCGGCGGATTATTTGGGATGGGGTATGGACAGGGATCCCAAGTGCAATTGCGATTTTTAAAAGTCCGGCATACAGATTTTATTTTTTCATCGATGGCGCACGAATTTGGATTTGTGGGGACCATATTTGTGATGTTGATATTAGTTTTTGTTATTTACCGGTGTTTTCGTGTAGGACAAAAGGCATCGGATATGTTTGGGCAATTAATTGCGTATGGCGTAGGGACGTTGCTCTTTTTCCAAATGGCTGTTAATATTGGCGTGAATTTAAATGTAATACCTGTCACTGGTCTTACATTACCTTTTATTAGTTATGGTGGCAGTTCATTAGCCTCTTTGTTATTAGGAATTGGATTTGTGGAGAGCGTAGCTGCGCATAGACATAGAGATTAAATGATTGGAGAAAAAAATGAAGCCAGCCCGCGTACGATTTGCACCCTCACCAACAGGGCATATGCATTTAGGAAGCGCACGAACAGCGTTATATGATTATTTATTAGCAAAACAAACCGGGGGACAATTTATTTTAAGAATAGAAGACACAGATCAAAAAAGGTATGTTAAAGGCGCTGAACAAGAGTTAATTGATGGAATGCGATGGCTGGGATTGGAATGGGATGAAGGACCAGATGTCGGTGGGGAATATGGACCCTACAGACAATCAGAACGAAAAGAAATATATCAGAAATATGCCAGACAACTGATAGAAAATGATCATGCTTTCTATTGTTTCTGTACCCAGGACAGACTTCAAAAGGTCAGAGAAGAACAAATAAGCAATAAAATTCAGGCAAAATATGATGGAACCTGCAGAAATATCTCTCTCGACGAAGCAGATAAAAGAATTAAGAATGGTGAAAGTTATGTGATTCGATTCAAAATGCCAAAAACGGGTACAACCAGCGTTCACGATCATCTCAGAGGCAATATCGTTGTCGAAAATAATACACTTGATGATTCCATCATTGTAAAATCAGATGGACTTGCTTTATATCATTTAGCTGCACCAGTTGATGACCATTTAATGAAAATTACTCATGTTCTAAGAGGTTCAGAGTGGTTACCGACATTCCCTCTTCACAGCTTGATTCATCGTGCTTTTGGGTGGGAAGAGCCTGTATGGGTACATTTGAGCGTTTTTCTGAAACCTTCTGGTAAGGGAAAAATGAGCAAACGGGAAGCCATTGATTTAGCGAAAGACGGTAAATCGATTTTTATTAAAGATTTGCTTGAATTGGGATATCTTCCGGAAGCAATCATCAATTGGATTGCTTTGATGGGGTGGAGCTATGACGATCATACAGAATTTTTCCTGATGAACGACCTGATAGAAAAATTTAACCTGGAAAAACTTAATCCATCTCCAGCAGCCATCAATTTCACAAAATTTGATTATTTCAATGGGTTGCATATACGGAATTTGAGCATTCCTGAATTATCCGAGAGAATTAAACCGTTCTTCCTAGAAAAAGGAATTTTTCCCAGTGAAGAAAAACTACATATGTTAACTCCAATCATCCAAGAACGGTTACAAACATTAGATGATGCGCCTGATCTGGCAGGTTTTTTATTTGAGGAAGAAATAACAGTTAATTGTGATGATTTGATAGCAAAAAACACTACACAATCGGAATCGTTAATGATTCTGAAGGAAATTTATGAAATCATTTCAAAATTTCCAGATGTAAAACATACTACTTTAGAAACCCCGATGCGTGAATTGGTTGAAAAATTAGGATACAAACCTGGCCAGGTATTCGGTATTTTGCGCGTAGCTGTTACTGGAAGAATGATTAGTCCACCTTTATTTGAATCAATGGAAATAATTGGTCGTGAAAAAGTAATATCGAGAATAACTGGTGCAATTCGGTTACTTGAAGCTTGATGAATAGGTAGATATAAGTTTTTTTTTTGTTGTTCTGGGTTCAAGAAAAATGGATGGAAAATTATTAAAACGCCCTGTACAATGAAATCTGAATGTGATAAACTTTTCGTCGGTGGGGGTTCGTCTAATGGTAGGACAACTGACTCTGGATCAGTATGTAGGGGTTCAAATCCTCTACCCCCAGCTAGCAAATGTGGCGGTCAAAGCACCGCCACATATGATTTAAGGCTAAAAAGCAGCCATTACAGCTGCTTTTATTGATTTTAGTATTCTTCATCTTCATCTAACCAGTCGTCTTCATCTTCCTCCTCTAAACTAGTTAGTTCACCCCATTCATCCGCTTCATCTTCATCGTCATTGTCCCAGGGTTCCTCAGGGATTGAATCCGCAGAAGGTGTGTAGGTAATACATCCTTTATCCGGATCTAGTTCTATTAGAGCAGCAGAACAAAAACCTTCATCTAAGAATTCACAATCCTCATAATGACATCGAATTTTTGGCATTTAATATTCCTCCTGATAAATCAATTTTATTCTAAAATGGTTTCTCTTTGTTCTTTTGTTAAATTAATAAATGATAGTATAAAAATAGTCATCATTGTTATTGCAGAAATTATACAAAACGGACAAACCGCTTTAATAACAGCAAATTGCAAGTATGTCAAGTAAATTGAGAATAAAAAGCCTGAAAGAGCGATTCCAAAAACAAATATGCTTCCAAATTCTCTAAATAATTTAAATTTTTTTTGGATAGAAAGTATCAAAATTATTCCTATATAAGCCAGAATTCCAAAAATTGATATAGGTATTCCGTTCCATTCTGAATAACGACTATTATTGACCGACCAGCAATCACCAATTCCTTGTATACACAGTGCTTTATTGTCTGTTAATTTAATAATTGTCAGATAAATTGCATCCAACAAGCCCAATACTGCAATAATTATTGTTGCTTTTTTTAACATCATTATTTTTTTAGATCCAAAAGAATTTTACCGGTTTCCCTTTAGGCACGGATTTTACACCAGCTGGAATAATCAGTAAAGCATTTGCATAAACTAATGAAAAAATATTTCCGGAGCCCTGGTGACTGGCCAATTTTGCAAAATAAGTTCCTTCCTGATGATCTATTTTTGCCCGTAAATAACTTTCTCTACCGTCAGATTCAAGATCTTCCTTTAAGATTGCTGAATTAAGGATAATTTCTTCACTTAATCCCAGAAGCTGATTTATATAAGGTTTTATAAAAATTAATGCGGAAACAAAAGCAGACACCGGATTTCCTGGTAATCCAAAATAGGGAACACTTTTATACTCACCAAATGTCAGTGGTTTTCCTGGCCGAATATTTACTCTCCAAAAATTTAAACTTCCATCTTCAAGGATAACATCGCGAATATAGTCATAAACCCCGACACTGACGCCAGCTGTTGAAACAATTAAATCGAATTTCAAGTCCGTGATTTTTTGAAATTTTTCTTTAATATCCAGATAATTATCTTTAGCAACGCCGAGATCAACCACTTTTGCACCGAATGACTCAATTAATGTTTTTATTGTTATCGAGTTTGAGTCATAGATTTTTCCAGGATGCAATACTTCTCCCGGTTGAATGAGTTCATCACCAGAAGATAAAAGCGCTACCAATGGTTGTTGAATCGTTGGGACCTTATCAATTCCTTGAGCTGCAAGAACACCTAGATCCTGTGCACGTAATTTATGGCTTTTGGAAAATAATTTTTCTCCAATTTGAATATCCTGACCTTGAGGCCGGATATAATCTCCAGGTTTTATAGTTTTGTTAACCAGAATTGTTTTTGGTAGAGCCTGTTGAGCATACCGGTCTGAAAAATTAGTAAATTCCACCGGAACTACTGCATTCGAACCAAACGGCATGGGAGCACCTGTCATGATTCTGGATGCCTGACCTGAATAAACTTTTAATTTCGGATCAGAACCTGCAGCGATATCTTCTATAATTTCCAGTTCCACAGGATCCTGATGACTTGCCTTCATCACATCTTTAGCTATAACTGCAAATCCGTCCATGCTTGAATTATCAAATGAAGGTAAATTAATTTCAGCATAGATATCTTGAGATAAGATTCTTCCATGGGATTGATGTAAGGGGAAAAGAGATCCTTCTTTTATCTTTGCTTTTTCCAGAATAATCTTCTTTGCTGCCTCAACTGATAATAATTTTTCCAAATTTCATCCTCGTTGTTATGACGATCGCATCCGGTAAGCTTCCATCACATTTGGTAAATTTTCAATTCTTGTCAGTAATTTACTTAATTGAGAAATATCACTCACTTCTACAACCAACTTAATAGTTGCTAAATTATGAGAAACTTTAAGTTCAATGTCAATTAGATTTCCACCCTCTGAGCTAAGAACATTAGAAATATCTCCCATTAATCCCTGGCGATCATAGGCTTTTACCTGGATGGCTACAGGATATGTTTTCTGAAGTTCTCCCCATGATACTTTAACTATTCTTTCACGATCATTCAAGCGCAACATATTTGGACAATCAGCTCTATGAATTGTTGCCCCGCGACCACGAGTTATATACCCAACAATGTCGTCTCCTGGTGCTGGCTTGCAGCAACGAGCCAATACGGTTAATAATCCTTTCAAACCAAGGACTGTGATTGAATCACTTGAAATTGGTTTATCTGAAGGTGGTTTAGGAATTAATAATGGATCTTCAGCGCCAGGCTCTGTGTCGATTAATTGGTTGACAATCCGACTGATCGAGATATCTCCACACCCGATTCCAACAAATAAATCTTCCAGTTTTTTCAAATCAAAATTAGGTAATAGTTCTTCCAAACTGGATGTTTTTAGACCTAATCTTTTGATTTCACGTTCTAACATGATCTTGCCTTGAGATGCATTCTGATCACGATCTTGTTTTTTAAACCAGTTTCTTATTTTTGATTTTGCTCTTTGCGTCTTAACCAGACCTAAATTTGAATTCAACCAATCTCGGCTAGGTCCTCCCTGTTTTGCGGTTAGAATCTCAACTTGATCACCTGTTTTGAGAGCATAATCTAATGAGACCAATTTTCCATTAATTTTTGCCCCACGACATCGATTTCCAATTTCAGTATGCACGTGGTAAGCAAAATCTATGGGTGTAGCGCCAGATGATAAATCAATAATGTCTCCTCTTGGTGTGAAGATGTAAACACGATCCTGGAACACATCACTTTTCATGCCATCAACAAATTCCTGGGCGTCTTCAACTTCCTGACGCCATTCCATTAGCCGGCGCAACCAATTTATTCGTTGTTCATATGTTTGATCGCGAGGTCCTCGTTCTTTATATCGCCAATGTGCAGCTATACCAAATTCAGCATTTTGATGCATTTCTGATGTTCGAATTTGAACTTCGAGCGGCTTTCCATCTTCATAAATGATGGCAGTGTGCAAGCTCTGATAGAAATTATCTTTCGGCGCTGCAATGTAATCATCGAACTCATGCGGAATTGGCCGCCAATGGGTATGGATCACACCTAAAGCGGCATAACAACTTGGAACATCGTCAACAATCAAACGTAGCCCGCGTAAATCCAGTACCATATCAAATGGTTTGTCTTTCTCGACCATTTTCTTATAAATGGAGTAAATATGTTTTGATCTTCCAGAAATTTCTACATTCTTAATGCCAGCATTCAATAATATGCGACGTAAATTATCTTCAATTTGGTTGATTTCCTGTTCCCGATCACCTCTACGAATTGAAAGATTATTTGCGATTTCTTTATATTTTTCAGAATTCACATACCGAAAACCAAGATCTTCTAATTCCCACTTTACTTGCCAAATACCAAGTCGATTCGCAAGCGGGGCAAAGATATCCAATGTCTCCTGTGCTATCCTTTTCCTTTTGGCTTCAGGCATATAACCGAGTGTGCGCATATTATGAAGACGGTCAGCCAGTTTAATTAAGACAACTCTGATATCATCCCCCATTGCCAGAAAAACTTTTCTTAGTGTTTCATTGCTAAGGTCTTTTTTTCGATCCCGAATCGATGGAAAGATATCCTCTGATAAATCATGTTCATCATTAAAATCATCAAAATCAGAATCCTTATGGGGCTTTGAAATCTGGTCTCCCCGTGAAACCCTTGGAAGATTGGTTAGCTTGGTAACGCCATCTACCAATCTTGAAATTTCCTCACCGAAATTATTCTTTACATCTAAAGTAGTCGTCGGACTATCTTCAACTGTATCATGCAATAAACCAGCAATCACTACTGCTGGGGGTACTTTGAGTTCAGCAAGAATCGCTGCAACTGAAACACAATGGGTAATGTAAGGTTCGCCGGAGACACGCGTTTGACCTTCGTGTGCTTTTTCTGCAAACTTATAGGCTTTCATAACCATTTCGCGGTCTACGAAATTATAGTTATCTGGTAATGAATCCATTAATGCTTCAATTTTCATGTGGTATTCTCTCCTGGTAGATTATATCCAAGAAAATGAAATTAATTTTGGGATTGTCAAGTATTTCGGACTTTCAGAAGCAACCAAACAGAACAAACAGTTTAAGTGAAATAATTTTTGATTTTCAAATTTGAATAGAAAAATTATTTCAATAACTCCTGACCACTAAAATCACGGTACGGGGAAACATATGGCAAAATTTCAAGGTCTTGTTTGGTCAATTCATTGGAAACGAAACGTTGTAAGAGCTCACCCATTCCCGGTCCCAACATGAATCCCTGCCCACAACTGCCAGCTGCCAATAAAAATCCTTTGGTTTTGTTTGACCAGCCAATAATCGGAAATCCATCAGGAGTCATTGGATACAAACCGCGCCAAGTTCTCCGAACGCGTATATTTTTCAATCTAGGCATAACTTCTATCATTCTTTTAGCCACCATAGGTAAAAATTCACTCGTTTCTTCCACATTAAAACCCCAAATATTGGGTTTTGGCGTAATGCAAAAAATGATTTGTCCAGTCGAATGCTGGTAGAAATAAAAATTAGATGAACCTGGTTGCGGTCGGATATCAACAACCATTGGATTCAAGAAATGAGAGACAGATTCCGTGATGGCTGCTTCATGACTATCCGGTTCAACCGGGGTTTCTTCATTAACCAGATTCGATACATGTTTTGCCCATGGTCCGGCCGCATTAATGACTACATCAGTTCCATACGTCGAAGCATTTGTCTTTACCCCAATAATTCTTCCATTTGCGATAATTATTTCTTGAACGTCTTCATTAAAATGAAATTCTGCACCCAGTTGGGTTGCATGTCGATAAAAAGCATGTGTTGCTAATAAAGGTGATGCACTCCCATCATCCGGAGAAAATGTCCCACCTATTAATCCATTAGGGTTGATATCAGGAACAATCTTAATGAATTCTTTTTTGTCAAGCCAATCAATATTCAAACCAAATTCTTTTTGTTTACGCAAAAGATTCTTCAGCGTTTTTTCTTCTTGTTCTCGATAAGCAACAAATGTATAACCACCCTGAAACCAATCTATATCATCCCCATAAACCTCTTTCCAAGATGAAAATATCTCTAAAGACCGTAGACATAATCGGATTTTTGCTGGATCAGAGTGGGTTGCCCGAATACCGCCAATTGCGCGTTTTGAAGAGCCTTGGCCAACACTGGGGAATTTATCTAATACAAGCGTTTTTAAGCCGGATTTTGCTAGGAAAAATGCCGTAGGAGCTCCAATAGACCCTGCTCCAATGATTATCACATCAAAATGGGGTGTATTCATTTTACTCATCTATATGTTCCTCATCATTGTTAATTCCTGCAAATAATCCCAATGGAACTTCCATAAATAAAGGTCTTTTTGTTTGATCAGTAACTTCTTCTTCCGAGATACCCTCTTCTCTGAAAATACGTTTAATAATAGATGCGCAAGTCTTCGCACCGCAGGACCCCATTCCGGCTCTTGTAACAGTTTTAATTTCATTAAAATCCCTTATCCCTTGACGGATAAGGGATCGAATTTCCCCTGCTTTAACTCGTTCACACCGACAAACGATCATATCATCATCTACGTGCCGAATATATTGGTCCATGGGATGCGTGATTTGACTTTCCTGCATTCGTATTCCTGCGATTTTGATTGCAGTTTCTCGGGGGGCTTGTACATGAACAACCAAAGTTCTATCACTGGAAGGAATTGTGTGAACTGACATAACTTCATATTCACCTAAAGGATTTCCTTCTGTATCCATTGCCATTACTAAATCTTTTTCTTGGATTGGATCGCGATTGAATTCATAAGGGATTGAAACTGTTGGCATTTCCAGATTGTTTCTGTAATCGACCAGGGTGATGGCCAACCCGGGACAACCAGCCACACATTGTTCACACACTTCACAACAAAAGCCATTACCCAAAAAGGTTGGTACACTGCGGATATCTTTTTGGTCTATGTATATCAGACCATGTGGACAAAGATCTGCACAAGGGTTGCAGGGTATTTCCTGGGTGCAATGAATGATAGGAAATACACCTTCTTCGAATTCAGGAAGTTCTATTTTCTTATTGGCTCCTGGTTTTGATTTGAGGATTTCAGATGTGCGATACCAGGAATCTGGTACTTCACCAACCTGAATACCAAGTGCTCTTGCAATTTCTCTGCCACGAATTTTTCCAGCGATAATTGCTGCAGATGCTTCAGCTATTTCTTCAGCATCACCAGCCACAAATGTTGAAATCCCGTATTCCATCCCTTTTTTATAAAATTCATTTACAGGATCTAATCCAACTGCGACAAGAATGCTGTCACACTCAAATGATTTTTCAGTACCAAAAATTGGTTGAAATTTATCATCGACCTGACTTATTGTAACGGATTCGACTTTGTCATTACCGTTTGCACTAATTATGGTGTGTGAAGTGAGGATTGGAACTCCCATTCGTAATAATTTATCTTTATGGACTTTGTAACCGCCACAATCTGGCAATGCTTCTACCAATCCAACAACACCAATTCCTGCCTGTAACGCGTGATAACCAGTAATTAGACCGACATTTCCTCCACCAATAATGAATAATTTTTCAGCAGGACGAACAAGATCACGATTAACCAGGGTTTGGAAAGCTCCAGCACCATAAACCCCTGGCAGTGTATTCCCTTTGAATGTAATAAATTTTTCTCTGGCACCAGAAGCAACTAATAGTATTTCGGGTTTTATCAGAATATATGTTTCTCCATCCTTTAAAACACCGACTTTCTTGTCAGAAAAAACAGCCAAAGCGGTTGAATTTAACCAAATATCAACACAAGAATAGGTTCTCAACTCGTCTTCTAATTTTGTTGCTATATCTATACCGCGCGTGCCTGCAAAGACAGCCTGTGTCGAACCAAAAAAACGATGGGTTTGCAGAACCAGTTTTCCCCCAAGGCGGTGTTTATCATCAATTAATATGGCTTGAATTCCCAATTTCGCCAGTTCCAAAGCAGCAGACAATCCAGCAGGACCACCACCAATGATTAATAATGGAATACTCAATTCGTGAATATTATCCATTTCTATTGGGTCATCAACTTTTGGCAAGACAGGAAAACCAATGAGTGGCTCAACTGACATTCCTTCCCCTACTTCTTCCATACATGCTTTTATTGGTATTCCATTCACCATGACCATGCATTGAGAACATTGACCATTAGCACAGAATATTCCTTGTGGTGAATGATCTTTGTAATGATGACCAAAAACACGAATTCCATTGGCAAAAAGAGCTGCTGAAATTGTCTCACCTTTTTTTGCCGGTAAAACATTACCATTCCAATTGAAATTTATACTGGTTGTTTCCGGAATTTTTAAAATTGGATGTTTTTTTATTCTAAAATCAGTCATATAAACCCTTTGTACGGTTACTTAAGAATCGCATTGATTTATTATATTGATTGTGTAAACCTGTTAATTTAAGAAATGTTAACCACCGTAATATTACATAATTTTGAAAAAGATTTATACTGTAAGAGTACATAAATTTTTATCTTAACTGTCATGAATTTTTTATTTTATTGTTAACAACAAAATGAACAAAGGTTCTGTGTAAAAAATTTGTGATAGAATTTTCTAATTAATTACCAATATCTGGGAGGAAATTCCTATGAAGAAAATTGCAGTTTTGACGAGTGGTGGTGATGCGCCTGGTATGAATGGAGCTATTCGCGCTGTTGTCAGGTCAGGGGCATCAAAAGGATGGGAAGTTTACGGGATCAAAAATGGGTATTCTGGTTTACTGTCTGGAAATTTCATTCAATTAGGTCCAAGAGATGTTGGTGGAATTATGCAAAGAGGCGGCACAATGCTGGGGAGTGCTCGATCGCTTGAATTCAAAACCGATTCAGGTCAAAAGAAGGCAATTAGAAATCTAAATTCTATGGGAATTGAAGGATTGATTGTTATTGGGGGAAATGGATCTCAAACGGGTTCGTATAAATTATTTCAATTAGGCTTTCCAGTGGTTGGCGTAGCGTCAACGATAGACAATGATTTGTATGGATCAGAAATTACAATTGGTGTCGACACAGCTTTAAATATTGCATTGGAAGCGGTTGACCGTTTGAAAATTACTGCATCTTCTCATCAACGAGCTTTTCTTTTGGAAGTTATGGGGCGCGATTGTGGGTATCTTGCGCTTATGACAGCTCTGGCTGGTGGTGCAGAAGCAGTTATTATTCCTGAGGTTCCAACCAATCCGGAGGAAATTGCAAAAAAAATAGGTGCAGCATATGAAAAGGGAAAGGCTCATGCAATCGTTATCGTAGCAGAAGGGGCTGAGTATAATGCTGAGAAATTATCCAATCATTTTAAAGAACATCAGGAAACATTAGGGTTTGATTTGCGTGTAGCGATCCTTGGCCATATCCAAAGAGGTGGGGATCCTTCAGCATACGACAGAATTCTAGCCAGCCGGTTAGGCGCAGGTGCAGTTGAGGCTATGGCGAATGGTAACTATGGTGTTTTAACCGGATGGATACATTCAAAAATTACGTATACTCCTTTGGAAGAGGTTGTAGCCAACAAGAAGACACTTGATAAAGCGTTAATTGAATTAGCAGCCGTGTTGGATTAAGAATTCAATTATATTAAAAATAAAAATCATATCTCATGGGTTATTGAGGTATGATTTTTTCTTAACTTGAAAAAAATTAGTTGATCGTAAATTTGAGATATGATTCAATAAAACTATTCAAGTCTCCATCCAAGACAGCATTTACATTACCCACTTCATGGTCGGTTCGATGGTCCTTTGCGAGTTGATAAGGATGAAGAACGTAAGATCTGATTTGGCTTCCCCATTCAGCTTTTTGATAAGCCCCTCGAAACCCGGATAATTCTTTTTCTTGCTCTTCCCGCTTGATCTCAAGCAATTTTGCTTTTAATACCCGAAATGCATTCTCTCGATTTTGAAGCTGAGAGCGTTCATTTTGGCAGGTGACAATAATGCCGGTAGGAATATGAACCAATCGAATGGCTGTGCTGGTTTTTTGAACATTTTGACCACCAGCCCCTGAAGATTTAAAGACATCAATACGCACATCCTCTTGTGGAATATGGATTGGCATATCATCCAAAATTAAGTCCGGCAAAATTTCAACTTGTGCAAATGAAGTATGTCGGCGATGAGCTGCATCAAATGGAGATAATCTCACGAGGCGATGAACACCTTTTTCAGATTTCAAGTACCCATAAGCATATTTGCCATTGATTGCAATTGTGACGCTTTTAATCCCCGCCTCTTCCCCAACAGAGCGGTCGAGAATTTCTGCATCGAAGTTGTTTTTTTCTGCCCATCGAAGATACATACGCTCGAGCATTTCTGCCCAATCTTGCGAATCAGTTCCTCCAGCACCAGCATGGATTGCTAAAAGAGCATTTCCATGATCATATTTTTCTGCCAGTAGTGTACTTAATTCTAATTGATCTAGCAGTTTTTCAATTACAATCAATTCGCTTTCAAGGTCTGAACGAATAGACTCATCGTTCATTTGAGCTAAATCATGTGAATCGATTATTTTTTGATTTAGCTCTTCAAGTTTCTGAATTTCTTCCCGGAGCTCGACGATCTGTTTTAAGATCCCTTGAGCTTTGTCTTGATCATCCCAAAGTGAAGGATTTTCAGCTAATTTTTCAAACTCAACAAGTTTTGATTTCTTCTCCGGTAAGTCAAAGATGCTCCAGGAGATCATTTATTTTGACAATATAATTTGCCAATCGATCAATTATGTCTTGCATTAATTACTCCAAAATTAATTTAATAAACCATCCACAAATGCGCCAGGGCTAAATTCTTGAAAATCTTCTGGTTTTTCTCCAAGACCGGCAAACAAGATCGGAAGATTAAGTTCTTTCTGTATCGCAAAAGCCATTCCGCCTTTTGCTGATGAATCCAGTTTGGTAAGAATTACACCGCTGATATTGACTGCATCCTTAAAAGCTCGTGCTTGCATCAGCGCATTTTGGCCTGTTGTTGCATCCAACACAAGCCATGTCGCATGGGGAGCTCCAGGCAATGCTTTATCAATCACACGATTAATTTTTTTTAATTCTTCCATTAGGTTAAATCTGGTATGTAAACGTCCAGCGGTATCAACAAAAACAAGATCATATTGTTTAGAAATTCCAGCCTGCACTGAATCATATGCCACAGAACCGGGATCGGCATTTGGTTGACCCGATATTACTGGAATATCAAGCCGTTCTCCCCAAACTTCTAATTGTTCGACTGCAGCTGCCCGAAAGGTATCTGCTGCAGCAAAAAGAACTTTATTGCCTTGATCTTTAAATTTTTTCCCTAATTTTGCGAGAGTAGTCGTTTTACCAGATCCATTAACCCCTACAACCAGGATTACTGCTGGTTTATGTGGTGAAAAATCGGGTATTTCAGGCACAATTAGTTTTGATTGAAGTTCGATTGCCAGATATTTACGCAAATCTTCTGTTGTTGTAATCCCTTCGATGTCCACTTTTTTAATTAATTCTGAGATGATTGTGCTGGTTGTATCAATACCAATGTCTGCTTGAATCAGCATTGATTCCAACTCATCCCAGGTGTCGATTGTTATTTCTGTTGCACCAAAAAAGTTTGCAATTCGGCCAAAGGCTACTTTCCTTGTACGTTCCAGTCCCAACTTCCATTTATTAATTAAATCTGCCATAGCGTGAGATTATATCATAAGGTCATTCTGGATGATGAATGGCCAACTGTCCACAACCTGCGTTTATATCTATCCCTCTACGAAGACGAATAGTGCAGGGGATTCCATTTTTCTCCAACACTTTCTGAAATTTTTGAGTTTGTTCTTTGTTAGATGCCTGGTAAATGAATTGATTTGTCGGATTTAATGGGATCGCATTCACATGACACAATAATCCTTTGAGCAAATTGGCCAAATCCTGCGCAGTTTTTTCACTATCGTTTTTACCTGCAATCAATGCCCACTCAAACGTAATCCTGCGATTGGTTTTCTGAACATAATATTTACAAGCTTCCATGACTTCTTTAATCGGGTATTTCACATTTACTGGCATTAATTGGCTTCTTTCTGCGTCATTAACTGCATGCAGGCTGATAGCCAGATTTGTTTGACGATCCTCATCTGCAAAGTGTCGTATCATTGGAACCAGGCCAACTGTGGAGACGGTGAACCGTCTGGCTCCCAGCCCTAAGCCTGATGGATCACTCAATCGATTAATCGCAGTCATTGTTGCATCATAATTATGAAATGGTTCACCCATACCCATCAAAACGATATTGGTGACTTTTTCATCTTGTGATTTTAATACCCGCGCAAAAAACATAACTTGTTCGATAATTTCTCCTGCAGAGAGATGTCTTTTGAATCCCATCTGGCCTGTTGCGCAAAATACACAACCCATTGCACAACCTGCCTGCGTAGAGATACAAAGCGTATTGCGTTTATCATATTTCATTAATACTGTCTCAATAGCCTTATGATCATTTAATTGAAATAAAATTTTTGTAGTTTCCTGATCATTAGATTCCAGCTTTTTTATGGGGGAAATTGATTGGAACTCGAATGATTCCCATAGTTTCTCCCGTAATTTCTTTGGTATATTCGAAAATTCTTCCTGTTTATACCAAAGATTTTTGTATACACCTTCCCATATCTGTTTAGCTCGAAAGGCGGGCTCATTTAATTCTTCGACCAATAAATTTTCAACTTGTTCAAAAGATAAATCATATAAATTTCGTTTCATTGCGCAAAACCCCAATTTTTTGAAATAAGAAAATTCACCAGTTCAACCAAATTTTTGTGGACTAAATCAGGTTTATAGGAAAATTTCATAAGGTCGGATTCAGATGAAATTCCAGAAAGAACGAGTGCAGTTTTGCAATTTGCTCTAATTCCTCCTAAAATGTCGGTATCAATTCGATCTCCAATTATCAATGTCGATTCAGGGGTTGTATTCAATAATGAAATTGTGTGTTCAAACATCATTGGCTCTGGTTTACCCGCCAGAATTGCTTTTTTACCACTCGCAGTCACTAAAGCAGCCAGGATTGAGCCAGCTCCTGGAATTTTACCTTCTGGCGTGGGGAAAGTCGAATCAGCGTTTGTGTAATAAAAATCTACATTATTTTGTAATTGAAGTGTGGCGTTTTTAAGTTTTTCATAAGTAATTTGTCGATCCAAACCACCAACAACTGCAAGTATATTTTGGTCAGATTGATAAAATCCAGAATTAGTTAACGGTTCTCGCAATCCATTTTCCCCTAAAATATGAACAGGTCCCCCTGTTGGATATTTTTCTTTTAACATTTTTACGAGGGTTGTTCCAGATGTAAAAATGTGATCTTCATTTACCTTGACATTAAAATGATTTAGCTTTTTACAATATTCAAAAGGGGTTTTTGTACTGTTGTTCGTGGCAAAAGCATAACTAATTTGGTATTGATTTAATTGCTTGAAAACCCAATCCAAATCAACAATTGGTGTTTGATCACTCCAAAGAACACCATCCATATCAAAAATTAATGCCTTGATTTTAATTGTCTTCATCATAAATAAAACATCAAGCCGGATGGCTTATACCTGTCCGGCTTGATTTTGTCTCATTTCTTCTTTACTTTTTTACTGGTACTTCAAGCACTTTATCAACAAGACCATAGGTGACTGCTTGTTCTGAACTGAGATAATAGTCTCTTTCGGTATCACGTTCGATGGTATCGATTGATTGTCCGGTGCTTTCTGCCATAATTTCATTAAGGCGAGCTTTGAGGCGTAATATTTCCCTTGCCTGAATTTCGATATCTGAAGCCTGTCCTTGCGCGCCACCCAAAGGTTGATGCATATGGATGGTTGCATGAGGTAAAGCGTACCGCTGTCCTTTTTCGCCAGCCGCTAAAATGACTGTACCGAATGATGCAGTCATCCCTACTGCTACTGTAGAGATTTTGTTTGGAATCATTTTCATTGTGTCATAAATTGCCAGACCAGCATATATATGTCCACCAGGCGAGTTTATGTACATTTGAATACTTGCCTCCGGGTCTTCCCGACTTAGGAAGAGTAATTGGGCGACAATAACATTAGCGACCTGGTCATTGATAGGTGTTCCCAACATAACGATTCTATTTTTTAAGAGCAAAGAAAAAATATCATATGCTCGTTCTCCGCGTCCTGATGATTCGATTACCATCGGGATTACAGATGAAAATTCAGGTATATTTGACATCCTGTTTAAACTCCTTTTCTATTCTTTAGGGTTTTCTTCTCCCTCATTTTCAGGTAAGTCTTTAGTTTCAGAAGATTCTACTTCCAATTTTTCTTCGACGACAACTTCTGTATCATCTTCAACTTCCTCTGCAATTGAGGTCTCGATTATTTCTTGCGTTTCTGTGGATACTACTTCTAATTTTTCTTCAATAACAACTTCAGATTCACCTTCTACACCCTCTTCTACCTCTTTTACGGCTTCCTGGGTTTCCTCTAGTAACAATTCACCAGTTGCCAATGCTTTCATTTTTTCAAGTGTTCTTTGATTATATAATCGAGAAATCGCATTGTAAGCTACATTATTCACCATTTCGTTGGTAACCTTCGCTTTTTTCCCTTTTTGATCGGGCATATTATGAAGCATCTGTACTGTATCATTGATAATTCCATCAATGTCTTTTTTTGGTACTTCAACTTTTTCTTCCTGAGCAAATTTTTCAATGATCAAAGAGTTTTTGACTCTGTTGATGGCAGCTGGTCTCACATTCTCTTCAATATATTCTTCTTTTTCTTTTTTTAATAATTTTAAATAGGTTTCTACGTCTAAATTCTGTTGTTTCAAATCTCGTTCTAATGATTTAAACATTTGTTCTATCTCTTCATCCACCATAAAAGGTGGAAATTTGACTGTCGCTTGTTCAGCGTACTTTGAAATCAACTCAGAAAAATATTTCTCATCATATTCTTGTTTTTTGTTAGATTCTTGCTGGTCCCGAACCGCTTTTTCTAAGGCAGCATAATCTTCGAATTGACCAAGTAACTTTGCGAAATCATCATTTAATTCAGGAAGGGATAATGTTTTTACAGATTGGACATTTACAACAAATTTAATCGTTTTTCCCTTAAAACGATCATCTTCATTTTCTTCACCAAATGTATGTTCAATTTCTTTGTCTTCAGATTCTTTTAGCCCAATTAATTCATTTGAGAAATTCTCAAATGGCCAATTATCTTTTTGTTGGTCATCGCCAACAACAAACTGAACAGGAAGTTCTTCCAGGATTGTCTCTTCATTTGCAAGACCTTTGAGTTTGAAATAGACAAGGTCACCTTTTTCGATAGCTCGATCTACAGGTTCTGCAGTGGCATAATTTTTTTGGAGTCGTGCCAGGAATTCGGTAATTTCATCTTCGGATACAGCTTCTGGAGTGTACTCCAATTGAATCTCCTTATAATCTCCCAATACTATTTCCGGCTTTAAGGGAACCATAAAACTTAATTTCAATGGTTCCATAGAGACGATTTCCTTTAATGCTCCAGGTCCTGAAGGTTCAATAGTAGCCTCATCCAGTACTTTGGCATACTGTTCATCTATTAAGAGCTCTACGGCTTCTTCATTAATCACACCTTCGCCATACATACGCAAAACAACATCATAGGGAGCTTTGCCTGGACGGAAACCAGGAATTTTTGCTTGTTTAGCAATTTTTCGCGCTGCACGACGTTTAAAGCTTTCGAATAATTCGTCCTCGAATTCAGCTTCGATTTTTACTTGGTGATCTTCTTGTGGAATGGTTTCAATTTTCAAAGCGACAATCCTTTATACAAAAATTTTTATGGTGGGGAAGAGGGGACTTGAACCCCTACGCCTTTCGGCACATGATCCTAAGTCATGCCTGTCTGCCAATTCCAGCACTTCCCCACAGCGACCAAATTATAAGCGTAACAAGGCGGAGCGTCAATAATCAGATATAATAAGGGTTATTTTTAGGCAGGAGTTGGCATTGGGAAGAGTAATAAACCCTGATAGTAGTGGAAAAGAAAGAACAAAATTAACCAAAAGCATTGTAAAAGCAATTCGTCAATTGATGACACAAAACAAACCCGATCAACAGACCAAAGACCTGGCAGCTTATATTGTTTCAGGTTTATATGATATTTTTCAGACAGTAGATATATCCGTTGCTGCATGGGAAAAACGTGGTTATTGGGTGAAGGCTGATCGCTTTCGAATTGATTGGGAGTGGACTTTGCAATACAGTAACCAAATGAAAGAAGCACTCATTTCTGAGGACTGGCCACAGATTGCATTGTTGGCAGCAAAAACTGCGCAAAAATTTAATAATGTAAAAATCTCACTTAATAATCGAATTGGGGAACCCTGGATTGGCGCTTATGAAAAGCTTGTTAAAGGTTAATCAGCAATTAAAAAAATAATTAACAAAAAAGAGATTGGTGTATCCTGAACCAATCTCTTTTTTGTGATGTATTGAATTTACTATTTCAAAATGATACGGGCGTCTACAACTTTTACACCCTTGCCTTCCTCATAAACCAGGACTGGATTAGCATCAGATTCGCTGATCTCATCTGAAAGATCTACAATCATATTGGCATAGCGGCTGATGGTCTCAGCTAATACTTCGCGGTCACGGGGTGCTTCACCACGAACACCAGCAAGGATTGGGGCGCCACGAATTTCACCAATCATTCGCAAGGAAGATTTCTTTGTGACCGGTGCAACTCGGAAGGTTACATCTTTCAGCACTTCGACAAAAATACCGCCAAGACCGAACATCATTGTTGGTCCGAAAGTAGAATCATTTACAGAACCTAAGATAACTTCCGTTCCCCAGGGAGCCATTTCCTGGATTGCAATGCCATGGATATTGGCATCGCTCTTATACGCTTTTGCATTTTTAATAATAGTTTGATAAGCTTCCCGGCAAGAAGCTTCGTCTTTGATATTGACTTTCACACCACCGGCATCAGATTTATGCAAAATTTCAGGAGAGACAATTTTCATAACGATCGGAAAACCGATTTCTTTCGCCATTGCGACAGCTTCTTCTTCTGATTTTGCTAATTGCGTTTCTGTGATCGGGAGACCATATGCAGCAAAAACCTGTTTGGCTTCGATTTCAGTTAAGGCGTCGCGTCCATCTTCTCTCGCAGTTTTAATAATGGAAAGGGCTTTTGCTTTGTTAAGGTCTGATAATTTTTCATCTGGTTCTGTAACAATCTCTTTCATTCGAGCGTATTCTCTTAATGCAGAAAGGGCACTGATGGCTAAATCTGGTCCACCATAAGCAGGAATGCCATTTTCAACCAGCCATTGCATCGCTTTTTCGGATTTTACGCCACCGACAAAAGATACACACACTGGTTTTCCTTTAATCCCTGAATCATCGATTGCTTTTTTGATACCTTTTGCAATATCCATTGGTTCAGTCATTGCTGTTTCGCAATACAAAACTGCCAAACCATCAACCCATTCATGAGCGAATGAAAACTTCACTGAATCATGATACCAATCGTATCCTGCCATTCCTGTCAGATCAACTGGATTTTTTGCTGAACCAAAAGGAGGCATATGTTTTTTGAGTTCATCCTGAACATCTTTTGGAGCAAATTTCAGAGGAAGATTACAGCGTTCTGCAGCATCTGTAGCCAATACACCTACACCACCACCATTGGTAATAATTAATAAATTTTCACCTTTCATGGGTGGTTGAAGTGAAAGTGCAAGCGAAAGATCAAATAAATTGCCTAAATCGGATGCCTGAACAACACCTGACTGTTGGAAAGCTGCACCATATACTTTTGCTGCACCAGCAAGTGAACCAGTATGGGAGGCTGCAGCCGCTGCACCATGAGCAGAAACACCTGCTTTGAGTGCAATTACTGGTTTTTTGACTTTCTTTGCAACATCCATGAATTTCCGGCCATCTTTGAATCCTTCAATATAAAGAGAAATACTGCTTGTGTATTCATCATTGTCAAGCCATTCAATAAGATCAGCAAAATCAACATCAGACATATTGCCAATGGAAATCAATTTTTCGAAACCAACCCGGCGGGTGAAGGTTGCCATATCGATTGCAATTAATAAGGCTCCACTTTGGGAGACTAGGGCACCTTTACCAGGCAATGGCAATAAAGGAGCAAAAGAAGCATTTAATTTTTCTGCATTGGATAGTGTACCGACGATATTGGGTCCAAGTACACGAATGCCATACTCATGAGCTTTGGCGACAAGTTCCAGTTCAAGTTCTTTGTTGCCAACTTCAGCAAAACCTGAAGTGATAACAATTAGACCCTTTACGCCTTTTTTTCCAGCTTCATCGATTGCATCCAGAACAAATTTCGCAGGAATAGTAACCACCGCAGCGTCAATATCGCCAGGTACATCCAATAATGAAGGATAGCATTTTATTCCTAATATCTCTTCAGTTTTTGGATTGATGGGATAAATCTTCCCCTCATATCCACCTTCGATGATGTTCTTTAAGACACTATGACCAATTTTTGTTGGGTCTGCAGAAGCACCTAAAACTGCTATTGATTTTGGACGCATAAGTCCGTCTAAATATTGATTATTCACGCTTATTTCCTCCTAAAGATTGTTCAAAATTTTACTGATAAGATTTTATACTGATAAAAAAATTCTTCTATAAGACATACAACAAAAAAATCTCCCAAAAATTTCATCAAGTGGGAGTTTTTATTAACAAAAGTTAGTTACCGATAAATCCATCCAGACATAAATAAATTATCATGTGTCGCATTTCCAATTATATAGTTTATCATATTCGACAACTAACATTCATAATTTTACGATTTTTTATGTAAACAAATGTACTCATTATGATGGTATTTTTATCATCATTTAAAAAAAAGGAAATCTACAATCCATTATAGAGTTCCTTTCTTCTTCTTGAAAAATCTAATTTTTTAGTGCAGCTTCTATAATCTGGTTTACACGTTTGATCATATTTGCACTATTCGGCTGAATTCCATCTGCAATCAATGCATTTTCATATAATTGCTCGATCACCAAATCCCGAATCGGATTAATACCTTTTATATTCGCTAAATTCATTATGATTGGGTGATTTGGATTGATTTCCAGGATTTTTTCTGGTGATTCAAATTCTTTATGTAAATACCGGTATGCTTTTTGAATTTCCTGGCTGGGGCTTCCTTCTAAATCAACTAATCTGGCAGGGGAATCTACCAATTTATTAGTGGTTCTTATTTCTTTCACTCTATCTGTCAATGTGGTCTTGAAAAACGTCATCAACTCATTGAGCTCATTTTGATCAAGGTTTTGTTCTTGGGTTTCTTCTTCTTCGATTTCTTTCTCAGGCAAATCCAGATCTTTTGAGGTAACATTCACCAGGTCATGTTCTTTGTACTTATTGATCCTCATTAATACAAAAGGATCAATAGGATCAGTAAATGTAATTACATCAATATTTTGTTTTTTGAATATTTCTAAATGAGGCGAATTCAAAGCTGAATTTTCATCTTCAGAAATTATGTAATAAATTTTCTTTTGATTATCAACCATGTTTTGAATGTATTCTTCAAGAGATCGCCATTCAGTGATTTTATTAATCGTTTTAACCTTCAACAAGGACAACAATTCTTGATCATATTCACCGGTGGATGCTAAACCTTCTTTTATAAAAAAGCCAAATTCTTTCCAAAAAGTCTCATATTTTTCTTTGTCATTGGACTTTAAATTGTCTAAGTGGTCCAAAACTTTAGAAGAAAGTATTTTTTTGATTTGAGCAATCGCTTTTGTGGATTGAAAAGATTCTCTGGATACGTTTAGTGGTAAGTCTTCCGAATCCACAACACCTTGAATAAATCTTAAGAATTCAGGTAAAAGATCCTTTGTAAATTCCTGGATCATTACTTTTCTTGCGTATAGCTTTAGACCGTAATCTTTTCTTTCTGAAAACAAATTCGGTTCAGCTGACGAAGGAATATACAACAATCCATACAATTGAATGGGGGCGTCAATGGAGAGATGTAAATGGCCAATTGGTTCTTTAAAGTCCAATGTAAATTGATTATAAAAATCTTTATATTCCTCCTCTTTTACTGATTGAGGTTGCTGCCTCCAAATTGCGGTTTGGCGATTTATCTGTTCTTCATTTTCATTCAAATAAATTGGATAGGGTATGTAATCTGAATGGCGTTTAATGATTTGACGAATACGATACTCTTCTAAATATTCTGAAGCATCATCTTTCAAATGAAGGATAATTTCTGTTCCCCGATTTTCTCTGGTTCCTTTTTCAAGGGTGTATGTTTCCCCTCCATCCGAAATCCAGTGGATTGCAGAATCAGTCATCCTAAATGATCTTGAAATTACTTCAATACTGTCTGACACCATAAACGCTGAGTAAAACCCAACACCAAATTGCCCAATAATGTTACTTAAATCCGTTTCACCGGTTTTTGTGGCTGCATCCAAGAATTCTCTGGCACCAGAGTGGGCAATTGTTCCAATATTTTCAATTACTTCATTTTGATCCATACCAATTCCTGTGTCGGAAATTGTTATGGTTTTATTTTCTTTATTTATCTTTATCCTTATCTTTGGTTCAACATCTGGATCTAATAAGTCTTTATTGGTTAATAATTCAAAGTTTAGTCTTGAGATAGCATCTGAGGCATTTGAGATCAATTCTCTGAGAAATATATCCCTTTCGGTATAAAGCGAGTGAATGAGGATATTTAATAATTGCCTTGTTTCCGCTTTAAAGTGATGGGTGCTAGATGAAGTTTTTTTGTCTTTAGCCATTGTTTCCTCCTGGATTCAAATTCATATCAATCATAATTCATGTTTATAAGATTTTTATAAATAAAATCGATATCATTTCGATAAACAGTAGGGGGCGGGTGTTTTACCAAAAACTCCCTGATCGTGATGATGAAAAGACACAAAAATCGGGTTCTCGTGATTGAAAACCCGATCGATCTGCTTTTTGATTCTCGAACTTAAGTATATCTGGCTTTTACTGCTGGAATCAGATATTCATAAAAAGCTCGATCCTGATCAAATTCTGGATTCCATCCCCAATCATTTTTTGCTGAGGTATCATCTACATCAGCTGGCCATGTATCGACGATTCCTTGTCTGGCAATATCTGGTTCAAATGAAATTTCAGCGTTTGGAAATGCTTCGATGACAATATTATAAAATTCTTGTGCTGATGGATTAAAACTGGTCACGTTGTAGACCAATTTGGATAAATCACCTTTATCCGCTTTTTCTAAATCCAACAATGCTTTAATTGCATCCGGCATAACCATAAAGGGTAAGCGTGTATCTGGTCTTACAAAACATCGGTATTTCTTACCCATGGCTGCATGATGCAGCATTTCTGGCCCGTAATCACTGGTCCCTCCGGTCGGCGTTGTGATAGCAGAAATAAGGCCTGGAAAACGAAGAGCACGGAAATCAATGCCGCTTGAATTTCTATCTGCAGCCAATTGGCGATAATATTTCGTGTAGTAACGCCCTAATTGTTCACAATATAATTTGTTACAACCATACATGGTGGTGGGTTGACACCACATTTCCTCATTAATTTTATTGCTGGAATTTTTTGTTTGTAAATCAGGGATACCGTAAACTGCGATTGAACTTGGATAAAGAAACTTGACTGGTTTTCCTTGCCAGGTTGCTTGTTCAACTGCAAGTCTTAAAAGGTTCAAAGTTCCTTCAACATTCACCTTATGAGCTGTTTCCGGATTATATTCAGCTTTTGTGGACAAGATTGAAGCAAGATGATAAATCGTGCGGATTTCATATTCAGCTACCAGGCGACCTAATAACATCTGGTCCAGAATATCACCCTGAATAAAGCGTTCACACATTGGTCGAAGACTTTCATCCAGAGGCATAACATCCAAAGCAAGAACATGTGTTTTTTCTTTTTCGGCAATATGAGAGATTAGACCGTGTCCAATTTCTCCATTAGCGCCTGTAATAAGAACAACTTCTTTCCTCATTCATCACTCCTTTAAGTGTTTTTAAAGATGAAATAATTCGGTTATTAATTTGAATATTAATTAATTGTATTCGATTTGCCTGTTATCAGAAGATACCATTTGTACTAAAAATAATCAAAAAAGCTCAGCATTTTGCCAAGCTTTTAAAGAAATTTCTGAAAAATTAAACGAATTAATCAATTATCCTGTTACTACTTCCTTTTTTCGGAACCAATTCTTCCATTCTTTGGTTTCCCAAACAACCAGAAGAGGTGCTGCAACAAAGATAGATGAATATGTACCGCTAAAAAGTCCGACCAATAAAATCACTGCAAATTCCCGCAGAGTAACTCCACCAAATAAGGCTAAGGCTAATAACATGAATTCTACCGTCATTAATTGTGTATTAATCGAACGTTGTAAGGTTTGGACAATTGAATGGTTGACCAATTTTTCAAACTTTAACTTTCTAAAAATAGTACTGTTTTCACGGATTCTATCAAAAACAACAATCTTGTCCTGAACTGAAAACCCAATGACGGTTAATAATGCAGTTAAAAACATCGAATCGACTTGCCAACCGAAAAGTTTTCCTCCAATTGCACTGAGGCTAACAACAATTAAAACATCATGCATCATGGCTAAAATGCCACAGACACCATAACGAAAAGCATTGGTTATGCCTCTAAATGCAAAAGTAATATATATAACGACTGCTAAAGCAGCGATTCCCACAGCCATTGCTGCTCTTTGAGTAACCTGTTCTGCAATGACAGGGCCAACACTTTCGAAACGGTTTACAATTATTTGTGAATTACTTAACGTTTCGAGATTGTTAACAATGTTTCCTTTTATCTGTTCGTCCATAAATGGAGAACGGATTACAAGAATTGTTCGCTGGTCGTTTGTATCCATAGCTGTTTGAACAGTTACTTCTTTGAAATCATACTCATCATAAATGGCGATTACTTCTTCAGTCCCCGGTAAATTGGGTGATGAATACTGCAATTCTAATAAGGTTCCACCCCTGAAATCGACCGCCAAAGGTAAACCATCAATAGCGATAATTACCAATCCGATAAGAATGAAAACAGTTGATATTGCAAAGAATAGATAGCGTTTTCCTAAAATGTTCATTTTTTCACCCTTTCTTTAGATGCCAAACCATTTCAAATGGTTTTCAGGATGTTTAATGAGATCTAATGAGATTGCCAGAAAAGTTCTGGTTACAACAATCGCAGAGAACAAACTGACTGCAACACCTAAAGCTAATGTTATTGCAAATCCTTTTACAAAACTTGCACCAAATGTTGATCCAAACCAGAACAGGATGGAACAGGTGATGATGGTAGCGATATTTGAGTCTCTTATGGACGGCCATGCCCTTTTCCAGCCCAGATCGATTGCTTGTGAAAGGGTTCGACCATTTCGTAATTCTTCTTTCAATCTTTCAAAAATTAGAATATTTGCGTCTAATGCGCTGCCAGTACTGAGGAGAAAACCTGCGATACCTGGTAAAGTAAGGGTGACAGGGATTAACCTGAATAAAGCAAAAGTCACCAAAGCATAAATTATGATTGAAAAATCTGCCAAGATTCCAGGAACTTTATAGAAAATTGCCATAAATAAGGCGACCAATATAAATCCAACAAGGCCGGCAACAAGACTTTTTTCAAGCGAGTCTTGACCTAATGTTGGCCCAATTACCCGGATTTGTTCAACAACCAGGGGGATTGGCAATGAACCATAGCGTAATTGGACAGCCAATGCATTGGCTTCATCAATTGTAAAAGAACCCGAAATTGTTCCAGAGCCATCAGGGATAGCATTAGAAATTGTAGGAGCAGATATTATTTTATTATCCAGTACGATGGCTAAAAATTTTCCGATATTATTTTTCGTATGTTCTGCAAAAATATCTTTACCTTGAGTGGTTAATTCAAAATTTATCTGATAGGTATTTGCAATAGGACTATCAACTGCGACAGCTTTTAAGTCAATGCCAGTCATAACTGTATGAAATATGGGTTTTGGAGTTTCAGCATTTGCATCATCTGTTGGAACAATTAAGCCTGGTGCTGGTACTTCGGTGACTTTTATGGATGACGTGAAATCCGTAACAATATCGTCACCAGGTAAAAATTGCCAAAGATTGTCGCCAATATCAACAAATTCCAAAACACCAGTTTGTTTGATTTGTTCGATTACATCCTCAGCATTACTTGCTCCAGGAAATTCACCAACAATTCGATTACTGCCTGCCACCTGAAATACGACTTCACTAACACCTAAACCATTGGAGCGATTTTCAAGTATTTGGCGTGCGACCTGTAATGAATCGCCAGTGACTTCAGCACCTTCTGGAAGATCAGCTTTTAGGATAACTTGCATGCCACCACGAAGGTCCAGGCCTAATACAGTTGAGATTGATTTATTAATTACCGGAATATTTGTATTTGAGGGGAGATCAATCCAGATCACTGCAGCAAGCAGGACAAGTATCAGGATCAGGTTGATATAGCGTCGCTTCATAGGAAAATAACCTCCAGTCCTAGTATCCGCAGCCATAAAGCTGCACAACCCGAAAATTATACTCTTATATTTGTCTTATGGGTAGGAATGGATTCAGTGAATGTCAAGGCAATATAGAAATGTCCTAGTCCGAGCACAATAGAAATGTCCTATTGTGAGCAAAATTGGAATGTCCAGATTTGTAACCAAATTTGATTTTTTCATTAGCATATTAGCCAAAAATGTCAAAATCATATGAATTTTGGAAAAATCGTTTTGGTCAATTTCAGTCGAGAATTAAATTAATAGGTGAAACCAGGGAGATTTTTAGAAATTTGATCACAAATTGCATGATACGCCCAATCATCCCATTCTTCTTTTACACCGATTCCAGATAAATCGAGATAATTTTTAAATATTAATCCACCTTTAAAAATATCAAACATTTTGAGTGCCCCAGATTCAATTATGGACCGATCACCAGTAGGTAGAATTTTCTGAATATCTATTGGACTGAATAAAGCAGCTTTATGTTTCTGTAACAAATCAGATAGTTCAGGCATGTTGTATACTGCAGGTTGATCAAATTGGAATACATCAACCCCAATTTCCAAAAGGTCTGGAAGAATTGCCCAATTTTTACCACAAGAGTGCATAAATACTTTTAAACCATAATCATGGGCTATGGAAAACAAGCGGGCATATTCCGATTTGAAATAATATCGAAACATTTTTGGACTAAATAAAAGTCCTGTTTGAGTACCCATGTCTTCGCCAAGGAATATTCCATCAGCATCATTTTTCCCCGCAAGATGGATTTTTTGTTCGTACACTTCTGAAATTATTCCATGTAAACGATTCAATTCATCAGGATTTGCAGCCATGTCAAAAAAATAGACTGACATATCTCGAATATAGCGGGCATTGTCGAAAATCCAACCACCCACAATTGCTATCTTAAACTTATCTGTAGGTTGTTTAAAGAGACTATTCATTTCTTTTGCACAATCTGGATGTGTATAATCAGGAGTCTGTAAGCAGTCCAGATCATTCCAATCCTTTACAAAAGGTCGATAGATTTCACCTTTTTGAGATCCTGTAGTCATCCGATGCCAAATATTTCCCCATTCATCGTCATAATATTCACGGTCGCCTTCCAACCAACGTTTTTGATGATAATTGTATGGTTTCAGATCTGCATATAAAAAATCACTTATGCGATTGCGATCAAAATCAAGGCCTGGACGAGGAGGATCTTCATGGTTGATATTGGCTAAAATGATTTCTTTTGAATTCATAATGAGCTCATTCTACTCTTTTTTTCATCTTCAAATAATTTCATGAATCTTTTTCCATATGAAACATAGTTTTCATACCTGATAGAAGCGATTGATTGTTCCGATTGATCATGATGAATGAAGGAAAGGTGAGGTTCAATGGAAAAACCTCCATCATATCCAGTTCTTAATAAATCAAACACAATTTTCCTCACATCGCCATGTCCCTCTCCAGGAAATGTAAATTCCAATTGGGGAAAAATGTCATTTTTCTCAGCGATGAATATGCAATCTTTTATATGGACATACTCAATAAATTCGCGTATGTTTTTATAGAATTCCCATGAAGACTGTTTTTTAAATGGTGGTGGGCCAACCCGATTATCAGATCCTACAGGATTGCCTGTGTCAAAAACCAATTTGAAATTTGGTGATTGAATGTTATCCAATAACCTTAGAGTATGAATATACGACAGTCCCCCATAATTCATACAATTTTCGTGCAGGTACATGATTCCAGAATCTTCACATATTTTTATCAGGGTAGATAATTTTTCAAAAATGTGCTTTTCAATTTCTGGTGAGTCTGGTTCAACATCTCTCAAAATTTTAAAACTCATGCCACGAATATAACGTGTTCCTAATCGATGCATGCGCGGAATTGCCCGGTTCAAGGACTGAACACACTCATCAAATGACTCATCATCTCTAGGATCTTTACTCCAATTCGCAATAGCACTCCCGAAGCAATTAATATTTATTCCAAATTCCATTAGTTTTTCGTATACAAAATCAAATTCTTTTTCACTAATATCTGTTATGTTGACATTGTTGATGGAACGTGATTCGATGTTCTTCCATCCTAACTCGATTGTTGCTTTTATCTGAGTTTCTATTGAATTTCCTGCTTCATCTGCAAAACCTGAAAAATACATTCTACCTCCTACGTCAGCATCATTACCAATAATTCAATTTCCAAATGAACCTGATATATCAAAGATTTCATTCTCGTTCACAATTTTCTGAAATTTAGAATTCCGAATTTTATCAATGAGAATATTTTTATACATTTCTTCATTAATTGGTAAATTGACGGGTTTATCCAAAAATGAAGATAACATGATCGCATTACCAAGTTGCAATTGATGTACACCATCAACCCCCGGGACAATTAAGCTTTCTCCATTTTGAATAGATCTAACAAAATTTTGAATGATTATGTCATGCCCTGGTCCACCATGGTGAACATAAGGAACATTGATTTTTGTGAATTCCACCTGCTTATAAGGATCGGGAGAAGTTTGAATTTGATCAAGCATCGATTTTTTGTTTTCCCAGAAGGTTAACAATTCATCTTCAACCACCAATTTTCCTTTTTCACCAATAATCTCAAGCCGATTGGTTCCAGGAGACTCTGCTGTTGAAGTGATGAAATGTCCGATCATACCATTTTCATATTCCATATAGGCAGTTACTTCATCTTCAACTTCAATAGAATGATATTTACCTAATTGAGCAAAACCTGTTAGTTTCATTGGCATTCCAAAAAACCATTGGAATAAATCGAGGTTATGAGGGCATTGATTGAGCAAAACGCCTCCACCTTCACCATGCCATGTAGCCCGCCAATCTCCATGATCATAATACCTTTGAGTTCGGAACCAATTTGTAATGATCCAGGTTGCTCTGACAATTTTTCCTAATTTTCCTTCATCAAGCATTTTCTTTACCATTATCCAAGAACCATATGTGCGTTGTTGAAACATGATCGCAAATTTCAGATTTGGATGAGTTTCTAATGCCTTTTCATAGGCAGTTATCATTTTCTTAGCATTACATACATGAGCAGCAATAGGTTTTTCTGTAAGAACATGAATTCCTTTTTGAAAACAATCGATGGCAATTGGTGTGTGGTCGTAGTGAGGTGTGGCAATTATCACTCCATCCAAATTGACAGTATTTATCATTTTCTGATAATTGGTAAATTGTTTGCAATCTGATCCATTTGAGTATTTTTCAGCTCTTTCAGGTATCAAATCACATACAGCTGCTAAATTGACATCTGGTAATAATTGGATATCTTTTGCATGCTGACTTCCCATTGCCCCCACACCAATAACTGCTAACTGAACTTTATTATTTTCCATCAATCCTCCGCATTATCTACAATACTCGCAAGTTAGGGGATTGGCTATCAAAAAATACTCAAAAACTAATGGTTAATATCCATATTTCTGCGAATGTTTCCTTGAGAGCGTCGATAATCGCCAGGTGATACACCTGTCTCCTGCCGAAAAATCTGAGCAAAATGACTGAAACTGGTGTAGCCTACCTGCAGACTAATTTCAGAAATAGGCAACGAGCTTTCTAATAATAATTGCTTTGCACTGTTAATTCGAAATTCTAATAATCTTTTTGAGAGGGTTGTTCCAGTTGCATTTCGAAAAATTCTTGCCAGATGTGATGGGGAGAGGTGAAAAACCTTTGATAATTCTTTTCGGGATAAATTGTGATGCAAATTTCTTTGCATGTAGGTTTCTATGCGTTCAACGATTTCTTTTTTTGATTGAATATTTAGATTTGATGAGTATTCAATTGCCGTGTTGCTTTTTTGAGAACGCTCCAAACCAATCAATAATCTGATGATAAGTGATTCAACAAGTTCAACGGTATTTTCTTCTGGTTTATTAATTTCATGGATTAGTGAACTTAGGTCATTTTGGAATTCATTAGGAATTGAAACCACAACATCAGATAGATGTTTTAATTTTAAGGAATGATTTTCAAATAGAACGTAAAAATAACCTAGGGATTTATCACGATACTTCGGTGATCTAAACACGCCTGGAGAAATCAATATTGAATCGTGTGGATTCATTTTGTTGGTTGTATCACCAACCTTAAAATCAACACTTCCGTAAACCACACAATACCATTGATACAAATTGTGGATGTGTTGGGGAACAAAATAAGAAGGACCTACTTCGTTGTATACAATTTCACGTATAGTTATCGTTGGTGTTCTGGTATTCATGAAGATTATTATAGTATTTTCTTAAGCTAATCATAGAAATGATCGTATATCTTTTGAAAATATAATGTAGTTTAAAATCCAAAATTGGATGTTAATATAAATTTTGACATTTCCCTTGTATTTTTGCAAAATGAAATTGACATTTTGACTTTACACTTACAAATAAACAGGATATTTTCAAGGATTGCTGTCAGGATTGCTGTCAGGATTGCTTGACAGTTCCAAATGCCTGCTATTATAATTTGACGGCTTAACAAATAGGTAAATTACTGATTATTCAGATAGGAGTAAGGAAAATGGGTCCACAGCCAAAAAGGAAAATTTCTAAAGGTCGACGTGATCGTCGCCGTGCACATGATAGTTTGACCGCACCATCATTGGTTCAATGCAGCAATTGTGGTGAAATGCGTCTTTCGCACACTGTATGTCCATCGTGTGGACAATATCAAGGACGAGAAGTTGTCCAGGTTGAAAAAGAAAAGAAGAAATAGAAAGAGACTCCGAAAGGAGTTTTTTCTTTTATAAAGCCCAGGCGATCATTACACCAAATAATCCGATGATGATTCCCAGATGCAGAAGCAGATCGGATTGAGAAAACCAATTATTAAATAGCAATCCAATAATAAAATTGGTAATTATTAGAATGATCGCAACAAAAATTAACAATCCTTTTCGGTTTGAAAAAAAACTTGATAGTCTAGATAAGAGATTCGATAAATTTCCCATTTTATTCATCTTTTTCATTTGTTAAATTCGAAAAATAATGTTCGAATAAAGAAATATACCTTGCAGGTAATTTGCCTTCAATCAACACACCACCTTTTTTATGAGCAATATTCTCAATTTTTCCTTGTTCATGGAAGATCGAGATTAAACGACCTTGTTGATAAGGCAAGTTGACTTTTACAGGAATTAGGCTGAAAAACAATTCATTTTCAACCATGCTCAATAATTCAATTAATCCTATTCCTGTTTTAGCAGAGATAGCTACTGCATCTTTATAATCAAGGGAAATTTGTTTGGCTGCATCAGGATCGTGAAGATTATCAATTTTATTAAGTACAGTTATGGTTGGAATGTGATCAGCCTTTAGAATTGATAAGGTTTCCTGAACAGATTGCCATTGAGATTGTGCGCTTGGATGAGTAATGTCAACAATGTGTAATAATAGATCTGCTTCGGAAATTTCTTCTAAAGTAGCTCGAAAAGCTGCAATCAATTGGGTCGGGAGTTTTTGTATAAATCCAACTGTGTCAGTAAACAAACAAGTATGGTTATCTGGCAATGTCACCCTTTTGGTCGTGGGATCTAAAGTTGCAAATAATTGATTTGCAACATAAACATCAGCTTTGGAAATTGTATTCAATAAGGTGGATTTACCAGCATTTGTGTATCCTACAAGTGATACGGTTGGAATCTGTGACCTTTTCCTTTGCTGCCGATATCGATTTCGATGAGACCTAACTTTTTCTAATTCTTTTTTTAGTGTTGAAATTTTGTTGCGGATTTCTCGGCGGTCTACTTCCAGTTGTGTCTCACCAGGACCACGCAAACCGACTCCACCAACACTGCCTGTTCTACCACCACCGCCACCAGCTTGTCTGGCTAAATGTGTCCACGCACGAGTCAATCGTGGCAGCCGATATTCATATTGAGCCAGTTCGACCTGTAAAATACCTTCTCTGGTGTCAGCATGTTGTGCAAAAATATCCAGGATTAAAGCTGTGCGATCCAAAACACGGATCTGATCACCGAAACTTTTTTCCAATTCTCTTTGATGTCTGGGAGAGAGTTCTTCATCGAAAATGACAATATCAGCTTGAGTTTCGTTTACCAGTGTTATTACTTCTTGCACTTTACCGGATCCAATAAAGGTTTCCGGATTTGGGTGAGAAAGACTCTGTGTTGCTTCACCGACTACCACAAGCCCTGCAGTTGCAGCAAGAAGACTTAATTCATCCATTGAATCTTCCAAAGATAACCAATTTTTTTGGTTATATATATCGACTCCAACTAAAAATGCTTTTTCTTTGGCCATCTTTGTTGGTTCAGTGCTTTTTTTTGACATAATATCCTTACTTTATTTGATCCAGTTCTTAATTCTATCGATTGCTTCCCGAATACGATCGGTACTTGTCCCTAATGATACACGTAAATAGCCTTCTCCATATTGCCCATAAACTAATCCTGGTGTTGTGCTCACCCCGGTTTCTTCTAATAATCGGTTACAGAATTCCATACTATCAGTTTGTCCCGATGGCAATTTTGCCCAAACATAGATTGCTGCAGGAGGTGCATCAACGATAAAACCAGCCTTTTTAAGACCAGCAACAACAATATCTCGTCTGGTTTGATAAATTGAATTTCTCTTTGTCAACCAGGCTTGATCACCTGTGAGAGCAGCAATTCCTGCATCGATTACAGGTGCAAATTGAGAAGAATCCATCTGGCTTTTATAAGTGTGGATGTAGCCAATTACATCTAGGTTTCCTACAGCCATTCCTAAACGCCAACCAGCCATATTATACGCTTTTGATAAAGAGTTGAATTCAACTGCAACTTCTTTTGCCCCATCCACCTGTAATAAACTTGGAGCAACGTACCCATCAAAACAGACATCCACATAAGGTGCATCGTGAGCAATGATAATGCGATTTTTTATTGCAAATGCAACAATTTCCTCAAAAAAGGAAAATGGGGCGATCGCACCTGTTGGATTATTGGGGTAATTAATCCAGATTATTTTTGTTTTCTCAATGACATCCTGAGGAATAGAAGTCAGATCTGGGATAAAACCATTTTCACTAAATAATGGAAGTTTATAAATTTGTCCACCAGCAATTTGAGCACTAGCAGAATATACCGGATATCCGGGGTCTGGAACGATAACATAATCGCCAGGATTAACCAAAACTTGTGTCAGGTGGAACAAACCTTCTTTTGAACCGATTAAACCCACGGTTTCTGTCATAGGATCTACTTTGACCCCAAATCTATTTTCGTAATAATATGAAATCGCCTTGCGAAATTCGGGACTTCCACCCATTGGCGTGTATCCGTGTTTATTCGGTAGGGAAGCTGATTCAGTTAATTTATCGATAATAAATGGTTCTGGTGGTAAATCGGGAGAACCCATGTCAATTTTTATAATATCTACTCCTTTTTCTTGTAGGGTTAATATTTTTTTTGACAGCGTTGCAAAGTAATAGGGTTTGAAAGAGGCAATTCTATCAGAGGGGTGAATGAATGAATAATTTTTCATTTATTTAGTCCTTGTTCTTCCATTAAATTTCTCTCCGGCAATTTATCAATAATTGGCAGCAATATATGAAAAGTGGACCCTGGGAATTCAAGCTCATTATATCCATCGGATTCGACCCAAATTGATCCCCCGTGTGCTTCAGCAATCCCTTTTGCGATCGGTAGACCCAGACCAGGTCCTCCACCTTTAAATTTTGTTTTTCCACTTGAATGTAATGCAATATTTCCTAACCGGTTGAATTTATCAAATATGGTCGTTTGATCTTCGAGATTAATTCCAATTCCGGTATCCGATATAAGCACCTCAATGAAACCAGACAACTTCCGACCACCAATATTAATTTTTCCTCCGTCTGGTGTAAATTTTAACGCGTTGGATAAAAGGTTTCTAAAAATTTGAATAATCCTTTCTGGATCACCATAATTCATATCAGAAAAACCATCAAAATCCTGGATGTTTATGGATAAATTTCTTTCCTGACTAACTGGTGACACTTCGATAATGACAAATTCAAGAATTCTATTTAGCCAATATGGTTGATAATTGAGTTTTAGTAAATCATTTTCTAATAATGAAACATCAATCATATCTTCGATGATGCCACGCAAGCGTTTAGAACCATTTATTATTCCATTTGCAAAAACTAACAAATCATTCTTGTTTTGTTTTAAAATTACATCAATCAGCATGGATGTATATCCATCGATTAAAGTCAGTGGAGTTTTGAGTTCATGGGCTGCCACAGCTACAAAATTACTTTTACTTTCATCCAATTTAACCAGATCAGTTTGCAATTGATTAAGTTTTTTAGTAAGAAAAAGAATTTTTTGCTCTGTTTCAATATTTGCTGTTTTAGTAAATAAATACGAATAGATTGGCAAAAGCAGGCTACTCAACAAAACCGCATCTTCTGGCACAGTATTCTCAATAATTGTCTGATTAATGATTTGCACCAATTCATTGATAAATTCATTAATGACATTTTTCTCTTCGGCTAAATCTGTTTGTGTCAACGAATTTGCCCAGCTAGTAAGTAATGGGTCAAACCATGATGGATCACCAGTCTCAATTGCTTGAATCAGGTGGTTGAAGAATAAACTAAATTGATCGGATATTTCATTCTTTAATAAAGATCCTCGAATCAATTCGTGAACCACTTTTTTTTCAAAAATTGGATATAGGTTAATTAATATCTCTGATGGTAATGGCATATATGAAGTTTATGATATATGGCTACATTTTTCCAATGTTTTATGGCACTAATAACCAATGATATATTGTTCTGCCAATAATTTCCAGACTCTCTGGTGATATTTTATCCAGCGTATCTTGAGAAGTGTGCCAATAAGGATAATCAAAATCAATAATATCAATCGCTGTAATTCCCTTTTCAATAAATGGAATATGATCATCCAGAATAGTATATTTGTATTCTTGAATAAAAGAATCCTGATACCCTAAATCAGCAGCAATATTCCAAATTTCTTCCTGTAATTCTTTATCAGAATTATGTTCAAAATAGATATTTAAGTCCTTATCTCCAATCATATCAAGAATTACTACAGCATCTGGTTTTCCATCCAACACATTTACAAAACTGCGTGATCCAAGGATCCAATCCCAACCTTCAATATTTCCTTGATCTTCTACATCAAAAAAAACAAACCAGATAATTTTATCGATACCATCAGGCAACACTCTTGCCAGTTCTAGAAGTACAGCAACGCCAGACGCGCCATCATTTGCACCTGCTACTGGTTGATTTTTATTCTCAATCTTTGGATCATGATCGGCGAAAAATCGGGAATCATAATGAGCTCCAATAATAATCCAGGGTTGATCTACAGATGAGGGCATTTTGGCGATAATATTTTGGATTTTGTAACCATTTAATTCTTCTGATTGAATTTCAGTACTCCAACCTGAGGAACTTAACTCAGTTGTAATAAATTCAATTGTTTTTTGGTGAGCCTCACTTCCAGGAGTTCTTGGTCCAAACTCAACCTGAATTTTCGCATAGTCATAAGCATTTTTTCCATCAAATTCTAATACAGGCGGAGTGGTACAGCTTGAGAGGAGTAATATCAGTACACAGGCAATCGTTATAAACGGTTTCATGAAATGTTCTCCATACTTGACTTGATTAGATAATCATTTAGACTGGATTTTGCTATCTCGGCATATATTTTTGCGCGTTCGCGTTTTCCTTTGGCTGAAATTTGAGGTAATATACCAAAATTAGCTTTCATTGGTTGAAAATCACGCATATCAGAATCCGTAATGTAATGACAGAGTGCTCCAAGCATAGTGGTTCTTGGTAAAACTATCAATTCATGACCCTGTAAATATTTGGTCATGTTAATCCCAGCTAAAAGGCCGGTAGCAATATTCCCAACATACCCTTCTACACCTGTAATTTGACCAGCAAAGAATAAATCATTTCTATCTTTGAATTGTAACGAGGGCAATAATAATTTGGGAGAAGCTATGAAAGTATTTCGATGCATTTGTCCATATCGACCAAAGGTTGCTTTTTCCAGACCTGGTATCATCTGAAAGATTCTTTTTTGTTCTGAAAACTTTAGATTGGTTTGAAAACCAACCATGTTATAAAGAGTCCCAGCAAGATTATCCTGGCGAAGTTGAAGAACAGCATATGGTCTTTTATCTTGATGAGGATTCCAAATACCCACTGGACGAAGTGGTCCAAAGGCTAATGATTTTTCCCCTCTTTTTGCTATGACTTCAACCGGCAGACAGCCTTCAAAATATTGTTTATCACCAGCATTTACACCTTGATCAATTTCAGATTCAAAATCTTTTAATTCAATCCTTTGGGCACATACCAATTCATTTACAAATGCTTCGTATTCTTCTTTTGAAAAAGGGCAATTAATATAATCACCTGACTCTTCATCTCCTCTTTGATAACGGGAACCTTTGAAGGCAATATCCATATTTATCGAGTCGTAATTAATAATTGGAGCAATGGCATCATAAAAAAACAAGTTATCAGAATTTGATAATCTTGATATGCTTCTTGAAAGTGGTTGCGAAGTTAATGGACCTGAGGCAACAATGGTTGGTTGATGCGGAATTTCCAAAACTTCTTCACGGATAATATTTATCTTTGGGTGATTTGAAAGCAACTCGGTTACCGTAGATGAGAAAAGATCCCGATCCACAGCGAGCGCTCCTCCTGCAGGTAATGCATATTGGTCAGCAATTTTCATTAGCAAAGATTCCAACGTCCTTAATTCATTCTTAAGAACACCTGAAGCCCGGTCCGGCAAATTTGAACCTAAAGAATTTGAACAAATCAATTCCGCAAATTGATCAGTCGTATGCGCTCCAGTGGTTACCAATGGACGCATTTCATACAAATTAACATGAAACCCAGTTTTCGCTAATTGATAAGCAGCTTCACTTCCTGCTAAGCCAGCACCGATTACTGTCACTGTTTGTTTTTCCAATGCATTGTCCTCGGTTCATATTTTACATCAAAAAATATGTCTGGCATACAACTTGCAACATAGCCCTTCTATAGATATACTTATAAAGTGAGGACAACATTATGCTCCAATATCAATTTCAGGTACACAAGCCAATAACAACAGCGCATCTTGCGCAAACCATGACTTTGTTAAGCCTTTCTGCCTTTGAACTCAAGCAGCAAATAGACTCTGAATTGGCTGCGAATCCAGCTTTAGAGATCATTGAAGAACGTCGTTGCCCCCATTGCAAGCGGGTATTACCTGATAATGGAGCTTGCCCGATCTGTTCCAGGCCAATGAATACCGATAATGACGAACCAATTGTCTATGTTTCACCAATGGATGATTTTATTCCGATGTCTGATTATGACGATTCTGATTTTTCGGAAGAACCTTTTTCACCAGCGACTGATGATCTAACCAGTTATGTGATAAAACAAATAGCGCCTGAGTTGTCTAAAGATCAACAACTCATCGCCATTCATTTATTGACGAATTTAGATGATGATGGTTTTCTCAGCGTAAAATTAGTTGATGTTGCCCGCTATTTTCATGTTCCAATTTCACAAATAGAGGAAGTTCAAAAAGTAATTCAATTGGCTGACCCTATTGGAGTTGGATCCATTAATCCACAACAGGCTCTTTTGATTCAATTGGAAGTATTGTCTGAAAATAATTCAATTCCTGAATATTCTATTGATATTGTCAAAGACCATATGGATTTATTGAGCAAGCGTCAATATTCAGAAATTGCAAAGAAACTTAAAATTAGTGTACAGAGAGTTGAAAAAATTGTAGAATTCATCAGTGATAATTTGAATCCTTTCCCAGCTCGCTCGCATTGGGGAAATGTACGCAATCCTTCAGCACCTGATTCGAATGTTTATCACCGACCAGATGTATTGATATCCTTTTCGAATAACGATCCAAAAATGCAAATGATTGTTGAGATAGTTATGCCATATTCAGGAACACTTCAAGTGAGTCCATTGTATAAACAGACAATAAAGCAAACAGATGCTGAATTAAAAGATGCTATGAAGGGTGATTTGGAACGTGCATCATTATTTGTGAAGTGTTTACAGCAGAGAAACCATACGATGCAGAGATTAATGCTTGAGTTGGTTAAGATTCAGAAACCTTACCTTACTAAAGGTGAAAAATTTTTAAAACCAATTACACGGGCAAGTCTTGCGGGGGAACTCGAAGTGCATGAATCAACAATTTCCAGAGCTGTTTCAGGAAAATCAGTTCAATTACCGAATAGAAAAATTGTACCCATGGCTGCATTTTTCGATAGAAGTCTTTCTGCAAGAACTATTCTTCGAGAAATTGTTTCGGCCGAGTCTAAACCATTGAGTGATACAGAAATTCAGAAAAAACTCGATGAACGAGGGATTCAAGTTGCACGTCGTACTGTTGCTAAATATCGAGCTATGGAAGGAATACTGCCAGCGCATTTACGGCAGGCTGCATAAGTGAATGAATTCTGAAAAACCAAATTGGTTTCGCGAAGTATTATTAGGAAAAGTACAAAATGATAGTGCTACGATCTTTAAGAATTTATTAAATGTAATTCAAGATCCTGCAATCATTGTTGATTTTAATCGAAATGAAATAGTTAGTTTTAATGTGGAATTTTTGAAACTGACATCCTATTCACCTGTTGAACTGACTACTTTTCAAATTGATGCAATTTTTAATATTGAGGGGGTTATTGATGCATCGATATCAGAGCCTTTTATGCTCGAAATTACAAAACGGAACAAGCAGGTTGTTGATGGTTATGCCTGGAAATATTACATTGATGATAAAAATTCCCAGTGTGTAATTGTCTTTAATGAAGAACAAATATTTATAGAAAAACAAAAATCCTGGCAGGATCATCTCTTTTTAACAATGCAGAAATTATTGCGATTGATCGAAGAAGAAGATCTGGAAAGTGCATTACAGAACTCGGTCAAATATATTGAAAACTTTTTTGAAACCCCACATGTGACAATTTATCAGGTGAATAGTGATATTCCAGAATTAACACGAATCGCAGCGAAAACCGAAAGTGATTTGTTACCATTCACTTTACCTTCCAGTGATATTCGATTGGATCAAAAAACGAGTATCTGGACCCCTGGACATAGAGTACAAACCGAATTACAAAAAATTGCCCGGATCAGTAATCTGGCTTATATTGCAACTTCTGCGTTAGGACCTGGAAAAAGTGCATCAGCATTATTGGTTGTAGGTCAACAGAAGAAACAACCTCCCAAAAATTTAATTTCAATTTTGGAGATGTTTTCAGCAGCAATTTCTTCAACACTTCAATATTTCATATTAGTAAAAGCTCTTCGATCAAAAATTGAATCTCAGGATTGGATGATTGACGTAAATAATGAAATTCTTGTTCATGTTCAGGATGGAATTATTATTTTAAAACCTGAACTTAAAATCTGGATGATTAATCCAAGTGCAGAAATTTTACTAGGTTACCAATCGCATGAAGTATCAGATCGGACTATTGACAATATCCTTATTGGCCCTGATAGCTTTTTACCTTTATTGGAATCAGCAAAAACAGATTTTGGGATTCATCGTCTTGGAATTGTGCATATTCATAATCGCAATGGTGATTCAGTGCCGGTGGATGCTCGCATTGTCCCGGTAATTCAAAATAATAATTTACTCGCAATAATTATTTATTTGCGTGATGTCAGTGAAAATGAAGAGATAAAAACAAGAGCTCAACAATTGGAACATAGGGCTGTATTAGGAGAATTTACAGCAGTATTTGCTCATGAAGTTCGTAATCCCATCAATAATATTTCAATGGGTTTGCAAATCCTATCGAGAAGTTTTACGGAGGATCCCAAGAACAAAGATATGGTTGATCGAATGATCCATGATTGTGATCGATTAACCCACCAAATGGAAGCTGTTTTGGCTTATTCAAAACCATTCGATGCGAAATTCGAGTCTGTAGATGTGGCTATTCTGCTTCAAAGAATTCTTGATCGTTGGAAGCCGAGAATGTCAAGGGTTGGCGTAAAGGAATTTTTCCAAAAAGGGGAAGAATTACCTTTAATTACCGCAGATCCCCGGCTTTTGGAACAGGTATTTACAAATCTTATTGGTAACGCTATAGAAGCTATGACTCCTGATCAAAAAGGAACATTGGCTGTTCATATAAATATTTCAAGAACCATTTCAAATTATCCACAAATAGAGATTAAAATAATCGACAGTGGACCTGGCATCCCTGATGATGTCAGAGGGCATGTTTTCGAACCATTTGTTACAACTAAAAAAACTGGAACCGGATTAGGATTGGCAATTAGTAAACGAATCATTACTGCTCACCGTGGTAATATTACAGTCGAATCTTATCCTGGTGGAGGAACAGTTTTCGCTGTTTATTTACCGACCAAACAAGGAGATTAATTCAAATGGGTTTTACAGTCTTGGTAGTGGACGATGAAGAAAATGCGCGAACAAATCTAGAGACTTTTCTTACGCCATTAGGTTATGAAGTAATTGGTGTGGGAACATTAGAAGATGCCAGGTCGGAACTTCGAAAAGGAAATTGTGATATTGTTCTACTCGACGTTCAATTACCGGATGGTTTTGGTCCAAACCTATTGTATGAGACTCTCAATATGAAGTTAAGACCACCCATGATCCTCATTACGGGTTTCCCAGATATAGAAATTGCGGTGGAAGCCATGCGTAATGGCGCACATGATTTCTTAATTAAACCAATAAAACTGGACCGACTTGAACTCTCTATCCAGAGGGCAATTGAAATTGTTAAGATGCGGCGCGAATTAGCATTGTTTCGAGATACTCAAAAAAACAGTGTTCAATTTGTTACTGGCAATAGCAACCATATGAAACATGTATTGAATCAGGCGGAAAGAGCAGCCTCGATGTCCGTTTCAGTTCTCATCACTGGTGAAACAGGTGTTGGAAAAGATGTGCTTGCTAATTTTATTCATAGCGTAGGTCCCCGATCCCACAAGATGTTTGTTGCCATTAATTGCGCAGCTATTCAAAGCACTATGCTTGAATCGGAATTATTTGGGCATGAATCTGGTGCATTCACCGGAGCAGATAAACGAAAACATGGTCTCATGGAAACGGCTGATGAAGGTGTTTTGTTTTTGGATGAAATTTCATCGATGCCATTGGACATGCAAGCAAAATTATTACGAGCCATAGAATCTAAGGCTTTCCGAAGAGTGGGTGGAAATAATCTGATTAATGTAGATGTCCAGGTTGTTGCAGCTTCCAATAGAAATTTGGAGCAAATGATTGAAAAAAATGAATTTCGCTCAGATCTCTATTACAGATTGAAAGTAGTTGATCTTCATGTCCCCGCATTAAGGGAACGAAAAGAAGACATTCCGGAATTGGTTGGTTTCTTCATAAAACAAAAAAACATGAAGATGGGTGTAAATATTCTGGACATTACTCCTCGAGCTATGGAAAAACTAGTTACATATAGTTGGCCAGGCAATATTCGGGAATTAAGTAACGCCATTGAAAGTGCAATGTTATTCTGTGACACCGGGATTATTGATCTACCAAATTTGCCCTTGAATCTGCAATAAAAAGTTATTGGCACACAACTTGCATCAAACCTCTAGAAGATTGTTCTGGAGGTTTTCTTATGCAAAAAGATGAAATAATCACGTTGCTAACACTTGTTTTTATGGGATTAGGATTTGTCTCATTTCTAACGGGTTTTATAGTTTTGTTAACCCGTGTATTAGGTAAAGGGATAACTAAGATCGCCAATGAAACCCAAAAAGTGGTTCAAAAAGGTATTACAGAAGAAATAGCCTCAATTATTGGGAATGCATCTGTATTGATTGAATCACTTAACCAACTGGTTACGACCTCTGCTGGAATTGGTGTGTTCCTGATGGTATTGGGAGTTTTACTTATGGGTGGATCCTTTGCATTATTCTTGCGATTCTAGATTATTCAACAGGAGTTTACATGAATACGACATTATTTTTTAAATCCTTAAAGGATAGTCTGAATGAAATTGATCAGAAGATCCTGATCGAGTCAGCCAATCAAGATAAGGTAATTCTTAGCAAAATAAGCAATTATGATTTTTACAGTCAGTGTATTGAGACATTCGGAAATAAACTTTCAACGTGGACACTTGGAAAAATTGCTTTGTTTTCAATTGGTATCAAAATCGATATTCTTGACAAAGATATAAAAGAAAAATTCTATCTCAAGAATTCTATATCTGTAGTAGATGATACTTTGAAAAATCACATAAAAGAGGTAGATTTTACAAAAGCAACGAATATCGCACTGGCTCTATTTGAAAGAAAAAGGAAAAACCAGTCATGGATTGGATTAATTGATGAATTGTCTTCAGGTATTCCCAGAAAATACGTATTGACGACCTGGCGAACCAGCATTTCAATTCTTTATAGTTTACTTAATGATGACGAAAATTTCCTGCTGGCATTAGTTAATGATAATGATCCCTACTTAGGTATCAGCTTTGTAAACCATATTATCGCAACTCAGTTAATATCCCACAAACAAAAAGCAACGTTAATTGTCAAATTGCTTGAGAAACTTCCTATTGAGACTCAAATAACCTGGCTTCAAACAATCCCAGTACAAATTTCAATCTTAAGTGAAGAAATTGCAGTTGCTCTAGGAAATTCTAAAACTTTCACCAGTTCTCAAAATGTCAGTCATACCCTGACCGATTTTGATGATGTATCGAAATTGGACTCGATATTTAAGATCAATCTATTAAATGGCTTTAAGAACAAAATCGAAAATTCTCCAGTTCAAGCCAAAAGCAATTTCCGTTCAGCTAAGGAAAAACTTCAAAAGATCCTTCAATTAATTGATCTCAACCTGATTCACAAATCGATTGATGATTTGAAAGACGACACAATCAAATATGTTAATGATCCAAAATTCAATGATCTGGTTTTTACACAAATAGGTACAGATCAACAAACTTCTGGAGGTAAAAATCAAGATAACCAATTAAATGGAATTCTGGCAAATCTTGCTTTTGCCTGTGAGGTCCTGAAGAATGGTGATGCTCCAAAAGCCAGGGAGATTGGTTCGAGGCAGTTTAGAAATTGGATTGAAACTCAACAGTCCAGCTGGCCTTCACCAGAAACGCTCTCTTATCTCATAAAACTTGACCACAAAAAATTAATCGAACTTCTCAATAAATTAAGCTTAAATGGAATAAGTGCTGAATATGTGAAATTCTTAGAATCTATTTCGATTCCTCGTGTGGATTATCAGGAGGAATATATTGAAGGTCTTCAAACCTTAAATCAGACAGATGAAGCTTATCGAGAATTAAAAATCTCATTATTGTCAGACATCAATAATGAGAGTGTATATAAACAGATTTTTTCAATTTTAGAAAAGAATAATAAATGGGACTCCTTGTATTTGGAATGGGAAGATTATTCTAGAAATTTCAATTTATCCCACGATGATTGGATTCATTTTGCAGATGCAGCCTTAGAAGCTAAAAAATATGATGAGACAAAAAAAATAATTGAGAAAATGCAAAAAGAGGGCGTCAATGAAACCCAAATTGATATGCTTTGGGGCAAGATGTTCTACAGAGAAGGTGATTATGAAAAAGCGAGAACCATTTTTGAAGATACAACAAAAAGATTGCCTGATTATGAGGAAGGTTGGATAGTTCTGAGTGAAGTTTATAACAAGATGGGTTTAATCCAGAAATCATTAGAAACCCTGAGATCTGCAGTTATTACAATTCCAGATTCACCAATCATTCAATTTAATCTGGCTAAATCCTGCATCGATCAGGAATTATATGCAGAAGCATTACCTTATATTCGGAAAGCAGTTGCTTTAGACCCGAATAATGCCACCTTCAATCATTCATTAATTCAAACGTTACAAATATTAGGAAGAATTGATGAAGCAGACACGATTTTAAGTCAGGCAAGATTGAAATGGCCACTTGAGCCAGAACTTGCTTTTGCTGAAGCGGTTCGCCAGGTTGAAAAACAAAATCGAGATGCTGCTTTGATTGCATTTGAAGTTTCTGTAAACACTACTAGGATGGACGTCCCGATTTCTCGATTACTTTTGTACGTGCAAACAATTCTTGGTGACCGTCCTGAGAAATTTTTACCAACCGATGGCAAATTCAACAATATGAGTAATCTGTTGTCTTCTCAACGAATTCTTCAAAAAGCATTAAAAAATTCAGTAGGTGATAATCAATATTTACAAATAATTTTAGGAGAAATTTATTTCTTAATTGGTGAATACGAAGCGGCTAATTCGTTGTATACGCAATTGATAAATGAGTTTAAATCAAATCAAAAACACCAACCTCTATTGTGGAGAGTCTATGCAGGATTGGGACTGGTGAAAATTGGTCTTTCAGAACTTGACAGTGGAATAGCTGCTTTACAGGAAGCGGATCAACTTAATCAAAAACATTTGGGTATCAAACAAAAATGTGCGGAAGCTTATCTTTCTGCTTCATTGCTAAGTCAGGCTGAGGCAAAAGCAGAAGAAATTTATGAATTAGGATCCACAGTAATTGATAACTTGTTATGGTATTCCGATTTTATGACAAAATTAGGGAAACCAGAAAGAGAAATCCGTGGTTTGGAACAAATACTCCATTTTGATCCATCCAATTGTTCTGCAATAACTCGATTAGCAAGTATTTATATTTCCAATGGCGATTCAGAACTGGCTAGTGAAGTTTTGGAGAGACTAACAAACGTTGAAAATATTCCCAATGAAGATATTAGAAGCGCTGTGATTTCATTTCTGCGGATCGGGAAAAATGAAGAAGCACTCGTCTGGTTTGGTAAGATTTCAGAAAGTAAAAATGGTCTCCAAACAAAAGTAAACAAATTTGAGAAAATTTACTTGTTGATTATCAATAATCGATGGGAAATGGCTTTGGCAGAAATTCAGGAGATTAAGAAATCCACTTCCAACGCTAGGATAATTTCTTCTCTGGAAGGAGAATGCCTATTCAATAAAGAAGATTATTCTGCTTCTGTAAATGCTTATGAGACAGCATTATTACTTCAAAAAGGCGAATCAAATGAGGTTATTGAAAATATCCACAAAGGCTCATTAATCCCTGAGAATTGGATACAAAGTCGGGTGCAGGATTTACAGATTTTGTATTCATTGTCAATTGCATACAAAAAGCTCATGGAGTTTGATCATAGTCTTGAGGTAATCAACCGAATGATTAAGTTTAATCCATCAGATCTTTGGATTTATTTGATGGGGGCAGAATATGCAATGGAAATTACTGATTACGATTTAGTTTCAGATTATTTATTGAAATTAAAAAATAATACAAATTCATCAGAGTGGCAGGGAACAAGCATGTATGCAACTGCAATAGATTATGCATGTGCATATCTCGATGGTCGCGATTATCGATTGTCGATTAATGAAAACGAAGAAAATGATGAAATAAAGAAATTACTTGCAGCTCATCAGATGCTCGATAAAAATTTGTTTGAAGAAGCCACAAAAATATATGATGAAACTTCTCAGTCGAATATTAACGAGACATCCAACTCAAATAAATATGATGATGGAAAATATGATGATATCAAAAAATCCATAACAAAAAGGTTAGCATTGATATTGGCATGGCGATTATATGATTTTGAAAAAACAGCAGAATTTCTTGATTATCAAACAAATAATTCATTGGAGCGAGTTGATCAAGCAATTTTCAAATTATCAGTGAATTTAAGTTACAAAAAATATCTGGGTTTATTCAATTCGAATTTGGTGAAAGCTCACCAAAGTAAATTGATTGAGGCTGAGTTGAACAATCCCGATGTAACAAATCAATTGCTATCCGTCATAAATCGATATGGGAAAACAAGAGCGATTAAAAATATTGAACAATTATATAAAGTAATAAAGGAAAAAGATTTTTCAACTGCATTTAGTCTGCTGAATTCTAAAACACTTCCAAAATACCAGGTTTTTATATTGGTTGACGAATTAATGAAGGCTGGAAAATCGGAAATTGTTAATGAATATTTTACAAATTTTAGAAGTGAATTGAGTGACAGCATATTTTATCTCATGAACAGACTGAATGATCCGATTGACGAATTAATTTCATTTATCGAAAACCAAACTTCATCGGATGATCCCCTTTGGTTAATGACCTGCTCAATGATTTTTGAGAAAGGTGGATTTCACGATGAGGCTATAGATTTTGCTGAACAGGCATATAAAATTTGGCCTCAGGAAGATCAATGGGTAATTCGAATTGCAAAACTATATCAAATTATCGGTGATTTTGACAAAGCAGATGAGTATTGGGCGAAAATCGTTGAAAGTTCTAATAGCACTGAATCTGTTATTTATGAGTATGCAAATTTATTACTCGACAATAAAAAATCCAGTGAGGTAATTCAATTATTGGATCATCATAAGCCCAATATCGCTGAATCCTTTGAATTTCATTTTGTAATGGCAAAGGCATATCTTCTGGAGAGATCACATGAAAACCTAATCCAATCTATTCAATTAGCAAGAAAATTTAGACCTGATTCCGCAGAAATCCAATATTTGGAAGCTGAAGCTTATTTGTTGATTGGCGAAGTTGAAAAATCAAAGAACAAAATTCAAGATATTCTTGTCAATAATCCTAGATTTGAAAAAGCCCATATTCTAAATGCAAATCTTCTCCGAATTGATGGAAAGAATTCTGACGCCATAAAATTGATTAATCGAAGTTTAGATATATGTCCTGATAGCAAAGGCTTATTAATTGAAAAGGTTCGAAATCTCAGGGATATGAAAAACTATTCAGAGGGATTACTTATCACGTCTGAATTGTCTCAGCGTTTTCCAAAGGATTTAGATGTGCTTGAAATTCTGGCTAATTTATATATCGATATTGAGGATTTCCAGGCAGCTGAAATGGTGGCAAGAAAGAGTATTCACCTTCAACCAAATCAATCATCAATCCATTTACTGTTAGGGAAAATTGCCAGAAAACAAGGGCATTTGGATCAGGCATTAGATCACCTCACTAAAGCTGGATTAATAAAAATTGAAAGTATAGAACCCTGGTTGGAAATGGGTGACATTTATCTTGAACAAAATGAATTGGAAAAAGCTCTTGATGCTTTCAGAGAAGCTATCTCAAGAGATGAAAACGATTATCGAGCTTTTTATAAAGCAGGTCTGCTCTTACGTGATCTCAAGGATTATCAAGGTGCAGAGAAGATGTTGAAAATTGCGTCGTCCCTATCTCCAAAAGACACAAGTATTCGCCGACAATTAGCCGGTGTTATTGCATTGAATTTGGTTCACTCTTCATAGGAGAACTCATATGGAATTTTCAAATCCAACTCATGAACAAAACATTAATCGTGGAACAGTTATTCAACTGATTGTTTCAGCATTACAAAATAATAAAATTGTCTTTGGAAGACAGTTGGCGCAAAAATGGTTATCGTCTTATCCTGGCGATCTTACAATGCAATATTATTTGGCTTTGTTTTACCAAAAAGAAAACAAATTAGATTTAGCCATAGAAACAACTAAAAATCTAATAGAAGCTGACCCAGAAAATTTAACTGCGCATGAATTTTATGCAACCTTACCAATCCCTGAAGATGAAAAAAACCTTTCTTTGGCTTGTATTCATATTTTGGGTGGTGTAATCAAAAACAAAAGTGCTTTACCTGCCTGGAGCCCAGCATTACGGGTTGTAAAGAAATCCATAGGAAAAGAGAAATTTGATAATGCCGGAGATTTAATGGTCAGGGTACTGTCTTTAAAATTAGATAATCCGATTATCAATTTGTTCCACATCAAGTCTATATATTTTCAACATGACTCTACAACAACCAGAAATCTTGCAGAAATTTATTATCAAAAATGGCCAAAAACAATCCTGTATAAATTAATTCTGGCTGAACAATTATTAGAAACCGGTGAAGAAGAAGAAGCTGTAAATTTATTACATGAATGTGTCGCAAATGATTCTGCTGGACAGGTAGCTCGTAGATTGTGGGGAGACCAACATGTATTCTTACCATTGTGGCCAGAAGTTCTAACTATCCGTTTTGATTTTCAGGTTCCAGGAGAAGTTGCGTCAGATATGGGATGGAATCGTTTACCAGAAGGAAAATTAGAAGTCAGCAATTACATTTTTGATGGTCAACCAGAAGAAAATTCAAAGAACTTTTCTGGTGCTCCCCGAAGTAAGGCGTTTATGGAGGCAGAAAAGGAGTTTCAAAGGATTGCTAAATCAATCAAAAAAGATTTTAGCGGCAAGCTGGATGGACGTTTTCCTGTCTATGTAATTATGTCAACCAAAACTGGGCTTATTCAACAATATGGAGAACAAACCTATAATGTGATCTTGCAATCAATGTCACAGATAAATTTGGTAATGCAAAAGAAACCAGGGTGGGATAGTCTCCTATTTATTCCAGATGATCCTAAAAGCCAACAAAAATTAAATTTAGCACCGATTACAGTAATCGACCCGTGGAAATTGAAATTAGCAATTCATGATTTAGATAAAATGCTTGCAAAACGCGGAGAACGTATTGGATCTTTATTGATTGTAGGTGGAAATGAGGTCGTTCCATTCCATCGATTACCCAATCCAACAGATGATGTTGATGACGAAATTATGTCTGATAACCCTTATGGAAGTTTGGATAATAATTACTTTGTTACAAACTGGCCTTTAGGGCGGATCATAGGGGAAAAAGGGCAGGATGCAGGTTTACTGATACAACAATTACGACAGATCGTAAAATTCCATATGCAACCAAAATCTATGAACAGAGTTTGGGAAAGAATCGTAAGATCATTTACAGATATATTCACCTATAAATATTTGTCCAGTTTTGGATATTCTGCCTCCGTTTGGAAAAAATCTTCTGCCACGGTTTATAAATCATTAGGTGAAACAAGATCATTGCATACTTCACCTAATGGAAAAAAACAAACTTTAAGTAAGCAGGATCTGGTATCAAATGATTTTGGATATTTCAATCTACATGGTTTGATCGATCGGCCGGAATGGTTCGGACAAAGGGATTTTTTAGATCCTCCTGGAAATGATTATCCGATTGCGCTTTCACCAAATGATTTATTAAATAATGGAAAATCACCAAAAGTAGTTCTCACCGAAGCTTGTTATGGTGGTCATGTTTTTGGAAAAAATGAAAACGAATCGATTGCTCTCAAGTACTTATCATTAGGAACGAATGTTGTGATTGGTTCAACCAGCACATCCTATGGATCAGTTGCACCTCCATTGATTGCCGCAGATTTATTTGCCCAATTATTCTGGCAACATATACGAGAAGGGTATCTTGTCGGAGAATGTTTTCAACGTGCGAAAATCGCTTTTGTTCAAGAAATGATGAAAAGGCAAGGTTATCTGGATGGAGAGGACCAAAAAACTTTGATTCAATTTGTTTATTATGGTGATCCATTCTTTATTTTTGAAGGAAAAGAAATCCAGATTAAAAGGGTGAATCTAATTGACAAACCCGAAAAAATAAGAATTATCAGCGACCACAAGAATGGTGGATCAAACATGGAAATTTCAGAGGTTACCATGGCACAGGTAAAATCAACACTTAAATCATATTTACCTGGTATTGATCACGCTGATGTTAAAATGAATAGATTGCAAATCGGTGGTTCAAGAACTGCAAAAATCGAAGGTCAAAAAAGACCGGCTCCAAAAGTCCTTAGTGATAAATTTGTTGTTACTGTTAGAAATCCTTATCAAATTGATAAAATTCGATACTATCAGATTGCACGAGTAACAATAGATAAAAAAGGCAGTGTAATCAAACTAGCCATGTCCAGGTAACATTGCAACTGATAGTTTGATCGCTTATAATCATGGGCAAAACTAAATTTGCCCATTTTTATTTGGAGTCTTCATGGAAAAAATTTTTACTGGAAATGAAATTCGTAAATCTTTTATCGAGTTTTTTAAAGAAAAAGGACACACCGTTGTTACATCTTCCTCATTGGTTCCTGGAGGAGATGCAACTTTATTATTTACGAACGCTGGAATGGTTCAGTTCAAAGAAGTTTTCCTGGGTACGGATAAGAGACCTTATACAAGGGCAGTTAATTCACAAAAATGTATGCGTGTAGCAGGAAAACATAATGATCTTGATGACGTTGGACGAGATGATTGGCATCATACTTTTTTTGAAATGCTTGGGAACTGGTCGTTTGGAGACTATTATAAAAAAGAAGCAATTGAATGGGCGTGGGAACTTTTAACTGATGTATGGGGACTGGATAAAAAGAATTTATGGGTGACTGTTTTCCGGGACGAAAAAAATGAAATTCCTTCGGATGATGACGCTGCCAATATATGGATGCACCAATCGGGATTAGAAGAAGACCATGTCTTATTTTTTGGAAGAAAAGAGAATTTCTGGGAAATGGCAGACACTGGTCCGTGCGGACCCTGTTCTGAGATCCATATTGATCGTGGAGAAGCGTTTTGTGATAAAAAAGGGGTTGTGGGTCATGTTTGTAGGGTTAATGGGGATTGCAATCGATTTTTGGAACTTTGGAACAACGTTTTCATTCAGTACAATCGATTAAACGAGAATTTATTGGAGCCATTACCAGAAACTCATGTAGATACTGGCATGGGATTCGAACGGATTGTTTCTGTCCTACAAAATGTTGATTCCAATTACAAAATTGACTTATTAGCCAGTCTGATAAAGCGGGTACAGAGTCTGACAGGTATGAGTGATGAAGAAGTCTATGATAATTACACTCCTTACCGGGTAATTGCTGACCATGCTCGGGCAGCAGCGTTTCTCATCGCTGATGGTGTTGTTCCAGGAAATACAAGCCGTAATTATGTATGTCGAATGATAATTCGGAGAGCTGCAAGGTTTGGAGGCAAATTAGGATTGCACAAACCTTTCCTGGCTGAAGTTGCTGCTGAGGTGGTAAAGAATTATGGCGATGCTTTTCCGGAACTGGTCAGGAATAAGGAAACAATTCTTAATAACCTGACAAGAGAAGAAGAACGCTTTCAGAAGACTTTGGAAGCAGGCTTGAGTAATTTGGAAGAAATATTTATTGCACTAAAAAAGAATCGACAATTATTAATTTCTGGGCAAGCTGCTTTTGAACTTTATGCTACTCACGGTCTTCCTCTTGAAATAACCAAAGATATTGCCAGAGAACAGGGTTTTGATGTTGATGAAACTGGTTTTAAGAACGCTATGGACCAACATCGTGTGGATTCAGGTGCTGGAAAAACCTTTGGTTTGATGGGAAATGACGATGTTGATAATTATCGATTTGTTTTTGACCAACTTGTAAAAAAGGAAAAAATTTCCTCAAATGGCGTTGCTTATGATCCTTACACAAATTTTAACTTTGAAACTGAGATTTTAGGCTTATTTAAAGATGGAGAATCAATTGATGCAGCGGAGATTGGTGAGCAAGTCGAAATTCTCTTGCCAAAAACAAGTTTCTATATTGAATCAGGTGGTCAGGTTGCTGATACCGGCATTATTAAATCAATCGAAGATGATAGTTTAATTGAAATTACTGGAGTGAGAAGACCAGCTGCAGGAATGGTTGTTCATTCCGGAAGAGTTGTTAAAGGAAAAATCAAATTATTGGACAAAGTGATTGCATCTGTTGATGGCCAACGCAGAATGGATATTATGCGTAATCACACAGCAACACATTTGCTTCACGCAGAGTTGCATAAAGTACTCGGAAAACACGCCAGACAGGCTGGTTCATTGGTAGCTCCTGATAAACTCAGGTTTGATTTTACCCATCCGGAGGGATTAACTGCAAAACAATTGGAAGAAATTGAAGGCGGTGTTAATAAAGCTATTTTGGAAAATCACCAATTAAACATTAAAAATAAATCATTAACAGAAGCGATATCAGAAGGAGCGATGGCTCTTTTTGGTGAAAAATATGGTGAAGTTGTTCGTACAATAACGATTGGTGATGAACAAACATTTTCCTATGAATTGTGTGGAGGTACTCACGTTGATCAAACTGGTGATATCGGAACTTTTATTATCACTGGTGAAGGTTCAACAGCAGCTGGTGTCAGAAGAATTGAAGCAATCACCGGTCGGTCTGCTTATGAATTAATTCAAAAAAGAACCCATTTGTTGAAGGATTTGGCTACAAAATTATCCACTTCAATTGAAAATGTCAGTGAAAAAGTTGATTCCCTCCAAAATGAGTTTGAATATCTCAGAAAAGAAAACGCCAAATTACGACAATTAATGGCAAAAGAATCATTCGTAAAAGATTTGGAAGATTTAATCACTATTGATGGTATTCAGGTTTACGCAAAGATTTTACCTGGAGCTGATAATGAAGCTTTGAGATCTATGACTGATGTATTCAGAGAAAAATATTCTTCTGGAGTAGTGGTAGTGGCTTCTATTATCGATGATCGCCCTATGATTGTTGCAGGTGTCACTGAAGATCTGGTATCACGTGGAATCCATGCTGGGCAGCTGATTAAGTACCTGGCAAGTTTTGTCGGTGGTGGTGGCGGTGGAAAACCAACACTTGCTCAGGCCGGCGGTAAAGATGCAACCCAACTTACATTGGCCATATCTAAAGTGGTTGAATTTGTCAAAGATAACTTGGAATAATGGAATTCCGAAGAAATTAAAAAGAAAGGTGAAAACACGATAATCCACCTTACTTTTTATGAAACAATGAAGAAATACTATTATTTTGAAAAATAATTTGATTATAAAGCGGTTAAATAATCTATCATCATGCGAATTCCGAAGCCGTTAGCTCCCTTTGGTTGGTAGTGTTCCGCTTTTGGACTGATAGCAGCTCCTGCTATATCAATATGAGCCCAGGGCACATCCGACTCAATGAATTGTTTTAAGAAAATAGCTCCCATAATAGGATGACCCTCCTTTCCTCCGGCATTTTTGAGATCAGCATCGTCACCTTTTATAAAATCAAAGTAATCATCATCCAGAGGCATGCGCCATAATCTCTCTAAAGTATTTTCACCAGATAAAAATAATTGGTTTGACAAGTGATCGTTATTCGAAAAGAGTCCAGCTCTGATTTTTCCCAATGCCGTAATGATCCCACCTGTTAACGTGGCAAAATCAATGATACATTTAGGTTGGTACTTTTGTTGGGCATACGTTAATCCATCTGCCAGGACCAATCTGCCTTCAGCATCGGTGGATAGGATTTCAACTGTTTTTCCGGAGAGTGTACGAATAATATCATCAGGTCGATAAGCATCTTGAGAGATCATATTTTCTGCAGCACAGATGATTCCAACAACATTATGGGGTATTTTTAATATAGAGGCAGCAAGTAGTGTCCCTAAAACAGTAATTCCTCCCATCTTATCAAATTTCATTCCTTTGATGCCATCGACACTTTTTATAGAATATCCTCCGGTATCAAACGTTATCGCTTTTCCCACCAAGACAACTGGATTTTCCATTGGCTTATCAAGCCCTTCATATTCCAGAATAATCATTCTTGGTTTAGCAGAACTACCCTTCCCAACAGAAAGAATACCATTTGCCCCGATTTTGTTAAGCTCATTTTCATCAAGGATTTGAATTTTCAATAAGTATTTTTCAGCTAATTGTGAACAAATTTCAGCCAGAGACAGGGGATTAATAATATTTCCAGGCATTTGTCCTATTTCTCTTGCATAGTTAATTACGGAACAAATTATTTGGGTTGTTTCTAATTCACTTTTGAGTGAATCATCATTATTATCTATCACGATATTGATTTTCTCGGGCTTGGTATCTTGTTTGAAGTACTCAAAGTTGTAATTTCCCAGAAAAAATCCTTCAAAAAAAGTATTCAGTTCTCTTCGTTCAAAGTTATCAATTACATCTTTCCCTACAAAAAGAGAATTTACATTGTGAGCACGTAAAGATTTGGCTAAAAAACCACCTAATTTCCTCCACAATTCCAGGTTTAATTCTACTTTTTTCCCTGCATGTAGGATGATATTTTTAGTATTTCTAATCTCATGATAATTAATTTCACCAAACTTGAACTTAATAGTTGAGCCAAATTGATCAAATTGAATAACTAATTCAAAATAAGAATCATTTGGAATTGTTGGTTGAAAATTTAAAATTTCTAATGCTGGAAAGGTGGTTGTCATGATTAACTCCAATTGTTAAAAATTTATTTTCCATTCGATTATTTCAGGAGAACATAAAAATCTTACCCGAGGAGCGCCCATCCCTTCAAGTCCAATTCCTCTCGATATGTATAATAATGTGTCATGAATTCGATACATACCATTTTGAAGTTTTCTCCTATAAAGCGATCCGGTAAAAAATGCTCCCCAAATAGGTAATCGGACCTGTCCGCCGTGTGTATGACCAGATAACATTAAATGAATTTGGTCTTCTTTTTTGATTTCATAAATAAGGTCAGGGGAGTGATACAACAAAATATTTATTTGATCTTTTTCAATCAGTGCAGGGAGGGCTTTCATATCTTTGTGAGGTTGGTGAGTACACGTAACTCCAATAAGATTAAATTCATTATCATTCTTATTAATGATTAGTTTTTCGTTTTGTAAACGAGTTGCAGAAATATTATCTTCAATAAGGGCTACAATTTCTTCCAAGTCGACTGCTGGGCTTCCAGAAACATAATAAACCGGTACCAGTGAATTCATTAGATTAAAAAGATTAATTACCTGTTCGATTGAGTCTGGATCACGATTGTGTGAAAGACTCAAAAAATCTCCTGTAAAAAGAATAAAATCAGGGTTAAGATCCTTAATTATTTTTAAAATTTTGCCTTCCCGTATGCTAAATTTTTCTAAATGAATATCAGCGAGATGAAGAAAATGAATTTTTAATTTATTCTCACCAATCGTTGTATTTATTTTGGTAACTTTAATCTTCGACGGTTCAATAATGAAACCATATAAAACAAGTAGACTTCCAATCAATTGAAAAATCAAGTTAATCGGAAAAGGCAACCAGATAAAAACCGAACGTAAAAGCAATAATAAAAAAACCTGGGATTTGTAGGACCCAAATGATATTTTCAAATGTGGCAATAAAAGAATAATAACTGCATCAAAGATCGAAAATAGAAATAAGAATGACCATTTCTCTACGTCCAATAATGTTAATAAACCTGTCAATAATAAAAGAAAAAGAAAAAATAAAATGGCTGGAATTTTATTAATTTTGTTAAGTGTTCTTAAGATTTTATCAAATTGATTTCCTTCTTCTCCTGGAAATTTGGAAAATCTGTCAAAATTTTTTTTATCTTTTTCATTAAGTTGTTTGATATGACTCATCTCATTATTTTATACCCCATTTCAATGAGAAAAACTGGAATCAAAAAATCTCCCGAATTCAGGAGATTTTTTGATTGAGTTTATATTAGCGGGATTATATTACTGAACATATTTCCGACTGCAGGTCCGAGGAGGGCTAATCCAACAATTACAATAATGGCCACAAAAGTAATAATTAATGCATACTCCAACAAACCCTGTCCTTTTTCTTTTCGTTCAGGTGACATGAAGACCTCCTTTCTTAAATCTAACTCAACTAAAAAAAATTGTACATTTTATTTTGGAAAAATACTATAGGAGAAAATTCTAAAAAAGGATCATTTACCAAAATGATCCTTTTTTGTAAAGAGATTGTAAGTTAGTAATTATTTTCCGGGATCCAACAACAAAGTACCAAGTCTTTTGCTGCTTTCACTTCATCAAGTCTCCCAATAGGCGTGTTATGTGGAGCTTCTTTTAGAAGTTCAGGATTTGTTTTTGCTTCTTCAGCAATCTTTAACATAGCATCAACAAAGAGATCGAGTGTCTGTTTGCTTTCTGTTTCTGTTGGTTCAATCATGAGTGCTTCCGGAACAATTAGCGGAAAATAATTGGTTGGGGGATGGAATTTGTAGTCCATAAGCCGTTTGGCGATATCCAAGGCGTGAATACCTGGTGCATCTGGCCAATGTCCTTCTAACACAAACTCATGCATACAAATGCGGTCATAAGGAACTTTGTATGTGTCTTTCAGTAATGAAAGTAGATAATTTGCATTTAAAACTGCACCTTCAGCAATTTTTTTAAGACCATCTTTTCCATACATACTTATATAGGTATAAGCACGGACCATCATACCAAAATGACCAAAAAATGCTTTAATTCTTCCAATACTTTTTTCTGGTTCAATGAACCCATAAAGCGGAGGAAAATCTTCTGACCCTTCTTCGATGACTCCGACAATTGGGCATGGAAGAAAATCAACCAGATGTTTAACCACGCCAACAGGACCAGATCCAGGACCACCACCTCCATGAGGGGTTGAAAAAGTTTTATGTAAATTGAAATGCATAATATCAATTCCAAGATCACCAGGTCTGACGACACCTAACAAAGCGTTAAGATTTGCTCCATCTCCGTAAACAAGACCACCAGCTTCATGAACGATATTAACAACTTCAACAACATTCTGTTCAAACAAGCCTAAAGTGTTGGGATTTGTCAACATTAATCCTGCGATTGTGTCATCACAAACTGCACGTAAAGACTCTAAATCTACATTTCCGTTCTTATCAGTCGCAACCCCAACGACGTCAAATCCGCTCATGGATGAAGTGGCTGGATTTGTCCCGTGTGCGGAATCTGGAATGATCATTTTGGTGCGTTTAAAATCTTTACGATCATTATGATAAGCACGAATTAGCATGACTCCAACATACTCACCGTGTGCGCCAGCTGCAGGTTGTAAAGTGATACCTGGAAAGCCACTAATTTCTCCAAGCCAATTCTGGAGATCAAACATTAATGCAAGGCTACCCTGAACTGTTTCGGTGGGTTGCAATGGATGAATCTTTGCAAATCCAGCCAGTCTGGCAGTTACTTCATTTATCCTCGGATTATATTTCATGGTACAGGAACCCAATGGATAAAAGCCAGTATCAATACAATAATTTAATTGAGAAAGACGGGTAAAATGCCTGATAACATCAATTTCAGAAACCTCTGGCATTGGTAAATGCTCTCGAAGGAATTCTTTTGGTACCTCAAATTCAGGCACATCACTAATTTGAAATTTTACGCCTGTTCTTCCAGGAGATGAGATTTCATAGATCGTAGGTTCAGTCATTGGTCACCTCCTCTAAAATTTCAACCAGATAATCAATATCGTCTTTGCTATTCATTTCTGTTACCGCAATTAACATATGATTTGCTAACTCTGGATAATCGATGGATAAATCATATCCACCTAAAATATCATAATCCAGCAGCAATGCATTTAATTCTTTTGTTGGAATTGGTGAACGCACAACAAACTCATTGAAAAATGGACCTAGATCAATTAATTCAAAACCCTTAATTTTGGATATTTGATCAGCAGCATAATGAGCTTTATCATAATTTAATTTGGCTACCTGTTTCAATCCATGTTTTCCAACCAACGACATATAGACTGTAGAAGCAAGTGCAATTAACCCTTGATTGGTACAAATATTAGATGTTGCTTTTTCTCGACGAATATGTTGTTCACGGGCAGTCAGGGTTAGAACATATCCTTTGTTTCCATTTCCATCAACCGTTTCTCCAACCAATCTTCCAGACAACTTTCTGATGAATTGATTCTTGGTAGCAAATAATCCCAAATAGGGTCCACCAAACGATAATGGGATACCCAGAGGTTGTCCTTCCCCGGTGACGATGTCTGCATCAAATTCTGAAGGTGGTTTAAGCAATCCTAAGGAGATAGGATTGACAGAAACAGCCAATATAGCTCCCATAGAATGAACATGGTCAGCCAAAGCTTTGAAATTTTGAATGCGCCCTAAGAAATCTGGGTATTGGACATATACAATTGCTGTTTCATTATCAACAAGTTTTACTAAATCTTCAGTTGATTGAAACCCTTCAAGGTTCTCGTCTCCAATTATCTTTATCTTTTCATAACCTTGAAAATAAGTTTTAATTGTTTCGCGATAATGGGGGTGGACATACCTGGATAGAACGAATTTGGTTCGTTTCCCACGAAAATGGTGAAATGCCAGAACACAAGCCTCAGCAGCAGCCGTTGCACCATCATAATGTGAAGCATTGCTGACATCCATCCCAGTCAATGAAGCGACCAAAGACTGATATTCAAATATCGCCTGTAATGTGCCCTGGGAAACTTCCGGTTGATAAGGTGTGTAGGCAGTCAAGAATTCACCTCGGGAAATAATCGCATCCACGGAAGCTGGAATATAGTGGTAATACGCTCCAGCTCCAAGAAAACATATTAAATCTTCGGTTGAGTCATTGGCAATGGCTAGATCACTAAGATTTTGCAATGCTTCCATCTCTGAGACCGCATCCGGAAGATTTAATTCTGGATACCTAAATTTCTCAGGTACATCAACGAATAAATCTTCAATTTTGGATAAGCCGATTTTTTCTAACATTTCCTTTCGGTCGGCTTCAGTATTTGGAATAAACATTAGTGATCTCTCTCTTCACAATATTTCGTATATTCATCAGCCGTCATAAGTGAATCCAACTGTGACGGATCGCTTAATTCAACCTTGACCATCCATGCACGTCCGAATGGGTCAGCATTAACAGCTTCAAAATCATCCGAAAGTTTTTCATTTACTTCAACAACTTTTCCAGATACGGGTGAGGAGACATCAGCTGCAGCTTTTACAGACTCTAATGTAACAAGGGAATCACCTTTAGAAAAATCATCTCCTGGTTCAACAAGAAATTCTAAGTAAACAATATCGGAAAGTTGAGATTGCGCATAATCGGATACACCAATTGTGGCTACATTTCCTTCTACGCTTACCCATTCATCGGTCTTAGCGAACTTTAAGTTACTTGGATTTGACATTTTTTCTCCTTTTTTGAATTCAAATTAATTTTTTCTTTGAATTAAATGTTTTTGTATGGTAGGAATTTTGAAAAGTATATTTATTTGTGAATTAACTAATATTTTTGATCCTTTTATTTTTGATTTATATTTCTTTATTTTATTACAAAATCATTCTATGGGCATTAAAAATTTTAGTCAATTATATATTGATAGTTGAGATCTTGTTATTCTTTTGGTGGATAACCAGTGATTGAACGAATTTCATCGTACAAAGGTTTTAATCTTTTGTACATGGGCAAATATACCTTTCGGTATAAATCATCGTAAATTTTGATATTCTCATTATTTGGTTCAACTATTTTACCAATTTTAGTCATATTCTGAACAGCTGATTCAAAATCGGAATAATATCCCATCCCAACCGCTGCTACGATTGATGCTCCTAATCCAGACGCTTCATAAATTTCTGGTCTTGAAACCTGAAGATTAAATATATCTGCAGTTATATGCATTGCTGCGTTACTTTGGCTTCCTCCGCCTGCTACTCTGAGTTCAGTAATCGGTACTTTACTCCTTTTTTCCGTTCTTTCTGCGCCTTCCCTGAGCGCATATGCCAGACCCTCAATGATCGAACGATATAAATGGGCTCGTGTATGAACATCCCCAAAACCAATAATTGCTCCTTTTGCTTCAGGACCAGGTTTTTTAAGTCCGGGAGACCAGAATGGTTGTAAGACCAACCCCATTGACCCTGGTGGTACAGAATTGATTAAATCATCAAACAATTCTTCCGGTTCAACTCCTCGCTGCGAGGCTAATCTTTGTTCATTCAATCCAAATTCTCGTTTGAACCAACTTACCATCCAATATCCACGATAGATTTGCATTTCCAGGCTATATCTTCCTGGAACTGCGGACGGGTAAGGCGGAATTAATGGAATTATTTCGGTATATTTTTTATGAGTTGTATTGATAGTTGCAGTTGTACCGTAACTGAGACAGGCAATATTGGGCTGGACACAACCTGCACCAATTACTTCACAAGCTTTGTCAGCAGCGGTCGCGATCAGTGGCAATCCAATCGGAATTCCGGTTTCTTTACTGGCTTGTTCTGACACATTTCCTAGGATTTTGGAAGGTGGAATCAACTCAGGAAGTATTTCTTTTGAAATTGGCACCGCTTGCCATTTCCAGTCCCACGAACTTGACCAGTGTTGGTTTTTATAATCAAACGGAAGATATCCAACCTGACAACCAATGGAATCAATATATTTATCTGTCATTCGATATGAGAGGTATCCAGACAACAATAAGTATTTATGGGTTGCGTTCCAAATATCTGGTTGATGGGTGCGAATCCAATTGCATTCTGCTTCAGCCTGTAAATAAGCAACTGTTTCATTCATACCGGACAATGCAAATAAAACTCCCCAGATACCTTTTACAGGATCTAATCCTTCAGTACGTCTTTGATCCAACCAGATGATTGCTGGTCGAAGTGGTTTTCCTTGTTTGTCCAGATTGATTACCGTTGATCTTTGAGTTGTGATAGTTACGCAAGATATAGAACTCTTATCAACACCTGGTATTTTCCACAATTCTTGGCAAGCATCACACAATGTGCTCCAGAATTGCTCCGGATCAAGCTCTAGAAAACCTGGTTCAGGTGATGAGTAATTATCAATCAATTTTCGAGTCTTGAATAAAAGATTACCTTTAGGATCAAAAATCATTGCACGAGTACTCTGCGTACCATTATCAATTGCTAAAATATTTTCACCACTCATAAAAAACTCCATTGAAAGTTAGGTAGCATTTTTCCAAAGTAAAATACTTTCTTCCATTATTTTTTCAGTAATTTCTAAAGCGACCTGTAGTTGGTTATTAAGTAAGGCAGTTTTTAGGTCGTGATAAAAGGAAATTGAGAGAGATTTTGCTTTTTCATTATGGAAATATATCACTGCTTTTTGAGTAAATAATTCTTTAAATCCGTTCAGTATTAAGGTAAAAATTGGATTACCTGATAATTGCGTTAATTTTTGGTGTAAAAGAAAGTCAAACTCTGAAAATATTTTTGGGTCGTTATGAAGTTGAGGTGCTTGCTCTAAAAAGGAAATGATTGCTTCGGGATTATTCTTTGCAGCCATAAAAGTGTAAGTCGGACACAACAAAAACCGGATCTGCAGCAAATTTATCACAAAATCTTCTGGCAAATCATTTGAATACTTTGATATTGAAGATAAAACATTCAAATTGCCTTCAGTCCAATAATTTCGAACTCTGGTGGTTTTACCTTGATGAATCTCAATCCATCCATCTCTTGACAATCTTTGAAGAGCTTCGCGTAAGGTTGGGCGTGTCACTCCTATCAATGTGGATAAATCTCTCTCTGAAGGAAGAGAACTGTTAATTGGAAATACTCCTTCTACGATTGCATTGATAATTCGTTGTTCTGCAACTTCTGCTGGTTTCTCAGGTATCTCCCATTGCATAAAAGAAAATTCCTTTCATAGGTTAGAGGTCTTACCATTTGAGTTTACATTAATATTTGTAATTTTCATATCAAGTTCAGTATCATCTCAATAAATTGGGATTGGTGGTTATTTGGCGAAGATCGCAACCAACCACAATATGACTGTGAAGATGAAAAGTTACTATGGTTGCAATTGTAAATAAGATATGAGATTATATTTCTCTATGAGAAAAGTTGTTAGAAATTTTGTCATTTGGTTTTTGAAAAATTTATATGAGTCCCTCGCATGGGGATATGATTTTGTTGCTTGCATCGTTTCATTTGGACAATGGCATAATTGGAATTATCAAATTTCAAATTTTTTGTTAAAGGATGAAAAAATTTTGGAATTAGGTATTGGGACGGGTGTCCTCCATAAAAACTTACTATTAGAGGGGTTTCAACTTTTTGGTTGTGATTTGAGTTCTCAGATGTTGGCCATATCGACCAAAAGACTTAAGCAACCAGAACAAAAATTAATTAGGGCTGATAATCAAAAATTACCTTTTACCAATTGTAGTTTTCAAAAAATAATTGCAACTTTTCCAAGTGACTATGTTTTTTCAAATCAATTTTGGCGAGAATGTAGTCGTCTGTTAACAGATGAAGGAGAATTAATTATCTTGTTGAGTGTGGTTTTTGAGAAATATAATATTCTGAATTTTTTTTATCGGATCTTATATCAAGTATCTGGCCAGGCTATTACGAAAGACAATGTTGAAAAAGCTGTTTTTGATATGTTCGATCCAGAAACTGATAGAAAAATTGTCTGGTACCCTTATAAAAATGTGGAATTATGTTTTTTATCATTAAAGAATAAATAAACATTTTGTTTAATCGCAGATATATATTAGAATCAAGTTTATGGAAATTCAATTAGCTGTAGCCAAAGTTGTCAAATACGACTCTTTAGAGAGTGGTGATTCGTTGGAAATTGTAGAACGACCTATGGGTGGAGTGTCATGTGTTTTGGCTGATGCACGATCATCTGGTTCTTCATCCAAATTAATCTCATCGATGGTTGTGCGAAAAGTAATTAGTTTACTTTCTGATGGGGTCCGTGATGGAGCAGCAGCCAGAGCCGCTTCGGATTATCTTTTTATGGAAAAAGGCGGCAGTTGCAGTGTTTATATGAACATCCTTTCTGCAGATCTTCAAACACAAACTTTGGTGATTTCCAGGAACAATCCAACTGCTGTGTTCATTTCTCAGGCAGACCAAATTGAATGTATTTCCAGTGAAAGCATACCTATTGGTCATGCAAGGAATATTCGACCATCAATTACAGAAATCAGTCTAATTCCACGAACTACTGTTGTTCTTTATACCGATGGGGTTATGAGAGCAGGGGAAAGATTTGGACAATCAATAGATTTTTGTTCGATGATTCAGGCATATTTAGATGAACAAGAACCAACCGCACAGTATATCGCAGATGCTTTATTGTCACATGCAATCAGGTTAGATCAAAATAGACCGAATGATGATATGTCGGTTGTTGTTCTACGCGTCATTGAAAAATCGGATGACAATATTAGAAGATTATCGGTCAGATTGCCTTTCAATGAACATTCGCAAGGGTTGGAATAATTGCCTGTTTGCAAACCGATTTGGTTTGAATAGTAAAAATCAAAACAATTCCTTAATGGTTTGAAGAGATCTAATGAATATTGGTTATTTTATATCTTCACATGGTTTTGGCCACGCAGCCAGGGCTTGTGCTGTCATGGATAAACTATCAGTAGAACAAGAAGTAAAATTCACAATTTTTTCAAATACTCCCAAATGGTTTTTTGATAATTCATTGACTTTCCCCTTTGAAAATATTTCATCATCAACCGATGTTGGATTGGTGCAAACTAATCCATTCAATGAAGACCTGGAACTGACACTTTCTGAACTAAAAAAGTTTTTACCATACCCAAAAAAATCGTTAGGAATATTGGAACAAATAATCATTCAGAAGAATATTTCATTAATAATTTGCGATATTTCTCCATTAGGTTTGAAAATCGCAGAAAGACTTAATATTCCTTCAATCCTGATTGAAAATTTTACCTGGGATTGGATTTATGAAAGTTATGTGGACCAATATCCCGAATTTGGTTTTTATATATCCTATTTACATAAAATAAATAACTCTGCGACGATACACATTACCTGTGAACCATATTGCAAAAAAATAGAGAATTCAATAATAATTCCACCAATTTTTCGTGAACCAAGGAGTAAAAAAGCAGAAGTAAAAGAACAACTTGGCATTGAGGAAAATGAAAAAATGATTTTGATTTCAATGGGAGGGATACCTATCGAGAAAATTGGAAGATCGAATAAAGACCAATTTTCTGATTATAAATTCGTAATACCTATTGGTAATCTTGAAACAAGAACTTTACTCAATAATGTCATTTATTTGCCTCATAATCATAAATTCTTCCATCCGGATCTGGTGAATGCATCTGATGTGGTCGTGGGCAAGGTGGGCTACAGTACGATTGCCGAAACGTATTCTCTTCAAAAACCATTTTTATTTTTAGGCCGCAAGAAGTTTCGCGAATCCAAAGTACTAGAAAAATATGTGAGACAAAATATGATATCTGAATCGATTGAATTTGAAGATTTATTTACGAATAGATTTTATGATCTGATTCAAAAAAATTCTTTATTTCGAGAAATGAAAATGCAGCCAGATAATGGGGCGACTTTAGTTGCTAAATTAATTATCAACTCGTTTTTACAGAAATAATTAGTCTGATTTAATTTCCCACATTACTGAAACAGTAGTTCCAACTCCAGGCTTGCTGTCAATTTCTAAAACTGCATCAATCGCTTCAGCACGTTCCTTCATTATGTTAATACCCAGATGATTGGATGGAATATTAATTTCACTCATTCCTTTTCCATCATCAGTAATTTTGAGCATATAGTTTTCATGTTTTTTCTTTAATGTCACTTTCACTAAATTAGCGTTTGCATGTTTTGCAATGTTGTTGAATGCTTCTTGAGCGATACGGTAAAGAGCAATTTTCAATTCCTCTTCAATTTCCGGAAATTCATCAAATTCAACTTCAACTGGAATTCTGGTTCGTCCACTCAATGCTTCAGATAATTGTTTGATTAACTCAGAAAAGGATGCATCCTTTAGAGCAGTCGGCCGTAATTCAAGCAATAGAGTTCGCATTTCTGCCAGAGCTCCTCGCGTTAGTTGTCGAAGTTCCTCTAATCGTTTTTCTCCCTCAACTGCATTTTTCTTCCATAACCTTGGAATAACTTCAGCAATTAATGTTGCTGAAAAAAGAGTTTGAGTTACAGCATCATGTAAATCTCTGGCCAAACGGTTTCTTTCTGCAACAATAGCAATTTCTTTTTCCTGATTTCTCAGGCGAGCATTTTCGATTGCCAATGAGACTTGAGATGCCAGGGTGAGCCCCAGGTAGATATCTTCTTCTGAAAATGTCGTTTGATTCATATAATAAAATGTCATTGTTCCGTATAAATCTTCATCAATTATTAATGGAACTATTAGGTGGCTTTTGTAATATCTTAAAATCGCTTTAGCCCAAAGCCTTTGTGCTGATGATAATTCCATCGGATCCTCCAGATAACGACCTAAGGATTCCTGGAGATTTGAAACCACAACTGGTTTGTTTTCACGAAGCACAATCTCCGAGCCCCCCGAGTAGAAAGGGAGATCCTGGATGACAGAAAATTCTTCTGGTAAATTCGAAGAGGCTTCTGTAATGACCGTGTTTGATTCATAATTAATTTTCCGTATCATTGTTGAAGAAGCATTAAGCAATTCTCTTGACTGAGCGGCAATATAATTTAGTAATTCGATGATATCTGTTTTCGAATTTAACATTTTCAAAATATCTCGCAATGCTTCTGCAATTTTGCGTCTTCGCTCGGCCTCCTCCCTCCTGTCGTATTCTTCTTTATATAATCGAGCATTATCCAATGCAATAATTGCACTATTGGCAAACATTTTTAATAAACGTTCATCTTCACGTCCGAATTGGCCATTGATCTTGTCAGCAACAGAAATTACGCCGATCGTTTTCCTCCCAGAAATCAATGGAACAAACAAAATGGATTTGACATTTGAAAGGTGTACCGCTTCCTTAAAAGCACCAACCGCATGGGAACTATCATCAATTAAATATGGTGACCCAGTTTTAAATGCCACACCAGCAAGAGAACCCTCTATAGGTATTTCAAACCCTAAAGGCAATAAATTTTCTTTTTCCCCTGAAATTACTTTCAGGATTAATTTACCACTCTCAAAAAAATATAATGTACCTAATTCAGTTTGTGTCAGTCTTCTCGCTTCGTCCGCAATTATTTGAATAACATGATCTACATGTAGTTCGGAAGTAAGTGCTTTTTGAATATTCAATAAAGTAGTTAACTCATTTGTTTTTTCATTAATTTTTTGTTCTAAGGAGAGGTAGAGATTTTGAATTTTAATTTCATATTTTCTACGTTCAAACACATTTATAAAAATATTGGCAATATTGCTAAATACATCAATGGAAAGATCATTCCAGATTCTTGAATCTTGATAATCAGTAAAAGAAACCCAGCCGACCAATTCATCTTTCAACAACAATGGAATAAATAAAATTGATTTAACCTTTTCTTTTGAGAATAAATCTTGTTCAGACGTAGAAAAATTTTGAAAACCTTCAGCGTTTGAAAATTGAATATGGTTGTGTCTTTTCAACTGGTCTACTACAAATTGGAATGTTTCGATTAAGTCTTGTTTTGAAAAATGTATATGACTTGGAAAATCACCATTTTTTTGCCACTCAATAACTGTTTGATCGCTTTCAGGATCGATATTATAGATCGTAATTTGATCATTGCCTGAGCAACCAGCAATTTGTTCCAATCCAATCAATAATCCCTCCTGGAATTGGTTGGAATCTAGATTAATAAAATGTGTTGAAATTGATCTAACCAATTTCTCCAAACGAAGGCGATCTTTTAGGTCATTTTGAAGTTTTTCGTCCAATTTGGTCATCGTTTATTTATATATAAAAACAAATTTGAATGAATAGAAATTATATCTCTAATTTATTAAAAATCTATTTCATCTCAATAAAACGGGTTCGACAGGTGTTTGGGCAGTGATACACGTCAAAACATCCGGGCCGCTACCAAAAGAAATGATAAAAAACTTATTTAATATCCGATATAATTCTTATTAATACTTGAAGGGAGGTGCTGGTGGAGAGAACAGTACCAAAAATAGCATCGGAAGAAATAGAACTATATTTGCGAACGCTTTATTCATTATTAAGATCAACTACCGAAATTCAAATTAGAACACTTGAAGAAGTTCATGCTGGCATGAATTCCTTATTACATCCGCTTGCAAGACAAGAAGTACCAGATGCATCAGCATTTATTTATAGTATTTTAAGATTACCGGATTGTATGCCGGATGTAAAGATAATAGCTTTAGGGCAGAGTGCATCGGTTTTCTTCAATCATGGTTATGAAAACGTCGAAAGCTGGACCTCGGTCAATACAAAAGCAAGGCGACGCAGATGTTTCTTCGATGGTAAAGAGAAATTAGCGTGTTTTATTGCCAGCAGATCGGATATTGAAGATGTAATTCCTGCAGTCACTGCCTATCAGATTGAGTGGAATAAATTTCATAATTTATTAAACAGGTTGCCGGCTGATTTTAATTTCATCGATATTCTGGCTTATGAGTCGAAATTTAGCGAAATGGCTGGCATTATGAATCTTGCAGAGGAGGATCTGAAAAGGTTTCAAATTATCTGGGAAGAAAATTTTATTTTTTATTTGAAAAGAATAAAGAAGAAAAAACTTGATTTTCGCGTGAATTTATTAGCAGGCTCACTAATTGAATATTGGCGTGCTACCAGGGCCTGGTGGGATAATATTGAAAAAACAATCCCTTTGCTTAAAGAACGACCTGTTTATTTTATATCAAGTAACACTCATTCAATTCCAAATTTGTTGACAGGATTTGCATTAAGAAAAGAAGATGAATTGGAAAAATTTCTTCAAAATAAAAACGAAGATAATTTATATGAAGAATACCATAACATAAAAAGTAAGCGTGAAGAAGCGAGTTTGGAAAATCTTCTTTACTATGTATTGAAAAAAGCACAACAGAATTCAAAATTTGAACATTTAAAAGGCGAGCAACTAAAAGATGAATTGTCTAAAGGAATTGTTCGAATTTTGAGCCAACATTACTTTGATGTAGACGCTCAGGTTATTGAAATTAAGAAACTAAATTTTGATGAAGTAGATCCGAGATTATTCAATGTCCAAAATTTTGATAAATTGAAAAAGAGTGACGCAATTATCTTAAATATTGATTATCCGCTGGGTCTTGCTGCATACAATATTCTGACAAAAATTGCTGAACATACTTCTCCAATTCTTGGTGTCTATATTTTAGGAAAAGCAGCTACTTTAAATGGTGTTTTGGGTGATGTAATGATACCGAATGTTGTTTATGATGAACATTCAGAAAATACTTATATGTTTAATAATGCATTTTCAGCAAAGGACGTTGTCGATGATCTGATTTATGGAACTGTTCTTGATAATCAGAAAGCAGTGACTGTCTTAGGAACATTTCTCCAAAATGGCAAACTTGCTGATGTTTTTTACAGAGAAGGATATTCAGATATTGAAATGGAAGCAGGTCCTTATTTGTCTGCAATTTTTGAAATGTATCGACCAACGAGGCATCCAGTGAATGAAATTGTAAATCTTTACAATATAAATTTTGATCTTGGAATTCTTCATTATGCTTCTGATACGCCATTAAGCAAGGGGAAGAATCTTGGAGCTGGTGCGCTTTCATATTTGGGAATGGATTCGACTTATGCGTCCAGTCTGGCTATCTTAAGAAGAATTTTCAGTACAGAGTTACAAAGACTGTCTGAAAATTAATTTACTGTATGGTTACCTGATTAAAAAGTGTAAAAAATACGAGGGTGTAAATATGACAAGTCGTTTGGATGATTTTAATGATTACAGAAATAAAATGAATGAACGCATATTAGGTTTAAATAACCTAGGGATAAAAAGATTTTATAATCTGGATACTCATGCTTATCAAGATGGAAAATTAAACTCTAAAACCAAAGAATTATTAGGTTTGGTGGCATCAATGGTATTACGATGTAATGATTGTATTGATTATCACATTCTTCAATGCGTGAAAGCAGGCTGGGATGACGATTCACTCGTTGAAGTTTTTAATATTGGATTAATTGTTGGAGGAAGTATTATTATTCCTCACCTTCGCCATGCGGTCGAAACTTTAGATTTGATTAGAGATGAAGCTAAAAAGTCTGTGATTCCATAATTGAAAAGAGGGTTTTTTTTAGTATTATTGGATCAGTTTGATTATAAATCTCTGTTCTGATTTCTCTTTGCAAAGTTGTTACGTTAAGGGAAAATTTAATGTATTTTCTAAATAATACCAATCCATTTTTTAGACCATAAAATTGAACCATTAAGTCCATATGATCTGATAACAAGTTAAATTTTTCTATCATTGAAATTTGATCAATGTCCTTACCCGCAAAGATCCAGGGATTTTTCAAAGCTGATCTACCAATCATTACACCATCACAGCCGGTAACATCCAGAATTTTCTGAATATCTGCAACAGAATTTACGTCCCCATTAGCCAAAACAGGAATTTTTACATTTTTTTTAACTTCAGCTATCGCACTCCAATTCGCTTTTCCTTGATATCCTTGTTTTTTTGTGCGCCCGTGCACAGTAATCATAGAACAACCATGATCTTCCAGGAGTTTTGATATCAATAAATAATTCAGATTTTCTTCATCCCAGCCTAATCTTATTTTTGCTGAAATTGGAATTTTGATATTTTTCGTTAACAAATTCAGAATTTCTTTAATTTTTTCCGGTTCTTTTAATAATCCAGCCCCAGCACCTCGACTGGAAACAGTTTTAGCCGAACAACCCATATTAATGTCAATGAAATCAGGTTTTTTGTCTGCAAGGAATAAAGCTGTTTGTAAAATTCTTTCTGCAGAATTATCAAAAATTTGATATGCAAATGGTCTTTGGTCTTCAGAAAAGACAATTTGCTGAGCAAGAAATGGATGATTGTTTATATAATCATAAGAATTGATAAATTCTGAAAATATTATGCCAGGATTAAATTGTTTTATAATTTCTCTAAATGGATGATCAGTCAGACCATCCATCGGTGCCATTATGAGTGTTGAATTTACGGCCACACTACCAACTTTGAATATGTATTTGGGTTCCATTTGTCTAATTTTACGATAGATTTATGGTTGGAACAAACATTGGCGTTTTATCGTCTTGATAGTAGATGTGATCTTAGGAGAAGAATATGAAAAGAATTTTTTTATTATTTACATTTATATTGTTTTTTATGATTTTGGCTGCGTGTAATTTAACCAAACAATTTGGTAATTCCACGAATCCTAATACTGTTAGCACAATGGCTATGCAAACTGTTCAGGCGATTTCGACAGAACGGGCGTTTGCAACTATGGTGGCAAATGCAACTGAAGTTTCCAATCTTCCAACGGTAATTGTGATTGAAGAAACTAAAATTTCTGAGCAAAATCCATCCAATACTCCAGGTGCAACATTGCCTACTTCAACGATGTTTTTTACTCCACTCCCTTCTTTTACTCCCGTACCCATGGATCAAGCGAGTTTTGTTAAAGATGTAACGTATCCGGATAATACTGTAATTGCTTCAGGTTCGAATTTCACTAAAACCTGGAGATTAAAAAATAGTGGTCAAACGACCTGGAGCGCTGATTATGAAATAGTTTTCGCTAGTGGAAATGCTATGGAAGGAAAAGCAGCGAGTAAGATTGGTGTAATTGTACGTCCAGGAGAGACAATCGATCTTTCTATAGATCTAAAGTCGCCAACCTCCCCAGGAAAATATACGGGTGAATGGATGTTACGTAATACCAATGGAAAAATATTTGGTTTGGGAGAAAAAGCTGATAAATCATTTTGGGTCGTTATTCAAGTTGAAAATTATCAAAGTGAGTCTATCCCGACAGAGATTTATCCATTAGATTTTGTGGCAAAAATATGTAAAGCACAATGGAAAAGCAATTATGACGCAGTACGAATTCCTTGTGACACCGACAAAAGTATGACGAAGGCATACGTGGCAGTTTTATCAAAACCAAAACTTGAAAATGGTTATGTTGATGATGAAAGAACCATCCACATGCATCTTGATGGCGATAATGGCAGTTGGCTTCAAGGCTTTTATCCAGCCCTACAAATAAAAAATGGAGCGATTTTCAGTACGGTGGTAGGTTGTTTGGACGGAAATAAATCTTGCAATGTTACAGTAAGTTTGGATGTGCGTGTTGATGGAGGATCTCCTCAGAATATTGGCAAGTGGGTTGAAACGTATGACGAGAAGGTTACCAAAATCGATATTAATTTGAATGATTATGCAGGGAAAAATGTCGAATTTATTCTTGGAATTAGTAATCGAGCGAATACGATATCTGAAGTTTTCTGGTTAGCACCTAGAGTTGTCCAATAAAGTATCTGCAATATAAATTCATAAAGGAGGTTGATGGGGTTTCTCAACCTCCTTCAATTTGGAAGGAGCAATCGAGCAATTTCTTGATACATTTTTATGGATAAGAAAAGGTCCTCTTCCCCGAAAACCTTCATTATTTCTGTAAGAGGCAATAATAATTTTTCGCCATCCTTTTCAAACAAACCCCAAATTCCGTAAAAATCATCAGAATTATTGAGACCAGTCCATAGAAGTTTTTTATTGCTTTTTGTTTGGACTATTATGTTGCCTTCCTTTTTTAATTTTGAAGCCATTTCATTTTCCCAGGCAGTAATCAAATTGATGATTTCGCATGAATAATTGTTGAATAATATATCATTTGGATGGTACTTTTTATCAGTAAATAATTCTTTTAAGATGCTAAATTTTATTTTTCCAACATCATTATTATCATGCAAGGAAGTAAAGGGCATAATCAAATCTGATTCAAGAATTGTAAAAAAAGGTGAGGCAAATTTGGAGATTGAAATTAGTTGGTTGATCGAAACACTTTCAATTGTTTCTCCAGAAAATGCTATTTGAAATAAATTTTGTTTGCCATCCGAGTAAAAATCAATAATTTTTCCAGTAAACCCAGAAATATCCATTTTAAGATCATCATCGAAAACACCAGATCGAACTTTGATCCAGTAGTTATATCGATAAAAAATTTCCCAGGATAACTCTTTAATATTTTGGTTTTTAAAATCAAAATTTTCTTCTTGAATTGAGATGTATTTGTCAACTGGTATATTGAATTGACCAGAAAAAAAAGACGATCCTTGGTGAAAAAAATGATTTCTATCCGGGTTATTTAAATCTGAGGGGATTAAAAAGTAAAAAAAATCAATCAATGGAAAATTGTTTATCATTGATTTTTTCTTCAATGTTTCTCTTAAATTTCTGGAAATACTTAGTGAAAGGATTTTCATTGGTAAATCAATTTCCTGAATTTAGCTTGAATCTATTTTTTAATTAATGGTTCTGATTTTTTTTGTTGACTGCTTTTTGTAACAATTCTTAGAGTCACATTCTATATTCATTATACAAAGTAAAATAAATCTGGTAAAAATGATAGATTGTAGATTTATTATTGGAGCTTGTATGGCGCAAAAGACAAAAAAATCAAAAATTAAAAAGAATAAATTAAATATTTGGTTAATCCTTGGTGGAATTATTATTATTTCACTTGCAGTGCTAGTTGGATTTCAACCTGGCAAAACTGACGTGGGAGAATTACCGCTTGAGGTAAATGTTCAGGAAGCCTATAATATGCGGGAAGCTGGTGCATTTGTACTTGATGTCAGGGAAATTGATGAATGGGAAACTGTACATATCCCAAATGCAACATTAATTCCATTAGGGGAATTAGAGTATCGATTGGGAGAGGTCCCAAAAGATCAAGAAATATTGGTTGTTTGTCGTTCTGGTAATCGTAGTGCAACTGCCAGGGATATTCTAATAGATGCTGGGTTCGAGAATGTAAGTAGTATGGCAGGTGGAATGAACGAGTGGGTGAATCAATCATACGAAACAGAAACAGGGCCATAGAAGCAACCTCGAAATTCAAGGAAAAAGTCCAGTAAAAGAGCTATATTATTGACAATGAGTAGAATCTCATGGAAAGATGGGAAAAAATGAAACGTTATTTGGTGAAACCTGGTCAGAAAATTAACTTGAGTGAATGGGATCCGGATGAAAAATCAGCTTGGCAAGATTCCAAAAAAGAAGCAAAAATAGAATTTTCAAACATTAATAATAAGTTGGAGGAATACCAAGAATTATTATATGCAGAACAAAAGCATAAGATTCTTATCGTGCTTCAAGCCATGGATACTGGTGGAAAAGATGGCGTTATTAGGGCTGTATTTGATGGGGTCAATCCTGCTGGAGTTCGTGTCGCTAGTTTTAAAGTTCCGACTTCGGAGGAATTGTCACATGATTATTTGTGGAGAATTCATAAACAAACACCCGGAAAAGGGGAGATGGTAATATTCAATCGTAGTCATTACGAAGATGTTCTTGTGGTCAGGGTACATAATCTTGTTTCAAAAGAAACCTGGGAAAATCGATTTAGTCACATCAATAATTTTGAAAAACTTTTATCTGATGAAGGGACGACAATTCTGAAATTCTTTCTTCACATTTCGAAAGATGAACAAAAAGAAAGGCTTCAGGAAAGATTAGACATACCTGAAAAACAATGGAAATTTTCTGCAGGAGACCTGAAAGAACGTTTATTATGGGATGAATATCAAAAAGCATTTGAAGATGTTTTAACGAAAACTTCGACAAAATATGCCCCCTGGTACATAATTCCTGCCAACCGAAACTGGTATAGAAATTGGCTTATCAGCTCTATTATTGTCGATACCTTAAAATCTCTTAAAATGAAATTTCCACAACCAGAACAAAATTTGAGTGAGATTAAGATTGATTAACAAAAAAAGCCAACGAGATGGTTTTTGGTAAGTATTCTCTCACCTAAAACAATTGGCTCATTATTAATTGAATAGAAAATTTAATTTAAATTAACTACCATATGTTTCTTCATAATCTTTCAATGCAGCATCAACAACCTTCCATGCTTGTTCTGCACCAAAAACACCTGCAATAAAGGTTGACTCTTCTTTGCCAGGTGTCAATTTATATGTGCTGAAATAATGAAGCAACCTATCAATTAAAACCTGAGGAATATCCGATAAATCATTTGCTTTATGCCAGAAGTAATCATTATGTAGAATGGCTATGATTTTATCGTCAGCTTCGCCATCGTCAATCATTTGAATGCCACCGATAACTCTCGCGGTTAGTATTATTTCCGATTTTGTTATCGGTCTCTCGCTAATAACACAAATATCTAAAGGATCTCCATCACCTCTTGTTGATTTAGGAGATAAGAGATGTACCCTTTCTCCACAAAATGTTCGTGGGATAAATCCGTATAAAGAAGGGGGTTGTGATGAACTTCGTTGTGGTCGGTCTACTCTTAAGTAACCAGTTTCTTTATCTACTTCATACTTCACTAAATCAAAAGGAGATAATTCAATAAATGCGTTAACTTCTTTGGGTGCTTTGGGACCAGCATCTAAACCGTGCCAGGGATGGGGTCTCCAACGGTAAAACGGACTTGGAAAGTTCAAAATATCCTCCCGAGATTTGACATTTTAATAATTATAACCCTATCCTTAGATCTGATATGTGTGGAAATTAAAAATAAATCATTATGATTTCTGGGACACATTATGAGGAAAATAATATAATAAGTATATGAGTCCAAGAAATAAAATTGAAAGCACAATGTATTTTTCCTTGTTAGGTTACTTTTTAAAAAAACCAAATTATGGTTATGAACTTTATAAATTTCTTTCAAATGAAACTGTTTTTTTTAAAATTTGGTTTGTGAAACAAAGCCAATTTTATGGATATTTAGAAAGATTATTTAATGAAGGCTATTTATCCCATGAGTTGATTGAAGGTGAACAATATCCTGACCGGCGAATTTTTTCAATTACTGAATTAGGTAATCAGACATTGGAAAATTGGATAATTTCTCCAGTAAACCACGGTAGGGAAATGAGGCAAGAATTTCTTGTAAAATTATTTATCGCTCAAAATTCGTACAAAGAGAAAATTGATATTTTGATAAACAATCAAAAAATAATTTGTAATCAATGGATAGATGAACAGGATGAGAATCTTAAAAATGAAGATGATAAATTTCAATTATTAATCATTAATTATCGAAAAATGCAAATTGAAGCAATGATTAATTGGTTGAATCTAGTGCAAATAATTTAAAAAAATAACTGGTCTACTATGGACCAGTTATCAAAGAACTATTCTTAATTGTCTCCAATTATCCAATCTTCATCCGCTTTTGTCCATTGAACGATTTCATCCGAGGGAAACCATAGAGATATTTCACTCTCTGCGTTGTCAGGTGAATCTGATGCGTGGGTTAAATTTCTACTTATTCTTAATGCAAAATCATGTCGAATTGTTCCAGGTTCCGCTTTTAGTGGATCAGTTAAACCCATCGTTTGACGAACAGCATGGATAGCTTCAGGGCCTTGAAATACCATTGCCATTACAGGAGCAGATGTTATGTATCTGATTAACCCTTCGTAAAATGGTTTTTCTTTGTGAACAGCATAGTGCTTTTCTGCAAGATCATTAGGAACTTGCAAGAATTTTGCAGCAACCAATTTCAAACCTCTTTTTTCTAATTTGGATAAAATTTCACCTATTAATCCACGTTGAACACCATCTGGTTTAACCAGAACAAACGTTTTTTCCACTATTAACCTCCAAAAAATTAAGATAAAAGATCTTCAGCTTTAGAATATGCATCTAAGGCATTTTGAAGCTGATTATCTTTTAAGAATGCATCACCAAGCGCTTGCCATAAATTGATATCGATAGGATATTGATGATTGAGAGCCGTTTGAATATCAAGAATAATATTTTCCAGATAAAGACCATCTTTGATAAAGCTATTATAAATATCAATAGATCGATCCAAATCTCCGCTGTATAGTAATTTTTTCGCCTCGTCAATTTTTTCTAAGTTTCCAGGCTCATCAATGACAGGAATTATTTCATCGACAGTTTCAATATTTTGTGAACTTTCATCGATAAAACCTGATTTGATTACCTGGCTGGATGTTTCGATTTCAAGAATTGAATCGCTTTCAATCGGGAGATCATCAATGAAATCATCAACAGTTTGTAATTCCACAAAATCTGATTTTTCTTCAAGTAATTCAGGTTCAAGAGGGACGATTGTTTCTTCTGGTTGGGTTAATTCGGGGATCTCATTTTCCAACTCGTCAATTTCCAATTCATTGACAGGTTCTTCAATTTCAGAAATTTGATCAGGAAGTTTAATTTTTTCTTTAACGTCTATGAGATCTTCAAGCTCAGGTGTTTGATAAAGGTTTTCTTCTGGTTCTTCGGCTTTTATTTCCGACTCAAATTCCAAATCATTTTCTTTGGTTTCATCAAGAAAAACTTCATCTTCATCTAATGATAATTCGTCAATAATCTCTTTCTCACCTTCAATCACTACGTCTGAAGTTTCTATCTCTAATTCTTTTAACCAACTGGGAGTAGAATCAAAATCATCGGAAATTTCTTCTGATAATTGTGTTTCTTCTGAAATCCAATCTGGAGGAGATTCGAATCGGTCTTCTGGTTTGCTGATTAATGTCGCTTCTTCAGCACCTTGTTTTGCTGCTAAACCTTCCATCCATGCTAATGCTGAATCCAAATCAGATGTTTCGGATTTAGAAGTAGGTTGAATTTCTTCCAGTTCGTCCGAAACATCACCAATTTCGAATTGGGTACTTTCCATTGACAAAGCAATTTCTTCCGTTTCCTCTACTTTTTTCTCACTTAATATAAGATTTTCAAGACTGGATAATGTTTCTTCAGCCAATTTTTCTTCAATTTCATCTGAATCGACACTTACTACATCCCTTACTTCTTCAATTGCTTCATCGATCCCTTTTTCTTTTACTCCACTTCTTAATTCTTCACTTATTTCCTGATCATAATTTACTTCTACTGGATGATCATCACTTTCGTCGAAAGTAATTTTGATATCATCCATATCTTGATCAGAATCTTCAATCGAAGAAGATAACCAATCAGGCAGATTTTCATCTAATTTTTCAGATGAGAATGGAGTTTGTTGGTCATCGTTATTGATTACTGACTTGATCCAATCTGGAATTTCTTCTTTAATCTCATCTAATCCACCAAAACCAACAATCTCTCCATCTTTCTCTTGATCCACTAACAACGAACTTAACCAGGCATCATCGACTTCTGCTTCTTGATCTTTTGATTCCTCTTGTCCATTTTCGAGATCAGAAATTATTTGATCGATTGATAGTTTATCTTTATCAGGATCTAAATACTCTTCGGATTCCCCTTGTTCAACTAAATCAGGTACTTGATCATTAATATCCCTTTCAGTCAAATTCTTGATCGAATCAAAATCATACGTTTGTGTTTCGCCTTCAATAACTTTATCGAGTATTGAAGGAATCGCATCATTGTCTGTCCAGTCCAAATCTTTTTCATCATCCAAAGTTAGAATTGGTTGGTCTGATAGATCTTTAAATTTATCAAAGGGTAACTTTGTTTCATCTTCAAATTCATTTTTCCACTGGGCTTTCGTATTTTCCAAATTAGAAATTGGGTCCTTCGATTCAATATTGTCAAACAACTCCTCTAAATTTTTTAATCCGAATTCTTCCTCATCTGAATCGTCAAGGTTTTCTTCTTTTGGAGCGATTTCTCTTATCCAGGCAGGTAACTCAGCGGGTTCAATTTCATCTTCTATTTCCTTGATTTCTTCGTTTTGATCTTCTTTCGGTGAATCGGGAAGGGGAATGTTAAAACCTTTTTGAAGATTATCATCCGCTTCTGAGGAAATTTCCCAGCCTGCGTCTTTAATCCAATCAGGAATAGCGGTAATTTCTTCCCCACGAGATGATTCCGTTGTAATCTGGTCCACGATATCCTCTTGATTGTTCTCAACAATTTCTTTAATATTAGAAATCGTTTCCTCTAATTTCTCAGGCTCATCACTTAATTCTTCTTTTGTTTTTGGAGAATCTGAAGTTAGATTTTCCGGATCCTCAAGCCAACTTACAAAATCCTCTCCTGGAGATTGTTTGGAATCCATAGCCAAGCCAATGGACTGTATCCAGTCTGGTTGCTCATAAGAGGTCGACATTGGATCCCATTCTAAATATTCAACCATGATTTTTGTATCGCTAACTTCGGATGTTAGTTGTATTTTTTCATCTGTAAATTGAAAATATGGATCAAGGTCAATTACACGTTGTCTGAATATTTTTTCATCTTCTTCACGGGTTGTACCCGGAAGGATTTCAGTAAGGATTTTATTGGCTTCGTAACAGTAAGGTAATTTACTGATTAATTTAGAACATGTTTCTGTCGCTTCCACTTTTTGTCCTAAAAGATAATAAATTCTAGCCAAAATCACTTCAAGATCAACACGATTAGGATCTTCGGATAAAGCCGCCCAAATCTCAGCAATCGCCTGATTAAATAATTCGCCTCGGGTGTACATTCTGACAAGCGCACCCCTGGTTAATCGAATTTTTGGCGGAGCGACTCCATCACGGTTTGTATATAACCTTCGTAATTCATCCTGAACTGCTTTATTTGAAGGTTGAACTTCAAATGCTCTTTCCATATGCCAAATAGCTGCGTCGAGGTTATTTTCATCTTCACGAATTATGGACATCCCAATCTGGGAGATAAAGTCATCTGGCACAGAAGATAACACTCGTTGAAAGATATCTGAAGCATCGCCATATTTTTGTTTTTCAAGTAATGCTTTTCCTAAAAGTCTATAGCTGTCAATGTGTTTAGGATAAATTTTAAGTATATGTTTACTGTGAGCAATAGCTTGATCGATTTCACCATTTTCGATCTGATTTTCAATTTTTCGGATATATTCTCGTAAAGAAATGTTTGCCATATGAACCTCCCAGAAATAGTATGCAACATCTTATTTAATTTCGCAAGTACTATGGAAATCGAAAATTAAATATATATGAAGATAAAACCTGACAGGTAAGAGAATTAATCTCCTAAATAGTCTCGAAGCTTTCTGCGGATAACAGGATGCCGTAATCGACTCAAAGCCTGAGCTTCGATTTGCCTTACTCTTTCACGTGTAACACCCATCTTTCGTCCAACTTCTTCCAAGGTATATGCCTGTCCATCTAATAATCCATATCGCAATTGAAGAATTCTAACTTCACGTGGTGGCAGACCATTCAAAACTTCTTCTAAATGTTCCTTAAGTAAATTATAGGTTGCTGTGTCATCCGGTGGAGGTGCCTCATCATCTTCAATAAAATCACCCAGGACTGAATCTTCTTCATCATCTGTTGGCGTTTCCAACGAGAGAGGTCTTCTTGCCACTTGAATCATATTTTCTACTTTTTTCGGTGGGACATCTAAAGCCTCAGCAAGTTCTTCAACACTTGGTTCTCTACCCAGCTTTTGCGTTAATTGGTGTTGTATTCGTAATAATTTGTTTATTTGATCACCCATGTGTACGGGAACGCGAATCGTTCTCCCCTGGTCTGCTATTGCTCTGGTTACAGCTTGGCGAATCCACCAGGTAGCGTAGGTAGAAAACTTATGTCCACGACGATAATCAAATTTCTTTGTTGCACGAATCAGTCCTATGTTTCCTTCCTGAATTAAATCCAAAAAAGGAACACCTCGTCCCATGTATTTTTTTGCAACACTGATCACAAGGCGGGAGTTTGCAGTGATTAAGTGTTCACGTCCATCCCAACCATCTTCGATTAATTTTCTAAGTTCAAATCGACGATGATCAGTCGTATTTCCCTTTGCCAATTCTTCACGTGCAATTCTTCCACGTTCTATTCTTTGAGCAAGTTCAACTTCTTCTTCAGCTGTTAATAAAGGAACCCGACTGACTTCTTTAAGATAAAGGCCGATTGTATCATCTGTATCAATGTTTTCTAGATCATCAAATACAAGTTTTACAGTATCCTCTTCTTCTATTTCTTTTTCGTCAAGATCCAGTTCTAAATCATCTTCAGCAGGTCCGTCTAAAGGAGTTTCATCTTCTACATACGGAATACCAGCACTCATTAATGCTGCAAATGCCTCTTCTAATTGTTCAACATCTTGTTCTGCTTCAGGAAAAAAATGTAGAATATCATCAATTGTGACATAAGACTTTTGACGTCCCAGTTCAATTAATCTGGCTATCGCAGGATATTCATTTAATTCTTCATTGTCATCATCTACAACATTCAGGAATTTATCCATACTTTAAACTACTACCTCATAGTATCAAATACAAAAGACCACAGGTCTATGTTATCTAAATAATCGTACGTATTCTTCAGCATACACTTTTTCAAACTTAAATTCAATAGTAAAAGAATTAGAAAAAAATGGCTGTGCGTACAAACGAGCGGAATATTTCCGCTCGTTTAAATATTCTCATTGGTTTAGTAAGTAAGATATTACAACAAATGAGATATGAAGTCAACCAGTTATTTGTGAATTATCTCATTAATTAGATTAGAATTTATTAAGATTTTAATTCACCTTTTTATCTTCGTAGTAATGGTGGTTTTGGGGGAATTTCTTCCCAAAAACAACCATCATCCCTGGTTTATTGAGATGATACGTTTTAATGAACAGATGAAATATGGCAAATATTATTTTCTATAAATTATTTGTTTGATTTTTCATTTGACACATATATTAACGGTATTAAAATAGTCTTTTGGGGTGTAGGTTCACAATTGAATAGTATCGCTCAAATCCAATTTTTATTAATCCTCAGGAGGTAATATGAATATTTTTGGTCTTGCCCGACATGGATTCAATACTTTTGAACAAATCTCCATGATTGGAATTATTGTTGTGGCATTAATTAGCCTGGTATATGCTTACTTGTTACGGGAACATGTTTTGAAAAAAGACAAGGGAACCGAGAAAATGCAAGAAGTATGGAATGCAATCCGTGTTGGGGCTGATAGCTACCTTTCACGTCAGTTGCGAACAATTATCGCCTCAATCGTAATTTTGACAGTTGTTTTATTCTTCAGCGTTTATGTGGTTCCACCCAGTCTCGAAGCACAGGAAGAATTTGCAGGCCGAAATGTTCGAATGATTATTGCCATTGGAAGAACAGTGGCGTTTATCGTAGGTGCTACATTTTCCATCTTGGTCGGTCAAATGGGAATGCGTATGGCGATTCAGGCATCCGTAAGAGCTGCTTCAGCTGCTAGAAACAGTTTAAATGAATCACTTTCCATCGCATATTATTCAGGAACTTATACTGGAATGTTAACGGATGGATTAGGGCTTTTAGGCGGAACCATTATCTTTATGATTTTTGGGAAAGCAGCACCTGATGCATTGTTGGGTTTTGGTTTTGGTGGCACATTGGTTGCTTTATTTATGCGGGTTGGTGGAGGAATTTACACAAAAGCTGCCGATGTAGGTGCAGATCTTGTTGGTAAAGTTGAGCAAGATATACCTGAAGATGATCCACGCAATGCTGCTGTTATTGCTGATCTTGTTGGGGATAATGTTGGTGATTGTGCTGGAATGGCAGCTGATATTTTTGAGAGCTACGAAGTCACAATCGTTTCTTCCTTGATTTTAGGAATTGTGCTTGTATCTCTCACTGGAGAAATGAAATGGATTGTTTATCCATTAATAATTCGGGCTATTGGCGTAATAAGCTCAATAATGGGTACTTTTGCTGTGCCGATCTGGATGAAATTTCCAATTAAATTCTTGAGAGCTCATGATTCAGAAGAGGCAATGTTCCGCTCTTATGAAGTTTCAAGCTTCAATACAATTATATGGTCATTCGTGGTTGCGATCATTTATGCCGGGGATTGGCGCTTAGGAATGCTTACCACAATTGGTGTTGGCTTGGCTGTTGCTTTTAATCCATTAACTTCATATTTCACATCAACAAAGAAGCCACCTGTAAAGGAAATTGTGAAATCGGCAGATACTGGAAGCGCAACCCTCATTCTTTCCGGTCTTTCTGTAGGAATGGAATCAAGTGTGTGGGCATTAATCGTAATATCTATCAGCTTCATCTTTGCATTGTTATTATTCAATGCAGAAGCTCCAATTTATGTTATGTATGCAGTTTCAATGATTGGTATTGGGATGCTCAGCCATACAGGAAATAATGTTGCGATGGATTCTTTTGGTCCAATTTCTGATAATGCCAATGGCATCGGTGAAATGGCCTGGCATGGAATGGAAGACGACGAGACCAAAGAAGCTCGTCAAATCATGGCTGATCTTGATGCTGTTGGAAATACTACAAAGGCGATTACCAAAGGAATTGCGATTGCTTCGGCGGTCATTGCAGCTGTAAGTCTATTTGCTTCCTATATGATCGATGTTGGACGCGTCCAACTTCAGCTTAATGTTCCGGTTATCGATTCCATAAGAATATCAGAAACGAATGTTTTTGTAGGTCTGCTGATTGGTGGAGCACTTCCATGGTTATTCAGTGCGTTAAATATCAGGGCTGTAAGCCGAGCTGCTGGTCAGGTAGTAGATGAAGTTCGTCGCCAATTCAGAATTCCTGGTGTGATGGAAGGGACTGTAAAACCAGATTATGCCAAGGTTGTAGGAATTTCAACGGAGTCAGCACAAAAAGAGTTGGTTCCGATTGCATTATTGGCAGTAATTATTCCATTAATCGTCGGAATGGTTCTTCAAGTAGAGGCTTTAGGTGGATTTTTGGCTGGTGTTATTCTAAGTGGCCAATTATTAGCGGTATTCTTGTCGAATGCTGGTGGTGCCTGGGATAACGCAAAGAAAACCATTGAAGATGAACCGAGAGATCTGGCAGCAAATACTGGAAAAGGCTCGGAGCGTCACAAAGCAGGTGTAGTAGGTGATACAGTTGGGGATCCTCTAAAAGACACTGCTGGACCAGCTCTAAATCCAATGATTAAGGTTGTCAATTTAGTTAGTTTATTAGCTGCCCCAGTGATTGTAAAATATCAAGAACTTGGTATTGTTGGTTGGATCGTTGTTGCTGTCCTGTTTGCTATAGTAACCTGGGCATTTTTACAAAGTAAGAAACCTGTGGAAATTAAAAAGAACTTGGACTAAAACGTCGAATAAACAATAAAACGGAGAAGGATTAGTCAACTCAAACCTTCTCTGTTTTTATTTAAATTTCGGAGATCGAAAATGGTAAATTTGAACTTATTTTTGTGATTCTGTTTGTTTCTGGATGTGAAAACTCTAGTGATGCAGCATGCAGCATCATTCTTGATACTTGTTTATTCCTAAGCTTTTGATCAGAGCTTAAATCCTTAGCATAAAGGATATCACCCAGGATTGGGAATCCTATATGTGATAACTGAGATCGGATTTGATGCGTATAGCCAGTTTTTGGGATTGCTTCAATTAAAGAAATATTTTTTGTAGTATCCACTTCAATTTTTGAAAAATGGGTTGTAGCTGGTTTTCCTGATTGATGAATAATTGTTCGATGTTTTCGGTCTCCATCAATCAGAAGATGGAGCGTGGGTTCGATGTGATTCCAATCTGGAAAATTGTGAACCAAAGCGAAATATTTCTTATTGATTAACCTTTTTTCGAATTGCAAATTCAACATTTTGTGAACATCTTTATCCCTGGCAAATATAATCAATCCACTAGTGTCCTTATCAAGTCGGTGAACTGTCATAATTTCTGGATACACTTTTTTTAATAGTGAGTGAAGATTTTCTTTTTCTTTATCATAACCGTCTGGTATTGTTCGTAGACCTGAGGGTTTGTTAATGAGTATTACCCAAGAATCAATAAAAACGATAAATTTCGTTATATCCATTGAAAATCTTTAAAATTTCAATAAGTTAATTCTTGTTAACAAAATAACTTACACCGAGAACACCTGGTCCAGAGTGTGTCAGAAATGCTGGGGGTAATTCGAAAATCTCAATTTGATCAATATCAAGTAATTTCTTGAAATCTTCTGCCAGCAAATTAGCTTCTTTTTCAGCGGCTCCATGTTGAATGCTAAACATCGAGAATCCATTTTTTTTACAATCTGATAAAACAATATCCTTTAGTCTGGCAATTGCTTTCTTTGATGTTCGTTGGCTTTCAACAGGTTCTACCTGTCCATTTTTTAGGGTTAATAAAGGTTTTACTTGAAGAATGCTCCCAAATAACATTTTAGCACCACCAATTCTGCCGCCTTTGTATAAATATTCGAGCGTGTCTACAACAAATAGATTTCTTTCTCGCAGTTTAAGGTCTTCTACTTTTGTGAGAATATCATCACTCGATAATCCATCTTTTGCGTATTGGTTTGCTTTTATTACAATGGATGCTAAAGAAGCACCAACAGCAAATGTATCAAAGATTTTGATATCAGCATCGGGGTAATCTTGAGCTGCTACTTCAGCACTCCGGAAAGTTCCACTTATTTTGGAAGATGGTGTAAGTACAATTATGGAGTTTCCAGATTTGATGTGTTTTTCAAAAATAGGGTTATATAAACTGGGAGGTGGTGCAGCAGTTTTAGGAAGAATAGAAGAGGACATCAACTTTTGAAGAAATGTTGCAGGATCTAATTCATAATCATCTCGATAAGATTCATCCCCAAAATTAATAATTTGAGGAAAATATTCAATTCCTAGGGATTTTGCTTCCTCAACAGGTATACTCGAAGTTGTATCTGCGAAAATTGTAACCATAATAACTACCTTTCGTAAAATATAATTATGACAGGACTAATTTGTTTAGAATACTCTCTCCATGAAAAATTCTTCTGATGATCTCAGCTAAAAGAGGTGCGATTGATATTTGTTCTATTTTGGAGCATTGTTTAGCTTTCTCAACTAAAGGCAATGTATTGGTTACGATTACTCGTTCTATTCTTGGATCATTATAAATGATATCAATGGCAGAATCCAATAATATCGGATGAGTAATGGATAGCCAGACTTTTTCTGTCACACCCTGATCATATAAGGTGTCAATCTGTTTTAGTATGCTACCGCCAGCAATCATATCATCGATAATGATTGGTTTTTTACCTGCTACTTCACCAACGATATGAGTAACTTTCGTTGATGAAAAATCCTCCCGGCGTTTATGCATGATAGCTAATGGTAATCCCAACCTTTCTGCATATTTGCCAGCCAATGTAGCACGTCCGACATCAGGACTGACAATGATTGAATTGGTGAGGTCAGATAGACTGAGATGGTCACAAAGTGTTGGAATTGCAGAAATTGGATCAACGGGAATATTGAAAAAACCCTGAATTGCAGGATTGTGTATATCTAAGAAAGTCACCCGTGTTGCTCCTTGTTGTTCGATTAAATTGGCAATTACTCGTGCACTAATTGCTTCTCTTCCTTTTGACATTCGTTCTTGTCTTGCGTACGGGAAATATGGAATGATGACATTAATCTTATTTGCGCTAGCTCTTCTAAAAGCATCAATATATAGTAATAATTCGATAATTGCATCATTAACTGGTCTTGTTATCGATTGAATGAAGAATACATCGTGTTCTCTAACTACTTCATTTACGATTACATGAATTTCTGAGTCAGGAAGAAAAGTTGATATAGCATTACCTAAAGGAAGATTTAAATTGTCAGCAACGTCTTTTGCTAGTTGAATAAAACGTGATCCTGAGAAGATATGCAAAGGATGGCTATCCATAAAATATGTCCTTATAATTAAAAGGTGGAATTGTATCTACATTATATGTGAGATTATTTTTACAAAGATATCCTTAATGATAAAGCTTAAAGAAATCGATAGAAGATTCCAAGAAGAGGCAATATGGAAAATATCAATTCGAAAAATCTTGATAACCTAGAAAGAACTGCGTTAATAATTTTTGGAGTAACAGGCGACTTAACAAAAAGAAAATTGATCCCGGCAATTTATGAACTTTTTTATTCAAACCGGATTCCGGGCGATATTCATATAATTGGGTTTGCGCGAAGAGATTGGGATGACAATTATTTGAAAGATATGTTCATAGAATCGATTAATACATATTCTGACCAAAATAAAGAAAATGAAAAATTTGATCAATTGTTTTCAAATGTGAACTATATTCAATCTTCTTTTTCTGAAGAGAAGGGATATGAAGAACTACGAACATACCTTGGAAAACAAAAAATAAAAAATGTTTTGTTTTATTTAGCGACTCCACCAGAATCCTATGAGACGATAATTGAACATATTGGCTTAAGAAAGTTAAGTCATTATGCAAGTGGTTGGACCAGAATTGTCATTGAAAAGCCTTATGGGAGAGATTTAGAAACTGCTAAAAACTTAGAAAAACTTGTACATAGCGTGTTTGATGAAAACCAGATATACCGAATCGATCACTATCTTGGAAAAGAAACAGTTCAAAATATCCTTGTATTAAGGTTTGCGAATGGTATTTTTGAACCCTTATGGAATAGACAATATGTCGATCACGTACAAATAACTGTCGCTGAGACAGTTGGCGTCGGTACTCGAGCAGGTTACTACGAAAATTCTGGTGTTATTAGAGATATGTTTCAAAACCATTTGATGCAATTGTTAGCACTTACTGCTATGGAATCCCCGGTTGGCTTTACAGCAGATTGGGTACGTGATGAAAAAGTAAAAGTTCTTAGAGCATTAAGACCGTATGACGGCAAAGGGGTTTTAGAAAATACATTTCGGGCGCAATATACATCTGGTTATGTTAATGGAAAACGCGTCATTGGGTATAAAGATGAAGACGGAGTTACAAGAGATTCCATCACTGAGACTTATCTGGCAGCCAGGGTTTTTGTTGACAATTGGCGTTGGTCTGGTGTGCCATTTTATTTACGATCTGGAAAGCGCCTTCCAAAGAGAATGACAGAAATAGCCATTCAGTTCAAACAGATCCCATTGTCATTATTTAATTGGCATAACATGGCTGGTGATGCTCCAAATGTTCTTGTGATGAAATTGCAGCCTGACGAAGGGATTAAATTAACATTCGGTGCAAAAATGCCCGGGCATGTAAATCAAATTTCACCCGTAGAAATGAATTTTGATTATGAAGAATCATTTGATATTAAGATTCCTGAAGCCTATGTCCGTTTAATTCAAGATGCGTTGTATGGTGATGCGACATTATTCACCCGATCAGATGAAGTGATTTCTCAGTGGGGCTTTATTAACCGAATAATTGATGGTTGGAAAGAAGACCCCAGAAAGTATTTACCTGTCTATGAAGCAGGCACATGGGGACCTCCAGGTGTTGATTTTTTTATCAAGGGAGATAATCGGTTTTGGAGAAATCCAGAGCCTCAAGCATAATTAGGCTTTTTACAATTCGGACATATTTTTTCGTTATTAGTCACTATGTAACCGCAAAAACGACAGGAATTGGGCTGAATTCCTCCTAACGGTGCTCCACAGGCTATACAACTGGATTCACCAACAGGGTTGGGTGTGTCACAGAAATTGCAAATGTATCTTCTTAATCTTTCCGAAAGCTCAAAACTTGCTCCAAGATTGTATGCTGTTTGATTAATAATTGACCATATTTCATCACGTATCGAAAGACTCTCAATATCCTGAGCTACGTCATCAATCCGGCCTAATAACGAGAGAGGATTTCGAATAGCACTTAGTGCTGTTTTCCCCAGACTTGCTGCAATACCCATCCAGGATTGTTTACCAATCTGGATCATGACACCATCCTCAAATTTCTGTACAGAAATCCCGATCGAGGTTAATCCTCCTGATGATGCATTTCTTATTGATGCGATCTGAACAATGATATTATCGCCTTCACCAATTTGTTGAACCCGATAGTTGCCACGATGAAAGTGAGCAAACAAAGCTTTTGATATATCTCCAGGTGTTATATTTCCGTGAAAAGTTTTATGTTCCATATTTATATTATAATCAAGCTATTCTTAAATAAGTGGTTTTTGGAGAATGAGTGGTAAAGAAGTTTTCAATTTTGATTGGGATATGTATTCTAATTTCATTATTTTTAGGGGTTCTTAATGTAGACGCTTATCCTTTAGCCCAATTGCCTACAGTTTCCATCCCAACTGTTACCGGGACTCCATCCGGTGTAATTATTACAGTCCGTCCAAGCCAAAATGATGATTTTATTAATGTTCGTTCTGGTCCCAGTACATTATTCCCAGCCGTTGGTGTGCTTTTGGTTGGACAAACAGCACCTGCTTTGGGTCGTTCCCCTGGTGGCGAGTGGATTCAGATTGAATATCCTGGTGTTACGGGAGGAAAAGGGTGGGTTTTTACAGTTTTAGTGAGTGTATCACCTGGGGAATTGTCTATCGTTGAACCACCGCCAACCGTAACTCCGCAATTCACGGCAACGATTGATCCAACATTAGCAGCTCAATTTATTGTTACGCAACAACCAACTAGATTTCCAACTTATACTGAGCCTGCACCGCTTGTCATTCCAACGTATGTAGAAAGTACACCTAATCAATTACCAGGTGGCATACCCATGGGCATGGTCATTGTTGTTTTAGGGATTACTGGAATCCTGTTGACCCTTTTTTCTTTTATCCGGGTTCGTTAATCAGTCAGTTATTAAAAAACTCGCGTAAATTACGCAGACAATTGGATCCAATTTTATGACCCAATTCTTCCTGGCAAAAAATGATGTCAGCGCCAGATTTTTCAAAATATTCTTTTAATTCCAGGGCTTTTTTAAATTCGACTAATTTGTCTTGGGTTCCATGAGCAATGTAATATTTTATTTTAGATAACGGTAGATCAGCATAATTTGGGGGATTAGCTGGCAAAAAACCTGCAAGTAAGGCTACTTTATTAATCGATTCAGGGAACAATTTACTTAGAACTGCACAGACCGCAGCACCTTGACTGAAACCGATTAAATTTAATTTCTTAATCGGAAATGAAGAAATTGTGATTTTCAATAATTCGAAAATTGAAGTGTGTAAAGCTGATGATACTTTAGCATAATCATTAAAAGTTGGCTTTCTCTTGGCGTGAATATCTACCCAGGCAAAGGAATTCTCACCTAAAACCACTGGACCTCTTGGAAAAATAGAAAGTTGATCTTTTGGTAAAGCTGTAGAAAAAATTGACATCGATTTTTCATTTCCAGACCATCCATGGATTAAACAAAAAACTTCTCCAGATTGATCATTTAATTGGGGGATAACTCGAAAGTAGAATGGATTGATCATTATGTCAAAAGTTTTATCATTCATTAATTGTGCTCCAACCGGATTGCTGCAACTATGATAAGTCTAATTCTAAATGTTATGTTAAAATCACGCTATGAGTGGAATAAAAATATTAGCAAAAAACAGAAAAGCGAATTTTGAATATTTTCTTTTGGATAAATACGAAGCTGGTCTTGAACTTCAAGGTAGTGAAATTAAATCTATCCGAGCTGGTCAGGTTAGCATCGGTGAAGCATTTGTGCAAATAGAAAATTATGAAGCCTGGTTGGTTGATTCTCATGTAGCTAAATATGATGCAGCCAGTTTTTTTAACCATGATCCAAAGCGAAAAAGAAAATTATTATTACATAAAAAAGAAGTACTGGAGATTTGGAATGAAATTAGACAAAAAGGTGTAACAGTAATTCCAACAATCCTGTATTTGAAAAATGGGAAAGCAAAAATTGAAATTGCGTTGGCTAAAGGTAAAAAAATGTACGATAAAAGAGATAGTATTGCCAAACGTGATCAAGAGAGAGAAATGTCCAGAAATCGAAAATTATCAGAATAAAAGAGTATTATGATGTCTTTGTGGCCAGCTTTCTTCACTACTTTACTTTTATCCATTTTCTGGTTAAGGCTTATCGATTTTTTTGCTATTAAAGGAATAATTTCCCAAAAATTAAGTAGAAAAATTATTCATATTGGAACTGGCCCCATATTTGTCCTGTGCTGGCTTTTATTCCCAGAAGACCCTTTATCTAGATATTTTGCGGCTTTTATTCCATTCTTAATCTCAATTCAATTCTTCCTTATAGGCATGGGAATCATCAAAGACCAGGCTTCAGTAGAAGCGATGTCAAGAACCGGAAATCCAAAGGAAATTCTTAAAGGACCATTTTTTTACGGGATAGTTTTTGTTCTGCTTACCATCATTTTTTGGAGAGATTCACCGATTGGAATCATCGCATTAATGATTCTTTGTGGTGGCGATGGTTTTGCAGATGTGATTGGACGAAGAATTCCATCTACTGCATTGAAATGGTCTCCTGGGAAATCAATGGCTGGTTCAATTGCTATGTTTTTCGGTGGCTTCATTTTTTCTGCTGTTCTACTGCATATTTTTATTAATAATGGATATATACAGTTAACTTTTACTGATTGTTTAATAAAAATCCTGCTTTTAAGTTTTATGGCGACAATTGTCGAATCGCTTCCAATCAGGGATTTGGATAACATAACTGTTCCAATGTCCATTGTAATTGTGGGATTAATAATATTTTAAAGGAGTTTCGATGATTTCTATTGATGGGCATCATCTTCAAATTGACGAAATTGTAAAAGTTGCACGAAACCATGAGAAAGTAATGATTTCTGTTGAGGGCACAAATAATATTGAGAAATCCTATGCATTAAAAAATCAAATTATAGCATCTAGTAAAGCAGTTTATGGGATAAACACAGGTTTTGGGATATTTGCAAATAAACAAATCGCAAATAAAGATTCATCTCAATTAAGTAGAAATTTAATTTTGAGTCACGCGGTTGGAACAGGAGAACAATTTTCAAATGAAATTGTTCGGGCAGCCATGTTAGTTCGTGCAAATACATTGACAAAAGGTTTTTCCGGCGTGCGCATTGAAGTTGTTAATACCCTGATTGAAATGCTTAACGCAAATGTAGTTCCGGTTATTCCATCGCAGGGGTCTTTAGGTTCATCTGGTGATTTAGCACCATTGTCTCATCTAGCACTTGTATTCACAACCGATGAAAAGGATTTAGATGAAGACTCTTGGTACGCTTATTATTTGGATCATAAACTTACCGGGAAAGAAGCGATGAAAAGAGCAGGAATTCCCAGGTTAGTTTTAGAATCAAAAGAAGGACTTGCGATTAATAACGGGGCAACATTTTCAGCGGCGATCGCTGCATTAAGCATCTATGATTCAAAATTGTTGTTTGATTTGGCAGAAATGTCTTTAGCATTAAGCCTGGAAGCGATGTTGGGTTGCAGTTCCGCATTTGATCACCGAATCCATGCAGCACGCGGTCAACTTGGTCAAATGGAAGCTGCCAACAACGTTCGAAGATTTATTGGAAATTCAAATTTAATTAATTCTACAGATAGAGTTCAGGATGCATACTCCCTTCGGTGTGCTCCTCAGGTTCAAGGAGTGGCAAGAGATACTCTCCAGTTTATTTGGGGTATCATCGAACGGGAAATTAATGCTGCCACTGATAATCCTTTATTATTTACACCTGGGATTGCTTTATCCGGAGGGAATTTCCATGGCGAACCAATTGGTGTTGCTATGGATTTTCTCGGAATTGTTTTATCGGAGATTGCATCTATTTCAGAACGACGTATCAATCGTATGACGGATGAAAATTTAAATGCAGGACTTCCACCTATGTTAGTGGACCATATGGATGCAGCAGGTTTAAATTCAGGTCTAATGATGCCACAATATACTGCTGCAAGTCTTGTGTTAGAAAATCAGACTCTTGCTCATCCAGATAGCGTTTTTTCGATACCTACATCTGCTGAACAGGAGGATCATAATGCTAATGCAATGAATGCCTGCAGACATACATTGCAAATATTAAAAAATGCACAACATGTTATATCAATTGAATTTTATACCGCTGCAAGGGCGATTGATTTACGATTAAGAAATTTACCAGATGGCACTTTAGGCGATGGAACAAGATTGATTTATAAAATGATAAGAGACGTCGTACCGTATCAAGCAGGAGATGCACTTTGGTGGCCAGAAATTGAAAAAGTAAAACAATTAATACTGGGTCGTAATTTTCAAGAAGCGCTAGATTTCATAAAGAGTTGACAAGTATTCTTTTTACGATTATCTTTTTGCTATGTACTGGTTTTCGAAAAAATTTTCTAGAAGAGATTTATTAAAAGGGGTTATTGCATTCGGTGGGGCAATGTCCCTTTATCCCTGGTTAAATGTGAAAGCACAAAGTGTCAACTGGTCAGAATCTGAAAAATTGGGAAGAGTTTGTTCAGGTTTGGTTAATGTAAGAACAAAACCTTCTGTAAACGCTGAATCTGTTGGCATTTTATATGAGGATTCTGTTGTTGTTTGGTTGAGAGAGATTGTTGGTGAAATTCCTGGCGGTAGAATGAATGCTCGTTGGGTTGAGACTCCTGATGGCTATATATATGCTTCTTCTTTACAACCTGTAAAAAATAAACCAAATACTTTGGTTTCCGATATTCCAGATACAAGTATTGGAAAAGGATTTTGGGCTGAAGTGACAATCCCTTATGTTGATTTAATTCTGGATAATCCACCCAAAAGATCTCCGTGGTTGAAAGATGCGATTTATCCAAGATTGTATTACTCACAAGTCATCTGGATTGATGATATAAAAACTGGTGATGATGGTGAAAATTATTATAGGGTTAATGAAAGGTACGGGTTTGGAGATATATTCTGGGCAAACTCAAAAGCGTTCAGAGCTTTAACTCAGGAAGATTTAGATCCAATATCACCTGAAGTGGAAAACAAAAAAGTATATGTAGATGCAACAACTTCCAGACAATATCTCACTTGTCTTGAAAATGATATTGAAGTTTTTTATTGTCAAATCGCCTCTGGAGCCAAATGGAATACTGATGGCCAGATTGTCGAAAGTTGGGGTACACCACCTGGCGTGCACAGAACCTGGAGAAAATCGATTTCTACTCACATGACGGGAGGAACAACCGGAGGTGGTTGGGATATACCGGGTGTTGGTTGGACAGTTCTTTTTTCCGGAACTGGCGTTGCCATTCATTCAACCTTCTGGCATAACGATTATGGAACGCCTTTGTCACGAGGATGTGTAAACGTTAAGCCAGAAGATGCTCAATGGATTTTTCGTTGGACAATGCCAGTAGTTACAAGTGATCCTGGTGATATAACCATTCCAATGCCTGGTGGTACCCTCATTGATGTCAGAGAATTTAGAGGATAAATGGATATAACTTTAGGTTTAGCTTTTTTAGCTGGTTTAGCATCATTTTTGTCCCCTTGTGTTTTTTCATTAGTGCCTGCCTATATCAGTTATTTAAGTGGACGTTCTATCGCAGTTCTAAAGTCGGATGAATCCCACCAATTTAAATTAGAGACATTTTCACATGGTGTTGCATTTGTTATGGGTTTCAGTCTGGTGTTTATCTCACTTGGCGCAACAGCTTCCGCTTTAGGTGGATTGTTATACAACTTGAGATGGTTGTTGGCAAAAATTGGAGGATTGATTGTAATAATTTTTGGCCTCCACATGACAGGAATTTTACGAATACCTTTTTTGGAAAATGATTTACGAATTCAAAACAAAGCCCAGAAGAATAGATCCTATTTGTCGTCATTGTTAATGGGAGTATTCTTTTCTGCTGGTTGGTCACCATGTGTGGGTCCGGTACTAGGCGCAATTCTCACCCTTGCTGTTGGAGGTGGGTCAATTCTGGAAGGAACTAAATTGCTGTCAGCCTATTCTGCAGGATTAGCGATACCTTTTTTGTTGGCAGCTTTGGGAATTGGATGGGTTGTAAAAATTATAAAAAAATATGGTAAGGCCATGCATTATGTCGAGATTGTCATGGGAGTGATTTTGATTGTAATTGGCGGAATGCTTTTCTTTGGCACTTTGGAAACACTCAATAGGTTTGGCGTCTTTGTGGATTTTGGTTTATAAAAGGATAGAAATTGATAAACATTATTGCCTACGTAAAAAATTCAGAACAAAGAATTCATATTTCTGAATTACTTAATAAATTATCATCAGAACTGGAATTCAACTTACAGATAATTGATATATCAGATTCGGATGAATTGACAAAAAAATATGAGGACTCTACACCATTTGTAAAAATAGGTCCATACACGCTATCAGGCGAGGTTTTTGAACCTAATTTGCGAATGACAATTTTAGCTGCTCAAGATAGAGATCGGCAATTAATGAATGTTGGAGATAACCGATATGAGCAAAGGATTGAAGCAGGAAAGACAATAACCAAATTAGACAAAGTATCGTTATGGTTATCAAAGAGTTATATTTGGTTAATGATTTTTTTCTTATCATTGTACGTAGGATTACCTTTTTTAGCTCCCTATTTGTTAAAAATAGGGGCTCAATTACCCGCCAATATAATCTATACAATTTACAAACCATTATGTCATCAATTGGCTTTTCGTTCGTGGTTTATTATGGGCGAGCAAGCTTTCTATCCTCGCTCAGCAGCAGGTGTTGAAGGTGTGCTTACCTATGAAGAAATTTCAAATCAAACGGTTATTAATATTCGAGAAGCACAAAAGTTTAAAGGAAATGAATTTACAGGTTTTAAGGTAGCACTTTGCCAACGAGATATTGCGATTTATGCAAGTATGTTGATATTTGGTTTACTATTTGTTCTGACAGGAAGAAAAATTAAGTCCATCAAATGGTATGTGTGGGTTGCAATCGCGCTTGTTCCAATTGGCCTTGATGGGGTTTCTCAATTGCCAGGTCTGGCAAATTCTTTGCCTGATTGGTTACCTGTACGAGAAAGTAATCCTTTACTGAGAACGATAACAGGCTCGTTGTTCGGATTCTTTACAGCCTGGTATTTATTCCCCCTAATTGAAGAAAGTATGCTTGAAACAAGGACAATTATCACTGAAAAAATCAAATACGTAAAATCATTAAAGGAATAAAACATTTAATGGTAACCAATGAATCAAACAAGCTAAAATATTATACGTTTGAAAATTTTTCCCCAGATAAATTGAATCATGGAATATTTACAAGACACGGTGGAATCAGTCCAGATTCGTTTTCTAGCCTTAATGTTGGAGAATCGGCTGGTGATACCCGTGAAAATGTTCTCGAAAATCGAAAAAGAATTTTTAAAACCTTTGATCGACCTCTTTCGTCTATTTATGATGTCTGGCAAATTCATAGTGATGAAATTGTTTATACAAATAATCCCAGGCCAAGTGGAGCAAAACATATAAAAGCTGATGCAATTCTGACAGATTCAAAAAAAGTTTCTTTATTTATGCAATTTGCCGATTGCGTACCGATATTGGTTTACGACCCCCATAAAATTTTGATTGGAATAATTCACGCAGGATGGCAAGGCACTATTACGAGGATTGTCCAAAAGACAATCCAATTTATGCAGGAAAATTTTCAATGTAAACCAGAAGACATAATTGCAGGAATCGGGCCTTCGATTGGACCTGATCATTACGAAGTTGGCAAGAACGTGATTATTGAAATTGAAGATAAATTGAGTGAGTTGACCGCAGAAGTACTTTCCAATATTAATGGGAAGTTTTACTTCGACTTGTGGAAGGCCAATCGGTTACTACTGGAAAAATCAGGTGTGGTTAAAATAGAAACTGCTGAGATATGCACTGCATGCAATATTCAGGATTGGTATTCCTACCGCTGCGAAGGACAAAAATCTGGTCGATTTGGGGTTTTCTTTGGGCTTAAATAAATCTTATGAATAACATTGATATCAAGACAAATTTTAGTCGAGTGACTGACCAGATCGAAACCTATTGTAATTTGTATAACAGGAATAAGGATTCGGTGAAATTGGTAGTGGTGACGAAAAGTCATCCATGGGAGAAAATTGAGAATGTTATTTCGGCTGGTGCTCAATATCTGGGTGAAAATTATCCTGAGGAGACAATTGAGAAGAAAAACAGATTACATAATTTATCCGATAATATTGAATGGCATATGATTGGACATCTTCAAAGCCGGAAAACACAAGCAGTTATTGATAATTTCAATTTTTTACATTCTTTGGATAGTGTCAAATTAGCATTAAGACTGAACCGTCAATTAAAGGAAAAAGGAAAATTCCTTGATATACTACTCCAATTTAATGTTGGAGGAGAGGAAAGTAAGTTTGGATGGGATGCTTCTGAGAAAAAAAATTGGGTTCTGTTTATTGATGAAGTTAGCCAAGTGTTATCATGTGAAAATCTACATGTGCGTGGACTGATGACAATGCCTCCATACACAACCGAAGAAAAAGCAGCTCGGAATACATTTAATAATCTAAGGGAATTGGGAGAATATCTTTCTGAAAAGCTTCCGCTTTTAAGCATAACTGATTACTCAATGGGAACAAGTCATGATTTTAAGATGGCTATTGCAGAAGGCTCTACGATGATACGAATTGGGGAAGCCATTATGGGACCCAGAGAATAATAAATAATGAGGGATACATGTTTGATTTTTTAATTGTTTTGGTTAGAATTGCAGCAAATATTTTTTCTTTTTTGGTTATTGCAAAAGTTCTGTTAAGCTATTTCATGTCACCATATCATCCAATAAGGTTGACTATTGACCAGATTGTTGAACCATTGTTGTCTCCTATTAGGAATAGAATGCCAATGATTGGCATGTTTGATTTTAGTCCGATTATTTTGTTGGTTATTATTCAAATTTTAGAATTTCTGCTTGTCGCAATTTTGGTTTCATTCTAAGAATAAACACAAATTTGAGATTCTCTAAAAATATTTATGAGTTTTGACCTCTCCACTTTCAGAGAGGTGTGACTTATTTAGCAGAAATAAAGTAATAAGGATTTGGTTTAATAGCTCTTGATCTTTTGATGATGAAGCAATTTCTTCCATCTTTTCAATTAGTTCAAGATTAGCAACTTGAATGGAAAGTAATATCGCTATTGACTGGTCTTTTTGATTTTCCGATTGTAAGGCGGTCAACAAAATTGGTAAAGATGAGTGTGAATCTGAAATGCCTAAATTATGTTTTCCAGCAAATTCTAATATCCAATTATTATCGAAAATAGGTGCTTTTCTTTCAGGAATATCAGGATTTTCTGATTCTAAAAACTCGAGTGCTTGCGTAGCTGCATTTCTGATTACCCATTGACTATCTTGAATGACTAAATTTCTTAGGGTCTGTAATGCCCATAAATTATTAAGTTTAACAAGTCCATAAATTGCTGATCTCCTTACAACAATATCTTCCATTGTGACGGCTTCTTTAAGAATCTCCTCGCCAGTTGTTGATTTAAACGCCAAACATTCAGCAATCAATTGTCTTACCTTTTCTTCACCACTTAACAATACTCTTGCAAGTTCGTGAATTGAGCTTTCATGATCATATGTAGATAGTGCCAGGCTTACATACTTTTGGAGAGGATAAGTAGATTTTTGTGATAGTGAGATAATTTCATTTGTAAATGTTTCATCCCTATTGGCACAACTTATCGCAAAGAGGGCTAATTGTCTGTATAAGTCATCATTTTGCGATAAGAGTTGCCTGAAAAAAGAAGGCAAACTGCTATCATTGGATAATACCAATCCACCAATCGCCCGGATGCGAATCGGTTGACTCATTTTTACATTTTGAATTATTTTTACTAATTGTTTGATATAGTTTGATTTCCAAATAGAATTTTGGTTTGATAATTTCAGCCAATGACTGATTTGTAATAGATTGAATGGGAAGGCAGGGGAATCTTTATTAATCCAACTCTGCTCCCCATCGAATTCAGGGCTTTTGGTTGAAAGATAACCATAATATGAATAAGATACAGACCAACTCAGGTCTGGGATATTCGTCCTTTGGGGATTTTCAATCTCGAATAAGGAGGCAATATACGCAACAATTTCGATATGATTAAAAACATATTTTCCATTCGATGTTTGTTGGAATAATCCAGACGGAATTATTTTTGAAAAAGCTTCATTTTTGGAGTCTAAAGCATTTACCGCACATTTTCCATTTTCGAGACAAATTACAGCGCAAGATTGCGTAAGCTCTAATAAATCCTTATCGGGTAACAAGCGTTTAACATAAGATTGAAGAAAATCAACGATGCAATTTCCACTTAAATCTCCTGACAAAGCACCCCAAATATAAAGAGTGTATTCTAAAGGAGACAATGGTCTTAAATTCGTTGAAATCCAATTAAAGACTAAAGAATTATTGGTCTTTTCAATATTAGAAGTATTTTCTTTAAGTATTTCTTTGTTCCAAAGTTGATGCCATTTTGTATAAAAAATTTTTATCTGATCATTAGACCATGATGAAAGGAATAATGGTGTGAAATCCAGTTCTAAAAGTCGTCCAAAATATAAAGTAGATGAAGTAACTATCATCTGTAAATCGGAAAATTCATTTTTTGTTTTGATTATGAAATCCACATAATGATCAAATTCTTTGGGATGGAGTTCATCAAGGCCATCAATTATTAAGATAATGTTATTGTCTATAAATTCATTATGTAAAAAATTTGAAAGTTTTGGAATTAACGAAGAAGGCAATTTTTTTGACAAAAATTTCGTAAAAACCTCAAAAGCAGTCTGGTCAGTCTGAACTGATATATCTAATTCGTGTACATTTATATATAAAGGAATTTTTCCTGATTTAACTCCACATCTTGCATCATTTCTAGCTAGACACGATGCAAGATGGGCTAAGGCGACTGTTTTTCCAGAACCTGACATTCCACAGACGACTATGTTGGCACTTTTTTGAATTGCCTGTGTAATTGATATTCTTGGAACATTAAAATTTCTGCTGATAAAAGGAAATTCAGGGATATATGGAACTGAGTTTGTAATCTCACTTTCAAAAGATCTTTTTTCATCATCCTGAATAATATTGGTTTGAACTAAAAACATTGGCTCAATTAGAATTTGATCCAGGAAAAACAATTGATTCCCAATGTGATTCGCTTGTGCGCGGGAATATGCATCATTGTTTATTGAAATGAGGACGCCGGATGTTTGTTGTATTCGAATCTTTCGGTAATACCTTTGAATGGCTGTTCTTATTTCAGGAATCCAGGATTTGATTTTTGAAAAGACAAACCACACGATTGTGGCACTCAAAAAGCCAAGGAAAAATGAAATTTTTTCAAGTTGGAAATTATTAAACCAATTAAGCATTTAAATTATCCACTATATAAAAATCGTTTACAAACAGGGCAAAAAAGTTCATCTATTGAGCTTTTGGCTTTCTGGACTTCCATGGGCGGCAAACCATTACCACATATTGAACATGCATTATCGATAATAAGTGAGACTGCAATTTTATTTTTGGTTTTTCGTAGCTTCTCATAGGTTTCTAAATAACTATCTTCAATCTGATTCATGATTGGATTTTTATCAATATTTAGTTTCTTTATTGTTTTTTCTAATTCATCAATTTCAATTTGATAAATTTTCTTTTGATCATTTTTTCTGCCTATTAAAGTCGATAGAGATTCCTCTTTAAGTTTTAATTGATCGTCTAAACTATCAATTAAAAAAAGAAATTCTAATTGTTGTTCATCCAGAACAGCCATTCGTTTTTTTAAAGAATCAATTTCAAAATTTACATCCTGCAATTGTTTTGGATTCTTTATTGATCCATCATAAAGTGATTGTTCACTTTTAGTGATTTTGTCCTGTATTGTGTTGGCTTCGTCTGAGATCTTCTTTAATTTCTGATTTTGTGATTTTTTCTCAGATTCAAGAGAAGAAATTTCATGTTCTATTTGATTCAGATCTTTGTTGAATGCTAATTGATCCTGGATTTCTAATAATCGTTTTCCATTTTTATCCAGATCATGGTCAATAATTTGTAATTGGTAAAGGAATGTGCGTTGATTCATATTAGGGATTATAGAATGTGATCGGACTAATGGCAAGTAAACAAAGGGGTGATAAGTTTGTGATTTTTTTTTGCTTGCTGTATACTTCGAAATGATGAAAAAATGGAAATTAATAATTTTTTTAATATGGATTGTTATCCTGATTTTTCCCGTTTTGTTTGGATATTACAATTCGAATAATGAGTTTCAATTTGCTGGATTAATTTTTAATCCCATTGATGGTTTTAGTTATTTTGCAAAGATGCAACAAGGTTTTTCTGGTGTTTGGTCATTTCAATTGCCATATAGTCCACGGGGGAATAGTGAAATTTTTATATTTACTTTGTATATTTTTTTTGGGCATTTATCACGAATTTTGGGGTTAAGTATTCCTTTTGTTTTTCATTTTTTCAGATTATTGTTTTCAATTTTATTATTTTTTACGCTTCTTTCATTCTTAAAATATATTTATAAGCAGGAAGACATCTATTTTAAAGGTGCCTTTATTTCACTTTTATTTGGTGGTGGATTAGGATGGATTTATTTCTTGTCTGGAGATTTGCCAGTTGATTTTTGGATAGCAGAGGCGTTTGTCTTTTTATCATCATTTTCGACACCTCATTTCTCGTTAACCTTTCTTTTAATGATACTTGCAATGAGCATCCTGGTTAAGAAAACTTTCGAAATTTGGATGACAACATTAATTTTTATTTTAAGCATTGTTTTGGTCAGTATTTCTCCATTCGCTTCTGTCATAATAGGTTTTCTCTATGGGATAAATATATTTTTAGGAAAGGATTTTTTGAAAGAAAAAATCGTTCAGTTTATTAGTTTTGGCATTCCTGCTGTAAGTATTGGAGTATATCAATATGTAACGATTAGATCAGATCCAGTATTAAATATCTGGAACTCCCAAAATGTAACAATGACACCTTCTTTTATAAATTTATTAATTACTTTATTACCTTTCCTCTTAGGAAGTATTGTTTTATTATTTTCAATTCGAAATAAGATAAAGACTTTTGACAAACCAATTATTTTGTTGATTTCCTGGATCCTGTTTTCACTCATTATGGCTTATGTGCCTTTCAATTTACAAAGAAGATTTTTAGTGGGTCTTTATGTTCCACTGGTTATTATTTTTTGGTATTTCTTAAAAGAATTTATCGTAACAAAACAAAAAACAAAAAAAATCTCGCTGATTATTTTTTTGATATCCATCATTATCCCTTCAAATATCCTGATTTTTGCTGGTAGTGTGAATGCAATAATAAATCTTGATCCGATGTTCTACGTGAAAAACTCATTAATAGAATCAATGGAATGGGCAAATGAAGAATTGAACAACAAATCAGTATTCTTATCCAATGAAGAACTTGGATTATTAATCCCTGCATATGGAAATTTTAAAGTGGTCTACGGGCATCCATTTGAGAGTATAAATGCTGATGAAATAAAGATTAAAGTCAACGATTTCTGGTCAAATAAAATGTCTTTGGAAGATTCAATAGATTTATACACAAGCAATAATGTTGATTATATTTTATGTAATTATGATGATTCTTTAAGTGATTGCCCATCCGTTACCCAAACAATGGAAATCATTTATGATTTGAATAAATTCGTAATATTTCAGGTTTCGAATTGATATCGAAAAAATATTTTTATGGTTTAATCCTCGTATTCTTTTTTGTAAATTTAAAAACTATTTTTAATTTAAATGATTTTATTTATCTTGGAAGCACCCAATATTCGGATATACCGATAACACATTATCCTAATTTGTTACATATTCAAAATTCATTAAAACTACATCACCAAATCCCATTATGGTCAAACCTCATCTTTTCTGGTTACCCATTTTCAGCCAATCCGCTTTCTGGTTTATGGTATTTTCCTGGATGGATAGCCTTACTTTTACCGTTACCTGCAGGAATAAATGTAAGCCTTATATTGCATTTATTAATCGGCTTATTCGGTATGTTCTTTTTTTTAAGAAGCTTAAACATTTCTGAAGTTGCATCCTTTTTTGGATCTTTTGCCATGTTTTTTTCCGCAAAAATATATGCCCATATTGGTGCTGGCCATCTTTCCTTGATTTATGCAATTTGTTTGACACCATGGTTGTTATTTTTCACAATCAAATATCAGCTTCAGGATAATCTAAAGTATAAAATTATTCCTGGTTTATTTTGGGGATTAATTTTCCTTTCTGATCTTCGGTGGTCGATACCTACATTATTCATCTGGATGATTGTACTGATAAACAAGGAAATAAAAATTAAACAACTATTCAAGTTTATTTTGGTGAGTCTGGTGATAGGTTTAGGTTGTTCAGCAGCAGTATGGTTACCATTACTCCAATTTCTTGAATTATCAAGCAGAGCAAATATTACACCATCAGAACTGATGGTTTTCTCAATGTCATTGAAAGAATTTATTAATTTAGTATTTCCAATATTTGAAGGTAGTGCTGAATTACGAGTTTATCCAGGAGCTGCAATCATTTTGCTTAGTGTTTTAGGTTTAACGCTGACAAAAGAGAATCGACCAATAATAAAATGGTATCTATTAGCTTTGGTTTCCTTAATATTTGCATTTGGTGAAAATATTCCTGGCATGAACTTAATCTATGAAATTCCTGGTTTTTCAGTGATGAGGGTACCATCAAGGTTTTTATTTCCATTTGTTTTTGCACTTTCGGTCATCTCATCTTTTGTTTTGGATACAATCATATTTAAAAAAATTTCTTATCCCTTTAAAAGAATTTTCTTTTTGACGCCAATATATTTCTTTGTAATATTATTTTCAATTGGTTCAATTTTCTTTACAAAAACATTCTCCATAAATTTTCTATTGCCAATTTTTGTTTTCTCAGGGACATTAATTCTCATCCAATTATTGATTGAACAGAGATTTCGACCTGTGACAATCGGTTTGGGTTTATTGGTTTTCCTGGTGGTTGAATTATTGATTGTTAATTTATTAAGTTTGTCTTATGTTTCTTCACTAAAAGCAATCAATAATAATAATGATCTGTTGGCAAAACTCACTTCATTGCCGTCAAAATTTCGTATATACACTCCGTCTTATAGCATTTCCCAGGAACAGGGGGCATTCTGGAGTATTAATCAGGTTAATGGGGTTGATCCGCTACAAATTAACGCATATGTTGACTTTTTTGAAAATATGTCCGGAATTCCAGTGGAAGATTATTCAGTTACTCTTCCTCCTTTTAAATCTGGAAATCCTGATGTCGATAATTTTGGACAATGCCCTGATAAAGATTCTCTTTCCGTCTTGAATACAAAATATGTTATTTCATCCTATGAGATGAGCAAATGTAATTTGGGTGAAGAAATAAAAATTTCAAGCCTATTTGTATATGATTTAGGCGACCATGATAATTATTTATCATTTCTAAATTGTCAATCAGATACTGATTTACTCAAATTACTAAAACATACACCAAATGAAATTCTCCTGGATATTGAAAGTTGTGGAGGATTGTTGAGATTAAGCGAGATTAATTATCCCGGATGGAATGTTTACATTGATGGTGTTAAAGACTCTTTAGTAGCGGATTCTCTTTTCAGGGAAGTCTATTTGTCAGAAGGAACACACTCAGTTCAATTCAAATTTCAGCCATTATTTGTTTTTTTGGGTTTAGGAACACAATGGATTTTCTGGATATTAGGAATAGGAATATTGTTTATTTATAAAAGTAAAAAAAATGAAAAAATTCTGGTTTGAAAATAAATGGGTAATAATTTTTTCGCTTTTTGTAATTGTGATTACGACAATTCCATATTGGATAGGATTTAATCTTCAGAATGAGATTTACAAATTTTCAGGATTTATCATCGGAGTTGAGGATGGTAATTCTTATCTGGCAAAAATGATGCTTGGTGCTAGTGGCGACTGGTTGTTTACCACGCCTTACACTGCGTACCCTCAAATGAAATTTTTCGCATTTTTTCCATATATCCTCTTAGGGAAGCTTACCAGTGCACCTGAGCAAACCTTACAATTCATTTGTTTATTTCACTTATTTCGATGGATGGGAATTTTATTTTTAATTAAAGAGACTTACTCATTCAGTCTCTTGTTTGTGAAAGAAAAGAACACAGCGCGGGTGACTACAGCTCTTTTGGTTTTTGGGGGAGGGTTGGGATGGTTGAGTATTGTTTACCCTCAAATTTATAACAATCGTTTACCCTTAGAATTTTACTCTCCAGAGACATTTGGTTATTTATCCTTTTTTAGTCTGCCACATTTACTATTTGCCAGAGGTTATTTATATAGAGCTTTTAGAATATTATTAACCATGAATAATAAAAATGATTATCCATCAATCGGATATTTAAAAAGTGGTTTATCTTTGCTTTTGAGCGGCATATTCCAGCCATTGAATATTTTTATCGGCTGGTTAATTGTCGGATCATTTTATTTGTACAAATTAGTAATTATTAGAATTCCTATAAAGAATTTAAAAGAATATCTATTATGGATAATTCCTTCGGTTCCTTTATTTTTCTACAACTTTTTTTCATTTTTATTTGATCCATATTTATCAGCCTGGCAGAATCAAAATAGAATAATTTCACCTCCAGTAGTTGATTATTTACTGGCCTATGGCATGGGTTTGTTATTCATTTTTTTCGCTATCAAACACAAAGAAATTATGAAAATGAAAAACCTGACGTTCATTAATATTTGGATTTTTCTAATTCCAGTGTTGGCATATTTCCCAATAAATATTCAAAGAAGATTAACAGAAGGAGTCTGGCTTTGTTTTTGCATTTATATTGGAATGGTTGTGATCAATAACAAAAAGTTTATAACTCGTTTTATTATCGTCACTTTTTTCATGTTTTCCTATTTGTTTTTTACAATAGGTTCATTACGAACTGTCTTGACTTTAAATCCGCCAATATACAATTCGAATTCCTTTATTGATGTGGCAAATTCGCTTGATCAGGAAATTGTGAAAGGGGATGTAATCCTTGCTCCATACAATGAAAGCAATTTGCTGCCTGTTTATTTGCCAATAAAAGTAATTACAGGACATGGCCCTGAGAGCAAGAATTTGAGTGGTATTTCAAAAAGTATTGCTTCTTTTTATCAAGGAAAATTATCTTCAACAGAAACACAGGATTTATTAGTTACTTTTGATATAAAATACATAATTATTCCTCAAGAATTAGACTTAAATAATATTTTCCTTCAATTGGAAGGTACTCCCAGGCAGATATTTTACAAAAATAGTGATTATGCTGTGGTAAGACTCGATGATTAAGCAATTAATGAATTTAAGTGAGAACAAAAACATCTTTATAATTCTTTTCCTAATTGTATTTTTGCCATTTGTCATTTTATTATTGAGCGGAAAAGTAATTTTTTGGGGGACAACAATTTTACAATTTATTCCCTGGAATCAATTTTTCTTTGATTCCATTCTCAATGGTGTATTTCCTTTATGGAATCCTTACAATGGAATGGGAGTCCCCTTTGTGGCAAATCTCCAATCAGCCGTTTTTTATCCTTTGAATTGGATAATGCTACCTTTTTATTTGCTTGGCGGGATCAAAGGTTTGGCAATTGGCTTAACTTTGTTGCTTCCAACTCATTTGTTCATTAGTGGGTTTGGGATGATAAAAGTTCTTCGGCACTTAGACCGGAGCAAATATGCTCAAATATTAAGTGCTATTGTTTTTGTGTTCAGTGGGTATATATTGACTCGTTTGAGTTTCATCAGTATGGTATGGACGTTTGCCTGGTTGCCCTGGATTTTATTTGTGTGTATGAAATTATTGCCTATAACCAATAAGAATTCTTACAAAGAAATAATTAATTTAAGTATTTTAATTGCATTGCAGGTTTTGGCAGGTCACGCCCAAACGACATATTACACATTATTATTGGGAGGAATTATTGTTCTTGCGGTCAATTTTGATTCAATAAAGCAGAGAATGTTGAAATTTCTTACTTTCGTTGTTTCTGTAGGCATCTCTTTATTGATTTCGGCAATACAAGTTATTCCAACAGCTGAATTCTTACTGAACTCCCAACGTAGCAGTGAGGTCGGTTACGATTTTGCTGCGAACTTATCCCTTTGGCCAGCACGATTATTAACTGTTTTATTTGCCAATTTTTGGGGAAATCCTAATTATGGACGTTTCTCAAGTGGGGGAAATTTCTGGGAAGAGAATATTTATATCGGTGTTTTTCCTATAACCATACTCATAATTTTATTCTGGGTATTTATTCGAAAAAATAGAAGAGCTCAAATTTCAAAGAAAAACAGATTGGTTATCGTAATATTTTTCTCAATGGCAATTTTTTCCATATTATTTGCTTTTGGAAGATTTTTTCCTTTATTTCCCTTTTTATATCAGTTCATTCCCACATTTTCATTGTTTCAAGCGCCCAGCAGATTTTTGATTGTGTATGTTTTTTCGATGTGCATTTTGCTTGGGTTTGGTATTGATATTTGGTTATCATCTCATTTCAACCATAAAAAAACAAATATTTATCTTGTCGTTTTTGGTACTTTACTGGTTATAACGCAGGTTGGGAAATTTACAAATTCTTCTTTTCCAATCTCATTAATAAATAGTCTGCTCACCGGAAGTATTTTAGGATTTAGTTTTGGATTGATTACATTGCTTAAAGATAAAATTTCAAAAAATCAATTTGGAATAAAAATTCTGGTAGCATTTGTTGTTGTTGGAGATCTAATGTTCCATAATTTTTTATGGGAAGATTTTCAAATAGTCACAGCATTATCAGAAATTAATCATTCACATACAAGCGATGAATTTTCCAGGATATTCATGAGTGATCAGGACGAGTCTTTCTTAAAATTCAGCCTTTTTTTCAGGCCAGATCGTTTACAACCTTTAGTTGATTATCACTTATTGAATTCAATGGTCTTACCAAATTCCAATCTATTGAATAATCGATTTTCAATGGTGAATAATTTTGATCCATTGCAACCTGAAAAATTTACGCAATTTTGGAATTGGATTAATAAGCTTTCAAATGAAGAACAGGATATTATTAAATCCATGATTGGGGTAGAAAAAATAATCCAAATAGAACCTTTGATGATTAATTCAGTTAATGTAAAAGAATTAAAAGCAGCAGAAATTGTTCAGTGGTATGGTTGTAGTAAATCTATTAAAGACACGAACATCTTTGAGTGGTTGTTGTATTATGAAACCAAGGAACAAAGGAATAGATGTATTTTGTTGAGTGAAGAAGTTCCCAATAATTTATTGATTCCAAAGGAAACAGATCAAATTCCTGAAGTTGATTATTATTTTTCAGACACAAATACAATTATCGTTAATTATTCCTCAGTAAATCCAGGTTGGCTTGTTATTCGTCAAAACTGGTACCCTGGGTGGAAAGCGATTTTTGATGGGGAATCAGAAATTATCATAAAAAAAGTGGATTATTTCTTCCAGGGATTAGAAATACCAGCTGGTGATCATAAAGTTGTCATCAAATACTCTCCCAAATCTTTTTCGTTGGGATTATTAATCTCAATTCTCAGCATTGCTTTTATTTTTATATTTTTTCTTTATTATTCAATTTGTAGAAAATCAAAACAATAAGGGGTATTATCAATGCACCCAATAAGGTTGAGGAGATGAGCATGGAATCACCAATAACAAATGTAAAAGAATTTTATGAAAAATTGATAAAAAATCTTGAAAGTGTGATAATTGGAAAAAAAGAAGTTCTGGATCAGGTAATAATCGCTTTGTTGAGTCAGGGTCATTTACTGATTGATGATGTCCCTGGTGTAGGTAAAACGATGCTCGCAAAGGCACTCGCAAAATCTTTAGGGTGCTCTTTTAATAGAATTCAATTTACTCCTGATATGTTGCCGAGCGATGTGACAGGTGTATCTATCTTTAATCAGAATTCACGCGAATTTGAATTCCGACCCGGCCCGATTATTTCACAAATCGTATTGGCTGATGAAATAAATCGAGCCACCCCAAAAACACAGTCAGCCTTGTTGGAATCGATGGAAGAGCGACAAGTAACAGTTGATGGATTGACACACAGGATTCCTAAACCTTTTATGGTCCTTGCTACCCAAAATCCAATAGAATATGAAGGTACATTTCCTTTACCAGAAGCACAATTAGATCGTTTCATAATGAGGATACGAATTGGATATCCTACTTTTGGAAATGAGATTGAAATTCTTGAATTACAACAATTGAGACATCCGATTGAAGATATAAAATCGGTGGTCACCAGTGAAGAAATTGTCCTGATGCAAGAAGAGATCAAACGGGTCTATGTGTCTGCTGCAGTAAAAAGATACATTGTTGAATTAACTCGAGCCACAAGAGACCATAATGATGTTTATTTAGGTGCAAGCCCCAGGGGAAGCTTGAGTTTATTTCGTGTAAGTCAGGCGAAAGCAGCTTCTCTTGGAAGAGATTTTGTGTTACCAGATGATGTAAAAGGATTGGTAAAATTTGTATTGGGACATCGCCTTGTCATTCATCCATCTGCTAGGTTGAAGAACCTAACTTCTGATCAAATCATAGGTGAAGTACTCCTGCAAGTTCATGTTCCTGGTGGGGATTTCAGGGAAAATTAATCCAAAATGCGCATCAGAAAAGTATTTTGGTTTGCTTTTGGTTTAATCGCCTTTTCTCTATTGATGACCTGGTATTCTGGAAATTATTCTTCATTTTCTCAATCGAGGAACTTTTTCTTGCGATTAACTGTTCTAGCAAGTCTCTTCATCATAATCAATTGGATCTGGACATTTACCTCAATAAAGAAACTGTCATTAGTACGAAATCAACGTTTGCTCAGGTTACAAGTTGGTAATGTTTTTGAGGAAGGATTCGAGGTCAATAATTCATTAAGATTTTCTCGATTATGGATTGAAATTGAGGATATGAGTCATTTGTCAGGGATTTCAGGATCAAAGGTTCTGTCAGGTCTGGGTGGAAAAAAGAATCGATATTACATTTCCAGAACCATCCTGACAAAACGAGGTTCATTTAACCTTGGACCGACTTTAATTAGGTCAGGTGATCCCTTTGGAATGTTTACTACCGAAAAATTGGTCGCACCGGAGGCACAGTTATTGGTATTGCCGTACATTGAAACAGTTACTAAATTTACTGAACCTCCAGGTTTTATCCAAGGTGGTAGGGCAATAAGACAGAAGAGCCTTGAAGCCACTTCGTTTGCTTCAGGTGTGAGAGAATATCAATCAGGTGATCCATTAAACCGAATTCATTGGAAAAGTAGTGCTAAAAGAGACAAATTTATGGTCAAAGAATTTGATCAAGACCCCCAGGCAGATATTTGGATTATTATCGATGGTTATGAAGAAAGTAATTCTCATCAAATTATTGAAGAAGAAATCCAATTTGCTGATACATTCTGGGCTTTAAAACAAAAATCCGCATTTAAGTTACCAAAAAGTACGTTTGAATATGCAATCAGTATTTCAGCTTCCTTAGCTTCTTATTATATTGAAGCTGAGAAAGCAGTTGGCGTAGCATGCGCAGATTCTATATTGACTGTAATTCCAACTGAAAAAGGTGGAAGACAATTAGGGAAAATATTAGAAACCATGGCGTTCTTTGAGGGTAAAGGAAAAATGCCAATTAATGAAGTAATTGAATCTTTAGGATACCAGATAATTCGGGGAAGTACTGTTGTGATTGTTTCATCGACTGATTCAGCGAATATCCAGTTATGTATTGAAATCTTATTAAGAAGAAAACTTAAACCGGTGATTATTCAAATCAATAGAGAAACCTTTGAAACATCGCCACAAGACCCAGTCACTTGGGAAATTAACAATATTCCTGGAATTGTTATAAATTATGGAGATTCGATTTCCTCCGCTTTGCAATCATTAACCCAATAATATCCATCAGTCATCAGGATTTAATTGTTCTGACCCCGTAAGTTCAGTAAAACATCAGCATAACTTAACCACATATCTCTCTTTGATCGTAAATGGAAAAGAATAATGGATGTATTCCTGTGCATAAATTCAAATAACCTGGGAAAGTATAGAAAATACTACAAAATGATGAATCCTTTTTTCTTATTTTGGATTTATTTTTGTGGGGATCAATCAAAAAATTAGTGGTTTTCTTCGGATCCGGGAGATTGTAGCATTAACTCTATTGCATGAGGAAGTACTGGTAAAAGAAATTCAACACACTCTTTCGCCGCCTTTGGACTTCCGGGGAGGTTAATAATCAGCGAATTACCTTTTATTCCCGATACCCCTCTGGAAAGGGAGGCATGAGGAGTAATTTGAAAACTTTTATATCGTAAAAATTCAGATATTCCAGGTGTTTCTTTATCAATTAATGAAAGTGTAGCTTCCGGAGTGATATCTCTTGGGGAAAAGCCGGTTCCGCCTGTAGTGAAAATCAGAGGTATTTTTTCTTCTACCCATGTGGATAAAACAAATGTAATCTCTTCGGTTTCATCTGGAACAATTTTATAATCAACAATTATGAAATCATTACTTTCCAGCAATTCACTGAGAGCAGGACCGGATTTATCAAACCTCTCGCCTCTATGTGCGCGATCAGAGACTGTTAAAATTGCAACAGTTATTTGATTATTCTTCATCGTCAAATTCCCCAACAATAGTTTTCCATTGACCGTGAAGACCATTGGGGTTTACACCATAAAAGAAACGTAAATTGTTTCCCTCTTTATAAACCAGGTCATAATTCGTGTAATTTCTAGTTTTATATTTTCTTAATAAGCCAAAATCTCCAAACCATTTAGTAGATTGACCTAACTGACTATCATTTTTGTCCAGATAACTTCTTATTGCGTATTGCCATAAACGTCTGGCAGATTTTTGAGTAACGTTCGTGACTACATTTCCATTTCGTAAATCTTTGATTGCAAAATATAAAGTACCTTTTCTTTCTTCAGGCGGGAATAATTCAATACCTGTTTTTGGCTCGATTGTTGATATAGCCTCTTCGACCATTTCCGGTGTTTTTACAGCCATTGCGGGTACTTCTTCATTATTAGCTGTTACTTGCATCAAATTGCGGCTTTTCCCCCTTAGAACAAGTCCTACGATTTCATCTCGAACTGCCAGATTGGTTTCACTCTCTTCACGGATATAAATTTTATAATCATCAACGGCATAAGGTGGATCATCACCTCTGGGGATCATAATGCGGATAATCTTATTTTGTTTAAAATCCTGAACATCAAATTCACACTGAAGAGGTGGACTGATGCGATTAGAAATATCATTTTCTATAATTTTTATATTTTTTTCAGAGTCAGTGATTCCCGGAGGAGGGATTTTTTGATCAGAACTTAAGCCAATATATAGAGTGCCACCATTTGTGTTCATAAATGCGCAAATATCGGTCAAAATTGCGTATAATTTTCCACCTCTGATTGTCATACTTTCATGAAAATCCTGAATAATATTCGGACCTTCTTCCAGCGCATTCAGAAGATAATTTGAAACAGGTTCTGATAACTCTTTTCTTGGTCTGGTTTTCGAAAAATCATTTCCTTTAAACACATTTAATATAGCTGCGAATGTTCTCTCCTGCAGTAGGATTTCTGTTGTACGATCCCCTAGTCCAAAATTCTTTTTTCTGAAAGGATCAGTTAATAAGCGGTGAGAATCTGAACCCTGAATACAATGCATACGCCTTGGATATTCCGGTTTTGTGCCATTAAAAAAGTAAGCAGTCGTTCTTTTCCCAATTTGATCCAGGTCGGTAACTTCTAAAGCATGGAGGTGTTCATCCTGCGTATAGGCAATTTTTGTTTGTCCTCCAAAATTAAAACCTCGCATTGCGACACCATTGGATGAATTTACATGAGCAGCGATAACGAGACCGCCTGAATTATTTATCAGTTGATAGGCAGCGATAACATCGGAAGTTGCTCCAATATTTTGCGCACCATCATCCAATACATGGGGGGGGATTTTTAGAGAAAGAAGAAGATGCTCAATTTCTCTTACTGGTTTTTCAGGTGGAAATATCCCTAAAATGTGAAAACCAAATGTCGCAGTAAATTCAAATCCTGGAAGGACCAGAATTTTTTCTAAAAGCCTTTTGTATTCATCAAGCCGAACCTTTTCTTGTGGAAGAATTCTGTTCAACCTAAACAATGTTTCTAATTGCTGGATTTCTTCTTCCATTTTTTTGTATCCAGCGATAGAGTTGTGATCCGTGATTGCAATAATATCAAGGTTCTTTTCTTCAGCTCTTTTTAGAATATCAAGAATTGTTACATCTGGTTGTTGAAAGTCTGCTGATGCTGGTGTATGAATGTGTAAGTCAATGTTGTACCAGTGAGTTTGTGTAGGGTTATTGTTTTTTGCCAATATAACTCCTTAAAAAAAGGAAAATTTGTGAGAAATTTATTTTTTATTTTTTTTCGGTTTTTTTTCTAAAGCATGTTTAAGTACTTCATCAATTGTATCTACAAAAATGAATTGGATTGAGTTTTTCACCTCTTCGGGAATATCTTCATAATCTAGTTCATTTAATTTCGGAAGAATTACAGTTTTTATTCCGGATCGATGCGCTGCTAAAACCTTTTCTTTTATTCCACCAACAGGTAATACCTGACCTGTTAATGATATTTCTCCTGTCATTGCATAATCTGGTTTCACGAGCCGATTTGTAAACAAAGAAACTAATGAGGAAAACATGGTAACGCCAGCAGATGGTCCATCTTTTGGTTGAGCTCCAGCCGGGACGTGTAAATGGATTTCAGTTTTAGAAAACAATTCGGTGTCAATATTTAATTCTTCAGATTTACTGCGCATGAGAGAAAGAGCAATTTGAGCAGATTCTTGCATCACCTTGCCTATCGAACCAGTAATCGTAAAGGATTTTGTTCCAACCATCTTTGTCGATTCGATAAATAAAACATCGCCTCCAAAAGGTGTCCAGGCAAGACCAGTGGCAACACCTGGAAATGCTGTCCTTCGTATAATTTCTTCTGTCTCGAAATATTTGGGTTTACCTAAAAATTCTCTTATAGTGGATACGCTTATTTCGGATAAATCATTTTTTCCTTCTGCTATTTTTGTAGCAACTTTTCGACAAATATTCCCTATTTCTCTTTCCAGGTTTCTTACACCTGCTTCTTTGGTATACATCCTGATAATCGAATATATCGCATCGTCTGTAAAATTGATTTCATTTGGAAGGAGGCTATTTTCTCGTAATTGTCTTGGGATTAAATATCTCAAAGCAATATTCAACTTTTCATTTTCTGTATACCCAGATAAAAATATTATTTCCATTCGATCCAGTAATGGCGGAGGGATCGTACCAATTTGATTTGCGGTTGTCACAAACATAACTTGAGAAAGATCAAATGGAGCCTCTAAATAGTTGTCGCGGAATTCATTATTTTGTTCGGGGTCCAAAACTTCCAACAATGCAGATGAAGGATCTCCTCGAAAATCCGAGCTTAATTTATCTATTTCATCGAGCATAAAGACTGGATTCTTAGATTCAACTCTTCGAAGGGATTGAATTATCCTTCCTGGCATTGCTCCAATGTATGTTCTTCTATGTCCTCTAATTTCGGCTTCATCACGAACTCCACCTAACGAAATTCGGATAAATTTTCTTCCAAGCGCAGAAGCAATAGATCTACCCAAAGATGTTTTTCCAACACCAGGAGGTCCCACAAAACATAAGATGACACCTTCACGATCTCTACGAATTTCATCAATGATCAGGTCTTCGACTTTTTCGAAATTTTCTCTTTCTTTGTGCAATTTCCGAACAGCAAGAAATTCAATAATACGGTCTTTTACATCTTCCAGCCCGTAATGATCCTTGTCAAGAATCTCCCTTGCATGGAAGATATCCAAATTATCTACTGTGCTTTGAGACCACGGTAAGCTGACAAGCCATTCGAGAAAAGTTCGGATCACACCATATTCTGCTGCAGCCGTTGGAAGACGTGATAATCGATCCAACTCCCGTTTTGCTAATTTTTCTGCCTCTTCAGGCATTTTGGAAGAACTAATTTTATTTTTAAAATTTTCAATATCCTCTGTTTGTTCATCCCCTTCCCCGAGCTCTTTTTGAATTGCTTTTAATTGCTCTCTCAGGAAGTATTCTCGTTGTACCTTATCGATTTCTCCACGTGCTTCATTTTGAATTTTTTGTCCTAACTCAAGAACTTCACTTTCTCGCAATAAAATGGTTACCAAAGCTTTGAGTTTCTCCAAAGAGGAATCAAGTTCTAATAATTTTTGACCGTCTTCCAGCTCCATCCTTTGGAAGTTTGCTATTGTGTAAGCAGTTTGCAAAGGATCATGAATTGATGTAATGGATGCAACTATTTCTGCTGGTATTGAAGGAATCATTTCTGCAATATGTTGAAATTGATCTCTTACGTTTCTGGCAATTGCTTCTTCTTCTAAGGAGGTTTCTTTAATTTCAGGATTAGGTTCAATGAATGCTCGGAGATAAGGCTCCTGTTGAATGAATTCAGTTATTTTAAACCTTGCAATTCCCTGAATCACCAGGCGAATAGTTCCATCTGGAGCTCGAAACATTCGATGAATGGTCGCTGCGGTGCCAATAGTATACAGGTCGTCTGGACCAGGATTTTCAATATCATGTTGTTTTGTGGCAACAAGTCCAATTAATCGATCTGAAGACATTACTTCGTCAACCAATTTGATCGACCTTGGTTGCCCAACTGTCAAAGGAACTGCAGTAAATGGATAAACCACTAAACCGCGAAGAGGTAGGATGGGTAAAGTGGTTGGTAATTCTAAATTATTTGAATCGATTTCTCCAGATTGAATTTCTTTAATTTGAGAGACAAATTTTTCATCAGAATTCTCTGTTTCGTCGTCTTGTTTGTTTTCTTCAATGATTTTCTTATTTTTTTTCATAACAGTATATTTATTGTATCAGGATAGATTTAGGTTGTGCTTTTGGGAGCTTAATGACCAAAAAGCCATTTTGATAAACTGCGTCTGCTTTATCAACTTGAACTGGAATGCTGATTTCAATCGAAGTTAAAAAATCACCATATCCAATTTCAAGTTGATGAAATGACTTAACCGATGAATTTTCATCTGTTCGTGAACCTGAAATACTTAAGATATTTTTAAAATAAGTGATATCAAAATTTTCCTGAGACATACCTGCAATTTCAACTTTAATAATTATGCATTCGTCAGACTCATAAACATCGGTAGGGGGGCGCCAATTTCTTGTGTTGGTTATCATTTTATCTGTCTTTTATCACCTTTATATTATTAATATTGAATAAATAATATCAATATCATTAAAATTTATCATAAATTGGCACAAATGACAAAATCATTCTATTGGTTTACTACCTATAAAATGGAAAAGTAGAGATTTGATGTGATTATTTTGAAACTGGCCATTAAAAGAAAGGCGCCCCTGGGGGGACTCGAACCCACAACCAACAGCTTAGAAGGCTGGTGCTCTGTCCATTGAGCTACAGGGGCGTAATTTCTATTGTTTGGATCGGACGTATTCCCCGATACACCTGGGGTCCAGTAAAAGTTCTTAATATTGTTATTGCTGGCTTGCCAGTTATACTACTTAATTGCTCTGGTGTTAAGGGTTTATTTCCATTTGACAGGAAAATTCCAAAAATAATATTGACAATTGTTGTATGTTTGGTAACAAAATCGGATTGTTTTGCGCAGTGGTTCATTAATGTATGCTGGATACCATCAACAACGGAAACCTCAGCTGTAATCGGATCTACCCAATCAATTTTTGGTGAATTTTCTTCAATTGTATATATTTCCTGGTGTTCATCACATAAGAAACTATGCAAATAAACTCTCCAATTTTGATCATGATTTTTCCACCAGTCAAAATCAATATGAAATGGAGTCTCTAAAGTGGGCTTGATTATGCTATGTCGCTTTATTTCATTCATCTCCATTACCTTATTTTAATCTGTAATTATATTTTTATCCGAAAATATAAATCCCCAAGATGCTCAATTTCCGAACTGTTTTCCAACAAAAATAAAACATAACTGGGGGAAACACGTTTTACAATGTTAAAGGCTGCATAAAGCTCCTGGGCATGAACATGGCCTTGTGGATTTAATTTTGCTAATTCTCTCACAAAATTTGAGACTAATTTTTCGGTTGGAATATTTAGATATTTATCCCAAAGATTTACAATTTGTTCATGATTTGAAATTGCAATCGCCATTCGGTCATCAAAAGCAGTAGAGATCAATTGTTTTGTCATTGAAAAACTGATTTTTCCCTCAGAATTCAATGTCGCGGTCCTGACCCATTCTCGAGTTGGACGTTTTTTTCCGATAGAGACAATGACTTCTCCTGGAATTCTACCTTGTTTTATATGGACAAGACTTCCGGGTAATACTTCATTTTTTTTGTACCATTCCTCAAGCCCATAAACATATTTTTTCTCTCTAATCACCCAGCCTGCAAATTTTTTCTGGGAGTCGCCGTCGACAAATGTAAAACGTATGCGGGGAGATTCGTAAGCTGTTGGAAAAAGATTTTCGAGATTACTACTTAGTGGTAAGGTACCAGAAATGATATGTGGATAAATAATCGAGATAGCTACATTTTCAGATGGTTCATTTTCATCAATTTTTGAATATTCCAATTCATCAAAAACGCCTGCATTCATTTGTGTCAAATGATCGGAATATTTTGAATTATCAAAAAGTTTTTGTTTATTAAAATCAAGAAATTTTGGAGTTGTTCTTACATTATCTGGTTCACAACGGTGCAAGAACCAAAGAGTTTTGCCAGCTGGCCCAACCTCATCAAATCGATTATCTTCTTGTAAAGCAAGATTTAATGAGAATTCAGTCAACATCATATTTGAATCGGTAGGAAGCTCTATTTGTTCAATGATACTTATTGTTGAAAGCGGACCACCTTCTGAGACTTCTAAAACTGCTTCTGCAAGGTTCAAATAACCAATATTAATATCGATAAGTAACGAACGAGGAAACCAAAACCCTGCTATTTGAACTATATCCTGGTTCGAATTTAATTTATCAATCAATAACTGGGAAATTTTCTTTTTGTATTCCCCATAAATTTCATCAAAATCAAGATCCGTCTCTTCATCAAGAATAATATTTGTCTTGTTTAACTGATGGTCTTTGAAATTTGAGGCGAATTCTTTTGTTGTTCCGGAGGGAAAATCAACTTTAATTATTGAAAACTCACCTATTTCAGGATTGTTTCCCTCTCTAATGGCTTTTACTTCACCACTTTTGAAATTAAGTGCTGGAAAAGTCAATTTTTGTCCAATATGGAAATCATCTTTTGGTAAATAAATATCGCCCTTTGAGCGTTCGAGGCGTTCGCGTCTAATTTTCTCAACGCGAATTTTTTCATGTATAAGGATTTTTACTAAATCATTTGTATTTGTGGGGGTTTCAACATCAAATAATCTGGAAAAGATAAATTCAATATCGTTGTTACTTACTTCGAAATTGTCCCAGATATTATATTGTGTTTCTTTTGTATTTATCATAAATCTTACTTTCTATTGAAGAATTTTTGCGCGTATGATTATACCCTACTCTTTAAAAGGAATTTATGGAAAAATTGTTTCCACCCAGGGAAGTGGATCAACCTGCACACCATTAACTATTAGTTCCCAATGTAAATGTGGTCCAGTTGATCTTCCAGTGTTGCCAATTATGCCAATTAATTCTCCTGCTTTGACGAATTGACCTTCTTCGACCAGGATTGTTTCTTGATGCCAAAAACCAGAATAGACACCCAGTCCATGGTCAATTAAAGTAGAATTTCCACGAGTTAATAACGAATCAGTAAAAACGACTTTACCATCTGCCGGCGCATAAATATTTAAATTAGCACAAACACCAAAATCAGCACCCGTGTGAAATTTATTATATGGTTGGTTGTTGTACGATCTACGATTTCCAAACCAGGATTTTATACAAATCGGTTGATCAACAGGATAATTGAACTCATCAATCCAATATTTTTCTGAATTAAACGGTGAAGCTACATTGAAAATCAGTTCATCTTCTGGTTTTGTCAGCGTTTCATCCAATGTGCTGGGATCAACTTGTAATGGAGGATCTTGAGGATAAAAACCCTTTTGTATTAAAATTAATTGATCAATCACAACATTTTCCTGAACATTATTTTGATATTCCAGATGTAAAGGATAAAGACCAGGGGGAAGCATCGCATGAATTCCAAAAATTGCAGAAAAGACTGTATTATTTTCAAAGAATTGCAATTTCATATCGCCAATATTTCCTCTGAGTTGCTGTGAACTAGATTTGACACTAATCACAGCAGTTTGACCTTGTGTGAGCGGTAAATGGAAAAATTCAATGTCTTCCTGGGTTTCAATCGAATCTACTGCAGATAATACAATTTTTTCATTCGGTAATACGTTCCAGGGGGAATCAACCTGGTTTAATATGATTGTTTCCCATAAAGACAAATTATTTTTAATTGATTTTGCTAATAATGTTTCGCCTGTAGCGAGTGTTGATTTTTCAAGAGAAATATTTGGCGTTTCTACCAGGATTACATTCGATCCGACATAAAACTCTGAAGGTGATGTTGTTCTATTTAATCTGTAAATCACCTCTTTTGGTATCTGGAATTCCCGTGATAAAGAATCGGGATTTTCACCAATTGAGACTGGGTTATAAGTAAGAACACCTGAAACTCCCTCTATTCCAGGAATTAATAACCTTGTATTGACACTTAAAATATTTGGATCAGCGATATTGTTTGATGCGATTATATCAGCTGCGCTCACATTAAATTTTAGTGAAATCACGTTAATTGTATCGCCTGGTTGCACAATATAAACTGGATACGTCTGGTTTTCAGATTGTCCATAAATTTCATTGGAAGGGAATAAAAAGACTATCAAGATGATGATAAGGTAAAAAAATCTACGAATATTCAATGATTATTTGATCTCCAATTTGAAGTTTATCAAAAATCTCAGTATGTGCCTCTAAAATTTTTTGTGATTTTGATTTTGGATAATAAATTAGTCCCCACTTTTTGGCAATTTTTTTATCAACGATCTTGTTCAAGGAGTCTAACCAGAATACAGCAATATCGAAATTCATAAAAAGCATATGAATTGCTGAATCGATTTTATTTTCGTTTTTATTGATAAAAAGAGCAGCCTGGTTTTGAATTAGTTCTTTTTTGAACATTAATCCTTTTAACCGTTCAAAAAAATTATCTAATATCCAGACATCTAATTCTTTGTATAAGCCGAAATTACCTGATGATTTTTTAATAACAACTTTTTGCATAGAGATTTTTTAATTAAGAATACTTTCTACACACTCAATCAATTCTTGTGGCCGGAAAGGTTTACTAATGTAATAATTTACTTTCGCAATTTGTAACCCAAGAACACGATCTATGGGTTGAGCTTTGGCTGAGATAACAATAACCGGGATTTGTTCGGTTCGCGTGTCTGATTTTAATTGATGGTAAATATCCCATCCATCAATGTTAGGCATCATAAGATCTAATAAAACCAAATCAGGCTTTTCTCGTTCAATTATTTCAAAGCCTTCTAAACCATTATTTGTTGCAATGATCTCATAACCTCTACGTTCGAGAATCATTTTAATCAAATATGTCATTTCAAAATCGTCTTCAATATAGACAATTTTCTTTGGCATTATGCACTCCAATTGATACAATCAGAAAAGTTATATAATATAGTTTACCATAGCAAATAGAAAGATTTAATAAATGAAAATATCAACATGGAATGTCAATGGAATTCGAGCAGCAACAAACAAAGGCTTTGTCGAATGGGCTGAAAGTTATGAAAAAGATGTATTGTGTTTACAGGAAATAAAAGCATTTCCTGAACAAATCCCTGACGCAGCCATGAACTTGAATGGTTATAAAGTTTACATAAATTCTGCCCAACGTCCTGGATACAGCGGTGTTGCTTCGTTTTTCAAAAACGAACCTCAGGAAACTCGTTTTGGATTGGGTGTAGAAGATTTTGATGGTGAAGGACGGGTAATCCGTTCCAAACACGATTATTTTTTCCTTTACAATATTTACTTCCCGAACGGACAAAGAGGTCAGGATAGGGTGGATTTTAAACTGGCTTTTTATGAAAAATTATTGGAAGAATGTATAAGTCTTCATGAACAGGGTGAAAAGATTATTATTACAGGTGATTTTAACACGTCACACACTGAAATTGATCTGGCAAATCCTAAAGAAAATGCAAAAACGAGTGGTTTTTTACCTGAAGAAAGAGAAATGATCACAAAATATCTCAACCATGGTTTTAAGGATGCATATCGAATATTGTATCCAGAAAAAGTTGAATACACATGGTGGACTTATCGATTTGGTGCCCGCAGAAGAAATATTGGATGGCGTTTGGATTATTTTTTGGTAAGTGATAGTTTAATGAACGATGTGAACGATGTAATTATCTTAGGTGAAGTAGAGGGATCAGATCACTGTCCCGTCACTTTGATTATTGGTGAATAAGGAGAAAAGATGTCTAAACAGAGAATTATTTTAGTTGATGATCACGAAGTCGTCCGTCTTGGTTTAAAGTCATTATTAGATCGAAATCCTCAATTTGAAGTGATTGGTGAAGCTGGTACTGCCAAGGAAGCTTTAGAAAAAGTTTCTCGGCTTTTACCTGATGTTGTTTTAATGGATATTCGTTTACCTGGTTCATCAGGGATCGAGGCCTGTGAAGAAATTACCAAGAATTATCCTGATATTAAAGTTGTCATGCTCACTTCTTACGCAGAAGATGAGATGCTTTTTTCCGCAATCAGGGCTGGAGCTTCAGGTTATGTTTTAAAACAAATTGGTGGTGAAGATTTAGTAAGAGCCATTGAACAGGTAGGAAGAGGTGAGGCTGCTCTCGATCCAGCAGTCACACAGCGAGTATTTCAAGAAGTTCGTCGGGCAGTAAAAGAAGAAGAAGCGTCAGCTTTTGCTAATCTTAGTCAACAAGAAAAACATGTCTTATTGTTAGTTTCTGAAGGAAAAACCAATCGTGAAATTGCTAAAAACCTTTTCCTTGGTGAAGGTACTGTCAGGAATTATGTAAGTAGTATTCTTTCAAAATTAGGTGTAGCTAATCGGGCTGAGGCTGCAGCATATGCGGTAGAACACAACTTAAGGGAGTATCTTTAACACCATATCTTGATGTGTTTAGTCGTGAAAAGTTAGGATTGAATCACTGATAATATTTTTGTAACAATGATAATAAACGCTACAAGCAATGCATAAATAGCGGATAAAAGAACACCTGCTGCAGATATGTCTTTAATGATTTTAACTTTTGGATTCTTATCAGCATGAATAAAATCCAAAGTATATTCAATCGCTGTGTTGAAGAATTCTGTTATCCAAACGATAAAAACTGCAGAAATGAAAAACAGAGTTTCTATGTAATTAAGTTTTAACAAAAATATTAATATTATCGCGAGAATCGTTGCAATACTATGAATCCTGGTGTTTTTCTCATTCTTAATCGTAAAAATTAAACCTTGAATTGCCGGTTTTATTGAATTTATTCGTTCGATAACAAAATTGATAAAATTCATTCTGGAAGTTGGTTTAATTGAATTTTATTCATTTTTAAAATCTTATCCTGGAGTTGCCACATTTTTGATTTTTTAATTTCATCATCGTGATCATATCCTAAGAGATGTAAAAGCCCATGGATTACCATTAATTTAAGTTCGTCAAACAAATTATTATTTAAGATACTGGATTGATTTTGTACATGTGGGTAACAGATTACGATATCACCAAGAATAAGTCTTCCTGTTTCAGGATCAATTTCATTTGCCTCAAACGATAAAACATCAGTAGATTGCGCGTAGCCATAATACTTTTCATTCAATATTATCATTTCACTGTTATTAACAAAACTAATTGATAACGAAATATTATTGGCGTGACCAACTGACAAAAGAATTGTGTTTACTATTTCTTCTAAACTAGATGGAATTTCAAAATTTTGATCGTTGATAAGTGCAATTTCAGGATTCATTAGACTCATTACTTGTTTCAGCCGGTTGAGTTTTCAATTCTGGATATTTTATTCGCGGATGGTAGGTATTAATTAAGGTGTTAGAGAATGAATTTACAATTATATTGAGATCTCTCATTGTTAGATCGGTATCTTCCAATTGTCCTTCTTTGAGACAAAAATCTATCACTCCGTGGATAATTTTTTCTAACTCTTCACGGTTAGCTGGTTTATCTGCCCGTGCTCTCGCTTCGATTCCGTCTGCCAACATTAATACTGCTGTTTCTTTTGATTGAGGTTTTGGTCCGGGGTAACGAAATTCATTTATATCAACACTCTCTGAATCGTTATTATTCATTTCTACAGCTTTTACATAAAAATACTTTGTCATGAGAGTGCCATGGTGTTCTTTGATAAAGTCGATAATTCTAGACGGAAGGCGATATTTTTTTGCTAATTCAACCCCATCAGGAACATGTTGAATGATCGTTGCAGCACTTAAATAAGGATCCAAATCATCATGGGAATTGATATTACCCGCAACTTGATTTTCGATAAAAAAGGAAGGATTGGCTGCCTTTCCTGCATCATGATATAACACCCCAACTCTTGTTAATAATTGGTCAGCTCCGATATCTTTTGCAGCTTGTTCAGCCATATTTGCGACTTGAAGAGAATGCTGATAAGAACCAGGGGCATTGGTTAAGATAAATTGAAGAAGGGGATGGTCGGGTCTGGAAATTTCAAGTAATTGAATCGCAGTCGTTATACCGAGAATTTGGGCTACAAAAAACTGCATCAGAAGGCCTAAACTTGCTGAAGCCATTCCATTAAAAAATGAAGCGCCTGAAAGTGTTAAAAGACCAAGTAAATCAGTTGTGCCTTCCAATAATCGAATAGCGATAATAATACCAGCGCTTATCACGCCAGTGATTAGTCCAGCACTGAAAAACACAGAAACTCTTCTGCCTTGTCCGAGTATTAAACTTCCACAAAGTGATGGAATAAGGTAAAAAGGAAGCAAACTTTGGAAATCAAATGAGCCAAATGAAATTAATGAGCTTAATGATAAGGACAAAACGAATGCAGCTTCAAAACCAAAAAGCGTTCCGATCGCAAAAGTAAAACCGGCAAAAGGAAAAATATATGGAAGAACAGTTCTGTTAGGAATTAAAAATTTTGCCGCCATTAAAAACACAATAAAAGCGATTGATATGATTAAAATCTCTTTGACTGTATAAGAATTTGATCTCTGTTTGTTAAAATAAACGCCAAGTAAAAACATTTGTAATAGAACAAATATTCCAGAAGCAAAATATTCTTGTCGTTTATTATCAGGCGAAATGAAGTCAAATAGATCGAGGGCTTCATATATTTGTTCGTCAATTATTTGTCCACGTCGAATAATAATCTCACCGGGTGAGTACGTTTTTTCGACTGGTTCAACCTGTTCGATCGCTACATTGATGGCTTCATCCGTTAATTGTTCACTAAATAAAGAATTTGCGACAACAAAAGGTTTGACAATTGATTCGATAAGTTTTAAATTTTCTTCACTAAAGGTGAAGCTTATTAAAGTTGGAATCCTAAGTTTTGTTTCCTGGACCTGGTTATCGCGAATAGAGGATCTAAAAACTTGTTCTAAAACAAGAATTGTCTCTCTTTGAATAGATACCCAGGTTGTTTCATCTAAATTTAGTAGTTGAGTAGCAATCTCGCGAGACAATTGGGTATGGGTGAGGTTTGAAATATCATTCGTTTTTTGATTAATATCAGAAAACATGTCATTTCTAATCAAGGTTATATAATCAAGAGATTTTCTTAGTCGATCAATTTGTTGGCGAGATATTGCAGGATCAATATTGAGGTAAACGGGAGAAACTGAATTTTTTATTGAATTAATTTTTTGTTGAGTCAAGTAATTTGAAACGTATGTTAAGTTTCTTGGAGCTTGAAAATCTTGTGTTGCTACACTACCAATTGATAATTCAAATGCTGTAGGTCGAGAAGAAATCGGCAGAATTATCGATCCAAAAGCGATTAATCCTGTTAAGACAAGGATCAATATCTTCAAGAATGAATTCTCTCGTTTCTTAAATTTCTTCTCTAAAGAATTTATCATATTAATTATTTATCAATTCTCTTACAATCTGACTAACTTCATTTCCTGATGCTCTTCCACCAATTTTAGGTAAGACCAATTTCATTACTTTTCCCATATCGGATATTGAAATTGCATTCACTTCAACTATTGTTTCTTGAACAATTTTCTTAAGTTCTTCATGGGAAAGCCCTTCAGGTAGAAATCGATTTAATATTTTTATATCATTTTCGGCTTCATTAATTAAATCCTGACGGTTACTTAATCTTGCGCCATCAATCACTTCATTTCTACTTTTAATTTCTTTGTGAATTATTGATATAACTTCATCATCATTTAATAATTTGCCCTTGTCGATCTCAAGGTTTTTTACACTTGCTATAACCATCCGAATAACTCGTTTTACATCTGTATTTGATTCTTTCATTGCAATTTTTAATTCGGTAGATAAATCTTCTTTTAAACTCATAAATTCCTCATTGGCTTATAGAATTAGTTACAATTTTATCCTTTATTTGGTTGAAAGTTGATTGACCTATTCCTGGGACATTAAGTATATCTTCAATTCTATCAAAATAACCATTTGATTCTCTGTACAAGATAATATCTCTGGCTCTCGTCTCACCTATACCAGGTAATTCTACTAATTCATCTATGCCTGCTTCATTGATATTAATTTTTGAAAAGTTATCAACACTTATTTCCTTTAGACTTAAATTATTCGAAGAAATGATAATTTGTTGGCCATCATACAATTTTGCTGCCAAATTGTATTGATGATTAATTTGGGTATCAATCTCAGCCATTACAAAAAGATCTTCCACTCGGCTTGATGGCGGTAATTCATATACACCAGGTTTTTCGATATTTCCTGATAAAAACACTTTTATTGGCAACGCTGTCGGAGCAGGAATAAGCGTAACGGATGTTCCAGTATCTCGATTATTAAATAGGATTACAATCCCTGCTAGAAGGAATCCTGCGAGCACAGAGAAAAAGAACCAGATAAAATTAGAACTTTTCATAAACCTAAGTATATTTTTAGGTACAAAAGTGTCAAGTTAGGCTTGAGTCGAAATTTTTTTAAAACAGAAATTCAAGCTAAATAGTATCTGCCTTATTTGTTTCTAATTTGTACATTGCGTTAAACGCTGCAATACTCACCTCGAGTATTTTTTCATCTGGTTCATTAGTTGTTAATTTTTGAAGCCATAACCCTGGTTTGGCCATTGCAGCGACGATTGGATTATCTAAATGATCTGCTGTGAAGCGAATATACTCATAGGCGATCATTGCTATAACAGGGATAAATAATAATCTTGAAGCAATTAATACCAACCAGCTAGTTTGGCCGATAAATGTAAAAATAATTATCGAAATTAATACTACATAAAGAATGAAAGCAGTACCACATCGGGGGTGCTGCAAGGAGAAATTCTTCACAGTTCCTGGTCCAAGTGGACTGTTCGATTCAAATGCATTAATAGTTTTATGTTCCGCGCCGTGGTATGAGAATACTCTTGCGACATCTGCCATTTTCCCAATTCCCCAAATATATAGAATAACAAATGACAACCGGATCAATCCTTCGAGGAGATTTTGAATAATGTGAGAAAATCCCAGCCATTGTTCCAGTGCTTTTCCGATTAAAGCGGGAGTTAAGAAAAAAAGTACTACCGCAACTGCTAACGATACAAACAATGTCAAATATAGAGCGGGACCTTCAATTTTTTCTTTTTCATCTTCAGTTTGATAGTTGGCAGATTTTGTTAAATATTTTGTTCCTAATCCTAATGCATCCCACAAAATGATGAGACCTCGCAAAAAAGGAATCTTTTTAAGCGGACTCTGATAGATTTTTCCAAGTTCTTCTGTTTCAACAACAATTTCACCATCTGGTTTTCTAAATGCAGCAGCAAGATACTTACTACCTCGCATCAATACACCTTCTATGAGTGCCTGACCGCCATATGTTGGCATTCTTAATTTTTCTGTTTTCATTCTATACCTGCATAATTATAGAAGAAATGAATGAGCGAAAGAATTCCTTTTTTCCACGTTGGCAAGTGGAGACTTTCATTGGGAGAGTGGATTTTGTCTTCCGGTAATCCAAATCCGGTGAGGACAGACTCTTTTCCTAAAATTCTTTGCATAGAGGCAACTACAGGGATCGAGCCACCTTCGCGTTTAAACAATGGTTTTATACCCCAAACAGTTTCTAATGCTTTTGTGAGTGAGATAACACCAGGATTGTTCCTATCGGATATGGAAGCCCAACCACCAGCAAATTTTTGTAGGTCCCATTTAACAGTTGAAGGAACATTCATTTCTAAATATTTTCTAAGTTGTTCAAAAATCTTTTCTGGTTCTTGGTTAGGAACGGTTCGCATTGAAATTTTTGCCATAGCTGAAGAAGGAATAATCGTTTTTGAGCCTTCTCCTACAAAGCCAGATAACATACCACTGATCTCAAGCGTTGGGCGAGACCCTAATCTTTCAATCGGGTTATAGCCAGTTTCCCCCCATAATTCTGGGACACCTGTTTGCCTTTTTAAATCTTCATCTGTAATTGGTAAACGGAGCAACTGTTCTCTTTCTTCCTTGGAAAGAGGTAAAACGTCCTCATAAAAACCAGGAAGAGTTACTTTCCAATTTTCATCATGCATTCCAACTATTAATTCAGCCAGTACTATTGCTGGATTATGAATGACACCACCAAACATACCGGAATGAAGATCGTGATCGGGTCCGGTTAGGTTTAGTTCAAAATAAGTAAGTCCTCGTAAACCATAAACGATTGTTGGATTATTTGGAGAGATCATACCTGCATCTGGATTAAGAATTATGTCACATTCTAATAATTCTTTATGATTTGAAAGAAAATCAGGCAGGTTGGGAGATCCAATTTCTTCTTCGCCTTCGAATAAAAATTTAAAATTTACTGGAATTGGACCGGAAGCACTAATGGCATTATATGCTGCAAGGCAAGCAATTATTTGGCCTTTCATATCTGAAGTTCCTCTACCAAAAAGCCGGTCGTCTTTTTCAACAGGGGAAAAAGGATTGGTCAGCCATAAATCAAGCGGATCAGATGGTTGGACGTCATAATGTCCGTAGATCAGAACTGTAGATGCGTTTTCAACAGTTGCTTTTTTTTCTGCAAAAACGACTGGATGACCATTTGTTTCAAGAATCTGAACATCATCTATACCTAATTTAATTAATAAAGAACGAACAAATTCTGCAGCTTTTTGCATGCTGTTTTTTTGTTTTGGATCAGTTGAGATAGATGGTATTTTTATAAAATCTTGTAAAATTTCTTGATAGTTATCTAAATTTCTCTTACTATATTCAATAGCATCAGATCTATAAGACATGTTAAGCGACTCCTTGAGATAAATTCGAACCTGATTATAAAGTAAATTCAATGAATGGTAAAACAAAACCCAACATAAGCTTGGACATGGGCTAAAATGATCTTACTAAAAACCCAATAGGAGCTACAAATGATTATTACAAATGGCAAGATTGTCACCTGGACAAAACCCAATAATATTCTTGAAAACCAATCTATCCTAATAAATGATGGAGTAATAACAAAGATTGACAAAACTGAGACCCTTATTAGTGAGTATCCTAACGAGGAAATATTGGATGCAAAAGGTCAATATGTGATGCCTGGATTAATCTGTGCTCACACTCATTTTTATGGTGCTTATTCTCGAGGACTTGCTATTCCAGGTGACTCACCCTCCGCTTTTCCAGAAATATTGAGCAATCTTTGGTGGTCATTGGATAAAGCTCTTGATGAAAAAAGTGTAGCTGCTTCCGCAAATGTGTGTATCGTTGACGCCATAAGACATGGAAATACAACCTTATTTGATCACCATGCATCTCCAAATGCAATATCAGATTCTTTGGATATTATCAGTGAGATAGTGGATCAAACTGGTGTACGTGCTTCTTTGTGTTATGAAGTTACCGATCGAGACGGAGAAGACAAAGCAAATGAAGGGATAAATGAGAACATCAGATTTCTAAAAAGAATTGCTGATGGAAAAAATCTTAATGGGCGGTTAACAGCTAGTTTTGGACTTCATGCCAGTCTGACATTATCGGATGATACATTGGAAAAGTGTTTTGAAAAAGCACCTGCCGGTACAGGATTTCATATTCATGTTGCAGAACATATTGTTGATGAATATGACAGCATAAAAAAATCAGGAAAAAGAGTCGTGGATCGTCTTGATAGTTTAAATTTGTTAAATGAAAAATCAATTGTAGCTCATGCAGTTCATGTGGACGCAAGAGAAATTGAAATTCTCGCTAAAACGAAAACATGGGTGACCCACCAACCACGCTCGAATATGAATAATGCCGTCGGTATTGGCAATATTGAGTCAATGATGCGAGCAGGAGTCAAAGTGTGTTTGGGAAATGATGGATTCTCCAACACAATGTGGGATGAATGGAAAACTACTTATCTGGTACATAAACTAGTAAATCTTGACCCAAGAAGGATGGGTGGCTACGATGTCGTTGAGATGGGGATTTATCAAAATTCTGCGTTAGCTTCACAACAATTTAATATACCGATAGGGACCATTAGCCCGGGAGCGCATGCTGATATAATCTTTGTTGATTATCATCCCTTCACAGAAATTACCCCAGGAAATATACCCTGGCACATTCTATTTGGTATGCAACATAGTATGGTGACAATGACAATGGTTGCAGGAAAAGTTTTGATGAAAAATCGAGAACTTGTCGTATTGGATGAGGAAAAAATATTCAATGATGCCAATCAGTTATATAAAGGTGTTTGGGAAAGATATAATAGTCAGTTCTAATTTTAATCATAATAAGGATGGTGAATATGAAAATAGCAATACTAGGTGGAACCGGTAAGGAAGGAATGGGAATTGGTTATCGATGGGCAAAAGCTGGCCACCAAATCATAATTGGATCGCGACAGGAAAGTAAGGCTTTAGAGGCTTCAGAAAAACTTGAGGAGATGCTTGGTGGAAAAATAAAAATTGAAGGAAAAGAAAACCTTGAGGCTGCAAATGAAGCTGAATTATTGGTATTAACTGTTCCCTTTAGCGCTCATAAAGCGATGTGTGAATATATCAAACCTGCAAGCCAGGGAAAAATATTGATAGATGTAACTGTTCCACTTGTTCCTCCCAAAGTTACAAAAGTTCAAATGCCACCTGCGGGTAGTGCAACATTAGAAGCAAAGGAAATTTTGGGTGAAAATACCAGCGTTGTTGCAGCATTTCAAAACATATCTTATGAACATCTCCTGGAAGATGGTGAAGTTGCTTGCGATGTACTCGTTGCAGGTGACAGTAAAGCCTCACGTGAGGTTGTAATCAAGTTGATTCAAGAAGCTGGATTGGTAGGCCTCGATGCTGGTCCTATTGAAAACTCAGTTGTGATAGAAGGATTAACTTCAATTCTAATAGGAATCAATAAACAATTTGGGATTCACGACGCTGGCATAAAAATCACCGGAATCTCGTAAATGAAATTAACCGCTTTTGCATTTGAGAATTTTCCTGAAATAGAATTTTCATCGTCCCTGTCAAATATCATTTTAATTTCAGCAGAAGATAATCAATGGGTTTGGGAGGATGGAGATATTCTTGTTGTCGCCCAGAAGATTGTATCCAAATCTGAAAATCGTATTGTAAATTTAGAGGAAGTAGAACCTGGAAATTTAGCGAATCAGTATGCAAATATATCAGGAAAAGACCCTAGATTAGTCGAACTCATCCTGAGAGAATCAAATAAAATTATAAGAACTCGAAAAGGTCTAATCATTGTTCAGCACAGATTAGGTTTCATCTGTGCTAATGCAGGTATAGATCATTCAAATGTCAGAGGGAAAGATAATAATCCTGATCTTTGGGTTTTGCTTTTACCTGAAAATCCTGATTTTTCAGCCAAGACAATAAGATCTGCCATAACTAAGAAAACCGGTAAAAATATTGGTGTCATCATTATTGATTCCCATGGACGGCCCTGGAGAAACGGAGTGGTAGGGGTGTCTATTGGACTGAGTGGGGTGCCTGGAATTATTGATCGCAGAGGTGCTTTGGATAGATTTGGGTATCAATTGCGAGTAACAGAAATTGGCGCAGCGGATGAATTGGCTGCTACTGCATCCATTCTGATGGGTCAAGCAAATGAAGGACGCCCGGTAGTGGTCATTCGAGGCTTCCCATATAATCTTCGGGAAAGCGAACTTTCCGAGATAATACGTAGTGAAAAAGATGATTTATTTCGGTAGCTGAGTTATTATTATTGTATAATTAAGTTGTCTGACATTTCAACTGATTTTAGAATTTTCTATGTTTGGGATTGGAGTCAAACCATGAGCTTGTGGGTTATTGTTCCTGTAAAACCCTTAAGAAGATCAAAGTCAAAGCTAACCAATGTATTATCTGAAGATGAAAGAGCTGTTTTAAATCTAAATATGTACGAAAACACGCTTAAAGCTCTAAAAGATATATCAATTCCTCATCAAGTTCTCGTCGTCAGCAAGGATTCTTCTGTCTTGTCATTAGCCAGGAGCTATAAAACTAAAACGTTGCAGGAGGATGGAGAAAGTGGCCTCAATCTGGCGTTAAAAAAGTCAATTCAAGTAATAAAAGCATATTCAGCACAATCAGTTCTTATTCTTCCCGCTGATTTACCATTTATTACCAAGGAAGTTATTGAAGGAGTTATGAATTACGTAGAAGAAAAACCGTTTGTATTAATATCTCCTGATCGGAAAATGAATGGAACAAATTTATTATTTATGTCACCTCCTGATTTGATTGACTTTAGTTTTGGTCCAGGATCTTTTGAAAGACATGTCAGGCAGGCACAATCACAAAATGTGCATATCGAAGTAAGAAAATTTGATGGTGTCGAGTTGGATATCGACTCTCCGGAAGATTTAGAATTATTTCAAAAACTGATGTCTTATGAAAGCAAAAATCAATATTTACAAATTTAAGGGTGAAATTGGAGGAAAAAATGTTTGAACGGGTAGCATTATATTTACAAGATTCACACGATTTACGCGATGGTCTGGACTATGTAAGAATGGCTGAAGATTATGGTTTCGAAGCTGTATGGCAAGCAGAGAGTAGATTGGTTCGTGATGCAATAGTTCCAATGGCTGCTTATGCTGCGGTAACAGAAAAACTAAAGGTTGGATCTGGTGTAATTAATAATTGGACCAGAAATATTGGTTTACTTGCTGCAACATTCTTAACTCTTGACGATCTTGCACCAGATAGAATTATTTGTGGCATTGGTGCCTGGTGGGATCCTTTGGCAAAGAATGTGGGTATAGATCGTACAAAACCTCTTTTGGCGATGAGAGAGACTGTGGAAGTGCTTAAACGGCTATTAAACATGGAAAGAGTAAGCTTTGAAGGTGAATTTATTCAAGTATCTGGAATTGAATTAGATGTAGTCCATGGGAGAAGAGAGCCAAGAAATGTACCAATAATGATTGGTGCAACTGGCGATAAAATGATGGAACTGACAGGTGAAATTGCAGATGGTTGTGTGCTTAATTATTGTGTTCCTCCGGAATATAACATAAAGGCTTTAGAGTTGTTGGATAAAGGTGCAAAAAAAGCCGGAAGAAGGTTTGATGACATTGATCGACCACAATTAGTTGTCTGTTCAGTTGATGAAGATCATGACAAGGCGATTGATACAACCAGAGAATTATTGACTCAATATTTAGCGCAACAACCACATATTGCAAAAGCATCTGGTGTTTCCTCAGACGTTGTTGCAGAAATTCAGTCAATTCTTGGTTGGCCAGCAACACATGAGCAAATTCAAAAAGCAAAACATCTGGTACCAGAAGAATTAATTTTGAAGATCACTGCCTCAGGAACCCCGGATGAAGCAAGGTCTAAGGTAGCAGAATATATTAAGAATGGTTGTACATGTCCAATTTTATATCCTGTTGGTGGCGATATGGAGACATTGTTAAAGACATTCTCCCAAAAGTAAAACCTAATTTGTTTGGATTTGGCTTTATGATTTCTATGAATTCTAAAGCCAAATTTTTATAAATAAATTTAGATTTTGATAAAAATTACTGTTATGATAGTAAAAATACGTGTAGCCATAAAATTAATAATTGATTTATAAATGAACATATATTCAAAAATTTATGAAATAGAATCTAAGGGTGATACAGCGGTATTATGTGTGGTAACAAAAACCCAGGGTTCTACACCTCGTCATGCTGGCTCTAAAATGATAGTGTTTCCAGATGGGAATATCCTGGGTACTGTGGGTGGTGGTGAAATAGAAGCTTTGTGCATTGCAGAATCAAAAAAATTACTTGAAACTGGTATAACGAATAATTTAAAATATAAACTTGTTAATCCTGAAGAAGGCGATCCGGGCATATGTGGCGGAGAAGTAGAAGTGTATCTAGAAGTAATCGGAAGAAAAACCAAGTTGTTAATAATCGGTGCAGGTCACGTTGGGCAAAAACTCGCGTTTCTGGCTAATTGGTTAAGTTTCGAAGTAATTATTATTGATGACAGGGAGGAGCTAATTTCTCCAGAATTCATACCGCAGGCGACAAGCCGCTATATGTCTCTTGATTTATTCTTTGAAAACAACAAAATTATCTCTAGGAATGATATTTTTGTTGTTTTGACTACTAGAAACCTTGAAATTGATGTACAAAATATACCAGAAATATTGAAATTTACACCAAAGTATATTGGAGTTATTGGCTCCAAGAAACGTTGGATAAAAACAACGGAATTATTAAGGAAAAATGGTATATTGGAAACAGAAATTGAGAAAATTTTTTCCCCAATAGGGTTAGATTTAAAGAGTGAAACCCCAGAAGAAATCGCATTATCAATTATGGCTGAAATTATGATTATAAAAAATAATGCTTCAGGAGAAAACTTAAGATATTCCCGGAGGAAGAATTGATGTGGAATAAGTACTACAATGTTACTTCAATAGAAAAAGCACTTGAAATATTAAATCAATATCAGGATCGATCAAAAATTGTTGCAGGGGCAACCGATTTGATGATTGAGTTTGAAAAAGGTATTAGAAAAAATATTGATATTTTAGTAGACGTCACCCGAATTCCTGGAATTAATCAGATAACATTGGATGAGGATCAAATTATTCATCTGGGACCTTTAGTTACACATAATGATTGTGCTTCGTCAAAATTAATTCAAGAAAGAGCTTTACCCTTGGCTCAAGCTGCCTGGGAAGTTGGCTCTCCCCAAATTCGTAATAGAGGAACTATTATTGGTAATTTAATAACTGCTTCTCCTGCGAATGACACAATCACACCATTGATGGCATTAAATGCAAAATTAGTAATAAAATCTTTAGATTCTCAAAGAGTAGTTTCTTTATCTGATTTTTATCTTGGTGTTAGGAAAACAATTCTGGCATCAAATGAAATGGTTACAGATATTTTCTTCCCAGCATTAAAATCATCCGAAACAGGAAGTTTCATAAAATTTGCTTTAAGGCGAGCACAAGCAATCTCTTTAGTAAACGTTGCTGCAATCTGTGAATTTGAGGGGAAAATTATAAAAAAAGCGACCATTACATTAGGAGCAGTTGCACCTACAATTATTCATGCAAAAGAAGCGGAGATTTTCCTTATCGATAGAGAGTTGAATGAAGATGTAATAAACGAAGCTTCAATAATTACTCAAAAAGCAGCGCGGCCAATATCGGATATACGTGGTTCATCAAGCTATCGAAAAACGATGGTAAAAGTCATCACAAAAAGGGTATTATCCTCTATTTTGAAATCAAATTCGAATTGTACTCTCCCATCTGATCCTGTACTTTTAGATAATCACATCCCACAAACAAATCTTGATGATGAATCTGTCCATGGAGAGAATCTTGAAAAAATTTCTACGAATATAAATGGTAAATATTTCGAATTTGAAAATTGTTTTGATAAAACATTATTGGATCTTCTCCGTGATGATGCAAAACTAATCGGATCAAAAGAAGGATGTGCGGAAGGTGAATGTGGAGCTTGTACGGTATTTTTGGATGGAAAAGCTGTTATGGCATGTATGGTTCCATCAGCCCGAGCCCATGGCGCATCTATCATCACTATTGAAGGTATAAAAAACGACGGTATTATCCATGTTGTCCAGGACTTGTTTATAAAAGAAGGTGCTGTACAATGTGGTTACTGTACACCAGGTTTTATCATGTCTGCAGTAAAATTACTTGAGGAAAAGCCCACACCATCCCAATTAGAAATTCGACATGCGATTTCCGGTAATTTATGCCGATGTACTGGCTACTACAAGATAATTTCAGCAATTGAAAAAGCATCAAAAATCTAATTTATTGTGTTGGGGAGGTATTCATGTCTAAGTACGATAATTACGAAGAAAAGCGGCCGGTAACTGATAATAAAATTTATATTCATCCAATCTGGCGTGGTATCGGTTTTGCTTTGCTGGTTTTTGCTCCGATTATGGGCTATATTGCATCGATTTTGCTTCTAGATATGAATAAACAGTATAAATGGATGCCAATTCCGAGGGACTTATTAATATCTGGGAGTGATCCATATCTACTAATTAAGTTAATAATTACATTTGTTATCGCATTTTTGATTTTTTTGATTTTTCAATTGATAACATTTTTTTTGTATAGAGTAGCAGGTCCATCCAGATATGGGCAACTTGATGTTCCCAGAGTAGCTTATAAAGGAAAAAAGTATAAAAGATAAATCTAATGAGGTTTTATGGAAATTGGAAAAATTCTAAAAAGAGTCGACGCTGAAGCAAAAGTAACTGGGGAGGCGTTATATCCAGGTGATATAAACTTTGAAAACCAGTTATATTTAAAAACTTTATTTTCAGAAAAACCCCATGCGGTTGTAAAAAATATAGACACATCTCTTGCAGAAAATATACCTGGAGTAATCCTAATTTTGACTGCAAAAGACGTTCCCAATAATGAATATGGTCTGATCATGCCTGATCAACCTGTTTTATGCGGACCTGGATCTAATAAGCTATTTGCTGAACGAGTAAGATGTGTATCTGATCAGATTGCTTTAATCATTGCTGAGTCTGAGAAGATTGCTCAGATAGCAAAAAATTCGATTATTGTTGAATACGAGGATCTTCCAGTAATAAATAATCCAGACGAAGCGATGCTGGCTTATTCAGTTTGTATTCATCCTGAAATAGAAAATAATTTATTGCTCCATTATAAAATTCGAGATGGGGATATTGAAAAAGCGTTTTCTGAGGTGGATGTAATCATTGAAGGAAAATACAGCACACCTATGCAGGAGCACGCATACCTACAACCGGAAGCAGGTTTAAGCTATCTTGATGAAGAAGGAAGAATAACTGTGATTGTTGCCGGTCAGTGGGTTCATGAGGATCAGGAACAAATCGCGCATGCTTTAAATTTACCATTAGAAAAAGTTCGTGTCATTTATCCAGCAATCGGTGGTGCATTTGGTGGCCGTGAAGATATGTCAGTTCAGATTACTCTTGCATTAGCCACATTAAGATTATCTGAAATAGGGATGAATCGACCAGTAAAGACAATTTGGTCAAGAGAAGAATCCATTATTGGACACCACAAAAGACACGCCTATACAATTTATTCAAAATGGGGAGCAACAAAAGAAGGAAAAGTCCTTGCTGCTGAAGTAAAGGTTGTTGCTGATGCAGGGGCTTATGCATACACTTCTACAAAAGTTCAAGGTAATGCTACCTTGATGTGCACCGGACCATACGAAATTCCGAATGTGAAGGTAGATTCATTTACTGTATATACCAATAATGTACCCGGAGGCGCATTCAGAGGATTTGGCGGACCGCAAGCAGCTTTTTCCGCTGAAATGCAAATGAATAAATTAGCTGATAAATTAAATTTGGACCCAGTTGAAATAAGAATGCGTAACATTTTGAAAGAAGGTTCAAAATTACCCGTAAAGTCTTCTATGCCTGCAGGAGTAAGTTTACCTGAGGTAGTAGAACGATGTGCGCTTGAAGCAGGCTGGAGGAAAATTGATGGCAATTGGACAAATCCTGCTCTTCGGATACCATCTGGAAACGGAAAGATTAAAGGATTAGGTTTTGCATGTGGGTATAAAAATATTGGATTTTCGTTTGGTGCTCCAGAAAATTGTTGGGCAACTATCGAATTAATCGGTAGTATTGAAATAGAAAAAGTTATCCTCTATCATGCTGGAGCTGAAGTAGGACAAGGATCACACACTGTCTTTTGCCAGATGGCAGCCGATGCGGTGGGTGTTGATATCAATAAAGTAGAACTGGTTGCTTCTGATACCAGTACATCTGATAATTCAGGCAGCGTCTCCGCCTCCCGAATGACTTTTATGGCTGGAAATTCTATCTTTGGTGCAGGGAAATTGGCTCTTGAAAAATGGAAAAATGAAGAGAGACCTGCGATTGGAAGATTTCAGTATAAACCACCGAAAACTACACCCTATGATAAAGACACGGGAGAATGTATTCCCAATTTTTCATATGGATATGTTGCAGAAGCCGTTGAGGCAGAAGTTGATACCGAAACTGGAGAAGTTCATTTAACCAAGGTTATCTGCGCAGACGATGTTGGAAAAGCAATAAACCCCCAATTGGTGGTAGGTCAAATTGAAGGGGCAATTGTTCAGGCAGCTGGTTATGGATTAATGGAAAATTTCATTCAGGAAGAGGGGTATGTAAAAACCAGTCTACTATCCACCTACTTAATCCCTACTGTATTAGATATTCCTGATGAAATTGAGTCCATCATAATGGAACATCCTGATCCTAATGGTCCTTGGGGTGCACGTGGTGTTGGTGAGATGCCTTATATTCCCTTAGTTCCTGCTATTAGCTCAGCAATCCATTCTGCAACAGGTATTTGGATGGATCGATTTCCTATGACCCCGGAAACTGTCCTGCGTGGTTTAGGAAAAATTGATGATGAATAAATAGATCATTTTTTGTTCTATTGCTATTTGAGGAGAAAAATGAATATATTAATTCGTGGTGGTGGTGACCTTGGTAGTGGGGTTGCCTTTCGCCTTCACAATGTTGGTTGGAATGTTGTCATCACAGAAATTGAACAACCCCTTGTTTTGCGACGATCAGTCTCATTCGGAAATGCGATCTATGAAGGCCAAATGTCCGTTGAAGGTGTTCAGGCAAAGTACCTGGAAAATCCAGATGATATTCCTAAATTACTGGGGAATCGAGTAATTCCGGTTTTAATTTCTTCGGAAAACTTCATTTTTACTTCGTATCAACCCACCATTATTGTTGATGCAAGATTATTAAAAAGAACTGTAGAATATTCAATTGAAACGTGGCCGATGATTATTGGTCTTGGCCCTGGATTTAAAGTCAGCGAAAATTGCCATGCAATTATTGAGACAAATCGCGGCCATTATCTTGGAAGGGTTATTTGGGAAGGAGAGGCTATTGCTGACACTGGTATCCCGGGAATTGTATCTAATAAAAATCATGAAAGGGTATTAAGAGCACCTGATAGTGGGTATATTGAATCAAAATTTGCTATTGGTGATATCTTCAAAAAAGATGCAATTATTGGTTTTGTTGCTGGACAACCAATAATTGCCCCCTTTGATGGTTGCCTGCGGGGTTTGATGCACAATGGTATTTATGTAAAAAAAGGGATAAAGATTGGCGATCTTGATCCTAGAATAGACCTGAACTTAACAAAATTCATCTCAGAAAAATCATTGGCTATCGCGGGTGGAGTATTGGAAGCAATTCTTAGATATAATTTTTTACAAAATAATGAAAATTTCTAGTTTAAATATTTTTTCCAACAAAGATCAGATAGCCTGGGTTGGAGCAGGTGGAAAAACAAGTCTGATTTTTTCCATAGCCAGAGAACTTTTCTCGCAAAAATGTGTAATTACCACATCAACAAAAATGGCATTGGAGGAAATTACAAAATCAGACCAGGCAATTAAGGTTAGTAGTTTTAAAGAATTATATTTTGAGAGTTTATCTGGTGTTTGTTTGCTATATAAAGATCTCGCTGATGACGATAAATCTAAAATTACCGGGTTAGACGCGCAACATTTGGAAACCCTATCACAATCCATGAAAATAAATGAAATACCATTGCTAATAGAAGCAGATGGTTCTAAAAGAAAGTCGCTAAAATTTCCAGGAATTCATGAACCAAATATCCCAGAATTTGTTAATAAAGTTTGCGTTGTTGCTGGATTATCGGTTATTGGAAAACCATTATCGGATCAGGATTTTCATCGTCCCAATGAGATTGCTCAGGCACTTGGAATTTCATTAGGAGACATATTCACGGCGGATCATTTGTTCAAGATTTTAACAAATCCCGAAGGAGGATTAAAAAACATCCCACAAAATGCAGAGAAAATTGTTTTTCTGCATCAAGCAGACCAGATGGTTAATTCAAATGACATTAATATTCTTGCTTATAACTTAAAGAAATATTTTGACCATGTGATTTTAAGTCATCTCGAAAATGGATGTCTCGAGATAGTAGCTCATTGGGGAAATATTGGCTGTGTCATTTTGGCTGCCGGATCCAGCTCAAGATTTGGAAGCCCTAAACAATTAGCTATATATAATAACGAGACATTTATTGAAACAGTGATTCAAAAAGCTCTGAATATTAATTTTAGTGAAATCTTAGTCGTTCTGGGGGCTTTTTATAAAGAAATTTATCCATTAATCAATAAATTTAATGTACGGATTATTAACAATCACGATTGGGAAAAAGGTCAAGCAACCTCTGTAAAAACAGGTGTTACAGCAATTTCTAAAAACAAAATTGAAGCAATTCTATTTTTACTTGTTGACCAACCTCAAATTTCAACAAAAATAATAAAAAATGTATTAAATATATTTGCATATCAGAAATCAAATATTATTGTGCATTCTTTCAATGAACAAAATAGCCATCCGATATTGTTTTCACATAAAACATTTTCTGATTTATTAAAAATCGAAGGCGATCAAGGCGGAAGACAATTGTTTAAAATGTATTCTCCAATGAAAATAAAGTTAGAGGATTCGATTCTGGCGATGGATATAGATTCGATGAATGATCTAAAGAAAATCAACAATACCTTGAAGCGGATATCTTAAGTATGAATTATTGGTGTTATCAATATAATTTCATCCAAAAAACTTGTTTTGAAAACACGGTTGAGGATCGATATTCTTCAATAGATCAATATGTTCTATCTCTACCAATAGGTGTATATACGACAGTAAGAACTGTCCAAAAAACGAGAATTTTTCAATTCAAATTTCATCTGGAGCGATTGGTTGAAAGTATAAATCTTTCTGGAGCATATTTTCCTTATTGTATTGACGATATCAGACAATCACTTTTCAGAATAATTGAGAATTTTCCTTCAAATGAAGTGAGAATCAGGTTTTATATTCCCCTTAATGACGTCGATATATGCTTCATCATTTTAGAAGAATTGGTGATACCTACAAAAATTGCTTACAAAATTGGAATTAAGGTTAATACCAATACATTGACACGTGAAAATCCAAAGGCAAAATTGACTTCATTTATTACAAAATCAGAAAAAATTAAAAGGTTTTGTAGAGAAAATGGATTTGAAGAATCTCTAATGCTTAATGCTAACAACAACCTTTTAGAAGGACTTTCCAGTAATTTTTTTGCAGTCATACATGGTGAAATTTATACTGCTGAAAATGATGTTCTGGATGGAGCAACAAGAAGAATTATCCTGGAGGAAGCTCATAAGGAAAATTTAACAATTCATCTTAAACCGATTAATTATGATCAGCTAGGAAGTATTTCCGAGGCTTTTATATCCAGCACTAGTAGAGGTGTATTACCGGTAATATTTGTTGATGGTTTCCAGATAAATGATGGTAAACCAGGAAGAATTACTACCTATTTAATTAATAGATTGAATGAACGTATGATTGATGAATCAGAGAAAATAATTTAATCTTCATCATTAATTAAATCAAAATCATCGATATCGACATCGTTTAAAGTCTGATTATCCAGATCAATTTCTGGCATTTCCAATTTGCCATTTTCCAAAAGTGAAATGATTTTTTGAGCATCCTCAAAATCCTCATTTTTGACATAAACATTAGCAGCTCCTAATCCACCAACAGTTAATCCTAAAGCTACTCCAGCGCTTTCTTGATACGCTTTTGATTTTATATTAAATGACTCCAATAATAATTGAATCGATTTGGCGTCTAACATTCCATAACATTTATAAATGAGTTTATATTTTTTCATTTTGCACCTTTGTCTTCAATCTATTTAATCTGTGATTAATTTTTTGAACCTGAAGACTTTTGTATATTGAATTTACATCATTATCCAGGATAAATAAAGCATCTTTACAACAATTAATTGCATGTTCATATTCTTTGTATCTGTGTTCAAAGATTTTTGCTAATTCAATAAAAGCGTCAATACTTTGATACTCAGCTGCATGCTTCCAAATAACGACAGCCTCATTTATTTTGTTCGTTTTCTTATAAAGGGTGCCTAATGAAAGGAGGCAACTTAATTTAATGTTGGGGGGTAGATTATTTTGCTCTAATGCTTTTAAATAAACATTAATTGCCTTTTCTACGTCTTTATTTTTCTCGAATTGGCGACCGATAGAATAATTTAATGTCTCATATCGCAAGAAATGATCTTCTTGAGCCAGAGCGATTTGGTTCACAATTTTTACGAGAGCCGCTAATGACACAATATCCATGGCATTATGATAAAAAATCCCTAATACTTTTCCAAAGTCTTTTGATTTCAAGTATTCTTGATATAGTATTGGTGCCATAAATCCCGGTATTTCATCTTCCGACCGTTGAAACTGTAAAACCTTTGCCTCTATACTTTTGAGTGATCGATCATCAAACTGGTATCTGAAAAGCATTCGAGCATATTTCAATAAATCAATATGATATTTTTTGTTTAAGGTATTTGGGATTCTGTGATATTTATAACGAGATTTCAGAATTGGAATATCAAAACTAATTCCATTATAAGTAATCAGCGAAGAATAATTTGCTAAATAATTTATCAGGTCTAATAACATTGCTTCTTCTTCAATAGGATCTCTTAAAAAATATTGCCTCAATATAAAATTATGATTGAAAAAAAAACCAATCCCAACCATAAACGGAAAAGTACCACCGGAAATTGATAACCCAGTGGTTTCTGTATCAAGAAATATGCATTCATTTAAATTAAAAATATCCTTTGTGTCTGGTAGAGAAATTAATAAATCAGATTCGAAAGAATTGTCAAAACTTACCGAACCATGTTTGAAATTATTTTGATACAGTTGCTCTGTATAAAAAAATTCCCCTAAGGAGTTAGTTGAAACGATACCTTCAATTTCCACTCCGTGTTTTTTGTTTTGGGGTTTCAGATTAAACTCTTTATTGCCAAAATAAACCCCGAGTGATAATAATTTCTTCTTATAGTCTTCATCCATTGATATTTTCCAATAACAATTCAATTAATCGAATAGTCTCTTGTTTTCCGCCATAACCATCTTCTGATGTTGGACCGACACAGGAAGGACAACCCTGATGACAACCACATTCTTTTATATGAAGTAACATTTCTGGCAAAATAAATTCAAAATTCTCATACAAAGAATAAGCCAGTCCTAAACCAAATGGAATATTGTCATATATTAACAAAGAATTTTCAAATCCTGTGATGTCATTTTTTGAATCAATTATCACATCCAAATCTTCAGGTCCACACATTACAAAAACTGGTGATAATGTTTTTAGAAGGAAAGATAATCCAGCCATTCCACTTCTAACCCTTACCTGGATTTCTGCTAATTTATGGCATTTAGGACATAATGTGATTAAGTTTGAAGGATGATTGGCATCTTCTAAAGTAGTAAACATTTTCAATGGTTTCTTGTGATGTATATGATGAGATATGGTGGTTTCTTGGACACCACAAATTTGACAAATAAATTTATCTCGTTTCCTAATTAAGGCTTTATATTCTTTCCAACCAGGTCCATAATCGTTTTTGTAATTCAACCAAAGATTATCATCAATTAAATATTTTTTAACTGATTCTGGGATTGAAAACCAAAACGCTTCAGTATTCAATAATGTTTCAGGCATATCTAGCTCAGCTTCTGAGATTTTTTGATGTGTATCCCAGAGAATTTCCTTAAAACCAATTACTCTTTGAGTCACTTTGATTTTTCCAAAAATCACATTAAACTCATTTCGAGATTTAGATGTTAGTTGTTCAATAACCTCAAATTTCTTTTCTAATTTCGGTTCCGTGTAATATGGACTATCAATTTCTTCTAAATGGACTTCATTTCTCTCAAAATTAAGGTCATTTACAATATATTGTTCTCCTAAGTGAAGATAAATCGCGTGTGGATGTACCATCCATAAACTGCTTGCATAATCAATTTCACCAATAATGGATTGTTTACCCTGTGAGTTATTTACTAACTTCATCGTGTTTCCACTTATATTTCTAAGAGAAATAGTAGCATTGATTTTCGATTGATCGGCGAGAGAATATTTTTGTTTATTTTCGCGCACAAATCCTTCAATGATTAAAAATTCAATATATGGTTGTAAATCCTTCCATTCCAACTTACCAAAATTATCACCTTCCAACAAGCTCAATTCGACGATAGAACATTTTAAATGTTCGATTAATATATTTGGATTATCTGGATTTATGAGAGCTTTTTCAGGAGAGTTCAAAAAAAGATATTCTGGCCTTTTGATAATATATTGATCTATAGGATTTGGGCTAGCAATAACAATAGCAATGGATTCAGTTTGTTTTCTTCCGGATCTACCAATTTGTTGTAATGTGGAAGCTATGGAACCTGGATAGCCAGAAAGCAATACACTTTGTAATCCACCAATGTCAATACCAAGTTCTAAAGCATTTGTCGAAAAAAGCACCTTAATTTTGCCTGAACGAAATTCTTCTTCCAGATTTCTTCTGTCTTCAGCAAGATATCCACTTCGGTAAGCTGCAGACTCATTGATTTTATAATTTTCATTTTCCTTGAGAAACTTAAGGCTTTTTTCAACGCTTTTTCTGGTTATCTGAAAAACAAGTGTCTGAATATTATGTTGAATAAAGTCGTAAGCAATTTGTATTGTTTCAAATTGATTGCTTTTTCTAATTCCTAAATCTTCGTTTATGATTGGTGGGTTGTAAAAAATTATAGATTTTTTTCCATGTGGTGATCCATCTTCGTTGATAAGACAAAAATCTTCTTCAACTAAGTTGTTTAGAAAACCTACAGGATTTCCAATAGTGGCTGAAGTACAAATGAAAATGGGTTTGCGATCAAAAGTTGATAATATTCTCTTTAGCCTTCTGATTACATTTGCAACGTGCGAGCCAAACACGCCATGATAAATATGTGCTTCATCCAGAATTACAAATTTTAAGTTTTCCAGGAAATTTTCCCAAAGTTGATGGTTCGGAAGAATCCCTATATGCAGCATATCAGGGTTGCTTAAAACAACCCGTGCACTTTTCCGAATAGCTGATCGATTTTCTTTAGGAGTATCTCCATCGTAAACCCCAATACTTTTATTTAAATATTTTTTTCCAAATGAATTTCCTCGAGTGATCTCTATCAAATCAATAATATGTGAATACTGGTCATATGCCAGTGCCTTAGTAGGAAATAATAATAATGCATTTGAATTTTTGAATTGATATAAATCATTTAAAATGGGTATCAAGAATGCTAATGACTTTCCACTAGATGGACCAGTGGTTATTACAACATTCTTCCCGTCGTTGATGTTTTTTATAGCTTCATATTGATGGGAATAAAGATTAAAAATTCCATAGTTATTTAATGAGGAGATTAAATTTGAATCAAGGAAAGTAGGAAAATCTCGGAAATCACCACTAAAAAATTTCTTAATATGTTTATGGGTAATGTTGCCAATATTTTTTGGCGAATTTGCCCAATCTTCAAAAAAAGGATTTGTCGTATTCTCTTTTGGCTTATAATTTAAAGATTGAAAATCATTCATAGTACTAATTATTTTTATTAGGATTCGTTGTGGATATTTTAAATCTTTTTTGGATTATTCTTTTAAGTTTTTTTATTAGTCAAATTGTCAATCATTTGGCGGACACATTGCCGATTTATCGTGCAATTAAGCATGCACCGATCTGTCTAAATTGTGAGGAAACATTTGGTTATTTCCATTATTATTCATTCAAAAAGTGTCCAAATTGTGCTCATGCCTTGCCGAAAAGGCGAATTTTTACGACGATAATATTTATTATAACATATGTTCTAGTATTTTTATTTCCACCAGCGTATTCGGGAATTTTTTTGACAATAGTAATACTCTCTTTCCTAAGTCTTATTTTTATCATTGATTTAGAACACAGACTTATTCTTCATCCGGTTAGTATTGCCGGAGCATTTATATTTACTGTGATCGGATTGTACTTAAATGGGTGGAAGGTCACCATTTTAGGTGGGGTTTTTGGTTTCGGAATAATGTATTTATTGTATTTATTTGGAATAATTTTTTCAAAATGGATCGCTAAAAGAAGAGGGGAGTCTCTTGATGAAGTTGCACTTGGATATGGTGATGTTAACCTGACAGCGATTCTTGGTTTATTGTTTGGTTGGCCAAGAATTGCTGTTCTTTTATTCTTTGCTATTGTTATTGGTGGACTATTTAGTGCTATCTATATGTTGATCTTGAAATTTCGGAAGAAGTATGAATTATTCACCCCTATTCCTTATGCACCATTTCTCATTATTTCAGCGATTATCCTTATTTATATTTCAACCCCACAATAAAATTCAGTTGCGAGTTGTCCACCCAGATTTCTCCAAGATTCTTTAGACCAAGATGTTAAATTTTGTATCATCTGGTTTTTTGATCAAATCACTAGTTATCCTCAAGTCCTAATTATTTATTCCTGACATTCTCGGGAACCAGTACCAGAATATACCCATTGCCGGTTTTCCGCGAACAGAACTACTAGAATCCATTAATGCAACTTGAGGATTGTATTCTTTTGATATTATGCCACTTACCCAGGGAGTCTCATTAATGGCTTGAAAGGCTGCATCGTACAAATCAACCTGGAGTAATAAGTCGATTTCGAATGAATCTCCCATCGATAGTAAATCAATTTGGTTAATCACATCAAAATTAAAACATAATTCTTCGTCGGTAATACAACCTTTTTCAGCCCCGTTTATTGATGGAAAATTTAATCCAATGTAAACAGGTTTTTCGTATTGAGATACATTTGGATAAATAACTTCATCTAAATATGCCATGATTGTTGATTGATAATTCTCCCTAACATAATCAGAGTCAATAAAATTGATCGTTGGAGTAATAAAAAATCCATCAACAGCAGCAAAAAGTGGATTATCTACAAATAACTTCTCATCTAAACTCAAGAAAATATTATTAGAAAATCGAGTTCTGATATTATTAATATTTGATGTTAAAACCGTATTAAGAATATTTGTGAAATCTTGATAATTTTCAAAATTCTGTAAATGAATAATATCTGTTGGATAAATAACTCCTTGTATGCTCATATAATTAGCCAGATCTGCAGCATAAATTAAATATTCCGAATATAAGGTTCCAAAATTTTCTTCCCAATTATTGATAAACGTCCCCTGAACAAACTGTTTTGAAGCCAAAGGTGACATCTCAATTTCCGGTGCTAACCACACATTCAGGTTTTGATTTTTTGCTTTCTGAATCATCAGTACTAAATCTTTCCAAAGTGGGTTTTTTCCTGTAATAGGTGAAAACATAACCGGATTTAAGGATTGAAGCGTCCATTTTATTGGAATGATGATTGTGTTTGCATTAACTTCCAATATGTTTTTATACGCTGAATCTACATAGATTGGTGTGTAAACCGAGTAGTTATTGGAGAAAGCGAAACCTGTAACAAAATCTGAACCTCTATTGATAATTTCCGGAGCTGACAATGAAGGTGTCTCAATTTCTTGATTCCAACCTTTCCAATTTGTCACATTCACATTGAGTTCTTGAGGAAGATTTAGAGAACTAAAGGAATATCCATTAATCGGCCCTGATTGATCATCAGCAGTTCCACATGCATCATTCCTACAAACTCGATAATCAATATCGCTAACCAGATGAAATGGACCAAATAAACGGTAAGAATATTGGAAATCACTGGTTTTCCACAATTGAATAGGAGGTGACCAGCCAAAACTATTAAATTGGATTGAAATTTTATCGGTGTCTGGGGTATTTTCCGGAATATTTACAAGGAATTCTACACTTTGAGAATCTGATGATTTCCAGCTCTGTATCACATCATTAACAATCGTATCCTGATCAGGAATTACTAGTTGGCGGATAACAAAATTATTTTCATTATTTAATTCAGCATTCCAGAAACCATCACCGAGTGAATATTTATAACGAAGATCAAATCCACTTGGGAGACTTAACGTAATTGTGTAATTGCCATCCGGTAAAGCAGTTAGCTTTGGAGCTCTCGCTGGTGCTATGCTGGTTCCATTATAAATATTTCCGAAAACATTACCTAATTGATAAGTGTTTCCTAAGATTCTGATTAGTGCCTGAGGTGGATTGTCTTCAGGTGGTTGAATTATGAAAGAGATGTTGACGAATTTTGACGATTTCATACCGATAAACGCAGGTGTAGTCAATCCTTCCCCAACAATCGCCTCTTGTTGAAATGTTTGATATTCTCCATCTGTGCTCATAATCACTAAATTGTGTTTTCCTGGTGTGAGATTTTCTAATAGAAAATTCCCCAGCGAATTAGTATATCCATGCACACCACCAATTACTACTAAAGCATTTGGTATAGGGGAGTTTGTTTCAGAATTTACAGCCTGTCCTGATACACGACCAAATTTATAATCATATTGTTCATCAGACCAATTCGTAAGTTGATTGTTTATGATGGATGTTGTTGAAATGTATGCCATCCGGTATTCAATGATAGTGTTTTCAGAATTAGTCTCATAGATTGGCAGCCCATTATTTTTGTAAAAACGATACTTTAATAATGAGGGCACTTTGACTGGCAAAATTAACTTGTATTGGCTTTCATCTAATTTTGTCATTACATAGCGGGTGGGATTAAGTTCAATACCAGTAATGTCATCTACCAATTCAAACACAATCTCATTCTGGGTTGGTTTTGGTATCTCCAAAATAAACTCAACTTCAGTGTAAGGTAAATCTTGTTGATATTGATTTATTCCATTTACTTTTGTTTCAATCGGGATTTCCTCAAGTTGAGAACAGCTGGTAAAAATAATACTTACCATTATTAACAAGATAAGTAATTTGAGGATACTAATTTTATTTTGTTTTTTCATATAATCCTCATTGAATATTTGATAAATAAAGATTAATTTTTTGCTCTATTTCATTTAATTGGTTTGCAAGACTCCCAAGAACGCCATTAACAAATCTAGGGGTTGAGTCAGAACCATATGTTTTTGAAAGTTCAATTGCTTCATTAATTGCCACTTTTATAGGAGTGCATTTCGAAACTGCAAATTCCCATAATGCAATTCTTAAAATATTTCTATCAACAATTGCCAATTGATCCATTGGCCATTCTGGTGCATGAACGGCGATTAATTCATCCAGTAATGTTATTAACGGAACAACCCCAGAAACAATATCAGTAATGAATTGAACAAGATTAGAATCTATCGGATCGTCTTCTAAACGATTTTCCAACGAAGTGAATGGAGCATGACCAGCCATATCATATTCGTATAATACTTGTAAAGCAACCCCGCGAGCTTTTGTGCGAGCTTTCATGATTTTATTGATTGAAGGCGGTTAATTCAATATCTTCAATATGAACATTGATCTTCCCAACATCCATACCAACCATTTCTGAAATAGCACGAGAAACATTTGCTTGGATATTATGAGATACATCACGAACATTAAAATCTTGTTTTAAGATTACGTACAAATCAGTGTAGACCATATCTTCATCAACATTGATTTTCACTCCTTCGCTAACTCCTCGTTTAAAAAAACGATTCATTTCTGATGGGACAGTAGCCATTCTACTCACACCATCAACAGAAAGAGTGGTTAATCTTGCAATTGTCACTAATACCTCAAGAGCAATCGTGGTTTTTCCAGGAGTATTTGAAGTTGTTGTCATTTAATCTCCGTATTAAGGTTCTAAAATTATTGTTTAATATTATAACCTAAACAATTTTTTTTATTATTTATGGTGCTATTAGAATCCATTGCTCTTTATAAATTTTATAGTTTTTTTTGCTACAAAATCAAAATCCTTATCCAATAGGATAGTATGGCCTGAATTTTCTAAAAATACATATTCTTTTATAGTTGATTGGATAGTATCGTAAATTATTTTTGGACTCTGGAAAGAAATTGTTTTATCATAATTACCTTGAAATATTATTGCAGGTTGTGTAATTTTGTGTAACAGTTTCTTTGTTTCTTTTTGGAGCAAATACATTTGATAAGCACCATGTGTGGGATGTACTGAATATCCCTGCCATGGATAGACCCCTTCATCGTTTGTATCCTGAAATTTCTTTTTTGGAATACTTTTCTTGAAAAATCGAATAAAGCGTGATAATCCTAAATTCTCAACTTTTATTGCCGGAGCATATAACGAAATAGCTCGTATTTTGGGAATGGTTGCAGCCAGATAACAGGTAAGAATTCCTCCCATTGATTCGCCTGCAACAATCACTTTATTAAAATCTTTGGATAATTTTTCGAATCCTGTATGAAGGGATTCTGTCCAGTCATTCCATCGACAATTGTTTAGGTCATCTGGATTTGTGCCATGTCCTGGTAATAATGGTGCATAAATATGATACCCGGCTTGATTGAGAAAATTTGCCAGAGGTTGTACTTCGACTGTTGTAGCAGTAAATCCGTGAATTAACATCACACAGACATCATTTTTTCCGTCTAAAAAGAAAGTATTTCCATCCAGGTGTTGGTTTTTCATTATTAAAGTATTCATGATTCATCCTGGTCAATGATTGGAATTGTAGTCACAGCATTGGGCATCAAAGCGATTGTTTTATTTTTTAGACCAGAAATATGCTTTTCAATAAAGAATTTAATATCAGACACGGGTTCCATCAATAATGATTTTACATCGTCCTGTGGCATCCTTGAAAATAAATGGACATTAAATTTTGATTGAATTTTGGCCATTAAGTATGCCTTGTGTTGCCCAATTACAAAGGCATGATTCTCAAAATAATGGATGATTTCAAAAGGATTTTTAAACTTTTTGACAAAATTTATATATGTATCGCTGCCGTGACCTTCAATACACTCAGCAATGAGCAACATACTTCCTCCCGGTTTTAGCAATTTACTGGCATTTGAAGCAGCTTTTTGTGATTGGTAAAAATTTATATCTTTTGGATATCCTCCAGCAGATGCAATAACTAAATCGTATTTCTTGTCAATTTTGATCGTATGAAAATTGTTAATTATTGGTATAGCCTTTTCCATTACAACTTTTGGATGGTCAAACAATATCATTAATGGTCTTTTATCATCAGAAAGAATGCAATTCAAAGCCAAATCCACACCAATAATATCGCCAATCTCTTCAATATCCATTCTGACTTTGTTTTTTGTATATTCACAAATTACACTATTCGGATCAGATAATAATGAATGATTGTGGTTGATCGTTTCCCACCCAGCTAAACCTATTGCTACTGTTTTAACACCACCAGAATAACCAGCAAAATGATGCGGTTCAATATTCCCAATACTAATTTTCAAATCACACTCATAAAAAGAACGGTTGACTATTATAGGCGTATTAAAGGATGTCTTCCCTAAAAAAATCAAATTATTATTATCGTTAGAATCGTGTTGAAAAAAATTGAATCCGTTAAGATATTCGTCTGATAGGTGTAGGTGGTTCAAATCGTAATCTGGAACATGCGTTCCATTAGATATATAAAAACTGATATTTTGCTTTATTATCCCGAAATTTAATAAATTATTTATTAATGAGGGTATCAGCTCGGAGTAGGGGACTGGACGTGTTTTATCATTTAAAGCAATACCAACCTTAATGCGAGAAACTTCAATTTTCTTTTGTATTAACAATTTTTCTAAAGGGAAAAAATTAATTTGGATTTGATCTCTTTGACCTATAAGATCCAAGGTGGGGGTGATAGTATCAATCAATACAGAATCATCTAGATTAATTGTTATCAATTCTTTTCCGAATTTTAAATTTATTTTCATAATTTCCAGGTGGTGTTATCTAAAAATTTTTGAATTTCTACGAGATACCCATTTGGATCAGTTATAAAAAAATGATAAATTCTATATTTGGAATTTATAATCGGTTTGCTTACTTGTAATTTATTATCCTTAATCAGGTTATCATAATTTTTATCAACATCGTCTACAATAAATGTGAGAATAATCTTGCCATCAAAAAATGTAAATTCTCTTTCACAGAAACCAATATATGCATTTTCACAGGTACGAAATATTACACAGTCGCCCTGATCCAGGAACAATTGCAGATTTAATTTTTCTTTGTAAAAGTGGGTGGTTGCGTTTAAATCTTTGGTTGGTAAAAAAGTAATTTGTTTCTCAATGTCCATATTAATCCTCTTTTCTTAAACTTAGCAAATGTAAAGGAGTATTAAAAGTTTCCTTTAGAAGGGGAAGGTTATATAAATCTTTATGGTTTCGATAAGATACATTATCATAAACATCATATTGATTAGATTTGATCAAATTTTGAAAAATAATTAATTAAATTTTTTATTACAAAAATATTAATAAATCATTCTCTTTGAAATAATAAAACTAATTATAATCTTCACTCTCATATGGATGGTATTGGTTTGGATATTTCCCGCTCCCCCCTTTCAAACAAAGCAAACTCGATAAATTATAATAAATGATCTGTATTATACTATTATTAGTAATAATGTTCTAATTTCAATTCATCGCATGTTTTTGATACTATAATAATGGTGAGTTGATATGAAAACCATAAATGAAGCGTTATCTGACTATCTTAGAACCATTTCTCTCGCAAGAAGTGAAAATACACACAGGACTTATAAGAACGGCCTGAATGTATTTAAAACATGCTTAGAAGACAGTTCATCGGAAGGTGTGGAGTTATCGTGTAAAAAATTGACTGAAAAACATTTTTCTCTATTTATCAGTGAATTAAAAATATATTCTCCGACAACAGAAAGACTTTATATAACCTCTGTGGTTGGTTTTATTGAATATTTAATATCTGAAAATCTTAGCAATATCAATATCCAATCCATTCGTATGTTAGTCAGGACACGTGCCAGGATACCACGACAACGGTTACCGCAATTTCCTAAATCCGATATCGAGAAATTAATTGAGAATATTAAGAAAATTACTCAAACACAGGCAGAAAATAATACCGAAACTTTAATCAATTATCGTGATAAAGCGTTTCTGATCTGCCTGGCTGATACAGGATTAAGAGTTCATGAAGCCTGTAGTTTACGACGAGGTGATGTTGATTGGTTTGAAAAGAAAGCATTAGTTCTTGGAAAAGGTAATCGGGAAGCCGTCGTTCGTTTTTCAGATCGATGTATTGCCGCAATCAAGGACTACTTACGGATTAGATCCACTATTGATGGAACGACTGGTATACCACTAACTTCTCTACCTTTATTTGCAAGACATGATAAAGGAGCAGGAAAAAAAGTAAAACCTATTACGACCACTACGGGTAGAAATATTGTTGCGACAAGAGTTGATCAATTCCTGGGAAAAGAGGCAGTTGGAACCATAACCCCCCACTCCTTTCGTCATTATTATGTAACCAGAGTTCTACAATATTCAGGTAATTTAAAATTAGCCCAATCGTTAGCCCGCCATACAAATATTGCCATTACTCAAAGATATGCGCATATTAATGATGACGAATTAGATAGAGGTTACAACGAGATTTTTGATAAATAAATTATGAAGACAAATTTTGATCCGAAATTTCATGGATATTCTTTTATTAATCGATTTGAGTTCAAAGGGTTTTCAAAAATTTTTAAAACTTTATCGAATAAATTGATCTATGGGATGTGTGGAGGTATGGTATTTTCTGCTCTTGATTTCTATTTTGATCAGAAAATAATCCCTGATTATTCAAAAGTGGACCAAATACCTGAAAACTATGCGAAATATTTATGGAAAAGACAGTCTGAAAGTACTTCGATTTCCGTTTTGATAAAGATTATTAAATTTGCAAGTTTATCAAAAAAAAGCTCGATTAACATGTCCATTAAAGATGAATTACCCCAAATAATCGATCGGTTAATTGATAAATTACCTGTACCAATTGTAATTATACGTTCGAGTCTTTTTCAGAATCCAACACATAATCATCAAGTTCTTGTAACGGGAATCGAAGAACATGAAAATTGTATGAAATTAAAATTATATGATCCAAACCACCCTAAAAGTGAACCTTTTTTAATTATTCAACAATACCCAGAATTATTGATACAACAATCTACGGGGGAACTTGTGCGAGGTTTTTTTGTAAATACTTATTCTTATAAATTTTCGTATCTGGTTAATTATTAGTGATCAGATTGTCTTGATGGGTATTTACTTACAAGAAACAAACACCAAACCCGGATTTCGGATTATTGAGATAATACAATTATTCTTGTGATAATACGAATAATTATCAAAGAAAAATGTTATGCAAACTCGTTATGATAGAGCTTTTCATTAATAACACACATTAAACGCTCTTCACTCGAAAGTGACGATCTTGCCTGATCCCGTAATATATTTACATTTGAAAAGAACTCTCGCATCATCACGACCAGTAGATAACGACTTTCTGGACGTAAATGAATTCTTCCATTTTCCCATTTACCAAATGCCCCTGCTAACCACATGAATACCATTTCAGGAGCGAGTCCAAGCAAAAGCGGGATTTGAAAATCTTTTGAGAATTTCTTCGTATTTAAGGATAAATCAAACATTTCCATTAAAAATCGGTATCTTTTACGGTCATAGTTGTTGAAATGTTTAACTTTATAAACAGGAAATTTTCCTTGTTTTATGAATTCATCATATTGTCTTAATGAAAATGTATTTACTAATAAGTTTCCATCTAAATAGCTAAATGAACCTGAACCGGTGCCAACATATTCCTCATATTGAACAATATATTCATCAAGCATGGATAAATCTTTTCTTGAAAATGTCCATCCAGAAGAAGGTGTATACGTACCAGAAAGTTTTTCATTAATGATTTGGAAAAAATTATATTCTCTGGAGTAATCCAATTTACCCAAAGTTTTTTCCATTGCTTTTTTTACTGAAGGAGCGCTCATCAGTGGATAAAATGTGGTCTGCTCTGCCCCAGATTTAATAATATATTCCAGATCCCTGGTGAGACTTTCTTCTGTTTGATCAGGTAAGTTGTAAATCATATCAATATTTAGCGAAGGAAGAATTCCAACAGCGTTTTGAATGATTTCCAGGATCTGATCACCAGAACCAAACTTTTCAAATCGACTCATTTGCCTTAATAAATTATCATCAAAACTTTGGACACCAACCGATAGTCGGTCAACTCGGCCTTTTAATTCTCCCAGGATTTCTTTTGATAAATGATTGGGGTTTGTCTCACACGAGACTTCACTTATGGAAAACAGACTTTTTGCATAATCAATTGTTTTTGTCAATTCTTGTAGATCTACAGTTGGTGTTCCCCCACCAATGTAAAGATTCACAAAATCAAAACCATTCTCAGCCAACATTTCCATTTCTCTTCTCAGGTTCAGATAATATGATTTTAATTTTGCCTCATTATAAATAAATCGATTAAACGAACAATACGGGCACAAACTTTCACAAAATGGAATATGTGCGTAAAGAACATATTTGTGGTTTTGTTTGGGGGATGGATATTGAAAGTCTTTGGGTACTGAACTCAACTGTAATTGCTTATAAGTTATTTTGTTAATTACTTCAGACAATAATGTTGAAAAGAATTTTTGACGAATGTTGTGAAGTTTAGAATTCATTATTTTGCCTTTAAAAATTTTTTTACCAATATTAAGTTAAATCATATCATATTTTATTTTTACGCCCAAACCTAATTTGGAATTAATATTAATATTTGGATAATCTTCATTTATCTTAATTATTGCACGTCAAACTCGGTATATATTTGTGATCCATATTCACTCTAAAATTAGAAGGTAAAATTAGATTATGAAAATTGGAATTATAGGAGGTGGACCTGCGGGAATGTTTGCTGCGTTAGAAGCTAGCAAACGATTTTCGAATGTTACGATTTTTGACAATAATGGTTTTCTGGGACGAAAACTAGCAGCAACTGGTGCTGGCCGATGTAATCTAACAAATATTAACGTGAAACCAAATTCATATCGGTCTTATGAAAATTTTGAATTTGGAGATATTGTCCAAAAATATGATTACTTTTTTTTACAACAATATTTTGAAGAACTTGGATTATTTACTTACCATACGGATGATGGTTGGGTGTATCCACTTTCGAATTCTGCTATTAATACGGCGACATTCTTAGAAGAAATATTGATAAAACGGGGTGTCTTGATTAATTTAAATATCGAAGTAATTGATATTTTGCATGAAAAAACTCAATTTATTTTGGTATCAAGTTCAGGTAAACGACTTCTATTTGACAGAATTATTTTGGCATCTGGAGGAAAAGCTTATCCCCAACTTAATGCAAGTGATAAAATTCTTAATTCCCTAATTCACTTCGGTCATAAATTACTGCCAGCCTTTCCTGCATTGGCACCGGTACTGACGAGTAAAGATCAAACAAAATTGTTAAATGGTGTGAAATGTTATGCAGCTATACGCATTTTCAATGATAATGAGGTGATTGGAACAGAAATTGGAAATATAATTTTTACTGATTGGGGCATAAACGGTCCAGGAGTGATGAATTTAAGTCATTTGATTCATAAAGGAAGTGGAAACTTACAAATACAAATTGATTTTATTCCTGTTACACCTCAATTATTTTTTGAAAATTCAATCAAAAATGAACAAGAATTGTTAAAACTCGAGACCCCATTTTTGTCTTTGTTAAATAAAAAAATTATTTATCAATTAGCAATTAATTGCGATCTAAATCCACAAAAACCTTATAGTTCTAGCGACTTCAAGAAATTGATGTCACATCTATATTTTACAGAAAACGTATTGGGCACACGTGATTTTCATTTTTCACAAATTTCCACCGGTGCAATTAAATCTTTGCATATTAATTCTGAATCTTTAGAATCGAAATTACGACCTGGTCTTTATTTTGCTGGGGAAATATTGGATGTGTTTGGTCCTTGTGGTGGATATAATTTGCATTGGGCTTTTATATCAGGAATTGTTGCAGGGCGCAGTATAAAATAATTGTTACTTATCTTTTTTTACGTACGATTAAAAACCTGTTTTTGCCTTTGTTATCACGTAGAAAGTTTGTGAATTCTTGTAATCCATTCAACATTTTTAATCCGGATTCAATACCAAACCGATATGTTAAAAATCCTGGATTTGATACCAGATATTTAATAATTGCATTAACTCCACTTTCTACTTCATTCAATTCAACCTTTTTATCTCTAATAGATAAAACTTTCACGGGTAACTTTAAGTTTCTACTAAATACATCCATAATTACGGGATGTTCTAACATTCTCGAAACATAATTTTGGTCAATAAATTCAAACTTTTCTTCAACTCCATTATCAAATATAAAATAAAAATCCAGTCCTTTTGGATAAGTTTGAGTTGGATTAATAATTTCTTCTGATGGCAAGAGATCCGCAATTTTTTCCATTATCTTTTCTGCACCAATATTCATTGTGGCCTTAAGCGATAAATTGATTGGAAATATTTCATCGTAGGTTAATAATTTTCCAATATTAACCCCTACTTTTGGTCTCTTAAATTGCAGAGCTTTTTTTAGTGCGCCATTCATTCCGGTAAATCCTATAGGAATAATTGATGCTTTTGATTTATAACTGATCCAACTCAATCCGATTTTCGGTTCTTTCAGGTTTTTCTCCCAAATACCCCCCTCAGGAAAAATACCTAGCACCCCGTTTTGCAATAAAACTTCCAGGGCAGAATTAAGTCCCTTTTGGTCAATTTGTCCCCGCATAATCGGTATAAATTTATATAAGTTCGCAATAAATGACATTCTTGGATCGATGGGAATATCACCACTACCCAAATATTCAAGTTGGTGCGGTGTAAAAATAACCATAAGAATTGGTTCCAAAGAGGACACATGATTTCCAATGACAATATAAGGGCCAGTTTTTGGAAAATTCTCTTCCCCTTCGACTTTCACTTCAATTAAAAGCTGAACTAATAATTTAGCAAGAGTTTTTAGCAAACTTCTAAGAATGGAACGTCTTGGGTATTCAATCACATTCGGTAGTTCCTGATTTTTATTCTGTCAAGGTGGTTGATTTTTGTTTGAGAGCTTTACCCCGATCTTCAGCATTTAATTTTCTTTTCCTGATGCGAAAATTTTCTGGAGTTACTTCTAATAGCTCGTCATCTGCCAGAAATTCCATAGCTTCATCCAATGATAATTCCCTGGGTGTGGATAATCGATATTCAAGATCCTTATTGGAGGATCTCATATTCGTTAGATGTTTTTTCTTGCATATATTTACTGTGATATCACTTTCGTTATATGTTTCACCAATAACCATTCCTTCGTATACTTCCAAACCAGCTCCAATAAATAAAATGCCTCTGTCTTCCGCATTTTTAAGCCCATAAGTACTGGCAACACCTGTTTCCCAGGCTACTAAAGAGCTTGATTTACGAGATGGCACTTCACCGGCGTGGGGAAAATAACCGGAAAATATCGTATGCATGATTCCCTGTCCACGTGATATTGTCATTAATTGTTGTCGCAATCCAAGTAAGCCTCTGGTTGGGATTTGATATCTCAAAATTGTAGCGTCTAATTTGTTTTCCATGCTTAACAGTTGCCCACGCCTGCCACCAAATAGTTCAATAACTGGGCCGACATACTCATTTACAACTTCAATGATTGCTTCTTCAAATGGCTCTAATAATCTCCCGTCTTCATCATGACGGAAGATTACTTCCGGTCTTGAGACTTGAAATTCGTAACCTTCCCGACGCATCGTTTCAATTAATATAGCAAGGTGCAATTCACCTCTACCTGATACTACAAAACGGTCAGCATATTCAGTATCTTCAACCCGAAGAGCCATGTTATTTTTTGTTTCACGAAATAATCTTTCACGTATTTGTCTTGTGGTCAGATATTTTCCCGACCTTCCTGAAAATGGAGAATTATTTACTTCAAAACTCATTTTTACGGTAGGTTCTTCAACCATTATTCTCGGAAGTGGTGCGGTATTATCAATTGATGAAAGCGTCTCCCCGATACTTACATTGTGAATGCCTGCAATAAAAGCTATATCCCCTGCTGATACTTGTTTTACTCGTTTCTTCTTTAATCCCTCAAAAACAAACAAATACTTAATTTTTTCATTTAAAATTTCATTGGTGTTTTTTATGATAATAATATTTTCACCCTCCGTTGCTTTTCCGGAGAATACCCTCCCTAAACATGTAGTTCCTAAATGTTCATCATAGCCAAGATTGGCGATTAACATCTGAAAAGGAGCGTCTGCGTCAACGAAAGGCGCAGGGATTTGATCAACAATTGTTTCAAACAAGGCTCGTAAATCATTATCTAATTCAGTATCAACCAGACTGGATTTTCCTAAAACTGCGTTACAGTAAACAATAGTAAAACTTGCCTGATTTTCATCAGCCCCTAACTCAATAAACAGATCAAATGTATCATTGAGCGCAATTTGAGGTACAGCATCTTTACGGTCAATTTTATTGATCACAACAATGGGCTTTAAACCCATTGCTAATGCTTTTTTGAGCACAAACCTGGTTTGTGGCATTGGGCCTTCAGCAGCATCAACTAAAAGTAAAACGCCATCGACCATATTAAGAACTCGTTCAACTTCTCCACCAAAATCTGCGTGGCCAGGTGTGTCTATAATATTTATTTTAATTTCATTTTTATAACGTTTGTCTAAATAATTTACTGACGTATTTTTGGATAAGATTGTTATTCCCCGTTCTTTTTCCAAATCATAAGAGTCCATAACCCTTTCACTAATGATTTGATGGTCTCCGAAAACCTGGGTTTGCTTTAACATCGCGTCCAACAATGTAGTTTTTCCATGGTCGACATGGGCGATGATAGCAATATTTCGAATATCTTCTCGTTTTGTTAACATAAATCACCTATAAAATAAAAGATCCTGAAATTTTCAGGATTGCAATTATACTCCTAATAGGGAATATTTTATTGATGAAAACTTCGTCGCATCAACAAAATATAAATTCCGAATATTATCAAACCTACTGATCCTGTATTTCCAATGAAACCTATTGCACTTTCAGGATTACCAGCAATGTATAATCCCCAGCCTACAACAGCTAAAATACCACCAGGTATCAAAGGCCACCAAACAAAATTCTTCGTTAATGTTCTTGACACAACGGTAATTAATCCCCAACCAAAAGCAAATCCAACAAGCATGATGCCCGTCTGTTCCAGTGGATTGATTGCTGTCGTGTTCTCCCAGCCAAAGTAGAGACCGGGAGCAATACCCAGTAATAATGCCCCAGGAATGATTAGGCCGAAAAGTCTCCAATTAATCCCAGCCATTAGCAAACCAATACCAACCCCAATCCCGATATAAAGAATAAAATCGAGGATATTTGTTTCATTCTTAATAAAAGGGATGCCGATGGAATAAAAAACAAAAAAAGGTAATAAAATCCAATTTATCACATTCTTTGTAGTAACATAAATAACTAAGAATAAAAATAGCCAAAATATACCCAAGCAATTGAAGGAGAGACCTAGAATCAATGATGTTGAAGGTCCAAAATCAATAATTTGAATGTTAATTAACAAAAAAATGAAAGTTAGGAGAAGACTGATAAATACTTGAAAATAAATGTTTTTTGAAATGTTTGAAAATGATTTTTCCACTAGTGATCTGATCCAACTTTTTTGAAATTTTTATTATGATGAATATTTTATTTCAAATTTTCTCTTTTTTTATCTATGATAACTAATCATCAGTAAAATTCTCATTCATTTTATAAATTATTACATGTTACTGGGGTCATAATTTTTTCACATTATAAAAGCCCATTTCCTTTGGCAATAATGACTGCGTGCATCCGATCTCTTGCTTCAAGTTTATTAAAAATATTGGTTAAATGATTTTTAACTGTCCCTTCAGCAATTACCAGGAACATAGCTATTTCTTTGTTACTCATTCCCGTAGCCACCATTTTTAATATTTCTAATTCTCGTCGTGATAAATTTTCAAATTGGGTGCCTTTATCCAATTTTTGAATTCTTGGTGTTCTAGTAAATTCAGCCATAACTTTTGCGGTGATGGATGGTAATAAGTAATATTCTCCTTTATTGGCTGTTCTAATGGCGTCAAATAATTTTTCTGGTGACACATCTTTTAATAAATATCCAACAGCTCCTGCATAAAGTGCATCAAAAACAAGATCATCCTCATCAAATGTTGTAAGAACAATTATTTTTATTCCTGGGTGTTGTTGTAAAATTCTTTTTGTAGCATCAACACCTCCCATTCCTGGCATACGTAAATCCATTAGAATAACTTCAGGATTATTTTTCGTTGCAGCCAAAACAGCTTCCTCACCAGTACTGGCTTGACTTACAACTTCAAAATCCTTTTGAACTGATAATAAAGTAATTAATCCTTCTCTAAATAATTCCTGATCATCTACTATAAGTAATTTAATTTTTTTTATCATATGGCAACTCTATCTCAATACTAAATCCATTTTCTGGAGATGTTTTGATCTTAAACGACCCATCAAGCAATTCGATTCTTTCTCCTAAACCTTGTAATCCATATCCTGAGCGAAATTCGCTCATACCCATCCCATCATCGTGAATTTTTAAAGAAAGGGAATCGTCATCTGAATAGTCCAAAATACAATAATAATTTTTTGCATGGGAGTATTTGCAAGTATTGTTTACAGTTTCTTGCACTATTCTGAAGATTGCGGATTTCAATTTTTCATCAAGCATTTTTTCTTCACCAAGGATTTCCAAATGAGAACGAATTCCAATCCAATCACATGGACGAATGGCTCTGTCTAAAGCATCTTTGATTGTTTCATTGTCATCAAAATCGTATCTTAATGTGGAAACTGATCTACGAACATCAATCAAAGCTATCTGCGATTGAGATCTAGCTTTTTCTATTGCATCTTTCGCTTTCTGTGGCTCATCATCAATAATCGCCTTAGCAGCAAGTAATTGCATATGAATTGTGGTTAAGTAATGTCCTAAACCATCATGAATTTCTCGGGCAATCCTGTTACGTTCCTTGATAACAGTTAATTGTTCCACCTCGGAAGCATAAGATCGTAGCTTCTCATTTACATCTTCTAGTTCTATTAATAATCTTTCCACCTCTCGTTTAGACCTCTCTTCATCAATAGCCATTTGTGTGAAAACCATTATGTAAATTAGTCCAGCTAAAATTGTTGGTAATGAAGACCAGACATTTTCTAAAGTCCCTGAATACTGACGAATAGCCCAGGCATATCCAAAAACAATAGATATATTGATTAGATAAAGCCAATATCCTGGAGCCAAAACGACAGCATGTCCTGCGATAGGTAATAATAATATGGCAGAAAAACCTGCGCCTTTCCCTAAATAAACAATAACAGATCCAATAAATATTTGTAATGAAAAATAAAAAAATATCCAGTTAAAAGTTTTTTGTTTCGCGACAAAATTATAGCCATAAATGCCAATGGTGATATAAGCCACTCCTAAAAGCACCATTATTAATAATTGTGACAGATTTGTTTCTTTTAGTGCGCTGAACATTGCAAAATATGATGCTAGCACAACAACTGTAAATGCAAGATCAGCACTCCCCTTGAAAGAAAAATCTCCAGATATTTTTTGTTGGCTAAAATTTTTTATCATAAAAAGTATTTTAACATCAATTTACAAATTACGTTATTGGCTATGCGCAATGTTATTAAAAAAGACAAGCTGTTTTGGTAACAATGCTTGTCCTTTTATCTCTTTTAGTCAATAAGTGATTAGACTAATTTCTCGCGCAATTTCGAACTGATGTAATCCATTGAGGCCACGACTACTGCAATGGCGAGCATTTGCACTGATGCTGCACGATAGTTCAACAAATTAATGTTTTGTTGTAATAGGAAACCAATTCCGCCGCCACCAGCAAAACCAATAATCGTTGACATCCTAACATTGATATCCCATCGATACATCGTAAATGAGATGTAAGGTGGAATAATTTGTGGAACAACAGCATAGATAATGGTTTGAAGTCGATTTGCACCGGTAGCCGACACCGCTTCGATTGGTCCAGCCATAATTGATTCGACCTGTTCAGAATACAATTTCGCCAAAGATGCGATAGTATGTAATGCAAGAGCAAGCGAACCCGCAAACGGACCAATTCCAACCCATACTACGAACACAATTGCCATAACCAACGCTTCAATCGACCGTAATACATTGAAGATGGTTCTGGATATTAAATATACAGCCATGCCAATTGGAACAGGAGCTTTGGGTTTATATAGCATGCCAAGAACACCTCCAGTGACAACCCCTATTATTGCTGGTATTGTCCTTGTGATTAATGGTTGATTAATTTGATAAATCCAATCAATTCCACCCATAATTATTAAAAACCACAAAGCACCGGCTATTCCTCCAAAAATAATTCCTAATAATTTATGAATAGAAGGTGTAAATTTCTTTAAAAGCAAATTTCCTGCCTTACCAGCAACTCCTGAAAGTACTCCAGCACCTAAAAGTGCTGTGACGATGACCATAATCATGCCTAAAATATCACCGATATCAGCAAAAAATGATCCGAGGAAACCAAAAGCTCCGAGATTGACACTCGCGTTGGTTCCTATAATGATCATTAATTTGCTTACCATAAAAAGTATAAAAACTACAGTTAGTGCAATCAATACTAATGTTATTGAACGAATAAAACGTGTTTTTCCACTGGGAGGATCTAATTCTTCAGGTGGTACTGCCCATTTAAAAAGACCAAAAGCGATTCCAGAACCAATTACTATTGAAAGTAGTATGATCCACCCATTTACTGCTAATAAATCACTTAAATTCCTCATCCACATAGCACCAATTCCACCAAGAACGATCCCAATTGGAATTGCAATCAGATTTAACGAGACCACGATTATTGGGCTTGTTACATCTTTCATTAAATTTCTGGCAGCAAAGAAGCTCAGTGGAACTGCTAATAAAGTTCCTAATGTTGTAGCCAATAATGCCAAAAATACAGTTTCAATGATTTTGTCCCATGTTTCAATTGCAGTTCTAGTAAACCTGGGCTCACCAATATTCTTACTGGTAACTGTTTCGATATATTGAATTTCAGTCTCAGGACGCCTTGGAATTGTCACTGTAATTTCAAAACTACCATTTTCATCTGTTTCAAATATACCCATGCCAAGGGTAACACCGCTTGGTGGAAGAAAATTTATCGGACCCTTAACATTCGGCTCAAAGTTCGTTCCTCGAAATATCATTTTTGTTCCAGGATCAGCACAATATGCTTCCGGTTCAAAATGTGCTAATGTTTTATCTTCAACTTCTGGTTCAAATCCACCTTCTGGACAAGGCACATAAAAAGGAATTTCTATTTTTACTTGTTCTTTATCAAATTCTACGATATCAGGTTTTGCTAACGCACGTAAAATTCTAAATAACTGAGTTTGTCTTCGCTCAGATTTTGTTTCTTCCAAATTTACTTTTGTAACTTTAAATCCATAAGCGTAAGTCACCAACACTAATAAGATAGCCAAACCTAAACCGATCGAGCGAAGTGCTGATTTTGATTTCTTCACATTTCCCTTCCTCAGCCGACGCGTTCGGCTTCTTTTCCATAAATTTCTTTAAATTTCGCATCATCGATCTCAGTTGGCAATCCATCAAATACTACCAACCCATCATTTAAGGCGACAACCCGATCAGCATAACGATGAACAATATCCAAAAAATGTAAACTACATAAAATGGTTACACCTTCTTCTTTATTTAATTTTTCCAGGTATTGCATGATGCTGTGAGCTAAAACTGGATCGAGGCTGGCTACTGGTTCATCTGCCAGAATCATTTCTGGATCCTGTATCATCGCTCTCGCAATTCCAACTCTTTGTTGCTGACCACCACTCAATTCATCAGCTCTGTGATAGGCTTTGTCTTTAATTCCAACCCGGTCGAGTCTAAGTAATGCATTATCAATATCTTTTTTAGGAAATCGGTTAATAAGACTCATTAATGGATTAACGTAACCCAGTCGACCACTAAGCACATTCGTGATGACATTAGACCTCAAAACCAGATTAAAATGTTGAAACACCATTCCAATACGTCTTCGAATTAGTCTTAATTCATCATCTGATGCGGTTGTAATATCAACGCCATGCCAGAAGATATTACCGGATGTTGGTTCAATCAATCGATTTATACATCTCAATAATGTAGACTTTCCAGAACCGCTTAATCCAATGACAGCAAGAAATTGCCCTTTTGGCACCGAAAAACTGACCCCCTTCAACGCCTGGACATTGCCATCATAAATCTTTACCAGGTTTTTAATTTCAAGCATAATTATTCCTAATAAATAAAATTCCCCGAATGACTTTCGCCATTCGGGGTTAATGTAAATTAGTGGTTTATCTGAAATTATCTAATGTAGTACCGTTGGCTTCTGCGACCAAACGGATTACATCATAATCCGAATCAACTGCGACATCCAGACCAGTCCAGTTGTAGAAGTCAACACTTCCGATAGATTCTTTCCATGCATCAGTTTTCGCAAATTCGATTAGCGCTGCTTCAATTAAAGCGCGAATATCAGCAGGAAAATCAGGGCCAAATGATAAAGTGTCGTTAGGAATTTCTGGAGTAAGAGCTAAAATCTTGACTTTTTCAACTACGTCCGGAGCTTCAGTTCGAATGTTAGCACGAGCATCTAATACAGTCCATCCACCACAAACTAAGCCATCATCACTCGCAACACATTCATCAATCAAATCTTCAGGAATATCAAAAGCATCACCTATTTTCCAGGGTGTTTCACCTTCTGGTTTCGCAGGTGGTGAGAAGAATGAAGTCGAGAATTCTACATCGCCATTATAAACTGCGGCAACAGATTGATTATGACCACCTGTTTCCACCTGTTCTCCAGGTACAATACCTTGTTCAGCAAGCCAGGCACTGGGAACCTGGAAACCAGAAGTTGATGCACCATCCGGGAAACCCCAGGATTTGCCATTTAAATCCTCAATAGTTTCAATTCCACTATCACGAGCTACAAGGATTTGAGCCCAATAAACACTATATCCACGACGAACTGCTTTAAATGCTACATCTACACCACAAAGTTCATTCGCAATTACATATGGTGTTGCGGGGATAAAGCCCATGGTGTTATCAGGAGAAGCACACATTTCTTCTACTGTCGCCGCATATGATGTCGGAACTACAACTTCAAATTCCAATCCAGTAGCAGCTTTTAGTGCTTCAGCCATCATTTCACCACCTGTTACGATCACGTTCGCATCGACGGATGGTACAAACAATACTTTGATGGGATTTTCAACTGTCCCAATCGTAACCACCGGTTCAGGTTCTTCCGTTGGCGGCACTGCAGTTGGTTCAGGCGCTTTGGTTGGTTCGACAACAGGTTCTGCCGGTTGCTCAACTGGCATTGGTTCAGGCGTTGCCGCTGGCTGACAGGCAGCCAACAATAAAGCCATTGTAAGGACTAAAGCAAAAACAATATATTGAATTTTCTTCATTTCTTCCTCCTAATGAAGTGAAATATAGGTGGAGGGCAATCACCCTCCAGACAACTAATTCTAGTCAATATAGCAACCTAATGCAATGTTTAGATCATAACTTTTTGTTCCTTTTGAGAAAATTTTAAGATTCCCCACCATTATTCGATATGCTACACGAAATATTGATTATTTACTACCAAGTGTTTTTCCATCAAATGTAACAATAATAGGATCATGGTCAGACAATCTTAGGTTTATTGGATACTCTGAGTTGATATGAACGATATTAATGTCCAGAAAAGAGTTCAATAATAATTTGGAGATTAATATATTGTCTAGGTTTTGAGAATTTCCTTCAAAAATGTAGTTGTATCGTTCGTTTTTGGGCAATTTATTGATAAGATTTACTAATCCAGTTCCTTCTTCTAAATTTAAAATCGAATTTGAAAAATAATAATCATTCATATCCCCCAAAACAATAATATGACTTTCTTTTCCTATTCTTAAAATTTCTAATAAAAAGTCTTTTACCGCCTTAGATTGATCCATCCTTTGACTCTCTGAGTAATAAATCGGTGGCTGATTTCTTCCAAACAAAGAATTATCTGATGATTTTGAAGTCCAATGATTGTTGATGATAAAAATTTTTTGTTCATTAAATAAAAATTCAGCAACTAATGGTTTTCTGCTTTGATTAAATGCAAAATTATTTATACCAACCAGAGAAGGATTTGGAATAAGAGAGATTTCGTTACTTAATTTATTAATCTCAGCTTCAAAAAAATTATTCTTAGGGTTTTCATTTATGAATTTTAGGTTTCGATCTGTTCGAAATAAATAACCAACCCGGATGTTCGCTCCCGCCATACCCCCATCCATGTCATTAATCGGTGAAATTTCTATATACCTATAGTGCACATTTGATAACTTTTGGATTTCATCAATAAGTATTCGAAATGTAAGATCTGCAGAAACAATATCATCATCAATAAATCCATTATTGTCCTGAATTTCTTGTAAAGCGATGATATCGGGTAAATCCAGATGGTTAGTTATATCAATCGCTAATTGCTCAAACCTTCCAATTTCATCTAGGGGAGATAAATTCTCTACATTGTAAGTGGCAATTGTTATTTCAGAGTCGCTCTTTCTTGAATAGGTTTGACGTTCCAGTTTGTTTGAAATAGGTACCATTTTCTCTATTGGTAAAATTTTGTAATTACCAAATGAATAATCCATAATTCCTATGATTGGATTTATGAATTGGTCACCAACCTTTACATCAGGAGTCAAAACAAAAACATCATCCAGAATCAATCTTTCTGGATTGAAATCTTCTTTGTTAATCGTGATTCCCCCACGAATGTTTAATCCTGAAGCAAACTTGCCAAAATCACCTAAAACTACTATTTCTCCATATTGGTTTTTCGGGCTTACAACAACAGCATCTTCAATTCTTACCAACATTCCTTCTAAACTTTCATAGAAATCGATTCCATCAAAGAGATTAAATTCATTCATTTGATCATCGTCGATTATTGTATCAGGCGGAACTAATCCATTAATCCCAATTATTATCGGTTCGGGTAATTTATTATTACTTGAATAAATTGTAATTTCTTCAACTACGACTTGTGTTGTAGAGAGGTTTCCACTTTGAGCTCCACCTGGGATAAATTCTTCAACAATTCCAGATACCAAAACATAATCCCCTCTTCTTACTGTTTCATCAATAGGTTTTCGAATATGAACAAGAATTGCATCAGATGTATGAAAGTTTTCATCGGGTGTAATCGACTGAATGTAAAAACCATTGTCACGAACAGCTGTAACAACTCCAGTGACATCTGTAATAAGTTTCCCGGTATAAGGAGATAAATGACCCTCTCCTTGAATTAATCCAATATTAACATATTTGTCTGAATAAGCGTCTACTATAGGTTCTAAGACTGGGTAAGGTTCTTGATTAAGGTAATTCATACCAGGTCGATAAATACAACCTGATACGATTAAAGAAAATATTACCCAGAAAATTACTTTTGTTTGTTTCTTCGTTGATTTCTTCAATGAAATTTCCTTTATTATAAAAATTTTATCTCAATTCTAATTATTTAAAGGTTGTTGTTTTTAATTATTCACGAATATTTTATGTTCTATTTCATTGATCAACTTGACGAGGATATAAACAATGATAAAATTCGTTGTTGCAAATAATTTATAGAGTGAAGGTAACCATAAATTGGTGAGAGGCGCTCGAGGAAGGTTAACATGCCAAAAATAATTCTAAATGCCGAACCACGAACCGTAGTTGGTAAACAAGTAAAGCAGTTAAGACGTCAGGGGAAATTGCCGGGAGTAATATATGGGAATAAAGTTGATTCTAAATCAGTAACATTGGACTTACGTGAAGCAACTAAAATTCTTTCTACAGTAAGCAGCTCAAGCCTGGTGACTGTTGTCCTGGAAGGGAAAGAATATCCCTCATTAGTTCGAGAAAAACAAATCGATTTTATTTTACGGACATTAAAACACATTGATTTTCAGACAGTTTCATTAACTGAGAAAATCAAAGCATCTGTATCGATTCATTTTGAAGGTGAATCTGAAGCCGTAAAAGAATTCGACGCAATTTTATCAACTGGAATTAATCAGATTGAAGTTGAAGCATTTCCTCAGGATTTACCTGAAAATTTCATCGTAGATATTTCAATTTTGAAAAATTTGGGAGATTCAATCCTTGTAAAAGATATTCCGATGCCAGAAAATGTTGAACTCCTTTCTAATCCTGAAGAATTGGTAGTCTTTGCCAGTAGCAGTAAACCTGCTGTTGAAGAAGAAGAGGAAATAGTAGAAGAAGAAGTAGCGACCTCAGAAGGCGAGCCCGAGGTGATTGAAAAAGGTAAAAAAGAAGACGAAGATTTCTAAGTCAAGCGATTCGTATAAAAGAGGTTGTCGTGATAACAACCTCTTTTTGTTTCATGAATAAAATTGCTCACCTAAAATATTTAACAGTTCTAAGGTGATTTTTGCAGAAATTCCCCATAATAGTTCCCCATCGTATAAATTATAAAAAATTACTGATCCATACCAGCCACTTGGATGAGAATAAATTCGTTCCTCCCAATTATTCTTATCACGTAACCAGACAATAGGAATTGTGAATACTCGACTCACTTCGTTTTTTGAAAGTTCAAGGGGAACTGGCCAATCAACCCAAGAAACAATTGGGGTGACGATATAATCCGAAATTGTAATAAAATCAGGCATATTTCCGATAATGTGGATACCGGATTTCTTAAGACCAATTTCTTCATAAGCTTCTCGAAGTGCTGTTTCTTCTGGTGTTTTATCAATTTTTTCCATTCCCCCACCAGGAAATGAAACTTGCCCCCTATGATTTTTTAGTGTATCCGACCTTCGAGTGAATAAAAGATTCCAACATCCATTAACACATACAAATGGGATTAATATTGCTGCTTTCTTTATCAATTTATTTTTTAATTGATTATCTAAAGGTTCACTACTTTTTCTTTGATTTTCAAGTAAAACCCGGATATTTTTTATATCGAGAGAACAACATTCTTGATTCATTGATTTCCTGAAATTGTAAAAATTTACATTTCTTCTTTATCATGGTTTTCGTCTAAATCAAACTCACTTAATAATGGTCTGCCAAAAACCAGGTATCCGGTATGAGCGACCATTCGATCGGTTGGTCTCAGACGTTCCGGTTCAGGTTTATAAAAACGTAATAAAACTTCTACCACTTCTAGAAAAGCAAATTGATTTAACCTTAATTGATGCAACAATCGAGAAACCTGGTTCGTTGTTGGAATCAAACAGGCAAAAAATCCTCCGGGTTTAATTGCGTTTTTGACCTGGGGAATATAATCATAAGGGTTCATCACATCAAGAAACAATGCATCAACATTTTTTTCGTCAAACCCTTCGATAATATCTCTTAATTTGAATTCCACTCTCTCTTCTAGCCCCATTAAATTCAAATTCTTTTTTGCCAGATTCTGAAACTCCTTTTTCTGATCATAGGAGAAAATTTTTCCTTTGCTTCCCACCGCATGAGCCAAGGCAATTGTCATCGCACCAGAACCTGTTCCGGCTTCAATTATCTGTTGTCCTTCCCCAACACCCAATTGCAATAAAATATATCCGATGTCTTTTGGATATAATATCTGGGTTATCCGTTTTAAATCCAAAAGTACATCTGACAACGAAGGTTGCAACAAAAAGAATGGGGACTCATTGTGGCTTAGAACTTTACTTCCAAATGGTAAGCCGACGAGATCGTTATGTTTGAGTAAGCCCCGATGTGTATGCAATTCTTTATCTTCAACTAAAGTAAAAATGTAACTTTTATGGCGCATTCCGACCAATTGAATGAGATCGCCAAAAGAAGCAATTTTCGCATTTATATTCCACATTTTTATCAATCCTGTTTTTCTGCTCGAATATTTGTTAACCAGATCGCAATAAATGAGAAAAGTATTGAGCCTAAAACTCCAAACCCCAAATTAACCCAACCTACCCTTAAGAAACTGGACTCCATGGAAATGCCTATCCAATGACCCAGGGAAAACCCTATGATTGAGAAAATTAGGATTGTAATTAAACGAAGAAGACCGCCCCCTCTCCAAAAATGAAAAACAAAACCAACTAACAAAGCAAATAATAAACTTATCGCAATTCCAGGGAGAAAATTCATTCAAACCTCAATTTATAAAAACTTTTTTTATAATAATTATAATCAGTAATCCACTTCTTCTTTTCACCTTTTAGAACAGATTAATCGATAATTCGAAAAATTATCATTAATTAAGGGTGTCTAAAATTTATTAACATATTGTTATAATAAAACCCAACTCAGGAAAACTCGGGAGGACATTTATTATGTCAAATATTAAATTCGGCACAGATGGTTGGCGAGCAGTAATTGCCGAAGATTATACATTCGATAATGTAAGCAGGTGTGCACAAGGCTTTGCTCTTTATTTGTTAGAAAAAGGATACATAGGAAAATGGGTTATTGTTGGATATGATAAACGATTTCTTTCAGAAAATTTCGCCAAAACAGTTGTTGAGGTTTTGACAGCAAACGGATTGAATGTTTATTTAACAATTGATGCAACACCCACACCAGTTATTTCATACGCTGTGAAAAATTTGGAAGCTGTCGGTGCAGTTAATATCACCGCTTCTCATAATCCCCCCACTGATAATGGGTTCAAGGTCAGAGATCCAAATGGTGGAGCAATTCCTCCGGAAGATTTGAAACGGATTGAATCCTTCATACCATCAAACCTAATAGATATAAAAAAAATTCCCTTTTCTGAAGCGCTGAAATCAAAAAAAGTCGTTGTATTCGATGCCTCGAAAGAATATGTTAAACATATATCAAAAATGGTTGATTTAGAATTAATAAAGCAAGCTGGGTTACGAATATTAATTGATCCTATGTGGGGCAATAATGCAAATTGGTTTACAAATTTATTGGCAGGTGGAAATTCTGAAATAATTGAAATCCATAATCATAGAAATCCAATTTTCCCAGAAATGACTCGCCCCGAACCAATTCCACCCAATATAAATGTTGGGTTATTAACAACCAAACAGGTAAATGCCGTTGTGTTAATAATTACCGATGGAGATGGTGATCGGCTTGGTATCGGAGATGAAAATGGAGTGTTTCTAAATCAATTACAAGTGTTTGCTTTATTAGCATATTACATGCTGGAAGTAAAAAAGGAACGCGGGGCAATTGTTAAAACATTATCAACAACATCAATGCTAAATAAACTTGGAAAAATTTATCAAGTTCCGGTATATGAAACAGGCGTTGGGTTCAAATATGTCGCTCCAAAAATGATTGAGACAAATGCTTTAATCGGGGGTGAAGAATCTGGTGGTTATGCATTCAGAGGAAATGTCCCTGAACGTGATGGAATTCTGGCAGGTCTATATTTTCTTGAAATGATGGTCAGATTGAAAAAATCACCTTCTCAGCTATTAAACTTGTTATTCACCATCGTTGGAAAGCATTATTATGATCGTATAGATAGTCCTTTTTCAGGTGATAGAAAAGAAAAAGAGCAAAATATACTTAATGCCAATCCGGAATTAATTGGAGGACTAAAAGTAATTGGTCTTGATTCTTCAGATGGATTTAAGTTTTCTCTAGAAGATGGAGGTTGGTTATTGATACGGTTTTCAGGTACAGAACCAATAATTCGAGTCTATTGTGAAACCACACATGAGACCAAAGTTCCATTAATTTTAGAAGATGGATTAAGAATCGCAGGGATTAATTAATGGAATTTGTTGATTCCCATTGTCATCTGAATTTAATGCCATCTGAAATGGACATTGATAAAGTTATTGAAAATGCTCTCAATAATGGGATTATTCGAATCATGGTTCCGGGAATTAATATTGAAACCAGTCTTCAAGCAATAAAACTAGCTGAGAAATATCAGATGGTTTATGCTGCCATCGGTATACACCCCAATGAGGCTGACAACTGGAAGGAAGTTAGTTTTAAGATTCTTGAGGAACTTTCTCAGCACCCAAAAGTTAAAGCAATCGGGGAAATTGGATTAGATTTTTATAGAGATCATGTACCACCATCAATTCAGATTCATGTTTTTAAAGAACAGATGAAGCTATCTGAGATTTCAGGATTACCAATTATTGTACATTCCAGAAATGCAATCGCTGAAGTAATTAAATATATTATTGAATGGAAACACTCAAAAATAATTGATGTAAATGGTCCATCAGGCGTCATTCATTCTTTTGAGGGAAACCTAATCAACGCCAAACAAATAATCTCTCAGAACTTTTTAATTGGAATTGGTGGACCTGTAACTTATAAAAATTCAATTGATAAGCATGAAATTTGCAGAGATTTTCCAGCCAATTCAATCGTTTTAGAAACAGATTCTCCTTTTTTAGCTCCCCATCCTCATAGAGGAAAAACAAATGAACCAGCAAATATAAAATTCATAGCAGAAAAAATTGCCATTTTATCAGAAAAACCGTTAAAATGGATAGCACAGGAAACAACAAAAAATGCGAATAAATTATTCGCTTGGGAGCAATGATTGAATATCTTAAACCGTTTTCAAAATTTAGTGTCAGATGAAATTTTGGCTGTAGAAACCTTAATGCGACAACAAGCAGAAGGGTTTAATATCGATTTACAAGCAGCCTTAGATCATTTGATTTCATCGGGAGGAAAGAGAATAAGGCCAAATATAACTTTATTGGTAGGAAGAATGCTTAATGGCGATATGGAAAGACTGATTACTCTCTCTGCTGCCATCGAATTATTACATACAGCCACACTTGTCCATGATGATTTAATTGATGGCTCATTATTACGTCGAGGAATACCAACTTTGAATTCAAAATGGACACCCGCAGCAACGGTACTTACAGGTGATTTCATGTTTGCAAAAGCAGCAAAATTGGCTGCTGAGACAAATTCAGTACCCGTAATGAAATTGTTTGCCAATACTTTGGGAATAATTGTCAATGGAGAAATTGTGCAGATGTTCTCAAGTCATTGTCAAAGTGATACAGATCTATATTACAAGAGAATTTATTCAAAAACTGCTTCATTATTTGAAACCTCGACTACTGCTGCAGCAATAATCTGTGAAGCAAACCGAACCCAAAAGGAGTATTTAAGACAATTTGGATACGAACTTGGTATTGCATTTCAGATTATCGATGATGTATTGGATTTCACTTCAAACCAGGATAAATTGGGGAAACCTGTTGGCGGAGATTTGCGTTTGGGATTAATAACATTGCCTGCAATTTTATATTTTGAGCAATACAAAGACGACATCCTGACAAAAGAATTCTTTCAACATGACTGCAATCCCCCGATAGAAATTCTGGAAAAATTAATTCTTAATATCAGAAACAGTTCTGCCATCAAGAACAGCTTTGATAAGGCAAATTCTCATATTGAATTCTGTCTTAAGGCATTACATCATCTTCCGATAGGAATCGAAAGAGATGCATTAGAAGAATTAGCATGTTTTGTCACACAAAGGAATATTTAAAAATAGACCGAAATTCGGTCTATAATTTAAGTGCGCTGAGAGGGACTTGAACCCTCACGCCTTTCGGCACATGGCCCTCAACCATGCCTGTCTGCCAATTCCAGCACCAGCGCTAATGCTTCGTTATTATAATCTCTATTACATAGCTGTCAAGAAAACACTCTGAAAAATCATCAATAAATTGATAGTAAACTGAATAATAATAATCCACATAATGGTATATCTAAACAAGAAATTTTAATAAAAAAATTCAAGAATAACCATTCAATAACGCTAAGTTAAGGGAGTGAATTATGACAATTATATTGGACGCAATGGGAAGTGATAATTATCCAATTCCAGAAATTGAAGGTGCCATGATGGCGGTTCAAAACCTGGGAGTTGAAATAGGTTTAGTTGGTAAAACAGAAATTATTAAACAACATTTACCAGATAATTTTGATTCTTCCAAGATAAAAATTATTGAAGCAGCGGACATTTTGGAAATGACCGACAAACCAGTTGAAGCTTCGCGGAAAAAACCAAATAACTCAATGGCTGTGGGATTAAGGTTGCTCAAAGAAGGTGAAGGGAAAGCTTTTGTAACAGCTGGTAATACAGGAGGAGCCCTTTTTAATGCTATTTCTATTCTTAAAAGGATGCAGGGTGTTCAAAGACCAGCATTGACAGCTGTTTTTCCGACTCGGAAAGGGCATTGTGTCGTTTTGGATATTGGAGCAAATGCTGACTGCAGACCAGACTTTTTTGTGCAATTTGGGATCATAGGATCCATTTTTTCAGAGAAAGTTCTGGGCAACAACAAACCTCGCGTTGCGATGCTCTCAAATGGTGAAGAAGAAGGAAAAGGAAATCAATTAATCAAAGATTCCAAAGAAATGATGAAAAACGCAGGATTCAATTTTGTTGGAAATATAGAGCCGAAAGAAATCTTTGCAGGTGAAGCTGATGTGATCGTTTGTGATGGATTTACCGGCAATGTTTTTCTAAAAACAAGTGAAGCGGTTGGAAGATTGATGACTGATATTATTAAGGAAGATATTAAATCAAGTTTTATCACTTCTTTAGGTGGTGCCCTTGTAAAACCAGCATTTAAACGAATTAGATTAATGATGGATCCGAGTGAAGTTGGTGCAGCAAGATTGTTGGGGGTAAATGGTTTGGTATTTATCGGCCATGGCCGTTCCAATGCTACAGCAATATTCAATGGAATTAAGGCTGCTCACACAGATGTGAAACTTAACTTGATAAACGAAATCCAAATAGCAATCGAAAACCAATTGTCAACGTAGGGAAAAGGACTCATGAAAATTTACATTGATCAAAAAGCTGTGAAAAGGAATGCATTAATTGGAAAATTTCTTCGTTGGATAAGCCTGGGGTGCATGCTCATTGGTTTAATCGCTGTATTTTCTCAGGAAATATCAGCAAATACCACATTATTTTCAATATTTTTTTCCATAATGATTGTTGGCGTTTTGCTCTCTTCGGTAAGTGCTTTCTTTACAACAAGATATGGAAAATCTCCCAGACCAGATGAAATGATTGATAAATCATTTAAAGGCTTCGATGATCGCTATCAAATTTTTCATTATCAATCATCAATTCCTCATTTATTAGTTGGACCCGCTGGTATCTGGTCAATTACACCTACCTTTGTGGATGGCGAGATTACTTTCGACGAAAAGAAGAATAATTGGATACACAAGAAGAACTCATTATTAAATAGATTTCTTTCCAAAGAATATTTTCCCAATCCAGTTTCCGACTTAAAACACCATCAACAAGAACTTGAAAAAATTATTGGGTCTTCAGGTAATCTCAATGATTATGAGTTAAATTCTCTCGTAATTTTAATGCACAGAAATGTTAAACTAACCGGTTTATCTGAAAAAAATAATATTTTCATTTTGCCTTTTGAAAAAGTAAAAGATCGATTCAGAAAAATGGTAAAAAACAATGAAAAAATTGCTGGTTGGGAAGTTACAATTCTTGACAAATTAATAAGTTGAAAAAGAATCTTTTCAATTAAATCCATTTTTAGTGTTTTTGGTTGGAATTGTCACCAAAAATACGAAACACCAGTTTATCAAGATGATCCAAAAAAAACAGTCTATTTTTTTCGATAAGAAGTTTTTTCTTTATACGTTTTGTTTCTTTGATTTGGTGAAATTTTCCTAATTCTCCTCTTATTATCGAGAGAGTTTAGTTTTCCTTGTCCAGGCGTTTTTAATTGTTTTACTTCTTCAGGAGTAAGGTGACGCCAATCCCCTGATTTTAATGATCCGAGATTTATGCTAGCGATTCTTACACGAATAAGTTTTACAATCGGCAAACCTATAACCCGCCCTATTTCGCGAATTTGACGTTTGTGTCCTTCTCTAAGGATTACTTTTAACCATGCACCTTTTCCATGCCATTTATGGATGGATACTTTTGTAGGGGCAGTTTTAAAGCCATCTTCTAACACAACACCTCTTCGCCAGATTTCAAGCTGCTCATCGTCAGGACGTTTTGCCACCAGTACCATGTATTCTTTTTCGTGGCCGTATCTGGGGTGAGTTAATCGGTTTGTTAATTCTCCGTCATTTGTTAAGATCATTAATCCTTCACTTTCAAGATCTAATCTTCCAACAGTGAAGAAATGACCATTCAGATCAATTAAGTCTCTGACATTTTTTCTAGTATCAAGAGGTGCGTTATCTGATAAAACACCTCTTGGTTTATAGAGTGCCAGATAAACTGGGGCTTCCTCTTTTGGGATTATTTTATTGTCGACTGAAATTTCATCCTCTGCTGGATTTGCTTTCATTCCTAAAAATGCAATTTTTCCGTTAACTTTCACCCTGCCCGCAGAAATTAATTCTTCATTCGCTCTTCTTGATCCAAAACCAGCTTTTGCCAGTATTTTCTGTAAACGATCTTCAGCCATGTTTAATCCTTTAGCAACCCATTTCCATTTAGAGGTTTATCCTCAACATCAGTAAATAGTTCTGGAAGTTCATTAATTGAACCCAAACCAAAATATTGTAAAAATTCTTGAGTTATCCCATATAATATTGGTCGACCAGGACCTTCAGTTCTTCCAATTTCTTCGATTAGTCCTTTGCTTAATAAACTTTTAATCACTGCATCACTATTAACACCTCTGATTGAATCTATTCCTGGCCGTGTGATTGGTTGTTTGTAGGCAATTATCGCTAATGTTTCTAATGCAGCTCTTGATAACTTAGATGTTGTTTCTATTCCTAAATACTTTTCGATAATTTCAGAAAACTCGGGTGATGAAGTTAGCTGGATCTTCCCGGAAAACCTTTGCAGTCTGATTCCTCGTCCGTTGATTAAATCGTGTTCCAGAATATCAAGACTTGCTTCTATATCTTTTCCAGTAACATTAAATGTTTCTGCTAAGTGCGAAACATGAACTGGGGAACCAGAAATAAATAATATTGCTTCTATCCCTGAAACTAGATTAATTGATGTAAGTGATTCAATATTTTCTATCATGCTATAATTGCCTAGTTATAATAAAACAAAATTATACCTGATTATCATGACAAGGTAAGTATTATCACTGTGATGCCCTAGATGATTAATAATCAACATAATATCCGACTTCTTATTACTTTTTTATTATTTTTGTTATTTATTTCAGGATGTGAGAGTCAGCCTGAAATTTCCACTGTACCAATTGCAATAAACCTTGATAATCAAGTAATAAATTATGATATAGAAATTGGTACAACCATTCAAACTGTTCTGTCATTAAACCAGATCAAACTTAATCCATTAGATAAGGTAAATCCACCGGTTTTTTCTGTAATTACTGAGCCAATCACCGTTGAAATAACCAGGGTTGAGGAGACTTTTGAATCTGAAGAAATTGTGATTCCTTTTGAGCAACAAACTGTTCGAAACGAATCTCTTCCAGAACGTCAAACAATACTAATTCAGCCAGGTGTAAACGGTTTACGGGAAATTACCTACCGCCTTTTATTTGAAAATGAACAATTATTTTCGAGAACTGAAGTTAGAAGGGTAGATATTATTAGCCCAAAACCAGAAATCATGATGGTAGGAATTCAGACTCCGTTTACATCAATCCCAATTAATGGAAAAATTGTTTATCTATCTTCCGGTAATGCGTGGTTAATGGAAAATGAAACATCAAATCGAAAACCAATTATTACAAATGGAAAGCTGGATGGCAGAATTTTAGAGCTTTCAGAGAATGGAAGATGGCTATTATTTACCCAGATAAGCGAAGAAGATGAGAAAATCAATGAACTTTGGGTAATAGACCTTGAAAAAGAAGAAATAACCCCGCTATATCTTAAAATTGATAATATTATTCATTTTGCAAATTGGGTTCCTGGTAATACGCTGTCTGTAATGGTTTCTACAGTCGAACCGAGAGATGTAGCTCCTGGATGGCAAGCTAATAATAATTTAATCCGATTGACACTTGGAGCAGATGGAAAGCTTTTGCGATCACAAGAAATAATCGAAAGTAATTCTGGTGGGATTTATGGATGGTGGGGTACAAATTTCCAATTTAGTCCTGATGGAAAATACCTTTTGTTTATCCGTCCTGATGGTTTAGGCCTTGTAGATCTTAAAGAAGAAAAATTAGAATTTTTATCTAATATCACCCCATACCAAACTAAAAGTGATTGGGCGTGGGTATCACCTATTTCCTGGTCAACTGATAATCATTTCGTCTATTGGGTCGATCACAAACATGATACATCCCTTGAGAATCCTGAATTATCTCCATTTTTTGATCTCAAAGCAATTGATATAAAGACAAACCGAACGCTAAACACAATTGATAACGTTGGTATGTTTGCATCCCCTACTGCTTTTTTTAGTCAACAGAAATCGGGAGGATTCCAAATTGCATTCCTACAAGCTATTTTTCCTGACAATAGTGATTCGAGTCGATACCAGCTTATGCTTAGTGACCGTGATGGATCAAATTTACAAAGAATATTTCCAATCGATGACATGCAAGGACTTGAACCACAGAAAATTTTTGTCTCACCATGCAATCAAGATATTAATTGTCAGTTGGGTTTTATTTATCAAGGAAATTTTTGGATTATTAATTTATACGAACAACTTTCTACCTTTCAAATCACAGGTGATGGTTTAATAACACAAATAGAATGGAATTGAAAATTATGCGGATATTAATTACAGGTGCAGCAGGTTTTTTAGGTTCACATCTTTGTGAAAGACTACTGTCAGAAGGACATTCAGTAATTGGTATGGATAATTTTCTAACAGGTGATCCTCAAAATCTTGCCCATTTGACAACAAATGAAAATTTTTCTTTTATTAGACACGATGTGTCTAATTTTATTTTCGTTCCTGGAAAACTAGATGCAGTGTTACACTTTGCATCACCTGCAAGTCCGAATAAAAATTCTCCTTATGGTTACCCAAACCTTCCAATCCAAACAATGAAAGCTGGGGCTTTAGGAACCCATAATGCACTTGGCGTAGCTAAAGCAAATAATGCAACTTTTTTACTCGCTTCAACCAGTGAAATTTATGGTGATCCCGAAGAACATCCTCAAAAAGAAACTTATTGGGGACATGTCGATCCTACTGGACCACGATCGATGTATGATGAAGCCAAACGTTTCGCTGAAGCATTAACAATGTCTTATCATAGATTTCATGGTATTGACACAAGAATAGTGAGAATTTTTAATACTTATGGGTCAAGAATGAGATTGGATGACGGAAGAGTAATTCCAAATTTTATACAACAAGCCCTGAGGAACGAACCACTCACAATTTATGGTGAAGGGAAACAAACCCGTAGTTTTTGTTTTGCTGATGACTTAATTGAAGGTATTTATCGTTTACTATTGTCTGGTATTCATGAACCAGTGAATATTGGTAATCCCGTAGAAATGACCGTATTGGAACTGGCTGTGAAAGTAAATGAAATAATTAATAATCCTGCAGGCTTAATAATTAATGAAGATCTTCGTCTGGGCAATGATCCGGAGCGAAGAAGACCGGATATCACAAAAGCAAGAGAACTTCTTAATTGGGAACCTCAATATACATTAGTTCAAGGATTAGAAAAAACAATTCCATATTTTAAGATGAAATTAGGAATATAGATGATTATTTCCAATCGAAAAGAACAAAAAAGATTCATAAAATTTGGTCTTGTCGGGGCGTTTGGGTCATTAATTGACTTTGGTGTGTTTAATGTATTAATTCATTTAATAAAATTCAGACCCATTAATGCCAGTATCATATCTTTTATCTGTGCTGTAATCAGTAATTTCTTGTTGAATCGATTTTGGACTTATCCCGATTCAAGAACAAAACAATTTCGAAGACAATTTCTTCAATTCTCAATGGTCAGTATTGTTGGTTTAGGGATACGTAGCTTATTGTTTGGTCCTTTAGAAAAAATCTTTCTCTCGATAGCTTACGATTTAATCCCTGTAACTTTTGTATTATCACCTGAGTTTTTTGGATATAATTTCACTTTGGCCGTTTTAATCCTCGCAGTGATGTTATGGAATTTCTTTGCCAATCGATTTTGGACCTTTAATGATGTCAGCAGTTGATCAGAACGAAAAAGAAGTAGATAAATCTCCTTCTGATTTTAATCCGGATTTTTCCAGCATACGATCATTAAAAGAATTGATTGAAAAGGTATCCGGAAAAGATATCAAGCCGTATGATTATCAAGATACTGGTATCGCTGAACCATTATTTTTCCCATTTCTAGCCATTGTTGGGCAATTCGAAATGAAACTGGCATTAATACTCTCCATTATTAATCCAAATATTGGAGGTGTTTTATTAATTGGTCCCAGAGGGACTGCTAAGACTACCTCAGTTAGAGGGTTATCCGAAATTCTCCCTTTGGTTGAAAACAGCATTTGTCCATCCGGTTGTTTACCTGAAGAAATAGAAAATTATGGAATTGACGCAGTTTGTCCTGATTGTGCTCAAAAATATGGACAAAACTTACCAATTTCTAAAAAAACAAAAGTTAACATTGTCGAATTACCTTTAAATGCCCAACTTGATAATGTTATTGGTAGCCTTGATGAGAAATACCTCAACGAACATCGTATGCGCCTGAAAAGGGGTGTTTTGTCCCTTGCAGACAATAATATTCTATATATTGATGAGGTTAACCTATTGTCTAATGAAATAATAAATTCCATTCTTGATGCTTCTGCAATGGGAAAATATACTGTTCGTCGAGGATCTGTATTTGCTACATTTCGATCCAGGTTTACACTGATCGGATCGATGAATCCTGAAGAAGGAAATTTACGACCACAAATAATGGACAGATTTGGCCTTCGAGTTGTTACAAGTGGTTTGACTGATAGCTCTGATAGACTTGAAGCATATAATCGTGCGAGCCAATATCTTAGGAATCCAAATGAATTTTTAAATAATTATATCGATGAGAATTTGCAAGCAAGAAACGAAATCGAAACCGCGAGAAAATTTGTCAGAAACGTAACCATTAATAAGAAAATAGCAACGATTGGGATTGAATTGATCAGGGACCTTAATATTCATTCATTGAGAGCAGAAATTACATTATTTGAGGCAGCGAAAGCTTTAGCAGCGACTGAAGCTCGCGACCAAGTCAGTATCACCGATTTACAGACTGTAGTGCCAATGGCATTGCGATTAAGAAGGTCTCCATTCATAACAAATTTCATTGAAAATAACAAGCAAGAAGAAATAGAAATTTCTACTTATTTAGACAGAAAAATGAATAGTGGTACTGGTTGAGCACATTGAGAATTATTGCTGGTTCCGCAAAAGGTATGAGAATTCATGCCGTCCCTGGTGATAGTACCCGTCCTATTACGGATCGTGCAAAAGAAGCTTTATTTAATATTATTTCTTCTGATGTAATTGAATCTACCTGGTTAGATTGTTTTGGCGGAACTGGAAGCGTAAGCATTGAGGCATTGAGTCGTGGTGCAAGAATGACAACTATCATAGATTTACATCCTTTGGCCATTGAAACAATAAAAAGAAATTTGATTCAAACGAAATTTAATCGTAAAGCAGAAGTAATCAAATCTGATTCATTAACATATTTAAAGAAAACACCAAATAATTCCTTCGAATATGTGTTTATCGCACCGCCCCAATACAAAGGTTTATGGGAAGAGACTTTGAGAGTGATTGATTCTAATCCAAATTGGGTGTCTGAAGATGGATGGATAATTGTGCAAATCCACCCAATTGAATATAAACCAATATTGATGGATAGTTTTATTGAATTTGATAAACGTAAATATGGATCAACTTTATTTGTTTTCTTCCAAAAACCACTTGAAGAATAATTAAACTATTTAAATTCCATTCTTAATTGTCCACCCTCATTGTCATAATAATAATATCCAAATAATATTGAATTATTACAATCTAGTAATTTTGGAATAAGGATATGTAAATCCTCCACCAATTGAAAATTTGAAAGTTCTTCAATTTTTACCCACTCAACATTGCCTTCGCTGCCATGATTTAATTCTTTTTTTGTTGTTTCACCTAAAAAGACGAAGAGTGTAATTCCCTGTTTTTTTTCTACATCAATATTTATAACAGCTTTTAAGTTAAGTTCTAATCCGTGAATCCCAGTCTCTTCGAAAAGCTCACGTTTAGCTGCATCTAAAATATTTTCCCCTCTTTCAATGTGCCCACCAATCCCATTGTAATATCCAGGCCAGATTTTTTTATCTGGAGCTCCTTTAATTAATAATATTTCATCTTTATTAATAATAAAAATTAACGACCTGGGAACTACCATATATCTATCAGGCAATAAAATTTGTTTGGCATTTTCCATAATTTACCTGTAAAAAATGGGCGATGACGCCCATTTTTTTAGCTTAAGAACATTGGAACGCCCATAAAATCTTTAATTTTGGGCTTATATTGCTCAATATCATAAAATGCAGGTACATCAACACGTTTTCTACCAGCTAAAACCATTTCAATCGGTACTGTTGTGTATTTTCCACCATGTAAAGCTACCAATTTTCCGGTTTCTTTTCTCCGTAATAATTGTGATACCAAATTTCCAAACGACATAGCTACCATTCTATCTAATGAATCTGGAGCACCAGACCGCATTAAATATCCTAATTGTTGGACCATAGTGTTTTGGCCAGTTATCTCTTTGATTTTTTCGGATAGAATAATGCCAATCCCCCCTAATTTTTTATGACCATAAGCATCTTCTTCGCCAGTTTCATAAACATCGTAACCCTCAATGATTGCACCTTCTGAAATAGTCAATATTGAATAATTAGAAGGATTTGCGCGTTTATCTTCCAAAATGAAATCACATAATTTTCCTAATGAAAATGGTACCTCAGGGATTAAAGCACGGTCAACATAGGCAAGATAAGCACTAATTAAACTGGTCTCACCAGAATTTCGACCAAATAATTCAATAATACCTACTCTCTCATGAGACCCAACTGAAGTCCTCATATTCGTTATAAATTCTACGCTCCGGGTAATCGCAGTGGAAAAACCAATACAGTAATCTGTTCCAAAAACATCGTTATCCATTGTCTTTGGTATACCAATGACTGGATATCCTTCTTTGTGTAATCTCACAGCAAAACTTAGGGTATCATCTCCCCCAATCGAAACAAGTGAGTCAATACCTAAATTACCAAGAACATTAATTGTGTAATCAGTAAAATCGACATAACCATCCAATCCCTTTAAAGGTTTTCCCCATTTAGAATTTTTGAGAAAACCAGGCACATCATTTTCTTTTACTTTTTGTGGATTGGTTCGCGATGTATGCAAAAAAGTTCCACCAGTCCGGTCAATTGTCCTTACATCATTATAAGTTAACTCTTTAATATAATAATCATGGGTTGATGGTTCATTTAAATCATAATGTAGAAGCCCCGCCCATCCCCGTCTAATTCCAAAAACCTTATAGCCCATTTCCATTGCACCGGCAACAACAGATTTAATTGCAGGATTAAGCCCAGGCACATCTCCACCACCAGTGAGAATCCCAATCGTTTTTGACATAAAAACTCCTAAAAAAATAAAAGATTATTCATTATCTACTGATTTGATCGGAGCAGTTAATGTTATTCGGCATCCTTGATCCAAAGAGCTGTCAAGATCAAAAGAACCACCTAGCATCTCTACTCGATCACGTATCAATTTCAAACCTAAACCAGAACCTGGTTTTAAATCATCTGGATTAAATCCTTTTCCATTATCCGCAACTGCTAATTTAATCTGATTTTCATCCAAAGCAATTTGTATACTGATTTGAACTTTAACAGGTTGCTCTTGATTATGTTTTACAGAATTACCCATTATTTCTTGTAATGCCCTAAAAAACATTACCTCTAAATATGGCTCTAATCTACGGTCCTGACCATTAATAGAAAGATTTACATCAATTCCATATTGATCTTTAAAAAGTTCAATATGTTTCTTAATTGTCGGCATTAACCCTAAATCATCAAGACTCATTGGACGAAGTTCTGAAATAAAATTTCTGACTTTTTGAAAAGTGGACATTGCTGCACCTTTCAAATTTTCTAATTCAATTTTTGCCCTCTCTTTATCAATTTCAAATAATCTGGATGCGATTTCGGTCTGAACAATAAAATTTGAAAGTGCCTGTGCAGGACCGTCATGCATTTGCCGGGAAAGTCTTTGGCGCTCAGTTTCTTGAGAATTTATCATCATTTCCAATATCGTCAAATCATCATTTGAACCATATAGGCTTGTAGAACTATTTTTACTTGTTTTGCCAATAAGTGGTTGATCAGGAAAGAACTCTCTGATCTCATCAATTAGGGTCACCCTTTTCTTAAGGTTTGATTGATCATTTTGAAGTTTTTCAAGTTGTGATCTCATAACAAGCATTCTTTGTTGCGAATCAAGAGCTGAATTATAAGCTTGTTTGATATCACTTCTGGGAACCGTATCAAATTGATTCTGGATTTGCTGCAAATGTGTGCTGGCAGAAGTATTTCTTTGAATTAATTTAGATAGTTCAGATTGACTTTGATCAAGCATCATATCGATCTCTTTTAAAGTCTTTTGAGCTTGATCGTATTCTGACTCTAGTTCAGATAAAAAATCTTTTATACTTGTAACGTTTCCAGACATGATGACTCCTTATTCAATCTGATGACAACCACAGTATCATAACAAATCGATTGATATTTTAGCATACTGTACTAATTAATTCCAAAATTTAATCATTCCAAATATAAATCTTCATATTTTCACCGCCAGCTTCCGGTGAAAATATGCTTTCTGTAGTGTATATCTCCCTTTTAGTTGCTTCTAAATCTACATACCAATTGGGGAAAACAACTAAATAATCTGCCCCATTCTCATTTAGATACTTTGCCAATAAAGCTTCATCTCTAATAAATGGTATGACTTCCGGAGAAATTAGTCCAGCGAGATCAAGTATATGTCTTTCAGAAAAGAATCCTAATGCACCAATATCATGGGCTGCGATAATGGCATCCTCTTCTAAATTTTCATTTATCCAAATGGCCGTTTTTACCATTTCTGATTCAATTATTGCCACATCTATTGCATAGGCTTTCCCGCCTAAATAGAAGAAAACCACCAAAATGATAAAAATAGCTGCTTTATATCCAAAAATAAATGACTCTTTAATATTCACAAATTTATTTTTCATCTCATTTAATCCCAAAATAGATAATAATAAAAATATTGGAATTGTTGGGATTATATATCGGCCGTGTTGATAGGTAACGGGTAAACGGATCGCATAAATAATAATGTAACCAAAAAACCATAAATAAATTGATATGATTTCCCAATTTTTAACTTTTATCATTTGGTACAAATATGATATGAATCCAGGCGCTAGCATCACACCAACACCAGTAAGGGGTATCAAGAATAAATCAACTATTCTCTTTAGGATTGATGCACTGTATAAAATTTCGTATTCTGCTTGTTTGGCATAAAAGGTATTAGGAAAAAATTCACCTGATAATCTATGATTGAATATTGCATAAAAACCGAAAAAGATAAGTACTGGAAAAATTCCCATTATTATTTCTTTGATCCAATTTTTATTTCTCTTTACTGACCTGAGAACTGTAATTAACAGAAAAGGACCCAATAAAGTTATTCCATCTGGTCTGATAAAAATGATAACACCAAGAAGAATACTGATATACCAGGATTTATGAATATCATTTTGAATTAACAAAAAAAATAAAATTATAAAAAAAATATAAAGAATTGTTTCCATACCGGAATTTGTAGCCCAGATAATATGCCATTCAAGCACCAATAAAATACCCGCCCAGGGAATTTTCATACTTTTTCTACTAATTATTTCAAATAACCGTTGAAATAATATCGATGAAGTGATTAACAAAATACCGCAAATAAATAACGTCCAGAAAAAATAAAATTCATTTTTAAAAAAATGACCAGGGGTAAGGAGTATTGACCAAAAAGGTGATGTTGATCCAGCAGAAGGAATCCCAGGAACAAAATACCAATCCTTGAATAAAACAAGATTCTTTGCATACGTTTGGTGGATCCACGAATCATCCAATGGAAATCCAGTCTTATTTGTGATCGCAGAAAGTACAAGATAAAAGAATTGAGCAATTATTCCAAAAATTAAAATCAACCAATATTTTCTTAAGTTTTGACTATTGAGGATTTTCATAAATTTTTATATCTAATGGTCCATCATAAATTAAAGAATATTTTTCATTAAGAACATCAAAATGCCCTTGTCCAAATTTTTCAGGCAAGTTTTGATCTAAAACTATAAATTTTACATTCAGAATTTTGACCAGCTCCATTAATTTTTCTGGATCTGAATTTGGCATGACCACACTCCACCGCTCTGTAGAATAATGGTATCCCAATGGATTATTTATCATAATTACATCTTGTTTATCTACTGAATATTCTGAGATAATTGCTTCAATATTTTCGTATTTCTGATAATCACGTTGCCATTTTCCAAATTCACCGTCTCCAATAACATCATTTTTATAAATGATGAAAGTGAAAATTAAAATAATCAAAATAAAACCTGAACCAAACATCTTTTGACTTCTTTGTAATTTCCAATTCCTTTTACGGATACCCCACTCCAAAAAACCTTGCAAACCATCAGCAATTATTATCCATAGGATCACTTGATTAGCTGAGGATGCATGTAGAAATCCTCCTCGTGGTCCAGCCAGTGGAAATATAAAAGTCATAATAAAAAAAATAAGCAGTAAATGAATTATGCCTATGCGCAATAATAAATTTCGAAAATTTCTTTTTATACCAACAATAAATAGAGGTAAGCCAACAATTAGCAGTTGTACACCTAGCAGTGTTCCAAAATTTAATTTAATGGCTTCTAGAATTTGAGTAGCTCGCAAAGCCAATCCATTTTGAATCCAATATCCAGGAGAAAGTTGAGAAGCTGGATATATAAATGTATCATCATAGGTAGCAATCCACATAGCCCTTGATGATGCTGGTGAAAAAATGGAATGGAATGAATTTAGATTATTGAAAAACCACCAGCTCATTATTAAACTGTAAGCTGCGACAAAAACCAAAAAGCTGGAGAACCATAAAGTTAATTTCAAATTCGTTTTATTAGTAATCAAATAATAAAAAATTACAAAAATTCCTAATAATAAGAAAATAATTCCATCTACCCTTGAGAGATGTAAAAGACCAGAAACAATTCCAAGAATGAAAATTTTTATAAATTGATTTTTCGGTAAATCACTATTTAATAGAATTTTTTCTGCAAATATAAAAAATATAGCTCCTAAATATATGGAAATCACCACTGTCTCGGGAATTGTTAATAATTTAAAGTAATATCCACTAAAAATTGCTATTGATCCAGCAATAATGCTAGCAAATCGATTAGCAGTTATTTTGTAACCTACATAATAAGTAAACGGTGCTAAACCAGCAGCAAGCAGCAATAAAACGATTCGACTACCATTAAAGGTTGAACCAAATATTGTCATTGAAATTCCTGAAACTATCGATGCCAATGGCATCCAATATGAAAACAAAGGATGCGGTAACGTCTCTGGATCATCAAGATAATTCCAAATTACCGGAAGAGAAACTTCTCCATCGGATAATTGTCTTCCTCCTAGATAATAATACTCAGAGTCCATATATCCAGGAGCTTTCTGAAAAAAAAGATTTATTGACAAAAACAACAATGAAAAAAGATAAAGAAAGATTAGATCAAATCTCTTCATCATTTAACTCCGCATGAAAAGACAATCAAATCTCCAATGGTTATTTCATTAATTTCTTGCTTAAACCTCTCTTCTAATATTTTCAGAATTGGATGGGTTACCCCTATAGATTGATATTCATCTAAAGTTTTTTGAAAAGTAATAAAAACTAATTTATCCTCATTGAGGAATTTTTCAATATTCTCCATTGCAATATAACCGAGGGCCAATTGGGACTTATAGGCTAAGGTATCATTCGGAGAGCCCTGGATATCCATTAAATAATATTGGTTTTCAGTCTCACTATGAAACATCACGGGGAAAAAAGATAATTTATTGTCATGAATGATCGGCGTATTATCGTTGTATTCGGTTTGAATAAAACCAGATAACTCTTTAAAAGGTGATCTTGGAAAATCATTAAACTTATAAAAAAATGGCAGGGAAATACAACTTATAAGAATAAACAAAACCAGATTTATTTTTCCAATACCTTTATTCCAACTTTCCGCGATAAAAGAGGAAATTAAAAGAAAAAACCAGACTGAGCTTGAAATAAAAATTCTTGGAACAAATACAGGTTGAATCAGATAGGACATTATAAACAGCAAAATTGGAGGCAAAATTAAGAACAAAAAAATCATCCAATTTTTTTTATTCTTATTTCTGAACAAGTAAACAACCAAAATAATTATGCTTTGAATAATGATTATCAGGGTAATAGCCGTGAAAATGATTGGCATCGGTAAAAAAGAAAACAGTGTTAATAAACTCTGAATAATGTCTAAAAATCCAGGTTCGACTGTCCAAAATGCGTGTTGCACTTTATAAATTTGTTGCGGTAGAAGAAAAAGCCAGGGGGTTGACAATAACAAAATAAATAATTGAGGTACCAGTAATTTTTGAAATATGGAATTTCCTCTCTTAAATAATAAAATGATGTTTATGGATAGTAGTCCAATAAAGCCAAGATTATGAGCGTACATGGAAACAGTTCCAAAGAATACTGCCAGAAGTGTCCATAATTTATAGTTTTTATTTTCTAAACTTATCGTTTTAAATATTGCATAAAAAAAACCTGCTTGCCCCATTAATAAAAGACTATACATACGCAATTCCTGAGAATGATAAATCTGAAATGGGGAAATAAGGAAAAGTAAGAAAGCTATGCTAGCTGTTTTGCCGGAAAATAATTGTTTCGCTAATTTATAAACCAATATTGCGGTAAATAAGTTTATCAGGGTGTTTAACAATCGTAAATACCCTAAGTTAGTGCTAATTTTCATCCAAAAATGCAACAAATAATAATACAAAGGAGGCATCGTATCAGCAAGTGTTCCAGAAATGATGGTGTTCAAATCACTCCTGGCTAAAAAATAACTAAAAGCATCATCATAAGCAATATCCCGTGAATCAATCCAAAGACATCTTAAAACGATCCCAATAACAAAAATCAGACCAAGTAATAATTTATCTTTTTTTTGTTTTATGAATTCAATATATTTTTTACTGGATTCTCTACCCACCATCTCACCCAATATAGACCAATAACTAAAAATAACGGTACAGGAAAAAACATTATTGGATTCTGGATCGGTTGATACCCAAAATCTATTGTTCGAATAAAAATCAACCAGGGAATAAAAAATAACAACAATAAATAAAATAGTATGATCCACTGCCCTTTTTTATCCCAACGATTTTCAATCATACGAAAGATTAATATAATCGCAGGAAACATTATTACAAAATTACCTGGATCGGTTTGAATATTGATCCATTGTCCTAAAACCAAAGTTATTGAGGATACCCAAATGAACTTTAATTGGTGAGATGTTTTACCTAAATACCATTCTACTAATAAAATTAATCCACTGATTGCTGATAATAATAATCCTAATTGTCTGCCTATTCCAGGCAATAATTCAAACAATGCTGACGCAGGTGTTCCAGGAGGGTTATAACCTGGGTATCGCAATATTTCCCTGATGAATTCTACTGGCCAATTTGGCATTAAGAATAATCCTAAAACAAAAAGACCAATAAATGTTGCAACAAACCAAAACAAAATTTTGTATCTACGGTTGACCAAACTCCAGATAATAATAAAGACTATAAATGCCAGCACTACTTGTGGTTTGATCGTTACTAATGCTAAAAAAAAGCCAGCTAATTCATCCTGTTTGTTTAGTATCGCATAGAGAACCATGATTACAAAAAATAAAATTAAAACAACCGCATTACCATTTATGATTGATCTGAGACCATGGTACCAAAATAAACTAAAGACAATAATTAAAAATGTAAATAGAAAATTTGGTTTCCAATTAACAATTTTTATAACCAATATTGTCGAAAAAATAACCGCAAATTCCAATAAGGTCATCCATAAAGCTCTTGCAATTGAAAAATCTTCCAACAAAGAAAATGGCAAGAATAAAAATATAGAATAAAAAGGATAAGCGACCCTTAACTCATGTTCACCTTGCAAGGCTGGTCTTCCATAAACCAAATCTTGTATTTCCAAAGCGACATCGTCTGAATATGGGCTGATACCGTCTTTAATAAAAGACTGTGTTCCAACCCAATGAACTAAAAAATCATTTCCACCTGGATTTTTTCTTGTATACTCGATATTACCAAATATGAAAAGTCCAATGACAATTAAAATTATCAAAAATTGAAAGATTTCTTTAATGGTTCTTTGTTGATTTCGATTCATATAATTCCCAAGGAATGCTAATCCATTTATTATAAAAGATAATTATGAATATCACATTTTCTATCGTTCAAATAAATTGTGCTGTCAACCAATTCGAATCAAATTTTCTGAAAATAAATAATTTTCTTGAAAAATTACCTATAACTGAGCGACATCTGGTGGTTTTACCTGAACTATGGAGTAGTGGTTTCACCGGCAAACTTTCCCAGGCTCATAGTAAAAACATTGAGATAATCGAATCGCTAAAATTAATTGCTAATTCGAGAAATTTATTAATTGCTGGTAGTTATATTATTCTTGAAAACGACCTTTATTACAACCAATTGAAGGTAATAGGTCCTGGAAATATCGAATTGATAAAATACAACAAAAATCATCTTTTTCCACAAATGAAGGAGATTCATTATTTTACCAAAGGAGACGAGTTATCCATATTGGAAATTTGGGGCATAAAAATTGGGATGGCTATTTGTTATGATCTTAGATTTCCCGAGTTGTTCCGAAATTATGCTGCCAATAAAACAGAAATTTGCATTCTGCCGGCACAATGGCCAGAAAAGAGAATTGATCATTTTAAGACGTTGTTACAAGCAAGGGCAATTGAAAATCAGATGATCATGATTTCTTCCAATGTATGTGGAAAAATTCAGAATACAAATTTTGGAGGTCATAGTTCAATCATTGACCACATGGGAAAAATTAGAGCTAAGATAATCGACAGCGAGTCTTCATCTACCTTTCAAATTAGCATTGATGATTTACGCCAATGGCGTAATGATTTTCCTGTCTTGATTGATGCAAATTTGAAGTTTGAACAAGCAATAAAAATATACAAAGTTGAAGAATAATTTTTAGATATACAATTCAAATTATCTGCACAGAAAAATCAATCAGGTTTTATCATAACGATTGAGATATCATCTTTGAAAATTGTTTTCCATAAGTCAGCAGATAATTTTTCAATGATAGGGCGATCGTTTTCGAGGATCACGCAATTGACGTTGTAATAATCGAACTTTTCACCCCATTTCTGTCCGCCATTAACCATCTCAATCCAATCTTGAATTATCACTTCGCCATATAGATCCGTTCTGCCATCAATAAAAATTTTCTTCTCTGGTAACATCCAGGACAAGTACCCGCCCCATGCGTAAGAATTTAAGCAACGCAGATCGTTATTATCATTTGTTAGAAGATAATTACTTGCCATTTTTGGAAAAATGCTCATTTCGTAATAATTGTAAATTGTTGGGGAACCTAAATATATAATTTTTCCTATTGTTAAAAACCATAAACATCCTATAAATATTAAATTAATAATTTTTGAAAATAGATAATTAGGATCTTTATTGAATTTCTTTAAAATGTTTAACCAGCGAGTATATATGTACGATTCTTTTATGTACTGATCATAAAATCTTTGCAATTCAAGACTGAGAACAGGAATTGAAAATATCGCAAAATAGACATAATTCCTTCGGGAAATAAAACCTAAAGCCCCCAACAAAACAAACGGAATAATAACTGTGAAAGAGTATTTGGATTTATTAGCCAGGAGTAAAAAAACCAAAATTATCCAAAGCCATAAAAATGGTTGCTGATATAACTCATGAAAATCAGGCGATGCCCATTCTGGAATTAAATTTTGCAAAGAAGGAATAGACATGGTGGAAAATTGAACTTTCCATATTCCAGATCCATTCGGATTAACCATCACAATTAATGAGCAGATCGCAATTAGAATCAACCAGTAAACAATTAATTTGTATTTCTCTTTTCCAATTTTTTCATTTGAAAACAGAATGTCAAGGAATAACCCAACTATGAAAGTTCCTAATAATAAAATTCCAATACTAAAACCAGCGTGTAAATTTCCCCAAATTAAAAACAAGATAGGGAAGGCAAATAAGATCCATCTATTTTGAAAAACTTCTTTTTCAAATAATAAATAAGTCAGGATTGAAAATAATACGAGTGAAAGCAATTGAGGTCTAGGAGACCAAACAACTGCTGTGGTTAAAACACAAAGTAAAATAGTAAAGCCATTAAATATTTCATTGTTCTTTAGTCGTCTATAAACAAAATATTGACTGAGCGTAGCCAGGATTGCGACCCCAATCATCACACCAACATTTCCAAATATAGAAAATAAGAAAAAATAAAATATTTGAGATAGCCAACTATGGTTGATCCAGGGGGAATTAAACGCTGTAAAAGAAGTCAGGTCTTGCAGAACTGGAGTTTTATTTTCTATGCTCAATTGACCCGCGCGAATATGCCACCAAAAATCAGAATCCAATGGTAATCTCAAAGCCATAAAAAAAATTAATGTAAAGATAATTAATCTGAAAAATTTTCTTTTTTGATCCTGACGTGCACTTTCACTTAAATTCTTTGTCAATTCCTAATTCCTCAGGTGTAATTTTTTTTGATAGTTTATAAAAAATATGATAATCAGCAATTTCTTTGTAAGAATAATTAACTTCTTGTTTTTGAAAATAGATTCTAAGCAAATTATCTAATTCGTAATTCTTTGTTGTTACATAAAAATAAGAACCACCATTCTCAATAATGTCATTATATTTAGAAATCCGATTATCCCTATCTGTATATCTTAAGTCATTATGATACGGCAATCGAGGAACTGAAATAATGGTTTCATCGCTGATAAATGCTAATGGATACGAAACCCAATAGTTGGAAAATCCATAGTACTCTTCTTCATTAATTAGAAATTCTTCTAATTCATAAATTCTGCTATGATCAACTTGAGCAATTGAGTAAAACTGAGTAGTAATATAAGGTTCTTTTAATCCTGAAATAATAACTCCATACAATTGAAAAACAATAACAACAGAAGCAAGAATCGTAATTGGTTTTTTATTAAATTTTTTAATTGTATACCCTGCCAACACACTCAAAGGGAAGAATAATGGTAAAAAATACCTCCCCGACGGGTCAACCCCAAATGATGTAAAAATGAAACCAAAAATGACAAAAACCATTATTCCGATTAATGAAAGGATTTTTTCTGAGTTTTCAGTTATTGATTTGTATTTAAGAATAATGAATGAAAAAATAATCACCCAAAATAAGACAACCAAAGGAATAACGTATGTTCCAATCCATTCAACCCCCCATGGTGGGCGAAGACCCATAATCACAGTCGGTCCAAATAAAAAAAAGCTCACAAAGTGGGTCATACTTTTCGACAAGAAAGATGTTTCTTCAACTGCTATCGCGCTACCGCCTATTTCTTGAATGACAGAAAACCCATTACTAAAAAATAAAGAATACCAAAACAAGGATGATCCAAGAAAGAAACCAATTAAGAAAACAGGAAGTAATTTTTTAATAGTTTTCTGGAAGGTTGAATATCGAAAAATTATTACTGATAGATAAGTACACGCTGGAATTATCATTGTCAGACTTATGGGATTGATATAAAGACCTAATCCCAGAAGTAAACCTAATGTCCCTAAAATTTTCGAATTTAAATATCTATCGTCCTTTAGCTCTCTACTAAAAAGTTCAACCAGATAAAAACTAAGTACTCCTAGCAATAATGCCTCACCATATCCACCAAGCGAGACTGTTGTATATAGAACGACATTAACAGTTGGAAAAATTATGAACAAAGATGAAATAAAAGCCATTTTCTTGTTTCCAAATGCCAGATCCACATATAAGTAAGAAAAAATTATTGTCAAACCATAAAGTAGGACCTGGATGAGTCTAATCACCCAAATTTTTTCTCCAAATATCGAGAAACCCAAGGCAACCAGGTATGCATCCACGCTTCCCATATAAGATTGTCCATAAAAATAAAGAAAATTCTCACCATCAAGAATATGCTTTGCCATTAAACCGACAACTGCCTCATCTGAATTAAAAGGAAAAGCATCAATATTTAAGAGAATAATTCGAAATAGAAAATGGAAACTGAGTAAAATTACTATAGTAACTAATTTATTATCGATGATTTTTTGAAGAGTCATGATTCAATATTTTTATACAAAAAAGAAAATTCTTTTATATGTTTTATTAGTGATTTTAGCCATATTTTGGTCTTTTTTTTATTTTAAAAATATCATAACAGTTCCATTTCACCCGGATGAAGCAACTCAAATTTTTATGAGTGAAGATTTTAAACTTTTATTCAATAATACATCAGATTTATTTTATAACAGAGATCCAGCTTCACCAATCAAACAGAATTATCGCCTGCTCGATGCACCGCTTACGAAATATACGATCGGATTTTGGCGAATGATATTTGGGATTGAAGGACTACAATCAGATTGGAATTGGAGTAAATCCTGGGAACTGAACTCAGCAGCACTTCCTGATCATAATTTATTATTACTTTCTAGAATTAGTTTGTCGATTTTCTTTCCTTTTTCAATATTTTTGTTTTATTTTATCGCTCAAGATTTATTCAATCACAATAAAATCTTAGTCCTTTCGTCTCTTCTTCTATTTTCAACAAATTCACTCCTTTTATTGCACACCAGACGAGCGATGGCAGAAGGATTGCTAATCTTTTTCTTAATTTTTAGTCTTTATACATTGAACAAACTTCCCAAAAAGTGGATTTTTCTTTCTGCAATTCCTATTACTTTCGCGATAAATGCAAAACAAAGCCTCATATTTTTAATACCAATAGCACTAATTTTAATGATCATTTACTACAAAAAAAATATTAAATCCATAGCTATACAGACTGTAATGTTTTTTATTTTGATAATTGGAATTTCATATCTTCTTAATCCAATCTCGTGGCAAGAGCCAATTAAGGTGGCAAAACTCATGATCATTGAGAGACAGGAATTATCTCAAGATCAAGTGTCAGCGATTTCGTCTGTGACACCAGAATTTCCAACTATCAAATTTAAAGAAAAAATTACAGCCTTTATCGCACAAATTTTTGTTTTACCTCCTTCCCCGCAGGAAATTAGTAATTATCAGGAACAATTGAATCAATCAATATACGAATATTTTAAAAATCCAATTCAAAAGGGGTATTTCCGAAATTTAATAATTGGAACCATATTTTTTTTATTGTCTTTTTATGGCTTTATAATTTCCATTTTTATTCTTCCAATCAAACAAAAAATCATCTTCTCTTTAGGTTATTTGTTATTAATTTTTGAGATATTCCTTTTTGTTGATTTACCATTTCAACGTTATTACCTACCGACGATCCCATTTGTAATATGGTTTACATTCATTAGTCTATCTGATCTTTCTTCAAAAATAAGCAAACTACCTCGTTTGAACCACCAGCAGTTATAAAGTCATTGCATTAACTAGATTAGTTTTCAAATCACTCGATGGTTTTTATAAGTACAACCACCCATGCCAATAATCAGACCCCTATTCTTTAAATTTACAATCACACCAACTTGTTTTAATTCTTTATAAAAATATAGTTAAGTATCCTAAAAAAGTCTTTTCATTGGAAAAAAATCTACTCTTTTTGTATATTAATCTACTTTTGCTAACCTACAATTTTTTCAATAGAATCCTAAGAAAGCCATTTTTACAAACCAAATTAAAGAAATTTCGAATTATTAAATCAGTTGTATGGTGTGTATCGCCACTAATAATACCTGTAAACCCCATATTATTGAGATGACACTTTATTTCTTTATAATAATTTTTTTGTCATGTACAACTAAATGTTTCATACAATCCAGCTATAATAGAAGTATCAAATTATGGAGGTAACAATGGAGAAATTTATCATTGAAGGTGGTCATGCATTACAAGGCGAATTTACACCTTCTGGTAACAAGAATGCCGCATTACCAATACTGGCAGCAACTTTATTAACCGATGAACCAATAATTTTGCATAATATGCCAAACATTTTGGATGTTATCGCAATGAAAAATCTTTTGGAAAGTCTTGGAGTTAACATCGAAGAGTTGAATGAAAATTCATGGAAAATTCAAGCCAAAGAAATTTCTTTCAAAAATTTAGATCCTGATTTATGTAGAAAAATTCGTGCTTCGATATTATTAGCCGGACCTATGGTCGCCCGTACTGGGAATCTAATTCTCCCCCCACCAGGTGGAGATGTAATAGGGAGAAGACGATTGGATACCCATATTCTGGCGTTAAAGAAATTAGGGGTTGAGGTCAATTATGACCGTTCTTTCCATTTCTCTGCAAAATCCTTAGTAGGTGCTGATATTCTCCTTGATGAAGCAAGTGTCACTGCGACTGAAAATGCGATCATGGCTTGTGTAACGGCTAAAGGACAATCAATCATAAGAAACGCCGCATCAGAACCTCACATCCAGGAATTGTGCCATTTTCTAAATAAAATGGGAGCAAAAATTGATAATATTGGCTCAAATACGCTGCATATCGATGGTGTTAACAAATTACATGGATGTGAATTTACCATTGGGCCAGATTATTTGGAAGTAATTTCCTATGTTGGAGCTGCAGCAGTGACAAAAGGAGAAATTACTATCCATAATGCGGGTAACCAATATCTGGATATGATTCGCCTTGTCTTTCAAAGAATAGGCGTGGTTTGGGAAACAAAAGGTACTGATTTATTTGTGCCAAAGGATCAACCATTGTGTATTGAACCGGATTTAGGAAATGCAATTCCAGAAATTAGTGTCATGCCATGGCCTGCATTTCCAACTGATCTTATGAGCATTGCTATCGTCGTTGCCTCTCAATCAAAAGGTTCAATGTTATTTCACGATTGGATGTATCCGAGTAGAATGTACTTTACCGATAAATTAGTTGGAATGGGTGCCCAAATTGTTCTTTGTGATCCCCACCGATGTATCGTTCAAGGACCAACCCAATTATTTAGTGAAAATCTTGAGAGTCCCGATATTCGTGCAGGTATGGCATTAGTATTGGCAGCATTATCAGCCAATGGAACATCTATTTTACGAAATATACGACAAATTGATCGAGGGTATGAAAAAGTTGAGAAGAAATTATCAATTTTAGGTGCAAGAATTACCAGGGAATAATAATTTCTATTCTAAATTACAAAAAATTTTAATTAAAAAGTCCTCAACGCTTATTATGAGGACTTTTATTTAATTCAAATTAATTTAATTTTCGGTTATTACTTCCAAAAATTGATCGACCACATCTCTTAACATGCCTTCTGGTAAAGCTCCTACCTGACGGTGAGCGATTTTACCTCCGCTTACAAAAAGCATTGTTGGAATTCCTTGCACGCCAAATTTTGTTGCCCAATCCGGATTTTCATCCGTATTGACTTTTGTTACCAGTAATTTTCCTGAATATTCTTTTGCCAATTTATCTAAGATTGGTGCAACCATTCGACATGGTCCACACCATGGTGCCCAAAAATCAACAATAACAGGTATATCAGCCTGTAAAACAACTTTTTCAAATGACGCATCAGTTACATGCACGGGCTCTGAAATCATTTTTATCTCCTAAATTCTTTTTCTTTATATACTCCAGGAGAGTATATCATAATTTCTGTATCACAAATCAAAATTTATAAATTTCTTATAATCTTTTATAATCCACAAACCTGTATCCAACACCTCTTTCAGTTAATAAATAGATTGGATTGGATGGATCTTTCTCAATTTTTTGTCGAAGATAATTAATATACAATCTGACATAATGAGGCTCATCTCGGTATTCATACCCCCAAACCCGAGATAATATCTGATCATATGTTAGAACCCAACCTGCATTCTTCACTAAATGGTAAAGCAACCTGTATTCTGTAGGTCTTAATTTGACAATTTCACCATTTAACCAAATCTCTCTTTTCGAAAAATCTAATTTAAGATGTTCGTCAACTGTAATAATGTCAGGAGATTCCGTAGAACTTGATTCTACACGGCGTAAAACAGCTCTAACCCTACTTACTAACTCTCTAGGACTGAAAGGTTTCGTTACATAATCATCAGCACCCAGCTCCAGTCCTCTTACACGATCATCTTCTTCCCCTTTAGCTGTTAACATGATTACAGGGACGTTACTAATTTCGCGCAACATGCTTAAAACCTCAAATCCATCTATATCAGGCATCATTACATCTAATAAAACCAGGTCTGGCAAAGAATCTCTATATTGTTGCAAAGCCTGCATTCCTCGATAAGCTTCTACAACCCGGAATCCATCATGTTCTAAATTCAATCTTATGAATCGAGCCATTCTTTCTTCGTCATCAACTACTAATATCGTTTTATTTTTTAATAAATCTTCCATGGTTATTCTCTAACGAAGGAGATAATCTCATCTTCTTTAACATCTTGAATCAATTCAATAAATGTTATTCGATGAAATGGCCAGATAACCTGAGTAACATTTGGTTCTAAATATTGAACATCTTTGCCATCTTTTCTTCTTGGGTTTTTAACTAGAATATTTTGATCCTCAGGTTTTGGTATTTCGTCAACTTCTCCCATTACAGGGTCTTCATTATTAATATGAACAATTACAGTGATCATTTTTATTTCCTACTTAATTAATATTTGAATTCTTAATTTTCCTAATGCAATCTGATCATTATGGGTAATAGGATAATCCACGTGTGGCACAATTTTTTGTCCATTAACCCTTGTGCCATTCGATGAGCCAAGGTCCATAACGGCTACACGATTTTTGTTAGTTTTAAGGGCAGCATGCAAACGAGACACTCCTTGTGCATAAGCGTCAAAGGGAGATAAATCTACATCGGGTAAAATTGGCTGACCTTCAGCAACTCTACCCAATGTATATTCATTTCTGCCAGCTAATTGTAATGTTTGTTTTGCGTCGATTAAATAAAGGGCTAAGTCTGCAACGATTACCTGGTTACTTAGAATATCTTCAGTAGTTTCATTATCATAGTTTACTTCCTCCCCATTTTCTTCTAAATAATCAGAATTTGATTTTTTAATCGACTGCGTAGTTAAATAATCCAGAGAGATTAATCTGGCACCACATTCACTACAAAAAAGGGCACCTGGTAATTCTTTATTGTGACAACTCGGGCAAACAATCATTAATCCTCCTGTGATGGTGCTGGCAACATTAACAAAGATCTTGTTCCATATTTAATTTTTTTCTTTCCTAATTCCGAATAATTTTCTGAATCCTGAAGGTTTTCAACTTCCTTTAAAACAGTTTTTGCGAGATCTCTGTTTCCTTTGGAAATCAAATGAGTTGCTAAGTGGTGTAATCGCCTAGTCGCATTATCAAATTTTCCATTTTGGACATCTTCTCTAGCTTTTTCCTGAAGACGATATAAAGATAAACTCGATAAGGCGTTTATAATAATTGGAGGAATTTTTTCTTTTTCAGTTTGAGCTAAAACGGGTCTACTAAAATCATAATTCAATCGATTCATAATAATATTATTCGAAGGTGTTTCAACTTTTATTGATCCATGAGATAATCTAAGTTCTGTCATTTCGGCCGGTAATTCATCGATAATAAATTCAAAAATCACTCTTATATGTTTTCCTGAGTACAAACTTCCCAAGTTTATTTCTGGAGAAACTTCCAGACGAGATAGATCCGGATGCAAACGAAATATATAATTATTCTTCACCTTTGGGTGTAAATTGAAGGATATTTTTACTGATTTTGAGTAAATTACTCCAAAAGTGGTTAACTTCTCTTTCAATAAATTATACAGTTCTTGAGATGTTGTTACAAATTGAGTTTCTCCACCAGCAATTTTTGATAAATTATCCAGGAAATCATCATTCCAATCCTGACCAACCCCAACAGCTTGAAAGATTATTCCTTCATCATTTGCTTCTCTAATAACTTCTAAACATTGGTCTTCGTCTCCATATGTCTGACCATCGGTTATCAAAAACAATAATTTTGCTTGTTGTTCATTTTCTACTTGATTAAGATTTTTTATTCCTTCTTGTAAACCTTTTAATATTTCTGTGGAACCAGAGGCATTTATTGTAAGAATTTTTGAAAATTCTTTTCCAATATCCTTTATTTTACAAGGTGGAATAACTGTTTCTGCCCAATCACTAAAACTTACTAAGGATACTATATCGTCATCCTTCAACAATTTAATTAGGTTTAATATTTCTAATTTCAGATTATTCAGCATATCTCCTTGCATTGAAGTAGATCGATCTAAAACAATGCAAAGATTCAACGTCGGTAATTCATAATCATTTATGTCTCTGGTAGAAAAAATATCCAGCAGCAAATAAAATAATTGTTGTTCAGGCAATAATGGTAATACAGATCTGCTGTAGTACGCATTGATCTGCAATGACTCGTCTTTTTTTACAACATTCTTAAATAATGAATCATAATTTTTTCTGGTTTCCTCATTTATGAGCGTTTCATAAGCATTTTGAATTTGAATAAAATGATCATTCTTTTGTAAAGTTTTAGTCACATCTGGGTGAAATTTTTTGGCAGAATCAAAATAAGCTTTTCGTATTTCTTCCTGGGTTGCATCAAAAGATATTTTTAAAAGATTATAATAATTCATGTTTTTAGAAAATCTTAATTAAAATAACACTTATATTATCCGGCCCACCGGCTTTATTTGCTGATTCAACCATTTTCGAACAAGCGATTGATGGTGATTCTGAATTTGTGGCTAACCTGAACAACTCATCATCTCCAACAGAACCCCATAATCCATCACTACAAATCAAGATATATCCAGGTTTGGGTATAGTCAAACTCATTAAATCAGGTCGAAATGGTTCAGACTGCCCTAATGCACGATACAACACATTCTTATTTGGATGCGTTTTAGCTTCATTTTCTGTTATTTGACCGAGATCAACAAGCCTTCTAACCAAAGAATGGTCATTAGTTTTAGTTTCGATTCTTCCATCAGGATATAAAAAGTACAATCTAGTATCACCAACATGACCAATAGTTATTTGATCCCCAATAATCAATCCTGCAGTGATGGTAGTTCCCCCACCTGGAGCTTTTTGCATCACAGCATTTTGGGCTTTTTTAATGCTTTGTTCAATAATTTCCTGAATACTTTCACTCGGTGCCTCGGAAGAACTTGCGCTAAACAATGGAAAATACAGCTTCTTAATTATATTTTCTCCTACTATTTTTGAAGCTACACTACTTGCTACTTCCCCAAATTCATGACCACCCATTCCATCTGCTACAACAAATATCCCAAAATTTACATCTTTTACGCTATTGGCAAAATTAGAACTAAAATAAAATAATGCATCTTCATTATGGTCTCGTTGCCTTCCAACCGACTGCCCTACTCCAACCAATAATTGTGAAGGTGAAACAACTGGATCTTCTTTTGTCACAATTGTTAATTGTTCTACCGATAACGGTGCAGTTTCGACGTTAACATTTACTTTTTTTGATTTTCTTCCAAATAATTTCTCAAAAATTTCCACTTTTATCACCTTTCAAGAAATATAATTTATGCGTAAAAAGCATAAATTATATGGTCACTCGATCCAATGTATAAAATTTCATTTGCAATCACAGGAGAACCGCTAATTACATCATCTGTCTTAAATTTCCATCTTTCTTGTCCATTTTTTAGATCCAGACTATACAACATACCATCTGCTGACCCACAATAAACAGAATTATTATGGATAACAGGAGAACCGCTTACTTGGTGTTCGGTTTTATATCGCCAAATTTCTCTTGCATTTCCTGCTTCCAAACAATAAATATGATTATCTGCTGATCCAAACACTATGTAATTTTCTGATTTACATGGTGATGATATTGACCCTTTTTCCATCCTGAAACGCCAAACAACCCATCCAGATTTTGCATCAAGTGCATAAAAAGTTGAATCTAGAGAAGCAAAAAATACCAATCCATTATCAACAATAGGCGAAGATGTTATCGCTTTTTTTGTTTTAAATCTCCATTTAATTTGACCTGTAAAATCGATACAAAAAAATTCACCATATTCATTTCCAAAAAACACATTATCTTTTGTTATAAATGGTGTAGTCCTAACTGCGGAGCCCGAATCAATTCTCCAAGTCAATCGATTTGATATCAGGTTTACAGCGTATAAATATCCATCATCGGATCCAAAAAAGATATGCCCTTCAGCTATCTTAACTGAACTACGTATTGGCCCATCCGCCTGAAAAGACCAAGATTCTTTTCCAGTCCGGGTAGAAATACTATAAATCTTTTTATCCTCAGATCCAAAAAATACATTGTTATCGTATATTGTAGGCTTTCCAACAATTCCACCTAAAGCAGGAAACTTCCATATAAACGATCCGTCAGATGCATCTAAAACATAAAGATTGTTATCATAAGAACCACTATAGATTTTCCCATTATCATATGTTACAGATCCTCTGATTTCATCTTCACACTTAAATGTCCACAAAGGTTTAATGATTTGTGTATCATTCTTCTTTGTAATTGGAATCCGGGATAAAGCACCAGTTTTTTTTGCAACTGATAATAATGCATTTTTAAAATCAGTAATATTTTGATATCGATCTTCAGCATTATATTGGAGAGATAGGTTGATAACAATTTCCAGGTCATTTGAAACTCTTGGATTGATTGAGCGAATCTTCCTTTCAGAGAAAGAAAAAGGCGCTTCTATTCGTGGATCCCGATTCGTTAATAAATGATGCAAGGTTGCCCCAAGGGCATATACATCCGCAACAGGTGTAGCTTCACCGCGATATTGTTCTGGTGGTGAATAACCCTCTGTTCCGATCATTGTTCCTTTTTGACCAGTTTTGAAATTTTTTGCAATTCCAAAATCAACCAGAATGACTCTTCCTTGCTGATTGATCATAACATTGCTTGGTTTCATATCTCTAAAAATTATTGGTTCTGGTTTGTAAGAATGTAGATATTCCAGAACATCGCACAATTCGATTGCCCACGCGATTACATTGTCTTCCAGAATGGGGTCATTGTTTTCAGAAAGCAAAGCTTCCAAATCTTTTCCATGAATATATTCCAAAACAAGATAAGATTTTTCATCAACTGAGAAAAAATCAAATATTTGAGGAATCGAAACATGATTTAGGGTAACTAAAATGTTCGCTTCACGTTCGAAGTTTTGAATAATTGTCTTTCTCACCAAAGGATCCGGGGCGTTATTAATCATTTCCTTGACCGCAACCAATTTAATTACTTTGGGAAAATGAAGATCCCGTGCTCGATAAACAGAACCCATACCACCAATTCCAATCACATCCTGGATTTGGTAGCGGTCAAATAATATAACACCTGTTTCCAATTGCTTTACAGCATTTGAAGATTGTGAATTAAAACTGGAAGTGATACGTCGAGTTTCCAGTTTTCCCTCCTAAAATTTAACAAATTTTTAATATGAAGATGATTATAAACATCAACGATAGGAAATGCAAACAAAATTTGATTGTGTTATCTGCTAAATTTATATTTGAAAATAGACATAGAGACCAAGATATCGGATTGGGTTATTCGCAATAAATGAAAATAATAATAATTATAGAATTTTCAAAAAAGAAAAAATAAGTGATTCGGGTTTCGTAAATTTCTAAAGATTTTTATTATTAGAATTTCGGTTTTTTATGCATTCTTCACAACTGCATAGAGCTCGTAAATACAGCCAGGTATAAATTCCATAATTGTGTCCGTCTTCCCAGTGCACGGTTAACCCATAGCTTCCCACCATATCAACTTTTTCTAACCTGGTCAAAGCTGATTCTGGAAGAACTATCTCAAACATACTGCTATCAGGTTCCTGTTTCATATTTTCATGTCCACCACGACAAGATGCGCAAGGACATGCTGCGCGTAATAAACCAAAATCGATGTTGGATTTATGTCCATCATTCCAATCGATATATATTTTTCTTTCTATTTTGTCTGCTTTTATTTTTATTGGGACTAATTTTTGATCCTGCATAACTCCCTTTCTATGGAACAGTAACGATTTGTAAATACTCATCAACCGACCAGCCGTTTCTATTCTTATCATATGGGGCTTCTAAATACCACCAAACAAAATCATCTGCTGCTACGGGTCCATCAATGACTTCAAAAACTTCTGCGTCCAATCCAATTAAATTAACACTGTTACTTCTTCCGGGACCAGATCGTAAGCGTAATCCATCACCAGAAGTTCCAGCAATTTGAACAAAATCACCTAATTTGAATTTAAAATTACTTGAAGTTATCACCGTACTTTCTGCTGTCGGCGTAGGAACGATCGTCAATCCTATCACAGGTGTGGAACTAGCTGCAGGTATGACAGTTATTAATGCAATGGTATCATCTTGAATTTGGTTTTGTGGCAGAAAAATTAAGAATATAAAAATAGTAATCAGAATCACTAAAGTTAAGATGAATCCTATAATTAATGGTAACCAGTTTCTTTTCATTGATAATTTAATCCTGTTTTATGGGTTCTTTCTGAGATCACAACACAATTCTTTTCCTTCATAATACTCTCAATCATTTTAACCGATTTTTTAAAATGATCTTTTGCCTATGATATAATCGCATCAAGTAAAATGAGCGAAAATCTTAATCCAGCTATACCAATTCTTGCAAATAGATATCAGTTACTCCAGACATTGGGTTCTGGTGGAATGGCGGTTGTCTACCGCGCAAAAGATTTAACATTAGAGAGATATGTTGCTGTTAAGATTTTGCGCCCAGATTTTTCGAAGGATGATGGATTCCGAAAACGGTTTCATCAGGAAGCGAAGGCTGTCGCTAATCTCTCTCATCCAAACATTGTAACTGTTCATGATTTTGGTTTGGATGGTGAACGATTATTCATCATTATGGAATATGTGCCTGGTGTAAATTTAAAAGCAATGATCCGGGAACTACAAGTAATTCCAATTGATAAAGCATTAGATTTAATAATTCAAGCATCACAAGGGATTGGATATGCCCACAGAGCTGGTCTAATTCATTGTGATATTAAACCACACAATATGTTGGTAACACCTGACGGAAGACTTAAAGTAACAGATTTTGGTATTGCCAGAGCGTTAACAACAATTCTTCCTGATGAAAAAAATGCTTATGTTTGGGGCTCGCCACAATATCTATCACCAGAACAAGCAGTGGGCTTATCTCCGTCTCCAGCATCTGATGTATATTCATTAGGGATTGTTTTGTACGAAATGATCACCGGAAAACTTCCGTTTTATTCCAAAGATGCTTCTGAATTAACAAGAATGCATAAAGAAGTTTTACCAATCTCAACCAGAAATTTTAATCAAGAGATTCCACCTTCCTTAGATCAGATTATTTTAAAGGTGTTATCAAAAGAACAAACGAGCCGCTACCGAACTGCAGATCAATTTGGCCGTGTACTCAGCAATCTGAGAGAAACATTTAAACCAAACAATCAATTTGGGCAAAATCTAAATCATGATATTAATATCCAATATGAAACTGTAAAAGAACAGGTAGAACCGATTAATTCAACAAAAAAAATAAATGGTTCTTTTGATTGGAAAACTGCTCTATTAGCTTTACTCGCATTTCTGCTTGCAGGGGGTTTGATCCCCTTCTGGTTATTTATATGGTTTTCCTTAAATTCAAGCAGATAGGATATAAATGATAATTTCAGCCTCTATAATTTCATTAAATTTTTTATCATTTGAAAAAGAATTGCAACAGGCTGAACAAGCAGGTGTTGACTGGCTTCATATTGATGTGATGGATGGACAATTTGTACCGAATATTACAATTGGTCCCTTGTTTTTACCTTTTTGTAGAAAAGCAACAAAATTACCTCTTGATGTTCATTTGATGATCAATAATCCTGAAAACCACATAAAAAATTTTGCAGATGCCGGTGCAGAAATCATTAGTATTCATGTAGAAAATAATCCAAATGTCTTACGTACCATTCAAGAAATAAAAGAATTGGGTTGCAAAGCAGGTATTGTTTTAAATCCTGGAACCACAGCTGAAGCCATCACCAATATTCTCCCATTTGTTGATTTGGTGCTGGTCATGACAGTAAATCCAGGTTATTCTGGTCAAAAATTTTTACCAGAAATGTTGCCAAAAATTAAGAAAATTAGAAAAATGATAGATCAAATAAACTCAAAAATTATTCTTCAGGTTGATGGAGGTGTAAACAAAGAAACGATTACATCTGTCATTGAATCAGGAGCAAGTGCGATTGTTGCCGCAACTGCAATTTTTAAATTCCCAGAAGGAATTAAGGCTGGAACTGATGCTTTACGAAACAATTAATTATTTAAACAAAAATCACGGCTTGAACCGCGACTTTCGTTTTTTTAGCAAATCAAAAAACGGACTATTTTACAGATTTAACCAATGTACGAATACAGCGAGTACAAAGTACTTTCTGGATTTTCCTGCCACCTTCAAAAACAGAAACCTTTTGCAAATTGGGTTTAAATTTCCGGTTGGTAGCACGCATGGAAAAACTGCGGTTATGTCCAAATGTTGTTGCCTTTCCACATTTCTCACATTTTGCCATAATAAAGGATCCTTTCACCAATGAGTGCTAATAATTTCGCGTCTGTCATGTTTTACACACAACAATCTGATATATTACCACACACCGTATCTTTTTTCAAGATCTGTGTTTTTGTAAGGGGAGATTATAAATGAAAGAGATAAAAAATCCAATGGGTAATGTTTATGTTTCTCATCGTGCCATCTCGACGATTGCTCACCAATCCGCCATAGAATCTTATGGTGTAGTTGGTTTAGCAGCCAAAAATTTTGCTGAAGGTATCGCGCAAGCCATCGTGAAAGATCCTACAATGGGTGTAAATGTTAGATATGATGGACATAGTATTGAAATCGATTTATTTATTATTGTTGAATATGGTACCCGGATTAAGATGGTAGCTGAATCCGTCAGTAATAATGTCCGCTATCGGGTTGAAAAAACGATTGGTATTCCTGTCGAAAAAGTTAATGTTCACATTCGCGGTCTTCGCATAAGTGATACAGATTAATTTCTTTTTCACAATACCAACACTATAGGAGAATTATGAAGCAAGAAGCAAAAACTTTTGAATCCGTGGACGGTCATTTATTTAAATTGTTAATCGAAGCTGGTCTAAATTGGTTGCGTACTAATCAACAATTAGTTAATTCTTTGAATGTGTTTCCAGTGCCTGACGGAGATACGGGCACGAATATGTTGTTAACTATGCAAGCTGCCTTTAACGAAATTCAGAATTCAGGTGAGAAAAAAATATCAAAAGTTGCTCATTCTGTCGCTCAAGGGGCATTGATGGGTGCAAGAGGAAATTCAGGAGTTATTTTATCCCAATTATGGAGGGGGTTTTCTCGATCAATAGACAACCATGATTCGATTAATATGGCTGAATTTTCAAAAGCACTTACTGAGGCGAAAAATACTGCGTATAAGGGTGTAGTCCGACCAGTTGAAGGAACTATTCTAACTGTAGCGAAAGACATTTCTATTGCTAGCGCTGAAATAATATCCAAAAAGGTCGATTTGGAACAATTTCTTGATTATATTGTGAAAGCTGCTGATATTTCAGTTCAAAATACACCGGAACTCCTGCCCATTCTCAAACAGGCTGGTGTAGTTGATTCAGGCGGAAAAGGTCTGTATTTCATTCTCGAAGGCTTCCTAAAATTCCTTCGGGGAGAATCACTTGAAACAGCCACTGCAAAATTAGTTCAACCAATTGCATTAATGAATGGCGGCGAAATGGAAGAAATTGAACCCGGACAAGATTTCGAAGTTATAGTCGATTTTAGGCCAGCTAATCCCCTAAATCTTGAGGTCTTTTATTCTGAGCTTACAGAAATGGGTACATCGATTCAAGTTGGGGAAGGAGATGGCATGTATCGAATGCATATCCATGTTCCAACCGAAAATCGTTATCTTCCAATAGACTATACTATGAAGCTCGGCACGATTACAAAAGTATACATTGAAAATTTGATCGACCAAATGGAACAGAAAGATGCAAATCAAAAACAACAATTATCACTAACGCCAATCGAGACAGGTCAGTTGGCCATAGTAGCGGTATCACCAGGATTTGGACTCTCTCAAATTTTTGCGAGCCTAGGCGCCACCGCAATTGTTCAGGGTGGACAAACCATGAATCCTAGCACAGAAGAAATTTTGCATTCATTTGAGAACCTGCCCACTGATAAAGTGATAATTCTTCCTAACAATAAGAATATTTTTCTTGCAGCCAAATCCGCAAAAGAAGCAACTGTAAAACAGGTTGAAGTATTACCTTGTAAATCGATACCTCAAGGATTGTCTGCTATGTTACGGTATGATCCGGCAGGCGATATTAATGAAATATTTGAAGAAATGCAGGAAGCTATTCTTGAAGTTGATACTGGTGAAATTACTGTCGCTACTAGGTCGGTAGAAATCAACGGAGTAAACGTTAAAGAAGGAGAAGCGATTGCTCTTTTTAATTCAGAATTAATATCTTCTTCGAAATCTATCGAAAAAGCTTGTTTTGAAATCTTAAAACGCGTTGATATGGATGAACGTGAAAGATTAACATTATTCTTTGGTTCTGATATTTCAAATCAGGATGTTAATCCAATCGTCGATCATATTAGAGAAAAATATCCTCAATTTGAAATTGAAATTCATGAGGGTGGTCAACCACACTATCAATTCATAATTGCCATTGAGTAAACATGTCAAAAATCGCCATCATTACGGATAGCACAGCGCAATTTCCAAATCCTAATTTTTTAGGCAAAGATCTGGTTCGATTAATTCCTTTGAACATTCAAATCAATGATACTGTTTATAAAGAAGGATTAGGAGTAAGAACAAATGATTTGCCAATTTCCACGACCGAAGGAAATAATGCCAAAATTATTATTCCCACGCCTGTTGAAATCGCGGAACAATTTTCTTTTTTATTACGAAAATTTAATGAATTATTAGTCATAACAAATTCTGCAAATCTAACAACACTTTATGAAAATTCTGTTGAGGCTGTTAAATTAATCCAGGGTGAAACGAGTATACAGGTGATCAATTCACAATCAATCGCTACTGGATTGGGAATGATTGTTCAGGCTGCAGCAGAATTCATAACAAATGGGGGCACCTTAACAGAAACAGATCGTCAGGTTCGCCAACTTATCCCTCATGTTTATACATTATTTTGTACTCCTTGTTTAAAATATTTATTCAATATTGGAATTCTTGAACATTCTCAAGCAGTTGTTGGAGAGATGTTGAATCTTCATCCAATTTTTACACTCGAAGAAGGATATCCACAGGCAATCTGTAAAGTAAGAAATTTTAGACACGCCCAGGATTATTTTCAAGAATTTATTGAAGAATATGATGACTTAATTCATATATCTTTGTTAAAAGGAATTCATACACAAGGAATAGATAATCGAGTTCTTAAATTATTTGTTCAGGAGAATTTTCCTGAGACACCTTTTAGTGAACACAGAATAAATCCTTATTTAGGAGCTATTTTCGGCCCAAAAACACTTGGATTAATAATTTTTGAACGTCCATATTCGCTTTCAGGCTAAACGACTATTAAGTAAATGTTGCCTTCACTAGAAAAATTATCTAAGTTTCTAATGTTAGAAATTGAACGGAACTATGACAATCGTTCTGTTATTGGTGGTTTAGAAAATATTTGTCAAACATGGAAACAAGAAGCTTTGATACAGGGTGTTTCATTTGATCTTGCCAATTGGATTTGTGAAACGTTGTCTGCTTATTCTTTGATGGATCATAACAAAAGAATTAATTCCATAAAAATTATTTTGGAAAAAATTAAACCAGTAGAGATAGACAAAACAAATAAGACTTCCGACATTGAAATCAAAATAAATAAAGCTGCTTATCAAGAAAATTCAGAGAGTATACAAAAAAATATTCAAAAAAAAGCTGAATTTGATATTGAAGAAGCATTATCGCATCCAGTCACCAATGTTCCTGGTATAGGGAAATATCGAGCGCAGGGATTATCAAAATTAAATATTTACTCAATTAAAGACCTGATATATTATTTTCCAAGAAAACATGAAGATTTCAGTAATTTAAAAACAATTAATAAGATTGAATTCGGAAAATCAATTTCTATTGCAGCAACGCTCAAAAGTATTTATTCAAGAAATCTTAGAGGTGGAAAACAAAAGATTACGGAATTGGTTCTAGAGGATGATACTGGAAACCTACGGGTTACATTTTTCAACCAGCCATACCTCGAAAAATCACTTAGACCTGGTATTCGAATTATTGTTTCAGGAAAAGTTGAAATGTATATGGGGAGATTCGTTCTGAATAATCCTGAATGGATTGAATTGGGACAAGGTGGCGTGAATCCTAATCGTTTATTTCCATATTATGCCTTAACCAAAAATATTACACAAAAATGGTTGCGAGAAATAATTGCCAAACAAATTCAGATGTGGGCGCCAAAGGTTTCAGATTTTTTCTCAGTGGAATTCTTGAAAAAAGCCGATTTACTCGATTTGCCAACTGCTCTGGTAAATATTCACTTTCCAGAAAACGCTGAGCTAAAGAAAAAAGCAGAGGAACGGTTTTCCTTTCAAGACACATTTTTCTTGCATTTATCTATGTTGAGACAAAAAAAGCAATGGAAACAAGTTTCAGCAAAGAAAATAATTTTTTCTAATGAGTTTCATGAAGATCTTGTTCATAGTTTGCCTTACTCACTGACAAATGCACAATCGAAATGTATTTCCGAGATTTGCAAAGACTTGACATCAGGACAACCAATGAGCCGCCTGGTGCAAGGCGATGTCGGTTCTGGCAAAACAATCGTAGCTGCAATTATTATCGCAGGTGTAATAAAAAATGGTTATCAATCTGCAGTTATGGCTCCAACGGGTATTTTAGCAGAACAACTCTATAATAATATTCGAGATTTTCTGATAACAAATCAGATACTCTCGAGTGATGAAATCTGTTTTCTGTCGGGTGATACTTCAGAAAAAGAAAAAATTCGAATAAAAGACAGGTTAAAGAATGGCAGTATTAAAGTTGCTGTTGGAACGCATGCACTAATTGAGGATCCAATAGAATTTAAAAATCTTGAATTCGTCGTGATTGATGAACAACACAGGTTTGGGGTCATGCAGAGAAAGCGGATTCGATCTAAAGGTGCTTCTTCACATCTACTGGTAATGACTGCTACACCCATCCCCAGAACATTAGCCTTGACAATCTATGGTGATTTGGACTTATCAATAATTTATGAAATTCCCCCTGGAAGAAAAGAGATTAAGACATCAATTGTTAAACCTGCAATCAGAAATCAAGCTTACAATTTAATTAAAAACCAGATTAATGATGGTTTTCAGGCATTCATTGTCTATCCACTGATTGAATCTGATGATATTGCATTATTCGAATCTAATGCTGCTGTTAATGAATTCAGTCGTCTGAAAAAGGAAATCTTTCCAGATGCAAAACTTGGATTATTACATGGAAGAATGCGATCTGAAGAAAAAGAAAAAGTAATGAAAGAATTTCGAAATGGTTATTTCCAAATTTTAGTTACGACAACAGTAATTGAAGTTGGTGTTGATGTGCCTAATGCGACATTGATGATGATTGAAGGGGCAAATCGTTTTGGATTGTCACAATTGCACCAATTACGAGGAAGAGTTGGTCGAGGATCACACCAATCATACTGTTTACTGGTAGCAGAGAATGAAGATGCAGTAGAAAATGAACGACTAAAAGCAATGATTGAAACAAATGACGGTTTTAGACTGGCTGAAATTGACCTGAACCAGCGAGGTCCCGGTGATTTTATTGGTACCAGACAATCTGGCTATAAAGAAATTCGTTTTTCTACTATAATGAATGTGAAATTAATCGATAAAGCCAGAACATTTGCAAGGGAAGTAATCGAAAAAGACCCTACTTTTATTAATGACGAAAGTCATCTATATAAGATAATAATGAATGAATACTTGCAAAAAATGATTGGAGAAAAATAATAAAAATGGTAAGAGCTTTGTTTCCTGGAACTTTTGATCCCATCCATAATGGTCACATCGATATTGCGACCAGAGCAGCAAAAATTTTCGATGAGGTTGTTGTTGCTGTCTATGATCGACCATTGAAAAATTTGCTCTTTCCACCTGAAGAACGGCTTTTACTTACAAAAGCCACATTATCTCATATAGAAAACATCAAAGTTGTAGGATATAGTGGATTAACAGTAGCTTTTGCACAAAAAATTGGAGCCAAAGTTATTGTTCGTGGATTGCGTGTAATTTCAGATTTTGAACATGAATTTCGAATGGCTTTAGCCAATAAACACCTTGCCCCGGATATTGAGATGGCAGCATTAATTACCAATGAACAATATACATTTTTATCTTCATCCACAGTCAGGGAAATAGCTTCATTAGGCGGTGATTATTCCCGGATGGTTCCAAAAATTGTAAAAGAAGCATTGGGTAAACGATTTTTAGATCTGGGTGAAGACCAAAATGTAGTACAACCAACTTATTTACGTGATTAATTTTTTTATAAACTCATTTTAGCGATAACCTGGAGGATCCATGGACATCTTACATCTTGTTGATCGATTGGAAGAATTATTCAACGAAAGCCGCCCACTACCGATGATGCGTAAAGTTATCGTTGATGAAGATAAAATGTTGAGTATTATTGATCAAATGCGTGTTTCAATTCCAGAAGAAATTAAAAAGGCCCAACAATTAGTTGCCCAAAGAGATCGATTAATTGCGCAAGGGCAAGAAGAAGCAAATAGAACCCTTCAATTAGCAAGGGAAAAAGCCAGTCAATTAGTTGAAAAAGATGCAATTGTTCAAAATGCTCAAATGAGAGCAGGTCAAATCATTGAACAGGCTAAACAAGAAAGTGAGATCAATCGGATTGAGGCTGATCAATATATAATTACCTCGCTAACTGACCTGGAAAAAGAATTGGAAGTATTACTCGTTCAGGTCAAAAATGGAATAACAGCCCTCCAAAGTATTGCAAAGCCTTCTGCTGAAAATTAATTATTTTTCTTTGGTCTTCTTCGCAGGTTTTTTTGTCTCAGTTAATGGTTCCGCAGGTAAAAGCACTTCTTCAATTACTTGATCCATATGTTTGACAAGTACAATATCAAGTTGTTTTTTGACTTTTTTTGATAAATCTATCAAGTCTTTTTCATTTTTAATAGGAATGATGATTTTCGAAATTCCCGCACGATGAGCCGCCAATACTTTTTCTCGAATTCCTCCAACTGGAAGTATTCTGCCTCTGAGTGTAATTTCTCCAGTTAAAGCCACATCTTTTCGAATCTTTCTATTTGTAAACGCAGAAATTAATGCACAGGCGATTGTTATGCCTGCACTCGGTCCGTCTTTTTGAATTCCACCTTCTGGAATATGGATATGGACATCCACATTTTCATATATTTCAGGATCTACCTCAAAAACACCTGATTTTGATTTCATATAGGACATAGCAGCCTGTGCAGATTCCTGCATTACCTCCCCGATTTGGCCGGTTATTTGAAGATTTCCTTTTCCATCAATGATTAATACTTCTACCGGCATGATGTCCCCCCCACTTTCCGTCCAGGCCATCGCTGTAGCTACACCAATTTCATCTTCATGTTCAGCTTCTAAATCAAATATCTGTTGTGGCCCAAGAAACTTTTCTATATGGGATGATTCAATTTTTGAAGGATAACTTTTGCTTTCAGTTTTTAACCTGGCAATTTTTCGGCATATTCTTCCAATCTCTCGCTCTAGATTTCTAACACCTGCTTCATAGGTGTAATTCCGAATAATCTGCCGAATGGATCCTTCTGGAAATTGGATATTCAAATCTTCAATACCTGTTTCGTGAATCTGTCTTGGAATTAAGAATAATTTGGAAATCATTACCTTTTCATCTTCGATATAACTAGGGAATTCAATTACTTCCATTCGATCCAATAATGCTGGTGGAATTGACATTGCTGTGTTTGCTGTCGTGATAAACATTACTTTTGACAGATCATAGTCGAGTTCCAGATAATGATCTGAATATTCTTTATTTTGCTCCGGATCAAGAACTTCTAGAAGTGCAGCTGAAGGATCACCTCTAAAATCTGATCCCAATTTATCAATTTCATCCAGCATAAATAATGGATTATTTGTTCCAGCCTTTTTCATCGTTTGAAGGATACGACCTGGTAATGCCCCAATGTAAGTTCTTCGATGACCGCGAATTTCAGCTTCATCCCTGACACCACCTAATGAAACTCTTACAAATTTTTTGCCTAATGCTTCAGAAATGGAACGACCCAAGGATGTCTTTCCAGTACCAGGAGAACCAACAAAACATAAAATGGGTTGTTTGGTATCTTGTGGTTTTAATTTCTGAACAGCAATGTATTCGAGTAATCGATCTTTTACTTTACCTAAACCATAATGATTCTTTTCAAGAACTTGATTTGCGTGCTGTACATCCAAATTATCATCTGTCGTCTCAAACCAGGGCAAATCGATTATCCAATCAATATAGGACCGAATAATCCCCGTTTCAGGTGACATTGGCGGCATCTGGTTTAACCGGTCAATCTCTTTATTCACAACTAACCTTGCATCATCAGGTAATTGCTTATTCTTAACTTTCTCTTTCAACTCTGATAATTCATTGATAAAAGGATCGCCTTCCCCTAATTCAGATTGAATTGCTTTCAATTGCTCTCGTAAATAATATTCACGTTGAGATTTATCGACCTCATTTTGGATCTTGATTTGAATTTCATCCTCTAATTCAAGGACATCCAATTCTTGAGCCAAAATTCCATTCAGGTATTTCAACCTTTCTCTCGGATTGATCTCAGCAATCAATTTCCTTCGATCATCTGGATTAATCGATAAGGCAGAAGATATCATATCTGTCAACCAGGATGGATCTTGAATGTTTACTGCAAATAAATGTGCTTCATCTGAAATGCTTTTATCTAATTGAACACATTTTTCAAAAAGATCTTTGCTGATTCTCATCAAAGCCTTTATATGTCGATCTTTGCTGGTTGGTTCATTAACGATTCTGGCTTTTACTTTAAAGTAAGGTTCTTCTTGTATTATTTCAATGATTTCAACCCTTCGTCTGCCCTGGATTAATGCTGAATAATCACCTTCAGGAAGAGTCATAATTTTTCCAACTGAAATTTCAGTAGCAATGGGTAAAAATTCTGGTTGTCCATCTGACAAGTTTTCTGGATCAAAAACATAAAGAGCAACCAGTGTTTCAAAATTCTTTAAAGCGTTTTGGATTGCATTGTAATTTATGCCAATATTAATCAATATTGGTGTGATCATTCTTGGAAAAACAACTAAATCTCTGACGATGATTGCAGAACACTCAAATTCTCCATTTGAATCAGGTTCAAAATTTGGAAATTGATACAATTCATCTGATCTATGTTTCAATGGTATTGGAAATTCCTCAGTATTATCTAAAAACCAATTATCATTTGTCATTGGTTCCCTTTCATTGTCGACTTTTTGTCTTGCATTTCAAACCACACGTCTCTCATTCCACCTGCAACAAAAATACTTCCTGCAATCAATATTAAATTTTCTTTCCCAGCCAAAGTTAAAGCTTTATCAAATGCTTCTTCTAACGATTGGGTGGGGATCGCTCGAACGCCCATTTGATTTGCTTTTACAACTAGATCCTCTGGAGAAATCGCCCGTGGATGGATTGACTTAGTAGTAATCACGATTTTTACTCGTGGCAATAATTCTACCAACATTCCATCGATATCTTTATCTTCGGAAGCACCAAACACAAGGACGACTGGAATTCCAGGAAAATAATCATCAACAGCGTTTCTTAATCTTAATGCAGATTCTCGATTATGAGCAGAATCAATCACAATAAATGGTCTCCGGCTCAGGACTTCAAATCTACCAGGCCAATTTACATTTGAGAATCCCTTTCGAATGCTCTTATCAGTAATATTGAGTCCATTTTGGCGAAGTACCATTAGCGTTGTGAAAGCGGTTGCTGCATTTTGTACTTGATGAAACCCAAGTAATGGAATATGAAATTTCGTAGGTTCCCAATCCTCTCTACCTGCACTTTCAATATATGCATTTACTGCAATTTGATCTTCTTTTGGCCATACAAAAAATTTTTGACCACTTAAAGATTTTGCTGCTTGTGCATATAAGTAATCTTTTCCTACCTGAAAAATTTGTGAGTTTCTTTCTTCAGCGATTTTATTAAGAACAAATGAAGCTTCATCTTTTTGAGGTGCTATAACAACAGGCGTATTTGGTTTAATAATTCCACCTTTTTCAAAAGCTATTTTTGCTAAAGTGTCTCCTAAAACGTTCATATGATCTAAAGATAAAGACGTAATAACCGAAATCAACGGACTAACAATATTGGTAGCGTCTAATCTACCCCCTAGACCGACCTCGATAACTGCAAAATCAACATTTTTCTTTTTAAAATAGATAAAAGCCATTGCAGTCATCAACTCAAATGTAGTAATTTCTTCAACCATTGGAATTTTCGGTCGCATTTCGTCAACAATTTCTATCATTTCCTCATGTCTCAATGGAGTGAAATTCACCTGAATTCGTTCACAAAAATCATGTAAATGGGGAGATGTATAAAATCCAACTTTATATCCCTCTTCAAATAGTGCCTGAGCAATTAATGCAGAAGTGGACCCTTTGCCTTTTGTTCCAGCAACATGAATAATTGGATATGATTTTTGTGGACTATCAAATAAATTCATAAAATTATGCATTCGACCCAGATTGAACTTATCCTCTGTATATCTCATATTTCTGGTCATACTATAATCAATGAATGTATATAAATAGTCCAAAGCTTCCTGATATTGTTTTTCGATATCCATTAATACTCCCACATACTAGATTAGATTTGAATTCTACCTAACGCAATTTGATTACGCAAGTACAATTTACTACGATGAGAAATTTACTGTTCATTTTGTCCAAATAACTAAGGTTATATTTTAATATGTCGTTATGCTATCTTGAAATAAAAGTTGATTTGCCGCTTTCACAAAATATTAAAGACAAAAGGGGAATACTCAAATCATTAATTTCCCGAGTATCAAATAAATTCAATGTATCAATTGCTGAAATCGGTTTACATGATTATTGGAAATCATCTTTAATCGGTATAGCGATAGTCGCAAATGACGGAAAAATTTTTGATTCCATGGTTGAGTCAATCATTTCGTTTATCGAATCCTCATATCCAAACATTACCATCTCCATCGAGAATAGAGAATTTTTATGAGGAGAAAGGTGTCATCTCAATAAATAAGTGTTGGCGGGTGTTTTTCACTAGTCTTACCGCAAAAAAACACTCTGTCCTAAAAGGTGAAAAGAAACGGAGAAAGTCACATGGATTTAAATTTAGATAAAAAAGTTGTGTTTATCGCTGGCTCAAGTAGAGGTTTAGGATATGCAACTGCGGCACAATTAGCGCGAGAAAAAGCGATTGTAATTATTAATGGCAGAGACAAAGAGAAACTTGATATTGCTGCAGAAAATTTAACCAATTTAACTGAGGTAAAAATATATCCATTCTATGGAGATGTAACTGATTCCGAGTTTCCTGAGAAATTATTGGAGTTTATTAAAAACAAATTTGCGAAATTGGATATATTGATTACAAATGCAGGAGGACCTCCTCCTGGAGGTTTTGAATCAATAACAGACAATGCCTGGCAAAATGCTTTCGAATTATCTTTCTTAAGTCATGTACGCTTGATCAGGACTTTACTACCATTACTGCGATTATCTAAAACTGCGAATGTTTTAACAATCACCTCGTATTCGGTAAAACAACCGATACCCAACTTGATTCTTTCCAACTCAATAAGGGCTGCAACAATAGGATTAACGAAAACGTTGGCACTTGAATTGGGGCATGAAGGTATCAGATTTAACTCGGTCTTACCTGGGTGGACAAAAACCGAAAGAGTAAATACACTGATGGAAAATCGTGCGAAATTAAATAATTCTTCAATTGAAGAAGAAATAATAAAACAATCTCATGAAAGTCCATTAAGAAGAATGGCTGAGCCTGCAGAATTTGCCGATATCGCAACTTTCTTGGTCTCACCCAGAGCTTCATACTTAACTGGCACAATGCTTTCAATCGATGGAGGAATGGTCAAAGGAATTTTTTAGTGGTTATGGTTTTCAAGTACAATTGGAAAACTTCATTATTATTTATTGGTTGTAGGAGAAAACTTGGAAAAAGGTAATTCACTATTTTATCAATTAGAAAAAATTCTTCCATTGGTTGAAAAACCCGGCAGATATGTCGGTGGAGAATATAACTCTATCGTAAAAAATTGGGAATCAATTGAAACCAGTATTGCCCTGGTTTTTCCTGATATTTATGATATTGGCCTCTCAAATCTTGGATTACAAATTCTTTATGAATCCATTAATCAAAGAGCAGACTGTCTTGCAGAACGATCATATTCTCCCTGGCAAGACATGGAAAAAATGTTAATTGAACATAATATCCCACTTTACTCACTTGAATCAAAAATTCCACTAAAAGAGTTTGATATTATTGGAATAACCCTCCCCTATGAAACGCTCTATACAAATACACTTAATATTTTGAGTCTGAGTCAAATACCCGTTCGTACGAATGATCGTGGCAAAGAGTTCCCGTTGATTGTAGCGGGCGGACATGCAACTTATAACCCAGAACCAATGGCTCCATTTATTGATGCGTTTTTGATCGGTGAAGGTGAAGAGATATTAATGGATGTAATTAATTGTTTTCAAGCCTGGAAAAAAAGCGATCAATTGAAACAGGATTTACTTGAAAAGTTATCAACCATTAATGGCGTATATATCCCGTCTTTTTATGAACCACAATACAATTCTGATGGCACGTTTCAGAAACTTCACTCTTCTCATAAAAAAGCTCCCAAGAAGGTTACAAAACGTATCATGGGGAAATTACCTTATGCACCAACCCGTTTCATTGTCCCTTCAATTGGGGTTGTACACAATCGCATCGCAGTCGAAATAATGCGTGGTTGCACGAGAGGTTGTCGATTCTGTCATGCTGGTATGATTAACCGCCCAATTCGGGAAAGAACGGTCAAAGAAATTATTAATACTATCGAAAAATCACTGGAAAGTACTGGTTTTGAAGAAGTAGCCCTTTTATCATTATCTTCTAGTGACTATACGAATGTTCTGGAGTTAGTGGAAGAAATTAGTGAAAAATTTGTTGGAAAGAATCTTACGATTTCATTACCATCCTTAAGAATTGATTCGTTTTCTGTTGAATTGATGGAGAAACTTAAAGGTTCGCGGCAAGGAGGATTTACTCTGGCTCCGGAAGCAGCATCTGAAAGAATGCGTAATATTATTAATAAACCTATTTCTGAAGAAATGTTACTCTCAACTGCATATGAGATTTTTAAACGAGGTTGGCATACATTAAAACTTTATTTTATGATTGGACATCCATCTGAGACAATGGAAGATGTGGCAGAAATTGCTGCCTTGTGCAAAAAAGTACTTGGCGTTGGAATTAAAGCAATCGGAAAACGGGCAAAAGTTCATGCAGGAGTATCTACTTTTGTGCCCAAACCACATACTCCTTTCCAATGGGTAGCCTGTGACCAGGAAGAAATTATCTATCAAAAGCAGAGGTTTCTCCGGGAAGAACTAAAAGGTCCGGGATTAAAGTTTAATTGGACAGATCCAAAAGAGACAATGAAAGAAGCCTGGCTATCCAGAGGAGATCGTAAAGTCGCGGATGTCATAGAAATTGCATGGAAGAACGGAGCAAAATTCGATGCCTGGCAGGATTTTAAGAACTATGATATCTGGATGAAGGCTTTCTCTGAAGCAAATCTCGACCCAACTTTTTATATCCATAGAGAACGGAATCTCGATGAGGTATTTCCATGGGATCATATACATCCCGGTGTAAGAAAATCATATATAAAAACAGAATATTTAAATAGTTTGTCTTTGCAATTACGTGGTGATTGTAGAGACGAATGTTATGCATGTGGAATCACACAAGCTTTTAATCATTTAAGAAAAGAAGATCCAGGGATAATCTGGAAATGCCCTAACCTTTCGCCAAGCAGGAGTAAGAATGAACTATCGTTATCGAATTAACTACGCGAAAGAAGATGGGATGCGCTACACTTCAAACCTTGATGTCCATAAGATGTGGGAACGAACATTCAGAAGGGCAAAGCTTCCCCTAGTATATAGCCAGGGTTTTCATCCACAACCAAAAATTCAACAGGCAAGTCCATTACCCCTAGGGTTTCTAAGTAAAAATGAACTTGTTGATTTTTTATTGGATCAGGATATTAATATAGACAGTTTGAAGGAGAATTTATCATCAACGTTACCTTCTGGTATTGTCATAAATAATATTATTCAGATCGATCTTCAGGAACCTGCCTTACAAACGCAAACCGAAGCATCAGAGTATCATATATTCTTCCTGGACCCGATTGATGAAAAATTGCTAATAAAACAAATCTCGGCATTATTGTCAGAAACTTCTATCAAGCGAATTCGTAGAGGAAAATCTTATGATCTACGTCCTTTGATTTTGGAAATAGATCTTGTCACAGAATCTCCCCTTTTGTTAAAAATGCTCCTGAAATCTAAAGAAGGTGCAACTGGTCGTCCAGAGGAAGTTCTGAGTGAATTGAATATCCCTGTCGAATCTGCGCGAATCATTAGAAATCAAATTATCCTTATAGATTCAAATTAGATCCTGCTAATCAAATGAAGGAAATAGAATTGTATTTAATCAGGCAATGTAAAAATAACCTATGCAATTTCCGATATCCTGCGCCCGCTAATTCAGGTATTGGGGTTAATTGTCCTAAATGTAAATATGATACGGAAATTATTCATCACATCAATCTTACCCATACAGAAATTTCTAAAAACAATGTTCAAAAACCTGGAATAAATCTTGAGATTGCTCTGGATAATATTCGCTCAACTTTTAATGTCGGAGCCATTTTTCGATCTGCAGATGGTGTTGGGATAAAAAAATTACACCTATGTGGTATCACCCCATCACCCACGAATATTAAGGTTCTCAAAACTTCCCTTGGTTCGGAAAAAACAATGAATTACGAATCACACCACAATGCGCTGACATTGGTTAAGAATATGAAACAAAAAGGGTATAGAATTTGGGCATTAGAGATAACAGCATATTCACATTCAATATTTGATTATGAGATTACCAACAACTCAGAACCTACTTTACTCGTAATTGGAAATGAAATAACAGGAATTGATCCGGATGTTTTGAATGAATGTGAACTCCATTTACACATTCCAATGGTCGGAATCAAAAATTCATTGAATGTCGCCATCGCCTTTGGAATAGCGGTTTATTCTTTGGTTGGAAGAAATTTTTCAATAATACAGGTGTAAATATGCCAATTTATGAATATGTTTGTAAGGTTTGTAATTATAAATTTGATGCGCTAAGAAAGATTTCACAAGCTGATATTTTGATACAATGTGAACGATGTCAATCAAACGAAACAAGTAGACAAATTTCCCTGTTCAATGCATCCAGTCAAGGCAAATCTTTGACGAATAATCAAAGTTGTTCATCTTGTTCTGGGGGTTCTTGTTCTACATGCAATCAGTAGAGGCGACCTATGAAATTTGATTTTAATAATAAGAATATTATAGTGACTGGTGGTTCAAGTGGAATTGGCCTGGCATTGGTTCAGAAATTGATTCAATCAGGTGCTAATGTCTGGATAATCGCAAGAAATGAAGAGAAAATCTTAGAGGTTATGAATCAATTGGGTGATAAAAAAAACCAATTGAATTATTTTTTGGCTAATGTTCAGGATTTTTCAGAGATTAAACGAATTTCAGAAAAATTAAATTACGAGAATATCAAAATAGATGGACTCATTAATTCCGCAGGAGTTGCCCATCCAGCTGAATTTAACTCTATGGAAATTGAACAATTTCATTGGTTAATGGATATTAACTATTTTGGAACGGTTCATTGTATTAAGGCATTTCTCCCTCTTATGAATTCTGGTTCATTCATTGTAAATATTTCTTCAATGGCAGGTGTGATTGGAGTCTACGGCTATTCAGCATATGGAGCCAGTAAATTTGCTGTTCGTGGTTTTAGCGATTGTTTACGAAGTGAATTAAAACCCAAAAATATACAGGTCTCAATTATTTTTCCACCCGATACGGATACACCACAGTTAGAATATGAAAGTGAGTTCAAACCAGAAATAACAAAAAAAATAGCTGGTTCAGCAAAAGTGATGAGTGCTCAAAAAGTAGCTCTTGAAATCCTTGATGGGATAAAGAAAAAGCAATACATCATCATCCCAGGCTTCGAAAGTAAACTGATTTATCACTTAAGCAATTTTCTTGGTCCACTCGTTTATCCGATTATGGATTTTATGGTTTTTCATGCAATGAAGGAGATAAACCATAAAAAACAACCTGATTGATCCATAGAATAAAAATAATCCAAATAATATCTGCTAGCAATAGATGAATAATTTGCATCCAAATAGGGGCTAATAAGATAACATTTAAGACCCCAAAGAATAATTGGAAAATGAACAAGCCTGCGATGTACTTAAAATATGTATTGAGTCTTTTATTCTTTGATGTTGACAATAGATTTGTGTGAATGATATATAAACTTAATCCGATCGACAACGCGATTAATGGATGGTAGACACGTAATTGCAATAAAAAGTTACTTCCCCCCATATCCTGTTTTAATCCTTCGACAAGGGATTCTGCTGGAAATAATGTGTCACCAAGCGCAGTTATTGCACCGCTTGCACCCAGTGCTAAGAATAAAATTACTACGATAAAAACAATCTGTTTTCCATTTTTGGAAAGCATTATTTTCTCAGGTTCTCCGAAACGTAACCATTCATATAGCAATGCATTACTCGCCAATAATAAAAATGTATTTACCAGATGTAATGCAATTACGATCGCTCGGGTCATGGAAGAATTCTCACCAACAAGTTCGAACAGAACAAGTCCTGCTCCAATTAAAGCTTCAACGATAATAAATATCAAAACAAATAAAGCAGCTGTCCTGATTTTGGATTTTTTTCTATGTGTTTTATAAACCCAAATAAAAAGAATAATAACCAAAATAATCGTCAATCCACTCGTTAACCGATGTGAAAATTCAATAATGGTTTCAAGTTGAGGAGAAGTAGGAATAATTTCGCCCTGGCAGGATGGCCAATGTGCTCCACAACCAGCACCAGATCCCGTAGCCCTTACCAAAGCACCGACTAAAATCACAAATATGTTATAAGCTAAAACAAATAAACTAAATTTTTTTAAAGTCATTCAAAACCTTTCTGCAGGAATTTTTTATTAGAAATTTGTGACAATGACATTTTATGTACAATATTATTCCGAATATCCATTTTAACTGATCTTAGCTTATGTTATACTTTTTGATCATCATTTGAATTATTTTTTATTGTAAAGGAGACCAAATGAAGAAAGATTTTATCGCTATTACTGATTATTCCTCGTCTGAATTGCAGGGTATGTTGGAATTGGCCATTGAATTAAAAAAAGAATGGAATGCAGGGCAAAATCAGCTAATTCTGAAGAACAAAGTTATGAGTATGATTTTCCAAAAACCAAGTTTACGTACACGTGTTAGTTTTGATATGGCTATGCGCCATCTTGGTGGAGACGCTCTTTATTTATCACCAAGTGAAATCGGGCTTGGAAAACGTGAGTCAATTGCTGATGTAGCCAGAGTCATTTCTGGATATGTGGATATCATTATGGCTCGTGTATTTGACCACGAACACGTTTTAGAATTGGCAAAATGGGCTGATATTCCCGTTATTAATGGCTTGAGCGATTATAACCATCCATGCCAGGCAATGGCAGACGCATTGACTATTCTTGAAGATTTCGGAAGTATGAAAGGGTTGAACGTAACCTTTATCGGAGATGGGAATAACGTTGCAGTTTCTTTACTACATATATGTTCAAAACTCGGAGCCAATTTCACTCAAAGCGGTCCGGAAGGATACGATATGCTGCCATCTGCTGTAGAATTGGGAAAGCAAATTGCTGCGGAAACAGGATCGAAAATAAATTTCACGAGAGATCCACATGCAGCAGTCAAAAATGCCCATGTTATCTACACAGACACCTGGACATCGATGGGTCAAGAGGAAGAATCAAAGAAGAGAGAAGCTGTTTTCCCACCCTACCAGGTTAATGAAGGCCTTGTTAAAGAAGCTGATAAAGACGCGATTGTTCTTCACTGTCTCCCCGCACATCGTGGGCAAGAAATAACTGATGAAGTAGCTGATGGATCTCACTCAAGACTATTCCCCCAGGCTCACAATAGACTTCACGCTCAAAAAGCAATAATCGTAAATTTATTAAAAGGTATATAGAATGAAATCAAAAGATTATATTGAATTAGAAGAAAAATACGGCGCGCACAATTACCATCCGTTAGATGTTGTAATCGAACGCGGCGAAGGTGTTTGGGTTTATGATGTCGATGGAAATAAGTATTTGGATTGTCTGAGTGCTTATTCTGCATTAAACCAGGGTCATGTGCATCCAAAAATATACGAAGCTTTGGTTGAACAGGCTAAAAAAGTTACTTTAACATCACGCGCCTTTCGTAATCAACAACTCCCACTTTTTTATCAAGAATTATCCGAAATGACAGGTTACGAAATGTCTTTACCGATGAATAGTGGTGCAGAAGCAGTGGAAACCGCGATCAAATTGGCAAGAAAATGGGGTTATAAAGTTAAGAATATCCCCTATTTTGAAAGTGAATTAATTGTGGCAGGTGGAAATTTCCATGGTAGAACAATCACGATCATTTCATTTTCAACTGAAGAATATTACAAAAAAGAATTCGGACCATTCACTCCCGGATTTAAGACTGTAAATTATGGAGATATCAAATCATTAGAAGCAGCAATCACATCGAAAACAGCAGCCATAATGCTTGAGCCAATTCAGGGTGAAGGTGGTGTAATTATTCCACCTTCTGGTTACCTGCAAAACGTACAAAGAATTTGTAAGGAAAACAACATCCTTTTCATTGCTGATGAAATCCAAACTGGTCTTGGCAGAACGGGAAAGCTTTTTGCTTGTGACCATGAAAACGTGAGACCAGATATGATTATCATTGGTAAAGCCTTATCGGGTGGGTTTTACCCTGTCTCTGCTGTCCTTGCAGATACTGAAATCATGGGATTATTCCAACCAGGCGAACATGGATCTACTTTCGGTGGCAATCCCCTGGGTGCTGCTGTCGCGAGGGCTGCACTAAAAGTTATCCAGGATGAGAAATTAATAGAAAGATCATTGGATCTAGGTAATTATTTTATAAATGAATTGAGAAAAATAAATAGCACACATATAAAGGAAATTAGAGGAAAAGGTTTATTAATTGGTGTGGAATTGAAATCAGAAGCCGGTGGGGCTCGAAGATTTTGCGAAGTTCTTAAAGAGAAAGGTATTCTGGCAAAAGAAACACATGATAATGTAATTCGGTTTGCCCCACCACTAATTATTGATAAAGAAACAATAAATTGGGCTATTCCAATTATTCGTGAAACATTAATGATGAAGTAAACTTCAAAAAAAATTTTTATTCGAAAGCCGCCAAATTACCAGGCGGCTTTTTCTTGTGATTAAGAGAAAAAATCAATTGCTATATAATCAATCTATAGATATGAAAAAAATAGGTGAAATTATGGATAGAAGAGCAAAAATAATTGCAACATTAGGTCCTAGTAGTGATGATGAATTCACATTAAGAAAATTAATTGAAGAAGGCCTTGACATTGTCCGTTTGAACTTTTCTCATGGAACACATGATGATCACTTAAAAAATATAGAATTGATCAGAAAATTATCTGATGAATTACATAAACCAATAACCATTCTTCAAGATTTACAGGGACCAAAACTGCGCGTTGGAAAACTTCCACCGGAAGGAATTCTTCTAATTCACGGCCAAAAAATAGCTTTGACCCCCATTGATCAAGGCGAATATCAAGATCCAGATCACTTAGTTACAGATACTATTACTCTGCCATTAGACGTTCCAAATCTGGCTCGAAGTGTGAAACCCAAGAATAGGATTTTATTGGATGATGGAAACCTTGAACTCGAAGTAATCGAAGTTGTTAAAGACACCGTTTTCGCGACTGTTATTCTTGGCGGAATACTAACCTCCAATAAAGGTGTTAATTTACCGGGAACTGACCTGAAAATTCCCGGCTTTACGGAAAAAGACAAAGAAGATTTAGCCTTTGGATTAGCGAATGGCATCGATGCAGTTGCAATTTCATTTGTTTCCTGTCCAGAAGATGTAATCCTTGTCAAAAATACGATTAAAGAAATGGCTCCAAATCGTATTCCACCTCCAGTGATTGCAAAATTAGAAAGACCCCAGGCAATCGACAGGTTGGAAGATATCATTTCGGTAGCCGATGGTGTCATGGTTGCCAGAGGTGATTTGGCTGTGGAGACATCTCCTGCCTGTGTACCAATCTTTCAAAAGAAAATTATTGATTCCGCCTATAAAAAGGCAAAATTTGTTATCACTGCAACCCAGATGTTAGACTCGATGATTAACAGTCCGCGTCCGACAAGGGCTGAAGCCTCCGATGTAGCCAATGCAATTCTGGATGGTAGTGATGCAGTAATGCTGTCTGGAGAGACAGCGATAGGCAAATATCCATTAGAAGTAATTTCTATGATGGTTTCCATCATTAAAGAAGCGGAAGCGAATTATCATCTTTGGGGTTATCTAAAAAAACATTCATTGGATCAAACGCAGGATGATGCTGTAGCATTAACCCGTGCAGCAGGTGAATTGGCTTTTGATCGCGATGTTGCCTATATCGCAGTACTTACCCAATCCGGCAGAACAGCGTTATTAATGTCCAAAGTTCGTCCAAAAGTCCCGATATTAGCATTTACACCAGAGATAGAAACTTTTCGAATGTTGTCTCTATTCTGGGGAGTCAAACCTTATCAGGTTCCTTATGCAACAACCATTGAAGATATGGTTTCATTTGTAGAAGAAGCAATAATTGCTACAAATCCAATTAAGAATGGTCAACAAATCATTTTTGTTTCCGGCCTTCCTATCGGTGATATGCGGCCACCAAATTTCTTATTATTACGCACGATAGGAAAGAAATGAAATGAAGAAATCTTTTTCTAACTTTATAAAAATTGAAGATCTTCTTGAAATATTGAATGATTCTGATGTCATTATCATAGATTGCCGATTTGATCTATTGAATCCTGCGTGGGGATTTGAAGATTATTTGAAAGGCCACCTTCCAGGAGCTATTTATGCAGATCTTGATAATGACTTATCTGGAAAACTATCCGAACATACTGGCAGACACCCATTACCGGAACCAGAATTTTTCATTAATACATGCTCCAATTGGGGAATTGATCAGTCAAAACAAGTTGTTGTTTATGACACTACCTTCGGCTCGTATGCGGCAAGGCTGTGGTGGATGTTAAGATATTTTGGTCATCGAAAAGTCGCTTTACTTGATGGCGGATTTACCAACTGGATTCAAGCTGGTTTTCCAGTAGTTTCAGGTACTTATTCGAATGAACCAGCTGAATTTATTGGAATTCCCGATAATTCTCTATTAGTAACTACAAATGAAATGGAATCAATCATTTCTAGAGATGGATACACTATTATTGACGCTAGATCAAATGAGAGATATCGGGGAATAGAAGAACCAATTGACAAGATAGCAGGTAGAATTCCAAGTTCGATCAATTTCTTTCATCAGAATAACCTGGACCCACAAGGAACTTTATTGCCTTACGAAACTTTACGTCTAAAGTATTGTCAATTGTTAGGAAATCAAATTGATAATGAAAAAATTGTTTATTGTGGATCAGGGGTAACATCCTGTTTGAATATTGCTGTGATGAATCATATCAATCTATCAAATACCAGGCTATATCTTGGCTCATGGAGCGAGTGGATCCAGAATCCTGACCATCCCATAGCTAAAGAATCATCCTTTATTTGAAAAAAAAATATTTTTTTGATTCTTTATTCAAAAAAACAACTGACCAATTATGATTGCTTCATAAATAATGCGCGGTTGATTTCATCCAATGATTTCTCTGACGGTCTTAATTTACTTGATTCTAAACGGTTTAAAGGCTCATCAGGCAAATCATACCGATCAAACAATGTTTTGGCGTTAGGATCAACAAATAACAGCCCTGTAATCAACGTATTTTCTCGTTCAGCCTCTTCCATTATCCTCAAAGCTTCGTATCTGTTGGTTGGATCATATTCTTTATCCAATTTCTTTAACAACATAATCGACCCATCATGAAGTGCTACTTCTTTTGAAGAACCAGGCTCGAAATCTTCAATCGTAATTTCATCTCTCGCCTGAACAAATTCTATATCATGTAGTTGAACCTCATGTTCTTTACCCCATAAATATGAATGATATGAATTTTCTTTATTATGAAAAGTCACACAAGGACTTATGATATCCAGAACAGCCAATCCATTATGACTGAAAGCAGCTTTAATGAGGTTTTTCATTTGCTTTGGATCACCAGCGAAACCTCTCGCAACAAATGATGCATTCGTTACCAACGCTTCCATACAAATATCGACTGGTAAATATGTATTAATTCCCTGTCTTTTTAATAACAAACCTTCTTCTGCAGTCGCAGAAAATTGACCTTTTGTTAATCCATAAACACCATTGTTCTCAACAATATAAACCATTGGCATGTTACGACGGGCTAAGTGTTTAAATTGACCCATCCCAATGGATGCGGTATCCCCATCTCCACTAATACCTAATCCCTTAACACGAATATCTGCAAACAAAGCGCCGGTAGCGATTGATGGCATACGACCGTGTAAGCTGTTAAATCCAAATGATCGATTTAAAAAATAATTGGGGCTTTTACTGGAACAACCAATTCCACTGAATTTGACGATTTTTTCCGGGATTAATCCTAATTCGAAACAAGCAGCCACAATTTGACTGGAGATTGAATTATGCCCACACCCCTGACAGAGAGTACTGGGAGAACCACGATAATCAGCACGTGTTAACCCTGCTGAATTCTCATTGCCTGTTTTTATGACTGAATCTACCATTATTTTTTCTCCTCTACATTCAGGATCTCATTAACAATCCATTTAGCTGACAATGGCATACCATCAATTTTGTTGATTTTCTTGATCTTTGAGGCTAGATCCGGAGCTTTTAATGTAATGATTTGGGCTAGTTGTCCATCTCGATTTAATTCAATAATGTATACGTTTTCATGGTCTCTGATGAAATCAACTACTTCATCATGCAATGGAATTGTTCTAATTCTCATATAATCAAAATTCATATTTTTTGCAGATAATAGATCTATCGCTTCCTCAACAGGAAAAGCAGCCGAACCGACACAAATAATTCCGTTTTTGTTAGAATTGGACTTTATAACAGGTTTAGGAAGAAATTGTTTTCCGTTTTCGATTTTCCGTTTGATACGCATCAAACTCTCTTCCCAAATCTCTGGATCTTCAGTATATTTCCCATATTCATCATGACCAGTACCTCGGGTAAAATAAGATGCCTTTGGATGTTGGTTACCAAATAAAGTTCGATAAGTTATTCCATCACCGTCTAAATCCTTATAGCGTCCAAATCCATCCTTGAATTTGTCAAGCATTATTTGTAAATCATCTTCCCATAAAATTTTTCCTCTATCCATTGGTTGATCTGGATAGGTGAACTTTGGAGTCATCCATTCATTCATACCCAAATCAAGATCACTCATCACCACAACGGGAGTTTGCAATCTCTCAGAAATATCAAGAGATTTCCAGCCAAATTCAAAACATTCATTGACTGAACCTGGAAAAATCATGATCATATCTGTATCCCCATGTCCTATGAAATTCACAAAAGTGATATCACATTGTGCGGTTCTGGTAGGCAATCCTGTACTTGGACCAACCCTTTGCACATCCCAAATTACCACCGGAATTTCCGCATAATAAGCCAATCCCAAGAATTCTGTCATCAAACTTAAGCCCGGACCGGACGTAGATGTCATTGATCTCAGCCCACCCCAACCTGCGCCAATAGCCATACCGATAGCAGATAATTCATCTTCTGCCTGAACAATTACAGATGTTTGTTTTCCCGTTATGGGATCGGATCTTAATTCTGGAATATATTCATGGAGCGATTCAGCAAGACTCGATGCAGGCGTAATAGGGTACCACGCAGTAAATTGAACACCGCCATATATGGAGCCTAATGCACCAGCTGTATTTCCATCAGACATTATCCAGCCTTCATTTCCATTTGTAGGTTCGACATAATAAGCATCTATTTTCGTTAGGTTTTCTTTTGCCCATTCAGCAGATTTACCAATTACTTCCATATTTAGATTTACTGGTTTTTCTTTATTTTTGAAATGGAATTCGAGTGCAGACTTTATTATTTCTAATTCAATTCCCAACATTTGTGCAAGTACTCCAACATAAACCATATTAGCAATATAGTCCTTCAAACTGGGATTTACCTCTGATTCTTTGATTATTTTTCTAATAGGCATCGGGTAGTAAACGATATCCTCCCGTTTATTGATTATCTTCAAATCATCAGGATAGAAAAGTACACCACCTGGAACGATATAATCCATCTCTTTATTGATCGTAGCTGGATTCATCGCAACTACAATGTCATCTTCTTCAATTCTTGCTAAATAACCATTCTTACTTAAACGCAATGTATACCAGGTGGGCAAACCCTGAATATTTGAAGGAAAAATATTTTTTCCAGAAACAGGAATACCCATTTGGAAAAAAGATCTCATTAAAGTTGAGTTTGCAGTAGCGCTGCCCGATCCATTTACAGTTCCGAATGTTATACAAAAATCATTTATAATTTTCTTTTTTTTGTCACTCATTTTTATATCTTTATTTTCTTGAATTTTTGACATATTTTCTCCTTGATATTGTCAAACTTATTCAAATCTTTGTGATGGTTGGTTCTTATTATTTTTAATCATTAAGTCTTTATGTTCAAGGAATGCGTCAAAGGATTGGTTAAGATTCCCTGTTTGAATTCCTTCCATTACCAATCGATGGTAATGCCAAACTCGTTTTAAATAATCCAGATCATTTATAATGGCGTAACCCTGGTATTCATATACATCCCAATATACAGAAAATACCGATTGGGCAAATGTGTTTTGTGTTTTTGAGAAAATTGTTGCATGAAATTCTCTATGTTCTGGATGTGGTAATTGCGGAGGATTAGAGAGTATTTTTTCCTCTGCATCTTTAACAATCTGATCTAATTTTTCGATATCATTTCTGGTTAATTTTGCTGCAGATTCCATGAAATATGCAGCTTCTAAATGATTTCGAAAATCTCTGAATTGATCAAAATAATCTGGAGAGATCGTTATCGAGTAATAAACTGATAATAACATGGAGGGGGTAAAGTTATAGGGAAGCCATCGAATACCAGTCTTCGGTTTTATTTCAACAAATCCTAAAACTCTGGCAACTTCCAATTGTTCCCGTAAACTTGCAATACTGACCTGCAATTCCTTACTTAATAAAGCAAGTGGTGGGATTCTTTCCTCCCCCAAAGCGGATTTTTTGGCAATATATCTTAAAAATTCCGATAATAGATTGGTTGATTTAGAAAACATCACCATAAACACCCATAAACCTAATAATCAGATTAATCAGATGATTATCACCAACCAGTATAGCATTTATCGAAAGTCAGTCAAGAGAACTATGTAATGCTATCTATATATATTTAGTCCAGTATTAAGATGACCAATGAATTTAATTTGAACAAGATAGAAAACCAAGCTGGTCTATCATGCCGAGCAGACAGGATACTGAAACTGGTATAACTTTCTCATCGAAATCAAATTTAGGATGGTGATGTCCGAAAACAAGATTTTTTTCCTGGTTTGCGGATCCGACGAAGAAAAAACAACCCGGAACCTGGTTTAAGAAAAATGAAAAATCCTCTGAAACCATTGATTGATAATTTGGATCAAAATCGAATGTTGGAAAGTATTCTTGAATTACATTCGAGAGTTTTGAGACTATTTGTGGGTTATTAACAACCGCTGGAGTTATTTCATCGATATGAAATTCAACTTTACAACCCATTCCTTCGCCTAAAGAAAGGCAAATTTGTTCAATTCGCTTAATTATTAATTCCCTGATCATTGGATCAAATGTACGGATTGTCCCAGTCAGAAGTACTACATCTGGAATCACATTAAATGTTGATCCTCCATTAACACTTCCAAAGCTAATGACTGCGTTTTCCAAAGGTGAAATATTTCTAGTAATAATTGTTTGGATGGCATTAATTATTTGAGCTGCAGTGTTTATTGGGTCAATGGTTTTATTGGGAAGGCCACCATGCCCTCCTTTTCCAACAATTTTGATCTCAAATGTGTCTGCAGCAGCCATCATAGGACCAGTATTCACCCCGATCCAACCAAAAGGTTTTTCGTTCCAAATATGTAATCCTAAACAATAATCAGGTCGCGGATTTTCCAACACACCATCTTGAATCATCGCAATTGCTCCACCTAATCCTTCTTCGGCAGGTTGAAATACAAATTTAATGGTCCCATTTAGCTGATTTTTTTGTTCACTAATAATTTTTGCGACTGTCAATCCAATTGACATGTGACCATCGTGACCACATGCGTGCATGACACCAGAATTTGTAGAAATGTAGTCGTTGGAATTTTCTTCCTGAATTGGCAAAGCATCCATATCAAATCGCAACAATAAATGATTGCCTGGATTATTGCCTTCCAAAAAACCAGTAACCCCTGTTCTTCCAACCCCTTTATGAACCTCGTATCCAAAACTGTGTAATTCTTTAGCAATAATTCCAGATGTACGAAATTCTTCGAACCCCAACTCAGGATTTTTGTGAAAGTCTCTTCTTAATTTTTGAGAGTAGAAAAAATTATTTTCTGCAGATTCAAAAATATTATTATTTTTCATTATTATTCTGATTCGATGGCCTTCTTTTTCGCCATTTTGGCCTTTTGCCTTTTCCGCTTTGTTGATTTCTGAAAGATTTTGATTCTCTTTCGGTTTGATTCGTATTTTGTGAATTTACCGGTAGATCTGATCCTTTTTCTTTTATTTCGATCGTATCATCTATCAATTTCGGTTTTGAAGGAACAGGTTGTTGTGATAATCCATCCATCAATTGAATGTCTGAATTAAAAAATTCTTTTCTTCCTAATTCAGGTAATTCAACAATCACTGCCATTTTTAATGGTAGGACATCAATGACTTTTCCTTCACCGACAGGAGTCATCACTCGTTTGTTTCGTTTGGGTAATTGTTTGCGATTTTCAGCATACATCTCATATTCATAAATTAAACAACATCGCAATCGTCCACACATTCCAGTTATCTCAGTAGGAGTGAGAGAAATGCCCTGCTCCTTAGCCATACGAATCGATATTGAACTGAAATCCGTTAGGAATTTAGAACAACATCTGGTTGGTAATCCGCAAGCCCCCATCCCACCAAATATTTTTGCTACATCTCTGGGTCCTATCTGTCTTAATTCAACCTGTGAATGCTGAACTTTTCTTGTGATTTCTTGTTTTAGATTTTTTAAATCAATTTTGTTATCACTTTCATAGCTGTACAACACTGAAATTTTTGTTGCATCCAGACTATATTCAACCAAGACGGCTTTTACCCCATCCAAATGTTGTGCTTTTATCACATTTCGAATAAATTCCAATAATTCGTTTTCTTTTTCCTCATTGGATTTCCTTTGTGCAAAATCCTCAGAGGTCGCTTTCCGATCTATCCTTTTCCAGGATCCATCCCCAACATTTGTTAAGTCTCCCACAATATGGGCAACCTCACCCAGTTGCCATCCACGGGCAGTTTCAACCACAACTTGATCGCCTACGATTAAGTCCATTCCCGCTGCAGCTTCAAAATGGTAAAGTTTTCCGACTTTTGAAAATCTTACTGATACAACCGAATGTTGAGTTTGATTATCCATATATTACTCTACAATCTCTATTTGAATACCAGGATTACTTTCTAAAGCTGCCACGCTTAATTTCGCAGCTAAAAGCTCAGAAATATTTTTTAATGCAATTGCTGCATTTGAATCTGGATGGGAAATAACGATAGGGATTCCATTGTCTCCACCAGCTCTCACATCCGGTGCTAATGGGATTTTTCCAAAAAATGTAGTGTTGGCTTCTAAAGCAAGTGTTTCGCCACCGCCATTGCCAAAAATTTCCATTTTTTCCCCATCCGGCATTTCAAGAAAACTCATATTCTCTACAACACCAAGTATAGGAATATCCAGTTGTTTAAACATATATAATCCGCGACTTGCATCTTCTATCGAAACTGCTTGAGGCATCGTAACAATCAATCCACCACTAATCGGAATTGATTGTGCAAGGCTTAATTGCGCATCCCCTGTTCCAGGCGGAAGATCAATCACTAAATAATCCAGCTCTCCCCAGGCTACATCAGATAAAAATTGTCGAATAGCAGAATGCAGCATAGGACCTCGCCAGATAAGCGGTTGTCCAGGTTTTACAAGAAATCCAATACTCATTACTTTCACACCATAAGCTTCAGCTGGAATTATTTTATTTTCCTCAAATGCTGGTAATTTATCCAACCCCATCATTGTAGGGATATTTGGCCCATAAATATCAGCATCCAATAACCCGACTTTCGCTCCAGCTTTTGCCAATGATACAGCAATATTCACACTAACAGTAGACTTTCCTACACCACCTTTACCAGAAGCAATCGCCAGGACATTTTTTGCCTGCAAAGATAAATTACCTCGATTTTTTCCATCTGAAGGCACGTTAGAATCCATAATTATAACTACGCTTTTTACACCATCGATCGTCATAACTGCTTCTCTGGATTCTTTTTCAATTTTCGCTTTCAAAGGGCAAGCTGGTGTTGTAAGAACAATTGTAAATTTTATTTCTGAACCATTTATTGTTACATCCCTGATCATATTGAGAGTAACTAAATCTTTATGTAATTCCGGTTCTTGTACTTTTGAAAGTGCACCAAGTACCATTTCAGTGGTTATATTGTTAGCTGTCATTTTTTCCTTCCAAATTTTTATTAGGATTCAAATCCCTTATTTCGATTATCAATTTCAATTTTCGATTTCTCGAATAATTTTAATAGATCAATATCTTCCCCTCGATATCTTCTGATCGATTGTTGTGCGCATTTGGTACAACCACGCATGGCTCTAAATGAATCTGCGTTACAGCCACTGCATCCAACGAGACGAACGATCATCAACACAAAAGCCAATTTCTCACTTTCGTTTGCATCATTTAAAATAAAATCAATCAATTGATCCCATTTTTCCCCTCGTAATCCCTTCAATCCAGGAATTGCTCTAACGGGAAATAATACTTCTGTATCCGAATTGTACATGATAAATCTACCTTTAATGCCTTACGTTAAGATTCTTTTACTGCTTTTGCAGCTGCTTTTTTTGCTTCTTTTTCTTTTCTGGCATCATCCTCTTCTTTAAATTGGGTCGGACGAATCTTTGCGTAATAAGATGCAGGTTTTAATAATTTCTCTAAATCATAAATGTGATGGGCAAATCGGTCAATATTTGCGATTTCATAATCATGATCCATGCGAATTGCTTCAAAGGGACAATACTCTGCACACAAACCACAATTCATGCAAATATCAACATCAATAAAGAATTTCGCAGGTTTTGGAACTGGTTTTCCAGTTTCAGGATTTACAGAACGGGTTATCCAGATGCACTGTGGTGGACAAACTTTTGCACAGATACCACAAGAAGTACATCGAATATCTCGCTCTCCATCTGCGCTTTCATCATAGACCAGAAATGGAATATATCGAAATTCTTCTGGTACAGCTATTTTTTCTTCTGGATATTGAACTGTAAATATCCCTTTTGTGTCATATGACTTTCGATCTAAAATACCCGCTTCTGTTCCATATCTCTTACCTTTGTATTGAATATCGACCAGATAGGTTTCGATAAAATGTTTTAAGGTTATCCCCAGCCCTTTAATAATTCCGCTTATTTCCATAATATCCTCCTATCGATCAACTTCGCCTAAAACAATATCTATTGAGCCAAGTATTGCGACGACATCAGCTACTTTTTGATTAAGACACATCGTTCTTAGGGAAGTAAGATTGATGAATGATGGAGCTCTGACGTGATATCTCCAGGGGTTTGGTTGGCCATTTGATACGACATAGAATCCAAGTTCCCCCTTTGGAGCTTCAACCCTTCCGTACGCCTCACCAGCTGGAACTTTTACCTGATATTGCGACCTCCCTTCAAAAATAGGTCCTTCAGGGATCTGTGTTATCGCTTGTTGGATTATTCGAACACTTTGGCGCATTTCTTCAATTCGGATTAGATATCGATCATAAATATCACCATGGTAAAGGACAGGAATATTAAATTCAAAACGATCATAAATGCTATAAGGATCAGCCCGGCGAATGTCATAAGGGACACCACTTGCTCTTAGGATAGGTCCTGTAGCTGACATATTGATAGCTTCTTCACCAGTCAATACACCAATCCCCATGCATCTGGATCGAACAATTTCATTTTCCGTAAGAAGCTGATCTAATTCATCAACTTTTGCAGGCAATCGTTCAAAAGCCAGATTTCGGATTGCTTCAGGAATCCCAGCTGGTAAATCCCGGACAACACCACCAAATCTGAAATAATTACACATCATTCGGGAACCAGAGACAGCTTCAAAAACATCAAGAATTAATTCTCTCTCCTTCAAAGCATATAATGCTGGCGTGAAAAAAGCGCCTAAATCATTTAACAGAAAACCAGTAGACATGAAATGGCTGGCTATTCTTGTTAATTCCGCCATAATTACTCGAATGTATTCTGCCCTCTCAGGTGGTTTTACTCCCATCAGTTTTTCAACAGCTAATGCGTATGAAAAATTGTTACTCATGGAACTAATATAATCCAGGCGGTCAGTAAACGGCATATTTTGAAGAAATGTGTTTCGTTCCCCAATCTTTTCATGGTTGCGGTGCAGATAACCAAACGCTGGCTTTAAATCGACGATTGATTCTCCATCCAGTAAAGCTGCCATTCGAAAAACACCATGAGTCGAAGGATGTTGGGGTCCAAGATTTATTATTAACATTTCTGTATCTAAATCTTTACTTTTTCCGGATTTATTCAATCCCAAATATAAGGCTTCTTCACCAGATGCTACCCATTCTTCAGGATCAAAATTATCAGGATATTTGACATTGTCTCCAAATATATTCTTCTTTTCTGAATGTTCAGCAACCCCTTCTGGCCATCGTGATGCAAATGGCTTAGCATCCTCCTCATAATAAGCTTCTTTCCAATCTTTTCTCAATGGGAAACCTTCAAAGCCCTCCCACATCAAAATTCGCCTTAAATCTGGATGATGTTCAAATTTAATCCCTAATAAATCCCACGCTTCTCGTTCCTGGAATTCTGCACCACCAAAGATTGAAAATAATGAAGGAACAATGGCGTCGTCACGGGGTATTTGAACTTTTACAACAAGAGCTCCTCCACCCAGCGATCGATAAAAGTGGTATACCACTTCCATGCTATCTGGAAAATAATCCACACCTGTAATTGAGGATAAAGTGTCATATCCCCAGGAATCCCTGATTTCTTTTGAAAAATCCAGGAGAAATCCTCTAGGGACTATAAAACCACTAAAACCAGGCCTTGTATCCAATATGACTTTTTCTGGAAAAAGAGCTTCAAAATCAGGAACATGGGAAACTAGAGTATGTTCTTCCATATTTACGCCTCTTCGCCTTTTGCATCAGACACTTCTACTGTAACTTCTTCAGCTGATTGTAAATTTTTCTTGAATAACGGATACTTTCTAGGATCAATTAAATCCGGTCCTAAAATTGGTACAGGGATTTCTTCATGAAAATCTTTTTTATACCATTCAGCATCTGATAATTTCTCTTTCTCAATTTTCTTTTGTAAAATAATCAAACCATGCAGTAATGCCTGTGGGGTTGGAGGGCAACCAGGAATATAGACGTCAACTGGTAAAAATTTATCAATTCCGGATACAACATTGTATCCTTCTTTAAATGGTCCGCCACCAGATGCACATGCTCCCATCGCCAGCACATATTTTGGTTCACCCATCTGATTAAATAACCTGACAATTTGGGGAACCATTTTTTTTGTAACAGTTCCTGAAACAATCATCACATCTGCTTGTCTGGGGCTTGGTCTCATGACTTCCATACCAAATCTCGAAAAATCAACACGACTTGCTGCAGTGATAATCATCTCAATAGCACAACAAGCTAATCCAAACATCATCGGCCAGAGAGAACTAGCCCGACTCCAATTGTAAATTTTATCTAATGTTGTGATTGCTACTTGATTTTCTAATTCAGGGGGAATGTTTATATTGAGTTTATTAATTTTTTCTGGTTGCATAATACCCTCTTATTAAAGGTCTATTGTCTTTATAACAATTCTATCCTATGAAATTGAAAGGTCAAGTTATAATTAAGAAAAATATTATTATCTTAATTAGGATTAATAATGCAAAACTCTACCGATGAAGAGATAATCAATATCCTATCGAAGAACATACCCATGTCAGTTAATCAGTTAGCCACGCTTCTAAATCTAACAAAAGCTGATATTCGGTACCAAATTAAGAAATTGCATAAAAGTGGAAAAGTTGTAAAAATTGAGCCTGAATTAAATTTACGCGGAAGACCAGCATCCAGATATAAGATATCAGATTCTTTCTATAAGCATAATTTAATTTTTCTCATCCACGCCTTGTTTCATTTATTGCCGCCTGGAAAAAATACTTTTATAAAATTATCGGAACATTTATCAGAGAAAATGGATATCGATACTAACTCTTCCGCAATTTCTAAATTAAACCAATTAATTTCATTTCTAAATCTTCAGAACTATGAGTCACGTTGGGAAACCCAATTTCATGGTCCTGTAATATTTTTTTCTAATTGCCCATATCGTCAGGTAATACAAGACCATTCCGAATTGTGTGTTATGGATAAAGATTTAATTGAAATTAGTCTCAACAAAAAAGTGAAAACTCTTCAAACAATTGTTAACAATGGAGGTTTTTATTGCAAGTTTCAAATTATTATTTAGGAAAATAAATAGGAATTGGCATATTGGAAATCAAATTATTATTCTCAATTTCGATTAGAATTAAGTAAATTGTAAAAAGATAAAATGATATCTTATTAATTATTAGTGGTTAATGTGTTTTGGGCTGGTACCAACCAAAAATTCACTTCCACTCGGCTGTTTATTGAATCGAAACAAATAATACAAAAAAATTAGGAACGAGCAAATGAAATCTCATGTTAAAGCAATTTGCGTTTACTGTGGTTCTGCAGATGGATTAAGGAAAGAATACTATGAATGTGCATATAAATTAGGACAAATCCTGGCTTTGGAAAATATCACCCTTGTTTACGGAGCTGGTAAGACAGGCCTGATGGGAGCTGTGGCAAATGGGGTTCTGGAAGGTAATGGCACAGTTATTGGTGTAGTTCCTGAATTATTAAATGAACCTCAATTAATTCATGCTAATCTTTCTAAACTGGAAGTTTTACCTAATATGCATCTCAGAAAAGCACGTATGAGTGAACTTGCAGATGCTTTTATCGCTTTGCCAGGTGGATTTGGTACTTTTGACGAATTATTTGAAACATTAACATGGGCACAAATAGGAATCCATGAGAAACCGATTGGATTATTGAATATCAACCATTACTTTGATCCACTTCTTCAAATGGTCGAGCACGCTCTAAATGAAAAATTCATTTATGCTGACCATAAAATATTACTCCAACATGATCCGGACCCACTATCACTGCTAAATAAAATAAAAAGCTTTCAACAACCTGAAGGTCTCAGAAGTTGGATTTCGCGAGAATAATAAAATTTAATTTATTTCAATTTCTACTCTACGGTAACCGATTTTGCTAAATTCCGTGGCTGATCAACATCCAACCCACGCAATGAAGCGATATGATAAGCAAAAAGCTGTAAAGGAATAACTGTTACGATAGGGCTTAATAACCAGGGTGTTTCAGGAATCCAGAATACCTGGTCAGCAAGTTCAGCTACTCGTTCATCACCTTCTGTGGCCACCACTAAAACACTTCCACCTCTGGCTTTTGCTTGTTCAATCTGGCTGATCATTTTATCATACCAGGGATCTTTTGGAGCAATTGCTACAACAGGCATATCCCGATCAATTAAAGCAATGGGACCATGTTTCATTTCACCGGCAGGGTAACCTTCTGCATGGATATACGAAATTTCTTTAAGTTTTAATGCACCTTCAAAAGCGATTGGCATATTGATCCCACGGCCAAGGTAGAGCGCATTTCGTATAAATTTGAATTCTTTCGCAATATTCCGTATCTCCCCATCCTGTTCGAGGGCTTTTCCAACAAGCGCTGGAATCAGCCTCAAATCAGAGACCAATTTTTTTCTGTCCTTTTCATTGATGACTCCCCGTAAATCAGCCAGAAGAACAGCAAGCATGTATAAATCAGCCAGAGGCGCTGTAAATGCCTTTGTGGAAGCAACACCAATCTCTGGACCAGTTTGCATAGAAATGAAACCATCTGAAATACGCATCACTTGAGAACCGATTGCATTCACATTTGACCAAAGGATTGCACCTTTACGTTTGGCCAATTCCATTGCTGCCAGGGTGTCAGCAGTTTCGCCAGATTGACTGATCGCCAAAACAACTGTATTCTCATTGATTAATGGATCTCGATATCGGAATTCTGATGCAATTTCAACTTCCACTGGAACGCGTGCGATATATTCGATTAATATCTTGCCAACCATTCCAGCGTAGGCAGCTGTACCACAGGCAGTGATGATTATTTTTTCAATACGATTGGCCATATCTTTGTCCAAATTTAACTGTGGAATTTGAATGATCCCATTGTCAAAATCAATACGGCCAGCTAAGGTATCGGTTAAAGACCTGACTTGTTCGTGAATTTCTTTTTGCATAAAATGGCGGTATTCGCCTTTTTCTGCAGATACAGGGTCCCAGGAAATCATATGTATTTCAGGCGTTATCTCATTGCGATCAAAATCCTGAACTAATATTGAATCTTTCCTGATTATGACCATCTGTTCTGAATCCAGAAAAATCATTTTTCTGGTATGTTCAAGAATTGCTGGGATATCTGATGCAACAAAATTTCCATCTTCACCAAAACCCACAACCACACCACCTGCATTTCCAATTCGCGCTGCAATTATCTTGTCTGGTTCTTTTGTCGTAAATGTCACGATACCATGAGCACCTTTTAACCTTTTTAATGCATTTGTTGTTGCTTTTTCAAAATCATCTCCAACCCCCATATACATTTCGATTAGATGTACAATCGTTTCTGTGTCGGTCTCAGAATTAAATTTTATCCCTTCAGCAACCAATTCTTCTTTCAATTCCATATAATTTTCGACAATCCCGTTATGAACTACAACTACCTCACCGGTGGAACCGATATGGGGATGCGCATTTTCAGCTGTCGGCATACCATGCGTTGCCCAGCGTGTGTGGCCAATACCCAAATGTCCTTCCAATGGCTGATGGGAAACCATGGCATTCAATTTATTTAATTTTCCTGCATCCCTTCTAATTTCAATTTTTCCATTCTGTAAAACAGCAATTCCCGCTGAATCATATCCTCTATATTCCAGTTTTTTTAGTCCATTTAAAATAATTGGGGTTGCATTTTGACTACCTATATATCCAACAATTCCACACATAAAAACACCTCCGTTTTTTCAGGAATAATAATCTAAATTATCTAGTTGGTATGAATAGGTACAGGTTTTAATTCCTGGAAGGCTTCCGCTGACCTTTCGATTTTCCTGGAATGGATCATTTTCCACTCAGTTAACCCCAATTTGCATTGGGGAACCTTCATCCTCGTCACTTTGCTAAACGCAAAGCCATGCGCTTTCCTATTCTCAAATTGAGTTTATTCTATTCTTCCTTTTCTGTCTAGTAGAATGTAATTCCTGAAATAATTAAATTCCGAATAAATTAATTGACAAAAATTGTAATCGGTTCAATGTGTATTAATTAAAATACAGAGTCTAATCATTGATAGACACTCATATAAACAATTTACTATTATTTACATGTTCTTGTTTATCAATTCTAGGATTTCTGGGTAGTCAATTCCCAGTCTTTTCACTGTTTTTTCGGTTGGGATTCCTCTATCAGTCCATCCGCGGCGTTCATAGACAGCATCTACCAGCATTTCGTATCTGGATTCACGATATTCTCGTAATGACTTAATTTTTTCTTGAGTAGATAAATTCTTAATATTTAATCCTGTGTCAGTTAATTCGTTATCATAGCGTTCTGAGCGCGATTCGTACTCAGCAGCTGTTACCGGTCCCATCGCCCGGTATGGAGGATAATCATGCTCACGGGTTCCAAAGCCTAATCGAAGATTGAATAATCTTTGAAAAGTATAAACTTTTTCAGATTGCTCAATAATTTCATCCGGGGTTATTTTTTCACCCAAAACTCCCTCATACAACCAGGTATAGTTTTCTAAATGTTCAGGAACTTTCGCAGGTTCTGCTGCAGTTTTATTACTCTCTGGAATAATGTCATTCCATGGTAATTTACATAAACCATGAAGACTGAACCAGGTTCGCCACATCGGGAAGTAGTGTAAAGCTTCGGCTTTATCTTCAAAAGTTGGAAGCTGTTTATGAACCATTTCCATAAATATTAGCCAGGCTTCGTCATGTTGCGCACCCTTAGATGCAAGAGCAAATCCTCCTTGTTGAGCAATTGATTCTTTGGATATATATTCTGAAATTTCCATCCCTTTGATTTCCATACCGATGTCTTGCATGATTTTCGGATCTGCTCCAAATTTATCAGCAAATATTCTTTTCATTGCTCGTACGCCTTGACCAACAACCAAACCGAAACCTTCTCCTTTTGCCATCTGATGAACCAGGACCAAAGATACTTCTGCATTTCCCCAGATTAGTTCAAGTCCACCAGTTTTTTCTTTGACCAGAATACCTAATGAATAACATTCCATTGCAAATGCTATTGAATTTCCCAACGAAATTGTATCAATTCCATATGTATCAGCATAAAAATTTAATTCAAGCAAATCCTCAGGTTCAAAAATCCCAATATTTGAACCCAACCCACCCAACGTCTCATATTCGGGTCCATCAACAAAAACAGCTTCACCAGCGTATGGACCTGTTTTCAGATGGTAATGTGAGACCCCGTGTGCGCAGGACATGGTACATCCATACCAACATCCATCTGGCCCGGAATGATCGAAAGCTTTCTTCCAGATATCCCCTGCAATTTTATGAGCATCCGGATGAGATCCATATTGAAAATTATGTGTAGGCAATAAATCAAATCTGTTCATAATATCCACCAAATATGGAGTTCCCGTTCCACGCATATCATTTTGTGAAGCATCGAAAGCTGTAATTTCTTTATTAATCCGCTGTCCAGCTTTACGCAATAATTCCATATTTGCAACACCATTACTGTCTGCGTTTAAACCACTATATCGAACAACAATTGCCTTAATTTTTTTATTTCTCAGAACAGTCCCTGCGCCACCACGCGCTGCTTGTTTATATCTAACTTCACCTCGTTTAGGATCATAATAACTAATATTAAGTCCACAAATTGGGACAAACTCTGCAGCCTGACCTGCTGAAATGACAGAAATATTTCTTTTATCCTTTTCGTCTTTTGCATATAAATTTGTCAGTGCTGTATTTATCAGGTGCGTGTCAACAGGATCCAATGGCGCAGCCTCAATTTTTACCTTGCCATTATCGCCATCGATGAATATCACCACCTCCTGATTGGCTTTCCCTTGAATTTCTAAAGCATCCCAACCAGCAAATTTTAGTAAAGGTCCGAAATAACCGCCTCCGTTACTATCAATTACGGAATGTGTTAAAGGAGATATGGTGGTCACTGTGACTTTTCCACTCCCAGGATAAGTTGTGATACCCCCAATAGGGCCTAATGAAAAAACAAGTTCATTTTCCGGATCATCCCATTTGGTTGAAGGTTTTGTTCCATTCCACAATAGCCATAAACAAAAACCTTTTCCACCAGTAAATGTCTTTTTCATTTCCTGGGTAACTGCTTTACTTTTAATTTCCTGGTTACTTAAATTTATATACAAAGAACGATTAGCATAACCTTTAGCGACTTTTTTCAAATCATAGGAAAAATCTACCAAAACTTGGTGTGATTCAATTAATTCTTGATAAGTGGCTTCCGACATTTTCTTCTCCTGATTAAGGTTTTTAAAAAAATAGTTTTAAAAATTTAATGATTTTCGTTGTAAGAGTTCATACTCTTACTAAATTATAATAATTATTTCCCAATAAATTATTTAAGAATTGTCATTCTTGCTGATGATAAATGTCCTGATCCAGGCATTATTGGAAAAATTCGTCTCTTTTCATCATAGCAGCCAGGGGATTATTGGTATTGATGACCGCCATTAACACCCGTCAATACTGTTTTATGAGATGAAATAAAGAACCTGAAAATCAGTCTAAAGGTTGGTAATTTCTCTTGTTTATCCATGAATGGTGAATTATGATTCAACCATAATCTATTTTGGAGGAATTCTTGGTTCATATTGGAAATTGGGACAACAAAACCATTACAGTCAGTCAAAAAAATAATTGCGTGACAATTAGTATTGAAACTGCAAAAGAAACCCAGGTTTTTAGTTTTGATAAAGCAGGTCGATTATGGACTGCATTATTGAAAAAAATCTCATATCGTCGTGGACTGAATGGAAATGTTGTTGCAAAATGGAATTCTGACAGAGACATACTTCATAGAAAATGGCTGAATGAACAAGAAAAAAGCAACCTTCTCTCCAAAGCCCACTCCACAATTCAAATGATTGTAGATTCACTTTTAGTTAAGGATTATTTTTTACCCCCGTTAACTACCAAAACTGTATCTGAATTGATGCATTTGGCAAAAGTTGGCGTTGACTTTTATCAAGACGATTTACAGGATTACCATTCCATTTACAAACCAGTAGGAATTCTGCCTCCGGATCAATACATTTCTTTCGTACTCCAATTAACGGAAGGGTGTTCATTTAACAAATGTACATTTTGTACATTTTACCGTGACAGGCAATTCAGAATTAAGCAACCGCAAGAATTTGAAAACCATATTAATGGGGTGATTAACTTTATTGGAGATGGATTGTCATTACGTAGAACGATTTTCTTAGGAGATGCCAATGCACTTGTTGTACCGACAAATAAATTAATCCCATTAATTGAAGTTATTCATAGGCACCTTGACGTAGAAAAGTTAGGTGGATTATTTGCCTTCTTAGATGGTTTCAGCGGTGAGAGAAAAAATGCCCAGGATTATAAAAATTTATTTCAACTTGGACTGAAAAAAATTTATATTGGATTAGAGAGTGGGAATAACCAATTATTGAAATTTCTGAATAAACCTGGAACAGCGAAGGAAGCACTTAATGCTGTCAGGCTTATCAAGTCCGCAGGGATTTCTGTGGGAATAATCATTTTGTTAGGTGCTGGAGGGAAACAATATCAAGCAGCTCACATAACGGATACAGTTGATATAATCAATCAAATGGGATTAGACGCAGATGATTTGGTTTATTTTTCTGAGTTAATTGAAAGTGAAGGCCTGACATATACACAAAATGCTTTCAACACAAATCTGATCCCATTATCGAGTGCAGAGACACAATTGCAACGAAAATTTATTGAAGAGAATCTGATATTTTCTGAACGGGGAACACCCCATATCAGCACGTATGACATTAGAGATTTTGTATACTAAGGTTTAGAAATAATGGAAACACTTTCACTCGGGAAATTACCTCCCAATCTTCTCGAAAAAATCCTATTAAAAATCCCGATTTTAGATGAAAAGGTAATCATTGGTCCGGGAACTGGAATGGATTGTTCGGTAATTGAGTTTGGCGATGAATATCTTGTCCTAAAAAGCGATCCGATATCATTGACAGTTGAAAATATTGGATGGTATGCGGTTGAAATTAATGTAAATGATATTGTCACAACAGGAGCAAGTCCTAAATGGATGTTAACGACACTATTATTGCCAGAACACACTACTACACCTGAAAAGGTTGAAAATATAACAAATCAATTAATAAAAGCAACAAATAAATATGGAATAACAATAATTGGTGGCCACACTGAAATCACTCATGGGATTGATCGTGCAATACTCTCAGCCACAATGATTGGGACTGTGCAAAAGGATAAATTAATTACACCCAGAGGAATTAAATCAGGAGACATAATTTTTCTCACAAAAGAAATAGCAATAGAAACAATTTCGATCCTGGCTAATGATTTTTCAGAGAGAACTTCAACTATTCTTACAAAAGATGAATTAATCATTGCTCAATCTTATTTACACAATCCTGGGATTAGTATTTTCCCCGAAGCGAATATTCTTAAAGAAGGTTTTGGAGTATCAGGAATGCACGATCCGACTGAAGGAGGTATCGCATCGGCCATTTGGGAAATGTCAATTGCAAGTAATAAAAAAATGAATATACATTTACGAAAGATTCCAGTTTCTGAATTGACAATGAAAATCTGTTCACATTATTCAATTGATCCACTTAAATCAATTTCATCAGGTGCATTATTGTTCACAGCCAGTCCAGATTTCAGAGAAAAGATTATCTCAGTATTATCAAATAATTTCATAAATGTTTCAGAAATTGGTACAGTTTCATCTGAAGGTATTGGGATCACTATTGTTGATGAAAATAAGCCTTTTCTATTGGAAAGACCTGAAAGAGACGAAATTACAAAAATCTATTAACCTTCAATTGATCGTGGTAGAATACCTTCTGTTAATCAAATTGCGCCCGTAGTGAAAAGGATATCACGTTGCCCTCCGGAGGCAGAAGTCTGAGTTCGAATCTCAGCGGGCGTACTTCTAATAAAAAATTTATAATATTTATATAAATTATTAAACCTTTTTGGTTATAATTGGTGAAATTAATGTTATATATTTAGTAAAGGATTAAAAATGTTTGGTGGATATGGTTTGTACATTTTATTTAGTCTTCCAGCCTTATTATTAGGCTTCTGGGCACAAATAAAAGTTAAAGGTGCATTTAAAAAATACTCTCGAATTCGTAGTTATGTAGGCTTGACTGGAGCAGAAGTAGCCCGAAGAATGCTGAATTCGAGCGGTTTAAATCATGTTCAGGTTGAAGAAACCAGAGGGTTTCTCTCTGATCATTATGACCCCAGAGAGGAAAAATTACGACTCAGCCCAGATGTATTCCGCAGTAATTCAATCGCAGCAGCAGGGATTGCAGCACATGAAGCAGGTCATGCTGTTCAAGACCATGAAAATTATCCAGCATTGAAATTTAGATCAGCAATGGTTCCCTCAGTTCAATTTGGAAGTTGGTTAGGACCATTAATTTTCATCGGTGGCCTATTATTACAATGGAATAATTTAGCATGGATTGGTTTAGGATTATTTGCACTAACCGCAGTATTTGCTTTGGTTACTTTGCCAGTTGAATTTAATGCCAGTAGTAGAGCGAAAGCCTGGTTAACAACTTCTGGGGTAATATACGGGGAAGAATCTCAAGGTATTAATAAGGTTCTGGATGCAGCTGCTCTGACTTATGTCGCTGCAGCGATACAAGCAATTTCCACACTTCTTTATTATGCTTTCTTATTATTAGGAAGATCAAGAGATTAGGAAATATCCGAAAAAAGACTGATAAAAGGAGCTAAATTCAGCTCCTTTTTTTTGTCTACTAATTTGCAACCTCAAATATTTTGCTTTTTTGATTATTTATGATAAATTTAATTTTATAAAACCAAATCATCCAAAATGAATGGGAAAATCAAAATGGAAAAAAAGCAAGTACCAGACATAGTCATTGCACGATTACCGCTTTATTTACAAACCTTAAACCGGTTAGACCAGGACGGTGAATATAATACCTCCTCTAAAGATCTAGGAAAAAAAATTGGTATTTCAGCTGCTCAAATCCGAAAAGATTTATCACATTTCGGTGAATTTGGGAAACAGGGAACAGGATATTCAATAAGTTTCTTAAAAGAAAAATTAGAAGATATACTGCATGTGGATAAAGTATGGGATATGGCACTAATAGGCGTAGGCTTTTTAGGTCATGCAATTGCAAATTTTAATGGTTTTCAAAATCATGGTTTTCAAATTAAGTGCATATTCGATAACGATCCTGAAAAGATCGGTACAAAAATTGGTGATTATGAAATCTATGATAGTAACCGTTTAGAGGAAATAATTAATCAGAAAAAAATTAAAGTTGCGATGATTACTGTAGACGCAGAACAAGCACAAGAAGTAGCAGATCTTTTAGTCAAAGCAGATGTAAAAGCTATTTTGAATTATGCGCCTGTAAAGTTAATCACACCCAAAGAAGTTCAGGTTCAAAATATCGATCCAATTCTCGAATTACAACACATGACCTTTTATTTGGAATAAATAAAAGGAGAAAAATTCCTTTTACATATTATAAATAATCAAACTTTAATTAATGATCTTTTCAATACATTTCGCATACTGAATGCTTTTGATGCGCCTTCAGCAGTACATGTCATTGGATTATCAACAAGGTAAGCAGGAATTCCTAAAGCTTTGGTTAGATATTTATCGATCCCTGTCAACAAGGCTCCGCCACCACAAAGAGCAACACCTCGATCAATAATATCTGAAATTAATTCCGGGGGAGTTTTCTCTAACGTTGTCCTAATTAACGTTACCAGATCTATTAGTGGTTGTTCCAATGCATCAACAATATCATCTGTAGTTATATTAATAGGTTTTGGTAATCCAGAAACCTGGTCTTGACCCTGGATTTCCATATTTTTATTTTCATTCAATCGAATTGCAGAACCAATACTTATTTTAATTTTTTCTGCAGTTGGTTGACCGATAATGACCCCAAATTTTTTACGAAGGTGACTGATGATTGCATCATCAAATGACATTCCCCCAGTTTTAGCCGTGTTCGCAGTCACAATATCCCACATTGCTAATACAGCAACCTGAAAAGTTCCTCCACCCAGACTAATCAACATGTTTCCTGATGGCGTTCCTATTGGCAAATCAACACCAAGTGCAGCAGAGACTGGCTGTGAAATGAGATAAACTTCTCTTGATGATGATAATGCTACCGCTTCTACAGCCCGTCTTTCTACAGAAGTGATCCCGTATGGTGTTGTAATAATAATTTTTGTACTGCCAAGAAAACTGGTTGCTCCAGCTTTTTTGATCATTTCTTTTAAAATGCCTTCGGTGACACTGTACTCTGCAATCACACTGTGTTGTAATGGTCGAACAATTTCAATTGATTCTGAAACTCGGCCTAACATGTCTCTCGCCGCCTGACCCCACTCAACCATCTTCCTACCATCTTCTACAACAATGGCTGCAACAGTCGGCTCCATAACAATTACTTGATTGCCTTCAACAATGATTGAATTCATTGTTCCCAAATCAATTCCTAATTCCCTGGAAAATAATGCCATTAAATACCTTAATCCCTTCCAATCATCTTACATTATACGTATTATCTATCTTTCATGCTTCTTTTTGATGTTTGTTTAAATCGTTTTATTGCTTCCAATCTGAAAGTGGATCGACGTAAAGCATTTCTTAAGGCATCTAATTCACTATCATCACCAGGAGCAGATTCTTTTAGTATTTTCTCTGCTCTTTCTTTTGCTAATTCTGCTCTTGAGACATCCAATTCTTCCACATTCTCAGCAGCATCAGCTAAGATAGTAACCAAATCTGGTTGAACCTCAGCAATTCCACCTGCAACTGTAAAATAATTTCTTTCTTTATTTGTTATAACTGTGATAATACCAAAATTAAATGTAGTTAGAACCGGAGAATGGTTTGGTAAAATTCCCATAATTCCTTCTGATCCGGGTAAGATCACCATTTCAGCATCTCCGCTGAACACCATTCGATCTTGAGATACTATATCACATTGAATAGGCATTTTAACCCTTGTCTTCTAACTGTTTTGCTCGCACAACCACATCTTCAATCGAACCAACCATATAAAAGGCTTGTTCAGGTAATAAATCGTGCTTTCCATCAAGTATTTCTCTAAATCCACGAATCGTTTCTTTTAAAGATACATATTTTCCTGGAATACCAGTAAATTGTTCAGCAACATACATAGGTTGAGAGAAAAATCTTTCAATTTTCCTGGCTCTTGAAACAATAATCTTGTCATCTTCGCTTAATTCATCAATACCTAGAATGGCAATAATGTCCTGTAAATCTTTATATCGTTGTAATACTTTTTGGACTTCTCTTGCTGTCTGATAATGGTCATTTCCTACAATTTTTGGATCAAGAATTCGTGATGTAGATGATAAAGGATCAACTGCTGGATAAATAGCCTTTTCAGCAATTGCTCGTTCAAGGGCGATTGTAGCGTCAAGGTGAGTAAAGGTGGCAACTGGAGCAGGATCTGAATAATCATCTGCTGGGACGTAAACAGCCTGCATGGAGGTAATTGATCCACTTCTCGTCGAAGTAATTCGTTCCTGCAATTCGCCCATCTCTGTTGCCAATGTTGGTTGATAACCTACTGCCGATGGCATTCGACCTAAAAGGGCTGACACTTCAGATCCTGACATGGTAAACCTGAAAATGTTATCGATAAAAAGTAATACATCTTTTCCTTGATCACGAAAATATTCAGCCATGGACAGAGCAGTTAATGCTACACGCAAACGAACACCTGGAGGCTCGTTCATTTGACCAAACACCATCACAGTATCTTTCATCACTCCAGATTCCATCATTTCGCGATACAGTTGAGTACCTTCACGGGTTCGTTCTCCTACCCCTGCAAATACTGAATTTCCTTGATGGACGGATGCAATCGAACGGATTAATTCCATAATAATTACAGTTTTTCCTACTCCAGCCCCACCAAAAATCCCGGTTTTTCCGCCTTTTGTAAAAGGTGCAATCAAATCCACAACTTTTAATCCAGTCTCAAAAACTTCAACCCGTGTAGCCTGGTCTGAAAAATCTGGTGCAGATCGATGAATAGGATAATAAGTATCAGCATTAACTTCACCTAAGCCATCAACTGGCTCTCCCAACACATTAAAAATTCTACCCAACGTAGCAGATCCAACCGGCACCTTAATCGAGCTATGGGTTCGAGCTACATCAACACCTCTTTGTAAGCCATCTGTTGAGGCCATCGAAATACAACGGACAGCACTATCTGGTAATTGTTTTTGAACTTCAAGAATTAACTTTGATCCATCTTTACTTTGAACTTCAATCGCTTCATATAAATCAGGAATATTGTTCGGGCTGAATTGAACGTCAACTACTCCACCCAAAACCTGTAAAATTTTTCCATTATTTTTTTCCATTCATTTCCTCCAAGAAGTAGAAGATGCTTATTGTTTTGCCTGAGCTAGTGCTTCTGCACCACCAGCTATATCCAGCATTTCGTTTGTAATACTTTGTTGCCTCGCTTTATTATATTCAAGTTGAAGTATTGAAATTAACTCTGAAGCGTTTTCCGTAGCATTTTGCATTGCCATCATTCTGGCTGCATTTTCACTTGCCTGAGCAACCAAAATTGATTGATATATTTGTAATGCTGTAAATCGAGGAACAATCTGATCCAAGATCTCAGCCTGACCAGGTTCATACGAATAAACCCCATTAGATTGTTTTATTTGGTCATTTCTGGAATAAATGTTTTTTTCTTCATCCTGCTCCACAAATAATGGTAATATCCGCCGAACAGTAGGAATTTGTGTAAGCATATTCTCAAATTGTGTATATGCTACAAACACCTGGTCGTATTTTTTATCAAGAAATTCATCAACTGCAAGCCATCCAATAGCAGAAACATCACTGAATCTTGGAGAAGTAGGGATCTGGCTGAAGTCAGCCACCACTTTTTTTCTGCGACGCACTAACATATCTCTGCCTTTTCTACCTACGGCAACATAAAAAACAGGTGATGGAAAACCTTCAAAATAATTTAATGTATTTCTGACAATGTTGACGTTGTAAGATCCAGCAAGTCCACGATCGCTTGTAATTAAAATACATAAAGTATTTTGAATTGTAGGTCTTTCAGCTAACAAAGGATGCAACATTTGATGACCAGGTTGTTTTGCTAAATGAACCAATACTCGCATCGCTTTTTCAGCATATGCGCTGGTGGCATGCATAGCTTGCATTGATTTCCGAACTTTACTGGCACTGACCGTTTGTAAAGCTCGGGTAACCTGTGATAAGTTTTTTACACTTTTTATTCGTAAACGCATTTCACGCGCAGAACTCATATACTTTTCCTTATCTCACTAATTCCGGGTTGAATTATAAACAGGAATTACTTCTCGTAATTTCTTTTCAGTTTCCTCGGAAATAAGTTTTCTTGTGGCGATATCTTTCCTTAATTCTGGATACGTGTTTTCGAAAAATTTAATCAAACCTACACGCCACTCATTTACTCTTTCAACAGTAATTTTGTCAGAAAAACCATTAACACTGGCAAAAAGAGTAATAACCTCATCCTCAAGTTCCATAGGTTCATATTGAGGTTGTTTTAATACTTCCTGTAATCGTAGACCTCGGTTTAGTTGATCTTGAGTAGCTTTATCAAGATCAGCTCCGAATTGAGCAAATGCCGCCAAATCTCGGAAGGCTGCCATATCTAAGCGAAGGCGGTTAGCAACTTGTTTCATGGCTTTCGTTTGAGCAGCTCCACCAACACGGGAAACAGAAATACCTGCATTAACTGCAGGGCGAATTCCTGCATTAAATAAATTCGATTCTAAATAAATCTGTCCATCCGTAATAGAAATAACATTTGTTGGCACATATGCAGAGACATCACCCAATAAGGTTTCAATAATGGGCAAAGCTGTCAAAGAACCACCTGTGCCATGAACTTTTGCAACTTTCACTTCTTCTTTATTTTTCAGTTCCTTATGAGCTCTTTCAGCCATTTCAAGAGATTGAGGACCTTTGTAAACGATCCCATTTGTTGATTCTTTTTCTGATACTTTCCCGGAAAAATCTTTTGAGACAATTACATATTTTGAAGCTAATCGTGATGCTCTTTCCAACAATCTGGAATGTAAATAGAATAAATCACCAGGATATGCTTCACGTCCCGGAGGACGGCGTAATAACAATGAAACCTGTCGATAAGCCCATGCATGTTTACTCAAATCATCGTAAACCACCAATGCATCCCGACCAGTTTCCATAAAATATTCACCTATTGCACAACCAGAGTAAGGAGCAATATATTGTAATGCAGCTGATTCATCTGCAGAAGCTACAACTACAATCGTATGGTCCATTGCCCCGTATTCTTCTAATAAAGCAACAGTCCTTGCTACAGCTGATTTTTTTTGACCAATTGCTACATAAATGCAGATCAGGTCTTTACCTTTTTGATTTAAGATTGTATCTATAGCGATTGCAGTTTTTCCAGTCTGCCGATCACCAATAATTAATTCCCTTTGGCCACGACCAATCGGAATAAGCGCGTCAATAGTAATAATACCGGTCTGAACAGGCGTATCAACATCCTGACGATCAACAACCCCTGCAGCAATTCTTTCAATGGGTCGATATTCCTCAAAGCTTAATGATCCTTTTCCGTCTACTGGTTGTCCCAGAGCGTTCACAACACGTCCCACCAATCCATTGCCGACAGGTACGGATGCAATTCTACCGGTAGAATAGACACTCATCCCTTCAGATACCTTTGAAAAATCACCAAGGATGATCACGCCAACAGATTTTGTTTCAAGGTTAAAGGCAACCCCGATAATCCCATTCTCAAATTGAACAAGTTCCTGAGAACGAATATCCGCCAGACCATCAACCTGACAAATGCCATCACCCGCTTCTGTCACGGTTCCGACTGAACGTATCTCATAAGATGCCTCAAATTTTTCGATTTTCTGAATAAATTCTTCTGTGAAATTCTTGCCTGGTTCTGCCATTTATCCTCCAAAATTCCATTGTGGATTAAATTATTTGCAAAAAATCAATAGAATTAAAATGAAATTGGGTATTAAATATCCAATTTCATTTATTATAAATCATTGCTTATATTTACATTCTTAAACCATAAAATTTTTTCTTTTTTTTGAATAACATTTGATGATTTGTATAGATCTTTTTTTATAACAGCACTTTTTCTTTGAATGCATTTTTTTTGCTGTTTAGATCTATGCATATCAATGCTCACTTTCATTGAAAATTGTAGAACTCAAATTAAAATCATACCTGAAAGGACTTAAAATGTCTAGTTTAAGATATAACAGAATTGCGTAATTTGCCTGAATCTCAACCTAAATGTTGTCATGCCTCTAAATATCAACTATGTGAAATATTGTAATGCAATCCGCAATCTCTCTTCGATATCTTTTGGGGCATCTTTTGGTATATATTGAATGGCTGATTGTGCTTCTACCACACTATAACCCAAGGTGGTCAAAGCTTCTACAACTTCAAGGTCCACATCCTGGAATGCTGATTTAATCCCCAAAAATTCGTTTTCGCCAATAATTTTTCCTTGTAAATGAATAGCAATTTTCTGAGCAGTTTTTTTCCCAACGCCTGAGACCCTTGAAAATACATCATATTGTTCAGAGGTTACTGCTCGATTGATGGCATCTATGGACAAAGTTGAAATAATCGATAAAGCCAATCTAGTTCCAACGCCGTTAACCCCAAGTAATAAATTAAAATAATCTCTTTCGATTTCATTCTCAAATCCAAAAAGGGTTAATGAATCTTCGCGCACAATCAATTGTGTGTGAAAAAATTTGATTTCACCCATACTTGTTATTTCACAAGTTTCCCTGCTTGAGTAAACCTGAACTCCCAATCCACTAAGATTAATTACTAAGAAATCTTGCCCTTTTTGTATAATTTTTCCTTGAATAGACGCTATCATGGTTCACTTTCTAATTTCATTTGCGATTTTGATTGAAAACTTCATACAGACAAATGGATGTAGCAATTGCAAGATTAAGTGAATCACTCTTGCCAATCATCGGTATTCTTACCAGTTTATCACACACCCTGAATAACGGTTCTGAAAGTCCTTCACGCTCACTGCCCATCAACAAAACCATATTGGTTGAATAGTTAACCTCTTGATAATCTTGAGTTGCTCGATCACTTGTACCAATAACCTGAATATGATTTTCTTTTATATAGTTAATAAATGTTTCAGAATTCGTCTTGATTATTTTTTGAGAAAAAATTGCACCCATACTCGCTCGGATTGCAGATATATCAAAAGGATCAGTACACTGGTCAATTAATATTAGTCCAGTCCCCCCAACCGAATCTAATGTTCTTAGAATGCTTCCCAGATTGCCAGGATCCTGAGTTCTATCAAGTCCGACCCATAATCCAGATTGATCATTTAATTCACTCAATTTGGATGTTTTCTGACACAAAATTGCTGCCAATCCTTTGGGTCCGTCTTTTATTGAAAAGGATTCAAAAACATCTTTATCAACTTCCAGACACTCAATATTCATGGTGGTCAATTTCTCAAGTAACTCCATTCCAAAACCATCGTTAATTAATGGTTTCGAAAAAAATACTTGTTTAAATTTCCAGTTTGCAGGTAAAGCTTCAGAGATTATTCGGGGTCCCTCAATATAGAATAGATTATTCGCATCACGGATCTTTTTATTCCGTAATTTACGAATAAATTTAATTTTTGGATTAGAAGAACTTGTGATCATGATAAAGAATGCAAATCATTAATTCTTTTACTATGCGCATGGCAAATCGCTATTGCCAGAGCATCGGATGCGTCATCGGGTTTTGGTATTTCCGGTAAATCCAGCAACGCCTGAACCATAATTTGAACTTGTTTTTTATTGGCAACCCCATATCCGGTCACAGCTTGCTTAACTTCTAAAGGTGTATATTCAGCACATTTAATATCACGTTCAGCTAAGGCTAATAAAATAACCCCTCTTGCCTGACCCACACTGATTGCTGTTGTCACATTCCGTTGAAAAAACAATTTCTCCACCGCGCATGAATCTGGTTGGTGGAGATCAATTATTTCAATCATTCTTTTGTAAATTATTTGAAGTCGTTTTTCCATCGGCAGATCAGGTGATGTTGATATCACTCCATAACTAATTAATTCCAGACCATTTCTGCTCTCGCTAATTAATCCATATCCTGTTGTAGCAGTTCCTGGGTCAATCCCTAATACGGAGTTCATGGAAATGGATTACTCCATCGCCTCCATTGCCTCATCTGAAATCTTTAAATTAGAGAAGACATTAACAACATCGTCAAGCTCCTCCAATGCCTCTAAAACGCGCATCACCTGAACTGACTGTTCAACGTTTAACTCTATTTCTTGATTCGGGATCATTCGGAGTTCACTTTCTTCTGGTGAGATTCCGGCTTTTAGTAATAAATCACTGATAGATTTAAAATTTTCAACTGCACCAACAATTTCGATCATCTCATCATCGGAAGAAACATCATCCGCACCACCTTCTAAGGCAATTTCAAAGACTTTATCAAAATCATAAGATTCAGCAGGAAAAGCAAAATACGCAACCCGATTAAATTGCCAACTGACTGATCCCTGTTCGCCCATCGTCCCATTTGCTCTATTTAAAATATGACGAACATCTGCAACTGTTCGATTTCGGTTTTCTGTTACACATTCGATCATGATTGCAATGCCATGTGGAGCATAACCTTCATACATTACTTCATCGAAAGTACCTTCTTTTGATTCCCCCGAACCTCTTTTTATTGCCCTTTCAATGTTTTCTTTCGGCATATTGACTGCTTTAGCTTTGTCAATTGCTAGTCTTAACCGGACATTGGTTGATAAATCCCCGCCACCTTCCTTTGCTGCCATCAAAATTTCTCTTGTTACACGAGTGAATACTTTTCCTCGTTTGGCATCGGCTGCGCCTTTTTTACGCTTAATCGTAGACCATTTGGAATGACCCGACATAAAAAAATCTCCTTAATGAATAACAAATAGGAATTTATTTCAACATTATACCATGCCTGAAAATTGTCCTTTTAACTACCTTTTGGTTAATTCTTTTGGCATTTTCCAAAAACATCCCAACAAAATTGAAAGGTGACAACTATAAATTTTTATAAATCTTACAATTCTAACTAAATCAATACCAATTTATAACGGATATATAACTTTTATGAAAAATAAAATTTTCTCAGTCAGCCTACTAATCATCTTTATCATTGCAACCCTAATTCATCCTGTCAGCAGTTACCAAATTCCTGTTACAGGAGAAATAAATTTAAGTAGTGACCTCGTCAATATTAATTTACAATCGATTAGTTATAAAAATTTTTATCAATTTATTAAAAATGTCACTGAGAAACAATCAGGAAATCAAATTGTTGGAATGATTGCTCCGAAACAATTTACTTTACCAATTGTTCAACAACCAGCAGGACGACCTGATTTCGTGTCTAGCGAGCCTGAGTTTGTAACCGAATTCTCATTAACCAAACAATTTGGTTCAACAGGTTTATTAGCACATAATCATTTAGCAGGATCCAATTTTTCCTCATTAGATGTAAATGATTTAATTGTCCTGGTCACAGCCAACAAAGAATATAAATTTTTCAAAATTGAGAAAATATCCTCATATCAAGCATTATCCCCCAACAGCCCTTATTCAAATTTTGTTGACCTAAATGATCCAGCAACTGTCTTAAGTGCAGTTGATCTGTTTATGGAAGTTTACACAGAGGAAGACAGCCTAATCATTCAAACATGTATTGCCCAGGGAAATGAACCATCCTGGGGAAGATTATTTATTCAGGCATTTCCAGTATCAGGCATAGGAATTCAGGAATTAATTGATTTTGAGGAACAGAGAATTAGTGTAAGTTTCTAAATTAAGAATCCAAGGACAAAAAGACCCCGACAAATTTCGGGGTCTTTATCTTCATATGAACTAATTTATTAGAAATCAATTTTCTTTCGCAAGGATTGAAGTACAAGTCCCAAACCTAAGAAGCTTAATCCCAGATTAAATAATACCGATTGTACATTTCTCAAAGGTGAGTCACTACCAAATTCAGCTCCTGTAACCGGGATTAACACGGTAGGAGGATCATTGCTGACAGGAGGAGGTAATGTTGGTGCTACAGTTGGATCAGGTGTCTCATCTGTACTAGGTGTTGGTGTCACTGGTGTCTCATCAGTACCAGGTGTTGGTGTTGGATCCTCTGGCGTTGGGGTCACTGGTGTTGGTGTTGGATCCTCTGGTGTTGGTGTGACTGGTGTCGGAGTTGGATCCTCTGGCGTTGGTGTCACTGGTGTCGGAGTATTCGTTGGTGTATTGGTGGGTGTCGCAGTAGGATCATCAGGTACTGGTGTGTTGGTTGGTGTATTCGTTGGTGTATTCGTTGGTGTGTTCGTTGGTGTATTCGTTGGTGTGTTCGTCGGTGTTTTGGTTGGTGTACTGGTTGGTGTGTTTGTTGCTGTGGCAGTTTTCAATATGAAATACACAACCACATGGCTAATATCATTAGCACCTGGTTTAGATCCCCCAGATGAACCAGGACCAAAATATGTTAATGTTGTTCCTGATTTCATACATGCTCCCGAAACTGTATATGGTTCATATGCTCCCCAGGTAGCTGAGTCAGCATCATTTGCAATAAGAACCCATCCATAAGTATTTTGTGCATAAACATTTTCTTCAAAATTTGTTTTTACATACAACCCAGTCTCTGGGCAAACTTGAGGGGATGTAGCCTGAACCGGTACATTGACCATTGACAAAAGCATCGCCAAAGCGACACTTACGGCACCCAACGTAGTGAAAAACTGGGGTAAAAATTTTAGTAACTTACGATTTTTGGATAACATAATAATCTCCTTCTAAATAATAATTAATCAGTTTGGATCCGATAACCTACACGACTTGCGTTAATAATCACTTCATTACCTGCTTTAACCAAGTTGAATTTATCTCTGATGGAATGAACCAGATATTTAATTCGATTTTTATAAAAATTATGACTTTCCCCCCAAATTCCTTCTGCAATATCTTTATAACTAACAATATGGGGCATTTGATTTGCTAATAATTGAATTAACTCAAATTCCTTCGGGGATAATAGCACCAGTTTTCCTTGATATTGAACTTCTCTTTTGGAAAAATTAATCATCAATCCAATCTCAGGAATAGATACTCCATCGATCACTGATAATAATTTTGTTCGTCTTAGAACAGCCTGGATTCTCGCAATCAGTTCATCCCGGTTAAACGGTTTGGTGATGTAATCATCGCTACCGAGGTTGAGAAGATCAACAATATTTGATTTTTCTGTTAGGGCTGATAATACAATGATTGGTACATGGGTTATTTCGCGAAGTTTCTTTAATGTAGTCCGGCCATCAATTTCAGGCATCAATAAATCCAAAATAATCACATCTGGTAGGATTTTTTCTGCCAAAGCCAAGGCATCTAACCCATTCCTGGCAGATGCAACATCAAAATCAGATAAACGAAGTATGCGTTTGACTAATTCCACTGTATCGGAATCATCATCGACGATTAATACTTTCTTGTCTCTTTTCAGAGTCTCGTCCAGGTCGATTCCGAGACTTTGTGACTGTACTTCTAAATTTTTATCTGGTGTTTGGATCATTCTCTTTCTCCAACAAAAAAAACCGGTGTTTGTACGGCCGGTTTCGCTGCTGGGCTCCACGAACACTTTCCCATTGATGGGTAAGCGACCAATTGCATGTCCGCTTCAAAGCCTCCAAAAAATTTATATTTTATAAGTATACATTTATTACCTTATTTGTCAAGTTTGTATCAATCAATTTCAACCATTTTCCTTACCAATTCAGATTAGAATTTTCTTAATTTTTGAGAAATTAGCCAGATATGACGATATGGAGTTGACTCTTTTTGAAATTTTAAATAAAACCAGGCATAAAATTTAAGATAAGTTTAAGTTTGTTTTTATTTATCCACTAACTAAAATCAAACTTATACGGATTTTCATGACTACTTTAATATTAAATAATTAGCTTAACATATTAAAGTATTTGGAATAAAAAAATTACCCCGGTTTTTCGCCGGGGAAATTAATTATTATAGATTTGTAAATTTTATAAATTAATTTTCTTGCGAAGAGACTGTAGCACTAACCCTAAACCTAGGAAACTCAAACCAAGATTGAACAACACTGATTGCAATCTATCAAGTGGTGAATTACTATCTAATTCAGAACCAGTTACTGGTATTAAAATTGTTGGTGGGTCATTACTTGTCGGTGGTGGAAAAGTTGGTGCATTTGTTGGATCAGGTGTTTCATCAACATCCGGAGTAGAGGTTTGACCTGGGTCAACAGGGGTTGGTGATGGTTCATCTGGTATTGGTGTCACTGGAGTGTCAGTTGGTACTGTAGGTGTTACTGGCGTGTCGGTTGGCACTGTAGGTGTAACTGGTGTGTCGGTTGGTACTGTAGGTGTCACTGGAGTGTCGGTTGGTACAGTTGGTGTCACTGGCGTGTCAGTTGGCACAGTTGGTGTCACGGGCGTGTCAGTTGGTACTGTAGGTGTCACGGGCGTGTCAGTTGGTACTGTAGGTGTCACTGGCGTGTCAGTAGGCACAGTTGGTGTCACTGGCGTGTCAGTTGGATCATCTGGAGTTGGATCAGGCTTATCGCCCAAAAAAATTGAATAATGACTTAAATATTGTGAATTCGTGAACGTTACAGAACTCACTGGTGGTACATGAAAAGTTATTTCCCTAGTTGTTCCAGATTTCCAACAAGAACGTTCAATCAACTTATCAGGTGGAGCGTCATAGGTAAATTCGTAATAGGTATCACTTGGTAAATCAACTTTATCCCAGCCACCACCAGACGGACATGTAATTTCAGGATTGCCATCTCCAGCACTTACTGGCAAATTCACCATCGATAATAGCATAGCAAAAGCTACACTTACAGCACCTAACAACATGAATAAATTAGGTAAAAACTTACAATTTTTTCTAATTTTGGATGACATAATAAGCTCCTTTTGGTATAAAAAACTAATCAGTCTGGATCCTGTATCCGACACGATCCGCTGTAATAATTACATTGACATTCGGTTTAATCTCTTCAAATTTATTCCTGATGGTGTGAACCAGATATTTAATCCGATTTCTTACATAAATATTGTTCTCTCCCCAGATATCATCAGCAATTTCTTTGTACTTCACAATATGGGGCATTTGTTTTGTTAATAATTCGAGTAATTCATATTCTTTGGGGGATAACTGGACAAATTGTCCCTGAAAGTGAACTTCACGCTTGGAGAAGTTAATCATTAATCCTGTCTCAGGGACCGAAACGCCATCTATCAATGACAACAATCTGGATCGGCGTAATACTGCCTGAATTCTGGCAACCATTTCATCGCGATGAAAAGGTTTTGTGATGTAATCGTCACTACCTAAATTCAATAAATCAATAATATTTTCTTTCGCAACCAATGCAGAAACGATAATAACCGGTGCTTGAGTTATCTCGCGAAGATTCTTCAATGTAGCTCGCCCATCAATTTCCGGCATCATTAAATCCAATAAAACAATATCAGGTTGAATTTTTTCAGCTATGGAAATAGCATCTGTACCATTTCTTGCAGAGGCAACATCAAAGTCAGATAATCGGAGTATTCGCTTTATTAATTCCACAGTATCAGGATCATCATCAATAATCAACACTTTTTTATTTCTTTTTAGTGTTTCATCCAGATCGATTCCGACACTTTGTGTTTGAATTTCTTTTTTTCTATCTGATGTAGGGATCATGTTCTCTCCAATAAAAAAACCGGCATTTTTATGGCCGGTTTCGCTACTGGGCTCCACGAACACTTTCCCTGTTAGGGTTAAGCGACCAATTGCATGTCCGCTTCAAAGCCTCCAAATTTTTCAGTTTTAATATACAAACTTTAAATTGCCTTTAAAATAACAAAAACCGACTTTTACAGGCCGGTTTCACTACTTGGCTCCTCAGACAGTGTCCGAATTTTTCGGAAAAGTGACCATATTCTGTCTGACTCTAAGCCTCCTGATTACTTATCTATCATTATATCTTGTTTGATGGGTTTGTCAATATAATTATAACCAAATTCTAACTTATTTCCTAACAATATTAGATTTTCCAATTATTAATCTCGTTCATTGATGATAGGAACCGGTTTGGAGGATAGTGGACGAGCAACTATTATCAGCCGATGGGTGTTGCTAAAATAAGGCCAACAGGTGATCAAAGTTACTCGTTCATCATCAGATGGCAATATCCAGCGGGCGTTTTCTAATCTTTCTTCAATGGAAACATCTCGTTCAGGCAGGATCATTGTATTGGTAACTAGATATTGATACACATGAAGATCATTGCCATAAATAAAAATCTCATCTCCGGAGACTAATTTATCTAAATTTTCAAATACTTTTCCAAAAATATTATGATGACCATTCAAAACAGTATTACCTGAAACACCCAGAAACGCTGTATCGAAATGCCAGCCAATTGCATATTCATCCGGGGCAAGCCATTGAATATAGGTTTTTTCACCCTGGATTATCTCTTTATTTGTTGCATTGATAATATCTGCATTAAGATCAATTATCGGAATTGATATCCGAATAGGAACAACATCATATTCTTTTGTTTCCAGTGGTGTTGGTTTAGTTATTTCAGACACTTCAATATTCAGAGGTAAAAACCCTTCAATTATGTCTATTTCAGCATCAATCTTAATAGTGCTCTCAAATGTCTGAGGAGAACTTGTTCTGGTTTGTATTGGATTGACAGTATCTACCAATCCATTTCTATCTGTTGTTGGGACTGGTGAGATTAAATTTCCAAAGGATGGAAGTGACAAATTTCTTTTTATTTTATAATACTGGTTTATAATTGGATCCTCAAACAAATTAAAAATCGAGATTCCAATCAAAGCCACTCCTAATAAATAGAGCAATATCCCGAAAAAATCACTCTTAACTTTTTTTCTATCAGTATTTTTACTAAATTCTAATTTCATTTTTTCCTATTATCATTTTTACTAACGGAGCTGTGAAACTCTCTTATTTCAAAATGATAAAAATTTTGTGAATATTCTATCATGAGCGCATTTGTTTTCTCTATCCGTTTTATAACTATTTGACTATCCATCCTTTGAAACGACTATATTTTCTAACCGACCTATTCCTTCGATTTCTATTTCGATTTGATCATCTGTTTTTAATTGTCCCACACCTGCGGGAGTTCCTGTCAGAATCAAGTCTCCTGGTTCAATCGTCATAATACTTGATATGAAAGCAATTAACTTTTCAACCGGAAATACCATATCCCGCGTAGACGACATTTGCCGTATTTGCTGGTTTATTTTGCAGGTGATTAGCGCATCCGAAGAATCAAAATCCGTCTCAATATAAGGTCCCACAGGACAAAATGTATCAAACCCTTTTCCTCTTGTCCACTGGCCATCAAATCTTTGAAGATCACGTGCTGTAACATCATTCGCAATTGTGTAACCAAAAATGAATTCTTCTGCTTTTTCCGGGTCAATCCATCGGCCTGTCTTTCCAATAATAACAGCTAATTCAGCCTCATGCTCAACCTGTTTTGATTGAGGAGGTAAAACAATTTTGCCTCCATGCCCTATTAATGAGCTGGGAGGTTTCAAGAAAATGAGTGGGATTTCTGGAACATCCACCTGGTGTTCAGCCACATGCGAGGCATAATTTCTACCTAAACATATAATCTTAGAAGGTTTCACCGGTGGTAACAATCTCGCCTCTGATAAAGGAATATTTGCTTCAAATCTACGATATTCACCAAAAATATTGCCTTCAATTTTTCCAATATTATCCTCTAATAACCATCCCCAATTAACAAAATTTTGATATTCATATCTCAAGAACTTCATAGCATACCTCGATTAATTTCGAACAACAATTTCTTTCAGTAACGACCCAAATTTTTTTATTAACCATCGGACAGAATTTTTTTTCATGGTTGATGAATTGCCATACAGGTATTATAATTCTGGTTATCACGGGCGGATAGCTCAGTTGGTTAGAGCGCATCTCTTACACAGATGAGGTCGCAGGTTCGAGCCCTGTTCTGCCCACAAGTATCACATATTAAAATACTCCTTGCATAGATTGAGCATAACCAGTCAGCTCAACATATCCATAGCCGGAGACAACTTCCCCGTTCACCGTTCCAGTAATCCTGACTGCCCCTTCCCAATATCTAAAAAACAAATTCATTTCCTGATCATCAATCACCGGGGTAATTTCTAAATTTATATCCAAATCAGGAATTGTTATTTTCCAGGAATTTGGGTATTCCACTTGATCTGAATTTTTCCAGATTTTGTTTACTTGTATTTCAAAATCCTCCATAGATAAATTTTTAGTTGAATTTTCCGGATTGATAATTGTTCCGCTGGACAAGGGGCTGATTGAGCCTGCTTCTTCTCGAATTTGAAATAGCATAATTTCCATTTCATTATCCAGTTGCATCGAAAACCAATCCCATCCAATCTGATTTTCTCCTAAAGTACTTGTACCAAATTCATGATCCATCCAACTCAGTCCTGAAACGTTAAATTTTTCATCTTCTATCCGAACAACACCATGCGTATCCAACCGTGTCTGGCTGAAATAGTAAGAGGCATTACCAACCTCCTCGCCTTTTTGACTCAAGCCATTGTTCCCATGAAATACGAATCCCTTTTTATCAGTCAATGTTAAATTTAATTCAATTATGTCTGACATGGCTTTTAATTGAAAAATATCCTTATCTTTTTGAATAATTTCCCAATCTTTCAACCAGATGGAGAACCAGGGATCGATTTTTGTTCCAGCCAACCCTGCAGCTCCCCTTGAAATCTGATCCTCTACATAATGGTTGTTATTTTTTGTATCTGTGATGGCAAAATGAGCCATATATATTTGGTTCGTTGACCATTCTGATTCTCGATTAATTTCGACCTCATCGGTAATAGCCCGCCGGAAGAATGTCAATTGATAGCCAAAATGTCTACCATCCTGCGTAAAAACATTACCCGTGTAATACCACCATTCCGTTAAATATTCAGGATGCGCACCTAAATCTTCCGGAAAAATTAAATCTAGAGGACCGGTGGCTTTTTTAAAATTATCTATTTCGAGTTCCTCACCAATATTTATTAATGTTAAATTTGAACTCTCCGTAGTGTTTGGTTTAGTAAAAATTGAAACTAATATAATTATCAAGCTGATAACCAGAACAATCAGGATTAATATTTTCTTATTCATCTTTCATTACCTGTATCGGTTTTAGTCGATTCAATTTCTGTAAAGGATAGACGGTGGCAATAAATGCTGCCAGGATTGATATAATCACCCCTTGTACAATTGACCAACCATCTAAATAAAATTGAATTGTCCACCCAAATGATCGTAGATTTATGACATAAACCAAAATTAAAGATATGACAATTCCTGTTGGGATCGCAAATAATCCTGCGAACAACCCCATTAATCCAGTTTCTGTAAGAAGTAACTGGTTAAGTTCTTTTCTTCGAATTCCAATTGCTTTCAACATTCCAAACTCCCGCCTGCGATCAATTAGAATGATCAATATCGCACTTAATATCCCAATAAACGAAACAAATGTTGCAATAAATCGCAATGCATCAGTAACAGCGAATGTTCGATCAAACACAACCATAACATCATTCCTGAGATTTTTATTGGAGCGAATTAGTAATTTCTGATCTTTTTGATTAACCAAATTTTTTAATTCCTGTACTGATTTGTCAACGTCAAAATTGTCTGGTATTTTGATTGAAATAGCTGATATTTCATCTATATTCCAAAATTGATCAAAAACTGGTCTAGCCATCATAATGTATCCCTGACTCGTAGTGTAATCAGAAAATATTCCTGTTATTTCAAATTTTTTACTTCCTACCGGTGTTTCAATTGGCAAACTTTCTCCCAGTTTTAAATTGAGACGGTTAGCCAGTGGCTCAGCAATAATTATTTTATTGTTTAACAGACTCTCCCAAATTAGATCTATAGGAGCTGCAATTTTTGTGAATATTCTTTCATTGGCAATTTCCTGGTTGGTAATCACATTAATTTGAATATCACTCAACCCGCTGATCCCATTTATCGTCAATAATGTATCAATTTTTTCAATTCCTGAATATTGAGTAATCAAATCGGCAGAATCTTCATCTATGTATGCGCTTGAACGATTGGAAAATTGATTTGGTACAGATATATAGATATCCCCAGCCAGGGTTTCCAGCAACCAGACAGAAACAGTATGTCGGAAACTGTTAATCATGATTGACATACCAATCGTCACCGAAACAGCAACCATTAATGAAGATACTGCAACTGCAGTTCGGCTGAGAGATCGATATAATTCCCTGGCAGCCATCCCGGATATTAATCCAAAATACCTTTTCATAACCTTCGATAAAGAAGGAAGAATTAGGAACAAACCAAGTGCTGAAAAAATTGAGCAACCAATAACAACCAAAAGTGTCGCTGTGAAAGCCCACCACAAATGCTCAAATATTGGCGAAAATAAAAGAAAATAACTGACAAAAAACAATAATAATCCCAATAAAGTTATATATTTAATATTTTTTTGAACTTTTTCTTCCAATCCAGATCGGATTTTTGCTGTACGAGGTGTGACTTGCATAGCTTCGATCGCTGGTGGTATTGATACAACGATCGTCGCAAATATTCCAAGAACAATTCCCTTGATTACGCTTGAAATTGGCAAGGTAACACTTTTGACGGTCGTAACATAATACAAATCATTTATGGTTTGAAGAATTAGATTTACTGTTTCACGTCCCAAAATCGATCCAAAAATCACTCCAAATATCGTGCCAATAACACCAATCACAATCGCTTCAAAAATTATCATAATAAAGATTTCATATCGAAAAAACCCTAAGCTTCGATACAATCCAATCAATTCCCTTCGTTGTACGACAGAAAATGTCATGGTGTTGTAAATTAAGAAGACTCCTACCACAAGGGCTAATAGACTCAAGGCTGTTAAATTTAGTTGAAAAGCACCCACCATATTCTCTAATTGTTCATTTTGTTCCTGGGTCGACCGAAAAACCATACCAGGCTCAAGATTATTCTTTATCAGATTTTCTGTAGTTTGATTTTCTACAATTAACTCGATCCTGTCCAAAATACCTTTTTTACCAAATGCCTCCTGCGCAGTAGCGATATCAACGATAATCACGCCTTTTAAGGATTCTTTAGCCAATAGCTCTTCCGATGAAATTAAACCAACTATTTTAAGCTTTGCAGATTTACCTTCAAAAATATAATTGATCTCGTCTCCAATTGATATTCCAAATTCTTCTGACAAATCCCTTGCAATTATTCCTGTATCTGGTCTGGATATAATGGATAACAACTGCGATAATTGCGTTACATCTTCACCAAGGTATGATCGAAATGGATAGTCTAAAAGCGGATCAATCCCTAGTATTAAAATAGGTTGCAGGTTAAATTCATTTACATTTACATAACCTTCAGTTATAGGGGAAGCCAGAGAGAAAATATTGGTTCTTACCATTTCGGTAAAATAAGTTTCAGGAATTCCAGTTCCTGACGCAAAAATTTGATGGGTTGCTTTTCCTGTAATACTCTGAGTTGTTAGTGATATCGCTTTCTTTGAACTTTCATTTGCAAAATCAATTGCAATAACAACAGTTACGCCTAATAGTATGCCAACCACTAATAAAAATGTTTGCCATCGTTGACGCCATAGGTGACGAATACTAAATCGTAATAATAAGACAATTGATTTCATGTCAATCAGGCTTTTTGCATTCCACTAATTTCCCATCCAGGATTGAATAAACCTTATCTGCAAATTTTGCTGCTTCCCGGCTATGAGTAACAAGAATCATATTTTTATTATTAGCCTTGACAAGTTTCGACAACAATTCCATGACAGTTTTTCCATTACGATCATCCAGATTTCCTGTCGGCTCATCAGCAAGTATTAAATCTGGTTCGTGAACAATTGCTCTTGCAATCGCCACCCTTTGTTGCTCTCCCCCTGACAATTTATCCGGGAATTCATCTCTCCGATCCAACATTCCAACTTCAGAAAGCAAGTATTCAGCCCGTTTGATATCTTCTTTTCCAAGTTTATTTTTCAGTTCCAATGGAAGAATTACATTTTCCCACACAGTCAAAGAAGGCAATAAATTAAAGAATTGGAAAATAAAACCAATGTTATACCTTCGCAGTTCAGTCAATTGGTGTTCCCGCATTGATGTAATTTCACTACCATTAAAATGAATTGAACCAGACGATACGTTATCAATTCCACTGATTAAATTCAATAATGTGCTCTTACCACTCCCACTTTTTCCAAGAACCGCTATGATATCTCCTGCATTGAAGGATGCGGAAACCTGATCCAATACTTTTCTTTGATTATTTGACCCATCGATATATGTTTTTGTAACATTATTAATTGTTATAAATTGTTTATTATTCATTTATTTACCTTTATCTATGATTCTAATCCCCTTCTATTTTTTTGAACAAATCCGTGTACAACATTTTACAAATTTTATACAAAATTTTTTCCTTACCCTAGCATTTCCATTTATTTCTCATTTTCCCTGATTGTGTTGAAATTTGTTATAATAGGTTTATCTGGGGATGACAGGCTTCGACGGGAGAGGCTGGTCCCAGACTGCGAGCCGAGAGGTACCGACCTCGATAAATCAGTACAAAAAAACAAGTGCCAATCGCACAAATACTTACGCTGCAATGCCCCTCGCTGCATAGTTAGGGACTAGTAGCCTAATGGTTCTTGCGAGAACCACGTCTATCTACCCCGCTCTCCAACCGGTGGAAGCATAGGCGACACAATGTTGGAGTGCCGTATTTCAATCTGCGGGAAATATGAAAGAGGACTTTCGGGTCTGAGCAGGTAGCGCTATGTCAGTTTTGTTGGTTGTCTGATGTAGATGTGAAATGATCAACTTACTACGCTCGTAGATGTCTGCTGATCTATTCTTTCGGACGCGGGTTCGAGTCCCGCCATCTCCACAGATCTAAATTGAGGTGTTCTTATTGAATTACTTTAATTTTTAAGGCAAATCAATCCTTTTAAATATGCACCTTCTGGAAAATTTAAGCTCACTGGATGATCAGGTCCTTGGGATAATTTTTCTAATATTATTGCATATGCACCTGCATCTAATGCAGCATCTGCCACAATTTTTTGGAATAGTGCATCACTAAGTCCCCCCGAACAAGAAAATGTAATCAAAATTCCACCAGGATTGAGAAGTTTAAATCCCAATAAATTTATATCCTTGTATGCTCTTGCAGCCTTTTCTACATGAGCGACTGTTGGAGCGAATTTTGGTGGATCCAGGATGACCACGTCAAATTTTCGATCCTGATCTCTCATTTTTCTTAATGCTTTAAAAGCATCAGCAATAATCCATTCATTATTTTCTTCTGAAAACTTGTTAAGACCGTGATTTCTTTTAGCAAGATCTATTGCTTCCTGACTGCTATCCACTGACACAATCTTTTTTGCGCTAAATCCAGCAGCATAAATACTGAAACCTCCAGAAAATGAAAAAACATTCAAAACTTCTTTGTTTTTGCAATAATTAGCAGAAATTCGTCGATTAATTCGTTGGTCCAGATAAAAACCTGTCTTTTGGCTGTTCACCAAATTGACAATAAACCGAAAACCACCTTCAGTAATTTCAATTTCTGCTGGAACAATCCCGGATAACACTCCAGAATGCTCTTCCAAACCTTCAAGTTTTCTTACATCTAAATCTGAACGTTCATAGATATTCTGTATGCCAGTTGCGCGAATCAAAGCTTCGGTTATTTCTCTTTTGTAATACTCAATTCCACTCGATAAAATCTGAACCACCAGGATGTCATTGTATTGATCAACAATTAATCCCGGTAACTGATCAGATTCAGCATGAATTAATCGCCAGGCAGAATCCTGATACATTTCTTGAACAGATTGTCTCCGTATGATTGCTAAAGATATTCTTTTTTGGAAGAAATCTAAATTGATTTCCTCTTTTTCAAATGTCCACATGCGAACACGTATTTGAGAATATTGACTGTAGGCGCCAATCCCAAGGAACGCCTTATCTGATCCATATACCTCAACCAATGAACCGTTTGCTGGATTTCCTTCTACAGAATTAATTGCGCCTGAAAATATCCAGGGATGGTGGCGAATAACTGCTTTATCCTTTCCGGGTTTAAGGAAAACTTTATTCATAACTCTTTAACCATTTTTTCAAATGTCTCCTCGTCTAAAATATTGACCCCTAATTCTCGGGCTTTGTCAGATTTGGATCCAGGATTTTCACCTACCAAAACAAAATCAGTTTTATTACTGACGCTGCTTGATATTTTTCCACCCAACTTTTCAATCAATTCTTTTATTTCATTTCGAGAATATTGTGCCAACGTTCCAGTAACGACAAAAACTTTTCCAGTTATTGGTGAATTGTCGTTTCGAGTAATATTATCTGTTTCAATTTGCGGCCAAACTCCCACTTCCTTCAACTTTCTTAAAATTTGTTGATTCCGTTCTTGTTCAAACCATTCAACTATCTGTGTTGCGATATTTGGACCAATCCCTTCAATTATTAAGAGTTGCTCTTCGGTTGCTTTCGATAATTTATCCAGATTGGAAAAAGTTCTGGCTAACTCTGAAGCCATCACTTCGCCAACCCCTTTAATTCCGAGCGCTGTAATAAACTTATTCAATGGTTTCTGTTTGGAATTTTCTATCGCTTCCAATAAATTTTCTGCTTTCTTTGTTGCGAATCCTTCAAGACCAATTAAATCGTCCATGGATAATCGGTAAATATCTGCAACGTCTCCCAATAATTTCTCTTCGACCAATTGTTCAACAATTTTGATGCCCATCCCCACAATATCCATTCCTGTTCTTGCCACAAAATATTCCAGGTTTCGGACCAATTGTGCCGGGCAGGCAGTATTCATACAATACCAGGCTACTTCTCCAATTACTTGTTGGACATGACTGCCACAGGTTGGACATTGATCTGGAACTTTGAAAACCCTTTCCCTTCCATTCCTAAAATCCAATACAGGGCCAATAACATAAGGGATTACATCTCCCGCACGTTTAACCAATACATGATCGCCTACTCGGATGTCCTTTTCAAAAATATAATCAAAATTATGCAGTGTCGCTTGTTTGACCACAACTCCACCAATTTCAACTGGTTCCAATATGGCATAGGGAGTCAAAACACCTGTTCTTCCTACATTAATACCAATTTCTGAAAGCCTGGTTATTTCTTCTCGCGCAGGAAACTTCATAGCAATCGATCCCCTCGGATCCTTACCAACAAATCCTAATTTTTTATCAAGATACAGATCATTTATTTTTATTACGATTCCATCGACTTCAAAATTCAGCTGGTCTCGGCGAGATTGCCAGGACTCCGAAAGCTCCAAAACCTGTTCAAACCCATCGCATAATTCTGAAGTTTCTGAAACAGGAAATCCGATTTCCTTTAAAAACTCCAAAACTTCCCATTGTGACTCAGGAATTTCCCCATCACTGGCGAGAATTGTATAAGCGAACAATCGTAAAGGTCGCTGGGCAGTGATGGAAGAATCTAATTGCCTTAAAGAGCCCGCTGCTGTATTTCTCGGATTCAAATAGGCCTTCTCCCCATTTTCCAACATTTTCCTGTTTAGATTTTCAAAATCAGAAAGTGAGATGAATACTTCTCCACGAACAAAAAGATTTACTGGAATTTTGATTTTTTTGTTGTTTATGGGAATCTTTAAGGGGATTGACCGAATCGTTCGAATATTACTGGTAATATCCTCACCAACTTCTCCATTCCCTCTTGTAGCACCTTGAAGGAATAATCCATTTTTGTAATGTAAAACAACTGTTAATCCATCAATTTTTGGTTCAACAACAAATTGGGCATCTGCGACAGAAGAATCTAATCGAATTAATCGTTCTCTCCAGGCAATCACGTCTTTTTGATCAAAAGCATTTGCCAGGCTTAATACAGAAACCGGGTGATTTATTTTTTCAAATTTTGAAGTAGGTACAATACCTACCCTTTGTGTTGGCGAATCAGACGTAATCCATTCAGGATGAGTTTCTTCATATTTCCTTAACTCAACCAATAATTTGTCAAAATGTGAATCACTGATGACTGGATGATCCAATACATGGTATTGGTAATTGTGAAAATTAATTTCTTCTTTGAGCTTTTCATATCTTTCGAATAAATTGTTGTTAATCATAAATTACTCCAGGTTGTGATATTTGATTACAATTATTTAATCGGATTCTTGAGTTTTTTGATAAAATCATTTTAGTATAGATTATCATGAATTAAGAAATCCATTTTTTACATTTTTTCCAAATATCACGGAGGTACAAATGAAAATCATTGCATATATTGGAGCAAGCATTTTGATTCTATTTGGAGTCTTGTTTATTCTCAGTGCGTTTAGCCCTCAAGGTCAGGTTAGCAACTTAATCGTAGGAATAATTTTAGTAATTATAGCCTTTGTAATAATTTTCTTTGTTACCAGAAAAAAGATAGTTGATTCAAACACAACCAATGTAACCCTTAATATCGATCTGCCAGGAAATGTATCTTTAGAGTCTCTAAAATGTAGTTACTGTGGAGGTGCGTTGACCAAAGATTCTATTTCCATGGTTAATGGCGCACCGATGGTCACTTGCCCTTATTGCGATTCGACATATCAACTCACTGAAGAACCAAAATGGTAAATGGTACAAAAAATGGAGGCAGGCATGATGAGAATATTTAAAGTTTTAAGCATTTTATTGATCCTCTTGATGTTGGTTGGAAATTCGAATGTAGTCCATGCCCAAGAATACTATTTTGCTGTAGAAACACAAATAATGGATGTTTTTGTTAACGAAGATGGGTCCCTCTCAATCGAATACACCTTCGATTTTGTCAATCAACCAGGTGCTCACCCCATTGATATTGTCGATGTTGGTTTACCAAATAACAATTATGTCTTGAGTAGCATAACCGCAGACATTAATGGAAACCCAGTTAGTAGCATTAAAAAATCTGATTATATCGATATTGGTGTGATGATTGACCTTGGAAGCAATGCGATTCAACCAGGTCAACGCGGAACACTTCATGTTATCGTTCAAACGATTAATAAATCAATTTATCCATCAGAAGTAGAAGCAAATGAAGATTATGCGAGTTTTGAAGTTTCACCGACATGGTTCGGCTCTCAATATGTTACCGGAAATACAAATTTATCAGTCACACTCTATTTGCCAATCGGGTTAACCTCAGAAGAACCCCGTTATCACACACCTAAAGGTTGGCCAGGTGACTCTGCTCCGGTCAGTGGATTTGATAACTTGGGTGGAATTTATTACACCTGGAGCAGTCCAAATGCCAATGCTTACACACAATACACATTTGGAGCCAGCTTCCCTGCCAGAATGGTTCCAGAGGCACAAATCGTCAAACCACCGGCTATTTCCTTCGATTCAGAAGCTTTATGTTCCGGATTAATTTGTCTGGGCATGATCGCCTTTTTAGTCCTTACAATTTATTCGGCAACGGTAGGTGCTAAAAAACGGAAATTAAAATATCTACCACCAAAAATTGCTGTCGAAGGTCACGGAATCAAAAGAGGACTCACCGCAATTGAAGCTGCGATTTTAATGGAACAACCCATGGATCGTGTTTTGATGATGGTTTTGTTCTCTGTCTTGAAAAAAGGTGCAGCCGAAGTTGTTTCACGTGAACCATTACAAATTAAAGTGACAACTCCGAAACCAGAAGGACTCCAACCTTATGAAGATGAATTTTTGGTTGCAATGCAAAAAACAAAAAAAGAACAAAGAGTTGATCTCCAAACGATGATTATTAATTTGGTTAATACAGTATCTAAAAAAATGAAAGGATTTAGTCGAAAAGAATCGATTGCATTTTACAAAGATATTATGGAAAAAGCCTGGAACCAGGTAGAAGTCGCTCAAACTCCAGAGGTAAAATCAGAGAAATTTGATGAAAATATCGATTGGACGATGCTTGATAAAAATTTCGACAACCGCACAAAAGATACATTTGGTACAGGACCAGTTATTATACCAACTTGGTGGTGGCGTTTTGATCCAGGTGTTCGTCCTGTTTCTACGGGAACACCAAGCCCGGGAAAAGTTGTTGCCTCACCCACTCCCATTGGTTCAGGAAAAACCACGGTGAATTTACCAAGCTTACCTGGAGCTGATTTTGCAGCATCTCTCACCAATGGTGTACAATCGTTCGCATCCGGTGTTGTTGGAAATGTAACTAATTTTACTAATGGCATAACAAATAAAACAAATCCAATTCCAAAATCAACATCCTCTGGTCGTTCCTCCAGAGGTGGTGGAGGTGGGGGTTCCTGTGCCTGTGCTTGTGCCTGTGCTGGATGTGCCTGTGCATGCGCCGGAGGTGGTCGTTAATGGCTTTTTCGTTCTGGCCAAAAGGGTTATTAAGGGAAAAATACAATAAATTGCCTGATGCAGGCATTTATCATTTTGACCAACAAAAAGAACATAGCAAAAATCGAATTCATTTGCGTGTTGAGGAAGATGGTAATGGTTTGTTGTTAGTGAATGCTGCCAGAGCTTATCATCTTAATCCCAGTGCAGTTGCAATGGCTTTTTGGTCTCTTTCTGGTAGAAGCGAAACAGAAATAATGACTGCGTTGAAGAAAAATTTTGAGATCGGTCACAACCAGCTGGTTGAAGATGCAAGTTCTTTTCTTTCGCAAATGGCGGTTATTACCGATCCCGATGAAGGGTGTCCAATGTGTGAATTAGATCTGGACATGGATCTACCATTTTCGCACACACCCAGTTCTCCTTATCGCATGGACATCGCCATCACATATCAATGTAATAACGATTGCACCCATTGTTATAATGCTCGCTCCCGGCAATTTCCGCAATTATCGAAAGATAAATGGTTCAAGGTAATTGATAAGATATGGAAATTAAATATTCCCCATATCGTTTTCACTGGGGGAGAACCAACTTTATACGATGGTTTACCTGACCTTATTCAATATGCTGAAAACAAGGGCATAATAACCGGAATCAACACCAATGGCAGGAAATTAGCAGATGAAGAATTTCTTAGCAAATTGATTTCTGCAGGTCTGGATCATATTCAAATAACGCTGGAATCATCAGATGCAGTAATTCATGACAAAATGGTCAATTTACCAGGTGCCTGGATTGAAACAATTGCAGGAATAAAGAATGTATTAAAGCACAATGTCTATATGATGACCAATACTACAATGTTGAAAGATAACTATTTAAATGTAACGGATACATTAGATTTCTTGGCCGAATTAGGTGTACCAACAGTGGGTTTGAATGCTCTCATTTACTCTGGTAAAGGAAAAGATGTTGGAACTGGTTTATCCGAAACACAATTAGCCCCTTTGTTGGAAATCGCGAAAGAAAAAACACAAAAAAATAGTCAAAAATTGATCTGGTATACACCAACACATTATTGTAGATTTAATCCCATTACTCATGATTTGGGTGTGAAAGGCTGTTCAGCAGCTTTGTATAATATGTGTATTGAACCCAATGGTGATGTTCTTCCCTGCCAATCATATTATTATCCACTTGGGAATATACTCACAAACACATGGGATTCTATTTGGAATCATAAATTGTCCAAACAACTGCGAGAAAGAAAAAATCTTCCACAAAAATGTAATCATTGTGAATTAATTCAGGAGTGTGGTGGAGGATGCCCTCTTTCACATTAGTACCTTTGAAATAATAATTTCACCATCCATGGAGGAATGAATGCCAAATCTATTGAAACAAATAAAATCGATTTTTTTTGATAAAACCCAGGTGCTTGCTCCAGGCTTATATAACTATCAAGCACCTCAGAACAGTGAGTATCATTATCGCCTTCATCTTCGAATTGAACCAGGTGGAGAAGGTTTGTTGATCATTAACGCCAGTACTGTCTTACATCTCAATCAAACCGCAACGGAATATGCATATCACTTAATCAATCAGACACCTGGACCGGAAGCAATCGAGACGGTGGTCAAACGTTATCAAATTTCATTTGCTGATGTAACTAATGACTATGAAAATTTCATGGACCGCATTGAAACTTTGATTAATACCCCGGATTTAGATCCTGTAACATATTTAGATTTTGAGCGTTCAACCCCATATATTGATTTTCCTATTGCACCTTATCGATTGGATTGTGCAATAACATATCAATTAGGAAATCGGGAAAAAGATGGTTTGACTCCAAAAGATCGGGTAAAAAGAGAATTAACATTTGATGAATGGAAAACCATTCTCGATAAAGCCTGGGAAGCTGGCATTCCCCATGTGATTTTTACAGGTGGGGAACCTACGCTGAGACCAGATTTATTTGAATTAATTATCGAAGCTGAAAATCATGGTATGGTGACTGGCCTCTCAACTGATGGCTTAAAATTGTCAGAGAATGAATACCTTGAACAATTATTGGCCTCTGGTCTCGACCATTTATTGATTACATTTGAACCAGAAAACGAACAATCATGGGAAGCAATCAGAGAGGTTATTCCACAGGATATCCACACAACGGTCCATTTGACAGTCAGCCATGATGATAAAGAGAAATATACGAAGGTATTGGAAGAACTTATGGGTCTGGGAGTAGAGTATTTATCCCTGAGTTACCAGAATCCGAATCTGGAAGGTACAGTAATCGATTTACGAAACAAAGCAGCAGAAATTGGTTTTAATTTAGATTGGGATTTATCAGTTCCTTATTCTCAATTTAATCCTGTTTCTGCAGAAATTGAAAACGAAGAATCACTTCAATCAGGTGCTGGCAAAGCATGGTTATACATCGAACCGGATGGAGACACCTTACCAGCCCAGGGCATCAATAATCCTTTGGGGAATTTTCTGACGGATTCTTGGGAATGGATATGGTCAAATTCAAAATTATTGAATAAAAATCAATGAGTGATTATCAATTCTGGTCATTACGCTATAAACAACAGGCATCCTGGACCATACAGACAAGAAATTTCATCATTAATCAAATAACACTTCCTCCCAAAGCCAATATTTTAGAAGTTGGTTGTGGCTCTTCAGCTGTTCTCGATGAATTTACCGAATTGGGTCACATTACTTTTGGTTTGGATAATGACTTACAAATTCTAAATTACAGTAACCAACATCTTCCAAAATCAAGATTAATCAATTCGGATGGATACTTTCTTCCTTTCAAAAACAATTTTTTTGATCTTTGTTTTTGCCATTATTTACTTCTCTGGATTAATGACCCTTTAAAAATCATCAAAGAGATGTCCCGGGTGTCAAAAAAATCAGGTTGGATATGTTGTTTCGCTGAACCAGACTATCTATCCAGGATAGATTATCCCTCTCCCCTTGATAAATTAGGTCAGATGCAAAATTCATCATTATCTACTCAAGGTGTCAATTTATCTACAGGCCGAAATATTACAAATTGGTTGAAAGAAGTCAGTCTCTCCAATATACATTGGGGGATTTTCGGGTCACACCAAAAAGTTGCAAGCAATAACTTCGCTGCTGATACTGAATGGAAAACAATCCAGCACGATCTAGAAAAATTGTATCCTGCTGAAGAAATTTTGAAATATAAAGAGATAGAACAAAATGCTCAAAATCAGGGAATTCGAATTCTATTCATACCGACTTTTTATGCCTATGCGCAAAAAGTAGATTAATATTTATTCAGTATTGTTATCGATCTGGAATGAATCAAAAAGGTTGTCAAAACTATCATCTCCCGCTATAATAACGCAATCGGGGCGTGGCGCAGTCCGGCTAGCGTGCTTGCATGGGGTGCAAGAGGTCGAAGGTTCAAATCCTTTCGCCCCGACAAAAACCACTTTTTGTGGTTTTTTTATTTAATACAATATTAAGATAAAAGCAATCCAAATTTGGTATAATCTACCTATGTCTTTATCTAAACCAACACGCAGAGATTTTCTAAAACTTTCTGCAGTTACCTTAAGTGCAATCACTACGCAGGCATTTCGGCCATTCTTTGGCTTTGAATCCGAACAAAAAAGCAATTTATTGGCCAGGATAGCAAAAGATTCTGTCAGCGTACATTCTCAACCAAATGATGAGAGTACGATTCTGTATCAACGCTATCGCGATGACATTGTCAACGTCTATGATGAAATCATTTCGGATTTTGGCCCAGGTTACAATCCGCTTTGGTATAAAGTTTGGGGTGGATACATACACAGTGGATATTTGCAAAGGGTTCAAATTCGCTTTAATTCAATCCAAACTAATTTCCCTGAATCAGGTTCTTTAGGGGAAATTACTGTACCCTTAACCCAAACAATGCGGGATCGCTCATATTTTGGCTGGGATCCCGTATATCGGCTATATTACGAATCCCTCCATTGGGTAATGGGCGTCGACGAAGGCCCTGATAAAGAACCATGGTATCGATTAAAAGATGAATTGTTAAATATTGATTACCATGTTCCAGCTTCGCATGTAAGAATAATTCCTCTGGAAGACTTATCCCCGATTTCTCCTGATATACCACCACACCGAAAACTTATAGAAGTTTCAATTGCTTATCAAACCATCAAAGCCTATGAAGAAGGAAATTTGATCTTTGAAACCAAAATGGCGTCTGGTGTACCCATGCGCAATCCCGACCCAACCCTGATCCCTACAGATACCCCAAAAGGCACTTTTCACATTCAATCAAAATTACCCTCAAAACACATGGGAGATGGCAACTTGACTTCTGATATTTTTGCCTATGAGCTGCCCGGTGTTCCCTGGACTTCATTTTTTGAGCCTGTTACTGGTATCGCATTTCATGGAACTTATTGGCACCATAATTTTGGTATTCGGATGAGTCGTGGTTGTGTCAATATGAAAACAGAAGAAGCCAAATGGTTGTTCCGTTGGACTACCCCAACTACAAATGGAGATAAGATTGAATCACGGGGAATGGGAACAAAAGTTATTGTTACCTAATTAACAAAATGTATGAAAGCTTGATTTCCTAATAATCTTCCATGTTTAGTTAAACGAATCGTATCTCCATCAACAATTTCTATTAATTTTGATTGTAATAAGGACTTTAATTCAGAAGAGAATACATCTAATGGGGATATTGAGAATCTTTTGTTAAATTGATGAATGGATACGCCTTCATCAACCAATCGTAAGCCAACCATCATCGTCTCTTGCATTTCGGTAAAGTGATCAATGTCTGTTGTTTCTGTAATTACGGGACAAATATTCTCTTCAGAATTCGATGATCGCATTAATTTAATATAATCAGGTATTCTACCAATATTTTCATATCTCACATTTTCAACATAGCCGTGAGCACCAGCTCCCAAACCTAAGTAAGGTAGATTTTGCCAATATTGCATGTTGTGATGACACCGGAAATCAACCTTTTCGTTTTTTTTAAAATAATTGGAAATTTCGTAACATTCGAATCCATTTCCCAATAACAATTTATCAGCTAATTCATACATTTCTGCTGCCACATCAGGATCGGGATTTTCGACAACTCCTTTTTCGACCCAATCAAAAAGAACTGTATTTTCCTCAATGCCTAATGCATACAATGAAATGTGTTGGGTTTGCAATTCCAGGGCATCAGTTAATGTTTTTTCCCAATCCCCTATTGATTGACCAGGAAGTCCATAAATCAAGTCTAGATTAATATTGGAAAATCCCGATGCTTTTGCCCAATGTATCGCCTCAATGGATTGAAAATGATTGTGAATTCTGCCTAATAGTTGTAAAAATTCAGGATTAGAGGTTTGCAAACCAAAACTTAGACGATTAAATCCTATGTCCTTTAAATTCTTTAGATAATCAATCGTTACAGTGCCAGGATTTGCCTCCAGACTGATTTCAGCGTTAGGATCTACCTGAAAATTTTTTCTGAGGCTATCAACCAGATTTCTTAAAAACTCTATTTTTAATAAGGAGGGAGTTCCACCACCAAAAAAAATCGTTTTTACAGGTAGACTTTTAGCATATTTTTCCCCATAAAATTCTATTTCTTTTTCCAGTTGATCAATGTAACCAGCTATGAGATGATCCATTCCGGAAAATGTGTTAAAATCGCAATACGTACATCTTTTTTGACAAAATGGTATATGCAAATAAACACTGTGGGAGTTTTTCATTTTCACAGGATATCATAACAATGAAAATCAATCCATTATTTTGTATTTTTTTACGAATTCTTGCTGTGTTATAATCCGCAATTGAATTCTTTATAGATAACAAATAGGAAATAATATGACTTCAAACAAAAATACAGACCAATCTTCCTCTTGCCAGGTTTGTGGTTCAAAGATCAGCGCAAATGCATCCAGGTGTCTGGTATGTGGATCCTCAATTGACAAATCAAGCGAAAAATCAGTTAAGAAAACTGAAATTAATCGTCCAAAAGTACCCTCAATCACAATCGCACTACCGCTTATAATTGCTTTAGTCATTTTGTTTTTGGCAATTGGAGCAGGTGGGGTCTATGCGGTAATGAATCAAACTGGGATGGTGGTTGAACCAACTGTTACTCCGACTATAACATCAACTGCAACAATCACGATTACACCTACTTTGACCTTAACACCAACAATCGAACCATCAATAACACCATTACCTGACCTTGAATATACTGTTCAATCCGGCGATTCGTGTCTGTCGATTGCCTTCCTGTTTAATGTCTCGGTCAACAGTATTGTTGTAAAAAACAATCTTTCTGCGACCTGTGATAATCTCGTTGTTGGTCAAAAATTATCAATCCCTCAGCCAACTCCTACACCATCGCCACAACCAACCGCAACACTTGGCGAAGCGGATGCTACTCGTTCTGCGTGTAATACGGTTTCCTATACGGTTGGACCAGGAGATACCCTCAGCACCATCGCGATAAATTACAATGTTGAAATAGATGCAATCAGACAATGGAATGGTATTATTTCTGATGTTGTTTACGAAGGACAACCTCTTCAGATACCATTGTGCGAACGTTTACCAACGGCTGGACCTACTCCGACAGCAACCAACCCACCTCCTTATCAGGCACCCAGCCTTCTGTTACCGGCTGATGGTGCACCTTTTACAGCAGCAAATGACGAGATTGCTTTACAATGGTCCTCAGTTGGAACTTTAAGATCTGATGAATATTATGCAGTCAATATTGAAGATGTTACCGAGGGAGAAGGTCGAAGATTGGTGGAATACGTCACTGACACCAAATTTAATGTTCCGGCAAATTTCCGACCGAACAGTACCGTTCCCCACATTCTTCGTTGGACAGTATTTGTAGTACGCCAAACAGGAAGCAGTACCGATGGTCAGGCAATTTATCAACCTGCAGGAAATATCAGTAATCCCAGAACTTTTATTTGGTGGGCAAATCTCGCTTCCACGCCTTCACCTTAAAACATAATATATAAATAAAAAACAGAGCTTTTTCAAAACAAAAAGCTCTGTTTTTATCCATCTTTTACATTATTCTTGTGATTCCAAATATCTGGTAGCTTGTATAGCAGCGGCAGCTCCCCACCCGGCTGAAGTAACAACTTGTTTAAAACTTGCATCCATTACTTCACCTGCAGCATATACCCCGGAAATTTTCGTTTGCATTTTTGTATCAACCTGAAGATATCCATTTGCATCCATTTCAAGTTGGCCTTTAAACATATCTGTATTAGGTGTATGACCAACAAAAACGAATACGCCATCCGTTGGGAAAATTCTTTCTTCACCAGTTTTAACATTTTTAATTAAAACATTTTCAACTGCAGTATTCCCATTGATTTTTTCTACAACAGTATCCCAGATAAAACTGATTTTTGGGTGATCGAAAGCTCGAGTTTGTAAAATTTTTCCGGCTCTCAATTGATCACGTCGATGAATAATCGTGACCGATTTAGCAAACCTGGTTAAAAAGATTCCCTCTTCCAATGCGCTATCCCCCCCACCTATAACCACTATATCCTTTTCTTTGAAAAACCAACCGTCACAAGTGCCGCAATATGATACACCTTTACCCGTTAATTCTTTTTCTCCTGGGACTCCTAAATAATTTGGACTGGCACCCGAGCTTATAATAACTGTTTCGGCTTTATATTCCTTACTGTATGTTTTTATGAGGAAAGGTTTTTTTGAAAAATCGACTTCAGTAACATTATCAAATTCAAATCTCGCGCCAAAACGTTCTGCCTGTTTTTGAAATAATTCTCCCAGTTCAGCGCCGCCCACTCCGGTGGGAAATCCCGGATAATTTTCAATAGTATGTGTAAGTGATGCCTGCCCGCCCAGAGACATTCCAGTGAACACCAATGGTGATAATTCTGCCCTGGCTGCATATAAAGCTGCAGAAAGTCCAGCTGGTCCTGCGCCAATAATGATCATTTTTTCTGTTTTGTTTTCGTTATTGTCTTCTGTATTAATTTTCTTTAAGTTTAATTCCATAAACCTCTCCAAAATTTATTCTCAAGTATTTTGATGCAAAAAAATCAATTTGGTTGCATTATCAATCAATTTGAGCATCTGTAATTTCTAGTGCTTGGTCAATTATTCTAAAACCATCCATTAATTGTTCTTCCGTAATAATTAATGGCGGAATAATTAAGATCTTATGCCAATGAATAGTGATATACAAACCATGATCAAGACAATATTTTCTAAATTCCATCATAACAGCATTGTTTTGATTAAATGGGGACATGGGTTCTTTTGTTTCTCGGTTTTTTACCAATTCCAATACACCAAATAGCCCTATAGATCTGACTTCTCCCACACAAGGATGTTTATCAAACATTTCCTGTAATAATTTCTTAAGAAAGAGCCCTTTTTCTTTCGCTTTATTTACCAGCTCATCTTCCTTCATAACATTAATAACAGAAAATGCAGCGGTTAATGAAACAGCGTGACCGTTGTATGTTAATCCTCCCTGGTAAACTTTTTCATTAAAAGCTTCAGCGATTTCTTTCCTCATTGCTATTGCTCCTAATGGAGCATAGCCTGAAGTGAGTCCTTTTGCCATCGTAACAATATCCGGCACAATATTCCAATGGTCAAATGCAAACCATTCCCCAGTGCGGCCAAAGCCGCTCATCACTTCATCGCAAATCATTACGATTTTGTACCGATCACACAATTCTCTGACACCTTGTAGATATCCATCCGGAGGAATGATAATTCCGTTGGTGCCTGTTATTGTCTCGATCATGATGGCAGCTATAGTTTCAGGTCCTTCATACAGGATTATTTCTTCAAGGTGGTTTACATAATCTTTAGCGAAATCCTCATCCGTTATAGTAGGGTTGTGTTTATGAAAAGTTGAACGGTATCTATAAGGATCAAGAAAATGAACAACACCCATCATTACGGAAGGTTCCCATGTTATCCGTCGTGGATCCCCGGTCAGTGCCACTGCTCCATAGGTGGCTCCATGATACGATCGATACCTTGCCAGAATTTTAAATTTTCCAGTATAAGACCGAGCTAGCTTAATTGCATTTTCATTTGCATCAGAACCACCTAGTGTGTACAAAAAATGATCGAGAGGTTCGGGTAAAATACTCTTTAATGCTTTCCCTAATAAAGCCCGAGGCTTGGTTGCCATTCGTGGACCAGCAAAGGGTAAATCATGCAATTGTTTTACCATCGCATTAATCACACGATTATCCTCATGTCCAATATTGACGCACATAACCATCGAATTGAAATCTAAGTATTTCTTTCCGTAAATATCCCAAAAATATACCCCTTTGGCATGACTAACAGCAATCGGTTGAACATTCGTTTGCGCAGACCATGTCCAGAAATTTGTCTGGACACATAAATCATATATCTCATCATCGGCTAATTCATTTGAAATAATTTCATCAGCATTAGGATTTCTCATACATCTCCTCAAATAAGAAAATCTAACCAACAATATCGTATCATATCAGCTAATTATAATCTTGCTTTCTATCCTATTATTGTCAATTCAATAAAATGCGCTCAGGCTGTATTTAGCGAGAAATCTTGCCAAATACAGCCGCCAACTTCGTTATTCTTGAAACGGGACCTAATTTTGATTGATTAAGTTCATGTTATAATCTCGGATCATTCAAATTTGAAAATTATGACCACAAATTGTAACCTCTCAAATAGACTTCATCCGAATGCAATTAAAGGAATTCTTTTGTTTAATCAAAAGAAATTTTTTGAAGCCCATGAAGAATTGGAATTTGCCTGGCGAGCAGAACCAGGACCCATTCGCAATTTTTATAGAGGAATTTTACAAATTGGCGTTGCTTATTATCATTTAAGTCACAGAAATTTTTCCGGGGCACAAAAACTGATTGATCGCGCGATGAAATGGTTGCAACCATATTCTGGATTCTATTTAGGAATCAATATTGGTAAGTTAAAAAAAGATGCGATCTTTATCTCAAAAAAAATAACCGAAGGTGACTTTGATCATGTCGATTCGATTAATACTGAATCTTTTACTATGATTGAAATTCAACCTCAAAAGGAGAATTGATGCAATCAGCTCAATTCTTAGCAGGGAAAATTGCATTAATCACTGGTTCCGGTCGCGGGATTGGCAAGGCTATCGCCATTAAATTTGCCCAACTCGGCGCAGATATCGTTGTAAATTACAGTCGAAATAGGGTTCAAGCGGAAGAAACCGCTGAAATCATTCATTCATTGGGAAGAAAAGCTGTGGTCCTCAAATCAAATATCGCAAAAGAGGAAGAAATAAAATTGCTTTTCAACAAAATTTCTGATGAATTTGGAAAATTAGATATTTTGGTAAATAATGCTGCAAGTGGATTCAATCGCCCGCTGGTTGAACAAAAAATCACTGGCTGGGACCATACAATGAATGTAAATGTTCGAGCAGCCATGTTGTGTAGTCAATATTCAATCCCCTTAATGGAAAAGGCAGGATCAGGCTATATTATCAATATATCCAGTCCCGGCTCAACAAGAGTATTACCTGACTACATCGCAGTTGGAGCATCTAAAGCAGCTTTGGAATCACTTACCCGCTATATGGCAATCGAATTAGCTCCTAAAAAAATTCGAGTAAATGCTGTCTCTCCGGGATTGGTTGAAACTGATGCATTGAAACATTTTGCATTTATGACAAATAACGATGTTACTTCAAGAACGATTGCCAATACACCAGCAGGAAGATTGGTAACACCAGAAGATGTTGCTGAAACAGTAGCTTTTTTGTGCAGCTCTTCGGCTGAAATGATATGTGGGCAAGTAATCGTAATCGATGGTGGCTTTACATTAATCGTTCCAAAATGAAGATAGCTATTTTTGGATTAGCAATACCCTGGCAGGAGCTCCATCAGCACCAACCAGCAAGATTGGCAAAGCAATCAACTCATAAAAACCAGATTCAACATCAACTAAATTCAATCCTTCGATAACTATTAAATTCATTTTTAACAATTCAATATGGGTTTCTGAACCATTTTCAAAAGGTGCAATTGATAAATAATCTATTCCAACCAACTTCACCCCTTTTTTTATCAGATATTCTGCAGCATCTGGTAATAAAGCCACAAAATTTTGAACAAAATAGTTCTTTTCCAGGAGTTTTAGAAATGAATTATTTGTTTTAAATAATACTCTTTTTGGCCAAATATGTTTATCAAGTGATTTCAAAGTCATTGCGTCTATATGTTTGGCACTCGGATCAATTTCTATTACTTCCACTTCCCCTAATAAAGTATTCAAATCCAAAGATTCAATTGATTCTCCGGAATTGATAAAATGTCGGGGTGCATCAATATGAGTACCAGTATGTGCAGACATATGAATACTGGTAACATTTGCTTCCTCCCCTGAATCAATCGAAATAATCAACTTATTGTTAACTTCAGGATCACCTGGCCAGACTGGCATCGAATTCTTAATTGGCACTGTAACGTCAAAAATTTTCATTATCACTCATCCTCAACTACTATCTGATAATCCCTAAAGGCATCCTGAAGGAGACTTTTTCTTTCATTTTCGGTCATAGGTCTTGGTTGTGCATAATTTTCAAGCATTGCTGTTAATAATTCAGTTCCGAGATATCTTCCATCATAAAAAATATGTCGATCAATAAATTCTCTGCGATTGTTGATTGCATCCATCTGATCAAAGAACAAGTTACCCAGACCATAATGGATAAATCCCTTGGAAAATATTTCCATTGTCATGGGCACATGCGACTGACTTCCACTTACAATCACCGCACCTGCATTTATCATAGCTCTAAAATCATTCATCTGACCTGAAGATGGTTTCATTGAATTTGATTCAAAATATTGAAATGTCACAATCGGCAGTGTTCCTTCATTTCTCAATTCACGAACCTGATCTGCCATTTCAGCTAAATTACAATCATTTACACCAATTCTCAAATCCGTTGCCCACACATTGGGTGGACCGGCCATATTGCATCCAAGAAATGCGATTTTGTTGCCATTATGCTCAATCAGAACAGGTTTAGCTGCTTCTTCTTTTGAATATCCACCAGCATAATAAGTAAGACCCAATTGGTCAAATAACATTAATGTATTCTCAAATGGACCAATACCTTTATCCAATAAATGATTTCCGGTTAATTCGATAATATCAACTGGTAAAAAAGTAAATAATTCAGCATATTTTGTGTGCGAACAAAACACCAGATTCTTTTGGAACGCGTCAGGATAAGGACAATTATCATAAAATGGGGTCTCACTAGATATGTGCCGAATGTCTGAATTTTCAAACCAGAACTTAATAGCTTCTCCTGGATACTGATTTCCAAAATTTTCCATTCTATCAGCAGTTGCCCTGGTCAATGCTGTTGTTCCCGTCATCAATACGTAAGTAATTTTTTCCTCGTATCTCGTAGAAAATTTTTCTATGCTACTCTCAATGTCAAATTTTGATAATTGGTCATCCGAGCAACTGACACTTACGGGAAAATTTAAGAAATAATTCTCCTGATCAAAATCCTTATCTATTGGAGAGCTGTTTTCGATACGAAGTACTTTCCATTTTGGATCTAAATGATCAAATCGAATAATCCCATAGGAATTGGAAACTTGATTTACATGCTCAAAAATTTCATTTTCTGAAACGATAACAAGATTTTCAGATAATTCACCCAGAATATCTGAAAAAATTAAGTAAGTATTTTCGGATAGGAAAATTTTCTGATCAACTGATTCATTCAAAATAATATTCAATAATTGTTCTTTCGTCATACCATCTTGTACTGTATTAAATGGACCAGTTAACGCATACACGAAATTTCCAATGATCATCCCTTCGTTACTTACTTTCAAACTACAATCTGCATCACCAATTTTATCGTCCCTTATTAGTTGGGGGTGGTTGATCCAATCAAATTGAATTTCTGATAAATATGTTGGTATCCATAATTTTATTTGATTACTTGAAATCATTTCATCCATAATTGGTTTAAATGGTGTTGGTGTAGAAATTATGTCATCCTGTTGAAATGTTTCCTGCGAAACATTCTGGTCAGCAAGAATTATTTCCGGTGTACAGGCAGATAAAAAAAATATCATGATCAATAAAAATAAGATCGGACATTTTTTCATTGATTTTCTGCCAGATAATAAAAACTGTTATCGTAGATTTTTTCGTACAGTAATTCTGCTTCCTTATCATTCATCAATCTGGGTTGTCCAAAGTTTTCATTGATTATTGGTAGTTGATGCGTGTTGATGTAATGGTTGTCATAAAAATAATGAACATCAATGGTAGCCATTCCCCAATAACTGTACATTTGATCAAACAGAAAATTGCCGAGACCGAAATGAATAAAGGATTGATCAACAAAATCAATTCCTTGCGGATAATGTGCCTGACTACCACTTACGATCACTGCACCGGCTTTTGCCATTCTCCAGAAATCATCCCTCATTTGTTGAGTTGCACGAAATGTATTGAATTCATTGTGTTGAAAAGTGAAAATTGGATTAATTCCATTTTCTCTTAATCGTTGTAATTCGCCTTCCATTTCATCAAGATTACATCGCAAAGAACCTGGTCTATCTTCAGAGACCCAATTATTTTCTGGCCCTGGTAAATTACATCCCAAAAAAGCTATTTGGTTCCCATTATGATCCAGAATTAATGGTTTTTGAGCTTCTTCTGGATTTTTTCCACCCCCATATGTATCAAAACCATTTGTTTGATAAATTGTTAAGGTTTCAAAAAATGCATCCGGACCCCAGTCTAAAAGATGGTTTCCGGTTAACTCAACAACATCAGCACCAATTAATTTGAATACCTCAATGTAAGACGGATCAGCACAGAAACGCATTTCCTGTCGGACGGGAATTGCTGGTGGGCAGGATGAAAAAAATGGGACTTCATTAGATATATGAATAATATCCACCATTTCAAATATGTCTTTTAAATTTTCGATAGGGAATGTGAATCCATTTTGCTCAATCTGAAATGCCGTGTTACGTACCAGAGCCGTGGTTCCTGTCATCAAAACAGAAGTCAATAATCCTGCATCAAAATTTGATTTTGAGACAATATAAATTGACTGAGGGATTTCGCGATTATTGTTCAAATATATTCTATAAATAAGTGGATAGATCAATTTATCAAACGATGGGTTAAGGGGAGATTGATGATCAACCTCAATAATTCGCCATTGAGGATTGGCATCTTTGAAAGTAGTAATTCGAAAACATTTAAATTGCTTGCAATTCTCAGGGATTGTTGTTGATGTAAGTACAGACGTTCCTGGCTTTCCACCAAAAATTAACCGTAAAAAAAAATCAATTTCTGGTTGAATCCAAAGGAAAATTTCATCATTTTTATGTTTATCTTCCCTCCAAATATTCTGGAGTTCCTCAAAACTTACATTTTTATTTTGATCAATAAAAGGTACCGAAAGAATTAAGATTTCCTCATATATATTTCTTGATTTAAAGGGATCTCCTGAGTGAGTTTCAACCCAAAAATCTGCTTCAATTTTATTATCAATCTTTACAAGAGTAGAAAGATCAAATTCTTCCATAATTCCAGCATCTATAATTGCTGGATCGATCCAAATTGATGTTTTTTGTGTTACTTCGTTTGGAAAATCAGATATTGTTGTTGGTTTCTGAAAAATTTCGGAAATAATTTCTTCTGTTTCAGAAGGTATCATCAATTCTTCATCTGGTTTTTGAATAACTTTGCCACAACTTGATATGAGAATGGAAAATAAAAGAAAAATCGACAAAGTAAGCAAAATGGATTTCTTTTCTGCCATAAAACACCTTCCGATAATTATACATTAGACATTTATTTAGATTTTGATAGTTCTTGATAGCATCTCCAGATATAATCTGATCATATATAAGAAGCAGAAAGGGTTTCCTACATGCGAGAGGTTGCTGTTATTGGAATTGGACTAACAAAAATTGATGAACATTGGGATAAATCTCTTCGGGAATTGGCAGGGTTTGCAGTTTTGGATGCCGTCAAGGATGCAGGTTTAAACCAGGTCGATGCATTATATGTTGGCAATATGATGTCATCATCTGCCAACCACCAATCACAATTGGGTGCTTACATTGCGGATTGGGTCGGGTTAAGGTATGCAGAATCCTTTAAACTGGAATCAGCTTGCAGCTCGGGTGCAGCTGCTTTTCGAACCGCATTATTAGCGGTGGCTTCTGGAGCAATTGATACAGCAGTGGCACTTGGTGTTGAAAAAATGACTGATTCTCCTGGTGGAGAAATAACAGCAGAATTAGCGACTGCAGCTGATGCAGATTGGGAAATTACCCAGGGCATTTCTTTTGTTGCATTAAATGCTTTGATAATGAAACGATATATGTATGAATATGGATGGACAAAAAAGGATTTTGCTCCATTTTCAATAAATGCACACGCAAATGGTGTTCATAATCCTAATGCACGATTTAGAAAAGCAATCACAGAAAAACAATATTTGGATGCAGGAATGATAGCGGATCCAATCAACCTGATGGATGCGTCTCCAGTCGGTGATGGTGCCGCAGCAGTTGTCATGGTGCCATTGGAAAAAATCGGGTCTTCATCTGCATTTCCAGTCGTAAAGATAATTGGAAGCTCGGCAGCGACAGATTCATTAGCTGTGCACGATAGAAAAGATCCTTTGTGGCTGAGAGCAGCTGAAATATCATCCAAGAAAGCATATAGTCAGGCAGGAATTGGCCCTGGTGATATTGATTTATTTGAATTGCATGATGCCTTTTCGATTATGGCTGCTTTATCGCTTGAGGCATCTGGTTTTGCAGACAGAGGTACAGGTCCAAAGTTGGCACTTGCTGGTGAAATTCATCCAGGTGGAAAAATTCCCATAGCCACTCGAGGTGGCCTCAAAGCCAGGGGACATCCGGTTGGTGCTACTGGAATGTATCAATTAGTCGAAGTCGTTGAACAATTACGCCATCAGGCAACTGGAACCCAGGTAGAAAATGCCAAAATTGGCATGGCTCAAAATATTGGTGGGAGTGGGTCTAACATAATTACTCACATACTTCAAAGAGTATAAAACTGGATGCGGAGAATCTTCTCCGCATCTTTTTTTATGAGTATGATTGTTTAGTATCTGGTAAATGATGGATATAATAAGATAATGATCGAACGGGAGGGCTGAATGGATAATATGATGATGGAATTCCACATATCAAAAAATGCTCGTGAAAAGTATAAATTTGACATGAGTTTGTTTGAAACCAATGGAAATGTTGTTATTGGAAATATTCATGCATCCAGATTATTAGCCGCAAAGATAAATAAACAAAAAGATCTTTTAAATTATCCAGAAACAGCGGTAAAAGCAAGCGAAATATACGCAATTGGTTTAATGGATGAGATTTTTCACTTCATTTTTAAAACATATCGCAATCAAATTCAACAAGACATTCTTAAGGAAGCACTGATTTTTGTTGAAAAAAACCTCACTCCTGAAGAAAATAAGAAAGTAATTGACTTTTTTTTGAAAGAATTCCCTCCTCTGGACGTTTATCTGCAAATTACAGATTTAGATGAATATCTCAAACAGTTAAAAACTGATCAAACCTACTCATTAATTCTCGAAGAAATCATCATGCTTTGGGTAGAGAATCAAAATCCAGCACTTGAAAATTATCGTGAATTGTTTAGAGATAAAAAGTTGGAGAGTAACACCAGTTACAAAAAATTTATTGAAGTTTTAAAAGGATTTTTTGACCAAAAGCCATATTTTGGTCCTGAAAACCAGAATATTATTGAAATGTTGCGGGCTCCTGCAGTTAAAGTTCCTCATTCTATTCCTGGTCAATTGAATTATATTCGAACCCATTGGAGTTTTTTGCTGGGAGATTTTCTTTATCGATTATTAAATAGTCTAGATTTTATCAACGAGGAACAAAAAGCCACTTTCGGTGGACCAGGACCCAGTATCGTGCCTGGATACAATCAGACATGGGATTTGGATTATGAAAAATTTAGTCCGGATAAAGAATGGATGCCCAGCCTGGTCTTAATAGCCAAAAATACTTATGTCTGGCTGGATCAAATCAGAAAAAAATACAAGAGCTCAATAACCACCATTGACCAAATCCCGGATGAAGAATTGGATATGCTCCGAGATAGAGGGTTTAATGGTCTTTGGTTGATTGGTATCTGGGAGCGCAGCAAAGCGTCAGCGCATATTAAACAGTTGTGTGGAAATCCTGAAGCGATTGCTTCTGCTTATTCCCTTGCCGGATATCAAATAGCACCAGATCTGGGGGGAGAAAATGCATACCAAATCTTAAAAGAAAGAGCCTGGCGAAGAGGAATTAGATTAGCAGCAGATATGGTTCCCAACCATATGGGCATTGATTCAAATTGGGTATACGAACATCCTGATTGGTTTGTACAACTAAATTACAGCCCATTCCCATCTTACTCATTTAATGGGGTTGATTTATCAAAATACCAGAATATTGAAGTCAAGATTGAAGATCATTATTACGATCGCAGCGATGCCGCAGTTGTCTTCCAATTTAAAAATCAAAATAACGATGAAACCAGATTCATTTATCATGGTAATGATGGTACAACGATGCCATGGAATGATACCGCTCAATTAAATTATCTGATTCCTGAAGTTCGAGAAGCAGTATATCAGGCAATTCTTTCGGTGGCACGACGATTCCCAATTATACGCTTCGATGCTGCAATGACATTGGCAAAAAAGCATTTTCAACGACTATGGTTCCCTGAACCTGGTAGCGGAGGAGCAATCCCTTCCCGTGCTGAATTTGGACTCACCAAGGATGATTTTGACCAATTAATGCCAACAGAATTCTGGCGGGATGTAGTTGATCGATTGGCTGCAGATGCTCCAGACACATTACTTTTGGCAGAAGCATTCTGGCTAATGGAAAGTTATTTCGTCAGGACATTGGGTATGCATCGTGTTTACAACTCCGCATTCATGCATATGCTTCGAAATGAAGATAATGCGAATTATCGATTGTTGGTGAAAAATACGATCGAGTTTGACCCTCAAATCTTGAAAAGATTTGTCAATTTCATGAATAATCCGGATGAACAAACAGCAGTAGAACAATTTGGAAAAGATGATAAATATTTTGGAATTTGTACTTTAATGAGCACCTTACCAGGATTACCTATGTTCGGACATGGTCAGGTAGAAGGTTTTTCTGAAAAATATGGGATGGAATATCAAAAAGCTTATTGGGATGAATTTGAAGATCAGAACATTATCGCGAGACATCAACAACAGATAGCCCCATTACTCCACAGACGTTGGATGTTTTCTGAAGTTAAAAATTTCTTGTTATACGATTTTTACCCAGAAGAACATTACATAAATGATGATGTTTATGCATACTCAAATAACAACCAGAATCAAGTTTCTTTGGTCATATTTAACAACACATTCTCTAGCACACAGGGTTGGATCAATCACTCTTCAACCCGAATTAAAAATATCCAAAATGGACAGGAGACTTACTCTACCGTAAATTTGGCAAAAGGCTTGAATATCAATGAAGATTTTGAATTTGTAATCTTCAGAGATGTAGTTACAAAACTGGAATTTATTCGATCCATCAATGAATTCTATCAAAAAGGTCTTTTCTTTAATCTTTCTACCTATCAAACACATGTTTATATTGATTTTCACCAGATTAAAGATGATGAATGGCAATCTTACCAGCGACTATGTGATTATTTAAATGGCAGTGGTGTTCCAAATATACAAGAAGCAATGAAAGAACTATTGCTTCAGCCTGTTCAAATTCCACTGAAGGGAATCATTAACCGTGGTTATTTTGATTATTTGATCTCTCATAAACGTTTAACCATAAAATCTTTTGTGAATCCAAATGTTCTTACAGAATCTCGTCAAAAGATGGATAATTTCACGCAAGGTGTTTTTAAGATGACCGGTCAGGATCAATCAAAAGATCTTGTAATACTTAAAGCATCGAAATTATTGGAATTCGTTTTATCAATTCCAATTTTTGATCAAAAATTTATCAGTATAAAGAATAATGATTTACGAACATTGTTGAAGGCTTTTCAAGACGAATTTGAGATGGATAATGAAAAATGGATAACTGTTTTTTCATATATATTCATTTCATCAATTGGAGAAGTAATTGAGTCTAAAGAACCTGAGTTTCAAACCCAATCCTGGTTCGATGAATTCCAATTTGCCAAAATTATCAGGGAATTAGGAACAAGTTATCAATTTAGTGATTCAAAACAGAATACAATGGTCCAAACAGTTTATACCTTACTCGGACTCTCAGGTTGGTATAAGAAGTTTTCACCCGACAAATTTGAAAGCTGGTTAGAATATTTACTGAGTCGTCAGGATATCCAACAGTTCCTGGGTATTAACCGATATCAGGGTTTATTATGGTTCAATGCGGAACGATTCGAATTATTAATCTGGTGGTTATTTGCCATTGCAATTATTGAGATTGGATCCGATCCAAAGATTTCTACGAATTCCCTGCTGGAGAAATTTATTGATCTCAATCAAATTCGCCAAAAATTAATTGATAAAATGAAAAATTCAGAATACCGGGTCGATAAACTTCTGACTGAGGATATTACGAAAGTCGCTGGAAATTCAACAGTTTAAATAAATCAATCTTTTTACAGAAAATTGAATTTACCTGAAAATTTGTAATTATTTAATTAAAGAATTAACTTTTATTCACAAGGAACTGAAAATGAGTAACAAGAAACCTAGTAAACAAATAAAAATTGATAAGTTTATTGAAGATAATCCGGATTGGAAAATTATCTCACCTGTCAATCAAAAATATTTTCCTGCAAACGAACAATTATTTCGGGAATATAAATTTCCATCAGACCACTCAACAAATGAATTCGCTTACCGAATACTAAATATCGCTGAAAAACAAAATCATCATCCATTATTGATCGTCGAATGGCGAAAAATCACAATCTCCTGGTCTACTCATGAAATAAAGGCTATTCATCAATTGGATTTGGACATGGCTCTGAATTCCGATGAGCTATTTTCACAATTGATTTCAGAATAAATGCGTCGTATTTACCAAGTTCTCATCGTTTTCGACCGATTTCTTTCGATGTGGTGTAAAAATCCTAACCTTTGATCTTACCATTCATGGTTTTATTGAGATGTCTCGAAAATTCTTTTAGAAAAAATTCTATTCATAATTTTTGAGAAAAAAATAAGTAATGAGCTAATGTAATATGAAGCCATTTTTTGGAGGTATTGAAATAGGAATTTTATAATTGCTTTGATTTATGGCAAAAAATTCTTCCCCAATCAAATTATTTAATCTTTTCTTGTTGTCAAAGTCTAATCCATCTATTTTTATTTCAAATGTTTGAGATTTATCACTGCAATTAAAAACCATGATGAAAATATTTTTTTCATATATCCGAGCAAATGAAAAAATATCTTTCTCATCATCTGTATTCAATGGGATGAATTCACCAACTCTCAATGCTGGAAATATCCTTCTTATTTGAATGAATTTCTCAATGGTCTGTTGTAGATGCAAATCCCATTGATAAGGATCCCAAGGAAATGCACGTCTGCATTCAGGATCTTTTCCTCCACGTGTGCCAATTTCATCCCCATAATAAATTACTGGGGCACCGATAAATGTAAAAATAAATAAAAAAGCTAATCGAATTAAACCAAAATCATCATGAAGAATAGTTCGAATTCTCTCAGTATCGTGAGATCCAAGTAAGTTAAACATGGCAAATCTGTTTTCCAGCGGATAAATCTTTAATAAATTGTTTGTTAGTTGAAGAAATGTTGTTGGTGAAATCTTTCTACTAAGGACATCTATCAACGCTGACCGTAAAGGATAATTCATTAATCCATCAAAATAGCCTTTCTCAACCCATTTTGTATCTGCCTCCCAAATTTCTCCACAAATATAAGCATCTGGATTAGTTTTTCGGACAATATTTTGAAATTCAGACCAAAAACTATCATCGTCGATTTCATTGGGAACATCTAACCTCCATCCATCCGCACCTTGTTCAATCCAATACTTAGCTACACTGAAAAGATAATCTCTCACTGGTTGATGGTCAGTATTCAACTTTGGCAGGCTTTTGAAACCCCACCAGGCTGCATAATCTTTTGCTTTTCCGGGTGAATATGCATCAATTGGGAAATGATAAACATGATACCAATACCGGTAAGAGGAATTCTCCTCATTTTCAAGCAAATCATTAAAAGCAAAAAATCCCCTTCCTGTGTGATTAAAAACCCCATCCAAAATTACTTTTATTTCATTCTTATGGGCAGCATTAATCAACTCATGAAAAGTTTCCATGGTGCCTAAATTTGGATCAACCTGGAAATAATCTATTGTATCGTAGCGATGATTTGACGCAGCTTTAAAGATGGGATTTAGATAAATTGTGTTGATGCCAAGATCAATCAAATAATCCAATTTCTGAATAATTCCGAATAAATCTCCACCTTGGAAACCCCATAAAGTTGGTTTACTACCCCAATTCTGAATATTTTCTGGGTCATTAGTGGAATCACCATTATAAAAACGGTCCGGAAAAATTTGATAGATAATTGCATTTTTTATCCAGGAAGGCGGCGTCATTGAATTACCTTTTGTTCGGGAATAATTTTAAATATTCTTCTGGTTTATGATCAAATTTATTAATCAGCAATTCTTCATTGGTTAGTTTTATCAGTGTATTATTCAGAACTGTATTCACAGGTGTTGAGACTCCACATAATTCTCCAAATCGAACGACTGCTCCGTTCAAATAATCAACCTCCGATTTTCTTCGATTGCTGTGCAAATCCAGATAAAAAGAAGGCATTTTACCTCCCCGTCCACCAGAGATTGCTTTGTTCAGGATTAATTTGCTCAATAAAAGAGGAAATTTTTCAACAATCGTCGCAAATAATCGCACCGGGGTTCCTGGTAAATCTGTTAATGGAATCTTTTTAGCCTTCATAACACGGATTGTTTCGCGTAATTGCTCAATTTCAATCTTAAATAATTGGTGATTACTTAAGATTTCAGTTGGAGTCATAGCAAGGATAGCAGAGCTTGCATTAGTCGTTAAGTTAGTTAATAATTTTGACCATTTCATCGATTCCGGATTTTGGAAACCTACAGCATTTAACCCAGCTTGTTGAAAAGCAATAATCATGTCATTTGTGAAATTGTTTTTATTCTCAATTCCCAAACCCCTCAATCGTTCGACAACAATTCCGTTTTCTATCCTCCCGATTGCAGTCGTAACCGTTCCAGAAATAACTTTTTCTGGTCCAATAATTGATCTAATTTTTAATTCGTTTTCCACACCATTTTGTAAACATAAGACTGGTGGAATTTTCTCTTTCATATCCACCCACCCATGGATAAGGTTGTCAGTATCATATGATTTAACAGCAATAATTGAAAAATCAAATTCATTATTATGTAATGCTTCTTCAAAATTTGACCACAAATATTGTGGTTGTAGATCGAAATTACCATTCGGTAAATTCAACCTAATTCCTGTTGACTTTATGGTTTCAAGCGTTTCGGGTCTGTCAAGGAAATGAACCTCATGTCCAAGAATGGATAAGCTACCCCCAACGTAAGATCCAATCGCACCTGCACCAAAACATAAAACTTTAAACTTTTTATTTAAGACCATTTTCATAACCAATCACGGAAACCATTAATAAAAATTTTACCTGACATGTTTTTTTTCCCGGATGGTTGTACAGATTCAAGCTTCAGGACACCGTCTAAAGTTCCTATAACTGGAAATCCATCTATTATCGCTCTCTCCCCTGGTTGATAATCCGGATTATTAATGACCCTGGTTGAAATTATTTTAATCCTTTCGTCACCAACCATCATGTAAGTACCAGGCCAGGGATAAAAAGCTCGTACTTGTCGATCTAATTCAACTGCACTTTTTGAAAAACCTAATAAACCATCTTCCTTTTTTAACATTGGGGCATAAGTTAACCCAATTTCAGATTGAGGAACAGGGTGAATCTTTCCTGAAAAATAACTATAGAGTGTTTCAATTAATACTTGTGCCCCTAATTCAGACAATTCTTTTCCTAAACTTTCAGTTGTATCGGAGTCATAAATTTTTATGGACTGTTGTTGCAAAATTGGACCTGTATCAATCCCTGCGTCCATTTTCATAATCGTAATTCCGGTTTCGATATCTCCATTTAGGATCGCTGCTTGAATTGGGGCTGCTCCACGCCATCTGGGAAGTAATGACCCATGAACATTCACACAACCAAAATTTGGCAATTCCAGTACATCCTGCCGAAGGATTTGCCCAAATGCTACTACAATAATCACATCAGGATTCCAACGAACAAGTTTTTCAAAAACCCCAGGTTCTCTTAATTTCACTGGCTGAATGCATTCAATTTTATGTTTTTCTGCAATTTGTTTAACAGGAGGAGGTTTTATTTCTTTTCCCCGACCAGCAGGTCTATCTGGTTGGGTAACCACACCAACAACGTTAAACGTCTCAACCAGTCTTTCAAATGATGGAATAGCAAATTCAGGGGAACCCATAAAGACAATTTTCTTATCAATCATAGGATAATTATAATGTTTTCCTTTCCTTTAAAAAAAATATCCATATAATAAAGGAATACCAAAATCTTATTCAAGGAGTAAAAATAATGTCTGATTATAACCCCAATGAAATTTCAAGTGACGATCGTCTAATGGCAGCTCTTGCGTATGTATTTTCACCATTAGTTCCGATCATTTTCATGTTGATGGAGGATAAGAAAAATCGTCCATTTATCAAAGCACACAATGCACAAGCTCTCGCTGTTGGTATTATCATGATTATTCTTGTTCCTATCATTGCAGCAGTTACTTTAGGCTGTGGTTCTATACTTTGGTTCATCATGTTGTGGTGGGCATACAAAGCATACAAAGGCGAATATATTAATATCCCAGTTATCAGTGACTTTGTAAAAAATCAAGGCTGGGCATAAAATACAAAAAAATTAAAATTGATCAGGGTGTCTTTTCGGCACCCTGATATTTAAATAAATCAATATTGCCTCAAACAAATGATAGAAAATGACCTTTACAAATCATTATTAGATGATCTGGCTTATGCTGTCAAATTATCAACAAATGGGGAACTCAATAAAAGCAGAGTGGTAGCCAGACAAGTTTCAGGAAAAGCTATAAGAGAACTATTTAAACAGCTGAAATATCCAACATCCCCCTCTATTAATCCTTATCAGTATTTATTATTAGCAAAAAATGAAGAAGAGATATTTAAACCGATTGCTTTCGAGCTAGATGCACTTACAACCAAAGTGAATCCAGATTATTCATTTCCTGAAGATTTGGATCTGATAACATATGCTAAAAATATTATTCAATTTACTAAAAATTTCTAAGGAAAGAATGCACCAAGATAAAATCTTAATGTATGGCACAACCTATTGTGGAGACACAATCCGGGCAAAAAAAGTATTCGAACAAAATCAAATTGAGTATGAATGGATAAACATAGATCGTGATAAGGATGGTGAAAAACTTGTAAAAGAAATCAATAAAGGCAATAGAAGCGTGCCTACCATCATTTTTCCAGATGGATCCATTTTGGTAGAACCAGATAAGGATACCCTGAATAAAAAATTTGAAGAACTTGGTTTACTCTAAGCTGTATCGATTCTTCGGAATAACCAGACAGAAAGAGCACCTATAAATAACCCCAGACCAATTAATATGAATGCAATTCCATGATTTGGGTTCTCTATTTGAATGTTCTTACTCCCCAATAATCTTTTTCTTAAGTTCTTAATAAATTCTGGATTTGGGTAGACAGGTAAAAGATTACTGTTCAGGTCATTTTCCATCTTTGCATAAGAATTTTCTTCTTCCATTTTTAATACATTTTCCTTTTTTTACTTTTTCTTTTTTCTGTTATTTGGGTATTCAATTTTCTCTACTTCTTTTCGTAAAGATTCTAAGGTTCGGTGATATAAACTCTTAATTGCTCCTTCAGACTTTCTCATAATCAATCCAATTTCCATGTTACTGAGACCTTCTACAAATTTCAAAATAACTAATTGTTGACGCTCTGGAGGTAATCTTCTTAAGGCTTTGATCAATTTTTCTGATTCTTGCGATTTTTCAAGTGCAGATTCTGGAAAATCAAATTGAAAAGAAGACGGCAATTGCTCATCTAAAGAAACCTCTTTTTTTCTACTCCTATCGCGATACCAATTTGCAACTAAATTGTGTGCAATTCGATACAACCATGCAGAAAATGGAACTCCTCTTTGATTGTACGTTTTAATATGACGAAAAGCACGATGAAATACCTTAGCAGTCAGGTCCTCTGCTTCATTAACATTTCCAGTACGATAATAAATATAATTGTAAATTTTTCGCACATAACGTTCATACAAAATTCCAAATGCTTCGTTATCCCCGTTCCCAGCATCTTGAATTAATTGGATATCATCTGTAGAATCATTCAATGAAATAACCTTTAAACGGGGGTGATAATAAAAACCCCACTAATTCCATGTAGTTTCGTTATTAATAAATAATATTACCGGATTTCAATTGCTTCTTCAACCGCATGAAAAGCGTTGACTACACCAAATCCAACTGAATTATTCGGAATCTCCAATGAGTTTACACAGCCAGGGTAAGATCCTGAAAATTGCGTGGCTGTATTAATCAAAATTTCTTCAGTGAGATCGATTTTTCCAATCAAATCTGGATTTGCACTCCACATCAACGCAACAGTTCCTACAATATGTGGACCAGCCATTGATGTGCCACTCAACTTGGAATAACTGGCATTAGGCATTGTTGAGAAAATATCAACGCCAGGAGCAACCAAATCAGGCTTGATCCTTTCTGAACCATCAATTGTTACGGGACCTAAACTCGAAAATGGTGCTAATTCTCCAATGCGGTCAATTGCCCCAACAGAAAATACATCATCATATATCGCCAGTGGATCGGTTATGCTCTCGCATCCATAATAACCATTATTACCTGCCGAAGAGACGACAAAAATTCCAGCAGATCTCAATGCAGAAACAGCTGGGAGAAAAATATTTACATCGCACCCCTCGATTTCAGGACAACCCCAGGAATTGTTCAAAATATGAGCTCCCAAAGCTGGTTGCCCATCAACCAAGGAATCTCCATCGATTGGAAAAGGAGCTAATAGAAATTGCATACACGCAAGATAATAGCTGGGGTTTCCCAAATTCCTCCCTAAGTTCACACATCCGATCCATTTTGCATCCGGTGCAACCCCCACATTTTTTCCAAGAATTGTCCCCAAAGTATGCGTACCATGCCCACTTATATCCGTTGGAAATTCAGTCTGAAACCAGGGATCAAACCAGGTGTATTCATTATTTTCTGTCGAACCAAGGTATTGATTTCTTAAGGCTGGATGATTTCCATCCACTCCTGAGTCAGCTTGACCAATAATAATTCCTTCCCCTTTGACACCTAATTCTTCCCAAACTTTATTAACCCCAATCATTTCTAAATTCCAGGCTTCTTCTTCCACTGAATTATAATTCCCAACATTTACTGGCATCTCTTGGGGTAGAGGCCTCAAAATTGGGTTGTCTAAAACTCTGTCCACGTCATCCCTATTTTCTAAAATGAACCTTAGAACCGGTCCACCTTTTATCTCAATTGCATTAACTAAATAGAATTGTTGAAATGGTATATTGTATTTATTGAGGAAATTGATTAAATCTCTCTGTGATTCGATTGAAAAATTCGATAAGTTTCTATACACATAATCTCTCTTTTCCAGGGGATCATCAAAAGTAGAAGCAAAATTAAGATCTTTCTGATCTTTCATTACAACGAACAATGTCTCACCATGAAATCCAGTTTGTCCCATAAAGAAATACAAAAGAACAACCACCGCCCAGGAGGAAACTGCTAACCCCGCTATCGATTTCACACATACTTTTTTATCCAATTTATTGCGTAAAAAGCCTGCTACTGCAATTAAAACGAGAGAAATAATTACTGTATATGAGATCGACTGACTGACCCATGCAAGAATTTCTCCGTTTCCTGAACCGATTATCAAAGACATTTCATCCGGATCGAACCAGATCAAGGGTAAAGAAATAGATATAGATAAGATCATCCAGATTGAATTCGTATTAAATTGTCGTCCACCAACGTTTCTGTACAATCCAGAAATAATCCAACCTGTAAAGGGAATCGTCAATACTAGCATCCATTGTTGACTGTTTTGTCCAAACACAGTTGAAAAAATTATGAGACCTACAAAAGTTACCAATCCAAATAGAAATTTTCCACCAAAATGGATGATTACACTCTTTGGAAATAGATCAATAAATAACTGATCGATAAGGATTGTTAATAAGAAACCTGCAAAGATACTGATGACCAAATTCAATATTAAATCCAATGGTGAACCCAATGCTCCCCAAAGGACCCATGGAATAGATAATATGGATCCAAACAAAACAGGGATTATGATAAACTCAGATTTCCATTTTAGAATCAAGTTTTTATTATGCGTCCGCTTAATGATGACAAGAAAAGTCATCAAGGCAAGGAGCCCAATTATTAGTGAAAAACTAACGAAATGTGCTTGATTGATAGGAATCAATCTCCCAGGCAGAAACAATAAGCCAGATAATGCAAGTAAAGTCCAAAAATGAAAGATCTTCTTAAAATCCGGATCATTGATAATCAATTTACCAAAAATTAAAGGTAATGAAAGAATTATTATATAAACCAGACTGATTAACCATCTCAAATCAGGAAATAAATGGGAAGCCTCAAAAATTGTTTGTTCCATCAACCACATTGAGATTTGAGCCACAATTGTAGCTCCAAAAATCCAAATAATTGAGAAAATCAATAATCCAATCGAAAGGCATCCCTTTTCATTTTTTGTCTTTTCACCAGCGCTTTTTTCAATAATCATTGGTTTACCTTTTTTGAAATTCTAATAAAGAAAATTTATTATTTCTGCCTGATCCCAAAAGAGGATACAAAAATGAACCTATTAAATTTTCTTAAACTTGATCATTTAAATCATCTTTATTTTTTACCATTCACACATTAATCAATATTGATTTTACCTTCCAATTAATAAATCTTTCAGTTTTTACGATAAATTAAACAGATCGCTTTTTTTGATCAATTTTTTTATAAATCAATATATAAATAAGTTATAGAAAAAGTCCGATAACTTGTGGATTCAATAAGGGAAAATTATTAAAAGGAGAGAAAAATGGAAGTGCCGGTATCATTTGAATGGGTTACAAATGAAGGTGATAAGATTTTTGCTCAAAAGTGGTTGGTTGAAGAGAAAAACGAAGCGGTAATTGTTATGGTGCATGGGCTTGGAGAACACATAGGACGGTATGCACATGTTGCAAATTTTTTCAATCAAAACAACATTTCTTTCTATGGATTCGACCAACGTGGGCATGGTAAGAGTAGTGGCAAACGCGGTCATATTGGCAAAAGTCAATTTTTCATTGATGATATTGATAAAATGATTGAAATTGCAAGAAAGGAACACCCCGAAACACCAATTTTTCTTTATGGGCATTCATTGGGTGGCAATATGGTTCTATATTATTCATTAATCGTCAAACCTGACTTGAAGGGCATAATATGTACAAGTCCCGGACTGGGTACAGGCGAACCAGTGCCACCTTTAAAACTATTTGCAGCAAAAGTATTAAAAAGCCTCCTACCTTCAATGACGATGGATAATGGTTTGGATGTGGAAAATTTATCACACAATCCACAGGTAATAAAAGCATACAAAGAAGATCCCTTGGTTCACTCGATGGTATCAACAAAATTAGCGATGGATATGTTTGCAAACGGTGATTGGGTAATTGAAAATGCTAATAATTTTCCCAAACCACTTCTCTTATTGCAAGGATCCGAAGATCATATTGTTAATTTGGAAAAAACAAAGGAATTTGCGGAAAATGTGCCTGCTGCCTTGTTGACCTTCAAAATATATATTGGTTTGTATCATGAATTACACAATGAAATTGTACAGCTAGAAGTTCTTACCTTTATTTTGAATTGGTTAAATTCACAATAGAGTGTCAATTTTCTAGATACGATGAATGGTAAACATTTAGATTACATACTTAACTTGACCATAATGGGCAGGTTTTCTACAATAAGAAAGAAACAATTATTCCAAATAATGATATGATTTATACGTCATTAAATTTGGCTGTTTTTAAATTCCAATATTTTCCTATAGGAGAAAAATTATGTCTGATTTTCTATTTCGTGGCAATCTCAGTGATCTTGATCCGGATGTTTCTGAATTGATCCAGATTGAGGATGAACGCCAAAATCGAAAATTAATTTTAATTCCCAGCGAAAGTACAGCTCCAGAAGCTGTTCGTGAAGCGCTGGGTTCAGTATTTCAAAATATTTATGCTGAAGGTTATCCGGACGAACGAATGCGCTTAATGTCCGAAGACGAAATCCTTGATTATGATGAACAATTGGCATATTATCGTCGTTATTCAGATCCTCGATATTATAAAGGCGTTGAATATGCGGATATTATTGAGTCGTTAACAGCACGTCGCTGTGCGGAATTATTTGCAGCAAATGGAGTTTCTGCAGACAATCTTTACGTGAATGTGCAACCGCTATCAGGTGCCCCAGCCAATAATGCTGTATATCATTTGATTAACACTGGAGATACGATTCTTGGAATGAATTTGTTACACGGTGGCCATCTCACGCATGGATCATCGGTCAATCGCTCTGGAAAACTTTTCAATGTCATTCATTACACGGTCCACCCAGAAACCGAGCAGATCGATTATGACCAGGTATCTGCTCTGGCATTAGAACACAAACCGAAAATAATTATCGCGGGTTACTCCTCCTATCCATTTGCTCCGGATTGGCGAAAATTCCGTGAAATTGCTGATTCTGTTGGCGCATACCTCCTGGCTGATGTGTCACATATTGCAGGACTAATTGCAGCTGGTGTGATTCCCAGCCCTGTCGGATATGCACACGTAATCAGCTTTACAACGCACAAAACTCTCTGTGGACCACGGGGTGCATGCATCATTACAGATAATCTTACACTTGCAAAAAAGATTGATCGTGGCGTATTTCCAGGAGAACAAGGCGGTCCTCACGTTCATGCGATCTCAGCTTTTGCAACAACGTTTAAGTTAGCCAAAACACAGCAATTCAAAAACCTTCAACATCAAATTGTCAAAAATTGTCTCGTTTTAACAAATCATTTAAAGCAACGCGGCTTAAGAATTCCATTTAATGGTACCGATACACACCTGGGGAATATTGATTGCAGCACAATCAAAGGACCTGACGGAACTCCCCTATCTGGTGATCTGGCGGCAAGAATTTTGGATATTGTCGGACTCGTAATGAACCGTAATACGATCCCTGGTGATACTAGTGCATTAAAAGCATCAGGAGTTCGTTATGGAACTCCATGGATGACACAACGGGGACTTGATGAAATTGATATGGTACTAGTTGCTGACATTATCGCAGATGTGCTATTTGCAATAACCCCATATTCCGTTGATTCTCGAAAAGGACCCGTTCAACGGGCAAAAATTGATTTCAAAGTGCTGGAAGAGGCAAAAATCCGAGTTCGCAAGCTTGTTGAAAAAGCAGGCGTAAACCCAGAAATTTCGACCCATGGATATCCCCATTTTTATTTTCTGGATGAATTACCAAAAGGAATTAACGGAAAAATAGGTTATGACCTCACCGGAAAAGGGATTCGACATTTTGTCAATTATGCATTCGCCAGTGATGTTGAATCATTACAACCAGGAGAAGAACAGGCAACATTCTTATATGTTGATGATGAACTCATAAATGGTGTGATTACGTACGTCAGTCCGGATCATTTCCGCTTTACAACCGATAATTCCAAAGGAAATCTGGCGGCAACATGGTTGCGTGATTTGTCTGACGCCTATGTCAATTTCGATAAAGACTTACACCGCCGATTGCCAGGACCTGTTATTGTCAAGGAAGCATTGGTTGTTTCAACTTACAATTTGGCTTCCGACCCAATAAATATAACAAAACCCTATTTCGTCGGACATTTGAATATGCCCGACAATCAAAATCCGAAACCAAAATTTGAGTGGGTTGAGGAAGAATCAGATCAGTTGAAACGCACATCACTATATGACAACCATGTGAAACTTGGCGCAAAAATCATTCCATTCGCTGGTTGGGAAATGCCTGTTTGGTACACATCAGTGACTGAAGAACACCTTGCCACCAGAAAAGCCGCTGGCTTATTTGATGTGTCACACATGGGTGTTTATCAAGCAGAAGGTCCGGACGCGATCACATTTTTGGATAGCGTCTGTGGAAATGATATTTCTGCTTTGGAAATTGGTGAATCATGTTACACACATCTCCTGGATACTGATGCAAATGTAATTGATGATTTGTTAGTTTACCGAAGGCAAAAAGAAATTTACCTGGTTGTAGTCAATGCTTCCAACGACGATAAAGATTGGGCCTGGTTAAATGCAGTGAAAGACGGGAAAGTTCTGGTTGATCCTCTTCGACCAGGGTCAACAGCATTCGGTAAAAATGTAATCTTACGTAACCTTAGAGATCGATCTGCTGGAGCAGAAATGCGGGTAGATATCGCGCTTCAAGGACCAAAATCCAGAGATATTCTACTCGCTTTAGGGTGTGATCCGGAAACTCGAAAAAGAATAATGAAACTCAAAAGAACGGAGCTATGTGAAGCGATCATCGGAGATTTCGATCTGGTCGTATCCAGAACAGGCTATACGGGAGAAAAAATGGCATTTGAACTCTTCATTCATCCTGACCATGCACCAGAATTTTGGGATGCTCTGATGAAGGTCGGTGAGCCAATGGGTTTGAAACCAAATGGCCTGGGTGCCCGTGACTCACTCCGAACTGAAGCTGGTCTTCCTCTTTATGGACATGAGATGGGGGGCGAATTAGGTCTTGGTGTAGCAGAAGCAAACTTCAGTACTTTTGTTAAAACCTATAAACCCTGGTTCATTGGTCGGGATTCTTATCTTGCCCGTGAAGCCAAACGAAAGGGAATTGTTGTACGCTTCCGCTTCCAGGAAAAAGGTGTTCGAATGGCACACAATAATGATCCGGTAATTGATAAGAAAGGAAAAGTGATCGGAGTCGTTACCAGTTGTGCCATTGATTCTGAAGGATACCTGACAGGTCAAGCTTTTATTGAAGAAAAAGCCAACGAGGAAGGTTCGGTTATTTATATTTATCAGGGTTCTCCAGATAATATTGGAAAACTTCCCTTTCAACTTATCCCTGGTGATAGGATTAAACTTCCCACACCAGCGCTTATTATTTCACGATTCGCAAAACTTTAATTCCGACAGGGATGGTAAAAATACCATCCCTGTTTTTTAGGACAATTGTAAGTGCAATGAATATCTTAAAGGAGTAAAAAATGCAGACTTTATGGGATGACCGGTACGCTTTACGGACAAAATCGATGTCAGGCTCGGCCATACGTGAGTTATTGAAGATCACACAGATGCCAGATGTAATTTCATTTGCAGGTGGGATGCCTGCACCCGAAATCTTTCCTGTGGAAGAATTCAAGCAAGCTTGTATAAGAGTACTGGATGATCACGGGCAGGAGGCTCTTCAGTACGGGACAACCGATGGATACCTTCCATTACGCGAAATGATTTCTCGCCACACCAATCAATATGGCATCAAAGTCAATGCTGATAATATTATGATCACCAATGGGTCTCAACAAGCCCTTGATTTAATAGGAAAGATATTTATTAATCCCGGTGATAGGGTCCTGGTCGAAACCCCAACATATTTAGGTGCGCTTCAAGCCTGGAACACATACAATGCTCAATACATAACAGTCCCATCGGATGATGATGGAATTCAAGTTGATAAACTTGAAATGGCATTAAGAGCTGGTCCTAAATTCATGTATGTCCTCCCAAATTTCCAAAATCCTACCGGTGTAACCATTCCTTTAGAACGAAGAAAAATTTTGGTTGAACTAGCTGATAAATATGGTGTCCCAATCATTGAAGATGATCCATATGGTCAATTACGTTTTGAAGGAAAACATATACCCACTGTCGAGTTATTAGATGATCAATTGCATGGTGACAATGGATGTTATCACGGTAATGTTATCTACTTGAGCACATTTTCAAAAATTTTGTCACCGGGTATTCGTTTAGCCTGGGTTGTGGCTACTCCTGAAATCATCCAAAAGCTCGTGATGGCTAAACAGGGAGCAGATTTACATACGTCAACATTCAATCAAATAGTCGCATATGAGGTCAGCCGGAAAGGCTTCCTCGATAAGCATATTAAAAAGATAAATGCTGTCTACAAAGAACGGCGCGATATTATGCTGGAAGAGTTGCAGAAGAATATGCCAGAAGGAGTAAAATGGACTAAACCTCTGGGCGGCCTTTTCTTGTGGGTTTCATTACCAGAAACTTGTAACTCTAAAGAATTGTTGATAAAAGCAGTTGAAAAGAAAGTTGCATTCGTTCCTGGTCACTCATTTTTCCCCAACGGCGGAGGAGAAAATACCATGCGCTTGAATTTTTCCAATGCTAAACCGGACATGATCCGAATTGGTATTCAAAGATTGGCTGAAGCGATCAAGACTTCTATTTGTTAACTTAAAAAGCAAATTACAAAAAGAGGATTATCCTAATCTTTTGATAATCCTCTTTTATTAATTACATTTTCTATATATCCAAATCGACTGTGTTCCATAATTTAAAATCTTTGAGGATGGATGCTCCAAGAAATTCCTGCAAAATTGAATTATCAGGGATCATTTCCGTATCTAAAGGTAAAAACCACTCCAAAAACGAAAGTATACGTTTTGCTTCTACATGTTCATACGTTCCGTATGGAACCTGACGCAAGAGAGGTTCAACAAATGGACGTAGTGCGGAAAGCTCATATACAAGAGCGGAATTCATTACTTCATCAGCATTGCCTTGATAAGGGAAAATGTGCTTTTTTTCACCTCTTCCAACTGATTCCCACCGTTTGATCGTATCATATGCAGAATAACCTCGTTCTCTGGCATCTCTGACAATTCTTCGTATGAGTCTTGTATCGGTAGTAGATATGCGATTATGACGATCCAAATTTAATTGGGTTAAACAGGATATATAAATACGAAAAGTTTTCTCAGATGGTATTTTTGAAAGTAATAAGGGATTCAGTCCATGAATACCCTCAAGGAGAATTATTTGATCAGATTTAATTTCGACGATTTCTCCAGGATAAGATTTACCTTCTTTAAAATTAAACTTGGGTAATTGGACTTTTTCACCGTTGATCAGACTCGATAAATGCTCTTCCAACAAAGTTCGATCCAGTGCATTTATTGATTCAAAGTCATATTCACCATTTTCATCTTTTGGGGTGAGCTCACGATCCACAAAATAATTATCCATCTCCAATGGAAACGGTGTGATGCCCTGCGCCAATAATTGAACTGATAATCTCTTTGAAAAAGTGGTTTTTCCCGAAGAACTCGGACCAGCAATTAAAACTACCCTGATTCTTTTGGAATCCGAAGAAATCTTTCGGGCAATTTCAGCGATTCTCATTTCATGAAATGCCTCTGAAACAAGAATTAATTCTCTAATTCTCTTTTCTTGTATGGCATCATTGAGAGCACCAACATTTTCCACTCCTAATCTTTTTAACCAGGATCCATATTGCCTAAAGGTGTCTAATAATTGTTGGTTTTCCGGAATTTTTTCCAAAACCATTGGTGAACGACGCCGAGGATATTGTAAAACAAATGATTTTGGTGTCATCCAAATCAATTTAAAACTGTTTAAATAACCACTGGATGGCACCATATAACCATGATGGTAATCTCTTTGTTCATCCAATTGATAGAGTACAAGATGAGGTTTACTACGATATTTTAATAATTGAACTTTTTCTAATTGTTTCTTACTATTAAAATATTCAATCGCTTCCAGAAGAGGTACTTCTTTTCTTTCAATTTTCTTATCATCTTGAACAATTTTTTGCATGTGACTCTCTAATTTCACTACATCTTCAAAGTTGAAATTAGACAATCCATCAACCTGGCAATAAAATCCTCCAGATGAAACCGCATGGTCTATGGTAAGTTTTGCCTCAGGATGCATTTCTTGAAAGGCAACCTCAAGTAAAAATGTCAAAGATCGGCGGTAAATTCTTGCTCCATCAGCATCTGACATATTTAGCGGTTTAACCTCAGCATCCATGTTTATTGGATATGTTAGCTCTCTCAAACTACCATTGACGATAGCACCTACAATTGGAGGGTTCTTCCATTCAGGTAAAATTTGAAAAATTTCTTCTAAGGTAGTGTTCCTTTTTGTCTGCAAAACCCGATTGTCTGGGAGATAAATTTCTATTGTTTCTCTCGGTGAGACAAATTTTGTTTCATTCATTTTTTTCTCCAAATTTCAACTTTTAGAAATGAAATCTTACCAAAATCAAATGTGTTCATTTTGCTTGATACCAAAGTATTTCTTTTAGAAGGTAATTTATTACTATGCGCAAAAAATTATTATGGTATCAACAAATCTATTATTGCATAATCATCAGGTCCCAATTTGTCAGCCGATACGATAATAGGTGTGAACCCTGTTAACATATCAATCTGTGATTTATCCTCACCTTCCGGCCAGATTAAATCGATGACTCTGGTGTGATTGGTAGATTTCCCAGCACCACCAAAACGCCACTGAGATGACCCTGCTTCGACATCTCGAACTCTCCACACACCTGTTGCAGGATAACCTTCCTGACCCATCACCATGGCTGCATACCCCCAAGATTCAGGATTTGCATCTCCAAATATAGTTTTAGGTACACGAATGGTTACGCTACGCCCTGCAGGATCTACAATAATTTTAAAATCAGCAGGAGATATTTCTTTCGGTTCCATGGTTTCGGGATCTGGACTTAAAATTTGAGGAGTCCAGCCTTCCGCCCAAATCGCATATTCCCATCCATTTTCAGGCGATAGAGAGAGGTTTCTACCAGGTAATAATTTTCTTGCTCCTGTACTTAGCCCTGGATCAGTATCAATATAAATATCAAGAGTTTGAATTGCCAGGTTATTGGGTGATCCCCAGGGATTTGGAATCGGTCCAAAAAATTCAAATTTGAAGATAATATTATTATCATCATAAGCAACTCTGAATGTTTTAAGATCAAATGCTTTTGTTTGGAACAAAGTATCGGTTGGATATGTATACGTTCCGGGTCCAAAATCATCTCCTGGTGGATCGTTTATCTCCATCAAAATAGTCATTAATCCCAAATCGGGAACCATGAATTGTCCTGGCCCATTCTCAGGAATTCTATTACTTGTTGTTTCATCAACAAAGATGAATTGGAATTCGTCTCCCGTTTCTAATTCGCCAAAAATTTCAAATGGTATGGATATTTCTAGAAAATTATCTAGAATAGCAACTCCAGTGATTTCTTTGCTAGGTACCCATCCTTTTTCAGTTGCTTGAAGAAGAGTCAACTCACCATTCGACCATTCAAATAGATGTGTTAATCCAACTCCTAATAATTGCGAATTATCACCATCTGAATTTGTAAAAGGATAGCTTTTGGTTGCTCCTCTGGGTGATTTTAGATACAAACCAAACTTTGATTGGTCAGTTAACTGACTGGTATTTACTAAAAAATACATATTCTTCTCATCCTGTGTGAATTTGACCTCACTTAAAGTTGATTTAGAAATACCCTTATACAGTCCAGCATTATCCCACTCGCCTTCACTTAAAAGACCATCAATTTCAGGTGTACTTAGCCCTGAAACAGGTTGATCCGCTGGAATTGGTTTTGCCTGAATGATTGGAATATCAACAAAAGTAGGAACTGGTTCCCCTAAAGAAGTGAAAACATTTCTCAATAAGGCACGAAACCCTTCATCAAAATAGCTATCCTGGCCTGAATCCTGATCAGCGCCATACCACCAAAACCAATCAGATCCTTCTGCCAAATACATAAAATCCTGGGCTAAGGCTAATTCTTCAGGAGATGTTTTTCTAACTTTGCTGACATCATATTTCGCTAAAACAGCTCGTGTTCTACCTAAATAATCCCATGCCTGATTTTCTTCTTCTTCTCCTATCCAGGTGTCATAGTTAGGACTAAACCAGGCGCCTGGAAAAAGATCTTCAATTTCCCTTTGTTCTGGAAATTTTTCAAGATATTCCGAAGGTGTAATTGTTTTTATAGACTTGCTTTCAGTCAGGGACTGATACAATGAATGGAAAAATTCTTTTCCATCGTTTTCATAATATTCCCAGGCATTTTCTCCATCAACAATAATGCTGACTATATGTGGTCCTTCCGCACCTTCAGATTTCAGTTGTTCACGAATATTCTCCAGTTGACCCATCAAATCTCTTGCAGCACTCGCTCCTGAAACTCCTGAATAGGTGAAACCAATTTTGTCAGAAAGATTTCCATCTCTGAAAAAGACAGCTAACTTATCACCATTCTGATTCTTCACATAATATGGACGATATAATAAATCTGCTTCTCTAACAGTTTCCTTTGCATCTCGGGTAAAACTGTCGATTCCCAAAGATTTAGCAAGAACAGGTTCACCTGTCGCCATCCATTGATATCCTGCTTTGATGACTAATGGGACCATTATTTGAGCAACCGATCCTTCCCCTGGCCATAAACCTCGAGGAGATTGTCCATATTGAGCTTCATACATCTCAACACTTTTTTTTAGGTGAATCGATGCGTCTTGTGGATAATTAAACTCGGGCGGAAGTTCAGTTGTTGGATTTCCAACTGCAGCCAGATTTGAATCAATTATCAAAGGAAGTATTGGATGTGCATATGGTGTGGTAATAACTTCAATCTGCCCTTTGTCCTGTAATTCTTTGTGAATGAGAATAACCTTTCTAATTACTCTTAATGCTTCATCAAACAAAATTTGTTTGTCTTCTTCAGAAAAATCTCTTTGTTTCTCAACCAAAGATTTTAATGGCTCTTCCGCCAAAAAATCTGGATCAAACCACGCCAGATTAAACCAAATTTGTAAGTCCCTGATATCCTGATCCGTGAAAGTCGCAATCGCTAATTCAATATCTTCGCTTGAAGAACCACCACGTTTATTTAGAAGTTCCTGAAATCTGGGATACCTGGCTATGATATTATCCCAATTAACATCAAAAAATCTGGTTAAAATGAACTCTTTTTGATTATCAGTCAATTCATCAGGTGGAACCAATGCATATTCCCAATAAAGATCTATCGCCCCATTATTTGAATAATCTTCAAGTTGCTTTATCAGAACTGGCGTTAGATTAAAGGTAAGCTTAACTTCCGGATACTCTTCCAAGATAGCAGCCATATCATAATAATCTTTAGTAGCATGAACCCTCACCCAGGGACGAGTATATACTCCTTCATCATTTTTGTAATATAAAGGCTGATGTTGATGCCATAGTAAATTCAAGTAAAGAACGTCTTCATCCTCTTCAATTTTTATCATTTCGGTGGGTTGGATTTTCTCTTCAGTTGGGACAGAAGGTAACGTCTCAATTATTTCAGTAGATGTGTTACAGGCACTCAATATCAGTGCGCACAACACTGTTATTATAGAGATAACCATCCATTGTTTCATTTTTTCCTCCTAAAATTAAGTGTGATCTGAAGTCTGAAATGTATAAACATAAGTGGTTTACAATAGCGGACCATCACCATCAATAAATTAATCTAAAGACTCATTCCCTAAATAACCTTCTATACTTGAGACACATCGATCAAATTCTTTTCGAAATCCTCTTAATCAAGTTTACTCCAATTAACGCAGTAAGAATAATAAATAATTAATGATGAAAAAACCTTCAATAATATTATGTTATCCCAGAATTGATAAATCACAATTTTCTCTCATTCTGGTAACTCATTAGCCCCATTTGTACAACACACCATCATAAACGTCGGTAATGCTTCAAAATATGCCTGTGACCTATTTTAAAGTCTTTGGAGAATGTTAAAGATTATTGATTGATCACAAACCATTAATTCAACAATCTCTCTATAGAGGTGAGCACAATCTAACTTTCAAATCTCCGATTCATCTCTCTTTCCTTTATTACTTCCATTCAAAATGAATATAAGGTAATTCGTTTCGAATCAACCATCTTCCAGTTGTAATTGGTTACCGAATAGCATCAAATTCGCAATTTTCCGAATAAATTTATTAAATTCTTCACCTGTATTTGATTTTCTCAATTTTTGCAAGCTAGAAATCACAAAAATAGAAAAAACTTTTTCATTTACCAGGCATCAAAGTTGCATCTAATTCTTTTTAATAAAAGTTCAATGTATTATAATCGTATCTTATGACTGAGTTAAAAAGAATGCTGACCCTGCCAATAGTCTTCATTATATTTAAAAAAAGTTTAGTTTCTTTAATTTTAATATCATTACTGCTTTCAGCTTGTACGCAACAGATTGAATTTCAACCCACTATCACATTTGTTGTTGAAATTCAACCAACCCCAATTCAGATTGAGACTGTACAACCTACAGAACAAATAGGGCTTGAGCAGTCGCCAATCGTTATAGGATATGTTATTTCTGGAAATCCTTCTGATTATGAGATATTGGCAGAAGACATGATTAGCGCATTAGAAGAAAAAACATCATATGCAATAAGTTTTGTTGCCTACAATAACCCACAATCAGCATTTGATGATTTACGCTTAGGAAATGTCCATTTTTTCTTTATCCAACCCCTTACTTATCTGGCAGCTTCCGAGCGGGATTTGGTTGATCCATTATTAGTTTCCAACCATTTTGGATTATACAATTATGGAACTCAATTCTTCGCAAATAAAGATTCTATGTTTAATTCTTATTTCGATCAAAAAACCAATAAGGCAACTACAACAGCGGATTTTGCATTGAGACAATTTGAAGGGAAACGTCCATGCTGGACAGAACCTTCCTCGCTTTCCGGTACAATTATTCCATTTGGAATATTAGCTCAAAATGGAATCTCTTTTCTTCCGGCAGCATACCTGCAAAATCCTGCGTCTGTGGTCCGAGCGCTTTATATAAAAGGAATTTGTGATTTCGGAGCCACTTATGCATACAGTGGTGATCCAAGGACATCATCTCAGGTAATTAATGACCTTCCTAATATACTTGACCAAATTGACATAATCTGGCAATCCGAAGCAATAATCCCTAGCCTTGGACTTTCCGCATCAACAAATGTTCCGGTTCAAATTCAAAATGATATTAAGAATGCTTTCTTAAATCTAATTACATCAGACGATGGCAAGTCGATCATTACCGATGCATTACAATACGATATTCAAGGTTTTATTTCTATTGAAGATGATTATTATGATCAACTGAGAAAATTGGTAGAAGCAGCGAATATCAATCCATACCAACACTTAGGATATTAAAGTCTTATGAAATTTTTGCGAGAATTATTAAAAACAATTATTTGGGGTGGTTTATTACTAACCGTTTTTCCGATTTTGGTTTGGCTATTATTCAGAGTCGTCTATTCTGAAAGAATAGTCTCCGCTGATGATGCTCATGATGAGTACCCTGTAGCGATTGTATTTGGGGCAGGTTTACATTGGGATGGCTCACCTACGCCAGTTTTACGAGATCGTGTGAAGGCTGCAGTGGAATTGTACAACCAGGGTAAAGTCCAAAAATTATTATTGAGTGGTGATAATAGTTATATTGAATATAACGAACCAGGTGCCATGCAGGATTACGCAATTGAATTAGGTGTCCCCATTGAAGATATTGTGCTGGATTATGCAGGTCGACGAACGTATGATACCTGTTACCGTGCAAAATCGATTTTTAAGGTAGAGAAAGCGTTGTTGGTAACCCAAAAATTTCACCTGCCTAGAGCACTTTTTCTTTGTGATCAACTGGGGATATCATCTCAAGGGGTGAATGCTGATTTACGAGAATATTCACAATATTCGCTTCGTTATTGGAATATCAGAGAAATTTTTGCAACCATCTCTGCGGTGTGGGATGTTTGGATTCAACGTCCTGTCCCGGTACTTGGAGACGAACTACCAATTTTTTAATTTACCTTTTATGTAAATGAGGTCGGATGGAACGAGATCAAGTGATTAGTCTGGTAAAAGAATTTGTAAAAAATGAGCACTTAGTAAATCATATGCTTTCGGTTGAAGCAGCAATGCGATTCTATGCCAGATTATTTAATCAAGATCAAGATGAATGGGGAAATGTTGGACTGTTACACGATTTCGATTGGGAAATTCACCCAACATTGGACGAGCACCCTCAAGCTGGAGTTCCAATTTTAAGGGAAAAGGGAATTCCGGAACATTGGATTAAAGCAATATTAAGTCATGCTGATCACACATATGTCCCGCGAGAGACATTGATGGAAAAAGCCTTATTTGCTTGTGATGAAATAACAGGCCTGATAACAGCTGTTGCATTGGTTCGACCATCCCGCTCTCTTTATGATCTTGAGGCAAAATCAATCAAGAAAAAATGGAAAGATAAAGCATTTGCTGCTGGTGCTAACCGTCAGGAGATTGAGCTCGCTGCTAAAGAGTTTGGCGTTGAACTTTGGGACCATGTTTCGAATGTTATTATAGCTATGCGCAACATAGCTCCACAACTGGGTCTGTCAGGTCAAATTGAAGATAATGAAGGATAAGGTGTAACAATGAGTCTGAAAGGAAAAGGTTTTTTTATCTGGAAAATCATGGATTGTGAAAAAGGAGATCCCAAAGCGATCACCAAAGTTGCAAAAGACGCTCAATTGACCCATGTCATTCTTAAAATTGCAGATGGTGCCTTCCCATATAATGTAAATCGACAAACGAATGAGGATTATGTTGGCCCTGTTGTATCAGCTTTAAGAGCTGCAGGAATAGAAGTATGGGGCTGGCATTATGTATATGGTGATTATCCAAACAGTGAGGCAAATATTGCCGTCAAACGGATGAAAGAATTTGACTTGAGTGGCTATGTTATTGACGCTGAGATGGAATATAAAGAACCAGGAAAGAAAAATGCTGCAGCAGCTTATATGAAAATTCTAAGAAAAAACTTACCTGATATTCCAATGGCCCTCAGTTCTTACCGTTTTCCATCATTTCACCCTCAATTACCTTGGAAAACTTTTTTAGAATATTGCGACTATAACATGCCTCAAGTATATTGGGAACAGTCTCACAATCCAGAACCTAACTTAAAACGATCAGTAAAAGAATTTCAATCGATCACCCCATTCAGACCAATTATTCCAACCGGGCCAACCTATCGTGCAGGTTCATGGATACCAACAATTGATGATACCAAAGTTTTTCTTGAAACTTGCAAAGAACTGAAATTGGAAGCTGCAAACTTCTTTAGTTGGGATGAATGTAGACCAGCATACCCTGATTTATGGAAAACAATTCAAGATTTTTCTTGGGAAAAAAATCAACTAACCAAGGACATCACGGAATTGTGGGTGAATGCTATGAATTCTGGAAACCCGGAAGAAGTTACAAAATTGTATGCACAAAATTCAGTTCATATTACTTCAACCAGGTCAATTCAAGGAGTGATAGAAATTCAGACCTGGTATAAATACCTTTTGAAGCAGTTACTCCCAAATGGTAAATTTACGATTACAGGTACTTCTGGGTCAGGAAATTCAAGAAGTGTAAATTGGATTTGCAAATCAGATAAAGCTACTGTAAGCAATGGGCGTGACACATTTGGATTAATCAACGATCAAATAGCCTATCATTACTCATTTTTTGGTACAAATTCATAAAAAATTGAACCGATCAAAAAAAACTCTCCGTTTTCATGCGGAGAGTTTTTATATGGTACCACTACAATTTTATTCTACAGTAACAGGGGGTAAATCGTCCACCACAACTTCAGGTCTAATGTCAGCCGGTTCGGAGTCAGTAAATCTTCCGTGTACAAAACCTGACCCAGCTGGGATTAATTTACCAATGATGACATTTTCTTTCAATCCGAACAACGGATCCTGCTCTCCTGCAATGGCTGCGTGAGATAACACTTTGATAGTGTGTTGGAATGAAGCAGCGGAAAGGAATGAATCAGTGCTGAGCGACGCCTTTGTAACTCCTAATAAAACCTCTGTGTATTTTGCAGGGACTTTCTCATCAGCCTGTAAATTCTCGTTGATGTGTTGAATTTCCAGGCGATCAACAAGATCCATTGGTAAATAAGGTGAGTCTCCAGCACGAATAACCTGTACACGTCCTAACATTTTCCGAATAATGACTTCGAAATGTTTATCATTAATGTTTTGACCTTGAGCACGATAAACTTTTTGGATTTCAACCAGCAAATACATCATACAAGCATCGCGGCCTTTAATTTTCAAAACGGTGTGAGGATTAAGTGATCCTTCTGTTAATGGTTGCCCTGCTTCAACATGATCGCCATCTCTGACCATGATTCTGGAAGTAGTTGGTATCTCATACTCTTCCATATCTCGTTGTTCATAACTAACGATGACTTTATTACCCTCTACACGAATTCGACCTGCATGTTGGGCAGAAATTTCTGAATCACCTAATGTCGCCAAAGTATCGCCTAATGAAACAGCATCTTCATCTGAAACTCGGATTTTCCATTCTTTAGGAATATCGTATGTATCACTTAACATTTCACTATGTTCAACACGGATCATTCGCTGTTCACTGTAACGATCGCTTTGGAGAATTTGTGAAACACCAGAAATCTGACTTACCACAGCTTCACCTTTCGGTGCTCTCCGTGCCTCAAATAATTCCTCTACACGTGGCAAACCAGTGGTGATGTCTCCACCAGCAGCTACACCACCAGTGTGGAAAGTACGTAAAGTAAGTTGTGTGCCAGGCTCTCCAATGGATTGTGCAGCTACAGTTCCAACGGCTGAACCAAGGGCTACAATTTTTCCTCTTCCCAGATCCATGCCATAACAGGTGGCACATATTCCATGAATTAATTCACAGGTCATTGGAGACCGAACTTTGACCTCTTTAATTGCATGTTTTTCAATTTTTCTAATGCGATCATGGTCCAGAATATCATTATGTTCAACAACCACTTCACCGGTTTCTGGGTCGACAATTCTTTTGGCCACTACACGACCAAATAATCTGGTTCCAAATGGCTGACCGGCGACATCATCTGATTGACGCATGAAAATACCTGAGTCGGTATTGCAATCATATTCATTAATAATGACATCTTGTGCAATATCAACAAGTCGGCGTGTCAGGTAACCTGCGTCAGCTGTACGTAAAGCAGTATCTGCCAGACCTTTACGTGCACCATGTGTAGAAATAAAGTATTCCAGAGCAGTCAACCCTTCTCGGAAGTTAGATTGAATCGGTAAACGAATGATACGACCGGCAGGATCGGCCATTAAACCACGCATACCTGCCAGCTGAGAAATCGGACCGAAACCACCTTTGGTTGCACCAGAGTTAGCCATGGTAGAAAGGTTTCCATTCGGATCCATATTTTCACGTACAGCCAGTGCAACGTCTTTGGTTGTTTTTTGCCAGATTTCAATTTCTCTTTCATTACGTTCTTGTTCTGTGAGTAACCCACGCCTGTAAGAACGTTGAACATCTTCAACTTCCAATTGTGCTTTGCCCAGAATTTCAGATTTTTTAATCGGCATGGAAATATCGGCAACTGCCAAAGTCGAACCAGACCGCATTGCATATTCAAATCCTATGTCTTTGATGTTATCAGCAGTTCGGGTTGTAGTCTCCTCTCCATATACTTCATACACTTCGGCTATCAGGTCTTTTACACCGCCTTTTTCCAATTCTCTATTTAAGAATTGAACTTTTTCGGGGAGAACACGATTGAACAGAATTCGACCTACTGTGGTGTCAATAATTGCAATACGTGGTTTTTCTAAGCGGTTACCATCGTTGTCATACCAGGTTTCCGTTTGTAACTTAACTTTTGAATGGACTTCAACCTGTTCAAGCGTGTAAGCCATTTCAGCTTCATCCATATTGGCAAATATTCTGCCATCGCCTTTATGTTCTAAATTATCAAAATTAGTCAAGTAATAAACGCCAAGAACCATATCTTTCGCAGGACTTACGATAGGCTCGCCATCTGCTGGCTTCAATAAGTTCTTGGAAGAAAGCATCAAATTACGAGCTTCCCAGACAGCTTTGTCAGATAAAGGCACATGCACGGCCATCTGATCACCATCAAAGTCAGCATTGAATGCAGTTGTTACCAGAGGATGCAATTGAATGGCACTTCCTTCAATCAGAATTGGTTCAAATGCCTGAATACCAAGGCGGTGCAAGGTTGGAGCTCGGTTTAAAAGTACTGGTCGATCTTTGATTACTTCTTCCAACACTTCCCAAACCTCGGGTCGATTTCTTTCAATAAACCGGCGTGCACCTTTGACATTAGCGGCGTAACCATGATGTACCAATCGGGAAATAACAAATGGGCGGTACAACTCCAGCGCCATGTTTTTTGGTAAACCACATTGGTAAAGCTTTAATGTTGGTCCAACGACAATAACAGAACGGCCAGAATAATCAACTCGTTTACCCAATAAGTTGCGGCGGAAACGACCTTTCTTTCCTTTCAACATATCGCTCAAGGATTTTAATTCTCTTCGACCCCGTCTGGATAAAGCTTTACCTCGTTGAGAATTGTCAATCAGAGAATCAACAGCTTCCTGTAACATACGTTTTTCATTTCGCACAATTACATCTGGAGCACCTAATTCTAAAAGTCTTTTCAAGCGATTATTGCGGTTGATTACTCTTCGATAGAGATCATTTAAATCAGAGGTCGCGAATCTACCACCATCCAATTGAACCATGGGGCGTAAATCTGGCGGAATGACCGGTAAAACAGTCATAATCATCCACTCGGCACGATTATTCGATCGTCTGAAGGCTTCAACAACTTTCAGGCGAGTGGTTGCTTTCTTTCTTTTTTGTTTACTTTTCGAGGTTCGAACTTCGATCCATAATTCTTCAGAAAGCTTGTCAAGATCAAGTCTTTTTAGAATATCATAGTAAGCTTCTGCTCCCATGTCTGCTCGAAAGACCTGTCCCCAACGTTGTTTTAATTCGCGATAACGGGTCTCGCTCAAGAATGTAAATGGTTTCAAATCTTGTAGTTCATCCCGGAGACGTGAATTCTGATTCTGAGAGACAGTTGATTGGTCTTCCAAATTATTTCGTAAGGATTCCATTTCAAGATCAGCTTGCGCTTTTACCTGATCAATTTCCATCTTGATCATTTCAATCTCGCGAACAATCTGATCCCGGGTTTGATTTTCTAATTCTTCCAGATGTTCTTTGACCGCTTTTTGAACCATACCAATATGTTGGTTCGATATGGTCTCGCCACCTTTAACAATCACAATATTATTGATTTTGGAAAATACAACATCAGTTCGGGTGACTGTTCCAATTTTTTCCTGTAATTCACGTTCAAGTGTTTGACCATCTCGCATTACTGGAGCTAGAGAACTTGCGATCTGTTCTTCTCTTCGATCCTGAATTTCTTTTTGTTGTTTCTTAAGCTCTTCAATTTTTCTATCACGGGCTTGTTTAACTTCCAAAATTCTGGCGTTAATTTGTGTTGCTTGTTCCCGTTCTGAAAAACTGATTTCATCTTCCAAACGTTTCAATGCTTTTTGCCGTGCATCTTCGTCAACATAAGTAACAATATATTGAGCGAAATATAAAACGCGATCCAGGTTTCTTCGGGAAATATCCAATAATAAACCTAGATATGATGGAATTCTTCGTGTATACCAAATATGAGCTACCGGAGCAGCCAATTCAATATGTCCCATCCGTTCACGACGAACAGCAGAACGAGTGACTTCAACGCCACACTTATCACAAACAATTCCCTTATATCGTGGATTTTTATACTTTCCACAATAACACTGATAATCACGTGTGGGTCCAAATATTGCCTCACAAAATAAACCATCTTTTTCTGGGCGTAATCGACGGTAATTAATTGTTTCCGGCTTTAGAACCTCTCCATACGACCAACTACGAATAGTTTCTGGAGAAGCAAGACTGATACGTAACGCGACAAGACTCTTGGTTTCCACTAAAAAGCCTCCTTTTAAATGTCCCTGAAAAAACAACAAAGTTAAGCGTAAAAAGTAATTTTCTACGCTTAACTCAAAATCAACAATAAAAATCCATATACATGCAAACGAATATTATATCACAATTTCAAATAATTAACGCTCAATTTTTAACCAATTTTCCAGTTTTTATTACCATTTTTCTGGAAGTTTATCAATATTCAGGGTAATGCGTGATTTTGGACGGTTTCGCCACCAAAAACACTTGTCACTCCCGGATTATTGAGATGATCTTAGTTTTTCAAGAGTCAATAACTGGTGATTGTTTAATCGGCAATTGTAAATAAAAACTACTGCCTCTCCCTAATTTACTCTCAACCCACACTTTTCCTTTGTGTTTTTCAATAATTGATTTCACAATCGCCAGACCTAAACCTGTTCCCCTTTGATTATATGCTTCCCTTCTTCCACTCCGATAAAATTTTTCAAATAAATGCGGTAAATCTATTGGTGCAATTCCGATTCCATTATCAATAATTTCAAAGGTAGCGTGGTGTACGTCGGAACTCACAGTAACTTTTACATTTCCACCTAATGAGTTATATTTTAATGCATTTTCAACAACATTATATAATGCCTGTTGGACCAGAGCTGAATCTGCTTCAATACTCAAATCCCGACTTAAGTTGTATTCAAGAATTAATTCAATATTTTTTTGATTTGCATGTGGTTGTAATTCCAGGACCACTTGTTCGGCTAAACCGATTGGATTCGTCCTTTCAATTTTCAAGCCAATTCCTGCTTCGATTCTTCCCAAATCCAATAAATTATTTACCAACCTCGACATGCTATCAACCCCAGAGACGATTTTTGCAACATAGGATCTTTGTTGTTCATTAATCTCACCAACCATTTGAAGCATGGAGGCATACCCCCTCATTAAAGTGAGTGGTGATCTCAGATCATGACTGACCATTGAAACAATATCAGATTTAAAAGTATCCACTTCTTTGAAATGCGTTATATCCCTTAACAAACAGACTCTTCCAACCAATTGCTCGTTCCGAATGACAGAAGAGACAGTTGTAAAAAATACTCTGCGGTTTGTTAAATGAATTTCTCTGGATGTATCTCGATTTACTGTATCCTTTCTTAGTAATTCCAACAACTCCTCATTTTCAATCACATCATCCAGTTTAAGTCCAGGGGTTGTATCCTTAAATAAACCCCCCAATTGTTTTGCAGCCGGATTGATTAGGATCAACCGATTGGATTCATCAAATACCATAACAGGATCAGGGGTTGAATTTAGAACAGCTTCAAAACGTTGACGACCTAATTCAGCAGTCGAGTATAGCTTCGCATTAGCAGATGCCATCGCAGCTTGACTTGCTAATGTCTTCATGTATTGAATTTCTTCATCTTTATAAGTACGTGGATTTGGATACGCAGTCCAGATCACACCAAAATATTGGTTTTCATGGTGTAAAGCAATAGCTAAAATTGAACCGGGAATAAAACCTCCGGGAATTGTAAATCGCTTAAACCTGGATAAATTCGGGACAGGTAATACATCCTGAAACCGCATCATTTCAAATAATTGTTTATCCAAAGCAACAATCGCTTCATTTTCTTTTCCGATTCCCATTGTGACAAAAGGTGTAGCAACCTGATCCGCTGTGACCTCTTGAATCAAAACTACGCGAGCATGCGAAGCATCAGGTTTCATAGTCGCTTCCAAGATTGGTTGTATGGAAGCAAAAATGTCCAGGTGCTTCGATACGCTTTGACTGGATAATAATAATTGCTTTAATTCTTGCAACCGGTCTCTCAGTCTAATTCGCATCTGCTCAAAGGAAAAAGCTAATTGCCCCAACTCATCGACACTGTTAACTTTCATCGGTTTGTCCAAATCCCCTTGTGAAATAAATGCAGCCTGTTGAGACAAAGTTTTTACTGAATTGGTGATAGGTCTTAAGCCAAATAGAAGTGTGATAACAACAAGAATTACTACTAGGCCTAACACACCTAATAATGGCGCAGAAATTTTTAATGCCAGTTCCTGAACATCTTCCGAGGGTAATCCAACAATTATTGACCAGGATCTGCCTGCCAGAGGTTGGTGATAGAAATGTTGTTTAATATTATTTACTGAACTATCTTCAAACAATCCTGAATTCACTGGAATTTCACCCTTATAAACTGCCCATAACAGTTGTGGATCCATTTCTGAGTGATAAATAATGCGACGTTGATCATCCAATATCACACTTTCCCCATTTTCTTTTGAAAATAAATTAAGTGTGGCAATCGTGGGTTGGACATAGGGATTTGAATTGAAATCTGTTCTTCCAATTAAAACCCCGATGGAATTGCTTTGGGCATCAACAATTGAAGATATGAAGCTAATTTGGATAGATTTGTCTGATACTCTCGGAGGTGATGCATAAATTTGAAAATGAACCCCCTTCAATGCCAGTTCGATCCCTGTTTCCTCTTCAATTGATAATTGTAACTGTTGAACATCTCGGATTGGATACCCATCTTTTGGGACACCATTCTCATCAAATAAATATAAATGTGTAAAAAAAGGAATGGTTTGAATTTTGTCTGATAATTCATTCCAAACATCAGTATCATCTTCCAAAAGTTCTGTGTCAGCCATGCCAATAATGAGATTCTGACCGGATTCAAAGAAATGAGGTAGGCTTTTAGAAGCAATTTCAGCAGAGCCTTTCAATCGTGTTTCAACTAATTCTTTAGCAGCATTCCCAGCTACTATCCAATCAACAAATATAACAAAAAGTACCACTAAAAGAATAACAGGTAACGTTGTCATCAGGAAACGATACTCGATTCTTTTTTCCATTGGGGTTGGTGATAAAAATTTTGGAATATACCAAAATTTCTGTTTGGTCACATAAAAAATTGTACAAACCAAACCACCAATCAACAATTCAATCATTCTGGATAAAGTCATCCAAATTGATTGTGTTAATCCATGGTCAATACGTACAGCAAGTGATCCACTACTGTTCAACATTTGATTAATGATTAAAATTGGCAAAAAAACTAATCCGGTAAAAACAGCTGATATCACAGGAATTCTTAGGCTTCCAAAAAATGGTGTCCGATATTTTTGGCGAATAAGAAAAGAAAATAAAACCGCCATCCCAACTGTCTCAACAATGGAATAAAGATTGTGGGTGCCCCACCAGCTTATGGAAATTCCACTTATTAAACCAATAATTGAAGCTGGTAAAACACCAAAAAAACCAGCTGCTAACTGCCATGGAATTGCAAAGAAAAGAAACAGAAAAAATTTGTTAGATCCTTCAAAAAGAGGAGAAATTGTTTCCGTTAATGCATTATTGAAGGTAATTCCTCCAAGAATAATGGAAAATGGGACAAAAAATGCCAATACATAATAAAACCACCAATTTTTTTGTTGTTTATTAGGTAAAGGCAGACATAAATTTCGAATGATAATTATTAATCCGAAAACAAAAACAAACCACGCAGCAAAACCAAGAAAATCCTCTGGTGGAGTTATATAAGGTCTGGAGGGAAAAAGTACAGTGAATGAAATAGGCATCAGAATCCAAAAACCATCAATAAAAATTATAGCATTGCTATTGTTTAATCTTTTGGTAATTTGGCTAGTTGATTATTCTTCTTCCAAGCTGAAGAATAAAGGAAATTTGTTTTATTCTTTAAATCAGTATTCTGAAGTTTTTCAATCCATGTTTTTTGGAAATTAATCGCGTCTCCAAAACATTCAGCAATAATCTCAGTTTGACCATCGAAATTTTCCATTCTTCGCAAAATTTCATTTTCTAAATTATCGCGTTCTTTTTGATATTCATGACTGAATCCTCGATAATCAAGAAGAAGTTTACGATGAATCCTTTCTTGCTGCCACCAGTATGAATTTGGGTCATAATCGAGTTGAGGAGATTTGCCAAAATAATTCACTTCTTGTGAGACCACCATCGGTTTAAAAATACTGAGACAAGGAGCTGAAGAACCGGTCACCCAGACAACAAGATTTCTATCATCTTGTTCCACCACCAATGAGCCAGTTGTCTGACTTACACGAATTGGGCCAAACCCAGCATGCATACAAAGATCGGCACCAGTTATTCCTTTATCAGGTCGGAATTCTTTTTCATCCCGATGACTCCGTAATGTTGAAAAAACATCGATTAATTTTGTTTTTTTCCCAGTCTCATTAATTTTCCTGATAGAGCATGAACGACGCTGTTTAGAATCACTGAAAGTGGTGATAAGCCAATCGGAATAGGCTTCCCGAAAATTAAATACTCCTTCCTTCATTTTCCAACCTTTTTCTTCTGCAGTCGAAATCAGGTTGGGTGAAATCATGTCCCATTTATCTTCTATTGAATAACCATTTGAAATTGCGCCAAAACCATTAATTTTTTCTGCAATCCAATGATGTCCAACAGTTTCTAATTTCCATGCTTCATTCCGGTCAGCGATGATAAAACTATTATGGTAATAGAAATGGTGCATGTACCCACAATTACCGGATTGTCCATATTCTTCTAATAATGTTGTAATAATCTGCAAGGCTTCGTTTGCGCTGTTCCCGCGCTCTAATCCCAATCGTAAATAATCCATCCCGATTAAGCCGGGTTTTTTTCCTGGTGGTATTTTTGAGAAGACTGCCTCATTACCTATCACAACACCATATTCATTAACCCCTATTTCAGCTCCCCAAATCCAGACTGGTTTCGATAATAGAACTCGATTAGTTTTTGTTGCCTGAGGAATTGTTATGTACGTGCATTTTAATAATTCAACTTTATCGTATATTTTTTCAGGAATTAAGATTACTTCATGTGCTTCATTGGGATCTCGATCAGAATTTTTTCCAAAATAGAATTTCTTATTTTCTGAATAATCTGGTAACAAAACAAAAGTATCGCACATTATTAATTCCTTTCAAATTCAATCCATAATATCTATGTAATTACTAAAGAGAACCAATAAAGTTATCAATCTATTTTTTGATGTTCTTCGACAAATTTATATATAAAATCAAATACTTCTTCAGCGTTCATATGATCGGAATCAATCATAACAGCATCATCAGCTGGTCTCAAAGGTGCAATCGCTCGGGAAGAATCTATATTGTCTCGCCGTTTAAGATCATCCAATACACTATCATATGTGGCAACTTTTCCACGATTTATTAATTCTAAATAGCGTCTTTTTGCTCGCTCCTCTACTGACGCATCCAGATATAATTTGATCTCAGCGTCCGGCAATACTACTGTACCAATATCTCTTCCTACCATGACAATTTTCCCTCTGGAACCAAATTCCCTTTGCATTTCAGTCATCGCTACTCTCACCCCTTTGTAAGCAGAAACTTGAGAGACATTCCCTTCAACATCGGGTAATCTTATTTCCCAGGTGACATCCTCCCCATCCAGAATAATGTCATTGCTGCGACCGTCCGCAACCGTTGCCGGATGGATGTCAAGGTCCATCTCTTCAGCTACTTTTGTTACCATCATTTCATCATTGACATCTACATTTTTCTTTATCGCAGCCAATGTTACTGCTCGGTACATAACACCTGTATCCAAGTAAATAAAATTCAATACCTGAGCCAATCGTTCACCTAAAGTTGACTTTCCTGATGCAGCTGGACCATCCAATGTAATTGTGAATGATTTCTTTTCCATTTATTTTCCTTTGTTTAATTTGTTTCAGTGCCGGGAAATAAGTCATTGCGAATCCAGACAATGAGAGATTGTTGAAAAAGCATATCTTGTGGAGCACGTCTGGTAAGGAACCATTGAGTCAATTCGCTGGAAATCATTAATTTCCAGGCTGGTTTGGATGTCCATAAAATCTCTTGCCCTCTAAATGCATTACCTTGGACCACATTCTGATTTACATCTGTAATAATTGCATCAATAGAATCAAATTGAGGAATAACACTGACATAATTCACATTAGAAAAATTTCTTAATGACCAGATAAGAGAAGGTTTTGAGTAATTCACCACAAAAATTTTTAAAGTGTTTTTATCTCCATAATTCCACTCTGAATAATCCTGCAAGGTACTGATTAGTAAATTTGATTCTATCGGTACTTCATTTATTCTAAGGATTTCATTATAAAAAGGATGACGTAATCCGGATGCATTCCATGATGCTGAAATGGTGAATATGAAAAAATAAGAAATAAATAGGAAAAGGAAGCTTTTGCCTGCAATTTCCCAACTTATTGCCCATCCAACCAATAAACCTGCACCGATAATTAATGCAAATCCTGCAACAATAAAAAATACTCTCAGAGAATTATCCTGATTTATCTGATTTACGTTTGAAAACATACTCATAAATGCAAGACTGATGAAAAATAAAATTGCCAAAGAAATCAATGAAATGATGACAATTTTTGCGCTTACGTACTTGGGTAATGAAACATATTTGTTAATGAAATAAGATCCTGAAATCATCAATGGCAACACAATCCAAATATTCCAAACAATATTTTTTTCAGCAACCAGAATAATCTGAACGGTAGTAAACGTCATAATTCCTATCAAAAATAAACCAGCAAATTGGTTTTTCCGAAGGATCAGGACCATTCCAAATAACCCGAAAACTATTGCGGCAATCTCATAAAAGAAAAGCCCTCGAACCAAATCCGAAAATATAGTAATTGAAGGTAAACTCCATATCTCTAAATAAGAAACAAAACTATTTCCTAATCCTGAGAATTGTCGTGGAAAAATTAAGACAAAAGTACTGATTAAGGCATAAGAACCTAAAAAATAGATTCCAAACTTCTTCCAATGAAATTCTTTAACCCTCTCCAAAATTTGGATAATTGGAGAATATTCATTTCTATTACTGAAAAAATAAACATAAATCATGGAAACTACTACTGGAACCAAATTCCAAAAAAACACTTTTCCACACAATAGCGAAACCACTAAAAATATTGCACTGAATGAGGCTGATTTTTTAATAAAAAAGAAAACAAATAATGTTATCGAAAAAAGAAACAAAATTGAGCTATCAACCTGCCTGGACATTGAAACAAATGTAGGACTAATAGCAATCCAGAATGAAAGGATTACCAATATTCGTCGATCAAAGTAATTTCTAAAGAGAGCAGGAGTCAGGATAAAAACTGACCCAATTGCTGCTGGAAAAAATCTTGCTACAACGTCCCCATGTCCAAATAAATAAAATAGTATGCCGAGAATATTTGCTAAAAAGATCTGATCAGTCAGAAAACCTTCATAATTTCCTGAAATCAAACTTAAAGCTGCCAATGATACTTTTGCTTCAGAATCAGAGAGGGGCAAATCTCCTAAATTTATGAATCGAACAAACAATCCAAGAGAAATCATCAATAAATATAAGAGTTGTTCTATTGTAAAAGTTTTTTTTGGCATCAAGTTAATCTCTATTCTTTCTGGACTAATATCACGGAAAATTATGGAATTTTATTATTAAATAATTGCCAGATCAACTCATTTGAATCATCCCGTAGAATTTTGTAAATATCGGTAACAGAATCAAGATTAAGTTTTCCAAATAAATGTGGAAATTCACCATATCCTGCAACAGATTCTAATTTCAATTTTGATTTTAACTTATTAATATCTATTTTCAGAATTAATAAACTCTCCTGATTTTGGTAGTACCGTTCAATAACACCTGGAATTTGGTCCTCGAAAGAAAAATGGATAAATCCTTCCTCCGCTAATGAACCAGGAGAATAATGATCATTATCACAAACTTGTTCCCAATCATTTTGTAAAATAACATGATAGATAAATTCTGAATTCATTCTCATTGAATCACCTGATAAATGGTTGTACTCCCAACTGTGAAGACTGATTGCCAGAGGCTTCCATCCAATTGGGAGAATTTTCCAATTCCTTCTCCAATATATTTTGCCTTTTCTAATTGTCCTACGACGATATATGAGACATCGTATTTCTCCAAGAATTCTTTTGTTTCGACAATATTGTTTGATAAATAAAAATTATTTACTTCTTCAACCCTGTTTGTTATCCATGTAGAAGGTATTACCGCTCTTTGTTGTCGTTGATGCCAGTTCCATCCAACCACACCAGGCAGGCCAGTATATATTGAATAACGACTTCCCCACCGATATTCTACAGTATTTGCTTCGACAATGACTGGAGATCCCGAAACATTTTCCTGTATCCACCGTATCGCCTGAAAATCTTCATCAAGATTCATATTTACACCTTCATCAAAATAAGTTGAAGATTGCATATAAGCCATTCCATCCAGCGTGTTTGGTGCAGCAGAACTCATTCGATCATCGATTTTCTCCGCAGTAGCCAATAATGGGTACAAAGCAGCACTTGCCAATAAAACTGCAAAAACAATTTGCCATCGATTCTTTAATTGTCGGGAACTTCGAAGATTGAATTCGTAGAAAAACCAGATCAATGCTGCCCCACTGCTGATAGAAAATAAAATCCAGGCTTGAAGATAAAATTTAAAAACTGTATTCATTCTGCCAATATCACCCTTCAAAACAATTAATTCAACCATCAAGGTAAGAATCAATGCTGTCCCGGTTAAAAACAAAACAAATCTTTTTGCATCGGATTGATCTTTCCGAAATATTAAAATTCCAGCCCATACAGCCATTGGAATGACAATTCCAGCAATAACTACTTCTTTAACCATCAGCATAATCGTCAGTGCTATGGTGATAGCCAATCCTAACCATATCCAAAATTGATGCTTTATCAATTTTCTGGCGGAAGATAATGGAGTGTTTGCCATCCAGTTAATGGTTTCTGTTACCAACCATCCAATGAATATGAAAAGGAATAATCCCCAATGGGTAAAATATGACCAGAATGGTGAATGGCTTCCCATCCAGGGTTCAATCTGTGTATATGCCTGTCCATACCATTTATAAAAAGGACTATAAAACATAAAAGTAGCGAAAACAAAAGTGACTAAAATCAACAGAACTTCAACCAATCGACCGGAAAATTCACTTAAGTGGTAAGCTGTCTTGAAGCCTTTACCAAATCTCAGAATTGTGTATGCGAGTATAACAACTCCCAAAACCAGATACGTTGGGAAGTCCCAGGTATTTGTCGGTCGGAGTGCTCCAATCGTTATCGCGCCAACCGTCATCAGAATTGCTTTCGTTAACCATCCCGGTAAATCATTATCAAATTTCCAGCGACTGAGTAGGATTGATAAAGCCCATGCAATTGCTATAATTGTCAAAGGCATCGCTATCATATGTGCGTGTAAATCTGCATATATAAATGTAAAAAATGGAAATTCTGTAATTGGTTCTTGCGGAAGAGCACGACTGGGAACCCAATACCAATCTCCGGGATAAAATGGCAGGTTCTGACCGCGAAAATATTCAAATAGTCCTTTAAACGTCCAGACCCAACGCTCAAAGAATTTTGCACCATCGATCATACCGGTCGGTGAGCCAATCTTCTGTAAACCATGCCAGATCATTCTCACACTACCCAAATTCCCCAGGATTAATGTCAGGAAAACGCCACTTAGACCAGCTTTTCCAGCTGATGATTTAAAAATCGATTTTATGGATTTAGGAATTTCGAAAAGTGTGTCTTTTTCACGCTGATAAAATGCAACCAGATTCCAGACAATACTGAATGAACCTAAACCCACAAATACAAACAACGTCGGAATAACAATATTGTACGCGATGGCAGGAACGATGCCTAACCATTTTATGATTACGCCAACAATGACGAATCCATAATAATAATAATTAATGTACCCACCAGCATACCAGGGATCATATGGCGGAAAAGTTGTGCTCTTGATAACAGCATTTAAGTAGGAGAAATCCATTGGTTTTTCTCCCCCTTTTCCGGGATGCCATAAATCTGGATTTCCCATCCGAATCAACAAAAATCCCATAAAAAGAACCAGACTGATTAATTCTATTGATATAAATAGTCCTATATTTTTCTGTATTTCTTCTTTAATTTTTGACCTTGAGAAAAAACCAATTATGAAACTGACGAATAACACTATCCCAACGACTACCCAAATAAATCCTCTTGTCACCGATAAGCCAAATGAACCACCCAACCAGACTAACAAGGAAATAATTAACATGCTTAATAATTTGCTGAATGGATAACCTTTATCGATTAAGCCACTGAAACCTAACCTGACTATGGGATAAATTGCCCATCCCAATAATGTAATTGCAAGATACCAAAGGATCACAGCAAGGAAGGGATATTGGTTGATAAGTCTGGTGGTATCAAAAACCTCAGACCAGGTACCACCTGATTGTTGAGTAACCAGTCTCTTTTCAGGTAATTCTAGATCAGCTGGATAATCCGGGAATTCACCAGGGGTGAAATATAAGACTTTGTCAAGATCAATTTCATTTAATATTTGTGATACCTGAATGGCATCATAATTATCAGTTTTCTTAAAAATCAATACTTTTGGATGATCATAAACAGTAAAAGCTTCATCAGCAAATTGATCATTGATTTCAAAATTTCCAATTCTTGGGTATGATTCGAACACCTTGACCAAATCAAATCCCAGATCTCCTTGATACATTCCAGGTCTTGCTACACTAAAACACCGATACAAATCTTCCTCATCAGGACAACCTAATAACGCCTGATAAAAACGAGTCGTAAGTGGATATCTTTCTGGTACACGAGTTGTTGTACCCCATTGTCTGTTTGAAGAGATAAAAATATAATCACTACGGTAAAGGGTAGAAATGAATCGATCTAATTTTTCCTGGTTATCCTCCCAGTACATTTCAAAAGTCAAATCTCTTTGATAGATCCCTCCATACCCATCTTTTCCATCCGCACGCATCGGTAGACCATCATCCCATGAAGATTCATTGGCAGGAGCACTTCCTAACAGAGTGACCAATCCCTGACCTTTGTTTTCCAACACAATTTTGTACCCATGATCTGCTTCAAGATTGATAGGTGGATCAAATTGAGCAGAATAACCCCCTACCAATCCAGTGTTTTCAAATTTAAATGGACCAACTATTTCTATACTACCTAAATGTTCTTCAGAATCTTCTATATCGTAAATTGAAACTTTAATCTTTTCATTAATTTGTTCAATATGCTGCTGTTGAATGACTCGGTCAAAACGGATTTCTTCTAGTAAGCCATTCTGATCAATCGAAAAAGTTGAAATATAAGGTGAACCAACTGAAAGGAGAAAACCATTAGGGAAAGGAACAATTTCCTGTTTCAGTTTCTCCTCTTGCCTGAGCAATAAATTGATCGGGCCAGGCACATTGTCATATATCCATTTTGAAGCTTCTATTCTTGTAATAGGTTCTACATAAATGGTGCTGAACATGAATGCCCAGATGAAAGTGCCAGAAATAGATACAAAGGTGATTGCCCCTCCCAATATGCGAAGAGGTTTTTTCCATATCAATTTATCTGGCTGATAGGAAAATAGGAAGTGGATCATCCAGGCTGCCATTAACCCAAACATTGGATATACAGGCATCTGGTATCTCATGACAGAATTTCCCAGTGATGATTGCCACAAGAAATAACCCATTGTCCAAATCCAGATAAGCAAATATTTTCTCCACTCACCCCTTAATATTCGCCAGGCCATAGTAAATACACCAAGCCATGCAACAATACTTAATGGAAGTCCCAGTCCCCACAAAGACAAATTTTTTGCAGAAAAAAAGAAATCTCGTCGTGCCCATTGTAAAGCTGGTGGAAAATCCACTTTACCGCCTGATTGGGCACTTACTTCACGCAAGTTATTCAACCATAAAGTATTTAATTGAATACCAAAAAATCCTGGTCCTTCGAAAGCAAAAGGTTGAAATATTCTAAATGATATAAACGCAAATATTCCACCAATTATTAAATCTGTGAGAATTATTTCCAGCTTTTGTGAAGAATCATGGGTTGGAAATTTATCCCAAAGGACGAAAAAAGCAATTGGTAATAGGAATGCAATGGTCACTGTGTTTATCTTCGAAGCAGCAGCCAACCCCACTACAATGCCAAATAGAATTGATAATAATAAAGTTTTTTGACTGAGTATTCTAATTTTTTCCTTTTCTTTAACTTCAGCCAAATCTTCTTTATCAGCAAAAATCTCGTCAGCAATCATTTTATTAACTGGAAAATTGTGGGATGCAATTGATACGACAATATAAACCGCGAGGGTCGTAAAGAAAGTAGCAAATGTATCTACTGTGAAAAAATGAGATTGCTGAATTTGGAGAACTGCCATTCCGGAGAAAGCTGCCGACAATAAACCAACCCAGTTTCCAAATAATCTCTTTCCAATAAAGAAAATCAGAATGACGCTTCCTAAATCAAACAGGGATGACAATGCTCTACCAACCTGAGTTATTTCATTCCACCCAACAAACTCAAACAATGCTTCAGAAATATATCTTGTTAAAATAACTGGAAAATCACCATAAACAAAAAATCCGTGTCCTTTATTATGTGGATTCAAAGAAGAAATATGGGTATTGAAATAATCACCAAGCTTTCCAACAGATTCAATGCTCGAACCAACCCAAACTAAAAAGCGTTCATCAGGATGTAAATATAAGTATTCCCCCCAGTACAAACCCCGAATGCGAAAGAAAACACTAATCCCAATAATTATCAGAAAAAGTATTGAAATAATTATTTTTATGAATGTTGAGTTTTTCATGTTCTCATCAGTGTTTATTGGAATCCTTACGGATTTAATAAATTAAGGTCTTGAATGATCGTAGGAGGAATATGATAAATATAAAAATCCTTTCCTTCAAGGCCGGAATCATAGTTGTACAAAACACCATTTGGGAACATGGTCTTCAATAGATCTAACGCTTCAAAATTATCCGGTTTCAAAATAACAAGCCTTTCTCCTTGGTCAAAGTTCAATTGATCGAATTGGTAAGGCCATAAAGCATAATCTTTGGTTGGATATCCAGCATTAATCCCAATCAACCGTGTATCAACCCAATGAGGCGAAGGAACTACATAAGCCCGATCTAAATTTCCAGTCGACTCTGAAAATCCTTTAATTATGGAGCCTATCTGACTGGTATTCCACGCCCCTGCCATAAACTGTTTATCAAATTGATTAAAGACTAAATCGTAATTTGCCAATACAGAAAACAAGAATAGCACCCCCCCAATTGTTAAGACAACAATTTTTGATTTCCATTTCCTGGCTACACGCCATAAACTATAAAAAACTCGCTCAAATCCAATTGCAATAAAAATGAATACAGGAATAATTGCCCCACTTGTTCGGTTTAGACTCGGATTCTCTTCGGGAAATGCAAGGGAAAGGATTGATGGCATCATTAATAATGGTATAGCGAGAATCAAAAAAACATCTTCCCAATTACGGAATTTAAGATATTGAATTAAAACAATCAAAGTACCCAACAGATACAATCCTGCACTGATCATATCTAAGGCGGGTCTATTAGGAATTGAATGTACCCAGGTGCCTCCATTTGAATAAAAGAACATCGTTTCAGCATTCCAAAGGTTCTCCAAAAACACTTCGAAAGGCGGTTGGGATAATTCTCTCTCGGTTGATGTTAATCGTGTCATCATTCGATAGCTGACACCATCGGGGTTAACCAGGGTATATTTGAAAAGTGGTAGAAATAAAATAAAACTTGCTATCACCAATGGGATAAAAGCATTGATTACCTGATTTCGCAATCCCTTTGATTGTCGATGAAGTAAATAGATTACAAGCACTGCAACTACGATAATTGGCAAGAATCTGGTTGAACTGTATCCGTTTAAGCCCAAACCTAAAGCAATTCCTGCATAAATAAAGTCGTTACGTCTTTTTTGGCGAATTCCTCTTATTAAATAATATAAAGTTGGAGCAACAAAAAGTGGATAAAATGGGAACCGCAAGCCAACTCTCGATATGACGTTTGGCCAATAAGCAATTCCAGCAAAAAGAAAGGCTAATAATCCAACCCATTTGTTTCGCAATTCTTTTCCCAACATATAAATATAAGGCAAAGTTAAGAACCCAGCCAATGCTGTCCCGATTTTCAAACTCATAAATGAGATGCCTGTTTTAAAAAGTATAGCAATCAGCGCAGTCCAATAAAATTGGAAAAATTCTCTTCCAGTGTTTCGAACAAAAAAGACTGGATACTTTCCAGACAAGACATCATAAACATCTAATAATTTTTCAGCATGATCGCTGAACATTTCACCAAGAATTTCGTTCAGTCGATAAAACCGAAAATAAAAAACCAATATTGTGGATAAAGCGACCACCAATAACCATGGTGTTATTCTTATAATTATTTCTTTTCGAAGATAAATAGATTTCCATTCTCTGAATTTTTCGTAAATACTTTGTAAGTCTAATAAGGCAATCAAAAAAAAGAATAGTGAAAGAGCCCATAAACTGACATTTAAAAAATTGAAATAAATTTCATTAGAACTGTTTGGACGAAATGCAAAAAATGCCAGAACAAGAAAAACCATGCTCACACCAAGCATTGAAAGTTTCTTTGATGACAAATCAAATTCTAATGTTTTGGTAATTCTCTTGTTTTGATAATCAAAAAATGATTCCCCTGTAAATGCAGCCCAAACAACCAGGATAAGACTTAGAAAAAAGAAAATGATGGCGACAGAAACTTTTCGATCTGGAGGTTCTAAAAACGATTGGCCTAAGATTGCCAGCATTAGTGCAAAAAATAATCGCAAGTGTTTCCAGCTCAAATATAAATTGTGTTTGCTGGTTTCTCTTATATCGGTACCTTCACCATCAAAGGAAATCGAAATTTCTTCAATAGATTCAGAATCATCAAAAGACAATTCTTCAGGGATTGAATACTTCCATGGCATTAATTTGGCTTTGACAAAATCTAGTAAGCTGGGTTCATCCATATATCAACTAATGACTCAAATGTTTTTACAATTATATCCCATCAAATAATTGGCTTTGGATATAAGTTGAGGGTATTTTTACCATTTATTCATGAAATTATTAGATTTTTTTCTTATGGGCAATGTAAAAAGAATAAGATCCCTCTTTCTGGATCGGGTTTTCTCGATAAAATTTTGTCAAATAATCATTGATGAGTGATAAATTCCATCGTTTTGGAACAATAATCCATCGACGGAATAAAAAATGGCTGACCAATGAAGGCAATCCAAAATAATGACCCCACTCTAATGCAGCTGTCGCGTTAGGGGAAAAATAATGCCACTGCCTGTCAATCGTAAAACCTGCTTTTTCCAATCGGTTCTTCCAAATCTCTGGTGAATCACAATGGTGGTGTCGAGAAATCCTATTGAAAAATTTTCGATACAAATCTGCCAATTTTCGAAGACCAATTTTTTCCAGGGAATTCGAAACTGATAAATTGAGAAGAAAGTTATGATTAGGTACACAAAATATGAACTGAGCATCCGGTTTAATCACCCTTGCAATTTCGCAAATCACGGAATCCAAATCTTGAATATGCTCTAAAACAGAATTGCTGATAACGCACCCGAAGTAAGCATCTGGAAAAGGTAATTGATCTCCGAACCCCCGTATGACTGTTTTATAACTTCCTTGTTTGCGTGCCAACTTAATTGGTCCAATCCAGGGGTCAATTCCCACATCTAAAGGTATTTCAAAAGCCTTTGATGCGAAGTGTCCATCTCCACACCCCAAATCAAGTATCGGACCAGCTAATGGTATATCCTGATATGCACGTGCTTCTACTGCCCTTAATAAACCTCGAAAATAGGGTAATTCTTTGATCTGCTGCCAAAGAAAATCATCCATGTCTTTTGTGATATAGACCTTGCGGTTATCGTCCATTATTAAATTAAATCCTTTTTAATGGAGTCAAATATTTTTTCATATTCAACCGCCACATTTTCAGGAATATAATTTTCTTTAATTTCCCAATAGTTGTTTTTATAAGTCATAGGGTCTTTAAGAATTTTTATCAGAGCCAATGATAATTTTTCAGAATCGCCAATTGGTACTATCTCTCCCATTTGATGCATGATAATTGGTTGCCGCACACCGGGTAAATTAGAAGCAATACACGGAATTCCATTTATCATTGCTTCAATTTGTACCAACCCAAAGGCCTCAGTTGAATTAAGGCTGGACATTACCAATACATCAAGATTTGGATAGTATGCTGACATTTGTGCTGGATTTAAAACACCAACAAAGCGCCAATTTCCAGATTTCTCATAATATATTATTTTTTCTTCTAATCTTTTATAATAGTTTTCTTCGCCAATTATGTTCTCGTATGGGCCGGCAAATTGAACGAGTGCATTTGGGAAAACTTCCAGCACTTTTGGCAAGGCATTCAGAAGAATTTCAACACCTTTTTCTGTGGCAAATCTAGCCGCCATACCAATAACTGGCCTCGAATTTTTTGCATTGTGAGTCAATTGAAAAGATTCAATTTCCTCTTTACTTATCTCAGGTAATTCAACTGGCGGAAGAATTACAATTAATTTTCTAAAGTAACGTTGAAGATATGTTGAATGTTCTGCATAATCTTTAGTATACGTAACTACTTTGTGAGCAATAATTGCTGCAAGATCATTCATGATGAGAACAGCTTTATTCGCAAACCATGCTAATAATCCTGATGGCATTATCAGATCACAATGATAAGTGATGATTGTTGGTTTTTTAAATAATCGCCCTCTTAATGCCACACCGGCCGCATCAAATTGGGGAAGATGAAGCTGTACAACATCATGTTCCATAACCAATTTCGTTGCCATAAAACCAAAGGTTGGCATAATAACTCCCTTGCTGATTCTAGACAAAACAGGGATCCGAACAATATTGACTCCATCCATCACTTCATTTTTTGGCAGAGACTTATCAAATTGAGACGTTAAAACAGTAACTTTATGACCACGATTTACAAACGCTTTGGCTAACCGCTCTGCGTAAATCGTTAATCCACTCGTATGAGGTCGGTAATAAGTTAATACAATCAAAATTTTCATGCTGCACAACCTGTCAGGAAAATAGATCTACATTCTTCCTTGCCCAATCAAATAAATATTGTAATCCATCCTTAACCGACACCTTTGGATTCCAACCAAGATGCTTTTGTGCTTTACGAATATCAGAAACATAAATTTTTTGATCACCAGGACGCCAATCACCCCATTTTACCGGGATCTTTTCTCCAGTCATTTCTTCAAGAAATAATGAGAATTCTTTCCATATTGATAACATTTGCCCTGGTCCACCGCCTATGTTGAATACTTCTCCAGCCACATCGTTTATCCTATCAATACATAGATCATATGCATCTAATAAATCGTCAACATAAAGGACATCTCTGACTTGTTTACCATTGCCATAAATCGAAATATTTTTTCCAGTTAGCACAGCGATGATGAACCACGCCAGCCAACCTTGATCTTCCATGCCAAATTGACGGGGTCCATAGATGCAACTCTGCCGTAAAACGACTGTTGGTAAATCATAAATCCGAAAATAATCCCGAACATATTGATCTCCACTTCCTTTTGAACAACCATAAGGAGAATGAAAATCGAGTGGAAATTTTTCAGAGATCCCATAAGGGAAATCCTGGTAGCGGTAATTCGTCTCATTTTCCACAACCTGAATTTCATCCATACCACCGTAAACCTTATTGGTGGAAGAATATAAAATAATCGGTTTTTTTTCAGCTTTTCGAGCTGCTTCAAGAACGTTAAATGTTCCTTGCGCATTTATTTCAAAATCATCTTGTGGATTTAGAACAGAAGTAGTGACAGCTACCTGACCTGCAAGATGGACAATTACATCCTTATCATTTACAGCTAGATCGAGAGCTTTTTTGTCTCGAATATCAGCATTAATCAGCTGGAAAGCATTTTTGTTTATTCTGTTTAACCAATCAATATTAAAATGGGAACCAGGACGTGATAAGTTATCAAAAATGGTGATTGATTCTCCCCTTTCAATCAATCTCGCAACATAATTTGAGCCGATAAAACCTGCTCCACCTGTGATTAGATAATTTCGAGTCATATTAATCTCCAATTTTTCGTTCAACACTTAACTGCTCTTTGAATTTTATTAATTGGGAAAATAAGGTTCGCAAAGAATAGCCATCCCTCATTAACGCATACAAACCTAAAGCAGCTATCAGAATAAATTGGGAAATATGCATAATAAGTGCAAAAGCCAAAGCGATCGATTCATTAATATTAAACAACTTCAATCCCGCGACTACTGAAGATTCGTAAATCCCTAAACCTGCTGGCGCTGATGGTATTGCAACTCCTAAAGCCAGAATTGTATTGGCAAATGCACCCCACCACCATTCTGAATTGCTAATAAATAGAGATAAAAAAATTGAGAATTGAACAAAACTAACTAACCAGGATCCCAATACACCCAAAAATCCAATAATGAATTGTTTGGGGCTTTTAAGACTATTAAACCCCTCTAAGAGTGAGATGAAAAATGGAATGATTAATCTATTTAAAAAGTTTGATTTCTTTCCGATTCTGTTTAGAATACTCTCGACTTTTGAAGAATTGCGAATTATAAAAAACATAACAATCAACCCGATAATCATAATTCCCAAAATCAACCACGCTGTAGTTTTTATCCAAGCCATACCAACCACAAACGGAAGCATAATTAATAAAAAGAAAGCCAAAATTATTAAATCGAAAACTCTTTCAATAAATATTGAGGATAAAATTTGACCGGGATTAACTTTTAAGTATGCACCCATAAATATTGCTCTGCTGATTTCACCTAATCGAAAAGGGAAGATATTATTAATGAAATATCCCAGACTTAATTTTAAAAAAGTTTCTTTATAAGTTGAACGAAAACCTAAAAGAGCTCTCCAACCAATTGTTCTTACCAGTAAGAATAAAAAAGTAAAAAAGGCGGAAAACAAATAATATGTTATTGGAGTATTTCTTAATACATCAACCGCTTTATCGATTGGAACTAACTTAAAAAGTGCAAATATTGCAATGAAGCTTAACAAGAAACCAGGCATCCATCGCAAAAAAACGTTCAATTTTCCAGATAGAATCGATTTTTCTGAACTCAATCACCCTCCAAACGCAGAACAGCCATGAAGGCATCTTGTGGGATTTCCACATTCCCAACCATCTTCATGCGCCGCTTTCCACGTTTTTGTTTCTCCAATAACTTCTTTTTGCGGGTGATATCGCCACCATAACATTTAGCTAAAACATCTTTCCTTAATGCTTTCACATTCGCGCGAGAAATAATTCTGCCACTTGCAGATGCCTGGATCGCTACATCAAACATCTGGCGGGGAATCAATTCTTTTAATTTTGAAACCAAAGCTTGCCCTTTATGATAGGCATTTTCTTTGTGAACAATGGCTGCTAAAGCATCGACTGGTTCTCCACCAACCAATACTTCCAACTTAACCAAATTTTCTGTTCGATACTCCGCGAAGGAATAGTCCATTGAAGCATAACCTCTAGTTCTGGACTTTAGATCATCAAAAAAATTAATGATCAATTCAGACAAGGGAATTTCAAAGGATAATTGAACACGATTCGAAGCGGGATAATCCTGGTCTTTATAAATACCTCTTCGTTTTCTGACCATTTCCATAACCGTGCCATAATATTCTGTTGGTGTTATCACCTGTAAATTCATCCATGGTTCTAATATTTCAGAAAATTCACCCTCATCGGGGAGCATGGCTGGAGAATCGATATATATCTTTTGTCCATCTTTGGTTATTAATTGATATTCAACCGATGGAGCCGTAACAACGATGTCAAGATCATATTCCCTTTCCAACCGTTCCTGGATAATTTCCATATGAAACAATCCAAGGAAACCGCAACGAAATCCAAAATTCAAAGCCTGTGAAGTTTCAGGCACAAATTCAAGTGCAGCATCATTTAGTTGAAGTTTCTCGATAGAATCTCTCAAATCAGGATAATCTTCTCCATCCACAGGATAGATGCCGGCAAATACCATTGGTTTGGGATGGCGATATCCGGGTAATGGTGTTGTCGCTGGGTTTTTCGCCAATGTAATCGTATCTCCAACACGACACTCTGAAACTGTTTTTAATCCGGTGGCTATATATCCTACTTCTCCTTCAGATAATTGAGGAATGGTACGCATATCAGGGGCAAACACACCAATTTCAACAGGCCGTAGATCAAGACCGTTTGACATGATTCTGATTACATCAGTGTGGGTCATTTTTCCTTCCATTATGCGGATATAGGCAACAACCCCTTTGTATGAATCATAATGAGAATCAAAAATAAGTGCGCGCATTTGAGCATCAGCATCACCCGTTGGAGGAGGAACGTTTTTGACCACACTTTCTAAAACCGCGTCAACATTTATTCCGGATTTTGCAGAAATCTGAAGAACTCCATTGGGATCAATTCCCAACAAATTAGAAATCTCCTTAACCACCTCTTCTGGCCTTGCTGATGGTAAGTCAATTTTATTGACGACTGGAATAATCGTAAGATCAGATTCAAGGGCCAGGTATAGATTTGCTAAAGTCTGCGCTTCAATTCCTTGTGATGCATCTACCACTAACAATGCACCTTCACAGGCTAATAACGCTCTGCTTACCTCATAATTAAAGTCCACATGTCCTGGTGTATCAATCAAATTTAGCTGATAAACTTTCTTATCATTGGCTTGATAATTCATACGAACAGCGGATGCTTTGATTGTCACACCCTTCTCCCGTTCCAAATCCATACTATCCAATATTTGTTCTTTCATATCACGATCGGAGATGGTGTTCGTCAATTGGAGCATGCGATCAGCAAGCGTAGATTTTCCATGATCTATATGTGCAATAATACAAAAATTACGAATTAATTCATTTTCCATAAGCAGTAGAAGTATACCGCAAATTAACTAATTGCCTGTATTTTCTATGATATATCAGGCAGAATCGATTCAATGATTTCGGACAATTCTATCGGAACTCTTTCGCTTTCTGGACCTGAAGATAAATAAGCAAGAAACTCAATGTTCCCTTTTGGTCCTTTAAGTGGAGAGAGTATCAAACCATTAAACCAAAAACCACATTGAATTGCAAAATCAATTGTATCCACCAATATTTTTCGATGGATATTCGTATCCCGTATTACCCCCGCCCCTTTAGCGGCATCTTTTCTTCCTGCCTCAAATTGAGGCTTAATCAGCATGATCACTTCGCTATTGTTTTTCAACCATTTCTTAACTACAGGTAACAGTACTTTGAGCGAAATAAAAGAAGCATCAATTGTAACTAAATCGATAGGATCAGGAAAATCAGTGACGTTTCTGGCATTGGTGCGTTCCATAACAATAACTCTGATATCATTTCGCAATTTCCAATGCAGAATTCCAAAACCAACGTCAATGGAATAAACTTTCTTTGCACCTTTTTGTAACAGACAATCAGTAAAACCCCCAGTAGAAGCACCAACATCTACACAAATTTTTTCTGATAAATTTATTCCAAAACTGATCAAACCAGCTTCCAGTTTCTCCCCCCCCCTTGAGACAAATTTTGGACCACTGATAATTTCAATGGTTGAATTTTCTTCAATTTTTTGAGATG
>JAURZL010000008.1 GCA_030653365.1 Anaerolineaceae bacterium
CCCCTCCCCCTCGGGTTAAAACCCAAGGTTACCAAATCCAAACCGGTTAAAACCGGTTCACATTTCCATCAACCTACTTCATACACTATGGTGCATTGCACTTAGGGATTAACTATCATACATCTCATCGCACACAAGGACAACTTCATGTATCCAGGAGTGCATTGCACCTAAGGCTACAACCTTTCTCAACCACTGGCGTACCACAACCACAAGCCATACAATTCTAATCAGCCATATCATGCCCTTGGGTATCAATCCCCCATCACCTCGGGATAAAACCCAAGGTTACCAAATCCAAACCGGTTAAAACCGGTTCCTCTCCACCGCAGGGTGCATCGCTGATGCACCATATAATTTATCCTGCCCTCGGACACAGTGGATAACTCAACTCATGTGGTATATCATCCCCTAGTGGGATAGCATGCCAATTGGGTATTCGTTTATTCGTTCAATTATTCGTTGACGGCTTCCCTCTGATACAACCAGATCTGATGATCCAGGCTTCTGGGGGTGATAGTGGGATAGTCTTTAGCCAATTCAACACAGGCAGCTGATAACAATTCCTGACATTCCTCCGCGTTTAATTCTCTATGTGCTGCATCAAAGACAAATCTTCTGACCATACGATCAGGTTTGATGGCGTCCTCATTTCCGACCAGCATATAGAAATAACGAGTTGATAAACCACTCGACTGACCCGGTATTTTAGCTATTTCTGCTTCGAAAAATGGATCTCCCATGACTTTTACAACATCCTGGAGATATTCAGCACCAAATTGATGCACCACTGTAGCGAATAAATAAACTGCTTCTGACTTCAGAATTCCACTTCGGGAGGAGGTGCGCTGTCTGTTCTGATAGACTTTCTCCGCCATTTCCTGAAAAGTTAATCCTTCATGGAGTTTTATAAATTCCGATATGGATAGCTGTTCCGTGGTGGGAGCCAGTTCTTTTTCGCGAAGTCTTGTTACACCGAAATAATTACAAAATCGTTTGACGGCATTTTCAGTGGAAGTGTAAAGAGCATTAATGGAGAAAACGGCATCAATGATACAGAGGGGCAGGTTGTGGTAGCCGTACTCTTCAGATTGAGTAAGGTTGGATAGATCGAGTTTGGATTTGCAATGTTTGATGAATGTTTGGATTTCAGGTTTAGTGACCATGAGTTTTTTTTATTATATTAATTGGATTTGAAAAGAAATATCAAATTCCTACTGTAATTCAAAATAAACAACTTTTGAAAAAAACTCATTAATTTGTAATTTAGGATCTATGTAAGTTTCACTCACATAGTTTGAATCTTCGGTTGATAAAACTGTTATGAAGAATTCTTTTTTCCCAAATCCATTTAAAGATGTACCTAAAGACAAACCACCCTTATCAGTAATAATATAGCGATCATGAAATTTATCCACATCCATGTTTGCAAAAATTGATCCATGAACCACAACTAACGTTGATGGAGGATTTTGACTACTGATTTCTAACCAAGCATTGTTATACTTAGATCGTAATTCCGATCTTATCGATTTAATCAACTCTTTTTCATCATTTATTGTCAATGAATTATTCTTATTTTTTTTATCATATACCTCTAAAGACGTTAATATTTGAACTTGAATGTCACTTGGAATAATTTTTAGTAACCATAATTGATCAGGATAGAAATATGGATCACAAATTTTTATGAATTCTGATGAATTATGCTTAATCCAACTACTTAAAAATTCTATGGCTTGTTGCCTTTGGCCCTCTTTGAATAATTTTTTATTAGTCGATAAACCTTGAAAATTATCAATTAAATTATCGGGTATAGTAGAAAAATGGGAAAAATTTTTTCCAAGAAGATCGATCAATTGACAATTTAAAATTAAATGAGAAATTATCTTATATGCTAAATCGTTTTTCTCCGATTCAGCAGCTTGTCTAATTAGTGTTTCTATAGCCCAATTAAGAACATTTTTGCTTTTATTAAAACTCATTTTTTTTGTTAATAAAAGCCATTTAAATATTGTTTCATCGGAGCAAGAGACAGCTTTTCCACTTGTGAGTGATTTAAGCATCTTCGTCGATGCGGCACTGATAATTTCATCATCTAAAAATTGATTTTCCACTAATTTTATCCGGTGAGGTGATTTGGATAAATCATATGAGTTATTAGTTATTTCCAATTTGTAATTAGCTAATTGATTGTCGATTTTTTCACTAAGCAGATTAGCAAGATCTTTATCAATTTGATAAGCAGATTGAATTAGAGAGGAAATGATTTGATCTTTTTCAATACCATCCATTGATTGAGCATAGCTTTTTGCTAATTTATAAGCCTCTAAAACCATAGATGAATTTTTAAGCTTACTGTAAGAATCAGCGATTTGTTCAAGCCTTGAAATTCGATCCTTTATATTGGTAACTGAACAGATTGATTTATATGCTTCGTCCAATAACTCTCTTGCAAGGGTTGGATTAATTTCTTTGAAAATTACAGCTAATTCACTTAATACTAAGACTCTATCCGCAATATTTTCTATTTTCTTGGCTTGGTTAGATATATTATTATATTTTTTGGGTAATTGGTTTTTGGTCTTTTTAGCAGAAAGACGTTTTGCTCTTTCAATTTGACCATTAGCAAGAATAAAATATCCTTCATGATAAATATTAAGTGTATCTGGAAGTTTATTTTGAATAATATCTTCGATTTTTGTTAATATATCTAATTTTTTCCCTTCTGGTAATTTGCACGATTCTGAAGAGATACTTTGACACATTAGGCGACAAATTAAATAAACTTCTTGATCGCGTGTTGCATATTCTAATAATTTTAGAATTTTATTGGCGATCTGTAAGTCAAAACAAGAAGATGATGGTTGATCGTCTAAAAGATCATTAATGTTAGATTGTGTTATTAATCTGTAGGAAATTTTTAACCACGTGACATTTTGAATAATATAGGGTAGTTTCTCAACCCAATTTTTAGCTTCTTCAGGGCTAAATTCAAAAATTGCTAATGCGATATCAGAAATTATTGAATAGAAAACATCAGATAATGGTAATAAATTTATCCCGGGTAAAATTTTATTGTTTATTAATTCATCAAAAGTTTTTTTATCACCACTTTTTAACCTAGAAATTGCGAATTGAGAAAATAAAAAAAGCTTTATTTGCAATGCAGGTAAAATTTCAATTGCTTTTAATAAAAGGTTCCATAAGTTTCTAGAATCCCCAATATTTAAATCAAGATCACCAACTAATCGGCCAGCTAATTTTAAGGTCTCAAAATAAATGACACCAATACTTTCATTACTGAGTGTTGATGTATGTTTTATTGATTTGGTGCGTTGGTAAATTTCATCTGCAAATTCTGGGCTACTCTTTGAGACTATTGATATCAAATCATAACCACATTCAACTCTCATCCATAAAACATCTATTTTTTCTAAAGAGTCAACAAGATTTTTACACATCAATTCGTTATTTTGTTGGGGGTTAGATTCAGAATTAGCTAACAAATAAGCGATAAATTTACATTTATGTACCGGATCGATAATAGTTTCAATATAATCTATAAAGAAATTTAATAATTTTGGATTGCTGAAGGAATCTAATTCGTTTAATATTAAAACTAATTTAATTAAAGTGTTTTCTTTAACTCGAGTATCAGTAATTTTTGATATTGCTAACTTTATCTGATTTGTATCAATATGATTATTATCTAGCCTAATATAAGAAGTAAGAACTTCTTGTATTCCCAAGTCTCTCCGTATAACAGTATTCAACATTTCAGCAAAAGCCAAAGCTAAATTAAAATCAACTTTTGCAACTGACCGAATAATATTTTTAGTAACATTAAGTTGATCTGCAGATGCCCCCAAAAGATTTAAAAACCCATCCGATAATTGGTTTTTTACAGTTGTTATAAAATCTAAATTATCATTAATATTTAATTTATTATAGGTTATTAATATTCTTGATAAACAATAACAATAAATATCGACATCTACTATTGACTCGATTAATTGATGATAAATATTTTCTAATTTTTCTAAAGATTCTTGAGGAGAAAATTCGTTTAAAGCTTCAATAAGATTTAATTCAATCCTAGTTCTCTCTTGTAATGGCGAAGTAGGACATGATAATAAAAAGTTTTCAAACCTTTTTATCAATAATTTCCGTGCAGCTAATTGACAGTTTATCAATGGATCTGATAATTGCCTGAGATTTCTTAATGTAATATTGTAATTAGAATCTGACAATATCAAATTTAGAGCTTCTTCGATTACTAAATGGACGTTTTTATCTGATTTATTTTGTATACACCAATGTCTTAATAAGTATTCAGATGATTTGATATTATTGGCTTCTTTCGCTTTGCGAATTATTTCTAATGCAGGTAATTTTGAAAGCCAAGGCGAATTTAATAATGCAAAATCATGAAGTTCATTGCTTTTTATTTTGTCAACAACAGATTCATTATCTGGTTCTTCAGTTTTCACTGATGCTAAAAGTGCAACCAATTCTATTGGGCTTTTATTGCTATCCTTCAAATTTGCTTTATCAAGAAGCTCAGCTGCTAAATCTGGTAATAATAAAAATAAATCAGTTGCAATATTTAAAATATTATCTGGGTAGATTTTATTAGTATCTAAGCTATTAACGAGAAATGTAATTTCATCTAAATTTGATCTTGAAATTGTTATTCCTTCTTTTTCCATTGACAAATATATTTGAGAAAGCAATCTGATTTTTGTTGATAAAATATTGGAGGTATAGGCAAGTTGCATTGCCTCATCATATTTTTTCAAAGAAATTAAAGCTTTTACTTCACTAAAACCAATTAAGTCATGATCAAGGTCGTTGATTTGCGAAGTTGCGACAGAGTATTTAAATATTGAATGATCTCTACTTTCATATGCAAGATCCATAGCATCGCTTAAAAGTTTTTTGACGATTGATAAAGAATTATTTTCTACAGAAATATCTAATAAATATTTTGGAGTATAAAGCTTATCTAATTCTTCAAAATTTTTATTAATTCTTAAATATTCAGGCAGCAATATTTTTGATTCTTTATTTTCAATATTATTTGAATAGTATTGAACCAATTTTGAAATAACTTCAATTTTATAATTCTTTAGCTTTTCTTGGGAAATTTGTTTGTAAATATCAGGGAAGAAACTATAGTAGGTCTCATTCACTATTTTTATAATGTTAGTATTTAAAATAAATTTTTCAACCAAATGGTTTTCTATATTAGTTATTTGAGAAATAGTTTTAATATCTAGTGGGGTTAATGAAAAAGCCAGGATTGCAAAAATTAGTTTTTCATCTTCATTTGTTGATCCGATTATATTCTTCCATTGAACATCAAATAAAGCCTCTAACTTCGATGGCTCATTTAAGAGCAGCTCCAAAGATAATTGGCCAGATTGAAGTAATGTTTTAGTTAATGACAAATAACCGGGCAATCCTCCTGAATATTCTTGAATTTGTTTTAGTTTTTCGTCAGTTAAATTAAGTTCTTCAAGGTATTTACATGTTTCTGTGTATGAAAAACAATGTGGGTCGATTTTTTGATAACTAAATGTTATTGCATTTAATGAATTGGTATTTATACTACCTAAAAAGTACAAACCTCGATTTAGATTAGGAAGTGGAAATAAATCGATAATTCTCTCTCCAGGGTTTCCATTAAAAGCTTTTTCAAGGCCATCAATTACAAAATAACATATTTTACGTTCTTTTGTTACTTTTTCAATTATTCTCTGAGAGAATTTTTCAAAGATGGTTTTCTGTTTTTCGATATCTATGAGTAAAATTTCGCTTAAATCTTGGGTGCTGAAGCTATCTATATCTAAATATTCAGCCATCTGATTACACAAACTTGTCAAAAAAGCCGATTGTCTAATATTCCAAAAATCATCTGAAATAAAATAACTAAAACAACAATCCTTATTAGATTGAACAAATTGATAAAGGTGTGCTGTTTTCCCGGATGCTTTTGGGCCGGCAATTATTAATCTTGAATTTTCCGGTGAAAATAAATTATTAATTTCTCTAATTTTTGAGTCCAAAAGTATCTCTGGGTGGAAATTCATTTCAGGTATTGTGAAACTTTTTTCGGTTAAATCAACTTTTTTTGAATCTTTTGACATGATAATCCTCAATATAATTATGACATTCCCGCGTGTGATTTTTTAAGATGGTTGAACATTTTTATTACGTAAGAAAATTATGGATAAAATTTTGCACAGAGCTATTAACTTTTTGTTCCTCACCCTCTCCCCATCCCATACAACTCCATCTGAAACCCAATAAACAACTCGCGGATCACCTTCACATCACCCAACATCCTTATAGCATCCGGCAGAGTGAAGTATTTGATCTTCAACAATTCCGGCAGTTTCTCAACAGCAAGTTCATCCACACCGCTGGTGATGTATTGCGATAGAACGAATTCAATGAATTCTTTTTCATGGAGGGTCAGGGCTTTAAAGATTCGTGGTTGCGAATGGGCGACACGCACTTCCCTGGAAATGGGTGGGTCGGCGGTGGCGATGTATTTGAGCACGTCGAAGAGGTCGCTATTTTCGGCGTTGATCAGGTTCTGCAGGGTGGCGAGGGTAGCTTTCCCAAAGCCGGCGTTGGCGAGTCGCTCGAGGAAAGCCTGGCGCGTATTGGGGTTCGACCAGATGCGGCGTAGTTCTTCCTCATCCCGGAAGAAGCCGGGCAATTCTCCGAAGAGTTTGTGCAGGAATTCTTCCACCGAGATGGGCTTGCCATCGGCATCCCAGAAGGAGGTTTGCTGCATATACTGGATCTGGCGTTCTTTGCCATCCGCCAGTTTGACGCGTACAATGATTTTTTTGCGTTCGCGTTCGTTCTCATCTTCAACGACGTATACTTCCCCTTCGCCCTCCTTCACACCACCTTTCAGTGGTTTGGGTTCTCCTTCCGGGGGCAGGGGATCTCCATCCCATTCCGGGTCGCTGAAATGGTGGTAAGCACTGACAAAATCGTAGATGGTGAAGAATTGCTTGTCCTCATACAGGCGCGTACCGCGTCCGATGATCTGTTTGAATTCGATCATGGAGTGGATCGGGCGCATCAATACGATATTGCGCACGTTACGGGCATCCACACCGGTCGAGAGCTTGTGCGAGGTGGTCAGGATGGTCGGGATGGTTTTTTCGTTGTCCTGGAACTCGCGCAGGTATTGTTCTCCCAGCTCGCCTTCGTTGGCGGTGACGCGCACACAGTAATGCGGATGGTGAACAGCATTGAGCTGGTTGACAAGGTCGCGCACTGCCAGGGCATGATCTTGCGAGGCACAGAAGACCAGGGTTTTCTCACGCTGGTTGATGTCGTTCAGGAAGATCTCAACGCGTTTTTTCTCACGGGCTTTGATCTCGATGATGCGGTTGAAATCAGCTTCCTTGTAAAGCCGCCCGGATTCGATCTCGCCTTCCAGCACCTGATCATCGGAGGTGTAGATGTAGTCATCCAGGGTAGTCTGGATGCGTTTGACTTTAAAGGGCGTCAGGAAGCCATCGTTGATACCATCTTTGAGTGAATAGACATACACCGGTTCCCCAAAGTAGCGGTAGGTATCGATGTTGTCGCTGCGCCGTGGGGTGGCGGTCAAACCCAACTGCACCGCCGGTTCGAAATACTCCATAATCTTGCGCCAGGTAGATTCATCATTGGCACCGCCACGGTGGCATTCGTCGATCACGATGAAGTCGAAGAAGTCCCGGGGATACTCACCGAAGTTGTACTGTTCTTCCTCACCGCTCATGAAGGTCTGGAAGATGGTGAAGAAGATGCTGCCATTGGTGGGTACCCTTCCGAGCTTGGTGATCTGGTTGGGACGGATGCGTACCAGGGCATCCTCCGGGAAGGCGGAGAAAGTGTTGAAAGCCTGATCGGCAAGGATGTTGCGATCCGCCAGGAAGAGGATGCGCGGGATACGTTTCCCGTTGCGTTGCAAATTCCAGCGAGTCTGATAGAGCTTCCAAGCAATTTGAAAGGCGATGAAGGTTTTACCGGTCCCGGTGGCCAGGGTGAGCAGGATGCGTTGTTGACCCTCAGCGATGGCTGCCATTGTTTTGTTGACCGCGATCTCCTGGTAGTAGCGCAGTTCCTTGGAGCCTCCAACATCTTCATAGGGCACCTGATTGAATTTCTCGAGCCAGTCGTTCTGCTGAGCGAAGGTCAGATCCCAGAGTTCCTGTGGGGTAGGGAATTTGAGTACATCGCCTTCTGCACCGCTGAGCATGTTGATCTGATAGATGGAATTGCCATTGGCAGCGAAGGTGTAAGTGAGCTGCATTTTATGGGCGTAATTCTTGGCCTGGGCAACACCTTCCCCGACCGGGACCTCGTCGCATTTGGCTTCGATGATCGCCAGTTTTCGACGGTTGTACTCTACGATATAATCGGCAATCAGTGGTTTTTCGCGACCACGTCCGACCATGATACGACCGGCGTTGATCTGGAATTCACGCAGGATGCGGCTGCCGGGCACGACTCCCCAACCCGCAGCACGCAATTGCGGTTCAATTCGTTCGGCTCTGGTATCGGCTTCGTTCATGGCTGCCCCCTTATCTTACGGGATCAAATAATTCATTATGGCAGTAGTGAGAATGGGATGATTGAATGGGTGGATATATTAGTGAGAATAACATATTAGGTCTCATATGTCAGTTTTTTGGGATTTTTGTGATATATCAGCTTCATAATTCACCCTGGAAGGCTTTGTGGAGGATGGATTGCTTGAGTTCTTGGAGAAGGGATATTTTTATTTTATAAGCTGATACAAGGCTTAGAGTTTGATCTTGTAAATTATCAAGCTTTTCGACGATGCGTTGTTGTTCGGGGAGTGGGGGAAAGTTGGCTTCCATAGCATACACATCATTGCGATTTATCCCAGGTTTCACACCTTTAGCTAATTTTTGTAATTGTAAATTTTTTAAAAGATAGAATAAAAATTTCAGATCATATTTTGTTTGGTCGAACACAATAAAATATGTAACATCCAATGGCCAAAAAATTTCACTGGTTAAAGTAACTTCCCCTGCCGAGCCTTTCCGCCCAATTATGATAGACGGTTGATCAAAATAGAAGCTATCAGTATGATCCTTTATTCCGTTTGCACCATAAACAGGATATTTACCGTCTGTTCTTCGTTTATCAGGAGGTAAAGGTTTTCCATACTCTAATTTGAGTGCTTCACCTAATTTTTGCGTATACCAATCACCAGTTTGGGAAAAAATATTGTTTATGTAATTATTAAATATTTCTTGTGATTTTTGAATATTCTTCTCTGTATTCTCAATTGCCTGGTCAATGGCAGCGAAGGATTGGTCGAGGATCTCGACGATGCGTTGTTGTTCAGGGAGTGGGGGAAAAACAGCTTCAATTGAATATACATCATTCCGATTAATTCCAGGCTTGACCCCTTTTGCAAATTTCTGTAATTGGAGATTGCTCAAAAGGTAAAAGAGAAATTTAAGGCTATATTTTTCCTGATCAAAAACCACATAATAGGTGACATCAAGAGGCCAGAATTTTTCATCTGTTAAGTTTATTTCTCCTGCAGAACCCTTCCTTCCAATAATGATGGATGGTTTGTTATAAAAGTATTTATCCGTGCGGTCTTTTATTCCATTTGCACCATAAACAGGATATTTCCCATCGGATTTTCTTAGGTTGGGAGGTAAAGGTTTACCGTAATTTAAGGTAATTACCTCACCTAGTTTTTTATGTTCCCAAAACTTTTTCATAGTAACTTGCTGATCGAATCAAGAATTTCGTTGGTTTGCTGGTCCAGAACTTGAATTTCTTTGAGAATTTCCAAAGGATCGCGGTGATTATCTACTTCAGTTTGTTTCGGATTTTTTACTGAAAGGTCAAATGTGCCTTTATCAATGTCTTTCATATTCAATGACCAAGAATTCTCAGAATCTGCTTTTGTCCTCTGAAATTCCACAAACTCCGCTAAATCCTGCTCATTTAACGGGTTAGTCTTACCAAGATTGCGATCCAGATTCAACTGGTAATACCAGATCTTTTCTGAGGGGGCACCTTTTTCAAAGAACAGCACCACGGTTTTGACGCCGGCACCGGTGAAGACCCCACCGGGCAGGTCGAGCACAGTGTGCAAATTGCAGCTGGAGAACAGTTCCTTGCGCAGGCTGATGGCAGCATTGTCGGTGTTGGAAAGAAAGGTGTTCTTGATAACCACACCAGCGCGTCCTCCGGGTTTGAGGATTTTGATGAAGTGCTGCAGGAAGAGGAAGGCAGTCTCACCGGTTTTGATGGGGAAGTTGTTCTGCACCTCACCGCGTTCCTTGCCGCCAAAGGGCGGATTGGCGAGTACGATGTGATAGCGATCCTTATCCTGCAGGTCGCTGACGTTCTCAGCGAGCGTGTTAACATGCTGAATATTGGGTGCTTCGATGCCGTGCAGGATCATGTTCATGATGCCGATGATATACGCCAGCGATTTCTTCTCTTTGCCATAGAAGGTGCGCGTTTGCAGGGTCTCGATATCGCTAGTGGAGAGGGCACGGCTGTTTTTGAGGTATTCGAAGGCTTCCACCAGAAAGCCGGCGGAGCCGACCGCCCCGTCATAGATCGTCTCACCGATCTGTGGAGCAACCACCTTAACGATGGTCTTAATCAGCGGTCGCGGGGTGTAATACTCGCCACCGTTGCGTCCGGCATTGCCCATCTTTTTGATCTTTTCCTCGTAGAGATGCGACATCTCGTGTTTTTCAGTCTGAGATTGGAAGCGCAATTCGTCGACCAGGTTTATCACCCCACGCAGGTTGTAACCACTCTGGACTTTGTTGCGCAGTTCGCTGAAAATTTGACCGATCTTATATTCGATCGTATCGGCATTATCGGCGGTGGTTGTGAAGCGCTTGAGGTAAGGAAAGAGCTGGTGCTCAACAAAATCAATCAGATCTGGTCCGGTGAGGGCTTTGTTATGATCGATCCTGCCATTACCGTTACGTGGTGCTGCCCAGGCTTCCCATTGGAACTCAGGTGCTATGATGGGCTGATATGTTTTGCCCTGCAGCTCGGCTGAGAGTCTCTTTTCCTTCTCGAGATCGTCGAGATATTTGAGGAAAAGGATCCAGGAAGTCTGCTCCACATAATCGAGTTCACTGCTGCAACCGGCATCCTTCCATAATTGGTCATCGATGTTTTTAAATGTTTGTTCAAACAAGGTGAATGCTCCTGGTATGAAAGAATCAGCGAAGCTGTTTAATGAAGGAAAGAGGTAAAGAATTTCCCACTGATAAAGGGTGAAAGACGAAAATTCCTATTAAGAATTATACAACGGATGGGAAGTGTGGAGAGTTTACAGGTGGTTTAGAAATCATAAAGCCGTCAACGAATACAAAACGAATTATCGAATATTAACATCATAGTCCAACATGAAATAATAAAAAAATTAAAGTTGTGGCTTTCCCATAATGTACAGTGCACTTTTGCTAGGTTTTTAATATGATGTGTGGGATTTAAGTGAACTCACATCCGATTCGAGAGAATCTACCCTATAGGTCAAATCATCCTGTTTTTCCTCTATATTGCCTATGCGGGTATTATATCCCTTCAAAGCCATAATAGCTTCTACCATAAGTTCTTTCTCACTTAACGCCATAAGCGCATTTTTTTCCGCTTGAATCCGTTCTCTCTCTATTCGGGCGTGTTCTTCTTTAATCTCGCCAATTTTCCGTTTTATCTTTTTAAACATGACCTGCCTCCACTAATTCATTAAAGCTATGCTTTGGGGCCACCAAATTTTCCCTTGGTTATCAGCATAACGGCAATAGATACAACTAAACCCCCTACTGCCAATGCTCCTTCACCGATCTTTCTGATTTTTCCATTCTTACTGTTTTGGCAGTGTGCGCATACGTCGTTCTTGCTATTTTGCGGTATCTCTTTCCCGCACTTAATACAGAATTTACTCATCGTTTTTCTCCTTCTTGGCTGGCAATATGTCAATAAGCGGTTTCGTACCCTCAATGTCCGGAGGGAGTGCCGCAATCTTTTGCTGAATGTCCGTAAAATTATCAATTAAACCCCTTTGGTCTGAGCTGCTAAACGAGTTTAAGGCTAATAAGGTATCCCTATCATCAAGCGAGTTTGCGCTAATAAAATCGCTGAATTGCTTCATACTGAGCCTTGCGGCGTTTTGCTCACCAAGCAAACAATATACGGTGGATTCAACTTGAACGGTTTTGGTGATTGCCAACAGGCTATTAAAGATTTCAGCACTATGCTCATCACCACGATTCTGAGATTCTTTATCAATCAAATTCGAGAACCAGTTCTTGTCCTTTCTCTCATCAAAGAAACGCTTTTCGCTTGCAAACGCTCTGAAGAGAATACACTTGGCATCCGTTGCACTACTCAAAATACTGAGCAGTTTTTCTTGTCTCACCCTCGCGTCGATTATCTGCGCGGCTTGCTGTAACTGCTGCCATGCACTCTCGGCTAATGCAAGCCTGTCGTCTTGAAGTTCGCTATGTAGGTTCGCAATACTCCTTTGAACATCGTGTATTTCATTTATCACCTGTGCCAGAGCAATCTGCGTTTGCAAATCAACAATGGAACGTCCCAAATCCGGTGTTAGTTGAATATCTTTCAAACGCACCTGCGCGACAATGTGCTTCTCGCCGAATATAGTGGGCAGGATATCGCCAGACTTATCCGTGAGGAATTTAAAAACACCTTCGTCAATCAGTTTTTGTAGTGCGGGGTTTACTTCCGCTACCTTAATAGTCTTTGGCAGAATTGCCATGATGGATTGAAAGAATGCTGGCGCAACTCTGGATAAGTTTTCAGCTTGGCCGAAAATGATATTCAGATTATTGTTTTGAATTGTGCTGATAGGGAAAACCTGGTCAAATTCAGACGCAAGTGATGTGCTTTCCCATTGAATACGCTTAAGAGGATTTTTGTTTGCTACCATCGGTAGGTTTTTGGCACTACTCCTAAAGCCGCAAAACGGACAGACCGAAGCCTTGTCTGATATTTTTGTTCCGCATTCCGGGCAATACACTAATCCCATTTCTGCCCTCCGTTAGGCGCTCGCCTTAGATTGCGAGTTCTTAAGTTTCGGGGCTTTCGGGTTTGCATCCCAGCAGCATCCCACAATCGTTTTTCTATTTGGTTGCCAATAATATTCATGTATGCTCCAAGAGGATGAAAAAAAATATATATACATACACTTGCTTACAGGTAGAGTTTTCCCACTGATTTGGTGCATGTTGACATAATCTTTAGAAATTATACAACGGATGGAAAGGCGGAAACCAAACCTTTCAAAGATGTTATTTCCTTTCAATTGCGAGTAGGTCACGTTCAGGGTGGGTCGCTGACCCACCACTTCTAATCCCCTCCCTCATCAAAGTCCACACCTGTACCCTTGGGTATCATAAAATCCCAAAAATCAGATCCAGCTTTCACCCCATCAACAACCGCGGTCCATCCTGATTCGCCTGGACATAAAAAGCCCCAACCCTTGCCCGTACGATTCGCAAACGAATCTCCGGGCCATACGAGTCCTTCGGTTCTGCACGAACGTATCCTTTTTGCAATAATCCAGGCAAATTCAACCGGAAAATTCCCACAAACTGGATAGGGTCCCGGGTGGAACGCCGCCACCATGTATGGGTAAAGCATCGGAGAATAAACACAAAAATCAAGCCTCATGAGTTGTCCGATGCTTTACCCTTACTGGCATCATTCAAAACCCACCTTCGCATTTTCACACCCGCCGGGGCATTATCGACACGCTGGCATAAATCGGGATCTCTCATTGGAACACCTCCCTAAAATTAGTCCTTGAGTTCTTGAGTTCATGAATTCATGAGATTTATCTAATTTATCTTAGCACAAATCCAACCCCTGGATTATGAAATCATAGTCCCTCATGAAATCATAAAAATCCCAGTTTGGATTTTTTTAGGTGCTTTGTACGATACCTGTCTTGTGGTGTTATTCCGCTGCTTCTCCCCTCCTACGAGTGATCCCAACCATGATCTCCAGGCGTAACCCTTCGGGTCACAAGCAGCGCATCATCCAACAGGCAGACCATGCTCTGATTATTTTTTAGCCTTATCATACCCGTGGGTATCCGCCTTGAGCTACGAAGAAACCCGGTCTCCGGTCCCCCGCCCCCGGCGATCCCCCAATGTACCTGCAATCTAACACGCTTCTATTAGCAGGCTATACAGCCAAAAGGCAACCCATCACAATTCCGTATAATTAATAATCAGACAGCGCTACAAAGCCCGATCGAGTATCGAGCGTGGACTTATCAAACTAAGCCGAGTTCAACGATTTGGAGAAACTACATGGCAGAATTCAAGAAACTCAAGGTTCGGTTGATTTGCAGAACGATGCCAGTGATTCCACTGGAAGAGGGCACATTTGACGTGGGAATGCAAGACAAGAACCAGTCCGTGCATGCAGGCCAGAAGCAGAAAGATGGATCGATGTTCTTCGGGTGCGATCTCGAAGCAAGCCTTGATGATTCTTCTGGGAGGCTTTCTTTCCGTGGTCCGTTCGTGCACGGCACTCCGGAAGCGCGATTTCTCTATCTCAGTTGGAAGCGAAAGGATGCGAGTAGTTCTCCGTGGTTCTGGCGTGTGAAAGTTCCACTCACTGGCATCACCTGGGAAGACATTTCCTTGGTGAAGCCGAGCGAAGTACTGGAAGCGGACATCACAAACCGTCGTCCACATGCGTCGGATCCAATTACCTGGAGGCGAAGTTGAGCAGACGCAGCCTGACACTGCTTGCACGTGGACGGGCGGGGGCTATAGCCCTGCCCGAGGGGATTCAGCCCCAATAGCGAGGTCTTGCTCTGGCTTTTTCCCGCCAATTCCCCCACCCGCCGGTAACGCCAGTTGTTGAGGGTTTGAGACTCGCCGGAACTACCGAAACAGAACAAGTGAGCAGGATTATTATCAATCCATACAAGGAGGCGATTATGGCCGAGATACAAACGAAGGTGAACGACGCGAGCGTCGAAGAATTTTTGAACAAAGTCGAAAACGAGCAAAAGCGCAAGGATAGCTTTGAAATCCTAAAGATCATGCAGCAGGTCACGAAGGAAGAGCCAAAAATGTGGGGACCTGCCATTATCGGCTTTGGTTCCTATCATTACAGGTATGAGAGTGGGCGGGAAGGCGATATGCCTCTGCTCGCATTTTCTCCTCGTAAACAGTCCCTCACGCTCTACATTGGGGTTGGCGATGACTCAGACAGCCCACTGCTCAGGAAACTGGGTAAATATACAACCAGCAAGGTTTGCTTGTATATTAAGAAATTGGCAGATGTGGACAGGAACGTTTTGCAGGAACTGATCGCCGATTCATTTGAAAATGCTCCTGGATCTGGGTAGACTTTCAGTCATCTCATCAATGTCACCTTGAGCAATTTACGGTTTTCGACCGTACACATACACCATTCCAACACCATCCGTATTGAAATTCGATGACCAGGTAGAGGGGTCTGAATCCACAATCGTGTAGGTCCCTTTCGGAATGACCTCCATCGGATACACAATCCAATGCGCGTTGGGGACATTATTCTGACCCGGTAATCCACTGGCTTGCCAGGGTCCGTAGAGGGTGCTGTCCTGCGCTCGTAATGCAATCGTACCGGGTTCCGCGCCAGTTGCACCATTCCAATGATAGGTGATAATCTGGGTGATCAACCAGGATTTATTGATTTTAAAGACCGCATCGGCTGTGACACCATTATCCACCGCCATGGTATCCGTCACTTCGAACAACAATTCCTGTCCGCAGGTATCGGGAGTGGCTGTCCTGATGCTTGTATCCTCAATCGGGGTGGGCGGGACGCGTGTTTTTCGTTCCGGTGTTGATTCCTTGAAATAGACCCAGTCTGATTCAGAACACGCAGGAAGATAAAGGAGGGTTAATACCAGCAAAGAAAAAAACGAAAATTTTAGAATTCTAGCCATAATTTCCTCACAAAAATTGATATTAACAATGTCAGTTGAAATGGGATATTAATATTATATACAGATATCACGCATGAAACAGCAAAATCCACTTCCGGTGCATTGCTGGTGACCCGAAGGGTTACACTTGGGGATCAACCGGACCTCATCAGGATTGGAAAACTCCTGAAAAACCACAACAGCAGAAGTGCATTGCACCTTGTTTTTTTAACTCATTTGTCTGTAAACATTATGTATGACTTGACACTTTGAGCCTTATCATACCCGTGGGTATTCGACACCTAACCCCCAACCCCCAACCCCCAACCCCCAACCCCCTAACCCCCAACCCCTAACCCCCAAATCCCCGTCCCCGGTCCCCGGTCATTTCTATTGATAGTTTTCCGCCAAAAAATTGCTATAATTAAATCATTCTTTGCAATTTTTTCTCCATTTAATCTCATCCAAAATAATACCATCCATCACAGCAATCAATCCGAATTCCATTTCAATTTATCCGTTTGTCTATTTTTCGAATGATTCCAGAGGTCCACATGAAAAAACAGGCTGCTTTGCTTTTGGTAATTTGTATGTTATTCTCCGCTTTTTCGCTGGCGTTTATTGCTCAGCCAGATCTGTCCATGCAAGACAAGGTATGCACCTGGCAGAAGGTGGGCGAAACCCCCAATACCACTGTATCTGGTTCAGCATTGGACGCAACAGCTTCTTTAAATGGAAGCAGCGTCACGGTCAGCTATAAAGGCTTGGTTGTGGTGCACACCTGGACGGCACCGCCCAGTGTCCTAACCCCGGGGGAGGAGTTGTATTTTGAGGTCAGCACGGTCTGGGATCAGGATACCAGCTATAGTCAAAATTCGGTCGGCGGCTTGGATACCTATTTAAATTTTAACTTTGTGGACAGAGTGTCCGCGCGCCGAAAAACCATCAATTTTAAAACCGAACCAAGCGGGGCAGTCGAAAATAGCATCACCTGGTCGGTACCGGGAGGCTCGAAGGAAGGCGCAACCATGGAGATCATTGGCTTCGGTGATTCAGCCGTAGCTGGTGGCAGTGTGCGCTATAAGTATGAGTACCAATGTGTGGTCCCAACGCCCATGGAAACTGAAACACCTATTCCCAGCGCAACCCCCGAGGAGACCGCCACACCAATCCCGACGGAAACCCCCATCGTGTGTGAAGAGCAGACAGAAGAAGACAAACTGCAGAAGATCCTGGCATTGTATTACGAAAGAATTCCGAAGGGGATTGCCTCATCCGGGGAAAAGAATAATATTTTAGATTTTCTGGGCTATGAAGGCTATGATGAATTTGCCTGTGGTGGCTACCAATCCAAGGTGCTCGCTTTCCTCAATTCGCTCAAATTCAGCAAAGATCCCTGTGAACAGGCATTGGTTGAGAAGTGGGAATATGGTCCAATCCAGGCCTGGTGGGGTGGGCATCAGGCTGTGATACTGTATCCCTGGGCAACCAACTGGATGGAAACCGGCATTGTCCTCGATCCGTGGATTACACAATTCCCTGCGGATTACAAGGTGAAGGATTGGGCGATCCACTTCAGCGTTGCAGGGCTGGCAGGGGAAGCAGGCAGGGCGGTCGATTGGACCGTGGATGGGTCCTTCATTGGCATTGGTCCCAGCGAGGTCTATCGGGACACAGCCGCCTATCCACTGTTTAATGGGGATTATATAGAACCTGGCATGCAAGGACTCACCAAGGAGGAGAACGCCTTTATCAAAACACTGCCGGAAGCGAAGCAGGCGCTGTTTAAGAAATTGTCCAAACAACAGCAAAAATACTGGCTCTCGTTGAGGCTGGATGGTAAAGACAGTGCTCAGCAGGTGCAGGCGGATTGCCCGTTGGTGCTCTACGTGACGGATGCGGATGGATTGCGCAGTGGGATTGCCAGCGATGGGGTCTATCACGAGTTAGAGGATGTGCTCTTCAATGTCTTTCCGCTGCAGGATGGGACGACGTATACAGAGTTAATCTATCCGCTCGATGCTGGCTACAGCCTGGTCATGGAAGGCACCGGGGATGGTCAGGCAATTGTGTTGGTGCAGGATTGGGTGGATTTCGAACGCGATGGTCAGGGTGTGTCACTCTATCAGCTGTCTGTGACGGAGGGTGCGCTGTATGAGTCGATGGTGGCCAAGGAATCGTTCGTCTGGCAGGGGGGCTCGATTCAACCCGAGTTATATGAACTGGGATCAGAAGTAGCCTGGATCGATCAACTCCCGGGTCTTGCACAGGTGGGTGATCAGCCGGGCAGCAATGCGCTTCCCAACTGGTTGCCGGGCTGGCGGGTGCTCTTCCTGGGCGGGTTCGTCGGTCTCATGCTTGGATTGGCCGGATTTGTGGTGTTGGGTGTGCTGCTGGTTCCGGGATTGATGGCAAGCCGCAAGGCAAACTTCAATCGCCAGCAGAATACCCACAAAACCAGATGGGTTGTTGCTGTCATCATCCTGATCATTTCATGCCTGGTGATGATGTGCAGCGCAGCCAGTCTCTACTCAGGTATTACCGGCAGGTAGGATTGGTTCTGACTTTTTCAGCCTTATCATACCCGTGGGTATATCAAACTTCCGGTGCATTGCACCTGGATATTATTTAGACGAGTAGGGTGGGCATGCCCTCGGACACGGGGGTTGGTAACCCACCACTTCCCCACCACCTCGGGTTAAAACCCAAGGCTACCAAATCCAAACCCCCAACCCCCAAACCCCAACCCCCAAACCCCAACCCCCAGCCCCCAGTCCCCGGTCTCCCGTCCCCCGTCAATTTCAGGTTCATCGCACTTCTGCCAGATTTTTAATCAGACCAGCTTGCAAAATAGTGTAGTGTCCCCATCCCCAAGTGTAACCCTTCGGGCCACAAGCAACGCACCTTTGCCAATTTTTGATTTTTTGTAAACAATGGTTCTTGTACTCGGAACGGGTACGTGTACTCGGAACGGGTATCAACCCAGGTTGTTCAAGCAAATAAACCCTTTCTGATGGCTTCGAAGGTTCTTCGCCTTCCACGGCGTTACAGGTCCTTCGGATCCGGGTGGACATATGGTCAAGCATTGGAAAGTATAATGAAATCTGCAAAAAATTCAAGCCAATGCTTTGTAATTCGAACTCACCATGGCAATTCCGATAAAATTTAAATGACGCGGTTATCATCTTAATTTTTCGATTTTTAATACATGACAGGATTATCATGTATTAATTTTGGAAGATTTAATACATGACACGGTCTTCATGTATTAACTTTAGTGTTTTTAATACATGATAAACTCTTACAATGACAGCTTCAAAAAACCATCACCTTCCTTGTAATAATTCGAAGAGTGGTTTGTTTATGTAATAACTGCTACGCCAGAGTTTTTGTTTCTCCAAAAAGCCCGCATCGGCTAAGGTATCCAAATATCGTGCTGCTGCTGCTCTTTGAACACCAACATCTCGGATCACAAAATCGATTTTTGTGTAAGGATGTTTGAAAAGAGTGGTTAACAAATCTAGTGAATACACTCTTGGCAGTTGTGTTTTGATCCTTTCCTGATAATCTACCATCAAATTCTTCAATTTGTGAATAGTCTCGATTGTCTCCGAAGAAGTATTTTCCAGACCCCGCAACATAAACTTTAGCCAGGTTTCCCAATTGTCATCGATCGGATCTTCTCGAAAATGGGCAAGGTACGTGCTTTTTTCGCGAACAATGAAACGGCTGAGATAAAGAATTGGAAGATCCAACAAACCGTGCTTTACCAGATAGAGTAAATTTAGAATCCGGCCGGTACGACCGTTTCCGTCATAAAATGGGTGGATTTTTTCAAATTGGTAATGAATCAATGCCATTTTCACCAATGGATCTAATACCTGATTTGAATCTTCGTTAAAAAAGTCAATTAGTCGTTCAAGCAATTCCACGATTTGATCATGATCTTGCGGTGGAGTGTAAATTATTTCTCCGGTGGCTTTGTTAACCACATTGGTGCCCGGTTTGATTCGAATGCCTGGTCCTGGTTTACCGATTATCAATGTGGTTTGAATGGTTATCAGATCATCCAGGGTGAGTTGTCCTTGAGATTTAATCCGTTCGAAACCGTGTTTTAACGCTTCAGAATAGCGACTAACTTCCTTTGCAGCTGCATTATTAAACTGTGGAATGTCCAACTCTTGTTTAAACAATTCATCATGTGAGGTAATTATATTTTCTAATGCTGAACTGTCTTTTGCCTCTTGCAATGTAAGAGTGTTCAATAATATTTCCTGATTGGGTAGCAGAGGAGCAACGCCTTTGAGTTCTGCCAATCGGCGGTGAGCCATGATGAGTTGCTTTACCAATTCATCTGTTTGTGCAACCATATCAGGTGGAAAGGCGTATAAATCAGAAATCATAGGTGTTCCTTACCCGGATTATACGTTCAATGCTAAGAAAAAAATCAAATCTTGAATTCTTAATCAAGTCGGTGATCCAGCTCGGATTTGATCGTTCCATGAGAACTCCTTTTATTAAAGGCTATCACAAACCTGATAGGTCTAAGGAAAAATAAAATGTTTTTCCAAAGGCTGATTGGGTTATTTTGAAAAACCTAATGTGAATTATACAACGGAAGGTAAGAGAAAAAGTTTCTTAAGATGTGAAAAATTATTATAATAACAATGTCAACGAACAAACATGATGCAACGCACTTCTGCCGATTTTCCTGAACCTGCTTGAGCAGGTTTGGTTTTTTATAGCCTATGGTTTTAACCATAGGTGGACTTCCCCAAGTGTAACCCTTCGGGCCACAAGCAGCGCACTATCCAACTGGCATTCCGAGTTTTTGAATTTTCCTTTGAGCTTTCAGCATTGAGCATTGAGCTAATGAATATGCCAAAAACCTGCCAATTTACCCATTTTCCCCTTAAAACCTGCACATATATACAGGTAGACAGGGTTAAAAAAACTCATTATCATAGAATATAATTTCTAACACCTAACACCTAACACCTAACACCTAACACCTAACACCTAACACCTAGCAGCTAACCCCAGGAGAAAAAAATGGACGAAGAATTCGAAAACGAAAATACAGATCTATCCACTGACGAAAAGAAGAACAAACGCGGTGCCCCATACGGCAACCAGAATGCCTACAAACATGGTTTTTATGCCCGCCATTTTACCCCGCAGGAAGTGACGGATTTTGAGGAGGTGGAGCCGCTGGATGTGCTCAATGAGATCGAGCTGGTTCGGGTGTTGATGCGCCGTGTGGTCGAGAGTTTGCAATCAGCCACCACGCATGCCGAGAACCTCGACACCCTGCGTGCCATCTGCCTGGGTAACTTCACCCTTTCGCGTCTGATTCGCACCCAATTTCTCAAGCCCAAAGATCCAATGGATAACCTGCGTGGGCTACTCTGCGAAATGCTTCAAGATATGGATGAAGCGAAGGCCCAGGACGATCAGGAGGAACGTGAGAGGCAGAACGCGAATGGAGACTTCAAATTCGATATGGTTCCGCCACTCCAGCCATGAATCGAATTGTTTCTATTTGTTTCCGAGAAACAAATCGACTTGTTCGATGCGTTTCGATGTGCCCAATGAAATGGAGGGTAATGGAAACAAATCCGAGCCATGCTCAAAGCTTCCGAAGGATCTGCGAAGTCCTCGGAACGGGGAGACGAAGTGTAAGACTAAAGCTCAACTCTCAACTTTCAACTTTTCCGTAGGACCTGCAACGGAGTGGAAGGCTAACAGCCTTTTGCCTTTCAACTGTCGACTTTCAACTGTAGACTGTACACAAAAGGAGATTAATGAATTATGGCTTTTTCAAAGCTTCATCATGCCTGGCGACCACGCGCAACAACAGTGTATCATCCGGCAAACGTTCGTAGGTCAGGCGGTAATTGATATCGACGCGGGCTTCAAAGATGCCTTTGGTACCCTGGATTGGTTTTGTTTGCAGGGAGGGATGGCGTGGGTTGTCGGCCAGGAGGGTGATCTGGCGGTCAATTTTCTTGCGAATGGCGGCTGGCAGGTTGCGGTACAGGGAAATGAAGCGCTCAGTTAGCAGGATCTTCGGCATCATATCCCCCAGCATCTTCATTCAAAAAGCGGACAGCATCCTTGCTGGAACCAAACGGGTGGAGTTTATTCTTTTCGATGTCCTGCTGTGCTTCGCGCTCCAACCGCTGCCAGCGCTCTCCCCAGAACCAGGCTTGATCCGGAGGAATCATTTGCACTCGTTCGACGACCACACGGCCGTTCTCATCGATCAGAAACACCAATTCGTCGCCTTCTTCTGCTCCCAGCAGGTCACGGATTTCGCCGGGGACGGTCACTTGCCCTTTGACCCTTAATCGTGATCGATAAAATGTTTTTTCACTCATTTCAAACTCCAAAAGTAAGAAAATCAAACTGTATGATTTTCTTACCATTATACACGGGAGTGGTATGGGGGACAATAGTGTATTCGCTGATAAGTAAAAATTAGTCCTTGACAAACAAGAACATAAATTCTATAATCAATCAGGAGTTAGAGATCAGGTTTTAGGTGTTAGCTAAACCCTAACCCCCAATCCCTAACCCCTGTACCTTGCACCCTGCAATCCTCTTGCATTAACTGAATTTAGTATAGAATTATTAACATAGGAATTCGTTCCTACCAATCATATCAAACCCGAGGTTTCGAGGGTACCAATAACCAGCCACGAGCTATATCATGCCCTATGGGCACCAGCTACGAGCTAAATTAGACCAATGGAGGATTTAATCATGTATCAAAAAGTAACAATCGTAGGAAATTTGGGCAAAGATCCTGAAATGCGCTTCACGCCATCCGGGCAGCCGGTGACCTCATTTCCTGTTGCTACCAATCGTTCGTATACCGGATCGGATGGCCAGCGTGTTAAGGAAACCGTGTGGTTTCGCGTTTCCGCCTGGGGCAAACAGGCCGAAAACTGCAACAATTTCCTGCACAAAGGCAGCAAGGTGTTAATCGAAGGACGTCTGATGGCTGATCCTGCTTCAGGAGGTCCACGAACCTTCAATCGTCAGGATGGGACCACAGGTGCCAGCTTTGAGCTGACCGCTACCACCGTCCAATTCCTGGACAGCCGCGCGGAGAGTGAGCAGGCTGGCGGTGGCGATGAGGTGGGTACCCTCAGCGACGATGAGATTCCATTCTAAAGATCGAATCCCATGAATCAACCCAAACAGGCAAAACCCGGCATGCCACCCCTGCGCATGCCGGAAAATTTGCAAACCAAATACAGTAATATGGCGCGTATCTCGCATACGCCTTCTGAAATCGTGCTGGATTTTGCCCAGATGCTGCCGGGTGTTCATCCGGAAGTGGTCTCCCGCGTTTTGATGTCACCGGTGGCTGCCAAGTTATTCGTCCAGGCACTCAACGAGAATGTCGCCCGCTACGAGGCGATGTTTGGCCCGATCAAGCTGCCGGTCGGCTCGAGCGACCTGGCGACCACACTCTTCCGCAATGTCCAACCACCCACACCGGGCGAGCCACCCCATTTGGAAGAACCTCCAAAGGACGATCCACCTGCTTCGGACGAGCCTTCGCAAGAAGACAAACCACCGCCGGAGGACAAACCGGATACACCTCCTTCGGAAGGTGGGGAATGATGGATCGATTTACGCAGTTATCCGAGACGGTGCACAGTGCCTTTGAGGTGCGCAATCAGGCACGTGACAAAGCGCTGATGCAGACTCGCAAGGTGATCCAGCACGCAGCGCATGCTATCCGGGCGATTCATCGCCTGGAGCTGGACGTGGCGGATGGATTCCTCAACGATGCCCGCCAGCTGGTGGAGCAGTTGCGGAATGATTTGGGCGAACACCCCGATTTGTTCTACGCCGGCTACACCCAGGACGCGCTCAAGGAGTACGTCGAGGCGCATGTCACCTGTGCGTTGATCCGCGGGCAGGAATTACCGCTGCCGGAGGAGCTTGACGTTGCTCCGAATGTGTACCTGAACGGACTGGCAGAGGTGGTTGGCGAGCTACGACGGCGCTGTCTGGACGTGATGCGCCAGGGTTATTCCGAGGAGGTTGAGCGAATGCTGAACCTGATGGACGAAATCTATGCGCTCTTGATCACGATCGACTATCCGGATGCGCTCACCAATGGCTTGCGCCGCCAGACGGATCTGGCACGCGGAATTGTGGAACGCACCCGCGGGGATGTGACCATCAGCCTGCGTGAGCAGCGTCTGTCGCAATCGATGAAGGAGCTGGCAATTCTGCTGAAAACGGAGGGTTTGAATGACGATCTTACCCCACCGGATATTGAGGAAGAGGATTGAGAAAACGCACCATACGTGCGTCTGAGATCGGTACCTATCTTTATTGCAAACGCGCCTGGTGGTATCAATCACAAGGCGTTGAGTCCGAGAACCAGCAGGAGATGGCCGGCGGTTCTGCTTATCACCAGACACATGGCAGGTTTGTGCTGCAGGGAATACTGATGCGGCTGCTTGCCTGGGTTGTGCTGGGGGTCGCGCTGGTATTGCTGGCGGTCTGGCTGACCCAGCGGCTCTTGGGTTAAGCGGTGGAAATCGTTGCTCTTCTCCTGCTGGTGGTGGCGCTGGTATTGTTCTGGCGCAGCCGTCAGGTGCGTCAACAATCGGGATTGCCACCCGGACGGATCATCTATTCCGACCCGAAGCTGTATGGCAAGGCCGAGAAACCCTTTTATGATGTCGACACCCAACTGACTGGCAAACCGGATTATCTGGTCAGCCAGGGCATGACGCTGATTCCGGTCGAGGTCAAGAGCCAGTACGCGCCAGCCGAGCCGTATGCCAGCCATGTTTACCAGCTGCTGGCGTATTGTTACCTGGTGGAACACGCTACCGGTCAACGTCCTCCGCATGGCATTTTACAGTACCGCAACCGCACCTTCGCGATTGATTACGGCGATGAACAACAGAAAGCCCTGCTGGTGCTGCTCGAGGAGATGCGCGTGGATGAACGTGCGCGCAGCTGTCCACGCTCGCATGAAGAGCCGCTGCGTTGTGCGCGTTGCGGGTTCGCGCATACCTGTGATCAAAAGCTTTAACGGGATGGTGTAGAACCCGCCTGGTTGACCTCCGGTCATCTTTCCGGTAAAACCAGTAGGGGAGCAACGGTACCAGGCTAGGGCTGCGCAGTTGCTGAGATTTTTTGATCGGGATGGGAAATATGAAATTTGACGGGACAACACAGGTTGCGATTATCGGTGCCGGACCCACCGGCGTGGAATTGGCGGTTGCACTCACCCAGGCGGGGATCCCTTTTCTGCTCTTCGATGCCGGGCAGTTGGGGCATACGATCACCTGGTGGCCGAAGCACACACGTTTCTTCAGCACGGCGGAACGGATCGCTATGCCGGGGCTGCCGATGAATGTCTATGATCAGCAGCACCCCACCAATGACGATTATCTGGCATATCTGCGCGGCGTGGTACAGCAGTTCGGGATTCAGGTGCATGCGTACGAGCCGGTGCAGTCCGTGGTGCGAACACCGCAAGGTGACTTCCAACTGACGACGACATCAAAAGATATTACCCGGAACTATCAGGCACGCTTTGTGGTACTGGCAACCGGTGGGATGGCAATGCCACGTCTGCTGGATATCCCGGGGGAGAATCTGCCACATGTCAGTCACTATCTGCACGACCCGCACGAATATTTCCAACAGGAGCTGCTGGTTGTCGGTGGTCGTAACTCGGCGGTCGAGTACGCGCTGCGCTGCTGGCGGGCAGGGGCACGCGTGACACTCAGCTACCGCAAGCCGGAATTGCGGACCAGCTCGATCAAGCCAGCGCTGATGCAGGATCTCGAGACGGTGATCCGCGATGGCAAACTACGCTTCTTACCAGGGACAGTCCCGGTTGAAATCACTGCGCAGGAGGTGCGGCTGGCAAAGACCGATGAACAAGGTCTCGCGCTGGAGGGTGAGATTACCCGGCTGCCGTTTGACTTCGTGCTGTTGTGCACGGGCTATCAGGCGGATATGTCACTCTTCCGACAGCTGGGAATTGAGCTGCTGGGTGTGGAACAGGCACCGCGCTATGATCCGGCGAGCATGGAAACCAATCTGGAGGGAATCTTTGTGCTGGGAACAGCAGCGGGCGGTTCGCAAAGCAAGTTCACCCACTTCATTGAGACTTCGCATGTGCATGTGCCCAGGATTGTAGCTGCCATTCAAGCGCGGCTAAAGTGAATTGTTATTAAAGGAAGAACAAGATGTGGCTGCCTGATTCGTTGAAAGGAAGTACCGCGCTGGTATAATTAATCATTATGGAAAATAACCAACCCCGCAGATTTGCGATTGCCACTCACCCCTCACAGCCGGATATTGCTGGCAGTGCCAGAGATCTGGCAGAACGTCTGATTGGGTTGGGTGCAGAGCACGCAGATGTATACACCATCTATCAACCGGAACTGCGCCAGGCAGTCGGTCAGGGTGAGGTTGATGTGTTAATCGCCTTGGGCGGTGATGGCACTATGCTGCGTGCCGGGCATCTGGTCGCACCAACGGGCGTTCCGGTGCTGGGGATTAATCGTGGCCGCTTCGGTTTCCTGATGGAAATTGGCGAGGAGGATTGCGGCGAACGCATGCAGCAACTCTTGCAAGGGGACTACCGGCTGGAGAAACGTATGATGTTGCGTAGCGTCCACCGCAGGGGAACCGAGCAGCTTGGGGAGTGGCATGTCCTCAATGATGTGGTGGTCTGCCGCGGACAATATGTACGCCCGATTCAGGTCAGAGCCAGCCTGGATGGTTACCTGCTGGCCTCCTACGTGGCGGATGGGCTGATTGCAGCCACAGCCACAGGGTCAACCGCCTATGCACTGGCAGTCAATGGTCCGATCATGCCGCCCGAATTGCGCAATATTCTGATCGTTCCGGTCGCGCCGCATCTCTCCGTGGATCGTTCGATCATCCTGGCAGAAGGCGCGCATGTGACTCTGACAGTCAACACCAATCATGAAGCCGTCCTGAGCGCTGATGGACAGCCACCGGTCATCCTCCGGGATGGGGACGAGGTGGAGGTCTGTGCCAGCGATTATACGATCAACTTTGTGCGCTTCCAGGATAAGGGCTATTTCTATCGTAATCTTCATAAATATATGGAACAAAACCCCATCGCAGGTACATTGAAATGACGGAATCAAACGGGAACCAACTGTATTGTACATGGCACCCGGAGCGTGAAACCTACTTGCGCTGTAACCGCTGTGAGAAACCGATGTGCACTGATTGCGCGGTTAAGACGCCCACGGGCTATCGCTGCAAGGAGTGCGTGCGCGGACAGCAGAAGATCTTCGAGACCGCCATCTCCCAGGACTATATATTCGGTATCCTGATCGCGCTGGTATTGGGCTATATTGGCGGAATAATTTCGACCCGCATTGGCTTCTTTGTGATCTTCCTGGCACCGTTTGCCGGTGGGATTATTGCTGAGGCGGTTCGCAAGGTAATCCAACGCCGGCGTTCCAAGAAGCTTTTTCAGGCAGTCACGGCTGCAGCTGTGGTGGGTGCGTTGTTCAGCGCCTCCCCTTTGCTGCTGGCGCTTCTGTTTGGATCCGTCAATTTATTCGGCATCATCTGGATGGCGGTTTATATTGTATTAATGACCAGCGCGCTTTATTACCGGCTGGCTGGTATTCAGATTCGATAATCAACCTATGCTTTCCGAACTACACATCACAAACTTCGCCATTATCGACCAGCTGGAATTGCATTTCCCGGCTGGATTGGTGATCTTTACCGGCGAGACCGGTGCGGGCAAGTCGATCATTCTGGATGCGATTGAAGCCCTGGTGGGTGCACGCGCGGAGACAACCAGCATCCGCGAGGGTGCCGAGCGTGCCAGTCTGGAAGCTGTCTTCCGGCTGGATGAGCATAACCGTGCTGCGATTAACCAGATTCTGAGCGACGAGGACTTGCTGGACGATCCGGATTTTGTCACACTCGGGCGCGAGATCCGGCGTGAGGGACGAACGGTCGCACGCGTGAATGGTCGTGCGGTCAATGTGGGCTTGCTGCGCGAGATCGGCAGTCAGCTGGTGGATATCCACGGGCAGTCCGAGCATCTTTCGCTCTTGAATGTCAAAAAACATCTCTCCCTGCTCGACCGTTTTGCGGTGACATCCGGGCTGCTGGAGGATTATCAGGGCAGCTACCGCACCTGGCAGGCGATTCGACGTGAACTGGATCAACTGCGCAAGCTGGAGCGCGATGCCGACCGACGGATGGAATTGCTGAGCTTTCAAATCGAAGAGATCGAGGCAGCCAAACCAGTTGTGGACGAAGAGCAGGAGCTCAAAGACGAACGCAATCGCCTTGCAAATGCCGAGAATCTGGCAGATTACGGGCGCACCGCATTGGGTCTGCTGGATGAAGCCAACCCGGAAATGCCAGGGATCAGCGACCTGGTGGGGCAGGTACTGCACGCTTTGCATGGACTGACACGCATCGATGGCTCACAGGCAAATCTGGCGGAACAGGCGGATAGTCTGGCAGTATTGGTGAATGAGCTTTCCCGAGACCTGCGTAGCTATCTGGATCAGATCGAATATAATCCAAGGCGGCTGGAAGCTGTGGAAGAGCGTCTGGAAGTCCTGCGCACCCTGCAGCGAAAGTATGGCGGCAGCATAGAAGCTGTGCTGGCCTATGCGGTCAAAGGCCGCGAGGAACTGGAACAGATCACCCACGCCACCGAACGGATCGAAGAATTGAGCGGACAGGAAGAGAAGATTCGCGGGGAATTGCTGCAAAAAGCCTTGCGATTATCGGAACAACGCAAACACTCAGCTGCGACATTGTCAGTGGCTGTCGAAAAGGAATTGATGGACCTGAGCATGCAGGGGGCTCGCTTTGAGGTCAGCTTCGCTACACAGCCAGAAGAAAAAGGTTTGACACTGGAGTCAGGCGAACCAGTACGATTTGATGAGAACGGGATCGACCAGGTCGAGTTTCTGATCGCTCCCAACCCGGGCGAAGGATTGAAACCGATGGTCAAGATCGCCTCGGGTGGTGAGACCGCGCGGCTGATGCTGGCACTTAAACGTGTGCTGGCACAGGCTGATGAAGTCCCGACCTTGATCTTCGATGAGATTGATCAGGGAATTGGCGGCAGGGTTGGCTTTGTGGTCGGCGAGAAGCTCTGGCATCTGGCGCGCAATCATCAGGTTTTGTGCGTGACCCACCTGCCACAACTGGCTGCCTTTGGCGATCAACACCTACAGGTTTTGAAACAGGTGCAGGATGGCAGAACCCTGACGCTGGTGGAAACATTAGGGTTGGAGGGCCAGCGTAAGGAACTGGCACAGATGCTGGGGGCGATCAGCGAATCGCATCTGACCACCGCGGATGAAACCCTGCGTACGGCACAGGAGCGCATACGAACTTCAAGCCCACTCCAGGATACGCGATAGCGCTGGAGAATCATGTTGCCTGAAAATCGGTTATCCGTACAATTGTTAGGTCAGCCCATGATCTCCTGGGGCAAACAGCCGATTACCATTCCACGCAAACTGACACGCATTATCATTTACTACCTTGCCTGCCAGAAATCGATGATTGGCCGCTCGGATCTGCTTTTGTTGCTGTGGCCAGATTCTCCGAATGCGCGACAACAGCTGCGCGATCACCTGAGCAAGCTGAGAACACAATTACCTGAAGCGGATATTCTCGTTACAGATCGTGACTGGATTGGAATTGACCATAACAAAGTGAGCTCGGACGTTCTGGTTTTTGAAGATCTGTATGACCAGCTATCTTTGCCGTTTCTGACAATTGAGAACCGGCCATTACCCGAGGCGATCTTCCAGAAGATGCTGGCAGCGGTGAATATGTGGAAAGCCCCGGCATTCATGTTTGGCGTGGGGGTGCTGGATAGTGAGGAATTTAATGAATGGATTGCAGACAAGAATCGCAAGCTGTGTTTCAAATGGCTGAGTTTGATGATGCGAATCGCGCAACATTTGATTTTGATGGGTGATCTGGAGGGATCCCTGACTTGGCTGGAAAAAGTTACTGAGCACGATCAGGATTTCGAATTTCCACATGCGATCTATTCCCGAATGAATACACTCTATCATCTTGGCCGCCTGACCCAGGCTTATGAGCTTGGTCAGAAGTATGCTGATCATCTCAATACGGATTGGTTCGCTGAATATCGCCTTCCATTTGAGTTGCTTCTGAAAAAGGTTGAAAAGGAACGCAACCAATCAGTCAATCGGGTTCAAATTCCTTCGCGCTTCAACAATTCGAATACAATCCCTCTGGTTGGCCGGGACGATCTTCTTGGAGAAATTCAAAAGGCTTATCGGCGCGGGAATATCATTGTCATGTCGGGCGAGACAGGTATGGGAAAAACGCGAATTCTGCATGAATTTGTAAACCGGTTAACAACGCCTGTGACGATTTTATCGATGGAAGCAATCTATTCTGAACGTGATATTGCGTTACATCCAGTTTTAGAACTTCTGCGCCAGACCATGAGCATGAGTGACTGGCAAAAAATCGAGTACTTCTGGATTGCTCAATTAGCCTCATTTTTGCCCGAATTACAGAGTTTGATTGAAAACAGAACCTCCTTGATTGAACTGATCGACAACCAGCGTCTCAGCCTTTACGAGGCTTTTCGACAGGTGTTCTTGAATTTGGCGGGAAAACATAAATTACTGGTTACCCTGGAAAATTCACAATGGGCAGACATAGAGACACTGCGGTTGCTTGCTTATATGACACAAAGGCAGTTTTTCAGCGAGCACGCAAATCTGTTTATAGTTTCCAATCAGCCGGATACGATGCCAACAGTGACCAATTATCATGAGAATTTAAACTGGGTCAATCAGATTGCCTTGATCCGAATACCGCCATTGGATTTTGAAGCAGTTGCCAATATTGGACTTTACCTGCTGCGAACGCCACTATCCGAAGAGCATACGCATCAATTAATGGAAGCAACCGGTGGAAATCCGTTGTTCGTGATTGAGACTCTGCAAATGATGCTGGAAAATCCGGAGCAGTTGACAAAAAAAGCATGGGATGAGGTTCCAATATCAGGTGTTGTTCAAATTGTCATTCGCGAAAGATTAGGAAACCTTTCTCCGGATACCAGACATGTGCTTGGCTGTGCCGCATTATCGGGTCTGGAATTTACCTTTGATTTTGTTCAGGCATTGCTTGATCTTTCAGAGTCAGCGCTCGTGGTAGCCCTTGATGAATTACACGACAAAGATTTCATTCGAATCATTTCTCAAATGCAACAGCCAATTCGCTATAAATTCAACCAAACCTTTGTGCGGGATGTGGTTTTACAGGGGCTCAGTCTCACCCAGAAACAGATTCTTCATAAACGACTGGCAAATTATCTGCTTTCTAGGATTGAATTGGAGAGAACAGCTGATTTTGTTGCTGAAACCGCTTACCATTTAGGGCAGGCAGGCAATGTCGTTGAAGCATTTCGACATTGGATTGAGGCTGCAAATTTATACTCCGGAACAGATGCTAGCCATCATGCGTATAAGGCCTTTGAAAACGCGTTGCAGCTTTCACAAAGTAAAACATTTGAGATCAGCGATCAACAATTATACGATTTATGGATCGGTTGGGGTGAATTGGCTGTTAATAATGGAGATTTTAAGTCAGCCAGCGAATATTATCATCGCGCTGTTCAGGAAGGCTTATATCGCAATTCAGACATGTTGGTTGGTAGCGGATTGAGTGGGGAAGGGTACCTGTTCTTAATGCGCGGTTTGCCTGGTCAGGCACAACAATATTTGGATCGTGCGACAAATTATCTTAAAGAAGGTCCGGTAGTGGATTATATTCGTGCCAGCCTGCGAAAAATGTTCGTTCATTTATATCACTTCGACCTGGTTTCCAGTAAATCCGAGTTTGAATCGATAATCTGGTTGGAAAATCAGGTGAAAACCAAAAAAGAAAAACTAATACTAGCGAATTTGCTCTCCACTGTTGGATTGAATTATGTTTTGTTAGGAAAATTTAAAGAAGCGGACATTCAAATTGAAAAAGCCAATCAAATAGCACATCAACTGAAGAAACCATCCATCAGGATGGAAAATGAATTTGCTTTAGCACTTGGGAATTATTACCAGGGGTTCTACAAAAAATCCCTGGAACAATTCGGTGTGGCTTTGCAAATCGCAGAATCTACATTTTATTGGCGCTTTGTTTTAGAAACACTCTCCGTTACCAGTCATGTATATCTGGCGCTTGGAAAAACTTATCAATGTGTTGAAACAATTCAAAAAGGATTTAATCTTGCCAAGGTTTATCAATATACCACGATGCATAGTATTCTGATCAATGCTGAAGGGAAATTGCATGCTAATTTTGGAAATTTTAAACAGGCGAGAAATCTTTTTGAAGAAGCGATTAAGTTCTCCACGCATTCTCGTAATGAATCGATTAATCGCTTATGGTTATCACTGTGCCAGGGGATGCTGGGTGATTGGGAGAACGGGATAAAGTCAATTGAACAGGTAGCTTTGGAAGCAGAAAAACGCCATTGGCCACAATTACAAATGGAAGCAAGTTCACGCCTTGGAATGGCTCTTTTTCTAATGGGAGAAACAGAAGCAGCCTTAAAATTATTGACAGATGTGCGCACAACAGCACTGGAATATGGGTTTGCAGGTGCCGGTACCGCGTATGCCTATGTGCGGGCTCACCAAGCCTTACGCAGTCAGGAGCTGGAAGTCGCCAGAGAGATGGCAACCTTCATTTTGGACAAAGCCAAACAGGAAGAATCACCCTGGCTGGAATGGCATGCATTGCAAATTTTCCTTGCGGCGGGTCAAACCGGAAAAGTTAACAATGATAAATTCAAAAACCAAAAAAGGAATGTTCTCCGCACACTCAATCAGTCCAAACCACCTTCTTTAAATTTACCACTTGACCCTGATCAACCACCCCTTTTTGTTCTGGTGTAGACAGCATTAATTTACATCTGATAAAATTTGTCTACGCTTTGTCAATGCCAGAACAGTATAACTTACATAGTAAGCGTTTACAAATGGGCATGAGTGGAAGGGGTCTCACGCCGTAAGAGGTCGATAGTGTACCGGGGAATTCACTATCGACCTGTTTTTTTTAATCACTTTTCAGAAATGATACAGTCACGCCCTCGCCGCCTTCGCGTTCAACGCCGCTTTCCCAATGGTCAATATATTGATTTTTACTGAGTGATTCTCGAACTACCTGCCGCAGCTTTCCGGTACCCTTGCCATGAATAATGCGCACAAACGGCATACCAGATAGGTAAGCGGATTCGATGAAGTTTTCCAGGCCATTGAGCGCATCTTCAGCCATCTGGCCGCGCAGATCCAGTTCCATACCTGGGGATGGGTGCATAACGGAAGGGGCTTTATTCTGATTTTCATCCAGATTCTCGAGTGCTTTCCGCACATTCGAACGTATTTTTGGTTTATCAGTATCAGACACCTGCTTTTTTCCATCACCCGGACGTTGAACATCATGAACTGCAGCACGAACACGCAGGTTTCCGATTTGAACCTCAAGCTCATCTTGGGTTATGGCAGTGATTACTGCCTGCATCCCCAATGAACGCACAATGACTTTCTCTCCCAGTCGGAGAGGTTGTTCATCAAGAGTTGGAGCACCGGATTTTCGAACAGGCGGTAAATTTACTTCCTCCTGGATATCGGTCACCTTTTCCTCGATACTCTTCAGGGCGTCCAGCGGTTGACGGGCACGCGCCAACTCCTTTCGCAGATCCAATAGCTCTCGTTGTAATTTTTCAACTTCATATTCTGCAGATTGACGGGCTTTATCCAGAATTTCAAGGCGTTCATCCTCAATCTGTTCAAGTCGTTCATTCAGTTTGTGTTCGAGTCGGCGGGCTTCACTACGCGACATTTCAGCTTTGTGGCGCTCTTTGCGTGAGATACTGCGCTGGCGATGGATCTCGTCCAGCAGGTCTTCTGCTTTGAGTTCGGTTGGGTCAACCATGCTGCGAGCTTCTTCAATGATCTCTTTGGGCAAACCCAGCCGTTCGCTGATCGCGAGAGCGTTGGAACGACCTGGAAGCCCGATCATTAAGTTATAGGTTGGTTGCAGGGTGCGTAAATTGAACTCCATGCTGGCGTTGATCAAGCCAGTTGTGTTGTGGGCAAAGGCTTTTAGTTCGGGGTAATGGGTTGCGATCAGGCAGGTGATCCGTTGTTTTACCAGATAGGAAAGCAACGCGCGTGCCAGGGCTGATCCTTCCTGTGGATCGGTACCGGAACCTAATTCATCCAGCAATACCAGGCAATGAGAATTGGCCCTTTTAAGGATACGGGTGATATTGGTGATATGGCCTGAAAAGGTGGAGAGTGATTGTTCGATGGATTGTTCATCACCGATATCAGCAAAGACATCATGAAAAACACTTAGCTGTGAGCCTGATTGCACCGGGATATGCATGCCGGATTGCGCCATCAAAGCCAGGAGCCCGACGGTCTTCAAACTGACGGTTTTACCTCCGGTATTGGGTCCGGTGATCACCACTCCAAAGGTGTGCTGGTCGATTTCCACATCGATTGGAACGACGCTTTTGGGATCAAGCAAAGGGTGACGGGCGTGCCGCAGAGCAATCGTGCTGCCCGGTTGTTCTTCGCCGCGTGCTTCAAAATCAACCAGGATAGGTTCGGTGGCATCCAGATCTTCTGCATATTTCGCCATCATCAATCCCAGGTCCAGGCGGGCAAGTGTATCGACGATATTACGAATCTGAACAACTTCAGCCCCAATTAGATCACTGAGTTCCAGCAAGATCCGCCGGATTTCATCCCGTTCTGCCAGTTGAAGTTCATGCCAGCGATTGTTCAGCTCGACCGTCACGAGTGGTTCTATGAAAATGGTTGCGCCGGAAGAGGATTGGTCATGGATGATGGCGTTGATACGTCCTTTGAACTCGGAGCGAAGAGGAATAACATAGCGTCCATTGCGCTGAGTAATGATCGTCTCCTGCAACATTTTACTTTTATGGGGGTCAGCTATGATTTGCTGCAATTTTGACATCAATCGATCATGCGCAACTTTGATTTCACTGCGGATGGATGCGAGTTTAGGAGAAGCATTATCCAAAACCTCCCCGCGTTCCGAGATGACCCGGGAAATTGCTTCAATAATGCCAGGAGGTGGCGGTAATTCCTGTCCCAACTGACCCAGCAAAGGTAGTTCTTCTGCCTGTTCGATCAGTGTGCGGCTCAAGTCACGCGCAGCTGCCAGGGTATAACGAATACTGAGCAGTTCAGTTGGCTCCAGCATGCCGTGTTGTGCAGCACGATTGGCCATTGGCCGTATATCACGGCTTCCCCCAATGGTGATGTCTGACTGTGTGCTGAGTAAATGGCGGGTTTCGGTTGTGAATGCCTGGCGGTCTTTGGCTGCCTGCAGTTCATTACAGGGATGAAGAACGTGTGCCAAATCAGCCGAGGCACTGAAAGCTGCATACGTGCTCAACTTTTCAAGAACTTTTTCAAATTCAAGGGTGTGAAGTGTTTTTACGTCCATCATAACGATGCGAGTGTACCATAAAACACCTTCATTCCCTATAACTTTATTGAAAAACCAATCTAATGGCGGGGGAATGTACTGGTCATGAAGATTATTGCCTGATGTGATGAATGTAGCCGGGTAAGTGCTTTTAATTACATGAAATCGCTGGATGTTATTGTTAAAATGAAAATAGATTACAGAACAAAACTAGGATAATTATTTTTCCATTACTATAATGCTCTGGTAATTTGGAAATAAAGGTGAAGATGGCGAATACAGTACAGGAACGAATAGATCCCCTAACTGTACCAGGAACTTTAATGGAAGATCTGGCAGATGGTGTTATACGCTGTTCTGCCTGTGCTCACCGTTGTTTAATCAAACCCGGTCGCAGGGGTATCTGTCAGGTTCGCTTTAATAAGGAAGGAGAACTGCGGGTACCCTGGGGGTATGTGGCAGCTTTGCAGGTTGACCCGGTGGAAAAGAAACCTTTTTCGCATTTCTTCCCAAGTTCGGACGCGTTATCCTTTGGTATGCTGGGGTGCGACTTTCATTGTGATTATTGCCAGAACTGGTTGACCTCACAGACTATGCGTGATTCAAAAGCGGATATTGGAGTGCAATATATCCGCGAGATTTCTGCTGAGAAGCTGGTGGAGATTGCCCTGGAGAATAATGCACCGATTTTGGTATCCACGTACAATGAACCTCTAATTACGACAGAATGGGCTGTAGAAATTTTCAAACGTGGCAAAAAAGCAGGTCTGAATTGTGCGTACGTTTCGAATGGCAATGCTACCCTGGAAGCGCTGCGGATGTTACAACCTTACCTGGATGCCTATAAAATTGATTTAAAATCGATGCGAGACAAGAATTATCGCAAGCTGGGTGGGGTTTTGAAAAATGTCCTTGACACGATCCAGTATGCCAATCAGCTGGGTATCTGGGTGGAGGTAGTGACATTGGTAGTTCCGGGGTTCAACGATGAACCGGAAGAATTGTGGGATGCAGCACGGTATCTGGCATCGATATCGCCGGATATCCCCTGGCATGTGACAGCTTATCATCCGGATTATCGCATGCTGGACAATCCTCACACCCCGGCATCGGCATTGCAGACTGCTGCGGATATTGGTCAGGAAGCCGGATTGAATTATGTGTATGCAGGCAATATTCCCGGCAAAGTGGGACCTCTGGAGAACACCTATTGTCCAGGCTGCCAGACTTTGCTGATTTACCGGCGTGGGTATGTGGTTCGGGATTACCGCATTACTTCCAAAGGAACCTGCCCTTCATGCGGGATCAAGATCGCAGGACGCTGGACAGATGATCCCGAGTCCGTTCATCTGGGTGGTTGGGGATTACCACGACGAATCTAAAAGATTGGAAAGCGGTTGGTTTGCGTTGATTCGACCGATTAAACGAGGGGTTTGACCATATAAAGCTCGCCTTTTTCAAAACCGCGAGCCTGATAATACTGGCGTGTGCCAATTGCGGCGATAACCGCCAGGTTTTTATAACCTTTTTCACGGGCGATCCGGCTGGCTTCTTCGAGTAATTGCTTCCCCAGGCCAATATGCTGGGAAGCACCTTCTTTTTCAGCGCCAATTGCAAGTGATTGACCATAAATGTGGACTTCCCGCACTAGCGCAGCATCTTTCAAATCTTTAAAGTTGAGGTCGGAGGCAGGATGATTTTCGGTTGTGTCCTGGGGCAGAGAGAGACGCAAATAACCGGCGATTTTTCCTTCCGGCGTGCGATAATGGATGAAGTGTTCCTCAGCATAGACAGGATGGTAGATATGATCTTCCATCGTTAATTCTTCGCTTTGCACCTGTTGTTTCTTGACCTCATTGCAGCGGATACAATTGCATTTCTCACCACGTCTGGCAACTTCAGCGAGAACATCCTGGCGCAGGCTGGTGCGTTTGTTACCTTCGATCACATGATGGGAAGGAATATCACGGATCACGCGGTTGACCCGGCAATAAGGCTGGATCAATGGTTTGACATCCGCAATCAGTTGGATCAATTCTTCCTGCGTATAGGGTTGATATTCGCCATTTTGCCAGTGGGTGTGCAGCTCAGTGCCTTCCAATAACTGGCAGGGATAAATCTTGATTTCATCCGGGGCAAATCCGTCCTCCCAAAGGCGGGCAAAATCGATCGCATCTGATTGCACGGTGGCACCCAGCAGGTTTGGCATCCAATGTAACACGATTTTGAAACTGGCAACGCGTAACAATGCGGTGGCAAGTAACGCATCTGCAACCGTATGTCCGCGTTTGTTCATTGCCAGAACTTGATCATCCAGTGATTGGATCCCGATTTGCACCTTCGTAACACCGAGTTTGCGTAACCATGCAAGCTCTTTGGGACTAATTTCATCTGGACGGGTTTCAATAACAAGACCGACATTGCGATGAGAAGCAGTTTCATTAATCCGGTGTGCCTCTTCTAGCGTTTCACTATCGATGCCATTCATGGCATCGAAACAACGTTTGATGAAGTGTTCCTGGTAATCATGTCGGTAAGCGCTCCAGGTACCACCCAGGATCAAAAGTTCGATCTTTTCGGTTGGGTGGCCGTTGGCTTCATACGAATCAAGGCGCGATTTCACCTGCAAATACGGGTCAAAATCATGTTGAAATGCACGGGCTGCGCCGGGTTCATCGATCAGGTAGCTCTTGGGCATACGCACATCGTCCGGGCAGAAGATACATTTTCCAGGGCAGGGATAAGGTTTGGTGAGAACAGTGACGGTGGTAACACCGGATAGACTGCGAACAGGTTTCATGCGGATGCGTTCCACAAGCAAGGGATCTTCCAATGCCTCCCCCTGCTCTATCTGGCGTTTGTATTCAGCAACCAGAATGGACTTGGGAATGTAACCACCCGTAGGAATGGGATGCGAACTTACTGCACTGGCAACGTTTTTTCCCTGCCGAATATCGTTCAGGATCCGGCGGGCAAGCTCCAGGCGATCAGGTGTTATCTGATAGCGTTTTGTCCATTTCTCGTAATCTCTCATAACAGTCCAGGCGAGCGGTTGCGTGTGGAACAACCGCTGTATTATCCTCTTCATCCTCTGGCAACCAACTTTGATTGGTGTTGGTATAATCATCTGCATGCAAGCAGAAGTAATTCAGCAGCTTTTGGATATTAATTATCAATTTTACCAGACATTTGGCGAGGCTTTTGCTGCCACCCGCCGGCGTGTGCAACCCGGCATCCGCCACGTGCTTGAGAAGATCTCACCCAATGGATTCTGGTTGGATCTGGGTTGTGGGTCCGGCGCTCTGGCGCAGTATTGGGCAAGTGAACAACGTCAGGGTGGATATCATGGGCTGGATTTTTCAGCTGTTTTATTGCAGGAAGCACGTGATTTGCTGACTGAAATGACAATTCCGTCTGGACTTGAAATACAATTCATGCAAGCTGACCTGCTTACTACTGATTGGATTACGAAATTAGAGCGCAGAGCCTATGATGGTGTGTTGTGTTTTGCTGCGCTACACCATATTCCCGGATATAAAATCCGATTGGGGTTGGTACAAATGGTGCGTTCTCTTTTGCCTGAAGGTGGACGATTTATCCATTCCAACTGGCAATTTCATCACAGCCCACGATTGATGGCTCGGGTGCAGCCATGGTCACAGATAGGGGTGGAAGTGGATTTATTGGAAGACGGTGATACCCTGCTGGATTGGCGCTATGCTTTGCCCGGGCAGAACGAACAGGTTGGTTATCGCTATGTTCATCGGTTCTCAAGTGTAGAGTTTGAGCAGCTGGCGAAAGAGGGTGGTTTTCAGATTCTAGAAAGCTTTGAGTCGGATGGCGAGGGTGGCCGGTTAGGAATCTACCAGGTCTGGCAAGCGATTTAATTTCCACGTTTGCGCATGTGTGGGCGACAATAACCGAGAGCTGTTGCTCGTCCCACCGATTGAGCATTGGTCTCTGCTTTTAATTTTTTTTTGAGATTGGCAATATGCATGTTAACCGTTCGCAATGAGAGACTTAATTGTGTACCGATTTGCTTTGAGGTTAACCCTTGCGAGAGGAGTTCCAATACTTCCTTTTCGCGCCGGGTGAGAGCAATATCCATCGGCAAGCTGGCATGTGGATGTTCCTGAGGTTCTTCCAGGCTGACAATCACCCAATTTCCGAGCATCACCGCCCGCAGACAATTTTCCTTCAGGTTTTCCAGAAGTTGGGTGGCAGGCGGTGGGGGATTCCATTTGCCATGGTTGATGTTCTCTACAAGCAACACGGCTGGCTGATCGTCTTCAAGCGTCAGCATAGATTGAGCGTCGAAAATTAATAAAATATGTGTCATAATATAGAATATTAGTTCTATATTATGACAAAATTTAAAGGATGAGTCAAGGGAAAAGAAAAGGTTTCATCCATGATTTAAGCATGCTGGTATAAAAAATGCAACAAAATTGGTAGGTTTTTTGATGAGATCCTGCCAACTTTGGTTTATTGAGATGATCCAAATTTTCTATGGTAAGATAATTATTAAATTCAGGCATAAAGGCTTTTATTAACAGGATGATCAGATGATTATGGTTTCATCTTTGATGTGAGATCGATAACATATCCAATTGATAGAGGTTAAAGGATGTGATCCGTGAAAAGTAAGATACTGCTGATTGACCAAGATATCCCTTTACAGACAATGCTGGCAGAGCATCTCGGCAAGCTTTATCGAGTTGTCACGGCGAATAATGGACTGGAAGCGATGCGTAAAGCCTTCAGTGAACACCCACATCTGGTGATTATTGATGTAGAGTTACCGGGCATGGATGGGTGGGAAGTGATTGCCCGATTAAGAGAGATTTCCTCCATACCGATTATGATTCTTACGAAAAAAAGTACAGAAACTGACAAGTTGCGTGGATTTACATTAGGGGTGGATGATTACATCATAAAGCCTTTCAGTTATGCAGAATTGTTGGCACGGATCAACGCAGTCTTGAATCGCACCCGTCGCGGAACAGGCACATTGGAGAATATCATTATTGTTGATAATCTGATGATTGACTTGAATCGGAGGGAAGTAAGATTGGATAGCAAGCTGATCAATTTAACTCCTACAGAATTCAGGTTGTTGGAGATATTGACACGCCGGCATGGAAAAGCGGTTTCTGAGGAAGATTTAACTCGACAGATGTGGGGAGAATATCGGCAGGAAGGTTCAACGGTTTTGCGACGCTACGTCTGGTCGTTGCGCAACAAATTGGAGGAGGACCAGGCGAATCCACGCTGGATTGTGACTGTGCGGGGATTTGGGTATATGTTGGAGTAGGCTTCAGGCTGGAAGCCAAAGGCTAGGGGGAGAGTGGACAGTCGAAAGTTGAGAGTCAAAATTTAGCTAATGGCTCATTGCTGATAGAAAAAAATCCTATTAGCGGGGTGAAAAGGTTCACAACACAGAATAAAAAACTTACCCGAATGGCGGGTGACAGGGTGGAGATTTGATGGTATCTTGATGGAGTGGAATTCAAATATTAAATTACGGGTGTATCATGTTGAAATTTCGGTATTTGTTTAATAATCCTGACCTGGCGCATATGTTGGTGAAAAACTGGGAATATGATGAGGATTCAGAAGAGTTATTCCAATATTTTCGGATTTCTGCCAATGCCATTTATCCAATGAAAATCTACGGAAATATTTGTTATTTGCGCTTCAGCCCGGTTTCGGAAAAATCAGAAGAAAACTTGTTGGCGGAACTGGCGTTTATCGAATACTTGCGGAATCAGCGTTATCCTGCCATGGAAGCAATTAAATCTATATCTGGAGATCAATTGGTTAGAAAAGAGACTGACTGGGGTGAATATTATGCATGTGTGTTCAAGCAGGTGGAAGGGAAACAAATCAGTCAGACGGATTTCAATGACGAAATCATGATTGCATATGGCATTGCTTTGGGAGAATTGCATTCACTTTCAAAGAAATATCAGAATCCAAGCGTGAAGCGATGGTCGCATAATGATGTGTTTGATTGGATAGAGAAAACACTGACTGGATTGGGATCGGATCAAAAACCAATTCGGGAATTGACATTGTTGCGGAGTGAATTTGATCAGTTAACAATTAATCAGGAAAATTATGGGCTGATCCATTTTGATTTTGAACCTGATAATGTGTTTTACGATGAAACCAGTCAGCGATGTAGTGTGATCGATTTCGATGACGCCATGTATCATTGGTATGTTATGGATATTGTGAAGGCATTGGATGCCATTAATGATGAAATGGGTACAGAAGATTGTTCACTACAGGAAGAAGTGTTTTTGGATGGTTACCGTAGTGTACATAATTGATGAGGATGTTTTCAAACAGCTTCCTCTCTTTAGAAGGTTTGCCAAATTGTATCAATTTACCCGTGTGGCGAGGGCGATCGAGGAACGCTTTGATAATGAACCGGATTGGATGGTTGGACTGAGAGAAAGATTGGAAAGCCTGTTAACGGAACCCCGGTTGAACTTTGAAGAATAAATTAAGTCAGAAGAAAATCAACGTGCCCAGTTGCAATTCGCGATATATGGGCGCAACTCGCTTCTTACCCAATCGTATTCTTGTTTTTCCCACATGCTTGAAAAATAAAAATTTGAACCGAATTGATAGGTCAGACACCATTGTCCTTCAGCAATTTGATACTGGTCTGTCATCACAGGTTTAAGGAAGACTTCATGGGTGACCATCTCAGCCATGAGAAAATTCATGGACTGATCAGCAGTACTGTTAAGTCTCATAGGAATTCTGGAACAACTGCTTAAGAAAAAAATACTTAGAATGGCAATCCATTTTACTATTTTCAAATCACACTCCGCACATTTGATTGATTTTATCAATCAACGTGCCCAGTTGCAATTTTCTTCATAAGGTAGTAATTCTGTTTTAACCCATTCAGAATTCTGTTTTTGCCACAAAGTGGAGAAATACAGAAGATGGCCGATTTCATAGGTGAAACACCATGTATCTTCCGAAACCTGATGTGTATCCAACATGATTGGTTCGAGGTAATTTTCAAATTCAGTTATGTTGGACATTTCGGAACTCATGGTTTTCATAGCGCGATCGACCGTTTTCTTAAGTTTCAATGGTGGACCGGAACAGCTACTGAGGAACAAAATACTGATTATCGCAATAATTCTGAAGGCTCTCATTTCACCTGGTTTTCTTTATATGCATTTGATTATTAGCGCACCCAATTACAATCTGTAACAAATGGTCTCAATTCAACCTGTACCCAACCTGATTCTTCTTTTTGCCAGCGGCTCGCGAAGGATGCTTCATCGGTAACTTCATAAACCAAACACCATTCTGATTCTGATATCTGATGCATATCAATTAATTCAGGTTCATTGATTTGCGAAAATTCATTTACATTGGATAATTCGGAACTTAATAACTGCGTTGCTCGGACAGCGGTTTTTTTCAAGCTTCCAGGTGGACCGGAACAGCCAACTAAAAATAGAATGCTGATAATTAAGGTTAAACTGAAAAGACGCATTTTACATACCTTTCACAATGACGAATTTAAAGAAATCAACTTTCATACAGCAGGAACTTAACCGATAATTAGATTATAAAACATTATTCCTTCTCAGACCGATGATTTGAGCTATTTCTCACTTCAACATGCATCATCACCAACGCCATATTGTTGGATTGGCGGTCTTTACCCTATAATGTAGTTGATATAATTCAATCAAGCTGCTACCCATTTGATCATTGATATGAAAACAAGAAACAAAATTTCAATCGTATTTATTGCTCTGGTTTTGCTGGTTGCTTTCTTTCCTGCAAGGAAAAGTATCCAGGCACAGCGTGAATCAGCATACGATCTGATTAATTCAGTCAATGCTTTGCGCACATCGAAAGGTCTCGATCCTTATCAAATCGATTCGGGCTTGATGTCGTATGCACAGCAGCATGCTGATTACATGGCATCCATCCAATCTGCCACGCATACACATAGCGATGGAAGCGTTGCCTGGGAGATTGGCATTCAGGAGAATGTTGCTACAGGAACTGAAGGAATTGTTAATGTTTCGATTGTTGTTTATCAAATCTGGTCTGATTGGATTCACTGGAAAACTATGGTCGATTATGCCAGTGGTGATGTTGGCGCTGGTGTTGCGTTGGGAGCGGATGGTATGGTTTACTATGTGCTGAACGTCCGTGCTGGTACTGCTGTCCCAATCACTGTTCCAACCTCAGGGTTAGCGAGTGTCGTACCAATTACTGTTGGTAGTTCCACAATCACACCAGACCTGATTGCTATCCTAATTAAAAGTACACCTGCAGCAGACGGCTCTATTGTCCATGTGGTTGATTTTGGACAGTCGTTATGGAGCATCGCGATTGCCTATGGTGTAAAGATGGATGATATTCGCCAGCTGAATAATCTGGCAATGGATTCAACCATCATTAATGTTGGACAAAAACTATTGATTTCCCCAGCCTCAAAAGACACCCTTCTGTCTGAAGATATGGTAACACCGACAATCACAGAGACGGTCGTTTATACGAAGATCCCAATCACCAAATCTCCAACTACTATTGCAACAAATACAGCTTCCATCATGCAAACGATGTCACCTACAAGTACTCCTGAAGTCTCAGTTGAGCCTGAGAGTAATAATTTTTTCTATATTTTGATAACAATCAGTTTGATTGGTTTGTTGTTTGCCATCTTTTTTGGATTTAAGAAAACAGAACCCGAGACGAAGATTGATGAGTAAAAGGTAAAAGCATTCATTAAAAAGTAGAAGAGATTTTTTCTTTTCAACATCCCTGTTTTATTGAGATGGCACAAATTATTCATAAAATTATTGATAAGGAGATGAATTTATGCAAGAAAAAATTGTTATTATCACTGGTGCCAATTCCGGTATCGGAAAAGCTGCCACTATCCAATTTGCTAAAGCTGGGTATACAGTAGTCATGGCTTGCCGGAATTTCGAAAAAAGCAGGCAGATGTGGGAAGAAATTACCACCGAGACCGGGAACAAATCGATAGATTTGATGACATTAGATACTTCATCTTCTGACTCAATTCGAACATTTGCTACCGCTTTTAAGAATAAATATGAAAAACTGGATATCCTGATACACAATGCAGCTTATTTTAACCACGGTCATCCATACCAATTAAGTACTGATGGCATCGAATTGACTTTCGCCACCAATTTATTTGGTCCTTATTTATTATCCATGCAGCTGCATGAATCTTTGAAAAAATCAGATGATCCGCGGATATTACATGCTGGCAGCAATATTATCAAAAATTTCTTTAATCCAGGACTTAAAATTGATTTTGATCATCTTCGCGAAGAAAACACAACCAAAAAATCATTCAGTGTCTATAACAGTTATCGAGATTCAAAAATGGCATTATGGATGCTCACCATGAAATTAGCAGAAGAATTCCAAAATGATGGAATCAAAGTCAATATGCTGGAAATTAATGGTGCGAAAATGTCAAAAGAAACCCTTCGGAAGTTTAAACCTCGATTTCGTGTCATTGCTGTTATCCAGAACCTCTTTTTCCCAACAACAGAAACTATGGCTGAAAATTATTATGAAATTTGTACATCCGATCGATTCAAAGACACCAATGGAAAACTCTTCAACCACAAACTGGGAATTATGCAGCCTGCGCAGAATAATCCTGATTTTAAAGCTCAATTTACACAGCTATTTGGGATTGAGGTTTATCCAAATTATGCACACGATCCGGAAACGATTGAAAAGGTCTGGCAATTATGTGTCGAGTTGACCCAAAACCAGCGCATGTAACATTAAGAAATGCTGAATATGCCGATCTGGAATCACTATCATCGCTGGCAATCAGGACGTATATTGATGCTTTTGGATATTCATTTACCAGGGAAGATTTGGCGGACCATTTACAGAACAATCTCTCACAAAAGAATTTTGAAATAATACTTCAGAAGGACATTGTTATCCTTGCTGAAACCACAGAAAAAATGGTAGGGTTTATTCAATTTGGAATAACTGGTAATTTTGATGAAAATAAAGCCGATCGTAATTGGGCAATTCAACGATTGTACGTTCTGAATGATTTTCAGCAACAGGGTATTGGTGGGCTGCTCATGCAGGCAGCCCTGGATGAGATGAAACACCAGAAGGTTACGCGTATTTATCTGGATGTTTGGGAGAAGAATCCAGGGGCAATTCGGTTTTACCAACGATATGGTTTTAAAGTCATTCAAAAACGAGATTTTGTTGTCGCATCAGGTAAACAGACCAGTCAGGATTTAATTATGGTTTGGGAATCGCCAAATTTCAACCAGTAGAAGAAAAGATGTATGATTGACGGAGATCATACGGATAAGATTTACTATCATTTTTGCAAGAATTACCCAAGAGCGTTTGTAATTGAAATAGAATAGATAGGATCTGTTTATTGTTTTTAATAATTTTCCATCTATTTGTTTTGAAAAACTGATATTACATCGTTTTTAAAAACACACAAATGCATTGATAATTGACACATGCCGAAAAAAACTAAACTTTATATTTCTGGAAGCATCCTTGGTTGGTTGATAATCATTTTCATATCAGCAATCTGGAATCTATCCCAGGCGCGCAACAATCAACATGATATTTATCTGGAGAGTGGGCGTTCCTTGTTTGACCTGATTGTTACTACACGGGAATGGAATAGCCGTCATGGCGGTGTATATGTCCCGATCACAGAGGACATTCAGCCAAATCCTTACCTGGATATCGCTAACCGGGATGTTACAACGACAACTGGACAGGAATTGACGCTCATCAATCCTGCTTTTATGACAAGATTGATTTCCCAAATCGCTGAAGAGAATAACAATGTCGTATTTCATATAACCAGTCTCAATCCTATTCGCCCGGGAAATTTGCCTGAGGATTGGGAGGGTATTGCCTTGAAACTGTTCGAAGAGGAAGCCAATAACGAATATCATGAATATATTCAGACAGAACAGAGCACGTATTTTCGATATATGGCTCCCCTGATCACTGAAACAGCCTGTCTTGCCTGTCATGAAAAGCAGGGATACAAACTCGGTGAGATTCGCGGGGGAATCAGTATAACTTTCCCGGTTAAAATCACGACACCCTGGATTCTGATTTTCAGTCATGTGTTAATTGGATTAATCGGTGGTCTCATAATTTATTGGTTTGGATCAAAATTAAGTGAAAATATCATAGATTTGGAAAGATTATCCAATGTGGATGGGTTGACCCAAATTTCTAATCGCAGATATTTTGATGATTATGTGAACAGAGAATTCCTGAATAGCAGAAGGAATAAAAATCCTTTGTCAATTGTGATTTGCGATATTGATAATTTCAAACCTTTCAATGATACATATGGCCATATTGAGGGTGACGAATGTTTGAAAAAAGTTGCCCTTACAATGAGAACGACTATAAAACGACCCACGGATCTGGTGGCACGATTTGGGGGAGAAGAATTTGGATTCGTATTACCCAATACTAATGCTGAGGGAGCATTGGTGATAGGTAATCTGTTACGTGACAACATAGAATCGCTGAAAATTCCTCATAAAGCCAGCGAAGTTAGCAATTTTGTCACGATTAGTATTGGCTTTATTACCTACAAGGGCGAGGATATTAGCCTGAAACAGCTGCTGGATCTTGTAGATAACGCCATGTATAAAGCAAAGGTTGCAGGAAAAAATAAAGTCGTACAGGACCGGATTCCTGAAGTGACTATCTACCCTATGATTTAACCTTCAATAAGGTCTTTGGATTAATTAATTAATCAGGGCACATATGGTGGAAGGTCGAGAACCTGACAGGAATTGTTATCGCTACAAGAGACGCGAATTTCGAATAGTCTGATTGGGGGCATTTCTTCTTCCGTTGCACCACAGCATGGACCCAATGTAAATTCCGTTCCATCTGTATTGCGGTAAGAAACCTGGAACACGAATTCATTTTCAGAAGATTGTTGTATAAGACTAGCACTGTATAGCTGCAGGCACATGAGTCCATTGATTTCACATCCGGATTGTAGCAAGGCTGCTTTGTTCATTGGATCAATGTCTGGATTGTATCCTTCCAGGACTTCATATGGTCCGCCATAAAGAAAGGCTGCATCTTCATATTTGCCATGGTTGAGGTAAACAAAAAAATTGATCAGCTCAAGTTTTGCCTGGGCATTGATCGGTGGGGTTTGATTGGGTAAGGGGACTATTGGTTCAGGTATTGGATTACAGGCAGAAAGTAGTATCAAAGTAAGAAATATAATAATTTTTGTTTTCATAAGTTCCAAAAGTAATCGGTAAAGAAAAGATGTAGTTTTTCCTATTTAATATAACAAAACTAAAAACTTCCTTCAACATCTATTTGGCCAGGGTTTTCCCCCCGAATGGCTGGTAATTTGCAAACTTTCAGAGCGAATTTATTGTTTTCTCACAAAGGATTTCATATAATCTATTTGTTATAATCCCAACCCGATTCGACCAGATAAAGGAGTTTTATGGAAACAATTGATTTAAAGAAAGAATTCAAGCATCTCTACCAACCATCTCCCAAAGAAGTTGTTCTTGTAGAGGTACCCGAGATGAATTTCTTAATGGTGGATGGGAAGGGGGATCCGAACAGCAGCCAGGAATATGCTGAAGCGGTTGAGGTATTATTCCAGGTGTCTTATGCTTTGAAATTTAAGGTCAAGAAGGGCTTGCTGGCGATCGATTATGGGGTGATGCCGTTGGAAGGGCTATGGTGGGCAGAGGATATGTCGGTTTTTACTGCCGGGGATAAATCCAACTGGTTGTGGACGATGATGATCATGCAACCAAAGTTTGTAACCAGCGAGATGGTCGAGTGGGCCATTCAGGAAGTAAAAAAGAAAAAGAATCCCGCAGCGATATCAAAACTAAGATTTGAGGCTTATGCGGAGGGAAAAGCTGCCCAGATCATGCATATTGGTCCTTTTTCGGAGGAAGGTCCAACAGTGGAAAAAGTGCATCAGTTTATTGATGCCATCGGGGAACGGCGAGGAAACCACCATGAGATTTATCTGACGGATATTCGTAAAGCAGACCCGGCGAAGTGGAAGACGGTGATCAGGCAGCCGTTTATTTAGTTTAATTGATTCCATATCTGGTTTAGAACTTTGATCCCATCTTGCTGGTGGATTTTATATCCTTCTTCGCTGAGAACCATATTATCTTCTTCGTCTATTCCTTTGGAATCTAAATGCTGAACGCTTGCCCAAAAATTCCAGACGGGCAGGTCGTACAGGGTTGCCATTTTTACAAGCGTTAGATTAATTCGTTCATCCAATTCACGATTGTCTGCTTTTGTGACGATGATAGGAACAATACCGTTTTTCAATAATTTTTCGATAATAATGGTCAAATATCGTTCGTTCCGCGATTCATAATGTGTCCCAACATGAATAAAAACGATACTTGGTCTGTGGACGCGCAATTCACAATCTAATGGGGATTCATTATCGTTACACTTCCCTTCGAGATTATCATTCCATAATGGCCATAGTAAAGCCCCCTCTGTCGAGCCAATTCTAACGGTAGGACTATAGCGGTTAAAAGATCCGCGAAAATGCGATACCGTTCCTTGAATGGAAGGACTAAGGGTATTTACATAAGCAGGATTGAGATCGTATATTCCAAGAAATACTTCAGGCAAGCTATGACAATCGCCTAAAATAGAGAAGGCTTTTGGATTGTTACCGTCTTTTATACCTTGTTGGTACATTCTTTTGAGATTGGGTGAAATATGATTGGGAAGGACTGGCCATTCTTTCCATTGTTCAGGAGAGAGATCGAGTATTGTGGTTGTTTCATCTTTTTGTTCTTCAACTCTGAAGAGTTGTGTTGATGGTTTGGAATTATTATCACGGTAAGGAGTTGGTTCTGGCGTTGATACGATTGATGTTTTTTGGGGTGATGTTTTGGTAGGGTATGTGACTGAATCTAACTGATTTGGATATGCAAATACCACGGTAATTGCTTTTTTTAAATTTTTTTGCTGAGATCCAAAATTGCGGGTACCAATCAATAAAATCAGCATAACAATTAGAAGTGAACATAAAACAATCAGTAATTTTTTCATAAATTCCTTGCTGATTTTTATTATATGGTCTATAACAGGCAGGATCAATAGCCAGGTAAATAGTTTGAAGGTTACCAGCTCTGATTAAAATGATTTAGGAGATCAACTATAGAAAATCGTTATTAAGAAATCCCCCTTTTTTACCTCAGTTGTTATACTAAAAATATCAAATCGGAAGGATTTTTAGGAGAAGCTTATGAATAACCCAATCTCTTCAGAATTCAATATTAATCAAATTGGCCAGATCGCCATCCCGGTTGGTAATCTGGAGCGAGCGGTGATTTTCTATCGTGATGTATTGGGAATGCGATTTTTGTTCCAGGCGTCTCCAGGTTTGGCGTTTTTTGATTGTGGTGGGATACGTTTAATGTTGGATGTGCCAGCCAAACAACAGCAGGACCATTACGGTTCGATCATCTATTACAAGGTGGAGAATTTGCCTTCAGCCTGTGAAACTTTGAAAGCGCGAGGAGTCCACTTGGAACAGGAACCGGATTTTGTGGCGCAGATGCCGGACCACGAATTGTGGATGGCATTCCTTCGTGATCCGGATGGAAATATGCTGGGGTTGATGTGGGAGAAGAGATAGCAATTTAGCTGTTTAGCTCTTAAGCTGTTAAGGTTAGTTCATAAGTTCATAAGTTGAAGAGATGATTATCTTTAATTACCAAGAAATTCTAGATTGAATATTGAATGACATTTAATTGTATTAATTTCAGAAATAACTTTGTTATTGGAGGTTGAGTAGCATCGTGGTTGAGGAGAATGGACTTATGTTTCGGGTGGTGGCTGGGAAGGATTTGACTCGGGAGGAACGCAAAGAGTTGGTTGTGCTGTGTAATCTAGCCTATGAGGAAGAAATGGAAGAGATCATCAATCAATTTGAGGATCCAGTACACGTATTGGGGGAATTTCAGGGGAAAATGGTCTGCCATGCTTTATGGATCACGAGATACCTGCAACCGGAGGGACTACCACCTTTACGATCAGCTTATGTGGAAGCGGTGGCAACCCATCCTGATTTCCAGCACAGGGGTTTTGCCAGTGCCATCATGCGAAAGTTGGTGGAGGAGATCCAGGAATTCGATATTGCCGGATTATCGCCTTTCAATGTGGATTATTATGCCTGTTTGGGTTGGGAGTTATGGCGAGGAGCGATGTTCGAACGCACGCAAGCTGGTGTGGTGGCTTCACCAGCTGATGAGCGAGTGATGATTTATCGACTTCCAAGCACTCCAGCTTTAGATTTGGATTCTGCAATTTCAATTGAATGGAGAGAAGGGGAAGTGTGGTGATTAGCCGGTACCCTACGGGCATGATATAGCTTGTAGCTCGTAGCTTGTAGGAAAAAAACGACTAGTCCAAAATTATGACTGAAAATTACAGATTAAGTGTTCAGGATCTATTTTTCATTTTTCCTAATAAGTTTTTAGGTATTTGCTTGTATTGATGATAATCCGGTTGTTGAGAATCCATAATAGTTGATCATGTAATCATTCAAATCTTAGTTCAGTTTTTTTCTTTATATTGAATGAAGTCCCAGCGGTTGCCGTAGAGGTCTTCAAAGATGGCGACGATACCGTAAGACTCTTGCCGGGGTTCTTCGATGAAGTTGAGTCCACGGGCCTTGAGTATTGGGTAGTCGCGCCAGAAATCATCGGTTTGCAGGAAGAGGAAGACCCTTCCACCGGTCTGATTACCTATCCGACTGATTTGTTCGGGATTTGTGGCTTGCGCTAACAGAAGGCAGGTGCCGGTGCTTCCAGGGGGAGAAATACGCACCCATCGTTTGCTTGCACCGAGATCAGTATCTTCCACGAGGGTGAAACCGAGAATCTGGGTGAAGAAAGTAATCGCTTGGTCATAATCGCGAACAATGATTGATACATTGTTGATGTTTTGTTGCATGTTATCCTGCCTTTTTCTTTATTGGATATCAGAATTATAGCGGATTTGCTTTACCTCTCAAATGATTTCTAACGAAGGAAAGCTTGAAACCTGTACATTCAATTTTTGACACTTTAAGAGATTAATTATGTTTTTATGAAAATTAAGGTTAAGGATTTGAAATGGTTGTATGCATTTTGTATTAGTTGTTTGGCTTTTCTTTTGTGCATCTGCTATATAATTAATCATTCTTGGTATCAAGCCCATTAAATGTAATTGGAAGGTGTTTTTGGCGGGAATTCCCGTCAAAAACACCCTGACCGATAAGATGAAAAGATACTATTCCTGCACCAAAATAACACATAAGGAGAGATTATGTTACACGAACCTGCTACCCCTGCGGAAAAAGATCCCGCCGGTCCGTATAAGATGCTTCTGGGTATTCGCATGTTTATTTTTTATGCCTTGTTTTATGCGGCCTTTGTCTTTATCAACCTGCTCTTCCCTGAATGGATGGGAATAATTGTCTTCATGGGGCTAAATCTGGCAACAGTCTATGGGTTTTTATTGATCATTGTTGCCTTGATTGAAGCGCTTATTTATAACTATATGTGCCATAAAAAAGAAGTGGAACTTGCACATACTGAATCCGAATCATCCGAATCAGAGCGAGGTTAAGAGTTATGGCAATTTTAGTTTTTGTCTTATTTGTTGTGTTTGTGATCGGTCTTTCCCTTTATTTAGGAAATAAAGCCAAAACTTCGAGTGGTTATTACACTGCCGGCGGGAATATTCATTGGGGTGTGAATGGGGTTGCCTTTGCCGGTGATTACCTTTCAGCGGCGTCCTTCCTTGGAATTTGCGGCATGATTGCGACAGTCGGATATGATGGGTTTTTATACTCCATCGGCTACCTGGCTGGATGGATTGTCGCGTTGTTTGTGGTGGCTGAACCCCTCAAGCGTTTGGGTAAATATACATTTACGGATGCTTTGGACGCAAACTATAATTCGCGAGGTATCAAATTGGCGGCTGCCATCAGCACGCTGGTTGTTTCGATCTGTTATTTGATTCCTCAAATGGTTGGGGCGGGTGTGCTGGTAGAACCTTTGTTGGGCATTCCACATGCCTGGGGAGTTTTAATGGTAGGTGCCATTGTTATTACCATTGTGGCTACAGCAGGTATGGCATCCACAACTTACGTGCAATTTTTAAAAGGATTTTTATTAATTATTTTCTCCACTGTGCTGGTTGGAGCTGTAGTTGTTCGTGGTTTAAATACCCAACCTGATCAAGGCGGTAAGGTTGAGTTTTATCATTACACCAGTTTACCAGCTGCCAGAAATGGTGATCAGATATCGGTCACAGATGCTGATTGGGATGTAGTTGACAAGGTGGATATCAAAGGTGGATTGGAGTTTGTAAAATTATCTCAGGGCGGTACTGAGACATGGTGGTTTGTATCAGAAGACGATAATGGGCTGGTACTCAAAGAGACACAGTCGGTGGTAACCAAGGGTGAAGTCAAATGGATTAATGGGGCACCTGCTTCAGAAGATAATCAATTACGCCAGGTAGGTAATCTGGAGAAAATTGCTGGAAAAACGAATGTAAATACCGGAAAATTGAATGTCTTTTCCTTTTTGGCAGGAATCACTGATAAAGAGACTGTCGTACGAACTTGGAAAACTGTAAATTTCTTGGATAATTCTGGAGAAAAAGCTACCGTATATTATCCTTACGATGTTACTGGAGACCGTATCATGCGACCCGGTTTAAAGTTCAAAGTGGAAGGCTCATTTTTAGAGCGACTGGACTTTCTCTCCTTGATGCTGGCTCTCTTCATGGGAACGGCTGCCTTACCACATATTCTGATCCGATATTACACGGTTCCGAACCCTGCTAGTGCGCGTAAATCAACGATTGTGGCAATTGCTGCTATTGGCTTTTTCTATATTCTGACTTTGTTTATGGGTCTTGGAGCAATGGTGAATGGCACGATCAATCCAGCTGACAGCAATATGGCAGCTCCTTTGCTCGCCCGCTCGTATGGTCAATTGTTGTTTGCCATCATCTCTGCGATTGCATTTGCAACAGTACTGGGTACCGTCAGCGGGTTGATTGTCGCTGCATCCGGGGCAGTAGCGCACGATTTGTTTGATCGTTTCTTTAAAATCAAAATGGATGATCGTCAGAAAGTGCGGGCTGGAAAGATTTCTGCCTTTGTGATTGGAGGTATTGCCATTCTGCTGGGCATCCTGTTTAAGGGGATGAATGTATCCTTCCTGGTGGGGTTGGCTTTCGCTGTGGCTGCTTCTGCTAATCTACCGGCGATCGTTATGTTATTGTTCTGGAAAAAAACCACTGCCAAAGGTATCGCTGCCTCGATTGTGGTCGGTGTGGTGGTTTCATTGGGTCTGATTGCGTTTTCACCAGAACTATATACCCTCTATGGGCTCAATCCGCTTGACGCACCAATTCCATTGAATAATCCAGGAATCATATCGATCCCATTGAGCTTTATCACCCTGGTGATTGTCTCGTTACTAACACCAAAGAAAGATAACGGCGCTGTATAATAAAAAATAAGAAAGCGGGAGATGACTCATATCCCCTCCTGCTTTCTTTCTCCTATGAACGAAACAATTCTGGTCAATTTCCACTGCCATTCGCTCTTCAGCGATGGTGATCAAACTCCGGAGGTCCTGGCGGCCGATCTGGCAGCCAATGGGGTGCGTTATGCAGCGTTAACGGATCATGACAGTATTGAAGGATACCAACGATTTCAAGATGCATTGAAAAAACGAGGGGTAACCGGTTTTCCTGGTTTGGAATTGACAACACAATTTCAAGGCAGGGAAATTCACCTGCTTTGTTATGGGTTCGATCCAAACCACCCTGATCTGGTAACCACACTGGTTTCGATGAGGCAGGCTCGCAACCTGGAAGTATATAGTATTGCAGATTCAATTCGAAAAATGGGCAATACAACTTCGAATGGTGATTCGGATCAACCTGTCATAAATGCTGCTCCGAGAGGAATCCTGACGGCGAGTGATGCCATTGACCTGGTTCATAGGGCTGGCGGGAAAGTTTTTCTAGCTCATCCATATTTTTATGAAACCGACTCAGACAATCTTGATGAATTTCTGGCTGCATTAAAAAAACTTGGTTTGGATGGCCTGGAGGCGATTTATGCCCCCTATTTCAATGACAAACGTGAAATATTACGCCAACTAGCCTACAAGTATGATCTCCTGATTAGTGCCGGGACTGATTTCCACACGTTAAATGATTCAAGCCTGGTAGGATATGGTATCGAGATTTCTCGGGAGGATTGGGATCATTTTCGAAAAGCGCTGTTTGCGGGAGGGACGTTTGATATTGAAATGGGGAATGATCGTCAGTTGATATCTCCCGGAGAACAGAGCAATTCCCGAGTTAAACCTCACCAATTTCGTAAACGATCGTACCTTATACGGATCTTTTTACCCACATTATTTGCTATCGCCCTTTTTCTTGCCGTAATCTGGGGCATCATGTTGCCTTCTTTTGAAGAAACTTTGCTCGATCGAAAAAAAGAAATGATCCATGAATTGACCAGTTCTGCCTGGAGCATCCTGGCTTCATATGAACAAGATGAACGAAATGGTTTGCTCACCCGCGAACAGGCACAATCAATGGCTGTTACACGGATTGAGGCGCTACGATATGGTCCGGAGGGAAAAGATTATTTCTGGATTCAGGATCAGGAACCTCGGATGATCATGCACCCCTACAGAAGTGATTTAAACGGTGAGGATTTACGCAGTTTCAGCGATCCACGCGGAGTTGCTATCTTTGTTGAATTCGCTGAATTGGTTCGTCGTCAGGGTGAAGGTTATATTGAATATGTCTGGCAATGGAAGGATGATCCCGACCGTCTGGAACCGAAAGAATCATTTGTTAAAGGGTTTGAACCCTGGGGATGGGTGATTGGCACTGGCATCTATACTGATGATGTGAATGATGAAATTGCCCGGATTGAGCAGAGTCTGATCAATACTTCTTTGACGATATCAGGGATTATTGTGGTGTTGCTTTTGTTTGTGTTACAGCAGAGTTTGAGGATTGAGTTTGAGCGCCAGGAAATTCTTGATGAATTACGTGAATCCACTGAGCGCTATCATACTTTAATTGAAGCAACCACAGAAGGTACTTTGTTATTTGTTGAGGAACGCTGTCGATATGCCAATCCTACTTTTCTGAATATGACCGGGTACACAACCCGGCAGCTGGAATTTGTTGATATGGCGGATCTGCTCCCAAAGGAAATGGAAAACAATGCAATTTGGGAACGATTCAAAAGGATGGCCAGTGATGAACCAGTAGTTGAAGAAGTATTTGAGGGTTTTTTGAAGAAGGCAGATGGCAGTCATTTGGAATGTGTTCTGGCTTTAAATCCAATTCAATTTGCTGGCCAACGTGGTTTTATTCTTTTGGCTCGCGATATTGCGCGTTCTATAGAAGTCGCCCCTGACCAGGGCGTTATTCATGCCGCACAGGCTGCACCAATCGGAATCTTTCGTGCGCGGGCAGCCAGAAGAGCTGTTTTTATTGAAATGAACCAGGAAGTACGTTCATTGTTGGCAAATATTAAACATGATCAACCAGCATTGGCGGATCTCTTTCTGGATCCTGATGAATATGATGAGTTTTATCAAAACCTGCAATCAAATCGGGTGGTCAAAAATATTACAACCCACATAGAAGACAAAGATCTTTCAACGAGGATATTGTCTATTTCCGCTCAACTGGTGGAGGATTCTGTCGATCACACCAGTTATATCGATGGCTTGATCGAAGATGTGACGATAACCCGTAAGCAGGAGGCTGGTCGTGAGGCGTTGATCCAAAAACTTCAGGCATCGTTGTTATTCTTACATGAGCCAATCTCCAGTTTAGGCCGGGATGCTTTGGTTTGTGATATGTACTCCAGTATTGAGCAGGTTGCCCGCCAGATGACAGTACGAAAGGTCACCGCAGCTTTGGTCTCAAGTGGATCAGAAACTATCATTGGAATAGTCACCGATCACGATCTGCGAGAGCGGGTTTTAGCCGAAAAAGTGCAAATCACCGCACCTATCCATACCATCATGAGTGCACCATTGACCAAAATTTCAGAACAGGCATTGATCTATGAGGCATTACTGCGAATGGAAGAATTTGGTGTGCGGCATTTGGCGGTGGAAGATCGTAATGGAAGGATTGTGAGCGTTATTGACAATAAATCGCTGGTGCAGTTCCAACGCTATGGACCAATCGTGATCAACCGAGAGATTGCCCGGGCGGTGACAACCGAAGAAGTGGCTCAATGTACCAAACGGGCACCAGCACTGGTAAAAACATTAATTGACAGCAGCACCCGTCCGCGGCATGTCACCTATTTGCTGGCATCCATTTGTGATGCAGTAACGATTCGATTGGTGGAATTGGCGATCGAAGAATTGGGTCCACCTCCAATCGCTTTTGCTTTCATAGCGATGGGAAGTCAGGGGCGCCAGGAACAAACTCTTGTAACCGACCAGGATAATGGGATTATTTATTCAAACTCGTCGGATGAAAATTCTTCAGCTGTATCTGATTACTTCCTAAAAATGGGCAAGAGAGTCAGCGAAGGGCTCGATCATGCAGGTTATCCCTATTGCCGCGGTGGCGTTATGGCCAGTAACCCACGTTGGTGCCGGTCTTTGTCTGAATGGCTCTCGGGTTTTCAGGATTGGGTGAGTAAGTCTGAACCACAGGAGATCATTGACCTGAGTATCTTCTTTGACTTGCGCACAGTTTATGGAGATGTGGATTTGACGCGGGAGTTACGGCGTTTCATCCACACAATTGTAGCGGATGATCCTGGATTCATTCATCATTTTGCTAAAAATGCTATCGGGTTCAAACCACCAATGCGGTTGCCGGGGAATATCTATGTGGGTGGCGGTTCAACCGAGCATCCGGGCGAGATCAACCTGAAAGATGCGATGGCGCCCATGGTTAATTTTGCAAGGTTGTATGCATTACGATACCAGGTTATTCAGACTCACACATTGGAAAGGATTGAGGCATTGTGTGAGCGCAACTTAATTCAAACAACCAGTCGGGATGAGATGATTGCCGCATATGACTTTTTGATGCAATTACGGCTGCAATCCCAGGTTGAAGCAATTCAGGCAGGAAAGCACCCTCAAAATAATATTCATCCCGGTAAATTAGGGTATATCCAACAGGAATCGATGAAGCAGGCATTTGCACAGATCTCAGCGGTACAAAAGAAAATCGGATATGATTTTTTGGGGGGAGGGAGAGATGGCTTATAAAATGTCAAAGGATGCAATCATCACACGTTGTGGGTATCGATGTGACCTTTGCCTTGCGTACAAACCGAATGTAATAAAAAACTCTGCCAATCAGCAAAAATTGAGTGATGGTTGGTTCAAATACTTTGGTTTTCGGATTCCACCAGAAAATATTGTATGTGATGGTTGCATGTCAGACAATCCGAAACTTATCGATATAAGTTGCCCTGTCAGGCCGTGTGTTTTGAATAAAGGTCATAAAAATTGTGCCGAGTGTTCTGAAATGATCTGTGGAAAATTGAGCGAACGTATAGTAGTTTATGATGAGTTGCGGACCAGTCTTGGGATCGACATCCCGGAGGATGATTATCAGTGTTTCATTCGTCCATACGAGAATAAGCGGAGGTTGAAAAAGCTAGCAGCTGGTAACAAAGAATAAATTTTTAACTAGGATTTTTATTTTATGAGTGCAGAGAAATCATTCTTTTTGTAGCAGCTGAAAAAATTATGATGATTTCAGAAAAACAGGAAACCATGGCAAATCGAAGTTATGAGCAACTGGTCGAAGAAGCATTAAAACAGAAATTCTCCGGGTGGGATTTTTCCTGGTTGGACGGACGTTATTATGAATCAGAAACATTCTGGAATTATCGCCAGTTGGTATTGGACCGAATGCGTTTGGTGTCCTCGATATTGGACATGGGAACTGGCGGGGGTGAGTTTCTGGCATCATTATCTGATTTGCCCTTACAAACATATGCAACCGAGTATTATCCACCTAACATACCAATTGCTACTCAGCGTCTCACCCCATTAGGTGTACAGGTGGTGCCATTAAAGGATGAACATATTTTACCTTTTCAAAATGAAATGTTCGATTTTGTCATCAATCGACATGAATATTACGAATTGTCGGAAGTGTGGCGGATTTTGAAACCTGGTGGAATCTTCCTGACACAGCAGGTTGGTCCCCGGAATTGCGTCCAGCTTAATCAATACCTGGGTGCCCCCCTGGATCCCCACACGGGGAAATGGTCATTGTCCCAGGAAAAACAGGATTTTGTTGATGCTGGCTTTTCTGTGTTGCAATCTCATGAACAGGTTCTGGAAAGTAATTTTTATGATATTGGTGCAGTGGTCTTTTATTTAAAAGTAATTGAGTGGCAAATCGAGGATTTCTCTGTCGAAAAATATGAGCAGCGTTTACGGGAAATGCATCAGCTCATTGAACATCAAGGGGCGTTTTATGCTACTGAACACCGTTTTCTCATCAAAGCAAAAAAACCTCTTTAACTCCGCTGAATTTTTTTAGAAAATATTACCACTTGGCAGGTAACAATTGGGGAAAAATGGGAATCACAGACTATACAGGTGATTGAATTTCGGTTTTGTCGTTATAAAATCGTTTTTATTATTGGCAGTAAAAAATTAATAAATCTTATCTTATAAGTTGCTATAGATTTTTTCTGCAAGAGATGTATTGCCATCATCTAAACCCAGAATAATTTTCGATGGTCGTTAATGACCTCGGAGTGTAATAATGCTTAAAACTTGGTCGGGAAAACTTACTTTATTTGCCTTTATAGTATCCACTATTCTTGGTGGCAATAATGCAATTGCAGTTCGATTTAGCAATGCTGAAATACCGCCTTTTTTTGGGGCGGCTTTTCGATTTGCTATAGCTGGATTGATACTGTTTTTAATTGTCATTATCAAACGATTACCATTGCCTAAAGGACGTACTTTGATTGGAGTCTTAATTTTTGGAGTACTTCAATTTGGTATTGGTTATGCTTTAGGTTATTGGAGCCTTCTAGAGGTATCTGCTGGATTGTTTCAAGTCATCCTGGCTATCGTTCCACTTTTAACTTATGTATTTGCGATTTTACATCGTCAGGAATCATTCCAATGGAGAATCCTTTTCGGAGGATTTATTTCCATGGTGGGTGTAGCGATAATATTCCAAGATAGCCTATCAGCTAATGTTCCATTACTTTCTCTATTGGCAATTATATTGACAGCTGCTTGTTTTGCAGAATCATTAGTTCTCGTCAAATCTTTTCCTGATATCCATCCTATTACTACAAATTCAATCTCAATGATAATGGGATCATTGATACTCTTTGCATTTTCAACACTTTCTCGTGAAGTTCCCCATATTCCAAATATGTCAGTTACATTTTTGGCTGTAATCTATCTGATTTTTTTCGGTTCTATCGTTATGTTTGTGTTGGCTTTATATGTGATTGCAAGATGGAAAGCTTCGGCTTCTTCTTATCAACTTGTTCTTATGCCAATCGTTACAATTCTTTTTTCATCATGGTTATCACATGAATCCATATCATTCACTTTTTTATACGGTGGTTTTATAGTACTAGCAGGTGTTTATATTGGATCGATTATGCCCTCTGAATTTATTTGGAGATTCTTTTTTGATAAAAAGGGTGAGGGAAAGTTGAATAAGGCAGAGTAAAATTTTCCTATACAGGATTTTTTTGCTTATTACACTAATGACTAAAAAAAGATGATAATTGAAGTAGAAATTTATGAAAGCGAAAGGATATTCCTTAACATGAACACAATCCAATCTGAACATTTCACCAAAGCGATGTTGATGTTGTTAAAAGAGACCTTCGAAGAGGTAGTTAGTATTTACCTGGATAAAGGTACGTCATTGTTTCAAACATTAGCCGGGATTTCAGCGGAAGAAGCCTCAACTCCAGTAGGTGGAAAATGTGCGACATTGGCTGCGCAGGTCAAACACGTGGCTTTCTATCTGGATGTGGTTTATAACAGTGTGCATAAACCTGATTATCCACAGGTAGATTGGAACGAGATCTGGAACAATGTAACAGCAGTTAATGCTGAAGAATGGCAAATCATTCAGACTGAATTGCGCCAGAGTTATGCCAATATTCAGGATCTGGTGAAAACGACTCCCGCCTGGCCCAGTGAAAGAGAAATCGGTGGAGCAATGGCATTATTAGCCCATAGTGCCTATCATTTAGGAGAGATTCGGCAGGCTTTGTGTACCCTGCGACCCTGATCAGGCAGAATGCAATAAAATCGACAAGTTACGCAGATAACGCCAGATCGTTTCCTTTACGAATGAAGTAAAAGGCAATCACCAAACCAACCAATGCAAGACCGGCACCAAATTCATCAATAATGAATGGGGTAATTTTTTTTTGCAAGGTCAGTGGCGTGAAAATCGCCTGGACAAATAAATTGTGGCTGGCATGCAGGATAGCAGCAGTCCACAGACTACCTGATTTGAGACGCAGCCAGGCAAAAGCAAAACTTATTCCCAATACCATAATCGTAAACATGACCCCGGCGTATATTTTTGGAATACCGGGCATGTTGTAATCAGCAAAGAAGATAGCAGGCATATGCCAGACAGCCCAGACAGCGCCACTAATCAGGGCAACTTTGGGGTAAGTGGTAATCTTAGCCAATTCAGGGACAAAGACTCCACGCCATCCAATTTCTTCTCCTGTAGCGCTTAACAGACTACCAAATAATCCGATAATACCAGCAACTACACTGAAAATCAAAATCACAATTGTCGGGTTTGAGCTTGTAATTCCGTAAGACTGGGTGATTTCAGATATAAATTCCGGATCTGGTACTCCTCCAAGTCCGGAAATCCAGGTTATTCCATAGACAACCAGGCAGTAAATTACAGGAAGGAAATAAGCAATTAACAAATATTTTGCTTTTCCTAATTTCCAACCCATTCCCCGCAATGTTCGCTCATAAACTAATTGTGTTATGATTCCGGCAAACCCCGGGACCCACATTAAGAGCAGAACAAGGTTACCGCCATAGGATTGTAAACTGCCGGATTTGAAGATAAAGTAATAAACGATTGAGGAAAGAATTAGTACAAGAGCTAAAAATAAATAGATTTTTTTTTTGAGGGTTGGAAGTAGACATTAATTGTTTTATCCTGAAAATAATTTAGTATTTTGAAAAAGAAAATCGAATCACGCAAACATATTATATATATAAATCACTAAACTTTAAGTATCAATTGTTATGAATATTTCTTTTTCCTGGTATATCCGATAATTAGGACTATAATAGGGAAATATTGCTTAAAAACGCAATAAAGGTCAATATTTGAAAAAACCAGAAACCAGCGGTTCCTCATTATTCTCACCTTTAAGCATCATACTTGCAGTTGCAGCTATGCTTGTTCTGTTCCCTACGCTTATTATTAAAGGACCTTCGATCTTTAGTCCTGGACAATTATCTTCACAATCCACACGGGGAAAGGTGTTTGCGGAGGTCAGTTCGCACGCAGAAATCGAGACACAATGTAAACTCTGCCATCAACCATTGCTATTAAGTCAGAGTGAAAGTTGTCTTAACTGCCATGAGGATATTGACATTCAAGTTGATCAGGAAATTGGTATGCATGGGTACCTGGCAATAAATACCTCCTGTAGAAATTGTCATTCCGATCACCAGGGGCGTGACTTTGACATGCTTCAAGGTGCATTGAAAAATTTTGACCATAACCAGACATCATTTTCACTCACTGGTGAGCATCTACCTCTTACTTGTAAGGAATGTCATACTGAAAATAATTTCCAGATTAGATCTGATTGTTCAACCTGTCATCTTGAACCTGAACAACACGCCGGTATGTTCTCATTGGATTGTTCTGAATGTCATACGACACAAGCCTGGACACCGGCTGTGTGGGATTATAATCCATTTGATCATGAAGAAGTGGGTTTCAGCCTGATACTCCATGAACTGGATTATCAAGGCAATTTAATTGCCTGTATGGATTGCCATCAATCAGACGGAATCGAAATTGTCCTACCTTCCTGTCATGAATGTCATGAACAAAATAATCCGGTTTTTATGCAGGAGCATAGTGATTTGTTTGGATTTAATTGCACTGACTGTCACGATGGTGTTGATAAAATGAAAAACTTCGAGCATCAAAATGTTTTCGTTCTGGATGGTGCCCATAGCGAACTTGAATGCCTTGCATGCCATGAAAACCAACAATTTCGAGAAACCCCGACTGAATGTTCCGCCTGTCATGAAGAACCAGAAATCCACGCTGGTAGTTTTGGGTTGAATTGTGCCAACTGCCATTCGACAGAAGCCTGGCAGCCTGCTATGTTGATGTCGCATACATTTCCGCTGGACCATGGCGAAGAAGGTGAAATCGAATGTATGGTCTGTCATGTTGACAGCTATACCCAATATACATGCGAAAGTTGCCACAATTCCCAGGAGAGGGAATTTATTGAGGAACATGAAGATGAAAATATCCCCAGAGAAGAACTGATGGATTGTGTCACCTGTCATGAGGATGGAGAAACTCATGACTAATCCAATAGAAAGGAGACAGACACCATGCGAAGAAACTACTTAATAGTTACTCTTTCCATATTATTTGTTTTGTTTGGAATGAGTACAATCGTATTGGCGTTTGTAGAGTTTGCTCCGATCAACGCAGAACAGAAACTCTTCCCTATCCAGGAAAAATTGGAACATTCTCTGCATGTTTTTTATACCTCACCAACGAGTAAGTCAGCTTATGAATTAAGGTTACTGGAGAAACGTGTACACGACTTGTCGGATGACCAGGAGATAGCGAGGTTCAATGCCGTTTGGGTTGAATTAGAGCATGTTCTAAATCAATTTGAACACTTACCTGCGGATGCTGAAGGAAATCCCCGAATTCGTTTTGTGAAAATTCTGGGTGATATTCTAGAAAAAATGGAGCAATTCACTTATCTGGAAGAAACAAATCCAACAAAATTTATGGAAGCATATGAGAGGATTTTTGATCTGAGAATGCTTGCATTGGATTCTACTAATCCACTATCGAATCTTAATACTCTCCGAAATGCTTCCCACCAGACTCTCGTGAAAGAAAGCGCTTCACAAAAATTCACTACTGCTCAAATCAAAGCCATCCAACCTCACAAGGTCCCGTTTTTACCTGGAAGTGTGGGAGCAGAACACGATTTCTTTCCTCTGATCGGACAACATGCTGATATCTCCTGTGAAAGTTGTCATGTTAATATGACCTATGCAGGTATCCCAAACCAGTGCGTGGATTGCCATACAGAAGTGCTTCCGAATAATCACTTTGCAGGAATTTGTTCGCTATGTCATACACCTGCAGCATGGAAACCGGCTAATTTTGATCATTCCACTGTAGAAGCTGCAGATTGCCAGGGTTGTCACTTGCCTGATAAACCAACCAAACATTATTCCGGACAATGTTCCAGCTGTCATAGTACCAATGCCTGGATTCCTGCCAGTTTCGACCATACAGTGGCTGGTGCCACGGATTGTCAGAGTTGCCACTCGATCAATAAACCTGCGAATCATTTCTCGGGACAATGTTCAAGCTGTCATAGTACCAATGCATGGAAACCTGCAAGCTTTAATCATTCTGCAGCCGGCGCAACCGATTGTCAAAGCTGCCATTCCAATAATAAACCAGCCAATCATTTTGGTGGGCAATGTTCGAGCTGCCATAGTACCGATGGGTGGAAACCAGCGGGCTTTAATCATCCTGCTGCAGGCGCGACCGATTGTCAAAGCTGCCATTCCGGTAATAAACCAGACAATCATTTTGCCGGACAATGTTCCAGTTGCCACAGTACTGACTCCTGGGGAGGGGCGAGTTTCAGCCATTCTTTCCCAATGAACCATGGTAAAGCGAATGGCGAATGTGCACAATGCCATCCATCTGGTGGAAGCAGTTGGACCTGTTTTAATTGTCACAGTGAATCAAAAATGACCGAAAAACATGAAGAAAAAGGAATTCCTGATTATGTGGTACGCTGTATGGAATGCCATGGTAATGGAGAAGAAAATGATGATTAATCCAAAAATTCCTAATGCCACATTGTTTGGTTCGCTTTTTCTGGAAACGAGTATCAAAAGGGAAAGGCTAGCCTCCGGATTCATTATTCCTGATGAAAATCGGTGTGTTCAGTGTGGAATTTGTTCCTTTAATTGCCCGATTGGGGTGGATGTTAGAGCCCATGCTTTCCGCGGACTGGAAATACATGAAAGTAAATGCTTGACCTGCGGTGAATGTGTCCGTCGTTGTCCGCGGGGAGTGCTGCAATTTGACCAAAAACGTGGTGATAAAAATTTCTAAGGATGAAACCAATGGCGAATTATATAATCGTTGGTAGTGGAGCTGCCGGTGTAGCTGCAGCAGGAGCAATTCGCAGAGAAGATCCTCATGGAAACATCATTGTGTTTACCAATGATCCGTATGTGTATTATTCACGTCCCGGTTTAGCTTACTTGCTCGCGGGTGAAGTTCCACAAAATCAACTATTTCCACTTACGAAAGAATATTTTCATGGATTAAAAATCCAGATTATAAAGCAGACAGTTCAATCTATATCCCCGGTTCAACATCTTGTTTTTACCAGCGATGGGAAAAATTTTCGCTATGACCGGTTGCTTCTGGCAACAGGAGCTACAGCAACTCTGCCAAATGTTCCGGGAATTAATTTGGCGGGTGTGGAAAAGCTTGATACGATGGAAGATGCCGAGTCAATTATAAAAAATACGCGAAAAGCGAAAACTGCTGTCGTCATTGGTGGTGGAATTACTGCTTTGGAGTTGGCCGAAGGGATGGCTGCCTGTGACGTAAAGGTACATTATTTTTTACGGGGCGATCGATATTGGAGTAGTGTCCTGGATGAGACCGAATCAAAAATGGTGGAAAAACACCTGACCGATATTGGTATACAGATTCATTATTTCACAGATCTCGTTGAGATTAATGGAAAAAACGGAAAGGTGAGAGGCATAACGGCAAAGGAAAAAGACAACAGAGTGGAAATTGACTGCCAAATTGTCGCCTTCGCAATCGGCATTAAACCAAGAATAAACCTGGCTGTTCAGGCTGGATTAAAAACCCAGCGAGGTATCCTGGTCGATTCCGAACTGCGTACCAGTCAAGCAGATATATTTGCAGCGGGGGATGTCGCACAAGTATATGATCAATTGAGTGATGAATACCTGGTTGACAGTCTTTGGAGACCGGCAATCGAACAAGGTTGGACGGCCGGACTTAACATGGCCGGAGGAAATTATGCCTACGTCAAGAAATATCCATTCAATGTCACTCGTCTGGGTGGTTTGATCACTACCATCATTGGTCGGGTGGGTAAAGAAATCCTGGAAGAGAAAACATTGAACGGGGATGCTGATGTTTTAGGAATTATGCGTGGGGATAGTGAAGTCTGGCGGAAACAATCACTTGGCATGGTGGCTCAGACGTACCAGGAGGATAATCGGATTCGATTATATATCAACGAAAATAATCTGACGGGTGCGATTGTGATGGGTGATCAGACACTTTCCCGACCACTTCAGATTCTAATTCGCGAGAAAATAGATATCAGTTTGATTCGGGAAAGGCTACTTGATCCGAATAATTCCCTGGTTGATACCTTGAACTATTTCTGGGAGGAATATAGCAGAAACCATGCTTAGGAAATCAAGAGAACTTTTTTTTGCTGTTATCGCTATGGTATTTATCACCCTGGCATATCTTCTGGTACAGGCAGCTACTAGAGAAATTCCCTCAGCAAGTGGTTTTTGGGGGCATAGTCTGGGGGTGCTTGGCTTTGTAATGATGTTGATGACGGAGACTCTCTATTCCCTTCGGAAACGCAGCAAGCGAGGTGCACGATGGGGGAGAATGTCCAACTGGCTGGAATTTCACATATTTACCGGTCTCGTTGGTCCGTTCATGGTGTTGATCCATCCAGGTTGGGAATTCAAGGGTTTAGCAGGTGTTTTGAGTTTACTTACCGTTTTAATGGTGTTTAGTGGCATTCTTGGTCGTTATATTTATACTGCAGTTCCACGTGCGTCAAATGGTGCTGAGATCAGTTTACAGGAATTGGAGTTTTCCGCTCTACAATTAGAAGCGGAACTGGCACGGTTGAAAAACGAGGAAAAAACACGCCCGATCATCAAAACTGAACCTGGAAAAGGTAGTAGTCTACAAGTGCTCTCGCGATTCTGGTTGGATTTACTGGACATAATAAAGGATCAGGTTATTGGAACAGGAATGTCCGGGCAAACTCGTCAGAAGGTGTTGGCGTTGGCAAAGGTCAATCGAAAATACCATCAGGTGCAACGTCAAATAAATAATTTAGCTGCTGCCCGTCAATTATTATCGTTGTGGCATACTGTTCACATACCACTTGGTTTAACTCTTTTTATGGTTGCTTTTATCCATATTGGTGCTGCGATTTACTATGCAGTCTTATTATATTGAGAAATTAATCTTGACCATGGTATGAAAGCCCACCCTTAATGATTAGTTTTTATGTAGGCTGTCTGTAAGATCGAAAATAAAGCATCCGGGGGATTGCTTTTACAGAAGAATGCGTTCGCACCAGCCTGAATACAATCTTTTTCTTTATTTGGGAGGCTGCTGAGTGCAATGATATAAATAGTAGGGCAAAGCATATGCAACGTCTGAATCAATTCTGCCATTGGATTACGCGAATTTCTTCTGGAGGATTTTAATCCGTGCAGGTCAGCATCGAGAATGATGACGTCCGGACAATGGTGTGTAATCTGAGAAAATAAACCTATCGTATCTTTTACTTCTCCAACTATTTTATATTCTTGTTTCTGTTCCAGCACCAACCTTAATGCTGCCAGAACTTCTGAGTTTGCATCCGCGAGCAAAATTAACATATTTAGCCTCAAGGGATAATGATTTTTGAATTATTCACTTTAACCCGTTGAATATCTCCAACTGGCAGCCAATCGTCCATATTTCCATATTCACTGCGGTCAACTGAAAATGGCTTGACCGGTTTTACATTTTCAATGCCCATTAAAACTAGATAGCGTTTCCCCGCCCAGCGTTTGACCTGGCTTGGTGATAACTGCAATAGATCCTGATATTTTTCAATCAATTGAGAAGATTCATCTGGAGAAAGTAGCTCTGAATTGATCACCATCGAAACCGAAGCACTGGCTTGCACAAGGCATTTCCCATCATTTTGAATGAAATAAAATTGATCACCCACTTCAACGCGACCATAAGGAAGTTTTCTTCCAGTAGCCCCGCGGATAATCATTCTTTTTTTTCCATCCAGAAGCTTTTCCAAATCACCTTCTTTGGCATCAATATAAACCACATGATCCATGACTTTCCTCCTCGAATTTTATAAATTTTGTTGTATTTTACGAACACCGATTAAAGTGCCAGCGACCAATCCAATGGCTGACATACTGGCAGATCCAAACAGCAGATAGCAATCTTTATACGAGATTCCAAGTAATAGCTCCGCTGGAACTGTTTGGTCAACAGAACCGAACACCGTATGAAGGACACCGAGAAATAAACCTAACAGGCTTCCTGCCGCAGACCCATAAAATATGCCAACCAGTGTGTAAGCCAATTTATCTTCCAGAAATTTACTAAGAAGACTGACTACTGCACTTAGAATAATTCCAATGAGTATACCGGTGAGGATGTTTCCATCCAGAAAAAGACTCCCCATTGCTATTCCCAATGCGATGCCCGCTAGAGGGAACGAGAGATTTTGTCGATTTAATTTCAGATTCTTGACCATATTTTTCACTTTATTATAGATTCTCAACTTCTAATCAAGTGTAATTAATCCAAACATTTTTGACACCCTGCACCCAGATGAATTGATATAGGTCATTAGAACAAATCGAATTAGCCAATAGGACAGGATACCTTTTTGGGAATGAGAGATGATATTAACAGAAAAATTGCCAACACGTAGGTTGAAAAACCCAACCATTAGACCAGGGTGAAAAATTTGGGATTGGAAATTTTTTCCGAAAAAGAAGATCAAATTTCAGAAATGTAAGTCTTTTATTAAATCTGTTCTTTTTAAGCTAGTGTAAATTGGAAAATTATTCGTGCAGATATGGATTTTTTATGAAAATCAAACAAGCCTATTCTTTAATGCAAATGAGACTGCTTCTGTGCGCGTACTGACTTTTAATTTTGAAAGAATGCTGCTGACATGTGATTTTGCTGTGGATTGACTGACAAATAATCTTTCAGCGATTTGCTGGTTGTTTAACCCTTCTACCATCAATGCTAAAACTTCGCGTTCCCGATCGCTTAAATCATGTCCAAGATTAATTTCCGGTTCACGTCCAGCCTGTACAAGGGCATTCACAGCTTCCGGAGCCAGGGTTGGATTTCCAATAAAAGCCTGACGGATTGCTTGCGCCAGTTCATCAGCTGAAATATCTTTCAATAGGTATCCGATTGCCCCCGCCTGAAGTGCTGATTGCACCTGCTCACGTTCTTTGTAACTGGTAAGGGCAAGGATTTGAATTTTGGGATGTTTTTCTTTGATCCGCCTGGTTGTTGTTGCTCCGTCCATTCCAGGCATTACCAAATCCATCAGAACAACATCAGGATTCAATTCGTCACAAAGCTGGATTGCCTGCTCACCATTTCTTGCCTCTCCTACAAGATCAAAATCATCATACACCATCAGAAAAGAGCTCAAACCATTTCTCACAACGGTATGATCATCTGTTATCAGTACTTTTATTGTTTTAGATTCTTCCATCATTTTCCTTTTTCGTCTGATTTTGGTGGTTTGCCTGACTCTGGCAACCATTGTAAATGAATGCGGGCCCCCTGGTTTTCATGGCTTTCAATTTCAAGGTGAGCACCAACCTCATCTGCCCGCTCATACATGATCTTCAGTCCAAAATGATCTGATCCAAGTTCCCGATTGATATCGAAGCCCCGTCCGTTATCTTCAATGATCAGATCAAAACGTTCGGGGTGGCATGATAAGGACAGGATAACCTGGTCAGGATCAGCATGTTTTGTAATATTATTGAGTGCTTCCTGGGCGATGCGATAGAAGGCTACTTTAACCTCCACAGGTAGTGAGCAATTTCCATCGATTTTAAATTCGATCGGGATACGAGCTCGCGCAATGAAGGCGTTGGTCAGGTGCTGGAGGAGATCATGCAGCTCGGCATCAGCCAGGGCTTCCGGACGCAATTCCATTAATAACGTACGCATTTCAGCCAATGCCCCGCGAGTCAACTCGCGTAATTCTCCCAGTTTTTTCAAACCTGCTTCCGGGTTTTTTTCAAAAATCTTGGGCAAAACCTCCGCAGTCAGTGTGGTTGAAAACAAAGTCTGGGTAACAGCATCATGCAGTTCGCGGGCAAGGCGACCTCGTTCATTTGAAACAGCTTCTGCACGTTCTTGCTCCATCAGAATTTTTTGAGCGGTTTTCTGATCAGTGATATCTTCACTGGCACCAACCAGCCGAACAATATTCCCCTGATTGTCGAAAACGGGTGCAACCGTTGTGCGGAAAGTGCGGATTCTTTCCAAATCCCAATACGGTGATGGGCCTTGTTCCTCATAAGCGATGGTGTGTCCAGCCTTAATACAGTCATGATAGTGTTGATTAACCGCTGCTGCAACTTCTGGAATTAAAATTCCCTCCAGTGTTTTTCCCCAAACTTTTTCTGATGTTAACCCTGAAACTTGTTGATGGGCTGGATTGGTGCGCAAGACCCGAAAATGTCCGTCAGGCAAAACTTCCACAATAAACAATTGTAGTGGGGAGTGATCAAATACTTCCGAATTGAGCGCTTCACTAATTTGAAGAGATTCTTCAGCTTGTTTTCTTTGATCAATTTCCTTTTGAAGTTTGTAATTGGCAATCTCTAATTCCAAAGTTCTATCTGATACCCGCAGCTCCAGGTCATCATAAGCTGCGAGTAAAGCCTTATGAGCCTTTTTATTTTCCTGAGCATTGGTAATAATACTGGCGACCATCTGTAAAAGTGCAACACTATCATCCGACCAGGTTTTTTCAGCCTGGACGGAATCGAAACCGAAAAATCCCAAAATATTACTTTGATAAACTAATGGTACTGCCAGCAGAGATTTAATATTTTGTTTTTGAAATACACGCTTCTCATTTTGGGCTTCTTCAGGCAAATTATTTACAGAGGGGATATAAAGAATTTCGCCATTGAGAATTTTATTGTTTGACCATTGTCGGTCAGTTACTATAATGTTGCTCAGTTGGTGGATATGTGGTGAGATACCAGGGGCACACCATTCATTTGTGCAAGTCATCAATTTAAGATCATCAGAGAAGGTAAACAAGTAACTACGATCCACCTCAGTGAATTCGCCAATATCTTTCAAGGCAGTATTAACTGCATTGTCTACAGCATTCGGTTCAAGATTAATAAATTTGGTTGCCAGGGATAATAGCAAATTCTCAAAGGCTTCACGATGTTTTAATTCATCATCAGCTAATTTTTGTTCGGTGATATCCAGCACCAATCCGGTAAAATGTGATAATTTGTTTTCAGAATCGAAGACCGGTGTAGAGATCGTACGAACCCAGGTCCACCCTCCTTTGGATTCATTATAATGACGGGCAGTTTCATCATAGCGAACTGATTCTGTCCAGGAGAGGTAATTAGCATCGATTACTCTCTTTTTATCATCCGGGTGAATGTTGATAAACCAGGATTCAAAGTTCCAAGGATCATCAATCGCTGCAATTTCTTTTAGGGAAGGGCTGAACATAATTACTCGGCCACCATATGGATGTGTAGGATCAATCGCAATTTGATACACGGCAAAATCAATGGCGTCTTCGAGCAAAGATATCAGACTCGGATCAAATTGTCCGTTGAATGAATTATCCATATTACCGCAAAAACCTTTTTTTGGATCGAAAAAAAATAATGACTGAGAATAATTATACATGAACTTAATCAATTACTTTTGAGGTGGCACACATAACGAAAAAATAGACTTTGGTATTAGTCCAAAGAATTCCAGGTTATAAGTTGTGTACCTCTCGGAAATACCTGAATTCGCCATTCAGGACTACAATTAAATTTACTCCATTCGAGATGAAATATAAGGAGTCCTGAGATGAATGAAACCGCATCCATTGTTATCCAGAATCTGGATAAATTTTTCGGCAAACAGAAAGCCTTGAAGAATGTGAACCTTTCGATTACCAAAGGACAGATCTATGGCTTGTTGGGACCAAACGGAGCAGGAAAAACGACCCTGATTCGCAGTTTAATCGGTGCCACGAAACCTACAAAAGGGAATCTCTCGGTGCTGGGGTTTAACCCGATCAGCCAGAAGTCAAAAGTGCGTAGTATGATTGGCTATATGCCCCAGTCTCCAGCATTGTATGAGGATTTAACTGCCTTTGAGAATATCCGTTTTTTCTCATTTCCCAATCGCAAAGAAAATTTTGCCAAACGGATTAATGAGGTAATTGAATTTGTCGGACTCACCAAACGGGCACATGATCAGGTCTACAAATTTTCCGGTGGCATGAAACAACGTGTTTCCCTGGCGTGTGCACTGGTACACCATCCAAAAATCCTCTTTCTGGATGAACCAACAACCGGAATTGATCCGAAATTACGGGAATCTTTCTGGCATCATTTTCGGGATTTGACTCAGCAGGGTGTTACGATCCTGGTAAGTACGCATCAAATGAGCGAGGCGATGTTTTGTGATCGTTTAGCTATCATGCATGAAGGGGTATTATTGGCGGATGAGCCACCCAAGCAATTGTTATGGAAGCAGCAGGCAAAGATTAGGATACGGAAAGATAATAAAGTGGGAGAAAAGGTGGTCAGTCATTATCCGGATCAATTGCCAAAGTTACTTCAGAAATTCGGATTGGACGCATCCATCAACCGAATCGAAATAGAAGAGGAAACACTCGAACAGGTGGTGTTGGAAATGATCCATTCACATGAGAAAGAGCTAAATTTGGGAGATACCCCATGAAAACGATCCTAAACAATATTGGTGTGGTAACTGCCAGAGTGCTGAACCAGCTGCGCCGGGATCGGCGTTTTGTGGCAATATCGATCCTGTTTCCACTGATCATTATCTACTTTATCAAAATCGTTTTTGATGTTTTAGCGCCGCCGAGTTTTGATATCAGCCAGTATGTGGTCCCTTATGCTGCTTTCATCGTGCACTTCATCACTTTCATTTTAACAGCGATTGTGCTCGTTCGAGAACGTACAGCCGGAACAATGGCTCAGATGTTTGTTGTTGGGTATAAACAAATTGAGATCATCATCGGCTACTTATTGGCATATACTGTTCTGGCTACTGTGCAGAGTCTGCTGGTGTTGCTCGAATTAAACTGGTTGTTTGATCTTGGATTTAGCACCGCTCAATTTGCATCCATGTATCTGGTCATGTGGCTTCTGGCAGTGATCAGCATGGCTATTGGGATGCTGGTATCCAATTTTGCCCGTAATGAAGGACAGGTTTTCCCTTTTATCCCGCTGGTGATTCTCTCCGTGATCCTGTCTGGCATCATTGTACCGGTTGAAAAGTTACCGGATTGGGCACAAATCTTAAGTTATTTAACCCCGTTATATTACGCCAACGAAGTCCTTCAGGAATTGCTCAAAGGTGGAACACTTTTGGATGACTGGCTGATGTTTGCGATATTACCGATTTATGGTCTGGTGGTGGTGGGGATAGCATCAATTTCCCTGCGTGAAAAGGATTAAGTAATAATTCTTGGGTTTGATGATCGTCATTATTGGACTTCAAAAAAAACAGCGGAGTTATTTCCGCTGTTTTTATTTTGAAAATTATTACATCTCAGCTTTACGAAAACGCCAGACAGCCAGGGCGAAGAATCCTAACGCGTATGCGAGCAGGATAGCTACTGGTTGCCAGATAGATGTCATCCCCAGTCCGCGTATGAGAATATTCTGAAGACCGATCATCGCCCAGGAGGAAGGTAAAAGCTTACCTATCGTGGCGAATGCTCCACCTGCACCTTCCAGCGGAAACCAGGTGCCACCCAAAGCAGAGAATACAAACATTGCCAGCATGGAATACAGCACAACCTGATTGTCCGACTTAGCCAATGTTCCTATCAAAAGACCCATTGACGCAACCCATAAACCCAGAGAAAAAGCTATCAAGAGTGTTCCAAATGGGACACGCAGATAATTCACTTTGAGAATAAATTGTCCAAAGATGACCATCAGTGCTGTTTGTAAAAACACGATCGCAAACATTGCCAGCATATGTCCGGCAATGATCTGCCAGGGGCGCATGGAGGTTGTCATCAGACGCTGTAAGGTTCGCGTCTTTCGCTCCTGGACCAGAACCTGGGCTGAGGTGACCAGTCCAATGATGGCAAACTGAACAATGATCCCTGGAGATGCCTGATTATAAGGGTTATCTCCAAACCAGCTTTCTACTGGCTGCCCGACTGCTTTTTCCATTTTCACCAGTGTTTCCAGATTGTTGGTTTTCCATTTTTCCCAGGCGAGATTGATAGTTGGATTGAATTCCATCGGATCATCCAGACTATCAACACTCATATGTCCAATTTCAAATGTGCTCATCAATTGCGAAACAGGAGCTCTCAATAATTGGTAAAGGGATTGACCGGTAATTGATGTGGTGTCGCTGATCAGGTTGAGCTGGGGATTCTGGTTTTCCAGCACCTTGCGCTCAAAATCAGATGGAATGATTAGAATTCCAGCCACTTTTCCAGCTTGCAGAGCGCTCTGGGCAGCATCACCATCCATGCGCGAGAGCTCTATGGTGTCCGCTGTTTCCAGATGGGAATAGAGCATATTACTCATCTCTCCGGAGGAACTCTCTTCCACCCACGCAAGCGGGATGCGCTGGTTTTCAACCTCTCCATTATCACCACTGCGATAGGCAAAGCCCATGAAAAGTGTGAACACAATTGGCATAGCTACCAGAAATAACGCGGAATTTTTATCATACAGCATTTGTCGTAAATCTTTGAGGGCTAAATCGAGAATTTTCATTTCATACTCCTTACCTGACAGACCTGACCGTCAGGTACTTTTTCTATGCAAACCGTCGATGAAAGCGAAATGCTCCAAAGGCGAACATGATCAGACCAACAACCAGCATCACGGTTAACGGTAAGAGCATTTCATTGATAGGTAAACCATTCAAAACAATTTTCCATCCACGCACCACCCAACCCTGTGGTGTAAAAGCAGCCAAACGATTGAAGGCGTCCGGCATGGCGATGTTAGCGGTGAATAAGCCACCCAACATGCCCATGGCTGTCAGAGCACCACCCAACACTGGCCCTGCCTGGCGTGAGGTTTTCACAAAGGAGATCAATAAAACACCTAACCCAGCAGCAGCAACCACCTGTCCCAAAAGCGCAAGGACTACCATCCATGGATCTCCCCATTGAATTTTGAAAATGAAATGGGCAGCGATAATCAAGACGATTCCCTGTACAATGACCATGAGAAATACAGCCAGGAATTTTCCAGCCAATATTGCTGTGCGGTCTATCGGCAAGGTAAACATCCTGGCGAGGGTACCTTCCTCGTTTTCCTCCAGGATCGACATCATCGAATAGGCACCGGTGAAAAAGGCGAAGAATACCATTTGCCCAGCCATCATGAGTCCCAACATCTGTTGCATCGGATTTTCAGAGGTAATCTCTCCGGTGGAAGCCTTCATAACCAGAGCTGCTCGCTGAGGATTGTGAAATAGATCTCGTTGGAAGTCGCTGTACCAGGTGGAATATCGATTGACCAGTGAAGATATTAAATTGGGATCGGGTTGAATTCCTCGCAGTAGTTGGCGTTCAAGAACGGTCTCAATAGCAATGCCACCTCCGGTAACTCCATCCAACATTGCTGTCACCATGTTTTGAACAACCTGCGGTGCAATGGTGAGCGTAGGGTCACTGAGGATGAGTACTTGCGAGTCACGCTCACCTGCCAGGAATCGATTTGAGAAATCAGAGGGAATCATCACAGCCACACCGATTTCCCGTCGGTCGAGGGCAGCACGTAAAGAGTTTTCATCGGAAAAATCAATAGCTGTGATCCAGGATTTTACACTCTCATCGAAAAACATACTGCGGATGTTTTCACCCAGAGCGTTCTTAAGTATTGTGGTGTCACTTAATTTGTCAGCATTATAGACTCCGACCGAAACTGCTGGTAAATCCGGGTTTCCGCTGAAAGCTCCGCCAAATGCCAAGGAAATTAAGCCAATTAACAACAAAGGAGCGACGATTGTCATTCCGATGGCAAATAAGCTACGGAATGAGAGTGTCAGGTCTTTGAAGGCAATATCCAGAATTTTCATGATTAATTTTCCTTTTCGCTTAGGAATCCCGCAGTGCGCGTCCGGTCAGGTGCAGGAAAACGGATTCGAGATTGGGTTCCTGAATATCCACGGATAAGATGCGAACGCCACCATCCGCTGCCACTTCGATTAATCGCGGTAAAACACGATTGCTGTCATCCACCAGGACTGTGACCTTGCCATCGGTGGCATCCAGACTTGTTACGCCTTCAATTTCTTTCCAACGTGGAATGATTGCTTCCACCTCTGCATTGAAAGTCAGATCAATGCGGGTTTGCTCACCGACCATCCTGATCAGTTCAGTATGGGTTCCATAGGCAATTACTTTGCCCTGATCCATGATAGCGATATGATCGGAGAGTTCTGCGGCTTCTTCCATATAATGGGTGGTATACAGAACGGTCATCCCCTGGCGGTTAAGGTCTTTGACATTATCAAGGATGTGTCGGCGGGATTGCGGGTCGATTCCTACAGTTGGTTCATCCATGATAATCACATTTGGCTTGTGCATCAGGGCAGCAGCAATGTTGACACGCCGTTTCATTCCACCTGAAAACTTGCCGACGTGGTCTTTCTGACGGTCGGTTAATCCAATGATCTCCAAAACTTCATCAACTCGTTGTTTTAGTTTTGAGCCGCGTAAGTCATACATTTTGCCCCAAAATACCAGATTTTCCCGGGCAGACAGATCGGGGTAGAGTGCAATTTCCTGAGGGACAACCCCAAGACTCTCTTTGGCAGACTTTGACTGCCTTGTTACTGAATGTCCCATGATAAATGCGTCACCCTCACTGGGGGCCAGCAAACCGGAAAGCATTGATATGGTGGTGGACTTGCCAGCGCCATTTGGGCCTAACAGGCTGAGAATTTCTCCCTGGTGGGCAACAAAATCAACACCCTGAACTGCATGAATTGAGCCAAAGGACTTTTTCAAATTTTTTACTTCTATTGCGTTCATTTTTTCTCCTTGAAACCCCAATGGAGTTTGGGGGTTTATGCAATTTCTAAAAATTAGTATAAAGGCAAGATTGTGTGGGGGATATTGGGCCTTCGGGTGGAATGGTACTGTACATTCGTACATTGACCTATTAGGCAATAGCTAAGAATTTAAAAATCTTATACAATTCAAGCATGCCTAACCATATTGATACATCTATAAAAAATAAGAATGTTGATCGCGATCCGCGCTTGTTTATGTGGTTTTTAACCCTGGTGATGGTTACCATGTATGCTATCGCATTAATAGAGAAACCCGAATTGCGCCAATCCTGGCAGTTGATTGTTTTCACGGCATTGATGGCTATACATGTTTTCCTGCACTGGCAGATTGAAAAAATCATAATAAATTCGAAGACTACTGTAATTTACATCCTTGTGCAGGGGATACTGGGATTCTTTATCTGCTGGATGGCTGGCAATGAAGGTATCATTTTCGCAATCTTTATGGCCTTGCTCGGGGAAGTTGTCGGTATATTGGGATTATCCCGGGCAACACTGATTGCTTCGCTTTATTATTTGATATTGGTGTATATAAATTTACGTCATATTATGGATGAAGGATCATCCAGCTGGATGCTGATCGGCATCATTCCTGTGATTATCTTTGTGATCACATATGTTACCTTATATCGTAGACAAACAGATGCTCGTGAGCAGGCGCAAGCACTTGCCACTGAACTGGAAAAGGTAAATCAGCAATTGAGTCAATATGCTTCCCAGGTGGAGGATTTGACAATTGCTAACGAACGGCAACGCATGGCGCGAGAATTGCACGATACTCTTTCCCAGGGGTTGACTGGGATTATTTTGCAATTGGAAGCAGTTGAAGCGCACCTCTCCAATGATCGTGTTGATAAAGCCAGAGCGATCGTTTCTAATGCCATGCTGCAAGCAAGAGCAGCCCTGGCTGATGCGCGTAATGCAATTGACGATTTGAGAAACACATCAGTCGAAAACCTGGAATCAGCATTGCGATTGGAAATTTCACGCTTTACCAGTGCAACCGATATTCCCTGTGAGTTCCTGGCAGAAGATATTCCAACACTATCTAAATCACTTAATGAAGCTATTGTTCGGAATGTAGCTGAAGCACTTACCAATATTGCCCGGCATGCACAGGCAAATAAAGTAAAGGTTGAGGTTTCAACAGACACTGATAGATTGATTATCACAATTCAGGACAATGGCCAGGGCTTTGATTCTGAAGTTATTCCCTCCGGACATTATGGCGTATTGGGAATGCAGGAACGGGTGCGATTAGCGGGTGGAGAATTCGAGATCAAAAGTCAACTCGGTGTTGGTACAAAAATCAGGATGAAAACTCCCTTATGATAAAAATTTTGATTGCAGATGATCACTTAATCATTCGTCAGGGATTGAGACTGATTTTGGAAACTGAAGATGATTTTGAGATTGTGGCGGAGGCGAATGATGGCGCTGAAGCTCTTCGATTGTGTGTGGATATTAATCCCGATGTGGTATTGATGGATTTACGTATGCCTGGAATGGACGGACTGACAGCGATTGAAAAGTTGCGTGAAAGTCAACCAGAAATTGCGGTTGTCATATTGACCACGTTCAATGAAGATGAGCTAATGTTGCGTGGACTGCAAGCTGGTGCGCGTGGTTATTTGCTGAAGGATACGGACCGGGCTGCCTTGTTCGACTCCATCCGGGCAGCAGCACGAGGTGAAACTTTGCTCAAACCTGAGATTATGGCTCGTGTCCTTTCGCTGGCAGGGGGCACCAGACAGGGCGGGAAGGGAAGTGTGTCTACCATCGAATTAACAGAGCGGGAAAAGGAAGTATTGGAAGCTGTCGCTCGTGGTGAACGTAGCAAAGAAGTTGCCCTGCATTTGGGGATATCAGAGCGAACGGTGAAGGCACACCTGGCGAATATATATGAGAAATTGGGGGTAGATTCACGGGCAGCCGCGATTTCAGTGGCGATGCAAAAAGGATTATTGAAGACATAATTATTATTTATTAAATAAAAATTATTCAGAAGATTTAAATCCTTGTTCCATCTGAATGAGCGATAAATTCGATCTGATCCCATTTGATAACAGATAGAGGATTTGATACTCTTTATTTTTCGAGTAACTTCCAATCCATCCATGGAAATTGGATCAGTCAGGATGCGTCAGAAAAAAGCTTAATAAAATTAAGATTTGAAATATAATTAAGTACCACTGAACACCTGAATTTTGGAGATCTATGAAATCGATGACCATGCGTGAACGAATGTTGGCAGTTATTCAAGGACGTGAACATGACCGGGTTCCATTTGCAATCTATGAAATTCTGGTGCTACCAAAAGAAGTGTTGCAACACATAGGCAGTGGAAAAATTGGTATTATCCGTTTTTGTCCGATTTACAGAGTGGAACACCCCCATTGTAATTATGAAAGTCGGGTTTTTGTACAGAATGATACCAAATACAAACGAACCCTGTTGCATACCCCCAAAGATACTTTGGAGGAAATTCGAGTTTATGAACCTGCCTTCGACAGCTCTACACCCAGCAAACACTTCGTCACAACCAAACAGGATTATGAAATCTTCTGGTCTTATCTCGAGGATTGTTTGATATTAGAAAATTATGACCAGTATTACCGAGATGTTGCTGAACTGGGAGATGATGGGTTCCCTAAGGTAGAGTGCGAGCGAACCCCGTGGCAGCAGCTCTGGGTTGAATGGGTTGGTTTGGAAGGCTTATCCATGCATCTGGCAGATTACCCCGAGCATGTTGAACACACGATTGAATTGCTGATGAAGCGCGAACGGCAGCAATTCGAAATTGCATACCGATCCCCAGCACCATTCATCAATATTCCGGATAATATTACCGCTCCCGCCATCGGAGCAGCCCGGTTCAGGAAATATTGTGTTTCCCTTTATGATGAGCTGGCTGGTATGCTGGCTGAACGAGGTGCACCATTGTTCATTCACATGGATGGCTTTCTCAAACCACTATGGAAGGATATCGCGAATTCAAAAGTAGGTGGATTGGATTCATTCACGCCAACACCGGATTGTGATACTACGGTAGCAGAAGCTCTATCTTTGTGGCCTGAGAAAATCCTGCAACTCAATTTTCCTTCTTCCATTCACCTTCAGCCACCCGCGGAAGTTCGTCGTGTAGCAGATGAAATTCTGGCTACTGCTGGACACACCGGGCGATTACAGATTCAAATCTCAGAGAATGTGCCGTTGGATGTGTGGCGCACTACCTTACCCATTATTGCAGATGCAATTGAGGAATTTGGATCACCGTTCAAATGAACGAAACCAGAGGACTTTCTGAACGATCCACGACCAATTTGGTTCTAGTTCATAGGTGACATTACCACACAATTTCGGCCAGACTCTTTAGCTTTGTAGAGCGACTTGTCGATCAAGTCTATCAATTCAGTTTCATTGGCGACATCGTTTTCCGGATAAGATACGCCACCGATACTGGTGGTGATTCTTATGACATCATCGTTATCCGCGACTTCACTCTCTTCCACTTTTCTGCGCAGTCGCTCTGATATATTAATCACGTCATTGCGGGATGCTCCTGGTAGGATTGCCAGAAACACTTCTCCCCCGTAGCGAATAAGAATATCGCCATCACGCAATACACTGCGAGCAATTTTTGCAAATTTTATGAGTACACGATCTCCGGCCAAATGCCCATAGGTGTCATTTACAGTTTTGAAATGATCGAGATCCATCATGATAACCCCAACCGGTGAATTTGAACGCAACGACCGCCCGAATTCCTCATGTAAGCGGGTCATCCCGAAGCGCCTATTATATATACCGGTCAAAGAATCAAGGGCTGCCAGCCTTTCCAATCGATCAAAAAGCATCGCATTATGCATTGCCAGTGCCAATCCTTGTCTGAAGAGATTCAAACGGGTAAGATCATCATTGCTAAATGATTTGGCGGTTGCCAGAATAATCAATCCTAACATCACTTCTTTATAAAGAACCGGTTCTAAAATGACTTCATTGGGACGAAAATCGGTTAAAACGCCTTCAACCCTTACATCATCTGGTAATTTGATTTGAATTCGTTTTTCATTACGTAAAACGCTTTTAACATGATCACTTTCCAGCAAGGTGTCCACATTCCGAATACCTTGTGAAATTGATACATTTACGGTTCCTTCACTCTCAATCAACACTGCCCCTGCAGCACTTCCGGTGTGTAGCAATAATTGTTGTAAAGCTTTCTCGGTCAGGTCTCGCAATCCTAACTGACTACCCAGCATTTGATTAAAAATATTCAGTGAATTTTCTGTTTCGATCGATTCAAATAGAGTTTCAACCAGACTGTTGAATGCATTTGCACTGTGACCTAATTCATCTTCGGAGTCAACGGATATTTGACATTGTTCAGGAGTACAAGAGATATCATTACCTTCTTTAATGCCTTTTAGATTCTTAGTCACATATTGCATGCGATCGCCCAGAAGCTTCAAGCGCGAACCGACGACAGTTCGAGCCAGGCTGACGTTTAATGCACCAACAATAACGCCAGCGCTAATGCAGGCAACAAAAAACCAGGGTTTGAGGACATATTCGCGCGGAATTCCCATCCAGGCAACGAAAAAAGGAAAGACAATACCGATGATCAGGCCGAGACCAATCATCCAGATCGATAGGTCGGTGAATACTTTACGAGTGAGGCGAATCATATCAACTCCATTTGCAATCAATAAAGAACCATCTGTCCCTGGTTCTTCCACCCTTTTTAAACATAATTCTTTTGTAAAAATTTCAGATTAATGAATTATAGTAGAGATAATCGTGTTGGCAAATAAATTTACCGGGCGATGTTTGGAATCAAATACATGAAAACGAAGGATAAATTCATCATCCAGTGAATCGTGGCGATAAACGGCAATAAACGTGGTCGCCAACGGATTAATATACCTACATATAGGGCAAAGGGAAGATACATCAAAGCACGCCATAGGATAAATCGAATATCGAAAACCAATGGCGCAGTGATGTGCTGCAGGCTGAGGAACAGGCTTACCAGACCAACTGCCATCCAGGGTTTGAGGCCTGGTTGTGCTTCAAGCCGAGGAAGGATATAACGCATGTACATAGGGATTTCTGTCAGTGCCTGTCCTAATGGGAACAGTATCAGGGCAACAACAACTGCCCAAAGTGGTAAAATTCCGACAAACAGTGGTAAAGTGGCTTCAGGGTCTCCGAAAAGCCAGTTGGATAGCAGAATATTTGGCATAACGGAAAGTGGTCCGCCGATGACCAGCGAAAGCAGCATAACCAGGAGATCCTTCCAAAAGGTTTTGCGATTTAATCGGAACTCGGAAAAGAATTTTTTCCCCTCTTGTCTGTACCAGTGGATGAGCAGATAAAGACAGACGATATCTGCCAGAGCAACCCCAACTGGCCACCAGCCAGCAGAAACCTGCCAATCGGATACCCCTGCAAATAACAGGAGTAGTAATGCAATTAATACCTGTGCAGCGAGGAATAATAATGTACGGACTGGCAGTATTAACCAGGCTTGGTTTCTTTTTGTGAATGTTTTCATGATGATCCTGTGAATAATGAATTTGGGGAGTTTAATTTTTTTGGATAAGAAAATTATATCAAAATAATTTGTTGTAAAATTTGAATTTGCAGAATCTTTTAATAAGTGGAGATAATTTTTGAAATTAATTTAAATGGAAATCTTATTGATAGGTACAAAGATGTGCTTCTGATGCAAAAGCAGCCAATAACTTTGGATCAGCATCAAAAAAATGATCTGATGGGCAGAGGATAAAACCTCCGCCAATCCCTGCAGTTTCGAAACAAGCACGGACTGCCAGTCGTGTTTCCGCTTCGCTGCAACCCCAGAAATAATGAGATTGATCGAATCCACCGATCATACAAACCCGCTCCCCAATACGTTTTTTCGCTTCAGCTAGGTTAATGTCACCACCCATTTCACGAGGTGTGAAAGTCTCCATGGCATCCGGATGCATGTTCGCAATGTCTTCCAAAATTGGCATCATGCCACCGCAAGTATGGTAAACAATCCGCTGTCCATTTTCATGAGCCAAATTAATTAATCTTGCATCATAAGGGGCAACGAAAGTGCGAAAGATTTTTGGTGAAATAACAGATGAGGATGCATCCCCTCCACCCAATTCCAGAAGATCATACCGTGCACCTTTCAACGAGCGAATGAAGATCTCTTTTCGTTTGCAAAGGATCTCTAAAAGTTCGTGCACCCAAATTGGATCATCGAAGGTTGCCATTATCAATTTTTCAATACCAACCAGAACAGCGGCATCCTGCCAGCAACCAGGTTGACCATAAATATCAAAACCAGGAATGTGACCTCTGACAATACCTCTTTCCCCAAATTTCATTGCTTCATTGTTTACCTGCTCAAAATCACAAAGCGGTGCGGTGGCGTATTCAGATATCAAATCGATATCCATTTTTTCTTTGAGTAGATGCTCAGACACCCAGGTGGTGTATTGATTACTTTGCAGGACAGCAGTTAGTTTTCCTTTAGGGGTTGTAATCGTATACCGGGTGGTGGCGTATTCTTTGTTCGGTATTTCTTCGGTAGTGATTTGCCAGTTATCATTGACAATACGGCGACTGTGCAATGGATTACTGGAAGGAGGATCTGTGGGATCGTAATAATCTCCGGCTGAAAAATCAGGTCGGACTGGGGCAGTCCAATGAATAGCATCCAGTCCGAAATGATCGAAAATTTCATTGTTTGATATTCCATCCATGTAGGTAATACGAAAATAGTCCATTAAGTGGTGGTTCGTAACAGGTAATTGATCGGGGATACCACGATTAATGGCAGTGAGCAGTCGTTGGCGAGAATTCATAATGGAAGATTATATTCGAAAGGTAAAGAAAAGCAATATTGAGTTTACCATTTTTTATTGACGCATAACGATGTTTGAAAATAGAAATTTATTTTGAAAATTTCTACTTGACATTACATAGTAGTAGCTGTATAATAAGAATATACTACTATGTAATACATAGAAGGAGGTGTGATGGCAAACGACACCCAAATTGTCAAAGGAATATTGGAAGGCTGTATTTTGAAGATTATTTCAAGAGAAGAGCTGTATGGCTACAAAACCGTTGAAAAGTTGAATGAAATCGGGTTTGAGGTTAATGAAGCGACCGTGTATCCAATTTTATCAAGACTGGAGAATAAAGGACATTTGAAAGTCGAGAAACGACCATCCCCACTGGGACCGATGCGAAAGTATTATTTTCTCACTCAGGATGGACAGGTCATTTTACAGGAGTTTCAAGAAACCTGGCAACGGATGATGAAAATGGTAAATGAGGTAATGGAGGTTGATGATGACAACCAGAAATAAAGTATTATTAGTCAGTTCAATACTATTGGCATTGTTGGTAATAGCTAGTCTAGTGGTTTGGGAGATGACCGGACAATCCAGTGGTGAACAGATGCCGATGGTAGTAATTGTGACAATTATAGTAATCAGTGTTTTATCCGTGTTTGTGGTTTATTTTTCCAAAATTCAGAAAAAGAATTATGAAAAATTACTGAATGCAGAATATTTTGAACAATATGAAATCATAAAAGATGCCGTGGTAAATTCTCAGCTCGCAGCTGCTACCAAAAAGGATATTACGGAAGATGTTCTCGAATTATTGCTTTCGGCACAGGAATCAGGAAAAGCAGTTGAGTCTGTGGTAGGTGATCCACAAGTTTTTTCACAGGAGATTATCAGCTCCTATGCAAAACCATTTTGCCTGGCATTACTGAATTTATTCGATAGTCTGATTGTCTTTATTCTGATGATCATAGGAGCCAGTTTCATTTTATGGCTTGAGCAAACACAGCAGAGTTTCTTTACGACAAAGGTGGATATCAGCATGATTGTATTATTTGGTCTGGTTGCGTTTATATTAATTCCGGTTACCAAGGCACAGACCGGAACGCGTAATCCGTGGATGTACATGATCCCGGTGGCAGGTGGGGCGCTCTTCATTCTTCTGGCTGAATTTCTTCGGACGTTCTTTTATGGTGTGAATGCTGTCCGTCAATTTCTGGATGGTTCTGTACGGATGGTACCGAATGTGGTCTTCCTGATGATTTATCTACTGTCGACACCTTTGATCTTTATGTTGAAGCAGATCTCCAGGAAGAGAATGCTGCTTTCTTAACTAAAGAATTTAATTTAATTCTTTATAAAACCACAAATTCAAGAAAGAATTTGTGGTTTTTGAATTAATGGGTATTTATTTTGAAATTTTACCTGTTAAGAACCTGTAAATTATTTTTTGGCATTGTTAATGAATTGTAATTCAATTTCATTAAATAAACCTTTACACTTGTATCGGAACAGTTTGAACCTTTATTAGGCAAGTATGAAGTTAGTTTATATTAATAAGTTACTGACGAAACAATATCGCACCTCGATTTATTATTTAAATAGAAAATGAAGTCTTATGATACCTTCAATGAAAATTAAGCTTAAATTAAATAATCCAAACAAGCAATCCGGTCAGGGAATAACCGAATATGCACTCATACTGACCTTGATTGCATTAGTCAGTGTTATTGGTTTAAGTGTTCTGGCAACAGGTGCAAAGAAATCATATGAAGACGTTCTGGCGGCTTCAAATGTATCAACACCTGGACCCAATGATCCAAAAGAATATTGCAAAGCTGATATGACCGGTGTTGAAGATTGGGATCTTCAAGGAAATCGATCCAAAAGTTGGATGTCAAATGATGGAAAATTATGTATGAAAAATGACGGGGGTAATAATTATGCATATAACAATTGTTCCAGGGATTCGATGCCAACCAATAATGATTATGTTGTTCGTTTGGATGGAGCGAACCTGATCAGTGGAAATGGGTACGGTATCATGCTGAGAATGCAGGATTATAGCGATAAACCTAATGGCTACAGTTTTCAATATGATCCTGGAAAAGGATATCTTGTGTTCAAAAAGTGGGAAAATGGAAAAGAATCTGATATTGCAAAGGCAAGACCTCCTGGGCATCCAAAATTCGATTGGCATGATGTTCCAAGGGATGTAGTAGTTGAAATGAAGGGAACCACGATGAGCGCTTATGTGGATGGTGAGTTGGTTTTGGCAGCAGTAGATGATACCTATACCAGTGGTGGTGCCGGATTACGAACATGGTACTCGTCCAATGTTTGTTTTGATAACTTCAAAATTGGTCAGGCACCATAGTAGCTAAAGATAAAGTAGAATGTTTATTTAATCATTAATCTTGGAGATTTAGCTAAGATAATCAACTGGCTGCATGACTGGCAACTAGGTTGGGTAAAAATCCTTAGGATTTCTCGTAACCAAACAATCTGCTTTGCATTGAACTGCAGTTATCATTTGTACGGCTGTCAAGATTCCCCAGCATATATTTTATTCATTAGTAATCAATTTGTATTCAAGCAATCATGAAAAATTTGAATTGCTAGATCCAACAAGTATCATTCCCTTCAAAATCTTAAATATTGACATTTCCTTATAATCTCTTATACTATATTCTACAATAATTATCTTATTAGTGAATATTATGATATTTCCCTCCAACTTTTATAGTTTATGGGATTTTTCACTTAGGCAGAATATATATTGATAACCTGTGAAATCACTGGATCTAAAAAAAGAAAAAATGCGAGTTAATAACAAATGAAAAAGATCAGCTATGCTTTTCCATATAAATGACTTCATCTGCTCACATCATTTGTGATATTGGTTAAGCCTATTATTCATTCCCTCAATCATTTTCCGGCATTATATGATGTCTTCTTGAAATTAAAGACAAAATATCAGGGCACCAATCTGACCAAATCGTGAGCAGGAGGCTATATGGTTAATCGATATATTACCAATCAAATAAACACGAATGGAAAAACCATTGAAAGTCTTATTGCTGAACTTTCAAATTTATATAAGCTATATGGTGAAGCACTCATCATGATTGATGATTCTTATAAAGTTTTTGATGTTAACACAGAAGCAGAAGAGATTTTTGGGTACGATTTCTATGAAATGATCGGCCAACCACTGGAGGTTATCACCCCAAAAGCATTTCGAAAGGAATTACAGGATTTAGTTCAACATTTCTTCTCACAAGAGTTAGATTCTCATTCAACAAGGTTGAATTACGAGATTGTAGGCGTAAAAAAGGATGGGAAGAAATTTCCTGTATTGCTTTCCCTATTTAAAGTAAGTCAGTTGGAACAAAATTTTTACCTTGTGGTAGTTAGAGAGATCTCAAAGAATAATCCGGTAATCGACAAGCTAAGTAAATTCACCAGAGTAGTTGAACAGACTCCTGCAATTGTGGTAATAACGAACACAGACGGAGACATTGAATATGTTAACCCCGCATTTGAAAAAGTTACCGGTTATAAAATTGAAGAAGTGATTGGAAAAAATCCACGCATATTAAAATCCGGATTGGTTGATCAAAGCGTATATAAAAAAATGTGGGAAACAATTACCACTGGAAATATCTGGCGCGGCGAACTTTGTAACCGAAAAAAGAACGGTGAAATTTACTGGGATTTAGGAACTGTCTCGCCCGTTTTAGATAGTCAAGGATTGGTGACAAATTACATATCTGTAAAAGAAGACATCACAAAACAAAAAGAGAATGAAATGGAATTGTTAGCCTATAAAGAGAAATTGGAGGAAATGGTTCAATCCAAAACGACTGAACTTCGAACGGAAATTTCCAAGCATTTACAGACTTTGGAGATTTTGCAGGAAAATGTATTCAGGCTATATCAGGCACAACAAATCGGAGGGCTAGGAAGTTGGGATCTGGATTTACAGACTTATGAAGTCACCTGGTCAGATGAAACGTATCGGATTTTTGGATTAAGTGAACAAGAATTCGAATTAAGTTTCGAATCAGCAATGGGGATGGTACATCCTGATGATCGTGATATTGTTCAAAAATCCTTAGACACGACGATTTCACGTGGTCAGGACCTTCATATAGATCATCGTTTACAAATGCAAAATGGTGAGGTGAAAAAAGTCACTCTCAGAGCGATTCTCATGAAGGATAAAGTTGGAATCCCGCAAAAATTAGTTGGAACGGTACAGGATATCACCGAAAGAAGCAAAATGGAATCAGCTTTATTGGAAAAAGAACGATTGACCAAAGAACTGCTCATTGCTCATGATATTCAAATGAGCATGCTTCCAGTTAAGACTCCTATCCGGAAAGGTTGGCAATTCAGCAGTTTTTATCAGGCTGCCGAACAGGTCGGCGGCGATTTCTATGATTTTATCAATCGTTCTTCCGGCAAGGTAGGTATCATTATGGCGGATGTTTCCGGAAAAGGATTGCCAGCTGCACTTTTTATGGCGTTGAGTTTAACCGCCATAAAAACAATTGCGCTCAAGGTCAGGACACCAGCCAATATTCTAAATCAAGTGAATTCATTGCTTTATAAGGAGTTCAATGGTGGAGATTTTGTTACCGTTTGTTATGCATTAATTGACACGAAAACAGGATTATTAAGATTTTCCAATGCGGGTCATAACCACCCTCTCAGGTATTGTGCAGCCACGAATACCATTGAAGAAATAATCATAGAAAGCACTGCCCTTGGCGTTATACCAAAAATTAAGTCAGGAGAGGTGTCAATCCAGTTAGGTAAAGGAGATGTATTGGTTTTTTATACGGATGGCCTTACCGAAGCATTTAATTGTGACAACGAAGTGTTTGGAAAAACTCGTTTGGAAGAGGTGGTTCTGGCGAATTCTGAAAATGATTCGCATGAAATATTGAACCAAATCGTCCACAGCTGGTGCAATTTCATGGGTGACCATGCTCAATCGGATGATATAGCTATCATAATAGTGAAAAAGGAGAATAAATTTTTTCCAAATATTTTCAATTAACTTGACAGATCAAGAAGGAGAGGGTATAAAAAGCAAACTATGCAAATCCAAATGATTGTTAAGAAGGCTAAGCGTCATACCCGATCTTCTCCCAGAAGGAGCGGCTAGTTTACGTTTAGCAGAAATTCAATCATTCTAAAAACGTTTGAGATAAAAAAAGCCTTCCTTCTGGGAAGGCTTTTTTGTTTTATTGGTTTCCCAGTGAGACTGTTTGAGGACAGTGGGATGATTTTGAAAGAGCGAGATGGAGGTGCCACTAAAAAGACAATTCTGAATTACCCAAAAACTGATCGTCGTTATCCCGACCGTCAGGGCTCGCTCTTGAGCGGGTTTGTGTTGAAAGAGCGGTGATTACCAAAGGAGCCGTTTATTGGAAACAAAAAAATATTATTCAGGAGAAAAAGTGATGAGAAGAAATGTTTTAATAGTCAACCTTGTTTTAATGGCAGCATTATTGTTGTCAGCTTGTGCCAATGCTGTTACACCTGCCGCACCAGCCGTTGAAGAACCACAAACAGAAGCTCCTGCAGCTGAAGAGCCGATGGAAGAACCAGTGACTGCTGACCCGGAAGGATGCCTGGGAAGTGCGGATACAGCTATCGTAGACCTGAATTGCCAGGAGATAACTATTGCTGTGGAAAATGTATACTTGCCATTCAATTACATTTCCATTGAGACGGGAGAGCCGGGCGGTTGGGATTATGATGCCTGGAATGAGATCTGCACCCGCCTGCACTGTACCCCGCTATTCGTAGAAGCTGCCTGGGATGGTATGATTCAAGCTGTCGCAGATGGCCAATTTGATGCTGCCGGTGATGGAATCACGAATACCACGGATCGTCAGGAAGTGGTGGATTTTTCCATTGGTTATATAAATATTCAACAACGATTATTGGTTCGATTAGGGGAAACCCGCTTTGACTCAATTGAAGCCTTTGCTGAAACAGATTTACAAATGGGTACTCAATCGAATACGACCAATTATGAGACAGCAACACAATTTTTACCTGAAGATCGTATCAGTGCTTTTGAACAGTTCCCCTTTGCGGTACAGGCTTTACTTTCCGGAGATGTGGATGCTGTCATCATTGATGAAGTGGTTGGCATGGGTTACATGGGTGAAAATGCTGAGAATTTGGATTTGATAGGACCTGCGATCAGCAGTGATGAACTGGGATTTATCTTCCCCCTGGGCAGCGAACTGGTTGATCCGGTCAATCAGGCTCTGCAATCCATGATGGCTGATGGCTTTTTGTCTGAGTTAAATGTCCGTTATTTCGGACCAGCCTTTGATATCACCTACGATGATATCTTGTTAGAAGATTAGGTGTTTTATTGAGCAGGAAGGGTTTGTACCCTTCCTGCCTTTTTCTCTGAATCCAGGCTATAAAACAAGAAACGCTCTCATATACAGGAATTAAGTATGAACCAAAATTCAACCATAGAAATGAACCCAACACCGGTTAACCTGGGGAAACCAGGATTAAAAGAGCGATTATTACAATTTCCCTGGTGGTTCGTGGCGTTAATCCTGATCGCTATTGCCACAATTTATGCAATTATTACCCAACAAAATTATTCTGAAGCATTTAATTTTATTCGCATAGGTCTGAAAATCACCATCCAAACGACGCTGTATGCCTTTGTTTTTGCGCTGTTTCTGGGATTAATCACAGGGTTGGGACGGATTTCTAAAAACGTTTTTTTCCGTAACCTGGCAACCCTGTATGTTGAATTTATCCGTGGTGTCCCAATGCTGGTGCTTATCTTTTTTATAGCGCTGGTAGCAGTCCCAGCGGTGGTAGGCAGTATGAATTCACTTGGACACTGGATCGAGTCAATGGGATGGAGTTTGCTTGCGGCCCCATTTTTAGCATTGGAAAACAAAGCCATTGACATGAATGTACGCGCGATTGTTGCTCTCTCAGTTACTTACGGAGCCTTTCTAGCAGAAATCTTCCGGGCGGGAATCCAATCGGTGAGTAAAGGCCAGATGGAAGCTGCCCGTTCTCAAGGGATGAGTTATGGTCAGGCGATGATTTACATTATTCTGCCGCAGGCGATTCGCAATGTATTACCTGCTTTGGGTAACGATTTTGTTGCGATGTTGAAAGATTCATCCCTGGTCTCGGTACTGGCGGTGCGCGATATCACCCAGGTAGCCCGATTGTATGCCGGGCGATCTTTCCGTTATGAGGAAGCATACACCACTTTGGCTATTCTGTATCTGAGTATGACGATTGTTCTGTCGCTGGTGGTGAAATACATTGAAAGGAGAGTGCGTCAGGATGAGCGCTAACCCAATGATTGAAGTTAAGGATGTTTATAAGGTGTTTGGAAAAGTGGTCGCCCTGAATGGCGTCAGCCTGAATGTGTATCCAGGAAAAGTGGTTGTGATTGTTGGACCGAGTGGTTCCGGAAAATCGACTCTTTTACGCTGTATGAACCACATGGAGGTTGAGAGTCAGGGAGAGATATGGGTGGATGGTGAACACCTGAATGGAGATCAGAAACGACTTAATCGAATCCGTTCTGAAATCGGTATGGTTTTTCAATCTTTTAACCTTTACCCGCATTTGAGTGTACTGGACAATGTAACGCTTGCACAACGGATCGTACGGAAAACGGACAAACAAACAGCAAAAGATATCGCAATGCGTCAATTAGAAAAAGTGGGTATTGTTGAGAAAGCAAATGCTTTCCCTACGCAGCTTTCAGGCGGACAGCAACAGCGTGTGGCAATTGCCCGTGCTCTCGCAATGAAACCCAAGATCATGCTCTTTGATGAACCAACCAGTGCGCTTGATCCGGAAATGATCAAAGAAGTGCTGGATGTGATGCTGCTGCTGGTACGCGAAGGGATAACGATGGTAGTGGTTACCCATGAAATGGGCTTTGCACGTGCTGCAGCAGATGAAGTGGTCTTTATGGATTTTGGTCAAATTGTGGAGCATGGCACTCCTGGTGAGGTTTTTGATCATCCTCAGCATCCTCGCACGCAACAGTTTTTATCTCAAATTTTAGCGCATTAGCTGGTGATCATTGGAAATTGCTACCTTCAACCACATAATAACAGCGGGCGATTAACAATTTTTGTTGTCCACATGAGAAATTGGATTGCTGTGGCAATTCTTCGGAGGTTTAAAGGCGAGGAAATTCCTTTGGCAGCACGCATCTTCGCTGTGGTGGATGTTTATGATGCCCTCACCTTCGATCGCCCTTACCGCCTGGCATGGTCGAAAGAAAAAGCTTTGGAGTGTATTTAACGCAGCAGCGACAGTCATTTTGATCCTAAAGTGGTGAAGCAATTCTTAGTGCTAATTCAAACCGAGCCAGAACCGCTGTCGGCATAAATTCATTGATCCTAGAATCTTTGTTTTGAAAACCTCAACCAATTGTGAAAACCTGTTGGTGTTTTAGTTTTCAAATATTAGCGGTTAAAGGCTTACCTGTTTTATTGAGGTGATACGAAAATTTCTAAATTGAAATCAATGTGATTAACATTGAGGTTTACCTAAATCAGGATTTTCTAAAAGTTATATATTAGGTTTAAGATTTTCAGGAATGGTGTAATAATCAAATTCCAATATTTTGAACACTAAGGAATTTGGTTGGATAAAATTAAAAGAAAATATGAAATTCGAATAACCTTAATTTACTGGATTTTCAGTATTGTTTGGATATATACATCTGATTATCTCCTGGGAATTTCTATTCATGATCCGGAGTTGGTGACGAGAATACAGAACTATAAAGGCTGGGCTTTTGTCACAGCCAGTGCTGTTCTGATTTACATACTTGTTCGTCATTACTTGAATGCCCAGAGGACGACCGAAAAAAAATTGATTGAAAATGAGGAACGGTTGCGGCTTGCGGTTGAAAGTGCTCAGCAGGGGATTTATGATCTGAATATTCAGAGCGGTGAAATTGTTGTGAATGAAATTTATGCCAAGACCCTGGGATTTGATTCGAGTTCGTTCACTGAGACATTTCAGGGTTGGTTAAGCAGGTTGCATCCTGAAGATAATGATTATGTAACCACAGCTTTCCAAAATTACATTAGTGGTGTTTCTGATGAATATAGAATCGAATTTCGCCAAAGGAAAGCAAACGGAGATTGGATCTGGTTATTGTCGGTCGGAAGCATAGTTGAATACGATCCAGATGGAAAACCGTTGCGAATGCTGGGTACCCAAACGGATATTACTGATAGTAAAGCGAAAGAATTGAAAATTTCTCATTTGTATGAGAGTTTACGGAATGCGAATGAGGATCTTTCGCAGGCATACGATGCGACAATTGAAGGCTGGTCACGAGCAATGGAATTACGAGATCGTGAAACGGAAGGTCACACGCTGCGGGTGACTGCATTGACACTGCGGTTGGCAAGTATGGCTGGATTGAACGGGAAAGATCTTGTGCATATCCGCCGCGGTGCACTCCTGCACGATATGGGAAAGTTGGGGATCCCGGATAGTATCCTGCTAAAACCTGGGCCTCTGGACGACCAAGAATGGAACTTGATGCGTAAACATCCAATCTTCGCCTATGAGATGCTTTCTCCGATCACATATTTACAAAAAGCAATCGATATTCCCTATTGCCATCATGAAAAAATGGATGGCAGCGGGTATCCGCGTGGATTAAAGGAGGCGGAGATTCCATTAGCCGCACGAATTTTCGCTGTGGTAGATGTGTTTGATGCACTTACCTCTAACAGACCATATCGATCAGCCTGGACACTTGAAAAAACCCTGGCGTTCATTTCCGATGGTAGTGACACCCATTTTGATCCGAATGTTGTAAAACTTTTCTTTGAATTGATACAATCCGAACCAAAGTGGTTGAATGGTAAATCCTGATGGGTTTTGTTAGTTCTGATGATTTGAGCGGTTATTTTCAGATGAAGGTGTTTGATCAGGCACAAAAAATTCAATAGTATTAATCTGATCCAACGCCAGGGTAGAGACTGGTTTCGTTAGAAGCCAGAAAACCACCACCAGGTCACCTACAGCCCCGGAGGTGTTGATCACTAATGCAACCAGCACCATAGTTAAGGCTGAAATCGGTGCGATTGCGATCAGGAGGATACCAAATAACGTAATCAAAATTAATGGGGATATTCCTATGATGAGATATTGATTTCGAGGAAAATACCATCCCGGCATGGATGCGTAAGCGTAAGCTCCTTTGAAACCCACCACTGGTTTTTGCCTACTGAAAATCCAGAAGAAAAATGCATGAATTCCCTCATGGATTACCAAAACTGCCACGATAGAAAAAAATAACTTTCCCAAAGAAATCAGAATTGAAGAAAGGTTTGAAAAAGAAAATTGAAAAATATCGACTGCTTCTGTTCTGACTTGAATTATAAGCCAGCTGAAGAACCAGATCGAAAAAACCAGTAATACTAAACCAAGCAGGTTCATGAAAATTAATTGCTTCAAGTTTTTTAGATCAAATTTTCCGGATTTACGATAATCAGACGGCAGTATTTGAGTCGCTTTCATTAGTAATCCTTTAATACCTCTTTGTCTATTCTAATTTGTTCTACGAGTGGATGATTGATTTATTGAAAGTGTTATAATTTTTCCAGCACAAGAGGTTTTATGCGGTCACGTAGAGCTTTATTATACATGCCAGGAGATGATCAACACAAAATCGAGAAAGCTGTTGTAGCTTATTCTGGAGGAAGATGATGATAAAACCTGGATTGGTCCATGAAATAACTATGATTGTGGAACCGGAACATACTGCAGCAGCTGTTGCAGACAAATCTGAAATTGGACGATTAGCACCAGTGTTGAGTACCCCCTATTTAGTTGGACTGATGGAAACTACAGCGCATGGTGCCATTCTGCCGTTTCTCACACCTGATCAAAGTGGTGTGGGTTCAATGATCCATATGAGGCACATGGCAGCCTCACCGGTTGGTATGCAGGTACGGATTCGGGCTGAACTGCTGGAAGTTGTGGGGCGTAGACTGTTGTTTAAGGTAGAAGCCTGGGATGAAGTCGAAAAGATAGCGGAGGGCGAGCATGAACGCTACATTATTAATTGGGATCGTTTTATGGATGGCGTCAGAAAAAAAAGAGCTGGTTAATTGCAGATATAGATTTTTTGTAGGATCAATTTGAGAGACATAATACCAATGGATAAGTTTTTAAAATGGTATAATATTGCCTATGTTGATAAACAATACTGATTTTATATAAAAAGCAGCCTATACTGATGAATTTTATTGGATATTTATTGAGACAATTAAATAGAAAAAATTTTTTGATGAGGGTACTCATCATTTTTATGATAGTAACTTTTCTGCCAAATGAAAAGTCAACTGTGCTCGCTGGAGAGCCAATTAACCACACCGTTTATCTGCCAATTGTTTCAAAGAATTATGAAGAGTGGCTGGATTTATTTAATCAATATCGGAAAATCGCTGGTTTGAATCCAGTGACGTCAAATAGCAGCTATAACTATGGATTGGGCTTACACACAAATTATTTACTCAAATGTCCAGAACAAGCATCCGTTAGTATGCATGCAGAAACAGTTTGTTCAGGGTGGACTGCTGAGGGAAGAACAGCTGGTGCTCAAAGCAATATGGTGTGGAACGGTGGACCAAATTATTCAACCAGACAGTCGGTCGATATCTGGATGAGGTTTCCTTCTCATCGGTATAACATGTTGCATCCTGATATTTCGTCAAGTGGCTTCCATTTGTCTTGTGACAGCAGAAATTGTGCTGCTGGGCTGAATGTGTTAGGAAGTCTACCAACATCCGTAAATATAAGTAATAAAAACGTAATTTATCCAGTGGAAAATCAACAAGGAATTCCTCCTACTCAATTTCCAATTACATGGGCTTTTTATATGCCATGGAATTCTTCTACACCTGAATCAGATGAGGTTAGATTTGTTTCAGCTTCGATTGTTTATAATGTAAATCAATCAGTACCATTTACAGTGAGCGAACCGAACCATAATAATGGAACTTGGGATTATAAAAACCAAATCGTCTTAACGCCGAATAATTCGTTATTACCCAACCAAACATACCGAGTCAGAATGACTGTTTCATTTAAAAATCAAAATTATTACAAAGACTGGTCCTTTACCACCGCTTCTACACCTTAAACAAACACATTTATTCAATTTTTTTCTGTCAATTTTTTTCTACTAAGATTTAGAGAATTGGTTTATAATATTAGTATTGAGCGCCTGGGTGCCCCCCTCACCCCGGTGCTCAATACTTTAATTGACTGATTGCTAATTTGATCGTATGAGGAAATAAATATTGTGCTTGATATTTATTGATTTATGAGTAATATGGATGTGAATCCATCTTAGGTGACAATTATGAATCAGCATTTTATAAAGATAATGTTATTAATTGGTATGTTTATCCTGCTACTTCCATCCTGCAACTTGCCACAGTCTACGCTTCCCACCAATACGCCAAACCAAACGCAACCTGAAGACACAGCAACAGTAGCGACAGCAATCACTTCCACAGATCAAATAGGATTGATCTTCCTTGTGGCACTGGAGGATAATGGAGTTTCAGGGAAAAAAATTGGTTGCGAAGATAGTCTGGTAGCTGTTGAGGTACCATTAGTCCCGGTTAAACCTGATCCATGGTCGGCTCTATCGGCGTTATTCTCCCTCGATCAACCGTATTTTGGAGAATCAGGATTATACAATTCCCTGTACCAATCAAATCTGAATATCCTGGAAATTGAAATTGATAATATGACTGCCAAAATTTATCTGGAAGGGGAATTAATGTTGGGAGGGGTTTGCGATAACCCGCGGGTAGAGGAACAAATTCTGGCGACCATATTACAATTCGAGGAATACAATACGGCTGAGGTATATATCAATGGTGTGTTATTACAGGATCTGCTTTCATTGCAGTAAGAATTAAGCTGCTAGTCTAAATGAAAAAGGCAAAAGGGGGCGGAAAAAGGTGAGTGGGGGAAATTATATAGATATAATGTCCTGTTTTGCAGTACAATCTGCATAGGTGAGATAATGTCCTTCTATCAGAATTTACGCCATTATACATATCTTTTCTATCATTATGTATTGCAACGTGACAAACCATTGCTGGCCAGTTTTAAATTGACTTATCGCTGTAATCTAACCTGCCAGCAATGTCCGTTTTATTCCATGCAGTCAGAAGAGCTGCGCTTCGAGCAGGTACAGGAAATCTTGAACCGCCTGTATCAACGAGGCAATCGTCTGCTGGTGCTGGAAGGCGGGGAGCCTATGCTCTGGAAAGATGGAAAATCTACCATCCATGATGTGGTAGCGGCTGCTCGTAAGCGATTCTTCAGTGTGGGGATGACGACCAATGGCACCTTGCCGCTTGATGTGGCGGTGGACACCCTCTGGGTCAGTTTGGATGGTTTACGGACGACGCATAATGCCCTGCGGGGAGCTCCTATTTTCGACCAGGTGATGAAAAATATTACAGCCAGTCGACATCCTCGTTTGTTTGCGCATATCACAATCAATTCAGTTAATGCATCCGAAATTCCAGCTCTCATTCAGTTCCTGCAGAACAAAGTAAGGGGAATGACGGTTCAGTTTTACTACCCTTATAACCAACAGGACGCGTTGTTTTTGGATTTTGAACGTCGCGAGATTTTACTGAGTGAGATCATTTCGATGAAACGTGAGGGTTATCCAATTCTTAATTCCTTTGCTGCATTGAAAGCATTAAAACGCAATACCTGGCGCTGTGATGATCGACTGGTTGATAATGCCAATCCGGACGGCAGTATCAACCAGGGTTGTTATCTGAAGAACAGAGCGGATATCGATTGCGAAAAATGTGGTTTTTCTCCCCATACCGAAATATCGTTGGCTTGTCAGGCGAATCTGCAAAGTATTCTGGCTGGGCATAAAATTTTCTTCTGACATGTTTCAAAATGAAGAATAAAAAATTACCTTACCAAACACTGCGAAGCATGTGATGACTTAATTCACTAAACAATCTGCTATTCTTCCTTAAGAGCTACTATTCTTCAATAAAGCATTTATAATGAAGAAAATTACTGATTAATAAGGTGAATAATGGTTTATTTATTGGTTGTTTCGATTATCTGGGCTTTTTCATTTGGATTGATTAAAAATCAACTGGCTGGACTGGATGCAAATTTTATTGCAGCTGCGCGTCTCTTGATTTCTTTGTTGGTGTTCATCCCTTTTTTAAGGGTGAAAGGTCTTACAAAAAAACATACCGGTTGGCTGTTGCTAGTGGGGGCAGTTCAATATGGGGTGATGTACATTGCTTACAACTACGCATTCCAATACTTAAAGGCGTATGAGGTAGCTTTATTCACCATCTTTACCCCAATATATGTAACCCTGATGAATGATGCCATTCGAAGACGCATGCATTGGGTTAGTTTGCTGGCTACCATGGTAACGGTGGTTGGGACTGCAATCGTCCGGCGTGGGGGTGTGATCCAATCCGATATTCTGACAGGTTTTCTGATCGTACAGATTTCAAACCTTGGTTTTGCCTTCGGGCAGGTGTATTATCGCGAGATCATGGCAGGACTGCCAATTGGAAAATTTGACAACCTCAAAGTATTTGGCCTGCTCTATCTGGGTGGTTTTATAACGGCTGGTCTTTCTGCTGCCGTATTCACACCCTGGTCGTCGTTCGCCATCACCAATGAACAAATCATGGTTCTGGTTTATTTGGGGGCTATCGCATCTGGTCTCAGTTTCTTCCTCTGGAATGTTGGAGCACGCAAAGTCAATGCAGGCTCACTGGCGATTTTCAATGATCTCAAAATTCCTTTGGCTGTGATTGTATCTATCGTATTTTTCGGTGAGCAAGCCAGCTGGTTTAATTTAATCGTCGGTGGTGGAATTGCTGTGGCAGCGCTCCTCTTAAATGAATGGTATATTCGCCGCCAGAAAAGACTCAATGTCGCAACTGCCGGATAAGCTTTTTTAAATAAACTAACATAAACCCTGGTTTACAATGGGAGGGTTTGTCAGAAGTCATATTGTGATCTAAATTTCTAAGATCACAATATGTTTTTAATTATTAACTGGATGCGCTGTGATATCTGCGAATTCCACTTCGGAATAGCCACGAAGCGGCGATAAGCAATAAAACAGCTGCTCCAAGGCTGGTGAATGCCATGCCAGACCCGATCTGACCACTTATAGCCTGGGCTGGTATCGTTGTGATTAATCCAATCGGTATAATCCAGGTAAGCAAAATACGAATAAATGGTGGATAAATACCAATGGGATAACGTGCCAACTGGAACAATGCATCAAAAACCCAGGTGATCAGAAAACCGGGACTCCAGAAAGCGAGAGCACTCAAGCCAAGCAGTAGAGCATAGATAATCAATGTGCCTGCAGCCAGTGTAATGGCGAATAAAAACCAGTTCAGCCAGGTGAGTGGGTCAGGACTTTGTGATACGGAGTAAAAAAGTACGCCTACTCCCAAAGCGAGATCAAGCAATGAAAAAAAGCGCCAAATGCGGAAAGTGACCAGAAATTGGATGTTGACTGGACGGATCAAACTGAAGTCAAAATTACCATTCCAGACTTCCTGCCCCATACCTACCAGCGTTTCGAGGCTGGGTCCAATGAATAACCCCCGTAAAGCTCCGATGATCAGGTAGACTGCCATCACACCTACTGTGGCGCTGAATGTCCAGCCATTCAGGTCGTTGATTTGGTTAAAGAGGATCAGAATGGCAGCTAATGCTACCACCAGATTGAGAAGTGAATGTAGTAGATTGATCCAGAAATTGGCACGGTAAGCCAGATCCTGCTGAAGAGAAGCACGCATAAAACTTCTGATTAGTTTTAGATAATACATGTCAGCCTCCTATGGCGCTGTAACGGAACAAACCTTTTCTCCAGACAATCCAACTTGACAAAGCAGCGATGGACAACCAGACAGATTGGATGGTGATTCCGATCAGGATTTGTTGAGAAGTCAGGTTGGCGGTCAGGATTTCGACTGGGAAACCAACCATATAACGAAAAGGCAGGAATTCTGCCAATTTTTGAAGCGCACCTGGTAAGATGGCAACCGGGGCAATCATCCCGGAGAAAATAAAAATCATTGAATCCTGTAAAGCGAGCAAGGCATCGGCACGGGTTGCCCAGAAAGCCAGCATGGCAATCCATAATCCCCACAGGAAACGCAATCCCCAGGCGAACAGCAATGCAATCCAGAAGACTAAAAAGTGATTGAGTGGAAAAGTGAATTGAGGTTTGAGCAGGACAACCAGCACCAGAACGATGGGAACGGTAAAAACCAGGTACACTACCTTTCCGGCGATCTCGCTCGAAAGAATTTGATAGAGCGGCGAAAGAGGGCGAATCAGCCAGTGATTGAGACTGCCTTCGCGGATAATGTCGCCGACTGTCCAATTTGATTGTGAATACGTCAATTGATTGACCAGGATTAACACCAGGTAGTAGGCAACGAAGGCACCACGTTCAATACCGCCGACGGCACCGTCACCTGCAGCTGCGGTCCAGACAAACATCGCTACCAGCGGCGGAACCATCCAGCCAAATGCCAGGATGAAAAAGAAGCTGCGATATTGCATCCAGGATAACCATGTACTGCGAATCAATGCAAATCCACCACGATGATTCATAAGACTCCCTCCTGGTAAACACGGTCAATAACAGATTCCAGGGCTGGTTCTTCGACAACCAGATCGCTTACCGGAAGGCGTTTCAGTAATTCAGCTGTAATTGCGGCTGTGCGGGATCGATTGACCCGTAAAGTGAAATTGTGGTGATTACGTTCAATAATTTCTGCTCCGTCTGGCAGCCAGTCTACTCTTTTTTCTTCGGATTGTCCTTCACTCAAAGTCAAGCGAATGATTTTACTGTTGGTTAACAAGGTAGAAAGGCCATTAAGGGCGCCATCGTACAATAATTCTCCATGATGAATCAGTAGAATACGCTGGCAGAGTCGTTCAATATCAGCCATATAGTGGCTGGTGAGCAGGATAGTCGCCTGGTGGTGGCGGTTATACTCGAGTATGAAATTTCTCAGCCGATTCTGCACTGAGATATCCAACCCGAGAGTCGGTTCATCCAAAAAAAGGACTTTCGGCTGGTGTAATAAACTGGCGACCAGTTCACATTTCATGCGTTCTCCTAATGAGAGGTTACGTACTGGTTTGCGCAGAATTTCGGACATGTCCAGCAAAGCAACCATCTCATCGATGCGTTGTCGTAGGGTTTCTTTTGGAATTCGGTAAATTTCACCCAGTACCTGGAAGGTGTCTAGCGGTGGGATATCCCAGAGCATCTGACTTTTATTCCCGAGGACAATACTGATTTGTGAAAGAAACGTATTTCCGCGTTTTCCAGGTATAGAACCGTTAACCACAATCTCACCGCTGCTGGGCTGCAGTAACCCGGTCAGCATCTTAAGGGTAGTGGTCTTGCCAGCCCCATTTGGACCAATCAGCGCGACCATCTCTCCAGGGTTGATAGAAAAGCTGATTGATTTGACTGCTTCTACCTCCAGGAATTGCGGTTGGCTCAGGCTACGTATGGCTGCACGCAACCCTGGTTCGCGTTGAGGGACTCGATAGGTTTTAGACAAATGGTTAACTGAAATAATAGGGGGCATTTTTCTCCTTAAAATTTAAAAATTTCAAACCCAATATGATCTTACAACATTGGTGGACATTAGGAGGGTTTGTTTAACTCCAAATGTGGTTTTCAATTATTTTGTTTGGATATTTATCTAAGATCGCTTTTATGGTTTGATATTTGGTAACTCCAAAAAAAAGCCATCGAGTAATTCCTTTCCATACATGCGAACAACTTCATTTCCCCAAGCATGACAAGGAAACGGATAATAACCACATTCTCCGTACTCACTTGCACACAATATAGTTGCCTTTCCTCCATCGATTGTGCACGGCTGAGTTGATCTACGTTCGTAATCATGTGGAAATATAAGTCTGGACTCAAAATCTGAAATATTAAATGATCGAACAAACAAGAAAGAAATTATTATAGCCAAACTTAAAACACCAATATATCCCTGTATTTTCTGTGAAATATTAAAATTGGAAAGAATCCAATAAATCCCTGCTGCCAGACAAATAGAAAAAAGAAATAGAATATAAACATAACCGAAGCGTAGATTTGGGGACACAAAAATCCAAAATATAAAACCTGCAAAAAAACCGGTAATCGTTATCCATAATGATTTTGAAAAAGTGAGTTTATTTCTTAGTAAGGAAACCAATGAAATAATTAGTAGTATGAGGGGAGTAAATAATGATACAAGAACCATCATTTTCTGGTTGGTGGTTAGATTGAAAAACCAGAATTTAATGCGCTCAAAATACGGTTTGCTCATAACCTCTTCTGCTGGTGCACGTTCATAGAATCCAAATGCTCTTATTCCAAAAGCATCATCTTTTACCAAGCTTTCTGGAATACGCCACTCAACAGGTAAAGCTGTAACTGCTGAAGGGTAAATAGCATAACCTGAAATGACAACATTTCTAATCATCCAAGGAAGCATGATCAAACCAACCCAAATTGCAATAGGGACTAGTTTTTTGAGTTTAAATGATTTTTTAGACAATAGAGCTAAAGATATTGGGAGTAAGAAAAGAGGGGCTATTGATATTTTTATTGTGATTGCAAATGCTATTACTGCAGTAATGATAAATAAAGAAAGAATTTTATTTTCTTGTTTGTTGAATTTCATACTTAAATAACCCACAAACCAGGCAAAATAAGCAACCGGCATGTCAGTTGACGGTGCCGAAGCTTGCGTGCCAATACTAATAATTCCCAACGGGATGATTGTTAACCCCCAAATTTGTAATAATCGAATTTCATGTTTCTTGAATACCAGAAAAAATTCCAAAATAAAAAACATAGAGATTAAAAATATCAAAAGTCCATTAAGAACATGAAATGATCTTCCTCCTAAGAAAGAAAAACTGAAGAGTGCATTTTGCACAAACCAGCTTGAATTATAAGCAAGGCGATTGAAAAAGTTTCCTAATCCAATTACAACAGGATAACTTTCAATCCAATGAATTGATTGAGCATGATAAATATAGGTGTCTGAATTCTTAATTTCCCCAGAGGTTAACCAAAGTGTGTATAACAATAAACATAAGCCTGTTGTTACGAAGAGGATTATAGAAATAACTGATGTGGTTGGTTTAAAAATATCATAGGAATTAAATGGCCTGATCCACCTAAAAAATAAAAATAATCCTGGCAGGGTTATGATAAGAAATGCCAGGATGTTGATAGGAATGAATAAACTAAAAAAAGAGGCTAGAACATTACAAAAAATAAATCCAATAAAAAAAATGGGTACAAATTGAGAGGGGTAATAAGGAGGATGTTCGTTTTCAGGGTTGAATTTTAAGATTTGCAATATTGCTTGCCCATATCCGAAGCTGACAATGAAAACGAAGCACCAGATCAGTAAAGTAATGACCATCTAAAACTCCTAAAACCTTAGGATAAGTATGATTTCGGAACAATGAAATTATACAATTCAATCTTCGAATAACCAATTGATAAATTGTGTTTGAAATTAGCTGATCTATCCAAACCAAATTATTTTTAAAAGACTTAAAACATTATACAAATACAATATACAACTTGTATAAACTTTGTTCATACCTTATACTTCTTTGTATAACGAATAAATAACCAATCAAAATCAATAGGAGAAAGAAAAAATGAAAGCATTTCGCTTACCAAGCTTAATTATCGTCCTTGCACTCGTACTCGCTGCCTGTGCACCAGCTGCCCCAGCTGAACCGACCGTAGCGCCCATGCCAACCGCCATGCCCACCGAAGCACCTACACAAGAACCCTCCAACACCATCGTCGACATCGCCGCTGGCAACCCTGACTTCTCAACCTTAGTCGCTGCCGTCCTGGCTGCTGACCTGGCAGAAGCCCTCAGTGGAGAAGGTCCCTTCACCGTCTTCGCCCCCACCAATGAAGCCTTTGCTAAATTA
>JAURZL010000015.1 GCA_030653365.1 Anaerolineaceae bacterium
TAATCAACTGGAACTCCCTCATCTCAAACACCATCTGGATCCTGGCATTAGCCTGGTTACTGGCTGTGCTCTCCATGGCTTATTGGTCCGCCCAGACCAACAACCGCAAGTTAATTGCAGAGCTGGATCGCCCTGAGCGACAAATGCAGCTAAACCTGGGTGGCATGCTATTTTGCGTCGGGTTAGCTCTCGTTTCCGAACAACTCTGGCAAATGTTAATCTTGATTGCTCTTGGGATCCTCTTCCTCGTTCAACTCGTTTTTGCCGCGCGAGCGCTTCAACGCTGACGACTACCTGAGGAATTTACTTTACAATTCTGTAGATCTCTGTCATTTTCAGCAAACTATGGCATAATAAATGTAACGATTTCGCCCGCAGGAGGGCTTTTTGAAAGCAGTCAATCGCTGCACGTACTTGGGTTTGGATGATGATCAATACACCTGCATGACTTTTGCCACCGAAAGTCATCATTGTTTTCGGCTGGCAAAGCACAAAGGTGTTCCCCTCGATCATCAATACCAGTACTGTCTGAATGACAATCACATCCGCTGCCCCATCTTGCTGAGGGGTGATCAACTATTCCCAAAGGTTGTCGAATCACAGAAGAAATCAGCACAATCGAGCAAATTTCCATCAAGGAAAACGGTCTCAAAATCTGCAGTCAAATGGGTCATCGCTATTATTGCAATCCTTATTCTGGCTTTTACCAGTTATTGGGTATTTGCCAATACCGATCTCTTTTCCCGGCCAGATCCTCCTGTTCAGGCTTTTGGTTCACTTCCTCCTGGCGTAACCCCTACCATTACCCGCACCGTTGTGGAATTTTCTCCCAATCTCACGCTTATCTATGACCTCACCGGTGTCGCATCCGACACGACTACCTCTTCGGAAACGCCTGGTATCACCAGTACCACTCAAAAAACACCCACACCTACGAATACTGCTTCCATAACCCCTACCGCAATATCAGTTGCTTGTTCTTTGCCGGATGGCTGGGTTGTTTATACGGTCAAATTTTGGGATACACTCTATTGGATCAGTCTTTCAGTTCGAACACCGATTGAAGAGATAATGGCGGTCAACTGCTTGACAAGTACCCGATTGGTTGTTGGTCAACAGATTTTCTTACCCTATAATCCCCCAAGATCCAGCTTTACACCCACATTATCAATAACGCCTGGTCCACCAGACCCTACCCGAACCTATACCCGCACATCCACTGCCACATCAACTCATACACCAACAACTACACCAACACGTACACCAACACCTACTTATACACCTATTCCACCTACAACCACCCCAACTCCAACCAATACCCCAACACCTACTCCGACTGATACCCCAACCCCAACTCCGACCGACACACCAACCCCAACTCCAACCGATACACCAACCGACGTGCCTACAGCAACCCCAACACCAACTGATGTTGACACTGGCGGATAATCCTGTACTCTATGTTGCATTGAAAAATTCATGAAGTCTCCTGGCAATAAATCTAATTTGACCAATGCCATCAAAATCACACTGGGATTGCTACTGCTCTATCTGGCATTTCAGCGTGTCGATTGGCAGCTTTTGCTCCAGTCGCTCCAATCTGTCCGCATTTTCTGGCTTTCGCTTGCTATCCTCAGTGTCTTACTAAGTCTTAGTTTGAAAGTTCTGCGCTGGGATCTTCTTCTGCGAAATTATCAAGTACACCTACCCCCTAAGCGCCTGATTTCAGCTTACTTTCTGGGGCAGGCAGCCAATATTTTGCTGATCATTCGCGGTGGCGAGATCGTTCGTGTCACCACGGCGCACCTGCCCGGAAAGGACGATTGGGTCGAGATCACCGCCACCATCGCGCTGGAAAAATATCTTGATCTGCTGCTCCTGGTCCTGCTGATGGTCTTCACCGCCACCAACCTTCCGTCACTGGCATTGGAGAAAATGGGCAGCCTCAGTCCAATTCTCCTCGTTCTCACGCTCATGCTTCTGCTGCTGGTTACTTTGGGACCAATCCTCTGGCACCGTCTGATGCCACAGCAAAGTTCAAGACCCTGGATCGCCAAAGTACAACTTAAACTGGATCAAATTGTTCAAGCGAGCCTCTGGCTGCGTGATCCCCGCAAGCTCCTGCCAGCTCTGGCTATCACCCTGCTGACCTGGGTTGTGATGGCATCCACCAACTGGCTGGTATTCCAGTCGCTTGCGCTTGATCTCAGCTGGGATGCAGCCATCCTGGTACTCATCCTCGTTTACCTGGGTGTATTGCCCGCTTTAATGCCCGGCAATGTTGGTCCTTTCACCTACTTCGCCCAGCTTGCACTCATCCCCTTTGCTGTAGGCAACGACCTCGCGTTGGCATTCGCCGTCATCCTGTATTTCATTGTCACAGTACCGCCTTTGTTGATCGCAGGCTTGACCATGTTGCTTCCTCTCAAACTTAATCGCAAGGCTGCCCCATGACGGTGATGACCCCAAAGCTTTCCGTGATCGTCCCTGCCCGCGATTCAACTGGGACCATTGAAGCCTGCCTGAATTCTCTCCTCCACCAACAAGGCTACATTGCAGATCGTGATTATGAAGTCATCCTGGTCGATGATGGTTCTCATGACAACACAGCGCAAATCGCAGAGCAGCTCGGGGTTCGTGTCATTTGTCAACCCAACGCTGGTCCTGCGGCAGCACGAAACACAGGCGTTGAAAAGGCGCGCGGAGAGCTGATCTTCTTCACCGATTCCGACTGCATCCCCACCCCGGATTGGTTATCCCGTATGGCCGCTCCTTTTGCTGATCCGACTGTGGTTGGTGTAAAAGGGGTGTATCTCTGCGAGGAAAAGAACGTGGTCGCACGCTTTGTGCAGCAGGAGTTCGAGTACAAGTACCGTTCCCTGAAAAGATTGCCTAAGATCGACTTCATCGACACCTACTCGGCAGCCTACCGAAAGAGCATCTTTATCGAAAATGGTGGATTTGATATCCGTTTCCCGGTTCCCTCCGTCGAAGACCAGGAGTTCTCCTTCCGCCTGTCTCGTAAAGGGTACCATCTGGTATTTCAACCTTCAGCGCAAGTTTATCATCGCCACGATCTCAATTTAAAACAGTATATACAAAGAAAGTGGGGCATTGGTTACTGGAAAGCCTTCATGTTGCGCTGGTTGCCGGAAAAGACCCTCTCAGACAGTTATACACCTGCTTCGCAACGAGCTCAAATCGGATTGCTGGCAGTTATGCTCCTTTTAATCATTGGAAGCTTCTTTTATCAACCACTGATCTGGATAACGATATTCACATTCCTGGTCTTCCTGATCACTGCCTTACCCTTCCTGAAAATGGTCTCCCAAAACGATCCTTCAATCACAATTCCAGCCTTCCCTTTGATAATGATACGGTCAGCAGCTTTGGGATTTGGTTTGTTGGCAGGATTTCTCTTCCCGCCGCGTCTCAAGTTGCCTCCACGCACCGGTCTGAACTTTGTCGAGCGCTTCTTCAAACGTTTGCTTGATATCTTCGCTGCGATCATTGGGCTGGTAATCTTCTCACCAATTATGCTGATAGCAGCTATCCTGATCCGCCAGGATTCACCAGGAAAAGTTATCTTTACCCAGGAACGAATTGGTGAAAACGGGAAACCTTTTCGTATCTTTAAATTGCGCACCATGGTCGCTGATGCCGAACAGAAGGTGCACGAAGTACTGCAGCAAAATGATATCAAACTCGCGCAGCCTGCCTTCAAAATCCCCGATGATCCGCGTGTCACCCGTGTTGGGCGATATTTGCGGCGTTGGAGTATCGACGAGATCCCACAATTTTGGAATATCCTTCGCGGAGAAATGAGCCTGGTGGGGCCCCGTCCGGAAGAATCCTGGATAGTCGCCATGTATAACGATTACCATCGCCAACGCCTGGCTGTAAAACCCGGATTGACCGGTCCAATGCAAATCAGTGGTCGCGGTGACCTGGATCTGGAGAGTCGCATGGCGGTGGAATTAGTTTATATCCAGCATTATTCCTTCTGGTTGGATCTGAAAATAATTTGGAAGTCGCTTGGTGTCTGGTTCTCCGGGAAAGGTGCTTATTGATTAATAACAACGCAGCTCACATAACAAACCACAATCAAACAGCAATTGTCGGGCTAATCGTGGCAGCTATCATCGTTTTTTTCTATGGCATTTACCTGTTGATCAATCCCATGGTCAACATAGAATGGTCTACGGAAACAGAATTGGATACCTATGGGTTCAATCTTCTACGTGAGGAGGCTGAAAAATCCTCGTCTGCAAGCAAAATCAACCCCCAGATGATAATTGCACGCGGATCTCCCATCGATGGGGCGACCTATCAATATATCGATCGTGATGTTCTGGCAGGTGCGTTCTACACATATCACCTGCAAGAGGTATTGTTGTCCAATGAAACAGAAATCATCGAGACAATTGATGTTTATGTCAAATATCGCGGCTTGATGGAAATCGGGGTTGCGCTGGTCTTGTTCGCACTGGCGATCTATCTATCACAACAGCATAAAAAATCACACTGAGGTTGGCGTTAATGGCAGAGTATTCCTTTAAGCTTCCAATAGGGGACTATTATCTTATTATAAATTCAGATCAACAGGATCTGCACCAAAGATTGAAACAATGGTTCCAATTTGCCCACAATACGTCCAATCTTCAAATAGGTACAATATCGATCTTTTCAACAGATGATGATTTTTCTTCCCATTCACCAACCCCCACCACAGAATGGCAAAATCAAGATTGTCATTATTTCGCAAGGGGATGCAAAGGAATTGTGGGAGCTAACGACTTAGCAATCTTATGGGTAAATTTTCAAATTGATTTGATTTACATTGAACTCTTCATTCGTGTTGTGACAGCCATAAGAATTTTTAATCTGGGAGGATTATTAGTTCATGCTGCAGGTCTGGAGAGGAATAATCAGGGATATCTATTCACCGGACCTTCCGGTGCTGGGAAAACCACAGTTTGCCGCGTATCCACTGACTGCAATATTCTAAATGACGATATGGTGATCCTTTATCCTGGCTCATCCAGCTGGATTATAAGCGCAACACCATTCTGGAACCCAACCCAGGTCCCACCAGGCACAGGATCTGTGCCATTACACATGATCCTCCACTTAAAACAGGCTAAACAACATAAAATCGAAAATGTATCGTTTTCCAAAGCTATTGCTGATCTATTGACTCATATCCCTGCAGTATCCCAAAATCCACTCCATACATCATTATTACTGCAGCGTTGCAGCGAAATTGTTACAAAAGCGGTGGTTAGAGAACTCCAATTCTTGCCTGATTCTGGATTTTGGAAACTTTTAAACCAGGGAAATAACAGCATGTCTGAAATCTGATTTTGAGTGAACCGGATTTAAAAACCAATCCTGACCTGAAGAGGTTGGGATTTTACTTTTTAAATATCGATGATTCTTTGTTATAAGATAATTTGTGCGAGTTCAATTAAAATTTAGTTTTCCATTAAGGTTTATTTATTCAAACATGAATTATAAGATTTTCAATGTATAAGTTTATCTTACAGAATCTTGCATTTTTGTAAGGTCGAGCTATACTTTGGATAGGAATTAAAAAAATTCCAATAAACCAAGTTCTAGCGAAATCAAAACAACAAACCATCTTTGATAGGACGAAAAGTAAAGGTTTGTCTTCACAGCAGTCGCTAGATGATCGCAGATTATTCATTGAAATTGCAGTTCTGCTTTCATAATATTCATATTTAAAGGAGGTGATCATTCTTAACAATGATTGATTGTTCAGTGATTAACTGTTGTTAGTTTTTAAATTAATATTCTCAGGAGAAAAATTATTATGAAACGAAAGTTTTTCTATATGTTTTTGGCATTTGTATTGGTTTTTTCCAATGTCGCTACCGTTTTTGCTCAGGATATTACACCTGATCGGTTTGAGGGACGGGAATTACCCGAGAGCATCCAAGCACTTAAACTGGAATCCCCTGTCGTGGTGGAAGACCAGTTTGGTGATGTACTGGATCGTGCCCTTATGGGAGCCGTTGGTTCTGGGCGTGTCATCATTCGGCTATCGGCTGATTCTGGCGCACAGGCGTATGCGAAAGGTCTGGATACTGTAAAAGCAAAAGCAAATGCCAAAGCCCAGCAGGATTCTTTTCTCACTACTGTGATGGCTGCTGATCCCAATGCTCGTGTTGTTGCCAAAGTACAGACTGTTTTGAATGCGGTTTTTGTAGAAGTAGATGCTTCTGTGCTGGAAAGTCTTGCCCAGGATTCCCGTGTGGTTCGAATTGCTCCCGTGGGAAATTACGAAATGGACCTTTCAGAGACCGTACCGTACATTGGTGCATCAGCTGTGCAGGCAACTGGCGTTGATGGAAAAGGAATCAAAGTTGCTGTTCTGGATAGTGGTATTGACTATACTCATGCCGCTTTTGGTGGTTCAGGTGATCCTATGGATTTTGATAATAATGATCCAACTGTGATCGAACCTGGCACTTTCCCGACAGCAAAAGTTGTAGGTGGTTATGACTTTGTTGGCAGCAGTTGGCCAAACACCCCAGAAATCCCTGATCCCGACCCGTTGGATGATGGACCCGGCGGTGGACATGGAACACATGTAGCTCATATCATTGGTGGTATGGGTGGTGTCGCCCCCGGCGTTGATCTGTATGCTGTCAAGGTTTGTTCCTCGGTATCAACATCCTGCTCAGGGATCGCTCTGGTTCAAGGAATGGATTTTGCTGTTGATCCGAATGGCGATGGAAAATATAATGACCGGGTTGATATTATCAACATGTCTCTCGGATCTTCCTATGGTCAACCCTTTGATGATGATCTATCATTAGCCGTTGAGAATGCAACTAAAGTTGGTATCCTTACAGTCGCATCTGCGGGTAATTCTTCTGATAAACCATATGCCAATGGAACCCCATCAGCTTCTCCATCAGCCCTTTCTGTGGCACAAACCAGTGTTCCCAGTGGGTTCCTCCAGTTAATGCAGATTCTTGAACCTGCGAATATTGTTGGCAGTTTCCCGGCAGTCTTCCAACCGTGGTCAGCACCATTAACTTCACCTATCGAAGCACCAGTGCAATATGGTAATGGCACAGGTGGTAATCTGAATGGATGTGCTGAGTTTGCTCCTGGCTCCTTGGCGGGTAAGATTGTACTTGTTGACCGCGGAGCTTGTAATTTCACCCTCAAGGTAAAAAATGTTGCTGATGCAGGTGGTTTAATTGGAATCATCGGTCTGATTGCTCCAGGTGATCCATTTGAAGGTGGTGATGGTGGAGAACGCCCCATCAATATTCCTGGTTACATGATCAGTCAGGCTGTATCAAACCTATTGAAATCAGGTTTACCCAACACAGTCGTTCGCTTTGACCCGAGTGTTGGTATTCCTTTAGCTGGCACTATGGTGGGAAGTTCCTCCCGCGGTCCACAACACGAAAATACAACTCTTATCAAACCCGAAATTGGTGCCCCTGGTGCCTCAGTCTCTGCCATTGCAGGTACAGGAACAGGTGAAGGACCATTTGGTGGAACATCTGGTGCTGCACCAATGGTTTCCGGTTCGGCTGCTTTAGTACTGCAAGGATTTGGTGGCACCAAGACAACTGCCAAAGGCACAGCTTCTGGAATTGGGTTAGGATTGTCTCCTGTTGAGGTAAAAGCCTTATTAATGAATAATGCTTACACAGAAATTGTGAATGATGCTTTGACCGGTGCTTTAGCACCGATTACCCGAATTGGTGGTGGTGAAGTTCGCGTCGATCGCGCATTATCAGCGCCAGTGGTTGCCTGGGATCGAGATGTTCCGTCTGGATCTTTAAGTTTCGGATTTGTGAATGTTGCCGATGATGTTGTAACCATCACGAAAACAGTCAAAATTCGCAATCTGGACAACAAGAAACATTCATACATAGTTACCCCAACCTTCCGTTTTGCTGATGATGATGTTAATGGAGCCGTATTGGTCTCTGCCCCTGCAAAGGTTGAAATCAAACCAGGAAAAGGAACTTTTACTTACTTTAATGTGACCTTAACGATCAATGGTGCGCTTTTGCGGGGCAACTTCATGAATTCTGGCAGTCAGGGTGCAAATCCAGCTACCTTAACAACCAATGAATATGATGGTTATCTTGTTCTTAATGATGGTAAACATGAATTCCAGATTCCGTGGCATGTCTTACCCCGTAAAGATGCACGGGTTTTACCTGATACCACTGGTCTTATTCCTGAATCTTTCCCACAGGTGATTGGTTTGAATAACACCGGTGTTGGAACCGCTCAGAATGATGCCTATGCTTTGTTGGCGGTCAGTACGCAGGTACCAGTCGGTGGTATTGGTGAGCAATCCCCAAACCCAGATATCCGTGCAGTCGGTATCAACACCTTCCCGGTTCCAGCTGGCTTCTGTTCAGCGAATCCATCTTTCCTGTGGGTGTTCGCCATTAATACCTGGGAAACGCAACAGCATCTCTTGCCTGTCAGTCATCAGGTTTGGCTGGACACAAATCAAGATGGCGTTGATGATTATGTTGTCCTTAACCGCGACGCATCTGGTCTCGGGACGATCTCCGATGGTCGCCAGTTGGCATGGGTTTTGAACCTGACAACCGGAGCAGCCTCAGCTTTCTTCTTCGCGGAGCACTCCACCAACACTGGCAATACGGCCTTAACCATTTGTGGTGAACAGATCGGTATGAATGCAGCGAATTTATTAGCTACGAATGTAAACATGGCTGTCGTTGCTCAGGACTTTTATTATGGTGGACCTGGAGATCTGGTTGAAGGTTTAACCGTTACCCCATTGGGTGAACGATTCTATGGAGTTCCTTCAGATGTACCAGGGAAGACTAATGATCCTGCTGGTCTGGCTGTGTACGATTTTGGTCCTTTCCCAGGCAATACTCCTGAATTGGGGTTATTGTTATTCACCAATGGCGATCGTGGTGCTGGGAATCGTGGAGGTGCGACTCACTTTACGGAAGCTTTGATATTCGCTGTACCATAATATTTCCAGAAACTAAATCAGTAAGAATAATCACTTAATACAAAAACGGAGCTCAACACAAGAGCTCCGTTTTCTGTCACCTATCCGTAATATTCGAAATCCAGGACCACTTTTACATTTATCCAAAACCCAGTTTTGCGGAAGATCGTTTCAATGCAGATTGGATCATCAGGAATTCTCCAATATTGTCCATGGTCACTAATCCAATTAATTGTTCATTCTCAAAGATCGGCACGGTATGGCAGCCACAGGTTTGCAATCTTTCTGATACTCTTTCCAACATCTCATTGGCATCAGCGGTGATAAAAGATTGATCCATTACACTGGCAATATTTACTGTTGGGCCATCCTTGGCAAGCCCCTGAACCAAACCAGACCGAGTTAAAATTCCAACCATCTCATCCCCTTTCATGACCGGGAAATCCTGCTGATATCCGGTGAGAATGGCATCCACAGCATCTGATAATCGCTGGTTGTAATCAAGCGTTTGAAATTGTGTCAGCATGGCACGTTTAATAGGGATGCCTGAAATTGCTTCTCGCACCTGTACCGAACTGGATTCCTGACTTGCGCCAATCCAGACGAAGAAAGCGATAAAGAGCAGGAAGGGATTGAACAGAATTCCGACAAAACCAAACACCAATGCAAACCCCTGACCGATGGTCGCAGCAGTCTGCGTTGCCCGGGTATATTCCATTCTCATTGCCAGGAATGCGCGCAATACCCGTCCGCCATCCATGGGAAAGGCTGGGATCAGGTTGAACAGCAATAAAGTTACATTTACAATGGCAAGCCTTTGTAACAAGGATCCTTCAGTCACGGTAGTGTTGATCAATCCACCCAAACCATTGGTGAGAAAAAGCCAACCAAATAACAAAACAGCCAGAACCAAATTTACCAGCGGACCAGCCAAAGCAACCCACAATTCTTGTTTAGGCTCCTTGGGCATTCTTTCCAATCTCGCTAGACCTCCAATCGGTAAAAGGGTGATGTCTCGCGTGGCAATTCCATATTTACGAGCAGCCAAAGCATGTCCAAATTCATGCATGAGGACGAATAAAAACAATAACAGAATAAACACCACCCCATTTACCACTGCATTTACAGACCTTTGGGTAATCCAATAAGAGAAGCCTATCCAGGCTATCAAAATAAAAAATGTGCTGTGAATAAACACATCAATTCCAGCGATTTTTGCAACTTTCCATGACCATTTCATTTTTATCTCCTAAAACGCAATCAATTTCGTGTATCTTTTCATCATAAGTCAGGGTGTTTTTGGTGGTGATACCCACCAAAAACACCCGACATCTCTGGATTATTAATATGAACCCATTTCATCTTAATTAAAACCGAATGATCAGGATTTATAAAACAATCATACAATCTTTGTATATGAATTAGATAAAAACTCTCTGATTTTATCAATTTCTTATAAACTTCTTATACAAAGTTGGTTGACTTTAACGCCCAATGAATAATATAATAATTAATATGATAAATATCTAATAAATTCCCTTTTAGGGATTATAGAAAGAGGAAAAAAATGTCAGAGAAATTTGTACTACCCGAATTAGGTTTTGCTTACAATGCACTTGAAGCAGCGATCGATGCCCAGACGATGGAAATCCATCACGGAAAACATCATGCTGCTTATGTCAATAACCTGAATGCTGCCCTTGAAAATGCTCCAAAATTCTTTATGGATTCAATTGAAGATGTTCTGCGTAACATTAATGATGTACCACAAGAAATTCGACAAGCTGTAATTAACAATGGTGGGGGGCATGCCAACCATTCTTTATTCTGGAAAGTTCTTACACCTGGAGGCAATAATAGCCCGGTTGGTGAAGTCGCTCGAGAATTGAATGATAAATTTGGATCATTCGAGAGTTTTGTTGATACATTCTCTAAAGCCGGTGCTACCCGCTTTGGTTCTGGTTGGGCTTGGTTGGTATTGAACGGACAGAAGAAACTGGAAGTTTACTCGACTGCTAATCAGGACAGCCCTTATATGCAAGGCCACATTCCGGTACTTGGACTTGATGTTTGGGAACATGCATATTATTTGCGTTATCAGAATCGACGCCCTGATTATATCAAGGCATTCTGGTCAGTTGTAAATTGGGATAAGGTAAATCAATTCTATCTTGAGAATAAATAAACCTTAGCAAAAAAGAGTGAAGAGTTTATGTGGTTTTCTTATTCACATAAACTCTTTTAATTTAATTCCCAAAACTTAAATCGCAAACCTTCATCAGAACTCACCAGGATCGTACCATCTGGTGAGAACACAACCTGGGAAATTGCTGCATCATTCGAAACAAAATGATTGGTAACCGCAAGAGTATTCATATCAAGCATGGCGATTAAATTTCCATTTGCTAATGCCAGGAGTGAATTGTCTGGGGAGAATTGAAGGCTATAAACAGATTTTTCAGTCGTAAATTTATGATCCAGCTCACCTGTTTTAAAATCGTAAAGGAAAACAGTTGGAAGAAACTCATCATTTGTTGCTTCGGCCGCAGAAGTAGCCAACAATGTGCCTGCATCATTCAAATCATACCCAATGATGAAATCCTGATGAAAGATAGCAGGAAATAATTGATTGGTTGCGATCTCACTGACCTGAATTGTTGCTCTCGCCATCCAGACAGCATATTCATTACTCTGTCCATAACGGACATCATATACAGGGGCAGCCGTCTCAAACCCGGTCAGCGTTGTGATCTCTTCACCAATTTCCACATCAAAAATTGAAGCACCCCATTCATCCATTTTTGTAAGCATGATTTGAGTACCATCCGGAGAAAAAGCTGCACTCATAAATGGTGTATCGGTTTGAATAATATATTCATCATCAGATTCCCAATTCTTAATAGTGATATCCTGATTATCAATTGTGGTCGCATAGGTTTTTCCATCGACATTAATATCCAAAAGAAATTCATTTTCCTGATTTTCATAATTAAATAATTCAGAGAAATCAGGATAAGAGATTACTTTAAAATAACCATAACCAATCAAGGAAAAACAATTCTGATCCGCACACCATTTCATTCTTGCAGGTTCGTCAATGGAAAACTCTGAAATCAGATCCAGAGGACTGCTATTTTCCTCAGGAGGAGCTTCTGTGTTGATCGGATCAGGATAGGCATTAATGATTGGTGTTTCAGGTTTTGGAATTGGGTATCCATCGGTTTGTGTTTCAGAAACGATTGGTGCAGGATATGACTCGCTGGGTAAAACGTCAACATCATTGCTTTCTGTATCCTGATTTGCTTTATTGCAGGATGACAATATTAATAAAACGACGATCAGAATCAGAATTAAGATTTTATTTGAGCTCATAATATTTCTTTCTTTACTCATTATCTTTTCATCTTATCGGTCCAGGTGTTTTTGTTGGTCATTATCACTAAAAACATCGACCGAATGCATTTCATTGAAATGATACCATTAAGACGATCCATTGATATTAATTGTTCCTGATCGATAAGTTTTCTTCAACATCATCAAATGCCTGATCAAGAAGTCCATAAATTTTCCCTTCAGCCCATTCCAATGCCTTATCCCCTAATTTCGTAATCTGAGCATGTATCCAGGATTCCATTCTACCCTTCTGATTATTTACAAGTCGATTCATACCGTCATCAATCCGAGAGGTCAAACTTGTCATCAGGTTTGGATTCTGTTGAATTAATATTACTGGAAATTCATTCACATAAATTGTGAGAGATTTATCGGAATCGACTGACAATTCCATTCCGCCATCAACACTTAAATCCAGCGTATCCGCAGCGTATGCACGATAATTTTTTCCTGGCAAATCGGAGAAGGTGATCGGGTAGGGTGCCTGTCCGCCAGAAGCAGTCCAGGCAATAATAACCAGACGGCCTTCTTTTCGGAAGCGAAATTCATAAATTCCCAGATCCTGCGGGGTCCCATAGCTGCTGTTCTGTTGGAATTGGCCAAGGGATCTGGCACCCCCCAGCAATCGTCCCAAATTGCGAATCGATTGTTGCCCTTCTGGACCTAAAACAAATCCAGGATATTCAGGATCCTCATATAGTGAATACCAGAAGATTTTCTGAATACCTTCTTCCGAAATCAGAGGGATAATACTGCGGACAACATAATTAGCTTCTATTTTATCGGTACTCAGTTGGTGTTGTTCGGCAGGATAGGCTAACCAATTCTCATGCCAACCAATTTCTGTAATCCAGATCGGTTTATTTCCATTCTGATTTGCGTAATCACGAACCATCCGGACTTCATTTAATAAATTGGAACTTTGGGTGCTGTTTGGATCACAGGTAGCAGTTTCAGAATCAATTTGTGGACCTCTGGGCATCCAGGCTTCCGGTGGATTATTGTCCCAATAAGGATTTAGGGCAATCACATCAAAGTGCTTCCACGCACCTGCATTCTTGATTTCAGACAGGAACATGATCGGGCTTGTCAAACAATTGTTGACGGGAGAACTATATAAGCCACCTAAAATTACAGTGTCTCTTGGATTGTGTTTTTTAATTATTTTGTTCGCGGTTGTTAATAATCTTGCATAAAGAAAAGGATTGGGTTCGCTTGTTGCATTAAGATTGGTAGGGAATAGTACCGTGCCCCAAATATCTGCGCGGTTTGCCTGTGGACTGATTTCCCAGTAATCGATCTGATCACCAAAGCGATCCACCACCGCCTGGACATAGTTCTGCCAATTCTTCACCAACAAGTCCACATCCACACTTTGATCCGGATAGACATGGGGGAGATAAGCCGGACCTGTTGAAAGAACGGCCACTACTTCAAGATCATGCTTTTGTGCTTCTTCCAGCATAAATTGAAAATTTCGTTCAGTGTAACCATCGCTGTAATACCATTGATATTCACCGGGAACTTGCTCCACCTCTCGCCAGGGGATCTCCTCGCGAATCCAATGCACATTCATATCCTCGAGTTGTTGGTAAGCACCAGGGAGACCCTCGGTTCCCACCCTTAAATGCGTTGAGGAACCCATGCCAATAGTATCCAATTTGATCTGCTTGATTTCGCTGTCCTTCGGTTTAATGAAGGCACTGATCATAAGCAAAATCAGAATCACACCGGCAACTTTTATCCAGAAGAATGAAAGACTAAATCGAATACCCATAACAACCTCACAGTTTTGTTAGTGGTATGGGTGCAAGATGTGTGCTAGGAGAGGGGGAGTTTTAAAGTCAATTCTCTTTTGGGATAACAAAGGGGGATTTTCAATTAAGATTTAAATGATGAAGTAAAATTTAATCTGAATACAATAAATTGTATCTAATACTTTTACGGATTACCCAAAATTTGCTTGCGCAAAAAAGAATAAATTCAAATATGAAATTATTTAAAAAGGAAATTTTCCTAAAAAACAATTTTTTCCAAATATATAAAGAACACATATTTCTATTCTTAATTTTTATCATATCATTTCTCATTCGTCGACTAGGATTACAGTATGGTTTTCCATTATTAACTCATCCAGACGAAGCGATTAGTCTGGATCCTGTATACAATATGACCTTTAATAAGTCGCTCAATTCTAATACATTCAATCGACCTGACCAGATTTTACTCACATTAAATTTTGTTTACTTAAATCTTGTCAGTTATTTTCATTATGGAAAGAGTATGACCCATACATATTGGGAAAACCAATTGACTTTTTATTATTATGGCAGGATGTTAATTTGTATATTAGGTTCGATAATTCCTTTAGTTGGTTATAAAATTGGAAAAGAATTTAAAATAAATTTTGCTGTTCCTGCAGCGATAATATTTGCTTTTTTTCCATCTTTTGTAATTCATTCTCATTATATAACTCCAGATATCCCAATAACGTTAATTACTATGTTGGTAATTCTTTTTGCAATAAAATATTTGAATGATGAAAAATCAATTTATTTATATATAGCAACCATTTTCTCAGCGATTAATACTGCTGAAAAGTATCCTGGTCTCTTATCAATAGTTGTAATATTAGCAACTATTTCAATTCATGTTTTTCGAAATGATAAACTCACAATTCGAGATAAATTTGCTGAGTTATTAAAAGGTGGGCTTAGAATCCTTGGTATATTTTTGTTGGCTTTTTATGTAGTAGCTCCTAACATATTCATTGAGTTTGGAAAAGTAATTCAAACAATTCAATATGAAGCGAGAAGTACTCATCTGGGAGCTGATAATTTAGGGTGGTTCGGTAATCTGATTTTTTATATTGAAAGTTATTCTTCTTTTACAAATATATTTGCAACCATATTTATGATCTTTGGAATATTACACCTTATTAAAAATAAAAACCCAAATTTAATCCTACTTTTCTATGGGACATTTTACTGGGTCTTTATGAGTTATTTGCCATTGCATTGGGAGCGCTGGGCGTTGCCGATGTATATTACTCCACTCTTGATAATTTCTATAGGTATAACATATTTATTTCATATAACTAGATATAAAAAGATTCTTCGAATTATATCTTTATTAATAATTGTTGGTTTTATATCCCATCAGTTTATGTATTCATTATCTTCTTCAATAAAATTATCTTTCACAGACACAAGGGTGGTTGCTCTTGATTATTGTATAGAAAATGGAATTACAAGTGAAAACAGCATATATGAAGGATATACGCCATTCAATCCCCAAAATCCAGGCAATATATTTGATTTTGATATAAACAATAATATAGATAAAAAATATATTATATTATCTTCTGGGATGTACGATCGATACCAATTTGAACCTAATAGATACAAAGATGCGGTAAAATTTTATAAAGAGGTGCGCAGTAACAACATAAAATTAAAAGAAATCAATGCGACAGATGTTAACCATGGAAACCCAAAAGAAACAGTAGAAAATATTGTGTATTATATAAAAATTCTAACAAGGTTAATTCCAGTGGAAAGATATAATGGTCCAACAATTCAAATTTTTGAAATACCAACCAATCATTAATTATTATGGAAATATTGGAACATTTATCTAAAAATCAAAGAATAAACTAAATCAAATATGACAAATCCATAATATCCAATCGCAAGTTGAAAATCATAATGAATTTTCCTGACATAAAAAATGATAAAGTTAAGAAACAAAAAAGGCTAACAGTTTGCTATTTTGGAACTTATAGATCAGAATATTCTCGTAACCGGATAATGATAAAAGGCTTGCTTAAGAATGAGGTGAATGTTATAGAATGTCATGAAAAACTATGGGAAGGCATAGAAGACAGAGTAAATGCAGTAAAATATGGTCTAATAAATCCGAAATTTTGGAAAAGAATAATAACCACCTATATTCGTTTATTTCGAAAATTCAAAACTATACCCGTATCAAATTACGATGTTATTGTTGTTGGATATCCTGGCCAATTCGATGTATTTTTTGCTAAATTATTTACTCTTTTTATTAAAAAACCAATCGTTTGGGATGTTTTCATGTCAATCTATCTTGTAGCCATTGAAAGAAACTTACACCGAAAAAATCCATTTTCTGTAAAATTGTTAAAAATAATAGAATATGTGGCTATGAGAATTCCAGAGAAATTAATCATAGATACTGAACAATACGCAACTTGGTTAAATAAACAGTATAGTATTCCTATCGATAAATTTTGTCTTGTTCCAACTGGAGCTGATGATGATATTTTTTTCCTCGAACAATTTTCAGAATATGTTGGTAATGAGAAATTTAAAATTTTATATTATGGGACATTTATTCCAAACCATGGAGTTCCATATATTGTTGAAGCAGCAAATTTATTAACGAATGACCCATCAATAATATTTCAATTTATTGGAAATGGACCAGAAATGAATATTTGTTTGGATTTAATTGAAAAATTTAAATTGAAAAATATTGAATTTTATCCATGGATGGGACAAGAAGAACTAAAGAACTACATTCGTGAAGCGGATGTCATTCTTGGTGCTTTTGGTAAAACTCCACAATCATTAATGACGATTCAGAATAAGATTTATGAAGGTATGGCATTGGGTAAATGTATTATCTCAGGTGATAGTGAAGCTGTGAGAAATATCTTAAAAAATAAAAATGAAATTACCTTAACAGATAGAAATAATCCGGAAAGTTTAAAAGAAGCAATATGTCTTATGAAAGAAAATTCAAATCTCATTAATCAAATATCTCGAAATGCATTTTTGACATTTAATCGCAATTACACTATAAGTTTAAATGGCCTACGGATGAAGAATTGTCTAAAAAACCTTACAATGTAAAAGAAAAATGGTACTCTTAAATATTTAATAATTCGGAGCTAAACTTTGTGAATGACATTTATGTAGTTGTTTTGAATTGGAATGGTAGAGATAACACGATTGATTGTTTATATTCTTTGAAAAAACAAAAAAATGTAAAAATAAATATTGTGATTGTTGATAACGGCTCTTCAGATAATTCAGTGGAAACAATTCTAAAAATATTTTCTGATATTATCATAATTCAAAACAATGAAAATCTAGGGTATGCAGGGGGAATGAATAAAGGAATAAAATACGCTATTTCCAAAAATTCAAAATATGTACTAATTCTTAACAATGACATTATTGCCGATGAAAACTTAATTTGGCATTTACTATCAAATACCAAAAATAATGTTTATGTTACGAGTCCAGTAATCTATTATAGTAATAAACCTCACGAAATATGGTCTGTTGGAGGAAGAATCAATCCTTTGTTATTAGAAATGACTAAACCACATGGAGATGTTGTTAGACTACCTAATGAACCTGTTTTTAAAGAATTTCTATCAGGTTGTGCATTATTTATTGATTGTTTTGTTTTTGAGAAAATCGGTTACTTTGATGAAAGATTTTTTCCTGGATATTATGAAGACCTTGATTTTTGTCTACGAGCAAAAAAAAATAATTTAAAAATGCAAGTAATTCCTGAAGCTAGAATCTGGCATAAAGTATCACAATCGAGTGGAGGAAAAGAATCACCTAATATTTATTTTCTTATGGCAAGAAACAGTGGTTATTATTTTAAGAAACATATGAAGCTATGGAATGCATTATTTATAATATTATTCAGACTTGGAAGTGCAATAAAAAAATCCACATTATTATTGACAAATAAAAAATTTAATTGTTTTATTGCATATTGGAGGGGATTAATAAACGGTTGGATAGGTCTTTTAAAACAATATGAAGAAGTATATTTAAAGTTTTATAAGTAAATTTATTATGCACATTTTATTTATTACTCTAAATCAAGTTGAAAAGGGAACATTCTTTCGCGTTCTTGGATTTGCAAAAGAATTATCCAGTAGAGGACATAAAGTAACCATAATTGCAACTTCAAGAAAAAGTAAAATAAAGGTAAAAGAAACAAGATTTGAAAATAATATATTGTTAGTTGAGATGCCAGACCTTTTTAATGGACCACTTCGTTCAGGTTGGGATCTTTGGAATATAATTAATCGAATTATTTGGCTGAGGAATAAAAAATTTGATTTAGTCCATTCTTTTGAATCGAGGCCAACGGTAATTTTTCCATCCCTTTATTTGAAAAAGAGAAAAATTCCAATAATTATGGATTGGGCTGATTGGTTTGGTAAGGGGGGTTCAGTAGAAGAACGTGAAAACCCGATTGTTAGATTTTTACTTCGTCCGATTGAAACATTTTTTGAAGAAAAATTCAGAACAAAAGCAGATTTCCATACTGTTATATGTACTGAATTAAGAGATAAATTAGTTTGTTTAGGAGTGTCAATCAATAATATTCTTTTAATCAGAAACGGGGTAGATTTACGCACCGAAATTCCAATAAATAAAATTCATGCCAGAGAAATATTAAATATTGACAAAGAAATGATAATAATTGGATGGCTTGGGTCAACATTTAAAAAAGATGCTATATTAATGGCAACAGCATTTGAAATAATTTCTAAACAAAATAGCAATGTTTTTTTGTTAATTGCTGGATATTTTAATCATGATATTAAGAAATTGTTCAATAATTCTAAGAAAATAATCGAGACAGGTTTTGTTGATCAGGAGGTATTGGATTATTATTTATCATCAGTTGATTTATTCTGGCTACCATTAAGAAATACTAAGGCGAATCGAGGAAGATTTCCTTTTAAACTAACACAATACATGATGTTTGGAAAACCAATTGTTTCATCACCAGTTGGGGATATTACTGATATCTTTAAAAAAGATAAAATTGGTTGTCTAGTTCCTGATAATCCAGAAGATTATGCAATTAATACAATGATAATATTAGAACAAAAAGAGACAATGGTTCTGATGGGACAAAACGCAAGAAGATTAGTTGAAAGGGATTTCACTTGGAAAGTAATTTCTAATGAACTGGAAGCGTTATATATAACGTTAGTTGAAAGAAATAATAAACTCTGATAAATAGATAATTTAAATTACAAAATCTTTATTTGAAATCATAATAGTATAAAGTGCTTTTATTATTAGAATTAGAATGACTTAGATTAGGATGGATATGGAAATCCACGAAGAATAATAATTTTTCGCTAAATCATTTATTACTATATTTTATATATGTGGTTAATTTGGAGATTAAATGAAATGTATTATTTGTGACGGAGAAGATTTTAAATTGAAATTTTCAGGTAGAGATTTACTTCATGACCTTGATGGAAATTTCCAATTGTTCGAATGTAAGAATTGTAAATTAGTGACTTTGGATCCAAAATTAACAGATGATGAATTTGAAAAATATTATCCTAATGATTATTTATCCTTTCCTTTGTCTATAGAAACTGAAAAAAATTTATTTAAAAAGATTGATAGACAATTCGGAGTAAATAAAAGAGTAAATAGAATTTTGAAAAAAGAAAAAAAATCTGGAAAGATATTAGATATTGGGTGTGCAACAGGAATTTTTTTAAATGAAATGAAAAACAAAGGTTGGGATTGTTATGGGGTTGAACCGAATAACTTTGCCGCAAATTATGGAAAAGAGTACTTCGATCTAAATATCATTAATAAACCATTTGAACAAACGAATTTTTTGAATTCTTTTTTTGATGTAGTAACTATGTGGGATGTTCTTGAACACGTGGAAAATCCTGATTTGGTTGCTAAGGAGTTGTACCGTATTTTAAAACCAGATGGATTATTGGTTGTTAGTATGCCGAATTCAGACTCAATCGAATGTAAGATTTTTGGTAAATATTGGGCTGGTTGGGATATTCCTAGGCATAACAACATTTTTGATTCGAAAAATATTAATAATTATTTTTCAAAATATAATCTTTATTCTGAAGGAATTTCAAGTTTTACAGGTAGACACGGAGTTATTGTCTTAAGCATAAATTTTTATCTAAATCAAAAAAAATATCCTAAGAAAATTAAAAAAATTATAAATCTGGTTATTAAATCAACAATAGCGAGGGTGATTACCTATCCTTATTATATGATAATTGATCGCCTAAACAAAAGTTCAATAATGACTCTATTTATTAGGAAAAGAAAATTTGACTTGTAAATTTCAGGTAATATTCTCTCACTTAACGAAATTTCTTCGGAAAAAAACAGTACAAAATATTTTTGTAACTATATTTTTATTTTTTCTTGTAATATATTTATATTTTTTCATTGAAGATAATTATGTGGATATAATAAAAATATTTGTGAACTTAAATGTTACGTATTTTATTTATTCTTGCCTTTTATATATTCTATTATTATTTTTTGCATCATTTCTTTGGTCTTCAATTGTGAAAGAATTTGGAGTGGACTTAAATTGGAAGATCAATGTAAAAATTTATCTTTCAACCTTAGCGGCTAGAAGATTGCCTGGCTCAATAATTCATGTTTTAGGTAGAGTGAGTCTTTATAAATTACTTGGACAAAGTCTTAAACGAATTGCATTAGCAAGTGCATTAGAATACATTTTGATTGTTTGGTCAGGTGTTATTTTAACAATTCTTTTTACATTCATTAATTTTCACATTATTGATAAATTTTGGATACTCATATTAATTGGATTGGTAATTTTTATGGTTACTATTAATCCAAAATTTATTAATTTTTTACTTAATAAATTGAACAGAGAAGAATATAAAACCCAACTCAATTATTGGAAAATTCTTTATTGGTTAATTGGTTATTCAATAATTTGGCTTCTTGGTGGTTTCTTTTTAATTTTAATAATTTATACAATTAATTCAGATTTAAAATTTCTTTGGTATCAATCAGTACTTCCATGGATTTCATCAGGAATTATTGGCATGATTATCACTTTTTTACCATCTGGATTAGGTGTTGTAGAAATAACTTTAAGTTCATACCTCTCAAAATTTGTGGGAATTTCCATCGCTTTATCTGCCGCGTTATTATCTCGAATTATTCAAACTTTTATTGATGTAATAATTTCCTTCCTTTTTTTATTATTAAACAAGCTATGTAATCCAAAAGAGTTATTGAAATAATTACCAATATAGTAAATACTAAAACCAGATTATTAATTATGAACATTGAAAGGTAGGATTTAAATGCTAAAAAAGATATTAATTGCATTGTTAGTTGTTTGTTTTATCTCTGGGTCAAATTTCATGACTGTGAGTGCCGTTACCCCATCTTCATATGAATCTGGTTTTCAAATTAGGAACCTGAGCTCAACAACTTCAGCCACGATAAATATTGATTTCTACAATTTGGATGGAGTCAAAGTATTGAGCTTGGCGGACTCAGTGGCAGCAAACTCTACAAATACTTATTTTCCATTGAGTGATCAACTCGCGACTGGGTTTAAAGGCTCGATAATAATTTCATCGAATCAGCCTGTAGTTTCGATGTCAAATTTAGTTGGAAAAAATTCATCCAATTCTCCTATTTCATATGCCAGTTACAGTGCTTTTCTTTCAGGAAGTGCGACGGTTTCTGTACCTCTTCTAATGAAAAATAACTACGGCTATAACACGAATTTAACGGTTCAAAATACAGGCTCAATCTCTACTGACGTTAATGTTAATTACTCAGATGGCACATCAAAATCGAAGATTGGATTACAACCAGGAGCATCCGTTACATTTGATCAAGCTACAGAAACACATTCACAAGCAGTATTTTCAGCAACGATTTCCTCAACAGGGAGTGTTCCTTTAGCGGCAGTTGTAATTGAGGTCGGACCAGATACATTATTTGCGTATGGAGGTTTTGGTGCAGGCTCAACTAATCCAGTGATGCCATTAATTAATGAAAATAATTACGGTTATTTCACTGGTGTACAAATTCAGAATCAGGGAAGTCAAAGCACGCAAGTCACTGTTGCATTCACACCAGCACCAGGAATGCCTGGAACAGCATGTACTGAAGTTCGAACAATTGCTGCTAATTCTAGCACTATTTTTGCTCAAAATGTATTCACGAGTTCAACAGATCCTGCAACTTTAATTTCGACGACATGTATACGTGGAGCAACATTTGTTGGATCTGGAAAAGTGACAACAAATTCTACATCTCAGCCGTTAGTCGCCGTAGTAAATCAATTAAATATTGGAGCTAAAAAAGGTGCAGCATATATGGGATTTAATCCCGATGCAGGAAAATCCAAAGTTGTTATGCCATTAATTATGGATCGAAATTATGGCTATTTTACAAGTTGGAGCATCGTAAATGTAGGTGGTACCACTATTAATTCTGGAGACATCTCTTGTTTGGTAACTGGAACTGATAAAAGTGGTGCTTCAGTATCGAAAACTATTCTATCGTCTACTAGTCTATTATCTGGAGGTAGCTGGACTTTAAACCATCAAAATATCATATCTGATGGTTTTGTTGGTGGGGCTACATGTAGTGGTCCAGTTGGGTCAAAATTAGTTGGGTCGGTAAACCAATTAGCAAATAGCACTATTGACTCATTTCTTGTGTATGAAGGATTTTCTGTTGACCCGTAAAATTAAATAAAATATGGCCCTACAACAACACTCCATGAATTATAATTTCATGGAGTGTTGTTAAAAAAATCATTTAGAATATTTATAAGGATAATAATCGGAGATATATAATTGTGATAAAAAAAATAACGATCTTGATTTTGGTATTATTCTTTCTATCAGGTTGTCAAAGTGAAGAAACAAATTCAAATATTACGATTACAAATTCAGATTTTGCGATCCAAACTCCTGAACCTGGTAAAGGAAATGTTGGGGGTAAATTATTAGAGTCTACGACAAAAGATCCTTATGAAGCGAGTTTGTTTTTATCAAAAAATTTAACAGCTGATTATCCTGGATATCCACCAGTAATTTCTTTTTCTTATCAATCAAATCCTAGAGCTGCACAGGACGATGAAGGTAATTTTCTTTTCAAAAATATTGAACCGGATAAATACGTAATAGTTTTATATAGACCAACTGGTCAGGAATTCATAAAAGATCAAGAAACTGGGTTGCCAATAATGTATGAAGTGATTGAAAATCAGATATTGAATTTGGGTATAATCGAATACCCATAATTAAATTCAATGGTTAATAATTTCTATGGATGATCACGATTATTAATCATTATCTCTTCCAGCATCTTCCGATTGCTCGCAATCAAATCAGCCAGCAGACCATTCAACATTGTCTGAAAGCCGACGATCAGTAAAATCGCTGCCAGGATTACCGACTGCACATGGCCGGCACCCTGACCTTGAAGGAAGAAGACGAAATACCGAACGGCCAAAGCTCCACCCGCAAGGATGAGAATCAGCCCAATACTAAAAAATACACGAATGGCTCTGTACATGGCATATGCTCTAATAATCGTGATAGTGGAGTGAATCAGGTAATCATAGATCCCATGCATTAAACGAGATGGACGGCGTGGGGGGTTGGTGCGCACAGGAACTGAGGTCACGCTGATATTGCGATTACCTGCCTGGATCAGAGTCTCCAGCGTGTAGGAGTAATTAGAAAGCACGTTGGTTTTTAGCGCAGTCTCGCGAGTCATTGCCCGAAAACCGCTGGTAGCGTCGGGAATATCCAGACCAGAGGCTTTGGAGACTACATAACTGCCAAATGTCTGCAGTTTTCGTTTTAAGGGGGTAAAAGCTTCTTCTGTTGCTACCCCTCTGTCCCCAATCACAAGTTCAGCCTTTTCATTTAATATTGGTTGAATTAATTTTGGAATATCAGCGGAAACATACTGATTATCCGCATCGGTGTTGACAATAATATCAGCACCCAGGCGTATGCAGGCATCCAGACCTGCTTTGAAAGCCCCAGCCAACCCATGGTTTTTCTTGAGACGAATAACATGATCAGCACCGTGTTCTTTTGCCACCTCAGCGGTATTATCGTCACTGCCATCATCGATGATTAAATACTCGATTTGATCAATCCCCTCAATCTTTCGAGGTAAAGTCTTCAGCGTTTCAGGCAGTGTCAAGGCTTCGTTAAAACAGGGAATCTGAATGATTAGTTTCATTTATTTCTGAGCGATTTGATAGATTATTTCTGCTAAGTATATCATAAGCACAATTTTTGAAATCCAAATTTTGGCTCTCCATAATTCCATAAACGCGATTTTTAGTTAGTAGAAACGTTGCTTAAGGCACAAGACTTGCATCTTAATCCACCATAAAGCTAGTTATATCGGAGGTTCAAATGAAACGTGGTTTATTAATTGTAATGTTTGGTCTGATTTTGGTAGCGGCATGGTTTCGTTGGTTCGATGAGATCGAGCCGGAGATGGTGAAGGAAGAAGCTCAAATTCAGCTTGCGTTCCTTAAGGAAAGGTTCCAGGATTTTTCCCTGAAAGCAGAGCTCGCACAAATTAACTCTGCACTGGATAGTTTCTTTTCCCCTAAGGAAGAATTGGTAGAAGATGAAATGGTTCTGGTTGTAGAGACGGAAATGCCAGAAAAAGAACCGGTGTGGGAGCTGACAATCACTGATGAAAACCTGGTTCCGGAGGAGGAGTTGTCAGTGAGTCCAACCGAAGAACACACTACTGAACCTGCAGAATTGCCAGTAGAAGTGCAACCGACAATGGAATCCGCAATTACTGTAACTGAAGGATATCCTGCACCTGGGATGGCACCAGCATTGGATTATGCAGCTGTAGCTGAACCTTCTGAAGCGCCTCAGGAAGCAACTGAAACAGAGTCATCTTTGATGGAATTTAATCAGCTACAAGAAACTGTGCCTGGTTCTTTCTTGCCTTATGATCTTCAATCAGTCGAACCACTCTATATGGCTAATTTTGTTCATCCAGAAGAAGGTTGTAATTGGATGGGAGTGGCAGGGCAGATATTCGATGAGAATCTTCAACCGAAAGATGGTATGGTAGTCGTCGTAGAAGGTGTTGTAAATAACACCATGGTGGAGTTTTTAGGTTTTAGTGGATTGGCGCAAACCTATGGTCCCGGTGGATACGAATTAGTTCTTAGCCAGGGTAATAGTCCTGGAATTTTCTGGATCCAATTATTTGATGTTGCTGGAAATCCTCTCAGTGGAATCTATTCTTTCCAAATGGATGGAACCTGTGAAAAGAATCTGGCAGTCATTAATTTCTCAATAAAAAGCGATGCTGAAAGTAAATATGTTCCTACAGTAACCCCATAATTGTCCACTACCAATTTAATTCTGAAATAAATAACCGGTTTCAATTTATAACAACCAGGCACATCCTCAGTCAAATTGAGGGTGTGCTTCTTATTTTGTGACACAACGATGTGGTGACAATCGAAATACCTTTTTCTAATCCACCAAATTATTCAATCCAATCGATCAGTTGATTTATTATCGTCATTCTCCATAACCATTGGGAATTTTTCGCTTGACCGTTATGCCTACAGGGTTTATAATTCAGCGACTGAATATTGAATTATGACTACATATACCGAAAATGAACACCGCGAATTAGCTCTGTTGGAACAAATATCAGTTGATCCTGATGCTACCCAGGCAACTCTTGCTTCACAATTAGGGGTTGCTGTGGGAACGATTAATTGGCACTTGAAACGATTGATTGAAAAAGGGTATGTTAAGGTTCGCCGGGCTGAGAGACGCAAGCTGCGTTATATCATTACACCGGAGGGACTGGCATTACGGGCTCGCCTGACAATTGACTATATCCAAACCTCGATGGGTTTATATCGCCTGGTGCGCGAGCGATCGCTTAAAGCGATTTCCCAGGTAAGAAAATCCGGGTTGAACGAGATTAGATTATCAGGAGATGGAGAAGTCGCAGAAATATGTCGACTAACCTGTCTCGAACAGAACATTAAGATTTCGGAAACAGGCGACCATCTACCTGTATTGAAGGTCAATGAATTAAAAATACATGTTGAATTCACGGAGGAACAAACAAAATGAGTGATTTTTGGAAGAATCAGCGTTTTGTCGTTACTGGGGGAGCAGGATTTCTTGGAAAAGTGATTACCAGAAAAATGCAGGAACGAGGTGCCAGCCAAATTTTTGTTCCACGAATTGAGGATTACAATTTGGTCGATCCGGTTGATATTGATCGAATGTTGGCTGATTCCAATCCGGATGTAATCATCCATCTGGCCGCACATGTAGGTGGAATTGGGGCAAACAGTGAGCATCCTGCAGAATTCTTCTATGATAACCTCATGATGGGTGTTCAATTGATGCATAAAGCCTGGCAAACAAAAGTCAAAAAATTTGTCGCAATCGGTACAGTTTGCGCTTATCCAAAATTCACTCCGGTTCCTTTCAAAGAAGATGACATTTGGAATGGTTATCCTGAAGAAACCAATGCTCCGTATGGTCTGGCGAAAAAGATGTTATTGGTGCAATCCCAGGCATACAGAGAACAATATGGTTTCAATTCTATATTTCTTCTGCCAGTAAATTTGTATGGTCCAGGAGACAATTTTAACTTGCGTTCATCGCATGTCATCCCAGCACTGATTCGCAAATGTATTGAAGCTGAATTAACCGGGGTGAAAGAAATTGAAGTGTGGGGGGATGGATCCCCAACCCGGGAATTTATCTATGTAGATGATGCCGCCGAAGGAATTTTGTTGGCCACTGAATTTTTTAATGAATCTATCCCAGTCAATTTAGGCTCAGGGTATGAGATTAGCATTAAAGACCTTGCTGAGAAAATCGCTCATTTATCTGAATTTAGCGGTAATTTAGTCTGGAACACCGAAAAACCCAATGGTCAGCCAAGACGTGGATTAGATACCTCACGAGCTTTTGAAAAGTTCGGTTTTAGAGCGAAAATGACTTTTGACCAGGGATTATCCAACACAATTACGTGGTTCCGGGAACACAAAGACGAAATTCGATAATAGTAGGAAACCCTTTTTGAAACAGAATATGGTAAAAAATAAAAATCAAATTCCAATCGAAGATCGATCACTGATCACGTACCTTAAACCTGCCAAAGGATTGGCTGCTTTAAATTTAAAGGATCTGTGGGATTACAGGGAATTAATTTATTTCCTTACCTGGCGTGATCTAAAAGTGCGATATAAACAAACTCTACTGGGATTTACCTGGGTAATTTTGCAGCCAGTGATCAATATGGTTGTTTTTACTATTTTATTTGGCCAATTACTTAAAGTGCCAACGGACGGGATTCCATATCCAATTTTCTCTTTCGCAGCGCTGCTACCCTGGTTGTATTTTGCTGGTTCCTTGTCCAGATCCTCGACGACTTTGGTGGGAAGTGCGAATTTGATTAGTAAGGTGTATTTCCCAAGAATGGTCATTCCAATTGCTGGAGTTTTGTCAGGGATTGTGGACTTTCTGGTTTCATTGATCGTGTTAATTGGCATGATGTTGTTTTACAAGATTATACCAACCTGGAATTTACTTCTGTTACCAGTATTTTTATTCCTGGCAATGTTAACAGCTTTGGGATTTGGATTTTGGTTCTCAGCCTTGAATGTTCGTTTTCGTGATGTAAATCATCTCGTACCATTCATTATAGAAATCTGGAAATATGCAACCCCGGTTATTTATGGTGCCACATTAATTCCTGAACGATTTCGATTTTTATTGGGATTAAATCCAATGACAGGAGTTGTTGAAGGATTTCGATGGGCTATTCTGGGCAGTAAGTATGTGGAAAGTTTCAATCCTGGCCCATTATTTATCATTTCAATCTCGATAACTTTGGTTGTTCTGATTTCAGGGGTGATTTTCTTCCGAAATACGGAAAGAACTTTTGCGGATATTATATAAATGACAGACATAGCGATTCATGTAGAAAATCTTTCAAAAAAATACACCTTGGGTGCAATGTATGAACGGCAGGATACATTACGGGATTTACTTGTCTCAACGTTCCGATCTCCATTTCGCAAAAAAGAAAAGCGAGAAAACCAGATTCTCTGGGCGTTAAAGGATATCAGCTTTGATATTGAAAAAGGTTCAGTAGTAGGAATCGTGGGGCGCAATGGAGCAGGAAAAAGCACCTTATTGAAGGTTCTTTCTCGTGTTACTGATCCAACCAGCGGGATTGGTGAAATTCATGGTCGGGTTGGGTCTCTTTTGGAAGTTGGCACCGGGTTTCATCCAGAATTAACAGGTCGAGAGAATATTTATCTCAATGGTGCGATTCTGGGGATGAAACGCGCTGAGATTGAAAAAAAATATGATGAAATAGTCGATTTCTCGGAGGTAAGTAAATTTATTGATACCCCTGTGAAAAGGTATTCCAGTGGTATGTATCTGCGCTTGGCTTTTGCAGTTGCTGCTCATCTGGAGCCTGATATTCTTGTGGTCGATGAGGTGCTTGCTGTTGGTGATGCTGAATTTCAAAGAAAGTGTCTTGGGAAGATGAGTGAAGTGGCGGAGCAAGGCAGAACCGTACTTTTTGTCTCACACAATATGTCAGCCATTCTTCGTTTGACCAGTGAAACGTTGGTGATGGAAAAGGGAAAAATTGTAAAACGAGCGCCATCCAATGAGGCAGTTGATTACTACCTCTCAAGTGGATTTGCAGAAACAGGTGAACGAGTATGGGATCATGATGAAATCCCCGAAAATTCTGCACCTTTCCAACCCAAAGTTTTGAGAATCAGAAATGAACAGGGTCTGGTTGTCAATACTATTCGATCCACTGAAAAAATGACAATCGAATTTGAATACGAGCTCGAAGAAGCAATTACCGGCTTACGAGTTGGATATTATTTGATGAGTTCACGTGGTGAGTATGTTTTCACAACTTTTGATACGGATGAACCACAAATGTATGATCGTTATTCAGCAAGAGATAAAGGACATTATATAAGTCGCTGCGAGATTCCGGCAGACACATTTAATGACGGACGTTTTATCGTAGGGATTAATGCGAGTACATATAGGATTCGCCGGTATTTTCAGGATGAACGAGCAATATCATTTAACATTGATCCAGCTGGAGCACCAGGGATGCAATGGCCAGAACAGAGATTGGGACCAATTCGTCCCAGATTAAATTGGGAAATAGAGAAGAGATAAAATGGCAATTGTTGGAAAAGAAGCAATAAAGAAATTCTTTGGAAATATTCCATATACTGCTGAACTATATTGGTTATTCAGACAACAGGGCAAACCAATTAATCGGTTTTCGTTACAAAATCTGGATAAAAACCTTCCAGAAATAGTGAGCCAAACCGCAGAACTTAGAGCGTTGGCTCCTAAAGGGAAGAAAGTATTTATTTTTGCCACGTTACATTATTGGATAGAACACGCCTCTCTGGTTGGGTTGGCATTGGCTGCGCAAGGACACGACGTGACTTTGGGATATTTACCATTTAGTGAATGGCGTTTCCCGATTAATCGATTTGATCTCCGACGACAAAATGTCTATGCCAAAAAAGTATTGAATAAAACTTCACCAGTCATGGAAACTGTTTCGTTTTTATCCAAACGTGCGCCTTATGTACCTCTTTCAAAAGATTTAGAACATTCTGTCAAAGAAGTGTCAATTTTTGATTCTCAATATACAGACCAGATTGAAGATATTGATCCTAACAGTGAAATTTACAAATTAAGATACCGCCGCAATCGGGATGCTGCACAGACAATTTTGTCCTGGCTGAGGAAAGAAAAACCGGACGTTGTCATTGTTCCGAACGGGACGATTATGGAATTGGGAGTTTGTTATCGGGTATCGAGATCTTTAAAAATTCCGACAATGACGTATGAGTTTAGCGATCAAAGAAATCGATTTTGGATTGCTCAGAATAGTGAAATTATGCGTCAGGATACGAATGATCTATGGAATGGTCGGATGGAGGAAAAACTCGCAGATGAGCAATTGGAAAAAGTTCGTTCTCTGATGATATCTCGCCAGAAAGCGAGCTTGTTTGAAAATTTTTCTCGATTGTGGCAGGGTGTGCCAACTCAGGGTGCTGAAAAAACACGCAAGAATCTTGGTCTCGATCATCGTCCCATTGTTTTACTTGCTACTAATGTTTTGGGAGATAGTCTGACCCTTGGCCGTCAGGTCTTTACGAAAAGCATGGCAGAATGGATTGAAAGAACGGTTCAATATTTTGTTGCACGCAGTGACGCTCAACTGGTGGTCCGAATTCATCCGGGGGAGATAAAGTCACGTGGAATTTCAATGGTAGAAATCATCCACCGGTTGATGCCGGAATTGCCTGAACATATCCATTTAATAAAACCTGAAGATAAAGTGAATACTTACGATTTGGTTGAAATTGCTGACATTGGACTGGTTTACACCACCACAGTCGGAATGGAAATGGCTATGAGCGGTATCCCTTCTATAGTTGTTGGAGATACACATTATCGCAATAGGGGCTTTACCATTGATCCAGAATCTTATGTAAATTATTACAAATTACTGGGTGCCATGTTGGAAAACCCCGCGAGTTTTCGATTGTCGAAAGAAAAAATTGATTTAGCCTGGAAATATGCCTACCACTTTTTCTTTGATTTTCCCAAACCATTCCCCTGGCATCTTGTGAGAATGTGGGAAGATTACAAACAACACGATTTTAATGATGTTTTCAGCCCTAAAGGTCTTGAAGAGTACAAAGAATCATTTGAGAATTTGATTGGAAAACCGATCCATTGGACAGTTGAAAATAAAGAAGGTAATTCCACGTGAGTGATATTGAGATAAAACAACAGGTACGTAATTTCTATGATCAGATTGGCTGGAAGATGGAATCCGATGGATTTTATCAGAATGCGCGCTATGAGGATTTACGACCTGTATCCCAAAATTATATTGAGAGCTGTCATCTGAGGGTCAATCGACACTTGAAAAGATCGGGTAAGTATTTACTGGATGCTGGTTGTGGGCCGATTCAATATCCGGCTTATTTGACCTACATGGAAGGATACCAATATCGATTATGTATGGATATTTCCATCGTAGCATTACAGGAAGCACGTAAAAGAATTGGTGAACGTGGGTTATTTGTTGTTGGAGATATCGCTAATCTCCCCTTCACATCAAGTATTTTTGAAGGCATCGTGTCTTTACACACCTTACACCACTTACCAATCACGGAACAAAAAAAGGCTTATAAAGATCTATATCGAACATTAAAATCCGGACAAAATGCTGTTCTGGTAAATGGTTGGACTGAATCTCCCTTAATGATGCGCTGGTCATGGATGGTAAAAATCATGGATAGATTGAGTGGAATTATTCAAAAAATCCTTGGTAAAAAACCAATTGTGACACAAGAAAAAAATCAAGAAAATAAGACCGAAAAAATTACCAAAAATGAAACCACAGGCACTTTTATTGAAAAATTAAATGCAGAATGGTTACGAAAAGAATTGTCTGAGATGGAAATAAATATTTTGGTGTGGCGCAGTGTAAGTGTGCGTTTTCTCCGGTCTGTAATTCACAGTTGGCTCGGTGGAAAAATTTGGTTGAAACTTCTTTTTGCATTAGAAGAAAGAAATCCTGAGTATTACGGTGAAAACGGTCAATACCCACTGATTGTTATTCGAAAAAAATAAGATGGAGATGAGCTATGGATTGGTCTAAAAAAGTTGTTTTGATAACAGGTGGAACAGGTTCATTTGGAAAAAAATTAACCCGAATAATGTTGGATGAGTACAATCCCTCCAAAATCATCGTATTCAGTCGGGATGAATTAAAACAACATGAAATGCGTGCAGCTGGATATGACGCTCATAATTTACGCTACTTTATTGGAGATGTTAGAGATTTGGATCGAATGCGTCGTGCTTTTGAAGGCGTAGATATCGTTGTTCATGCAGCAGCATTGAAACAGGTGCCCGCATGTGAATATAATCCCATGGAAGCGATCAAGACTAATATTTTAGGAAGCAGCAATGTGATCGACGCCGCATTGGATGCAGGTGTTGAACGCGTAGTTGCTTTAAGCACAGATAAAGCTGTCAATCCTATTAACCTTTATGGTGCCACCAAATTAGCTGCTGAAAAATTATTCATTCAAAGCAATTCATATGCCGGTGGAAGAAAGACCCGCTTTGCATGTGTTCGTTATGGGAATGTAGTTGGAAGTCGTGGCAGTGTCGTTCCGGTGTTTTTACGACAAAGAGAAAGTGGAGAAGTTACCATCACAGATGACAGAATGACCCGCTTCTGGATCTCTCTTGAACAAGGCGTGCGCTTTGTGATTCGTTGTGCAGAACAAATGCATGGTGGTGAAGTTTTTGTTCCAAAAATTCCGAGTATGTCAATTGTCGATCTGGCAAAATCAATTGTCCCTGATGCAAAAATAAATGTGATTGGAATTCGTCCTGGTGAAAAACTCCATGAAGTTCTCATTTCTGAAGATGAAGCACGCACAACGGTGGAATTGGAAGATATGTATGTAGTTCAACCAGCTGAAGCCTTATGGTTTGGACGGGATTGGGAAAAACTAGGTAGACTAATGACGGAAGAATTCCGCTATGCAAGTAATACGAATTCAAGTTGGCTGGATGTGAACCAGATAAATTCAATCATTTCGCCCATCGAACAGGACTATTTAGCAGGAAAACTTTAATGACTCGGTATGTGGTAACTGGTGCAAGTGGTTTACTTGGTCTCAATTTATCATTACAAATTTTTGCTAATGACGAGGTTCTTGGAATTGCCAATACAAGCCCTTTGAAAGGACTGCCTTTCGAAATTCAGGAAATGGACCTTGTGAGCGAAAATTTTGAAGAAGGCATACTTGAAACTTACAAGCCAGATGTAGTTATCCATTGCGCAGCCATTGCGAATTTAGAAGATTGTGAAAAGAATTCAGAACTTGCTCACCAGACCAATACGATCGTTCCTGGTAAGATCGCTAATCAATGCAGGAAAAGAGGTATGAAATTTGTTCATATCTCTACAGACGCAGTCTTTGATGGTAAATCCGGTAATTATTCTGAAGATGATCCTACCAATCCACTCTCAGTTTATGCAAAAACTAAAAGAGCTGGGGAAGAAAATGTTCAAAACCAGAATTCTGATGCCATCATAGCTAGGGTAAATTTCTTTGGTTGGAGTCTCAGCGGGACGCGAAGTTTGGGAGAATTTTTTGTTAATAATTTACTTTCGAAAAATCCCATTAATGGATTTGTTGATGTAAATTTTTGCCCATTGTATGTATCACATTTATCAGATCTATTATTGGCGATGGTCAGAGCTGATCTATCAGGTATTTATCACGTTGTCAGTTCAGATCATATGTCAAAATACGAATTTGGATGTGCAATTGCTGATAAATTTGGATTAGATCACACGCTCATCAATCCAATTTTTGTTACGAAAAGTAATTTATTGGCTGAAAGATCATTAAATTTAACGCTTTCAACGGAAAAGTTATCAACAGACCTACATCTAACCATACCAACCCCTCTAGATGGAATAAGTCAATTTTATAAAGATTATCAACGTGGTTATGCTCAAAACATCAGAAATTATTCAGTAGAGGATTAGTGTCAGTGCTTAAGAAAGGCAGAAAAAAATGGAACTAAAAATTGGAAATCGAATGATTGGTGATGCACATCCAACATATTTTATTGCTGATATTGCAGCAAATCATGATGGAAGTTTGGAACGAGCGAAGTATTTAATTCGACTTGCCAAAAAAGCTGGTGCGGACGCGGCAAAATTCCAGAATTTTCAGGCGTCAAAAATTGTCTCGGATTATGGTTTCAAAAATCTGGGTGATCAACAATCACATCAATCCCAATGGAAAAAATCAGTTTTTGAAGTTTATCATGATGCATCCGTTCCATTTGACTGGTCCGAAGAACTAAAAAAAGTTTGTGATGAAGTAGAGATCGACTATTTTTCTTCCCCATATGATTTTGAGGCGATAGATTATCTGGATCAATATATGCCAGCTTATAAAGTGGGATCGGGTGAAATCGATTGGATCGAGGCATTGGAAAGAATGGCTTCTAAAGGAAAGCCAGTGATTTTAGCAACTGGGGCATCCAATATTGGTGAAGTTCAACGAGCAGTTCATGCAATTCTGAAGATTAATCCTCAATTGGTTTTGATGCAATGCAATACGAATTACACTGGTAGCCTGGAAAACTTGAAATTTGTAAACTTAAATGTATTGAAAACTTATGAAACGCTTTTTCCGCAAGTCGTTTTGGGATTATCAGATCATACTCCAGGTCATGCAACCGTATTAGGTGCTGTTACATTGGGGGCACGTGTTATTGAAAAGCATTTCACAGATGACACCAAAAGAGCAGGACCGGATCATCCATTCTCAATGGATCCCGAAGCCTGGGCTGAAATGGTGTTGCGTACACGTGAATTGGAAAATGCTTTAGGAAGTACGGATAAAATAATTGTTGAAAACGAGATAGATACATCTGTAATTCAGCGACGATGCGTTCGGGCGGCAAGAGAATTGAAGGCTGGTGAAGTTGTAACGAGAGATATGCTTGATGTTCTCAGACCTGCCACCATCGGTGCGGTTAAACCCAACGAGATAAACGCTGTAATTGGAACGAAAGTTAATCTTGATATTCCAGCAGGAAAAGAGATTCGTTGGACTGATGTTGTATAAGGTGAAGATGGAAAATGGATTTTCCCAAACGTGTTTTATATTTCAGTCGTAATTTTTCAACACACGATATTCGTTTTTTGACATCCTTGGCAGATACTGAATATGATGTTTATTTCTTACGGCTGGAAAATCAGAAATCCAACCTGCGGGTGGATGTTTTGCCATCAAAAATCAAAGTTTTACCACCTCTGAACAAAAACCAAGAATTTACATTTTTGAACATTCCAGGAAATGCAATAGATTTACGAAACATAATCAAGCAAATCACTCCTGATATTATTCATGCTGGTCCAATCCAATCCTGTGGTTTTCTCGCTGCGTTGGCAGGCTTTTCCCCCCTGGTTACCATGTCCTGGGGTTCTGATATCCTGGTCGATAGTGAGAGAAATATCTTTTTAAAATGGATTACGAAATATACATTAAAGAAAACGGCAATCTTAATCGGGGATTGTGAAGCTGTTAAAAACAAAGTTATTCAATTTAATTTTTCTGAGAACAGAATTGTTTTATTTCCCTGGGGAATTGATTTACAAAAATATCAACCAGGAAAAAACGAAGAATATAGAAAAAAATTAGGGTGGCTTGATAAGTTCGTTTTACTCTCATTAAGGTCGTGGGAGAGAATCTATGGGGTGGATATTGTCGTAAATGGATTCATTGAAGCAATAAAATCAGAACCAGATCTTAGACTTATCCTTTTAGGAAATGGTTCACAGACAGAAATAATTAAATCAATCATAAAAGAAGCTGGATTGTCCGATCGGGTATTCTTTGGTGGTGTTGTTGATCAAAATGATCTGCCTGGTTATTACCAGGCATCCGATCTTTATATCAGTGCATCTTATAGTGATGGTTCCTCTGTTTCATTAATGGAAGCATTGGCTTGTGGTATTCCTGTGCTGGTTTCTGATATCCCAGGGAACAAAGAATGGATTGAAACTGATAAAAATGGCTGGATGTTCCAATCCGGCGACTATTTAAGTCTGGCTAACTCAATCATTAAAATATGTAAAAATAAAAAAGATCTTCCGTCTATAAGTCTCAAAGCGAGAAAAACAGCAGAAAGAAAAGCTAACTGGAACGAAAACTTTCAAAAAAACCAGCATGCTTATGAATTGGCTTTGAACCTTAATCATAATAGAGAGGAAATTTCAGGTTTGACCTGATAAACTTTGAATGAATCAGAATAATAAAATTGTTGCCATAATACAGGCTCGAATGACATCTAGTCGATTGCCAGGAAAAGTGCTAAAGGAAATAGCAGGTATTCCAATGATTGCACATGTAATCAATCGTGTTTCTAAAGCAAGATTTGTTGATCAAGTCATTATTGCCACCACGGACGACCCGGCAGATGATTTAATTGAAAAATTTTGTAACGAGAGCGGTTACACTTGTTTTCGTGGGCATCCTTTTGATGTTTTAGATCGTTATTACCGGGCGGCATTAAAATTTCAAGCGGATACTATCGTTAGAATTACTGCAGATTGTCCTTTGATGGATGCAGATTTGATTGATCAAATCATCCTATCGTTTTTGGAGATGGAGGTTGACTTTGCTGCAAATCGATTACCACCACCCTGGAAACGATCCTTCCCAATCGGACTGGATATTGAAGTTGTTCGTTTTGAAGCATTGGAAAAAGCCTGGCAAAACGCTGTTTTACCTTTTGAACGAGAACATGTATTACCATATCTTTATGACCAGCCATATCGGTTTAAGATATTATTGATGCACCACGAACCAGACTATGGAATCAAACGATGGACGGTTGATACTCCCCAGGATTTAGATTTGGTAGAAAGAATTTTTAATCATTTTTCACCTGAAATTAATTTTTCATGGTTGAAAGTAATAAAACTCTTTGAGGAAAATCCTGAATTGGAAACGATCAACACTGAAATATCAGCAAAAAATGTGAATGATGTTGATGGTCGCTTTGTGGACCAAAAGAGATAAAGATAATGGAACCTGAATTAACGATCTTTACAGCACCCAAACCTTTTAGCGATCCGCATATATCTACGATTCAATATAATGCAATTCGGTCATGGAAAGAACTGGAACCTGAAGTCTCGATCGTGCTAATTGGTAATGAAGCTGGTGTTGAATCAGTAGCAAAAGAACTTGGTGTTCATTTTTTTTCTGATGTAAAGAGAAATTTGCATGGAACGCCATTGATTTCCTCAATTTTCGAAATTGGAAGAAGCCTGAATTCAAGTCCATTGTTGGCATATGTTAATGCGGATATCATTCTCTTTTCTGATTTTTTGAATGTATCCAAGCAAACATTGAATCAAATTAACAAATTTCTTTTAGTTGGCCAGCGCTGGGATATGGATATTCTAAATAAAATCCATTTGTCTCCAGAATGGGATAAAAACTTAAAACAGGATTGCAAAGAGGCTGGCAGATTACACCCAAGAGGGGGGAGTGATTATTTTATCTATCCCAGAACATGTTTTACCTGGCTGCCAGATTTCGCCGTTGGCAGAGCTGGGTGGGATAATTGGATGTTTTATCAGGCACGAAAGAATAAATGGGCATGTGTTGACGCATCCAAATCAATTCAAATCATCCATCAAAACCATGATTATTCACATTTGCCAGGTGGACAATCACACTATCGCCTTCCGGAGACAAACGAAAATGTTCGTCTTGCTGGTGGTCGCCGAACGATTTTTACTTTAATGGATGTTAATTATGAATTCAACCAGGGAAAAGTACAAAAAACGCCTTTGAACTGGAGGAAATTCTGGAGAGAAGTAGAAATATTTCCCTTAATATCATTAAAATCTAAATGGATGGCAATATTATTTTTTTCAATTTTCCATCCCAAAAAAGCATATCTTGAGTTCAGATCATCCGACCAAAAGAACAAAAATGATAGGAATAATTATGCGTAAAGGTCAAAATCCTGCAAAATTTGTCAATACTGTGGCTAAACCTGCCGAAATCACGGTAGCTGTTTTAAGTTACATCCCATACCTGAGTGGGTTTTATGCAGATGCCTTGAAAGTCCTGGATGCCTGCCTGAATAGTATAAAAAAAGAAACAAAGCTTGAATATGATTTGTTAGTATTTGATAATGGAAGTTGTGATGAAGTTCAAAATTATTTGCTTAATGAACAAAGATCTGAAAAGATCCAATTTTTAATTCTTTCTGACAAAAATCTCGGAAAAGGTGGAGCCTGGAATCTAATTTTCAAAGCGGCACCGGGGAATATTATCGCTTATGCTGACAGTGATGTTTTGTTTCATGAAGATTGGTTGTCCAAGAGTAAAGAAATCCTTGATCTCTTTCCAAATGTTGGAATGGTTACTTCCAGACCCTTTATAACCAAGAAGGAGTTTATTACCAGTACTGTTAAATGGGCGGCAGAAACAGAGGAAGTGAAAATTGAGAGTGGTAAATTTGTTCCCTGGGAAATTTTTGCTGAATTTAATCTCAGTCTGGGACAAAATATTGAGGATATTAAAAAAGATTACGATCTTAATGATATAGAAAAAATTATGTATAAAGATAAGACTGTCTATGCAGGTGCATCTCATTGGCAATTCCTGACCACAAGATCCATTATCAATCAATTTTTACCTTTTGATATGGACAGACCAATGGGGCAGGTGAAGCAATTGGATCAACGCATGAATGATGCAGGCTATTTAAGGTTAATGACCCCTGAAGCGCTGGCTGACAATATGAGCAATAGTCTTGAAAAATTAGGGATCCAAAAAGCTAACGAAAATGAAAAACGAACGAAGACAAATCGCCTTATTGATTTTCCATTGCTAAAACGGTTTTTATTATTTATTCATCACAGAATTTTCATTGCATACTATGATCGATGAAAAGGATTTGGAGAAATTGAATGGGTGTAAAAACTATTTTTATCTCAGCGGATCATGGATTGGCAATTGTTTATTTTTTACAAACAGATGTTGTCAAAACACTCCTGTCAAAAGGAGTGGAAATCATCTTCTTGACCGATGATGCATTATTGGATCAAATAGAAAAAAGATTTGGACAACCAGGGATTAAGTTTGAAGGCTTAAGGACACACAAAGCCAGAAAATATAGTGAATCAGAGAAACCAACCGTTCAATATTGGCTTCATCATTTGCGTCGATTTGGATCCTCTAAAAACATAAACACAGCTGCTTTGGATAGCCAAATCCCACAGGTTGAATTTGAGGCAAAGGGAAAAAGGCGTTTGATATTACCTTTGATCAGATTCAGTATTATTTTGATGCGTAATTTTCGGTTCGTGAGAAATTTTATATATAAGCAACAATTGAAATTCACGCCAGAAATATATACAGATTTATTCAATAAATACAAACCTGCCTTGGTGGTAGCGAGCTCGCCTGGTTGGCGCTACGATCGATACTTATTACGAGAAGCTGCAAACCACGGTATTCCGACTGCTGCAGTTATTGTGGGTTGGGATAACCCCAGCAGCTATAGTATTTCCGGAGCTCCGATAGATTGGATCAGTTGCTGGTCAGAGATTCAAAAAGAGGAATTGGTAGATGGGTCAGATTGGAATCCCCAACAGATAAACGTTGGAGGTATCCCAACCTATGATGGTTATTATAAAAAATTATGGCTAATGTCGAAAGATGATTATTATGTTTTGCATCACCTGGATGTAAATCGAAAATTAATTTCCTATGCGTGTAGTTTTGTCACCTTTTCCCCAAATATAGAAAATATCAGGACTCTTGTGGATCTTATTGAAAATAACAAGTTGGATCAACCTGCACAATTATTGATTCGATTACATCCAAATCATTTCTTGGATGATCCATATTTCAAAGGCGAACAGGAATCTATTCGAAAATTAGCATTGGAGAACAAATATATCCATATGGTTGAGCCTGTACCCTTAGGAGGGGAGTTGGGTTATTATTCGGGGGAAGACATGCCGGAAAAAACATCGATGATGGCTTATTCGGATGTGTTTACGACTGTCTATTCAACGATGGTTGTGGAAGCTGCTATTCATAATAGACCGATTGTCAGTATTTGTATTGACGTGCCTGGTGGTTGGAATGATCCACATAAATATTCCCTTTCCCTTAAAGAAATTAGTGAATGGCCAACCCACCAAAGATTTCGGGAAGCAGAAGCCGGGCAGGTTGCTTTTGATAAAGGGGCATTAAAAACTGCACTTAACCGAGCTTTGAATCAGAGTAATTATCAAGAAGATAATCGAAAGAAATTTATTGAAAATGAAATAACTTTTACTGATGCTAGTTCGGGAATTCATGTTGCAGATTTCTTGTTTTCAAAAATTGGGAAACATTATCGGAAGGGAGAATAACCATGCGTTTTTTAATTGCTGGGTTTGGTTCAATAGGTCGCAGACATTTCAGGAATTTAATAACTTTAGGCTATGATGATATTGTTCTCTATCGTTCAAATAAAAGCACCCTGGATACCGATGAAATAAAGAATTTCGTGGTTGAAACTGATTTGGAAAAAGCATTGGCACATAAACCTGATGTTGTCATAATATCTAATCCTACTGCTTTACATCTTGATGTCGCCATCCCCGCTGGGTTACTGGGTTGCCATCTTTTTTTTGAAAAACCGATTTCTGATTCCCTTGAAAGAATTCCAGAATTAAGGAAAGCCTTGGAAATTGGTGGTGGCAAAGCAATGACCGGGTTCCAATATCGTTTTCATCCCGGATTGCAGCAAGTGAAGAAATGGATTGAAGACGGTACTATTGGAAATGTAGTATCTGCTCGGGCACATTGGGGTGAGTATCAACCCGGATGGCATCCCTGGGAAGACCATCGCAATAGTTATTCTGCAAGAAAAGACCTGGGTGGTGGAGTAATTCTTACGCTCTGTCATCCGATAGACTATTTCCGCTGGATGTTTGGTGAGATTCAATCCGTGTGGAGTGCCTATGACAACATTCAAAGTTTACAGATTGACACAGAAAGTGTAGCGGATATTGGTCTGTTATTTGATGATGTAATCGGTCATGTTCACCTCAATTACATACAACGTCCAGGCAAGCATGTGATAGAAATCATTGGTGATTCAGGTACAATAACCTGGGATAATAAAGATGGTGTAGCCAGATATTATTCAGTAAAAGAAGAACAATGGCTGGAATACATTCCTCCATTGGACTTTGAAAGAAATACATTATTTATCGATGAAATGAAGAATTTTATTGACTATATATCAGACAAATCCGAACCGATGTGTACATTGGAGGATGGAATCAAAATACAAGAAATTGTTTCCGCCATTTATTTAAGTCAAGCAGAAAAAAGAAGGATCGATTTATAAAATTTTTGAAAAAATTCTTTCGTAATTGAAGAATAATCTTGAATCACAGATGATTTATTTTTAAAGGAACTGACCATGGGAAATATTTTCGATAAATTTGACATGAAAAACCAGGCTGTTATTGTGACGGGTGGGGCTGGACTATTAGGACGTCAATTCGCAAAAACCCTTGCTGAAGCTGGCGCTGGAGTTGTTGTTGCGGATTTATTTTCAGAGAAAGCAGAACAGGTTGCCGTTGAATTACGAAATTCTGGTTTCCAGGCAATTGGTGTACAGGTTGACGTAACTGATAAAAATTCAGTTGAATCTATGGTTGCCAGAACAATTAAAGAATTTGGAATTTTGAGTGCAATTATCAATAGTGCTGCGATGGATCCCAAATTTGATAGTGAACATGCAGGTCAGCACAATAACAATTTTGAGGATTATCCGGTAGAGATGTTTCGGTCAGCGCTGGATGTAAATTTGACAGGAATGTTTTTGTGTTCACAGGCTGCTGTCAAAGCTATGTTAAAAAATAAAAAAGGATCGATCGTTAATATTTGCTCAACGTATGGTCTGGTCGGGCCTGATCAGCGCTTATATGAACGGGAAGGACAGCCAAAACAGTATAAACCGGTATTTTATACTGTCTCAAAAGCTGGTGTCCTGGGTTTGACCCGTTATATGGCTACCTATTATATGGGAACTCAAATTCGGGTGAATGCGTTAACGCCGGGTGGGGTGTACAATCAACATGATGAAATCTTCACCGAACGTTATTCGGCTAAAACGGTTTTAGGTCGTATGGCTGACCAGGATGAGATGAATGGGGCATGTCTGTTTCTTGCCTCTGATGCGTCCTCTTATATGACCGGAGCAAATTTGGTGGTTGATGGTGGATGGACAGCATGGTAAAAACAAAACCTGAAATTTTGGCAGTTATTCCTGCCAGAGGTGGATCAAAGGGCATACCAAGAAAAAATATAAAGAATTTTGCTGGTTATCCATTGATTGCGTATAGTATACAGGCAGCTTTGAATTCCAAATACGTAACCCGGACCATCGTTTCCACAGATGACGAGGAAATCGCGAATGTTTCCAAGGCTTTTGGGGCAGAAATTCCATTTCTGCGGCCCGCAGAATTTGCTCAAGATACCACACTGGATTTCCCGGTTTTCGAAAATCTTCTCAAAACTTTACAAGAATCAGAAAATTATTTTCCTGATCTGGTTATTCAATTACGGCCAACTTCTCCCATTCGCCCCATAGGACTCTTAGACGATGCAATTGAAATACTTCTCAATAATCCCGTAATTGATTCTGTCAGGGGGGTTGTTCCATCCGGACAGAATCCTTACAAGATGTGGAAGATTGATAAAGATAGTGGTCTTATGACAGGGTTATTGAATGTCGAAGGGATCGAAGAGCCTTATAATTCTGCTCGCCAAGCATTACCGGACACTTATTGGCAAACCGGCCATATTGATGTGATTCGCACAAATGTTATCCTTGAAAAAAGATCGATGTCCGGCGAAAAAATCAAACCAATTCTGATCAATCCGGATTATACGGTTGATATTGATAAACCTTCCGACTGGCAAAGGTCCGAGTGGTTGGTCTGGTATGGTGGGCTGGATATGGTTGTGCCAGGGAATACAAGAAGAGCATTACCAGATGAAGTTGAACTGGTTGTTTTTGATTTTGATGGGGTAATGACAGATGATCGAGTTTATGTGAACCAGGACGGGATTGAGATGGTCGCTGCCAACCGCCGCGATGGAATGGGTGTTACTCTGTTGCATAAAGCCGGCATAAAAATGATAATTCTTTCATCCGAAAAAAATCCTGTGGTACAGGCACGCGCGAAAAAGTTAAATTTACCTGTTATTCAAGGTGTTGACGAAAAATCGTCTGTTCTTCATCAATATTTAGAAGAGAACAGAATTGACCATAAGAAAGTAATTTTTGTTGGAAATGATATTAATGACATCTCTTGTTTCTCTATGGTTGGCTGTGCAGTGGTTGTAGCAGATGCTCATCCTGTGGCATTAAGACAGGCGGATGTAGTCCTGCAACACAAAGGTGGTCGGGGTGCAGTTCGAGAAGTTTGTGATTTATTGTTACAATCCAAAAGATAATTAATGGCGTAAGGAGTAAAAATGGCAAAAGAAATTCAGATTGATAAAAAGATGGTTGGTGCAGGAAATCCGGTCTATATTATAGGAGAAATTGGCATCAATCATAATGGTGACATTAATATTGCTAAGAAATTAATCAGGGAAGCTTATTTGGCTGGTTTGGATGCTGTTAAATTTCAAAAGCGCACTCCTGAAATTTGTGTACCAAAAGAACAACAATCTCAAATGCGGGATACACCCTGGGGATATATCAGCTATTTGGATTATCGATACAAAGTAGAATTTAATGAACAGGACTATCGGGAAATTGATAATTTATGTGAAGAATTAGGAATGACCTGGTTTGTTTCCGTCTGGGATGAGCCATCAGTTGATTTTATGGAACAGTTTTCTCCTGCCTGTTACAAAGTTCCTTCTGCATCGATGACTGATTTACCGCTATTAAATAAATTACGGGCAACTGGAAAACCAATCATTTTATCGACGGGAATGTCCACGATGGATCAGATTCGTAAGGCGATCCATGAGATTGGAAGTGAAGATTTGGTCATCACCCATACAACCAGTGCTTATCCATGCCCACCGGATCAACTTAATTTACGAATGATTGAGACATTACAAAAAGAATTTGATTGTCCGATTGGATATTCTGGTCACGAAGTTGGTCTGGTTCCATCCGCTGTCGCTGTTGCGTTAGGAGCCTGTCTGGTAGAACGTCACATAACGCTTGATCGCGCAATGTGGGGATCTGATCAGGCTGCGTCTGTTGAACCACAAGGAATGGAGAAACTGGTCAAATACATCAGAGTAACCGAACAGGCTCTGGGGGATGGCGTTAAGAAAGTATATGATAGTGAAAAATCATCCTTACAGAAATTGCGCAGGGTTACCTCCTTCTAATGATTCGAACGATTAAGAAAATTAAATCTGGAGTTCGCCAACGCTGGTTGCATCACTCAAATGATCTCCGATTAGCGAAACTTGCAGGTGGAATAAAAAATAATTCCAAAGCTGCCAATAATGCACCGGTAATATTTATGGGTGTCTCCACTCGCTTGCAGGGAATGAGTCTGAATGCTGGTTTTGCATTGATAACAAAATGGAGTCTTCAACTTCAAGGAATTCCGGTCATTCAATTTGTTTGTGATTCCGGGATGGATCATTGTATGTTAGGAAGTACGCTCAATCATCCATTAGACAAACCTCCCTGCGCAATTTGCATAAGACAATCCAAAAATATGTTTAAACATTCAGAGGTGGTCTGGTTCAAAAATTCACCTTCCTCGGAATTGAAAGATCAAATTGAAAATTTTTCAACTCAGCAATTATCAGCCTACGAATTTGATGGAATACCATTAGGTGCGTTGGTCTTGCCTGCGATTCGATGGGTTCTACGGTGTTATCATTTACCAGAAATTGAAGAAAACAAAATTCTCTACAGATCCTATATTCTTGCAGCTTACAATATCGCGCAAAAGTTTGAGAAGTTAATTGAAATTGAAAATCCTCAAAAAGTAATTGTATTTAATGGAATGTCTTTTCCTGAAGCAACGGTAAAGTGGGTCGCACAAAAAAATAATATTCCTGTTGTTACTCATGAAGTAGGATTGCAGCCATTTACCGCATTCTTCACCTACGATCAAGCAACTGCTTACCCGATTGAAGTACCTGAACAATTTGAATTAAGTGTGAGTCAAAATAAAACCTTGGATCAATATCTTGAACAGAGATTTCAAGGAAACTTTACAATGGCTGGAGTGCGTTTTTGGCCAACCATTAAAACTATGAGTGATTCTTTCAATAACCTTTCATCCAGTTTTGCTCAAATTGTTCCAATCTTTACCAATGTAATATTTGATACTAGCCAATCACATGCCAACGTCCTCTTTGATCATATGTTTGATTGGCTTGATCATGTTCTTACGATTATTCAGAGTCATCCCGAAACTTTATTTGTGATTCGGGCACATCCGGATGAAGCCAGACCAGGTAAATCGAGCCGGGAAAGTGTGGCAGAATGGGCTAAATTAAATAGAGTTGATACGCTTGAAAATGTTGTTTTATTTGATTCAAACGAATATTTTAGTTCATATGAATTAATCCAAAAATCCAAATTTGTGATGATTTACAATTCAACAATAGGATTGGAAGCGACATTATTAGGAATTCCAGTTTTATGTGCTGGTAAATCCCGGTTTACTCAAATAGAAACAGTTTACTATCCAAAAAGCCAAATTGATTATATCCAAACTTTTGAGAATTTCTTAAAGACAGAAAAGATAGAAACACCTGAACTTTTCATAAAAAACACAAGAAAATTTTTATACACACAATTATATCGGGTATCATTGCCATTTGACCGGTTTTTGGAAGAGGACAGGGTTTGGAAAGGATATGTTCAACTAAAAGAATTTAATTGGCAGGATCTGTTACCTGAGAATTCCAAAACAATGAAAATTATCACCGAAGGGATATTGAAAGACTCTGCTTTCGTACTGGAAATATGAGCCCAACCTGTTCCATCATTATCCGTGCATTTAATGAAGAAAACCATATTTCCCGATTACTGGATGGTATTCGATATCAGAACATTCAGGATGTACAATTAATTCTGGTTGATTCGGGATCCTCAGATAATACCATTCGAATTGCTCAACAATATGGGGTAGAGATTGTAAATATCCAACCACAAGAGTTCACTTTTGGGAGATCACTTAATCTTGGGCTTTCTAGTGCTCTCGCAGAATTTGTTGTCTTTGCCAGCGCACATGTGTATCCAGTGTATCCAGATTGGCTGGAACGGCTTCTCGAACCCTTTGAGGATGAGAAAGTAGCAATCAGTTATGGGAAACAACGTGGTATGGAGACGACTCAGTTTTCGGAACATAGAATTTTCGAGCACTGGTTTCCTGACGTCTCGACCAGTAATCAGGGTCATCCATTCTGTAATAATGCCAATGCAGCCATCCGAAAAAAACTTTGGGAACAAAATGCCTATAATGAAACCTTACCTGGTTTGGAAGATTTAGCCTGGGCACGCTGGGCTCATGAACAAGGATATCGGATAGCTTATGTAGCAGAAGCAGAAATCATTCATGTACATAATGAATCCTGGCAAGGAATTTCAAACCGATATCGCCGTGAAGGAATGGCGTTTAAAACAATCTATCCTCAGGAACAGTTTGGTATTTTGGATCTCGTTACAGCGTTTATTTCTAATGTAAAAAATGACCTGATGATTGCCAGAAGAGATAAAATCATTAATAAGGTCTGGAAAGATATTTTGGGTTTTCGGTGGAACCAATTTTATGGTACTTATTTAGGTTATCGCCAATCAGGACCTTTGACTTGGCAATTAAAACAGACTTTTTATTATCCAAGGAATGGTCAACAGATTAAGAAGAACGATCGTGGAATAAAACCTATTCATTACCAGGTTTTGGATGGAAAGGATGAATGATGAATAAAAATTTGAAAATTGCTGCTCTTGTTCCAATGCGTCACTATTCAGTAAGGGTGCCTGAGAAGAACTTCAGGCTAATTGCTGGAAAACCCTTATACCATTACATCCTGACGAGTTTGCAGGCAGTGAAGGAAATCGATCAAATTGTTGTTGATACCGATAGTGAAAAAATTGTTGAAGGAATAAAAATTGATTTTCCTTCCATTAAAATTATCAACCGACCTGAACATTTGCGAGCAGATACAATCCCGATGAATGAAATCCTGTTACATGATACGGATATTATTAAAGCAGATCTATATCTACAGACTCACAGCACAAATCCATTATTAAAGCCTGAGACTATATCAAATGCCATTAATCTATTATTTGACAACATGCCGGCATATGATTCTCTTTTTTCTGTTACAAAACTTCTAACTCGATTATGGGATCAATTAACCAGACCCATCAATCATAATCCATCCATATTGTTAAGAACCCAGGATCTTCCTCCAATTTATGAAGAAAACTCCTGTATTTATATTTTCCAACGAAAAACATTAGTTGAACACAGGAATCGAATTGGTGAAATGCCATTGATGTTTGAGGTTGATCGCTCAGAAGCTTTTGACATCGATGAGGAACTTGATTTTCTATTAGCAGATTTGATGATTTCACATCAGTCGAAAAGCGATTTGGTATAATCCATAACGATACCTGATTCCTGGGAGATTTATGAAACCAACTGTTTTATTGTCAGCACCTTATATGATTCCATTTAAGGATAGGTTTGTTCCAATCCTTGAATCCTTTGGTATCAATGTCATCATTCCAGATGTACACGAGCGATTGTCTGAAGAGGAAATTCTGATTTATGCTGGCAGGATAGATGGTGTTATTTGTGGAGATGACCGCTTCACAAAACAGGTAATTAAAGCCTGCCTCCCTCGTTTGAAAGTGATTTCTAAATGGGGAACTGGAATAGACTCAATTGACAAAATTTATGCGAATTCAGTGGGCGTCATGGTAGGAAATACCCCTAATGCATTCTCTATTCCGGTAGCTGATAGTGTTATTGGTTATGTTTTAGCTTTTGCACGACGATTACCATGGATGGATTCCGCAATGAAGGTAGGAAAATGGGATAAAATTCCCGGTCGATCCTTGAGTGAATGTACGCTGGGTGTGATCGGTGTAGGCAACGTTGGAAAATCTGTAATACGAAGGGCTAAAGCATTTGGTTTGAAATTAATAGGGAATGATATTAAGGAGATTGATCCTGATTTTATTCTTGAGCATGGGTTGAAAATGGTCTCTCTCAAGGAATTGTTGAGTCAATCTGATTTTATCAGTGTCAACTGTGATTTAAACGAAACCAGTCACCGCCTGATCAACGAAGAATCTCTTTCTTTCGTTAAGCAAGAAGCTGTTCTGATCAATACAGCTCGTGGACCGATTGTGGATGAAAGCGCCCTCATTCAATATTTGCAATCCGGCAAAATTTCTGGTGCAGCCCTTGATGTATTTGAAGTGGAGCCTTTACCTCACAATTCCCCTTTGTTATTAATGGAGAATGTACTACTCGCGCCTCATAATTCGAATTCAAGTCCGCAGGCGTGGGAGCGAGTGCATTGGAATACGATCAAGAATTTGTTGGTTGGATTGAATATGGATACTTCTACCCTTGAAAAATTTTAGACAGCAGAGGCAGGATTCTATGAAAAAAAATCCGAGAGTTATGCTAATTACGGGGGCAGCTGGTGGTGTCGGCAGGGCAACTGTCCAACTGTTTCACGAGAAAGATTGGATCGTCATCGGCGTAGACCGAAACGATTATGGAGAACCTTTTCCATCCAATGGTCTTTTCATTCAGGCTGATATTTCAGATCCTTCCAATCTGGAAAAGATTTACCAGGCAGTAATGAATTTTACTGATAAATTAGATGCTGTTATCAATAATGCAGCATTACAAGTTGTTAAACCCCTTCTCGAGACATCAGTGGAAGAGTGGGATGCAGTAATGGCATCCAATCTACGGTCAGTGTTTTTAGGAGCAAAGCTTGCCTATCCCTTATTAACGAATCGAGGAGGGGGAGCGATTGTAAATATCTCATCGGTTCATGCGATTGCTACGTCTTCCGGAGTGAGTAGTTATGCAGCCAGCAAAGGTGGATTGTTGGCTTTAACAAGGTCGATGGCAATTGAATTTGCAAATGATAACATCAGGGTTAACGCAATATTGCCTGGTGCTGTTGATACACCGATGCTTTCCGCTCATCTCGATCAAATTCGGCTCGAGAATTTAGCAAAACGGACTGTGAATGGCCGAATTGGTTTGCCATCTGAATTGGCACATGCGATTTATTTTCTGGCAGATGAAGAACAATCATCATTCATGACTGGTCAATCCATCGTAGTTGATGGTGGGGCAACAGCGAAACTCAGCACGGAATAACTCAATGAAGGATCAACTAAAGAAAATTCTTCCCCAGCCTGCCCAAGTTGTGATCCGTGATTCCCTGGATGCGATTAAACGTATAAAAGATATTCCTGACGCTTATTTCCATCCTTGGCGGTCTCAATCGCGAAAAGACTTACACAAATTTCATGACATCCACAAAGGAAAAAGATGTTTTATCCTCGGGAATGGTCCCAGCCTAAAACATACAGACCTTTCGAAGCTAAAAAATGAATTTACCTTCGGCATGAATCGTATCTATCTTGCTTTTGAGGATATGGGTTATGAAACCAGCTATTATGTGTCCGTTAATGATCTGGTCATTGAACAATGTGCTCAGGAAATAATGAATTTGAAAATCCCCCGTTTTGTTTCCTGGCGGGCTGGAAAACGCTTGTTAACCCAACAGGAAAATCTTTTTTTCTTGTATACAACTTATACCGAACCAAAATTTGCTAAGGATATCAGGAAACGTTTGTGGGAAAGTGCTACGGTTACTTATGTGGCATTACAAATCTCATTTTTTATGGGATTTGATGAAGTGATTTTGATTGGTGTTGATCATAACTTTGAGACGAAAGGTAAAGCTAACACTACAATTGTCTCACAGGGAGATGATCCTAACCATTTTCATCCTGGATATTTTGGAAAAGGATTTCGCTGGCAATTACCCGATTTGGAAATGTCTGAAGTGGGCTATAAAATGGCAAAAGATGTTTTTGAAAAAGACAATCGCAAGGTTCTTGATGCAACAATTGGTGGAAAATTAACAATTTTTGATAAGGTTGATTTCGATAGTCTTTTTTAAATTAATTTATTTGGGAATTTTTTGATAATGCTGTCCTCTAAAAATATGAACCATAAACCCCTCATTTCCATCATAACGCCCTCTTATAATCAATCGGATTATTTGGAAAAGTCCATGCTTTCTGTTTTAAATCAGAATTATCCCAACATAGAATATTTAGTCGTGGATGGAAATTCAACTGATGGCAGTCAGGAAATTATCAGAAAATATGAGGATCGATTAGATTGGTGGATTTCAGAAAAAGATAATGGTCAGGCAGATGCTTTCAATAAAGGTCTCCAGTATGTAAATGGAAAATATGTTGGTTGGCTAAATTCTGATGACCTTTTTTTAGAGGGAACGATTTCAGAAGCTGTTGACATTCTCGAATCAGATCCTGAATTAGCCTTCGTTTTTGGAGATGTTGAAGCGATTAATGCTAAAGGTGAAATTACCAATATCATGAAATATGGAAACTGGAATCTGATAGATTTGATGCAATTCAAAATCATTGGTCAACCAGCAGTTTTTATGAGAACAAATTTATTGAAAACCGTTGGCGGACTGGATATGTCTTTTCATTATTTATTGGACCATCATCTTTGGTTAAAATTAGCAGCCAGGGGGCCGATAAAATACTCAGGGAAATTGTGGGCGGCTGCTCGTTTCCACGCCGAAGCAAAGAATGTCGCACATGCTTCGGAATTTGGACAGGAAGCATACCGTCTGGTTGCCTGGATGGAAAAAAATCCAGAGACGAATCAAATATTTTTATCAGAACATAAAAAAATTCTTGCTGGTGCTCATCGAATGAATGCCCGTTATCTCCTGGATGGGGGTCAATATTCGGATGCCCGAGATGCTTACTGGCAAGGGTTGAAATTAAATTTTTTTACAATATTACCAGAATGGCATCGTTTTCTATTTGCGATATTTGCTCCTCTAGGTTTGATTAAATTGAAAGACATATACTTGAGATTAAGATTTTGGATGAATAGACCAGACTTAAGAGGAAAAAAATAAATGAATTCCGAGTCAATTCCAGTGGAAATTGAAATGAATGAAGGAAAAGTCTTCAATAAGCATCATAAACTGTACATTTTTACCATCATAATAATTCTACTCATAGGATTGGTCATCCGTTTTTATGATTTGACTGATGCACCACTGGATTTTCACCCGACAAGACAACTTTATTCAGCATTAAAAGCCAGGGGAATGTTTTATGAAAATCTGGAATCTGCCACTGAATGGCAAAGAGAGTTTGCTGTAAAACAATGGAAAATACAAGGCCTGATCGAACCGCCAGTGATGGAAAGATTAACTGCAACAGTTTACAAATTAGCTGGTCAGGAACTACTCTGGATCCCTCGCGTTTTATCAATCCTATTCTGGACGATTGGAGGATTGGCTTTATTATCATTGACCAGATTAATGATTGATAAAAATGCTGCGATATTTGCTTTTTTGTTGTTTATGATTACACCTTACACAGCGATTGCCAGCCGGGCATTTCAACCAGATCCATTGATGGTCATGTTGATGATTATTGCATTATGGGGATTGGTTCGGTGGATTGATGAGGAAAATCTAAAGAACGCAATGATTGCTGGTATTTTTGCAGGACTTGCCATTTTCATAAAATCTGTTGTCATATTCCCAATCGCTTTTTCGTTTATTGCTGTCGTTTTATGGAAAAAGAGATCTTTTAAATTAATTGTTAGAAATTCAACCATTTGGGTGATGGGTTTGTTGGCTTTACTGCCATATATAATTTATCTGGTGTATGGTCTGGTGATCATCGGTACGTTGCAATCCCAATTTAATTTAAGGTTTTTCCCACAATTGTGGATTGATCCGGTTTTCTGGTTACGGTGGAATGAAATGATTTCCAAAGTTGTTGGATTGGAATTCTTTCTTGCATCAATTTTAGGTATCTTTTTACTTCGAAAATCAATATTTCGGATCATGCTGGCAGCCTTGTTTGTTGGATATTTTGTCTATGGTTTAACCCTTTCTTATCATATATCTACCCATGATTATTATCAATTGCCTCTGGTACCCATTGTAATTCTTGGCGCATCAGCTGTTTTCAGTAAAATCATTTCATCCCTTAAGGGTCCAAAGATGCTTATCAACATTATCGTTTTTGGAGTCATTGTATTTTATTCGGCGATCAATGCCTGGGATGTCCGGGTTACCTTAAAAAGAAATGACTATAAGGGTGAAGTCTCATTTTGGGAAAAAATGAATGGTGTCTTTGATCCAAATGATTCAATCATCGGGATCACCCAGGATTATGGGTATCGATTAAATTATTGGGGGTGGACCGCTATTGAAAATTGGATGGCTACTTATGATTTTTCAGTGCGTCAATTAGCTGGCCAAGAGTTTGATATGCGTGTTTTGTTTGATGAACAAACCCAGGGAAAAGATTATTTTCTGGTGACGCAGCTATCAGAATTGGATAACCAGCCTGAGATAAAAAGAATTCTTTTTGAAGGTTACAAGATTCATCAGGAGACTGGTGATTATATAATTTTTGATCTTAAGCAGAAAATCGAGAATTGATTTAATGGAACCGCTTGTTTCAATTATTACACCATCTTTCAATCAGGGAGCATATCTGGAAAGAACTATTCTTTCGGTTTTAAATCAGAATTACCCTAACATCGAATATATAGTTATGGATGGAAACTCCACTGACGAAAGTGTGGAAATCATCAAGAAATACTCATCCAGAATTGGTTATTGGCAATCTGAGAAGGATAAAGGACAAACGGATGCGATTAATCAGGGTTTTTCGCACGCACATGGGCAGTTCTTTGCCTGGATAAACTCAGATGATACATATGAACCGAACGCGGTCTCTCAAGCTGTGAATTATCTTCTCAACCATTCAGAAGTAGGAATGGTCTATGGAGATTGTAATTTTATTGATGCGGAGGACAGAGTCATTGGAAAATTTAATGCAAAACCAACGGACTATCAGAAATTACGAACTGGATATGTTCATATTCCCCAACAGTCATCTTTTTGGCGGGCAGAATTGTGGCATCAGGTTGCTCCATTAGACACATCCATTTATTTCGCAATGGATTATGATTTGTGGTTACGTTTATCAAAGATCAGTAATATTGTTTACACTCCTCAACTGTGGGCAAATTTTCGATTACATGGAGATGCAAAAACAATCTCAGAAGATGACCGCTGTTGGCCAGATATGTTGAGGATTCATTATCGCGATGGGGGAAAATGGTGGCAGCCTATTGTTTGGAAGTATTGGATTAGAAAATTGGTTGCTCCATATTTGAAGTGCAAACGAAAAAAAATGATCAACGAACAATCCTGAATAGTCTAAACAATATATTTTCTTTCGGAATCAATGGATGTGATTGTTATAATTGAATTAAAATGAATTGGATTGAATTTAAGGATCAGGTTTAAGCAATGAAAAAGATTTTCATAAAGCCATTTTTTATTCTGGCAGTTCTATTATTGACAGCCTGTACAGATGATATCCAGTCAACATTTACCCCGCCAGTAATTGATGTTCCAAAAGCGACCAATACGGTTGTTATTACCCAAAGCCCCACAGAAACAAGTGGTCAAATTCCAACAGAAGAGTTAATTTCGGAGACCATCGAACCTGCTATTATTCCTCAGGTATCAGTAACAGATTTTCCAGACCCTACTCAATATGAATGGGTAACGATCGTTTCTGGTTTTAATAAGCCTTTAGGGATGACATCTTTTTATGGTGATCGCCTCTTGATTTATGTTCTTGAACAGGGTGGTGTAATCCGAATAATCGAAAATGAGGAAATGAGAAGTGACCCATTTCTGGATATCTCAAACAAAATAAGAACCCAAGGATCAGAACAAGGCTTGTTAGGGATAGCTTTGGATCCAAATTTCTCCATAAATGGAATCTTCTACTTGAATTATTCCAATCGGGATGGGGACACTGTGATTGCACGTTTCCAGGCGGATGAAGATCGTTATACGGCAAATCCTGAAAGTGAACAAATCATACTGACCTATAACCAACCTTATTCAAATCATAATGGTGGAAACCTCATGTTTGGTCCAGATGGATTCCTCTATATTGGATTGGGTGATGGCGGGTCGGGAGGTGATCCGGAGATGAGAGCTCAAAATCCAGATACATTATTAGGAAAGATGCTGAGAATTTCAGTCCAGGATCAGGATCTGTATGCAATTCCTTCTGATAATCCTTATCAAGGTGGTGGTGGAAGGGGAGAAATCTGGGCTATGGGATTGCGAAATCCCTGGCGGTATTCGTTTGATCGACTGACAGGAGATTTATGGATCGCTGATGTGGGTCAGGGAAATTGGGAAGAAATCAACTTCACACCAGCCAATTCACTGCCAGGGCTGAATTATGGTTGGTATTATCGTGAAGGTACTCATCCATTCAAAGGGGAACCACCCAATCCCTCAGAATTAATCGATCCGGTTTATGAATATGACCACAGTATGGGTAGTTGTTCTGTCACAGGAGGATTTGTATACCGCGGAGAGCAATTACCAGAATGGTATGGGGTTTATCTATTTGGTGACTTTTGTAATGGCAAAGTTTGGGGAATTCTTCAGACGGATGATGGCGGATGGCGTGTGGATTCATTATTTGAGACGGGTGTAAATATCAGTTCATTCGGTGAGGATGTTTTTGGTGAACTTTATTTGATTGCCCATAATGGAACTTTATATCAGTTAAGATCGAAGTAGTAGGTGTGTCAGAAAAGTAAACTTGATACCCTGACCGACTTAGAAAAATTTGACTTTTGGAAGTGTAATAATTTATCTTGGAGGTAAAAATGGCAGAAAAGAAATGGTACCCTGCGAAAAAACAATTCTGTAAACATGCCGGTGGTGACGTTGAATTAGAGGTGCATGTCGTCTTGCCGCCTGAATATCTGCCCGATCAACCACCTCGTATCATCGGGCATCGATGCTCGCACGGAATGCAATGTAATCTGCTCACTCAACCGTCTTGCACCTGGGCTGGGACAAATCCGACTTATGATCCTTTCACAGATCAATAAGATTTTTTAGTAGAAAAAAATTAGCAATTTTTTAAATCACCTTTAATTTTCTCCCTACCCGTTCAAATGCTTGCAGGCCTTTATCAAGATCATTTTTAGAGTGTGTGGCGGAAATCATCACGCGTATTCTAGCTTTTCCTATTGGCACGGTTGGAAAACCCAACGCCATCGCAAAAACACCTTCATTAAACAATTCTTTGCTGAAATCCTTTGCCAAGTTGGCATCACCGAGCATCACTGGGGTAATAGGTGTTTGGGATAATCCGGTATCAAATCCTAATTTTTTCATCTCAGCTTTGAAATAATTTCCATTTTTCCATAAACGATCAACCAATTCTGTAGATTCTTCCAGAAGATCAACGGCTGTTAAACACGCAGCTACATCTGCTGGGGTTAATGCAGAGGAAAAAATAAAAGGTCTACCTCGTTGACGTATCCATTCAATCAATTTGGCATTTCCAGCGACCATACCGCCCATCACACCAAATGCTTTTGACATGGTGCCAACTTCGATATCCACTTTCCCGTGAAGACCAAAATGATCAACGATTCCACGACCGCCTTTTCCAACAACACCCTCCCCGTGGGCGTCGTCCACCATGAGCATCACATCATGTTTACTCGTAACTTCGTAGATTTTATCAAGCGGTGCAAGATCTCCATCCATACTGAAAACCCCGTCTGTGATTGTTAATAATCTACGATAGTTCTCTTTGTTTTCAATGATTTTCTTTTCTAAATCTTCTGCGTCAGCATGGTTAAAGCGAATAATTGTTGCACCCGATAAGCGACAACCATCGATGATAGAAGCATGATTGAGTTCATCAGATAAGATTCCATCTTCTTTTCCAACCAGGCAGGGAATGGTTGCCAGATTGGCTGAAAATCCTGACTGAAAGGAAATGCAGGCTTCTACTCCCTTGAATTTTGCTAATCGATCTTCTAATTCCAGGTGAACATCCATTGTACCTGCGATGGATCGAACTGCCCCTGGACCTACGCCATATTTGTCTACAATGCCTTTTACTGCTGCCACCATTTTTGGATGATTTGCCAGCCCAAGGTAATTATTTGAACAGAAATTGAGAACTTTCTTGCCATCTACGACCAGCCATGCTCCTTGTGGAGAGCTAATGGTACGGATTTGATTGAATAATCCTTTTTCTTTTAACGATTGAAGCTCTTCTTCAGCCCAGACTAAGCGGTGTGACATGGTGACCTCTTTTCAAGGGAAAAAAATAAAATAGATAGTTTGATTATATCCCATGCAGGTAAAGCTAGAATTATAATAAAACATGTTTTTAAATGGAAAATGATAGTTTTTTTAATTAATTTGGCTTAATTTATTCACTTAAATAACCCAATTCAATTAAAGTCTTCCGAATTTGTTCCATGCCATTTGGATTAATGGCTGCAGTATTTGGATTAAGAATCGCTTGAATAAATTTATTTACTGGTGAGGTTTGTAGTTGAGCAATTGCTTCGGGATCTGATACTTTCAAAAGGACCACATTGCTAAAATAAGCCTGGGTGCCATTCTGTTCCCATCTTTCTAAGGCATGCTTTAATTTGGGAGGAAATGAGTGGGTTAAGGAGGATTGAACAAGCTTCAGAAAATGACTTATTTTCAAACCCTGATCTTTTGACCGATTCAGCGATTTTGGGGAAATATTGTAGATATATCCATCTTTTGATCTTCCATTCCATTCACAAAATCGAGAGACCTGATAACGAATTGCCCTGGAAAAATGAAAAGGAATCAATATTTTTCCATAAGAATCAATATGGATTTTCTCTTCTTTTGCTATCATTCCTTTAGGTGGTTGGTTTGACAATAAATCGATACACTGGGTTGAACATTTGAATGCAACAGGCTGATTTTCAGCGCTGGTGGAGGATAAATCAATCAATCCCAACCAATGTAAAGGACCAGTAACCATATAACGGATAAATGCTCCATCAATGCGATGCCAATTCTCGAATCCTCGTAAATATTCTCCAGTCTCAGGATCTTTTATGTACCATGTATCATAATTACCTGCAGGGCGCTGAAAATCAGGGTTTGTCTGATAGACATAATTAACAAAACTTTCCAAATTCCACCATAGATCTGAGGGGATTAAGGAAATCTGATCTATTAGGAACTTCCTCGTCTTAACAGAATTATGATCCAACATCCCCTCAATTACCAAACTTGAAACGAATTCCATTTCATTTATTTGAATACTTTCCAGCCAATATTTTACAATTTGGATAAATGCGGTTTCACCAGGTGCTTCTAAAAATAATCGAATCTGATCAGGATCTACAGTGCCATTCGCTGAAACTAGCTTCATTTCGGTAAGGATTACACGTAGAAATGATACTGGGATTTCCAGCAGATCTTTGTGTTCTTCAATTGGTAGATTATTCCGATACATGGCAAGTACAGTACATAGGTCATCAAGAATTTTTTCTGACACGTGCTGAATAAATTGGGTCTCTTTAGGGGTTGCTTTCCTGCCAGGAATTTGTTTTTTTTGAATGTGGATTGGCTCGAGGCAGGAAAAGATTTCTTCCGGAATATATGCAAATTCTTGAGGTTCTGAATCCATTCCGAGAAATGCGCGTCCAATGAAAGCTCGGTACCAAAGATATTCAGTTGGAGATTTTGGTTTGAGATCTGGCCTTTCCCGATCCCTTTTTGCCGATCCCATTACCTGAATTTCTCCAAATTCACGTGAGAATTTTGCCCAGGGGATTTTTCCATTCAATTCCAGGAGAGAATTAAATGCATTTCTAGCATCTTCAGGTAATGCTTCAAAAATTTCTTTAATGATTTCCGGATTATCCATTTCTGCAGCCAGATGTGTTCTGGCAGTGTAGGCGTCTGGGGCTTTGATTTCTATTCCCCAGGCATTCGCAATTATCTTGAGAAAACCTAAATCCTGACCATTGAGTGTACTAAGAATATTTAGCATTGAAAATTCCAGATCCTTTTTTTCGTATCATCTCAATAAAGTGTGATTGGTGGGTGTTTTTGGCAAAACACCCTGACTGCTAAGATGAAAAGAGATTTTATGCTAATTTATAAAAAAATATTCCAATTCTATTTTAGGCGAAATTATACAGGAGAATCAAGTCAATCCGATAGCTTCAAGAAATTCGGCTCAAAAAATTATAGAATAAAGAGCTTATTTGTATTTTTTATCAATTATAGGATATTAGTTCTAATATGTCAAAAATAGAAGTTCATATCAAAACCCTGTCCATTTTGTTACTTATCGAATTCGTAAATAAAATTTAATTGACTTAGATGATGCTTACTTGTATAATTTCAAAAGTCAAGCTTCTTATTTTGGAATCTACATGGCCTTAAAAGGAAATCTTCGCGATTTTACCATAACGCAATTATTGAATTTGGTTAATCTTGCCTGTAAAACAGGAACTTTGGTTGTTGAAGGTCCTGTGGAAATAGCCAAGATTACTTTTCGTGATGGTAAATTGATCTATGCTCAATTGGAGCATCAGGATAATACACTGGCAGGGATACTGAGAAGAAGTAAGAAAATTAGTTCCCGTCAATATACAATCCTTACTGAACGCGCTGCCAGCATGAATGATAAAGAATTAGGTATATTGTTGATTAATGCCGGTTATTTAAGCCAATTCGATATTATTGATAGTTTGCAACAGAATTTTGTTGGAATTGTCCGCCAATTATTTACCTGGGTGGAAGGTATGTTTCATTTTGAAGTTAATTCTTTGCCGCCTTCCGATAAAATTCCCATTCGAATGGATCTGGAAAATTTAATCATTGAAGGTTCAAGACAATTACGTGAATGGGAACAATTACAGCAGGAAATCCCCTCCTTGGACATGTCCTTAAAATTTAGTGATCGACCAGGCATCAATATTCGCAATATAAACCTCAGTGTGGAAGAGTGGCGAGTGGTTTATTATGTAAATCCAAAAAACACGATGCGACAAATTGCAAAAGCAACAAAATTAAATGATTTAGAAATCAGGCGAATTGTCTATTCTTTGTTACAGGCTGGATTGATCGAGATAATTCGACCAGGTGAACCATCTGTTGCATTGCAGCCAAGAGCTTTTCCAAAAACCAACAAAACAGAACAAAAATCATTGATCAACAGGATTATTGATCGAATTCGAGCAATTTGAGATAAAAGGAATTTTATGCAGACTGTAAAAATCGTTGTTACAGGCCCGTTCAGTTCAGGAAAAACAGAGTTTATTCAATCAATTAGTGAAATAGACGTTGTCTCTACTGAACGAAAAATAACAATGGAGTCTGAAAAAATTAAAAATGCGACAACGGTTGCTATGGATTTTGGCAGAATTACTGTTGATAAAGAACTGGTGTTATACCTCTTTGGTACGCCGGGACAAAGAAGATTTGATTTTATGTGGGAAATTCTCTCTGAAGGCATGTTGGGGTTTATTGTCATGGTCGATAGTTCCAGACCTGAGACTTTCCGTGAAGCCAGATTCATTTTGGAAACATTCCGGGCTTACGCACCAACGCCTTATGTTGTGACCGCTAATAAACAGGATCTTAATGATGCCTGGGATTTAGAGGATATGCGTTTTGCACTTCGACTAGATCCCAAAGTGAAACTTTTACCCTGTGTCGCTCATGACAAAAACTCGGTTAAGAAGGTTCTACTGGAACTTCTTTATACAATACTGGGTGAGATGGAGGCGAAATAAGTTTCGCCAATGTCATCCATTACAACTGATAAAGGAATATTACATTATGAGGTTTTTGGAAAAGGAAAACCGGTAATATTTTTACATGGATGGTTAGGATCATGGGGATTGTGGCAAGAAACCATGTCCTACATTGGCAAAACAAACCGGACCTATGCCCTTGATTTTTGGGGTTTTGGGGAATCGGATGGAAAGTTGAGCTCCTATCAAGTTTATGACTTTGTTGATCTTGTAAGACAATTTATGGATCAATTAGGGATTGATCATGCTCCTTTGGTCGGGCACAGTATGGGAGGAACAGTCAGCTTGATGGCAGCAATCAATTATCAAAGCCGAGTTGATAAAGTAGCGGTAATTGGTTCACCAATTGTGGGGTCTTCATTAAGTGTTCCATTGCGTTTGGCAGGAAAGAGGGCTATTGCTGTTAATTTATTTCGATATTTTGGATCGTTTCGAAAAACATTACGGTGGGTTTCTCCACTCATATGTAAGAATCCGAAATTTCCAGAAATAATCGATCATGATTTGTCCAGGACCAATCTCGAGTCATTTCTAAATAGTATCCGTTCATTAAACCGAATTGATTTGAGACAAGAGTTACAAAAAATCAAAATTCCGGTATTGGGTTTGTATGGAAAACGTGATAATATAGTAGCACCCGCTCAGTATAAACTGCTGATACAAGGGATTCCAAACGCACGTATCGAACTATTTCCTCAATCCGGTCACTTTATTATGCTTGATGAACCGGATTTATGTATGCAACTAATAAAAGAATTCATTAATGAGGAGTCAGATTTGACATAATGGAAAAACAATCAACTCTAAATTGCTCTGGCATGATGACTGATATTTTGCTGGAGGGGGCAAGAGAAATGATTGGGACAGCTGGAAAAATATCAAAAAAAGATGTCGATCTTCAATCTGGAAAATCGATACCTTCATTAGATAAATATTCAGATATGGAATCGCTACAACAAGAAGATTTGATTTTATTATTAGATTCAGCACCTCTTTTATATGGTGAAAGAGGTGCATCTGGAATTGCCCTGCGAATCGGTGAAGCGAGTTTCCGTTGCTTTTTACGAACACACGGGGAACAATATTCATTAACTGATATCGCTTACCGATTAATGAATTCTCAACACAGAATCGTTTTTGGTTTAAAACAATTAGCCAAATTTGCCCATCAGAATTGTGGGGCAAAGATAGAAATCTCTGAAGATGACCAAAAGTGGTATTGGAATGTGTTGATGGATAAGTCGTTCTTACGATGGAACAGTTTATATTCACCCTATATTTTTGGTTTATTACGGGAATTTTTTATCTGGACGAGTGGTGGCCGGTATTACATGTTGGAAGAGATATTAGATGAGACTGATACTCAATCAATCTTCCAGATAGCGATCAAAAAACAGCCTTTGGGTAATTAATGATAGGTTTTCGAATCGCGCTCAAAAGCAAAAGAAATGTTTTGCCGTTTAATGAGCCAGCCAGAGATTTAAGGATTCTTAATAAGCCTTTATGGCTCATTCAAAGAGATGTATTAGCGCCTTATACGAAACAGGAAATTGATATAAATAACGTAGAGGATTTACCGGAGCTTAGAGAATCCTTTATAGTTTTTCGAGACAACTTGTTTTTTGACGACAATTACATTAAATTATTCATTGATCAAGCAAAAGAAAAGAATTGCGCCGTTCGTGCTGCATTCACCATTAATGACCCTGCTTTTCGAGAACATTGTTTACCGCTATCAGATTCATATAAAAAAATCGGTGATCTATATTATGCCGACCTCTGGTATTACCCCAAAGGACTTGAAGAAAAGGTTGAACCATTAATTATTGATCTCGAATCACAGGAGATTGGTTACTATCATGTGCCTACTTATATGGCATTTAACCAGGGAGATCTTGTATACCAGGTACCATTGCGTAGCCTTCTTGCAATCGATTCATGGGTGCATGTTCTGATTGCCGATGCTATTTTTGGTTTATTCGCACGCGGTGCCCGTTTTGAACTAAGCTTGAAAAAAGACCCAAGTTTCATGGTAAAAGTACTTTTCACGTCCATGTATGAAGGCAAACAATTATTGTCTTGTTCGAAATTGGTAAAAATTGGACGAAATTGCTCCATAGATCCCAGTGCGGTTATTCATGGTCCCACAACCATTGGAGATAATGTTACGATCGGTGCAGGAGTGGTTATTGAAAATTGTATTGTTGGAAACAATGTAAACATTTCTCAAGGCTGTAATTTGATGTTATCTGTTATAAGTGATGGCGCATTTTTACCTTTTCGTGCCTCATTATTTATGACAACATTGATGGACAATAGCATGGTTGCACAAAATACGTGCCTGCAGATGAGTGTTATTGGAAGAAATTCTTTTATTGGCGCAGGTACCACTTTTACTGACTTCAATTTATTGACCGTAGAATTGCGCGCCAGGGATGCAAAAGGCGAACTCAAAAATGCCAACCGTCCGGTGCTTGGGGGGTGTGTCGGACACAATTGTCGAATCGGATCTGGTCTGGTAGTTTATCCAGCCCGAACAATTGAATCTGATGTGATCTTAATAAGCTCAAATGACCGGCGTGTGATTGATCATGATATTACTTATGAAGAAAGTGACCATCATAAATTTTCATTCTCTGATCTTCATCAACAACAATATCCCAGAGAATAAAACCTTTTGAATCTTCTCAATAAAACTGGCGGGTGGGTGTTTTTGTCGTAGATGCTCATGCAAAACACCGTAAGTGCTAATTATTATTTAGATACTATCTTTGGAAACAATCATTTCTAAATCTACGAACTTGTCTCGTTTTTCGATACATTAGAATTTTGGATTAAGTATAATTAGAATCATACTTTATGACGTAAAAAAATTCTATTCAATTTAAAAAGACTGTTTACAACTGACAAATAATTTTGGGAGGTAAGTATGGGCAAGGCTCGCTTATTAATTGTAGAAGATGATCATGATATTTCAAATATGTTAAATATTTATTTTACTGGTCAGGGATATGACGTGGATATTGCTCCTCGAGGGGAGGATGCACTTGATAAAACACGACAAATCATGCCTCACTTGATTGTTTTGGATATTATGTTACCCGATATTGATGGTTATGAGGTATGTCGGCGTTTAAGGATTAATACAAGAACAAGTCATATCCCTGTGATTTTCCTGACCCAGAAGGATGAACGCAGTGATAAATTACAGGGTTTGGAACTGGGTGCAGACGACTATATTACAAAACCATTTGATATAGAAGAATTACGATTACGTGTGCAAAATGCCATAGCCAGAGCAGAACGCGAAAGTCTAACCGATGCTCAGTCAGGATTACCCTCCGGGAGATTAATCGAAGATCAATTACGTCGAATTATTCGTGAAAAGGATTGGGTATTGTTCGATATCAGAATCAATCATCTTGAACCATTCAAAGAGGTTTATGGATTTATTGCTGCCAACGATGTTCTTCGATTTACCGGAATGTTATTAGGGGATATTCTTGATGAAGTTGGCACCAATCAATTTGATTTTATTGGTCATGCCGGGGGCGATAATTTTATTGTGATTTCCGATTATGAAAGATCAGAAAAACTAAATTCGAGACTTAAGGAAAAATTTTCTGAAACGATAAAAACGCATTATAACTTTATGGATCGAGATCAAGGTTATCTATTGGTTCAAAAAGAAAAAAGTGAATCTGAAAAAATTCCATTTATGACATTATCGATTGGAATGGTATCCCCCCGGACACATCAATTTGCTGATATCCGGGAAATTACTGAATTAGCAGCGGAAGACCGAAGAAAAGAATCTTAATCATTAATTTGGAAAATTTTGGTGATCATACAGCTATTAACTGGTTTGATGATAATTGCAATTATTGGAATCCTCTGGATTTCGATAAGAATTTTTATTTCTCTAAAATCAGATCAAACCACACATATTTCTGAGCCGATTAACAATATTAATTATTCCCACCCAGTAATGATTATTGAAAAAGGTGGAAAGGTAAAGTATACAAGCGACAATTTGCTTGCATTGTTTGATATTCAAAAAGGACATAAACTTGATCTCTTTTCAATGTCAAAGAAAACGAAGATGGGACAGGATTTTTTTCGATTATTAAATGAACCTGGAAAAGAAATAATCGAAGTAAAAAATCAGAATTATGAAGTGTATCGTTTTCAGACATCTGATGGAATGATCGTATCCTTTGTCGAGGTCAATGGTTCCAATACGCTCCAGTTAAATCAAATGAGTTCTTTGCAGCTAACTCTGACGCTGATTGAAAAACTAACAAATAATCTTGATTTTGATATGACCATCCAAACGATTTTTGATGAAATCCATAAAGTTTTTCCTTCAGACTACATAGAGGTTGCGATTATTGATCAAGAAAACCAGGAAATAAAAGCATATATTACGAACACGATTGATGGGAAACGAATTCAAGAATCACACATAAGATCAAAATCAGGAGATCATTTCCCCGGGATGATTATTACAAATAAAAATCAAATCTGGATAAATGACATTAATAATGAAATTAATGAAAATCATAAATTTCTTTTGGAAAATTCTCAAAGGGAGATACGGTCAATCATTGGGTTTCCATTATCAATAAATGATGAAATTACTGGATCGATTGTGCTAGGAAATCAGAAGCCATTTAGTTATTTGTTCGATGATCAAGAAATTTTTTCTATGATTTTTAAACAAATATCGATAGCGATTCACAACGCACAATTAAACCAGGAAGTTAGACGAAAAACATCTGAGATAGGTGGATTGGCTAAATTAACACATTCATTCAGTAAAATCCAGGAACCTCGCGAACTGTTTCAAAATATATTAACCAGTTTTGCTGATTTAATCCCCGTTGAAATTTTTGGTTTTATTCTTTTTGATGACACAACAAATATTTTAGAAGCCAAAAAACCATTTAAAGGATTACCAGATCCGATTGTAGATATTCTTCGAACTACCATCGAAACTGATAGTGCAGCAGAAAAAATCATCTACTCGCAGGATATTTTGATTACCGATGATGCAAAAGAGAATGACCACTGGCAGGATCTGGGATTGAATCACCTGGCTAATGCAGCATCCATTCAAGAAGCTGTTTTAATACCACTCGCCCCTGCCAGTGATCCAATGGGTTATATTCTTGCTGCGAATCATCATGATGGTTCGTCCTCATTTTCGCAGGATGAAATGCATTTATTAATGATTGTTGCAAATCAAACAGCTCCATTAATTGAAAACCTTTATCTTTTAATCCAATCGCGTCAAAGAACACAGCGAGCTGAAGCTCTTCGGAGAATCTCATCCATTGCCAGTTCTAATGCGACGCTGGATGAAGTGTTGGCATTCGCTGTAAATGAATTATCTTTGTTACTCCATGCCGATTTTGGTGGATTGTTTTTAATTGATCAAAATTCCATGAAAATGGAATGGAAACAATCAGTTCAATATGGACGATGGACCTTAGCGGACCAAGAAGGCGAGCTTTTATTATCCAATCCTGATTTTTTGGGTACTGTGTCTTATAAAATGGAACCATTAATGATTGGGAAATTCGATGAAACAAAACCAATCAATTCTTTTTACCAAAAAATAATTGACAAAGGCAATTTACAATCAGCCATTGCTGTCCCATTGGTGATAAAAAACCAGGGGATTGGCGAATTATGGTTTGGTAGTCATACCTTAAGTTTCTTTGATCAGGGCGATAGCCAATTAATTCTCTCTGCTGCTAATCAACTGGCATATGTAGTAGATCAGGCGAATTTGTCAATTTTGACACATGAGGCTCTTCGAGAAAAAATTGAACAAGAAAAAATGGTTGATGAGTTACAGAAGATCAATCAGTTTTCTCAAAAGATCACCAGCTTAAAACCAGCGCTTATTCTGAATGAATTATTAAGTGTTTTGGTGGAACTCATTCCATCCGTCGATGCTGGTTGGATAGGTTTATGGGATGATAAAAACCAATGGTTAAAACCAGAAATAGTTTGGGAATACGCTGAAAGCCTTTCAGAGATTCAATTCATGCAACCCAGTTTACCAGTGGAAGTTTGGGAAAATAAAAAAAATGTAATTATTAATCATTTAGATTTTTCATCAGCATATCGATTGGAGGAAAAAGCGGCTGCAATTTATTTAAATGCATCTCAAAATCTAATTCCAAACTCATGTATGATTGCTCCGATTATCTCTGGTGATAAAAGTATTGGTGTGATTGTTCTGGAGATTTTCTCTCAAGATAAAGAGTTCACGAAAGAAGATGAATCTATTACTTTATCCTTCCTTCAACAAACAAACTTAGCCCTTGAAAACGCAAATTTATTTAAAATGTCAGAACAAAGGACAGAACAATTAAAAATACTTTCAGAAATTTCGAAAATTATTTCCTCTAATTTAAATAGAGAGCAATTGTTAAGTTCATTGTTGAATCAATTAAGGAATTTGATCGATTATCAAAATGCGACTTTATGGGAAAAAGAAAAGACAAATCTAAAGATTGCAGCCACGAATGGTTTCTCCGATCAAGAAGATAGAAAAGGTATTGTTGTTCAAATTGAAGATTCTGCACTTTTTCAGGAAATGTTTCAAACACATAAACCGGTTGTTGTCCCTGATATCAGAGATGACCTACGATTTCCTTCCCTTTTGGAAGTTGAAAATCTGTCCTGGCTGGGTGTACCTTTGATATCGAAAAAAGAGATTATGGGCGTTATTGCCTTAGAAAAAAAGGAACAGGATTTTTATACGCCTGAGTTAATTAAATTGGTTGAAGCATTTGCTTCGCAGGCTGCAACTGCGCTTGAAAATGCTGGTTTATATGAAGAATCTATTCAGCATGGTGCTGAATTGAATAAACGAACTCAAAATTTAACCTGGCTAAATCAATTTTCAACGGAAGTAACTCGAACTTTAGATATGCGCTTGATCGCTGAATTAACCGCAGATCATGTATCAACAATTCTTAATTGTGAAATGGTTTTTATCCTTCTTTTGACCAAAAATGGTCAAGCAGAATTCATAACTCGGAAACCGAATTTTGATCAATCTCCAATCCTGATTCTAGAAAATCAACCTTTTTTTCAAACATTACTTCAAACGCGCGGTGTTTATTCTATCGCTGATATATCAGAAGAAAATGATATCGAAATATTAAATGAGAAGTTTTTTAAGCCAAGAGAAACTAAGTCAGTTCTTTTTATTCCTCTCCTTAGTTCGATAGAAGTACTGGGGTGGATTGGTTTGGAATCAAAAAGCAAAAGGAGATTTCTCCACGGTGAAATTGAGTTGGCAATGACAATTGCAAATCAGGCTTCTCTGGCAATTAATAACGCATCATTATTGTCTGAGACGATTGGTCTGAAAGAAAACCTTGAGGAAAGAGTTGAAGAAAGAACAAATGAGTTGATGATTGAACATCGAAATAATGAGATGCTTCTAAATGTCTCATACGAGCTGGCTGGGAGCATGGACATCGAACAGATATTAACTCGCACACTCGATGTCATTAATCGATCTATGAATGCTTCCGGAAGTCTGGTTCATATTCGTGAAATTGACAAATTAATCCAGGTTTTTGGACGGAATGAAAAATTGGAGGTTAGTCATTCTAAACAAATAATTGAAGATTTTGTCAGAAAGATTTATGAAACAAAATCATCTTTATTGGTAAATGAATTACCTAAAGAAAAATCTGATGGTTTTCCATATGAAAGTCTTTTGTTCATACCATTAAGATTTGGAGAAGTTGTTTTGGGTGCTTTGGCGATTTTTTCTAAGTCTAAAGATAGCTTTTCAGATCGAGATTTGAAATTGGCAGAGGCAGCAGCTGGGCAAATGAGTATTGCACTCAATAATGCAGAAGTTTTCAGTCTGATTCAAGAACAATCAGAGAACCTCGGTTCAATGCTGCGGGATAAAGAGGTTGAATCCAGTCGTTCCAGAGCGATTTTAGAAGCCGTTGCAGATGGTGTTCTGGTAACTGATACCCAATCAGCCATCATCTTATTGAATAAATCGGCTGAGAATATTCTAAATATTAATGAAAAACGGATAGAAAAATCCTTAAAAGGCTTGATTTCCCTCTATGGTGATCCTATCAACAAATGGATATCAAAAATAATTGAGTGGACAGCAAAACCTAAAAATCAACCAGTCGGAACCATATTTACGGAGCGTATACTTTTAGGAAATGAGAAGGTGATTTCGGTCCATCTTTCGCCAGTAATCTGGCGGAATGAATTCCTGGGGACAGTATCCGTTTTCAGGGATGTCTCGCTTGAGGTTCAGATTGACCAACTGAAGACAGATTTTATCTCCAATATCAGTCATGAACTAAGAACCCCAATGACTTCGATAAAAGGTTATGTGGAGGTATTGTTAATGGGGGCTGTTGGGGCGATTAATGAGCAACAAAAACATTTCCTTGAAATTATCCAGACCAATACAAAACGTTTGAATTTATTGGTTGATGATATTTTAGATGTATCAAAGATTGAGTCGGGTGGTGTGGTCTTAAATCCACAATTGACAGATATAACAGGATTAATAAAGAAGGTAATTGAGGAGCAACAAAAAATTTCCTTGAGCGAAAAAAAACAAATAGAAATTGAGTTCATTCAAAATGATCCAATTCCACCTGTATTGATTGATTCTGAGAGAATTGAACAGGTATTGATGAATATTCTAAACAATGCCAGGATGTATTCGATTGACAAAGGAATGATCAAAATTTCCTTAACCTTGGTTGAGGATTTAATCAAGATCGATATTAAGGACAAAGGAATTGGGGTTTCAAAAACGGAACAGGATCATATATTTGAGAGGTTTTATCGAGGGAAAAATTCATTCGATGTGAATTCTGCGGGTACTGGTTTGGGTTTATCCATAGCTAAGACTCTGGTTGAAATGCATGGTGGAAAAATTTGGTTCGAATCATCTGGAATAAAGGGCGAAGGCTCGCTTGTTTTGTTTACTATTCCAATTAATATAGCCGAGGAAAATTCTTAATGGCAAAAATACTTATCGCAGAAGATGAACAAGATATTCGTGATCTGATTGAATTTACATTACGGTATGTTGGCCATGAAGTGGTTGCCTATTCGAATGGAGTTGAAGCCTGCAAACAAGCAGTGATTGACAGTCCCGATTTGATTTTATTGGATGTACGAATGCCTGTAATGTCTGGAATTGAAACCTGTCTAAAATTAAAATCTGATCCAAAAACAATGCATATTCCTGTCGTTTTTCTTTCAGCAAAAGGACAGGATTCAGAAATAAAAGCTGGTCTTGATGCTGGTGCTGTTGAATATATATTAAAACCTTTTGCTCCTGAAGATCTTAACAATCGTTTAAAGAGAATACTTGAAAGGTCTTCATGAGTGCGATTTTTATTGATGGACAATTAGCCCATTATGAAGTGATCGGCCGTGGAAAACCAATTCTCATTATTCATGGTTGGGTTGGTTCATGGAGATATTGGGTCTCAACCATGCAATCAATCTCAATGACTAATCGAACCTATGCTTTGGACTTGTGGGGATTTGGTGATAGTGCAAAGAATAATCGTTACTCACTTAAACATCAAACGGATTTGATTGGTTCCTTCATTAATCAAATTGGGCTATCACAGGTGTCAATTATTGGGCATGGATTGGGAGCAATACTGGCGTATGAGGTTGAGGCTTCATATCCAGATCTTGTTGAAAAAATAATGACAATCGCTTTTCCTCTCAAACCATCTTTATTGAATCATAAGCTTCTTTCGGGGGAATCGATTGGCCTGGTTGAAAAATTATTAGGTAAAGGCGTCGAAATGGATGCATTTCGAAATGATGAACCTAAAAATGATCCAATTGCTGTAAAATCCTCACTGAATGAACTTGAGAATCTGGAAATCCCAAATCTTTGGAAATCCAACTCAAAAACAAATTTAATGGTATTTGGCCAAAAAGATCCAGTCGTGCAATTACCTGAGATTGATGACTTTCCAATACTCCCCACAAATATTCACACAATCATTTTTGACAATTCAGGTCATTTCCCAATGTTGGATGAAAGCAGTAAATTTTCCAGGTTGCTCAGCGAGTTCTTAGAATTAGGTGAAGATGATACTCCAAAGAATCTCCAGATCAAAGAAAAATGGCAAAGAAAAGTACGTTAGGTTCGAACTAATTATTTCATTTTCAGATCAGGAATTTTATGAAACTAATTGTTCTTTATGATGGTACCTGTCCGTTTTGTACTTATAGTGCTCAAAAATTGATAAAATTTGATTGGTTGAACAATTTAGAAGTGGTGGATTTAAATTCGTCTGATCTGTTGGCTCAATACAAAATCCCTCTTGAACAGGCATTAACCCGAATTCAAGTTGTAAAGGATGCGAAGATTAGAAAAGAAGGAATGGAAGCTGTCCTGCTTATCTCTTTTTATGTACCATTGTTATGGATATTCATCCCGGTTTTCTGGTTGAGTATAAGACTGGGTTTTGGATCAAGAATTTATGATTGGATAGCAAAAAATCGATTATTGTTTCCAGTACCAGGGTATTGTGAAATTCCGGAAGAATAGAATACTCCAAACAAACTTTAACAAGAACCTTGCCACTTACAGATTATCGGTTTGCTTGACACATTGCCTTTTTCTCATATACTAGAATAAAGATAAGGAGCAACGGGGAGTCCTTTTGGACTGAGAGGAGAACAAATCATAGTTCTCGACCCGCAAACCTGATCCGGATAATGCCGGCGGAGGAATGTGCGAACAAATCATAAAGAACCCGCCGACTGGCGGTTTTTTGTTTTTAGGAGTGAAATGTCAGAAAAAATAGCAGCAATATTTGTAAATGGAGAATTTAAGAAGACCGAACGGATTAAGAATATAATCCTTCAAGCTGATTTAATTGTTGCTGTGGATGGTGGACTGAATCATGTTGTCAATATGGGACTTACTCCTCATATCATTATTGGTGACCTTGATTCGATTGATCCGGATGATCTGGAATATTTCGAGAATAATGGGGTTGCTGTAAGCAAATTTCCAGAGAAAAAAGATGAAACAGACTTAGAATTGGCAATTGATTCTGTAATCAATCTTGGTTTTGACAACATTTATATTCTTGGTGCAACTGGGGGTCGAATTGACCATTTTTTGGGTAATATCTTTTTGTTTTCTAATCCGGATTATCTGAATCTTGATATCAAAATAATGGATGCCAATTGTGAAATCTTTTATGTCAAACCCAATCAATCGATTCATGGTGAACCAGGAGATCGAATCAGCTTAATCCCAATTTCAGAAATAGTAAGAGGAATTAAAACGGATGGATTCTTGTTCCCACTAAACGATGAAGACCTGACTCGTTGGAAAACCAGGGGCATTAGTAATCAATTACAAAACCATGTAGCTCGGGTAGATTTTGTTTCGGGTTCATTACTTTGTGTTCATGTTTTTGGGGGGGTAAGGGTAGAAAGAGGAGCATAATGATTAAAAAAATATTATTTTTATCGGTAATTATCTTAATAGTAACAATATTAAGTGCTTGTGGGACCCAAGCAAACAATAATTCGTCAGAGAATTCTGATACCCAGACCAGAATATTGAATGTTATGACACACGATTCATTCACTGCCAACGAAAATCTCATTTTGCAATTCGAAAAAGAGAATAATGTAAAGATAAATTTCTTACTCTCCGGAGATACAGGTGCTGCTTTAAATAGAGCAATATTAACGAAGGAGTCACCGCAAGCCGATGTATTTTTTGGTGTGGATAACACATTTTTATCCAGAGCATTAAAAGAAGATATTTTCGAACCGTATAACAGTCCAGTTCTTGAAAATATCAGAGAATCATTTCGGATAGATCCTGAAAACAGGGTTTTACCGGTTGACTACGGTGATGTTTGTATCAATTTTGATAAAGCCTATTTTTCTGAAAAGGGATTAAAAATTCCATCCTCTCTTAGTGATTTATTATTGCCAGAATATAGGGGGTTACTTGTAGTCGAGAATCCAGCAACTTCCTCGCCCGGTCTTGCTTTCATGTTTACAACAATTGCTGAATTTGGGGAAGAAGGTTATTTACAATTCTGGAACGACTTGCGGGAGAATGATGTGGTTGTCGTTAATGATTGGGAGACCGCATACTACAGTAATTTCAGTGCTTCATCAGGAAAAGGCAATCAACCGATGGTTGTTTCTTATGGTTCAAGCCCTCCAGCTGAAGTAATTTTTGCAGAAACTGCATTGGATGATTCTCCAACTGCTTCTATCATAGCGCCGAATACCTGCTATCGTCAGATTGAATTTGTGGGCATTTTAAGAGGGACACAACAACGGGAACTGGCTGAGAGATTCGTTGACTTCCTGCTGGACATACCATTTCAGGAAGATTTACCTATGCAAATGTTTGTTTTTCCTGCCAATCAGAACGCCAAATTGCCAATAGAGTTTGAAAAATTTGCACAAATCCCTGAAAAGCCAGCAATTCTGGATATGGATTTAATTGATCGGAATCGAGAGAAGTGGATCCAGGATTGGACCATCACAGTATTAAGGTGATCATTTGAAATCATTTTTACGGATCATCAGATTTATTGGAAATTTCCTGCTGTGGAGTATGCCATTTGTATTTTTGGCATTCTTTTATTTTCTTCCTCTATTTGCAAATTTCCAAATGGCCTGGAAGGCAACCACAGCTGAATTTTTCGTAGCAACATCCTGGAATGTAATTTCAAAACCAATATTTTTCACATTCTGGCAAGCGATCCTTTCTACACTGCTAACGATTCTTGTTGGTTTTCCTGCTGCTTATTTAATGGCAAAATTTAAATTCAGAGGAAAATCATTTATTCGATTATTAACGACCATACCGTTTATCATGCCGACGGTTGTTGTCGCTGCTGGTTTTAATGCTTTTTTGGGACCGAGTGGTTGGTTAAATGTTCTCCTTCAACAAATATTTTCTTTAGAAACACCACCGATTCGTATTTTAAATACATTAGGAGCGATTTTGCTCGCCCATGTTTTTTATAATTCAACTGTTTTTATCCGTGTTGTTGGCGGGGCATGGAGTCAATTGGACCCAAAGATGGGATTTGCTGCGAGTTCATTAGGAGCATCACCACTGCGGGTCTGGCAAAAAATCACTTTGCCTTTATTAAGACCTGCTCTGTTTTCAGCAATTTTGCTTGTATTTTTATTCAATTTCACCAGCTTTGCTGTTATTTTATTATTGGGTGGACCTCGTTATGCAACCCTGGAGGTTGAAATATATATTCAGGCACTTCATATGCTCAATCTGCCATTAGCTGGTTTGCTTTCAGCAATTCAACTTCTTTGTACTTTGCTTTTGACTATTTTATATACAAGATTAAGTCGTCGGAAATCGGTTGCGCTTACGCCCAGAGATCCGGTAGAAAATGAAAGACCTGTAAGAACATGGCAGGAACGATTCTTTGTGATTGGGACTCTTTCCTATATGATCTTTTTATTTATTATGCCTTTGCTCTCATTGGTTTTCCGGTCATTTTTTTCATTGGAATCAGGTCGTGGAGCGAATGGGCTGACCGTGAATAATTTTAAGTTACTTTATTTTCAAGAATTATTTATCAATCGGCGCGAGTCGCTGTTTTATGTTGCTCCTATTGATGCAATTCTCAATTCTTTATATTTTGGTCTGGTAACAGTAGGAATCGCCTTATTCTTGGGATTTTTAGCGGCTAAAGTCATCTCAACTCAATCTCGCTGGGGAAAATTTCTAGATCCGATATTGATGTTACCTTTAGGAACATCAGCAGTTACCTTAGGTCTTGGTTTTATCCTTGTTTTTAATCGACCTCCTATCGATGTTCGTTCATTTCCTTTATTAATTCCAATTGCACATTCCCTGGTTGCAATGCCTTTTGTGGTCAGGATTTTACAGCCGGCCATCTCCTCAATCCCCCGTGAATTGAAGTTTTCAGCACGAGTGTTAGGCGCATCTCCCTGGCGTACCTGGTGGCAGGTAGAATTCCCGATTATTTTTCGGGCGACAATTTCGGCTGCTTTGTTTGCTTTTACGATTTCCTTAGGTGAATTTGGAGCGACAACTTTTCTGAGCAGACCGGAACAACCAACCATTCCGATTGCCATTTACCGCTATCTATCACAACCTGGGGGACTGAATTATGGACAAGCCATGGCTATGTCAACGATCTTAATGATAATCTGTGGGTTATCAATCTTTTTAATCGATCGACTAAAATTACCCAATCTCAAAGAATTTTAGAAATGAGATCCATATGTTATCTGTAAAAAATATCTTCAAAAATTATGAAAAACAACCACTTTTATGTGGAGTTAGTTTTGATGTGCAGCAGGGAGAAACAGTTTGTCTATTAGGAAGATCTGGAAGTGGTAAAAGTACGATCCTGAGAATTATTGCTGGCATCGAAGAGCCCAAATCCGGATCGGTTTTTTGGGATACGCAAGATTTAAAAGATGTACCTGTTCACAAACGTCAGTTTGGGTTCATGTTTCAGGATTATGCCTTATTCCCCCACAAAAATGTTTATGAAAATGTAGCATTCGGGTTGAGAATGCAGAACCTTGAGAATAAAGATATTTATGATCGGGTTCAAGATGTCCTTTCGAAAGTAAAAATGGAAAAATTCAGCCATCGTTTAGTAGCAGACCTGTCTGGAGGTGAACAACAAAGGGTGGCATTAGCAAGAGCATTGGCTCCTGAGCCACGTTTATTGATGCTGGATGAGCCTTTGGGGGCTCTTGATCGCACATTAAGAGAACAATTAATGGATGAATTAAGATTGCTTTTGCATGAAACAAAAATTCCTGCGATTTATGTCACGCATGATCAAGAGGAAGCCTTCACCATCGGGGATCGTCTTATTCTGTTGAATGCTGGAAAAATCGTTCAGGATGCCTCTCCTTTTGTTGTTTATAAGAAACCAGCGAATTCATGGGTTTCAGAATTTTTAGGATTGACGAATCTGATAAATGGAAAAATTCTTACCTTAGATCCATTGGTTGTTCAAACTATCTTTGGTGAGATAGTGGTGATTACTGAATTACCGGAGAATATTCACCAGGGGGATGAGGTGATGGTTCTATTCAGACCGGATGCTTTATTAGTGGAAGAAAATCAGCTCAATAAATTTCAAGCTTTGATTACCGATGATGTTTTCCTAGGAAATCAATGGCGGGTGAAAATGATGATATCCGATATTGAGTTTTCATTTATTGTAGATACACCAATTAATACAGGGTCTCAAATTTTGGTTTCTTTTAATCCGGAATTGATTAATGTTTTGCAGGAGTGAAGTTGAAAAATATTATTGTAACCAAACTCAATGAAAAAGGGATCGAAACCTGGAGATATGAAGGAAGGGAACTGCTACGGATAGAAAATATCGTAATGATTGAAGCATTGTTTAATCGAGAAGATACTCCCTTTATGGGGATTGTGATTAAACACCATGATCGGTTTATTGAAGCATTTTTTAATGACCGCTGGTATAACATTTTCGAAATCCATGATCGTGATGATGATCGATTGAAAGGTTGGTACTGTGATATTTGCAAACCTGCCAAAATATCTGACCAACGAATAGCGTATATTGATCTTTCATTGGATCTGTGGGTTTTTCCCGATGGAAGACAGGTGATCATAGATGAGGAAGAATTTAATGATCTTGATATTGAAGAATTGACCAGAAAAAAGGCACTGGATAGTCTTGATGATTTAACCAAAAATTTTTTTACAATTGTAGAATCGTTACCTAAGGTTCAAGAGTAATTTCAAAGCTGTATAAATGAATTGTTCCTGGTAAACGTGACGCACTTTCCTGTCTGACGCTGAATCGAACATTGGTACTGATTTCAACAGAATAAGGAAGATACGCTTCAAAAGGAATATGACTCAGAATTTGATTGGGGGCTTCAATTTCTATTTTTGTCTCTGCAATAATATTTCCATCCGCATCAATACATTCAATAATGATGGGTGCTGCACTCAATATTCGAGCTAATCCTATTACATGAATAACACCACCCTGGATGATGCTCTCTTCAACTGGTTGCCTTATTAGATAAGGCTCCGTTAAATCTTTTGGTGCAGTAATTTTGTTACTTCCCAATTGCAATAATAATAGGTCAACAGATGTATGCGCAATTGTGCGGTTATAACGATCTTTAGCACTGATCATTAATCTACCATATTCAGATACATTTTCCAAACTAAAAATAATGGATGGAGCTATACCGAAGCGTCTACCGATATAACTCTGGTAATTAATGGTTTCTTTGGTTATAGTTCTGCCATCTTCGCCCAATAATTCAACAATGATCAATCCATCTTCACCTGGGCTGACGATCGCTTCAGGTCTGATGGGTGAGGTGACAAAAGAAAATTGACCGATGTTATTGATCCGGAAGTAAGCCAAAGGTGGTGTCGGAGTTTGGGTAATGGTTGGTGTGCGCGAGGGTCTGGGAGTAAGGGTTGGAAAACGAGTTCTAGTTGGAACAAGAGTGCGCGTAGGCGTAAAAGTGATGGTCGGCGTGATCGTAGTGGTTTGAGAACCATCCAGTGTATGAGTAAACGTTGGTGCTGGGGTTTTAGTATAAGTTTCCGTACTTTCCGGGGTACTCGTATCTGTCACAGTTATGGTTGCTGTGTTGCTTGGAGATACTGTTCCAGTTGCAGATGGAGCGGGTGATACTGTTACTGTGTCTGTAGGCTCAGAAAACCAGTTGTTTATGTCAGGAATATTTAAAGAACAGGCTGAGAATATAATAGGCAATGCAAACATTATGGCAATTATTTGCGCTATCCTGCCACTTTTATTTCCGAAAATTTTTGCTAATCCTGATTTCTGCATGATTACTCTTTAAAAGCTGGTGAAATTTCTTTTGTAAACTGTTTGATCACTCTATCCCGTTCTGCCTGTGAATTTACCTTAAAATTAATGATTGCGTATGTCATACCAGATTCCATATATTGTTTTAATTGATCAATGATTTCATCTGGATTGCCTGTGATTATTGATGATAAGGCAGAGTCAGTTGCAGGAGCATATTGAATTCCTATTCTCACTGCAACTGTAAAAGGACGAAGTTTAATTATTGAATGTACACTGCTGAGAGAATTCTTCAAAGCTTGTGGTGAGTTCCCATTAGGGTGCCATCCATCTCCAAGTGCGATCGCTCGCTTGAGCGCTTTTTGTGAATCTCCCGCGATCCAAAGTGGTGGACCACCAGATTGAACGGGAGTAGGTGAGACCACCATATTTTCAAAATTATAAAATTCTCCATGGAAGCTTACATTGCTTTGACCCCGCCAGCAGGTTCTCAGGATTTTAATTGCTTCATTCATTCTGCGCCCACGGTTAGAGAAATCATAACCAAGATTCTGGTATTCACCTTTTGACCAACCAATTCCAGCAGAAATGATAAGTCTTCCCCCAGACAAATTGTCAATGCTCGCCAGAGATTTCGCTACTTCTACAGGATTGCGTTGCGGTAATACCAATGTGGAAATACCCAGCTTAATTGTTCTGGTACTGGCTGCCAGGAACCCCATCGTAGAAATTGACTCATAAATGTGACCAAAGAGACTGGAATCTTTTTCAGGTAATGCAAGATGATCAGTTAACCAAATGGAATCAAAACCATAATTCTCTGCCATTAATGCTGAATCGATAATCGCTAGCCTAGATGCTTGCGGTCCATAATTTGGAAGAACGAAACCAAATTTCATGGTAAGTATTATATATTGAATTTTGCTATTGTATTCTCTAAACCTTTGATTGTTAAAGGTTTTGGAAGGAATCCATTCGCTCCATAAGCTACTGCCATATTCGATTCAAAATCTGGTTCGCTGGCAGAAAGAATCATTATTGGGGTGTCTACCGTAAATTCATTTTCTCGCAAGCGTCTTACAACATCAAATCCATTCACTTCCTGCATGTTGATATCTATCATCACCAAGTCAGGAAGAGTTTCTAATGCCATACGCATCGCATCCTTGGCAGCAGGACATAAAAATGCTTCATGACCTAAGATCAGTGAAATTTGCTCCATTAGGTATAAAGTATGTGTATCGTCATCTATAAAAAGTATTTTTGCCATATTTCTTTGTCTGTTACTAATTTTGGACATTTACTTAATACTATTTACTTCAAAAATTGTAAATATCACTATATTTATTAATCAAATAATTTATATAAGGAATAGGATTAATTCTGGATCCTGTCAACTTTTGAATCAATTCATTGGGTTCGTATTTTGCACCATAATGATGTACATTTTTCTGTAACCACCCGAGCAATTCTACAAAATCCCCTCCTGCTATTTTATCACTTAAGTCAGAGACATCATAGTTGATCTTATCCCAAAGTTGAATTGAGAGAATATTTCCTAAAGCATAAGTTGGAAAATAACCAAACATTCCTCCTGACCAATGCACATCCTGCAATACACCATCAGAATCATTTAGGGGAGTAATGTTTAGATATTCTTTCATCAGTGTATTCCACATATCTGGGAGGTGTGTTACGGAGATTTGCCCTTCCATCAACGATTTTTCAATTTCAAATCGGATCATGACATGTAAATTGTATGTTGCTTCATCAGCTTCCACACGAATTAAGGAAGGTTCAACTTTATTTATCGCTTTATAAAATGAAAGTTCTGGCACATTTTCCAGCTGTGCTGGGAAGTACGATTGTAGGATAGGATAAAAATGATGCCAAAACTCTTTAGATCTTCCGATCACATTTTCCCAAAGTCTTGCTTGGGATTCATGGAATGCGGATGAAGCTGAAGAACTTAATGGGGTACGCCGGTACTTTGGATCGAAACCTAATTCATATAAAGCATGTCCAGCTTCGTGCATGGTGCTGAATAAGGCTGACATTGGTAAATCTTCGTATATTCTGGTTGTGATGCGAACATCATTTTGACCAAAACTGGTTGTAAATGGGTGGACAGATCTATCCTGTCTGCTTCTGTCCCAGGTCATACCAAATTTTTCAGCAACCAAGATCCCAAAATCCCATTGTTTTTGATCGGAAAATTTTTGTCCCAAAAAAGAATCATCCACTTGAGGTTGCTGTGAGATTATTTTGATTAATTCCACCTGATGTGGTCTAAGTTGGGAAAAAATTTCATTCACTTCTTGTGTTTTTACACCTGGTTCAAACATATCCAACATAGGATCATATATGTGATCATAAGGTTTGAAACATTCCGCCATCGATTTCACAAGCTCAACGATTTTCTCAAGATGTGGCTCGAATAATTTAAAATCGTTCTTTTCTCGCGCTTCTTGCCAGGCAAAATGGGCAATGGCAGTTGTCCGTGAAAAATCGACTACGAGATCAACTGGAATTTTTGTGTTTTTGTCAAATTTTCTTTGTGCCACTTTGATCAGGCACGCATCATCTGAATCTGGATCAAGCTGATCCACAAAGGGTTTTACATCTCTCAATAATGAACCTAACTCGTCTGAAACAGATAAGTTATGGGTGATTTCAGAGATAGTAGCGAGAAGTTCAGCCCGTTCTTCAGCACCAGCTTGAGGCAAATAAACCTGTTGATCCCAACCCAATAATGCACTGGTATGATCAAGGTCATCAATTTTTGCAAGCAATTGTTTAAGCAGTGTGATTTTTTCTTCCATGTTATTTTTCGGTTGTTGCACTTTCCTTGCCAATTATTTTGACATAGATGTATTATTCTACAATAATCATACCTTCTCTCAAATTTTTTAGTATATACAATGTCCTTTCAACTTAGTTCTCAGAATCACGTTTTGAAAGCTTTTTGTTAGAATTATCAAAATGAATAAGCAATTGACTATCTCAGAGAAACTTTTCACCCTAGAAACATTACAACGTTGTAAACTTAATGATTGTCGTGGGACTTGCTGTGCATATGGTGTTTGGATCGATCTTTTAGAAAAAGAAAAAATAAAGGCATATTCAGATATTATTCTATCCTGTATGGATGTTGTCTCGGATGATCCTGATGAATGGTTTGAAGATGAAATGGATAAAGACCCATTTACAGAAAGTGGTTGGGTGGTTCACACGAAATTGATCTGGAGAAAAAAACCGGTTAAGAGAAAGACTTGTATTTTTCTGCGAATTGATCACAAATGCGCTTTGCAGGTTGCATCTGAAAAATTGGATAAACACCATTGGTTCCTGAAACCTTTTTACTGTATTTTGCACCCGTTGGATATTAACGAAGGTGGAGAAATCACATTAGAAGAACCACAAATCATCCTCATGGAAGAAAAAAGTTGCTTACGCTATTCACAACAACTATATGCACCGATTAAGATTTTTGAAGATGAGCTTCGATTCCTTTTAGGGAATAAATATTATGATAATATGTTGAACAAAGCTCAAAAAAAATGGAATTAAAAACCGATAAAGAAGAAGAATAAAACATACAGTCCGGAGGCTACCAGACAACTGATTATCATGACCGGTAACCCTTTTTTATTCCAAAGCATTGGAGAAATAGGATTTCGCGTCCTTTCAGAGAGTGAAGTAACGACGACATTGGCGGTTGATCCTATGATCGTACCATTTCCACCCAGACCTGCCCCAAGAGCTAGTGCCCACCATAAAGGTGTGATATCAATTCCCATCGTTCCCAATTCCTGAATGACAGGGATCAATGCAATCGTAATCGGAATGTTATCGACAATGGCAGATAAGATAGCCACAATCCAAAGTAAACTAACACCCATTAGAACCGGGTGCAGATCACTGCTTTGAGGTATTGCCTGCGCTAATAGATGCAGTACACCTGCATGCTCCAAGCCCCCAACCATAATAAAAAGAGAACTGAAAAAAATCAATACATCCCATTCAACAAGATTAAATACATCTCTTACTCTGATTGGATTAACCCATAATAAAGCCAGTGATGCAGCCCCAATAGCAATTACAGATGGTTCGAGATTGAGAGAGTCTTCAAAGAGGAAGCCAAGTAAAGCAATTGCTATCATTAAAATAACTTTAATTACAATTTTTGGTTGTTTGATGGCTTCTTTAGGACTAAGTTTTGTTACTACGGTCAGGTTGTCAACTTGTTTTGATACTAGTAATTCTTTTCTGAACAGGTAATTAATCACGGCTAACGAAACAAACCAGGTGACCAATACGATCGGCATAGAATTTCTTAAAAAATCTACAAATGATAAGTTTGCTGCTGATGCAATCAAAATGTTAGGAGGATCACCAACAAGGGTAGCGATACCGCCGACATTCGAAAGGATTGCTTCTGAAATTAAAAACGGTTGTGTATTAAAACCAAGAATTTCACAAATTAATATTGTAACAGGAGCAATAAGAACGACTGTTGTAACATTGTCCAGAACCATCGACACAATCGATGTAATCGCACCCAGCAGGATCAGAAGACGAACAGGTTTCCCTTTTGAGATTTTTGCAGCCAACACAGCCAGATATTGGAAAAAACCTGTTGGTTCCAATAACCCAACCAGGATCATCATTCCAATCAGCAATCCCAGTGTATTAAAATCAACAACTTCTACAGCCTGTTCCTGATTGTAGAAACCCAATATGTTTCCAAAAATTACCATTAATGTAGCTCCTACCATGGCTACAATTGTCCGATTAACTTTTTCAGAAAAAATTAATAGTAGGACGGTAATAAAAAGTAGGATTGAAAAGATAATTGGTGTCATTATTATTTTTTTGGAATATTATTATCTGATAAATTCCAACCCCGCATCATAGCTGTACCGATATCCACATGCGAAGCTAATCCGATTAAATGTTTTGATGCGTCAACTACCGGAATGTCCGCCAACCCTTCGTTGTGTAATATTGCTGCTGCATGTACCAATCCCCAATCATCTTGCACAAAGAATGGTTCTTCCATAATCTCTTTAACCTTGATGTTCAATTCTTTTTCGGATGGTATTCGGGATTCGAAAGCTCCCAAATTGTTGATAAAAGAAAAATTGGAAATTAATTCAACAAAATCGGGTAAAACAATCCGTAACAACGAATGGAGAGTAAGAATACCAATCAGCCGGTTGTTGTGATCTACAACAGGGAGAGTTCCAATATGATGTTTTTGCATTAATCTGGCAGCAACAGCAATTGTTTCATCCGAAAAGATGGAAAATACTTGCTTTTTCATACAATTACGAACGATCATATATACCTCGATTGTTAAATGATCCAAGAAATTTACAATTGATTATATTTAATTATGAATTAAATATCCAAATTTTTTGAATCTTTTCAATTTTTAGAGACGAAGTGGTTTTAAGTTGGAGTTCACCCGCCTAAAAACCCATCAACCCCGGTTTATTGAGATGATACGATTTTTTGATAACTAATTATATAAACACAGATGACTTAAAAGCCATCTGTGTTCATCGAGAAGAGCAATTTCGATTATTTTTGTTGCCAGGCGGGATGCATCTCTGCAGAATCCGGGCTTAAGGTCAGATTTGTCTGGTTCTGTCCATCAATATCCATTATATATATTTCCAAGTTAGTGTCCCGATTCGACTGGAAGAGTAACCAGGCTGAATCCGGAGACCAGGCTGGGTAGGAGTCAAAAGTAGTATTGGTCAGTCTTTTTACCTCAAGGCCAAATGAAAGGATGCGGGTCATGTATACATCCTGGGTACGACCCTGGATGTTGGTGTAAGCCATGTATAACGCATCTGGGGACCATGCAGGATCCCCAACGTATTTCAGACGCATGAAGAACATATCCCTTTCCATGTCGACAAAATCATTTAGAGGGTCACGCATCCATATATATCGCAGACTGGCAGAAGGAAGTACATAGACCAATCTGTCCATCTTTGGTGACCATTCAGGTGAGAATTCCTGTTTATCGGTGCTGAGACGTCTTAAATCAGTCCCATCTGGACGAACGATCATTAACTGTTTTAATCCGTCTGAACGATTATCGGTGGTAAATGCGATCCATTCTCCATCAGGCGACCAGGCTGCTTCTGTTTCATTACCCGGTAAGGTAAGGATATTCGACAAACCAGTTCCATTTACATTAATTGTGTACAAATCAATCTTATTTTCGGTGTCACCGCTATCCGCTGAGAAAATGATTTTTGATCCATCGGGTGACCAATTTGGATATGATTTATTACCAGGATTGGTGGTTAATTGGGTTTGATCTCCTGCGAAGAGAGAACCATCTGGCTGTTGATAGACTTTCATCGTCCAAAGTTGGAATGTTTCACCATCTTCTGCATCACTGACATATGCGACAAGACCATCCCGTCCAATACTGGGGAATTCCTGGGTTGGTGTTATGGTTGGTTCGGGGATGTTGGTAGGTGTCGGCTCTGGTGTATCAGTTATTACAGGTTCTGGGGTATGTGTCTCTGTTGCTTCTTCGACAGGTACCAACACAACCGCCGATGTTTCGGTAAATATCACCGCATTGACTGTCGCAGGGGGGGGAGTCTCTCTGTCGGCAAGGAAATTATTCCAAACAAACCATCCTCCCCCAACGAGAACAATAGCACCGATGACCAAAATTGCTGGAATCAGCCAGAGTAATTTGGATTTTGGCTGTTGAACCGGTTGCGAGATGGGATAAGAAGGTGTGACAGGAATAGGACCAGAAGGTGGTGTTGTTGAGATTGCAACACGAGTGGCTTCTGGTGACACTACAGGTTGTGGTTTAGTTGTTTGTTTTGATTTGGCTGGCGCGATCATGGTTTCGTCCGGCCCGGGAATACTTGATTGCCCTAATGCCAGAATGAACTCATTGATGGAACCATATCTATCCTCGGGTTTAATTGACAATGCGCGTTCGATTGCTTCTTCTACATGGGGAGGAATATCCGGGTCCAGATCATGAATAGGTTTAAGGGTAGCCTGCCCAAGAAGTCGTTCGACTGCATCTACCGGTTTTTCATTTGTTAAAACATTGTAAAGTGTGGCAGCCAGACCAAATTGATCAGAATAATGGCCAGTTCTACCCGAACCATATTGTTCTGGTGGTGAATACCCCGGAGTAAGACCTCTTGCACCCGTGGATGTTTCTTGTGTTACGTCGGATGATTTCGCAATACCGAAATCTACCAGGATGACCTCGCCTCGAGGTGTGATTTTTATATTGCCAGGTTTAATATCACGATGAACTACCGGTGGATCCTGTGTATGGAGGTAATTTAGCGCTTTCCCTAATTGTTTTGCCCAGGAAACAACTGTATCTGGATCTTGCTTTCCATCTCGTTTGACAATGGTACCAAGGTCTTCACCGGGCACAAAGTCCATGACCAGATATTGGCTATCTTCAATGACAAAATAATCAATAACGCGGGGAAGGTTAGGGTGTCGTAAACCAGCCAACAACCTTGCTTCCTGCAAGAATTGCTCTCGGCCTTCCTCACGAGGATTTTGATTGATTTTTACAGCCACTTTGGTCTGAAGAACAGTATCTAATGCAAGGTATACAGCCCCCATGCCACCTTTGCCGAGTTGTTTTTCAATACGATAGCGGTCACGTAAGAAGGTATTGTATTCAAGATCCATAATAAAAATAACTCCATCGGGCGAAAAAAAGATACGATAAGTGTATGATAAATAGGTCTAATTTGCAAATGGAACGTAGATGTTGTTCTTTGGAAATACTTGATTTTATCTGGTAAATATTAAGCAATCGGATCAGGTTTTACCTTAAGAAAAAGTCATGCATTAAAGTCGCAAAAAGTTGACAAGGATTGTTGTCTATAGTAAACTAACCATCGTTATTCGGGCGCGTAGCTCAATGGTAGAGCAGTGGCCTTTTAAGCCATTGGTTCAGGGTTCGAGCCCCTGCGCGCTCACTAAAATTCCTGAGAAATCAGGAATTTTTTTTGATAATATCAATTGTTAAAAAAAATCTGTAATATTTATTGATTATTTGTTTAGGTAGAACAGCGGACTTTTTCGCTTTTGATTTTAGATTCAATCCGCTTCATACTCACTTTTATTTTATCAGCCCATTGCCACGGTAGCTGCTTAGGGTATGTTATTTGTTCCCTTTTGAGCTGGAATATAAATAACTCAACCAAAATGGTATACAATATTTAAATGAGTAAGACTATTCGTAACAGTAGACCTACTTTAGGTGTTTTAGCAGGATGGCAATTTTATCGAACAGCTACAAACCTCAGCTACCTGGATCCTGTATTTCGTGGAATCAGTCGAGCTACACATGATTTTGGTTGTAATTTATTGTTGGGTTGTGGACTGGGACCATCAGCCAGTCCAACTGATCCTCTCCGACCTGCCTGGCCAATTATCTCTTCGGAAAACGATTATGTACCAATTGGTCCAGAAAATACCGATGGGTTGATTATCGCTAATCCACTTCATTCTAAATCCAGGTCAGAATTTGTTCAGAAGTTGATTGCTAAAGGGCATCCATTAATATTTATCGGTTCTGGTGAACCAGGCCCGGCTATAGTTGCCAACAACACTCTTGGTGTTTTGGATGCTTTGCATCATCTTAAAGATCATGGTCATCAAAGTATTGCCTTTATAGCAGGAACTATAGAGGATATGGAAGGGGATAGTGGTGAGCGTCTGAGGGCTTATCAATCTGGATGTAAGCAGTATGGTTTCGTCCAAGATCATCGTTTGGTTGTTTATGGCAGGCATGTTTATATTGGGGGCTATCTTGCCTTGCAGGAGTTATTAAATCGTGGGGTTGATTTTTCTGCTGTGTTAGCCAGTAATGACGAGTCTGCATTAGGTGCAATGAAAGCACTCGAAGAGGCTGGAAGAAAAATCCCGCAGGACGTTGCAATAATTGGTTTTGATAATAGACTTGAGGGGGCAGTTAATAAAACTGGTCTTACCAGTATCCATGTTCCATTATTTACGTTGGGTTATCGTGCAGTTGAACTGATTCTCCAGCACCTTGAAGGAAAGATTAAGCTTATTGATCGTGAGTATGTGCAAACACGCCTGGTTATCAGGGAATCGTGTGGTTGTATTCAACGAGAAAAAATTATTAATGCCCCAGCAGTGTTTAAAGAAATACAACTTTCTAATGGTGATGAACTTAGCTATACCCTTAGTCGGGAAATTTCAACTGCTATTACGAATCAGGCACAAAATCTTACGGAAGAGACATGTCAATCATTATCCCAGGGCTTGGTACAAGACTTTATAAGTGGAATTCAATCTGGAAAGAGTCAAAAATTTATTCTAAAACTTGAAGAGATACTTCGAATAACAACCACCAGTGGAGACGATCCTCATATATGGCAAGCTGCACTTTCCTTAGTAGAAAAGTGGAGTGGTGAAACATATGGTACAAATCCAATAAAAGCTTCAAATAGTAAGAACATGATAAGCGATGGTAGATTAAAGATAAGTCTGCAAGTACAACGCTACCATAGCCAGTATGTAATTGCTGAGCGCTGGAAATCAAGTCAACTAAGTTTGTTAACTGCCAGACTACTAAATGCTCCAGATGAAAATCAGATTTTTGATATCCTGTCAAAATACCTTCCAGAAATGAATATTTATACAGCAGTTTTAGCATTATCAGATAACAAAGAAGATGATCTGGTTCAACACTGGACTATTCAAAACTTATTAGTACGAGAACAACAATCAATCAAAACTCACATTCAACAATTTCCACCTGAAGGTTTATTTGATCCTGAAAAACCTTTTCAGCTGACTTTAATCCCGGTCGTAGATCCTTCTAAGCAGTTAGGATTCATTGCATTTGATTCTGAGCAACTTGATTTATATGGGGCGATTGTACAGCAGGTGGGCGGAGCTCTGAATAAAGCTCGATTGTACCGTCAAGCTACTGAGGGACGTCGTTTAGCTGAAGAAGCAAATCGAATGAAAAGCAACTTTCTATCGACCATTAGCCATGAACTGCGTACTCCATTGAATCTGATTGTGGGTCTGAGCGGTATCTTATTAGAAGAGAGTGATGAAGAGAAATCTCTTCTTCCAGAAACTGTTCAAAAAGATATTAGCAGAATTCATGCTTACGCTCAACATTTGGGTGGTTTGATTGGTGATGTACTTGATCTGGCAACGAATGAAGCCGGACAATTGCGCTTAAATATGGAATTAATTAATTTCGGCGAATTGCTTAAATTTGTTGCTGACAGTGGCTCTCAATTAACGGCTGATAAAGGTTTGCTTTGGAAATCGGAAATTCCCCAAAATGGTCCCTGGGTTTGGGGAGACAGGACGCGATTACGGCAAGTCGTACTTAATTTATTAAATAATGCAGTCAAGTTCACAAATCATGGATCAGTAAGTTTAATAGTCGAAACTGGTGACGGATCGGTGACTGTTCGGGTTTGTGATACCGGCATAGGAATACCGTCAGATGAACAGGCAGTGATTTTTAACGAATTTCGCAGGTCAGAACGAAGTGTTTCCCAGGGTTTCCCCGGTTTAGGACTGGGATTATCTATCAGTAAAATGCTTATTGAGATACATAATGGAAAAATTGGTTTAGAGTCAACTGGAATAGAAGGGGAGGGATCCTGTTTTTATTTTACTTTGCCAACCATTGTAAGTGCACCCGAACATCAATCGAGTGGTTTCGACATTTCACAAATCAAACCACAAGTTTTAATGTTGATCAATCGTGAAGGTACAAGTGAACAGTTACGTCATTTATTGAACGACCGGGGAATTAATGTGCAAGTAGTTCAAATGGAAAATGCTTCGGAATGGCTACTAATATTGTCGAAATATCCACCTGATGCAATTATTCTGGATGTAAGTATTCAATCCGACTTGGGTTGGAATGTACTAAGAGAAATTAAGAACAGCTATTTAGCTCGAGGTATTCCCATCATGTTTTATTCTGCTTCACCAGAAGGTGAAGGGATAATGAATCTTGATTATCTAACCAAACCGATTGAGCTTTCAGATTTAACCCAGGCGTTTGATCATGTTCGTCTGATGTTTGAATCTGACCAACCAGCAAGAACCTTTCTAGTAGTGGATGATGACCCCAGTACTTTAATGGTGCATTCCCGAATCGTGAAATCACAGTCATCAACCTTTCGAGTGTTACAGGCTGAGGATGGCTTTAAGGCGCTAAAAATTTTAGAGCAAGAAAAAGTAGATGTTGTGTTACTGGATTTACAGATGCCTGTCCTGGATGGATTTGGGGTTTTAGAAGCTATGCGGGCTAATAAAAAGCTACACGATATACCTGTCATTGTCGTAACCGGGAAAACACTAACCGAAGAGGATATGACACGTTTGAATCAAGGGGTGGCAACCGTTTTAAATAAGGGTATGTTCACCAGAGAAGAAACCGCAATCCATATCAGCCGTGCATTGGAACGGAAACGTAAGCTTAATCAGGATGCTCAAAAATTGGTACGGCAGGCAATGGTTTTTATTCATGAGCATTATGATGAACAAATTTCTCGACGTGATTTAGCTCAACTTGTCAATATTTCGGAAGATTATCTGACATTTTGTTTTCGCCAGGAGCTTGGAATTTCTCCAATCAAATATTTACAACGGTTTAGAGTTAATCAGGCAAAACTATTACTTAAGGCAAGTAATAAAAGTATTACAGATATTGCTTTTGAAGTGGGATTTTTAGATAGCGGTTACTTTAGTCGAATATTTCATCGGGAAACGGGGGTTTCTCCTGGTGATTTCAGGGTTTTGAACTAATTATTCAAATTTTGATTGATAGAGTTGGATTTTTGGGGAGTTAAATAATATTACCAATTTCTATGAATCGTCCATGTTGCTCACTTTTTTGTCCAAGAAAAACATTCTTGATTTCAATAAACTAAGTATGAAAGCGTTTTCATATTGAGAGTGAGGGAACTGGGCAATTATGTCAATAACTTTGAAGCAGGTAGCAAAGCTTGCAAATGTCTCATTAGCAACAGCTTCCCGAGTGATTAATGATCGACCTGGAGTGCGGTCTGAAATTCGTGCACGTGTCTGGCAAATAATTCGTGAACACGGCTATCAACCTAATCAAGCTGCTCGATTTCTGGCAGCAACACGTGGAAAAAAAGAACAATAATCTTTAGGAGGTGCTGGTTTTCAAAAATTTACCAGGTCTGAACAACCCAAGCCAATTCGTTTAAAAATTCACGTAATTCAATTACATTCTGAAGGAGAATATCGTCTATGTTTAAGAAAATTTACTATATGATTGCAATTCTGGTAATTTCAGCAATGATTTTAACTGCATGTGCTTCTAACGCATCTGCTCCCTCCAGTGCAGATGATACTTCTAGCCAACCGGCAGAGGCTGCCAAGGTGACACTTAGAGTGCTTGTCCATCAAAATCCTCCGATGGTGGAGTTCATGGAAGCTTTTAATAAAAGTTTCAGTGAAAAGCACTCTAATATCACTATTGATATGTCAGTTGTGAACGCAAATGACCTGAGCACGGTGACTCAGACACGCTTAACTGCGAACGATTTGGATCTGATTGATATGTTTGGCTTTGCCAATGGGGCACAACCCTATATGAAAATGGTTGATGCACCAAACTGGCAGCAGTTAATTGATGCAGGTCTTATTATGGACCTGACAGGTCAACCATTTGTGAATAACTATGATGAAGCCTCAATTCGGGATGCAGGAACTTATAATGGCAAAGTCTACGCGATCAATCTTGGCCGTGTTTCTTACAGCGGTATCTACTACAACAAAGACTTGTTTACAGCCAATAATGTAAAAGTACCAACTACCTGGAGTGAACTTGTGGCAGCGTGTGAAACATTCAATGCTGCTGATATTCCCTGCATGACTGCTGGTGGAAAAGATGGCTGGCCAATCTTTGTCGGTGCATATGGATTGACCGGATCAATATATCCTGATCAAGCAGCTTTGGTAGAGGGCTTATGGACTGGCACAATCAAATGGGATGATGCAAAATCGTTAACCATGTGGGAACGCATGCAGGTCTATGCCAGAGATATGATGGAAGCTGGTGCAAGTGGTATCGCTGGTGATGCAGCGCCTGGTCGCTTTGCTTCTGGAGCAGTTGCAATGTTCCCTGGTGGAACCTGGTATGCTCCTGCAATCGATGCAGCCCAGCCAGACTTTGAATGGGGTTACATTCCCTTCCCTGGTTCTGATATTGCAGACGATAATAAATATCTGTTTGGAAAATATGATCAGGGTTGGGCTGTTGCAGCCAATACTCCCAATAAAGATGCAGCCATGTTGTATCTGACTGAGTTTTCTGATCCTGCCAATTATCAGGCTTTTGTAGACGCGGTTGGTTTCATCCCAACCCAGTCTACAGCGACATTGAATACTGCTATCGGCGCAGAAGTAGCTCCATATTTAGGAAACTTCCGAGTCGGTTTCGAACAGTACTGGATTGCTCCGAAAGGGGCAGGGCAGTTTGCTAATCCCTGGGCATCTTACTTCAAACCTTTTGGTACAGATGACGATCCTCAGACTCTCGCCAAAAAGGTACAGTCTGATCTACAGTCTGGTCTTGATGCAGTCAAGTAAGCTGTAATATTTATAGGCTTCCGCCTATCATGGCGGAAGCCTTGATTCATAAATGGAGCAAAGGTATCATGAACTATCATTTTGGTCGCGGACGATCCAGATGGGTGCCTTATTTACTTCTCTTACCTGGTATTTTCTTCTATGTGCTTATTGCACTTGGCCCATCTTTGGCAACAACATTTTATTCATTTACAAATGCCACAGGTCTGAAGGGAGCTTCTTTAGACTGGATTGGTTTTGATAATTACAAAGAATTTCTGTTGATGGGGCAAGCTGCTAAAGACAATTTTGCTGCAGTGGGGAGAACACTGATTTTCAGTTTCTTTGTTACATCTATCCAGTTTGGAATTGGCTTATTTATCGCGATAATAATAAATCAAAATCTCAAAGGTCGCAATTTTTTCCGCACCCTCTATTTCATGCCTGTAATTCTAGGTGCAGTCATTCAAGGTTTAATCTGGTCTCTTTTTCTATTTCCTCTGGGTGGACCGATGGCAAAAATTTTGGAATTCTTTGGAACCAGCTCGGAATTTTTAGGAGGACAGCCATCCGAGGCTTTTGCCTGGGTTATTTTTATACAAATTTGGGCAAACATGGGTACAACCATGATTATTTTCCTTGCGGGTTTACAGACCATCTCCGCGGATTTATATGAAGCTTCGCGAATAGATGGTGCTAATACCTGGCAAGTATTCCGGAATGTCACATGGCCTCTATTAACCCCCAGTGTAAATACCAATTTGATCTTAAATATCATCGGCAGTCTACAAGCCTGGCAACTCTTCCTGGTGTTATTAGGGTATCGGAATGGAACACAGGTTTTAGGTTACTTGATATACGCCACAGGTTTTGGACAAACTTCAGGCAGTGTTACCAGTAGTTTCCGTCAGGGATATGCTGCCGCGGCTTCGATCATCCTGTTCTTGATTGTTTTAGTAATTGGCATGACTGTGCAAACTATTCTACGCCGCAGAGAAATGAGGATAATGGAATGAACACTACCAATAACCAAATCTCAATCACAAAACGTCCCATTGCATGGGGAAAAATTGGTTCATATGCAATTTTAGTGGTTTTTGCAATTATTTATGCAGGACCTTTGCTTATGCTGGTGAACACATCCCTGAAAACAATGCCGATGTTTATGAAAGATGCTACCGGAATAACAACCGTTTTTCATTTTCAAAATTTTGTGGATGCCTGGACAAAGGCAAATTTTCCACAATACCTGCTCAACACAGTAATTTACACCGCTTCTGCAACCACGATTTATATTTTGACTGCAATTTTTGTTGCCTTCCCCATTGCTAGAGGATATGTAAAACATTCGGGTTGGCTACTAACAATGTTTGTTATTGCATTGTTCCTTCCACCAGCTTTGATCCCCCAATTCCAGCTGATCCTGAGTTTAGGGCTGTATAACAATCCAATCGGTTATGTTATGCTTTTTATTGTTAATCCGATCGGGATTGTTATCTTAGTTAATTACATCAAGACCGTACCCAAGGAATTGGATGAAGCAGCCGCACTCGATGGATGTGGATATTTTCGGTTTATTATTTCAATTGTTTTACCACTAATCAAGCCAGCTATTGCAACCGTAGTAGTTTTGCATGCGATCGGCATCTGGAATGAAATTATTGCTCCAACAATTTACTTAACGAATAAAGATTATTACCCTATTACGCGAGGGTTGATCGTTTTCCAGGGTGTTTATGGCAGTAATTGGCCGACACTTGCAGCAGCAGTGCTGATGCTCACGCTTCCCATGTTGGTTCTGTTCCTGTTCTTACAACGCTATATTATTTCAGGGCTGACATCCGGGTCTGTTAAAGGATAGGAAGCTATGAGGTCCAAAAAATATGTTAGTCTGATTTTGCTAAGTGCTATACTTGTTCAAATAATGGCAGCTTGTGTTTCTACCTTGTCCCTCTCTCCTGCTCCAACTCAGATTTCTGTCCCGGAAGGTTGGGAATTGGTCTGGCAGGACGAATTTGATGGGAAGGAGATTGATACTACCAACTGGACTTACGATTTAGGAGGTGGTGGCTGGGGCAATGGTGAATCCCAGGTGTATACCAACAATCCTGAAAATTCTCGGCTCGAAAATGGATTATTAGTAATTGAAGCTCGAAAAGATCAAAACGATCAAGGTGGCTTTGAATTCACTTCGGCTCGTATGAAAACACAGGGCTTACAAACCTTTCAATATGGTCGCATTGAGGCTCGTATTCAGGTGCCAGAAGGGGCTGGTTTTTGGCCTGCGTTTTGGATGTTGGGATCCAATTTTTCACAAGTTGGTTGGCCTGACTGTGGTGAAATTGATATCATGGAATATGTGGGCAAAGATCCAACTGTAATTATGGGTACTCTGCACGGACCAGGATATTCTGGTGCATTGGGGTTAACCCAATGGAATCGTCAGGCCTATAATATTGCCGATGATTTCCATACATATGCCATTGAATGGGATGAAAATCAGATAAGTTGGTTCTTTGATGGAGAAAAATATCACACAGTGACGCGAGAGGACATTGGTGAACGAACGTGGTCGTTTGACCAGCCGTTTTTTATTATCTTGAATCTAGCTGTTGGCGGTACTCTTGGTGGATTGGTTAATCCAAATACAGAATTTCCAGCGCAATATTTAGTTGATTTTGTGCGTGTTTATCAACCAATAAAATAGCAACAAAAAAGTAAAACAAATTATTTTGATCAGGATTATACTAAATCACTGATGTTTTCAAGTGTATTGGAGTTAAGTGTATGGAACACGATGAACAGAAAAATTCGATTGGTTTTACATCCTCTCACAGTAAAGCTAAGATAACCAGTGGTAAAAACATATATTTTTCTGGGGAATTGTTTTACAAAATTGAAAATAGTGATGCAATTCCTCCATTTTTTATGAGCATTGCCAGTAGTTCTAATCATTGGTTGTTTGTCTCTTCAATAGGTGGAATATCTGCCGGCCGTGTCAGTGCTGAACAGGCTCTTTTCCCTTATTACACGGAAGATAAAATAACTGATAATTATGATAATACTGGTAGCAAGACAATATTTCGAATTATTCGTGACAATCAATCCTGGTTATGGGAACCATTTTCTGCTCGTCAATGTGGGAAGTACCTGATAGAAAGAAATTTATACAAAAATGTACCTGGCACCAATGTAATTTTTGAAGAAATCAATAAAAGCCTGGATTTAACATTTCGATTTTCCTGGTGCACCTCTGAAAAATTTGGATTTGTGAAAACCTCTTCTCTAAAGAATTCAAACACCTCGGAATATTCTACACAGATTGAATTGGTAGATGGTTTGCAGAATGTCCTTCCTGCTAATGTCTCTTCTGCTACACAAAATACCCTAAGCTGTTTATTAGATGCTTATAAGCGTAGTGAATTAAATCTTGAAACAGGTTTGGGTATTTTTACATTAAACGCTACTTTGACTGATTTGGCTGAGCCGAGTGAATCATTGCTGGCTACAACAATTTTTCAGGTTGGATTAGATCAGGTTAATCACTTACTCTCTTCCAGACAATTAGAAGAGTTCCGGGATGGACTGGAAATTTCACCTGAAGCAGATGTGTGTGGTCACCGTTGTGCCTATTTTATTCATGCCAAAGTAACCTTACCATCTTACAATGAAACAACCTGGTATTTTGTCGCAGATGTTCAACAGGATGCCGCGGACATTGTAAACTTGATCCATAATCTCAGAAAAAAACCAGATGATCTTAGCCTGGAAATTGAGCAGGATATTAAAGCCAACACACGCCAATTGGAAAAAATTGTCTCGAGTGCCGATGGATTACAGTTCAGTGCTAATGTTCTTCGAACATCCCATCATTTTTCGAATGTTATGTTTAATGTGATGCGTGGAGGTAACTTTTCCGAGCAGTATTGGATTGATAGAAATGATTTTTCTGAGTTTGTATCCGCCCATCATCGTCAATTATTCAAAACTTACACTGAGTTTTTTGAAACCTTACCAAAAAAAATCCTCATTATGGATTTACATGCCAGAGTGAAAGCACTGGGTTCTGCTGATCTCACCCGGCTTGGTTATGTCTATATGCCATTGACATTCAGTCGTCGACACGGAGACCCCAGCCGTCCGTGGAACAAGTTTACGATCAATATTAGAAAACCTGACGGGTCTGTAAGATTAGATTATGAAGGAAATTGGCGAGACATTTTTCAAAATTGGGAAGCCCTGGCGTATTCCTATCCTGAATTTGTGGAAGGGATGATTTTTACCTTTCTGAGCGCTACCACAGCCGATGGATTCAATCCTTACCGGATTACGCAATCAGGTCTGGATTGGGAAATCCCGGAACCAGGAAATCCTTGGGCTAATATTGGCTATTGGAGTGATCATCAGATTATTTACTTGTTAAAGTTGATGGAAATCAGTGTAAAGTTCCATCCAGGTCGATTAAGCGAATTCCTGGAAACTAACATCCTGAGTTTTGCAAATGTTCCTTACCGGATCAAACCTTATTCTGCCCTGCTACAGGATCCGTATATTACAATCCATTTTGATGACGCAATCGAAAACGAGGTCGATGAAAGAGTTAAATTGTTTGGTACAGATGGTAAATTGCTCATTGGTTCAGATGGTCAGGTTCTGCATAGATCTCTTGGGGAAAAATTGATCATTTTGCTTTTAGCGAAACTTGTCAACTTTGTCCCTGAGGGTGGTATCTGGATGAACACCCAACGCCCAGAGTGGAATGATGCCAATAATGCGCTGGTTGGTAAGGGGTTATCTGTGGTTACCCTGGGATATTTGCGCCGGTATATAGTTTTTTGTCGAGAACTGCTGAGTAAGAAAACACCTTTCAATTTACATATCAGCGAAGAAGTTGTCCTGCTTTTTATTCTGATGAAAAAGATCTTTGAGCAGTTTTATCCTAACTTGGCATCTGAATTTGATGATAAACAACGTCGCGCAATGATGGATGCGCTTGGGCAGGCTGGTAGCGATTATCGCTGGAAAATTTACTCGAAGAATTTCTCAGGAATTATGACTTCCATTAGCAGTGATGATTTTTTTGAATTCTTAAACCTGGCTCAGCAATTTATTGAACATTCCTTGCGTGCCAACAAACGCAGCGATCAGCTTTATCACACGTACAACATTTTACATGTAGAAGAAAATAGTGCCAGCATTAACAATCTAAAGGAAATGCTGGAAGGTCAGGTTTCTATTCTTTCATCCGGATTGCTTTCAGGGGATGAATCGCTTGCATTACTACAAAGCTTACGAATGAGCGCTCTCTACCGAGCTGACCAGAATACTTACATTTTATATCCGGATAAACCCCAACCGGGTTTTCTATCCAAAAATACGATATCGATGGAACAAATAGGAAATATGCGATTGCCAGCGATTCTGGCTGAAATGCAGGATAAAACTTTGCTCGTTCGAGACCTGGATGGTATGTACCATTTTGGCGGACAACTACGCAATGCCAAAGATGTGTACGCGGCTTTGGAAAACCTGGCAAAACAACCAGAATTGACAGAATTGATTGTTAGTGAAAGAGAAAAAATTGCAGCTTTATTTGAGGATGTATTCCACCATGCTGAGTTTACAGGGCGGTCAGGAAAATTCTTCGCTTACGAAGGACTCGGGAGTGTCTACTGGCACATGGTTTCTAAACTGTTGCTGGCTGTCCAGGAAGTCGCTCTGCGGTACCCACAAGGCTCTTTCTCTGGTGGTTTAATTGAAAAATATGAGGATATTCGAGCAGGCCTTGGCTTATATAAATCTCCAGCTGAATTTGGTGCATTTCCCACCGATCCTTATTCGCATACGCCAAAAGGGCGAGGGGCAAAACAGCCTGGGATGACAGGGGTGGTGAAAGAAGAAATCATCACAAGACAGGCTGAGGTTGGATTGGTGATAAAAAATGGTTGTCTTACATTTAATTCATTATTATTTGACCCCAGCGAACTTTTTATGGAAGCAAAGACTATCCACTACCAGGATGTCAACGATAAATCCCAGCAAATCCAAATACCACCTGGCTGCCTGGTATTCACTTTTTGTGGGGTGCCGATTGTTGTTCAACTAGCCAACAAATCTGGTATTGAAGTTTTCCTGAACGATAGCAAAAAACAAACAATTGAAGGTGATTGCCTGGATGAAATCAACAGCCAGCACATTTTCCGACGTGATGGTAACGTGCACCATCTATGGGTGAACCTCAGCGCAGCCATGCCAATTGTATAATTTCCGATTCTAAATCGGTGATGAATAGAATTTGAATAATCGATCAACATCTCCATTATCATCTGCCCATTAATTGACATTATAATACCTTTGGATGGATGGGGTGAGATGTTGTCACAAGTCAAAATATTTAAACTGAGGTGAAAATGGAAGCAAACCAAGTGTTGAAACGTGCTGATGTTCCGGTGGAACAAACCTGGAAACTGGATGTCATTTTTCCGTCCGTGGAAGAGTGGGAAAAAGCTTTGGATGGCATTGAGGCTGAGATCGATCAGATTGTCCCATTCAGAAACACTTTATCACAAAGCCCTCAGCAACTGTATGAATGTCTGAAGGTGACAGAACGAGTCAGTCGTGAAATGGAGAAAATCTTCCTGTATGCCAGTCTGGGTAACGCAGTGGACACTTCCGATCAGGCAGCTCAGGCACGCGCGGTACAGGCAAGAGGAAAGTATGCGAGACTGAATGCCACCACAGCTTTTATCGAGCCGGAGTTGATCGCGATTGGATTCCCAACCTTAAAAGAATGGTGCCAGCAGGATCAGGAGCTAGCCGTTTACACAACCTATTTTGAGCAACTCGAACGCAAACAAAGCAAAGTCCGCTCCTTCGAGGTCGAAAATGTGATGGCAATGGCATCTGAGCCATTGAGTACAGTGGTACAAACCTACAATAGTCTGACAAATGTGGATATCAAATTTGGTTCTGCAATCGATGAAAAGGGAAATCCCTATCCAATTGAGCAAGGAAATTTTGGAGCCCTGATCAGCCACGAAGATCGAAGTGTTCGTAAAACAGCCTGGGAAAATTATAGTGATAGTTTTTTGAAATTCAAGAACACATTGGCGGGACTGCAGATTGCCGGTTTTCAAAAAGATATTCTCGTTGCCAACGTGCACGGGTTTAAGAACAGTCTGGAAGCTTCCTTATTTCCGAATAATATTCCCGAAGAGGTTTTTCATAATTTAATCAGTGTATTTCGAAAACATCTGCCCACCTGGCATAAATACTGGCGCATTCGCAAGCAATGGTTGGGTCTGGATGAGTTTCAGGTTTACGATATCAAAGCTCCATTGACCGATCAAAAGCCGATAGTTCCTTTCCAAAAAGCTGTGGAATGGATTAGTGAAGGAATGAAACCCTTAGGGGATAAATATGTTGGTATTCTCAATAAAGGTGCCACCAGTGACCGTTGGGTCGATTGGGCAGTCAATCAGGGGAAGCGTCAGGGTGCATTTTCCAGTGGTGTCTATGATACCAGTCCCTTCATCATGATGAGTTACAACAATGATGTTTACAGTCTGAGCACATTGGCACACGAACTTGGGCATTCCATGCATTCTTATTACACCAGGCATACCCAACCCTATATCCACGGCCGTTATGCCTTGTTTGTGGCGGAAGTGGCTTCAAATTTCAACCAGGCAATGGTGCGGGATTATTTATTGCGCACACAAGCGAATCCAATTTTTCAATTGGCACTGATCGAAGAAGCTATGTCGAATTTCCACCGCTATTTCTTTATTATGCCCATCCTGGCTCAATGGGAGTTGGAGATGCATCGACGCCTGGAACAGGGTAAAGCAATGAATGCCAAAGCCATGATTGACCACTGTTCCGAGTTATTTCAGGAAGGCTATGGAGATGAAGTTGTCTTTGATCACGAGCGTGTGGGGATCACCTGGTCACAATTCAGCCATATGTATATGAATTATTACGTATATCAATATGCAACCGGCATATCCGGAGCCCATGTGTTGGCTGAAAATATCCTGGCGGGTCATCCAGGAGCTGTGGATCGATATCTCACCTTTCTTAGTGCTGGAAATTCGGTCTATCCTTTGGATGCATTGCAGGCAGCTGGTGTGGATTTACCCTCATTCGAGCCGGTGGAGAAAGCCTTCAATTATCTGGGTAGTATTGTGGATCGCCTGGAAAATTTATTAGCCAAGAAGTAAGAATACATGACAACAAATAGCCTAAATGAATGGGGTTTGACCCTGCGTTTGGGCTATTTTTATTGTAAGAAGGGTAAGACTTTTTTATTCAGGTCTTCGGGAAAAATCATGCCAATATGGATCACGGCGACTTTTCCTTGCGGGTCAATTAGAATCGATGTGGGGAAACCTGTTATTCCCAAACCGTTTAATACCTTACCATCAGAATCTAGTACAACTTTAAATCCTAATCCGAGTGAATCTGCGAACTTTGCTGCCATATCCCGGGTTTCACCTGCATTGATCGCCAGAATCTCAAATCCCTTATCCTGATGTGCCTGATGAAATTCGTTCAAATCTGGCATCTCTGCCCGGCAGGGAGGACACCAGGTTGCCCAGGCATTCAACAAAACATATTTTCCCTGGTAATCACTGAGATGGATGGTTTCTCCGTCAAGATCAAGCAGGGTAAAGTCTCCAACCGATTTTCCCTGAACGGCTTTTTGAATACCATCCTGTTGGGAAATTTGTGAGGATAACAACAACACGCTGACCAGTAGGATCACAACAGCCCCAATAATGATCTGGACGTTTCTATTTTGCTTCTTTTTGTTCTTTACTGACTTCTTTATTTTCATTCTACCTATCTGCAATAATTATCTGTTTAAGCAATTCCATTCTTTTATTTAGATCGATTTTTCAGTAAAAGGTTGCACTTTATCAAAAGAAGTTCTAATTTTTAAAGCCAGTTGACTGGCAACTCCTGATTCAGATGGATTAATTTACCTTTACCGTTTGTAATATTCAATGTTGAAATGGATGCGGGGGCAATCCGAAGCTGATTAAGATTCTCCAAAGGCAATCCAATAAAGCTGCTAACGGTATGCCGGATAATGCTTCCATGCGAAAAACAGGCAATTAGAGCATTATCAGGATGTTGTCTGGAAAGGTGCAAGATAGCCTTTGTCACCCTTTCTCTGACCATTAGACCATTCTCGCCTCCTGGTATTTGTGTGAGCGCGGGATTCTGGTTGAATGTGGTCCAGCTTGGATCTTTAACCAGATCCTCAAATGATAAACCTTGCCAATTGCCGAAATCAACCTGGTTAAGGTCTTTTTCGATTTTCATGTTCAGATTCAATTCCATGGCTAAAGGTTCAGCAGTCTTTTGTGTTCTTCTCAGTGGACTGACATAAATGGCAATAATTGGTAAATGTTTGAGGGCTTCGGAAACTCGGAGAGATTGTTCAATCCCTAATGAATTCAATGGACTGTCGATTCTCCCCGCTAAGGCTTCGTCAACGAAATTAGTATCTCCATGGCGGATCAATAAGATTTTTGTCATTCAATTTCCTTCGATAGTTTAAAGTCATTTATTTAGAAGTTTTCTTTTCCATTTCAGTAAATTGGGTCAAAAATTGCCTGATATCGATCAGGTTGATAAAAGGCACAGAAATATGATCTTTCATCAATGCCAGAGAGCTGATGGATGCGGTGTTGATATTAATTCGCTGAAAAGAATCCAGAGGCATATCGAGATAATAACTTACTAAAAGGCGAATTGAGTCTGAATGGCTGAAACAGGCGATCAAATCAGTTTCTTCATGCGATTCTGAAATTTGTTTTATACATTCAACCAGGCGATTTTGTGCACCTACAAAGCTCTCCCCATTCGGAAATTGCATTTGAGATGGGTTATTCTGCACAGTTTTCCATAATTTAAGTCTGCGCAAATGTTTTATTGTTTTTCCCTGCCAATCACCAAAATTAATCTCACTCAGATTGGCACAGATTGAGATTTCCATATCTTTCAATTGTGCCAATGGTTGCGCTGTTTCCATGGCGCGTTCCAATGGGCTGCTGTATATGGCTTTAAAAGGCAAAGTTTTGAGAATCTCAGCTAACTGGCTGGCCTGATCCTGACCTTTTTTGTTGAGGTGCACATCCGGCATTCTACCCGCCAGACGTTTCCCTACCCAATCATTTTCACCATGACGAATTAATAGAATAACAGCCATTAGCGTTCCTTTTCTGAAGGTTTAATCTGAGGGGATGAAGAAATTTTTTTTAAACCATCCGCTTGAATCCTTCTCCAAATCTTGACCCGTTCCTGCACCTTTGCTTCAAAACCCTGGTCAGAAGGTTGATAAAATTGCTTACCAACGAGGTGGTCAGGCAAATATTGTTGGGGAATAAAGTGACCTTCATATGAGTGTGGATATAGATATCCTTTTCCATGACCAAAACCTTTGGCGTCACGACTACTGTCCATTAAATGAATGGGAACCTGCCCCATACCCTCTACTTCCATCTGTTTCACGATTTCAAAATAAGCCATGACCGAATTGGATTTTGGTGCCGTGGATAAATACAATGTTGCTTCCACAATTGGAAAGATTCCTTCTGGTAATCCTATAAATTCATAAGCATTTGCAGCTGCATTGGCAACAACCAAAGCTTGCGGGTCTGCCAATCCAATGTCCTCACCAGCCAGAATGACAAGACGCCGTAAAATAAACCGGGGATCTTCTCCCGCCGTCATCATCTTCGCCAACCAATATAACGCTGCATCCGGGTCACTACCCCGTACAGATTTGATGAATGCTGAAATCGTGTCATAGTGGACATCACCGCTTTTATCGTATAACACAGCGCGTTTTTGGATGGATTCCTGCGCTACTTCCAGCGTGATTTTTGTTGTTTTTGTTTTGTCTGGTGTTGTGGTTTCAATCGCCAATTCGAGTGCATTTAATAAGTTACGGGCATCACCACCACTCATCTGGATCAAGTGCAAGCGGGCATCTTCATCCAATTCGATAGAATGTTTTCCATAACCGTAATCAGGATTGAAAAGAGCACGATCAACAATTTTTCCCAGGTGTTCTTCTTTTAACGGCTGTAATTGAAATACCCGGGATCGGGAAACGAGTGCAGGGATAACATCGAAATATGGGTTTTCTGTAGTGGCACCAATCAGCGTCACCATTCCTGATTCCACGTGCGGTAATAAGGCATCCTGTTGCGCTTTATTCCAACGGTGAACCTCATCAATAAATAATATTGTTCTTTGCTGATATAGTTTCCGTCGTTCTTCGGCATCACGGATCACACGTCTGAGTTCCGCAACACCTGCTAAAACAGCGGATATTGTCTCGAAATGAGCTTTTGTATGCAATGCAATTAACTGAGCCAGGGTAGTTTTGCCAGTTCCTGGTGGACCGGTAAAAATAATAGAAGAAAACAATCGGTCAGCTTGAATTGCCCGGCGGAGAAGTTTTCCCTCACCAATGATATGCTCCTGGCCGATAAAATCATCAAAGGTTTTTGGACGCATACGGGCAGCCAGAGGTGCTTCCTGTTGCATTCTTTCATTCATTGCATGTTGAAATAAATCATTCATGCAGATCTCCTCATCTTAATTATTCACTCAAATGAATAATGATTTTTTATTTCCTATTATTGTACAATAATTTATTGTTTATTTGTTCTATTATTTCTTCTTGCTGTTTATCAAAACAAAAAAGGTGAATTTTTTTTCACCTTTTTAATTCTTTCACTTGATCATAGAAATCAGGATTTATTATTTATTCCAAGGTTTGAAATTTAATAATTCTTCCGGATCAAACCATTCACCTTTGAATTGTAAGGATCGGTCATCAATCGATAGAAAGGCTTTCGGTTTTTCTTTTGCAAACTCCACCTCTGGAAAGCCATGTTTTTCCATCCAAGTTCGCATGGCTTCAATACCACCTTCAGAATTAGAGCGGGAACTGTAAATAACGATTTTAAAATAATCCTGTGCTTTTTCGATAAATTCTTTAGCACCTGGAACAGGTTCATCATCAATAACCGCTGGACCTTTCCAACCATTTCTGTACCAATGGATAACACCATCAAAATCCAATGAGAGGATCGGTTTAAATCCCTTTCTTTTTCTAATAGAAGTCATATCGAATTTTTTACCTAATCAATCTCTATGTCTGAGACAAATGAAGAGAAATTTATTCGAACTTTTTTGGGTTGTAGAGAATATTCAGGGGATTTATATTCTGTAGGCGAAAGAAAATGATCTTCCTTATATCCTTTAATTTTTGTTGAGTGAACAAAACCCCTTGCCAGAACATTTAAACCTGCGTCTGTGGGCGATACAATTTCAACATCATTGACAAAACCATTAATAATTATGTTCGTCTCTCCATATGGAATGTTCGCTTTGGTTAAGTCTAATTTATAATCCCCGACAAAATTCCAGTATTCAGCTGGTTCAACATTCCATTCCCTGGTTTTATCTGTTTCACCAACAAAACGAAAGTTCACATTCGTGCCATCGGGAAGGGCTTTTGGACGGAAGATAATGAAAAATCCCAGTGCAATTAAAATCAACGGAAATAATAATGACCATAAGTTAATCCCAAACAAGGCATCGATAATGGAAATCATGCCCAAAATTATCAAAATACTACCGACAAAAATCGCAGTTCTATTTTTCATTTCATTCCTCCATTGGTTCGAAGTTATTATTATTCTACGTGAATTTTCATAAAAAGTTTCAAATAGGTTGAAAAATCAGAAATGAAGAATTTATGATTGAAAGGAATCCGAGGTTTTTCGTGGTGAAAATTTAAATTGAGCAAGAAAAATTGCTGACAATACTAAAAAGCCACCGATCAATTGTTCCGTACTGAATATCTCTTGTAAGAACAGAAATCCAAACAATGCTGCGAAAACTGCCTCCATACTTAATATCAGTGCTGCATCCGTTGGAGGGGCATACTTTTGAGCAACCCCTTGCAAAGTGAATCCGATCGCAACCGATGCGATGCCATTATATAAAATTGTCCACCACAACGAAGAGATCTGAGAGATACCCTGGGGATCAGTAATTAAACCAATTCCAACGTTTAAAACAGCGCAGATCAAAAACTGGCCTATGGCAAAATGAAGCGGATTCATTCCCTGAACAGTTCTACCAACCACGATCACATGAAGCGCCCACAATATTGCGCCAACAAACTCTAATTTGTCGCCCGGAGCTAACTTGAGTTCTCCACCTGTACTGAGTAACAACATTCCAAAAACTGCAATAATTGCAGCAACCCATACATTCCACTTTTGTTTATCACGCCAGATTAACCACAAAAATATTGGAACAAAAATAACATATAATCCGGTGATAAAACCAGCGTTACCTGCTGTGGTGGTAATCAACCCTGCCTGTTGAAATGCCCCGGCAGAAAAAAGTAAAAATCCAGCCAGGAAGACCCCAACAAATTTTTCTTTTTCAATTTTCAATCTGAAACGAATCAGGGGAAATAATAATAGAGCACCCAGCAGGAATCTTCCCCCATTGAAATAAAAAACATTCATATTTGGAGCTGCGATTCGTTGTGCAATAAAACCGCTTCCCCACACGGCTGCTGTGAGCAAAAGTATCAGGTCAGCTTGGACCCTGGATAATTGTCTTGGGGCTTTGATGATCATGCCACGTCCTGAATGAAATAAAGACATTTTTCTCAAGCAATTGCAAATATGAGAAGATTCATAATTTTACTATCAAATTTTATTGTGAACGAATTATGTGAGGATAATCCTCTTCCCGATTTTGGAATGAGAGTATTCTGGGATCAACAATCCTACCATTTTGAATTTGTATTGCTCTTCTGATTGTTTCATCTTTCTCCCAATAAGGGACTCCCCGCGTTATTGTGGAAAGATAGGGTAATAAACTGATGGATATCTCCCATGAAGCGATATTCCATAAATAGGATGAGGTATGATCAACTGCGTAATACCATGCTTCTCCCACCGTAAATATGGGGTTAATGAATGTTGTTGGTTTGGAGAAGGGAAATCCCAATCCTTCATCTCTGGCAATGTCAATAATTAGGGAGGATCTCTTTAACCTGCTTATTTCATCATTGCTCATAAACATAATTGGTTGGCGAAAATCCTGCCGAATTCCATTCAATATAATGTCAGATTGAGCTAATTCGTCAATGAATGGATTTCTGCTTCGATCCATATGAATTGACATTAACTGGCCATTATCATCAATTTCCAATTGGTGATAGACTGCATCATAGGATTGTGGTGCTATAAATGTTTTGGATGGGCGGTTGTAAATGTGTATATCTTTAAAACCCAGACCTTTAAATGCCAGTAAAGCGCCTCTGGCCACAGAACCTGATCCGATAATCATTACTCTGCGAGGCGTGCCATAATGTCCATCAATCCCACGCAATTGTAAAGCATGAAATACACCAGCATATCCGGCAATTTCATTATTTTTATGAAAAATATGATATTGAAATTCATTCTTTCGATTCCATTTGTGCATGGCTTCCCAGGCAATCATCGTCATGTTTTTATTAATGGCAGCGTTTGTAATCCATGCGTCTTCTATACAATGCAGCCATCCACAAAGTGTTTTACCGGGATGAATAAAAGGTATATCCTTTGGATCTGGTTTTATCAATACAATCACATCACATTGTTCGAAGATTTCATTTCTTGGCAATAAACCAGCGGTGCGTGCATTGATCCATTCATCTTGAATTTGAAAGCGGTCTCCATAACCTACCTCAAAGATCATTTTTTTACGAACACTAATATCAATCCAATCCAATTGCTCAGGATGAATTGGGACACGTAGCTCATTTTCTTTGAAAGAAGAACCGACAACACCCAAAGTCAAAGAACTCATTTATTTCTCCCAGTAGCTGTTAGTCAAATTTTTCATTAATGGTTGGTTTTATTGGTGATTATTACCTGCCAACCTGGATTATTGAGACGATCCTTTTTTAAGTGATAGAATCGGAAAATCAATTAATACCATTTTCATTATGATACTAGATTGATTACTGATTGCAAATGTAAGTTGATTATATTTTATATTGGAAATCGGATTTGGTTTTAGATTTAGGAAAAAAACTTGGAAGAAGTCCCTTTTTGGAAACAAAAGAAACTGGAAGAATTTACAAAAAAAGAGTGGGAATCCATTTGTGACGGATGTGGTAAATGTTGCCTTTTTCAATTAGAAGGGGATGAGGGTCAATATTACACCACCAATGTAATTTGTAAGTTGTTTGATGAAGCAACCTGTCAATGTACTGATTATCTAAATCGACAAAAGTTAGTTCCTACTTGCCTGGTTTTGGATCCAGAATTGATCAAATCATTGGATTGGATGCCGATCACCTGTGCTTACCGATTATTGGGGGAAGGAAAAGATTTACCCTGGTGGCACCATCTTGTCAGTGGAAGTCGCGATACAATTCACCAAATTGGTGTCTCTGTAAGGGGAAAAATTGAGAGTGAAAATGATGTCGATCTTGATGATCTTGAGGATCATGTTGTCGATTGGTTCAACCAAAGCTGGATGGTTGATTAATCTGTAGACTTCCTCAATAGATCAAATTTCATTCTCTAGAATGACTTTTAGTTCTTCGAGTGATTGGATTTCATAGTCCGGTCTTATATCAAAGAGATTTTCATTTTCTTTATGAATCGATCTCCGCGAAATCCAAACAGAATTCATCCCAATCTGTTTTGCCCCCAATATATCCATATCTAGACGATCCCCAACCATGAAACAGTCTTCAGGTTCGCAGGAAAATAAAGACAAGCCTTCCTGAAAAATTTCTTTATGAGGTTTGCGTAAACCAAACTCAGCTGAAATAATAATCTGTTCAAAAAAATCGGTTAATTTGAATTGCCGTAATAAGGCATACACATCATCCTTATCAGATGCATTTGAGATCAAACCGAGTCGGTAACCATTTGACTGCAACCACTCGAGTATAGCTGTTGTATCAATCTCAAGATTCCAATATTCTTGAGAAACGGAATACATCGCATTCATTGCCTCTCGAATGATTGTGTCATCTGGATTTGAATACCCAAGATCATTCATGTAGTCAAGCAATACACAGGCACTGGTGTATTCCTTTAGACTTTTATTTCTTTCTATATAATATCCTCGCATTCGATTGGAGAAATCCAGTTTGAATTGCTCGCGATTGATTGGATATCCGGATTTACACAGGAATTTCCACAAACGCTTGGTAGATCGCCTTAATACATCGTCCCAATTTCCATCAAAATAAATTAACGTATCTCCAAGATCGAAAAATATTACTTGTTTTTTTACAAGACTAGTCATTATTTTTGAATCATCATATCTATTCTTTAGTTTTTCCTTGCTGTGACCATAATTAATAACCCACATCCGGATTAAAAGTGTTGAGTAAAGATGAATTGTCCAGATATCGTTTGATATTCTCAGCAATGAGATTTACAGATCTTTCATTGTAGTGAATACTGACACCAGCAATATGTGGTGATACGATTAGATTTGGTGTATCCCACAACGGATGATCTTTTGGAAGCGGTTCTTGCTCAAAAACATCCAATACTGCACCAGCGATTTTCTTTTCCTGTAAAGCAGTTTTTAGTGCTGCATTTTTGATTATTCCTCCTCTGCTAACATCGATCAAAAAAGCTGTCGGTTTTAACACTGCCAGTTCTTCTTCTGCGATGAGATGGAAAGTTTCTTTTGTCCTTGGTACAGTCACTACGATAAAATCACATTCTTTCATCATCGATTTGATGGCTTGATAGGGATACAACCGTGTAAACAGATCTCCATTCGGATCTCCGAGACCAGGGATTGTGTAGCCATCATCCAGAGTGAGCATCAAATTATTCTTACTTGCAAGGATTTTTACATCAAAGGGGGTTAACAATCTGGCGATTTCACGGCTGATACTTCCATAACCGATCAATCCAACGGTACTCGAACGTAATTCTTTCGGAGTGAATCGAACAAACCGATCTGCCGGCCATTCATGTTTTATCTGAAATTTTAGAATTGATGGGATTTTATGAGCAAGTGCCAGCATCATTGTAACAGCATACTCTGCAACCTGAGGGCTTGCAGCACCGCTAAGATTGGTGATTTTCAGATCACTTTTATTAAAAATTTCCTGATCAACAGCAAAATCAATGCCCGCATAATTGAATTGTATCCAACGTAATGACAGCGCTTTCTCTAAAGGAGGTAGGACTCTTTCAGTAATCAGGATTTCTGTTTTTTTCCAGACTTCATCATCAATTTCCTGAAATGTTTTGGCTGGAAGGACAGTAATGTTTAGCAGTGGGGAAACTTCTCTTAATTTTTTTATCAGTTCTTCCGATAAAGGAAAAGTAACTAGAACTTCCCGTTGTTTAATAGTTTCTTGTTTCATTAGATGTATATCCCTGTTGGATCTAAATTCTCACGCAAAATCCGTAATTCCTCTTCACTGGGAGGTAGTGTCTCGCGTAGGCTTTCCGATACTTTCACTTGCCATCCCGTATTCTGTTGTACAGATTCGATACTCACGCCAGGATGAAGTGCAGCCAGGATGAGCTCGCCATTTTCATCTGGCTCAAGAATACCCAGATGTGTGACAACACCTTGGGGACCTTTTCCGATGGTACCGCTGGCTTCGCGTTCTTTTCGATGAGAAAGAAAACCAGCAGACGTGATAAAATCCACTTTTTCCGGGAACCTTCGTTTTTGATGTGGTGTAATGATATAGCAGCGGTTTGCCCAACCAGCAATTTCCATGGAACCTCCGGATCCTGGCAACCTTGTTTTCGGATGTTCGTAATCACCAATAACAGTTGCATTGATATTTCCAAATCGATCAATCTGTGCACCACCTAAAAAACCCACATCAACATTGCCACGTTGTAAATAGAAACTGAAAATATCATACATACTGCAAACGGCGGAGGCACCACTGACAAGACAAGGATCACCAATGGAGAGGGGTAATCGGGACGGTCGTGCACCAATGACACCCGCTTCGTAAATCATTACCAGGTTTGGAGCATGCGTTCTTCTGGCGAGGTTACAGGCCAAATTAGGCAGCCCAACCCCAACAAAAACCACATCACCATCACGCAATAATCGTGCAGCATTTACTGTCATCAATTCAGCGTTGTTGTAGTTCATATTAGTAATCTCCATAATCGATGGGTGAGCTTAAGCGAGGATTAACTTTTAATCGTGCATGCGTTTCTTCCCCTAATTTTTGCCAATATTCTGCCCGATCTTTCACTCCGTAAACCCATTCTTGCAGCCATTGTTGGACTTTTTCCGGAGATTGACTGATTTCATCCCACGCGAGATAAAAAGGATTGTCGCGATCATAGAAACCTTGCGTATAGGAAGGATGCGATGAAAATGGTTCGTGGCAGACTGCATCTACGATGATTGAAGGTATCACAGTTCGGTTTGGATCGCTGCGAATGATCTCCTCGGGAACAATTTCTTCTGCAGTAATAATGACATGCTTTGAGGCAAATGCAGCTTCTTTCTGTTCGCCTACAATCCCCCAAATTTGTGCATTTCCATGTTGATCCGCTCTTTGAACATGCACAATTGCTACATCAGGATTCAATGGTGGGACGACAATTACCTCGGCACCGGAGAATGGATCTGTTATTCTTTTAATATTTGGATTAACCTGTTCCAGACTGGGGGCACCTGTTTGATTCATTGGCATAAAGGGGAGTCCAGTCGCACCTGCTTGTAACCTTGAGATCATTCCAAAGTGAGAATATTCCTCCCAGTCTAACTGACCATTCTCAATGGCTTCACGCATAATTCTTAATGAACCTACACCTGGATTGCCCATATAGGAAAAAATCACTTTTTTTACACATCCTGCAGCCGTGAGCATATCGTAGATCAGATCGGGAGTTGCCCTTGCCACAGTCAAATCTTTTTTCTTTTGACGAATTATTTCGTGTGCAGCAGCGAAAGGAATCATGTGTGTGAAACCAGCGGCATAGATAATATCACCATCGTTGACGTATTTTTGGATGGCTTCTGATAATGTATGTAGTTTTGACATTACTTTTTCTCTTTTGTGTTGGATTTATGATCTTCTTGATCTTCTTGATTGTCGCTCATCACGATGTTCACGAGCACTGAATCGGGGATTCCTGCGTTTATCCGCAGTATCTGCCTTTTCAATATCTTTTTCCCTGTTTTTTGGCTTCTTCCTTAAAATTGTACCAAAAATTATAAGCAGAACACCAGTGATAATCAGGTAAATATTAGCGCTATCTGCAATCATTGAGAAGGTAAATAATAGTAAAAACAATCCCCCAAGGATGATAAAAAATTTACCAAGTCTTTTTCCGAATTCACTCATAAAGTATCTGGTGCTGTTCAAATTCTATTGAACAGCACCTTATATTATACTATCTTGAATTTGTATCATCTTAATAAAACGGGGTTAGCGGGTGATTTTGGTGGGTAAATGCCCACCAAAATCACCCTGAGCGCTAAGATGAATGATATATGAATTTATTGTGATGATAAACCTTGCTTAAAAGTCACTTAGTTTCCTTACCCGATTATGTACCTGTTCACGCATATACATTTGAAGGTAATGCACACCACCTGCATTCTTCCCGGTTGATCCGGAGCCTTTCCAACCACCAAACGGCTGGAAACCAGGCCATGCACCCGTTGTAGCTCCTTGTGGCCTGTTGGAATAATTTACACCAGCTTCAATATTTTCGAAAAACCAACTTGCTTCTTCATCAGATCCATAGAATCCGGATGTCAATCCATAATCGACGTCATTAGCAATCTGCATTCCTTCTTCCAGGTTCTTGATTTTTCCAATTGTGGTGATTGGCAGGAACATTTCATGTTTCCATAATCTGTGTGAAAATGGGACATCAGCAAACAGAGTAGGAGTAACAAAAAATCCTTTGGCATAATTACCATCTGTAAGTACTTTACCACCAGTGAGTAAACGTCCTGCAGACAATAATTCGGCTGAAAAATCCTGAAAATCACGGTATGAATTTTTGTTTATCACAGGACCCATAAAAATATTGCGTTCAGTCGGATCTCCAATAGCTAATTTTTCCGTCAGGGTCACTAAACGCTCAACCAGTTCATCGTGGACTGATTCTTCTACTAGAACACGCGAACAGGCAGAACATTTCTGTCCTTGTAAGCCAAACGCGGAACGGACAATTCCGAGTGCTGTGTCCTCAATATTGGCGTGTTTTGAAACAATCGTTGGGTTCTTTCCACCCAATTCCAAAATTGTAGGACGAACATAACGGCCATTCTGGGCAAAATTTCTAAAAATCCCCATACCAACATCAAAAGAACCCGTAAATGTCACACCAGCCACATCCGGGTGGTTGACCAATGTATTTCCCAGTGTGGATCCTGGTCCTGTAACGAAATTGAAGACACCATCAGGAATACCAGCATCCAGAAAAGCTTTCGCGAGAAGGTAAGGGGTGAGAGGTGTATCAGTAGCTGGTTTCATTACAATAGTATTACCAGCAACCATTGCCGCACCAGCAGGTCCTCCAGTCAGGGCACCTGGGAAATTGAACGGACTGATTACCAGCCAGACCCCATAAGGCCGCATGACAGAACGGTTTGTCGATTCCAAACCAACAAATGGATCACTACCCATTTGGATTTCAAACCCACTATTTTTTTCTAATTGTTCACAGGCATATCGAATTAGTTCAGCTGTTTCGACTGCATCGCCAATGCCTTCCATCCGGTTTTTTCCAACCTCGAGGGACATGGCTGCACCAATATAATAGCTGCGATCCTCAATCAGATCTGCTGCTTTCCGCAGCAATCTCACCCGCTCTTGCCAGGGTGTTTTTCTCCAATGAAGAAACGCTTTTTTAGCAGCTGCGATGGCAGCATTCGCAATGTTATCATCACCTTTCTGGAACAAACCAATCACCTGGTCAGTATTGATTGGAGAACGGTTTTCGATTTTTTCATCGGCAGACACCTCTTTGCCATCAATAATCATTGAATATTCCTGACCAAATGTCTTACGTAAATCAGCCAGATTTGACTCGAATGAAGTATGAAATTCTTCCGGAGGACTATACATTGTCCCATACGTTAATTTAAATTTTTTATCAGATCCCATAAAATTGACCTCCTTTTCGGGGGATTAATTATAAACGTTCCATTTCAGTATATTACAGCTGAAGGTGAGTGTCAAAATTGATCGTCATACAAACAGGCTTATTTCCTGAAGAATAAGCCTGTTGCGAGTATGAAATCGGATATGAATATTATTTTAATTTTTTGTTGTTAAGGGTAAGAATATTTGAAAGCCTGCTGTTTTTACTGTGATAGGATCATTTATAGTTGTTCCAAATTCATTTGTAGCTGAAATAATAACAAAATATGTTGTGTCTTTTTCCAATCCATTAATTGTATACGGCAACTGACTGAATTCTAAACCTTGATCCAAAGCCATACTTTTGGTCAGTTCATCTTGAATTTCAATCGTATAGGTTGTGTTGGTAAAACTGGCAGTCCAATCCAGCGTGATGCTCGAAATCGAACTGTAAATCTTGATATCGGTTATTGGAAGAGGAGGTGCACATGAGAAGTTGGTAACATTACTGTAAGGTGAATTTCCATTTTGATTATAGGAATAAACCCGATAAGCAAAAGAATTTTCACAATTGATGGAAGTGTCAGTAAAAGATGTTGTGTTTACCGGGAGGGTCTGGAAATTTGACCAGGCGCCACTATTTATGGATCTTTCAACTTTGAATCCAAGCTCATCGTTACTATTATCGAAATAAGTAATCGTTGCGGACGGTGGATTTACTTGTTGTATAGCTAAATTTGTCGGAGCTTTCGGAGGTGTTGCGGATTGTCGAAAATTTGAAACGATTGGAGCTGTATTATTTAATGTTAATTGGTTGTCAGCCGAATTACTAGCTGTTGATAACACACCAGTTGGTCGGCCATTATAAAAAACTTCGGGGTTTGACCAGTTATTGATCCGAGGGCAACCTGACGAACAATTATAAGCCATGATGGTTCGGAAAGCAGCATTGGGATCCTGGTAACCATACGAGTAATTATACATGGCGGTTCCGCCTCCGGCAGTTGTGCGATCATGATGTGCACCCATATTATGGCCGGTTTCGTGGGCAAAAGAGTAGTATCCTGTGGCACAAGCCCGGGATACAATACTGTTACCAACAGTGTCATATGTATAACTAGGGGTCATCAGCCAACCGACGCCACAATAGGTAGAACTATCAACGATCATCACGACCAGATCGGCACCATATGTATCGCGAAGATTTCTAACATCGTCGATTACACCGTCCTGATTGGTCAGGTGTGAAAGGGTGTTATTCCATCCAGTTTGGGTAGACATGTTGGATTCATCATAATTAATTTCAGTTGTGTTCACCAATCTCATGGTGGAGAAAATTCCGCTTCGTTGATACCCTATGTTGGTTTCACTGACAGCCAAATTAATGAGGTTCTGCATCTGGCTGGTGCCACCTGCTCTTGATCTTGCAGTAGCCGTGTAGACAACCATCACATCAATGACATAACCAGCATCCAATGTGTTTGTGTCAAATATGAAATCAGAAAATGATTCTGATAAATTATCAGAATATGGCAGCGCATCCAATTCTTCCGGAAATTGGGATTGATCAATCTCTTCAAATTGGTAGAAACCTTGTTCATCGCTCTTAAGGTGATATTGTTTTCCCTGGTACTCGAGGTTTGCACTGATGACACCATCTGTTGAAACCAGAATAATGGAACTATCTGGATTACCATTTAAATTCCCTGAAAGAATGAAACCTGATTGAATGGTTTCTTCCATCATTTCAAAATTTGCATCGAAAGCTACATCATCAAAAACATGAAATTTGGCGGATTGTTTTTCATTTTTTCCTGAAGAAATATTATGTGCGATTTGTTCAATTGCATTGGCATTTATATTAATTTTTTGAGCCCGGGCAATGCCAATATCAAGGCCTTTTACATTGGATGTGCTATTCAGATTTTGATCAATCGTCGTAATGGATGGTGGGATTGGGTCATTCGCGTTTACTTGCGCAGTATTTATACTTAGCGAAAGAATAACGCCAAGCAACATTATTATTCTTATTAATTTACCGGTAAAAAACCTCATTTAGTACTCCGTTTGTGCTTTTGAACATATAACAATGTAAAAATAGCACAGTGGGAATACGTTTAGGGTTGATTGTTAGGAATTTGTAAGGGAATTATTAGGAGTTTGTTGATTTGTTAAGTGTTTTCAAAGTAATTAAAGGTTTGGCGGTTATTGAAGAAATTTTTCATAAAATCGAGCCACCTGGTTTCGAACGATACCGACTTCTGCTTTTGCTTTTATCAAATTACCATTAAAAATTGCTGCTTTTTTTCGCAGACCAGCATTTTGAGTAGCAGCAATGATTGCATCAGCCAGATCTTGTGGATTCCCAGGCTCGATAAGAAAACCATTGATTCCAGGCGTAATCCATTCTCTTAATGAGTTGATATCTCCTGCGATCGGAAAACAACCACATGCCATTGATTCCAGCAAGGTGTTAGGTGTACCATCATGGGTCGTTATTGAAACTGATATGTGACTTTTATGAAAAAGAGACCACAATACTTCCTGTGGCAGGTTTGGCAGCAATCGGACATGATCTGAAATTTTCAGATGGTCTATCCATTTTTGCGCTTCTGGTTTTCCTTGCATTCCAGGACATAAAAAGATAGCATCTGTTAGATTTTGCAATACCAAAGGAATCGATTTGAAAAAGATGTCACTGCGAGCATAAGCCCGAATTCCGCGAGGATTTATGATGACCGGGACATTTGAAGGAATTTCGATTTCACCAATATTTATTTGTTTTGACAACTCGATTTCCTCAAAAAGAATTCCACCACCACCTGGCACCACTACTGTGGGTTTGTTTTCATCCAATCCCCATTTGTGAGCAAGCTGAATATCGCGGTGAACATCAGCCAGGACGCCATCTGCCCGGTGCATCACCTTTTTGGTAAGATCGTGCATTGTTCTGTTCGCATCAGCATGGAGAGTGAAATCATTACCCCAGATGGAAACTAACAAAGGTATCTCAAGAGGAATGGTACTGGCTAGCATTCCTTCATATGGGATTCTTAATGCGTGAACGAGATTGGGTTTAATTTCAGAGATGATTGTTGTGAGTTGGTGTTGGTAATTTGGCAAGGTTGATGGACCCAGTAAATAGCGAATTCTCATCATTAATGGACGAGCATTTTGAATAAGTTTCTTTTTCCAATTGGTTGTAGGTTGCTGTGACTTTTTGTTCAAGGAGTTTTTATTTTTTTCTTCTCCAGCATCACTAAAAGCAACTGGAAGAACAAACAATTTATCCACTTTTATTTCAGAATTGACAGGATAAGTGGAAACCAATGAGATACGATAGCCAAGGAAATTTAACAGATCGATCCACCTGGTTGTGATAGCGCTGCGTCCATCGGCGATTAGCAGGATATGTTTACTCATTACGATCCTGCCATTGCATCAAAACTAGCTTTTAGAAAAACAGAAACCATTTTTTCTATATTAACACTTTCTTTCACTGTGTCAAAAGCTGCCAGGCCTTTTTTCCACAAATCATCCTGTGAACTCAATGCACTTGTGATTGCTGTTCGTAATTCTTGTTCATTGTTTGAAGCAATATTCCAACCGTTTTTTTCATTGACCAAGTCTGATTGGGTGCCATCTCCTTCAGCAACAATGACAGGTAGAGCGTGCGCCATGGCTTGTTGAACAGCCAGACCGCCAGTTCCGGGAAGGACAAATAAATCAGCATCACTGAAAATAGAATTTAGATTCTCCCCAAATTGTTCCCCCCAGAACCTAGTTTTTGGATAAACACTTTTTGCAAGAATTTCCAATTCCTCCCGAATGGAACCGTCGCCAACAATCCATAATTTTGGTTGAATATTTTCTGGTAATTGAGCACATACTCGAATGAGTGAATCAATTCTTTTCCTGGGTTGTAATCTTCCAACGTATAACAGGACAGGTGCATGATCGATTGACCATTCTTTGCGTTGTGGGGGAGATCCTACTGGAGCGGCTGCAGTCGCATTCATCGCCACATTAACCTGGAGAGGATTAAAACCTGCCTCTATGTACTGGTTGGCTCCCTTTTGACTGTACGCAATCATCCTGGAAAAAGATCTTAAAAATTTCTCGCGTGATTTTTCGCGAATGCCTGATAAAACGCCTGAGTATTGCGGGACGCCCAGCCCCCAGCCAATTACTGGTCTATTTTCTTTACGCATCCAACGAATAACACCGGGTGTAGACAGATAGCGAGGATTAGCCTCAACAATTAATATATCAGGTTTCCAATCAGAAGCCCAACGAAGAAATTGTGGTTGTCTACAAAAATAATATTTGCCTTTAAGAACGTGTTTATTTTTTGCGAAAAAATAATCGACCCCTTTTAGTTCTTTTATATAATTGATCATTTCTTCCGGTTGTGGTGCTCCTGCGAAAACTCCTAAATTGATTTCCGGTTGTTCAGCCAACAACTCGAGAAAAGGAGCCCGATACGCTGGAATGACACGTTGTTGGATTGCAAGACGAATAGAAGACATTAATACACCATTACTTCAACCTGGGAACCGGAAGCTGTCTTTTCAACCTCAATTCTCCCAGGAAAAGCATCTTTTAATTCTTCAAGGTGAGTGATGATTAATATTTTCGCAAAATCTTTTTTGACCTGATTGATTGTTTCTACCAAACGGCTGCGACCAGGATGATCCTGACTACCAAAACCTTCATCAATCACCAACGTTTGTAATTTTGCTCCTGATCGTTTGGCTAAAACCTGCGATAAAGCAAGTCTGATGGCAAAATTTATGCGGAATGCTTCACCACCAGAGAACATTTCATAGGCTCGGGTATGACCATTTGCATCGTTGATCAGAATGTCAAGCGTTTCTTTTTTATCCTGCCTTTTCTTATCTTTGTATTCGCTCTGGGTTTCAAAATGAACCGATAATTGACCTGCGGTGAGTTGATCCAGGAGATTATTTGCATGCGCTTCAATTTCTGGCAAAGCCTGTTCAATCAATAAAGCAGGAACGCCGTTTTTCCCAAAGGCTTCTTCCAATTTTTTATATCGGGTTATTTCAATCGTCAGTTGATCTACTTCTGACTGTAATTTTTTATTTTCAGATTTTTTTCGAGAAATTGTATCTAATTTTTGTTTTTCAGCGCCAATGCGAAGGTTGACTTGATTGATTTGTTTGTCCATCGCATCCAAATCTTTTTTCAACTGGATGATATTTGGTAAACTAACGTAAAGTTTGTGAAATTCTACTTGCATTGTTTTTAGTGCTTCTGATTTTTTGACTAATTCTTTTTCGTCCAATGAAATTTCAATTTTCAGGTCTGCTAGTTGTTTAGAAATTGGATCGAATTTACTGCGTGCTGCTTCCAGATTCCTGTATTCCTCTTCGCTTTTACGTAATTCATTTTCATTTTTCTTCAAGGTGATATGTTGGTTTTCGTTGTATTGCAGCTGTGAAAGTTCATTCTCCAAACTATCGATTTTTGACCGATTAGTGCTTAGAAAATTGTTATTTTCGATCTGTTCCAGAATCTGTTGAAACTCAATGGCTTGATTTTCATCCCACTCATTTACTGATTTCTTCATTCGGTCAAGGTTTACACGATTTTCTGTGATTTTATTCTGAAGTTGGGCGAAGTCACGTTCAAGATGATCAATTCTTGTTAATTCAGACCTGATATCGATTTGTTTTCTTTTCAGGTTTTCAATTTCAAAAGCCTCTTTTTCAATCGTATTTTTTCGATCAATTCCTTCTTCCAAAATTAATGCTTCATATTTTTCACGATGATCTTTGGTCAGAGGTTGGCTACAAAATGGACATTCTGGTCCGGCACTTCGAAATGCTTTGAGTTTTTCTCTGGTCTCGGAATTCTGATTTTCCAGGTGTTTAACTGCCATTTGTTTTTCGGTGATTTTGCTCTGAATTTCCACAAGGTTTTCATTCAAGTTTTGTTTTTTATCCATTGAAATGAGAAATTGATTATGTTTTTCTGTTTGTTGACTTAATTCCAAATCAATTATCGGTATCAGTTTCTTAATGGAGTCAATTTCAATTAATTGTTTTTCGAAGTTTTCTCTTTTTGATTGCAAGCGGTCTAAATGCTGTGTGATTTCATTTTTAAGGAAATTCAATTCATATGTCTTTTTGTGAAATATATCTGACTTTTGATTCCAATAATCTAAATCCAGGCGAATAGCTTTCCATTTATTGTATTTTTCTTCTATGACCTCTGAATTTATAATTTGGGTTTTGAGAATTTCTAATTCGTTTGTCAGTCGTTCATAATTTTGTCTGTTTTTTTCAAGTGTGGACCGATTTTTTCCCAAATCTTTTTCTTGTTGATGGATGTGTAGTTCAGCATTGTTTTTTGCATTTTCCAATTGCTTGGCTTGATCAAGAAGAAGAGTCTGACTTTCCTTCGTTTTAAGCTTTTCCATGAGCTCTTTTTCGGCTTCTGCCAACTGGAATTTATTCTGGTCTTCTTTCGCCAATTCTGTTTTTATTTCCGCCAATAAATTTTCTAATCGATTTATGTCACTCTCAAGTTTTCGACGAATGTCTTTCGTTCTTAGCAAATAATCTTCCCAAATTTCCAAACCGAGGATATTAGACAAAATCTCCTTACGCACCATCGGTGAAAGTTGTGTGAATTGATCAGCTTTACCTTGCAGGAAAAATGACGCATTAATGAAAGTGTCATAATCCATCCTCAAAGAGGAATGAATTCTCTTTTGGGTTTCATTTACTGAATGTTCAGTAATTGAGCGCCAACTTTCAGCTTTCTGATCCCAAATGTTGAATTCTAAAATCATCGTTTTTTCGATTTGTTTGGTACGTCGTATTCTAAATAATTGTTGCTCATATTCAAAATCGAAAATCACCTGCGCTAAGTTACTTTGCTGGTTAATCACCTGATCATTGCGAGCTCGAGCGATTCCAAAGAGTGACCAAGTGATTGCATCCAAAATTGAGGATTTACCAGCACCATTCGCTCCCGTGATGCTGGCTAAATGTAAATTTTCAAAATTGATTTCCACCAATTCTTTGTATGATAAAAAACCCTGGATTTTTAACTTTACCGGGATCATATTTCAGAAGCAGATTCATCAATTTTGTCTTTATCAAGAATGACCGGAAAGACAAGCACTTTGTCAACCCTTTTCCCATCCATATCCATTATTTCAAATCGCAAATGGTAAACATCAAAATATTGACCGACCTCCGGAATACTATCCAGCATGGTCATCATGAAACCACCCAGTGTTTGAAAACCAACACGTTCTTCTTCCGGAAGGGTTTCAATTCCTAAAAGTTCTTTAACTTCATCAATTGCTAATAAGCCATCCAATAACCAGGAACCATCTTCTCTTTGAACTACTTGAATATCTTCTTCCTCGCCTGCTGTCGGAATAGATCCAACAATGGATTTAAGCACATCATAAAGAGTTACCATTCCCAGCACACCACTGAATTCATCGATTACCAGTGCGGCATGTGCGCCAGCTTCTTTAATTAGATCTAATGCTTTCAACGCGGATGTGCTGTCAGGAACAAATAAAGGAGGTTGAAGAAGATCAAGAATGGAAGGTTCAGCACCATCTAAACTTTGACTGAGAAAATCTTTTGACAGTAACATGCCCTGTACATTATCCAACTCACCGGATGCCACTGGGAAGCGATTGTGATTGGAGTTGATCACCTGTTGAAGAATTACTTCAAAAGGCTCATCCAAATCAATCCATTCAATTTCGGTGCGAGGTGTCATGATTGAATCGATATACCTACCACCCAGACGGAATATGCCTGTGACCATGTCTTCTTCCGCAGACTCGAAAATACCCGATTGTGTTCCTTGTTTCATAAGGATTTTAATTTCTTCTTCTGTAATAACCGGGTCTTTGGATGCTTCGATGCCTAATATTTTTAATCCAAAATCTGTTGAAGCACTCAGTAATTTAACAATTGGGGAAGTAAGCCAGGAAATTGTTTTCATTGGCAAGGCGACTATGGAGGCAATTTTTTCTGGTGAATGCATTCCTAATCGTTTGGGAATCAATTCACCGACGACCAGGGAGAAATAAGTTGTTAATATTACGACTATAGCAACAGATAAAACATCACTATAAGGCTTTAACCAAGGTATTGTTTGAAGGCTTATACTAAGATTGGAAGTTAATGAAGCTCCCCCAAGAGCGCCTGATAATATCCCAATTAGTGTAATGCCAATTTGAACGGTGGAAAGAAATTTGTTCGGGTTTTCTGATATATCCAAAGCAGCCTGGGCAGATTTGTTCCCATCCTTGGACATCTGTTGCAATCTGACTTTTCGGACAGATATCAAAGCAATTTCCGACATAGCAAAAATTCCATTGATAATGATCAATACAAAAATAATTGCGATAATAATATACGAATTGTCCATAATCCCTTTTATTATTTGCTAAATTACTTCCTCATTACTTTGATTATAAATGATTTCTTTTGCAAGCTTTTGAAGTTGATTGATTTCATCTTCAGAAATTTTATTGCTTAGCCAGTAAAGTTCCAATAATTTTTCTGGTGGAAAATCTGAGATCATTTGATCTTCACCCAACCGCAGTCGGGTAGAAATGATTGGTTTTCGATTGATATGGATTTCCAATGCTTTTTTGTAATGATCCTGAATCCAATGTTCGTCGATCAGATTTTCCCAATCTTTAGGATAGACAAGCGTCAAGCGGGTGATCGCATCTTCTAATTCTGAAGATTCTGGCATATTCTCCATCAAAAAGTTTTTTATCTGGATTGGATTGGGAATGGTTTCATTTTCCTTTGTGTCTATTTTTTGTAAATCAATGAATGAATCAATAAAAATTCGTCCATCCAATTTTACCCATGAGATGTTTGAATCCCCTTTTACAATTTCCGCTAATACAAAATATTTTTCGTCATTTACTTCACCAAAATCCACCCGTTCTATGGATCCGGGATAAACAACCGGAGGTTTGAAACCTTCATTTAAATCCTGTGCTTTATGAATATGGCCCAGCGCAATATAATCGAATTCTGGTCTTTTAACCAGACTTAATGAAAGAACCATATCACGACCAAGCATGATGCTGCGCTCTCCACCAAAAACAGCCCCTTGAACCGAAGCATGCGCTGTCAGAATTGTTGGCAGTTCGGGATCAAGATCTTTGATAAAATCCTCAATTAATTTCGAAATAATTTGCTCAATATTTGCATCGAGATTATTAAAATCAAGATCCTCATCCTGATTGGCCGAAAGAAATCCGCTGCGGGTAATCCAGGGAAGAGCAATTATCTGAACTGGCAATTGATTTAATTGATTGGGTTTCAGGAGTGTTGGTTTTCCAATCACATGGATATTCGGTACTGAGAGGGTATCGAATTCCTGGAGCGCTGTTGCTCGTCCTGCTGCAGGTGAAATATCATGATTACCAACCAGGAGGATTGTGGGTATGTTATTTTTAGAAAGACGGATAATCCGCTTACCCCATTCCCGTTGAAAGGTTGGAACTGGTGTCCGATCTTTATAAGCGTCGCCCGAAAAAATTACCAGATCAACTTTTTCCTGGATGGCAGTATCAATAATCGTGTCCAAAGCTTTTAGAAAATCCAGCACCCGAATGGGTAATCCGGATTGTGGATCTCGTTTTCCTTGAGCAGCAATATCAATATGGGCGTCTGAAAAATGTAATAATTTGACCATCGAGTTAGTTTAGGGAAAATACCCCAACTGTTTTAATAATTCTACACTGGGAACAAAATTTGGATGATATTCCAGAGAGGTGAATAAATCCTCTACAGCTTTTTGTGAATTTCCAATGGCCACATTTGCCATCGCGCGCCAATAAAAATTTTCTTCCAGATATGGTTCACTGGCTGCATCAATGGTGAGTGTTGTCAGGTTCATGACATCCTGGTAACGGCCGCTGTAATAATATGCAAAATATGGACCAGTCTGATACCACATCATACGCCAAGGTCGATCTTTCTCCGGGAGTTGAGAATAAATTTGGAATGCTTGATCATAAGAATCCGATGCACCGACATAATCCTGTAGTTGTACCAGACTGGTTCCTCGATTAAACCAGGCATAAAAGAGATCTGCGTTTTGATTGACATAAATTTCGCTATTTGCCGTTTGGTACGCAATTTGGTCTGCATTTCGAGAATCAGCGTAATCTCCCAGGACGGTCATCAGTTTTAGTTCCTGGTCTGGTGAGTATATGACCAAAAAAATGTAATTGAACGATCGCCATTGAGAAACTAAATCCTCATATGAAACAGGATAATCTGGTCGAAAATATGAATCCTGCGTTAGAAATTCCTTTTTCTCTTCATCATAACCATTAAGAACAGCGTAGTGTCCCATCCAACTGATCTTTCCATTAACATCACGAATATGGACACCTTTTTCCACCAAAACCGGGAATTCATTCGCAATCAATTTTTTCAAAATATCGATGGTGCCACCAGAACGGGTTATGGCAAGGTATTCCGTTTGTTCCATCACATAGTTTACCATCTCATAAGGCATTACATTTTTATCTTTTTCGAATGGTTTCAGTATCTTGCCTGTATCGGTGCGATCACCTTCCCAACCCCAATAGGATAGTAGCATGGAAAGATTAGCCGGGGCACAATAATTCCACAGTCCATGTTGGTCTTGATAACGAATACCATCCAGCTTCACAACTTCGGGTAATGCTGTTGGCTCCAGGGTAGGTATCGTAGTTTGTAATTGCATAACTAATGTGGAAGTTTGTGATGGTTGGATCGTTGGTGTGGGGGAGTTGATCGGAACCGGTGTAGCCTGAATATCACTGGCATCAGGGACGAAGACCACTGCTTCGGGAGGATTTAGTGCATAATCGATCCTGATTCTCCATTCGTCTAACCGCCATAAGACCTTTTCACGCAGGCTGGGAACAGAAAAGAGAATAATTATCAATAATGAAAAACTGATCACTATTCCAAGAATGATCTTAGCCAGATTTTTATTAAACATACCCCGATTATATCACTGCAAAAAAAGGCATTGATTGACATGAGTTATGATAACAAAAAAATGAAATTCCAATGATTGGAAAATTATTAATTCGAAAAAGGATTTTCAGCAATGATAATAACGTTCAATAGAGCGTTTTTCCTTGCACATTTCAGGTTTTATTGGTATTTTTACATAATGATAGATACTTTTCGTTGCCTTAAAAACAATGATATATGAAAGAGAGAAATATGATACAAAATCGCATAAAAATTCCTGTGAACTTTAGTTTACCACGTCGAATTCAAAGATTATCAGAATTATCTTTTAATATGTGGTGGGTTTGGAATCAAGATGCACAACAATTATTTCGTTTGATTGATAAGCCCTTGTGGGACAAATTACGCCATAACCCGATTGCGTTCCTAAACCAGATTGAACGTGTTCGATTGACATCAATGACCAACGATCTGTACTTTTTGGATCGATATGATGCAGTTATCAAGAAGTTTGACCAATACCTGGAAGCGAAAAATACCTGGTTTGAAGAAACTTATCCTCATTTAAAAGATGAAAAGATTGCATATTTTTCATTCGAATTTGGTTTACATGAAAGTCTCCCAGTATATGCTGGTGGTCTGGGAATTTTGGCTGGTGATCATTTAAAAACTGCCAGCGATCTTGGTTTACCATTGGTCGGTGTTGGATTTATTTATAAAAATGGTTATTTTATGCAATCCATTACAGAAGATGGATGGCAGGAAACTCGAAATTTTTATCTTAATTTTTCTGAAGCACCTATCATTCCATTAACTGACAATAAAGGGAATGCATTAACAATCTCAATTGATTTACCAGGACGTGTCGTATTTGCCAGAATCTGGCAGGTAAATATAGGGAGAGTTTTCTTATATTTGTTAGATAGTGATCTGGAAGAAAACGCTCAATCTGATCGCCAATTAACTTCGAGACTCTACAGCAATGATCTTGAGGTTCGGATATCTCAGGAAATCCTTTTGGGAATGGGTGGCGTTCGAGCATTACGGTTATTGGGATATTCTCCAACTGTCTGGCATATGAATGAAGGACATTCCGCATTTCTCGCTCTTGAGCGAATACTGGAAATGATGGGTAATGGCAAAACCTTTGAAGAAGCAAGTGGGATCGTGAAGAAAAATAATGTATTTACGACTCACACACCAGTTCCAGCTGGAAACGATCAATTTCCTATCTGGTTAATTGACAAATATTTTTCACAAATCTGGCCAAAATTGAAATTATCCAGAGATGAGTTCGTTAATTTAGGAAATCAATCACAAACATGGGGTGATACATTCGTGATGCCTGTTCTGGCTTTAAAATTATCGGATCACCGCAATGCGGTTTCCGAATTACACGGCGATGTTTCACGAAAAATGTGGAACTGGTTGTGGGTGGATCGAACAGAAGATGAAGTACCAATAACACACATTACCAATGGAATTCATACCAGCACCTGGATCGCACGGCAAATGAATCTCCTTTTCCAAAAATATATATCACCAAACTGGTTGGAACATGTTGATGATCCTGAAATCTGGGAAAATATTGAAAAAATTCCGGATCATGAACTTTGGGCTGTTCGAAAACATTTAAAACGAAAATTGACTGTCCATTGTAATGAAACTGCGCGAATTAAATGGCAACAAGGTGGGTTTCATCCTGTTCAAGTTGTCGCCAGTGGTGTGCTGATGGAACCATATTCTTTGACGATTGGATTCGCACGGCGGTTTGCTACTTATAAACGGGCTAACCTTGTGTTCAGAGATTATGAACGCTTGATGAACATTGTCACAAACGAACGAAAACCTGTTCAGATTATTTTCTCTGGAAAAGCGCATCCTGCTGATGAACCGGGTAAATTGATTATTCAACAGATCTACCGGGCTGTTAAAGATGCCAAAATGGGTGGACGATTAATTTTCCTGGAAGATTATGACATGAATATCGCCAGATTATTGGTTCAGGGTGTTGATGTATGGTTGAATACCCCACGAAGACCCAATGAAGCATCTGGAACCTCCGGCATGAAAGCTGCTTTGAATGGTGTTCTGAATTTTTCTGTATTGGACGGCTGGTGGCGAGAAGGGTATAACGGTAAAAATGGATGGCCAATCGGTGATGATACTGAATACCAGGATATCAACCAACAGGATGAAATCGATTCACGAGAGCTTTATGATACATTAGAGAATGATATTATTCCGTTATATTACGATTCTCGGTCCGCTGATAATTTGCCTAATGAATGGATTGCAAAAATCAAAGAGACAATTCGTTCTAACGCACCAAAATTCTCCACAAGGAGAATGGTAAAAGAGTATGTGAATAGGATGTACGTAGGTGCAGCAGAAATGAATGTAGATAAATAAGAGGATTTATGCCTTTACCATCTTCACCAATTTTGATAATTCTGATCATTTTTTTACTACGTGTTTCCGATATGTCCCTGGATACCATTCGGGTTTTGTTTGTTTTTCGGGGAAAAAAAACACTGGCCTGGATATTGGGATTTTTCCAGTCCTTATTGTTTGTAATTGCCATTACCTCTGTGCTTGCGAATTTGGATAATTTTCTGAATATTATTGCCTACGCAGCGGGGTTTGCTACAGGTAATGTGGTGGGGATGAACATCGAGAACCGTCTGGCAGTAGGACATATTCACATGACTGTTTTTAGTCCGTTTGCTGGCCCAAGAATTGCTGATGCTTTACGAAATTCTGGGTTTGGTGTTACGGAAGTGTCTGGAAGAGGTAGAAGCGGAATGGTATCAGTTCTGCATGTTGCAGTGTTAAGGAAAAAGGTTGATGAAGTGGAAACCATTGTTCTGGAAATGGACAAGGATGCTTTCGTCACCGCTGAAGATGTTCGCCCCATTCGAAGAGGTTTTTGGCGGGCATAAACGATTTGAAAAGTAAAAGGCAGGGAGTGTGTAACCCTGCCTATTTTTTTATTTCCCGATTTTTTTCACAATTAATGAAATTCCGCGTTTACTGACAACTGTGATTGGTGTACCCGCAGGCAGCTCGGTTTCATCCTCAGTAAAAGCACTCCATTCTTCTCCAGCTAATTGGATCGTTCCATGGGGTGCCAATGCAGAATGAACATAACCTGTCAGTCCAATTAAAGATTCCATTCCAGTTCTTACAGGTGTTCGCATTGCTCGAATAGCAAATCGCAGGATCACAAAAATACCACCAGCTAACAGAACCCCGGTAGATACGACCAGAGGAACTGAAACCTGAGGAAATCCAGGTGCTTCGATGGAGTTGAAAAGAACCAATGAACCAACAATAAATGATAGTGCACCTGCAGCTGTCAGGGCACCATTAACAGGTGTCTTTATTTCCAGAATAAACAGGATGAACGCGGTTATCAAAAACAGAATACCAAACCAATTTACAGGTAAAACCCCCAAACCATACACAGCAAGAATCAGACAGACAGCTCCAATAAAACCAGCTACCCAACCACCCGGGTTGGATAATTCTATGAAGATTGCCTGAACACCAATGGTTAGTAAAATAAACAAAATATTCGGATTGGTCAAAAACTGCAATAAGGTCTCAATAAAACTCATTTCGACGGGGACCAAGACTGCATTATCCAGATTTAGGACTTTTTCACCACTGGCTAAATTTACTGTTTGACCATTAATCTTATTGACCAGATCGTTAATATCATTGGCTATGAAATCAATCAATCCAACTTGCAGTGCTTCTTCGGCAGATGCAGCTTTCGCGGTTTCTATTGTTTCTTCGGCTAAGGCAACCGCATCTGGCCCACGATTAACTGCCAGAGAACGAACAGAAGCTTTTAAAATCTCCTTTTGTTTTGCTTCAATCGTTTCTCCTAATTCTTCGCCCTGTCCACCAACCGGGCTGGCAGCCCCGATCGCAGTCTCGGGTGCCATCGCAGCGATGTGTCCAGCAAGGGTTATTAATGTTCCAGCACTTCCAGCAATTGCACCTCTCGGCGCCACATAAACAACGACCGGTATTTGACTGGATCGGATATTCTGAATGATGGTATTCATTAAATCAATACTGCCACCAGGAGTATCCAATTGGAGAATCAGCAGTTCAGCCCCTTGTCTCTCCGCAGAGGATAATCCTCGATCAATATATCCAACCAAAGAAGGTGTTAATGGACCGCGAACTTCAATGGTTATAACTGTTGGTGATACGGATTGTCCATGAATTGTCTGCAATGGGAGTAAAAAGGTCAGTAGTATCCAGATTATCAAGGCAACAGATTTTGTTAATTTCATTTTTTCCTCATTTCTTAATAAGATTATAAATTCCCTTCAACTTAAAAACAAGAAAAGGTGGAGGATGAGAAAAAAAAATTAAACGCTTATCTTATTCTTACCTTATGTTAACAAAAATCTATGATCCAAAAGTTAAGCTTATAGATGAAAGTTTTTTTTCAAATGGAGGTACAAAAATGTCAAAGATTATTGGTATCGATTTAGGTACAACAAACAGCGTCGTATCCATTATGGAAGGTGGAGATCCTATTGTAATTAACACGATTGAAGGATCCCGTCTATGTCCATCTGTGGTCGCGTTTAATAAGAATAAGGAACGATTGGTTGGACAAAATGCCAAACGGCAGGCGGTAATTAACCCGGAAAATACCATCACTTCCATTAAGCGTTTTATGGGACGAAGATTTGACGAGGTTGATCAGGAAAAAGACATGGTGCCTTACAATGTGGTTAAAGGTCCATCTGGGGATGCTCGGGTGAAAATTCCTATCACTGGAAAAGAATATTCACCCCAAGAGATATCTGCCATGATTTTGGCAAAACTTAAATCAGATGCAGAGTCTTATTTAGGACATTCTGTTTCACAAGCGGTTATTACCGTACCTGCGTACTTTAATGATAGCCAACGCCAGGCAACAAAAGATGCTGGAAGGATAGCTGGTCTGGATGTTTTACGAATTATCAATGAACCTACTGCATCAGCGTTGGCATATGGGTTGGATAAAAAAATCAATCAAAAATTGTTGATATTTGATCTTGGTGGAGGAACATTTGATGTCTCAATCTTAGAAGTGGGAGACGGTGTTTTTGAAGTGAAATCTACCAATGGTGATACCCATTTGGGGGGAGATGATTGGGATGAAGCAATTGTCAATTGGGCAGCTGACGAATTTAAGAAAGATAATCAGATAGATTTACGTAATGATAAACAGGCCTTACAACGTCTTAGAGAAGCAGCCGAAAAAGCGAAAATTGAACTTTCTTCCGTAATGGAAACAGAAATTAATCTGCCTTACATCACTGCTGATATGAATGGTCCAAAGCATTTGATTATGAAAATTTCAAGGTCGAAATTTGAGCAAATGACGTCTCATCTGATTGAACGATTACGAATTCCATTCGAGAAAGCACTGAAGGATGCTACCTTATCCACTTCCCAAATCGATGAGGTTGTGCTGGTAGGAGGTTCCTCCAGAATGCCAATGGTGCAGGATATGGTCAAATCTATCACCGGTAAAGAAGCGAATAAATCAGTAAATCCTGATGAAGTTGTCGCATTAGGAGCAGCAGTGCAGGCAGGTGTGCTTTCAGGTCAGGTCAAGGATGTGCTTTTACTGGATGTTACCCCCTTATCATTAGGTGTTGAGACTGTAGGTGGTGTGATGACACGAGTAATTGAAAGAAACACGACCATTCCTGTAAAGAAATCACAAATTTTCTCGACTGCGGAAGATAATCAACCAGCTGTAGATATCCATGTTTTACAAGGTGAACGACAGCTCGTGACTGATAATATTAGCCTTGGGCGTTTCCGTTTAGATGGAATTCCTTCTGCAACCAGAGGATTACCACAAATTGAGGTGACTTTTGATATTGATGCTAATGGTATTTTAAACGTTACCGCAAAAGATAGAACCTCAGGAAAAGAACAAAAAGTTACCATTTCCGCATCCACAAACCTTGATAAATCGGAAATTGATCATCTGGTTCAGGATGCAAAACAACACGAAGCAGATGACCTGCTTAAACGAGAATTAATTGACTCCAAAAACAGTGCAGATCAAATGATTTATATGATCGAAAAAGAATTGAAGGATGCATCAGTAACTGGTGATTCTCAAATGAAAATGGTGCTTGAGTCAAAATCTATTAATTTACGTGAACTGGTGAATAATAACAATACTACAGAAATTCGAGATTTGACAAAGGAACTTGAAGAATTGCTTCAGAAGTATAAGATGAGTAAAAACGTCCAGGAAGAATCTCAAGAAGATGATAAAGTAGATGAAAATGGGGAAGAAGTGATTGAAGGAGAATTTCAGGAGATGTAAGTTGTAAAAAAAGTGGGCTGTTTTGATTGCAGCCCACTTTTTTTCATTTAGTTTTTATCGTCAACCAAAGTTCCTACTTGCTCTCCCAGTATTGATTTTTTCAATGCAGTGGGATCAAAAAGATTAAGAACCAGGATTGGGAGCTTATTTTCCATACACAGGGATATAGCAGTGCTATCCATCACTTCCAATCTTCTGTTCAGTGTATCAATATAGGATAGGTGATCAAATTTAATCGCGTTGGGATTTTGCTTGGGATCACTATCGTAAACGCCATCAACTTTCGTGGCCTTTATTACGACATCTGCATCAATTTCCATCGCTCTCAATGCAGCGGCTGTGTCCGTGGAGAAATATGGATTCCCTGTTCCACCACCAAAAATCACCACTCTGCCTTTTTCCATGTGGCGGATGGCCCTTCTGCGAATGTAAGGTTCTGCAACAGAACGCATCTCAATCGCTGATTGTACTCTTGTGACGACGTTGATTGATTCAAGTGCATCCATCAATGCGAGAGCATTCATCACTGTTGCCAACATACCCATATAATCTGCTGTAGCCCGATCCATTCCAAGATCAATGCCTTGTTTTCCACGCCAGAGGTTACCAGCGCCAATAACTATCGCAACATCGACACCCATCTCACGGACTTCTTTGACCCGTTTAGCAATTTTTACCGCGCACTGTGGATCAATGCCAACACCCGAATTATTTCCCAAAGCTTCTCCGGAGAGTTTTAGTAAAATTCTCTTGTATTTGATTTCTTCCATTTTTGCGCCTTTCAAAAAAAAAGCCAACCAATTGGTTGACTTTTTTGAATGTTATTAACCTTCTGTTGTTGTTTCACCTAATGCCCAGCGAGCAAAGCGGCGGACTACTATGTTTTCACCTAATGAAACAACTTTTTCATTTATCAATTGTTGAATTGTGATTTCCTCATTACGGATATAAGGTTGACGCATCAAAACCATTTCATTTTTAAATTTCTCTATTGTGCCGTCAACAATTCTTGGAATAATCGCCTCGGGTTTGCCATCTTCGCGAGCTTTAGCTGTTGCTATTTGTGCTTCTTTATCGAGGACTTCCTGGGGGATGTCAGCTTCAAGAATATACTCGGGTGATGTTGCTGCAATTTGAAGAGCTAACTCATGCGCTAATTCACGGAATGATTCTGAGCGACCAACAAAATCTGTCTCAACATTTACTTCAACCATCACACCAACACGACCATTGCCATGATTATAAAGTTCCACCACCCCTTCTGAGGCGTTTCGTGATGCTCGTTTTGCTGCTGTAGCTAACCCTTTTTCTCGTAAGAAATCCAACGCTTTATTGAAATCACCATCAGCACTTTCCAAGGCTTTGCGACAGTCTAAAATGCCAGCGCCAGTGGATTCACGTAATTTTTTGATATCTTCTGTTGAAATTGCCATTTTTAAAAATTCCTCAATTCTAATTCAATCCTGATTTAGGAAATCGTTTACTCAGTTTCCACAATTTCAGAATCGTCTGATAATTCTTCTTCATCAACATCTTCAGATACTACTTTGGCTTTTTTTGTTGATTTGGCTTTAGTGGTTTTCTTTGCCTTTGTAGCTGGTTTTTTGACGACAGTTTCTTCTTCTGTTTCTTCTGTTTCTACTGCTTCTACTGCTTCTACTGCTTCACTATCGTCTACGTTGATAATTTCTTCTTTTTCTTCTTTTACTTTCTTAGCTTTTTTTACAACTACATCTTCAACGATAACTTCTTCTGCAACTACTTCATCAATAACTGCTTCATCAATAACTGCTTCTTCTTCTTTATCAAGTTTTGCCAATGTTGATGCGCCTAACAAAGTTTCATCAGCTAATTCGGCGTCTTCTTCCATCCGGCGGCGAACGATAACTGGTTTTTCTTCACCAGAGGTAAGATTTTCTTCAAAATCTTCATCTTTGCGCAAGGATTTACCTTCAAGTACAGCATCAGCAATTTTTGAAACCATTAATTTAATCGCTCGAATTGCATCGTCATTCGAAGGAATTACGTAATCTACATTACGAGGATCACAATTTGTGTCTACCATTGCAATAATGGGAACACCTTTGAGATTTGCTTCGTGGACAGCTGTTTCTTCCCGACTAACATCTATGATGAAAAGCAAATCAGGAATTTTTTTCATATTACGAACACCGCTCAACTTAATGAGAAGGCGATTGATTTCCCGATCGATCATCAATGCTTCTTTTTTGGTGTATGAATTGATTTCTCCAGTCTCGTGGAGACGTTCGAGGCGGTCTAACTCACCAATTCTTTGACTGATGGTTGTCCAATTGGTTAATGTTCCACCTAACCATCTTTCAGTTACGAAAGGCATCCCACATCGAAGAGATTCTTCTTTGATGGTCTCTTGCGCTTGACGTTTTGTGCCAACGAACAAGATTGTTCCACCACCAGCCACAGTATCGCGTACAAGATTGTAGGCAGCATTAATTGCCTTGACTGTTTGTTGCAGATCAAGGATGTGAATACCATTGCGTTCCGTAAAAATGAACGGACGCATTCCAGGGTGCCACTTATTGGTTCTATGACCAAAGTGAACACCACTTTCCAAGAGCGCTTTCATGGAAATTACAGATGCCATTGTTTTACTTTCTCCTTATTAATTTTCGTTAGTCCTCCGTTCTCGTCAACCCATTAATCAGAACATCTATGATGCACGCTGATATGGTCAGAGAACGTGTGTAATAGTACTGCTTTACGCAGCCGGATTAGTATATCATACTTCCAGCAAAATCGTCCAGAAATTATTGAAAAGTGGAGAATATTCAGTTTAAAGCCAAAAGTCAATAGGAAACGAATTTTGATCGGATTTAGCAATTCAGGAAACTGAGAATATTCTATAATTGATTATCAAAATGTGTTAAATCATTATAACAGACGCATAATTGTTACATCTTTATGCTTTCCTGAAATTGAAGTTTTTCAAAAGGTGGAAAAAATGCATATCCTGGTTACAAACGATGATGGAATTTTTAACCCTGGAATTATCCAGTTAGCAAAATCGATGCTGAAATTAGGAAAAGTAACAGTATTAGCACCAGATAAGAACTGGTCTGTTTCAGGGCATAAAAAAACCTTACATAAACCCTTGCGAGTCAAAAAAGTGGAATTGATCGAAGGAATAGAGGCATTTTCTTCCGATGGAGCCCCATCGGATTGTGTTGCTTTGGCATTGTTAGGTTTGATTACGGAAAAAATTGATCTGGTTGTTTCGGGGATCAATCCCCATGCAAACATTGGCAATGATGTTACTTATTCCGGCACAGTTACAGCTGCTTTTGAAGCTGCAATATCCGGGGTGCCTGCCTTGGCTTTCTCTTTAGATTCACCAGATAATATTGATGGAGATTGTGATTATTCGGTTGCAGGGGCTGTCGCGACCACAATTGCAGACAATGTAATTAAATTTGGACTGCCAGTAAAAACAATCCTGAGTGTAAATGTTCCATATTTAAAAATTGACGAAATTAGAGGGTTTCAAATAACCAGGCAAGGATTACGTCTGTATCGTGATGCTCTGGTTGTTCGTGATGATCCAAGAGGTATTCCTTATTATTGGATAGGTGGGGAATTTCCACATGGTATCCCGGAAGCGGGTACTGATTACGGAGCTTTGAAGGAAGGATATGTATCGATCACACCACTGCAATTGGATATGACTGCTTATTCAACATTTGAGTACTTAAGTCAATGGAAATGGTGATTTTCAACTGATTTATAACTTGATTTTCTAACATCCGATTCTATATACTAATGTTAATTATCAGTGCAACCATTAGTCATTTTTATTGGAAAGGAGATTAGTTTATATGAATGAGAAACATACCGTCAGAGATTGGATGGTGGATCTGGTTGTTTTTGTTGATCCTGATCAAACGGTATACGAGATTCTTAGCATTATGCGTCGTCGTTATATTAATAGTGTGATGGTGAGAAAAAGTGAGGACAATCCTGAAATTGGTATTGTAACTTCACGAGATATCAGTGACAAAATTGTTGCTGAAAATCGAAATCCAAAAGACATCAAAGTCAAAGAAATTATGTCATCTCCAGTTGTTGCTGCACATCAAAATTTGTCAGTTAAAGATTGTGCAATATTAATGAGGGAAAATCATATTCATCATTTGCCTGTTAAAGATGATAGTGGTCTGATAATTGGTATGGTTTCCGCTAGTGATTTCCTCCTAATAGCCGAAGCGATGGGTACGAATTTCCAGGAAAGATCTCTATCTTAGGACAGTCACTGAAAACAGTAAGAATTCGGCGCATCGGTTATAATACCCAACAATGCGTCGAATTTTTATTTTTGTAATTGTATTTACATTTTTCTTCTCAATTGCTTCACTTCATTCTGCCATGCCCATTCAAGCGCAAGCAAATAGTGCAAATGATTTGATCATTGCGGTCAATTCTTTAAGGGCAAATAATAATCTCACTGCCTATGAGGTTGACAATAGTTTGATGGCTTCTGCACAACAACATGCGGAATATATGGCAGAAATAAATCAGATCACACATGCACGGGAAGATGGGTCTTCTCCCAGTACGCTTGGTTTTATTGAAAATATTGCAGGGGGTATTAATCTAACTGTCCAGGTTGTTGTGTCCTCCATGTGGACTGACGCATTGCATTGGAACACCATGGTAGGTATTCCTTTTGGAAAAGTTGGGGCTGGTGTGGCCGTGAAGGATGGCATGGTCTATTATGTGCTGCAAGTTCAGAGAATCGAAAGCGGACTTCAGGCACAACCTACGATAAATTACCAAATAACACCTGACCCTGATTTGATTAGTGCGGTTATGACTGCAACACCCCAATTGGATGGATCAATTATTCATGAGGTCCAGGATGGACAATCATTATGGGCAATTGCGATTGCGTATAAAATTACCGTTGCAGACCTGATTCAATGGAATAGTTTGCTTCCAACTCCGGTTATTTTTGTTGGAGAACGTCTGGTCGTTCAAATTGCACCCACTCCAACAGTATCCCCAACCATTACCAATACTTCCATTCCGCCTACAAGAACGATAACCCCCAGTCAAACACCAATAACACCTAAACCGACAGCAACCATTACGCCGACTCCTACACCGTCTCCGCAACCTCCATTCTCAATTTACAATATGGAAAGACAGCAACGTCAGAGGATTGGGTGGGGAATGGCAGCAATCAGTCTGATGGGTTTGTTGTTCGTGGTTATCAGAGGTTTTATTCGTAAATAATCTCGTTTCGGATCAAATAGAAAAGTCTTCTCCTAACCAGATACCGTCGACTGGCGCGTGGATATTAGCCGGGTGTTTTCCATTTCCGTTTTCCGGAAGATCCATTATTGGGTGGGTATGAGAAAAAACTTCTATTTTCGATTCCATTTTTTGCATTCGTTCCAAAATCGCCTCGATCGTTTTTCCGATTGTGTCGGGTAATAAATCATGGTGAAGATCCGGTGCACTAGTCACCGCCTGATGGGATCGTTTCACTATCTGTCCGGGAACTCCAACGACAACTGAATTGGCAGGAACAGGATTTACAACCACAGCATTGGCACCTACCCGACTGCTATTTCCAATTTCAATTGCTCCTAGAACCTTAGCACCAGCACCAATGACGACATTATCCAGAATCGTTGGATGACGTTTGCCTTTCTCCGTGCTGACTCCACCGAGAGTGACTCCATGATAAAGGGTGACGTTTTCTCCAACTTCTGCTGTTTCACCAATAACAACGCCCATTCCATGGTCAATGAAAAACCCATTTCCAATAATTGCACCAGGATGAATCTCAATGCCTGTCAGGAATCTTGTCAATTGAGATATCGATCTGGCGATTAGAAATAGTTTCTTTGACCAAAACCAATGAGCTATTCGATGTGACCATACTGCATGTAAACCTGAATAAAGCAGAATAATTTCAAGTTTATTTCTTGCAGCTGGATCCCTGCTCAACACAGCATTTAAATCTGATTGGAAAATTAATAACCATTTTTTCATTTTTACTCACTTAATCCTGAAGGTTTTCATATAACGGAGTGCTTAAATACCGTTCACCAAATGATGGAATGATTACCACGATTCGTTTTCCGATTGCCTCTGGTCTTCTGGCGATTTGTAATGCAGCCCAGGTAGCTGCACCGGAAGAAATACCAACCAATAAACCTTCCTGAGATGCCATAAGCCTGGCAATTTCAAAGGCATCACTTCCGGTCACCTGTATAATTTCATCGTAGATTTTTGTATTCAATATTTCGGGGATAAATCCAGCTCCAATCCCCATGATAGGATGTTTTCCTTTTTCTCCACCAGAAAGAATCGCAGAGTCGCTTGGTTCAACAGCGACTACCTTGATATCTGGATTATGTTTCTTCAATACCTCTCCAACGCCTGTTATGGTTCCACCTGTCCCAACGCCAGAAACAAAGTAATCCAATTGACCATCTGTGTCATTCAAAATCTCGAGGGCAGTAGTTTTCCGATGGATCTCAGGGTTGGCAGGATTTTGAAACTGTTGCGGGATAAAGACTCGCGGATCATTCCTTGCTAACTCATTCGCCTTGTTAATTGCACCTGGCATACCTTCACTTCCTGGTGTCAATATTAATTCCGCACCAAAGGCTCTTAATAATATTCTGCGTTCTTTTGACATCGTGTCCGGCATAATAATTTTTAATTGATAACCACGCGCAGCACAGACAAATGCAAGAGCAATACCTGTATTTCCACTTGTTGGTTCAACAATGATTGTTTCAGCATTGATGAGCCCAGTACTTTCTGCAGCGTCAATCATTGCAACTCCGATTCGGTCTTTCACGGAATGTGCAGGGTTGAAATATTCTAATTTAGCCAGAACTTCAGCGTTTAAACCCTCAGTTAATCGATTTAACCGTACCAAAGGTGTATTTCCAATCAATTCTGTTATGTTATTCGCAATTCTCATTTTATTCTCCATGTTTTTAAAAAAATACAGTCATCCGTTTCAGGTGTGAAAGTAAAAAAAGCGGGGCTTGGTTCCGCTGCCTGAGTAGATGACTGTTAATCTATCTTTTTTTCAGGCGACGGCTAGAAAAAGCCCCGCCTTATACACATGCAATTCAACACCATAAATCTCCAAAATATGACTAATATTATCCTATTATATGATTAATAATTGTAATGTCAAGTGTGGTCAGGTTAGTTGTATAATTTTTGTATAAAAATTTGCAACTTCTTTCTAAATTTTACGTATTAATATTGAATATTTTCAAAACATTTTATTAAAACCTGAATAAATAAAGGTTAGAACTTGAGAGGTAATGATGATTGTAAAAAATAATTGGCGTCTTCTTTTAGGTGGTCTATTAGTTCTGGTCGGTATAGCTGCGTTGCTTGATTCATTGAGTATTATCCCGTTTGGGGGATTGTTGTGGGGGACACTATTTGGCTTGGGTGGCTTGGCGTTTATTGTCTATTTGCTTCAAAATCGTCAGGCCTGGTGGGCTATTATTCCTGGTGTGGTTCTGATTGGTCTGGGTATTGTGATACTCATTTCATCATTATTCCCAAATTTCCAGGGTGAAGTTGGTGGTTTTATCTTCTTCGCTGCTATCAGTTTGGCTTTTATCATTGTCTATGTGATGAACAATCGGTTCTGGTGGGCAATCATTCCTGCTGGAGTGATGGCGTCATTAGCATTAACAATACTTGTGGAAGGCTTAACAAACTTTGATGGTGGTGGCATCTTGCTTTTGGGTATGGCGGTTACTTTTGCTTTGCTGACGGTACTACCAGGCATGACCGGAAATCGACAATGGCCATTAATCCCAGCTGGTATCTTGTTTGTTGTCAGTATGTTTGCTTTATTCGAGAAATTTGATTTAACTAACCTGATATGGGCTGTTATTCTCATAGCAGGCGGTTCATTTCTTGTGGTCAGATCACTTTTACAAAGAAATAAATAGGTGGAGGAAGTATGGAACAAAACTCTAACATCAAAGTAGAAAAAAGAAACCGAAGCATCTTTTTTCCATTATTAATCGTATTTATTGGAATTTACTTGCTGCTTTCAAATTTAAATATGATACCTGGAGGTGGATGGAATTTATTGGTTCGGTTTTGGCCTGTCATTTTCATCCTGGGGAGCATCGATGATCTCTTGAATCAGAAATGGGTTGGTGCAGTAATAAATTTCAGTCTGGGATTCATTCTTGTACTAGCGAATTTTGGTTTCTTTTCCATGAGCTCCTGGCAAATCATTATTAATTACTGGCCAGTTTTGATTATTGCTTTGGGACTGGAGATAATTCTTCGAGGTCGATCGGTTGTTACTTCATTAATTGGGATTGCTTTTGCTGGTTTGTTAGTCTTTGGATTGGTTTCGTTCGCGATAAAAGGACCATTAACAAAAGATGCGAATTCTCATTTAATTGAATATGGAAAGCAGGGGATTACAAATGTTGAATTAACAATTAAACCTCTGGTTGGAAATTTGGTAATCAAGTCTGGAGAGTCAACCAATCAACTTGTGACGGGTGAAATTCAAGTATCAGGGGATGAACATTTGGTTAAAGAATCCGAAATACTCAATGGAGAACAGAAAATTACTTTAGCGAGTTCCGGAAATGTGATGCTACCTTCTCGCAATGTGCAAAATGGTTATCCATGGTATTTAGCCTTAAATTCTGAAATTCCATTCTCCTTAACGATCGAGCAAATCATTGGCATTCAAAAGTTGTTGTTGTCAGAATTGAATATTGATGCTTTAGATGCAATGTTAGTTATAGGGACAATGGAAGTTGTCCTTCCTGAAGAAGAATTCCTGGCAGCAAACCTGGAATGTATCATTGGCGAGATGGTCATCAGAATTCCAGAAGGTATGGAAGTCCGAATTGAGTTGGATTCAGGTATGACCGGTGTTTCTCTGGATGATGGGTTTATTAAAGAAGGGAATTTGATCTATTCAACCGGAGCAAAAACAAAGGATGTAACCGTGTTGAAAGTCAATCTTCCGATGGGATCACTGAAAGTTCTTTCTCAACCATAAACGCCGTAATGGTCAATGAAAAGGTTGTTTGGGAATTCCGAACAACCTTTTTTTGATTTTGGGAACTTATTATTATCATAATCGTCTTATCAATACAAAACTTAATTACAAATACCTTTGGAGGTAGTATGAAGAAGAAAATGTTATTCATTATGTTGTTTGTTTTATTGGCAGGGATTTTAAGTTCTTGCTCAGGTGTTGCTCAAAAAGATAGTGGATTGCGATCCATGTCGGTTTCTGGAAGAGGTGAAGTGTATCTTATTCCAGATGTAGCAAATATTAATATTGGTACTCGGAGTGAAGCAGTGGATGTAGCCTCTGCATTATCTGATAATAATAAGCAAGCACAATCCATCATCGCAGTTCTTTCAGGTATGGGTATTGATCCTCTTGATATTCAAACCACAGCATTCAATGTGTATCCTTTCCAAAACTATGGAATGGACGGATTGCCCACAGAACTTAAATATGTTGTGGAAAATACTGTGAATGTGAAAGTGCGTGAACTAAATCGCCTCGGAGAGATATTGGATGCAGTCGTTCGCAGCGGTGCTAACCAGATCAACGGGATTTCCTTCGATGTTGAAGACCGCAAGCAAGCTGAAGCTGATGCTCGTCGACTGGCAATTCAAGATGCCACCGAAAAAGCACAAGAACTTGCTGAACTGACCGGAATAGGTTTAGGAGAATTACAGAATATCAGTGTCTATTCAAATGGCGGCCCACAACCAATTTATGACGCAAAAGGTGGTGGATACCTGGCAGCTGATTCAAGTGCACCAATCTCTGCTGGACAACTATTGATCACAGCAGATGCAAATCTGGTCTATGCCTTGAAGTAAACTTAAATACAATGGAGGTTGAAAATTCTCAACCTCCATTTTTGTTTTAAAAAACCCAAATAATCAGATAATAACTGATACAAACTGCCCAAACCCAGGTGTCAATTCGATCCATCGCGCCACCATGTCCCGGGAGTAAATTACTCGAATCTTTTAATTTAAATTGCCGCTTAATCATACTTTCCCCCAAATCACCCATTGGAGTTATTACACTCAATACAATTCCCAGTACCAAACCATTAATCATGTTAATTGAGTCATTAAATTGATGAAATAATAATCCTACCAGGGCTCCACCTATTATTCCGGCGATAATCCCTCCATAATAACCTTCCCACGATTTTTTCGGGCTTACCCGTGGAGACATTTTATGTTTCCCAAAACGGCTTCCAATGAAATAAGCCCCACTATCTGAAAAAGCTATGATCGAAATAGATAATAACAACCACCATTGTCCATCTGGGAGAGACATAATGGAGATAAAATAGCTTCCAATCCAACCAAAGTAAAATATACCGCTGGTGGTGAGCGCAAAGTCAATCGGGGCACTGTCCTGTCCAGCTTCATATCGCAAAGTGTGGAATGCCATCACACATAAAAACGAAACTGCTAATACGATGTCGTTGTTTTCAAAGTCAAATAAAAATCGAAATAAAAGTAACATAAAAACCGTAATTAACAATAGTATGGTGCTTGGATTGTAACCACCTATATGATAAATAGAGGAGTATTCTCTGGCAGCCAATAAAAGAATGATGGCAATGAAGGAAAAATAGAACCAGCCACCAAGAAAAACTGCTGGTAATCCCAGTGCCAGCAGAATAAGTGCGGTTTTTATCCGTGTTATCAACATTCCTTGATCATTCGTCCTGACAAGGGATCACGAGACCATATCTACGTTCCCTTTGGCCATAATTGATGATAGCTTTTTGTAATTCATCACGATTAAAATCTGGCCATAAAGTCGGGGTGATATACCATTCAGCATAAGCAGACTGCCAAATTAAAAAGTTGCTAATTCTCATCTCTCCTGATGTTCGGATGATCAAATCGGGATCTGGTATTCCTTTTGTAAAAAGATAGTTGCTGACTACATCATCGCAAACTTCTTCCGCTTTGAGTCCATCATCAATGATACGTTTGATGGCACAAACAATCTCATCGCGGCCGCCATAATTCCAGGCTATACAAACGGTAAGCTTTTTATTATGTTTAGTAAGATAAATTGATTTTTCAACTTTTTCTTGTAAAACCGGATCAAGTCTTTCGAGTCTTCCGATATGGACTAATTGAACACCCTGTTCATTGAGCTCATCCAATTCCTGATCGATCACTTCTTCAAGAATGTGCATCAAACCGTCCACTTCATCTGCAGGTCGTCCCCAATTTTCTGTTGAAAACGCATAAATTGTTAGATAATGTATACCGAATTCAACACAAGCTTTAATGATTTCACGAAGATTTTCAGTACCAGCGCGATGACCAGCCAGGCGAGGTAAACCACGTTTTTGTGCCCAACGACCGTTCCCATCCATAATGATAGCAATGTGGGCAGGGATGTTCATGGGTGATTCTTCTGATGTGGTAAGTTTCGACTCCATTTATATTTTATACTTCCATTATTTCTTCGATTTTTCGTTCACCAATTTTATCAATTTCATTGATAAATCGTTCGATTACTTTTTGCAATTCATCTTCAGCTCGTTTTAACTCGTCTTCAGAAATTAATTTTTCTTTTTCGAATTCCCGTAAATCTTTTATTACATCTCTACGAACATTGCGGCAGGCGATACGAGCGTCTTCTAATCTGCCATTTGTCACTTTTCCCAAATCTCGTCTTCTTTCTTCAGTGAGTATCGGTAAGTTAAGCCTTATTATTTTTCCATCATTATTGGGGGTTAATCCAAGGTCTGAGGCAATAATTGCACGTTCAATTAGTTTAATTGTTGATGCATCGAACGGTCGAATCATTAATTGTCTGGGTTCTGGAACACTGATCGTTGATAATTGATTCAGCTGGGTTGGGACACCGTAATATTCAACCTGAAGTTTGTCAATTAATGCTGGGTGGGCACGACCAGTTCGTATTCCATTCAAATCTTCTTCCAGGCTATTAATTGCGCCTTTCATTCGTGTTTCAGCATCTTTGATTGTTTCTTTTATCACGACATCCTCCTAAAAAATAATATCTACTTAGACACATTCTTTAATTTTAACGTATTTTTGAAATTGGAAATAAAAATATACCCATAAATAATAGCTAACCAATTAAGAATACAACATTTTTTTTATTTTACCTAATTTCCCTCTTGACAAAAGAAGAATATTTGTTCTATAATAGAACAAATATTCTGGAGGATTAAAATGACAAACGCTATCTTTCATCCCACCATATTAAAAAAGGATGTTTACCAAAAAGAATGTCACAGGGAAAAACAAGCCAAAAGTAACGTCACAGATTTTACATTTGAGGAATTGATAAATCTGTTTCCCAATATTCCGGAAACAACTGCAATTTTAGGGAAAATAGGGAGTATGCCAATATTGTTTGATCTTGATGACCCTCGTCCTGGTTCTGTATTAATCGTAAATGATCATTTGCCTTCCATTCGAAAATTTATGACAGTAATTATGAATTCACTGGCTTCTTTTTCTCAACCCACCAGTTTTCAATTCATCACCATCAGTCATTATCCCGAAAAGTGGATGGAATTAATTCAAGAATTTGATCCTCAGTTTACTTATTGTGCTGGCGTTTCGGGTGATTATGAAAGCAGTGCTGAGGACTGGATCATGTATCTTGCCAAAAAAGCAGAAGACCGACATTCCGGTAGAAATAATGGTCCCGCAGCTATTTTGTTTTTAGATGATTTCGATCTGGTTGATTCTTTGAATATCCAGGCACGTTTGAATTTCGAGTGGTTATTAAAACATGGATCATCTTCACGAATATGGATAATATCTGGTCTGGATATTCGAAAAAACCCCCAAAAATATAACCAGATTGAGAAATTTAAAACAAGAATTTATGGGCAAATTCCTTCGAATACAGCTTCTATTAAAGGACTTGCACCAATTACTGAATTAGAACAACTTCACCCGGAGAGGAACTTTCTTACAAAAATTGGTACTAATTGGATTCGCTTTTGGGCACCAAAATTGCAAGGTAAATGATTGTTGGAGGAATATGGCAACAGGAATGATTTGGTTCGATAACGACCCTCAAAAGAACATCAATGAAAAGATTCGAGTGGCTGTTCAATATTATCAAAACAAATTTGGCAGTCAACCAACTTTATGTTTTCTTCATCCAAAATGTCGAGGAATATTCCTCGAACCACAATCAGGAATAAAGGTTGAGTATAATCTTGGGCTTTCTCCAGATCATATTTGGGTTGGATTGCGGCCTCTAAATGTGTAGTGGTTAATTATTTTTAATAAACGGTCGAATATCAAAAAATAATTCCCGATAACCATAACAATTAATAACCTCAGTTTTGTTCATTTTGGTTTTTGTGATTGTATCGTTACGATAAACATGAATATGACCATGCAAATGATAGGTGGGTTGAAAAACACTAATGAACCATCGAAAAGCCTTTATTCCCTGATGTGGCAGGTCTTCTTGATCATGGATTTTCCAGGGAGGTGCATGAGTTATGAAAATATCCAGATATCTTCCATAACGAAGTTTGTTGAAAAGTAAACGAGGAATTAATTTAAAACTCACCATCCACATTTCTGATTGAGTGTATTGGAATGATCCCAAATTATATCTCTGACAGCCTTCAATCCCCGCTAACAATAAACCTGTATCATCTGTCACACAGCGACCGTGTAGGTTAACAGCTCCCCAAGGGTAATTTCTTTCTCCTCCGGTTGTGATCTCGAGTTTGTTGGCATGATTCCCATTTACATAATAAAGGGGAATATTGAGCATTGAAATCATATATTCCAGATAGTAATGGGGTAAGTCACCGCAACTGAGGATAAGGTCGACATCATAGAACCGGTCGACAATACTAGATTGATAGAGAAAGCCAAGTTCAATATCACTAACCGCAAGGATTTTCATCTTTTAACAATTTTACCTGTTTCTACTCTTATTATGTAGCATCTTAAAAATCGGATCTTGTGGGTGTAATTAGCGCTGATCCCCTCGAAAAACACCCTAACTGCTATCTTATTGCGCGATGACAAAAGCAATCGCCACTGTGCGACTGTGAGAAATACTAATCGCCCAATTTGTAATTCCCAAAGCTATTTCTCTTTCTTTCGCTTTTGCATGAAGATGAATAACAGGTTGTCCTTTTTCTCCCCGTAAAATTTCAATATCTTTCCAATGAATTTCACCAATACCGGTTCCGAGTGCTTTTGAAACAGCTTCTTTTGCTGCAAAACGAGCAGCGTAACAAGAATTGTTGTTTCCACAAATTAATTTTTCTTCGTCTGAGAAAACACGATTGATAAATCTATGCCTAATTTTTGGATCGATTTTTTCCAATCGATCGATTTCAATTAAATCAACACCATTTCTAAGCATCGAATATACTCATGTGCCAGCACTGATGATTACTAATTTTGATGGATCCAGATATTTTTTAGAGATGGTTAAAATTTCATCACTAGAAATATTGGAGATGATTCCTGGAAATTCGCGCAAATAATTTAATCCGAGTTTATACCGTTCCATTCGGATTATTGCACTCGCCACACCAGCATTTGATTCAATGGATAAAGGAATTAAACCAATAATATTTGCCTTGGAATCCTCTAATTCCTGGTTGGAAACCGGTTCAGTAATATATCTCTCAATTTCATTTTGGATTATTTCGATGGCGGTTTCAATGTTGTTCGGATTTATACCTGCGGTGATTTCCCATGTTCCCGCAGATTGCCAGGCATTTAATGCCGTTGATGCATAATAAGCCAGGCCAGATTTTTCCCTAACTGCTTCACCAATTCTTCCCATCATACCAAATTGACCCAGAATATTGTTACCCAATGAAGCAACCAGGAAATCACTGGAAGTTCGCTTTGGTCCATAACTTCCTAAAATTAAATCGGTTTGAAATTTACCGGGAATTGGAATATGTTCTCTGAAGGAAAATTTTGAAATTGGAACTGATGAAATCTCTGGTGGCGCAATCCAGCCTGGATTATTCCAATCTCCTAATTCTTTATTTAGTAAATCTACTACTTGATTAGTTTCAATTGCACCTACAATAGCAATTACCATACCTGATGGGCCATAGAATTGTCGATGATATTTAACCAGATCTGATCTTTTAATGGTACTCAGTGTCTCCATCGTGCCTTCTTCTGGAAAACCATAAGGGTGGTTAGGAAATAAAACCTCATCAAATCGAAGAGAAGCACGTTCACTTGTATCTTGTTCTCTCATTTGTAAACCAGTAAAAATTTGTGAGAGCAGAATTCTTAATTGGGTTATAGGAAAGATTGGCCATCGAATGGCTTCAGACAAAGTCTTGATAATCAGCGGTAAATCTTCTACCAGCGCTTTTCCTCCAAAACTGGTTGATTGAACACTTGCACCAAATCCCAGTGTTGCTCCAGCTGTTTCAAGTGCATGGTAAATTCGTCGGTAACGTCGGTAAACAGTACCACGCATTAATGCGTATGACGTTAAAAGCCCTAGTCCTAATTTTTCTTTAGGATCATGGATTGAGCCACATTGTAAATAACCACTGATTATAAAAGAAGGACTGTTGAAATCAGATTTTGTTAAAACAGTAATTCCATTAGGTAATTCCACCCGATTGATCGTATCTTCACCTGGTAAATGGTTCCATAGCGTTTGATTATTCATAGAGCATTTGTGCTTTCATTTGAATCGGGAAGGTAGATACCAACAATTCTTTTATTCGGTTGCAAATATTTCTCTGCAACCCGCTGCACGTCTGTCGGTTTGATCTCGTTGAGGTTATCCAGGTAATTGATGAACCAATCATATGTGGCGAAATTCTCTGAATAACCAAGCCAAAAAGCTTGATTTGTAATATTCTCGAGCCCATAAGCGAATAATGCTCTGGCTTGTTTCACTGCTCTCTGAATTTCTGTGTTTCGAATTCGTTTTTCAATAATTCTTTCAATTTCCTGGTCAACTGCTTTAATTGCAAATTCTGGATTCTGTTTATTATGCAATGTGATTGATAAATCGTAAATATAGGGATCAATGGTTGCCTGTAATCCACCAGAAATGCTTACGGCCAACCTTTTATCAACTAATTTTCTGTACAATCTGCTGGTCTTGTTTGATGTTCCGCCACCTCCAAACATATTCAGACTGGCAGGACCTGAAAGTAGACTGTCCAAAATTGTGTAAGCATAAAAATCAGGATCAGCAGCGCTTGGAGCACGATAAGCAATTTGTATAAAAATGGTGTCACCCGGACCGTTTATGATGATTTCTTTTTTCTCATGGATTTCTTTTTCAGGTTCAATAATCTGTTTGGAGAGTGGATGTGAAGGTTTATCCTGATATAGTTGCTTAATTTTATAAATCATATCGTCCAGGATAAAATCACCTGCAATACTGATCAACGCATTCGACGGTTGATAATAATCCCGGTAATGCCGGTATAAATCTTCTCTTTGAATGCGATTTAAATCTTCTGTGTTCCCAATCACTTCGTTTCGGTAAGGATGAGATGAAAATGATGCTTCATTGACCGCACTATTTAACCGTAGGAATGGTTCATTTTCTTTTCCTTCTTTTTCAGAAAGAATAACTTTCCGTTCTGATTCAACTTCGGTTGGATCGAAGAGACTATTTAACATTCGATCAGATTCTAGTTCCAAAGCGATATCAATTTTGTTTGCTGGCATTGTCTCAAAATAAGTTGTCCAATCCAGATGAGTGAATGCATTCCAGATGCCACCTTCTCTGGAAATCAAACGATCCATTTGCGTCGAATGATATGTAGAAGTACCCTTGAATTGCATATGCTCAACCCAATGGGAAATCCCTGTATATCCGGTTTTCTCAAATCTTGACCCTACCCGATACCAGGTCCAATGACTGATGACCGGAGCAGTATGGATCTCTTTCAGATGTATTGTTAAGCCATTCTCAAGAGTAAATTTTTTGGATTTTTCCATTAATGAAACCTTTAATTTGACACACCATAATCCTCATACCAAAAAAAGTATTATTTGAATTTTCGATTTTCAAACTGAACTAATAAATTAATTATGTGACTTTAGCGTATTTCCTTTCTTCTGGGTTTGGTGGTGATACCCACCAAAAAATACACTTACCTCTGATGAAATGATAGATCAGATATATATGAAAATATAGCATAACCTATAAATATAATAAAATTATTATTCGATGGAATCTCAGATTATAATTATAGAAATAATAAACTTTAAATTTGAACCTTAAGGAATATTTGTAGATGGGAATTAATACATCACGTTGTGTTGCTGTGGTTGGAGCAGGACCGGCAGGTATATTTGCTGCTAAAGAATTAGCCAACAACAATCACAAAGTTTCAATCATAAACCGAGACATTAAACCGGGTGGTTTAGCAGAATATGGAATTTATCCTACCAAACATAAAATTAAAGATGGTTTACGAAAACAATTTTATTCCATCATAACCAACGAAAATATTTCATATTATGGAAATCTGGTCGTTGGAGAGAATGCAGATATCTCACTCAAAGAATTGCGAAAATTGGGCTTTGATGCAATCCTGGTGACAACTGGTGCTCAAGGAACTAAATGGTTAGGAATGCCCGGTGAAGATCTGAAAGGGTCTTATCATGCGAAAGATATCGTTTATCATTTCAATCAGCTACCTCCGTATAGTACTTATGAATTTCATATAGGAAAAAGAGTAGCAATAATTGGTGTTGGTAATGTGATGATGGACATTGCCAGATTTCTAATTTCAGAAAAACAAGTAGAAACTGTGACAGCTATTGCGCGGAGAGGTCCCGCTGAAGTTAAATTCACCCGAAAAGAATTGGAATACATCGTTAAAAATCTTGATATGGATGATTATCAATCTGAAATTAATAGAGTTGCACCATTAATGAACACTTTGGGACAGGATCCATTTGAATCAGTAAAGTTCATCCGTGAAGCGTATCCAAATGCAGAGGAAACAAACTCAAATTCTGTTTTTCGAATAAAATTCTTAGTCTCTCCAGTTAAATTGGTTGGTAATGAAAACAAAGAAATTGTTGCAATAGAATTGGAAGAAAATACTCTGGTACGGGAAAATGATACCATTAAAGCCCGTGGAACAGGTCAACTGTCAAACCTGGAAGTAGATACTGTTATCTTTGCGATTGGTGATGCAGTTGATTCCAACTTCGGACTTCCCTTCGATCGCAATGAATTTGTTAAGAATCCGAAACCGAGATTTCCCATTAATGGAACATCTTATGAAAGTTTTGATCCGATCTCTTTGAAAATTATTGAGGATGTTTTTTTGGCAGGGTGGGCGAGGAAAACCAGTGATGGACTGGTAGGAAATGCACGTAAAGATGGAGTAAATGCTGTCCAGGCGATGCAATTGTATTTTGAGACATTGGAAAATCCATCAAGAGGAAATATTGACATAATAACTTCATTTCTACAAAATAAACACAAAAAAATAGTTAATAAATTCGATTTGAGTGCTTTGTTGGCAGAAGAAAGCAAAATTGCAACCCAAAAAGGAATTGAAAATTTTAAATTTGCGAGAAATGAAGACATGTTTTCAGTGATTGAACAAAACCGAGTGTCAATTAATCCCTCACCTTAGTTTTTTTCTAATTTTCCCAATGTAAATGGTCATGTTTGAAACCAGGGCGGGATTTTGATAAACTAAATACAACAATTGAATAATTATTGGTTTGGGTCAATCCCAAACCATAATGATTTTAGAAGGAGGAGAATGCATGGAGTTATCCAGTGAGTTAAAAAAAGAAATGTACTGGATGATGTTACTTTCACGTCGTCTTGATGAACGTGCCTGGGTGCTGCATCGGCAAGGGAAAATTGCCTTTCACATTTCTGGTATCGGTCATGAGGCAGCTCAAGTGGGAGCAGCTTTTGCTATTAAAAGGGGATATGATTGGGTAACACCTTACTATCGAGATCTGGCATTAATGCTAGGTCTTGGTCTAACCCCAGAAGAGTTTATGATCAGTCTGATGGGTAAGGCAGGTGAACCAAGCTCTGGTTCACGACAAATGCCAAGTCATTTTGGTCTTAGAAGGGTTAATGCGGTCAGTCACTCCGCCCCTGTTGCAACGCAAGCTGTTCATGCTGCTGGGATTGGGCTGGCGATAAAAATGAAGAAAGAAAAGAAAGTTGTACTGACGACCATTGGAGAGGGATCAACTTCTCAAGGTGAGTGGTATGAAGCTGTCAATTGGGCTGCGATTCATCAATTACCAGTGATTTTTCTTGTACAGAATAATCAGTATGCTATTTCTGTTCCTCCTGAATTACAGATGGCGGTGAAAAGCATTGCAGATAAAGCTTGTGGATTAGGGTTACCTGGTCATACGGTTGATGGTACTGATGTTTTTGCGGTATATGAGATGATCAAAGAATTTGCCGAAATTGCTAGAAACGGCGGTGGTCCTGCGCTGGTGGAAGCAAAAATGTATCGAATCACACCTCATTCTTCGGATGATGATGATAGAACTTATCGATCACGAGAAGAAGTTGAAGAAAATAAAAAATTAGATCCACTTTTATTAATCCAAATTAAATTGAAAGAAGAAGGTTTATACACAGAGAAAGATTTGGAAGATTTGGATAAAAAAGCCAAGCAAATCATCACAGACGCGGTCAAGGTTGCTGAGGAAGCACCTTACCCCTCAGCAGAAGAAGCTGCTTATCCGGTTTATGTCGAGGAGGTGCCTAATGCCTGAAATCACAATGGTGGAAGCTATCCGAGACGCAATGGATGAAGAACTGGCGCGTGATGAAAACGTATTCATTGTTGGGGAAGATGTTGGTCAACGAGGAGGTGTCTTTCGTGCGACCATTGGATTATTTGATAAATATGGAGCAGAGCGAGTAATCGATTCTCCATTAGCAGAGTTATCAATTGTTGGTGTAGGAATTGGGGCAGCTTTATATGGGATGAAGCCAATCTGTGAAATTCAATTTGCTGATTTCATTTTTCCGGCATTCAATCAAATTGTGAGCGAGGCAGCAAAAATGACTTATCGTTCGAATGCAACCTGGACGGTGCCGATGGTGATACGAGCACCCTACGGCGGTGGAATTGGCGGAGGTCTTTATCATTCTCAAAGCGTAGAGGCATTTTTCACACAGGTTCCCGGTTTAAAGGTTGTTATTCCTTCGAATCCTTATGACGCAAAAGGGTTGCTTAAAGCGGCTGTCCGTGACCCAAATCCAGTGATATTTTTGGAACCGAAAAAAGGATACAGGTTAATCAAAGGTGAAGTCCCTGAGGAAGAATATATTGTTCCGATTGGCCCAGCAAAGGTATCTCGTGCAGGGGAAGACCTTACGATTTTTGCCTATGGGATGATGCTTTTTTATGCCCTTCAAGCTGCAGAACAATTGGAACAAGAGGGAGTCTCAGCAGAAGTTGTTGATTTACGCACGCTATATCCGGTCGATAAAGAGACAATTCTGGCTTCGGTGAAAAAAACTGGAAAAGCATTGATTGTGTATGAAGACAATCTGACTGGTGGGTATGGTGGAGAAATTGCAGCGATCATAGCTGAACATGCTTTTCATGATCTGGATGCGCCAGTTCGTCGATTAGCTGGACCCGATGTACCTGCTGTACCATTCAGTCATCCGATGCAAGAATGGTTTATGGTGAATCCTGAAAAAATTTATAAATCAGCGCTTGAATTGGCGCGTTACTAAAAGGAGGCAATCATGCCGGAAAAAATAATCATGCCCCAATTGGGAGAATCGGTTGTTGAAGGCACGCTTGTTAAGTGGCTAGTTAAAGAAGGGGATAAAATCGAGGAATTTGACTCCATTATGGAAGTTGAATCAGCAAAAGTAAACACAGAAATCCCCAGCCCAGCCTCTGGAATTTTATTGAAAATCTTGGTGGAAGAAGGCACAACCGTTGATGCTGGCACAATTTTGGGTTGGATTGGAGATCCGGATGAAAAAATCCCTGAGGATGCCATTAAAGAAGTCGCAGAAACTACGCAGCCAATTCAATCCGCAGAAGAAAATCCAGTTATCAGTCCAGAAGTGGGACGAAGTAGAGATTTAGGTTTCATTTCGCCTGTTGTGGCAAAATTAGCCAGCGAATATAATGTTGATCTAAACCAAATTAATGGCACCGGTAATAATGGACGGATTACTAAAAAAGATATTCTCCGATATGTAGAGCACAAAGATGATTCTGATGCCGAATTTGAGATACCTGCCTGGGAAACACCAGGCGAGGGAGATTTATTCAGGCCAACAGAATTGCAATTTCCTGATCGTTTCAAATCCACGCAACCTTCATCTGTTCCAAAACAAGCACCAATTTCTCAGCCTAAATCTGATGTCAAGGAATCGATGGGTGATCAACTAGTTCCGTTATCCAATATGCGAAAAGCTATCGCAGCGCATATGGTGAAAAGTAAACATACATCTCCCCATGTAACTACAATAATGGAAGCGGATATGAAACAGGTAAGTGATCACCTTGCGCGGAACAAGGAGCCATTTTCAAAACAGGGATTAAGGTTGACATATTCATCCTATTTTGTGGCAGCAACGGCAAATGCCTTACGAGAATTTCCTATGGTTAACTCCACCTGGACAGACAATGGTATTTTGCGTAAAAAAGCAATTAACATCGGCCTTGCTACAGCATTACAGGATGAAGGTTTGATAGTGCCAGTGATCAAACAGGCTGATGAATATTCTCTATCCGGACTTGTTCGTGTGGTTGGTGATTTGGTTAATAGAGCCAGAAATCATCAATTGAAACCTGATGACGTTCTGGAAGGAACCTTCTCAATAACAAATCATGGTACAGCTGGTTCTCTTTTTGCTACTCCGGTGATTAATCAACCACAGGCAGGCATCCTGGGAATTGGAGCAATAAAAAAAAGGGTTGTGGTAATCAATGATGCAATTGCCATTCGCCCAATGGTTTATCTTTCATTTACATTTGATCATCGAATTTTGGACGGTTCTACTGCTGATTACTTCCTGGCTAAGATTGTATCCATGTTGGAGAATTGGCAATAAAATTTCAGGGATTATTCATTGTTGCAATTTATATTGATATAATTTCAAGCATGCAAATCACTGATAAATTTCTTTTTGATAGAGGAGTGTCATGAGCGAATATGATGTTGTTATTATAGGGGCCGGACCGGGTGGTTATGTGGCTGCCATTCGTGCTTCCCAATTAGGATTGAAAACAGTCATAATTGATAAGGAATGGTTGGGGGGAGTTTGTCTAAATATTGGCTGCATTCCTTCAAAATCCTTATTAAAGAACGCGGATGTTGCATATACATTAAGAAACGGTGCCAAAGAATTTGGTTTCTCTTTTGATAACCTGAAATTGGATTATAGTGTCGCAGTGAAAAGAAGTCGGCAAGTTTCCAACAGGTTGACTAAAGGGGTTGGCTTTTTGATGAAGAAAAATAATGTTGACGTAATTATGGGCATTGGAAAATTAACTGCAAAAAATATTGTCACTGTTACAGGTGAAGATGGAAGTACCCAGGAAATATCTGCAAAGAATATAATTATTGCGACCGGTGCTTATTCAACACCTATTCCTGGGGTGACATTGGATGGTGAAAAAATCCTTTCTTATAAGGAAGCAATTTTACAAACCAGGCAACCAGAATCAGTGGTCATTATTGGTGCCGGTGCAATCGGTGTAGAATTTGCGACCATTTGGAATGGATATGGCACTGAAGTAACCATTGTTGAAATGCTTCCTCGTCTAGTACCATTAGAAGATGAAGAGATTGGTGTGGAACTCGAGAAAGCATTTAAAAAAGCTGGAATTAAATCCTTGACTGGTCATAGGGTTGAAAAAATTGAAACAACTGATAAAGGTGTAAAGGTTACTGTTTCAGAAGGAGAAAATCAAAAAATCATCGAAGCCGAACAAGCTTTGGTTGCAATAGGTTTTAAACCCAACAGCGCTGATCTGGGATTGGAACCAGTCGGGGTTGCATTAGACAAGCGTGGATTTATTCAAATTGATGATCACATGTCTACCAATGTGCCAGGAATCTGGGCAATTGGTGACGTTACCGGTAAATTATTACTTGCGCATGTTGCCAGTACACAAGGAATTATTTGTGCTGAGAATATTGCTGGTGTCGATACAATCACCCTGGATTATCGGATGATGCCCAGAGCTACATATTGTCATCCACAAGTAGCATCGTTTGGATTGACAGAAGCGCAGGCGAAAGAAGAAGGGTATGAAGTCAAAGTCGGAAGATTTCCATTCCAGGCGAATGGCAAATCACTGGGATTAGGCGAATCTAATGGATTTGTGAAGATCGTAACCGATGTCAAATATGGTGAAATTCTTGGGGCTCATATGATTGGGCCGGAAGTTTCGGAATTATTACCCGAACTCACCCTCGCTCAGACCATGGAATTAACAGCTGAGGAAATCAGCCGGAATGTGCATGCTCACCCAACATTGAGTGAGGTCATCATGGAAGCAGCTCATGGTGTTGTCGGAGAAACAATTCATATCTAGCTTGAACAATAGACAAAAGAAAAGGTTCTGTGTTCAGAAACAGAGCCTTTTTTATTGTCTTAAATGTATCTACATATCATAGTGTTAATGGTGTTTTTGGAGGTGATGCCCGCCAAAAACCTGTTATCCTTGTATTATTGAAATGTAACGATAAATGAAAAAAGATTGAATACTACGTCATGATGAATACAATGCTTATGCTATAATTTTTCATCATATTTCGAACTAAAAAATAAAAAGAATTAATTCAACATTCTGGTTGAATCACTTAAAGGGACAAGAATGCTAAATAAGATCGCTAAAGTATTTGGATATGATCCACAAAAAAAGGAAATTGAGGAAGCTGCTGAACTCGCCAGGCAGATAACCTTATTCGAACCTGAGTTTGAAAAACTAACCGATGCAGAACTGTTTCAAAAATCAACCGAATTTAAACAAAGGTATAACGATGGTGAAACGTTAGATGATTTAATGCTGGAAGCGTATTCCACGGTCAGAGAAGTAAGTAAACGCACACTTGGATTAAGACATTTTGACGTTCAAATGGTTGGTGGAATTGCCATGCACCGTGGAAAAATTGCTGAAATGCGAACTGGTGAAGGAAAAACCTTGGTTGCAACATTACCTGTTTATCTAAATGCCATCACAGGTCAAGGTGTCCATGTTGTGACTGTGAATGACTATCTTGCGCGGCGTGATGCACGCTGGATGTCACCCATCTATGTATCCTTGGGGCTTTCTGTCGGTGTTCTTCAAATGGCAAGCCGTACAGAAAATGGACAAAAAGCCTTTATTGTTGACCTGGAAAAAACCTCTTCATTTGAAGATCAAGATCAATTGGTGATGGTAAATCGTCAACAAGCATATCTTTCAGATGTGGTTTATGGAACAAATAGTGAATTTGGTTTTGATTATCTGCGTGACAACCTGACCAACCGCCTTTCCGAAAGAGTGCAACGGGGACATTATTACGCAATTATTGATGAAATTGACAACATTCTAATTGATGAAGCCAGGACTCCATTAATTATTTCCGGTCCCGCATCTGATGAAACTGAATGGTACAATCGCATGGCAATCGTTGTCCGCCAGCTGAATCCGGAAGATTATGAAATCAGTGAGAAAGATCGTTATGTTAATTTAACCGAACTGGGAGAGGCGCATGTAGAAGATCTTTTACAAATGCCTATCCGGGATCCGGAAAGACCAGAAGATATTTCTCCAGAACAAGCCAGGCTATTAGGATATCTTGAACAGGCACTGAAAGCACAACACCTTTTTAGAAAGAACAAGGATTACCTTGTTCAGGGTGGAAAAGTGGTTATTGTGGATGAATTTACCGGCCGATTAATGCCGGGCAGACGGTGGTCTGAAGGATTGCATCAGGCAGTGGAAGCGAAAGAGGGTGTAAAAGTTGAACCAGAAAATGTCACATATGCCACGATAACCATCCAGAATTATTTCAGGATGTATGAAAAATTGGCAGGAATGACGGGTACAGCAGAAACAGAATCGGAAGAATTTCATAAAATTTATAGGCTCGAAGTTCTTCCTATTCCAACAAATCTTGAATTTCAGGCGTTTGGAAAAGAATCGCCAATGATTACTGTCGAAGATAAAGACGAGGGTGGATATCGGTATACCTACTACACGTCCCGTGATGACGTGAACAAGACACCAATTTTTTATAAAAGAAAAGATTTTCCTGATATCGTTTATCGTACAGAAGAAGCAAAATTACGGGCAATTGGGAAAGAGGTGTTGTTTTATCACGTTTTGGGACGTCCACAATTGATTGGAACAACATCTGTTGAATTATCAGACCGATTGTCGGACCGTCTTTCAGCTGAATCTGTCCGCCGCTTATTACAGACACTGCTGATTCGGGATGCCTGGATGCGAAAAAATAATCGTGAGATGATTGAGCAGAAAGTACCTGAATTGGAATTTTTAAATGAACCCATTGACCAACTGAATATTTCACAATTGAGAAAATTTGCACGTGAAATTGGTCTTGATTCCATAAACTTACAGGATCCTGAAAATATAAAACGATTATTGATTATCCTGGACCTTCCGGATGAATCTGAAGGACGTCTGAATGATGTGTTACAAGTTGGTGTTTCCCATCGTGTGTTGAATGCGAGGAAACATGATGAAGAAGCATTGATTATCAGCAAAGCTGGAGCGTTCGGAGCAGTGACAATTGCCACCAATATGGCAGGACGAGGTGTTGACATTAAATTAGGGGGTGAAATCAGTGAAGAAATTCATGCGGACATCGCCCGTGTCTTAAGAAAAAATCAAGTTGATCCTTATTCTTTAAGAGATGAGGATAAACGTCAAATCCTTAAAAAGATGAATGCTGAGCAATATGGAATCTATGTTGATTCGGTAAATTCGTTCTTACAGTCGATCGATGAAATGGAAAGTGTTCGTACTTTAGGTGGACTGCATGTGATCGGATCTGAAAGGCACGAAGCACGACGGATTGACAATCAGTTGCGTGGTCGTGCAGCTCGTCAGGGTGATCCAGGATCTTCTCGATTTTATTTATCATTGGAAGATGAATTAATGCGTTTGTTCGGTGGTCAACAGGTTGATGGTCTCATGCGCAGGTTCAATGTGGATGCTAACATTCCGATTGAATCCGGTATTGTTGGTCGACTGGTTGAGCAGTCTCAACAAAGGGTGGAGGGATCAAATTTTGATGTCAGAAAGCATTTGTTGGAATATGATGATGTTCTTAACACGCAACGAAAGCGGATCTATTCTCAACGTGATCGTGTCTTTACGAAAGAGGATTTGACCGAAGACGTAATGGAAATGGTCCGTATGGATGTCGAACAGAGAGTATCCCAGGCAATGATTGATGAAGAAGGACCCTGGAAATTAGTAGCCTATCTGGCTGATATTCAACCATCTATTGATTACGAAACTGTTTTCTATCCAGCGTTCCATTTACGAATTTTGGTCGATGAATATGGAAAATCTCTGGGTGAGTTCCCCATTTCAAAAGATAAAGTAAAATCCTTCCTGTTAAGAATTTCTGAAGATAGCCTAAATGCTGAGATCAATCATGCAATAAGCAGCTCACAAAAGTTCCTTGTTCGGGTTGAAGAATCGATCACAACACAAAAATTAGAACGATTGGATGCCCTGGACTCTTTTCTTGCTGGTCTTGAAGAATCGCAAGAAGTGGAACCAAAAAAGCCCCAACAAATTTTACAGGAAATAACCAATCTTGTTCGAACACCAATACAACTCAATCAACAACAAATTCAGGATTTGATAGAAGGTTCACAGGAAATTGAAGATGAAATTCAGGACCAGGTTATAAAATCCTTGCTAAATATTAATGTCAACAGAGCAGTTGCTACATTTGCAATAAGATTTGCCAACATGGAAGTAAAACCTGGAGATTATCAGGGAAAAGATTGGGATGAAACGGTTGATCTTTTATTAGATGCTGTTGATGATGCTTTCGCAAGACAAAAAACGAGTCTTCTGGGTGATCAAGGCCAGTTATCGATTGATATTGACAATTGGTTGAAACAGATTGATTCAGAGGAAATTACGAAAGAGGATTTATTCCGATTGATGATAGTTTTGCTCCAGGGCAGTCGATTAGCGTTTGACCGCAAAACACACAGACAGGTTCGTCAAAGGTATAACCGACTGAACTATATCTATCTGGCTGCACTTGCGGTCCAGAAAATGGATACTGATCAAGTTAACCAGATGGTATTGATACATTTGCAAGATGCTTTGAGTACATTAAAATCAGTTTGGGGTATTTATGAAATTAATCGATTACAACAAAACCAGGTTTCTTTAGCTAATCTAGATGAAAAGAGTAAAAACTTGTTGAGTCATGAGATCGGGGAGCAGGAATTTGAAACGCTTAAAGAAATTCAAATACCTTATCTTCAGCCTGAGAAAAAAGAGATCATTCAGGATGTGCTTGGAAAACGGGTCAGAAATGAAATTTATCGCGAATTGCTTTTATCAATCATTTCTCAAATGTGGGTTGAATATTTAACTAAAGTTGAAGCACTGCGTGTTTCGATTGGTTTAGAAGCATATGGACAACGCGATCCTTTGGTTCAATATAAGTCACAGGCTTCGGAATTATTCAAAGCATTATTGGTTGATATTCGCTCAGCTCTGGTCAACCGAATGTTTACCTATCGCCCTAGTCAAGGGGTAAATACGACGATTGAAAAGGATCGCGTGGTAGAGGCAGTAGCAAATAAGGTTGTAGACGATCAAGAATCTGATAAAACCAAGAAAAAAAGAAAAAGACGGCGACATTAATCAAAAAATATGACAAAATCATTTGGTTTTTAAGCTTAATTTAACCAAAGCTTGCCAAGAATGAATTTCTTTCATATAATTTGGAAATCTTTTAAATTGGAGTATGTAGATCGTATGGAGCAAAAAGACACCCAAATTGAGCAGGCAAAGCCTGAAAATTCAAATGAAGACAATATGGCTTCCTTGCTCGAGCAAGAAGGAATAGATATAGATTTTCCCCAGGCTGGTGAAACCAGACAAGGTATGGTTGCCAGTATATCCAGCAATCAGATATTAGTGAGTGTTGGAGCAAAATCAGAAGGTATTATTACTGGACGCGAATTTGATGCGATACCTCAGGAAGAATTAGAAAAATTATCTGTGGGTCAGGAAATTTGGGTTTATGTATTAACCCCTGAAGATTCCCATGGAAATTTAATGCTTTCATTAATGAGAGCTTTAGAAGAGAAATCATGGTTTACTGCTGAGGGACTTCTAAAATCTAAAGATTCTTATAAAAGTGAAATCCGTGGTTACAACAAAGGCGGATTAATTGTTCCAGTTGAAGGTTTAAATGGATTTGTTCCTGCCTCACAAATCAGTCTCTCACGCAGAGCTGGAATAACAGGCGATACACCTGATAAAAGATGGAGCCCGATGGTTGGTGATGAAATCGATGTTTGCGTAATTGAAGTTGATCGTGAACGCCGCCGACTTATTCTCTCTGAACGAGCTGCCAGTACTGAGACACGTGAAACGATCAAGGATCGGATATTAAGTGAATTAAGTGAAGGTGATATCCGTACTGGGAAAGTTACCAGTCTGGCTGATTTTGGTGCCTTTGTTAACATTAATGGCGCTGATGGTCTGGTTCATCTCTCTGAGATTTCCTGGGACCGAATTCAGCATCCAACGGAAGTCTTAAAAGTTGGCCAGGAAATAAAAGTAAAAATCATAAATATAGATCGCGAAAAGAAAAGAATTGGTCTATCAATTCGTCAATTGATGGATGATCCTTGGGTAAATCGGATTTCACAATATGAAGTTGGCCAGTTATTGGAAGGTACAATCACCAGGCTGACAAAATTTGGTGCTTTTGCCCGCATCGAAGAAGATCTGGAAGGTTTAATCCATATCAGTGAAATCAGTGAACGAAGAATTGAACACCCGAAAGAGGTGCTCAAGGAAGGCGAAACAATTACATTACGTGTAATTAAAATTGAGCCTGAAAATCATCGAATCGGATTGAGTATTCGAAGAGTGGACTCCATGGCATTTGCAGAAATGGATTGGAAAACCCTCGAAGATATTCTGCTTGATGAAGTTTTATTGGATGATGTTGAAACTACTGAGGTACAGCCAAAAGCGACAAAAACTTCTAAACCAACAAAAAAAGTCGTAGAAACCCCTGCAGTTGAACAGGAAGTTGTGGAGACTCCGGAGGCAGTACAAGTAGTTGAAGAGACTCCTGAAGCAAAATCGGAAGTCGAAGAAACAACTGAAGTAGTACTGGAGGTTGAAAAAACTCCAGAAGCCAAACAGGAAGTTTTGGAAACCCCTGAAGAAGAAGTAGAAGTTGAAAAAACTCCTGAACCAAAATTGGATGAAAAATCTGATCCAGAATCATAGTATATAATGAAATCAGTCATAAAAGCGCGCCTATTGGTGCGCTTTTTTCAATAGAGTACATGATGAAACCAATCCTTATAGATGCACATGAAGACATTGCTTATTCAGCCATAACCTTCGATCGTGACTATTCAAAATCTGCTGATTCAATTCGCCAGATAGAACAATTTTCACAGGTTCCTCAAAGGAATGGGCAAGCAATGCTGGGTTTTCCCGATTGGCAAACAGCAAATGTCGGGATTATTTTCTCAACGATATTTATAATGCCAAAGAAATATCGAGCAGGTGAGTGGGAAAAAGTTGCATATAAAAATTTTGATGAAGCAAAAAAGCTAACCCAAAACCAGATTGATTTTTATCATAGACTGGAAGACAAATATCCAGACAAATTTATAATCATAAAAAATCAAAAACAATACTTTCATCATTGGGAAAATTTAAATAATCCGAACATCACTTCTAATCCTGTTGGTCTTATTCTCTTATTGGAAGGGGCTGAAGGGATAAAACATCCAAAAGAGATTGAAGAATGGTACTCAATGGGGTTAAGATTGATTGGTCCAGCCTGGGCTGGAGGAAAATATTGTGGTGGGATGTATGAGCCTGGTAGATTTACCAATGAGGGAAAATTGTTATTAGAAACCATGCTCGATCTTAACATAGGGCTTGATCTGGCTCATATGAGTGAGCAATCAGCATTTCAGGCATTGGATATTTTTGATGGAGCTGTGTTTTGCTCGCACGCTAACGCGAAATCTTTATTGAAAGATATTAGTGGAGATCGGCATTTATCTGATCAGCTGATTCATCGCATTGCAGAACGCAATGGAGTGATAGGTTTGATGCCATATAACAAATTTCTCTGGCCTGATTGGACAAATATGCACCCTCGTGATAAAGTAACTTTAGAACATTACACTAACCATATTGACCATATCTGTCAGTTGACTGGAAGTTCTCAACACGTAGCAATAGGAACAGATTTTGATGGTGGCTTTGGATATCCGGATGTTCCACTTGAATTGAATACAATCGCATGTCTCCCAAAATTAGGTGATGTTTTAGCTTCCCGTGGTTATAATAAGAACGAAATCGATTCAATTTTTTCATTGAATTGGAAAAGAATACTCGATAGGATTTTTTCTGTATGAGTTCCCAGGACCAGAATAGAAATCTCGATAGAGACACAATCACCCCGAAAGGAATACCTTTTTTCAGAATCAGGATTGGATTAATTTTTACCATCCTCGGATTTGTCATATTTCTACTCGGCGCACGGCCTTCTTTATTCGGGCTTGATCGCAGTCCTGTAATTGGGTTTGTCCAAATTGGCATGTTTCTGGTTGGATTGGCAATTATGTGTGCTGGTGGCTATATCAGTATGATGGCACTTTGGAAAAAAGAAACGCCCAGCATTCTGGCAGACATCGGATTGAGGTTGGTTGCTACCGGATTTGTGATAGCTGTTTTTGCAGGGATGGCGGATGTGTTTGGTTTTGGTAGTCATCCATTACCAGATATGCCATATTTTGGAGGTTGGCAAACCAGAGGTGTAGAAATAGGTCAGGTGATTATTGCGATTGGTTTTCTTTTTATGATCCCATACAAGAAGAAAGCTTGAAAAGACAACTTCATTACAAGAATTTCTAAAAGACTTGAGTAACATTTTAATAAAACATGGTTGTTGGGTGAGCTGGTGGTGATATCAAACAAAATCACACAGACCTCTGATAAAAAGAAATGGGCTTGATTAAGAAATCTATAAGAATTAATGATTGGATACAAAGGAACTTGACACTATATTTTTCCTTTGTTATGATGGCTCGAATGAGGTAGATATGGACAATAATGAAAATCTAAATATTCAGGATCCACAAAATCCTGATTTTGACGAGATTGCAGAAGAAAAAGAACCTAGAAATTGGAAATTAATTTGGGATAGAATTGTAAAGGTTGGGCTAGGAGATGTTATGTTGCGCGTAGGTACTGTTCTGGCATCGATTGCGCTGGTTCTACTCGTTGTCTGGGTTATGGGTCGATTTTACTTACAAGGCAACATTTCCGAATCGCAAGCAGCTGCTGCAGAGATCGTCATACCTACTGCAACAGTTTCGATCACGTTACCTGACTTTGAACTACCGGATCCAAGTGCATCCACGGTATCATTAGATAGATTTACAGAAATTGACACTACTCTACCTGAAAAACCTCGCTATGAAATTGAAAAGTATACAGTCGTGGAAGGTGATACATTATTTGGTATTGCTGAAAAGTACAATTTAGAACCATCAACAATACTATGGGGTAATCTTTATATTTTGGGGGATGATCCGCATCGATTATTTCCAGGTTTGAATCTCAACATTTTGCCACAAAATGGTGTTTTACACGTATGGAGTGCTGGTGAAGGTCTAAATGGTGTCTCCCGATATTATGGTGTTACACCTGAAGATATTATTAATTGGCCTGGAAACAATTTGGATGCTGCCGAAGTTGGGGATTTTGCTGCACCAAACATTGAACCTGGAACAGAATTATTTGTTCCTAGTGGCGAACGAGATTTCATTACCTGGAGCGCACCTCGAATTACCAGAGATAATCCTGCTGTTGCCAAGAATATTGGTCCTGGAGCATGTGGCGTTATTATGGATGGAGCGGTTGGAATAGGAACCTTTATTTGGCCAGCGCCTCAAAGATTCATTTCCGGCTATGATTATTCACCAGCTACCAATCATTTTGCTATAGATATCGGTGGTCACCTTGGAGATACTTTGTATGCTTCCGATAATGGCGTTATTGTATATTCCGGTTGGAATGATTATGGTTATGGATTCATGGTGGTAATCGATCATGGAGGTGGATGGCAAACGCTTTACGCACATATGAGTGAAATTTACTTTGGTTGTGGTGCATCAGTGTTCCAGGGTGACGTGATTGGTTTGATGGGAAGCACTGGCAACTCATCAGGTCCACATTTGCACTTTGAAATGCGCCATGATGATTATGGTCGTGTAGATCCAAAATTGTTTTTACAATAAAATGGAATAACCAGATGAATGACCGTTTATAAAAATAAGCGGTCATTTTATATTTCGGACATGTATAATATTATTGAAAGGATCATATGTCCAAAATAATTGAAACACGTCCGTCACCCATCGCAGGATATTGGTACAGTGGAAATCCGCATGTCTTGAGGTCAGAAATCTACTCCTATCTGGAGAATGTAACAGGTACTGATATTCAAGGGGAAGTAATTGGATTGTTTGCTCCGCATGCAGGATATCGATTTTCCGGTCAAACCGCTGCTTATGCATTTCATTACGTCAAAGAAAAAAAATACGATCTTGTTGTCATTTTGTCTCCTTATCATGCTTATCATTCTGCAACAATATTAAGCAGTGCTCATCAGAATTATCAGACACCATTAGGGAAAATTCAGATTGATCAGGGTTTAGTTGAAGCACTAATGGACAAAATTCACCTCGATTCGGATTTAAAAATGGTACGTGTCGTGCAGGACGAGGAACATTCTTTAGAAATTGAGCTACCATTTTTACAGTGTGTTCTGGATAGTGACTTCCGAATTCTACCATTAATGATTAGAAGTATTGATCCATACGATTCTGAATTAATAGCAAAATTTATATTTGAATTAATTAAAGATAAAAAAGTTTTAATTGTTGCCTCAACAGATTTATCTCATTTCCATTCACAGTCGCTTGCGGAACAATTGGACACAGAAATGCTTAAACAGATTCAATCGTTTTCGGTTTCTCAGGTTTATCAAACAGAATTTGAAGGCAAAGGATTTGCGTGTGGACTGGGAGCCATAATGGTCAGTATGGCTGTCTGTAAAACCCTTGGGGCAGACACAATAAAAATCCTTCATCAAACAACATCTGGAAAAGAAACTGGAGATTTTTCTTCCGTCGTTGGATATGGTGCAGGTGTTTTTATAAAATCGAAGGAATAAGGCAGAACTATATGCAATTATATGTTCAGGTAATTGTCAATGTTCCTGGTATTGAAGGAGTCTTTGATTATCATGTGCCTGAAGAATATCAAAAAAATCTAGAACTTGGGGCATTGGTTTTGGTGCCTTTTGGAAGGCAAATTGCCCAAGGTATTGTTAAGGCATTTGTTTCAACTCCACAGGTGCCAAAAACCAAACCTATTGATAGTGTCATCGATCCGCATCCAGTTGTTAATCCAGCGCAACAAAAATTGGCTGAATGGATGGCAAAAGAAACCTTAGCTCCTGTTTCTGCCTGTTATCAATTAATGCTACCACCAGGACTCAGTCAACAAGTAGATAGTTTATATAAATTAGGTCAGATAGATTCTGAAGTACCTTTGTCTCCCCTTCAACGCAGAATTGTGGCAACTTTAAAAGAAAAAGGAGCGCTTCGAGGTGCTCAATTGAACCATGCTTTTCCAAGAGTAGATTGGAAATCATCAATTCGTCGTTTGATTACTTTGGGAATCATTCAGTCTGGAACTTATCTGGCACCACCTAGAGTACAGGCAAAGATGGTTCGGACGGTTCACCTAAATGTCCAGCCATCTGAAATTGATGCAATCTTAACTAAAATTGGCCGGCCTGGAACTGCGTCAGATCGTCGAAAAACAGTTATGAACCTGTTGATAAATCATCCTCAAGGAATTGAAGTGGCAATGATTACGATGGCGACGACTGCAAATTCAAATGATCTCAATAAATTGGTTGAGGCAGGTCTAATTTATTTTGGAGAAGTTGAATCAATTCGTGATCCAATGGAAAGTTTTGAACCAATTTCGCATGAAGAACCTGAATTGACGGATGATCAGATAACAACCTGGGAGAAATTAAATTCTATTATTGAAAAAAATCAGTTTCAAAAACCAGTTTTATTACATGGTGTAACTGGTTCTGGAAAAACTGAAATGTACCTCAGGATGGTAAAGTCATTCATTAATAAGAATAAAACGGCAATTGTACTGGTTCCTGAAATCAGCTTAACACCGCAAACCGTAAAAAGATTTCAAGCCCGATTTCCAGGAAAAGTCTCTATCATTCACTCACAGATATCAGAAGGAGCTAGATTTGATACATGGCGGAGAATTCGAAAAGGAGAAATCAAAGTAATTGTCGGTCCCCGCTCAGCTTTGTTTTCTCCAATGGAAAATTTGGGGGTTATTGTCGTGGATGAATGCCATGATGACTCTTATTTTCAGGATGATATACCGCCACGTTATAGTGCTATCCGATCAGCGGAAGAATATGCCAGGATTAATAATGCTTTGATCGTTTATGGAAGTGCGACTCCAAGCATAGAAATGATGTATCGTGCTACTAAAGATTATTGGCCAATCCTGAATATGCCTTTGAGAATCTTTGCTCATCTGGATGCTATTGCTCAGGATAATTCAAATAAATCATTCCAAACAATTCAAAAACTTACGTCTTTACCATTGCCTGATGTCAGCATCATAGATATGCGCAGGGAATTAAAACAAGGAAATCGTTCCATTTTTAGCCGTGATTTGCATGAGCACCTACAAAAAACGCTAAAACAAGGACATCAAGCAATACTTTTTCTTAATCGCCGTGGTTCAGCTTCTTATGTGTTTTGCCGAAGTTGCGGTTATCGCCTAACCTGTCCCAAATGTGATATTCCGCTTACTTTTCACGCTGACAAGAACCATTTACTCTGTCACCATTGCGGTTATAACCGCCTTTTACCCAACAAATGTCCACAATGTCATAGTCCTCAAATACGTCAATTCGGGATCGGTACTGAACGGGTTGAGCAAGAGGTCAGTAAGCAATTTCCAGCGGCAAGAGTTTTAAGATTGGATTCGGGTGTGACAAGGCAAAAAGGAATTCATGAAATCCTCTTAAAACAATTTTCGGATAGAAAAGCTGATATTCTTGTGGGCACCCAGATGCTGGCAAAGGGAATTGATTTTCCATTTGTCACTCTGGTTGGGGTAATTCTGGCAGACGTGGGGTTAGCGCTGCCTGACTTTCGAGCGACGGAACGCACCTTTCAATTGCTGACTCAAGTTGCTGGAAGGGCTGGGCGAAGCCCTTTAGGGGGAAAAGTTATATTTCAAACCTACCAACCAGATGAATACCCCATTAAAATGGCTGCAAACCATGATTTTAGTGCATTTTACCAACATGAACTCACTTACCGACTAAATCTTCATTATCCACCGTTTACTCGTTTGATTCGATTAGAATTTCGACATCAGAATCCACAGGAAGCACAATCAAATGCTGAAAAAATGGCTGAAAAAATTTCTTATTGGATAAGTGAAGGAAAATTTAAACAAACTGATATTATCGGACCAGTACCTTGTTTCTATCCAAAGTTAAATGCAGTTTTTCGTTGGCAAATAATTCTGCGGGGACCACAGCCAACAGAAGTTCTTCGGGGAAAAGAATTGGGAGATACGGTTGTAACTATTGATCCGGTCTCCTTACTCTAACTGACCCATAAAAAAAATCGTGTTTACATCTGGAGTAATCCAATCATAAACACGAATTAATTTGTTGAAGATAAATTTATTACGGTAAAACGAAGTGAGGATTAAGGAAACCACCCATAAACCGAACTTCAAAATGTAAATGCGGTCCAGTTGAATTTCCTGAGTTTCCTGCAGAACCGATCACCTGTCCCTGATATACACTGGCACCACAACGAACACGAGCGACGCTCAAATGTGCATAGAGAGTCTGATAACCATTGCCATGATCTATCATAACCATAGTCCCATAGCCGCCACTGATTCCTCCAGAGTATACAACGACACCACTATCGGAAGCATAAACATTATCTCCAATATTTGCTCCAATATCAATCGCAAGATGTCCTGACCAGTAATCGTTACCAGAAATAAATTGGTTATTGGTTGGCCAGATGAAGGTACCGGACCCATACGCTCCACCAGCTGAGGTATCACAGGCACCAGGTATGGATTTGTTGACACCTGCTGGGCCGCGAGGAATTGTTGGAACAACCCATTGTTGGAATTCCCTTTTTCCACCTGGGATCATCACATAAGTTTCAGGTGCAATTTCAGGATTCGTGCGATCAATTTTATTGGGTGTCCAATCCAGGATTGCGTCAACATCCACTTTGAATTGACTGGCAATGGATTCCAACGTGTCATTTTCTTTCCATTGATAAAACACCCCATTTGTAGGCGGAATTCTCAACTCATTTCCAACAGAGATCATATGCGGATCATCATTCATCGTATCTTTGTTCGCCCAAAGAATAGTTTCTGGAGTCAGATTGAAGAATTGTGCTATTCCAAAGACCGAATCACCTGTCTCTATGGTGTAAGTTGTAGCATCAGTTCGGGCTCGGGTTGGGATAATGGTTATTGGATTTGCTAACCGAATTAAGGCAAAATCATTGTCTTCGGGTTGATAATTTGGTAGAGATGCAGGTGCTGTGTCCGAGAAATCCGCTGAAGCAAGATCAAAATCAGGTGTCCAGGCAGTTTGTGAGGGTTTAAAGAATTGAACCGCCACAAATACGAGCAAAGCTATCATTAGAGATGCCAATCCCCAAAACAGGATTGAAATCAGGTTGGCTGAGCTTTTTTTATCAGTTGTTTTTTTCTGAATTTCTTTGTTCAAACATCCTCCATATCATTCAAATGAATTCTACTTTACTTATTTCGATTTTGGCAAGCATTGGAAAATCACCTGAATGGCAATTGATTACGAGCTTATTCTTGATATTTATGTAAGGAATGTTAATTTTTACAATGTTTTTTACCCATTCCTTGAAATTTTGCTTACAAAATTATTTTCAATGGAAATTGCTCAATGATTAAATAGAATAATTATTAGCCTGAAAGGGCTCTTAAAAGTTAGCAATCTGGATTTTTTGATGATAATTATGAAAAATGATTCCTGATCTTCAAATTTATAAATTACATAACATCAGTAAGATTCTCCAGGAATTCCATATTATTTTTCGTTTTCATCATTTTTTGGAGTATTGCTTCGGAAGCAACGGATATATCCATTCCAGCCCCTTGCGGAGGATTGGAGATCATTTGAAGATACATGCGTCGCATGACCCAAGCTCTTTGGAGAATATCAGGGCTTATCAACAAATCTTCTCGCCGGGTTGAAGATTTTTCAATGTCAATTGCTGGGAATATTCTTCGTTCCTGCAACCGTCTGGAGAGATGCAGTTCCATATTGCCTGTGCCTTTAAATTCCTCAAAAACGACATCGTCAAGACGTGAACCCGTATCAACCAATGCTGTTGCAATTATGGTCAATGAGCCACCTTCTTCAATATTTCGGGCCGCACCATAGAAACGTTTTGGCGGATACAGTGCTGATGGGTCCATTCCACCGGATAATGTACGTCCAGAAGGCGTTACTGACATATTATAGGCACGGGCAAGACGGGTAAGAGAATCCATCAATATAACGACATTATTGCCTAATTCAACAAGGCGTTTTGCACGGCTTAATGCGATCTCTGCAGTGCGGACATGAGCTGTGACGGGTTCATCAAAAGTGGATGCAACCACCTCGGCATCTACTGAACGATCCATATCAGTGACTTCTTCAGGTCTTTCACCAATAAGTACCAGAGTGACATACGTTCCAGGGTTGTTGACTGTTATTGCATTGCACAATTCTTTAATTATTGTTGTTTTCCCAGCTTTAGGAGGGGAGACAATCATCGCACGTTGTCCACGACCGATCGGTGCAATCAGATCAATAAGCCTGGTTGATAGAATTTTTGGGCTGGTTTCTAGATTAAAACGTTCATTTGGAAAAATGGGGGTTAAGTTTTCAAAAAATACTCGTTCACGCGCATCGTCAGCTGGGAAACCATTTATGAAATCAACTTTTACAATACCAAAGTGTTTTTCAGATTCGCGTGGGGGACGGGCCAGACCGATGACTAGATCGCCACTTCGTAAACTATATCTGCGAATCTGAGCCTGTGAAACATATACATCATCTTTGCCCAATTTATAATTTTGCCTGAGGAATCCAATTCCTTCCGGCATGACTTCTAAAACTCCTCCACGAACTTCTTCACCTTCTTCGTTGACTTCAGTCGAATGTTGAGCGATTCGGACGATTAGGTTTTCACGCTTTAATCGATTTGAATTGATGACATTCATGTCTTTTGCAATTTTTCTTAATTCGGCTAGTGGTAATTTTTCCAGTTCAGGTACGGTAATCATTTGGTTTTCCTTTAGAAAAGGTAATTTTTTGAAGTTTTATGGTCTGAGAGATATGCAAAATCTTCGTGCAAAGATAAATCTTTCATGATTTGCACAATAATTTCAGCCTTGAATTGATTTTTTTGGGAATTGAATCTTTTATTAATTTACCTTATTGAATTACTTAAATTATATCATGTGGAAAAATTGGCTGCAAGTGAAAAAGATAAAAACATATTACAAAATTATCCAATCTGATCATTCAGGAAATTCAATAAAAATTTTCTCCTAGCACCTTTATGCTTTTCCAACCATTGCTTTTAGAAAGAACTTCAGTTTAAATTCTTTTCCAGATAATAAATATTGTGCATGGAAAAATTTTGAGACTGATCGTATTACCAGATAGGAGCTTACCAATAATAATGCGATTGATAATAAGATCTGCCAGAGTGGAGCACTGCCAGCAGCTAGCCTGGTCATCATGGAGACAGGTGAGGTCAGTGGGAAAAGACTCAGGAATGTTGAGATTGCTCCATCAGGATTTTCTATGATAGGAGCCAGAAACATGAGTGGAATGACCATTGGGATAATTACAATCGTAGTTGCCTGTGAGGCTTCCCGCAGATTAGATACCAAAGCTCCGATTCCAGCCATTAGGCTTGCATAGAGCATATAACCGCAAATGAAAAATACTATTCCCCACAAGAGAATCGAGATGGGGAGTTGGAATTCGACCGGTAATGAAAAACTACTGCCACTCAGGCGTAAAATAAATAAACCTGTACCACTCCACACAATGGTTTGCAACAATCCCACTACACCTAAAGCAATAATCTTTCCACTAAGCATCTGTAATGGTGTGATGGAGGTTAATAAAATTTCCATTACTCGATTTGATTTTTCATTGGTAACACTATTTAACATTAAACTTGAACTGCTGAGGATGATGATATAAAAAAGTAAGGTAACTATGTAAGGCAAAAAGAAGGTTAACTGGTGACCCGGGTCTCTTTGTGGTTCTGGTATTAATAATTCGGTTTTATAAATTGGTGGATCACTGATTAATTTTTCCATCTCAGGATGACCCATCAAAAGATTTGAATTAATTATCTTTTCTATTAAGTAATTATCATCACCGGCAGCTAATGGATTAAAGTCCGGGCGATAAACAATAATTTCTCCATTTTCCAAATATTCAATTGGTATCAAATAATATGCTTTGATTTGACCGGTTTCAAGAGCCTGATCAGCTTCTTTTGAAGAGTCAAACAATTTAACTTTATCTTGGAGGTCGGAAGGGATATTTACTATTATTCTTGATTCATCAAAAACACCAAGTAATAGAATTTCATCTTGCGTTGAAGTTAATTGTGAAAGGACTGTGGAAATTACTGAAGATTGGTCGCGATTACCAATGACAAGTGTTATGATTAATCCAATAATCGGAAACAAAACAAGGGTGAGAATAAATGATTTTCGATTTATGGTGGAGATAAGTTCATTCTTAAAAACTATTAAGGTATTTTTCATTTTATTGCCTTTGTGTAAAAATTTCTTTTAATGTTAATTTTTTCCCATACCTTAACATGCCAAGTCTAAAGGCTTTTCCAGCCAACCATAATGCAGCTATGGCAAAAACGATTAATAATGCAATTGTGATGATTATTTGCCATAAAGGAATTGTTGAAAATGCTGCTCTTATAGGCAAACTTATCGGTGCTGTAAAAGGAAAAATACTCAAGAAAATGGAAAAAACACTGTTTGGCTTCTCCATTAAGACTTGTAGAAACCAGAAAGGTAATACCATGGGTAACGTAAATAATCCGGCAAATTGCTGTGCTTCGCGAGATTCAGTTGTGGTTGCACCCAATGCTGCCATCATTGCAGCAACCATAACGAATGCTGGCAGAAAAACGAGAACTATAAGAACCAAGAAAGAAAAATCGATTTGGGAGGTCTGAAGGTCTGGGAATATTTTCAGGATTGCCAAAAATCCGATCAATCCAAACAGAATCCAAACTATTAGTTGGGTCAGTCCTACACTTAGATTTCCAATCACTTTCGCTGTCATCAATTCAGTTGGAGATAGCGAAGTAATCATAATCTCCATGGTGCGGTTCTCTTTTTCTTCTACAACAGCTTGCAGGAGGTAACCTCCACTGATATTGACAGCCATGATGAATAAAAAACCTGCCAGAAACGGCAATACGAATCCCATAATGCTGTCTTCACTGGTGGTACGATTATCAGTTGTGGACTGGATTTCAAAAGAAGCCCCTTCTATAACACGATTCGAGATCTCTCCGGGAATTGTCCTCAAGAAATTGACTTTTAGAAATTTTGTAAAATCACTATTTATCTCAGAATCAGGGATTTTGTTCGCAAAAACCTGGATATTGCCAGATTGAAGAAAATCATCTGGCAATATATAATACGCTTGAATTTCGTCGTCACTCAAAGATTGTTTCGCAAGCTCATCACTGGAGAATTCGATGATGTCTATCGATGATAAGATGCCAACTGGGGCTTTTATAGAATTTTCAATTGGTTGATGTAAAAATCCAGTCTTATCAATATAACCAATAGGCGTGCTGTTGTATTGGGAAATTACTGAAAGAAAACCTACTCCCACCATCAATAAAATGAAAAGTGGTAAAGATAAGATTGCCAGGATAAATCGTTTCTTCCTTACATGTTGAAGATATTCATGTTTTGTTACAAGCCAGATTTTATTCATATTTCATTCCAGATTCTGTTACCACTTGAATAAAAATCTCATCTAATGTAGGTGCAGCGACTTCAAATTGTTCAATATTTATATTGGACAATATCATTGATTTAATGAAATCCTGCATAGAGATTGTTTCATGTAACTCGATTTTATAAAGATTATGATTCTCCATTTTTTTAATTTCTCTTATCCCCGGAAAAGATTCAGGTATTTGATCACCTGTCCGAATTTGTATTGCGTGACCTGCATATTTCTTTTGTACATCAGAAAGACTGCCATAAAGAACCGTTTGCCCCTGATTAATTAATACCAACCGATCACAAAGTTCTTCTACCTGGTGCATCTGATGTGTGCACATCACAATCGTTTTCCCTAGATCTCTTTGTTCTCTTAATATATCTTTAACCATTTGAGTGTTTACAGGATCCAATGCTGAAAACGGTTCATCAATGATGACCAGTTTTGGATCGTGAACCAGGGTAGTAATCAATTGTGCCTTTTGTTGCATACCTTTACTTAATTCTTTTACCTTTTTCTTTTTATGTTCGTCAAGATTGAAACGGACAAGATAGTTGTTAATTCTTTCATGGCTTTCTGCATTGGATAATCCTTTAAGGGTTGCAAGATAAACCAGACAATCTTCCAATTTAATATCTTGATAAAGACCTCGTTCTTCTGGCAAATAACCGATCAGATCTTTTTTCCCTTCATCCATTTTATTGCCGAAAATTTTAATTGCGCCTGAGTCAGGTTTAAAAATATCCAGGACAATTCTGATGCAGGTTGTCTTTCCTGCACCGTTTGGACCTAATAATCCAAAGATCTCCCCAGGCATTACTTCAAACGAAACTTGATCCAATGCTTTTTGTGTGCCAAAGCTTTTCGAGATATTTATTACTTCAATTGTGTTCATCTGGAAACTCGATTCTATATGAAATTTTCTTGTTATTTTTTTAATCACCCAAATTGTAAAAGAAAAACAAGAGGAAAATTGCTATAATATTTGAAATGCGATTGTTATGATAAATAGGTCCAAATATGAGTCTATCATTTCTTTCCATTTTTTACCTGCCCATGTTGCCAGTTTTGAAATGACCACTCAAATAGATTTTTAATCAGTCATTTGATAATTTATGAATATTGAATTCATTTTATGATATTTTCGATCATTTCTTAGAATGTTAATTTCTTTATAAAACAATAACTTTGGAGAAAAAAATGACAATGACATCACGTGAAAGAGTACAGGCTGTTCTACATTATGAGATCCCTGATAGAGTTCCGATCATTATTGGTGTAAGTAATGCCACTGGAATAAAAATTAAGCCATATCGAGGAATTAAGAAAATTCTGGGTATTGAAAGTGAAGATCGTTATCTTTATGACTGGCCAGAACTTGGATCAGCTCTCCCGGATGAAACGGTTATGGAACGTTTACGTAGCGATGTTAGAGGGGTTCTGGATCGTTTTCCGAAGGATGTTTATGATAGAAATCAATCACGCCCTCCCCATTCTCCTTTTATTGATGATTGGGGAAATGGACAAATGGAAATTGGACCTGATAATTGGTATCCTGGGGTACATCCATTACCCGATGCCAAAACAGTTGAAGAATTGGATTATTTTCCATGGCCAAACATGGATGATTCTTTCCGAACAGTGCATGTCAGGGATCAGGCTTTAAAAATTCATCAAGAAAATCAATATGCGATTCTAGCTACCCCCTGGCTAATGTTTCCATTTGAGCGAGCAATTGGACTACAAGGGATGGAGAAGTTTCTATTCAATATGGCCTCTGATCAGGATTTCGCACAGGAAATGCTTAAACGCATCAACAAACTCTGCATGACCAATATGGGGCACTTTTTGGATCAATGTGGAGATGTTATTGACATCATCAAGATTGGCGATGATTTAGGTACACAGGAAAATTTGATGATTTCTCCTAGAATGTATCGGAAAATGTTAAAACCTTTACATGCGGAGATGATTGCACTCATCAAACAAAAAACCAAAGCCAAAGTATTTTTCCATACAGATGGTGATGTGTTCAATCTGGTGGAAGATTTTATTGAGATCGGTGTGGATATCCTCAATCCGATTCAGACATCGGCTGGGAAAATGTCGAATTTAGAGGAATTAAAGAAACAATATGATAAACGAATTGTTTTCTGTGGTGCGATTGATACCCAAAAAATCCTTCCACATGGATCTCCTGAAGAAGTAAAACAGGAAGTAAGAAGGGTGATAAATATTTTAGGGCAGGGTGGAGGTTATATGCTAGCTACAGTTCACACCGTGATGAATGAAGTTTCTGCTGAAAATGTTTTAGCGATGGTGGATGCTGTTGAGGAATATGGATATTATCCCTTGAAGGCCTAAACAAAAAAGGACCCGGAACGGGTCCTTTTTTGATCATTTAACTTCATCTACTCTTTTTCGTATGGTTCACCTTCAGCTGCAGGGGCGTGACCGCGGCCGATTACACTCGCCAAAACGATGATGGTTGCCAGATATGGTGCCATTCCTAAGAATTCACTGGGCAATGGAACTTGTAATAATGATGCTCTGACCGACAAAGAGTCAAAGAATCCAAACAGGAATCCAGCACCCATTGCACCAACAGGATGCCAATTTCCGAAAATCATGGCTGCCAATCCAATGAATCCTCGGCCTGCAGTCATAACTTCATCAAACCTGCCGGATGAACCAAGGGAAAAATATGTCCCTCCAAATCCAGCCATCATACCCCCAAGTATTACAGCCATATATTGTGTTTTGAAGACATTAATTCCCAGTGTGTCTGCGGCTTTTGGGTGTTCTCCCACAGATCGAAGACGTAAACCCCAACGGGTTTTAAACAACATAAACGTGAGTAAGAATACAAAGAAGAACATCGCGTACACATACATATTATGACTGAATAAAATTGGACCGATAAATGGAATTTTCGATAAAACCGGCACATTAATTTGTGGAAACATCCCGGGTTCGTTTAAATATTGATATTGGACTTTTTGAATATATTTTGACGAAAGATAGGATGTTATACCCGTAGCAAATATATTGATGACGGTACCTGAAATAATCTGATTAATTTTATATTTAATACTCAAAACACCATGAATTAAACCCATCAATCCTCCCGCTAAAACTCCTGCGAGAAGACCAATAAATAAGTTGCTGAATAATGACGAAAATACTGTGCTAACAAATGCAGCAGTAAGCATCATACCTTCAATAGCAATATTGATGATGCCACCTCGTTCACATAGAATTCCTGACATCGCACCTAACGTCAAGGGGACTGCACGAACTACCATAATTCGTAATAAACCAGCCAGATTTGTCTGACCACCTGCAGTTGCCCAGGTTAAGAATCCAAAAATAAAAAGGATTGACACCAAAGAAAGCACCCCATAAGTGAATTTTCCAAATCCACGAACGATTTGGTAAGCACCCAATAAAGCACAAATGGTGGCAATTATGTTTAAATATGTTACTGCCGGAAATACCCAATCTGCTGCTTCTGCAGAACCACCACCAGGATTCATGACAAAACGAGTTATCACCCCCGGTTCCATATTTGCAACAAAAACAACCCAAATAAACAAAGCGGCTACAAGAAAAATAGCACCCATTATAATACGGCGGCGACGGTCTCTTTTTTGAATTCCCTTACCTACCTGTACAGTCTGTGCGTTTGATAAAGTTGCCATATTTTTTATCCTTTCCAGCTACGTAAGGACACAAGATCTTCTTTGTGTTTGGATTCTCTCAAACGATAAATTGTCCGAATGATTGCTGGTGCAGCAACAAAAGCCAGGATCAAAGCCTGCAAAATGGAGACTATATCAATTGGTACACCAACTGATAATTGCATCGACCGTGCTCCATTACGTAAGAACCCGAATAATAATGATGAAAGTATGACACCTAAAGGGTGTGTTTTACCTAACAAAGCAAGCGCAATACTATCAAATCCATAACCACTGGAAAATGCTGGTAATAGACGATAATTGACACCAAGAACTTCATTTGCACCTGCCATCCCTGCTAAAGCTCCTGACAGAACCATAGCTACCACCGTGGTCATAGTGATCTTAATTCCGGCGTAACGGGCAGCATTTGGGTTGGAACCAACCATGCGGAGTTCAAATCCCCAAGTGGTTTTGAAAAGGAGTAAATAGACAGCCACTGCCATAAGAATTGCGATAAAAAACCCCAGGTGAAAACGAATAGGTGAATCAAAAAAACGAGGTAATATTGCACTGTCTAAAACCCAGGGTGTTTTCGGTGTAACTTCATTTGGATCCTTCATCGGGAATTTTAATAGCCAGTCTATGAGTCTGAATGCAATATAGTTCATCATGATGGTTGTAATGACTTCATGTGCTCCTGTTTTTGCTTTTAAAATACCCGGTATAAAACCCCAAATAGCTCCACCAATTGCACCAAAAAGCATCGCTAATGGGATGTGGATGAAGGCTGGCAAGCCTGTGATTGCGTATCCAGCCCACACCCCTGTCGCTGCGCCAATAAAAATTTGTCCCTCAACACCAATATTGAATAAACCAGCGCGAAAACCTAAAGCCACAGCAAGACCACCAAATATATAGGGTGTGGATTGAACAAGACTCTCAAAAAATGGATTGATTGCACGTCGGATCGCCAAAGGGTCACCACTTTCAAGCGCAGCACTAATCCTTTGCGGATCTCCAACTGATCCTGTGAACAGGGACACATAGGTATTCCATGCAGTTTTAAATGCAGTGCCTAATCCTCCCCAAAAAGATACTCTAAACGCATCATAAACTTCGTTGGTAGTTATTGCTACCAGAACGCCGCCTAGGAGGATACCAGTAAAAATCGCCAAGAGAATTACGAGCAAATTACTTCTCGAAAACTCATCCCAAAACACGGAAATAGAATTCTTTTTATTTTCTGTAGTTTTTTCCATTTGATCGATTCCTTTATGTCAATAGAATCTGTTTTTTCTTGGAAACCAGTTTTTGCTTTTCTTCTTCAGTTGGGACAATCCCAGCCATCATTAAACCTACCAATTCTTTCGTTGCTGTTTTTGCATCAATAATACCTAATATTTTCCCACGATAAATTACAGCGATTCGATCGGATAATTGCATCACCTCATCTAACTCGGTTGATACCAGAAGAATAGCACAGCCTTCATCACGTTTTTGAATTAAGCGTTTATGAATATATTCGATTGATCCAACATCCAGACCACGTGTTGGTTGAGAAGCCACTAAGAATTTGATGGGACGGGAAAATTCACGTGCAACAATTACTTTTTGTTGATTACCACCGGAAAGATTACTGACGAGAGTCAATGGACTGGGCGTACGAATATCAAAATTTTCAACCAACTCTCGACCATTTTTTTGAATTTGTTTTTGATCCATCCAGTTCGATTTTGAATTAGGTTTTAAATAATAAGTATTAAGGACAAGGTTATCAGTTATTGGAAATCCCAAAACAAGGCCGTCTTTCTGTCGGTCTTCGGGAATATGCGCAGAACCTATTTCGGTAATCTTTCTTGGGGAAAGGCGAGTTATATCTTTACCACAAAGGCGTACTTCACCATCAATTGGGTTCAGTAAACCAGTTATTGCTCGAACCAATTCTGTTTGACCATTTCCTTGAACTCCAGCAATACCCAATACTTCACCTGCATGAACATCAAAGGACAAATCATTAACTGCAGCAGCACCAAGAGGATCGAGTACTTTGAGATTTTCTACTTCAAGTATCACTTCTCCTGGATGGCTTTCGGTTCTTTCTACTTCCAGATTCACATCTCGTCCAACCATCATGCTTGCAAGATCGCTTAAGGAAGATTCTTGAGGCGTTGTGCTGCCAACGACTTTTCCTCCACGGATTACCGTAATCTTGTCAGCAATTTCCATTACCTCACCAAGCTTGTGAGTAATAAAAATGATTGATTTTCCCTGTTCAACCATGGTGTGAATAATTTTAAATAACTCTTCTACTTCCTGCGGGGTGAGTACTGCAGTCGGTTCATCCATGATCAAGATATTTGCTTCTCTAAAAAGTAATTTTATGATCTCAACTCTTTGCTGCATTCCGACAGGAATATCACTGATATAGGCATCCGGATTAATATCCAAGTTGTAAGTGTTGGAAATTTCCCGGATCTTTTTTGCAGCTCTTGCACGATCAAGAACTCCTCCAGCTTTTACAAATTCTTCTCCGAGCATCACGTTCTCGGTTACTGTAAAAACAGGGACCAACATGAAATGTTGATGAACCATTCCTACGCCTGCTTTGATCGCATCAATAGGTGAGTGAATTTCTAATTTTTGATCATTTACGAAAATCTCACCCTCATCCGGTTTGTATAAACCATACAAAATATTCATCAATGTGGTTTTGCCTGCACCATTTTCACCCAACAATGCGTGGATTTCTCCTTTTTGTACAGTCAAATCAATGTGGTCGTTGGCTAAAACCCCCGGAAAACTTTTCGTAATGCCACGAAGTTCAAGAACTGGAGCCATTTACACCTCTTTTTGTTGAAAATCAGGCTAATTGGAGAATTTAAATTATTTTATCATAAGGAACATAAAAAAATTACAAAAAAAAGGAGCCAGGTTTTCCTGACTCCTTTTGGCTATCTAAAATCTTCTAGCGGGTAGGCATGGTTGCAATCTCACCGGAAATAATTCCAGGGATCAATCCTTCAACTTCAGCCTTCAAATCAGCAGGTATCTGGCTTTCCCAGGCAGTGCCATAACTCAGTGCAGTTCCACCATTTTCTAGTGTAAGCAAATAAGGTGTTCCACCAGCAAATGTACCATTGACAACTGCTTCAATACTTTCATAGACAAAAACATCAATTTTCTTTAGAGCACTAGCCAGAACAAAATCAGCTTTGTCGGGATTGGCTACTGACCAGTCATTGTCAACACCAATTAATAAACCGGTTCCACGTTCCTGCATTACTGCAAGGGTACCAAGACCTACTGGACCAGCTACGGGCATGATAATGTCAGCACCTTCGTCGAGAAGTTGTTCGCCTAACGCACGACCATCATCCAAACTTTCGAAGTTACCAACCTCAAGACCTTGTTGGGTTTCCATATTCCAACCAAGAACTTCCACTGCTGTTCCATGTACTTCATTGTATTTGGCAACGCCCATGGCATAACCATCCATGAAAGCCTGGGTAGCGGGGAAGAGGATACCAACATAGGTTCCGACTTTACCGGTTTTGGTCATACCAGCAGCTAAATAACCAGCAAGAAATGTTCCCTGGTCAATTTTTGTTGCGTTCCCAAGAATATTGGGTTGGCCTAAGTAATCGACATCTACAATCGCGTATTTCTGATCGGGATTGGTATCGGCTGCGGCGCTGGTAGCATCGGCTAACAGGAAACCAACAGGAACGATCAAATCACATTCAGCTTCTACGAAGGAATTAAGATTAACTTCGTAATCTGATTGTTGTTGTGATTCAAGATAAAGAATTTCCACACCGAAATCACTTTCGGCTCTTTGCATACCCAACCAGGCGGTTGCATTGAATGATTTGTCGTCAATACCACCGGTATCGGTAACCTGGCAAGCCTTAATTTTGGGTGTGGCTGGTTCTTCTGCCACAGGGGCGGCTGCGGGTTGGCAAGCTGCTAAAACCAGAGATGCCAAAACAAGAATTGCTACTAAAATTGATACTTTCTTAGACATTTTTATTCTCCTCCGAATAATTTGATTATGAATATTTCATGATACGCGTCCGACGCATCACCTTTAGTATATCACTTTCCGAAATTCAAATACAAGAGATTTTTTGACCTAATTGGATGTGTAATTTGTCAATATTATGAAATTGTGTGGAACTATTCAGTTTTCGCCTCACCTCTTTTTACACCTATCATCATGATGAATGCCAGCAACATAAAAATCGGTGAGAATAACATCATCAAGCTGTAATTATTTCCAGATAGACTTACAATCCAACCGTTCAGATTGGGACCTAAGATTGCTGCCATGGTTGAAGCCATGTAATACAATCCTGTAAAAGTACCAATATGACTGTCAGAGGTCATGTCAACTACCATAGGCAATGAATTTATATTAATCAAAGCCCACGAGAAACCTGCGACCATTAAAACAATACTGACAGTGTAAAAATTACCTATAACCGGCAATTTGGTATAGAGGACAGTTAAGGTATCTTTCGGCAGGATATACATTGACAAGATTGCACAACCCATCACAAATATGCCAGTCATGATGGTTCGTTTACGCCCAAATTTAGCACCAATATAGCCAGCCGGTAAAGCCATAATCACAAATACCAGGGATAATTGGCCTAATAACCTGGCTCCATCTGCCTCAGATAATAGAAGGTGTTTGACAGCATAAAGCGTGAAGAATGCTTCAATTGCATTGTATGCAACAAACCAAAAGAAAATTGCTGCCAAAATTCTTAGCGGGCTTTTCTCTTTTTCTTTAAATAATTTGACCAAAGCATTGATTAAACTGGGTTTATCTTCTTCTTTGTATTCGAAATTCTTTGGTTCACGAATGAATGCAAAAACGAGTAATGATGAAAAGATTACAAGACCGGAACCAAGCCAGAAGGGATAACTGGTGTTTTTCTCATATAAATTTGCTCCAACTAAGAAAGCAATGATTGCACCAACACCGCCCATAAAATTGATAACACCATTTGCTTGAGACCGAAAACGTGAGGGAGTAATATCAGGCATCAAAGCAACCACAGGTGTTCGCCATAAAGCCATGCTGATTAATAAAGAACTGGTACAAAGCACAAAGAGGGGAAGAATGGCAACGATTGGGATTAGTCCAAATGCAATGGCTGCAATAGGCGCACCAATTAGAATAAATGGCATACGCCTTCCAATTGGTGTGCGCAGTCGATCAGACAGAGCACCAATGGGAGGTTGAATTAATAATGCTGCGATATTATCCAGGGTCATAAAAAAACCTATCCAGGCTGCGTTCAGTCCGAATTTTCCATCCAGGAAAATGGGTACAAAAGCATTATAAACAGACCAGATGACACTGACACCAAAAAAACCAAAACCTAATAAGAATGTTTTCGGGTAACTGAGTTTTTGTTGCATTTTTGATCTCCCTTTATAAAATTTTCTGATGATTTTAATGTTTGATAAAATTTTTTAAAACCCAAACCATTTTTTGATTTGGAAATGCCCCAGTTTCTCTTTTTCTTCTAAGGAGGTTAAGAAAGCAATATCGGCTTTATTAAGGTTTGCTTTTGCTAATAAATCTGGTCTGATGAAATACGTCCGCATTAAAGATTGTTCTCTTCTCCAAATATCAATATTCGCATGGTGACCGGATAAAAGAACCTCCGGAACCTGCCAACCCCGGAAATTGTCTGGCTTGGTGTAATGCGGATATTCTAATAAACCATTGCCAAAACTATCATCCAATGCACCATCTGGATCACCCAATACACCAGGGATAAAGCGGGCAACAGCATCTATGACCATCAACGCTGGTAATTCTCCACCGGTAACAACAAAGTCGCCGATAGATATTTGTTCGGAAATCAGATGGTCAAGAACCCTTTCATCCACTCCCTCATACCGGCCGCAAAGAATCGCAATTCGTGGATGCTGCGCTAATTCCATCGCCATTTGCGTATTAAAAGGTTGTCCTTGCGGTGACATGAGAATTACAGGGAGTTTAGGTGATTTTCCTAACACATCCTCGATAGCGGTGAAAATTGGTTCAGCTTTCATGACCATGCCCCCGCCACCGCCATAAGGTGTATCATCGGTAACATGATGTTTATCAAATGCCCAGTCTCTTATGTTATGGACAGAGATTTGAAGCAGGTTTTTTTCAATTGCTTTCTGCAGTATGGAAATTTCAGAATATGATTGAAAAATTGATGGAAACAGGCTAAATATATCAAATTTCATGTGATGATTTTAGCCCCATGACAATTGAAAGGCAAGCAAAAAAGCTCAATTATGTTATTCTTATAAAAATAATCAAGAAACGGAAATTTTTATAATTTGGATGGATGTTCTTTCGCACAACCTTTTTATTATGATTAAGAAATTGCTTAATAATGAAGAGATTTCAATAAATGCATCTTGACGAGGAAAAAATGATAATGGTAAGATGGTATTATGTATCTTAGCAGTAAAAGATTGAATATGAATAATCGCAGACGCCGTGGAAACCCATTGCGGATTGTTTTTTTGGTTTTATTGATCGGTATCGGTATTTATGTAAATCAGGTTGTGATTGCCGATGTGCCACCTTTATTTTTACCGACGCCTACGCCAACTCGTGCTCCTGAATCCTTTGTGACAGACGCAGAATTATTGGTCAACGATGGCAAACTGGCTCAGGCAATTGATGCTTATAAACAAGCGATTCTGGCTGATCCGAAAAATACCGGAAATTATATTTCTGTTGCCAGATTGATGATATATTTAAGCAGATTTGATGAAGCACTGGAACAGGCGAGTAATGCTCTTTTGCTCAATGAAAACAATGCCATGGCATATGCCTTGAGGGGATGGGCACAAGGATTAACAGGAGATTACCTGAATGGTATTGCCTCGCTGAAACGTGCAGTCGAATTGGATCCTAATAACCATGTTCCTTATGCTTATCTTGCTGAGGTGTATGGTTTGCAGTATGAATCTAATACAGCCATTTTAGGTGTGCTTGATGAAGCTATTGCATATTCTCAAAAAGCAAGAGATATTAATCCAACTTCATTGGAAACACACAGAGCCAGAGGTTATATTCTTGAATTAACCGGTAATTATGGAGAAGCGGTTCAACAATATGCCGCGGCAATCGAGTTCAATCGCTATATTTCTGATCTGTATATACGACTTGGACGCGTTTATTACAGTCCTGAGGTTGGTGATTATCCGCTTGCAGTTCAGGCATTTACCCAGGCAGATCTCTTGAATCCATCGGATCCTTTACCGGATATTTATCTTTCCCGAGTTTATCAAACGCAGGGGTCCTATGCCACAGCCATTCAATATGCTCAAAAGGCCATTGTGGACGATCCTACCAATTCGATGTTATATGGGAATCTGGGTGTCTTATATTACCGTAATTTTGATTATCCCAAAGCGATTGAAATGTTGAGATTAGTAATTCAAGGCGGAGTCAATGATACAGGTGTAACCGTCGAACCACTTGTTCTGGATTATGGCAGAATAGCAGAATATTTCCAGATTTACGGATTGTCATTAGCTCGTTCTGGTGTGTGTTCTGAGGCAGTTCAGATTTCTGAAGCATTAATAAAAAATGTTAGTGCGGATGAAATTGCTGTATATAATGCAGGTGAAATTGTCAATATCTGTAATGGAACAAACGAATAATAAAGAATCGAAAAAATCTTCGATCCTTTTTAAAGGTAGTTAAATGGGAATAAAACTTCCAGATGATAAGCACTTATTTCGAGGACAGCGGGGTGATAATCCAATTCGGATTTATTTCCTTGTGTTTTTCATATTAATTGGCCTATTTATTTTTCGGGAAGTGGATGCAGGTAGTATACAAAAACCGTTTTTACCCACACAAACACCTACAAGAACAGCAAACTCCTTTGCATTTGAAGGGGAAACTAATTTTCAGGGGGGGAAGATTCAAGCAGCTGTTGAAGCCTACAGAAAAGCGGCTGAATTAGAACCAAATAATTCGACCATATGGGCTGAGTTAGCCCGGATCCAGACATATTCTGCTAATTTATTAACGACAGATGCTCAAAAAATACAACGATTGCAGGAAGCTATTCAATCGGCGGAAAAGGCTGTTGAATTAAATCCAGAGGACAGCACAGCATTTGCGATTCTATCTTTAACTTACGACTGGTATTCAAATCCGGTTTATTCTGGTGCAGAAGCAGATGATTATGTCTTTAAAGCCGAACAGGCTTCTGCCAAAGCATTACAACTGGATAGTGAAAATGTTCTGGCTGTTGCCTTTCGAGCTGAAATCTACATGCGCCAATTACGGTATCGGGAAGCATTGGATTTCGCCGAACGGGCAGTGGCCATGGATAATACATCTTTTGATGCATACCGGGTTTATGGGTTTGTGCTTGAATCCCAAGGTGGTCGTTATGATGAAGCCATCGAAGCATATAAAAAAGCAACAGAGATTAATCCGAACCTGACCTTTTTGTATCTTTCGATTGGTGTCAATTACCGCGAGTTAAAACAATATGATACAGCGTTAGAATATTTCGCCCTGGCTGCAAAGATTAATGAACAGAATGAGGTTTTTGATCCCATTCCTTATCTGGCAATTGCAAGAACCTACAGTCAAATCGGCGAGTTTTTTATAGCCGCCCGAAATGTGATGCGTGCCCTAGAATTTACACCTCAGGATCCTTATGTTTATTCTCAATTAGGTCTGGTCTATTTCCGTTCGCGAAACTATGAAGGGTCAATTCCAGCATTTGCCTGCGCGATCGATGGCTGCACAGCACTTGAGAGCTGTATTGTCAGACAGGATTGCTCTGAAAATACACCTGAGGAAGAAATCCCGCCTTATGAAATCGTAGGTTTGCCATTGACCGAGAACACAGTTGTATTTTATTACACCTACGGGTCGGTGTTGGCTGCCATGCATCGCAACGATACAGGATTTTGTGAAAGAGCGCTGGTTGTTTTTGATACAATTCGTAAAGATTTTAACAATAATGATGGTGTTATGAACATTGTGAGAACTAGTGAAGAAATTTGTGCGTCCAATGGCGTCACCAGATAATCCAATTTTATCTGCAAACTGTTAAGACCGATTATAAATTTTGTATCAGAATTTTATTAGAAATCAAATTTTCCTCTTGACTTTCAATCTAATCACAGGTAAGATTTGTAGCGGATTAGCACTCCTATATAGAGAGTGCTAAAAATCCAAATTTTACCTTTATGCAAAAGCAGGAGGAAGTACACATGAAATTAAAACCATTAGGTAGTCGAGTTGTGGTTGAACCGATCGAAGCAGAAGAAGTCACCGCTGGTGGCATCGTTCTTCCGGAAACCGCAAAAGAAAAACCCCAAAAGGGCAAAGTTTTGTCTGTTGGTCCTGGTGACCGTGATGAAGATGGTGATCGCATCAAAATGGACGTTGAAGAAGGCGATACAGTCTTGTTTGCAAAATACGCTGGAACCGAAATTAAAGTTGATGGCAAGAAATTGCTCATCCTTCGGGAAAGCGATCTTTTAGCAATAGTTGAAGAGTAATTGAAAGAATAGGAGCAAAAATATGGCAGCAAAACAATTGGTTTTTGGAGAAGAAGCGCGACGTAAATTACGCAATGGGATTGATGTTGTAGCAAACGCTGTAGCAACGACCCTGGGTCCTAAGGGACGCAATGTAGCCCTGGATCGAAAATTTGGTTCACCGACCATTACTCATGACGGTGTGACTGTAGCTAAAGAAATTGAATTAGCAGACCCATTTGAAAATATGGGTGCCCAACTGCTCAAAGAAGCAGCAACAAAAACAAATGACATCGCCGGTGATGGTACAACAACTTCAACCGTGCTTGCACACGCAATGGTTACAGAAGGTTTGAAAACCCTCGCAGCTGGTGCAAACCCCATGTTACTCAAACGTGGCATCGAAGCAGCTTCAAAAATGGTGGCTGATGAAATAAGGTCACAGGCTATTGAAATTCGAGAAAAGAATGAAATCGCAAATGTCGCCACGATCTCAGCTCAGGACCGCTCCATTGGTGAGTTAATTGCCGATGTTATGGATAAAGTTGGAAAAGATGGCGTTATTACTGTCGAAGAATCAAAAGGTCTGGAATTCGAACAGGAATATGTTGAAGGTATGCAGTTTGATCGTGGTTACATTTCACCCTATTTCGTAACCGATGCTGAACACATGGAAGCAGTCATCAGTGAACCCTACATCTTGATCCACGACAAGAAGATCTCTGCAGCAGCAGATATTGTCCCTGTTTTGGAAAAAATGGTTCAGGTTGGAAAACGCGATCTGGTCATCATTTCAGAAGATATCGATGGCGAAGCTTTGGCAACCCTGGTTCTCAACAAAATCCGCGGTATGATCAATGTCCTGGCTGTGAAAGCTCCTGGATTTGGTGATCGACGAAAAGCCATGTTACAGGATATTGCTACTCTGACCGGAGCCCAAGTTATTTCTGAAGAAACTGGCCGCAAGTTAGAAACCACCACTGTTGCTGATCTTGGTCGTGCAGAAAAAGTGGTTGCTGATAAAGATAACACCACGATTGTTGGTGGCAAGGGCGATGAAGCAGGAATTAAAGGCCGTATTGATCAGATTAAAGTCGAAATCGACAAAACAACAAGTGATTATGACCGCGAAAAACTGCAAGAACGTCTGGCCAAATTAGCTGGTGGTGTTGCTATCATCCGTGTAGGTGCTGCTACCGAAACAGAGTTGAAAGAAAAGAAACATCGTGTAGAAGATGCACTTTCCGCCACACGGGCTGCAGTTGAAGAAGGTATCGTCCCAGGTGGTGGTGTTGCATTGATTAACGCCATTCATGTACTAGATGATCTCAAGATGCAGTATGACGATGAACAAACTGGTGTCAACATTGTACGTAAATCACTCGAAGTACCAATGCGCCGGATTACTGAAAATGCTGGAAAAGAAGGTTCTGTAATTATTGAGAATGTTCGCAAAGCGCAAAAAGAAAGTAACAATATGCAAATTGGTTACGATGTTCTCACCAGCGAATATTGTGATATGGTAAAAAGTGGTGTAATTGACCCTGCAAAAGTGACCCGAGGTGCCCTGGAAAATGCTGCTTCAATTGCAGCTATGATCCTGACAACTGAAGCTTTGATCACAGATGTTCCTGAAGAGAACAAAGCTCCTTCTGGCCCACCAATGCCTGAATACTAAATCAATTCTTAACAAATTTGCAGGTCGTGAAATTTTCACGGCCTGCTTTTTTTTGGATTATAATCAACCAAATGAAAAAACTTCATCGATTGTTGAGCTCATGTATTATTCTGATTTTTTTCATAACAGGTTGTAATCAGACACAATCTACTTTAACACCTGATAATACAATCGGGACCCCTGAAATAACAAAGGGTACTGAAACAGTAACAGGTCCAATCAGTACCCAAACGGTTGAACCAACACCTCCAGAACCCCTCGTTGCATCTGTAAATGATGAAGGCATATGGTTATCTGATTACGAAGCAGACGTTCAAAGATATCTTGATGCTGCCGCAAACCTCGTAAAAGAAGTAGATGAAAATCAGGCTAAAGAATTGGTCCTGGATACGATGATAGAGACTATTTTACTTGCGCAAGGTGCACGCGAGTCAGGATTTGTTCTGGATCAGGAAATGTTTACAAAAAAAATGGAACAACTGATTATTGATTCTGGTGGTGAAAACCAATTCCAGCAATGGTTAAATCAAAACAATTATTCACAAGTAAGTTTTGAACGCATTTATAGACAACAAATCGAAGCTGTCTGGATGCGAGATCAAATTATTTCTCAAGTTCCTACAAGGGCAGAGCAGATTCGTGCCCGGCAGGTTCTGGTCTCAAGTAAGGCATTAGCTGACAGTATATTTAATGAACTCGAGAATGGTGCAGAATTTGATTATTATTCCTGGGGGTATGATCAGCTTTCTGGTGGAGAACTAGGATGGTTTCCCAGAGATTACTTAATCCTTCCAGAAATTGAAGCGGCAGTGTTTGATCTCAAACCCGGTGAATATACCGACGTAATCCAATCAACATATGGTTTTCATATTGTTCAGGTAATGGAAAGAGATTTAGATCGGAACCTCACGCAGGATGCACTCCTGCAAAAACAACGTATCGCATTAGAGTCTTGGTTAACGGAAAAGAAAGCAAACAGCACGATTATCCTTAAATAAATCAGGATAATTGGGAGGCAGAATGCAACAAGGATCATCAAAAACAAATATTCGGGATTTGATATTAAACAGCCTAACTGGGTTGATTGTTATTTTTATAGTGGCTGTGATCGTGTTACAGGTGACGATTTATCTTAATCCTAAGGTGGTTTTTAATCCTTTGCCCCCTTATGAGATGCCGGATGCACTGGTTATCAACATGCCAACAAAATCTGAACCAACACCAACAGAAACACCAGAAATGATTGTTCAACCAACCGAAACAATCATGCCTACAGCAACACAACAAGGGACCTTCAGCGATGGAACGCCGGTTGTTGAAGAGACACCCGTTTCACCTACAGAAACTCCTTTTAGTGGTTATTATGCTTTTGTTCTTCAAAATCAAATTAATGCCATAGAAAGCGCATTATTGAAACCTAATTTAGGCTGTAATTGGGTAGGTGTGGCTGGACAGGTCTTTGATCTTCAGGGACGGCCGGTAATGGGTGTCAGAGTCTGGTTACGTGGCACATACGACACCAAACGTAAAGATTTGTATAGTCTGACTTTGGAATCCTCACCATACGGCCCATCAGGATTTGAAATTACACTGGGAGATCGACCGCTCAACAGCACTGGACAATTGTCCATCCAATTATTGGATCAGGCGGGTATTCCTATTTCCGATCGGGTTTATTTTGATACATTTGAAGATTGTCAGAAGAATCTAATTCTCATTAATTTCAAACAGGTTCGATAAGAACATCTCATAAGAACAAGTTATCGAATGTTTGTGGGAGTAAGTCCCCACCAAAAACACCCTGGCAGCTATGAAGAATTGACAATTAATTCATAACTCTCGGTTTTAGTTTAAATTTTTCTTCAGAGTTTTTGAAGAAACCTTCCAGTGGATTAGCATCAATGGCGAGGACTCTTCCATTTGAAAAATATTCAAAATCAAATTTGGTCAGGTCACCTGCATTCATACCCGGTACTGGCATTAGTCTGGCAGTGAGGGGTTTGTTCAGCCGGCTGGATAGAGCAGCGATATCAAGCAAGAGAGCCTCTATTTGTTCCCGCGTGCTTGAACCTGGAATTGGAATTGTATCCAGACCCGTACCACAGACAGCTGAATACATCAATAAATCTTTAATCGATAATGTCTGATCGATGGATCGTTTTGACAAGCGTGAGTCTTCGAGCAACGGCAGCATCAGGCCATTAAAACCACAGCGTGCCCAATCTCCTCGGTCTAAAGTATCAGCCAGAAATGCTGCTGCAGCCAAGGAACCGTGTTTTCCTAATGATGAAATACCGAGACTTTCCATTGCTGCGCCAAGTGAACAAGAATCATCCGGAAAAGGTGCGACTGAAAAATCAAAACCTTGAAAAACTACTTTATGATCAGCCAATAATTCAGAAAAAATTAATCCCAATTGATTAGCCTGTTTTTCCAGACGTTCTATCAGTAATTTCCGGGCTTCTAACAGATTCTTTGCATTTTGAAATGCAAATACTACTTCATCAGCTCCTTCAATCGCTAGACTGATTGCTGGTGGTTGTCCTTGTTGATGATAAGATCCAGGAAAAAATGGTCCAAATGGTTTCACATTTGCCAGGGCACTGAAACGTAAATTAGCGAAACCTTTTTCTTCGATTAATGAATTTTGATGTATGATTTTTGCACATCGTTGGATGGCATTGATGCTGATTCCAGATTCCTGATCGGCGATGATTCCACTAAAAAAAGTAATGTCAGTTTCAGAGATAAGATCACTGATTAAGTCGTAGCTATCGGGTTTATTCAGTAGAGCTGGTCCTAATGAGAGGTAATCGAAGCCATTGAGCTTCGATTTTGTTTCCAGTGTTTTTGTTAATTTTATTAATTGGTCATTTTTTTCAGTAGATTTAATCAATGAAAATGGAATGGTTGCCAGTCGGATGGTCTGAACTTCAATGCCAAATGCCTGACAGGTTACTTTACATTCCTTTGCCAGATTGGCCAACATTTCAAGCGTGTAATCAGCTTTTAATATGCCCGGGTCAAAAAAACTGGTGATAGATCGGATTTTCATTTCAACCTCTGCCTTACGATTTCGAAAAGTAATATGCTGGTAGCAATTGCTGCATTTAAAGATTCACTTGAACCAGGCATGGGTATTTTTATCTTTGAATCAGCGAATTCTTGTGCTTCCAATCCTGGTCCGTTTGCTTCACTGCCAACAATAATTGCAATTGGTTGGGTCAGATCAACTTCCCAACAGCTCAAATTTGCATCTGCACTTGCAAGGTGGACATTCAATGAATAGTTGGTGTTTTTACATATTTTCGAAATTTCTGGCCAACTTGTTTGATGAATGGGAATATGAAAATGAGCTCCCATTCCTGCACGAACAACTTTTGGCGAATAAACATCTGTGCTATTGGGAGCAATCAACACTGCCTGAACTTTGGCTGCATCTGCTGATCGTAGAATAGTTCCCAAATTACCTGGATCACTGACTGAATCACAAATCAATAAAAAATTAAGGTTTTGTGGGATTGGAAGTTGAGTCTGGTGCACTACACACAAAATTCCTTGTGGGTGCTCTGTATCCGCTATTTTCTTCATTAGAGAGGAAGGAATTTCATCAACAGAAATATTTTTCGTTCTCGCCTGTTCGAGAATGTCCAGACCTCTCAGCGAAAGATTTTCGCTGAATAGGATGTATTCGATCTGCCAATTCGTTTGAAAGACTTCATCAACAAGTCGAACACCTTCAACAACAAATAAACCGCTGTTTTTTCGCTCTTTAGATTGTTGAATTAATGCTCGAACTATTTGAATTTTGGTATTTTGATTAGACGTAATCATTCCCTAATTGTACTGGAAAACAAAACCGGCAGGTTGCCCTGCCGGAAAAATTCAATTCATTTTGGTTTATGCTGATTTTGCTTGTTCAATCACAGCACTGAATGCTTTTGGATCTCGAACGGCAAGATCGGCCATCATTTTCCGATTGATGGTGATATTTGCTTTTCGCATTAAGTGAATCAAATTACTGTATGTGACGCCATTCAAGCGTGCACCAGCATTGATACGGGTGATCCATAATCTTCTTAAATCGCGTTTTCTATTACGACGATCGCGAAACGCATACCATAGGCTTTTAAGCATTGCTTCATTCGCACGGCGGAACAATTTACTTCTGGTTCCATACTGGCCTTTGGTAAGTTTTAGAACTTTTTTGTGGCGCTTATAACCCTGAGGGCCACCTTTCACACGAGCCATGTTTTACTCCTTTGCATACCCCTGGGCGCCGGGATTACCCTGTTTCACACCCAACAGCTGCACTAAAAATGAATACGAACAGCCTTTGTCCTAGAGATAGGGGACCAGGCGACGAATACGCTGGGCAATTTTGTTACCTTTTACAACAATCATTTCAGATAACAAGCGTTTGGTGCGTGCTGAGGTACGTCGGCGAAAATGGCTCTTGCCACCTTTTGTCCGGACCAAAATGCCCGACCCTGTCAAGCGGAATCTTTTTGATGTCGCTTTATGGGTCTTCATCTTAAATTTGCCAATTCTTGCTTTACGAGGCACTTTTCATCTCCTCTTCTAAAAATAATTAAAATTTGCGATCTGCTAAGACACGCGACCGTAAATTATACTATAAGATTTAAATTTTGGACAGCAGAAAACCGTGAAAACCTTGAATGATACGAAAATTAATCTTCTACTTCTTCCAAATTTTTTTCCAATTCAATTTTTTTATTTACTTTTTCTTTAACTTTCATTGGTTTTGGAGTGGTTGGCTTCGGCTTTTTTCCCACACCTTTAGAAGGGGACAATAACATAAACATATTGCGGCCTTCAAGGTCTGGTTTCTGTTCTACTACTGAGATGTCAGCCAGTTCTTCCGCAATTTCTTTCAAGTCTTCCAACGCGATTTCAGGGTAAGTGATTTCGCGACCGCGGAAACGAACGGTAACTTTGACTTTCATTCCCTCTTCGAGCCAGCGCCGCGCATCCCGGGTTTTAAAACCTCGATGGTGTTCATTGGTTTTTGGGCGTAATCGAATTTCTTTTGTTTCGATTTTCGTTTGAGCTTTTCTAGCTTCTCGTTCTTTTTTAGTTCTTTCGTACAGGAACTTTCCGTAATTCATGATACGACAGACTGGAGGATTCGCACCTGGAGCAACTTCTACAAGGTCTAAGTCAGCCTCGCGAGCCATTTCCATTGCTTTTTGAACAGTTATTAAACCAACGTTTTCTCCTGCAGCACCAATTAAGCGAACCTCTTTTACTTTGATTTCTTCATTAACACGAAAATTTGATGTACTAATGGTCTTACTCCTTTCAAGTTTCAGTCAAATTATATTTATAAATAATTGAACTTGTATAATATACCATATCTTAAATCTGATCGTCAATAAATCATGCTTGATTTTTATTAAAAATATGGGATCTATTCAAGTAATTGACGGCAGAATGTTTTTGTCATCTAATTTCCGGTAAAAAAAACACCTGCTCAACACGTTTTATTAAATGGTTTTATTCTTTTACCAATACAAAAAAATCAATCAAAAGAGGGTTTCAACGGATTTGAAACCCTCTTATTGTTATTTGGATTACACCAGTTCTTGTATCTGTTTTTTTGCGAAATTAAGAAATTCTTCAACAGACATAGCTCCAGGATTTTCTCCACTGCGCATTCTTAACGCTACTTGCCCAGCTTCAACCTCTTTATCTCCTATGACTAGCATATAAGGGATTTTTAGCAATTGAGCATTTCTTATTTTTGCGTTCATACGTTCACTACTATCATCCACTTCAACACGCATTCCTTTTGCTTTTAATTCCTCGGCGACCTGGTGGGCGAATTCTACATGACGATCAGCAATGGGGATCAATTTTGCCTGAATGGGCATTAACCAAACCGGGAATGCACCACCAAAATGCTCAATCAACACACCCATGAATCGTTCGATTGAACCTAATAAAGCACGATGGATCATTAATGGTCGGTGTTGTTGGCCATCGTCACCCACGTAAGTCATGTCAAATCGTTTAGGTAGGTTGAAATCAAATTGAATGGTACTCAATTGCCATTCTCGACCCAAAGCATCAATCATCTTCAAGTCGATCTTTGGCCCATAAAAGGCAGCGCCACCCTCATCAACATCATAGCTCAAATCAGCACGCTCCAATGCTTTTCGTAAAGCGTCCTGTGCCAGTAGCCAATTTGATTCTTCCCCCACCGATTTTTCCGGATCGCGGGTAGACAAATAGGCATGGAATTCTTTAATACCAAAATGCCGTAGAATATGTAAGCAGAAATTTAAGACACGGTCAATTTCTTCCGGCATTTGATCTTCCCGGCAAAAGAGGTGAGCATCGTCCTGAGTAAAACCACGTACTCGTAATAAGCCATGTAACACACCAGAGCGCTCATATCGATAGACGGTTCCCCATTCTGCCATTCGCATTGGAAAATCACGATAGGAATGCAATTTGTTTTTGTAAATCATGATATGGAATGGACAATTCATCGGTTTTACATAGTATTGCTCTTCCTCAATTTCTATGGGAGCAAACATATTTTCATTGTAGAATCCAAGATGTCCGGAGGTTTCCCACAAATGAGCTCTACCAATATGCGGGGAGTAGACAAAATCATACCCATTGGCTAAATGTTCCTGTTTACAATAGTCTTCAACCAGGTGACGGATTAACCCACCATTTGGATGCCACAAAATTAAACCAGGTCCAACCTCTTGATTAACCGAGAACAGGTCCAATTCTTTTCCAACTTTGCGATGATCACGTTTTTTGGCTTCTTCAATTCTCCAAAGGTATTCGCTCAGGTCTTCTGGATTTTCGAATACGGTTCCATAAATCCTTTGTAACATGGGACGTTTCTCATCACCACGCCAATAAGCACCTGCGACAGACATCAATTTCAGGGCTTTCGGGTTGATCTCGTTAGTGTTTTCCACATGTGGCCCGCGACAGAGATCCACAAATTTATCATGTTTGAAAATTGAAATTTCTGGCTTCTCATCCAAAGGGTTTCCATGTTCATCCATACCACCTTCTTCGAGCCCTGTAATTAATTCAACTTTATAAGGCTGACCACTAAACAATTGCAACGCCTCATCTGCACTGAGTACCTGGCGTTCAAATTTATAATTGCCTTTGACAATGTGTTTCATCCGTTTTTCAATCTCATCCAAATCTTCTGGAGTTAAAGGACGAGGAAGATCAAAATCATAATAAAAGCCATCATCTATTGCCGGACCAATGGCATATTTTGCCTCCGGAAATTTTTCCAGAACGGCCTGTGCCATTACATGTGCAGTCGAATGCCGCACTTTGAATAAGTGCGAACCTTCATATTCTACATCAACTTTTTTGGCCATTTTTCACCTCTTTCTACAATTCACTTATTAAACAAAAAAACTCCTGCCACTGGGGCAAGAGAACTTCTCGCGGTTCCACCCAGATTACCCAATTACAATTGAGCATCTTGTTTTGCTGATAACGGTAGCACCGGTCACCTTACACCTTGTGGTTCAGGTTTCAGCTCACAGGTGGTTTTTGGTGTTGTCTTCCTGAAAAAGCTCCCAGCCATTCGCTTTTTCTCTCTGTAGGTTTAGAACACTTACTCGTCCTGATCAATGCATTTGAATATTATTTTGTGGTGGGCGGTATAGGGCTCGAACCTACGGCCTCCGCGATGTCAACGCGACGCTCTAACCAACTGAGCTAACCGCCCGTGTGGCGATATTATAATTTAGTTGTTTTGATATTGCAATAGGAAAATCTATTGTTTGAACGTTCAGACAATTTGAAACCATGTAAAAATATCCATTGGTCAACTATCTTGGAAAAATTCTTTTCCTTCCCTATCAAGGCTGTTAATGGTAAAATTTTTGTCGCGTCCTAAAGGACCTAATGGAGAGGTAGCGTAGTTTGGCCTAACGCGCGCGCCTGGAAAGCGCGTATACCGAAAGGTATCAAGGGTTCGAATCCCTTTCTCTCCGCCATATAAAAACCACCTTCGAGATGAGGTGGTTTTTATATTCCCGATCATTTTTTTTAGGGAATGATTTTTGTCCAATTAATTATTTCTATGCCAGCATTGACAGGTATATTTCTAATGGCCATCTCTAATGGCAAATTTTGCACTTTGCAAAGCACAGTAGCGATCGCTAATCCATGAGAAACAACAATGATTGTTTCCTGATTATGTTTTTCTGCTAATTGGTTTAAAAAAGCATACATTCTTTCAGCTACTTCTCCAATACTTTCACCCCCAGGCTTACGATGAGTGTAAGGGTTCTCGTAAACAGCACGAACTTTATCACCCATGCTATCCAATACATCTTTGATATATTGTCCTTCCCAGACTCCCTGGTTGATCTCTCTTAACGCTGGATTGGTGACAATTGGCAAATTTACCTTTTTAGAAATCTCTTGTGCGGTTTGAACGGCTCGAACGAGATCACTACTATACAAAGCAGTAAAAGAATTCCCATTGAGGTTTTGAGCAGCCATTTGCGCTTGCCGAATTCCCGTGGCGTTTAAAGGGATATCTTTCTGACCTTGATATCTTCGTTCCAAGTTCCAATCAGTTTCACCATGACGGACGAGATATATTGATGTGTTGTGCATTCCACCGACCTTTTCTAACGAATCACACTGGAATAAAATTATATTCGAAAAATTTCCTTTTTCGAAATTGAAATAAAAAAGCCCTCAAATGAGAGCTTTATTATTATTTCTAACTACAATCAATTAATTATGGTTGCAGAGATCGAACATAGTTGACTACATCCCATCGCATTTCTGGTGTTGGTAAATTTTCACGAAGATGAGGCATTTTTCCCGCCACACCCTCTGTAATCGTTACAAAAATTGCTCCATCACTTAATGCGGAACGATCTGCATCAACCAGACTGACGGGTGGGAACTTTCTTAAGAATCCACTGAAGCCACCGTTACCTTCACCGGTAACACCATGGCACAAAGCACATGATGAATCATAATATTGTTTTCCTCTGGTAAGCGAGTTGGTAACAGGTTCGACCGGGTTTGTAGGGACACCCAGCTCAGGAATATAGGCTGCACCTTGAACGGGTATAGATCGAGCAGGTAGAGGTAAAGGATCTTCCATCGGACGATAATTCGGCTGAATTTCCATAAAACTAATCCATTCGATTTTGATTACATCATATGTAAACAATAATCCGATTATTAATGGCGCACTTAAAACACCCATAGCAATTATCAATTTTTTGATCATGGTTGTTTTACCTCCTCGATATCGACTATTTCGGCCCCTAAATCCTGTAATTCAAAGCAGGTTTCTTCATCGGTATTCGCTGGACATTCGAAGAGAATTCCAATATAACCATCACTTATTTTTGGATGATATCCCTTTGGACCGAATGATGGAGAAATCATTTCTATAAATACACCCAAAAATGTACTGATGAGTAACCCCAACATGGTTAATTCAAAAGTTACCACAATGGATGTTGGGATAGGAGTAAGGGGCATTCCACCGACAGACAATTTGTATAAGTGGGGAACAAAGAAATTAAGTATGCTGGCAATTACGAAACCAAAAAAAGCACCAGCTATAGCGATCTGTGGGATTCGTGTCCATGCCATTGGTCTTCCCAATATCTTTTCTGAAAATGGCACGCCAGAGATAACTGAAATATCCTTATCTAAAATTCCATGGTGATGAAGAGTTTCAATCGCTTCTGAAGCTTGATCAACCTGGTCTTCTTTGAATAGGATCATACGAACATTCGATTCCATTTTCTCCTCCTATTCCAATTCCGTAACTGAAGGAATTTCCGTTTTACCAATTTTCCTCAACGTATGGCTCATTTGCCCTTCCTGGACTTCCCAAACAGGGACTAAAGGAATGAATCGGGATGCTAGTAGATAGAGCAAAATAAAGAGGCATAGTGTGCCTAAGGCAATACTTACTTCAATAATGGTGGGATTATACATTCCCCAATCAAATGGACTCCTTTGATGGCCTAATGTCAATGGAATAATTGTATAACGTTCAGCATACATACCTACATTGACTAAAAGTGTAATAATAAACATCAACCATGGTGTACGCCGAACTTTTTTATTCCACAAGAACAACCAGGGAATTGCAACGTTACAAATGAGCATGGTGTACCAAATCCAGGCAGTCGGTCCAACAGCATGCAAGGTAATTATTTGTTTGAGGGCAGCATCACCACCATACCAGGCGAGAATATATTCATTAAAGAAGAAATAAGCCCAGGCCATGGAAAAGATCAAGATTAATTTACCAAGTGCATCAAAATGCTCTTTGCGGATGAAATAATCCATGTGTTTCATCGTCGACCGTAGTATGTAAAGAATGGTCACAACTGCAGAAACACCTGAAAGGATGGCACCAATAATGAAATAAGGACCGAAAATGGTGGATTGCCAGCCAGAGACCATGCTGACTGCGAAGTCCCAGGAGACGATGGTATGGACGGAAAACATGACCGGGATAATCGCAAAAGCGAAAATGGAAATCGCCTTCCGTAAACGAAACCACTCGGCTTCTGTTCCGCGCCATCCAAGCGATAATATTTTGTAAATTGAGTGTCTCCATCCGGTGGTACGATCGCGAGCCATAGCCAAATCAGGGATTAATGGCAAAAATAAATAAATTGTACTGCTTAGCAGGTAAGTGGTGATTGCCAAAAAGTCCCACACTAACGCTGATCGAAAATTTGGCCACAACCAGCGAGCGTTTGGATAGGGGATCATCCAGTAGAATACCCAAACTCGTCCCAAATGGATTAATGGATAAAGAGCACCAGCAGCAAGACCAAATGTGGTCATCAACTCAGCTGCCCTTGTGAAAGGACGCCGAAATTCTGCTTTGAAGACTCTCAGGATGGCAGACACAAACGTTCCAGCATGCGATATACCAATCCAAAAAACGAAGGTGACGATGAAGATACCCCAGAAGACTGGACGGCGAATTCCAGCAACACCCATTCCCGTGGCAATCATATAGCCCCAGGCGCCAAACAAAAGAACTGCAACAGCTATTCCCAACCCAATCACCCATATCCACCATTTACGTGTGGTGGTGGTCATGGCTTCCATGACCATTTGATTCATTTCATCGCGTGGCATCGGGTCCAGCATCAGATGTTCTTTGCGTAATTCTTCCGCTTCAGACTCTGGATGTGGTTTTGCCTTCGAACCAACAAACGGTTTTACATCAGCCGCCATATGATTTCCCTCCCTTCAAATAAGTTACTCTGGGTTCAGTTCCAAGATTTTCCAACTCTTTATAAGCACGGTCACTACGAGCCATTTTGCTAACCCTGCTCTCAGGATCGCCCAGGTTACCAAATGTTATTGCATCTGTTGGACATGCCTGAGCACACGCAGGTGTTACATCTCCGTCAGCAAGTTCTCTGCTGTCAGCAGATGCTGATTGACGACCTTTTACAATTCTCTGAACACAAAATGTACACTTCTCCATTACACCCCGACGACGTACAGTGACATCCGGGTTGAGGTAGGAATTCATTGGCGCTGGAATTTCATAATCAAACCAGTTGAATGTTCTGGCATGGAATGGACAGTTGTTGGCGCAATAGCGGGTACCGATACAGCGGTTATAAACCTGCAGGTTGATTTTTTCAACTTCAGAATGAAGGGTGGCAAACACTGGACAGACTGGTTCGCAGGGAGCACTACCGCATTGCTGGCACAACATAGGTTGATGATTTGGGGTCACCTCCGGATATTCACCTTCCCAATATCTTCGAATTCGCATCCATTGCATACCGCGCCCGAATGCCATTTCATCTTCACCTACAAAAGGAATGTTGTTTTCCATGGAACAGGCAGTAACACAGGCCTGACATCCGCTACAAATGTCCAGATCAATTACCATTCCCCATTTTTCATCTTGTTTTTCTTTAGCAAGTAAATCAGTCATGATAATTCTCCTTTTCCTTTCTACCTTTAATGTTCACCATAAACACCTTCTTTACTTTCCTGGCGGGCTAGTGGACGTCTTTTACCGGTTGATTTGATTGTGACGGTTGTGTCTGAAATTGCCAAATCACCTGCCTGATTCACAACCGATGACCAAACCAATGCTGGATTACATCCTCTGCCTTCAGCCCAGCGACCCAATGCGGTGTGTCCCTGACCGAATGGAATTGCCACTGTGTCCGGTCGTATCGCTGGATAGCGATAAACAATTGCCTCAATAGCATAATCTCCATTGGTGGATTTAACCTCAACAATGTCATCATCGTGTAAACCCAGTTGATCAGCCATTTTTGGATGAATCTCCAACCAGGAGTTCCAGGTTACAGTTGTCATTGGATCGGGGGTTTCCTGCAACCAGGGGCGATTCGCTCCACTACCATCCCCTAATTGTGTTGCAAAACTTACAAGGTGGAACGTTACTCCGTCGTCGACTGATTGAGGTGCGGTCAATGAAAGCGATTGGCTAAAGTCAATCTCTGATTCAGGGACAATTAATTCTGCCTCCGGTTTCCACCAACCACCAAATTGCAGCCACTTACTCCAGAAAGTTGGAAGTTCATTGGCAGTGTAACCTTCATTCTTATCAATGAGAGGTGTTATAAATTGTTGGATATAGTCAACTTCATCTTTGTATCGAATGCTTTCAGCAAGGTTTCCACCAATCACAGATATAGCTGCCAATAAAACATCAACGCTAGCTTTGGTATTATGGAAAGGAGCAATCACTGGTTGTACTGAGGAATAAGCTTCCCTATCGCTGCCTAATAATATTTTTTGATAGCCAAAGGATTCCAAACCGGCATGGTCTGGGAAAATGTAATCACTTTCGATGGCAGTTTCATCTTCGAAAGTCGCGAAAGAAATAACAGTTTTAACTTTTTTCAAAGCCTCCTGGAAACCAGATGAAGGTGGAAATTCAAATACAGGATTGGATCCATGAATCATTAAAGTTTCAACGCTGCCGCTATTCATCTTCTGAATCAGGCTTTGGACAGTCGCAAAATCTGATGCCTGTATAACCCCATTGGTTAAAAATACACCACCAGGTTTTCCTGTGTTACCCACAATAGCGTTCAAAGATAGTATTGCTTTCGCTGCCTGTAAACCATTTGCGGTAGTAAGGGATGTGCCACCTGGCAACGCAATAGCCAGGGAAGTGCTTGCAAATAATTTTCCAAGTTCCTGCAATTTTTCCACACTAATACCGGATACCTGTGAAACATTATCAAGATTAATATCAGCGAACATCATGGGCACATCTTTACCTGTAGTTTCAGTTGCAATTTTTCCTATTGCCATAGCTACAAGTCCTTCGCTGCCAGGAATGATGGGAACCCATTCGTCAGCATTCGCGCCGGTAAGGGATTGACGGGCTTCAAACGAGACAACGTAACCACGTTTACCAAAGGGTTGTTTTCTAAGTTGACGATAACCACGGCTATAGGCTAATGGAGATAGCCATGTTTCCAATAAATTAGCACCAAATGAAAAAACAACTTCTGCATTACCAATATCAAAAAATGGAAATTGTTCTACCCCGTAAAGGTCCTGGGTTGCTTTTAGCAACGTTGTTCTTCCTTCGATTGTCCCCAGGGTTCCATATTGGACTGGTTTTTGAGCTCCACTTAGTTCGGAGATTTCATTCAATAAATCATATAAGTGATCAGACTGTAAGCCAACCAGGAAGGCTGTTGATTGAGGATTTTTCAATCCTGCCGCGACAACATTGATTGAATCCATCCATTCCATCGAACTAAATGTGCGAGTGCCCCGGGTTCTTGTTTGTGGACCTGTTATACGGTCAGGGTTGTAGACTCCCTGAACTGTGGTTAAACCTCGTGAACAAATCTTTCCTCGATTGACAGGATGATCGGGGTTACCTTCAACTTTAATCGCGCGGCCTTCCTGTGTTCTGACGATCAATCCGCAACCAGCAGGACATTCTTTACAAGTAGTCGCATAATAAGTACTGACACCAGTTTGATTATATTCTGGCATATTTCCATAAGCTTGTCTGGTCACATGCCTTGAAGCCGGTCCACATCCCGTGATTACAGTTGCAGCAGTAACACCTATTCCGGAAACTTTTAGAAAGTCGCGCCGTGAGATTTTGTCAGTCATGTTTCTCCTCCTTGATTAGTAATGACATGTGGCGCAATCCGAAAGCAATACGAACTCTTCCGGAGTGGACATTTTCTGGTGACAATCGAGACACCAACCCATATTCTTACCTTTTTGTGGTTCAGCAACTGTCATTTGGCTTAAATCACCATGACAGGTTGTGCAGGTCAACCCAGCACTGGTATGGGGTAGATGTGTAAAAACAACGAAATCAGGCTGCATCGCAACCGGGACCCATGGAATTTGTTTTCCTTCAGAACCGAAACTGGCAACTAATTTAAGGTTGTCATTTCTTGGTTCAATTTGCTGGTGACAACCCCAACATTTATCAGTTGTGGGCAATCCAGCACTCGGTCCAGTTGTAGCGCCTGGATGACAATAAGAACATTGAGCGCCGAGACCTACATGAAAATTATGTGGAAAAGCAATGGGTTGTTCTGGGGGAATTTGCGTGTAATAAATCCCTCCAACCGCACCTCCCAGAATTATTAGCAACACCAATGCACCAACAATACGTACACTTGCGCGCTGCCACCAGGGTATTGAAGATTTCATAAAATTCTCCTTCTACACTTTTTACTTTGATTGCCGGCTGCGCAATAACCAAACCAGCAAAAGAATAATTCCAACAAAAAATGCTCCTAAAAGGATTGCAAAGCCAAGACTGGTCGCCATCGCACCAAAAGCGGTCACAATACCGGAAAACCAATTCTGTGCAGGTCCACCAAGATTCTCAACTGGCTCAACATCTACAGGTTGATTTTCCATTGCTTCGAAACCAGTTGGAAAAGATGATTGAACGTAATAAACAACATCACGGCTATCTTCGGCTGTCCAACCCAATTCATAGCCTAGTGGCATTTCAGGAGCACGGGCGGTACCAAATCTCGTTCGATGCAGGAAGCGCCAGGGATCTTGGATAGCAAGCGTTCCAAGCGCGACTTCTGTTCCTTCATAACGGAAAGTTGCCAGGGTTCCATCTTCGCCGTGACAGCTGGAACAGGCCTGTTGATATTTTTCCTTCCCGTTGTTCAAATCTCCAGCGATGACTTTTCGAGAAACCAGATCAATATACTCGTTATCATCAATCAAACCGGTTTGGATGAAGGTAATAACACTTTCTACATCTTCATCAGTTAATATGGAAGTGAAATTATGTTGGGAATCCGTGGTACCATCCAAAGCTGCTTTCAAGCTCGCAATATCTTTAGATGACGCTTCCAGAATACCTGAGAATCCAGTTTCATTGGATCCGGATCGAAACGCACCATCTTTTCCTTGATAATCCCAGCCATGGCATACAACACATCGCCAGGTATCCAGACCTGAGCGAGTGTTGTTTGTCTGCCTCGACCAAATAGGGTTATTTCCCACTGGTACAGGAGCGTTTGGAATAACTACTGTCCAGTCATCGTAAATTTGAGCGCCGCGAGAAACTGGACTTATTTCTTGTTGATTTTCTCTTGCTGAAACGTTTATGGAAGTGATACTTATAACAACAAACAGGATCAGGATCATGAGGAAACTCAAAAATCTTTTTAACTTGTTCATCTGTTATCTCCTCGAATAGAATGGGTGAATCATTTAACAACAATTAATTTCCATCGAACACTATTAAGGACTTAATAAACGTTATTCATTTCTTATTATTAAAATTTTCTTAGATTATATACTAAATTTATGTAATTTGTCTTTTTTGCCCACTGTTTTACCAATAATACTTTTTTCCTCATCTCCAATCAAAAATTCCGTTTTGATATAATGATTCTCAAGCATAAGAATTACCAAATTCAAAAATTTATATAAAAGTATTGTACATGAAATGAGATTGTAAATGAATAATAAACCTGATCAATTATCGGTCAAAATCGAAAAACCAATCTTTGGTGGAGAATTTATTGGAAGATTGCTGGATGGGCGGCCTGCTTTTGTTCCATATGTGTTAATAGGTGAGGATGTAAAAATCCAAATTAAACAGGAGAAAAAAGGTTATGCGCGTGCATCTCTGATCTCAATCCAAAACGCCAGTGAAAAACGGATAACCCCGCTTTGTAAATTTTTCACAAAGTGTGGAGGTTGTCATTATCAACACATGGATTATTTTGAGCAATTAATTATAAAACAACAGGTTGTTGAGGAACAATTATCCAGAATTCCTGGTATCGATCTTTCACTATTAAAAAATATTATTCCTGCAGACAATTCTTTTTTTTATAGAAATAATATCCAATTCTCCATCACAGAAGAAGGTTTGTTAGGTTTTCAAGCTTCTGGTACAAATCAAATTATTCCAATCGACGTTTGTTATTTGCCGGAGGAACAAATAAAAGAGGCATTGACTCTTCTGGATCTGGAGCAATTTCCAGGATTAAAAAGAATTCATATTCGTGTTGGAATCCAGGATGAGACCATGATCATTCTCGAAAGTGATAATTTTTCTGAGCTTCCATCAGTAGAATTGGATGTGCCAATATCAATTGTTCAT
>JAURZL010000009.1 GCA_030653365.1 Anaerolineaceae bacterium
AATCATCACCGACATTGTCACCAGCAATGGTGTCATCCACGTGATTGATACAGTTCTCCTCCCCTAATAGGTTGTAAGTACAGACAGACAAAATTATTGGTAGACGAGACTGCCCGCGAAAGCGGGCAGTTTTGGGTTAATCAAAATAATAAATTAAACAAATGTATAAGCTCGTTAATAGAAAAACTTGTTTTTATTTTATCATTTTGGATAGAAATTTATATAATTACTGTAGGAAATAGAAGAGGAGAAAACAATCAATTGACAACACGATTAACATCAACGAATGGGGAAGTCTGGATTGGAGAGAATCTTCCCACGGTTTTGATCAATGATCAATTACGGATCATGGATCAAGATCCGGTCATTTTCGAACAATTACAAAAAAAAGACGTGAGTAGATTATTAGAAATTGCTCGTGAAGGTTTGGCAACTGGTATGGATATGGTGGATATTTTGATATTTCATCAGGAATTAGATGAAGTTGACCTTCTGCCCAGAATCGCCTCGATGATTAAGAAGGAGATTGGCTGCCCGATTGCCCTCGATTCGCGAAATGTCGAAGCGCTTTCAGCTGCGTTGGAAGCCATTTCTCCAGATAAAGCACTGATCAATTCTGTTTCTGCGGAAAAACATGTATTGGAAGAAATATTGCCGGTGGCAAAAAAATATGGTGCTGCGATGGTTGGAATGCCGATTGGTGATCGGTATGGTTTACCAAAAGTAGTTGAAGAACGGGTTTATGAAGCGCAGGTAATTATTACAGCCTGTGAAGAGATGGGAATTTCACGCGAGGATCTGGTGATGGATGGCGTTTGCCTGGCCTCTTCTGCAGAACCGGATACATTTGAGATCACCCTGCAAACGCTCAAGCGTTTTCAGGAGGATTTGAAGGTTTCCACAATCCTGGGGATTGGCAATGCCGGATTCGGTATGCCGGATCAGACCGTGCTCGACCTGGCATATCTGATCGGTGCGATTCCCTGGGGCTTACATTCAGCCATTGTTAATCCTTCCACAGCAGGATTGGTGAAAACCGTACGGGCTATGGACTTCTTAATGAACCATGATATTGGTGGGAAACGTTATATCAATTTATGGCGATCGAGTAGGAAAAAATCGCATTAAATTAAGCCATTAATCACCTTAAAAATAGTTGAATTTCAGCAAGGTTTATGTTAAACTTTACATTGTAAAGTAACACTTTACAATATTAAGTTTCAACAATCTTTTGATGGCTTGCTTGTTTTCAAAAATAATTTGAATAGCGGATTATTCATTAATCTGGTGGCTTCGGTAAATCTTTGCATTAATTCTTATTGGCAACAGGATTTCATAATGGTGGAAACAGAAATTGGACAAAAATTAAAAAAAAGACGTAGCGAATTGAATCTTTCCTTACGCGCTTTGGCTGTCCAGACTGGTTTATCAGCTGCTTTTCTCAGCCAAATTGAGTTAGGAAAATCAAATCCATCATTGAATTCCTTACAACGGATCGCCTCCTGTTTACATGTCTCGATTAATTATTTTCTTGGGACAACTTCCGATATGAATTCAAGCAAAGGTTTTTCTCTGTCCACTCCAACCATTATTACTAAAGGAAAAGTTTGATGAAACAAAATATTGATTGGAAAAGCATTGCAGAACCCCTGGATGTGACAAATGTCTATGCACCGCGTCATTACATTCGCTCCTGGATATCGTTTCAAAAAATTGACTCAGGCGTTATTTTTAACTGTAAAATGGCCAATGGTGAATTTCTTGATTATTATGTTGATGTGATCGACGCAGATGTTTTCCGAATGCGGATGAATCCACAAGGAGTGATTGAGTGTGGATCTGATATGCTGGTTCGTTGCGACTTTCCAGCATCCCCGTTTACCTTAATTGAAAAAGATGATGTTCTCATCCTTTCCACCGAACGAATGCGGATTGAATTTCCACGTAACTGGCAGGTGACTGCTTATGATGATCCTTCACCCGGTAAGGGTCACATTTTTTACCAGGAAAGCACCGATGACCGGGCTTATGGTCCTGGATTTGAGGTACCACCCACTGGATTTGAGGTCAGTGAAGCGGGTGATTATTTTGTTCGCCAGAGTGTTGCCATTCGACCCGGTGAATCGTTTTATGGCTTGGGTGAAAAATTTACCAGCCTGGATAAATGGAAGCATGAGATTCCTTTGTGGGCTGTTGACAGCGGTAATGTGAGTACTTCCCGCTCCTACAAAAATGTGCCCTTAATATTATGCAGTTCAGGATATGCACTTTTCATTCATTCCTCTTACCCCATGCTCTTTCGCATGGGAAGTGAATCCTCTGTCAGTTACTCCATCCATCTGCGCGATTCTCAGCTGGATATGTTCTTAATTTATGGACCCAGTTACAAACATATTCTTAAACGTTATTCTGAACTAACCGGTTTCGCCCCGATACCGCCCAAATGGTCATTTGGCTTCTGGATTTCCAGGGCAGGATATCGATCCCGCGGAGAAGTGGAAGAGGTCATCACTGAAATGCGTAAACGCGGATTTCCCTGTGATGTTCTGCATCTGGATCCCTGGTGGATGGGCGAAGGACCCTGGTGTCATTATGAATGGGATGAGACTAAATTTCCCAAACCGGATGAGATGATGAGCTGGATGCGTGAACAGGGTGTACGAACCTGCTTGTGGATACATCCATATGTTCCGAAAAGTAACCCACTATATAAAGAAGGAAATGCGTTGGGGGTTTTTGTTAAAGATAAAAACGGGGATGACTGCAATGTAATGGAAGCTTTCTCGAGTGATCGTGAAGGTCTGGCTGCGGTTGATTTCACCAACCCGGCAGCATGTGAATGGTGGCAAGGAAAATTAGAAAAATTAATTCACCTCGGGACGGTGGTATTTAAGACGGATTTTGGAGAACAGGCACCGATCGATGGTCTTTATCACGATGGCCGCAACGGCCTGGAAATGCACAACCTATATCCATTGCTTTATAATCGCACAGCTTTTGAATTAACCAAAAGGAAATTTGGCAGAGGGTTGGTGTGGGGTCGCTCCGCTTATGCAGGCTCTCAACGATATCCTGTTCAGTGGGGTGGTGATAGTTATTCCACTTTGAATCAATTAGCCTGTCAGGTGCGTGCGATGTTGGGGTATGGTTTGTCTGGTGTTCCCTTCAGCAGTCATGATGTGGGCGGATTTGATTATTCACCCCATTTCTTTGATGATTGTTTCCATGTGGATTTCAATGAGTCCTACAAGGAAGAAGTTAAAGATTCTTATCCCAAGGATGAAGTGGTCTATGCGCGCTGGATGCAGGTCGGTGTCTTCTCCTCGCATGTTCGTGCACACGGAAAACAGGCTCGTGAACCCTGGACATTTGGCGAAGAAGTGGAGCAAATTTCATTAAAATACTTAAAACTCCGTTATCGCCTGCTTCCTTATATTTATACGCAAGCTGTTCTCAGCACCCGTACTGGAATACCGATGACACGACCCATGCTCCTGGAATTTCAAGATGATCCAACCACACAGAGGATCGATTTGCAATATATGTTTGGTGATAGTTTTCTGGTGGCGCCTGTGTTGACCCGTGATGGACGCACACAGGTGTATTTACCTGCCGGCAACTGGGTGGATTACTGGACGAAAGAAATTCTCTCCGGACCAGTCTGGGTCACGATGGATGTTCCGTTGGATACGTTACCCCTCTGGGTGCGTGGCGGAGAGATCATCCCCATGGGACCGGAAATGGATTATGTCGAACAAAAGACCTTCGATCCGCTGACTATCGAAATTTATTCTCCAGAAGGAGAAAGAAGAATTTTGATTGAAGATGAAGATAAAGAACCAATTGAGGTCAGTTACCATCGAATAGGTCTGCATCTGGAAGTTCGGGTTGGGAAAGCTCCAGGCCGGGTTGAGTTGGTGCTTATTGGTGAAAAAGTAAAAGCTGCCTGGCAGTATGAAAAAGCACTTGACCTGGAAAGCCAGCCTTCTGGTATCCGTGTTTCCTTCGATGGGCGTTCTGGCGGTGTTGTTGTTTTCGAATTGGAGAGCAAAGCATGATGAATTTTGATCTTGTCATCCATAATGGAACCATCGTGAGCGAATCTGGCTCACAACTGGCCGATCTGGGAATTAAGGATGGCAGGATTGCAGCCATTGGACTCAACCTGACCGGTAAAGAGGTCATTGATGCCAGTGGTCTGTTGGTGATTCCTGGTGGTGTGGACCCACATGTTCACCTGAATATGCCGACAGCCACCACAATTACCAGCGAAGATTGGTTCTCCGGTACACTGGCAGCTGCCTATGGTGGTACGACTACCATCCTCGATTTTGTCGAACCACTACCAGGAGAAACTTTAAAAGAAGCTTTGCAAGCACGTAAGGGTGAAGCAGCCGGACAGACCTGGTTGGATTACGGTCTGCATATGACCATCTCTGATTCTGAAAAGATTCCTGAGATTAAATCTCTCGTTGAGGAAGGTGTTTCTTCCTTTAAAATATACACAACCTATGGCGACATGCAGCTGAACGATTATGAGATCGTTGCTGTTCTGGACGCCGTGAAAACCATTAACGGAATCGTAATGGTGCATGCTGAAAATGATGCGATCGTCAAACATGCAACCAGAAATCTTGTTAAAGATGAGAAGTTAGCAGCACAATGGCATCCTCACAGCCGACCTGCGCTGGCAGAAGTGGAAGCCGTACAACGGATGATTTATCTGGCACGGGTTTCCGGTGCCAATCTTTATCTGGTGCATCTCTCCACGCGAGGTGCGGTAGCAGCAGCCGGGCAAGCGCTTGAACAGGGACAGAATCTGGTGGCAGAGACCTGTCCGCAATATCTGCTGCTCAACCGCGAGCGTTATCAGAATGAAGATTCGGAAGTTGCTGCCGGTTTTGTGTGTTCCCCACCCTTACGATCACCCGGTGATCAGCAGGCGATCTGGCATGCCTTGCGGCAGAAAACGGTGTTAAGTATTGGTAGTGATCACTGTGCCTTCAATATTCACACCCAAAAGCAGGCCGGACTAAGCGACTTTCGCACGATACCTGGAGGAATTCCGGGAATTGAACTGCGTTATCCTTTGTTGTATCATTTTGGTGTACGTTCCGGGATGCTCAGCCTTGAACAATGGGTTACCATTTGCAGTACGAACCCCGCCAAATCATTTGGCATCTGGCCACAAAAAGGAAGTTTGATGGTAGGTGCGGATGCTGATCTGGTCTTGTTTGACCCTGCTAAAGAATTCAGCGTGAATGTCGAGAACCTGCATGAAAAAGTGGACTACACTCCGTACGACAATTTTACATTAATCGGATTCCCGGTTATGACCATCCTTAAAGGAAAGAAGTTGATCGAGAATGGTGTATTACGTGAAAGTGTGCCTACGGGAACATTTTTGAAATGTGGTTCACCCATTATTCCAAATTAAATAAGTAGACAAATATGAACATGACAATCAATCAAAACACAGAGGAAGTGCAAATGGATAAAAAAGGTGTATTGATTTTCCCCCAATGGCTGGTAACAGTTGCCCTTGAATCACCCAAGAATGGGTATGGTGTTAGGGTTTTGGATGGTCAATTTGACGCAGTTGGAACCAGAGAAGATTTATTAGCTCAATATCCAGATGATGGGATTTGGGAACGACCGGATCAGGTTTTAATCCCTGGTTTTGTGGACGCACATACCCATTTATATGGCGTTCTGGCCCATGGTATCCCCTTGAGTAAAGCTCCAGATGGTTTTATGCCATTTCTGGAGGATTTCTGGTGGCCATTGGTGGAGGATCAGCTTGATTCGGAATTGGTCAACACCGCCACCGACTGGAATTGTTCTCAAATGCTGCGTTCCGGGGTAACATCTTTCTATGATTGCACCGAAGGACCCTATGCACTACCGGGAGTTCTAACCCAACAGGCTGAAATTGTAAAGAAATGGGGATTGCGCGGTATTCTTTCATTCGAGGCAACAGAGAGAGTCAGTAAAGAGAACGGTGTTTTGGGTCTCCAGGAAAATTTGGATATGATCAAATGGGGTAAACAGGATAATGGATTAGTGCAAGGTATTATGTGTTTTCACACCACTTTTACCTGCTCCGATGAATTTATTTTGAAGGCATTTGCTTTGGCAAAGGAACACGATGTTTTAACACACATGCATTGTTCCGAAGGACATTACGAACCGCAAGCTATGCTGGCACGCAATGGACTGCGCACGATTGAACATTATGATGCATTAGGCGTTTTGGGACCTGAGATGCTGGTCTCTCAATGTGTTCAGATAAGCGAGAATGAGATTAATTTACTGGCAAAACGGGGTGCCAGGGTGACCAGTATGCCACTTTCCAATTGTGAAGTTGGGGGCGGTATCGCCCCCCTGCCTGAACTTACTGCTGCGGGGATAACTCTTGGTTTGGGTTCTGACGGTTATATAACGGACTTCTTTGAAGTGATGCGCGGTGCTTTCCTGATTCATAAAGCAGCGCACACCGATCCGCGGGTGATGCCTGCGAACCTGGTCTGGCATCTGGCAACAGCTGGGGGTGCGAAGGCAATCGGGATGGAAAAATTGGGGTGTGTGGTGCCTGGCTGGAAAGCGGATTTCATGCTGGTTAAAACTGTCTTACCAACCCCATTAAGTGAACATAACCTTTTTGAGCAACTTTTATTGTATTGTAATGCCTCGCACGTTGATACTGTTGTCGTGGCTGGTCAAGTAAAAAAAGCAAACGGTATCGTATTGGATGCCGATATGGACAACCTGAGATTGAAAACACAACAGGCAGCCAAGCGACTCTGGCAAAAAGCTGCTTGATTTTATGACAGACGAAGGAAAAATATGAGAACTGGACCTGAAGCAAAAGAAATGAAGGAACTCTATGCAAGCGATTTGCTGGCGGAATTCTTCCGCCGGATGACCTTGGTGCGGGAGTTTGAGTTACGGGCGATCGAAGAACGACGCGGAGGTTTGATCCCTGGCTTTATCCATTCCTGTGTTGGGCAGGAAGCAACCGCTGTGGGAGCCTGTATGGCACTCAATCAGGAAGATGTGATTACCAGTACCCATCGAGGTCATGGTCACTTGATCGGCAAGGGTGGCGACCCCAAATACATGATGGCAGAACTGGCTGCCCGTAGTCCTGGATATTGTAACGGCCGGGGTGGGTCATTACATATTGCTGATTTCACCTTGGGAATCCTGGGTGCGAACGGCATTGTGGGTGGTGGATTACCAATGGCGACCGGTGCTGCACTGGGTTTCCAGATGCGCAAAGAGAAACGAGTTGCACTGGCATTCTTTGGAGATGGTGCTACCAATGAAGGTTCCTTCCATGAAGCCGCCAATCAGGCTGGCGTATGGAAATTACCGGTGATTTTCTTCCTGGAAAACAACCTGTATGGTGAAGGTACAGCCATGCGGCGTTGTACACCTATCGATGATTTGGCAATTCGTGCACAGGGTTATGGTTTTCCGGGCGTGATTGTTGATGGAAATGATATTTTGGCTGTCTATGAAGCTGTGCGAGAAGCTCGTGGACGGGCAATTGCCGGCGAAGGTCCGACAATGATTGAAGCCAAAACCTATCGATATCGCGGTCATTATGAAGGTGATCCACAGGTATATCGAACACAGGAAGAAATTCAATCCTGGCAGAGAAAAGATGCTATCGTCCGCTTCCGTGCCAAATTGGTGGATTCGGGCTTATTTGATGATGGTGACCTGGAAGAGATTCAGGGTTCAGTGATTGAACAATTGGATGAAGCGGTTGCTTTTGCTGCGTCCGCGGAAAAACCTGCTGTGGAAGATGCACTGGCAGGCGTTTATGCAGACACCCACAATGGTCTGGTATTTTAGGAAAAAGGCAGGAAAGCATGCGAGAAATTACGTACTCTGAAGCAATTCGTGAAGCAATGGTAGAAGAAATGCGCGCTGACACCTCCGTCTTTTTGATGGGTGAGGATGTTGGTGTGTTTAATGGTGTCTGGGGTGTATCCCATGACATGCTGGCAGAATTTGGACATGAAAGAATCCGGGATACCGCCATCTCCGAGATCAATATTATCGGCAGCGGTTTGGGAGCAGCCCTGGTGGGTATGCGCCCGATTGTGGAAATCATGTTTGGTGATTTTTTGATGTGTGCTGGCGATCAGTTAGTTAATCAGGTTGCCAAAGCGCGGTTTATGAGTGGTGGTAAAGCCAACGTACCGCTGACCATTCGCGTAACCACTGGAGCACCGGGTTCTTCCGGAGCTCAACATTCACAGAGCCCTGAATCCTGGTTTATGAACGTGCCTGGATTAAAAATTGTGACACCTTCTACTCCGGCAGATGCCAAAGGTTTGTTAAAAACAGCGATCCGTGGTGAGGATCCAGTCTTGTTTTTTGAACCGAAAATGTTATATGCAATGACAGGACCCGTTCCGGAAGATCCGGATTTCATGGTTCCATTTGGTGTAGCATCTGTTTTACGGGAAGGCAAAGACGTCACCATCATTGGAGTCGGCATCATGGTACAGAAAGCCTTGTCGGCTGCCAAAAAATTGGCAAGCCAGGGAATTGAAGCTGAAGTCATTGACCCACGCACACTGGTCCCATTGGATAAAGATACATTAATCAAATCGGTAGCCAAAACAGGGCGGGTGGTGATTGTCCATGAAGCTCATCGTCGGGCTGGACCAGGTGCAGAAATCGCAGCCATGCTGGCAGAAGAAGCGATCGAATATCTGGATGGACCCATCATCCGAATTGGAGCAATGAATGTTCCCTTGCCTTACAGTCCGGAACTGGAAAACCATGTGTTGCCGAATGAGAATGATATCGTGCAGGCTGCATTGAAATTGTGTGGAAAAGTATCTATTCAATCATAAGTGAACTGGGTGTTTTTTTGGCGGGAATTCCTGCCAAAAACACCCAACTACCCTGATTTATGGAAATGACTTGGAAAAGTATAAAAAAGGAAGTCGATGGTGATCCGATGAGTGATCAAGAATTTACCAGCAGTTATCAAGTTGTTATGCCCCGCCTGGGCTTGACCATGGTGGATGGAAAGATTGTGGAATGGTATAAAAAAGATGGTGAATGGGTTGAAAAAGGTGAACCCTTATTCGCTATTGAAAATGAAAAAGCGACACTGGATATTGAAGCACCTGCTAGCGGTAAATTGGAAATTCAGATTGAACCAGATATTGTGGTGCCGATCCTCAGCCCGGTCGGATTGATCCATACAAAAGATGGAAGTGGATCACAACATCATCAAAAGAAAATTGAGAGTCAGCCTGCAACAAAGCAATCAAATAAGCTGGTTGACATTCCGATCCATGTTGAAACAAAGTCCAGTACTGGTGAAAAAATCAGAGTTTCTCCTAAAGCAAGGAAAACCGCTCGAGCGTTGGGTCTTGATTTGAGCATGGTTGCAGGTAGCGGTATTCGCGGGATGATCGTAAGCGCTGATCTGGCTTCTACATCTGGTGAACACCATCCGATTAAAGCCACTCCGGTTGCACGTCGAAAGGCAGCCGAAGCAGGTGTTGAACTTTCCGGAATCACGGGAACCGGTCCACGAGGGATGGTTTGTAAAGAAGATGTGGAAAAAATTCTGAGTGAAAGCTCACATCCTTTAATCGAAGAAGAAGCCAGCATTACACCACTCGCTGGATTACGCAAAGTGATTGCTGAACGGCTGGGTAAAAGCTGGAATGAACGACCGCAGGTCAACCTGACCACCGAGGTGGATGCCAGTTTGTTTGTCAAAGCACGGGAGCAGATCAATCGTGAGCTGGGTAAGAAGGAGATTAAGATTTCCTTCAATACGCTATTAATAAAAATCGTCGCACAGGCGATTGAAGAATTCCCTTATATGAATGTCAGTCTTTTACCAGAAGGACTTCAACAACACCATCAGGCAAATATTGGACTAGCTGTTGATACCCCGCGTGGACTGATGGTGCCACAGGTGAAAAATGCAGCCAAAAAGAATTTTGAAACCATTCAAAAAGATCTGGATGCAGTCGTCAAACGTACAATGGAAGGAACAACTACCTGGGATGACCTGACTGGTGGAACCTTCACCATAACCAATCTGGGTGCCTTTGAAATTGACGCATTCAGCCCAATCATCAATCCACCGGAGTGTGCTATTCTGGGAGTTGGCCGCATTCATGAAAAAGCAGTGGTGGTCGATGGTCAGATTGTGGTGCGAGCGATGATGGCAATAAGTGTTTCTTTTGATCATCGATTGGTTGACGGAGCACCGGCAGCACGTTTTCTGCAGCGCGTGAAGCAATATATCGAACAGCCATTCTTATGGTCATTATGGGAGAAGTAATCTCCGAAAGGTGAAGTTTGATGGATTTGACAGGACGTTGTGTATTGGTAACAGGTGGAGCGCATCGCGTTGGTAAAGCGATTGCAGTGACGTTGGCCAAACTTGGTGCAGCGAAAGTTGTTTTCACCTTTAACTCTTCTGTCGAAGCTGCTGAAAAAACAGCGCAGGAGATTCGTGCCTTTGGCTGTGAGGTACTGGCGATTCGTTGTGATCAAAGTGACATTCAGCAGATTGACCAGACAATTGAAATGATAATGAAAAAATTTGGTCGATTGGATGTGTTAATCAACAGTGCCTCGGTACTTTTTGAAGGAGAATTCATGAATGTTACCCCGGAAGCTTGGGATGATGTCATGAACATCAATGTACGGGGTCCCTTCTTTTTCATGCAAAAAGCTGCTCCTCTCATGCTGGAAGGGGATGACGGTGTGATTGTCAACATTATTGATGAGTCAGTAGTAAAACCAGCTTTGAAATGGGTTCACCATGGGGCATCAAAATCAGCCTTATGGAATATTACTCGCAGTGGATCGCTGGCATTTGCCCCAAAAATTCGAGTGAATGCAGTATTACCAGGTGCAGTTTTAAAACCCCCGGATTACACCGATGAACATTGGGAAGGATTAATTCCGACCATTCCCCTTCGGAAATTGGGTTCAGCAGAAGATGTCTGTCAGGCGGTAGAATATCTTATCAACGCAGATTTTGTCACCGGCCAGATGATTGTCGTCGATGGTGGCGTAACAGTACTTTAAGGAGAAAAAATATGAAACTTGAAAATTCCGTCATACTAATTACTGGTGCTGCCATGCGGGTGGGGCGCGAAATGGCTATATATTTTGCCAGTAAAGGTGCCAATATCGCATTCAGTTATTATGAAGCGGATGAACCATGGGAGAAAACCAGGAGTGAGATCGAAGCTTTTGGGGTAAAATGTTTTGTAAAAAAAGTGGAAATACGAAATGGGGTTGAAGTAAAAGCCTTTGTTAAGGAAACCATTGAAAACCTGGGGAAGATTGATGTTTTGATAAACAATGCTTCGGTCTGGCTGAAAACACCTTTCCTGAAGATCAGCGAAGAGGAATGGGACTTATCACTGGATGTGAATCTAAAAGGACCGTTCCTGTGTTCGCAGGCAGTCGCACCCTTTATGCTGGAACAGGGTCAGGGAGTAATTATCAATATAACCGATCTGTCAGCCTTCCAGGTCTGGAATGATTATGCCCATCATGCTGCAAGCAAAGCTGGCTTGGTTGCATTAACCAAATCCCTGGCTTTCGAGCTGGCACCAACCATTCGGGTGAATGCAATTGCTCCCGGTACCGTACTGTTGCCACCGAATGCTCCTCCGGCAAAAGTTGAGTGGGCGATTGAAAATTCTTTATTAAAACGTGTTGGTTCTCCGCAGGATGTTGCTGATCTGGCGGAATTCCTGATTGAAAATGATTTTGCAACAGGATCAGTCTATTTTATTGATGGCGGAAGAAGTCTGGTGTAAAAATCGTATGACCGAAAAAATTCTCATCCATAATGGCAAGATTTATCAGGCAGCTGGTTGGCTGGATTCTGGTTATATTCAGATCGAAGATAAAAAAATAAAATCCATTCATCCTGGAAAACCAGATGCTGAAACAATCATGCATGCCGATCAGGTGATTAATGCCAGCGGGATGGCAATTTTACCCGGTTTTGTCAATGGACATTCTCACTTTAGCCAATCATTTATGCGTGGATTGGCGGATGGGCGGCCATTATTGCAATGGTTAAAAGAATTGATCTGGCCTTTACAATCCGCATTTTCCGCCGATGATATGTATCTAGCCTCCTTGCTAGGACTGGCAGAAAACTTACACGGTGGGGTGACCCATGTTGTCGATCATCATAAAATAACCCATACCCTGCAGCACACAGAGGCGGTCAAACGGGCTGCTGAAGAAATTGGTATTCGCTGCACCATCGCCAGAGCCTGGTCTGATCGAGGAAATAACCCGGAAAGTGCATCTGCGATCCTGGATGAGATGGAAAATTGGTATGCAGATCAGGAGATTTCCGGGAAGGTGAAATTTGCTTCCGGACCCTTAACGCCCTGGCGTTGCACCGGTGAGCTTATGCAGAAAACGCATGCTCAGGCTGTTAAATACGGCAGTTTTACACACATTCACGTATCCGAGACGTTGGATGAAGTGGAAATGACTGTCAAGGAAACAGGATTACGCCCAGTTGCCTGGTTGGATCAACTTGGAATTTTGGATGAAAATGCCCAGATTGTTCATGCCGTTTGGGTGGATGATGCTGAGATGGATTTGTTGCGGGACCGTAATGCCCAGGTCGTTCATTGTCCAGTCAGTAACGCTGTTCTGGGATCGGGGATAGCCCCGGTGGCAAAAATGCTGGATCGTCGCATTCGAATTCATCTTGGCACCGATGGATCAGCGAGTAATGATACCCAGGATTCAATGGAAAATATGAAAATCGCGATCTGTCTGGCGCGCGCTGCACATCAGGATGCTGCTAATCTGAGTAACGAACAGGCTCTCAGGATGCTGCTTGCCAATCGGGATATCACGGTCGATATGGATGCTGATCTGACAATGGTCAGGCTTGATACATTGCGTTCCGCCCCGATACATGATTTGACCGCTGCCATTACCCTCTGTGCACACTCAGAAGATGTGGATACAGTCATTGTTGCTGGAGAAACCCTGATGAAAGACGGGAAGCTCACAACAATTGATGAAGATGTGCTCATCAAAGAGTGTACTATTGTTCTGCAATCTTTGAAGAAACGGGCTGGGATAGAACTATGAATGGAAAAGAACGAGCACTAACTGCATTTGCCCATCAGGAAGCAGACCGGGTTCCCGTCTTTGAATTAACCATTGATAATCCGAGTGCTGAATATATCTTGGGTCGACCGAATCTATGTGGATTTGGTGGAAAAGCCAGGGGATTGGCATATAACGAAGCTGTATTAAAAGGAAAAATACAGGAGTACTTTCTGCAAAGGAAACTGGACGAACTGGAATTATGGGAAACTCTGGATCTGGATGTATATCCCCATTGCGATCCTACGCCCAGAGAACCTGCCATTCCGGATCAAATTTCCGAACATCAATGGAAATTTACGAATTCTGCAACCGGGCAGTGGACGATCTTTGATTATTCGGTTGAATCAGATGTTTATGATATGGTTGATTCATCCTTACGGCAAGGTGGTTTGCTGGAATTAGAGAAATTGACTGAATATCTGGAAAATCAAACGTTTGATCCGGACGCATGGGACTTTACATTGGTGGATATGGTCCTGGAGCGAATGGGAAATGATCGCATGGTTTGGGCATCAGCGGATGTAGAAATTGGTTCCACATTTGATTGGGCTGAAACCTTTTTGATCGGTCTTGTAGAAGCACCAGACCTGATCCATCGCTATCTGGATGTGCGCTTAAAAAACACCTTAAAAATAACCGAAATGTTATTGGAGCGGGGTGTACATGGTATCCATGGAGGCTATGATTGGGCAGCCAATAAAGGACCCATTTTTTCTCCCCGTCATTTCCGGAAATTTGTCTTTCCCCGCATTCAACAGATAACCGATTTGTGTCACCGCTATGGCGTCCCTTATATTAAACATACCGATGGGAATGTCAATAGTCTACTGGATGAAATGATTGCAGCTGGAATTGATGCTTTCCAGGCGATTGAACCACGGGCTGGCATGGATATCGCTTTCATTAAAAAACAATATGGTGACCGATTGGTTTTGATTGGCAATGTGGATTGTTCAACAGTCCTGGTGGATGGACCCATTGAGGCCGTGAAAGAACAGACCGCAGAACTTATCCGAATCGCTGCACCGGGTGGTGGCTTCATCATCTCGAGCAGTAATTCTATTCATCCAGGTGTAAAACCTGAATACTATCTGGCGATGCTGGAAAGTGCAAAAGAAAATGGAATGTATCCGATTCAAACAGGAGGTAAGTGATGGGCAAAATAAATGATTTACGCAGTTTTATGTCCGTATTGGAACAGGAATCGCGGTTGACGAAGGTTGATCACCCTGTTGATCTGGTTCATGAACTGGCAAATGTAGCTGCAACCCTGGCGAGAATGCAGGGGCATGGTGCTTTATTTCAAAAGCAAAAAGCAACAGAAGGCAATTTTCCCTGGCCGATCTTTGCTAATGCAGTCATCAGCCCTGATACTGCTGCGCTGGCATTGGAATGTAAGAAGGAAGATATTATCCAAAAGATGAATTTTGCCCTTGACCTCAAAAACGGCATCCAGCCGAAAAGAGCGGAACAAGAACCTGCCTGGAAAGAGAATGTGATTACCGGTAGTGAAATCAATCTCCATAAGCTTCCGATTCCAACCCATGGTCTTCATGATGGGGGTCCCTTCATCACAGGTGGTGTGATTGTTACCAAAGATCCCGTTTCCGGGCGTGGAAATCTCTCCTACAACCGCATGCAGGTCTTGGGCGAGCATACTTTTGGCTTTAATGTCAATGAGTGGCGGCACGTGATGCAATTCTATAAAGTCATGCAGGCCAAAGGAGAAAGTTTACCAGTCGCAGTGGCGATTGGGCTTGATCCTGCGATCATGATTGCAGCTGGTGCACGTTATGATGGTGATGAACTGGCTATTGCAGGTGCAATTCGCGGAGAACCCATCCCGGTTACAAGAGGCGTAACGGTGGATATTGATATTCCGGCGAATGCAGAAATCGTAATTGAAGGGTATCTGCCACCTGATATCCGCCAGGCAGAAGGGCCACTGGCAGAGTTCCACGGCTATTATGGTGAATTATGGGAATCTCCGATTTTTGAGGTGACGGCGATTTGTTATCGTAATGAACCCATTTTTCAGACGATTGTCCCGGGTTGGGATGAACATATTTATATCGGCAATGTACTCCCGCGCGAACCATTGTTATTGCGTTTTGTGAAGCATGTCAGCCAGAATGTGACCGGTTTGCATATTCCGCCTTATGGCAATGGATTCTCCGCGATTGTACAAATCCGGAAAAGTAATCCAGGAGAACCCTATAATGCAGCCATGGCGGCTTTTACCGCACATGTCAATATCAAACAGGTGATTGTGGTTGATCCGGATGTGAATATTTATGATCCGGCGGATGTGTCCTGGGCATTAACAAACCGTGTGGATTGGTCAAAAGACATCTTCCTGGTGGAAGGTGCGCAAGGGCATGAGATGGATCCCACCGCTGATATCCGTGGGGTGCATACGAAAATTGGAATTGATGCCACCTACAAACCCGAACGAAGGAATTACGGAGACCGAATCCGATATCCAATGGTTGATATAAACCAGTACACTAAAAAATGAAGGAGAAATAAATGACTCAAAGAGTAGCCTTATATTTACAGGACAAGCACGATATTCACTATGAACTGGAAATGGCGAAATACGCAGAAGAGCGTGGTTTCAGTGAAATCTGGCAGGCGGATACCCGGCTTGCCCGTGATTGTATCGTGATGATGAGTGCTTTGTTAACAGCTACCAAAAAACTGCGTTATGGTTCCGGCGTGTTACCGATCTGGACACGCAACCCGGCAGTGGTCGCCGCCAGTTGGAGTACCATGTGGGAACTGGGTGGCAAGGTGGATGGCAAAGGCCGCGTGATGTTAGGCTTGGGAGCCTGGTGGGAACCAATCGCCAGCCGCGTGGGTGTTAATCGAGTCAAACCATTAAAAGCCATGCGAGAGAATGTGGAAGCGATCCGCCAATTGTTCACCATGGAAGAAGTATCTTACCAGGGTGAATTTGTTACGTTGGATCGCGTCAAACTGGATGTTGCCTTTGGTGACCGCAGTCCCCGTGATATCCCGATTTATATCGGAGCCACCGGCGATAAGATGCTGGAGATGGCAGGGGAGCTATGTGATGGTGTCGTCTTGAATTATGTTGTATCAGTGGATTACATCAAGAAAGCAGTTGACCTGGTGGAAAAAGGTGCGCAAAAAGCTGGTAAAACCCTGGCTGATGTCGATCGTCCCGAATTGTTGGTGTGCTGCCTTTCGGATAATGACCCGGCAGCTGCCATGGCAGAAGGCAAGAAATTGGTGGCTTATTACCTGGCAACCGAACCGCATATTATGAAGGCATCTGGTGTCAGCGAAGATCTTTTGCAAAAAGTGCAGGCGATCATGAGCTGGCCAGCCACCGAAGAAGACTACATCAAAGCCTCCAAAGTTATCCCAGATGAAGTCGTTCGAGAATTAATGGCTGTTGGCACCTCGGATGAATGCCGCAAGAAAGTACGTGAATACGTGGACGCTGGCGTCACCTGCCCCATTCTTTATCCGATGATGGATGATATCAAACCCGTTGTTGACGCCTTTGCTGACGGTTTCTAAAGGATTAATAATAAATAATGTTGAACAAGAACGTACTAAAAGAAAAAATTGAAACCCTAGCAAAAGAAATGAACCATGATATGGTGAATTTTCTAAGCGATTTGATTCGGATTCAGAGTTACACCAGTCAGGAAGGGCTGGCTGTCCAACGCACCCTGGAAGAATTACGAAAGATTGGGTGTGAAAAAGTCTGGGTAGATTCAGCTGGTAACGCATTGGGAAGAATTGGAAAAGGTGAACGTGTTATCATGTTCAATGCCCATCTGGACACCAATGAAGTCAGTGATGCCAGTCAATGGCCGCATCCACCACTGGATCCTGTGATTGAAGACGGAATCCTGTATGGTCTGGGTGCTTCGGATTGCAAAGCTGGTGTTGCAGCGATCGTTTATGGCGCAGCGATTTTGAACAAACTGGGACTCTTAAATAATGTCTCGGTAGTCGTGATGGGAGCAACCCTGGAAGAAGATGCCGAAGGGTTTGCTTTACGATCGCTGGTGGAACGCGATGGCTTGAAACCTGAGTGTGTGTTGTTGGCTGAAGCGACAGATCTCAGTTTGCGGCGTGGACATCGAGGGCGCTGCGAGGTGCATATTCGTACCCGTGGAAAAGCCGTGCATGCCAGCACACCCCATTTGGGTGAGAATGCAATCGTCAAGATGGCACCGGTTGTGGAAGCCCTGGAAGCGATGAATGGTACGCTGCCGGTACACCCGGTATTTGGTCCAGGGACGCAAGTGGTCAGCCTGATATCCGGACCCCATACACCCAATTCTGTTCCAGATTGGTGTGAAGTTGCGCTGGATCGGCGTTTGGTGCCAGGCGAAACCGCTGAATCGATTGTGGCTGGAATCAAAGCGGTAGTTGAACCTTTCGGTGCTTCTGTAGAAATCCCGATTCAACCGGTTTTGTCGCACACAGGTTTACAATTGGATGGCCCATCCTTTTATCCCGGTTGGTTGATTGACGAGGATGCACAGATTATTCAAGTTGGCAAACAGACCTTCGAGGCTTTATGGCAGCAAGCCCCGCGGGTGGATGTCTGGAAGTTCAGCACCGATGGAACATATTCAGCCGGTGTAGCAGGGATTCCGACGCTTGGTTTTGGTCCACAGGAAGAACCGTATGTTCATACTGCAATGGATCAGGTAAACCTGGAGAAATTGAAAAAAGCTGCCATGTTCTATGCGCTTTACCCGGTGATCTATCAAGAGGTCACTGGAGCGAAATCATAATAATCAAAATAAATAAGGAGAATTAATTTATGCAAACTACACTTTTTGGAAAAGATTTCATCACCACCGAGGATTGGACAAATGATCAGCTGATCTCAATGATGGATATGGCTGGTGATCTCAAACGCCGTTTCGCTGTTGGCGAAGCGCATGACCACATTCTACGCAGCAAAACATTATTCATGTTGTTCTTCGAGGAATCAACCCGAACCCGAAATTCATTTGAATCCGGTATCACCCAACTGGGCGGACATGGTATTTACCTGACCCCAAGCGCTACACAGGTTGGACATGGCGAGAACTCCAAGGATACCGGTGGTGTGTTAGAACGTTACGGTCATGGTATTTCTGTTCGTGATTGTCGCACGGGTATCGGCCAGGCCTATCAATATGAATTAGCTGGTCATGTCGATATCCCCGTCATTTCCATGCAGGACGATGTCGATCACCCATGCCAGGCGATGGCTGACCTGATGACCATCCGTGAAAAATTTGGCAATGACCTGCGCGGTCGAAAATTCGTCATTTCCTGGACGTATGCTCCCAAGTATGTGCGCCCTCTGTCAGTTCCCCAGGCATTGGTCATGTTAATGACCCGCTTCGGTATGGATGTCACCTTGGCGCATCCCAAAGGCTTTGAATTAATGCCGAAATGCCTCGAATCAGCTGAAGCACATGCTGCTGAGCATGGCACCAAATTTGAAGTGATTGATGATATGGATGCAGCTTTCGAGGATGGCGATATCATTTATGCCAAGAGCTGGGGTCCCATTATGCACACCGAAGAGCCAGTAGCTGTTCAGGCAATGTGCGATGAGAACAAGGATTGGATTGCGAACGAACGACGTATGGAACTCTCAAAAAAGAGCTCAATTTACATGCATTGTATGCCCATTGATCGCGGCTATGAAGCCACCAATGCAGTTGTGGATGGCCCGCATTCAGTCATTTATGATGAAGCTGAGAACCGCCTGCATGTTCAAAAAGCCTTAATGGCTTTGACCATGGGCGGCCGATTCTAATCCTATCTGTTAAACCGAACCAATTTGCATAAATCGAGGGTGTTTGTGATGAGAAATTGTCACAAACACCTTTGCATGCGATAATGGAATAATGACTGAAACAAATAATCAAAAAACCTCAGGGTCGGCTCATCTGATTCTGGACAAACCTCTGGTTTCCAGGCATATAGAAGTTGATATTGAAGCTGGCCAGAGCTTTTCGGATGTACTTGAAAAATATATTACCAAACCAGGTGTGGCGTATGTTGTACTGGTGAATGGGGTTGTGGTCGACCAGAATCAGATCATACAACCCGATGATGAAATACGCTGTATTCCACAAATTATCGGAGGATAAATAATGAAAACAAACCAGGGCTTAACCCAATTTGAAATGCGACCGGATTTTTTGGCTGGAAACAGTCCCTATACGGGAAAAGTGTTACGTGTCAATTTGAGTAGTGGAAAAATCTGGGTCGATGAACATGGCGATGAATTTTATCGCAAATGGATTGGTGGCCGTGGTTTGATCGTTTATTATTTACTGAAAGAAACAGCTCCCCAGATTGATCCTTTCGATGAGGAGAATCTGGTGATCTTTGCACCGGGCATCCTCACCGGGACGGTGTTACCCGGAACCGGCAGACATGCTGTAGGTGGAAAATCACCCTTGACAAACGCCCTCGCTTCCGGAGAAGCTGGTGGATGGTGGGGTGCGGAATGTAAAAAAGCCGGGTTTGATGCTGTTGTGATTCAAGGCAAGGCTGAAAAACCAGTGTATCTTTGGATTAAAGATGGTGGTGCAGAAATACGCGATGCCAGTCATTTATGGGGATTGAAAACCGGGGAGTGCCAGGAAGAAATTCAAAAAGAACTGGATGATACCAAAATACGGGTTGCTCAGATTGGGCCAGCTGGCGAAAATCTCATCCGCTTTGCTGCAGTGATGCATGATATCAATCGCGCTGCGGGACGTTCTGGGATGGGTGCGGTCATGGGCAGTAAAAATCTCAAGGCTGTGGCGGTTCGTGGAAAATTCAACGTAGGCCTGGCTGATAAAGAGATGATGAAAATCACCCAAAAATGGATTAATTCCAATTATAAAGATATGATGGGCTGGGCAATAAAATATGGTACCTCCGGCTCCGTCAAAGGCAATCATGATGCGGGCGTCACCGGGATTCGCAATTATCAGGATGGCAGTATGGAAGGGATCGAAAAACTGGATGCCACCTCCATCTTCACCTGGTTGATTAAAGATCGTGATACCTGTAGCCGCTGCGCGGTACGCTGCAAGCTGGTTGCAGAGCACATTGGTGATGTCACCATTGATCCCCGCTATGGTGGGCCGGAGTATGAATCGATTGGTGGATTGGGACCTATGTGTGGAATTAATGATGCACTGGCTGTCGGTAAAGCCAATGAATTGTGTGCTGCTTATGGTCTTGATACTATTTCAACCGGTGGTACGGTGGCTTTCACCATGGATTGTGTCGAAAATGGGTTGATCAAAGAATTTGACTTCCTGCCAAAATTTAGTGATGGAGCAGCTTTATTGGAGAGTATTGAGAAAATTGTCTACCGGAAGGATCTGGGAGAATGGATGGCTGAAGGAAGTGCCCGGTTGGCAGCGCGAATTGGACAGGGATCTGATCAGATGCTGGCAGTCGCCCGTGGACAGGAATTACCCTACCATGATCCGCGCTTGAAAAATGCCATTGGCATGGGGTATGCCGTTTCTGCCACCGGCGCAGACCATATGGCCAATTTAAATGATACTTTCGCCACGTGGGATGGTTCCGATATTTGTGTGCGATTACGTGAATTGGGAATGGAAACCCCTCTGAAATTATGGGGTATCTCAGATCATAAAATTGAAGCTTTCTTTTATGAAACCGCTTTTAAAAACTTTCTGGATAGTGCTGTGATCTGCCATTTTTATCCCTACGAATACCAACACATGGTTGATGCACTGAATGGAGCCGGGGGTTGGGATGTGGATTTACATGAAATCAATACTATTGGCGAGCGAATCATTAATGCAGCGCGATTGTATTTACTGCGTGAGGGATTTACAGCTGAGGATGATATGTTATCTGCGCGAGCTTTCCAACCAACGAAGGAAGGTCCCATTGCTGATAAAGCCATGACAATTGATCAGCTCCAGGATGCATTGAAGAGATACTATCGTAGAATGGGTTGGGGTGAGGATGGTGTGCCGATGGGTGAGGTGTTGATTAGATTAGGACTTGAGAAATAAAGTTCTTGAGTTCTTAAGTTCTTAAGAAACCTTTGCTGCACACAAGTTGAGAATCTCACTTTCGAATAAAAGACCTGATTTACGTCTGGAATATCAATTTTCAGGACTTTATTGGAGGATGGACTAGCAGTTCATAGTAACAATATATATCAATCGATTGTGAATATGTTAATGATTGTGATCGCCAGTGGTTGAAACCACAGGCTCAGGAAGGGCGAAACTAGCTAAAGCAGGTTGGTGTTTTAGTTTAACCTGCTTTAGCTGGTTTTGAATTTGGAAGACATGGATTTCAATCCATGGCGGAGACCAATTTATTTTGGCGCACTGGTCCATAAGAACTATCCGCATCAGCAGATGTGCCTGATTCTGGAAAATTAATGTTGATAAGCCTGCCTTCGGGTACTAATATAAGAAACTCATGTGAGAAATTAAGTTCTTGAGTTCTTAACATAACATGGAATCCTTCTCAGAGAGGGATGAAAATATTTTTCTTAATATGAGAGTTTTATTCGTTTATTCGTTTTCTCATTCGTTGACAGCAATTCCAGTACATCTATTTTAGTAGTTAGTTCTTAAGAAACCTTCGCTGCGAAGAACCTTGAAATCAATTTTCTTTGTTGTATCACGCCTAGTTTATTGGAAAATTCCAGGTGCAACGCACTTTTGGTTTCTGGTGGATGAGACTTTCATCCCAGGATGATCGTATTCTTTTCGTCCTCAAGTTCAGTGCACATTCGATTCTGGGCGCAGCTTACCTGAAATCTGATTCCTGAATCCTACTTCCTATCAGTTATTTGAACAGGTGAATCAGGTTTTTCTTCACTGCCATCAGCATACCGGGCAAATCTGCCGATGTCGCGTGGGTGAACAGGATCATGACGTGGCCATGGCCAACCACCAAATTGATCCTTGCGAAAATCGGTGTAAGCTTCGTATATTTCCTGCTGGCTGTTCATTACGAAAGGTCCATATTGTACAACCGGTTCCCCAATTGGTTTGGCTTGTAAAAATAGCATCCGAATATTTTCAATTCCGGATTGAAGATGAATCGGATATTCTGAATTGAGTTCTATATTCTTGTAAGAATCAATCTGTGATCCTTCAATATCCAACCAGGATCCTTCAAAGAAGTATAGATTTCGTTGAACTTCTTTACTGCCAGCGGGAAGGGTCCAGGATGCTCCAGCTTCCATTTCGATGATCCAGATGGCTACTTCGTTTTCGGGATTGGCAGCCCAGGAATCTGGTGCAGGGGATACGGCTTTATTCTCAGCCAGATCGCCAGCGACGATGGTGATTGTCGTCTTTTTATTTTGTTTATTCAGAAAATTAACCTTTGGGATATCTTCTGACCAGAGCATTTTATAATAGGGGGTCACGAATTTTTTAGCAGCTGGCAAATTCAACCAAATTTGAAAGATCTCACCTCGGTTTGGTTTATCCTGATTGAGGAGCGGAAACATTTCTGCATGCTGTAATCCACTCCCGGCACTCATCCACTGGACATCACCCATCCCATATCGACCTGCGGCACCATCAGAATCCGAGTGATCCACAAATCCATCCAACACGATCGTCACCGTTTCAAAACCTCGGTGTGGGTGAGCAGGAAAACCTGGCACTGTGTCTCCATTATACATACGCCAGCCATCTTTGATCGTAAAATCCTGACCGATATTGCGATCTTCCAGGGAGGCTGCTGGTCCTAATCGATCATTTCCTTTGGGAAAGTGATCCAGATGATGAACACAAAAGAGGAACGGATCATTGGTTTCCCAGGGAAACCCAAGTGATTTGATGTTCTTGATTATCTTTTCATTCCTTCCAGCTCCTTCGGGATTAGTCATTCTCCATGATCGTTCAATTCATTTAAGGTTGATAATAATTTGACCTAAATTTTAGCGTAAGACAGCTTGAATGATCGCCTGATAGCCACGAGCCGCCTGATACAGTTCTTCAATGGAGATCGATTCATCCACTGTGTGGGCATCGGTTTCCTTGCCAAGACCGAATCCGATTGTCGGGATTCCGAACAGGCCTGCACTCGAGGCAGCGTTGGTGCAGAATCGGAAGGCTTTGATCTCAGTCTGCGGATTGAGTTCGGTTAGTACCTGATAGGCTTGCTGAACCAAAGGATGCTCTTCTTCCAGCAACCAGGCAGGAAAAAACTTTGGAGCCTGCATTTGATATCCCCGGTAAGTCGTTTCTTTTCCATTCAATACTGTGACGACACACTCAATATTAGCTGATTGAGCACATTGTTTCACCGTTGAAACAACAGAATCAATCGTTTCGTCGAGCAATAATCGCCGGTCGAAGGTTACCCGGCAGCGGTTAGGCAGAACCGAACTGCCAGGATAAGGGTCAGAAATGATATCGGTCAGTACCATGCTCCCAGACCCCAGAAAAGGATGCTGTTGAGATGGAAGAGATTCGATTGCTTCAATCAACCGCATCATGATATGTACCGCACAGACTCCAACTTCCGGGGAAGACGAATGAGCTGATTTACCAATGGTTTCAACGACGACTTCCGCACGGCCACGGCCGCCTCGGTTGAGATGCAAGTTTGTAGCCTCACCTATGACGACATAATCCGGTTGGTTTTCCTTGATCACCAGTTGCAGACTGCCGCCTTCCATTACTTCTTCATGGACGGAACCACACACGAGAATGCTGCCAATCAATTGTTCCCGATCTACCTGCGAAGCGCCGTACACCATGGCTGCCAGGTTGCCTTTTGTATCAGCGCTCCCACGTCCATAAATGCGGCCATCGCGAATATCAGCAGCAAATGGATCAGAGTTCCAATCGTCTGGATTGGCGCTGACGGTATCCACATGGCCATCCAGTAAGATACATTTACCGGGTTTGTGACCCTGAATCAATCCCAACGCATTGCCAGCCTGATCAATCCAGGCATCGTCATATCCAAGATGATTCATCTCTAGCACAATCCGTTCTACAACAGAACCTTCTTCACCACTCAAACTGCGGATGCGAATTAAATCGCGGGTAAATTCTATCAAAGCATTGTTTTCCATGTTTTCACCTCCGATAGACTTCATTTTATCAGGTAATTAGTATCAAAAAATGATTTTTAGAAGGTGAAATGGAAACTAGGTTTTGATATTTATCCATTTATAATAGAATAGATTAATTATGTATACCGGAATACAAATTGTTGCAGGAGGTTACATTGCGTATCGTTGTAGGGATCAGTGGAGCAAGTGGAGCGTTCATAGGCGTTGAGGTATTACGGGCATTGCGCAGACAACCCGAGATTGAAATTCATTTAATCATTTCCAGGTTGGCAGAAGAAACCATCAAATTGGAACTGGGAATGGAGTCAGAAGAATTACACTCACTGGCGGATGTGGTGCATGGCAATAATCAGTTGGGGGCGACGGTTGCCAGTGGGTCCTTCAGAATTGCCGGGATGATTATCGTGCCATGCAGCATGAAAACCCTGGCTGGGCTTGCCACAGGATATTCAGAGAATTTGTTGCTCAGAGCAGCTGATGTGTGTATCAAAGAACGTCGCAAGCTGGTGGTAGTGCCCAGAGAGACACCTTTGAGTGGCATTCACCTGCGCAATATGCAGACCCTGCATGAACAGGGCGTGGTAATCCTGCCTGCCATGATGACTTTTTATCATAAACCAGACTCCATTCAGGAAATGGTAGATCAATTGGTTGGCAAGATATTGCTGCAATTCGATATCCCATTTGAGCGCTATACCCCCTGGGGTGGTCTGGAAGAGGATTTGTAATCAAATCACCATGAAAATTCTAAATCATTGAGGACACATGACTGAATATTTGACAGATAAACCTACGAACATATTGATCTATCAAGCTGAAGATGGAAAAACCCATATTAACGTTAGATTGGATAAAGATTCAGTCTGGTTAACGCAATCAACCATGTCAGAATTGTTCCAAACAACCCCCCAGAATATTACACTTCATATTAAAAGTATCTACTCTGAAGGTGAATTGCTGGAAGAGGCAACTTGTAAGGAATACTTACAAGTTCAAATCGAAGGGAAACGGAAGATACAGCGTTCCTTAAAACACTACAACCTGGAAATGATTATCGCTGTCGGTTATAGAGTTCGTTCCCATCGAGGCACACAATTTCGTCGCTGGGCTACAGAAAGGTTGCGAGAATACCTGGTTAAAGGATTCACCATGGACGACCAGCGCCTCAAAGAAGGGCGGGGGCTGGGAGACGATTATTTTGACGAATTATTGGAACGCATCCGCGATATACGCGCATCCGAAAAACAGTTTTATCGTAAGATCACAGAAATATACAGTTTGTCAGCAGATTATGATCCAAATTCAGAAATGACCCGAGAGTTTTTTGCGACTGTACAAAATAAACTTCACTGGGCGATCACCGGTCACACAGCTGCTGAATTAATTGCCGAACGAACCAGCGCAGAGAAACCGAATATGGGTTTGACCAGTTGGAAAGGAAAAAAGGTTCGTCAGGGGGATGTTAGCGTGGCAAAAAATTATCTTGATGAACATGAATTACATAGTCTCAATAGGATTGTCACGATGTACCTGGATTATGCTGAAGATCAGGCTGAACGACACCAACCTATGTACATGAAGAATTGGGAGAAGAAGCTTGATGCGTTCTTGCAATTCAATGGGCGAGAGGTATTGAAGGATTCTGGGAGAATTTCAGCGGAAATAGCCAAAGATCTTGCACATTCTGAATATGAAAAATATCGAATTGCCAGGCTGAACCATGAAATAAAAGAACCGGATGATGAGTTTGATTCGATCATTGAACAAATACAGAAAAGAATTGAATCGAAACCATGATCAGTTCCCTTGTAATCGGCCTCGTCGCCCTCATGTATGTTATTGACCTGATAATCACCCTGGTCAATTACAGACATCGCAATCAACCCATCCCGGAAATTGCCAAAGATATTTATGACCAGGAAAAATATGCAAAATGGTTAAGTTACTTCATGGAGACGATGCGCTTTGAGGTGATCGGTAAATCTGTCAGTACCGGTTTATTGTTGCTATTACTGGGATTTGGTGTTTTTGGGTATCTGGAAACAATAACAATTCAATGGTTCAACCATCCGATTCTTCAAACGTTGGCATTTCTGGGTATATTTGCGATCCTCAGTTACCTGATCAGTTTGCCCTTTGACTATTACGCCACCTTTGTTATCGAGGAAAAATATGGGTTCAATAAAACAACCCACAAAACTTTTATTCTTGATCATTTGAAAAGCTTGTTGTTGATTGCACTCTTAGGGGGCGGGCTTGTCGCTCTGTTAAATGCTCTCTATCTTAGATTAATTGATCAAATCTGGATATTTGTCCTGTCAGCATGGTTGGTTCTCACTGTGGTGATGGTGGTACTGTTTGTACTCAACACTAAAGTATTTGTCAAAATATTCAATAAACTGACACCACTTCCTGAAGGGGAGTTCAAGGATAAAATTCACGCACTGGCTGAAAAAGTGGGCTTCAATGTAAAAGCAATCTCTGTGATGGATGCATCCAAACGCTCGACCAAACTGAATGCATTTTTCAGTGGATTGGGAAAAACCAGAGAAGTCGTCTTATTCGATACCCTGATTGATAAATTGGAAGAGGAAGAAGTTCTTTCTGTTCTCGCTCATGAGTTAGGACACGCGGTGAATAAGGATGTACCCCGTATGTTGGGGATTCAGATTGCCCTCTTTGGTGTATATGCAGTACTGATCGGTTTTATTTTACAGAGTTCAGCATTGGCACAGGCTTTTGGACTTTCCGGTGTTCATGTAGGATTCAGCATGGTGCTCTTTTCCGTTTTTATCTCTCCGCTTGAATTGTTACTCGGTTTTCCGATGAATTATATAAGCCGTAAAGCTGAATATGCAGCGGATGCATTTGCCACGAAATACGTTGGTAAAGAACCGACAATGGGAGCTTTCAAAGTACTGGCGCAGGAAAATCTCGCCAACCTGACACCGCATCCGCTGTATGTTCTGATCCACTACAGCCATCCCACTATACCTGAGCGCTTAAAGGCTATCGACCAGTATCAGGAAAGGTAACAATAAATTTGAATGATCTCTCACCAAAACAGAGAGTTTATGCTCGCCTTGCAAGGCAGCCAGTCGATCGAATTCCCAACCTGTGCATCCTGATGACATTCGCAGCCAGACGGATTGGTTGTACCTACGACCAATATGTGCAGGATTATCCTCTCCTGTTGGAGGGAAATTTACGATGTTGTGATGAATTTGAAATTGATATGCTCAGTGCCATCTCCGATCCAATGCGGGAAGCACATGACCTGGGAGCCAAGGTTGTTTTTCCGTTTGACGATGTACCCTATGCATCTGAAGCTTTGATCAAAACTTCACAGGACCTGCTTGCGTTACAACCGGTTCAACCCGATCAAGGCAGAAGAATGAGCGACCGCATATCCGCGATACGATTGTTCAAAGAGCAAGTAGGCGAAACTTATCCGATTCTGGGCTGGGTGGAAGGTGCTTTTGCAGAAGCCTGTGATTTACATGGCATCACAGAAACCATGCGGGATCTTGTGGATCAGCCAGAGTTTCTACAAGACTTAATGGAAATTTGTACGCAACAAGCTATCCTGTTTGCCGATGCTCAGGTTGATGCCGGAGCAGATTTTATTGGCATTGGAGACGCAGCCGCATCATTAATCGGACCAAGATCGTATAAAAAGTTTGCATTGCCATACGAACAAAGGATTATTCAGGCAGTCCATGCACGCGGTGCAAAAGCCAGGCTGCATATTTGCGGGAATATCTCATCTTTATTGAAAATTCTTCCGGAAACAGGTGCGGATATCATCGATATTGATTACCCGGTGGATTTTGAAAGTGCTGTGGAAGCACTTCGTCCAACCACCGCAGCCAATGGAAATTTCGAACCCTCCGCAATTCTCCTGCAGGGTAAAGTTGATGATGTAAGAGCAGCGGTCCAGGGTTGTGTGTCAGTCTCGGATACCAATACTTTCATTGCGGCTGGATGTGAAGTGCCCAGGGATACTCCGCCTGAGAATTTACGAGAGGTGACCAGAACATTATGGGATTTTTCGCCAAATAAACTATTATAAATTAAGGAAGTTTGGCAAATCGCATTTTTGAGTATCAATTTTCAAAGAATGAAATAAGGCAGAGGTGTTTTAAATGGATATTGTTCCAAATAATAATGCTCAAATAGTTTATTTCAGTCATGGGGGTGGCCCTTTGCCGATCCTGGGTGATCCCAGCCACAAAGCAATGATTGCTTTCATGAAAAGACTTCCTTCGCGACTAAGGAAACCTGAATTAATTCTTGTCATCAGTGCCCATTGGGAAGAAAAGGAGGCTACCGTTCTGGGAGCAGAGAATCCGGAGATGTTTTATGATTATTATGGGTTTCCCAAAGAAGCTTATACCATCACGTATCCCGCACCTGGAAGCCCCGGATATGCAGAGAAAATTGTCAATTTACTGGAAATGAACAAGATTCCTGCACGGATTGATCCAAAGCGGGGGTTTGATCATGGCTTATTTATCCCGCTGAAATTGATGTACCCGGATGCTGATATTCCCTGTCTTCAATTATCTCTTTTGAGCAGTCTCGATCCGGAGGTGCATATAGCTGTGGGAAAAGCTTTGCGGGAGTTGCCTGAAGATATTCTTGTCATTGGATCGGGTTTTTCATTTCATAATATGAGAGTATTTTCCTGGCAAGGAAGAGAAATACCAGATAGCGCGAATGACGCTTTTCAGAATTGGTTGGTCGATACATGTACTGGCTCACATTCTGATCTGAATCGTGAAAAACGCTTGATTGAATGGGAGAACGCACCGTTTGCCCGCTATTGCCACCCAAGGGAGGAGCATTTATTGCCATTGCATGTGTGTGTCGGCATGTCCGGAAAACGAGCAAAACTTATCTTTGATGATCATATATTGGGTAAACGCGGTTTAGCTTTTCTGTGGGAATGATTACCCACCAATATAAACGCCAATCAAAGAACTTAATCCAAATGTAATCCTAGCAGCGACAAGACCAAACAATACCTGGCGCGTTCCTGATAAGAGGATGGTTCGACCGGTAAATATCTGAGATTCTTCTGATAATACAAAGAAATGTGAGAGAATCAATAAATTGAAGTTCTTGAATTAGAAGAAATAAAAAGATAAACAGAAAATCAAATATTGAGATTAAATATGAACCAGCTGCGAACATTATTTACAGAAGATCAAAATTCCAAAGAGTTGTTACTTTCAACTTCAAAATATATTCTCTATACAACCAGCACCTTTTATCTGATTTTTCATTTTATTGTTTCACTCTTTTTCCCCCGAATCTTCAGCCCTCAACTGTGGTTCTGTACAATCATTTTTCTCTTTACGCTGATCGGTACTTTAATAATCATAAAGAGATCATATATTTTTGCGCAAATAATTTGGTTAATGGGGGTGAGTATTACCATATTGAGTGCATTTCTTATCTTCCAAAGAGTAGAGATACTATTCCTTTTTGCTGTTTTACCTTTCATGGCAATATCAACTATTGGAGTCATTGGAACATTGATCGTAGAAGTAATAATCATTGGTTTAATAATTTTCTTACCTCAATTGTCGTTGTTTCCAGCTCTCCCACAAGGTTATGCCTTTGCTATAATCACTGTTTGTATATTTACGGCTGTGTTTGGCTGGGGGATTTCCAACAATCTGAATGCAGCCATAGAAAATGCTTCCTTCCATTATTTTGAAGCACGCAAACGCTTGCAGGAGACCAGACAAAATCGAGCGGAAATAAGCCAGATGCTAAAAGAGCAGAATCAGTTCAATTATCAACTGAAACAAATGACCAGAATGCTGGAACAGGCACGCGCACGGGCAGAAGAAGCCCGCGAGGACCGCGACCGTTTTGCTATGGCTGTCTCGCATGAATTACGCAGCCCATTGAATTTTATAATTGGTTTTAGCGATTTAATGGTCAATGCACCTGAAACCTATGCACTTCTGGAGGACTGGCCAGCGGGACTGTATGACGATACCCAGGAGATCTTCAAGAGTAGTAAACATTTATTGGATCTGATCAACGATATCCTGGATATGGGTAAAATGGATGCCCGTCAAATGCCGCTCTTTCGAGAACGGGTTGATCCCCAAATCCTACTGGATGAGATCGAAGATCTTGTTGCTGCACCAATAATTCAAAAAGGTCTGGATTTTGAAGTTCGTTCTGCGCCCAATATGCCCTATATTTTTATTGACCGTACCCGCATACGCCAGGTGCTTCTGAATGTGATCACCAACAGTATGCGATTTACCAAACAAGGTAAAATATCAGTCGATGCCAGAATGAATGGGACTGATGAGGTTGAGATTATCATTCAGGATAACGGTCCTGGAATTGCGCCGGAAGACATTGAACGCATTTTTTATGAATTTCGCCAGGCAGGCCAGGAAAGTTGGAGTCGTGAAAAAGGTTCCGGTTTGGGATTGCCCTTAAGTAAGCGCTTTGTGGAATTACACGGCGGCAGAATTACCGTAGAGAGTGAAATACAAAAAGGTACAATCATTCATATCTTTTTACCCGTGATGGAACCAATGACCCCTTTGCATGATATTCGCTCAGATCTGGCTGAAGGTGGAGAACAACGAGTGGCAAGCTTATTTGCAAAACGCCAGGCAGATTTGATACTCTGTTATTCAGCTGATCTGAGCAAAGCCAAGCAAATTGGTATGCTGCTTTTTGATTACGAAGTAATCCCGGTCACCAATATGATCGACCTCCGGCAAATGATTGAAAATTATTATCCATCCGCCATTATTCTGGATGATGCTTTTGTGAACGATAATCAGGTCTCATTATTGATTGAGAAAATACCATACCAGTTCCCTATAATTCGTTTCCTGTTCTCCGAAGTGCTTGAACAATCGCTGGTATTGCCTGGCGGCGTGTATCGCTATCTGGTTAAGCCTGTTTCGCGTGATACTCTGATTCAAACAATTCAGTCTATTGGAAAAAGCACGAAAGATTTGCTGGTTATTGATGACGATCCCAGCATGGTAAGGTTATTTACTCAAGCAATAAAATCGTATTCTGGTTTAATTGGTTCGATACAGGAAGTCAATTTTTACCCCGCATATTCAGGCAAAGAAGCGCTGGATATTATTACCAGACAAAATGTGGATGCCATTTTATTGGATCTTGATCTGCCGGATATCCATGGAACCCAGGTACTGGCAGAAATACGTAAATTGGAATCTCATCTGAAAACTCCAGTCATTATCATATCAGCCAGCGACTTTGGGGAAGAACAAAAATCGGTGCAACCAGGTTATTTTCAAATTATGAATAAGAATCCATACAACCCGGTTGAATTGCGAGTAATATTTAATTCAGCTTTAGAAGTACTCAAGCCGGATTTTCGTGAGGAAAGGGATTGATTAAAAAATTGACTACTAATCTTCCAAAATGAACTCTAGGATTTCCAATAATTCTTTTTGTACGATTGGTTTTCGCAGAAAATAATCTGCTCCTAAAGACTCTGCCAATTCTGGTTCTCCCCATGCAGAACAAACAACGATGGGGATGTGTCTGGTTTTTTCATTCAGACGTAATGACTGTAAAATCTCCCATCCATCAAGCTTTGGCATCATAATATCGAGTAATATCAAGGCAGGTTTTAATTCAATTGCTTTATTAAGAACTTTGGTCGCTTTTGACAGGCCGTAAATTTTGTATTTTGTTCTGGACAGATATCGCTCATACATTTTTAAAGCAGGTTCCTGATCATCAACCACGAGGATCAACTTTTTTTCTTGATTGGCAAAATGTACTAGGAAATTGAAACCCGATGATATATTATTTCCCTCGAGCTTTAAATTTAATTCATTGACCCATTGAATTAACATATTTTCCTGAAAATGCAGATTAGTTAAGAATTTTTCAATCTCCTCATGGTATTCAGGAATAAAGAAAATCAGATTGAGATCATCATGATCTTCTTCTAATTGAATTTTGATCTGATGGATATCCTTTTTTTGAATGACTAAATTTAATATTCTGATGAGAATTTGCCTCAGGATGATTCGATCGCTGTTTATAGAAAAAATATTTTTTGGATCTATAAACTCCACAATAACAGCTTCTTTTTCAAAGTGATTTTTTAACAAATCAAGCACACTTTGAATTACCTGGTTTAAATTGATGGTTTCCCGGTTAATTACAAAGCCATTTGTCTCGAATTCTTCTGTATTCAATTCGACATTCGTTTGCAGTCGATCCCATAAAATTAAAGCTACCGCTCGAATGGCTTTTTTTTGACTTCGACGAATTTGCCTGTCTCCCAGCATCAGGAATTTTGCCAGTTCGTTCGAGCTGATATTTTCGACATAGCGTTGAGAAAGAATGATAAAAGACCGCCATTCGTTCGATAACAGATCATATTCAATTTCAACGGGTTTCAAAGAATTGATACACTCCAATAAAACACTTCTCAGGAAATCACTCCTGCTTCCTTTAAATTCTGCATGCGGTTTGATTCCTGCAGCAATCAGTGGGTGGTTTTCAAGGGCTGCATAATCAAACATATTTGAAAGTGCATCTTTAACTAAATTTTCAAAATTGTCAAAATCCATTGATGTTATGTCCGCCGATTGTCCATGATATGTCCGTTAATGACTTGTTAACTTAATCCGGATCATTATAATTAATTTTACCTTGCCTTGTTGGCAATTCCTAATCATTTAACCAATAAAATTCGGAGGAGATAAATATCGAGATCAAACAGAAACTTTAACTGGTTATCGCAAGATAGTGTTGTATTCCAAAATAAATTGGTTCATGAAGAACAAAACTTAAGAAGGAGAAGCAAATATGAAAGGTCGAAAAATTAGTTTGTTGATTGTCACATTATTGATTCTTTTCTCGATGGTGTTGACTGCATGTGGTGGCAAAACTGAAACCCCGACTCCTGTGGCACCTGGTGAACAGCCCGCAGAACAACAGGCGGGGAAACAGCAGGTGGAAGTTTTTTCGTGGTGGACTGGTGGTGGTGAAGCTGCTGGTTTGGATGCCATGATCAAAGTCTTCAGTCAAAAATATCCGGATATTGAATTCATCAACGCAGCCGTTGCTGGTGGTGCCGGTACAAATGCGCGTGCCGTCCTGGCGACCCGCTTGCAAGCTGGAGATGCACCAGATAGCTTCCAGGGCCATGCCGGTCAGGAGTTAATTGGTACCTATGTAGCAGCTGGTCAGCTGGAACCCTTAAACTTCCTGTATGAACAGAATGGCTGGCTGGATGTGATGCCGGAAACTTTAATTCCATTGATTTCTCAGGATGGAAATATTTACTCAGTGCCAGTAAATATTCACCGTGCGAATGTGTTGTGGTACAACCCGACAGTTCTATCAGATAATGAGGTCGAAGTACCAACCACATTGCCTGAATTCTTTGCTGCCATGGATAAGTTAAAAGCAGCTGGTATGGATGCTCCTCTGGCAATGGGTGAACAATGGACTGTTATGCATCTGTTTGAAACCATTTTACTGGCTTCTTTAGGGAATGATGCCTACAATGGTTTGTGGGATGGCACCAAGAGCTGGGCTGATGCTGACGTTGCGAAAGCAATTACTGATTTTGAAAAGGTCTTGACTTATACCAACACAGATTCTGCTTCCTTAAGCTGGCAGGATGCCTCCCAACTCGTAGTCGATGGGGATGCAGCCTTCAATATTATGGGTGACTGGGCAGAAGGATTCTTCAAAGAATTAGGCAAAGCTCCCATGACAGAATTCGGTTGGGCACCCGTGCCTGGGACCGCTGGTGTATTCCAATTCCTATCCGACAGCTTTGTGTTACCAACTGGCGCACCCAATCGCGATGCAGCCATTGCATGGTTAACGATCGCCGGTTCCAAAGAAGGTCAGGATGCATTCAACCCTGTTAAAGGGTCCATCCCTGCCCGTAGTGATGGTGACAAGGCTCTCTATGATGAGTATTTGCAGTCCGCTATGGATGATTGGGCGTCTGACATTGTGGTTGGTTCACTAACCCATGGTGTGGTTGCCAACGATTCGTGGAAGAGTGAAATTGATACAGCTTTGGGATTGTATTTACTTGGGAAAGATGGCAAGACCTTCCAAAGCGCTCTGGTTTCAGCTTTTGAAGCTTCTGGAAAACCAGCACCTGCACCTGTTACCTCAACACTTGGTGGTGCAGTGGAAGTATTTTCCTGGTGGACTGGCGGTGGCGAAGCTGCTGGACTGGATGCCATGATTAAAGTTTTTGCAGAAATGTATCCAGATGTTGAGTTTATCAATGCTGCTGTCGCTGGTGGCGCTGGGACCAATGCCCGCGCAGTATTAGCCACCCGCTTACAGGCAGGCGATGCACCGGATAGCTTCCAGGGCCATGCTGGACAGGAATTGATTGGCACGTATGTGGCTGCTGATCAATTGGAACCACTGAACTTCCTATATGACCAAAATGGCTGGTTGGATGTGATGCCGGAAACATTGATTCCATTGATTTCACAGGATGGCAACATTTATTCCGTACCGGTCAACATTCATCGAGCCAATGTACTCTGGTACAATCCGACAGTCCTGACAGAAAATGATGTTGAAGTCCCGACCACCTTGTCAGAATTCTTTGCTGCCATGGATACATTGAAAGCAGCTGGTATGGATGCTCCATTAGCATTGGGAGAACAATGGACTGTCTTGCACCTGTTTGAAACCATTTTGCTGGCTTCCTTAGGGAGTGATGCTTACAATGGTTTATGGGATGGCTCTAAAAGCTGGGGTGACGCAGATGTGGCTGAAGCGCTAGCTGATTTTGTGAAAGCTATGGGTTATACCAACAGCGATTCTGCTTCCTTGAATTGGCAGGATGCCTCCCAACTGGTGGTGGATGGTGATGCTGCCTTTAACATCATGGGTGACTGGGCAGAAGGATTCTTCAAAGAATTAGGCAAAGCTCCCATGACAGAATTCGGTTGGGCACCTGTGCCTGGTACTGCTGGAGTATTCCAATTCCTTTCCGACAGTTTTGTGCTCCCGACTGGTGCACCGAATCGTGATGCTGCCATTGCCTGGTTAACCGTTGCAGGTTCTAAAGAAGGCCAGGATGCATTCAATCCGGTCAAGGGTTCGATTCCTGCCCGCAGTGATGGCAATAAAGCATTGTATGATGAATATCTGCAATCTGCGATGGATGATTGGGCAAAAGACATCGTGGTTGGATCATTAACCCATGGTGTGGTTGCCAATGATTCCTGGAAAAGTGAAATTGACACAGCCTTGGGTTTATTCCTCTTAGGCATGGATATTCCAAGTTTCCAAAGCAGCCTGGTTGCAGCCTGTGTGGCTTCAGGACCATGTAAATAATTCTCTTCGATTTACTGGGAGGGGATTTTCCCCTCCCAGTATTAATTATTCAATTATTAGTTGTTCGGGTGTTTTTGATCTGTTTTTGTCAGCTGAAAACATACCAGCCTTGGTTGATTGAGATCATATAAAATTAAAAAATTTTTGTTTTAATAATTGGTTTACTGTATGATAAATTATTCCAAAATTCAGGAAGGTAAAATGCGCATCAAAAGAGAGACTTTACTTTCAGTAGCTTTGGTTACCCCTTCAATCCTGGCAATTGCAATCTTTGTTTATGGATTTATTGGGTGGACTGCTCGCGTCTCTTTGAGCAAGTGGAAAGGACTTCTGCCAGATTATACCTGGGTGGGTCTTGAGAATTTTTTGGGTCTGTTTAAGGATCCTCGATTTCACATTGATATCCGCAATACGATGATTTTTACTGTTATTTTCGTAATTGGTAGCTTATTTATTGGTCTGGGATTGGCAATATTATTAGACCAGAACATCAAAGGAGAAGGATTTTTTCGTAGTTTGTATTTATTTCCGATGGCAATTTCATTTATTGTGACCGGTGTTGTTTGGCGCTGGTTGATGAATCCTGCTACGGGATCGCGAATGAGTGGTCTAAATTTATTATTTGATGCACTGGGGTTAGATTTTCTGATCAGCAAATGGCACACAACGCCATATTGGGGGATTGCCTTTATAGCGCTTCCGGCTATCTGGCAAATGTCGGGATATACCATGGCTTTGTATTTAGGTGGATTGCGTGGTATCCCGGTTGAGTTAAGGGAAGCTGCACAGGTAGATGGTGCCAATGAAGTCCAGATATATCGATTTATCATCTTGCCTCTATTGCGACCAATTACACTGAGTGCGATGATTATTCTCGGACATATTTCTTTAAAAGTGTTTGACTTGATTGTTGCTGTTGCTGGAAAACAATTGCCGTTGGATGTTCCCGCCATTTATATGTGGCAGGTAACTTTTGATGGATACTTCTTTGGCCGTGGGGCAGCTATTGGTATTCTATTATTATTGAGTGTAGCCGTTTTGATTGTTCCTTACCTCATTTACACACTTAGATCAGAGGCTGAATTATGATAGCAAGATCACCATTCAAACGTTGGTATATTTATCTTCCTCTCCTTCTGGCAGCTTTATTCTATTTACTTCCCATGTATATTATGTTGGTGACAGGTTTTAAAGGATTTGAGGAAGTTAGCCTTAAAACGATGTGGGATCTTCCAAAAGAAATCAGGTTTGATAATTTTATTGCGGCGTATAAAGCGTTGGCTCCCTACCTGTGGAATAGTTTTAATATGGTGTTTCCAGCAGCGATCATTTCTTCAATTTTAGGATCATTAAATGGTTATGTGCTGGCGAAGTGGAAATTTAAGGGTTCAGAAATTATTTTTCCTGCCATTCTATTTGGCATGTTCATCCCTTATCAGAGTATCTTGATCCCTCTGGTTGAATTCATGCGCGATATAAATTTATATGGCGGTTTACCGGGTCTGGTGCTCGCACATGTAATCTATGGAATACCCATCACGACACTGACTTTCCGAAATTATTATGCAACCATTCCAAAAGAATTAATCGAGGCTTCAAGAATCGATGGCTGCGGATTGTTGTCATCCTACTGGCACATCCTTTTACCGATCTCAGCGCCTGCATTTGTAGTTGTAATCATCTGGCAATTCACATCTGCATGGAATGACTTCCTCTTTGCAGTAGTATTGACCAGTCCTTCAAATTGGCCTGTCACTGTAGCACTAAATAATATGGCTGGCAGCCAAATTATTGCCTGGAATGTGCAAATGGCAGGATCCTTCCTGGCAGCATTACCGACTTTATTGGTTTATATCTTCCTGGGAAGATACTTCTTGCGAGGGTTAATGGCTGGTGCATTAAAAGGCTAAAGCTATTCATTCATCTTCTTAATGAAAAATTACGCATGATTGATACCCATGCGTAATTTTTCATTATTGAAACCGGTAAGAATAATTTTTTCTTTTTTCTATTTTTCCTTCGTGAATGTGTAATAACAGCAGGGAGAGCCTTCGTCGGCTTGATAATTTTCTAAATTGAATCCATCATCTGTAATAATTATGATGGTATGACGTTCTTCGTCAACCTGGGTACTGGTCTTATTTTCACCTTCACCACTTTCAAGTATATAGTAACCCATGAAAGAGCGTTTGTAGGTGTTTTCGGCAATTTTGTTATATTGATTGCCTGCATATTCGAGTTGATCACCATTAAACTTAAATTCGACTACCTGGTTATTCCCATCCACACTACAGATACAGTTAAAATTTTGAGCAGTAAGGGAATATTCATTCGCACCACTTAAATCAGCTTCAGCATCCGAAGAACCGGACGCGACTGGCATCTCGGTGGCTTGGTTATCAGCAGCAACCGGTGCCTGTGATCCCTGATCAGGAACCTCTGCAATGTTTGCCTCAAAGGTCTGCTGGGCAATCAACTCACTAATCGGATCAACAGGTTCGGGGTCATCACTGATTTGTAGCCCTTCATAACCGATTGCGCAGGCAAGCGTCATAAAAATTATTAAAAATAACGGCAGGAAAAATGCGACGTGTTTTTTCATATATCCTCTTTATTGAAATTTTGTATTGGATTGAAGATTTGTGGATAATGTAGATCTATAAATTTTTCTATCCGGGAATAGAAAAAACAGATTTTCATTGGGAAATTTGTTCTTACACCATTATACAATAGAAAAATTACGCATGCTTGATACTCATGCGTAATTTTTCGTTAAAAAATCTGGAGGAGATCTCAGAAAAAGTTCGTAAGTTAACGCAAATATTGTTGAATGGTTTCAATCAATTCCTGCTGGCTGGGGATCAACGAACTGAATTTCAGTTCTCCGTTAATCAAAATGGCAGGTAAATTTTGGATACCCATTTTCTTCAAACGAGCAATATTCTCGGTATTTGTCATTTTATATTCAACCATATCGATCTTACCAGCGAGGCTTTGGGTGGCACGTTCAGCTGCCAGTAACATATAACTGCAAGCAGCGCAGGATGCAGAATCCAATGTGAATACTTCCATTAACGGTTTTTCAAGTTGATCATAGTCTGGTAAGGTTACCAATGTAAGGTCGAGATCCACCTGTTGATAATTTTTAAGCAGCAGGCGGGTTTGTTCCGGATTACGAATTGTTTCCGCCACACCAATAACATTTTCAATCGGGGTGTCGTAGGGCATATCACAGCCAGGTGAAATGATCAAATTATGATGATCAAGTTTATCTATCAATTCGATCACGTATTGCATATTGTCTTCCTGGGTACCGAGTAGCATACGTGTGGTGAGGGGAATATTTCCCTGCAGCGTGATGTCGTATTGGTTGAGGATCGATTGGGCATATAACATGTCAATATTTTCATCAACCGCGATACAATCCGGCGAAGTCTGGCACATCACATCCAGGTTTTTGGTGGCATCACCACAAACAAAAAAGGCTGAGAAGACATTTTGCTTGCGAATCGTACTGAAGAGCTGACTGAAAGGTTCGCTCATAAAGCGTTTGAAATGGCGTGGCGATATTTGGGAAATCATCGGATCGACTACACCAATGATATCCATGCCTGCATTGATGTAGAATCCTGCGATTTTTTCAACAAAGCGGGTTGTATAAGCCAGAAGATCCGAAACATATTCGGGCTGATCGATCATATCCATGAAGATATCTGTGCCGCGTAAGTGTGAAGCCAGCGTGAATGGACCGGTGACCAAACCGTACAAGGCGGTATGTTCACCAACTTCTGATTTCATCCTGTGCATAACATCCAATACGATCGGAAGCCGACCATCTAGTGGGGTGGGGAGGTAGGTGGGTATGGTTGGGTCGGATTGGAGTGGGTGGGTGGCAACCGTGGGTGGTGATTCTTCTGCCCAGAGTAATTCACAGCCCAGAATCTCAGCTTCAATCTGGAGATCGAAGACTACCGGCTGTCCATCCGGGGCATACAGGCGATTGGCTTCCAAGAGTGATTCATACAATTTATCCGCATTTTGCAGAACTTCGTTCGCGTTGTAACCTGTGAGTTTACCGACATGAACCCCGGCAAATGGCACCCAGGGGATCTGAGTGGAGGATTGGTGGCTCAGGACAGTCAACAAGTCTGCTTTTCGATTTTTTGGATTGGGTTGAGAATAGGTCATATTCTTTCCTTTCAAAGAAATAAAAGGATGATAGGTTATTTTTATCACAAATTGACAACGTTGTCAAATTATTATTTGCACCAATTAATCCAATGATTTAAAAACTCTTAGAGATGAAGTGAATTCACATTCGATGCTGGAAAGCTTTGCTATAATCAGTATGAATAATAGGTGAGCGAGGAAAATTGACTGTAACGATTAAAGAAGTTGCTCAACGAGCAGGATGCTCGATCAAGACTGTCTCCCGGGTGGTGAACGATGAACCGCATGTCAAGCCAGCCTTGCGTGAACGGGTTCTGGATGCCATCGCTGAATTGGGTTACGTTCCCAATTTATCTGCCCGGCAGCTGGTACAGAAGAAATCCTATGTCATCTGTATCCTGTTGCATTCCTCCGGATCGTTTCAATCAACCGTGATTTCCAAAGTGCTTGATCTGGGATATGAAGGCAATTATGAGATCCTGATTCAAACCTATTATCCATCTTTCTCCCGCTCCAGAGATAAGATTTCTGGATTGATCCAACAAAAAAGGATTGACGGTCTGGTTACAACCCCACCTTGTGACAGTGATCCTTTTCTGATTGAGTTGATTAAATCTACCGGCATTGCACATGTTCATATCGCACCTTTACAACCCACCGGTGGAACCCCTTATGTCTCTGCCGAGGATTTTACTGGTGCCTATCAGATGACAGAATACCTCATCAAACACGGTCATCGAAAAATCGGATTATTAATGGGACTACGGAATCATCGCTCCAGTCTGGATCGGCTGTTTGGTTACAGGGCAGCAATAGAGCACCATTCGATCCCATTGGAAGAAAAATATCTGGTCGATTCCGAGAATAATTTTCCAGGTGGATATAATGCTGCCCGAATGTTAATGAGTTTGCCAGAACCTCCCACAGCGATTTTTGCTTTAAGTGATGAATCCGGGGTAGGGGCATTATACGCTTTGAACGAATTGAAGATCAATATTCCTGAACAAGTCTCGCTGGTTGCCTTTGGGGACATCGCCTTCAGTAAAGAAATCTGGCCTGGAATTTCAGTGGTCAAATATCCTCTGGATCAGATTGTTGAACATTCTGTGCGCATGTTGATTGATCTGGTGGAGGGCAGGCAGCCGGAATCCAGGCAGGTGATTTTTCCCACCAAAATTATTCATCGTGGTTCGGTTCGATCCATTTAAAAAAATCGGTAAAAAATTATGGAGATATCACGAATGACAATGAAATTCCTCCTGAGTGCCTTACGTTATTTAATGATGGTTGCATTACTGACAGGTTGCGCTAAGTCTGCCAACTCATTGAGTCAGGTAGTTTTACCGGAACCAAAAATGGAAGAAGAAATGGTCGTGGGGGAATTAATAACGACCGGTAAGAACGAAATGGTCATCTGGAAAATGGATGGTGAGGATGTAAAACTGAAAATCACGAATAAATCCATTTATTGGGATAACAATGCCTGGATGGCGGATCTACCCATTTCAACTGGAGATACCATTACAGCGTATGGTGCTTGGGACGCCAGCCAGACGAATTTCCTGGTTGATCGATATTATTCCAATCTCTTGAATCTGAACGGAATTGTTGAATATGTTTCCGGAGAAAGCGAATCATTCCAGCTGGTGGGCGAATTTAAAGAGTATTTTATTTTTCCACTGCTGTATCGATCGGAAATTATTTATGAGAGAAATGAAAATGAACCTGACAATTATTATGATCTTTTACCCAGCCCAGGCGATTATGTGGAAGTAATTGGACGTGAGATAAAAGGCTCGGATGTTCTGGCTGTAAAAATAACACATAAAAATAAACCGTACATCAGTCCGGTAAATGAAAAATAGTACGGGTTAAGGATTGGAGATGAGTTTTCGTCATTCAAATCAATCCCAATTCTCCAATCCTTCAACCATTCATCATTATTTACAATCCCATCAATCTTGTCCTGGACCGCAATTCGCAGGCCAATCAGGGTTAAGGTCGTTGGCTGGGTTATTGGTCAGGTTGAAGAAAATATCCGGGTAGATTTCACCAACAAGATAAATTTCAGAATTGCCGCTATTTAAATCAATTCCCACACATTCTACACGATTGCCATCGAGTGTCCAGAAGGGCAGATATTTTTGCATTTCACCTTTTCCACCAGCCACAGTGATTTCACTGCCATCCGGGTTCATCACAAAATTGCAACAGCCTTGATCCCCACGGTTCCATCCAACGACAATAATTCGACCATCTTCTGCCCAATCAATCCCAATTTCGCCACCATCGGTAGTTAATTGTTGGGGATTGCTTCCATCCAGGTTCATAATGAAGACTTTCCAATTTTGATTGCCTCCAGATAAGAAGGCAATTTTCTGGTTATCCGGTGAAATAACAGGAAACCCATCCTCATCCGGACTATTGGTAAGGTTGATTGGATCCTCTGTTCCATCCGAACGCACTTTAAAAATATCTCCATCAGCTGAAAAGGTAATCCATTCTCCATTGTTTGACCAATTTGGGAAATTCGCCCAGTTACAATTACTGAGTTGCTTAATATCTCCACCAGCAGTGTTCATGACATACAGGGATTGGCCAGCACATTTTTCGGTTTCACGATTGGAAATAAAAGCAATCTGACTACCATCCGCAGAGATAGCAGGTTGTGTATCTTCAGCAGGATTATTGGTAAGATTGACTGGATCACTTCCGTCCGGACCCATCAAGTAGATTTCCTGATTGCCATCGCGATCACTTTCAAAAGCGATCGTGCAGGGTATGGGTGAAGGAGTTTCGGTTGGTGAGGGGATGACGGTAGGTTCTATCGTGGCAGTTGGATTGACTTCAGCTGCAACAATAACTGTATTGGTTGCCATCGGAACAGTTGTAGCTGGAACAGAAGTTGGCAGGGATGCAGGTGAGGATGTAGTACTACAGCCCGCAATGCTTAGTGAAAAAATGCATAAAATGATGATGGATATTAGGTGCTTTGAATTCATGATGTTCCTTTCACAGTGATGAATAATTGAATTGGTTGATGCTAATTAAAAATTTTGGATGGACGTTTTATTCCCGGGCATTTGATTGATTTTTCCATTTTTAAATGGATTATCGTAATTATACGCCTGAAAATGAGAATTGATAGCAATTTAAGGGTGGAAATTGGAGAAAATTGCTTTTTTGTAGGTACAGAATAAAAGGGAGAAGGTTATTTAAAAATTATTGACAAAATATAAAAACCACGAAACCAATGACTCGTGTACAATATAAGATTATCTATTCCACCCTTACTACCCATCTCTCGCTACACAGCGACCCTCCACACAACCGCATTCTTCCCCTTCAAAAAATCCGGTGGGATTTAAAGGGGCATAAAAAGAATTGCTACAGCCGACAAAAGGCAACCCGCTACCGGATAAACAACGGCAATCACTGTCTATAACACAATAAGTTGGATCAAGTATGGTTTCCACCGAAGGGATGATTTGCTGGATCCTCGACTGAGTGGAATTTGTTCGTACTGAAATTCTGGTTTGGGACGGATTGCCATATCGGAAATTACAATTATCCGAAATCCAGAATCTTACTTCCGAATTCAGGACTTCATATTCAACACACTTTCCAATTCCAATTTTGGGAGAAAATACCGGAGTATTACAGTCAACGCACTTTGAATATTCAGAGATGAAATCATACACTACCGGGTGACTTAAGGCGATGGTTAATGGACATTCATTTAGATCAGGGCAAATGGTCTTGATACAATCCGTTTTTTCAGCACAGATCAATTCAATGATCTTATTATTTTCAACAGGTTCGTATGTATCAATCTGCTTTCCGGACGAGTCTCCATTGAAAAAAGTGGTGCAGGCTGAGAGGAAAATATAAAGCAAAATGGAGAGTATGAATTTTTGCTTTTTCATGGAAAATTTGTTTATTTGCCTTTGACAACCTTAGAGATGGCTGCCAGGTGCTCGGGACTGGTACCACAGCAGCCGCCAACCAGACGGGCACCCTCTGTGATCCAAAGTTTGGCATTTTCACCCATCATGTCTGGACTTACATCATAACTCATGCTGCCATCATCATTGGCAGTTGGCATACCGGCATTGGGTTTGAACCAGATCGGTTTGGATGTCCCTTCTTTGAGGGTTCGTAAGACGGAGAGGTTATCTTCCAGACTTTTACCGCAATTAATCCCAATTGCATCCACAGTCAGATTGTTAAATATTTCGGCAACCTGAGCCGGTTTGACACCCATCATGGTTCGGACACCGCGGTCGTAACTGAAAGAGCAAACCAGAGCAATGTCTGCGTCCAGGGATCGGACAGCTCTTACGGCTGCTTGCGCTTCGTTGAGATCGAATTGGGTCTCAATGACAAGAAGATCCACCCCAGCTGCTATCAGAACTTTTGTCTGCTGTTGGTAAATATCAAAAACCTCATCTTCGGAAAGCGTACCAAATGGCTGCATCATTTCGCCGGTGGGTCCCAGCGAACCTGCAACGAGCACATCGGTACCGACTGTGACGGTTTTAGCGAGTTGAACCGCGGTCTGGTTGACTTCCGATAATTTCTCCGTCAGATTGGCATGTGCCAGTCGAATCCGGTTTCCTCCAAAAGTGCAGGTGAGAATGATATCTGACCCTGCCTGAACAAAATCACTATAAAGGTTTGAAATTGCCTCAGGGTTCTCGAAAAGCCATGTTTCTGGAGCGGTCCCAACGGGTAATCCACGTTTTTGCAGATTGGTACCGGTAGCGCCATCGAGAACGAGGGTTTGCTTTTGATTGAGGAAAGCGAGGAAGTCTGATGATTTCATGGTGATGTCCTTTCGAAGGGAGATGGGTTAATTGTAACTGATTTAGCTATTAGCTCATAGGTGATAGGGAGTTGGGGACTGGCAAGAGGGGATGTGCGCTTACTTTGCTGGTGCATTGCACTTGGGGATAAACCAGACGTCATCATTATTGGAAAATTACATGAAACACCAGAAAAGCAGAAGTGCATTGCACCTAGTGTTTTGATTAACCAGGTGCAGCGCACCTTTGCCTTTTTCCCGAACCAGTTGAACAGGTTTTGTTTTTTGTACCTATGATTCGTGTACTCGGAACGGGTATCAACCATAGGGATTACTCTGATAAAATTATGAAATCCAATTTACGTTCAAAGGTCTTTATGGAAAAGAAAAAATACTTCCTAAAAAACAAAACCAAAAAGAAGGAAACAATTTCCCGAGAAGCCTGGTTAGCTGCGAGTCGAGCATTAGCGGATAAAATCAGAAAAAATCACGATAATCAGATGATTGATGTTGACAGGATCATTGAACTGGATAAACAAGAATTAGAGGATAAGTTTTCTAATTGGCTGGATGAGTGAATCAATGAAAATACATCTGGTAAGTGGATTTCTCGGTAGTGGGAAAACGACTGCTATCATCTCAGCGTCAAAAGCATTGATGGCGCAAGGCTTGAAGGTTGGCGTGATCACCAATGACCAGGGCAAGTACCTGGTGGACACGCACTTCATGCGATTGAATGACATCCCAGCGGTGGAGGTCAATGGGGGCTGTTTCTGCTGCAATTATGGTGACTTCAACAAGAGTCTGGAACAGATTGTCGAACAGGTCAAGCCGGATGTAATTTTCGCAGAGTCAGTCGGTTCGTGTGCAGATATTGTCGCGACTGTAGTTAAACCCTTGTTGGAATTCAAGACTGCTCATGAGGAGGACACCTCCCTCTCAACGTTTACCGATGCGCGCTTGCTTAAAGCTTACCTGACAGGAGAAGAACTTCCTTTTCAGGAGAATGTAATCTATATTTTTGAGGAGCAAATTCAGGAAGCTGGTGTTTTGATCATTAATAAGATGGATTTATTGGCAGCCAATTCCCTTGATCAACTCATAAAACTAGCACAAAAAAGATATCTAAATAAAAAGATCCTGCCATTGCATTCCCTGACACCGGATGGCGTTCAACCTTGGTTGAATACACTTAGTGCTCCGGTACAGTATCCTCCAGAGTCTCTCTCCATTAATTATCAATTGTATGGGATGGGGGAGCAGGAACTTGCCTGGTACGATGCCCAGCTCAAAGTGGATTCAGGGAATCAGTCAGCAGTGGCATGGGTGCAGGATTATCTGAGATTGCTAGTGCAGAAAATCATTCAAGATGGCATCCCGATTGGCCATTTGAAGTTTTTGATCAGCGATGGTTCGCGATATCAAAAGCTCAGCATCGTTAGTGGGGATTCTGACCCAAACTTGGTAGTCGATCAACCTGAGAAGTGGGGAGCAGCGATTGAGCTGACGGTTAATGCCAGGTTGGAGTGCTCCAGCGAGAAAATTCAGGAAGTCTTCACAACCAGCCTACAGCAAGCAACAAGTGCTGGAGATGTTAAGGTGACAATGGTTGCCGAGGATTCCTTCCATCCGGGATTTCCAAACCCGACCTACAGATTTCCAAAAATTAGTTAGACGTAATTGGATTTTTTTATCAAAGAATTTCTTTTGAATAATCGCAAATATTATAGCTTTGTTATTAATCCCCAATCGGATATAAAATGATATTAGAATAATCAAATACTATCAATTGATATATATTGATGAAAAATATATTGTTTGATATAATAAATAAAGATCTTCGAAAATCAAATAATTGAGGCCTGCATGGAAGAATTTTTTGAAGAAGAGTTGCGTCGACAAATTCTTAATTTCCTGAAAGACTTTAAGGAACTAATGGGACAAGGTTCATATTATGTAAAAGGACATCTTAAAAATCTCAATACATTAATAGAATTGGGAATTACATCCAGACAACGAGATGAATTAATTCTTTCAGTAGCTTTAGAAAATTATTCATCCGGACCAATTCAAGATGTAATGCACCCGGGTAATTACTGGGTTTTTGGTAAAAAGGTTAATACCAAGGAAATATATATCAAACTTAAGATCATCACTTTTAATAATGGAACCGAAAGGGCAGTTTGTATCTCATTCCATCCATCAGAATATCCATTGAAATATCCTTTAAGAAATTGAAAATAACAAGTAGATGACTAAGACAAGAGGAAAAGCAAATGATAGCGTTTTGTCCTAATTGTGAAAAAGAAACCAAACAAAAGTTTATCGACAGAATCGAAGCATTTAAAATCCGCGGAGAGAGCATCCCGATTCATATGAAATACTATCAATGTGAGGAATGTGGCGAAGATTTTGAAATTCCACAAATTGATTATGACCCCTTAAATTCAGCCTATAAAGAATATCGAAACAAAAAAGGGATGCTCCAACCTGAGGAGATAAAAAAGATCCGAAAACAATTTGAGCTCACACAGAAAGAAATGAGCGATCTGCTTGGCATTGGCATCACTACATTGATTCGTTATGAAAATGGTGCTCTACAAACTGAAGCACATGATCAAGTTATCCGATTGGGAATGCAACCTTCTAATTTGTTGATAATTTTGGAAAAAACCCCACCGATTATTTCAAATGAAAAAAGAGAGAAAATCATTCAAATTCTTCAAAACAAAGTTCATGATGGTGGAGTTTTATTGGAAGGCGCAATTGAGCAATTTGGATCTTATTCTCCCAGTTTGTTGAGTGGATTTAAGAGATTTGATGTAAATAGTCTATTTCAGGCAATGAAATTTTTTTGTTATAAAGAAAAAGTGTTTAAAACAAAACTCATGAAGCTTTTATTCTATGCAGATTTTTTGCACTTTAAGGAAAATGGTATATCCATTACTGGTGTACGATATGCACATGCTGATTATGGACCAGTTCCTGATAAATTTGAGACCTGGTTGGTAGCAATTTCTGAATGGGAAAAACAAATAATCAGTGAGGAGCTTTCTATTGGTGATTATTTTGGGGAAGTGTATTCAAGTGGTGAACCTGATTGGTCCATTTTTTCTACTTCAGAGCTGGCTGCACTCGCGTTCGTTAAGAATAAATTTCAAAAATTTAATTCTCAACAAATACGGGATTTTTCTCATCAAGAAAAAGGATATCGAAGCACAAAAATTGGTGAAATCATTTCATACCAGTACGCTGAGGATCTCCAATTATAATGATTGAGATAAAGTTGTAAAATTTTAAGAAGTTGATTAAGTGATAAATTGTTGAATTTTTCTTTATCGTACGTAATTTCGAACTAAATGTCTATTTATTTAATTCATTTTCCGATGGAAATTAATATTTACTGAACCGGCACCGCTTCAATAATCCCTTCACCAGCTGTCATCTGGATCCTGTGCTGCGGGGGAACAACCAGAAAATCCTGATCCCATTCGCCAAAGATTTGCTTCCTGATCAGCTGAAAATTAGCCGGGATGCTCTCCAATTGCCAACCATTCTTATTTGCCTGTGCCTGTGCATTTCTGCGGATTTCGTCATTGACGCCAAACTCGGTTTCAAACAGCACAGCGCGCGTGTAATGCTGCTGCCAGCCATTCATGGTTTCCATCAGATATTGTGCGTTTTCTTCGCCATATTTGCGCACGAATTCTTCATATGTATTGTTCAGATCCGGTGGTAGAACGCTGCCAAGAGCCATATTTTCCCCATATCTTCCAGAGCGTTCCAGATAATCCTGTGAGTACCAGTAGGTGCCTGGGTGGTGATTTTGCTGTTCGGTGTAGGACTCCCGGCTGCCCAAATGGAGTGTGATGCAGTCATGCGCTCTGGGAACCACCAGCTGCACATCCCGGCTTACCAATCCATCGATGGCACGACCACACAATCCATAAGTGAGCAAAATGGCGTCATAATCCGCAGCAGATGTTTGATCTATGAGATCCTGAAGGTGTTCTCGAAGATTATTGGGGCGATCGTGTAATCCGATTTTCTGCAGGGTTACGTTGATCCTATGCGGGGTTTGGGCAGCATAAAAATAAACAGCACGTGCCAGCGCTTCACAGGCAATCACATTAAAGGAGCTGGCTGAGATTTGCATTTTTTTCCATGAATAAGGAACTGACATACACATCATTGAAGGACTCTTCAGCAGTTAGTTCCACATAATCTATCTCTTGACTTGTCTTTTCTGCCAGGGTGCGTTGGCTGTGATTGACCAGTAACATGCGCGCACCAGCACCGGCTGCATTCCCGATCTGGGCATAGCGTTCCAGTGGGACATCCGGGAACATTCCGATCTCGATCGCGCTGCCAAGATCCAGATAATTGCCAAAAGCCCCAGCGATCAGGAAATGGTCGATTTGGTCTGGCTGAATCCCGGCCTTCTGGCACAGGATCTCAATCCCGCTGCGAATGGCTCCTTTTGCCAGTTGAACTTCATTGACATCTTTACGGTTAATTCTTATTTCCTGTCCAGTTGAGCTTTTATGCAGGAGCAGGTTTTTCTGTTCGTTATCCACCAGCACATGCTTTGGATTGAAAACCCCACGACGGTCGATGATTTGATTACGGCGCATTTCTGACATCACGGAAAGAATGCCTGAGCCACAAATACCACTGGGGGGTTTCTGTCCGATGGTGGATAGCTCGATCCGGTCGTTTTCAATCCTGACAAGATCAATCGCGCCAGGAGCTGCCCGCATCCCGTCCTGGATGTGAGCCCCTTCGAACGCTGGCCCGGAGGCGCAGGAACAGGAATGAATTCTCTGGTTGTGAATCAGGCTGATCTCCGTATTGGTTCCGATATCGATCAGGCACATGCTCCGGTCGCTTTCCTGGATGCGGGTTGCCAGGATCGCTGAGGTATGATCAGCTCCAACATAGCCAGCAATATTGGGGGGAAGATAGATCCTGGCTCCTGGTGCAATGTGAATTCCATGTTGCACAGCAGAAAAAGCGAGATTGTGGAGAATTACGGGCACATAGGGTGCTTCTCCAAGAGATTTTGTGGGAAGACCACAGAAGAGATGATGGATGGCGGTGTTGCCGACCACCACCATGTCCACCAATTGAGACGGGTCTAATTTTAGTTTTTTGAATGCTTCTTTAAGATACTGGTTGATTCGATCTATCAGCATGGCTCGTAATCGCACTGCATTTTCAGGCGTGTGCATGGCATGGTTAATCCGGTTGATGATGTCTTCTCCCAGCGCAATTTGAGGATTCATGAAACCAGCCTGATCAACCATCTCACCACTCACCAGATTAATCAAAAATGCTGCGATTTTAGTGGAGCCAATGTCCAAGGCAAGTCCATAATGGTCGGCATCTACAGGCAGAATGGAAACCAATTCATGGTGAAAATCAAATTCATGAACCAATAGCTTGACTTTCCAATCCAGGGCACGAATTTGGGCTGGGATTTCGGCGTGGGTGGTCAGAGTTGCATGTAATGATATACCAGTGAAATTGAAATATGCATCATAGACACGTTCCCAATCCCCACGTAAATCCTGCAAAGTAGGCTGATCTATTTCAATGCTTCTTGTCTTGAACGGTGTGTTCAATTCAATTGGATGATAATGCCCATCCACCTGTAATTGTTGTCCCTGTGTTAAGGAGCCGGGTGGGATAAAAACACGAACATTACTTCGCGGGGTAGTCTGACAGGCTAATCGCAGATTTGCCGAGGTCTTCATTTTACTTAATTTGATCCGCTCATTGTCGGTGGGAGGAGAGAGTTCTCCTTCGATCACTTCCACCTTGCAGGACGTGCAGACACCCAATCCATTGCAGGAAGTGATCAAATCGATCCCTGCTCGCAAAGCAGTATCCGCCAGTGTTTCTCCTGGAAGGGATTGAGCGCGTTTACCAATTGGCTCAAAATCGATGATAAAAGGGGAGGGTATGTGATTTTTGGTCATATTTAAGACAACGTTGTCATAATTTTAACATATTTTGATTGTTTTCGTTTATAATAATACAGTCTTTTCAATTTCTATCATAGGAAAAATTCCAATCATTAAAAATTTAAATGGTATTTTCAGGGGTAATTTCACTTATTCGGGAGGTTTTTATGAATGCAGGTTTGGAGAAAATTTTTGAAGGTATTCTGGATGGTAATGCTAATCAGGTAACCACAGAAATTCAAAAAGCACTGGACGCGGGAATAAACCCGGCAGATATTCTCAATCAGGGAATGATTGCTGCGATGGGTGAGGTAGGTCGGTTATTTGAGGAAGGTGAGTATTTTGTCCCCGAGATGCTGATCGCCGCACGCGCCATGCAAAGAGGGTTGGAAGTGCTGAAACCGCATCTTTCTGCCGAAGATGTTCATTCTCCTGGTCGAGTTGCCATTGGTACCGTCAAAGGTGACCTGCACGATATTGGTAAAAATTTGGTAGCGATGATGCTCGAAGGCGCTGCTTTTGAAATCATTGACCTGGGTACCGATGTCTCACCTGAACGATTCATTCAGGCAGTTAAGGAAAATGGAGCCCAAATCATTGCCATGTCAGCACTCTTGACCACCACCATGCCCAACATGAAAAATACAATTGAAGCGTTGAAAGAAGCTGGTATCCGTGATCAAGTGAAAGTAATGATTGGTGGCGCTCCTGTCACGCAGACGTATGCGGATCAGATTGGTGCTGATGGCTACGCTGAAGATGCCAGCCGCGCAGTGGCAAAAGCCAGAAGTTTAATGGAAGGGTAGTCCTGATTAACAGTTGAAGAACACTGCCATGGGACTGATTTCGCGATTCGCCCACCAGGCGTAAGGAATAAACTTCAGTGGTTTCCCCTGACTGGTACAGCCTTGAAGGGTCATCACACCACCCAATAAAACCGGCTCAAATACAGGCTGCAGGCTATGCAGATCCACTTCAACTGTTTCCAGATTGATGTCTGGATTATCAATTCCTTCCAGGCAAAATACGATCGGACCATAAGACAAAGCTGCTTTTCCTAGGCAGCTTTTTACTTTTGGGTGGACATGATGTACTTGAATAGATAGTTCCAAATTTAAGTGGAGGGTATCTCCATCTTCCCAGGTGCGCTCAATGGGGATGTAATGGGAATGACGGGGATCATAGCCATTCGCAGTCGGTTCAACAGCAAGTGAGGGCTTTAAATATTGCAGCCATTCCTGCTGGTTGATTTGGATTGAGTATTGATTTGCCCAGGAGGGAATTCGTAAATTAATTTTGAACGCCTGTGGTTGACTGGTGGTGATTTGAAGAGAATAAGTTCCTTGCCAGGGAAGCGAACTTTCAGAATATAAGGAAACTGGAATTGACAGTGGGATGGTGGTTTGCGAACCAATGAGTTGGTGAATCCAAATGGCTTCTGTTTGATAACTGTACAGATATCCACCCATTTTTCCCCAGGTGCGGGAAAGATTTGATGGGCAGCAAGGGATCTCAAACCAGGGTTGGCGCAGCATACCTTCTCGGCTTTGCAAGGGGTTGTTATAGAGGTAACAATTGCCCTCTTGCCCAATCCCGACCAGAGAGGCGTTATAGAGCTGCCGTTCGAAGAGATCAGCATAGGCAGCTTCCTGGGTGAGCAGACTCATCTCCCAATTCCAAAACATGCTTCCCAAAGCAGCACAGGTTTCTGCATACATCATTTCTGGATCAAGTTCATAATCTCTGCCAAAGCCTTCGCTGAAAGGCAGTGAACCGATTCCGCCTGTAAGCGCCATGCGCCGGGTGATCATACGTTGCCAACTTTTCTGCAGGGGGGATAGATTTTCAGTTTTTCCACTTAAGCGGATCAATTTGGCAGCCGCTGTTTGAAGATATACAAAACGTACTGCATGGCCAACAGGTATGACTTGTTTTTCCAAAAGAGCATGTTGTTGGAAATATTTTCCATTAAGTGCACTAACCATAAAACGTAGTTTTGATAGCCTTGAAGATTTCATGCGATTGGGTGGGGGTAGAACATGTCCAGGAGTCACATCAGGATTTTCCTGATCAAATTGCCTATGTTTTAGCTGATATTGTTTTGTGCGTTGGTTGACTCGCTTATTTTCGCCCAGCATGTGCAAGAGAAAACTGGTGGGGGCATGCCTTCCACGTTGATCAAGAAATTGCTGGGCCATTTGCAAGTATGCTTGATTCCCGGTCACTTCGAATAAGCGCAGCAGGGCAATCTCAACCTCCTCGTGACCAGGGGTAAACAGTGATCCTTTTCCGGAAAAAGTGGTCACGATCAGATCAGCAGCCTTGGTGGCGGTTTGTAACAAATGAGTTTCGCCGGTTATCTGGAAATGGGTCACTGCGGCTTCAATCAGATGTCCATGGCAATACAATTCATGTTCGATCTGCAGGTTCTGCCAGCGTGATTCGGGAAAAATTAACTGGTTGTAGGTATAGAGATAACCATCCGGAGCTTGTGCTCGCTGGATCAGTGCGATCAATTCCTGAATTCGAGTAGATAGAGTTCCATTTTGATTTTGCGCGTAGCCAATAACTGCAGCCTCCAGCCATTTATAGGCATCTGAATCAGCAAAGAACCAACCACGCCGGATTCCGCTGGAATTATCTGCCAGCAGACGAAAATTCTGGATACAGCCTGATTGCTCCAACTGACGCCATTGGTGTTCGAGAGCCAGATTTGCATTCATTTCCAGGCGCGGAGACCAGAAAGGATCCTGAATTCTGACCTTGGAAAACGGAATTTCGTGCATGGATCAACTCCTGGGATTGAAATGACTTACAATTGCGCATAGCCAGTAAGTTAAATACTATATCTAATTATAGATTGATTCCTTTTGGAAAAATTAGGGTAGGAGGTGGAAATCAGGCAAACAGGAATTCTGAAAGATCTTCAGCAGTCAAACCCCCAAAATAATCTTTCAATTCAATTTCTTCCAATGATTGTTGTAAATGGATTTTGTCATAACGAACACCGATTAACTTGGTTTCAATATCCCCGACATCACGCAAGCCAAGAAAATCTCCAAACAATTTTATTTCCTGAATATTCCCATTGTGTACTTCGATGCGGGCATCAATCTGACCAAAGGAGAAACGCCTGGTTTTCTGAATATTGAATTTTGGGGAGCAGCCAAAATTCCAATCCCATTGCTGGTATCGCTCTTCGGAAATCTTATAAATTGAATCCCAGTCTTCCCGGGTGAGTTGATAGGTTAGATTATCTGTCTCAGCAAGAATTCCATTCTTTACTCGCTCACGAAATTTCAAAATATCCATCGATTCGGATAAATACTCGCTGATATTTGCTACCCGGCTGCGTACAGATTTAATCCCTTTGGAAATAATCTTTGCTGTTTTTACATTTAATGCGTCGGAAACTTTTGATAAATCCGAATTGAATAACAAGGTGCCATGACTGACCAGTCGTGTTCCTTTAGCATATTGAGCATTACCGGAGATCTTGCGGTCTTCAACAACAATATCATTGCGGCCATTCATTTCCGCGGGAACACCCATTTCATTCAGAATTTTTACAACCGGTGCTGTAAATTTCTTGAAATTGTGTAAGAATTCTCTACCATTCATATTGATAAAACTAAAATTGAGATTACCATGGTCATGATATACGGCACCACCACCCGAAAGCCGCCTGACCACATGAATTTTGTGTTCCTGTACGTAGGAATAATTTATCTCTTCGAGGGTGTTCTGGTTTCTGCCGATAATGATGGAAGGTTCGTTGATATAGAACAGCAAAATATCACCTTCCACCTGCAGATTGCGGAGCAGGTGTTCTTCAATTGCCAGATTGATACGTGGATCGTATTGGTTTTCATTATCAACAAAAATCACCGATGAACCTCCATTGGATGTGGTTTTAAATTATATCAATAGTTAAACGGATAAAGGTCCAAAAATAATTTGATCAGAGATATTGATAAAGCCAGTGGATTCCGCCAGAAAAGCTTATTCTGGTGCTCCATTACTGACCCATTCCCAGACAATTTTAGTTTGTTCTTTGGTCAAGTACCCGGGATGATTGCCGGAATATTTCAGTTTGATAAAAATATGAGACTCCTCCGGGTTTCCTGGAAGAATAATTTTACCGATATTACTTCCCTGCATTATTCTTGAATAAGATCCAACCGAAAGTCCACCGGTTGGAGTGGTACCATGGCATTCAAGACATTGCTCCACAAAAATATCCTTGATACCGGTTTCCCAGGTGACCGAGTCAGCGGGAGTCGTTTCTGAGGCTGTATCGGTAACAGTTGGCGATGGGAAGATCTGCGAGGTTGATTCAGCCATGATGGTGGGTGATGGAATTATTTGATTGTTGCTTGAAAAAACCGGAGTGCATGCAGAAATTGACATTATCGATAGCACAAAAATAAGATTTAATTTACTGAATAATGGAAAAATTCTGATCATGTATTCCTTGTGTTTCATTCCAATTTGATTTGCTCGAAGCACAATATTATCAAACCAATCAGCATGTGTCAAAGAATTTCTTTGTACACTTTTGTGGTTCCATTTAAGTACAGATTACTGATTGTCTTACAATAAGAATGGTGGTTTGCTATCCATCATAGAATGAATTTTCCTTTTTCTCCCTATGAATTGTTGTTATATCTGGTAACCTTTCAGGCAGAACCAAAAACAAGATAGCCAATAAAGGGAAATGGTCTGGTTGCTGAAATATATACCTGATGGAAAGATGGAAAACTTGAATCATATGCTAGAATAAAAAAAAGCATTATAAGATAAATTCAATACTGATCTCTACCAAAAAGTTTTTTTGTCTACTCAAAAATTAATAATATCAAATATAAAACTCAATCAAGGAATACCAGGAGAAAATTCTAAATGACAAGTGTATTAACCGGTAAAGATATCTTACATGTAAAAGACATCAAGTTGGAGCATATCAGTCTTGTTTTAGAAACAGCTTCTCGTTTTGAACAAGTTTTGGCATTGGGTGGTAGATTATTTAACATGGATGGGAAAGTACTAGCTGTTTTGTTTTATGAACCTTCTACACATACCCGATTATCATTTGAGACTGCAATGCTACGATTGGGAGGTCACGTTGTCTCCACATCCCAGGGTGCTCTGGCAAGTTCAGCAGTCAAAGGCGAAACGTTATATGATACAGGAAAAATGATCAGTGGTTATGCTGATATTGCAGTCATTCGTCATATGTTGCCAGGAAGTGCTCAAGACTTTGCTAATGGAGCAAGCGTTCCTGTGATCAATGGCGGAGATGGAGCACGTGAACACCCAACGCAGGCTTTGGTCGATTTATATACCATTCAAAAGGAACGCGGTGGTTTAAACAATTTGGCGGTAACGCTGGCGGGAGACCTCAAAAATGGACGAACCGTGCATTCACTTTCCTGGTTATTAGGTAAATATGGCCCACGGTTTTATTTTGTTTCACCAGAAGAATTACGGATGCCAGCAGAAATCACACAAGCCTTACGGGATGATGGTATCGAAGTAGTTGAAACCAGTAACTTATACGAAGCAGCTTCAAAGAGCGATGTTTTGTATATGACACGTATACAAAAAGAGCGTTTTGATGATTTAAGCTTGTTTGAACGATTAAAAGGGACTTACGTGATTAATTTTGATTTGATTGAGAATTCCAAATCGGGCATAACCATCATGCATCCTCTTCCACGTACTGATGAAATTGATCGTGAAATCGATAATTATGAAGGTGCAGCATATTTTCGACAGGCTGCCAATGGTGGTCCAATTCGTATGGCAATTATCGCACTTTTAACTGGTTGTGAATAAGACCTTATAAAAAATTATTACAAATGGAGATTTGGTTATGAATCCTTCTTTTGAATTGGTTACAAAAACTCAGGTGACAGCTAAAAAAACGCACTGGAATTTAAAACCTCCTTTGCTTTATGAACAGGTCATCCAGCACCGTGAAGCGATGATGGCGGAATTTGGTCCACTTGTAATTTATACCGGGAAGTCCACCGGGCGCTCACCAAAAGATAAATTCTTTGTTTATGAATCCTCAAGCCAGGATCATATTTGGTGGAATAAGGATAATAAATCATTTCCGATTGAAAAATTTGAAAAACTAAAAGCGCGGGTTTTAGAATACTTCCAACAGAAGGAGATCTATGTGCAGGATTGTTATGGTGGAGCTGATCCGGATTACCGGTTTCCAGTCCGAATCGTTACAGATACTGCCTGGGGTAGCTTGTTTGCGTATAATATGTTCATTCATGCTGATGCGCTTTCTCCGCAGGATTTTAACCCGGAAGTGACCGTTTTGGTAGCATCCGGTTTTGAAGCAGAACCGGATATTGATGGAACACGTTCGGATGTTGTTATTGCTATCAACCTTGCGCAAAAAATGGCAGTGATTGCAGGTACTCGCTATGCTGGGGAAATTAAAAAAACGATCTTTACTGTTTTAAATTATCTTTTTCCGTTACAGGGCATTTTCCCCATGCATTGTTCCGCCAATATTGGTCCGGAAGGGGATACAGCTCTATTTTTTGGTTTGAGTGGCACCGGAAAAACCACATTGTCAGCAGAATCAAAACGGGTTTTGATCGGCGATGATGAGCATGGCTGGAGTGATCATGGCGTTTTTAATTTTGAAGGTGGTTGTTATGCGAAAGTAATCCGGCTTTCGGAAAAAGATGAGCCCGAAATTTATCGCATGACAAGACGCTTTGGAACAATCCTTGAAAATGTTGTGATTGATTCGGCTACCAGAAAAATTGATTTGGATGATGCAACCATCACTGAAAATACCCGCGCCTCCTATATGCTGCGTGAGTTGGAAAATCACGAACCCTCTGGCATGGGCGGACATCCGAAAAATATTATTTTCCTGACAGCAGATGCCTTTGGTGTTTTACCTCCATTAGCAAAATTAACCCCTGAACAAGCCATGTACCATTTTCTTTCAGGCTACACAGCCAAGGTGGCAGGTACTGAAAAAGGGATCAAGGAACCACAAGCTACGTTCAGTAATTGTTTTGGTGGTCCCTTCATGGTACACCATCCTTCCGTATACGCAAAATTACTTGGGGAAAAAATTGAAAAGCATCAAGTGAATTGTTGGTTGGTTAACACAGGTTGGACCGGTGGACCTTATGGCGAAGGTTCTCGAATGAAAATTGCTTTTACACGTAAAATGGTGGATGAATTATTGAGTGGATCCTTGAATTCTGTGGAATATGAGATTGATCCAGTATTCGGATTGCAGGTACCTGAGTCCTGTCCTGGTATACCTCAGGAGGTACTCAACCCCCGTAAAACCTGGAAGGATCCATTGGCGTACGATGCCCAGGCGAAAAAATTAGCTGTAATGTTCCAGGAAAATTTCAAACAATTCGCCGATGGTGTGCCTGACGAGGTACTTACAGCAGGTCCACGAATAATATAAGATCATATTCATGGATTATTAGGTGGAAATTACTTAACAACTTTCTGCTCAGTGTATTTAATTGATTGAGAAGACATTATCTTCGCAAGCATAGAAATTCTTGAAAAGGATTAGGTATTTTTATAGTATAGTCTACTTAAAATCTGTCAAGAACCATGTTTATTGGTATATCTAATCAGGCATGATATTTCTTATTGCCTAATAATTTTTGGTTTGCTATACTCATAAGATGTTTTTTAATTTTTCACCTTATGCATTGTCATTATTTCTTGTCGCATTTGTCGCGGTTATACTTTTCTGGTTGACACTCAAAAAACGCAAGGATCCAGGTGGGTATGCACTTCTGGGTGTGTTGTTGTCTTTGATAGTTTGGTCGTTTTTCGCAGGCATGAGTGCCGGGTTCTCCTCGATCGCTTATAAGATCATTGCAACGAAGCTTGCGTATTTTGGGATTGTCAGTCTTCCAGTAAACCTGCTCCTATTTTCGCTATATTACACCAGCAATGATAAAAGGTTGAATATATTACGAATTTTCATTCTGTGGTTCATTCCTTTCATAGGTCTTTTTCTAATTCTCACAAATGAACAACATGGAATGATCTGGACGGGATTTACTTATCGTACATCTTTATTCGGCAGTACTTTGGTGTTTGAACGCGGGTATGGTTTTTGGGGATTGATTATTTATTTTTATTCCTGCGTCATGTTTACGATATTTTTGATTATCTGGACAGCATTTCGGTTTCGATATATTTACCGAAAAAACATGACAATTCTGATGGTGATGGTTCCATTTTCGTTGTTGATCAATATATTGTATATTTTCAATGTTTTTCCGGATTTGAGTGGTTATGACCCGACGCCATTTTCCTTAATTCTTTTCAGTTCCTTGATGGTGTGGAGTTTTTCTAAACATAAGTTCTTTGACCTCTCTCCAATTGGTCGAGAGGTTGTAATCGATCAAATGCGGGCACTTTTGTTAATTTTAGACACAAAAATGAGGATTGTTGATTTTAATCATCCCATGCAAACGCTCATATCGAACGTCAACCACGGTGCTAAATTGATTCCTCAAAAAGAACTAGTCGGACAGTCAATGCAAAAAATCTTTACCAATTGGCCAGAATTTATCGACAACATTACTGAAAATAACCCGGAGAACAATGAAATTGAATTATGTCTGGAAAATGAACGTTTTATATTCGAAGTCCAGATGAAAGCATTAGAAAACCGTGACCAAAAATCATTGGGCTGGCTAATTTTCCTGTTTGATATCACTGATCGTATTCACATCATCGAAGCTGAAATCCGCAACCGGCAAATCGCACAATCTCTACATGAAGTAGCCATGGTGGTAAATTCAACTTTGGATCCCCAAAACACTTTGAATCTTGCACTCGAACAGATTGGAAAAATCATTAAGTATGATATTGCCAACATCTCAATCTTAATTGGAGAAGAAAGGGTGATTGAATTTCAGCGTGGATACAAGGATCCTGATGCGATCATTGGGCTAAGAGTTCCATTAGAGAATAGTCCCCACCAACAGGCACTCATTCACCGGCACCCAGTGATGTATACAGATCTACAAAAAGAATTTCCATCTTATCACCAACATCTTGTCGTAAAAGTTGATTCAATTTTGTGTATACCCATGTATGCAAAGGAAGATGTATTGGGATTTTTGACGCTAGGGAGTGAAAAAAGAAATTATTTCAAAAATGAGGATATCTCGATCGCAGATGCCTATGCATCCCAGGTGGCGATTTCGCTGCAAAACTCACGATTATATTCCCAGGTAAATCGCAGACTGAATGAACAATCCATTATGAATGAAATTATTCGTATCGGAACCAGTCGCATGGAAAAGAAAGATTTCGCCCGTGCGATAACGGGTCAGATTCATCGCTTTATTAAAACCCCTGATGTCCTTGTCATAGAAAATGACCCGGAGGAAGAAAGCTGGTCCTTTGTTGACTTAATTGATGAACAGGAATACCAGATCAATAGGTCGTTTTCCAATAAGGATGGTCTAATTGGGTATCTTGTTCAACAAGGGAAACCTCTTCATTTAAAAACTCTGGCAAAGATAGAAGAATTTCTGAAAAATAACCAGCGCATAAATATTGGACCCATGCCAAAAACATTCATGGGAGCGCCGATGATCACGAAGAACAGGGTCATTGGTGCTATCGTAGCCCATGATTTAGAAAATGAGAAGGCTTATGATGAAGAAGATTACCAATTATTTTTGATGATTGCTTCCCAAGCTGCGATAGGATTCGAAAACGTCCAATTGATCAGTCAACTGGAATATCTTGCTAAAACTGATGCGCTTACCGGTATTTTTAATAGAGGTCATTTTCACAATGTCTCCACGAATATCCTCAAGACTGTAGAAAAAAACAAAACCCAGGTATCCATGATTATGATGGACGTCGATCTATTTAAAGGTCTTAATGATAGTCACGGACATCAGATAGGGGACCTGGTCCTGCAAAATACAGTTGAAGTTTGCAAGTCACTGTTAAGAGATAATGATGTGATTGGCAGAGTGGGGGGAGAGGAATTTTCGATTGTGCTTCCAGAAACAACCCTGGATGAAGCACAAAAGATTGCTGAAAGAATCCGGCAAGCCATTGAGAAAATGAAAATCAACAATAACGGATCATCTGTAGAAACAACGGTGAGTTTGGGAGTTGCTTCATCTACCCAATTGGATATGGGAACTCTCGAGGATTTGATCCAGATATCAGATATGGCGTTGTATCAAGCGAAAGCAGATGGGCGCAATTGTGTACGGGTGTACAATTATTAAAGAGCAGGAGTTGATGATGAACCTGGAAGATTCCCTTTCATTAGAAAATCGAACAATTTTTGAATCACTAAATACCCCGATTCAAATTCAGGCTTTCCTGGATAGTATTCCTTACAGTCCGGAAGACGCTAACCGCTGCCCTCGGCGTGTTTTGGAAGACAGACAGGCGCACTGCCTGGATGGAGGATTATTTGCTGCTGCTGCTTTACGGCGTCTGGGTTATCCTCCGGTCATCATTGATATGCTCCCTGTTCCTGGACGTGATGATGACCATGTCCTGGCCATTTTTCGACAGGGAAAGGGCATCGGGGCAATAGCAAAATCGAATTACGTTGGCTTACGCTTCCGCGAACCTGTTTTCCGCTCCACAAGAGAATTGGTCATGTCATATTTTGAAGCTTTCTTTAATAGCTTCGGTGAAAAAACATTACGTGGATACACAGTTCCTTTTGATCTACGCAAACTGGATCATCTGAATTGGGAAACAGATGACCGTGCTGCGGATGAAATTGAACAACATCTAAAACACTTGCGGGTAACTGCTGTGATTACTTCCGAGATGGAAGCAAGTCTTTCTCTTGTAGATAACCGCTATTTCGATGGCATGACCTTGGGGATTGATCCGAAGGGTGTTTATAAGATAAAAGGTTAAAGTTGAAAGCTGAAAGTCGAAAGGGAAAAGCGAAATGCCTTAGCATTTCTATGATATTCAAAATAAATATTAATATACACGAAATTATTAGATGATTTCAAACAGGAATTATTATTAGTGGGGTGGGGGATAGTATAATTTATTAATAATTGTATAATTTATTGATCCTGGGAGAAGAAAATGGAAATTGCATCGAAATTTATCATGGTGGGCAGGATCAAAGTGCATTTTCTGGAAGCAGGGGAAGGTACGCAGATAGTACTGTTGTTGCATGGGGGCGGATTGGATTCAGGCGAGCTTTCCTGGGAATTATTAATCCCGGAATTGGCAAAAAAAGCTCGTGTGATCGCTCTGGACTGGCCAGGATATGGAAAATCGGATAAACCGGATGTGTTATTTGACCTGCCTTTTTATTTGAATTTTTTCCCGCAATTCATGGATGCCATTGAAATTCAAAAAGCTGATCTGGTTGGTGTTTCCATGGGTGGTGCTATCGGATTGGGCAGTGCTCTGGATCATCCAGATCGAGTTAACAAACTGGTTCTTGTAGACAGTTACGGATTGCAACGCAAGGCACCATTCCATAAACTCAGTTATCTGTTTGTGCGTATGCCAGGGATGCGGGCTTTGACATACTGGTCACTTCGCAGCCGGTCGCTGGTGAAATATTCCCTAGGAATGATCCTGAAACGGCCTGGTTCAGTGACAGAAGATCTGGTGGAGAAGGTTTACCAGCAATTACTCATACCGGGAGGCACCAAAGCATTTTCTGATTTTCAGAACGCAGATGTCGGATGGCAGGGTTTGAAAACGAATTTTCTGGATCGATTACCAGATTTAAAAGCCAAAACGCTGGTGATTCATGGAGGAAAGGACTCACTGGTGCCATTAGAAGCTTCCAAAGAAGCACATCACTTGATCCAGAAATCTGAGATGGTGATTATGGAAGGTTGTGGGCATTGGCCGCAGCGGGATCAACCTGAGGAGTTTAATAAACTGGTCAGTGAATTCCTGTTTTGAGCACATAAATCCATTTCCGGGAAATTTATTTATAAATTCCAGGAGGGGATAAAAAAAATGTACAAAATTGAAAAGAATTAAATATTGGATAATTATGTAAGATAATATTCATTATATTACATAACTCACATATAAATAAATGCTTTTATTATTATCAGTGACTATGAAGTTGAAAATCATAACGAAAGAAACAAAAACTAAAATTTCTAATAAACCGTTTAGATCGTAAGCTGACAGAAATCCTTTATTAGAAAAAACCATCGCACAGAGAATATTAAATTCATAAAATCATATTCCAACAAAAATTTATCGAGCGAGACACACTCATAAGAAACGTAAATAAATTTCAACCCCCTCCATTCTGCTGGACGGTCTCACCGAATAACGTTAAGCATAAATTCTAAGAATATACGTTCCATCAATTTAACTTATACATCTAATTCAACCATAGAACATTACATTAAAATCAATATTTATCTATGTACAACGTATGTATAAACATAAATCAATCACCTCTCCCCTGCCCTTTCCACATAAATGACTTTCAACTTTAAACTGTCACCTAACTGATTTACTGTATAATGGATTTCAACCATTTTTCACCAATTTATTTATTTTTCACCAGTAGTAGGATCCAGCAATGACTAATCAGTCCAAAAAATTCTCGATTATTTCAAAATCTACACGAAATTATTTCAATATTTCACGTAAAACTGGAAATTTTTCCCTGGTGAAATGGATTCATGGTTATATTTATGCACGCTGGCCTTACCTTTACATCGGCATAGGTAAAGGTGATCATCCGATTGTCCGACCATTAATGCCTTTTATTTCATTTCTGACGAGGGTTAATCCTTTCAAAATTCGATCCAGTGAACAACATGCAGTCGATCTTCCCAGCCATACTGTTGCCGATGGATATCATGGGAAAGCAATCCCATTACAAACCGCACGGGAATTGATCATGGTCAATGAACCCATCAATAAACCAGATTTAGAGCATGTTATCCCCTATACAAAAGCCAGAGCCATTATCTTAGAAAATCCTAATCATATCATTGCCCTTGACTGTCCTTGTCGAGCATCAAAAGAAGAACATTGTTCGCCTATCGATGTCTGTCTGGTTGTCGGTGAACCTTTCGCTAGTTTCATTCAGGAACATCAACCTCAAAAAACACGTTGGATTACGCAGGAAGAAGCTGTGAAGATTCTGGAAGAGGAAGATGCCCGCGGACACGTACACCATGCCTTTTTTAAAGATGCTATGCTGGGGCGATATTATGCGATTTGCAACTGCTGCAGCTGTTGTTGTGGTGCCATGAAGGCTCATCAAAATCACATCCCTATGTTGGCATCATCCGGTTATGTCGCCCAAATTGACCACAAATTGTGCCTGGATTGTGGTACATGTATTGAATATTGTCAATTTTTTGCTTTAGGATTTGATGATAATTACACCACAATTGTGAATTATGACCTTTGTATGGGGTGCGGTGTCTGTGTTTCTAAATGTCCTGCGAGTGCAATAAATCTTCATTTAGAGCCATCAAAAGGGATGCCATTAGAAGTCAATAATCTGATTTAAATACGGCAATTCTGAGACTGCGATTTGTTTCAAGCAGCCAGAATTGATCATGACTTTCTCATGAAAAACTAATTTTTGTAAGTGCGACCTGCCCCTCCCCAATCTCAGAAACCTGATCGTAGATTGCGTACAATCTTTTAGATGCTTTCGCTTGATTATTCTTGTGAATTAATTATAATTATTCTAATTAAAGAATTATTATTGATATGGAAACCACCATGAATGATCCAAAAAAACGATTTAATGAATTGATTATTGTATTGAAAAAACAAGGGTATCGGATGACGCCGCAACGGCTAGAGTTGATTCGGATCATCTCTGCCAGTAAAGGACATCCCAGCGCTTCACAGATCTATGAAACCATCAAACATCAGTTTCCAAGCATGAGTCAGGCAACAGTTTATAACACTCTGACGCTGCTTAAGGAAATGGATCAAATTCTGGAAATCGATTTACACGGCGATAGTCACTATGATGGCAATCGACCGGAGCCTCACCCCCACATTATTTGTGTAAAATGCAATCAAATTGTGGATGGGGAATTTGACATAGCTCATGAATCTATCAAAAGATTAGAAGAAGTTTCTGGTTTTCATATCATGCGTACGCAATTTGCGTTTTATGGTCTTTGTCCTGATTGCCGATCAGATAGCTGAGTTTTCACCAATAATTATTAATTGCTGTGGAACTCTTTCAAAAATCTGACTAAAAATAATAAAATACAAAAAAAGGAGAAATTATATGAGTGATAATAGTAAGTGTCCAGTAACTGGAAAAATGGGTAGTACAGCTGCCCATCAGGGAGCATCAAACCGTGACTGGTGGCCAAACCAACTTAATCTGGGTATTCTTCACCAGCATGCCCCAGCATCCAATCCATTGGGACCAGATTTTAATTATGCAGAGGAGTTCAAAAAACTTGATTTTGAAGCATTAAAAAAAGACTTGACTGTGCTGATGACTGACTCCCAGGAATGGTGGCCTGCTGATTGGGGTCACTACGGTGGATTGATGATCCGTTTGACCTGGCACAGTGCCGGTACCTATCGCACAGCTGATGGGCGTGGTGGAGGTGGCACAGGTAACCAACGCTTCGCACCTCTCAACAGTTGGCCGGACAATGTCAACCTGGACAAAGCCCGTCGACTGCTGTGGCCGATCAAACAGAAATATGGGAATAAAATCTCCTGGGCAGATCTGATGATACTGGCAGGTAATGTAGCTTTGGAGACTATGGGTTTCAGGACTTTTGGGTTTGGCGGTGGACGTGCAGATATCTGGCAGCCAGAAGAAGATATTTATTGGGGATCGGAAACCGAATGGTTGGGCGATAAACGCTATTCGGGAGATCGTGATTTAGAAAATCCCCTGGCAGCAGTTCAAATGGGATTGATCTATGTAAATCCGGAAGGACCAAATGGAAATCCTGATCCTGTGGCATCAGGAGTCGATGTACGTGAGACTTTCGCTCGTATGGCGATGAACGACGAAGAAACTGTCGCACTCGTTGCTGGTGGGCATACCTTTGGTAAAGCGCACGGCGCAGGAGACCCATTACTGGTTGGACCTGCACCTGAAGGCGCACCACTCGAAGAGCAAGGTTTGGGTTGGAGCAATCGTCTGGGTACAGGCAAAGGCGTGGACACCACTTCAAGTGGTATTGAAGGAGCCTGGAAACAGAATCCGACCAGATGGGATATGGGTTACTTTGACATGCTGTTTGGTTATGAGTGGGAATTGGTCAAAAGCCCGTCTGGTGCGCATCAATGGATTGCCAAAGATGTTACACCGGAACATTTGATTCCTGACGCACACAATCCCTCAAAAAAGCATCCACCTATGATGACAACGGCAGATCTCTCCCTTCGTTTTGATAAGATCTATGAGCCGATTTCACGTCGCTTCCATCAGGATCCGCAAGCCTTTGCGGATGCATTCGCCAGAGCCTGGTTCAAGCTCACTCATCGCGATATGGGACCCAAAGACCTCTATCTTGGTCCGGAAGTTCCAGCAGAAGACTTAATCTGGCAAGATCCGGTTCCCCCGGTGGATCATGCGCTGATTGACCAAAAGGACATAGCAGATCTCAAGGCAATAATTCTATCCTCAGGTCTTTCAACCGCTGAGCTGGTTACCACCGCCTGGGCTTCAGCCGCTACATTCCGCGGATCTGACAAGCGTGGTGGTGCCAATGGTGCACGTATTCGCTTGAAACCCCAAAAAGACTGGGAGGTTAACCAACCTGAGAAACTTGCCAGGGTATTAAACAAACTGGAAGGAATCCAGAATGAATTCAATTCCTCCCAAATAAATGGTAAGAAAGTCTCATTGGCTGATTTGATCGTATTAGGTGGATCTGCAGCGGTCGAATCCGCAGCCAAAGAAGCTGGTTTTACTGTTGAGGTTACTTTCACACCTGGCCGAATGGATGCCACTCAGGAACAGACAGATGTGGAATCATTTGAATATCTTGAACCTCAGGCAGATGGCTTCCGTAACTATCAGAAGAAGACATATTCAGTAATGGCAGAAGAGATGTTAATTGACAAAGCACAATTATTGACCCTCAGTGCACCTGAGATGACTGTTCTAATTGGTGGTCTGCGTGTGTTAAGTGCCAATGTGAACCAGTCGCGACATGGTGTGTTTACTAGTCGCGTTGGAGCGTTGACCAATGACTTTTTTGTCAATCTCCTGAATATGTCTACTACTTGGAAAGCTACAAACGAAGCCGGTGATACCTTCGAAGGGCGTGATCGCACGACTGGTGAACTCAAGTGGACAGGAACTCGTGTTGATCTTGTGTTCGGTGCCAACTCACAGTTACGTGCTTTGGCTGAAGTTTATGCGCAAGATGATGCTAAAGAAAAATTTGTGCATGATTTTGCTGCAGCCTGGAATAAAGTAATGAACCTTGATCGCTTTGACATGCGATAATCGCTAATCCACACAGAAAATTGTTGTTGAATTACAATTTCAGCAGCCAAAAATCTCCGGTTCAGGAGTGACCAAAACCACCTGCTGAACCGGAGATTTAAAATTTATGCAATCAATGAATTTGAAAAATCATCTTATTGATTGATAACCTACCTGCATCAATCAAAGATTAAATTTCAAATAATAAAACCATCACTTTTCCCAGTCCAATTTTCATGCCTGGTTGCAGTTCATATACCTTTTCCGCTTCAATCTTCTGACCATTCATTGTTACTCCATTGGTGCTGTTTAGGTCCAGGATGGTAAAACGGTTAGCCTGGGCATCATAGTTTATCTCGGCATGTTGTCTGGAGATATCTCCTTCACTGGAAAAGAGCGGAATCACACGACCAAGAATCACAGGAAAGGATTGTAGTGGAATTCTCTGACCAATATTGGAGGGATTTAATGATTTTTCGATCACAAGATTTGCTGACCCCCCTCCTCGCGCAGGAACAACCTTCGTATGATAATCTTCTGCCGGGGCTGAAACTGGTTTGCTGATTGGTGCAGATACATCCATTGTAGGCATCACGGGATGAGATTTGGTGGTAAATACGAAACTGACTTTATGCTGGCCAAATGCCAATCGATCACCACTCTTCAGTTTATTCATGCTATGAGGTGGTAATAATTTCCCATTTAAATAAGTCGGGTTGTTGGCTGATTGAGGTTCAATAAAAAATGAACCTTCTGAAAAGACAATCTGGGCATGCTTACGAGAGATTGTCATACCAATTGCCAGAATCTGCATGTTGACAGCCAGCATAATATTATGATTGACTTCCGTGCTGGGACGCCCAATGATGGCCGGTGTCCACTGAATATCAAAGCTGATATTGGAAGTCTCTTCCCTTAATGAGGCATGATCCTTTAGATCCAGCATTTTCCGGATGGTTTGATGTAAATATCCAACAGACAATTCATCCTGCGGTTGAATATCCAGCTGGGCCAGGGTTTGATTTACATTCAGTGGTTTTTCAATCCCTTCTAATTGGATGCTGTATTTTTCCGGGGAATCCGCATCAATATCATCAAACTCTTTCAGGATTTCATCGATTAGCGTTTTTACTGTGATCGACCTGCGCACCCGAGCACGCTGCCCGGCATGTTCAAAAACATTTATCTTCACATCAATATAATCGTCCATACCTTAATCCTCAGGTGTTTTATCATTTTCTAAGCCGGTGATGTTGGAATCTTTATCAAGATCAAAATTTTCAACAATCGGAAAATCATCATCGCTTATTTCAATATCATCCAAACTTTCATCGTCTAAACCTTGAAGCGCATTATAACTTTCTACCAGATCACCAGGCGATAAGACTGCCAACATATCCTCAGTCATGCCACTTTCAATCAATTTTTTCTTGACTTCCCCCATATTATATTTCGAAAGGTCAACAGTGCTATTAGTTATTGGCGTTGATCGTTGGTAAGTTGAAATTTGATCAGTTTGTGAAGTTTCTGTATCACCTTCTGCGGTTTTCTCTTGTGGAACCCGTAACCATTTCGACTTTTTATCAGGATATTTGTTGACAATTAACTTGATCCAATTATCAACGGAAGCCTCAGCTTCTTCATCGCTTGTGTAAGGGGTTGCAATTTGCAGCATGCTGGTAATTCCCGAACGTACGATGAAAGATCTTCCCATCGGCAATTCAACATCAGCTAGGCTGCGTGGGAATTTACCATTCAAACGGTTGACAGCATCGGCACTCATAAGAGCGATACCAAAATTCGTTCCAGTGATAACCTTACGTAAATCATCTGACGTGCTCATCATCGCAACTGATCCTGCTGCTATTACGATTACTCCAGCTGTTTGATATTTTCGGACCAAAGAAGATATATCTTCGAAGAATTGCATCTTCTTGCGGTTCGATTCATCCGAGAAGGAATCGTAGTTATCGATTAAGATCACTAATTTCCGCCGTTTTGGATGCACTTCGAAGTCTAAACATTCCTCTCGAATATTTTCCAGTAAATCATCCAACTGATCAACTTCATCGATTGTTTCCAACACATGCGGTAATTCCAGTAATGAATGGTCACTCCCCTTCCACAATTTGCGAGAATAATCGATCAAAACCATCGTAAAGTCATCAGGGCCATAATTTGCTGCCAGTGAAAAGATGATGGTTCGTAATGTGCTTGTTTTGCCGGAGAATGGTTGCCCCAAAATCACCATATGAGGACCCTGACGTTCAATATCAATATATGCGGCTTCCAGAGTACGATCGTCAATACCCATTAGGATGTTCAAGCGTTTTCCAGTGGGATAGGTGACTTCTTTCATTAATCGTTCTAAAGATACACGTAATTGTAAGGTCTCAATGGTAGATGGTTTTTCACTTTTCCATCTATCTCCCCAGATCTCTTTCATCCGTATGCACATCTGATTGAGTTTTGCCATGTTGTCCATATCGTTTTCATCTGGATTGAATGAAAGTGCTGTTTGAAATTCCAACGGCATGTTGCCAACACGAACAAATCCTCTACCAGGTACATTACTGAGATCTGCTGGAACTCCACGACCGACGATATCTGCATACTCACTGGGATCAGAAAGTTTCAAGGTAAATCTTTCCGAAATCAAGTTGAACAATTTACCGGTTAGCGCCTGGGTAACATCAGCAGTGATCAGGAAGTGGACACCGTACGCGCGTGCTTCACGAACAATGGAGATGAATGGTGCCATTAATCCATCGTAATATTCTCTGAATTCAGCAAAATTATCGACGACTACCATAATGGCAGGCAATTTTTTGTCAGGATAATTATGATTGTAGGTTTCAAGACTGTTTACCCGCACCTCGCTGAAGAGTAATTGGCGGTGTTCGATCAGATCGTTGATCCTGCGCAGTACACGTAAAACCCGCTCTTCCTCTTCTGAGGTAATGATTGCGCCAACATGCGGTAAGTCAGTAAAGACTGTTAATGCTCGCCCACCGAAATCGAGAATATAGATCTGGAGATCGTCGGGAGAGTGTGTTAAGACAAGAGAAGTGATAATTGTCCGAATGAATGTGGTTTTCCCACGACCAGACGCACCAAAGATAGCTACATGCCCATTCGGGAAGTCAATTTTCAATGGTTTCTGACTGGCGAGATATGGATTGTCCACCAAACCAATTAAAGGGCGCATATTGTTCTTACCCCAAACCAGCGCATCCCATTTGAAATCTTCTTTAAAGAACGTAGTCGCTTTTTCATTGAGGGACACACCGCTGACATTGACTGAATCGGTTTGTTTCAACATATCAATGTCGTCGTCGTTCATGTAGGCAACATCCAGCGGTGTCTCCAGAGTGAGAATATTCTTACCGGTTTGTGGTGCTAAGAACTCCGGCCAGGGGCGCCATTGAGGGCGGGATTCGGTCGTTGCCAGGTTGGCTAACATATCGACAATTACATCATACAGTTTAGGTGGTTCGATTGCTTTATGTGCCGCTGATTTTTTAGCCCGGTCAACCCAAATCACATTGGGGGTGACATTTTCTTCCTGAGGACCTTTATAATCACCACCAGTGTAGGCTGTTTGGATTAATTCAATATTCTCATTACCGACCTGAAGATAGCCACGCCCAGGAATCCCAGGCGGTAGGAAAGCAGCATCCGACCGGCGTAAAAGTTCACGACTATCATCAGGTGTTTCCACACGTAAACAAATTCGGAACTTAATATTCGCGCGCATTTGATCAGTTACCCCTACTGGCCTCTGTGCAGCAAGAATTAAGGTGACACCTAATGCACGACCCAAACGGGTGATACTCTCCAACTGGTTTTTGTACTCTGCATTTCCTGAAATCATCTCAGCGAACTCATCAATGATAATAAAGAGATGTGGATACGGTGGACGTCCTGGTTCCAGATTCAATCCCTTTTTGCGGTAATGAACAATATCCTTCGAGTTGGTATAGGTGTTCAGTTTTTGGCGGCGGTCTAATTCAGCAATGATGGAAGCAAAGACGCGGGCGGTGGCTGATTGATCCAGGTTGGTGACGATATCAACCTTATGGGGTAATTTCTTGAATGGTTCAAAGGCAGAACCACCTTTGTAGTCAATTAACACAAAATTAAGCACATCCGGATTGAAATTGAGAGCCATACCGATAATCATGGTCATCAATAATTCGGATTTACCGGAACCGGTGGATCCTGCGATCAAGCCATGGACACCATCGGCTTTTGCAGAGAATGTCAGGGTTCTTGGTTCATTGCCAGACAGTAAACCGACGGCAGTGAACAACCAATCCGCCACATTGGGGTTCATGGATCTGGACCAATTTTCTGCAGTCATCTCCTGCAATTGATCCATGGTGGTGACGTTCAACATTTCTAGCAAAGTAACATTTGCTGCTAAGGTTGACCCATATCCGCGACGGATATCAAGCGGTTCCAAACACTTCGAGTAAGATCTTGCTTTTTCTTGCGTGGTTACCAATTTGGTAGCACCGACATAACGAACAGTATTGAAACCAGTTTCGGCATAACGAAAGATCGCACTTTCCTGATCAACCGGGTCCAAACCAACTTCGATAATCGCTTCACAGCGACTGGGTACTTTTTTACGATCAGGAACGATAAAGATAATACCAGCACCAAGAATTTGACCATCCAGGAGAATGGTGGAGATGGTGGCTTCACCTTCTAAATCTTTCAAGGCTGACCAATCTGGTGCCATGGTTTGAACGTCAACTACCACCAACATGAAGGGTAATTTGACATCCTCTCCACTTTCTCTATCCTGAAGGCGCATACGTCTGCGTTCCAGAATGGTACGAACATTTTTCCAGAACATTCGCATTCGATCGACTTCGTTCTCTCCTGGTCTTTCATCATTTTCAAAACAAAGTGTCTCAGACTTATCCGCTTCCTTACAATGTGGTAAGGAATATGCCCAGCGCCAGTGTTTACGCATCTCATTGGTGCCTGCAACATACAACATCGTATCCTGCGGAGAATGAAAAGTAGCATAATCTACCAGCATCGTTTGCAGATAGGAATGGACAATTTCTTCTGAATCTCCCGCGATGCCGATGGAATGACGGATGGTGACCACTTTATCTTCCGCCATTGTGCCTGCACCTTCTTCATCTTGTTTTTTTTCTTCTACTTTTTTCTGTTCCGTTTCATTGGTTTGAACGTATAAAGGAATCGTAACAGGCACATCGAATAAAAGTCGTGAATTCTCTGCCAGGCGGGTGGCTTCCCGAATTAATGGGTTCTCAACCTGTTCAGTTTCACTCATCTTGTATATGACGGTCGATTGACGCGTACTGATTCCCAGACGTAAATTCATGAAGTCATGGTCGGTAGGCCGGCGTTCCCATAAACGTGTACCAGAGCGAATATCCTCCTGTTTTTGCGGTCCCCCTTTTAAGATATCATCAGCAATTGCTAAGGAAATATCAGGATTGGGATAGTTGTAGTAATAATAGATTTTTTGTTGCTCATGTTCACTTTCCATCTGCCGACGCATTTCACTGATCCGGCGTTGATAGGTCTCGCGAAGATTTTCAAGTCGCTTTTTGTCTGCTCGATTGGTATATAACGCCAGAGCAACCGATGCAACAACCGACAACATCATCGGAATCATCATAAACAAACTCTTCGCCTGACCAAACATCGATACCATTACATAACCGAAAATCATCACCATTGGAAGAAATGCTTGTGCCATAATGGCATTGGGGTTAATGTCCAAATCTGGTGGATTGGGAATTTCTCTAACCCCGGATGGTAATTCAGGTTCTATACGGGGTGGTCGATCGATAAAGATTTTATCTGCCATTCTTCCTCCCCTATCCTTCAGGTAATAGTGAAACAGCGAACATAAGGATTAATGAGACAGCCAACAAGGCTGCCAGAACAATAAATAGCATTCTCCAATTTACACCTCTCGATATTTTCTCGGCTGGAATGGGTGGAAAATAGGGTTTCAGTGCATTGACCAGAGTCACGACATCCGGAAAACGAGTTTGTGGGTTGACACTGATCGCTTTTTCAACAATTACAGGGATTTCCTTCAGGTCTATTCTTCCGGATGGTTTGAATGCGCCGGATTTTATACTGCGAAAAACCGTTTCATCTTTCTTGAGATGATATTCATATGCCGGTCTTCCGGTTAACATTTCATATAATAGAAGGCCAATTCCATATACATCAGCAGAATGTGCCACATTTCCACTGGGAGATAGGATCTCAGGTGCTGTATAAGCAGGCAAATTATATTGATCATTCCAAATTTGAGGAATATTGTTGGTTAAGTCCCCTACACCAAGATCCAATAACAAAGGCCTTGGAATGCCTTGTTTATCAAAACGTAAAAAAACAATATCCGGGTTTAAACAAAGATGGATTTTTCCAGCCCGGTGAAGGTAAATAATTACATCACTGATACTGATACCAATCCAACCAACATGTTGAAACCAGGGTTGTGGATTTTTAAATAAATAATTCCTGAGTACTTCGCCTTCAAAAAATTGGAAAACAGCATAATATTTAACTTTCCCCTGAATGACAGTCCATCCATAAGGATGTTGGGCGATTGTGCTTTGGGGATGGGCAGGTAATAATACCGGTAATAAGGGATGTTGACCAGCTTTTGCCAACTGATAGAATGCGATTGCTTCCTGGCGTAATTTGTCCTCACATCCGGTATTCGCAATTTTTAAGAAAACAACTTCATTTTCACGGCGGGCTTGATATACGATAGCTGAACGTAAAATCACTAATGGTTGCACTATTTCAAAAATGCCAAACCATTCACCGTTATTAAATATTTCGGTTGCATTTTCTGCCGGGCAATGTTTCTCCTGGCACCAAAGATTAAAATCTTGCGAAATGACATTACACTTAAGACAAATTCGATTCATAATGCCTCATATTTTTCGCGTAAAAACTTGCAGAATAAAGGTAGCAAGTATATGGATGAGGATCCATATACTTGCTATTCGTCCCTATTTGAATAACATATCTCAATTATCTAAATCTACGTGAACCTGATTCATCACCGGTTCGGTAGTGCAAAATTGCACCATTTAGATCATTTTGTAATTCATTCATTTTCTTGGCCATTCTTTGGACGCGTGGTTTTATTGTACTGAGATATCGTTCAACCGCTGCTCCACCGAATAATCCTACAAAAGCTGATGCTCGTAGGAGGTTGATAGCTACTTCCAAGGCTTTGGTAACACCTTTTAAGATATCGCTAAAGGTACCAAAAGCTTTTGCCATCTTTTCGACTTGGGGAATATCCATAAAAACTTCTTCAGCCATTTTTGTATCTCCTTTTTAGATTTCTAACCCTTGAAAATTTTTGAAAAGACATCAACCATTTCATTGGCTTTGGAAGCCGCTTGTTTATCAGCTTGATTCATAGTTTCAACGGCTTTCTTGATTGCCTCGCTGAAACTCATATTAATGTTGCCAATACTGGCCAATTGAGGAATCACACGAGTTGTCATTTCATTAACGAACTTAACGCTTCCATCTCCCTTCCAGATACCACCGGTTACCTGCTGTACATAACCTTTCAACGGAGAGGTAATTGCGCTTTGAATAATATTGATTTGAGCTGTGATCATACCGGTCACAGACTGGACTATACTTCGTGCAAGTTTAAAGATACCAAACATTATTTACCTCCGAGTTGGATTAATTAAAAAGACCACCAGCACCTGAATCAGAAGATTTCATATCCTGGATGGCGTCCAAAATATCTTTCGAAACCTCATTAAACTTATCAGCAAGTTTTTTAACTTGGGGGACATAAGAACTGGTTAACGCATTGGCAAATGCTTCGCCAGAGTCTCCGAGGAGTGCCCCATTCTGCATTTCTTGGGCAGAAGTTTGTCCTAGTTTAGCAGTTTCAGCTAATCTTTGTGCCACTGCTTTACATTGGTTCGCCATTTCTGTCATCGCAGGATAATTAAGCTTAATCTTATCTGCCATTTTTATTCTCCTTTTTCTTTAGTAATTAATCACCGATAGATTTAACAAAACCTTGGCATTGCTCTTCTGCACTGCGATATATTTTAGCAATGGCATCCGACGCCGCGCCTGCAGCAGCCAAAGCCTGAACCAGATTCGCTAATGATGGAAGAAGTTTTTCATTCATTTCCCGAAAGAATTGATCTGAACCGCGCCCAATCCATCCTGTGCCATGTAATCCGTCCACGCGACCCTTTGTTTGGCTCAACAATTGATTGATCGCATCGCTTTCGGATTTAAATTTCTTACTAATACCATTCAATTGTTCATAATTGACTTCAGTCTTATCAGCCATTTTATTTCCTTTCATCCAATAGATATAAAAATGTTGTCTGTCACAATGATGTAAATTATGATGGGTCTGTCAGTTTTTATTTCTAAAAAAAACCACTGACAACGTTGGAATGTTTTTTATCTCTTAATTTAACCTCCTTTACTTCGAAAAATAATAACGACTTCGATGATTGCTACTTATTATCTTTGTCTTTGACAACTTTTTTAGCAGCTGCTGCTGCTGCACCAACACCGCCGACAACACCGGCTGTCCCTGCGGTAGAAATGCCTTCGCCTTGTTCAGGAGCTGAAGGTGCTGGTGAACTACTTGGAGCAGGAGCTCCACTTGGGCCACCTGTTCCGCCACCCACACCGGCTCCACCTGAACTTTGATAAACATGATCTGGCATGGATTGACCACCACCAATACCAGCTGCCGATGAACCTCCTCCGCTGCTACCCGATGATTCTGATCCAGTTAAACCAGCACCCATATTTCCGAGATCTCCCTGTAATCCAGAGCTATCTCCGCCACCTGCTCCCCCACCGCCAGAGCCGCCCCCACTGGATAAGTCGGAAGAACCTGCTTGTGAACCAGCCATTGAACCTGAATCTGATCCTGCTGAGGAGGAATCTACCCCTCCTGCCGCGCCCCCGCTACCAACATCACCAAACTGGCTGGCACCAAAATCACTACTTCCACCAGCTTCTCCTGACATTTGGCCTATATCGCCAAACTGGCCAGCACCAAAGTCGGAACCACTTGCTGCACCACCACTTCCGCCAGAATCTCCTGACATTTGTCCAATATCTCCAAACTGACCAGCACCAAAGTCGGATCCACCTGCTGCTCCACCAGCGCCACCAGCTTCTCCAGACATTTGGCCTAGATTCCCGAATTGTCCAGCACCAAAATCGGAATCACCTGATGCTCCGCCACTGCCGCCGACTACTCCTGACATTTGTCCAATATCCCCGAATTGTCCTGAGCCAAAATCACCCTCTCCACCTTCACCTTCGCTGCCAATTCGCTTCATATGATTAGCACACTGTTCCTCGGCGGTGCGGTAAATCTTGGAGATGCTTGCAACTGTCTTGGAAGAAAACAATAATGCTTCCTGTAAATTCTGCATAGACGGAATTAATTTTTGTTCCATTTCATCAAAAAACGCATCTGAACCAGCACCTATCCATTCCGTTTGCATATTGTGAACAGATTGTCGAAGTTTGGCTGTCAGCTGGCCGATAACTTCCCCTTCATTTCCAAATTTCTTTTGGATATTCAGTAGTTCGTCATAATTTACAATTGTCTTATCTGCCATTTTTATCTCATCCTTCTAGGAACCTTCAAAAACTAATTCGATACTTGGTCCAATTTGTACCCTGCAACCGTTATTCAAATACATTGGTTGTCCAGGGCTTAAAGGTGCACCATTAACTTTGGTACCGTTACTGCTATTCATATCGGTGATCATGTAACGTCTGGACTGGCTATCCATGGTTATTTGAGCATGCAACCGTGATACACTGACTTCATTTAGTGTCAACGAAGCACCTACTCTGCCTATGGTGAAAGGTAAAGGTTGAATGGAAATACGTTGGCCTGGAGATATCACATCTTGTGGGGCCTTCATAACTGACAAGGTAGGTGAACTGAACATTGGAGATACCTGAGTTGCATCCATCATAGATGGACCGCCCACAATGGTCCTGTCCAATTGATCCGGTGAAAGGTTTCCAACGGGATAATTGCTGGAAGGCATTATCGGGACGTTATAAGCAGGTGGTGCAGGTTTAGGAGCAGGGCTCTGCCTGACTGGTTGTTGTGGAATTTTTCCTTGAATGGGTTCATTGGTGGCAAAAGGAGAGAAATCCTTTTGGCCTTTTTTCTTGTTTTTCCCTACTTTTCCTCCCAATCTACCTTGCATCACCGGTGTTCCTGAGAGAGATTTTTCACGCCAGTTGTAAATCATCAGGAAGGCTATCACTACCAGGATAATTCCAATAATTATATAGAAGAAAATTGGAGATGCCTTCAATGCGGAAAAGATTTTGGAAAATATTGAAACTCGTTGGGCTTCATAGACAATTCCAGTGTATTCCTGGGTGGTGAATACACTATTCCCGTCTCCTAAAGCACGTAAGAGAATGGTGTACTTCCCTGATTCCACTTTTGTATCTGACATAGGAATGGTGATCGATCCACTGCCATTTGGGAGTATCTCACTGGTGAACGTTGAATTCGGGACAACTGTATTGGTGTCTTCATTAATTAACCAACCATCATAGCCTTTGACCAAAATGGGGTTTGTTGTCGCAACTTGAATAATCAGGTCATTATTATCCTGAATAACAGATTGGATCGTCAATTGGGGTAATACACCTGAAGGATCGTAGGTGAAAACATGGGTTAATTCTGTGAATTGCTTTCCATCCTGGTCCCGGAAGATGACGAAGGGAATATTGTTATCATCTGTTACAACTACCCGCATTTCATATTCTCGTTCTGGCACCAAATCAGAAGTTGGGATATTTAAAGTGTTGAATTGGGCAATATTTTCAAAGACAAATTCAGTGACCTTTGCCCCCCCTCTTTCTTCCCAAATGGCGACTTTTAGATAATTTATAAATTCCGGAGACGTGAAGGATAGCTGAACATCATAGGTCATCGTCTCAGGTCGCAGTGCAAAACCATCCAGCTTGGCGGTTACCGGACTGGGTGGTCCAGGATACTCCTTGCTGGAATTGACCATAAAAGCAATCGTTAGTTCTCCAGCGTCTTGCAGACCCATGGTGAGAACTGCATTATTTTCTCCCTGCCTGGGATAGATTGTCGATTCAACCATCCATTGGGCTTTCAATCCTAACATAATCTGTTCAAATGAATTCTTTAATTGGCTCTGATTTCCAATGGCTGAAAAACCACCGGTACTGGCAGCCATATTTTCCAGTTCCAGGGAATTGATGTTCCCCGCTGAAACTGATAAACCAATCGTATGGATCGGAACCTGTGCCTTCATGGCTTTATCAACCAGTTCCCGATATGTGTGCTGGCTGCAAACACTTCCTGTTTGGGTTTCATCTTTCCCATCTGTGAACAAAATGACGGCGCGTCTGCCAACCGGAGCTTTTTCCATCGCTTCCACAGCGGTGAAAGCAGCATCATACAGACAGGTTCCCCTTCCAGTAGTTTTCAGTTGATCAATTGCAAAGGAAATTGCGGACTGATTTTCAGTAAAATCCTGCAACAAGACTATTTCTTCGTCAAATTGAACGACAGAAAAGAAAGCATTGTTGGGGACATTCGTGAGGGCCAGTTTGGCGGCATCTTTTAGAATTTGTTGGGAACTGGCCATACTACCACTGGCATCCAGCACCATGGTGATATAAATGGGAATATCCGGTTGTTTGATTTCTCCGCCAGAAATAAAACCTGTATTCAACAGGGTTATTTGTGCTGTTTGCGGTGTAATATCTGTTATAGCCTGACCGGATTGTTTATCAAACAGGTTAAAATAAACCTTTAGATTCACTGAATCCGGTAACTCGATTGTTGAAATTGTGTTGATGCGCACATCCGGTTGAGAAGTTTGTGCAACTACATCAGTAAAAAAAGAAAATGCCAGAAAAACAATAAGTAGGCACATCAAAGCTCTTTTAAGCATTGAGTCCAAGCGCCCCTCCTTGAATTAAAATAATTACTAGATCGATAAACAATATTTAAAAAATATTATAGCAATAAAACAATTTATTACAAACATCTTAAATGAATGTATAAAGTTATATATATAATATGACTTTATTCAAAATAATTCAAGAATGAAATTCTTTTGTATCGACTTTTTATGGCGAAATTGGCATTATTGTGTTGGGATTTGTTTCAATTATCTCAGCCTGAATTTTTCCCCGTGATAATTCCAGCAATTTGTGATTAAATGGTTCATAGTGATCGACCATGAATTGGATGGTGATGGTTATATCTGGGCCAAATTCCTCATCCAGGATCTTTCCATGTTGATCATGTATCATCAATTTCGTTTGTTCATATAAAGCGTATGGAGTGACGAGCATGGCAGTGTGCGTCGGCACTTTCTCAGCCACCGGTAAGATTTCCAGAACAGCTTTGACCGCATCCGTATAAGCCCGCACCAATCCACCAGTTCCTAATTTGGTCCCACCAAAATAGCGTGTAACAATTACAGCGATATCCCCTAAACCACTACCTTGTAAAACAGCCAATGCAGGTCTGCCAGCTGTCCCGGAAGGTTCGCCATCATCGCTGCAATGTGCCGTCACCGATTGTCCATATCCGATCAAAAAAGCGGGAACATGATGGGAAGCGTCTGAAAACTCATGTCGAACTTCATGAATAAAGGCTTTGGCTTCCTCCACACTAAAAACAGGTACTGCGGATGAGATGAATCGTGAGTTAGAGACCTGTATTTCAGTCCTTGTTTTTTTTGCTGGAATTCGATAACGTTGCATGTTTTTATTGTATCAGAGCAACGGATGTGAAATTCATTCAAAAATTATTCTAGTGAACGTATGCGTAAATCGACACCATCCCGCAGGATTTTTTCCATGCGGACATATTGTTCGATTATTTGTAGACCAACTGATTCATATAAATGTGTCGCTCCTGTCAGGCTGTCCGAATCAACACTCAATCCCACTTTCACGCTGCTCTTCTCCTGAATCTTTTTAAATAAGTATTGGAGTAAAACTTTTCCAATGCCTTTTTTGCGCCATTCCCGCTTGACTGCCAGCAATGATACCCAACCATAATCTTGACCAAACGGAGTTGATGAAGTACCCAAAATCATGCCTATGAATTCTCCATCCGTTTCAGCAACCAACCATAATTCTGGATCATAGTTTGGATCCTGCACATGTTCAGTTTCGAATTCCTTTATGCCTTCTTCTTCGGTTGTACCAATATGACCCCAATGGTCTTCAAAGGCTTCTTCCTTTAATAAGTAAAGTTTCTTATTCTCCTCAGGTTCAACATTTCGAATCGTAATATGCTCAGGCAGAGAATCAACGGAGATGATATCCAGAAGAACTCCTTCCATTACCCAGCTGAAACGAACTGGTTTTGCCCCCATGTCAGTCAGTAATTGCACGGATGCCTGGTCCTTGATATTCATATAGCTAACGGTAAAAAGCTGAAGGTTTTCATCAGCTTTCTGCATGATCTCATTGGCTCGCCCTTCCACCCAATGATTAAGAACCCATCCAATCCCTCGATTTTTATAATCTGGGTGAACTCTGATCCAGGTATTCACACGGACATAAGGAGGAAGGATTCCCCACACATCAGCATAAGCGATCAGGTTCTCCTGATCAAATACCATCAAGGTGTCTTTTTCCATATCCAGCGACCCTGTTTCCCATCCTGCGCTCAATTCGCCAGATTCAAATTCATCCTTCTTAATAATTTCCTGAGAACAGCGGTTAAATAAATCCGCGACTGCTTTTGCGTCATCCATTCTTGCCGAACGAAGTTGAAAATCATTTTTTAAATCCTCAAGAGTTTGATACATGTTTACCTCATTCATTGGTTTTCAGGTTTTCTATCTTTTCCAATAATTGACCAATTGTTAATCCTTGCTCGTCGATTTCGATCAATTTCCAGTGTTCCTCATCTCTGCTGAAGCGTGAGAGTGACGCCAGGGAATGCTCTGCAGCGTTACAATAATAATTAACCAGAAAAGGTAACGCCAGCTTTTTACAGGCAATAGCCGCCAACGTGCACAAAATAGGCTGCGAAGTCAATAAAACGCCGGGGATCTCCCGCAACCAAAATAATAATTCCAGTGGATCATGCTTTTGTTCCATCCAGGCTTCGGCATATTTCTCCAGGAGGTCCCCAGCCGTTTCGAATTCCTTTATTGCCAGATTAATCCGTAAACTTTCCAGCCATTCGTCCCGTGTTATTAACCAGTCAGATAAATGCTGCAAGGATAAGAAGCGCCATTGTTTATTATCATGCAAATTGAGTTTTGAAAAATAACGGGGGTGAATAAAAAATATTTTGTCCGCATCAATTCCTGTGATGATTTGATCCAGTCTCTGGATCTCGATCTGCCAATCGATCTGCGGCTGCGTTAATTGCAGCCATTCGATCCAGTACACATCCCAAAAACCAAGGAGGTTCAGGACTTCATCAGATTTTGCAGTCGGGTTAAGGGAAGAATTATTTTTAGGTTTGCTTGACTGCAGACCAATCCACTTGATTTTTTCATGATTCCTATCCAACCACGTTTTCGTCACATTCCACCAGGATTGCTCAGTGATCCACTGGATTTCATCCAGGATGAGGATGACTTTCTCGCCAATTTCACTCTCGAGGGCTTCTAGACCTGAGGGTAAAGGTTGGCTGTGGTGATCGATCAAACTGGAGAGGATTTCTTTTCCAATGTCCGGAAAAATTTTACGCAGACCAGCAATCAATTTCATCCAGAATCGTCCCGGATCCTGGTCATCGGCTTCCAGCTGAATCCACACTACCTTGTTGGATGTGGAAGATACAGAAGATACCAGGATCTGGTAATCAACATCGTTGATCGTTGACTGTCTGCCTGCCAAATCGGCTATTTTTTTATTTATTTCCTCCCCAGGGATCCTGGAACCTTGAGAAAGAGTGGGAACATTTAGATTAAATTGGAATCTTGAAAACAAAAAATCTCCATCGCTAGCGGTTTTCTTTATTATATCCGTATCACACTCAAGAATTTTATTATTCGAAAATATTAATTTTTATCAGGATAGAAAGCATACCAAGATATGACATCGGTGAGATTGACAGGTATTTTTCCGTGGTATACAATCAAACCAATACAATAACGATTAAGGTGCACCTCAAGCCCGGATGCTCGGTGCTCAAAAGGGGAAGCTGGTGAAAGTCCAGCGCTGTCCCGCAACGGTAAGTTCACAGAACAAGCCCGATAACCTGCCTTAATTCAGCTCGATCATTCCTTCGCGGAAAGGGAAGTTGACCCGTCCAGGGGTAAACTTCCCGCCAATCGGCGGGTTTTTGTTGTCAAAGACCTTTTTGTGAAAAAGAAAAAGCTGTTTGCGTTGTTGCATTCAATTCATTTTCCGAGGAGAAAATCAATGCAACGCTTTAGAAAATTCTTTAGCACCTTTTTAATCTTGATCTTTTCGATCAGTCTCAGCCTGTCATTTAATGTGCAAGCACAATCAGAACTAGATATCGATTTTTCACAAACGATTGAATACCTTACCGATCAATTGCTACCGGATGGTGGTTTTCCTGGATTGAGTGAAGGATCAGACCCAGGCACAACTGCGCGTGCGCTGCTGGCCTTCAAAGCAATCAATCTGGATCCAGATCAATTTGTCAGTTCGGATGGAAAAGACCCCATCGATTATCTGCTTGATACCTATGCAGATTATATCTATGATGACAATCAACTCCTTTTCCCCGGTAATGCAGGTCTGATTCTGGCTTCCCTGGCTTTATACGACGCATCCCCAGCGGAATTACCACAAATGATCCTGGATACACTTCAGGAAGATGGCAGCTTCAGTACTGCAGCCAGCAAAGACTGGAACAGCGGCGTAGCCACTGATCTCAGCCAGGCGCTGGCAATTTTGGGTCTTTCCAGTGCCGGAGAACAGATTCCAGCCAGTGCAGTCGAATACCTGGTCGCCAAGCAAATGGAAGATGGTACCTGGGATAATGGTTTTGGTTCAGATCCTGATTCGACAGCCATTGTGGTGATCGCATTACTCTCCTCCGGGCAGGTCGATTCAAGTGATCCAGTTATCCTCAAAGCATTCCAATATTTTCAGGAAACTCAGTTGGAAAATGGCGGTTGGCGGCCACTTTGGGATTCATCCATGATGAATGTCGACACCACAGGATGGATTACACAAGCGTTGATCAGTGCCGGTGAGGATCTGGCTGATTGGGAAATGGATGGAATCAATCCCAGGGAAGCGCTGATCCCTGCTGTCCAACCTGATGGAAGTATTGGAATGTCGTTTAACAATGTTTTTTCGACTGTCGAAGCCTTACTTGCATTTTCTGATGCTCCAATCTTTTCACCGCTAGCCCAAATTGACTCGCCGCCACCCGTAATTCAATCAAAAGCCGGACTGGCAGTAACCCTCCCGGATGGAAGCTCTGTTTTTCGATGTGTAGAATTCTCCGGAGATAGTATCAGTGGATTTGATTTATTGGCATCATCCGGCCTGGTGATTGATACCAGTTTCAACCCCAGTATGGGAAATGCGGTTTGTGGGATCGAAGGACAGGGTTGCAAATCTGATAATTGTTTTTGTGGCATGCCAAATTATTGGTCATACTGGCACATCGAGAATAATGAGTGGGCATATTCAGCCGTAGGTGCCAATACATACCAGGTATCAGCTGGAGCAGTAGATGGCTGGAGCTGGGGTGATCAACCACCTGCTCCGGTAAATTTTGATCAAATCTGTGCTGAAACGCCTCTGCTGTTTTTGCCGGCTGTGGTAAAAGAAAGCAGCCAACCCACCACAGAAGTCCTACTTCCCCTTGTAGAGAACATTGGAGATCAGCAACCAGTGGAAACAGCCGAATCCCAAGTGAATTATTCGCAATATATTGTCTTTGGTTTAATGATTGTAGGCTTGGTAGTGATCCTGATATTAATGCTTCGAGAAAAACGCAAAGTGTGAAAGAAAAACTGTTAACTGCTGTCATTTATTTACTGACAACCGTGTTGGGTGTATTCGCGTACATTTATCCTTTATTAGAAACACCCAACCAGGCAATTCTAAGTTCTAACCGCCAGAATGAATTACCGATTATGATGGCGATGATTCTGGCATTGTGTTCGATTGTTTTGATTTATGAAATTCAACAATACCGTCTCAATACCAAATTAATTGCATTATTGGGAATTTTGATCGCGATTAATTCGACCCTGCGTTTCATAGATTTGACTCTGCCGGTATTGGGTGGTTTCAGCCCGGTCTTCTTTTTGATTCTTGTCACGGGGTATGTGTTTGGCGGGCGAATGGGATTCTTGATGGGAAGTCTGACCATGCTCGTCTCTGCAATGGTCACTGGAGGTGTTGGTCCCTGGCTGCCCAATCAAATGATGACAGCTGGCTGGGTTGGTTTATCAGCTACGATTGCCAGACGTCTGGTTATGATGTTTCATATGGAAAATAAAGCTGGTGAGCTGAATGTCTTGATTGTTTTTGGTTTTCTATGGGGATTTCTTTATGGTGCTATAACAAATTTATGGTTCTGGCCTTTTCTCTCCGGTCCCAGTAATCAGATTTTTACTCCAGGTTCAGGGTTTGTCACAACGATAAAGAATTATGGCATATTCTATCTGGCAACCTCAATGATTTGGGATACCACGCGGGCAATTGGTAATATTTTATTGCTCATCTTTTTTGGAAAAGCCACCATAAAGGTATTGCGACGTTTCCAAAAGAGATTCCACTATGTCCAGATCGAGGAGGATGGCATCACCCCATGAACATCCACACGTATGCATGGCTGGCCTGGTTGATCTCTGGGTTGGTGATCATTACCACCACGAGGAATCCACTGATTCTTCTTTTGGTTGATCTAATTCTGATCATATTTCAGATTTGGGTTACTCCCCCTTCGAAAAGAATATTAAAAACAACCTTTCAATTCAGTCTTTCTGTTTTGACGCTTTCAACCATTTTGAATATGTTCATTTCCCGGTTTGGTGAAACAGTGCTTATCAGCATACCAACCAGTATTCCACTGCTGGGAGGAAATTTCACATTGGAAGCCTTCATTTATGGTTTTACCAATGGTTTGATTTTGATTGGTATCTTCACTTTATTTACCATTCTGAACCAGGTGGTATCCGTGCATTCACTGGTTCGTTTGATACCGCAGGCATTCCACCCGGTGGCTGTCATCACAATGATAGCGATGACATTCATCCCTGCTTCACAAAAACAATTTCAAGCGATCAAAGAAGCGCAGGCTATTCGAGGACAACAACTTCAAAAGCTGCAAGATTGGTTACCACTGATTATTCCCTTATTAATTGGTGGACTGGAAAGAGCGATGCAGATCGCTGAAGCAATGACCGCCAGGGGATTTTCAGCACAGACAGAAAATAAGACCTCATTTTTGGAAAAAGCATTATTACCCCTTGGTTTGCTATTGATCATTCTCGGTTGGATACTGGAATTATCCGGACAATTTCCATTTTCTGGATGGTGGTTAATTTCAGCAGGATTACTGGCCATATTCAGCTTATTCTTCATTACCGGCAAATATGTGAAGAAAACAACATATGCTGTGGAACCATGGAGGAGTGCATCGACCTGGATTATGGGTCTGGCATTATTGATCTCTATTGTTTTTATCTTTCCATTACCTGGGGAAGCAACCTTAATGTATGAACCCTATCCTTTGGTAACATTCCCAGCCTTCTCCATTTTACATGGATTGTTTACCCTTTCATTGCTTACCCCGATCTTATTCATGGGAGATGTTAAGCATGATCCGGATTAATCAATTAACTTATCGCTACCCTGGCGCTGAACACGATGCACTGAATATTCAAGCGTTAGAAATCCCAGCAGGAAAATTTTGTCTGTTGATTGGTGAATCAGGATCGGGTAAATCTACCCTCCTGCGTTTATTCAACGGACTTGTACCTCACTTTACCGGAGGAACATTAAGCGGAAAAATTGAAGTCGCAGGACATGATCCGATAAAATCAGGACCTCAGATCATGAGCCGGGAAGTTGGGTTCGTGTTCCAGGAAGTGGAGAATCAATTCGTTCTCGATCTTGTTGAAGATGAGATTGCTTTCTCACTGGAACAGGCAGCCATTCCCCGCTCAGAAATGCATAGCCGCGTCCAGGAAGTTCTCAAGAGATTGAATTTGTCACATCTCAAGCACCGCAGAGTAGACAAGCTTTCTGGTGGAGAAGCACAGATGGTTGCCATTGCAGCTGCCCTGGTGCTTGAACCCAAAATCCTGATTCTTGACGAACCAACCTCGCAACTTGATCCACAAACTTCCGAAGAAGTATTAAACCTGCTTAAGAAATTGCAAATAGAGTTGGGATTGACCATTGTCATGTCCGAACAACGCCTTGACCGGGTGTTATCCTATGCTGATATGGTAGCGCTTCTATCGGTAGATGGTCATCTGTTCGATTTTGGTGAACCGAAAGAAGTAATCCGCAACAGTCCTCTTAAACCACCTGTCGTCTTACTGTCCGAAAGAAAAGGATGGACTCCAATCCCGCTTGATGTTGACCAGGCAAGGAAATTTATCCACCATGCGCCAATCACGAAAATCAGCCAGGAAGAGAAAACGCAAAGAATGCCTGCGGTGATAGAAGTGAAACAGGTACACTATCAGTTGAATTCCCGCGAGATCTTAAAGGAAGTTTCCTTTGACCTGCATCAGCAGGAACGTCTGGTACTGATGGGTCCCAATGGTGCAGGAAAATCAACATTATTACGCACGCTTGTGGGATTGATTCAACCGGATCAGGGCGAGATTTTTTTAAACGGAAAGAATATTGCCTCTCAAAATACTGCACAATTGAGCCGCAGCATCGGATACCTGCCTCAGGATCCCAATGCTCTCCTTTTTTCGGAGACTGTCGAGCAGGAAATGCAGACGACTCTCGACAATCACCAAATGAAAGTTAATCCTGAGTTGATTCATGAACTCTTATCAAATTTAAATCTGCGATCTAAAATTCTTGCGTATCCCCGTGACCTGAGCGCAGGAGAAAAGCAACGGGTGGCGTTGGGTGCTGTGGTTGTGTCCCAACCAGACATCATCATCCTGGATGAACCCACACGCGGATTGGACCAGATCACAAAAAACTCCCTATTAAAATTATTATTTGAATGGAATCGCCAGGGTAAAACATTTTTATTGGTGACCCATGATGTGGAATTTGCAGCAGAATTTGCAACGCGAATCATCATTTTGGAAGAAGGTCGAATTATTGATCAGGGCCAACCAGCAAGAATTATGCGACAAAATCCAAGATACAGCCCGCAGATCGCCCGTCTTTATCCCAATTCAGATTGGCTGACGGTGGATGATGTTTTGCAGTAAGTCTGCAATTCGTCTCCTTGTTTGAGAGTACAATTAAGGTAAACCGGAAAGGATGCTGTCATGTTATATCGTCGACTGGGTAAAACAGAATTAAATGTATCCGTTGTAGGTGTTGGAACCTGGCAATTGGGTGGTGAATGGGGAAAAATTTACGAACAATCCGAAGTAAATAATATGGTTGCCCGAGCCAAAGAATTGGGCATTAATTTAATCGATACCGCTGAATGCTATGGTGATCACACCTCGGAAGAATTGGTAGGCAATGCCATTCAGGGACAGCGTGAAGACTGGATTATTGCCACCAAATTTGGGCATAAATTCCATTCGAATTTTGAAAGAACCAATCATTTTGATCCTGCGGGTGTCCTGTTACAGCTGGAAGAATCCCTGAGAGCTTTGAAATGTAATTATATTGATCTTTATCAATTCCATTCCGGATCGGATCAGGAATTTGATAACCCGGAACTCTGGGAAATGCTGACCCGGCAGGTGGAAGCAGGAAAAATCCGTTCCTTCGGTCTATCCATTACGAATGCCAACCCTCCCTTACAAATCCAGAAAATGAGTGCTTATGGCATTTCAACATTGCAAGTTATATACAATCGTCTCAGCCGTGAACCGGAACAGGATATTTTCCCAACCTGCCAAAAAGAGGATATCGGAGTGTTGGCCAGAGTCCCTTTGGCCTCCGGATTCTTGAGTGGAAAATATAATCCAGATACAATATTTACCGATCCAAATGAAGTTCGTTCCCTGCGTGATCCGGAATCTACCCGTCAACAATTACTGGAAGTGGAAAAAATAAAAGCCAGTGAAGTACCTGATGGTGTTCCCATGGCACAGTGGGCACTTGCCTGGTGTCTGCGTCATCCGGCTGTCACCAGCGTGATTCCTGGCTGTAAGACCGTCGAACAGGTAGAATCAAACGCCAGAGCGGTGGATTTGTTAGCTGGTGGCTCGTAGCTAGTAGGAAAAGTTGACAGTTTACAGTTGACAGTTGTTTAAATTTTCCTTTCAACTGTCGGCTGTCAACTTTTAGCTACCTAACACTTCTGTATAAAATCAGCGATCTGATTAATTGCTCTTGCAGCTTCGGGATTCGTTTTTCCAATGGCCGGGTACACATGCCACATAAATGGCTCGATAACCATATCCACATCCACCCCATCCTCAGTCATTCTGGTAGCCAGACGTGTGGAATCATCCATCAGAATCTCTCGTCCCCCCACCAGAATCAATGTATCCGGTAAGCCATGAAAGTCTGCAAACAAAGGCGAGATCCATGGATGTGTTAATGGTTCCTTACCGGCATAATCGAGAGCGTTTTCCCTAAGATTATTCCAGGTTAACATCGCATCCAGCTCTGCCAGACGGGTGATCGATTCTCCACTTCCAGTGAGATCTGTCCAGGGAGACATCAATATTACGCCTGCAGGAAGAGGTTTGTCCAGATCACGCAGCGCTAATAAAGTCGCCAGAGTCAAACCACCACCAGCAGAATCGCCAGCAAACAATATCTGTTCTGGTGCCCAACCCTGATACAGGAGCCAGTCATAGGCAACCAGAGCGTCTTCCAGTCCGGCCGGGAATGGATGTTCAGGTGCCAGACGGTAATCGACCATCAAAAATTGTGCCTTGCTTTCCTGCGCCAATAGGGATAAAAAACTGCGATGGAACACCGGAATTTTTGTAACATACGCTCCCCCATGTAAATAAAACACAACCTGGGTAGGAATTTCCTGTGATGGAAGTACCCATTCACAGGGTATTCCGTTGGCATCTACTGGATTGGGATCCAATTTCAAGATATCAGGTACGAGGTCCTGAAGAAGTTCAAGATAGTTGCGTTGTTTTTCCAATTCTTCTGGCATGGTCGGTTTATGGAATAAGCGTACCAACCCATACAACAAACGACTGCGCAAACTGGGTCGAATAATACCACTTAATTCCAGTCCGAAGATTGCCCCTGCGGCGAAAAACAGGACTCTACGTAAATTATTAATAACTTTTTTCATAATATATTCAATTATTATACGGCAGGATTCATCGTTTATCCATTATTTGCGAAATAATTCACTAACTAATGAAATATATTGGCTACACGAAATTTATGGATAAGTAATTGAAAAATCCAGCCTTTATTGAATTCAAGAAATGCTTTTTACCCAGGATCCCAATACAATAAAGCTGTTCGCATGGCGGTTGGCCAGATATATTCACCATTCTGGCGTGTAAGATTGTTTTCTAATAAATCCCAAAGTTTTTTATCCCATTCACCTGATTCAAATAAACCCAATCTGCTTTTCATTTCTTCCAATGCCTCTTCAATTGTTCGGTGTGCCCATGGTTTCCAGAGATGGTCTTCTTCCATGATTACATTCGGAAAAATGCCCATCTGCCAGAGAATATTGATTGCAATCTGATAGTTGGGACTATCGTAAGGATTTCCCCAGACCATGTTAAAAGCCTGAGACATTAAACCATCCACGTGTGGAGCACGAATGAGCAGAATAATTCTTTTTCGGGTGACAGCCTGCATCGCCGATATAAAACATTCAAAATCCTCTGCCCCGTACATAGCGTGGGAACAGAAACAGATATCGTGGGCTTCAAGCTTAACTTCAGGCCAACATCCCTCCAGAATATTCACCTGGTCAAGGTTTTCAGCCTGGATTCTTACCTTCAATTGTTCCAGCATGCTTTTGGATGAATCAATGGCTGTTACACTTTTTGCATGTGAGGAAAATAGGCTGACCCACGCCCCACTACCAGCGCCTATGTCTACGATCGTTGAATCAGGAAATTCATTTAATGTGTGGATCATGAAATCCCTGCTGGAATCGTTCTGTCGCCAGCGGTCATTTACCCGTTGATCGAATTGCTTTGCTTTTCCATGCCATTGATCCGATACACCTGTATCTGGTTGGGTTTTATGCTTTCTGCGTTCTGAACCCATTTTGACCAGCTCACGCCATATTTCACTGTAGTTAACCATTTCGATCTGCTTCACAATTCTCTCCCAACATATCAATACAAATAATTATAAAGGAGATGAGGCGTTATATCTTTGAATTATTCCTCCTTTTTTCATAAAACCTAACAAATTGGTATTAATATCCCCTACAATCATAAATATCGGATATGATCAGATAAGAGGTGCGGAATGAAATTCTTTCAACGATTTTTTGGTGTAAGTTTGGTAATTTTGTCTGTAATTGGATTATTATTTTCAATTTTTGCGCTGGTTCAAACATGGCGGTTTCGCCTTCCTGTGGCAAACCAGGTTTACGATAGTTTGATATTTGCTGAAAAAGTAGTGAATACTTCCAGCTCCGGTCTGGCTGTGATCGATTCGAGCCTTACGAATGTAAGAACAAGCTTGAATTCGCTGCAGGATTCGACTATGTTGATGGCTCAATCGATGGAAGATACCAGTAATCTGATCGGATCCTTTTCAAGCCTCTTTAAAGGAGATATTAAAGATACCTTGGAAAGCACAAAAATATCGGTCGTGGCAGCCCAAAGTTCTGCGCTGGTGATTGACAATCTTTTATTTGGTCTCTCCAGAATACCCTTTTTGGGTATTGATTATGATCCTCCCAAGCCTTTAAATTTAGCTTTGAAGGAAATCGGTGAGACACTCACGGATATGCCAGAGTCAATGGATGAGATCTCCGGGAATCTCACGGATAGCACCTCCAATCTTCGCTCCCTCAAAGATGGAATCGATGAAATCGCTACAGGTCTGGAAAGTTTCCAAACTGATTTGACCACTGCCCAAAATGTAATTGGGGACTATCAACAAAACCTGACCGAAATTAAGAGTTCTTTGGACAATGCACAGGAAAAAATCTTTATCTGGAGTGTCTGGATTGCGATCATCCTGAGTATTATTACAGTTTCTATTGGCGTAGTTCAGGTTGGAGCAATTTTCCAGGGATTTGATATGATCAATTACCAGAAAAACCTGGAAAAATTGATCGAAAGAAAATTTTATGAGCTTGGTTCAACAAAAGAACTACCAGATCTCAACAGGAATACAAATCATCAACTTGAAGAAACTGACCAGACTGAGGAAAAGATTTAAGCACGATTTTATTCGCGGGTGAATTCAAAAATGGGTTTATTGGGTGAACAGGTATCCGAGCCTTGATCCATCACCTCCCCATTCACATTAATGAATTGCCAGCTGTAACCTTTTGGTCCCAGTTTAAACTGGATCACACCAAACTGATCTGTGATTCGGACCTCGCTGAAGGGCTGAATTTGATCAATTCCATAATGACTGGCTCCTCCGGTTCCAACAATAAAAGTCCGGATTCCGAGCATCGGTTCGATTTCCCCTTTTGGATTAATTTTTGCCATACGTTCATAATGGTGGTCATGACCATTAACAACAATATCGACTCCATGTGCATACAACACATCCCAGAATGAATACAACCAATCTGAATTTCCTGCGATTCCGGAGTTGTAGCGTGGGTGATGCCAGATCGCCAAGGAACAGTCGGAATTATTAACTGACAAATCAGCATTTAACCAGGCGACTTGTTCTGAAGTCGGTCCACAGCCCACATAACCACAATTGGAATTCAACATCACAATGTGCCAATCCCCATGCTCAAAAGAATACCAACCTTTTCCCGCTTCACCGGCTAAACCTTCGAAATATCTCCAGTAATTTTCGATTGGATTGCTATAATAATCATGATTTCCGGGGACTACACGCAAATTTGGCATTAATTGTCCCCAGGAAGGACCAAAACAGTTGATGTATTCGTACATTAATCCATTTTCATTGGAGTTATCACCGGCTGTAAAATATAGGCCGCTGCCAATTCTCTCCAGTAATAAGGCTGCTGTCTGCTCGTCACCCATCTGACCACAAATGGAGATGTCTCCTGCTCCGGAGAAATAGACTGGTGTGCTGGTTATTGTGGCGGTTTGCGTTGCTATGGGTGAACTGGTTGGTGTCCTGGTCACATTCGGTAAAGAAGGTGCAGGGGTTTTTGTAAAATAATTCACTGTTCTGGTTAATGTTGGTGTATTCCTGTTGTTAAAGGAATTTTCTGATTCCTCGCCTGGTGAAATCGCTTGGTTGGTACAACCGACAAAAACAAGCAGACTGAATAGTATGATTTTGATAATAATTATTTTTCTCATCCATTCAATCATAACCGAAAGCGGGATATATTTAGGTTTTTTTTAGTTGAATTTACTGATTAAACAGCCTACAATCAATATATAACTATTTATTTGAGGGAGGCTCAAATGGCAGACGATAAAAAGAAAAGTATTTTTGATAAGGCAGTCGATGCCCTGACGAATCGTGACGAGAAAGCTGAAGAAGCAGAAAAAGCTGCAAAACTTCAAGCAGAAAAAATAAAAGCAGAAGCAGACAGGGCGACAGCCGCAGCTGCTAAAGCCAGAGGTGAAGCTGCCGCAAAGGTCAAAGCAGACGCTGCAAAATTGGCAGCAGATAAAGCAAAAGTGGAGGCAGCTCAGAAGGAACGTCAAGAAAAACTAGCGATGGCACAGAAAGAGCAAGCTGATAGATTAGCTGCCAAAAAAGTTGAATTGGAACAAAAACGAGTGGCAGAAGAGGCAGCTAAAGCAGCAGTTGTAAAACATGTCTGGACCAATGAAGACACCTATGCAAGCCTGGCATTCAAGCATTATGGATCGATCAAAGAACCGTATTGGCGCCTGATCTATAATCACAACAAACACATCATCGGCGACCATCCGAATCATATCAAGACCGGGACAGAGATTGAAATTCCTCCATTGCCAGAAGAATTAAAAAAGAAGTAATTGAAAGAATTGCTAATGACAGAACAAAATATAGATCTCGTAAAAGTATTTTCCCAGGTTTCAAGAAACCTCAGCAAAAATCAACAAACTTTGAATGAGGCAGATTCCATTAACCACGATCATGGTGATCACATGGTGGAAACTTTTCAGACGATCACAAGAGCGATGAAGGCAAAAAAAGGTGCCGAGCCGAGTGTTATGTTGAATAATGCTGCGAAGTCTCTGAGTCAAAATGCCAATAATGGATCAGCGGCCTTATATTCGCAAGGATTACAGAAAGCAGCCCAACAATTTCAAGGTCAGAATGTTGATACTAAATCAGCAATGTCTTTGTTACAGACACTGCTGAGTGGTGGTCAGTCTGCTCCTGCTCCGTCTTCGCAGCAATCATCTGGTATGGGTGATTTGTTAGGTTCTTTGCTGGGAGGAGGACAAACAACCTCACAACAGGCACCCCAACAATCCTCCGGTATGGGTGATTTGCTCGGCTCTTTGCTGGGTGGTGGTCAAAGTTCACAACAGCAAACCGGCAGTGGTGGTGGATTCAGTGACGGGATTGATATAGGTGATCTTGTAACTGCTGGCATGGCATTTTTTCAATCCAAGAAACAGGGTAAAACAAACATGAATTCCCTGATTGATGCATTTGTAGCTGCCAGCGGGATGGGATCCAGTCCCCACCGCCAACAATCGACCCAGTTGGTTACGAGTACCTTCATGAATGCCTTAGGGAAGATGAATAAATAGGATTTAGATGTTAGGGGTTAGGTTTTAGGTTTTAGTGTTGAGTCCTGAAATAGCTTTACAGTTTTTAATAGGTTTTAGGAATTTTGAACCGAAAATATCGCTGAAAAACCTAAAATAATAAAAAAAAGTGCAGTGCATCCCAAAAGTTAGGTGCTCTGCACTTGCTTATTTAGGTGCGCTGCATCTCAGGGTATTTTCTGTACTGGTCCTCCTATGGTTGAAACCATAGGTCACAAAAATCCAAACTTACTCAAGCAGGTTTTAGAAATAATGCAAATGTGCGCTGCACTTGAGGAACATTAGGCAACACTGGGTTCCACCAAAATGCCTGATCATCCAAAAACCAAAAGTGCGTTGCACCTGTTTATACATAATTAAGGTGCAATGCACCAGCATATTTAGGTGTTCGCACGGGATAACCAACAATAACATCTCAGAAAAGGTTTCATGAAAGAGCAGTTAAGCTTTATTTTTCTGTAAACATTATTCAGGACGGGTCACTATCAGCTATGACCTATCAGCTATCAGCTAATTCCTTACCGTGTAATCCCCTTCCAGGATCCATTTATACGTAGTTAATCCCTCTAATCCGATCGGACCACGGGCGTGCAGCTTCTGTGTGGAAACAGCCACCTCTCCTCCCAACCCTAATTGAGCCCCATCGGTAAAGCGCGTGCTTGCGTTGACATACACCACAGCCGAATCAACTTCGGATTTGAAGCGTTGTGCGTTCTCTGGATTATTGGTCAGAATCCCATCAGAATGTTGGCTGCTGTGAAGATGAATATGATCCAGGGCTTCACCAACAAATACCACAACTTTAATTCCTAACACAAGGCTCAACCATTCGCGATCGAAATCTCCTTCTTCGATACTTTGGATGCCTGCTTGTGAGTCTATTGCCAGAAAATCCTGGGTTGTGGGATCACATTTCAAGACAACACCGCTGGATATCAATCGCGCTGCTACCATGGGTAAGAATTCAGCGGCCACGGATTGATGCACCAGTAAGGTGTCCAACGCATTACACACAGTCGGCCGTTGAACCTTGGCATTATGAATGACTTCGACAGCTCTTTCCAAATCAGCGCTTTCATCCACAAACAAATGACAGATTCCAATCCCGCCAGTCATCACTTGCATGGTGGCATGTTGTTTACAAAACTCCTGCAAAGTATTCCCACCGCGGGGAATGAGAATATCCACATATTTATCCAGTTTGACCAGTTGATGCACCAGTTCCCGATCGGGATCATCGATGAATTGAACGGCTTCTGCGGGGATATTTGTTGATATCAGGCATTCGTGAATGATTTCAACCAGTGCTTTATTGCTGGCGAGGGTTTCTTTTCCACCTCGCAGGATGACAGCATTACCGGACTTTATTCCCAATGCACTGATATCCACAGTCACATTTGGACGTGCTTCATAAATTACTGCCATAACACCTAAAGGCACCCGAATTCGTCTGGCCAGGATTCCATTCGCGAGTGTTTTTTCTTCGATCATGGATCCGATTGGATCAGGCATCTGACTAAGCTCCATTAAATCCTTGGCGATACCATCCAGGCGTGACTGATTCAATAACAACCGGTCGATCAACGCGTCATTCAATCCAGCTTCTCTACCGTTATTGATATCGTCCTGATTGGCATCCAGAATACGTTGAGAGTCATTTTTCAGACGTTCGGCAAGTAGCAGCAGAAAATCATTTTTTTGAGCTGTCGTGATTTGTGCCAACTTCCGGGCAGTTTTACGGGCTATGATTCCGGTTTGAATCAGTTCATTCATTTTATGTAGCCTTTTTTATTATAAGAACATTAAATTGTTATGGTGGACAATTTCCATCCCATAATGGTAACCAAGTATCTGCTCAATTTCCTGCGACTGCAATCCGATGATTTTCTGTAAATCATCATCATTGTAGTTAATCATCCCGAGCGCAAATTCTTTAAGTTTTTCATCCTTCAGACGAACAATATCCCCACGCAAAAAATGACCACCCGATTTCACAATCCCGACAGGCAACAGACTGCCCCCTGTTCGTAAAGCCTTAACGGCCCCTTTATCCAATTGCAACCAGCCGCCATTATGGCGTGACTCGGCCAGCATATAGCGTTTTCGCGACTCAAGTTTTGAGATAAGTGGAGTAAAGCGTGTCCCTACCGGTTCACCAGCAACAATCTCCCAAATTCTCTCGGGAAATTTTCCATTGGAAATCACAACCATGCAGCCAGAACGTCGCGCCAGATCCGCTGCCTGAATTTTGGTGAACATACCACCGGTGCCTAAGCCACTGGCACTTCCCCCTGCTCCCTTCCAAATTTCCGCTGGAATCTCATTGGTAGTTATCTCCAGCAAGACCTGCGCATTCGGATTAGTGCGTGGATCAGCTGAATATAATCCATCCTGGTCGGTAAACAGCACCAGCAAGTCCGCTTCGACCACATTTGCCACCAAGGCTGATAAATTATCATTATCACCCAATCGGATTTCTTCTGTGCTGACAGTATCATTTTCATTGATCACCGGGACAACCCGATACTGGATCATGGCTTCCAGTGTATTGCGGGCATTCAAGTACCGTCGTCGATTTGATAAATCCTCACGGGTCAGCAAAACCTGCCCGACCGGGATTTGATAATAACCAAATAATTGTGAATATAGTTCCATAAGGCGTGATTGCCCGACGGCTGCTAACATTTGTTTGGCGGGAATATGTTTTGGCAGAGAGGGATGTCCCATGATGGAACGACCAACCGCCATGGCACCCGAACTGACCAGAATTACCTGATGCCCCTCCTGGTGTAAGCGTGCAATGACTCGCACTATCTCTATCATGTGTTCCATGGATAGTTCTGTTTTCCCCTGCGTAAGGGTGGAGGTACCCAATTTAATCACAATTCTTTGAGCCTGCATAAACACGTCCTGGAGGAATTTGGAATTGTCCAATCATACCTGATTTATTGACTTCCTTCAACAAGAATGACCAGCCAACCATTTCCAAGCAGAAATTCATCATCAACTGATCCGTCAAGAATTAATTTCGACCAGAAGTACCTTTTTTCGCATACAGTCAATCACTCGCGAAGATCGAAAAGTCAAAATCTAGGAATCAATATCCATAAATTTAGCTAAATTTATGGATATTGATTCCATAAATTATTTTAATTTTATGGAGTCATGGTACAATAAGAACATGATTACTCGAGTATTTGAACCAGTTGATAAATTTTTAAAACCAAACCGGGTTTTACTCATACATGGGCCAAGACGTGTTGGAAAAACAACATTGCTTCAGAAAACTTTGTCCGAAACTACTCTAAAATATAAATTGGACTCCGGGGACAACATTCTGACTCAGCAAATATTGGGTTCACAGGACTTTTCCAAAATATTGGACTATGTCGAGGGGTATGAACTGATTGCAATTGATGAGGCTCAAAATATTCCAAATATTGGAATGGGACTTAAAATAATCGTGGATCAAGTTCCTGGGATAAAAGTTATCGCAACAGGGTCGTCATCGTTTGAACTGGCAGGTCAGGTTGGTGAACCCCTTACGGGTCGGAAACAGACATTGGTGCTCTATCCATTGTCTCAAATGGAATTGAGACAAACCTATAACAGCCATGAGTTGGTGCAAAATATTCCGGATTATCTCATTTTTGGCAGTTATCCTGAAGTCTTGCAAGCCTCATCACGTATTGAGAGGATTGATATCATCAGTGAGATTGCAAATTCTTATTTATTGAAAGATTTACTGGTTTTCGAGAGAGTTAAAAGCTCACGAATATTGTTAGACCTATTGAAACTTCTTGCATTTCAACTGGGTTGTGAGGTCTCATTGAATGAGCTGGCTACACAGCTTAGAATTGATGTAAAAACTGTTCAAAGATATTTAGACCTTCTTGAAAAATCATTTGTCATATACCGGTTAAACGGTTTTAGCCGAAACCTAAGAAAAGAAGTCACCAGCAAGGCGAAATATTATTTTCTGGATACGGGAATAAGAAATGCTCTCATAGCACAATTCAATAATTTAGATCAACGAAACGATGTTGGTCAATTATGGGAGAACTTCCTCATGATCGAAAGGATAAAACTCCGATCTTATTGTAGTATGCCTGCAAATCCCTATTTTTGGCGTACCTATGATCAACAAGAAATAGATCTGGTGGAAGAACGAGAAGGAAAGTTATTTGGTTATGAAATTAAATGGTCTCACAATAAAGAAACATCTGCCCCAAAACTTTGGAAAGAAACATATTCAAACGCTGAATTTATGACAATTAATCAGAAGAATTACATGAATTTTATAATTCCATCCAAAAGTTAATTACAAATTACTGAAATGAAAAATCCAGGGACATTAATTATCACTGGATTTTGTTCTTACGCGCTTATCAATTCATTTTAATGGTCAGTGGAACCACTTCCACCCCAGCCATTTCCAGCCCAGCCTGGCCGTCCTCCCTCGTCTCGCACCATGATCATCCCCCCAGTAGTTTGATCAATAATGGTTGCGACCTTGTACTCATCATCTTCATAAAAACCAGTGATAAACAAAGTATTGCCAACATTGGTGACAAACCCGGAATCTTGCAAGAAAACGAGTGCGCGCCCTTCGATCACAATCTCGCTCCCATCATCTGTCTCCACCAATATCATAGAGGATTCAATGCTGATAACAGTGCCCTCATATTCTGCCCATTCACCGGCAGTTGCCTGTGGGTTTGGTACACCTGTCCGATCGCCGTCCTGCAGCCCTTCACCGTATCCATAAGCTGGATCAGTTTCTGATCGATTTACTTGTTGGTTCCTCTGAATTGGATTTCCGCGATCCTCCAATTCTCTTTCACTCAATTCTTCGTTTTGATATCTGCCACCACCAGCTGCTTCTGTCCTTATATCATCAGTTTTTGCCAATGTTCGGTTGACTGCGCCAAAGATTAGAAATCCACTCAGCCCTACAAACAAAACCCCTAAAATAATTTTCTTAATCATTATCGAATTCCTTTCCATTTTTTATATTTGAGTTTCAGATTGAGCCAGATCATGTTGTTCACTAAAAATTACAGGTTTCACAACCCTCTTCTCGTTTGAAAAATATCGCCTGGTTACTTTTGTGACCCATTTCCAATGAATGGCAAAATGCAGGATGAAAGTAATGATCATCAGAACTCCTGCCCAGGTGTGAATCAGATCCCAGGTTGTGCGGTTGAAGAGAAACATCGCTTGCGTTGCATGACTGTTGCTGGTATCAAACAGGAAATATATCCCTGAAATAGCCGTGATCAGTCCTGTCAGACCAATCATGAAATTTATCGCAACATTAATCTTTCCAAACTTACTTAATTTGGAAGTACCTGCTAGTAATTCATTCCAGACCTTTTTGGTCATACTGGTGATCCATTTCCAGTGGATGATGGTGTGCAGTGTTGCGATAACAATCATCCCCACCCCACTCCAGGTATGAACCAGATCCCAGGTCTGCCGGTTGAACAGAATGATCACATTGTAGAGTGGATTTCGCCCACCCATAAAACCCTCAGGAAAGTATAAAAAATATACACCTGAAAGCGACGCTAGAATCGCACTTAAAAATAAGAAAGCATTGATTTGCCAGTTTTGTCTGGTCTGCTTTGAAAGTTCTTTGCCCATAGTTACTCCTTACATAAAAAAATTCTTATAGCTAAGATAATATCTGGAACTTGTTTAGAAGTTATTAAGATAGGATTTAGACTTTGTGAAGTCTTTTACAGATAGAAGATAACCAAATACAGATGGCACGTCTGCCATCCGGTTTATTCAGTTTCCAGGACTATTTATCGGTGAGGTTTTATCATTGGAACATCAGGGTTGATATCCGGTCCAAAAAACTTAAAGATGACCAGCGGTTTATTCCCAGTATTTTTCACCCGGATCATCTTAATTGCTTTATCATGAGATACCAATAATTCCTCTAAATCGAAATCTCCAGCTTTGACCTGATGCCCATCAAATAACCCTTCTCCCTGCCATACCAATAGATTATAGACTCCCGCATCTATACTCAGGTATTCCAGGCCAGGCTTGACAACCAGTTTTTTTCCGCTGAATTTGGTCGTGTTGTAAAAAATCCAATGTTCTTGCCCACCTTCCTGAATGGATGATTGGATTAAACGTGGTGGTGTGTGGCGGTTTTCATAGAAAAAGGGATCACCACTAAGCTCCCAGTCAATCTGATCAAGAATGATCCTCTCCCCAAATTTCTCCCGATCTTCTTTGCGGACATCCTTGAATAACAATTCCTTCGGGATCAGATCATTTCCTGATTTTGCCTGTAAAATGGCAAACACATCCGAATCTTCCTGCAATTCCAAGGTCAGAGCTGTGCCTGGTGCATGCGGTATTCCTGCTGGAATATGAAAGCCATCATCCGGGTATTGCTGATAAGCGCGGGAATATTGCAGAATCTGATCATCTTTCCATTCTATTAAATGGGGAATTAATTTTTCCCGGTTTTGCGGTTCCGTAATTGAGGGATGCACACCAAAGAAAGTTTCCGGATGCAGACCCATATCCACACCCTCCGGAAAATAATAAGCTTCTTCTTTGGGATTTCTCTCGACCAGACTGGCATCTTTCATTTGCTGGTGAAAATGGAAAGCAATGCGGTCTCTCATATCGAAGATCTTCGCCAGTCTCCCAAGACCAGAATGCGTTTTGCTATATTCTTTACCCATGAGCAAGTCAGGAATGGTTTCAACAGCTTCTTTTAATGATAGTTCATGCTGGATTGGAAGATTTAGGTAGGTCAAACCTTCATCTGATGGACCAACCAGGTTATCTGCTTTTGTCGTCGACCCCAGCCAGCGTTCGGAAATCCACCCCCGCTCACCTACATAATATTGACTTTCCGGCAATCCCAGACGCTGACCGGCAGGCATCGAATTTCTCGCCACCCAGGTAGGACGAAGACGAAATATTCCATTCGCTTTTGCCAATTGGTCTTCCAGATTATTTTTCGTATTTGTTTTTGTCCTATTCATTTTTTTCCTGGTTTATTGAATATTCCATCTCAACAGAACCGAACCGGCGGGTGTTTTTGAGTAGATTAAAACTAAAAAATAATCCTCATAATAATGTAAAAACAATGTCCTCACGGCTGGCTCTAACCCTATTATATTCTTTATCTTTCGAAATACTTCCCTGTATGACTGTTAACACCTGATCATGACTGGTTATCCGAAATACCTGTCCTTGCAAACCATTCATCAGCTTGATTGAAATATGACGATCAACCGGCGAATTGCGAATCGTCAATTGTTTTTGGTGTTCTTTCCATTGGAAAGTCGTCCCATCATACAGTTGAAATTTACCATCACAGCCAGGATAGACAACTACACGCAAATTATTGCTTGCTTGTTGGATGTTTTTGTTTTCACTTTGCACCAATGTCTGTGGTGAGGGATCCAATTTGGGAATAATCGCTCCTGCTCTGGCAAAAACCGGGATCTCATCCACTTCAGCATGGCAGTGAATTTCATTCCCACCTTCGTACAACTCACCTGTCCAGAAATCTCTCCAGAGGCCTGCAGGCAGATAAACTGGTCTGGTGCGGCTGAAGCCATAGTAAATCGGAGCAACCAGTAATTCTGAACCAAAACAATATTGATTCTCACAAAGCGCATCCCAAATATCTGGTTCCTCTTCATATTCCAGCACCATCGCCCGCATGATCGGGATTCCGGTTTTGGATGCGATATTTGCGTACGTATATATATAAGGAAAGAGATCTGTATGCAACTGGGCAAACTTCTTATAATTCGCCAGCGTCTGGTCCGAGAAATACCAGGGTTCACGTATTCCGGCTCCATGTACCAACATGATTGGGGAAAAGGCACCTAACTGCGTCCAGCGCATGTAAACCTCATCCGTGGGATTCCCGAAATAACCGCCAATATCTGATGACCAGTAGGGAAAGCCTGACAATCCTGCACTTAAACCTGCCATCATGGCGGAGTGCATGCCACTGTTCAACGAAAAATCGGAGGTCTGATCCCCAGCCCAGATCACTGAATATTTTTGTGAGCCATGCCAACCGGAGCGGATTAATAAGGCACCAGGTTTCACGGCTTGCATGGTTTTATAGGTGATTTCATTGTAGAGCACCGGATAAAGGTTGTGCATCTCTATGCCGGTTCTGCCATCGAAAAACACAGCATCTTCCGGAACCTGTTCCCCAAAATCTGTCTGAAATCCATCCACACCCAAATCCATCAAATATTGTAACTGTGCCTGCCACCAGGCAACCGCTTCCGGATTGGTAAAGTCGATACAGGATCCAATCAGCATTGGATTCATGCCCATCTGGCTCACATAAATTTCACCGTTTGAATCACGGAGAAAATACCCGTTTTGAGCACATTCATCATAATAATCATTCGGGTCATTTTCATTATTGACCGCCATCCAGGGGGTGATCCACAATATCAGGCGATTTCCATTGGCATGGATCGCATCAATCATTTTCCTGGGATCCGGAAATTTCTTCGGATCAAAGCGGAAAGAGTGGTAAGCCACCTCCCAGCGCGCATCAATCAATTTTACTGTTGCAGGTAAGCCCAACTCGATCTGTTGATCGATATCCTCCAGGATGCCTTGCTGGTTCGCTGTTTGCCAATCGCGTGACTTCCAGGGACCAAATACCCATTCTGGTGGGACCTGTGGTCTTCCAGCAATCTCGGTATACCTGTTTAAAATATCCTTAAAAGAATTACCTACGAAAATTGTCATCGACATTTCTGGCAAAGCAGTTCTGATGGAGACATGCTGCGGATCGTCTGCCATTGCCATGCGAGCAATACATTTTCCGGTGGTATTCACCAGTAAGCCATATCCTTTGCTTGACATGTAAAAAGGCACCGGGATGTACGTGAGACCCATCGTAGCACCATCCTCCACCCATAGCTCTACCTGTTTTCCACGCTGGTCGATCGAATCAAAACGTTCTCCAAACCCCACGAAATGTTCATCCTGTTCAGCTGCAAAATCAACTGATACCCACTCTCCATCATTTTGTTTGGTTTGGATTTGTAATCCGAATGAATTCTCATTAATCACGATGGTCATTGTATAAACCATTAGATGATCAACCAACAAATCCAATCCAAATGATTTCTGATCAACATGATTCTTCATTACCTGATTAATTTTTATCCAATCCCCTTCAGCATTTCGGAACTTAATAGATTTTAATTGCCAGATTATTCGATTTTTTTGCTTATGTTTCAAAACACAGGAAAATGGATCCAGATTAATTTCCAAATATTGGTCCTGCGTTGGAAAATCATAAATTTGCGGGTTTTGCATGATGAGAAGCTCCTATGAAATTGTTAATGTGGTTAATAACGTCAACAACATTTAGTTTCTTAAACCGCCTGGAGAATTACAAACCATTCATATTCTTCAGACCAAAAATCTTTCAATTCCCTTTAGCGGACAGGGTATTCCTGGCAATGATGCCCGCCAGGAACACCCGCCAATCCCGTTTCTTTGAGATGATAACAAAAAATTATAGCAGGAAAGATAACGAATATAAAGGTTACAGGGATTTGTTGATTTTCAACTGCCAAATATAGTATCGATTGCGATTTATTGAAATACGGATTTGGACTACAATAATCCTAGCAGGATTTAGTTATTTACGGAAGAAAATAGAGGTGATTAATGTCTAATCATATTCATATCGATTCCTTGCTTCCAACTGAAATGGCTCAAAAAGCGGAAGATGTTGGTTTAAAGAAAGCCAATCTTGATTTCTGGACATTATTTGCCCTCAGTGTTCTGGCGGGTGCGTTCATTGGTTTGGGGGCTGTCTTTGCAACGACAGTTTCTACCGGAGGCGGAGAATTGCCTTATGGTGTCAACAGGCTGATCACCGGTGTAGCTTTTTGTCTGGGACTTATTCTGGTGATTGTAGGTGGTGCTGAATTATTTACCGGAAACACATTGATCATCATGGGATTTATGAGCGGTAAAGTCCCCTTTGGTGGACTTCTTCGCAATTGGGGGATTGTCTATCTCGGCAATTTTGTTGGCTCAGTACTCACTGCGATGGGTATGTTTCTTTCCAAACAATATACCTTTGCCAATGGTGGTGTCGGATTAAATATCCTCAACATTGCAGAAAGCAAATCCGGTCTTGATTTCTTTCAGGCGATAGTTCTTGGAATTATCTGTAATGCGCTGGTCTGTCTGGCAGTCTGGCTGTCATTTTCCGCTGGAACGACCACCGATAAAATTCTGGCTATCATCTTTCCCATCTCCGCCTTTGTGGCTGCTGGGACGGAACATAGTGTCGCGAATATGTACTTCATCCCAATTGGTTTGATGGTCAAGAATTTTGGTGGTGCAGCTTTTTTTGAGAAAATTGGAAAAACAGCCCTGGATTTTCCCAATCTGACGCTTGGCAATTTTTTTGTGGATAATTTGCTTCCCGTTACCATTGGCAACATCATCGGTGGTGCTGTGATGGTAGGCCTAATTTACTGGTTCGTATATCTGAGAAAGAAACATTAAATCTTTATTACAATTCAGGAGATCATCATTGAACAAAAATCAAACTACTCTCCCTCTCATCCCCTATCCTCAACAAATCAATTTCTTGCCGGGTTCATTTCAATGGACTTCAAAGACATTAATATCAATAAATTCAAATCTAAAAGAAATTACTCTCTTTTTGGACTCACTTCCTGATCCAATTCGTCCATCAATAACAAATGAGGAAAAAGACTCGCAATTGAAGATCATAATTGATCCTTTCATGAGAAATGAGGCGTATCATTTATCAATTCTTCCGGATCATCTTGAATTGATTGCAGCCGGTGCACATGGTATTTTTTATGCTTTGCAAACTTTGCTTCAATTGATTCTTGCTGAGCATAAACCGGAAATGCAGCTGATAACCCTGCCCTGTCTCCAAATAATTGATTCTCCACGCTTTGCATGGCGTGGTCTCATGCTGGATGAAGCCCGCCATTTTCAGGGTATACAGACAGTCAAAGATTTGCTGGACTGGATGGCGTGTTTCAAACTGAACGTCTTCCATTGGCATTTGACCGAGGATCAGGGTTGGCGGATTGAGATCAAACGGTATCCCAGGCTGATCGAGGTCGGGGCTTCACGGTCTGCCAGTCAGATCAGTGGCTTTTTAGGCAAAAAACTGAATGCTATCCCCCACACTGGTTTTTACACCCAGGAAGAGATCAGAGAAATCGTACAATATGCAGCTGAAAGGCATATTCAAATTGTGCCGGAAATTGAGATGCCAGGACATTCTCAGGCAGCTCTGGCTGCGTATCCAGCGTTAGGCTGTACGGGTGGCCCCTATCAGGTCTCCCCACATTGGGGGATTCACTCAGATATTTTATGCCCAGGGAAACCAGGAACCACAACATTTCTGCAGAATGTTCTCACAGAAGTGCTGGAACTTTTTCCAGGGAAATACATTCATACCGGTGGGGATGAAGCCCCAAAAACTCGCTGGAAGAGTTGCCCGGATTGCCAAAAGCTTGCCAAGGAAAGCAATGTCACCAGAATCAACGATTTGCAGACCATTTTGACCAATCGGATCAGTAATTTTCTTAATATACATGGACGCACATTAATCGGCTGGAATGAAATGCTGGCTGAGGGACTTGACCCAGAAGCAGTGGTGCAATATTGGGTCGGTAAGGAAAAAACTTTGCTGAAACATATCCGCTCAGGCAGAAAAGCAATCCTATCAAATTTTTCCGCCTATTACCTGGATCACAGTTACGAACACAGTCCACTGGACAAGGTTTACCAATATGAACCGGTATTCTCCCAGCTTGAATCAAGCTTGTATGCTAATATTCTGGGCATTGAAGCACCATTGTGGACAGAATTTGTTCCCAACCGTGCCCGATTGGATTGGCAGATCTTTCCCCGGCTGTTAGCAGTAGCAGAGACCGCCTGGCTGGATCCCGGGAAAAAGGACCTCACCAGTTTCCATCAGCGATTGCCAGGCTTATTGAAACAACTTGATGCAAAAAATATTGGCTATGCGCTACTTTCCGATGCCAATCCACCGGTTTATCAACGTTTGTCTGGACCTCTCTCCCTTGTACAGGCCGGAAAAGGACAGAGAGAAGGCTAAAATCAATATTTCATGCAAGAAAATTCTCTGCTCTCCTTTAAAGTGGGAACGTCACCGCTCCCGATTCACACTCCAGGCAATCGCAATCGGGTAAATAGCTGCCAGGGCAATCATCAAGGAAAACACCAGGCCAATTCCAGCCACGACCGTCAAATCCGGAAAAGTGAGGGAGATCAATCCTACCACCACAGTCAGGGCGAGAGCAATCAGTGCGGCAATGAGGATTGCCAGGGAAACTTTCCTGGCCTTCTTCATGGATGCCCGTCGTGATCCACTCATTTGACCACTCTGGCCATTCACGAGAATGGATTGTGGTTTGTTCTCATCATCCAGGTAATAACTGCTCCACATGGGTAACAGGAATAAGCTCCAGTTTTGGTTGGAAAATTCGGCTTTCCAGCGGAATTCACGAATCTGGTCAGCAGCACATGCCAGGCGGCTCTCCTCGCTCCCCTGTTCCTGAAAGCGTGGAAGGGTATCTGGCCAGGCATCATCCTTATCACGACTGGGAATGCAAACCAGTGCTGGTTGAGCGGAATCATTCATTAACGCTGCCGTTGTGACGGGTACAGCTTTTTCATATTCAAAATTTCCAAGCGCTGCCATCAAGGGGCGATGTTCTTCCAATGCAGGTGCGCTAATATTGTGATAAGTTCTGGTCAATTTTCCCAGGCGTGGTTCCCAGCGGGTGCGCGTCTCAATCACTTCCTGCGTCTGCCATCTGCCATGGCTGAATTTCTCCTGGTGACTTTTGGCTTGATAGTAATACCCGCATTCTGCCTGCCAGGTTGCTGAGACATTGCTGTCTACCAGCCACATGGGCAAGTAGATTTTTCGCAGACGTCTTTGCAGGTTTTCCAGGCTGAGATCATCCGGGGCAAACGGAATGTTTTTAGAATAATTATGAATTTTTTCTAACAATTGACTCACTGGAAAACTGAACGGTAAGTGCAATTCCGGTGGTTTAATAAAGTCCACCATCATGCTGAAATCATTCCCTGGATACTCTTCCAATTTCGCCAAATGGCAATGTGGGCATTCATTCGGGATTTTTCCAATACCTCCCAAAAATCGCCAATCGCAATTCTGGCAGACAACGCAAATTACTTCGTTTTCCCAACCGAGTGAAGAAAGTAATACCAGGTTGGGATTCATATTCATCCGATCCGTCATGCTTTCCCCTCCTTGTCTGCCTTAACAAATATGACAATCGAGGTAATCAGCCCGATGATCAAAAGAACAAATCCTATTATGCCAATTGAGAGTCCATCTCCTGAAGAACCCATGCTCAATAATCCAACCAATCCGGTCACAACACCAGGAGCCAGGATTAAAGCAATCACCAGCCTGATCTTTTTCCAATCTACGGGTCGCTGACCGGAAATGTCGCCTGTCTGTCCGTTTACAATCGCATGATACGTTTTCCCAATAAATTGATAGGCTGCCAGGTATACGGGTAACAACAAATACCGCCAGCTTTCATCAGAGAAATCCAGTTTCATGCTGAAATTTCGTACCATGGAAGTGCTTGCCTGACCCATGCAGGCGGCTTTTGTCTTTTCGCGCATCACTTCCCTGGCACGCTCCCAGGCAGACTCCAGTGGACGGTCATATCCTTTTGCCTGCATACCAGCCAGAAATCCCGGTGAGTAAGCAACAATAGCAGAAAGATCAAATTCATTCACATTTCCCAAATGTCTGGCACTCACCCGCTCTGTTCCAGCAATTAATAAATCATCAATCCGCAGTCCAGTGTTGCCAGATTCCCAGCGCCAGACAATCTTTGTGCGCGTTTTCCAGGATTTGGAACTGGAATCATAATAACGCTCACTGACACGATGCCCTACCTCTGCCTGCCAGGATGCGTCGGTGATGGCATGGAAGGTCCAATACGGCAGGTAGATGGCAGTAAACGAGTCCATTGCAGCAAAATTCTTGAGTTCTTTGGGAACCATCCAGCTATCGCCCAACCAATTTCTGGCAATCTGCTGGCATTTCTGTGGATCAATTTTAAAGGGAATCAGATATTTGGGTCGCAGCTGATCCTGATTGGCGCTTGCCTGCACAACTTTATTGGACCCACAAAAGGCACAGGTTGTTGCCATGCTTTCAGGCGGTAAATTGATTTCTGCACCGCAACTCAAACAGCGTAGGTCTTTTCGTTCTTCTCCCCAGCCATGGGTCGCTCTAGCAAGGTTTTCCAGGCTGAATTCAAATTTTTCAGCCTCTCTTCCAACAATATCTACCAGGATTTGCTCCTGGTAGCCACAATGTTCACAGGCTAATCCAGACTGGTCAATCGCATAAGCCGTAAAAGCACCGCATTTTGGACATTTAAATTCCGTGATTTTATTTTCTACCACTTTTTCCTGGGCAGGAGCATAGATCACAAACCCGGGGATTTTTGATGGTACTTCCACATAATTAAGAGGGGGAAATTTTTCCATAATCACCTTTTATTTTTTTTCAGTAAAAGAATGGATCATCAGCAGTTCCAATCTCTCATATAATTCTTCATACACCGTATAGAATTTCCACGCGGAGGGGTGAAGGATTGGAGAATAACCTTCGATATCAACCCATAGTTTCATTCTCCAATCCTTCGCTCATCCATGACAATCTCTGAATACAATTTATCCTCATATGGTTTGATTAATTACAAAGTTTTATTATCTTGATAATAATTCCCTATGATTCCAAAATAATTATCTGTTTTTCCAAAGGCAAATTGACGAAAACAATTAAGGATTGTTGCTTAAAGATTTCACTTACCTTTTTATTATCATTTATTTTATTCTCCTGATCAAGATGTCAATGAGCTTCCACAATGATAAATGATTGAATTCATATCCATCATGTCCAGGAGTTTAATTTTAAAGCTGGTCAGGTGACCAGAATTCGATCTTCAGTATTTCAATTCACCGGTAAATCTACACAATTTCCACTTTCAAAAATGATCGAATGATTGGCATTGGCAACCAGAGCGCACATCTGATTGGCATCCCTCGGTTTTTGGTAGACACTGTATCCGGTGAACGGACGCGGCCCGCCATATAAAATCCAGGGACCGGACCCCGGCATTCCAGCGTTCGTTGGTGTAACTGTATCAAAGAAGAAGTGAATGTGCTGTCCCGGTAGCACTTCCGTGAAACCAAATGTTTCGTATACCACTTCATATTGATTACTGGAAGTGAGATTGATCTCATTAATTTGAACATACAAAGGTGGATAGGTAGGTGATGGTGTCATCGGGATCGGAGTCGGTTCATTTGTCGCTGTATTCTGTAAAGTTGCTGTAGATTGAACCACAACTGGTGCACTGGTTCGCGTTGCTTCCACCAAATTTGCAGAAGATACCGTCGCTGCTTCTGTTTGATTGACCAAAGCTACTGAATCTGTTCCGGTCGGAAGGGTTGTTTGAGTAGAATTCATGCGAGAAAGGACCATACCCCCCACCACCACTACACCCAAGATCAAAACAAAAACAGCTGCACCGATCCCTGCGATCCACATCCATGGTTTTATTTTTTTTGTTTGAGGTTCTGGTGACAGATTTGGAGAAGAATGGAGATTGATGGCAGAATGGGAACCTGAAGCGGACGTCCGCACCGGAGAATCATATATCGTATTATGATCCCCCATTGGGACGGGAACCGGATTTGGTCTGGAAGGTGGATTCGTCTGGCCAGATTGGTAAACTCTACTTTCAGGCATACCGGAAGATTGAAATGGTTGTGATTGAACCGGTATCGCTGCTGAACCCGGCACTGATTTACCTACCTGAGGGACAACAGTATTATTTCTTACACGATTTAAAATGCCATTTAAGGCAGCTGCAAACTCTTCAGTGGTTTGATAGCGTTGATTTCGATCTTTCGCCAGCGCTTTCATGACAATCTGAACCAATTGGGGGTCAAGATCATCCCTCAACGGTCGGATGTCCGGTATAGGATCGTTAAGATGCATCATCATTACCGTCATCGCTGAGTTGGCTTCAAAGGGTGGTTTACCGCTTAACATCTCATACAGGGTGATTCCCAATGCGTAAATATCCGAGCGTTGATCCGCTGGCTCAGACCGAACCACCTCTGGCGGCATATAACGGGCTGTCCCCATCACTGCTCCAGTAACAGTGTGCATGGATCCACCAATGATTTTTACGATGCCAAAATCCATCAATATTGCCTGGTTTTGAACGTCAAGCATGATATTTGCCGGTTTGATATCTCGGTGTACCATTCCGCGTTTATGCGCATAACTCAATGCGTTACATATACTGATTGTTATGGTGAGAGCTTCTTCCAAAGGCATCTTGCGCTGATCACCATTCAACCGTTTCAAACGATCCTGAAGAGTCTCACCAGGAACATACTCCATCACCATATAATTAATGTTTTGGTCACTATTAAAATCATGCACCTGGACAATATTTGGATGGCGTAAAGAGGCAACCACGGATGCTTCTTCCTCAAACCGTTTCACAAATTCCTGATCACTGCTGAGGTGTGGATGCACCAGCTTGATGGCAACCACCCGTTTTAAATTGGGATCATACGCCTTGTATACGGCAGACATGCCACCCTGCCCCAACATTTCTTCAATTTTATACCTGCCACTTAATGTCTGACCTATCCAGGTTGGTTGATTCATGGAAGAAGATTCCCTTCTTTGTAATTATAAAAAACCCACCATTCTTCATCGGTTACAAATGATGGATGGGTGTTCGGACTATTTAGATCAAATTATACTGATTTATCCATTCAATTCAACTGGATATGTCAGGTTTTTACTATCAATTAAGATTTTTCCGGAAATGTAAGAATTTCAATGAGATCAATCTGATTGATTAGGCTTATCTGTTGTCCGAAATTAATAAAGTCGAAAATCCGGGTTTAGTATAATTTCTCCGGAAATTATTTTTTCACGTACCAGCATCAGCTCTTCCAAAAATTCAGCTGATATCCTTTCCTCAAAATCACGGATGGGAGCCAATCCCACGCCATCATTAATCAATCTCCCAACAAAATTGCTGCCCTCGAATTGATTGCCTACTGTATTTTTAATGATTTGGTAAGTTGTATTGTCCGAATTCTTCAAAACCGAGGTAAGAATTACACCTGCAAATTCCGGATTGTTGATTGCCCAATCGCTATCAACTCCAATAACAACGCCTGATCCAAGGTCCACCATGACAGCTGCAGATCCAAAACCAACCTCTCCAGCAACAGGCAGAATGACATCAACGCCCTGGTTAATCAATTCATTTGCTAGATCAGCTCCAAGTTTTCGGTCTTCAAATGAACCTACAAATAATCCAGCTTCCGGATTATTGATGTCCCAACCAATTACCTGGACCTCTGTTCCATAGACATTGTTATAGTAAGAGACACCACGAGCGAATCCATCCATGAACATTTGTACGGGTGGTAGCGGCATCCCTCCAAAGGTAGCTACCTTTCCTGTTTGCGTCATACGGGCTGCCAAGTAACCCGCCAGAAATGTTGCTTCATCAATCTGAAATTGCTGACCAACGAGATTGGGAATTTCAGGTTCAACCGGATAATCGACAACCGTAAATTTATAATCAGGATACGTTTGTGCAAAAGAGGTTGTGATATCGCCCAGTTGGAATCCTGTAGATACGATCAGATCACATTGTTTATCAATGAAAGAAATCATGTTTTGTTCATATTCTGACGGATCCTTTGATTCAAGGAATTCACTGACTACACCTAAATCAATCTCTGCTCGTTCAATACCTTTCCAAACCGTAGCATTAAAAGATTGATCATCAATTCCACCTGAGGATGTCAATTGGCAAACTTTAAAATTATTTTGTACAACCAACTCAGGTGTTGCTTGTTTTTTAGCTTCCTGTGTTTGCTTATCGGCAAGTAATGATAGGGCAACTGATGTTTTTCGAGTGCTATCTAAAGAATCATCCGTAGGTTGCATGACTGCATTGGCAATTTGTTCCGTCGGAATCACCTCGGCACCAAATCCAAACCAGTTAAGCACAAATCCACCGACTACAACGATAACGACAACCAATAACCCAGCTAATCCAATTACCAAACCCAAAGGAATTGAGTTTGTTTCCTTTATCTGTTCTTCCATCTTTTTTGTTTTTTCAGGTGGAACAACCAGTGTGGCAGGCGTGGATTCCGAAAATGTTTGTTTTATAGAATAATCAACGACCGTTACGTCATCCTCTTTCCCAATCACAGGAGATAAAATTTCTGTTGGAATAACAATCTCGTCGTCTGTTTTTAATTTTTGTTCTGTCAAAGGTAACAATATTTCCTTCGATTCTATAATTTGAAAAACCTTTCGGAGATCAGCAGAAAATTCGTCCGCAGTTTGATAGCGTTTGATTCGATCTTTTTCCAACGCCTTCATTAGCACCTGGTTCAGATTTTTTGGCAGATCATCGCGTATCGTTTGGATATCAGGGATCGAATCATTCAAATGCATTAACATGATCGTCATGGCCGAATCCGCTTCAAATGGTGGTTTACCGCTTAACATTTCGAATAGGGTAACCCCTAAAGCATAAATATCGGAGCGTTGGTCCGCAGGTTCAGATCGAATAATTTCTGGGGGCATATAATTCGCTGTTCCAATCACAGCACCAGTAAGGGTATGGGCTGCACTGCCAACAATTTTCACGATCCCAAAATCCATCAGGATTGCTTGATTCTGGATATCCAGCATAATGTTGGCTGGCTTTACATCCCGATGAACCATTCCCCTTTTGTGGGCATAACTTAATCCATCACAAACATTCATGGTAATTTTTAGTGCTTCATCGACTGGCATTTTTTGTTGTTTGTTATTTAACCTTTTCAGTCGGGATTGCAGGGTTTCCCCTGGCACATATTCCATCACCATGTAACTGAGATCCTGATCTGTATTAAAATCAAATACCTGCACAATATTCGGATGACGAATATTAGCAATGGCTGTTGCCTCTTCTTCGAAACGAGTCAGAAAAGTTTTATCATTACTGAGGTGTGGATGAACCATCTTGATGGCTACGACTCGTTTTAAATTGGGATCAAATGCCTTATAGACTGAGGACATTCCACCCTGACCTAAAAGTTCCTCAATTTTATAGCGATTGCTTAATGTTTTTCCGATCCAGGCTGATTGATTCATAATGCCAATTCCTTTCAGGCAATTAATAAACAGCCCACCGTTCGTCTGGTTTGAGGGAATAAATGTGATGGGAATAATTTGGGTTAGATTCAGTATACAGATTATTCTTTTGTGATTCAATCAATAATGATATCCTAATTAATATTTTTTTACGAAAACAGCTTTCAACCATCCCCAAAACGAATCAAGTCACGAAATAATGTAATCTTTTTAGCCAGATTGCGTAACTCTCAATTAAGTCAAGTGTTTTTGCAGGGTAGACAAACACCTGTTGTGTGGTCTTAAAAATTGTTTATTCGTGTTGGTGTAGACCAACACACCCGACAACCGGCTTTTCCCCGCTAACCTGTTACTCCAAATAGAAATTCACATACAGGTTAGTTCACTATTCCAATTTTCGGAAACAGGTGTGTCGACCAAACCATGGAGGTAATCATATGACCGAACAAAAACCAGTAGCAATTGTGGGCATTGGCGCTATTTTGCCAGATGCACTAAACGCAAAATTATTCTGGGAGAATATTCTGAAGGGACATTATTCAGTCAAAGATGTTCCAGCAGACCGTTGGAGTACACAGCTCTATTATGACAATGATCCTAAGGCTCCTGATAAAACCTATAGCAAAATCGGTGCCTGGGTAACAAATTTTGAATTCAATCCGATCCAGATGCGCATCCCTATTCCACCAACTGTGATTATGCAAATGGATTTTACCCAGCAATGGGGAATTGCTGCCAGCTATCAAGCCCTCAGCGATTACGGCTATCCCCAACGCAGCATTGATCCTGAACGAATGGCTGTCATCCTTGGTAACGCCAATGCAGGGGAACGGCACTACCGTTCCACCATGCGAATCATCCTGCCCGAATACGTGCAAGCTTTGGCTCAATCGGATGCTTTCAAGAATTTACCCGCTGCTGTTCAACAGCAATTAATTGAGAATATGGAAAATAATATCCGCAATAAGATTCCTGACATCACCGAAGACACCATGTCCGGGGAGCTTTCCAATATCATCGCGGGTAGAATCGCGAATGTTTTTAATTTCAGTGGGCCTAATTTCGTAACAGATGCAGCCTGTGCATCGTCATTATCAGCACTGCAGGCTGCTATTCAGGGGTTGAACGATTTCCAGTACGATGCAGTATTAAGTGGCGGAGTAGACCGAAATATGGGTCCGGAATCGTACGTAAAATTCTCCAAGATTGGTGCACTCAGTGCAGATGGGTCAAGACCTTATGCTGATGGAGCCAATGGTTTTGTGATGGGTGAAGGCACGGCAATCTTCCTGCTCAAGCGTCTGACGGATGCTGAACGCGATGGCGATAAGATTTATGCAGTCGTCCGTGGTATTGGTTCCAGTTCGGATGGCAAAGGGAAAGGGATCACCGCTCCAAATCCACTTGGGCAACAACGAGCCATTGAACGTGCCTGGAAAAATGCTGGTGTTACACCAGCCAGTGCTGGATTAATTGAAGGTCATGGCACATCCACGCGTGTCGGAGATGTGGTTGAGGTAAACAGTCTCAATGAAATCTTTGGTAAATTTGGCTTATCTACGGGAACCATTGCCCTGGGCTCAGTAAAATCAAACATTGGTCATCTCAAAGGAGCTGCTGGAGCAGCAGGTCTTGCAAAAGTTGCTTTTGCCCTGGATCAAAAAATTCTGCCGCCTTCTGTAAATTTTCATAAGCCCAATCCGAATATCGACTTTGAGCATATGCCTTTCTATGTAAACACACAAGCGCAAGAATGGGAGAAACCTGTTGGCGAGATTCGACGGGCAGCTGTTAGTTCATTCGGTTTTGGCGGCACCAATTTCCATGTCGTTGTTGAAGAATATGTGCCTGGTTACCATGAAGAACCCAAACCGGTTTTCAGTGTTCCTGCTGTGGTCGAAAACACCGTTGTGATAAAAACTTCACCAATTCCTGTGGCAGTGACAGCATCAGCAACAGCTTCCTTTCAAAACGATGATGTAAAAGCCTTTGTGCTGGCTGCCGTCAGCGAGAAAACCGGATACCCGGTGGAAATGCTGGATGTGGAACTGGATATGGAAGCGGATCTGGGTGTTGATACCGTTAAACAGGCTGAGTTGTTCCGTACCATCCGTGAAAACTATGGCATTCCCCGCCGTGAAGATTTGCGCCTTTCAGATTACAACACACTCGAAAAAGTGATCGGCTTTGTAATGGAAAATGCGACAGCTTCTTCCAACACCGAGCAGATCGCTCAACAAACCACCCCAATATCAAATCCCGTTGAAGAACCTGCAACCATAAACACTCCCACAGTCTCAATAGGATTAAGTGATCAGGAAATCGCCAATTTTGTCATTCAACAGGTCGCGGAAAAAACCGGCTATCCGGCAGAGATGCTGGATCCGGATTTGGATCTGGAAGCTGACCTCGGTGTTGATACTGTCAAACAGGCCGAGTTGTTTGCCTCCATCCGAACTCATTACGGTGTTGCAAGGCGGGATGATTTACGGTTATCAGATTACAATACATTGGCCAAAGTGATCAGTTTCTTCAAAGTAAATGCAACCGCACAGGGCACCACTTCATCAAAAGTAGAAGATCAAACACCTGTCTCATCACCTGTACAGGCATCCGTGCCAACCACTCATTTCCGAGGGTTGCACTTCCTCTCTGCGCAAACAACCAGTGAATTAAAAGGAAAACTTCAAGCGTCCTTACTGCAAGCAACCCAGGGAAACCTACCCCAATCAAAATTACCGGAAGCTGACCAATTGTCATTACCGGAAAGATTAGCCATCGATTATGGCGACAATGTTGAATTTATCAAACGAGCTGAGAAAGCATTAAAAGCTTTTGACTCAAATAATCCCTCCATGTGGCAAGCAATGACAGCCCAGGGTGTTTACCGAGGTAGTGGAAGTCCTGGTAAAGTAGCCTTCCTCTTCCCCGGTCAAGGATCTCAATATGTAAACATGTTGCGGGAATTAAGAGCGATTGAACCCGTAGTGGATGCTGTTTTTGTGGAAGCGGATCGCGTGATGACCCCCTTACTGGGGAAACCATTAACCCATTTTATATATGCGGAGGGCGATGAAGAAAGCCTGAAAACAGCCGAGCAGAAACTCAAAGATACGACTATAACCCAACCAGCCGTATTAACCGCCAATGTGGCTTTACTACGCCTCCTTGAAAAATATGGTTTTAAACCTGACGTGGTTATTGGACATAGTCTGGGTGAATATGCTGCTCTGGTGGCTGCCGGAGTTCTACGCTTTGATGAAGCGCTGGAAATTGTCAGTGCCCGCGGCCGTGAGATGGTCAAAGTTTCGATGGATGATAATGGTTGTATGGCAGCTGTTTCCGCCCCGTTACAAGAGGTGGAACGCATTCTAACGACAATCGATGAATACGTTGTCCTGGCAAATATCAACAGCCCGGTGCAGTCCGTCATCGCTGGCTCGACCAAAGGTGTAGATCTAGCAATCGAGGCTTTCATGTCAGCTAATTTTCAAGCCGTGAAAATCCCAGTCTCTCACGCCTTTCATACAAAAATTGTAGCACCAGCCAGTATTCCTTTACGCAAAGTAATTGACCGCATGGATTTGCAATCCCCCAAAATTCCGGTTGCCGCGAATGTCACCGGTGATTGGTATCCTCAGGAACGCGAAGCGATCCTTAACATGCTGGCTGATCAGGTTGCCTCCCCGGTTCAATTCATCAAAGGTGCCCAGAAGTTATATGACTATGGTGCCCGAATCTTTGTGGAAGTTGGCCCGAAGAGAGTAATGAATGCCCTCACCAGCGATATCTTCAAGGACAACCCAGCAGTAACATTATTGGCTACCAATCATCCCCGCAAAGGTGCCTTATCCAGTTTCAATGAAGCATTGTGCGCCTTATATGCCGCCGGATTACCCGCTGCGATTGAACAAATACCTGTTTCTTCAAGCACTCAAACCACTGCAGTTGCTTTTTCACAGCCAGTCATTTCAGATGGTCGTGTTCCCTTAACCGGTTCGGTTGTCATCAGTGGTGCCGGTCTTGGTTTACCCGGGAAGAATGGTTTGGTGTTTGCTGAAGATAATGTGCAACGCCTGTTGAAAGGCGAGGTATTGATCGAATCATTCCCGCAGAAAACACGCGAGAATATGATCGAAAAACGTGTCACACGTCTGGTCAAGCATGAAGCTGGAGCGATGATGGTCAATATCGATGACCTCGAAGCGACGGTAAAATTGGCTGGACAGCGTGGTGGCTTTGACCCTGTCAACGAATTTGGTATTCCGGAAGATCGCGCAGATGCGACCGACATCAGTACCCAACTGGCAATTGCGGCTGGAATTGATGCATTGCATGATGCTGGGATCCCCCTGGTGATGAATTATCGCACCACCAGTAAAGGAACCCTCTTACCCAACCGCTGGATGTTGCCGGAAGCATTACAGGATGAAACCGGTGTAATTTTCGCTTCAGCTTTCCCAGGATTAGAACGAATGGCTGAAGAAGCACATAATTATTACAAATTCCAGGGTTTACTGGACCAAAAACAGCAATTCATCGACTTATTGAACTCGATTAATGGCAGCGATGGCGCTATAACCAAGATGATCCGGGAAAAAGTAAAACTATTGGATGCTGAGATTCTTGCGAACGATTACCATTTCCACCGCCATTTTGTTTTTCGAGTTCTCGCCATGGGACATTCTCAATTCGCTGAACATATTGGTGCACGTGGCCCAAACACATATGTGAACGCCGCCTGTGCCTCTACCACGCATGCAATCTCCATCGCTGAAGATTGGATCCGTGCTGGACGGTGCCGTCGTGTGGTCGTCGTTGCAGGCGACGATGTCACCAGTGACAATCTGGTTAATTGGATTGGCACTGGCTTGATGGCAAGCGGTGCAGCCACCACCGAAGGGGATGTCCGAATGGCTGCTTTACCATTTGATCGTCGTAGAAATGGAATGATCATGGGTATGGGTGCAGCTGCCCTCGTGGTGGAAGCCGAAGATTCAGTGCGTGAGCGTGGGATGCGTGGTATCTGCGAAGTTCTCTCCAGTCAGATTGCCAATTCAGCATTCCATGGCACCCGATTGGATGTGCCGCATGTAAGTGAAGTCATGCATCGGGTTTTGTCACAGGCAGAACAACGCTTTGGGATCAATCGACAGGAAATAGCTGCTAGAACCGTCTTTGTCTCGCATGAAACGTACACTCCTGCTCGTGGAGGGAGTGCTGCGGCAGAAATATGTGCTCTGCGGAAGACCTTTGGTGACCAGGCAAACAAAGTTGTGATTGCCAATACCAAAGGCTTCACAGGTCACACCATGGGTGTTGGCGTGGAAGATGTTATGGCGGTAAAATCGCTGGAATTTGGGATGGTACCCCCTATCGCCAATTATGATAAAGATTTCCAACCTGACCCGGAACTTGGAGATCTCAACCTTTCTCGTGGTGGAAGTTACCCGATTGAATTTTCCTTACGTCTCGGTGCAGGCTTTGGTTCTCAAATTGCGATGACGCTGATGCGCAAAGTCGCCGGTGTTGGTGAACGAGTCAATCAACAAGCTTATCAGCAATGGCTGGCTTCCGTATCCGGATATCAGACTCCAGAACTCGAAGTCATCCAACATAATTATCGAATTAAACATGTTGGTGTCCCGCAGATGAAACCTGTTAGTTCGAACTGGCAATTTGGGCAGGGTCCACAGGGTTGGGCAAGTGAAGCGCCAACCATTTTTGCACCAGTCGAAACCGCCATTCCGGCAGTCAAAACAAGTGAACAATACCCTGTTGCTGAACCTGTAATAGTAAGTACACCTCTGCCTACCAACGCAGGACAAAATGATGAGGTCTCTCAAGTCGTCCTCGAAAAGGTCAGTGAAAAAACTGGTTATCCGATTGAAATGCTGGATCTTGATCTCGATCTGGAAGCAGACTTGGGCATTGACACCGTCAAGCAGGCAGAATTATTCGCCAGTATTCGTGAGCACTTCGGCATTCCCAGACGGGAAGATTTACGGTTGTCGGATTACAATACATTAGCGAAGGTCATGCAGTTTGTTGTTGATGCGCAAGCGCAGATTTCACTGCCTCAATCGGTAGAAAGTAAAACCATCACCACCTCTTCAACTGTGGAATCAGCCGTGGTTGTTGAACCAATGAAAACTGACAATCCTGCCAACGATGAAGTGACCAGTGTTGTGCTTGCCAGAGTCAGTGAAAAAACCGGTTATCCCACAGAGATGCTGGATCTGGATCTCGATCTGGAAGCAGACCTGGGCATTGACACCGTCAAGCAGGCAGAATTATTCGCCAGTATTCGTGAACACTTCGGCATTCCCAGAAGGGAGGATTTACGCCTGTCCGATTACAATACGCTGACCAAGGTGGTCCAGTTTGTTCACGATTCTCTGGAACAGGTAAAACCTGCTGCAGTCGTGGAAGACGTAATTGTATCTCTCCCAGATTCAGATCCTGAAATGGAAACTAAAGCCAATCTAAAACGACGGATTCCGGTTGCTGTCCTGCGACCACGTCTCGATCTGTGTACTCCCACAACAATATCATTGGATAATAATTCACGCGTGGTCGTCATCAGTGACAACGGAAAAGTTGCCCCTGTCCTGGAAAAGAAATTGAAGGAAAAAGAAGTCCAGGTCCTGGTAATCAAAGCTGTTGAAACAACCGGGATGATGGAACAGATCAACCTATGGTCAGAAAATGGAAACATTGATGGTTTGTATTTCTTACCCACTTTACGGAGTGAAAAAAGCTTTGCGAATCTGTCGCAGGATGCTTGGAACACAACCTTGGAGAGCAAATTCTATAACCTGGTGGCTGCCTTAAGGCAATTACAAACCTTGAAATTTCTCGTGGTAGCAACCCGTTTCGATGGTTTACATGGTTTGTCAACAAAAGGCGCAATCAATCCACTATCAGGCGCAGCGGCTGGATTTGCGAAAGCCATTGCCCGGGAAAGAAAAGAAATCCTGGTAAAAGTGGTTGATTTTTCGGAAAACGAAAAACCAACCAGCCTGGCAATCAAATTGGTAGAAGAAACCCTACTTGATCAAGCAGTCATGGAAGTTGCCTGGGAAGGCGACCAACGCTTCACCCTGGTTTTACGGGAAACTGAACTTGATCAATCGGTGAATAATCCCCTGCCAAAAGGCGCTGTCTTTATCGTCAGTGGTGGTACCGGCGGAATTACTGCTCCGATTATTGAGGATTTGGCAGAACACACGAAAGGTCATTTCTATCTTCTGGCACGTACGCAATTGCCGGAGAAAAACAATCTGGAATTGGAATTATTAGCCAATGATCCGGAACAACTCAAATTCACCATCCTGCAGCGACTGTCAAAATCAGGTCAGAAAGCCACGCCTGCAGTCATTAATCAGGAGATCGCAGCCCTGGAGCGTGCAGCGGTTACGCTCAAAACTATGGAAGCCATCAAAGCATCCGGTGGAAAGGTGCAGTACCTGCCTTGTGATGTAACCAACGCGGAGAGAGTGCAGGAAGTTGTCAAACACGTTCTGAAGAAAGAAGGGCATGTTGACGTGCTGCTGCATGCAGCTGGCGTAGAGAAAAGTAAAAAATTGGAAAGTAAAAGCGAAGAAGAATTCCACCAGACTGTGGATGTAAAAGCCAGTGGTTTCTTTAATCTCTTCAAAGCCCTGGAGATAGAAAAGAGTTTACCCAAACAAATTGTCAATTTCGGTTCGGTTGCTGGTCGATTCGGAAATTCCGGACAAACAGACTACAGTGCAGCGAATGATTTGCTCAGCCGTATCAGCTCAGCATTCCGACATCAATATCCTGACATTCAGGTAATCACCATTGATTGGGGTGCCTGGGCGGAAGTCGGTATGGCTAGCCGCGGTCATATCCCCGAATTAATGCGCCGTGCAGGAATCGAAATGCTCCATCCTTCGGAAGCAGCCAGTTTGGTCCGAAAAGAATTGGAAGCAGGAACAAACGGAGAAGTGGTGCTGGCTGGTTCATTGGGAATGCTGGAATCACAATCTGACCCGGCGGGTGGTATGGACATCGAGAAAGCCAATCAAGCCCTGACCGCAGGCCAACCGATTCACGTCATGCTCAGCCGCGCAAGTGCCTTCAGTCTGCAGGATGGGATCATATTGGAAGCAGAACTGGATCCCAGCCAGGAAGCATTTCTCAAAGATCACAGTATGAATGGAATCCCACTCTTACCCGGCGTGATGGGGATCGAAGGATTTTCCGTCGCAGCACAGCATATTGCCTCAACCCTGGGTGCTGCCAAAGGTGGATTCCACGTTAGCCGGCTGGAAAACATTCAGTTTCTGACACCGTTCAAATTCTATCGAAATGAAGCACGCAGAATAACCTGGAAAGCGCAGGTGGTGTATGAACAGGATGGTCTGGTAGCTAATGTCACGCTTGAATCCGATCTTGCACGAGTCAATAACCGATCCGACCATATGTTGCACTTCTCCGGAGAGGTACATTTGATCCCCGCAAACACACCATTAGAAAAGCCCCTTTCAACGGCTCCTCACTGGAATGGATCATATACGCTACAAGCCGAAGACATTTATAAACTCTACTTCCACGGACCAGCTTTTCAGGTACTGGAAGGAGTGCAAAAGAATGGAGAAACGGTGCTGGGGAAACTGAATAAGCAAATCCCTCCGCTGATGGAATCAGATAAAAAACTGGTCAGTGTGCCCATTTTGGTGGAGCTGTGTTTACAGACAGCTGGTGTGTGGGATATTGGAAAAGATGGATCACTCAGTCTCCCACAATCCATTGGTGCTTTGCGGTTGTTCGAAAACAAAGTGAACGGTCTGGCAATATTTGCTGAAGTTCAGCCAATCACAGATGACAATGGCAAACGATACTTCAATGCCAGGGTGATCGATAGCAAAGGGCAAATTTACCTGGAAATTGATCAATATCGTACCTCACCGTTACCGTATGGTGTTGAAAAAGAATTACTGACCCCCATTGAAACATTAATCAAGTAGACACAGGGGCATAGATTGATTATTCATCAATCTATGCCCCACTTAATCATCTGATGACAATACCGCTCATTTATTGGAACCTGTTTGATTCTTCTCAATTACCAGATAACATTGCATGGTTAAGTGAGGAAGAGCTCCAGCAATTACAAAGTTTTCGCTTTGAGAAACGTCGTAAGGATTGGCTACAAGGAAGATGGACAGCCAAACGATTGATTCAATCTCTTTTTGCCAAAGGAGATGATCTTTCAAGTGGTCAGATTTGTATCAAGAATGAGACCAGCGGTGCTCCCTACGCGATGATTAAGGGGGAAAAAATGAAAGCATCATTATCGATCAGTCATCGTGGGAATCTGGCTTCCACTGCCATCTGTACTGACCCGGATATTACAATTGGGATAGACCTTGAGGAAATTGAGAACAAAAGCCAGGGATTCATTGAAGATTATTTCACCACCCCGGAATCTGAATATGTTTTTGCACTTCCGCAGAAGCAACAAGCATGGGCAGCCTCCCTCTTATGGAGCGGACGGGAAGCGATCTTAAAGGCTTTACAAACCGGATTACGGTACGATACCCGTGAAATCGCCATTCATTGTCCTTCGTTTATCTATAAGGATGAATGGGAAGCGATAGAGATCATCAAATCCCCCGAAAAACAGGATTCTACCCGTTTGTTTTGGAGGAAACTGGAAAATTATCTGATCACTCTGGCAGTAATTTCAAAAAATGAACAATTTGAGATATTGCCGGAAAATATACTTGCAGTAGAAGGGTAAATTATTCCAGACGAGGGGGATAATACGTCTGTAATTCAGCAGGTACAATGATCCCCTGGTTTGCCAATGCTCTCACGCGGGTCAGATAGGCAGCACCGTTCAGTATCTGCATGGCGAGATCGACTACTTTTCGACTCTCAACCGCTTCAAGGACACTGCCTTTCACCCATTGATTGAAGGAACCCATGGCTGGACCACACCATATCTGGTAATCCATCTCACGGCCAGGTTCACCGATCACAGACCATCGCGAGGAAAGTCCAAGATACCAGCGAAAGACCAGCGCCATCTTATGATGCGCATCACTGTAAGCTCGATCCAGGTTTTTTTGATCCCGTTCTCTGAAAAATACCTGGGTTTCGTCCCACACTTCATCCAGACTGCGCCGAAAGATGGTTTTTTCAATTTTTTCCCGATCCGCTGCGGGGATTTCTTCAATCGAATTGTAGCGATTGTATAATTCATACAATCGTGACGCCCGCATGGCAAACATGGAACCACGTTTCAAAACCTGTACGCGCACACCCATTTCAAACATATCTGCTGCCGGTGCCATAATCACATCCGCCATATCAGCCTGAGACAACAATGTACGCGTATGCAAGGAAGCTCCGGCTTCCACACTTGCCTGATTGATCGATCCAGTCACCACATAAGCAGCCCCCATCATGAAGGCAGCCAACGCGGAACCAGGCGTGCTGATGCCACCACCCGCCCCCACCCGAATCGGTTGTGGGTAATTCATTTGAGATTGAATTTCATCGCGAACAACCAGCATCGTGGGGATCAACCCAACCAATGGTCGATTATCGGTATGCCCCCCCGAATCAGCTTCTACAGTGATGTCATCCGCCATTGGTACCAGCAGAGCCAATTCTGCCTGTTCAGGTGTGATCTTTCCATCTGCCAGCAATTGTTTGAGCAAATCCTGCGGGGCTGGCAGCATAAATTTTCGAGCCACTTCTTTGCGTGAAATCTTGGCAATAATTCGGTTCTGGATCTTAATTGACCCGTCAATTAAACGCGAAAGTCCGGCTACACGAAAATGTGCAAGTGCATAGGTGAGATCCATATAGGCGGATGCTTCCACAACGTGCACACCCATTCGTAAATAAAGTTCAGCCAGTCGGCGTTCCAACATGGGCTCATTAGGGCTATAAATTAAATTAACCGCATATGGCTTATCCGGTAAAGCTGCCTGGATATCCTGGAGGGCAGCTTCAATTCTTGCCGGGGAAAGGCCTGCGGAACCAAATGAACCCATCAATCCTGCTTTTCCCAATGCAACCACCATCTCCACCGATGAAATGCCATTTGCCATCGCCCCTGCATAATAAGCGTAATGGGTTCCATAGGTTTGCATGAAGCCAGGATCCCCCAGCGATGTGAGCGGTATTGGAGGAACATACGCCAATCGTGCAAACTGTTGATCATCTTCTAGGGAACAACCAAAACCATCCGTATTGGTCAGAAAAAATTGATTATGATTTTTCACAGCCCAAAGCCCCTGGTCAAAGCTTTGCAAAAGCTCCGAAATTTGTTCCGGTTGATTTACCAACTGATTTTGATTGCCAATCCAGGGGAGATTTTCAAATGGGGATTTTTCTGAATTCATGGAGAAGTTTGATAATGCTTGATTCATAAAATTACCTTTTCAGGATTAATGTTGTTCGTCACAAGTTTATTAACACGCTTTTGTGGCGATCGTTACTTTATTGAGCCGATCCGAAACAAATTCAATCCACAAAGAATTTTATAGATTCTAAATGATGCAAATGGAACGATTAACCAGTTAATTATTTACAAATTCTGAAAAATACTGATACGCTTTGACTTAATCCCTCAAACTCAACGGAAATATAATTAATCTTGTATTTATTAAAAAAGGAGCTCTTATGACACATAAAGCTAGACATATTAACTGGAATTATTCCGGGAAAGCTGATTTTTTATATGGAACTGGAGCTACTACATGGGAGAAAGGTCTGGTTCTGGCTGGAGGTTCTTTGGGGATTCTTCTCTACCTGTCCCTTTATATAACCGGGACTTTGGATTGGACCTGGTGGCAATACCTTCTGGCAAGTTTGATTGCCATGGATGTCTTTGCTGGTTTGGTCGCAAACAGTTTGAATTCCTGTAAACGCTTTTATCATACCCAACCCAAGTCCGATGAACCCCGATATACATCTTTTTTCAAAAACCATTTGGTTTTTGCCATTCTGCATATATATCCATTACTCGCCTCCCTTATTTTTGGAAAGGGAAATTTCATTTATGGCATATTTTGGTACTTCTTAATGATTTTTTGTGCCGGGATCATTATCAAAACCCCGTTATATCTACAACGACCGGTTTCATTTTTGTGGATTACCACCGCTTTATTATTAAATTATTATCTGATCCCTGTAGTAGATGGTTTTGCCTGGCTGGCACCGGCTCTTTTTATTAAGATCTTATATGGGTATCTGGTACAGGAAGAGCCATATAGGCCATTAAACGAAGTTGATTGATTCTATGTTATTTTTTCGGAATTTTCTGAGTCATTCATATATTAACTTCAATAATGCTATAATTTCATTGTGAATACGATCCAAATGGAAATCCCCCATGAATTAATCTCAAACTTCTGTCAGCGATGGAAAGTGGTTGAATTTGCTTTGTTTGGATCAGTATTGAGGAAGGATTTTGATATAAATAGTGATGTCGATGTTTTGGTCACTTTTGAGGAAGGAAATCAAATCAGTCTATTCGATCTTGCCCAAATGCAAATTGAACTACAGGAAATATTCAATCGGCCCGTAGATATACTAGAAAAAGAAGCACTTCGTAACCCATTCCGAAAACGCCACATTTTAGAAACTGCCCAGGTGGTGTATGAAACCTGAAGAAAAAAATCTGGCATATATCTGGGACATGTACAACGAAACAAAACAAATTATTGAATTTACTACTGGTGTTACTTATTCGGAATTTGTAAATAATAAATTGATACGATATGCCATTGAGCGCTCACTTCTAATCTTGGGAGAAGCAGCAAATCATGTTTCATATCAATTTCAGGAAGAACATTCAGAAATTCCATGGCACCAAATTATTGGGCAGAGGAATGTGCTAGCTCATGAATATGGTGATATAAAAGTTGATAGAATTTGGGTAACAGTGACTAAGAATATTTCAGAATTGTTAAAAAATTTAGAAAAATTACTTGAAACTTAAGTTTAATTCTCTTAAATAATTAATAAATAAAAAGGGATTTTCAATAATCTTGGGGGTAATTTACAGCTTATTCATTTCAAACTTATTGGAAATAATATGTATATGAATCACAACATAATTATTGGAACCTAACGCGACGCAAAGAAAAGGTGAGCTGCACTTGGGGATTAAGAAGTTACCCAGGATCTACACATAAGACCCATTATCACTTAACCAAAAGTGCGTTGCACCTAGATTTTTGAAACGCCATTCCAAGGTGCAATGCACTTCTGTTGAAAAGTTAACGATAATAATTTTCCGTGATCCAGAAATCTAATGATCCCCAAGTGCAATGCACCAGTCAACCAGTCAAGTTAATCTTATATACATAACAGCTTATCAGGTTAACAGCTCAACAACTTCCAAACCCGGATTAAACCCGATAATTGGCAAGGAATTTTTCTGGCGTGGAATCCTGGCCTAATTTAGTCCTTTTGTATAACGTATAGCATTGAAATTTGGTTTATCGGAATTATTATGAGTATTCTTTAATGTTTCTAAGCCTTTTTTCAAAATCCTGCATTATAAAAGAGGTGTCCCATGAAAAAACATAAATGGCGAAAATTACGATTTTGGTTATTCAGCACGGGAGTGATCGCTTTTGTGTTCGCTGTGGCCATATTCTTCTCAACCGAGATTGACGCCGCAGCCCAAAGCACAAACTGGATTTACCTTCCAATCATAATGAAATCGGCCACCACTTCCCCCACTTCGCATCAAGGTCGGTTCACGGTATACGAGGGAAGTAAAACCTGCATGACCTGCCACCCAAGTTCGGCTACTGAAGTGCACGGCTCTTCCCATTATCAATGGAGAGGCGATACACCATTTGTTGAAAACCTGGGAACTGCCGGGAAGTTGGGTGGTATCAACGACTTTTGTGGCTACCCGGATATCAGCTGGATCAGCCAGTTGACGAACCTGGATGGGGAAATCGTCGATGGTGGCTGTTCAGTCTGCCATACCGGGATGGGCAAAAAACCTGATCCTACCGCCTCCCAGGCACAGCTCGAAAATATTGACTGCCTGGTTTGTCATTCAGAGTCTTACCGCCGAAAGGTGGAAAATATTGGTGGGCAGTTCCGTTTTGTGCCCGCACCTGAACGGATGACTGTGTCGTTGGTCGAGGGTATTACAGATATCACGCTGCCGAACCGTGCCACCTGCCTGGCATGCCACGTTGGTGCAGGCGGCGGACCGAACAACAAACGTGGAGACATAGAAAACGCACATCTCGATCCGCCAAGCGCGTCTTTTGATGTGCATATGGCATCCGAAACGCTCGGTGGGGCTGACCTGGCCTGTACAGAATGCCACACGACCGAAAATCACCGTATGTCTGGTCGTGGCGTTGATCTGCGCGAGAACGACTCAAGTATCCCCCTTGACTGCACAAAATGTCACGAAGCAAAACCACATAATAACAGCAGCCTCGACCGCCATACCGACCGCGTAGACTGCACCACCTGCCACATCCCTAACTTTGCCAAGATCACCTCGACCGATATGGTCCGCGATTTCCGCACGACGGAGGTGTACGAGGCCAAGCGATTATTTGAGCCAACCATCACTCGGGAAGCAATGGTTGTTCCAGAATACCTCTTCTGGAATGGTTTTTCCACGTTTTATGAATTCGGCCAACCTGCTCTGCCGGGCATCAATGGCAAGGTGCTGATAGCTGGCCCTGTTGGCAGTATCAATGATCCAACCGCGAAAATATATCCATTCAAGCATCACCTCGCCTTCCAGGCATTCGATCCGGTGACCAAGCGGATTCTACCGCTCAAGATGGGAACCTTGTTCCAAACAGGCGATGTTGATTTGGCCACAATACAGGGTGCTGCTGCTGTAAACTGGCTTTTACCGCAAGGGTACGAATATATTGAGACTGAGCGTTACATGGGAATTTTCCATGAAGTCTCACCTGCGGATGAAGCCCTGGCGTGTGCCGACTGCCATGAAGGCGATCGGATGGATTTTGACGCCCTGGGGTACGGCTTAATAGTTGCCCGCCAAGGCGATCCGCTTTGCGCGAGCTGCCATGAAGATAAATCAGGCGAATGGGCTGGAGAGCTCCTCGTCAAGGTGCATGATAAACACCTGCGTGATGAAGATATCATTTGCCAGGAGTGTCATACATATACACCAGCTCCATAAGGATTAATCAACGGGTAGCCCAGGTTTTAGCGAAAGCAAAAGTTTGGGCTACCCGCCGTTCTGGCTGATACAAGGCGCAATGCACTCCTGCTGGATTGATAAAGGAAATAATTTCCCTTGAACGAGATAGCTCTTTATTCCCATGTGCAATGCCCCAGTCAATCAGTCAAGTAAATTTTTTGAACTTAACCGCATAACAGCTCAACAACTCAACCCCTAACTTCTAACCGCCATTTCCCGCAACTTCTCCATATCCCCCACCGCTTCCAAACCTGCGTATTCCCCGAGACCATCAAATTCCACATTACCAGACTTCAGATTGACCAGCCGGACGTGAATTGTCGCATTGAGTGTCTCCGCGATCCTCCTGCCCATACCTTCCGGTGTTGGAGCATGCAGCAATCCCCCTTCTGCCTGCGTGGCGAGAATCTCCAGACGATGTGTCCGATTCCGCATCTGCCAGCGAACATGCTGATCATCAACTACCAACTCCATAATACGGCTATTCGCGTACGTGGCGAAGCGCTGCAGTTTGCCATCCTGCCAAAATCCGACAATGAAACCGGCGAAAGCAGTCTTCAACCAGGGAATAATCGCGACAGAAGCGGTCAGACAGGTACGCGGTTGTTGAAAATGGTTGGTTTGCATCCAGACCCATGCCTGCGGAAAAGCCTTCCCCCAGTCTTTTTCGATATACCCTTTACCGTCAGAAAAATCATGATATTGTCCATCCACATTGATGCCACCCTGAACACCATGATCAAAACCCAACACCCCATGATAACATTCCATACGCGGCACCCAGGCGTACCAGCCCATCACACCAGGAGAAGTCAGACGAATTGGCCATCCAACAGGATTTTCGAAGCGCAACTCCCCCTCCACAGACATTTCCGTACTTTGGATGTTCAATTCAATCCGATCCAAAGAAAAATGATTGTCACCAATCCGCAACGCCAAGTGATCCTGATCTGAATGGAACGCATCGATCGGAAAACGATGATACACCACCCGGATGTTGGAACCATCCAGCACCTGAACAAAAGCATGGCTGTCTGTGTCTGTCTTTCCCACAAACACACCGGGAATGATGGCGAAACGCTGCTGTCCACGGGGATCCACCACTTTGAAATACCAACCCTCAAAAAAAGGGGGGGACATCACCTTTCCATGATACATCTCAGGATGGAGGGTGGTTTTGAAGAAATCCGAGAAGCGATTGAACATGATCATCCGAGTCTAGCGCGTTTGAAAGCTGTACACAAAGAATTGTAGAGACTATTTTCCCGGTTGTTTTTTTACATTTAAATTCCAATTTTATTAACTTTTCAAAGAATAGTACAACATTCCGAATTATCTTATTAATATTGCATATACAACAACAAAAATTTTGTCTGCCTTTTATTTCCAAATGTATATAATTTTATTAACAATTGGAAATAGAATTAATTTTTAACATTTGAACATCCATCACCAAAAAGCAATCATTCCCCTTTTGAACTTAACAACTCGACAGCAACTGTGTTAAATGTCAAGAGGTAAATACAGGTCTCCACAAAGTTTGAGCTCTCACCATGGCATTCATAATCGTAAGAAGTTTATGCATACATGCAACAATAGCCACGTTTTTTGCTTTTCCTCGAGCTAAAAGTCGCTCATAGAAATCCTTGATCACAGGATTCCACCTCATGGCAGTCATGGCAGCCATGTACAGCACTTTACGGATAGATTGACGCCCTCCTTTTATGCGTCGTTTTCCACGATAATAACCACTATCACGATTGAACGGAGCAACACCCACCAGAGCTGCAATTTTCTTGTGGTCGAGAGTGCCCAACTCAGGTAAATCTGCCAATAGAATAGCAGCAGTAATTTTTCCGGCACCAGGAACACTACAAATAATGTTTTCATTATTCTTAAGTTCAGGGCATTGATCAATTATCTCTGCAATCATCTCTTCCAGTTGTATGATTTGTTGCTCTAAATTTTGAATGCTTGCTTCAATTAGCGCTTTTACATCTGGGTAAGTAATGGTGGATAAGTGGTTCTTTTCACTGATCAGTGCCAAGGAAACCTGACTGCGCCTTGCCATGAGCACTGACAGGCGCTCCTGGAGTTCCGTGCGAATAATCACAACTGGAGGGTGATTGGCTCGGCCATACCGCACCAACATCCTGGCATCAATTTTGTCGGTCTTTGCTAATGTACCGGATGACCTGGCAAAATAACGCACCCATGAAGGAGTAACCATTGCCACTGGCAATTTTGCCTCTACGAGTGCCGAGACTACGCCTTTTTCATAGCCTCCGGTTGCCTCCAGCACAATCAGCGTTGGATGGATACTGCACATCTTTTCTACTAGTTTTTCGATGTCGATAATATCATTTCCACAGGTGAAATATTGACCATCCTCTTGAATTTGAATGTCCAGCTTGTTTTTAGAGATATCAATTCCGACAATAATTTCTGTATCATTATTCATTTTCAACTCTCCATGTGCTACAATCTAATTGCCCACACTAGCAGAATTCGGACTCATGGTCCAGGCAACTGTTCGGGCTTGTTTGTTTTTGGATCCGGCAACCGTGCTGTTGAACGGTATCTTGTACCTAGCTCATATCGGCTTGCCGGATCACCTTACTATATTAT
>JAURZL010000011.1 GCA_030653365.1 Anaerolineaceae bacterium
AAGTTTCTTGGTGATAGGAGCGACAGTGGTACACCCGGACACATCTCGAACCCGGAAGTTAAGGCTGTTAGCGCCGATGGTACTTGGGGGGCGACCCCCCGGGAGAGTAGGTCATTGCCAAGAAACTTTTTTTGATTTAAAAAATAATTCCAAGTTATTTTAATAATTATATTTCTTTAAAATAACGGTATTCATTAAGTAAATTTCCAATGTTGATTTCCTTAATGGTGCCGTCAAACACATAATTATTTTTTTGATAAAAATTTCTTGCATTCACATTATTTTCTAATACCCAAATAAAGATACGCTGAAATCCCTTTTGTCTTAATTCTTTCTCACCCCATTGAATTAGTTGGGTACCGAATCCTTGATGATAAAACTTTGGATATAAATAAATAGCGTAAATTTCCCCATCATTTTCCAAACCATCTTGATCACGTGAACGGCCAAAACATATAAATCCAGTTGGCTCTTCCCCCTTATAAACAATACCGTAACTTTCCGGAAATTCATTAATTTGAATTTTCAATTGTTGAGATCTTTTTACAGGATCAAGACTATTAAGAATCTCATCAGGCACAATACCTGTATAAGCTGCTTGCCAGGAAGAGGTATGAATTTGGGCAATAATAGCTGCATCTAGAACAGAAGCATTTCGAATGTGAATCACTTTTCAACTTTCAAAAACGAAACCAATCAATTGTTTTTTTGATTATATATTGACTTAGGATAATGGGTTCAAATTTTTTAATAATGAGTTGGTCAAAAAATTAATAAAATTTGACAGTTATGCCTTTACCTTGGTATAATTTGGCTGCGAATGTAGACGTTTAACATTTATTAATCTCTATGGTCAAAACGGCTCGGCAGGGAACGTTTCGCCGGGCTTTTTGTTGGAAATAACTCGTATTTCGGAAGGAGGTGAGTAGTTTGGCTTTTGTAATATTACGCCCCAACGAATCGCAGGATAGTATATTGAAACGATTCCGCAAAAAGGTCGTAAAAAGTGGAGTATTAAGCACTATCCGCCGCAAACGATGGTTTGTTTCCAAGAGTGAGTTGCGAAGAGTTGAGAAGAAGAAAGCAGCACGCCGCGTGAAGAGACGTCAGGACACTCACGATTAGTTTTTTTCTTCCGGGTAGAAGGTTGGTTTTGTTGTTACGGAGGTGACGATGGCAAAAGAAGAGGATAAGATCCAGGTTGATGGTACCATTATTGAGGCCTTGCCAGGTACTCAGTTTCGTGTACGGTTAGATAATGAGCATATAGTTTTGGCATATTTATCTGGCAGAATGCGGAAATATTATATTCGTATTTTGTTGGGTGATCGCGTACGCGTTGAAATGAGTCCCTATGACTTGAGTCGAGGAAGAATCGTCTATCGTGCAAAAAAACGTGGCCAATTAACGCCAGAATAACCCTCCCGGACCGATTTAAAAATAAAAAATCCCCTCACAAAAAGGGGATTTTTGTTTAATCTTATTTGCCACGTTATTTGTGAGGGGTTATCCCATTTTGTGATCAAAGGATTGTAAGGCTTTCATGTAATTGGCTCGTTCAAAAGCAGCGGGTTCGGCGACAGATTTATGGCTCATACTGCCTTTCATCTGGGTGATGGATTTGTACTCATATTCTTTCATCCATGCTTCCAATCCACTCAGAATTTCACCAGTCCGTCCAATACCATTTGCCAGGAATTCAGAAGTTATCTCCACAATGTTTGCACCAGCCATCATTGACTTGAGAACATCTTTTTCATTATGCACGCCACTGGTCAGGGCAAGATCGGCTTTAATTTGACCATAGAGAATTGCTACCCATCTCAAAGGAAGGCGTAAATCGTTCGAATCACTGAGATTCAAGCTGGGAATGACCTCCAGGGTCTCTGTGTCAATATCCGGCTGGTAAAAGCGGTTAAACAGCACCAGGCCATCCGCTCCAGCATCGCACAGTCTTTTTGCAAAAGCTGGCAGTGCTGTGTAATAAGGGCTTAATTTAACCGCCAGAGGGATGCTGAGTTGTTTCTTTACATTGGCTACCAGTTCTACCTGGGCATCTTCCAACTCTTTGCTGATGATTTTGACATCCGTTGGAATATAGTAAATATTTAACTCGAGAGCATCTGCGCCAGCTTGTTCAATCTGTTTGGCATAATCGATCCAACCACCTGTTGAAATGCCATTTAGCGATCCAATGACAGGGATGTCGACGGCAGCTTTGATTTTGTTCACCAGATTGAGGTAGGAATCTGGGCCAATGTTATAGCTCTCCATTTCAGGGAAATAGTTCATTGCCTCGGCGTAGCTTTCACTGCCACGATTTAGAAAATAATCCAGTGCATGGCTTTCATGCGTGATTTGCTCTTCAAACAATGAATACATCACAACAGCCGCGATTCCGGCATCTTCTAATTGTTTTACATTCTCAACCTTTTTGGACAGCGGTGAGGCAGAAGCAACTAATGGATTCTTTAATTTCATACCTAAATAAGTGGTGCTGAGATCTGTCATTTCCTGTTTCTCCTCTCTAAGAAAAATTTGAGGTGGGTCATAATTATTATTTTACTTTCACCTCAAATTGATTACCATTTATGGATTGTCGCCGTTGGTTGCTTTATATTCAATTTTTGCCATTTGTTTATAAAGCTCCCAGCGTTTACTCACATCATTCCGGGCTTCTTTCATTAACTTCTCAGCGCGGACTTCATCACTCTGTAACAACATGCGGTAACGGGTTTCATTGTACGCATATTCTTGAACAGTAATGGAAGGATCTTTGCAATCGATAATCAAAGGGTTCTTCCCTTCAGTGATAAAGTCTGGATTGTAACGGTAGATCGGCCAAATTCCGGATTGAACAGCCAGCTTCTGTTGTTCAAGACCCTTCTGCATATCAATACCATGAGCAATACAGTGACTGTATGCGATGATAATGGAGGGTCCATCAAATGCTTCCGCTTCTTTGAAAGCTTTCAGTGTTTGAGCATCGTTAGCACCCATGGCAATTTTTGCGACATATACATATCCATAAGCCATGGCAATCATACCCAAATCCTTCTTTGGTAATGATTTCCCATTGGCTGCGAATTTGGCAACAGCCGCACGAGGTGTGGCTTTTGAAGCCTGCCCACCAGTATTGGAGTACACTTCAGTATCCAGGACGAGTACATTAATGTTGCGGCCAGAAGCTAACACGTGATCTAATCCGCCATAACCAATGTCATAAGCCCATCCATCTCCTCCTATAATCCAAACGGTCTTTTTAACCAGGAAATCAGCCACAGAAAGGAGATGTTTCGCTTTTGGATTTTTAATGCTTTCAAGCTTCTTTTTTAGGATTGTTACCCGCTCTCTTTGAGCGTTTATTCCAGTATCTGTTGTTTGATCTTCATTGAGAATTCCAGCAACCAGATCTGAACCAATTTCTTCTGTAAGACTTTGAACCAATTCATATGCAAATTCAGTCTGCCGATCAACCGTCAAACGCATTCCAAGACCAAATTCTGCATTATCTTCAAATAATGAGTTTGACCAGGCTGGTCCTCGACCTGAACTATCAACTGCCCATGGGGTTGTTGGCAAATTGCCACCATAAATTGAAGAACAACCAGTCGCATTGGCAATGATGGTTCGGTCACCAAAAAGTTGGGAGAGTAATTTCAAATAAGGTGTCTCACCACAGCCAGCACACGCTCCAGAAAACTCAAATAATGGTCTGAGTAATTGTGAATTTTTGACTGTATTGGTTTCAATATCCGCCCGTTCCATGTCTGGAATAGTGAGGAAGTAATTCCAATTCTCACGCTCTGTTTCGCGGATTGGTGGTTGATCAGCCATATTGATAGCTTTAAGACCTGCCTGGGTCTTATTTTTCGCCGGACAGGCTTCTACACAAAGTGAACAACCAGTACAATCTTCTGGAGCAATTTGAATTGTGAATTTATTTCCAGGAACACCTTTAAATTTTGCTTCAATCGCTTTGAATGTCTCAGGAGCATTTACCAGATAGTGATCATCATAAACTTTCATGCGGATCACTGCATGGGGACACACAAAAACACATTTTCCACATTGAATACATATCTCAGGATCCCATACAGGAATTTCTAATGAGATATTCCTTTTTTCCCATTGACTAGTCGCTGTTGGGAAGGTACCATCATGCGGCATTGCGCTAACTGGGACATCATCTCCTTCGAAAATGGACATAGGTCCAAGGACATTCCGGACAAATTCAGGCGCTTCGTTCGCCATTGCAGGTAGCCATTTTAGAGAACTTAAAAGTTCTTGAGGGTATTTAACTTCATGCAAATTGGCTAAAGTATGATCAACCGCCTCAAAATTACGTTCTACAACCGCTTCGCCACGTTTGCCATAAGTTTTTTCAATAGATTTTTTGATTTGTTCTATTGCTTCGTCCCTTGGTAAAACACCACTGATTGCAAAAAAGCAGGTTTGCATAATGGTATTAATTCGATTGCCCATTCCTGTTTTTTCTGCAACTTCGTGTGCATCAATCACATAGAATTTGAGTTTCTTTTCAACGATCTGTTTTTGAATTTCGACAGGTAAATGATTCCAAATTTCATTATGTTTATGTGTCGAATTCAGCAGGAAAACAGCCCCATTTTCGGTGTATTTCAGTACATCTATCTTTTCCAGGAAATTGAATTGATGGCAGGCAACAAAATTGGCTTCACCTTTTCCAATCAAATAGGGAGCTCTTATTTCACCAGGACCAAATCGAAGGTGAGATATAGTTACTGAACCTGATTTTTTCGAGTCATAAACAAAATAGCCTTGTGCACCAAATTCTGTTTCTTCACCAATGATCTTAATTGAATTCTTATTTGCACCAACTGTTCCGTCAGCACCTAATCCAAAGAACACACAGCGGGTTGTTTTGGGATCAACGATTGAGAATGATTGATCATAGCTGAGGCTTGTGTGGGTGAGGTCATCGTTGATTCCGATTGTGAAATGATTTTTTGGATTCTCTTTCTTCAATTCATCAAAAATAGCTTTGACCATTGATGGAGTAAATTCTTTGGAAGATAGACCAAAACGTCCACCAATAATTGTTGGAAGTTTATTGAAGGTAACCAATCCACGTTCGTTGCCATCATAGATTGCAGAAATTACATCCTGCAAAAGTGGTTCACCTACTGCACCTGGCTCTTTGGTGCGATCCAACACCGCGATTGATTTGACTGACGCTGGAAGAGCTTTCACAAGATGCTCAACAGAAAATGGACGGAAGAGATGAACAGTAATTACACCAATTTTTTCACCGGTTCCAATCAAATATTTAGCTGTCTCTTCGACAGTCTCAGCACCAGACCCCATTACTATTATGATTCTCTCAGCATCAGGATCTCCAAAATAATCAAATAATTGGTATTTCCGGCCAGTTAATATTGCAAAATCATCCATAGCCTTTTGAACGATAGCAGGGCATGCATCATAATATTGATTGACAGTTTCACGCGCCTGGAAAAATACATCTGGATTTTGTGCAGTTCCTCTCAATACTGGGCGGTCTGGATTTAGTGACCGGTTACGAAATGCTATGATATTTTCATAGTCAATAATTGCACGCATCTGATCTTCAGTAAGCTCGCTAATTTTATTTACTTCATGTGAAGTGCGAAACCCATCAAAGAAGTGTATGAAGGGGATACGGCTCTGAAGTGTTGCTGTTTGAGAAATCAATGCAAAATCATGAGCTTCCTGAACGGAACGGGAAGCTAATAATGCAAAACCAGTTGTGCGTACAGCCATAATGTCAGAATGATCTCCAAAAATTGAGAGTGCATGACTGGCAATAGAACGGGCAGAGACATGAAAAACGGTAGGAGTTAGTTCACCAGCAATCTTATACATATTTGGAATCATTAATAACAATCCTTGTGACGCAGTGAAGGTGGTTGTGAGCGAGCCAGTTTGCAAGGCTCCATGTACTGCACCTGCAGCACCCCCTTCAGATTGCATTTCTGCAACCAAAGGAACCGTCCCCCAAATATTCTTTAGCTGTTGTGCTGACCAGGCATCCGAAAATTCACCCATACCAGAAGAAGGAGTAATTGGGTAAATGGCGATCACTTCGTTCAGCCGATAAGCTACCCTTGCTACCGCTTCATTTGCATCAATTGTGATTTGATTAGACATGATATATCTCCATTAAGTAAGTTATTCGGAATCATCCGAGTTATTTCAATTAATTGATTTAATCCATCTTAATTCTATAATTAATCCAATTCTTAGTATCTTTTCAACATAGTGGTCAAGGTATTTTTGGCGGTGATACCCGCCAAAAACACCGCTTGCCCAGTTTTATTGAAGAGATCCAATTCTTAAGTGTAAAAGTGTAATGGTAAAAATAATAGTAATGATTATCACGATACACCAAGTGCCCTGTCATAAAGTTCAGACAACCTTACCTGATGATTCTGGTTTGGTTTTCCCCCGATATAACAGGTTTATGCAGCTATTATAATGGAGAATCACTTGTTTGGACGAGTGATTTGAGAAAAAAAGCACAAATTGATTAGTTTAGTTATTCAATCAAGTGCAGAGCCAGCGCAAGCGTAGCCAATGTTTTTGCATCTTGAAATTTCCCCTTATGCATCATTTCTAAAACTTCCTTAATTGGAATCTTTGAAACTTTTAAGAACTCATCAGCATCCTGATTAAGTACTGAAGGATAAAGATCTTTTGCAAGATAAGTAAACATATGCTCATTTGAATAACCAGCAGCAAGATAAAAATCTCCTAAAAATACAAGATTTTTAGCTGCCATTCCGATTTCTTCTTGAATCTCACGTATAGCGCAAATTTCTGGGGCTTCTTGATCTTCAATTACGCCTGCAGGCAGTTCCAGTAATTGACCATCTGATCCCAGGCGGAATTGAGTCACAAACCAGACATCTCCAAATTCATCGATTGGTAATATCGTGACTGAATTTTTATGGTCAACCAGATCGTAATAGCTTTGTTTTTGATTAGGCAATTCTAAAAATACTTTCTGGACATCAAAAGCTCTTCCGCGATATACAATATCTCTATTTAGAATTTTAAAATCCATCCAACAACTCCTGATTTAAAGTATAAAGCGGGGGTTAGAATACCCCCGCCGGGTTTGAAGTTTGATCTAATGATTATGGGATATTGATTATTTGACCAGCTGTCAGCGTGTAAGGTTCTTCCAGATTGTTGGCATATATGATGTCATTCGGATCAACATCACCAAACTGACAGGCAATCTTGTAGATTGTATCTCCGGTCAATACGTTATAGGTGGTGGGATGCGCAATTAAAGCACGCTCAAATTCAGATGGCCAGGTACTGTTCGTTGGAATTGTCAGTACTGTTCCTGGTGAGACAAATCCACTTATATTGTTAACGCTCGATAAATCATTAGGATTGATATTAAATCGTCGGGCGAGACAATACACGAATTCACCTTCTTGTACTGTATAAGTGGTTGGTAGTCCTGGAGTTGCTGTTGGAACAATGATAACTACATTTGTGGGTAATGATTTCGGAGTTTCTTCCTTCACAGCTTCAGGTGTAGCTGTTGCCACGTCCTGAACGGGTTGTCCGGCATCACCACCGGTTTGAGCACCGGCTGTTTGCGTAACTGCAATAATTTCAGTTATTCTATTCGGGTTATTATCCGGACCAACAGGAAATGGAATGTCAGGTGTATCTACTGGGCTGTCTCCACCGCCACCTTTGGTGGCAGAGCGAGTGCAACCGCCAAGTGCGAGGCTGAGAATCATAATGATCAGAATCATTGGATAAACGAATTTCTTCATGGTGGGGTTCTCCTTCTTCCAAAACTAAAACAAGGAATCATGTTTTTTTAACATTTTCTTATCAAAATAGTAGCATAACCATTAAGTGACGTCAAGCCAGAACGCATTTGCGTTATAGACTGGAACTCATACAAGAGTGGAAAAAAGGCATAGTAATTAAAGGATTAAAAAATCAAAGCAGGTATGACTTTCATTGCTGTTCTGAATTGAACTTATCCGATATAGTTATAATTGGAGAGGCAAAAAACTGAAAAAACTTGCTCATCATGGCGAACAAGGGTTTTATTTGGGGGAAAATTGCAGCAAAAAACACCTGTCAAAGCCGATTTATTGTGTGATACTTTTCAGAAGCTAATCTGAAATAGGGAATACTATTGTAAATGTAGAACCTTTTCCAACTGTGGAATCTACCCAAATTCTGCCTTGATGGCTTTCAACAATCGATTTTACAATAGCAAGTCCCAAACCGCTCCCTGGAATTTCTGTGCCAATAACATTTCCGGAACGATAGAATTTATCAAAAATGTATGGCAAATCTACTGCCGGGATACCATATCCCTCATCACTAATTTGAATGATTATTTGATTTTCATTTTCCTGTAATGTGACTGTCAATGAGGTGCCCGGATTAGAATATTTAATCGCATTGGTCAGCAAATTATTCAATAATTGGCGCATTTGAATGGGACTGGCAAATATCAGATGTGCTGAATCAGGAACATTTATTTTTAATTGCATATTTGATTGAAGAAATTTTGGATTTAGTTCGTCAATGGATTGATGAATATATATACTCATGTCTAAATGTTCTTTTCGAGTATCAAATCCAGCTTCAATTCTTCCCAAATTGAGCAAATCATCAACTAAAGTAGTAATATTGTGAACAGAAAACTGTATACGATCAAGAAAATTCTTTTGAAGTTCCTGAACAGGACCAGCTCTCTCCACCAAATCCACATACCCAAGAATTGCCGTCAGGGGAGAGCGAAGATCGTGTGAAACAGTACTCACGAAATCGCTTTTAATGCGATCTAATTTCTTTAGGTAAGAAATATCATGCAGGGTTATTGCATATCCGATACCTGTAATTTTTGCTAAATGAGCACTGAAAACCCTATCATCATCTGTATTGATTTCAGAAGATTTTCCAAGGTAATTTTCAAATTTTTTGATTATTTCTAAGAATTCCTGGTCTATTGGATAAATTTGAATTGGAGAACCAATCAAATTTTCACCTTGAATCCCAAGTACTGTTTGAGCAAGATTATTAATAATCAAAATTCGAAAATCATTGTCCATAACAAGGACACCATCTTCAATTTGATTAATTATGGTTTCTAATTTTGTGCGTTCAGTTACTACTTCTGAAAATAATCTTGCATTTTCAATTGCGATGACAGCATATTCAGCCATCGTTGTTAAAAGTCCTATATCTCTTTGCGAAAAAGTCATACGATTATGGCGATTATCAACACCTATCACACCGATGATTTGTTCCTTAAGTTTTATGGGGATATAGATGAGACTATGAACCAGATAAGATGTTTTTATTTTTTGAGGGGTGCTATCATCAAAAATCACAACTTTACCAGTTTTAACAACAGATCCAATTAAAGAGTCATTAACAGGCATCCGAAATGTGGAAACAAACTCCTCATTAAAGTTTCTCGAAGCCCGCATATATAATTCGCCGGTTTCTTCATCAATGAGCAATAAGCTACCCTCTTCAGCTCCTGTCAATTCCACAGCTGCGTGAACAATCGTTTTTAATACATGGTCTAAATCCAAACTGCTGGTAACCATTCGGGCTAGATCAGTCAGCGTTTCGAGATCGTGTACTCTTGCTTGCAGTTGTTTTGTCGCTCTTCGTGATTCAAGCAGAACATAGTTTCTTAAATTTTGACTATGCAAAAGATTTGCATGGATTGAATTTTGGATTTCTTCTTTTGTTAAGGGGGCAGATAAATAGTCATCAATTCCTAACCGTAATGCTTGTTTTAAAGTTTGGTGCTGCTCACTAATTGTATAAAGAATAATTGGAAGTAATGGAAATCTTTGCCGAATGGTTTTTATCCAGGAAAAATTATCCTGTATGGCAATCAATTCATTGATGATTACCAGTGATGGGTTTTTTCCTGAGAAATACTTCTGTGCATTGGATATGTTTTCACTGACAATCACTGTAAATCCCAAAGATTGAATAATCTGGTTCATCAGCCGGTTGGTTTGAAGTTCAGAATTAATGATTAAAATTTGTTGGGATTGAGCTTTTTCAGTTGACATAGTATTTACCATTTATTCCATTGCTGGCAATAAGATATGGAAAGTTGTTTCGTTATCAATATGACCTTCGACCCAAATTCTTCCATCGGATTGTATGACGAGTTTATGGATAAGGTCGAGGCTGATCCCAATACCACCAAAGCGAATTCTGTTTTGTTTTTCTGGATGAGATTTAGGATCCAATATCTGATTCTTAATTATTTCAGGTAATTTTCCAGTGTTGCTGATGGATAAGAGAGCTTCTGTGGCAGAATAACGATTAGTTTTCAGAAGTATTCTTCCCTGTGGTTCACAGAATTGAATCGCATTGGTAATTATACCCTGCAGTACCTGATAAATTTGGTTTGGGTCAGCTGTTATATTGAGAGTATGGATTAAGAATTCTGTTTCGATTTTGAGACGATGGTGCTGAGTAATAGGAAGAAAACTGGATTTTAAATCTTTCATCATAACATTTAGATCAAATTTCTGATTTTGATTGGTATTTAGAAAGAATGGATCTGAAGGGACCAATGAAGCCAGGAATTGGATCTCCTGAATATTTGATTCAAGGAATTCTTTTCTGGTTTTAATGTCAGGATTGTCTTTATCTTCCATGACTTCTTCAAGTTCCAACCAGGATTTCTGTGTCTCTGTCGAGAATTGCACCAGGTTTGTCTTGGTTTTGTTGAACAGTTCATCAAGGATTTTTTCATTATTCTGAGAATAAATAACAAGTTTTGACAACGTATGTTCTCGGGCTTCAAAAGATCGAAACATTTTTGTGGTGACCAATGAAATGGAAGCATAATCTGCTACCGCTTCAAGCAAACGTTGTTCACTTTGCGAGAATGGAATTGATTGTTTTCGCATCAATACCAGTAAACCCATTACTTGACGTTGAATTTTAACTGGAACAATAATGATGGATTCCCCAAAGACTTTCACCTTAAAGCGTTTGATTGGATCTCCAGAAATATTGAGGGTTTCCCCTGATATGGCAACCAATGAACTGATGCCATCATCCCATTTATTATTAATTTTTGATTTGAAAATATCTGGTAAATTGTGTTGTGCTACAAACAGGAAATTCTTACCCTTTTCCTCCTGTCGCATTAATAACCATCCCAAATCAGATTGACTGACCTGAGCAGATATCTGGAGAATTTTATCAAATAGTTGTTTATGGTTTGTAGTCGATGTAACTGATTTTCCGATCGTGAATATGGCAGTAAGTTCTTTAACTCTCTGTTGTAGTTGTTGATTGGTCAATCTTAATTGATTTTCCAAAATTAAATGTTGGCGGCGTTCGCGAACCTGTTGCAATAATCTTTCAACGACCAGCACTACTTCGGTATCCCGCAAAGGCCAGGTGATATAATCTGCTGCCCCCAGACGAAATGCTTGAATAATTTCCGACTCTTGACCTTCAGGAGCCAGCATTATGGTCGGTGGGGTGATTCCATGAGATGAAAGTGCTATTAATAAATCTTTCCCACTTAAGCCTGGCAAGCTGATATTGGATATGATCAAGTCTGGATTTATTTGAATTGCTTTATTTATTGCACTACTTGCATCAGCCACTTGAAAGACTTGATAATTGGAATTAGACAATGCCTGGCGAGCCAAAAAGTCACTGATTTCAGGATTGCTTTCAACGATTAAAATGCGGTCTTTGATTGAATTCATAGAATTATCATAGCATGGATTTTTATCTTTTTTTATTAATTATACGCTGATAAAAAACATTATTAGAGTATCTTTTCAAAAACACCCATCTGCCCCGTTTTATTGAGTTGCTATATAAATTTTGTATAAGAGTCTTCTTCTTCTCTTGACAATGCAAGCTGGTTCAGCATAATATGAATATATGGAATATAAAGATTATTACAAAACTCTGGGCGTAAAACGAAATGCCTCTGAGGATGAAATTAAACAAGCATATCGAAAACTTGCTATGAAATACCATCCTGACCGAAACCCGGGCAATAAAGAAGCTGAGGATAAATTTAAAGATATTAATGAAGCCAATGAAGTGTTAAGCGATCCGAAAAAGCGGGCTCGATATGAACAACTCGGGGAATCATACCAGCAATGGCAGCAGCATGGAGGTAATGCCAACAACTTCAATTGGGATGACTGGGTCGCTCAATCCTCAAGAGGAGGATCAACCAGGGTCGATGTGGGTGATTTAGGAGATATGTTTGGAGGAGGTTTCTCCGATTTTTTCAGTGCAATATTTGCCGGAGCCAATCAGGGTTACCCTGGCAACGTGAGAAGAACCACAACCAGACGTTCATCTCCACAAGCACCCAGAGTATTTGAACAACCAGTAAAGATTTCATTATTGGAAGCTTTCGAAGGAACAACACGAGTTCTTCAATTTGACAATAAAAAGATCGAAGTCAAAATTCCCGCTGGAGCAAAAACAGGGACGAAAGTTCGGGTTTCCAGAGCCGGACCGAACCAATCTGATATCCATTTGGTTGTTGATGTTGAGAATGATCCGCGTTTTGAAAGAAAAGACGATGATATTTACACAGAGGTTGCTGTCGATCTTTATACAGCCATCCTTGGTGGGCAGACAAAAGTGACTACACTTAAAGGAGATGTGTTATTAAGTATTCCCCCCGAAACACAATCGGGAAAAACATTTCGATTGACCGGGAGGGGAATGCCTCTATTAAAAAAGTCAAATCAATTTGGCGATTTTTATGCGAAAGTTAAAATTATGGTACCAATGAATATTTCTGCTGAAGAGAAAACCATTTTTGAAAAATTACGTGCTCTTCGGCAGTAGAAAACAGAATTGAGACCTATTGAAAGGTTATTAGAATGAAAAAAATTGTGCCATTTTTAGTGGTAACTTTAATGATTATAAGTACTCTGGCGTGTTCTTTTTCAGCCAGTTTTCCTTTTGCAAGTTCATCGCAGGAACCAACCCCTCTACTCGTGGAAGAGGTACCGACTTCAATCCCACTTGATACGCCACCTCAAAATCAAAATACGACATTAATGGAGCCGCAATTACTGGATTTACAGGAACGAGAAAATTTATTAATTAGTTTGTATGAAAGGGTCAATCCTGGAGTTGTTTCTATTCAGACACTGAGTCAAACTGGTGGCGGTCTTGGATCGGGTTTTGTTTATGATAAAGAGGGACATGTAATAACAAATTTTCATGTAGTGGAAGATGTTACAGAATTAGAAGTTGATTTTTCTTCCGGGTATAAAGCAAGAGGCACGGTGATTGGCAAAGATATTGATTCTGACCTGGCAGTTATAAAAGTAGATGTTCCTGAAGAATACCTTTTCCCATTATCTTTGACAAATTCTGATAGTTTGAAAATTGGTCAAACAGTCGTTGCTATTGGGAATCCTTTCAATTTGTCTGGAACAATGACTTTGGGTATTGTTTCTGCCAAAGGAAGAACTTTGAGTTCATTTCGCGAGGCTAATACCGGTGGATTTTTCTCAGCAGGCGATCTCATTCAGACGGATGCTGCAATAAACCCTGGTAATTCTGGTGGACCATTACTAAATTTAAATGGTGAAGTAGTTGGAATAAACCGTGCTATTCGAACTGAACAGACCAATGAAACGGGTGAACCAGTCAATAGTGGGATTGGTTTTGCAATTTCCAGCAATATTGTCAGCAGAGTAGTTCCTTTTTTGATAAAAGATGGGTTCTATGATTATCCATATGTTGGAATTACAAGCCAGGAAGATCTGACCCTGATTGAAAGAGAAGCTTTGGGTATTCAACAAATGACTGGTGCTTATGTGTTTTCAGTTACCGAAAACAGCCCAGCATCCGCAGCCGGTCTTATCGGTGGTTCAACGGTGAGTAGAATTAGCGGATTATTGGCAGGCGGAGATTTAATAATTGCTGTCGATGATCGGCCTGTACGCTTATTTGGTGATTTTTTGAGTTACATCATGGCAAATAAAAGCCCTGGTGATGAGATTATTATGACAATTATTCGAGAGGGGGAAGAAAAGGAGGTTTCCTTAATATTGGGCAAACGCCCATAACGGTTTGGTTTAAACATCAACATAGGAGGTAAAATGTTTTCGGAAAAAGACCTACGAGAGTTGGTAGATTACCAGGCGCAGCAATCGATGCTGACGATTTACTTAAATACAGATCCAACAATGGGGAATGCGGATTCTTATCGATTGCGATTGAGAAATATGTTAAAAACAGTCGAATTGGCTGATGATGTGAAAAAAGTTGAGGATTTTTTTGATACTGAATATGATTGGGCTGGAAGAAGTGTTGCCATTTTCTCGGATCAAAATAAAATGTTTTTTCGAGTATATTCTTTAGCTGTTCCGGTTCCTGATCTTGTTCATGTAGGCTTGCGTCCCAATGTGCGTCCAATGGCTGGTCTGCTGGATAGCTATGGGGGGTATAGTGTTGTGTTGATGGACAAGCAGGGAGCGCGGATATTTTATTTTCATTTAGGGGAGCTTGTGGAGCAAGAAGGAGTGTTAGGAGCTTCGGTTCGACAGGTTAAGAAAGGCGGTTCGGGTGTTACGGGGATGCGGGGCGGTATTGCTTCACAAACCCGATCTGTGGAAGAAGTTGTTGAACGAAATATGCGTGAAATTATTGATTTTTCAAAGAGGTTTTTCAAAGTAAAACATATTCGTCGCATAATCCTTAGTGGAAATGATGACAATATTGCACTTTACCGAAATTATTTACCCAAAATGTGGCAAAGTTTAATCGTGGGCACATTTCCTGCCTCAATGACTGCTACTAATCAGGAAATTCTAACAAAAGCGCTCGAAATTGGTCATAAAACTGAAAAAGATAGAGAAAACAATCTGGTTGAACGACTGATTACCCATGCATCAAAACAATCCAATGCTATCATTGGCCTTGAAGATACACTCATAGCGGTCATTGAAGGACGTGTCCAATCATTGATCATACAACAAGGATTTAGAACTCCTGGATTCCGTTGCCCGCAATGTAATACAATTACATCTCATTCTAATATTATCTGTAAACAATGTAATTCAGAAACGATTCATATTACCGATGTAGTCGCAACCGCTGTGAGCTTGACTTTGAAAAATGGTGGCGATGTTGAAGTCATTCATACTCATCCTGAATTTGAAAAAGCAGGAAATATAGGTGCATTTTTGCGGTATTAATCAAAATACGTTAAATGAAAACGGCTGGATATTTACTGGATCAGCCGTTTTTTATAATTCTTTATGGATCATTTAAAAATTAGATGTTGCAGGGTGTTTGGTTGGGTATCACCAGCCAAACACCCTGAATTCTAAGATGAAAAGATAATTCTTCTTAACTTATTTTAGCGGAATTCTTTCCAGATTTTCGCTCAATGTCCTCAATTTATCAATCGCTTTTTCGGTATCAGAGCGAACCAACCGTTGAATTTCTTTAAGCTGATCATCAATACCTGATGAAATATCCGCGTCCAATAAATTTCGGATCTTCTCGAAATGTTCCATTGCCAGACTGATAGCTTGTCGACTGCTGATGGAATCTTTGTTCAACAATGCTGAGCGTGCCATTCCGACCTCATACTTCAAGTTTATAAAACTTTCATTGTATTCACTATAGATCAGCAGTTGGTCGTATTCCTGTTGCAATTTTTGATATTCAAGCTCATATTTCATCAAATTGTTTTGAGTGTCCTGTAAATCGTTTTTTGTCTGATCATATTGACTTTGCAGGTTATTCACTTCAGAGTCTTTATTGCTTAATTCTGAGAGAACGGATTGATATGATTTTTGAAGCGGATTTGTAACGGTGTAAAAGGATATCAAATAACCAACCAAAATAAGCAGCAACCCGATGATCAGGAAAATAAAACTTTTTCGCAGCCATCCAGGCATTTGCTTTGCAGCTGGTTTATCTTCATACTGTGACTCTGTGGTTTCAATGTGATCGGTCTCTATTTGAGCATCAACTGTAGTATCAATAGGAGATGCAAATTCCTCCTCATGACCTTTTTCGACTGCGTTGTCCGCATGATCAAGCGACATATCTTCGACTTTTGCATCTTCGACCTCTGCATCTTTGAGAAATTGAGAGGATTCGTCCACATTGTTTGGATCATATGATACAGATTCCATATCGTTTTTTTTATTTTCATCTTTATTGGTAGGATTTTCAATTTCCATTTTTTCTCCTTAAGGTTTGGGTGTCGGCGATGGCGTTGGTGATATTGGTGTTTGAGTTGCAGAGGTGTTGTTATCTACCTCTGAACTATTGGTTTCATCCAGCATTAATGACTCGTCTAGTTCTGTAAAGCCATTTGCCATCATTTTCCAAAGTATCTCCAAATCATCATTTGCTAATATTGGATTGTTTGGTAAATGGTTGATTGCCAGGTTAAGCCTGGCATCCCACAACATAATTATATCTTTTTGGTCTGGTAATGATGTGACCAAAAGCGAATTAAGCAATTCATCCGCCAAAAATAATTCTTCCTTTGCGATTCCGTAATTATCTTGTAACAGAAAAAGGCGACTGCGATTAATTTGCATCAAAATTTTGAATATAGCAATATCTTGATAAACAGGGTGAAGCTTATTGTCAAGGTCGATATTTTCCAAAACAGTTTGGAAATCTTCATTATTTGCAGCAAATATTTCGTCTTGTTTTATAAGGTTTAGGATCAACTTATCATATTTGTCGTGTTGATCAACCAGATCATCGTGTTTAATTTGAAATGCATCAAGATTTGCGGCATTTTGTTCAATTTCGGTTAATAACTCAGATATTTGATTGGTATTACTCTCCTGTTTTTGTTCTAATACCGATAGACGCTTTTCCAAATCCTCATTTCTTTCGGTTAATAACTCCCATTGTTGATTTACCTGTGTGTTTAGATTTTGAAACTCAATTGCATTCTGTTGGGTAGGGATCACCAATTGTTGATAGACAAATAAAAAGCCAAAATATAATCCGGCACCAAGTAGTATTCCGATTAATAAGGCAAGAACTAAGCGTAATAATCCATGCCAAAAACGCACAAAGGCAGATGATTTGGGTGTTTGTTCAGTCATTTTTTCCTTACTTTCCTTCCCCAGGCTGTTCTTCAATTTCTAATAAGAGCTGTAATAAACCTGAACGAAATTCTTGAGATTTTAGTGCTGCTTCCTGTAAAGCAACAATCTCTTGCTGGACCGTTGCTAATGTCTCAGACATTTCTTTGATGGTTGTTTGAATTATTCCAATATCATCTTCCATTGTATCTGCACGATTTTCAAGAACACTAACCCTTCCAGCCACAGTCTCCAATGCATCCAATCTGGTTCTGATACCCTGAATATCATTCTTCATGGTTGTGGTGAGATCGTTTAATAATGTAATCTGATTCTCTAAACGGTTAGCTTCCGTGACTGTTGCGTACCGTAAACCGCCATTGGTTGCGGACAGAATACCCAGTGTAATCAGGATGGTAAAAATAATCGAGAAAATGGCAGTTCCAATCAGACTCCATAAGAGTTGTGAGCGCGTAATTTGATTCTCTGATGGTTGAGATCTGTATTCTTTTTCTTCGGTTTTCTCAACAATTTTTTCTTCAATTTTTCCATATACAGGTCTTTCATTAAAATCGATCTTAGCGGATTTTTCATCGATTTGCACATCTTTCTCAATGAATCCCTTTTCATCAATATTGGTTTCACCTTCAATAATCTTTACCTCTCCATCAAGAATTTCATGATCCAAATCTTCAGCATCTTGTTCACTCATTACCACCACCGGTTCTATTTCAATTTCTTCATCTTCGATTTCTATTGGATCTGAGACAATTTCAATATTTTCAGGTTCAAATATTTCTTCATCATCTTTATCAATTTCGATGGGATCGTATTTTGATTCTCCGCGAATTGATTCAACAAAGGATTGAAAATCAGCCGGCAGTTCTTCGGAATGAACTGTAAGATAATCTTTGATACTCTTAAGCAAATTTTCACCGATACCCTGAACTCTTCGAAGATCATCGAGGTCCGAAAATGGTCGAAGATCAATAATTTTTTGAGCCAACACAGGACCTATCCCTTTGACAACTGCTAACTCTTCCAAGGAAGCAGTATTGATGTCAACTTTTATGTTTGTATTCATATGTTTCTCCTTTCAAATGAATAATAGACAACAGATTCAATGCGTTTGATTCAATATCCATACTTGATGGATTTTTTACGGTTTGAAAATTTGGTTGGAATAGCCATAAAGAAACCGACAATAAATCCGCCAATGTGCGCCCACCAGGCAACACCTCCCATCGAAACACCATCTGAAACGGTCATTGATATCAAGCCAGACCATAATTGGGTGATAAACCAAATTCCCAAATAAACCAGAGCGGGAATTCGGACAAACCAGGGGAAAATAAAAACCGGAATTAGCGTTACGACCCGGGCTGTTGGAAAAAACAGAATATATGCTCCTAAAACAGCAGCGATCGCACCACTGGCACCTACTGCTGGAATGTCAGAATAACTGAAAATCGTCTGAACAACTCCAGCACCGACTCCACCAATCAGGTAAAAAAGAACAAACCTGATCCCCCCAAACCGATCTTCAACATTATCCCCAAAGATAAACAAAATCCACATATTACTTAAGAAATGCAGCCATCCCCCATGTAAAAACATATGAGTAAGTAAAGGAAACCAGGTAGTAGGGGTGATAATTTCCAATCGCGAGGCGATTAATCCGTACTCATCAATTAAATTTACCAGATCCATTGCAGGAAGGCGAACTTCATACAAAAATACAAAAGTATTGATAATAATGATAATCCAGGTATATATGGGAGGATTACGGGATTGGACTGTGTCTCGTAATGGAATCATTTACTGGTTCTCCGTATAATTAGTATAGCCTTTCTTAAATTGAAGTGCAAACAGACGCAAAGGATAAAAAAATCCCTGTTGAGAAACAGGGATTTTTTTTATTGCGGCCTACGCTAATTATAAGGTTGTAACCTCTGTAGCCTGCGGGCCTTTTGGACCATCTTCAATATTGAATTCAACTTGTTGTCCTTCGACCAATTTTCGAAAACCATTGGTTTGGATGGCAGAGTAATGGACAAAGACATCAGGGCCGTTCTCACGGGCGATAAAACCAAAACCCTTAGTCTCGTTGAACCATTTGACGGTTCCTTGGATACGTTCAGACATGAAAATCCTCCTAAAAAAACTAATATTTGGAGAAGCTTTGTGTTTTTGTCTGAAGTTGGAAATATTGCTTTTGGAATTGTAGCTCCGCAGTCAGATATCCATTAATACTTCTTTGGTAAAAACGACTTGCTTCTATATATGCAATAATATAGCAGTTGCATGATGAAAAGTCAATTCAATTTTCGTCTGTATCTTTTCATCTAAGCGCTTACCCTGGTTTATTGAGATGATACTTTGGTTTACAATTAGAATTCAATAGAAATGGGCTATAATCTCGATGATGGAATCACCGTCTACCCCTCCAATTTCAGCCAATCGTCAAATTGCCAGAGCAGCCGGAACTGTCATGTTTGCTTATATTTTGAGTAGTATCATCAATTTGGCAAAAGGGGTGATTATTCTCAGAGCATTTGGAACTGGGGCAGAGAATGAAGCATTTTGGGCTGCGAACCGTGTGTCCGAGATTTTATTTAACCTGGTTGCCGGTGGTGCATTGGCATCGGCTTTCATTCCAACATTTACATTCTTATTGGCGCGAAAACAAAAAGATGATGCCTGGAAACTTGCTTCATCGATTATCAATTTGGTATTGTTGGTTATCAGTGTTTTAGCAATTGTAGCAGCCATTCTTGCACCACAGATTGTGCGTTACATTCTGGCACCAGGCTTTGTGGCTGATCCGATAAAATTTCAACTAACGGTTCAACTGCTTCGAATCATATTGCCATCAACAGTAATTTTTAGCCTTTCCGGCATCATGATGGGAGTGTTAAACGCCCACCAAAGCTTCTTATTCCCTGCGTTGGCACCATCCATGTATTCATTGGGAATGATTTTTGGGGTTGTGGTTTTGTCTCCCAGCATGGGTATTTTTGGACTAGCCTGGGGAGTTGTTATTGGGGCTACTTTGCACCTTTTAATCCAGTTGCCACGACTCTTTCGATTAAAAGGATGTTATCAGCCAATTTTTGGTTTGGATAATCCGGCTGTGCGCCAGGTAGGCAAATTAATGCTGCCTCGATTGGCAGGTGTGGCTGTGGTACAAATCAATTTTCTGGTGAACACCAATCTTGCATCTCGCTATTCAGAAGGCAGTGTCACGGGAATAACATACGGGTTTGCGTTAATGTTGATGCCATTGATGTTAATTGCGCAGGCAATAGCAATAGCATCTTTGCCTACATTCTCTGCCCAGGTTGCTCTCAATAAATTGGATGAGATGAGAAATTCTCTTTCCACAACACTTCGGGCAGTTTTTTTACTTTCAATACCTGCAGCTGTGGGAATGATCCTGTTGCGTTTTCCTTTAATTCAGACCCTGTATGAGAATGGGACAACATTTACGTCAGAATCAACAGAATTAGTAGCCTGGGCTTTATTGTGGTACACCATTGGATTGGTTGGTCATAGTGTGGTGGAAATTATCAGTAGGGCATTTTATAGTATGCAGGATACTCGTACACCGGTTGTTATTGGCGTAATCGCAATGAGTTTAAATATTGGATTAAGTATTCTCTTAGGCGCATTCTTCCAAAGGATTGGCTGGCTACCGATCGGTGGACTGGCGCTGGCTAATAGTATCGCTACAGGGCTTGAAGCGATTGTGTTGCTTATCATCATGAGAAAACGACTTTGTGGACTGGAAGGGGCTAAGATCTTCAAGCTTATTTGGAAGGTATTATTGGCGGTGGTTGTAATGGGTGGATTTCTTTGGTGGGTGGTGAACTACACAGGTCTTTCAAATGTCTTAATTCTTTTGTTCGGAATTGCCTTTGGGTTAATTTTATATGTGCTAAGTTTGCTGGTGTTAAGGGTTGAGGACTTCAACCCATTGGTAAGAAATTTCTTGAGAAAAATTTTTCATCGAAAAACACCCTGACCGGGATGTTGAAAAAATTTAAAATATGTCAATTTGAGGAGGTTATTATGTCTGATGGAATTGGTAAAGAATTTCTGGAAAAAACAAAATATAAATATTTATCTGAGTCGCTTCAACGCCAAGGTGTTCCGATTCCGCCTTTAGAATTACCCTATGATCCTTCTGCAGAGTTGATTTCTCTTCCGGATCCGAAAACAATTGCAGCGTTTCCAATGGATTTGAGAATTGCAATTGATCAGCGCAGTACTTTACGTAAATATCAGGATAAACCAATTTCGCAAGATGAATTATCATTTCTGTTATGGACAACCCAGGGGGTTAAATCGGTTACCAATCGACCAGTTACATTCAGAACTGTTCCGTCTGCTGGTGCCAGACATGCATTTGAAACTTTTCTGGTGATTAATCGAGTAGATGGAATTAAACCGGGGCTTTACCGATATATCAGTCTTGAACATGCTTTGCTTCCGATAGAAATTAATGATGAAATTGCAGAAAAAATTGCAGAAGCCTGCTTACAACAGAATCAAGTTACAAATAGTGCGGTTACCTTTATATGGGTTGTAATTACAGAGCGAATGTACTGGCGATATGGGGAACGTGGTTATCGTTATTTACATCTGGATGCCGGGCATGTTTGTCAGAACCTTTATCTGGCGGCAGAAGCAATCGAATGTGGTGTTTGTGCTATAGCAGCTTTCGATGATGATCTTTTGAACAATGCTCTCGATTTGGATGGGCAGACAATGTGGGCGATATATGTGGGAGCACTTGGAAAAAGATAACTAATAAAAAATATCCCCGCAATTTGGAGGGGATATTTGGTGATTTATTTGGAAGTTTTACTGTTGGGGCAAAGGATTATTACTGACGTAATTTGCCCAATCATTGCCAAGAACAATAATTACATCAATCGTAGCGTTTGGATCAAATCGGTTTGATAATCTAGGTTTCCCTAATCCAGCTTCCTCATACATTTTGAATAAAGTTTGAATTGAATATGGTTTTGCATTATACAAAGTAATGACGGACACATCAGTTCCCTGGGCATCGGTTTCTTCAACGATGTTAAAACCTTTGGATCGTAAGTAATTAGCGGTTTCACCCGCCAGACCTGTATACCAACTTCCATTTTGGATCGATACACGAGCGTTTTCAATTTTTACCAAATCGTAAATATCAACGTCGGCCGCACCTGTTTCCGATTTGATTGCAATCGGACCAAGAGGTCCACCACTGCTGAAGACTTCATCCCGCAATATACGGATTTTATCAGGGATCGGCTTCAAAATTTCCTGGGCATCCGGAGACATGCCAAACTCAACATAAGACGCATCGATAATGAAGGATTTGATTTTACTGCGGTCAATTTCCAGGGCTAATGTAGCCAGGCGAAGCGCGTCTTCAAAACGCATATTGGTGTTGATTCCAGAAGATATCTCCTGATAGAGAATAGGGGATTTTGCAATGAGTGTTGGCCACATCGAGAACTTCAGAATTCGATCCCGGATAGCATATACCACTTCCTGCTGTCTTGCAGCTCGGTCAAAATCACCACCTTCCGTGTAACGAGCTCGGGCATACGCCAGTGCCAATGTTCCATCAAGGGTATAGGTTTCACCTGCATTCAAGGTTTCTTTGTAACCCCCACCAATGGGAACAAGTCTTACATCCATTTTAGGGGTGACAGTTACCCCTTTGATTTCGTCAATTAAACGAACAAAAGCTGCAAAATCAACCTTAGCATAGTAATCAATCGGAACTCCAATAAATTCTTCGACTGTCTCAACGGCCAATCCTGGTCCACCACCGGGCAATTTCCATAACTCTCCCAGATAATAGGCCGTGTTGATGCGACTGTGTTCAAATCCAGGAATATTAACCCACATATCCCGAGGGATTGATAACATTGCAGCTTCTTTTGTGACAGGGTCAATCGTTAAGACCATCATAGTATCAGTGCGTGGAATTTCTCCTGCTTCCCAATCTCGATAATCAAGTCCCATGAGCAGAACCGTAACACGGCTGACACCATCCCAAGGTTCAGGTATGTCAATATCCATTGGTACACTTGCGAGATCAGTCAGAGGATCGGACTCAGGATTATCAATGGGAGCAATATTTGTTCCCCGGTCTATAACCGGAAGGCCTTCGAGATTTGTCATTGTCCAGGTGGAAATGATGTTTTTTGCCAGAATGAAAACAAGAATTGCTGTGACAATGGAGAGAATGACAAACACAGACAGGATAATAATATTCGTTTTATCCAATCTGTATGATGATTGTTTTTTTGATTCAGATGTATTATTTTGGTTCATTTTTTCTCATATGGACGATGACTTAACACAGGAAACCGCCTAATTCATCTCCATTTTTAAAATTTACGACATAGGTGGCGGTGGAACAGGTAAATCAGACTTTAACGTTGCTACCCATTTATCACCTTCATCGATTAACATCACCGGAATATCATCAACAATGGGGTATTTTCGGTCACAATCCTGGCATACCAGCCATGAATCTTTTATCAATTCAAGCAAGCCGTCTTTTTCTCTTACACACGCCGGGCAACGAAGAATATCCAATAAATCTTGACTTACCATTTTAGCTCCTCTTAAAGGAAGATTTCTATAAATTTTACCACATGCTATTTTTCGAATTGAAAATTTTTCGTGTCAAATGATACTGAGCATGTGTTCCCTTATGGGTGAAACCTGTTGCGTTTGCAAGGTGCATGTTAAAATCTGAAGGATTTTGAACTCCCTGAGTAATGATCTTCCCGTCAACAAGAGTAAGGAGAGTCGATTGCATCCTGATCAGGAGAATCCATGCTAGGAACAATTCGTCGCACAAGGCGGGAATACCCCGATCAATTTTGGTTGATGGCTTTTGGCATGCTGATCAGTACATTAGGCTCCAGTATGATCTGGCCATTTTTAATGATTTATGTCAGCGAGACCCTGACTGTTTCTCTGGCTGTCGTTACCAGCTTGATGACGGTAAATTCTATTACCAATTTGCTTTTCTCATTTATCTCCGGTCCTGTCATCGATCGATTGGGAAGAAAATGGGTTATGGTGATCAGTCTTGCCGGAAATGGAGCCTGTTACATACTAATGAGCATGGCAGATAGTTTACCTGCTTTTTTGATCCTTATGGCGCTGCGTGGTGCATTTATGCCGCTCTATCAGATTGGATCAGATGCCATGATGGCTGATATTTTGGTTCCACAAAAACGTAGTGATGGATATTCGATATTAAGGATGAGTAATAATTTAGGCATTGCTTTAGGTCCAGCGATTGGTGGTTTTATAACCTCTACTTCATACTCCCTGGCATTTTACCTTGCGGCAACAGGATTGATTTTGTACAGCGTATTGCTGGCAATAAAAGCGAAAGAAACCCTTCCGCAACAAAATGACTTTGAGAAAATTAAGGAGAGATTTGGCGGATATGGTCCAATTTTTCGGGATAAACCATTTATCAATTTCAATCTGACTTTCACGCTCACAACCATAACAGCATCAATGATTTGGGTTTTATTGGCAGTGTATGCTAAACAGAATTTTGGGGTACCTGAAAGTATGTATGGATTTATTCCTGCTACCAATGCATTAATGGTTGTTTCTTTGCAATTATTCGTTACGAAACAAACAAAAAAGCACAGACCAATACAGATGATTGCTATAGGTGCGTTCTTTTATGGTCTTGCAGCGATGATCATCGGTTTTGGTACTGGATTCTGGATGTTTTGGCTGGCAATGGTTGTGATGACCACAGGAGAATTGATTATGGTGCCAACAGCCACCACGTTATCAGCCAATCTAGCGCCACCGGATAAACGTGGGCGATATATGAGCATCCATGGTATGACATGGGGGTTGGCCAGTGGAATTGGACCGGTTACAGGAGGAATATTAAATGATACCATTTCTCCTCATGCTCCCTGGTTTGTTGCCGGAGCGACAAGTTTCATTAGTATCATATTTTATTTCCTGATATCAAATAATTTAAAGAAACAGGAAATTAATCAACCTCAAAAACCAGCAATTTAAATGGTCACCCCCATTTCAGCAAGGCAAGACCAGCGATTGTGCGCAAGATTCCAAATAGTAATAATGCTATGGTTAAGCCTGTAACATTTCCAATCACGGGTCCAATCAACGTGCCCACCAAAATTGCAGCATTGGCTCCCACGATAAACCATGCCAGATACCCAGTTCTTTCGGTCTGTGGTACTTTCTCTAAGAGGTAATTAATCATTGCAGCATTTACCAGAGACCAGGCAAAGCCACCCAAAAATGAAGCAAGATAAAAGAGGAATGGTCCTTGAGCGAAAGATAAAAATGCGGGATATAAACCCAGCATACAAATACCAATTCCGGTCAATTTCTTATTTCCCATGAGATTGGATAATTTTCCAACTTGTGTTGATCCAAAAAACATGGTGACATAAAACAAAGCATTCCCAAGACTGAGTGTACTATCCGTTAACCCCAGAACATTTACCGTAAAAATTGGAAAAATTGGGATAGAAAGATAATGTACCATATGAAAAATGGTTAATAGCCCCAGAGACCATGCAAAAGATCCTCGCAGTATCTCAAAATGCAATTTTCGCTGAATGGTGATCCAAACTTTATTAAAAATTCTTTTTGATTTTTGATTCAATTCATCAAAATTAATTGTGGGAGTCTTGATTTCTGCTTCATACTCATCCGTAACTGGATGAACGAATTTCAAATGAACCACACTCATTAAAGCGCCAACAAATCCAATTGCAAAAACAACCTGATAACTAAAAGGAAATGGTAAAACAGTTAAAATTTGCCCACAAACAAGGGTTGATACAATTGATGTGATGGCAAAAACTGCATTCCGTCTTCCTGCTACTACACCACGAAAACGAGCGGGAATGGCAGCAGCAAATAATGCATTGAAACCGACTGCGATAGCTGCCCCCGGAATACTCATAAGGAGTGTAAAAAGGATTAAGACCCAAACCTGTAAGTGATCACTTAATAACCATGGTAAAAAAATCATCAAAAAATAAAATAGGCGTTGTCCAACCCCACTCCAAAATACCGACTTATCAATAGGGCGATTTTTTAACCAACTTCCTACTGGTAATGCCAAAATCAGGTTTATGACTGCAGGCATGGCAGTGATCAAACCAATTTGATTGGTGTTCGCACCAATTCGAGCTGCATAAATTGTCATGAATGAAAGCGTGGTGCCATTTAATAAGCCAAACCAACCGATATCCCAGATTAAATGACGAATGTTTGAACGCAGGTTATCCGGCACACCAGCCTGAACCGGAAAAAGAAAAGCAAGCAACTTGCGGATTTTTGTACGGGTTCGATGGGTTTTTATCATATTAATGGAGCCAATCTTATCATGGCAATCAACAAATCCAGGATTTAATCCAGACCAGAATATGGATTATCGATTGAACCATCGGGCTAACAAATTGAGAATTATTGTCAGTAAAATACTCAGGACAATTGACCCTAAAATCGGAATAAGGCAGGTGAGGTTTCCACTTTGCCATTTCAGAGTACCGGGAAATTTTTCCCACCCTGTCAGACGAGCGAATAACCATAATGAAGCTCCTAAAATAGTTATTGCCAACCCAACAATGAGTATCCAGCGACCAATTGATTCTAAATTAGGAAACATAATATCATTTTACCAATATTTTGTCCTATCTCAACAAGCAGGTGTTGATGAGTGTTTTTAGGTGGGTGTTCGCCCGCCTAAAAACACACCAATCCTAATTATTGAAAAGAGATTTTTTCATTTCATAAAAAATATTGAGGAATAGGACTATCTTTTTGGTAAGTCAGTGAAAATTAAAAATTGGTTTAATAAGGTGTATAATTTTTTCTGGAGCCGTAGATTGCAGCATGTTGCATGGGATGGTACACTAATCCTCTGGCTCAAAAGTCAGATAATTATTAAATAAAGGGAAGAAAAATATGCCACAAATTTATCCGTTTACCGCGATCGTTGGTCAAATACGTATGAAACGGGCTTTGATTTTGAATGCAATTGATCCAAGAATTGGTGGTGTTTTGATTCGTGGAGAACGGGGAACAGCCAAATCAACTGCAGCCCGTGGGTTAGCAGCTTTATTGCCGATGGTAAAAGCAGTTTCAGATTGTCGATTTAGTTGCGATCCGGATAGTCCCAATACCTGGTGTACAGAATGCAAAGAACGGCATGAAAAAGGTGAACCGCTGCCAGTTACAATAAAGCCAACAGCCTTTATAAACCTGCCGGTGTCTGCGACAGAAGATCGTGTGGTCGGAACTTTGGACATTGAACGGGCAATTCAAAAAGGCGAACGCAGCTTTGAGCCCGGTGTTTTGGCTGCTGCAAATCGTGGTTTGTTATACATTGATGAAGTAAATCTATTAGATGATCATGTTGTTGATGTCCTGCTTGATTCTGCAGCGATGGGGATGAATATTGTGGAACGGGAAGGTATTTCATTTGTTCACCCAGCACGTTTTATTCTGGTTGGCACCATGAATCCCGAAGAAGGTGATTTACGGCCACAGCTCCTGGATCGCTTTGCTCTATCGGTCGACATTCATGGAATTCTCGACAAACGCGAACGGGTGATGATCATGGAACGCAACATGAACTTTGAAGTCAATCCGGAAGGTTTTCGTGAAGAATTTCAAGCAGCTGAAATTGAATTATCTGAACAAATTGAAACTGCAAGAAGATTGATCCCTAAAGTAAATCATAGCAGTCGTGACCTTATTACAATCGCCTCGCTGACCGCTTCTTTAGGAGTTGATGGTCATCGTCCCGATTTGGTGATCTTAAAAACAGCTCGTGCACAAGCTGCATTTGAAGGTCGCACATCCATTACTGATCTGGATATTGCTAAAGCTGCTGAGTTGGCTTTACCCCATCGCATGAAACGCGGTCCGTTTGATAAAGAAATAGCCACTATGGAAGAGTTACGAGATCGCATTGAGCAATTAAGTGGCGGTCGTTCATCTGGTGATGATGGAGAAGATTCAGAACCTGATCCAACAAAAGAATCAACTCCAAAAGCGGAAAAAAAAACTTAAGCGGGGGGGATACAACCACTGAAATTCCGGAAATGGGGGATGCTGTGCCTGATCCTGCATCGGTTTTTCAAAACGCTCAATCCAATTGGTGGGAAGGCGGACAAAAAATCAAAACAGGTTCCGCTTTTTCTCCACGACGATTAAATACGCCATTGGACAAGATTATTCGTCAGCGAGCCGGGCGAAGATCCATGACTCGCACAAAAAGAAAAAGGGGAAGATACACACAATCCAAACCTTCTGCAGGAAATGCAGAAGACCTGGCATTCGATGCTACACTTCGAGCTGCAGCTCCTTTTCAAAATCGCAGGTATGAACAGAGGAAGAAGGTTGCCTTTGCCATTCAGCCACAGGATTACATGCGCAAGGTCAGAGTGCGAAGAACTGCAAATTTAATCCTGTTTGTAGTGGATGCATCCTGGTCGATGGCTGTGGCAGAAAGAATGGCAGCAGCCAAAGGTGCGGTCCTTTCTCTATTAAATGATGCGTATCAACGTCGTGATCGGGTTGGAATGGTTGTGTTTCAAAAAGATAGGGCTACATTGGTGATGTCACCAACTAATTCTGTTATGATGGCACAACGCGCTTTACAAGATATCCCTGTTGGAGGAAAAACACCTCTATCAGCTGGAATGCGACTGGCATATGAAGTGCTGATGAGAGAAAAGATTACTATGCCGGATGTCTTGCCATTGATGGTTTTATTGACAGACGGGGCTGGAAATGTTGCGATGGGAAATAAATTGGGTCCATTAGCAGAAGCCTACCAAATAGCACGTATGATCGCTGAGGAACATGTCCATAGTGTCGTGATTAATCTTGAACATCCAGCTTTTGATCGGGGATTGGCGCAAGCATTGGCTGACAACTTGTTATCGCCCTGTTATTCAATAGAAGATTTACGAGCAGAAAGTCTTTATCAAGCCGTCAGACAGGAAATAGGTTTGATTCAACAAAGGACAAAATCTAAGTAATAAACAGAAATATGGTTACAAAAAGTGAAAACTTGATTATTGAATAATGTTTTCAAGATAATGGGTTAAAATCGTGTTACAGAGATGTAATACGAGAAGTCCTGGGGAATTACCTTGTCAGAGCAAGGTTAGCGTGTTAGGATTTTAGGGAGTATCCAGGGAAAGAATGACATTGAAATCAGAACAAAATACAAAAACACGATCCATTTTAGTAACCATCATTGTTGCTTCGGTTGTTTGTTATTGTGTAGGTGCGATTTTTTTGCAAGTTGGAAACCAGATTAACCAACCTACCCCGTCTCCTACCCTAACTGGTTCACCAACATTGACATTTACCAGTGCTCCTCCGCTGTCATTACCCTCACCCATTATCTTTCCATCAGCTACCTCCACAGCAACAGTTACTGAAACATGGACACCAACAGTGACTTATACTCCTTTTGCTACACGGACGAGGACAGTTACTGCGACAACAACGGTTACTGATATTCCTACTGAAACTCAGCAACCGCCTACTGCGACCAATACTATGCCAATACCAACCAATACGATTCCCGTTGATACTCCAATTCCAACAGAAATAACAAATCCTTAAGTCTATATAAATCTACCTGATAAAAGGAAGGCTTATGACAGATCTCAAAGAAACACTCAAGAAGCTGATCTCATTACCAGGATTATCTGGATATGAGGCTCCTGCAAGAGAAGTAATTGAAGCTGCCTGGCTTCCAATGGTTGATGAAGTCAGTGTCAGCCTATTAGGAAGCTTGCATGCTTTACGTCGGGGGAGTGGTTCTGAACCCCGCCCAAGCATCTTACTGGCTGCCCACATGGACGCTATTGGTTTGATGGTAACTGGCATACAAGACGGATTATTACGTTTTACGGAAGTTGGTGGGGTGGATCCGAGAATTTTACCAGGTCTGCGGGTTACAGTTCATGGCAGGAAAAATTTACCGGCTGTAGTGGTTCAACCTGCAGATTATTTGCTTGAACCTTCTCAACGGGGAAAATCGGTTGCAATGGATTATCTTTTTATTGATACAGGATTGGAAGAAATAGAAGTTGACGAACTTGTCAGGGTTGGTGACCTTATTTCCTTCGCTCAGGAACCATTGGAATTATCTGGGAAAACCATTGTCGGGCACAGCCTTGATAATCGTATTTCTGTTGCAGCCATAACCTATTGTTTACAAGAATTGCAGCACATGAAACATAACTGGGATGTATGGGCAGTTGCCACAGTTCAGGAAGAAGAAACATTAGGGGGAGGTTTCACTTCTCCATTTGAACTTAATCCTACAATTGCGGTGGCGATTGATGTTACTTTTGGCAAAGGACCAGGTGCAAATGATTGGCGTACGGTCAGTTTGTCAAAAGGTCCGACATTAGGCTGGGGACCAAATGCTCATCCCTATGTTCATAAGAAATTTTTAGACGTAGCTGAAGAGCTTGAGATACCTTTTCAGAAAGAATATATCCCACGCCATTCTGGAACGGATGCATATGCAATGCAAGTTGTGGCTGGTGGATATCCTACGATGGTGATAGGGATTCCTCTGCGGTATATGCATACACCAGTCGAAATGATCGCTATGAAAGATATGGAACGGGCTGGCCGGCTATTGGCTGAGACAATCGTTCGTCTTGAGGTTGATTTTATGGATAAGATAACCTGGGATGAGGTGAAAGATGAAGAGTAAAAAAGTCTTAAGTCAAATTCCTGCAATTGGAGAAGATCAGATCAAATTGCTTGAAAAACTCTCCAATGCTGTTTCAGTATCAGGTGAGGAAAGCGAAGTTCGAGCGATTGTAATGGAAGAAATTAAGGATTTCGCCGATGATGTTAAAGTCGATGCTTTGGGAAATGTACTGGTTACATGCAAATCTAAAGTCAAGAATCCGATTCGGGTGATGGTGGCAGCACACATGGATGAAGTTGGATTCATGCTGGTTGATGATGAGGGAGAAGGTTTGTTCCGGTTTGAGATTATTGGTGGAATTGATAACCGTCAACTGGTCGGTAAACCTGTTTTGGTAGGGAAAGAAAAACTACCTGGTGTGATTGGTGCAAAACCCATTCACCTGACCACTGCAGAAGAAAGAAAAAATCCAATTCCGTTGGACAATCTCAGAATTGATGTAGGACCAGGTAATTCGAAAAAATGTAAAGTAGGAGACCGGGCAACTTTTGCAACCCGCTTTGAAACATGGGGACCCAGTCTGGTTGGAAAAGCGTTAGATGATCGCCTCGGAGTAGCAACATTAATTGAATTAATCAAGCACATGCCTGGGAATATTGAGTTATTAGCTGCTTTTACCGTTCAGGAAGAAAACGGGCTACGTGGTGCCCGGGTAGCTGCTTATAGCATGAACCCAGATATTGCTTTTGTGCTTGATTCGACGCCAGCCAATGATTTGCCGGTGTGGGATGATGAAGAAAACAGTCGCTATAATGTCAAATTGAATCATGGTCCGGCGATTTATCGGTTGGATGCATCCACGTTATCCGATCCACGATTGATAAATTTGCTGGCTGAAACAGGAGACCAATATGGAATTCCTTACCAATTTCGTCAACCTGGTAAGGGAGGTACAGATGCCGGGGCAATTCATAAACAACGTGGTGGAATTCCATCTGTATCCATCTCTGTACCAGGCAGATATGCCCATACTGCTATTTTAATTGCACGTAGAGATGATTGGAAAAATACCCTTGCGTTGATTTATGCAACCCTATGTAATGTGACCAAAGAATTTTTCTTGACTGAAAGATAAATTCGCTTTCAGAACCATTTTTAGAAGTGAAATTATGAAAGATAAGAATTAAAACGTCATCAGGAGTGAATTATGAAATCATTGATCAAGAAATTAGTTGAGACAGTCGGCCCTTCTGGATATGAATCCAAAATTCGAGAAGTAATTCGTGGGGAGGTAGAAGGATTTGCTGATGAGATTCAGGTTGACGCAATGGGAAACCTGATCATAAAAAAGGGAGAGAAAAAAGAAGGTGGCTTAAGAGTTATGCTTTCAGCTCATATAGATGAGATTGGAGTTATGGTTACCCACGTGGATAAGAATGGTTTTGCTCGATTCACCACCATTGGGGGAGTTCGCCCGCACACATGCTATGGAAGCCGGGTACGATTTTTGAATGGATCCGCTGGTGTCATAGGCGGAGAAAGACTTGAAAATGCTAACCATGTGCATACGATCGAATCAATGTATATTGATTTAGGTGCAAGCAATCCGGAAGATTGTCCCGTAAAAGTCGGTGATGTTGCTGCTTTTGATAGACCCTTTGAGGATTTGGGAAACCGTGTAATTTCGAAAGCGATGGATGATCGGGTCTGCTCTGCAATCCTGATTGAAACGCTCAAGCTTGTCAAAAATAGTCCACATGAATTGTTCTTTGTTTTCAGTACCCAGGAGGAAGTTGGATTACGTGGAGCAACAACAGCGGCTTATGCGATTGATCCCGATCTTGGAATCGCGGCGGATGTTACCATGTCGGGAGATACACCACGCGGAATTAAGATGGATATATCGTTGGGAAAGGGACCAGCGATTAAGGTAAAAGATGGCGGTATGTTGGCTGATCCACGTTTGGTGGATGCAATGGTACAATGCGCTGTGAAACATAAAATTCCCTACCAAATGGAAGTGTTGTTAGGCGGCACCACTGATGCAAAAGCAATGCAAATCTCTCGTGCAGGAATGCCAGCTGGATGTGTATCAGTGCCGACACGTTATGTGCATACTCCTTCGGAAATGGTGGATATCAATGATGTTAATAATGCAGTAAAATTATTATCCGCGTTAATCAGTGAGCCAATTAAATTAGTATGAAGTATAAACAACAGTTTTCGATCCAATTAAAAAATTTATTCCTGATTCTCAGTTTCCTGTTTGCAGGCATTCTGAGTGGTTGTGAATACCAAGTGGATATTAGAGGACTGGTTGATCAAATTATTGAACAAATAGTTCCACCATCGCCAATTTCTCAGACTCCAATAGTACCAACGGAGACATTTGAGGCAACCCTGGTGGTGGCGGAGACCCCAGTTGCCCCGCCTTTATCCGGAACAGTTGAACTTGTTTTATGGGTTCCTCCTCAATTTGATCCACAATTAGACACCCCAGCCAGTCAGATATTTAAGCAACGAATTGCAGAATTTGAAGCTATGCATAAAGATGTTTTTATTTCAGTGCGCGTCAAAGGGGTGAGTGGACCAACTGGTTTATTGGAAGCCTTAACAATCACCAGTGGGGCAGCCACGCAGTCTATGCCTTCCCTGATCGTATTACAGAGATCGGATTTGGAAACTGCTGTTTCAAGAAATTTATTAATTCCCTTCGATACATATTCTGATGAGATTGATGACCAGGATTGGTATGATTATGCCCAACGGTTGACTGTTGTTGGCGGAAATTCTTACGGTTTACCCTTTGCGGGTGATGCGTTGACGATGGTCTATCGTCCAACGGTTGTTGGTGAATCTCCTGATAGTTGGAATGACTTGATAAGACGGGGAGAACCAGTTGCCTTTCCAGTAGCAGACCCGCAATCATTGTTGACTTTAAATTTGTACCGTTCCCTTGGTGGGGAGTTGGAGAGCACCCAAAGACTTCCACAACTGGATCTTGAATTACTCACTCAACTGTATCAATTATTTGCAGATGGTGCACAGTCAGGGGTATTTCCCTTGTGGTTGACTCAGCTACAAAGAGATTCAGAAGCTTGGACATCCTATAACGAGCTGCGAAGTAATTGGGTTATTACCTGGGCATCCAGATATCTATCAGACCCCACAGATGATTCTACTCTGGCAATTTTTCCATCAATAAATGAAAATTCAGCCACATTATCGGATGGTTGGGTCTGGTGCCTGACCGATCCAAGAGTTCAGGCTCATGAACTGAGTATTGATCTGGCAGAATTTCTCACTGAGGAAGATTATTTGAAGGTCTGGGCTCCAGCGAAGGGAGTTATTCCTGTGCGACCATCATCTTTGTCTGCATGGGACGACCAGGCGTTACGCACTCTTTTGGGTCAGATTGCATCTTCAGCTCACATTCGTCCGAATAATGAGATTGTCAATACAATCGGTTTGGTAATGCAAGATCAATTGGTGCAGGTATTATCCGGAAAAACAACCGCGCCTTTTGCAGCGCAAGCAATTATTGATCGCATTGGCAACCCATGAGTAAGAAACTTAAATTTAACAAACCTAGCTGGTTGAATCGACAGCTAATTATTGTGTTTATTGTTGCATTGTTTTTTAGTCTTTCGATGACCTGGGTTGAATTGGATCCTGCGATGGATCATCAAAAAAATGTTGATAGCTTACGGTTAAAGATGCAAAATGCATCCAATTCTGAACTATCTATTCAGTCTGAGATAAGTCTTGAACCGATTTCTGAAACGAGAAATCGTCAAACTGATGGAATTGTATTTGGAAGCTCTCTGTTGGTTGTGATAATTATCGGGGGAATAGTGGCAAATATTAGAACTTATCAGTAATAAAAACTGATACTTCTCCTTTGATTTGATAGATAGATAATTTTCCTATTTTAATTTCATTTTCGATTATTAAATTATTCAAAAATAGGTATCTTTTCATCAAAGCAGTCCAGATGTTTTTGGTGTTATACTCGCCAAAAACACCATGATTGCTCCTTTTTTTTTTGAGAAGACACAAAAAATAAATGTAATTTTTTTGATTGGATGTATATAATGAAGATATCCTATATATTTGGAGGATTGATGAAAGCTTTTTTCCATCGGAAAATTATTCAAGGTGTTTTATTCGTTATCATCACAATTATTTTATTAATTATCAATATTAATACGATCCAGGCTGCATTACCATCCATTGAAAGTAATCTTGGACCAGAGGATGAGATCTTTGACGACCTGTATCTACAAGGCAATGAAGTGACGGTGGCAGGAAAAGTACATGGGATGCTTTTTGTCATAGGGGAAAAGATTGTTATTGAATCAAGTGCTCAAATTGATAATGATATTTTCCTTTTGGGACGAAATATTCAAATCGAACAAAATGCCACTTTATCTGGAAACCTATTTGTTGGGGGACAAAATGTAGTAGTCAGGGCTCCTGTCGATCGTAATCTGGCTGTAGCAAGCGCAACATTAGAATTAAGTCCCAATGCGAATATTGGAAGAAATCTTTTTTTTGCAGGTTTTCATATCATTCAACTAAAAGTGAGTAGTATTCAGGAAAATTTATATGCTGGATGTTATCAGATTTCGATTAATGGAACTGTTGAGAAAAATTTACGAGTAAGCGCTGTTTCGGTTGAGATAAATGGGGACGTAAAAGGGAATGCTGAGGTCGCAATTGATGCCAGTGGGGATGATGAAGGAATTCGAATCTGGCTTCCGTATATGCAACAATTTAAAATTCCTGATTTATTGCCAATCGGTTTACAAGTTGGGGATCAGGCACGTATTGAAGGTCAATTAATCTATACCAGCGCTAAAAGCCTTGAGGAGAATTTAAGAAATTTGCCCATCGGAGGAGTTGTGGAGAACATCTCTAATCCCGAAACGATGCAGAAAGATGGTAAAGATAAAGTAGTGATAAAAAATCCTTTTGTTTTAAGATTGATCAGGATGCTTCGGCAACTGGTAGGATTTTTATTATTTGCAATTATTGGTTGGAAATATGGAAAAAGATACATTTCTGAAGCATCAGAATATGCAATTAATAAACCACTTAATTCATTAGGAGTTGGTTTTATCAGCGTATTGGTTGTGAATTTAGGAGCTCTGGTATTCTTTTTCTTGATAATTCTTGTATCCGTATTGTTGTTGATATTTACGCTCAATCAATTAGGTAATTCCTTGTTCTTTTTGGGACTTGCAGTGATTGTTTTGTCGTTGCTATTATTTGGAATTATCGCCACCTACATCAGTAAATTTGTTTTGGCTTACTGGGCAGGAGGTTGGGTTTTGAATAAATTCCAATATACAAAAGAAAATAAAGATGTCTGGGGTTTGCTGGTTGGAATTTTCCTCTATCTGATTTTGAATGTTATTCCGATTTTTGGATGGATTTTGGGTGTCCTGGTTACCCTGATTGGTCTGGGGGCAATCTGGTTCACTTTACAAAAACATGATCAAACAGGAATATTGCCTGATTTCGAATAAAGAAGAGTTTATCAATAAATCAAGAAATTCTTGTATCATCTCCATAATTCGGTGACCTCAGATGAAAGGTAAAAATTTTTCATCCCAAAATTATTCAATGCTATAATCTAACAAAATGGATTTTTTCAATATATAAAATTCGCTAACACCGGAGTGTTGAAAAGATACAACATAAACTATTATGTAGAGGATGTTGTCAAGATGATGCAAAGAAAAGAAATCCTGACCTGGAATGATGTCGATAAATTGGTTGATCACCTCATTCCACAATTTGAGACGGAATTTGATTGTATGATTATGATTACACATGGGGGCATCATCCCAGGCGGATTGATTTCTGAAGCTTTAAATCTTGACACAATACTTACTGCAGCTGTCGACTTTCCAAATGAAATGCAAATTGAGGATGAACGAAAAAAAGGCCGTTTATTAGCATGGCCAAAATTTGTTCAGTTTCCTGATAATTCACTGTTGGCAGGAAAACGAGTTCTGGTGATTGATGATGTATGGGGATCTGGCAGAACGATCACAGCAGTGCGTAATCGTGTTGTGAGCGCTGGAGGACAACCCTATACCTGTGTGTTGCATTTCAACCCTTATCGAAATTTATTTGGTAGCATTCGGCCCGATTATTTCGCAGCCATCACAGACGCACATATTCTTTACCCCTGGGAGATAAATCGGGGACCTGATGTAGTTATGATGCAGGGTGGGGGTCACGAGTAATTTCAAATCCTGAAACAGATTTATTTTGGTAGTAATATTTTTAGATATTCTTCCACCATAAAATCAAGGCTGAACTTATTCACGGCTTGATCTCTTGCTTTTCGTCGGAAATGATCAAGATTGTTTAATATTTCCATAGCTGCATCTGCCAACCCATTAATATCTGGTGGTTCCAGTTCCCAGTAGTTGCTGCCATAAGGAGCGGTACGGCCAGCATCATTTTCTAATATTTCAGGTAGTGAACCAGTCGAAAAAGCAACCACAGGTAAACCACAAGCCAGAGCTTCAATTACAGAATTTGGACAGGCAGCATTAAGGTCTGCAGAGAAAAGAAAATGTGCTGATCGATCCAGAGTTGGGATTTCCTCACGTGGAATGACACCTGCCCACGTCAACCAAACATTGGTTTGAGAAGCGAAACGGGTCTTGATTTCTTCAGGCACCTTGCCTGCTACCATCAGCTCAACGGGTTGTGAATAACGTTGGTTAAGCAGTTCCACCATTTGAATTGCATTGAGCAAACCGCTTTCATTCCCTTCCCCCAAATGTCCTTCCACCAGTAAGATTCTTATATGATCCGATGGTTTTTGATGAGTACCGGTAGGAAGATAGGTGTTCAGATCGATTCCATTATAAATAACGTTTGATGGGACGTTTGATTTTCCATAGGTTGTCTGCCACCAGGAGCGCGCAAATTGTGATTGGTAAATAATTGCATCTGATAAATGTCTGCGTATCGTAGAAAGAATGAAATTACCATATTCGCTGCGCAGATAATGCTTCAATCCGGTCCTTTTCTTTCGATGAATCCAATTCATACCGTTAAGCCGTTGCACAATGCGAATATTTTTTCGGCGAGCCTTCCAAATCGTCTGAATGTTTTTGGTACCACCAATCACCAGGATCGAACGAACTTCAGGATCGAAGGGATTGAAATGGGTATGGATACCTTTTTCCTTCAATCCCTGGATTAATTTCCTTTGAAAAGAAGAGGGTCCCCCTAGACCGTCCAGTTTTGGCATTAATGCGATGCTGTTTTCAGGATGAGAGAAAGTTGTTTGATCTGTCATGAAAAGTTGCTTTTATTGAATCCCGGACTAATCATACCAATTTATTATCGATGCTGATTAAGGCATCTATAATCTCCTCAGCTGCGTACCCATCTCCAAATGGATTTTTGGATTGAACCATCTTTTGATAAACCGATTGATTTTCTAAAAGCTCGACAGCATTTGAGACAATCTTTTCCGGGTCTGTACCTACAAGTCGTAATACACCGGCTTTGACCCCTTCTGGGCGTTCAGTCACTTCGCGCATGACCAGTGTTGGTTTATGCAATCCCGCTGCTTCTTCCTGAATACCACCACTATCAGTCAGTACAAGGACTGCTTGTTTTAATAAATGTGCCATGGGTAAATAATCCATTGGTGGCAATAAGGTGATATTGTCTACATTTCCTAACAGACGATAAACCGGTTCCTGGATGTTGGGATTGAGATGAACAGGATATATGATGTGAATTCGATCTTGGAATTGATTGGCTAACTTTTTCAAGGCAGTGCATATATTTATGATCGGTTGACCAAAGTTTTCTCTTCGGTGGGCAGTTACCATTATCAATTGTTTCTGTTTGTCACCAATATGATATTGATCAAACAAGAGTTGAATTTCTTTTGGAGCCGGTAATAAAGTAATGATCCGTAATGCATCAATCGCTGGATTCCCTGTGATAAAAATTCGCCAATTCTCCACACCTTCATTCAGCAGATTTTGTTTGGCTTCTTCGGTAGGTGCCAGGTGTAAATCTGCCACCACACCAGCGATTTTACGATTGATTTCTTCGGGAAATGGCTGCCATTTATCCCCGGTTCGTAAACCGGCTTCAACATGCCCGATTCTGATACGATGATAGAAAGCCAGTAAAGCTGAAGCCATTACCGTGGTGGTATCTCCTTGCACCAGAATCCAATCCGGTTTGACATGAGCCAGAATTGGATCAAGATTTTGGAGGATCGAAGCAGTTATCTGTGAAAGACTCTGGTTGGGCTGCATCAGATTGAGATCAAAATCAGGTTGAATATTAAACACATTCAGTACCTGGTCCAACATTTGACGGTGCTGGGCAGTCACACATAAATATGGTTCGATATCTGGGTGATTTTGGGCAGCTTGAATCACAGGGCACATTTTTATGGCTTCAGGACGGGTACCAATGATGTTGAGCAAACGTATTTTCTTAGCCATCGATTAATCGCTCTCTGATACTCCAAGACGATGCGTGCTGAAACCAGCAGATTGCCAGACATCAGGCTTCCAACCACCAACTGTATCCAGCATGATACGGGCAGTGGTTTTTTCCAGCAACTTGCCTGGATCTAATTTTCGAAAGTTTGTGTGATTGACCAGAAGAACCAGAATTTCTGCTTCTATTATTGCTTCATCCAGCGAAGAAGCCATGCTCACACCTTGAAGAACAAAGTCTGGTTTGTAGGGTTCGTACGCTGTAACAATTGCTCCCTGCAGGGCTAATTTATGCGCTACTTCTACTGCGGGACTTTCACGAAGATCATCCACATCCGGTTTGTATGCCAGACCCAGAATGGTGATTTGCTTCCCTTGAAAACCTCCCAGAATTCGATTTATTAAATCGACCACATAATCAGGCTGTGCATCATTTACATTACGGGCAGTGTGAATTAAAGGGGTTATATCAGGAGCGGCTTCCACCAGGAACCAGGGATCCACGCTGATACAATGCCCGCCCACACCTGGACCAGGACGCAGAATATTCACCCGTGGGTGTAAATTGGCGATATCAATGGCTTCCCAGGCATCTACCCCGAAGCGATCTGCCAGACGGGCAAATTCATTGGCAATCGCGATATTGACATCTCTGTATGTGTTCTCCATTAACTTGACCATCTCAGCTGTCGTAGCGGTGGTTGTAATGATCTCACCTTTAACAAAGATCTGGTAGAGTTCCTTACCTACTTCGGCAGATTGTTCATCTATACCCCCAATGACACGGGCATTCTCGATTAATTCTCTCAGAATCTGGCCTGGTAATACGCGTTCGGGAGAATAAGCAACATAGAAATCTTCACCGGCAGTTAACCCCGATTTTTCAAGGATTGGGACAAGGATATCGATTGTTGTCCGTGGTGGGGAGGTCGACTCAAGAACAACCAGATTCCCTTTTTGTATATGCGGAACAATGGATTCAGCCGCTGATTTTACAAAACTGAGATCAGCTTTCTTTTCGCCATAGAAAGGAGTGGGCACAGCAATGATAAAGGCATCAGCCTGTTGTGGATGATCAGCTATCACAAGATTCTCGGATTGGATGGCAGCCTGTACCAGGGTTCTAATACCGGGTTCGTAAATGTGAACCTCGCCATTTTGCAAACCATTGACAATTTTTTGATTCACATCAACGCCAATCACCTTCAAACCTGATGTAGCGAAAGTACTGGCAGTTGGAAGTCCGATATAACCTAACCCTAAGACACAAATTTTTGTAAAGTTCACAGGAATACCTCAAATGAATATGATTTTGAAGGTTTCTTCTTGGTTTGAAGATTGTTTTATTATCTCACAAGTCAGAAAATCTGAAAACAACTCGATGCGAATGGTCAAATTTGATTTTGCTATTTTTCTGGATAAAAACCTTGTTGTCAATTATTAGATATTTATGTATCATCTCAATAATCCGGGGTTGCCGGATGTTATTTTAGTGGTGAAACCCACTAAATACGCCCTGACCTTTGATGGAAAGATACAAAATTTCTTAAAGAATCTATAAGATTTCTGATATGATAAATATCAGTTTATTTCGATCGTACAATGGGATTTGCAGATAATTATCATGGATTTTGGTTTTTGAATCTGCGATAGAATTGGTTCAAAACACTTACGATTTTTTTGGAAGGATCATATGCCACCTATACTCTATTTAATTGATGGTCACGCTCTTGCTTATCGAACTTTTTTTGCCATGGCGTCAACAGGTGGAGAAAGCATGAGGACTACAAAAGGAGAACCAACGGCAGCCATTTTTGGATTTATGAGTGTTTTACTACGGCTCCTGGAAAAAGAAAAACCTGAATATCTTGCTGTAGCTTTTGATACCGGAAGAACTTTTCGTAACGATATTTTTCCTGAATACAAGGCAACACGGGCGAAAATGCCTGATGAATTAAAGGAACAAATTGAGAGATTAAGAGAAATAATTGATGCTTTTGATATTCCACGCTTGGAAAAGGAAAATGCAGAGGCGGATGATGTTCTCGGAACAATAGCATATCAGGCTGTCGAAAAAGGTCTGGGCGTAAAAATTATTACCGGAGACCGTGATTTGCTGCAGTTGGTAAATGATCGGATTCTTGTCAATCTTCCTGGCAGATCCATGGCTGATGCCAGGGATTACAACATTGAAGATGTGATCAAGAAAATGGGTGTCCGTCCAGACCAGATTGTTGACCTAAAAGCATTGATGGGTGACTCGTCGGATAATATTCCTGGTGTTCCAGGCGTAGGTGAGAAAACGGCTTTAAAACTATTGGGTGAGTATGAAACACTTGATGACGTCTATAAACACATGGAAGAGATTCCCCAAAAATTCAAGTCAAAATTAGAAAACGGAAAAGATTTAGCATTTATAAGCAAAGATTTAGCCAGGATACGAACCGATATAGACGTTGTCCTGGATCTAGAGAAAGCCAGTACCTCCCATCTTGAATTCAAGGCAGTTGAAAAAATTTTCCAGTCACTTGAATTTCGGTCCTTGATTGGTCGTCTGCGTGATTTACAGGCACAGAGAGAAGAATTTGGACCATCTCAACAGCTTTCTTTGTTTGGCGAACCACTTGAAAAAGTAGGCAATCTTTCGCTCTCCCACATAGAAACGATTCTTGTTGACTCAAAAGAAAAATTATCCCAGTTGGTCAATGCCTTGGGTAAAGCAGAATGGTTAAGCTTCGATACAGAAACGACTGATATTGATCCAATGCGGGCGAAACTGGTTGGTATCTCCATTTCCATTGATCCAACCATTGGGTACTATATTCCGGTTGGACATACAACCGCAGATCAACAATTACCACTCGAATCAGTTATCAAATCTCTTCGTCCTGCTTTTGAGAATAACAAAATCAAAAAAGTTGGTCACAATCTAAAATATGATGGCATGATTCTTTCCAGAAACGGAATTGATGTTCATCCTTTCGTTTTTGATACAATGATCGCAGCCTGGTTGATTGATCCTGGCTTTTTTGGCTTCGGGCTTAAAGATTTAGCAGTTCAACATCTCGACTTACAGATGACTCGAATCGAAAATCTGATAGGGAGTGGTAAGACTCAAATCAGCATGGCGGAAGTATCAACAGAAAAAGTCGCTGAATATGCTGCTGCGGACGCTGCGGTCCCGCTGGCATTAATACCCATATTACATGAAAAATTAGTAAAAAATAACCTGATCAGTGTGTTTGAAGAAATAGAAATGCCATTAATCTCAGTTCTTGCACAAATGGAACAGACGGGTATTTTATTGGATAAGGAGTTCTTATCCAGGATGGAAGATGAATTAAGCCTGCGTTTATCAGAAATTGAAACAGAAGTTCACAAATTAGTGGGATACACCTTTAATATCAACTCGACGCAACAACTGTCCAAAGCATTGTTTGAAACACTCGGTTTAGGTTCACCATTTAAGAAGAAAACGTCCAGCGGCCATTATTCTACCAATGCATCTGTGTTGGAAGAATTACAGGGCAGTCATCCCGTGGTGGACCTAATGCTGGAATATCGCGAATTGTCCAAATTGCAATCAACATATGTAAAAACATTGCCTGGCCAAATTAATCCGGATACGGGCCGGGTGCATACATCTTTCAGTCAAACTGTAGCCGTTACTGGTCGTCTATCATCATCCAATCCAAATTTACAAAATATTCCTACCCGAACTGAACTGGGAAGAAAAGTCCGATGCGGTTTTATCGCCCAACCTGGTAATGGATTGCTGGCGGTTGACTATTCACAGGTGGAATTGAGGATTGTGGCACATATGTCGCAGGATAATGCCATGTTGGACGCATTTAAAGCTGGTCAGGATATTCATGCAGCGACCGCTTCAGCGATTTTTGAAATTCCATTGGATAAAGTGACTAAGGTACAACGAAGAAATGCAAAAGCGATTAACTTTGGTTTGATTTATGGAATGAGTGCATTTGGTTTAAGTCGAACAACCGGTTTAACCTTATCCGAATCTGAGAACTTTGTAAAAGCCTATTTCAATCGATTTCCTCGAGTAAAAGAATATCTGGATGGTCTTCGGAAAATGGCGATGCAAGAGGGTTATGTGGAGACTCTGGCTGGACGGCGGCGTTATTTTCCAAACTTGGCAACCACTACCAATGCAAATGTGAGAAATCGAGAGGAACGAGAAGCGATCAATGCGCCAATACAAGGGACGGCAGCAGATATTTTAAAAATTGCAATGATTGATTTGTCTTCTGCCTTGCAAAAATCACAATTAAAGGCGAAAATCTTATTGCAGGTACATGATGAATTATTGTTAGAAGTACCGGAAGAAGAACGTGACGAATCTGTAAAATTAGTGCAATCTGTAATGGAAAATGCTTATAAAATGAGTATTCCATTATCAACAGAAGCACGTTGGGGAAGAGACTGGGGAAGTCTTGAGGTAATAGATTTAATAAAGTAAGGGATAAAGCACATGAGTGGAGATCAACAAGCATTTCTTAAAGCAATGAATCAAGGGCATTCTGCTGCCTGGGATCAGAATTGGACTGAAGCAGTAAATTATTATCGGGTTGCACTGGAACAATATCCGGAAGATCCAATGGCTTTGATCAGTATTGGGTTGGCATTTTTGGAGATGCAAGATTACGAAGGTGCATTAATGCATTACCAAAAAGTCTCGTCAATATCCCCCAATGACCCGGTTCCTTATGAAAAAATGGCTTTTATCTATGAAAAAATGGGTCGAATCAAAGATGCAGTCAAGTTTGGGATGCAAGCTGCGGAAATGCAATTACGATCAAGGGATGTTGATAAATCAATCGAATCCTGGCTGCATGTGATCTCAATCGAACCAGAAAATTTGAACGCCCGTACACGGTTAGCCATGATCTTCGATAAATTGGGGAAAAAATCGGAAGCAGCCAGTGAATATCTTGCTGCAGCTAGCCTCATGCAAAGTGCTGGAGATAATCAAAAAGCGATTCAGGCAGTTCGCTATTGTCTGCAAATAGCACCGGACAATATGGATGTTCAGAACGCAATGAAGTTGTTAAAATCAAACCAGCGCTTACCCAGACCTGAACGGCCAAAAACTGAGAAACCAAGTAAAGTAAATCGATTAGCAAATATCCAACAATTGCAAACCTCGGAAGAGAAAAACAGGGAAGAATTAAAAATGGACCCTGTGGCAGAGACCAGACAGAGTGCGCTGGAAGAATTGGCGACGATGTTGTTTGATTCATCGGATAGTGATCCTGGTTCTGGTGCATCTGGCAAGCACGGTATTTCTGCATTGACGCGTGGGACTGGTGGTTTATCACTGGAACAAGCAGAGCGTACCAGAATTCTGCTTCATTTGGGGCATGCAATTGACCTGCAATCTGGTGGAAATGAAAAACGGGCTGCTGAAGAACTTCAAAGAGTACTGGATATTGGTTTAGAAAAAACTTCCGTATATTTCACCCTTGGGTTACTACTGGTAGATGAAAATCCAACCAAAGCAATAAAATATTTACAACAGGCAGCACGAAGAAAAGAGTATGCAATTGCTTGCTATCTCCTGATAGGAAAAATTAATGAAAAGCAGGAAAATTTACAGGAGGCGACAACTTCCTACTTAAATGCTTATCGACTTGCGGATTTATTAACAATTCCAACGGGATTTGCAGATGAATTAAAACAATTATATGAACCGATTCTAGAAGCACAACAACATGAAACGAATGTAAAAAATCTATTAGCTTTATGCCAGAATGTCAGATCACAATTGATGCGCGCTGATTGGCGCGAATATTTGCAAAAAGCGCGTGTTCAAATGCCTTCTGTAAATGAAGATAATCCACCGGTTCCGTTAATCGAAATGTTATTACACTCCCGTTCCGGACAGGTGGTGGAGGCATTGGGAACTGTTCGCGAATTGACCCAAAAAGGTTTGTATCGATCTGCAATGGAAGAAGCTTTCCATGCACTGCAATTTGCTCCTACCTATATGCCATTACACATTCAAATCGGTGAATTAATGGCAAAAAGCGGACAAATAGACGATGCGATGAAGAAATTTTTATTGGTTGCTGAATTGTATGAAGTAAGAGGTGAGGCTGATCAAGCAATCCGGGTTTTGAAGAAAGTTACACAAATTGCCCCCATGGATTTGAGTATTCGAAATCGATTAATCGAATTACTCAGTAATAATAATCAAATTGATGAAGCAATTCACGAACATATAGAAGTTGGTGAAATTAATTACCGCTTGGCTGAATTAGAAAAAGCACGTCAATCGTATTTATTGGCATTACGACTTGCTCAGCAATCCCGAACCAATCGAAAATGGGCAGTTCAAATATTAACAAAAATCGCAGATATAGATATGCAAAAACTGGATTGGCGGCAAGCACTTCGAATTTTCGAACAACTTCGTTCTCTTCAACCAGAAGACAAAGTCTCACGGATGCAATTAATTGATATCAATTTTCGTTTAGGTCAGGTACCAGCTGCAATGAAAGAAGTCGATGATTTCGTTAGAATGTTTGAAGATAATCAAAAAACGAAAGATGTAATTCAATTTTTGATTGAATTGATAAAAGAACATCCTGATCGAATTGAAATTCGCAAGCGCTTGATGGAAGCATTTATCCGTTATGGTCATACGACGAAAGCTATTCAACAAATGGATAAACTGGCAGATCAATTATTGGACACTGGAGATAAATGGGGAGCGATCGAAATGGTCGAAGCGATTATTGCGATGAATCCACCAAATTCTAATCAGTACCGCCAACTATTACAACAAATCCGATCAGATAAAAAACAAAAGGAATAATTCTTTTCAACTCTATGGTGCATCAAATCGCAGATAGAGGCTACCCCAATATAAATTATCTTCATCATCTTTGCATTCCGGAGCGGTTAGGTTTGTGACCAGTTCGCCAATTTCGCCAACTTGAAGATTATATATTGTTGATGGAGTCATAGAAAAATCGGCATATCCAATACTGATTTCTGGAAAAAAGCCAGTAAAGAAAGAATTTTGCCCGTTGGACCATGAAACAGTTATGCGAGCATTTGGGATTGGTTCACCTACGTCATTAAAAACCTCAACCTGGATCAATGATTCTTGATAAGATGGATTACAAATGGTTTCATTTTCCGATAATTGAAATGGTAAACCAGTTATGATGCCAGGTGTTGGACTATTTTGAACAATTGCTGTCGAAGCTGAGACTGTAGGTCCAGGTGTTGCAGTTGTTTGTTCCTCAGTCTCAATGTTTGTAGGGATTATTGTCTCAGTTAGAGTAGGTGAAGGGGTTGCGGTAATTGGGATGGAGTCAGTTAAAATGGGTTCAGTAGGTTCTAAATTTACAGCTGGCTGGACAAATGGATTTTGGATTGCCTGTGCCATATTTAGAAGTACCTGAGCATCACTGCGAGATTGGCTGCGCCTGGATTGTTGTATGAGTTGGCCAGCTATATCATCATCCCGTAATAAGCCCAATCGGGCAGTAGCGCGACCGATATCCTGGTTGGCTTGAAACGCTAAAGCGATCATTACTCGATAGCGGTCTTTGTCGGTTGAGTTGAGAGTTTCCGGGGGCACATTGGAGTATTGGACTGGGAAAATTACAATTGTTAACACAAATCCAAAGACCAATCCGAGCATAAGTCCAGTTAATAAATAATATGGTGGTTGTCGTCTTTCTTCCTGAAATCTTGAGTTCAAGGTGCCTCCAAAGTAGACTCTGGCACCTGATACACCTGTGCTAATAAGGCAAGTTTTTCAATATCCTCAAGACTGTAATCCAATTCTTCAGCAACGATAATTGCTTTTTGAATATATCTTAATGGATGATCATTTCCTAATAGAACTAATTGATTGGTTGTGTATTCAAGATCCTGATGTTGTTCAAAAGATTCAGCTGCCATTAAAACATAATCAGCCATGTAATCGCTTCTTAAATTGGATATCTGCGTTGTACCAATTTCTGACGGAGTGCGGACCCAACCAAAATAAAATCCGATCAATAACCCAATCAAGATGGTCAGAATGAACCAGAAGAAACGTAATCCGCGATTAATATTAAGAACCTTTCATCATTGGAATGATTATTCCGTGTTTTTTTGCTGCATCAATTGCTTTATTATAACCAGCATCCACATGTCGCACCACTCCCATGCCAGGGTCAGTTGTTAAGACCCGTTCCAACCTTTTTGCAGCTTCCGATGTTCCATCTGCTACGATAACCATTCCAGCATGTTGACTAAAACCAATTCCAACACCACCCCCATGGTGAAAAGAAACCCAGGTTGCTCCTCCAACAGCATTAATCATCAGATTAAGAATTGGCCAATCACTGATAGCATCACTGCCATCGAGCATGGCTTCGGTTTCGCGGTTAGGAGAAGCGACTGAACCTGCATCAAGATGGTCCCTACCGATGACTATGGGTGCTTTTACAATTCCTTTCGCCACCATCTCATTAAATTTTAGCCCGGCTTTGAGGCGATCCCCATACCCTAACCAACAAATACGGGAAGGTAGACCTTGAAAAGGAATTCTCTCTCTAGCCAATTTCAACCAGCGTTGTAAATGTTCATCGTCAGGGAAAAGTTCAGCTACAGCTTCATCTGTACGGTATATATCTTCAGGATCACCAGATAAAGCTACCCATCGGAAAGGACCTTTGCCTTCACAAAATAATGGACGAATATAAGCTGGAACAAATCCAGGGAAATCAAAGGCATTTTTAACACCATTGTCAAATGCTCGTTGACGAATGTTATTGCCATAATCGAAGACCTCAGCTCCACGACGTTGAAATTCAAGCATTGCTTCCACGTGTCTTGATATGGAGTCCATTGCTCGTCGTGTATATTCCTGTGGGTTTTGTGCACGTAATATTGCTGCTTCCTCTACAGACAAACCAGATGGTATATACATCAGAACTTCATGGGCTGAAGTTTGATCTGTCACAACATCGGGTGTGATGCCACGAATCACCAATTCCGGATACACATCTGCTGCGTTACCGATCAGTCCAATCGAGAGGGGGATTTCTTTTTCCAACGCATCCTCGATTAAAGTCATTGCTTCTTCCAGCGAATCAACAACAATATCTATATATCCGACTTGTTGGCGGCGTTGAGCCCTTTCAGGGTCGATTTCCACACATAAGCCAACCCCCTCGTTCATGGTAATAGCAAGAGGTTGTGCGCCGCCCATACCACCTAAACCAGCAGTTAATACAAATTTTCCTTTAAGCGAATTCCAACCTTTTTGGGTTGCCAGTGCTCCTAAAGTCTCGTATGTGCCTTGAAGTATTCCCTGTGTTCCTATATATATCCAGGAACCAGCAGTCATTTGACCGTACATTATCAGGCCTTTTTCAGACAATTCGTCAAAATGCTTCTGGGTTGCCCAGAAGGGTACGAGATTTGAATTTGCTATCAGTACGCGTGGTGCATCTGGATGGGATTGAAAAACAGCGACTGGTTTTCCAGATTGGACTAATAAGGTTTGGTCATCTTCCAACAATTTTAAGGTCTCTAAGATTGCATCGAATGATTCCCAGTTTCTTGCAGCCTGTCCACGACCCCCATAAACAACCAAATCTTCCGGTTTTTCTGCCACTTCCGGATCAAGATTATTTTGAATCATGCGATATGCCGCTTCCGTTAACCATGATTTACATGTTAATTGGGTTCCACGTGGGGCACGAACAATTCGTGATTTTGACATGCTCATCTCCTGATTGATTGGGGATCTCTAGACTTTATTATAGTATGGGATTTGAACAAGCGTAAAGTTCATAACAGGAAACCATGTATTTTAATGAATCAATTTATTACAAAGTTTTTCCAGGCAAATCTGACAACAACATTCCATTCCGTTGGTAACCAAAAAGAACAGCTATTTTGCTGTCCTTTTATCTCAATTTAAATTGACCAATTTTAAGCACTATTGGTATGAACGAATCTTCCGGAGAGATCTTTAATTTTCTCTCTTTGCTTAAAAATTATATTCTTGACAACATCTCCAATTGAAACAACACCAACCAGGTTACCATTTACTACAACTGGTAAGTGACGTATTCGATTTTTGGTCATAATATCCATGCATTCTTCACAGGTTTGCATTGGATGAATGCTGATTACTTTTTTGGTCATAATTTCCTTTACAAGTGTTTCTTTTGAAGTCTTACCAAGTAAAATTACTTTTCGAGCATAATCACGCTCAGAAATGATTCCCACAAGTTTTTCATCTTCTGTGACTAATAAAGCACCTACATCAACACGTGCCATTAAACGTAAAGCATCAAATACTGAATCTTCCGGGGATATCGTCCATAAATCTTTCCCTTTGATCTCCAAAATAGTCTGTGCGGTTAACATAATGTCCTCCTTCAAGACGAATTATTGAAAAAGCTAATGATCAATTTCATTGTAGTACGTTGACAGGGCTTATTCAAATCAATTTATATATTTTGTAATAACACTCATTGATCTTGATAGTTTTTGATAGATTTCAATCATTTTTTTATAACGATGTAATTAAAGGTGAACTTGATAATGGAAAACCACCTTTTTTGACTTTGGTGAAATCGCTTCACCTTTTTTTACCCCACCATTCGCTTCAATAATTTTGTACGAGGCTACATTATCAAAATCACAGGTAATCAATACTTCATTGATACCTAACTTACAGCATTCATTAAGTATCAATTGTAATTGTTGTTTGCCATATCCTTTTTGTCGTTCACTGGGACAGATACTATAACCAATATGGCCACCTTCTATGCATAGAGCTGGAGTGAGATAATGTCTGATATGAGAAAATCCAATAATTCTTTCCTGATCCAAAATTGACCAATATGTTGAATATGGGACAATCATGTTGGCAAAAGTTTTTCCAGCTTCAATTAATTGAGTCTGAAGGACATATTCATGAAAATTTTCACCACAATGGGTGTATAACCCTTCAATATCCTGTTCACCATTTATCCGAAAGTCTTTTATGATGGCTAAGAATTCCTTTTCAAGTGTGAATGTTGGCCTCACCAGGGATAGTTTCATGATGTAATCTTTATCAGAATAGAGAAAGCTTGAAAAAAGAAATTTTGATAATTATTATTAGACAACAAAAGATCTTGAAATGGATCTCGAAAACCAAGAAAAAAAAGGAGAATCTGAAAACTAAGTTGTCTTTTTCTCCAATGAAGCAGAATAAAGAACTGTTTGATTTCGGCCAAGTTTTTTGGCGTTTTCAAGCGCTAAATTGACCTGATGGAGTAGCAAATCTATGGAAGCAATCCCTTCCTTTGTTATTTCAACCACTCCAAAACTCGCTGACAACCTGATCTGCCCTTTATTTGTTTCTACAGGTTTTGCACCGATTAGATTTCTTAAACGATCAGCGCCGATCACAGCATCTTTCCCGGATGTTAATGGCATGATAATCGCAAATTCTTCCCCACCAATCCTGCCAAGAATATCTGTTTCACGAATGTTATTCATTAATAATTTCACCAAAATGTTCAATACTTCATTTCCTGTTGAAAAACCAAAAGTCTCGTTAATCATTCGAAGATAATCTGGATCGACCACAACAAATGACAGAGTCGTATTGTATCTTTTTGCTCGCTTTATCTCATCTTCAAGAATATCCAATAATTGAGCTCGATTATAGCAGCCAAGCTCATCTGTTATCTCAAGTTTTCGATATTTCTGAATTAATTTATCAAGATGATTTTTCAGTTTCTTTCGGATGGATATCTCGCTTGATAATTTATCCATTGCTTGTTTTAACTCAATTGTGCGAATTGTTAATTTTTCTTCCAATTCTAAAATTCTCTTATCATACCCTTGATATTTTTCTTGCAGGCTTCTTGTCATCTGGTTAAATTCATAGGTTGTTTGCCCTAAGTCATCGCTATAACGTGGTTCCAATGTGGTGGTTAAATCACCACGGATAACATGAGCAATTCCATTGCGAATTGTCCGAATAGGTTTCACAAGACTATTATTGATAAAGAATGGATACAGTAATAACATCAAAACAGCGACCAACAACATTGCAATAAATTGGATTGCGATAGACCAATGTAAATCGTTGCGAAAATCAACGTAATAATCTTGAAATACTCCATTCCATTCTATGCTGGTTAGTGGTAATTGTGAGTTAAATCTAACTCTGGTTGGAAAATTATCGTTTGAGCCTAAAAAGAATCCACTAACTTGTTGTATTTCTTTTGGAATATATGGATCGTAGTACATATTAAGATGTACATCTTTAAAGGTAATTTGGAATGAACCCTCTGGAAATAAAACCAGCTGCGTATTAATCCTGATATTTTTATCAGGTTGATCAGATACCAAAATCCAGGTGATGATTGTCTTATCGTCCAATGCATTAATAAATACTTTGCTGTTATCAGATGGGATTAAATCCTGAATATAGAGAGTGGTAATGATTGGATTTTGATTTCCTGGTAATGATAAAAAGCGGAATTCCATAGAATTATCATCACTAAAGGCAACAAATCCTTTTTTGTTGATAAATATGGATTTCCAGTTTTTTCCAGAAAAAGGAAAAGTCATTAGAATTTCTTGCTTTGTTGTTATCTCGCCTGATGGGTATTCAATTTCATCACCGATATCATCTAAATAATTAAATTCGGAGTTAGTGATGTTGTAAACAGCATTATTCTGTTCAAAATTATAAGTTCTTTGATTTGGCGTTGAGAACATTGCTAAATAATTTGCTGTGTTAGCTGGTGCAGTCAACCAGGAAGCAGCACTGATGCCTGTAAAGGTAGTCAATAGAATTGTTATAATAAATTTAAAGAAAAATGAACCACGCCGAATAGTCTGATCAATAAGTGCAAGGATAAAGAATGTGAGTGCCCAGGTTGTCGCCAAAGTAAATATAAAAAATGAGATTGTATTGTAACCATTCACCGAAAGCATGATGCTGATCATCCAGAAAAACCATAACCCAAATGAAGTAAGACCAAACCCCTGAGCAGCAATTGCCAATCGGCCTTGTGGATGGAAAAAACGGTACAACCAGCTCTTGTTTGTTTCCAACGTAGAAAGCTTAATAGTTAAGAAAATAAAAAATACCATCAACCATGTGATTTCCAGAACCAGGAAAACTTGAATTATGATTGGAATTAAGTCCATTATCGGGTGTTGGATAAATTTCATCAGGTAGAAACCACTGAGAATTATTGCTGAAATTGAAAACAGATTATTAATCCATAAGATTATCTTTGCTTGCTTTTCACCAATTGATTTTACGGCAGAGAAATTGTATGCAAATTGTGTGAGTAATGCCAATCCTATTACCAGGAAGGTATCATGAATCAACATGCCTTCGTTCTGGTATTTGAGACTTGAAACGCCGATAAATCCTGCGAGTCCTGCTGCTACCATGATGGAATAAGAGCCACCCAGCCAGAAATTGGCTTTTGTGCCGTTATTCATCAGAATTATAAAAACCGTTATTCCAAGAAAAATTATGGTTTGGGCGATGTAACTGATAGACGCTGGTGTAAGATATAAATCCATAAGAAATTCCCAAGTTCAAAGATCATTTATTTTAGAGTAGATAACATAATTGTAGCCGAAAATTAATGGATCAATTAAAAAAGATGATAACTTTCTCAAGAATTAGGTTAGTTCTCAAAAGTGGAGGAACACAATTAATTAAAAAATCCCTCCTTTTTGGAAAGAGGGATTTGTGATTTCAGATTACTCTTCAGTTACGTCAACCGAGTTTAATTTTACCGCTGGAGAATTTCTTTTTGAAGGATCACGGGCAGGGATGGAAAGTAGAATATCCAATCCTTTTGTCACCTCACCAAAAACGGAGTGTTTGTTGTCCAACCACGGTGTTGGAATGTGTGTTAAGAAGAATTGAGATCCATTTGTATTCGGTCCAGCATTTGCCATAGATAAAATACCTGGTTTGCTGTGCCGTAATGATGGATGGAATTCATCGGAGAATTTATAACCAGGACCACCCATACCGGTACCAGTTGGATCGCCTGCTTGTGCCATAAAATCATCAATTACACGGTGAAAGATGGTGTCATCATAAAAACCTTCTTTGGACAGAAATACAAAATTATTGACTGTTTTTGGGGTTTTATCTGCAAATAATTTCACAACAATATCACCAACATCAGTCTTGATTGTTGCGGTGTATTGTTTTTTTGGATCAATAGTCATTTCAGGGGGATTTTTCCATGATTTAGTAGTCATTCAATTTCCTTTCAAAATTTTTTTTGGAAAGATTTTAGAAAATTTAATCATTAACCTTTGTATCATCTCAATAAATAGGGTTGGGGGTATTTTTGGCGGGCAGAACAGCTAAAAACACCCTGACAGCTAGCATGAACAGATACATAACTTTCGATTAAAAATCAAACGCAATCCACTTTCCATTATCAATTTATGTATTCTAGCATGATTCTAAGGATAACAATAGTTGATAGATTTAGATTGTGTAAGCTTGGTCAGTACTTAAATCATGGGAGAAAACCAGAGAATAAATCCGATCAAATAACCATAATCCAGAAGAGTACTTCTATTTCAGGTTTGTGATATATTCAGACTTATTGCTTAATATGAATCTTCAAATATCCCAGACCTTTTCTGCATTGAAGTATCCCAACTTCCGCCTCTGGTTTAGCGGACAGATCGTATCATTAATTGGTACCTGGATGCAAGCTACTGCGCAGGGATTTCTTTTATATGAATTGACCGAATCACCAGTTATGTTAGGTGTTGCAGGATTTGCTGGTGGAATTCCAATCTGGTTGTTTTCCCTTTATAGCGGCGTCATATCGGATAGAATTTCCCGTCGAAAAATATTGATCATTACCCAAACTTCTATGATGATATTGGGGTTTATTCTGGCTGCTCTAGCCTTTACCGAATTAGTTCAACCCTGGCATATTATCGTATTGGCTTTTTGTTTGGGCACTGCCAATGCGTTTGACGCTCCCGTCCGTCAATCTTTTATTGTGGAAATGATTCCTAAAGAGGAGTTGACAAATGCTATTGCTCTGAATAGCTCGGTTTTCAACCTGGGTACAATCATTGGCCCATCGGTGGCAGGCATAGTATATGCTTTGCTTGGTCCGGCCTGGTGTTTCACAATTAATGCATTCACCTTTTTACCGGTGATTGGTGCCTTGCTTTTAATGGATCTCCACATTCGTCCCAGAACACCACAAAAAAAATCACCATTCAAAAATCTGATGGAAGGAGTCCATTTTTCCTTTGAACATAAAGAAATCCGGATTCTTCTCATCAATTTAGGTGCGGTCTCAGTTTTTGGTTTCAGCCTGATGACTCTCATGCCTGCCTGGGCAACCACGGTATTGGGGGGTGATGTAAAAACCAACGGATTACTCCTTTCAGCGCGTGGGGTTGGGTCACTTGTTGCTGCTCTACTCATCGCAAATCTGGGATCGAGAGTCGTAAGAGGGAAAATATGGACAGTTGGGGGGTTGGTAATGCCATTTGCCATGTTCTTTATGGGTGTTTTTAAAGTATTACCAGTTTCTCTCGGCATGTTGGTAATTCTTGGGTGGAGCTTGATGTCAGTGATCAATATCACCAATGCCCTTATCCAGACACATGTGCCTGATGAATTGCGTGGAAGGGTGATGAGCATTTATATTTTAGTTTTTATGGGTTTTCTTCCAGCTGGATCCCTTTTGGTAGGATGGTTGGCAGGCTTGTACGGGGCACCTGCAACTGTCATTATTTGTGCTTTTATAATGATGATTATTTCAGCTTTAATTCACATGCTACATCCAGGTATAAGAAATTTCAATTAGTTGGTAAAACGAATTGAATATTCATCTTATAATGTAGGATTAAAGTTAAATGATGGGATTCCTTCAGATCAGCAAACAGCAGAAAAGAATCATTAAGACCTGGTATCCTTTAGCTGCCTCATGGTTATTGATGGGAATTGAAATGCCAGTGATCACAGCTGTAATGGCACGCCTTGCAAATCCTGAGATTAGTCTTGCAACTCATGGAGGAATCGTATTTCCATTGGCATTGATCATTGAAGCGCCTGTCATCATGTTGTTATCAGCATCGACTGCACTCAGTAAAGATTGGGATTCTTATCGAAAAATCTATCGTTTTATGATGGTTTTAGCAGCTTCGCTTACACTCATCCATATTTTGATTGCCTTTACACCGCTATATGACTGGGTTGTTGTAAGCTTGTTAGGTGTCCCGGAAGAGATTGTTGATAGTGGCAGGATTGGACTTCGGATTATGTTGCCATGGACCTGGGCGATCGCATATCGACGATTTCAACAAGGGGTCATGATCCGTTTTGGTCATTCTCATTTGGTGGGTGTAGGGACGATGGTGAGATTGACAACTGATGTGATCGTTCTGGGTACGGGATTATTGATCGGCAATATTCCAGGCTATATTATTGGAGCAGCATCCCAGGGATTTAGCACACTGGCGGAAGCAATTTATTCCGGAATTATGGTGAGACCAATTATCAAATATCAGGTGAAACCTGCTCCGAAGGCAGAGACTTTAACCTGGAAAACATTCTATGCTTTTTACATCCCATTAGCACTTACCTCATTTCTCTCATTGGTCTGGCAACCGATTGGAAGTGCTGCTCTCAGCAGGATGCCAAGAGCTCTGGAATCCTTGGCTGTCTGGTCTGTGGTCAGCGGGTTGATATTTATGTTGCGGAGCCTTGGATTGGCATTTAATGAAGTCGTCGTTGCCATGTTGGATCAGCCAGGATCATCGAAGCAATTAAGAAAGTTCTCAACATTTCTAGCGACATCCATTAGTGGATTGCATTTATTGATCGCAGCTACACCGCTTGCGTTCTTATGGTTTACTTATGTTTCCGGATTACCACCTGAATTGGTTGAATTAGCCAGAATAGGTTTCTGGTTTGGTCTTCCCATGCCGGCATTAAGTGTTTTACAATCATGGTATCAAGGGGCAATTTTATACAGTCGCAAAACCCGTGGCATTCCCGAAAGTATGGCAATTTTTCTAATCACAGTGTTGATAATTTTAGGAGGCGGCGTTGTACTGGGAAAATTTATCGGATTATATGTTGGCTTGATTGGATTTTCCATTGCTAACTTTACCCAGACCATCTGGCTTTGGGTTAGAGGAAGACCGATCATGAAACGTGTTGCCATAAGAGATGAAGATGTTGTCTGGAATGTTGTTTAATACGCGAAGTTGTTTTAAATTCAATTTTCAATTGTCGATTATTTCACTTATTGTGGTGTTCTCATACAAAATGAAACAAAGTATGACCAATTGTTATAAAATGAATGAAAGTAATTTGTCAATTCAATTTCCAGCGGTCAGGGTGTGTTGGCGATGAAACCCTCCAAAAACCTGCTTACCCTATTATATTGAGGAGATACAAAGGAATCTTTTGATTTCAAAGTGTAGGAGATAAAATGAATAATCAGACTGAAAATATAACAGTCTATAGCACTACCTGGTGTTCAGATTGTAAACGGGCAAAAAAATTCTTTGGAGAACAAAGAATTGCCTACACAAATATCGACATCGAAGAGAAACCGGAATTCATTGAAATTGTTGAAAAGATTAATGGTGGGAAGCGTAGTGTCCCAACGATAGTTTTCCCGGATGGATCAGTTTTAGTAGAACCAACGAATGCTGAGCTTGCTGAGAAATTGGGATTACAAACAGAAGCGAAAAGATCGTTCTATGATGTAATCATAATTGGCGGTGGTCCAACCGGATTGACTGCAGCCATTTATCTGGCTCGTGAAGGGATTGAAACGCTTGTTATTGAGCGTGGAGCTTTGGGGGGTCAGGCGGGGATGACACAGTCAATGGAAAATTTCCCGGGATTCGACCAGGGAATTCCAGGAAGTGAATTTGCTGACCGATTAGGAAGACAGGCGCGTCGTTTTGGTGTCGAAATTCTGCAAGCTGCAGACGTGACACAGATCGAACGCGAAGAAAGTGGATATTTATGCGTAACAACCCGAAATAAAAAGAATTATGGATCAAAAGCAGTTCTGGTAGCGTCCGGAGCTCATTATCGTCGTTTGGGTGTTCCTGGTGAAGATAGTCTGGTTGGTTCCAGTGTTCACTTCTGTGCTACATGTGATGGAGCTTTTTATTTTGGCAAAGACCTTCTGGTTGTTGGTGGCGGAAACAGTGGATTTGAAGAAGGACTATTTCTGACAAAATTCGCCAAACGGGTAGATATTGTTGAATTTATGCCGGAGGTTAGAGCCAGTAAAATTCTTCAAGATAAAATCGCCTCGCTCCCCAATATGAATGTGACGGTTAACCATGAAGTATTCGAATTAAAGATCAATGATCGTAAACGTTTAAAATCGGTCATTGTTAAGGATCGGGGCACTGGGGAAATAAAAGAATGGGTTTACGATGGGATCTTTATCTTTATTGGACTTGATCCTAATAGTGAAATTCTAAAAAACAAAGTTGATATGGACCCACATGGTTTTATCATTACAGACAAGACACTGCAGACAAAAATCAAGGGAGTTTATGCAGCGGGTGATGTGCGTTCAGGTTCAACGAAACAGGCAGCTGCTGCTGCTGGAGAAGGTGCAACAGCTGCATTGATGATACGGGATTATCTGAAGGAAATTGGTTAATTAATCTTTTGGTTTCACAGCCCGCATGGCAAAAAATGTTGGCATAAATTGACCAATGAGTCTCAAAGGATCACGGTCTTCGAAGAATCCTGTGATCATCAAACCCGCATCAATCTGACCTCCAATCTGATCATCAAATGAATGACTGTACTCCAAAGGGCATTCCTCTTTAAATAATTTTTCCAATTGATCCGGAGACATGTCATTTATGTCAGAATATGGCAATCGATACTTCACTTCTAAAACACCATCTTCTTCAATTTTTTGCCAATCAAAGATGTAGTTGATCGGGTTTGTAAATCCTGAAAGCAGGACACCACCTGGTTGAAGCACACGAAAGGCTTCTTGCCAAACAGATCTGACTTCCGGGACAAAGACATTTGAAACGGGATGAAAAATAAGTACAAATTGATTGTCTGGAAACATGGATAAATCGCGCATATCCCCTTCAATGGTCGTAATTTTCAGGCCTTCTCTTTTGGCAACGAGTTGATCCATCTCTAATTGGCGTGGAGAATTATCCAGACTTGTGACAATTCCTCCCGCAGCTGCAAGAATTGGCGCTTGTTGCCCACCTCCGCTGGCAAGACAAAGCACGGGTTTGGCTTGAAATTCAGGAAACCAATGTTTCGGTACGGGGATTGAAGGCGTTAAAACGATTTTCCAATCACCCAATCTGGCTTGCATAATTTGCTCATGGCTGACAGGAATAGTCCACGGATTGCCTTGTTCTACCTGTTTGTCCCAGGCGTTACGATTATAAGCACGGATATCCATTTGATTTTTTCCTCATTATTTCTTTTGTGTAATTTTACAATACATCATAGAAAAAATTCAGCCCATCTATGAATGATGGGCTGATATCCCAGAAAGAAGGGGTTTCTGGCAAATAACTTATTTATTATCAACATCCAGGGTGAATGATTCTTCTATATCAAATCCCTTTACGGTGTATGTGCCTGCGGGCAATCCATGGACATCCAACGAAATTGACTCCTCAAACGGAACCAGTGCCATTGTGCACATCATATCTTCAGGGCGTTCAGTGAAGATACTCAAGACAAAAGTGGTATCGTCAATCATTTCCGCCTTGCTGCCAATAATGCTGGTACAGCCATCCGGCAAATTTCCAGTCACAATCACTCTAACCTGGACAGGAAAAGATTCCATTATGAGAATTTGAAATTGATCTACAAATACATTTTGTTTGGATCCGAGAAAATCGGTGGCTGGTGGTTTACTAACTGGGTCATCAAGTCCAGGATTTTCAACTGGAAATGATTGGCAGGCACTTAGTACAAGGATCGACATCATCATAACCAGGAATATTGACTTACTAATTTTCTTTTTCATTTTATTTCTCCTTTTTTTCTGCTTCACTATTATGACGGTCATGGGTAGCCAAAAGTTCCTTTCAAAAGCGGAAAGGGAAAAAAGGATCCGTTCGTACCGTTATTTTTTAGATGATTTAGGAAGGAGATGGATAAAAGGAAGACCACATAAAATCAAACCTGCACTTAGCGTAAAGGTGAATCGAAGATTTATGAGATCTGCTAAACTTCCGACTAATAAAGTGGCTACCGCCATCAGAACAAAATTGAAAGCCATATAAATTCCATTCGCAAAGGAGCGATTATCGGGAAAGTTTTCCAGAACAATCGCCATAAATACTGGCGTGATGGATATACTGAAGAAACCCAGAAGTATCAAAAGTGGTATTTGTAAAGCTCCTTTTGTTTGTAGAAAAAGAAACATAAAGAGGGGGGTGGCAATGAATGAAATTACCAGCATTCTTCGACGACCGAATTGGTCGCTGAGCGAACCAGCTAAAAATGCACCTATCACACCAGCAGCTTCAAGAATCGACAAAGATGCTCCCGCTACCCAGAGACTTGAGCCTTCTGAGGTTAAAAAAGTGGGCATAAAGGTTGTCAGCGTTACAATCATCATAGAGCGGGAAAATATCAAAATTGCTAAAGGAACCATTACCTTTTGCATTGTTTGTAATGCTGTTTTCCAGGGAATGGTAACACCATTATTAAGAGGTTGGGTTGTTATAGAACGTAATTTACCATATAGAAAAATTGAGGTTAGTACGCCTGCCATCATAAGCCAGGGTAATCCTTCCAGGGTTAAGTAGCCAATTGCAGTTACAACAATCAAAGGACCCAGGGCTCTGCCAAGTTCACCGCCAACCATCCAAAAACTCATACCCCTCCCTAATTTTTGGCCTGCCAATGTGCCACTGAGTACAGGACCAACGGCATGCAAGGAAGCGGAGCTTAAACCCGCCAATACCAACAAAAACACTAAGAATCCATAATTGGGGGCAATACTCAGTAAACTCATCGCCGATCCGGTAATTGCTGGTGTAAAAATGATCATTAAACGTAGGTTTGTTCGATCGGCTAAATGACCAATGAAGGGTTGTAATAAAGAAGGGATTTGTAAAGAAACGGATAAAAGTCCAGCGGAAGTATTGGTTAATGCAAATTTTTGAATAAGAACCGGGAGTAAAGCAGGCAGGAACGCAGTGTATGTATCATGCACTGCATGCGCAGTTGAGACAATTGTTACACCACCCGTTTGAAATTTGTCTTGTTCGATGGATAAATCAGTGTTCATATTACTCCCTCGATACAATTTTACTTCAACCTTACAAATAATCGAATCCAAAATTCGTTTATTAAAGATTGTGAATTATTTCAATTATCGAGACAAGGTTTTAATGCCTGTCACAATCTCCAAGAGAGCTAAGATGAACAGATATGATAACCTTGAATCTGTATTATTTTTTTCGTCTGGGTTTTGTAAAAAACATCCAAATTAATAATAATGGCCAGATCCAGGCAAGATCAACTTCCAATCCTCGCGGGGTTGGTTCACTGGTGGGGTCAAATCGAAGGAAAGTTAACGCATTCTTATGTTTGAGAATCTCTTTTCGGTTGGCTTGCATGCCCAAATCCACGAAGTGATTGGCGATAAATTTAGGATTTCTGAGTTGGAACCACTCAATTATTGTAATCAACTCATCATCCTGAGTTACTGGAACAGCTATCATTTGTTCCGTACCATCAGAAGTCTGAATAGTAACACGTGGATTTGCTAAAATATTTCGATACCATTGTGATTGAATTCCAAATACATTAGCAACATATTTCAACCCATTGATTTCAAAAAACTCCAGCGAAGTTTTATAAGGATTACCAGTTTTATGGTTTATTTGCGTGATAATCATGACAAAACGGCCTAGAATTGGACCTAAACCGAAACGCCAGGCATACATTGGCGCGTTTGAACGAAAATGGTCAAAGAATACCTGTGGTTTCACATTTTTCACGGAATCTGTGAGCGTTCTTAAACTTGTTTCCATTTGATTATTCATCGTTTTCCCTTAAGCTGTGTTTATTATAAATTTTATCCACTGATCTTACACTGAATCATGAGAGGATAGGTCGCTTTCATCAGCAATTTTTTGCAAAATCTCAGCCAGTTTTCTTGCTTCCTGTGATGTTAAGAAAAGATTAGTTTCGGTTGCTCGAAAAATTCGGGTATCGTCATGACAGGGTTCATGAAAACTCAAACGAATATTATCGTCAAATTCTCTATCTGTATTTTCAAAACTAATTTTTACGACCAATTCGCCACCTAGAAGTTCAATTAACATGGCGACCTCCAGTGTACCTTATGAAAATTACTAAATGATTTTTTATGCCTAATCTCTATAAACCAGACTGCTGAAGAAATGATGCGATCATTTTTTATTTTACAGGTTTTTTGGAAAAAAATCATGTATCAGATTTATCAAAGAAAAAATTTTCCGATGAATTCTAGCATCCTTTTTGTAAACACAAAATAAAATCCTTTTTATCTAATGGTTCAGAAAAGAAACTTCCACTAATGAAATGAATTCCCTTAGATTTCAAGAATTTTGCCTGCTCTTCCGTCTCGACCCCAGTTGCAATAACCTGAAAACCCAAAATTTTACCTAAAGCAATAATTGATTCAGTAATGGAGGAATCCTCGGTATTAACTGGTAAGTCTTTGGTCAGCGCTTCAGAGATTCTAATTGTTTGGATTGGTAATCGTTTTAATTGTTCTAAGGAAGATGGAATTACGCCATAATCTGCAAGACTAAATTTAACTCCAATACTGTATAAATCAAACATAGTTTGGATGGCTATTCCAGAGTTATAGATCTTACTGCTCTCTGCAATTATCAACTGTAACGATTCATTGGGTAAGTTGTTATCAGCCAGAGCGGATAGAACAATTTCCGCAAAATCTGGTTTTAATAACAATTTAAGAGAGATATTCACAGATATTTGGACTTTATCGAAACCATCGATATGCCATTCTGCAGCTTCCTGACAGGCTTTCCGAAGAGTGAAGATATTGATCGGGATGATCTCACCACTCTCTTCTGCAATTGATTGATAGTGCTGATTTTGAATAAGTCCTTTTGATCGGTGTTTCCAACAAAGTTTTGCTTCTGCGAAGAAAACTTCTTTTTGATCGACTTTATAGATAGGCTGATATTGTAAATAAAATTCATTTTTAATCAAAGCCTGTTTCAATTCGCTTTCAATTTGTATTCTTGACAATGTGAAAGCATAATTGTCTTTATCGAAAATCTCAAATTTTCCTCTTCCATTCGCTTTTGCCTGGAACATCGCTGATTCTGCATCTCTGAGGATCTCGTTTGAATCTTGATACCCCCGTGAAAGTATCACAACACCAGCACTTGTTCCTGGTTGAATTATTTCACCAGAAAAGTTGTAAGGTTTTGTTATTTCTTTATATAATCTTTGGGTTATTTTAATTGTGTCAGGTAATCCATTGATCTCTTCGAGGATTACACCAAATTTATCATCACTAAACCGAGCAATTGTATCCATTGATCGCAAGCTATATTTCAATCGGCGGGTTATCTCCAATAATAATTCGTCACCTACCGTGATGCTAAATTTATCATTTATTGTCTTAAAACGATCCAGATCAATATAAAGTACAGCTGATTGATAATCCTCTCGTCGGTGGAGACGACCGAGAGATTGTTCAATGATTCCTAAGAAATAGGTTCGATTTGGCAATCCGGTTAAAGGATCGTACATTGCGTCAACCATTAATTTAGTTTCAAAAATTTTTCGATTTGTGATGTTTTCTATCGTACCAACAAATCTACTTTCAACACCTTCTTCTCCTTTTACAACATATCCACGAGCATATACCCAAATATATGTTTCATTTAAATGTCGTATTCGATGTTCGTGCTCAAAATATGTTGTCTTTCCTGAAATGTGGTTACTGATTTCATCCCTAAGTGCTTCAATATCCTCAGGGTGAACACGAGTGAACCATTCTGTTGGAAGGTTACGAATGGATTCTTCTGTATGACCGATGATCCGTCGCCATACGGGGGAATAATAACAATGATTGGTAATCAGATTCCAATCCCAAATACCAATATTACTGCCTTGCAATGCTAGTTCATACCGTTCCCGTTTCTCGTCGAGAAATTTTTCCCTCTCATGCAATTTTTTCTGATTCTGAACGAATTTATTATATTCAACAACTAATTCGTCAATTTCACCTTGGTAATTTGCTTCCGGAAGAGGTTCAAACGATATCGTCTCTTCAGAATTAACAGTGTTTATATTTTTTGTAATTTGTTTTATTGGTTGAATTAATTTCTTATTCAAAAACAAGGAAAATAATAAGAGCAATAAAGAAATAACCAGGATTGTGATAACCAGGGTATTGAAAAGCAAGTTGTTGTTTGCAATTGCAAAATTGATCGGTGAAACCAGAATTAATTTCCAATTTGAAAGTCCAGAACAAATAATTGCTTGTGAATTACCAGCATTGAGTTCACCCTGAGAAGGCAATTGATTAAGATATTCATTAATAGGAAAAACACCATTTGAAGACTGGTTTCCAACCAGTAATTGATTTTGCGGGTTGATCAGGTAGTAGCCATATCCAGCTGGTAAATCATCCAATACATCTTTGAAAAAAATGGAAGGTAATCCAGCTACCAATAAAAATTGAGATGAATTTGACTCTACTAAATGAAAAACAAATACATTTTCACCTTTGGCCTGCCAGATAGGGATATCTTGATTGCTTTCATTCCACCATTCATTGATCCATTCCTCATTGATTAAGGCAGTGGTTGATCCAAAATGAACGGATTGTTTATTCCTGAAAAAGAGATCCAGACTGAGAATGGAAGAATATGGATTCTGATCCACCAACGTTGATATGGTTGGTATCATTGTTGGATCCACAATTTGATTAGATACCAACAACTGTTCTACATCACTTGATTCAGCCACCTGAGATAAAAAGCTATTAATGACTTGAACCTTGGTGTCAATTCTTTCCAATTGATTACACGCTAAGGATTGAATAGGTTCCTGCAGACTTGATTGGAGTGCATTATTATTAATCCAAATAACCGTGATCGCCAAAACGAATCCAGGTAGTATAGTTATGATCAACAATGTGAGAATGGATTTATGCGTAATGCGTAATTTGGATATGATGTTCATTAGACCCCAAAAATGAAGAATAAAAATACACCGAAATGATGGATATAAAATCAGGAAATTGTAGTTTAGTATAGGTTAATTTAAATAAAATAACAAACTAATTTGGTAAGAGGATATTATCCTGAAAACTTATTGATTCCAGATATAGATAGTATCTCACCAAAGTAAACGCGATGATAGTCTCTTTGGGGGTATTGAGCAGAGGTTGATGATAATTGAAAATGGGTTGGATCCAGATCCTGCCAATAGGATTTTCTACATTCGATGATCAAGTCTGCTTCATCAAATCCTGGAGCGGAAATTTGAACAGAAGGAATCGGTGTTAACCCTGTCGTCTGATACTTATCAAGATCACGACCGGAACGTGTTCCAATCAAATCCAATGCCTTCCGATATTTTTCAGAAAAAGCAGAAAGTGTGAAAGAATCAAATTTCTCCATAAATTCAAATGTGTAGCGTTGTGGACGGACAACAATCATGGCAAATGGTTTTTTCCACATTGTTCCAAAGCCACCCCAACCAACAATCATTGAATTAAATTTTCCTGCATAAAAATCACCACTCGTCAGGAGCAGCCATTGACGATCCCACAAGTCGTGTGGTTTGATTTGCAAATTATTAAAATCAATCGGTCTACGTGTCATAATGCCTCCAGGATGGTGCAAAGAAAGTGACAACCTCACTCTACAAGATTGTATCATGAGGATGAAAATTCCTATATCTATCCTCGTTCTTGGTGAATTTTTTTTTGGTTAATTCAACAGATGCTGCTGTAATTTTAAAACCAGGTAATTCAATTATGTTCTGAAACACTAGTTGTCAACAGTAAATCCGACTTTTATTGTTACCTGCCAGTAAGCCACCTGGTTGTTTTCAATTTGACCACGGGTTTCCACCACCTCAAACCAACGCAGATTTTTCAAAGTTTCTCCGGCTTGAGCAATAGCATTTTGGATTGCATCTTCAATGCTGACTTTTGAAGATCCTACCAATTCAATTTTTTTATATACATGTTCTGACATTAAATTCTCCTCATCCTGCAATCAAATTTTCTGAGTTTATAGTGACAGATTTTATGACCGGATCATGACTAATAACATTTTTACGGGAGAAATAGCCTGTAATTCATGTGGTTGATTAGCAGGCATGATGATCAGATCACCAGCATTTAGCAGATATGGTTGTCCTGCAATGATTACATTCAATTCACCTTCTAATAAATGGACGCTGGCATCATACGGTGCAGTATGTTCACTCAACCCCTCGTTCTGATCAAAAGCGAACAACGTGACTGTTCCTGTATTTTGATTCACGAGGGTTCTACTTACCACTGCGCCGGCCTGGATTTGCAATAAATCGGTTAGATGTAATACTTCGGATTTTAGTTGATCTGTCATACTATCCTCTTTTTTCTTTTAGTATAGCCGATTTTAATAAACGGCTGAAGAAAATTTACATCCTTCCTAAAAGGGTCTACATTGTGTTTTTCCTTCCATAAGAAAGTCTGTTAGAATCTATCACACAAGGAATTTATGTATTTATGATGATTAATAAATTTTTAAAGTATTTAATTCTGCTGATGATAATCATTCTATTTGCTGGTTTTCAGACTGAAACTGTACTGGCAGCTGATCAGGAATCATACAGCGGTGAGCCATTATGTTTACCAGGTGCATACCCATTTGAACAATTAGATTGCCTGGCGATGGGTCCATCAGAATTCTTAACAAGTATGGCTGAAAAAGGAATTCGAGTACCATTTCAACCTCTGCCAGCTTATCAACCGGATAACAGTTATACCCTCGCCCCAGTGCCATACCTGACGGTTGGAGAAAATTCTTTTCCATTGTATGCCAGTTTGGATGACGCGATTGGTCGAAGCCCCACTCGTTATTTAGAAGCCGGTTTTAAGTATCTGGCAGTATCAGAACGGGTTGATAGGGAAGATGGTGTCTACTATCGATTAATGAATGGTCTCTGGGTGGAAGCAGGCGAAGCAAATACCGAGTGCTGTATTCGTTCTGGTCGTTTTCAAGGTTTGATGTTTTATCAAAATCCTGTAAATTCATTTGGCTGGATTTTGGATCAGGCAGATGTTATGAAATCACCTGGTCGCACATCGGAAATCACAGGAAAAACACTTTACCGGGAAAATATTGTTCAGATTTATGACATCGTCAACGCAGATGGCACTGATTGGTATATGATTGGGATTGATGAATGGGTAGAACGAAGAAAAATCAGACAGTTTGTTATCAATCCAATTCCACCTGATGGGGTAGACAATAATCGTTGGATCGAAATTAACTTGTATGAACAAACGTTGGGCATCTATGATAATGGAAAGTTAGTTTTTGCTGCATTAATTGCAACCGGAATGGATCCATTTTTCACCCGCCCTGGTCTCTTTCAGATTTATGAAAAACTGGAACGAACCAATATGAGTGGTTCATTTGAAATAGATCGGTCGGATTATTACTATCTGGAAGATGTACCCTGGACCTTATATTATGATGAAGCAAGAGCTATTCACGGTGCTTATTGGCGCACTTACTTTGGGTATCCACAATCACATGGTTGTGTAAACCTTTCCCTGGGTGATTCGCGTGTGGTTTTTGATTGGGCTAACGTCGGAGATTGGGTCTACGTTTGGGATCCTTCAGGCGAAACACCTGTCGATGAAAGTCTTTACACTGCCGGTGGCGCATAACACATAATATAATAAATTAAATTAAAAACGCCCCAAAATTTCGATTGAGATTGGGGCGTTATTTTTAGAAATAAAAAAATCTTAGATGAAAGCTGGTGCCAGTTTAATCAATTGACTGAACTCATTCAAGAGGTCATCAAAATCTTCAATATTGAATTCATTCATGAAATTGTTTCCGGCAACGATTGCTACAATACAGCAACAACATATTACTGCGACAACAATGGCAATGATAATCCAAAGAGTCTTGTTATTTTTCTTTTTTGGTGGTTCGATAACTTGTCCGTAACTGGGAACTTCCGTAGGTCGGGGAGGTTCTGAATATACTGGAGGGGTTTCAAATTTTGGTGCATCCTGAAAGCCTGAGCTTTGCGGTTCTTGTTTTGGAGTTTGATTAAAACGGTCCGAATCGCCCGGATCTGGTGCACGAATTGTCATATCATCATTTTGTCCCATAGTTCTCCTTTACTGAATAATTGCTAAGATTGGATAGGTTAAGTATACAGAAAAATTACGAAAGTTCAAATTCTATCCTGATACGATTTCTTGCTTTGTCGGCTGGAAATAATCCACGCAATTATGATGATCACAAAGACTACAACCAGGATGGGAATTAACACTGAAAGTACAGAAACAATCGTCGAGACAACATCTTCTAAAATACTTACAGGCACATTTCCTGCGCCGGCAGTAGTTGCAGTAACAGCAGGTCGAATCATAGCGCTTTTCACAACATGGACGCCGCCAGCAACAAACAGACCACAGGCAAGAGAGAGTATGGGTGAGACCTCAGTGAGTACATTAGCACTGGCTGCAAATACGATTGCTCCTGCGGCTGGGCGGATGAAAGATTGGATAATATCATTGATGTGGTTCACTGCGGGGAACTTATCAGCGAAGAATTCCACAAGCGAGAGTACGATCAATAAGCCGATGATCCACCAGCTTGAGAGTGCATCCCAGGGTTGTTGCAGCTTTAATAAATTGGTAAATCTTGCCAATAGAGCAACAACCAGCAAAGGAATGTACGCGTTTAATCCAGCACTGGCTGAAAGTCCAAAAGCAGAAAATATTCCTAAAATGTCCATAATTCTCCTATAAGTCGAAACCACCCCAGGTGCGTGTAAAAGCAAATCGCACCAGATCAATGATAAAAGTCTGGGTGATTGCAATGCTAAAGCCGGCCAATAAAGGAGCCCAAACTGAACGCCAGGTGGTGAAATGGTTATCTTTCTTTATAATCATAACGACAAGCAGTGAATAACACATTCCTAAAACCACCAGGACTGCCAGACCAGATAATATTGCCAGTGGATATAATACCAGGGGGTTTTCAGATAAAATTGCCAGGTCCAGCAGGATAGCGAGACCTATTAATCCGAAAAATTGTTTCCAATCTCCCAAAGCGGATTCGTCCACCCAGTCGCGCCAGACTGTCTGATTAAAGATGGGAAAAATAATCGCCGCCATACCCAATCCCAATCCCGTACCGGTTACTAACCTTAACCAATTTTGAGATGGATAAACGGATGGAATCATCGGAATGAAATTTAGATATGAATTGACACCATCAATGATAAAAAATAAACCAAGCAATCCCAGTGGAATCAGAATTTTTGTGGGTGGAAATTTTCCTCGCCGCCCCCAAAGTGATTGGTAGAATAAACCCAGTAATGCGCCTAGTTGCATTCCGGAACAACGGGCACAAAGGGGTAAAGCTCGTTCTCCAAGATGAAAAGATCGTTCATCGATCCGATGACAGACTGCATAACCAACTGCATCCATTTTCCCAAGAAGTCCCGGAGGAGCAAAATCAAGCCAGAAGTAAGTTATAACTGCTGCGAATAAAACCAGGAAACCTTTAATCAGAATTCCTTTGGAAATTTTCAAATCACGTATTTTCATGGATATGATTATAAGATCATCAAGGTTGCATTACAAGGAAATGATGACGTCTACGAACTGATTTATCCCTATACTGATAGGTGTTGGCAAATTCTTCAACTTAGAGTATGATTTTTCTTTGGTATTAATATATTAAATGAATGTTGGAGTAATTTATGAAGAAATTATTAATCTCGATCATCTTCTTAGTTCTACTAAGTCTGATAGTTGCCTGTCAAGCTTCAGTTTCACCGACAGAGGTTACTAATACATCCCTTCCCGCAACTCCAACTGCTTTACAACCTGAACCTGCAACACCAACCCCAACATTAACAGCAACACCAATGCCTCCAACTGCTACACCTACTCCAGCGTATCCATTGGAGGGTTATGGACCAACGGATTTTCCAAATGAAGTAAATCCATTAACAGGTTTGGAATTGGATGATCCTGAAATTCTGGATCGGCGTCCTGTAATCATTAAGATCCAAAATTTGCCTCGTGCTGATCGTCCGCATTGGGGTCTCTCGAATGCAGATATCATCTATGAATACTACACTGAATTAGGAACCACTCGATTTGCTGCTGTTTTTTATGGTCAGGATGCTGAGAAGGTTGCTCCTATTCGTTCTGCTCGTTTATTTGATTTCAATGTCGTCCGAGCTTATAAGGGAATGTTTATTTTTGGCAGTGCATACGAAAAGACGTATTTTCGTTTGGTCAATTCTGAATTTGCAAACCGGTTGATGATTGAAAGCTCAAATACGGCAGGTGTTATCTATCGATTTGATCCGAGCAATTATGAAGGTGCAGATACCAGTAAGGTAAACGACTATACTCAAAGGATGAATATAGATAACTCTCGCCAAAATCTGGATGGGATGTTATTTAAAATGCAGCCACCAGCGGGCGGGGAAGAATCAGATTCGATTTTTGTGAGATTTTCCAGTGCTGTATATAATCGCTGGGATTACATACCGGATTCACAAAGCTATCATCGCTTTTCAGATACTAAAAATTCATCCGGACCAGACGATGAAGCTTATGAAAAGTTAATTGACCGGGCAAATGAAAGACCAATTGATGCTGCAAATGTCGTAGTTATATTTGTTCGCCATGTTGATATCGATGAAAGACCTACTGTGGAAGTGTTGGATGTAAGTTTGCTTGGCACTGGCAAAGCATATGTTGCTCGTGATGGAAAAGTTTATGAAGTCACCTGGTCTCGGCCGACGGAAGAATCTGTATTAACCTTTCTGAATGCAGACGGGTCGGTATTCCCGCTTAAACCTGGTCAAACCTGGATGGAAATATTGACATTAAATAGTACTGTAGTAAAACAAGATGATGGGAATTACCGCTTTACGCTGGTTTCAGAGTGGTAGAGATCTACAAGGATTTGATTGTATTTGACATTTTTGGAAAATATGACATAATAATAAAGTGATCTTTGATCACATTCATTTGCCATCTTTTGAAAGAGGAGGTGATGTCAATGACTGATAGTAGTCAACGTAAGGCTGTGGCACACCTCCTGATCATTCGATAGGAACGTGCCACAGCAACCAAAATAAGAACCGCCTCCTCTTTCGCAGGCGGTTCTTACATTAAGGAACTGAATAACCAACAATTTTTCGAAATAACATTCACAAATTCAGGAGTTATCAGTTTGATTTGATCTTTGGAAAACAAGTCATCGATTTTTATTCAATCAATGAAAATCTGGTCTTATCCTGTTGATGATGAAAGAAACCCATCCGGATTATCCATTGAGTTCTGTACAATTTCGAAAAATTTGCCTACGTGCAATCCGTCGACCAGAGCATGGTTCGCAAATAAAGAAAGTGGCATTAAGCGTTGATCACCCTGGTCAAAAAATTTACCCCAGGTGATGCGCGGAAAAGAATCGGGAGGATTGAGTGGCACCGGATGCGAAATTTGAGTAAATGATACCCAGGTCATTGTGGTTAGAAAAATCAAATCATCACGTCCTGGATCATCGTGTATTGTCGGATTCTTTTTGGTGGCTTCAATGCCATCCAACACATTTTGATTGAATTGAAGGAAGTCAGGTGTGTATTGAATGGTTGCAAATCCAAAGGTCTCTTCATCTGTAAGAACAGTGAATGATGGATGGACAATGGAATGTTCCACAACCTGTTCACCACGAATACGTAAGCACAATTCAGGAATGGAATTGGCGGCCCGAGAGGTTAGATAGGCAATAGTGGAGAAAAGCGAAAATTGGTTTTCTTTTGACCAGGCAAAAAGCCGGTTAATATTTACATTCGCGGTAACGTTTAAGTAGGGAAAATCCAGTTTCCTGTAAAGTTCATAATGATCACTTCGTTTCCACGTTAAATGATTAATGGTTTTCATCAGTCACCGATTCCATCACAATTGTTCCACTCTATTTCAATATCAGCAAAGCGTTTACGCATGATCTGAATTGATTGTGGATTATTATCCACAAGAATGAAAGTCCGGCCAAATTCAAGACAGGCTGCAGCGGTTGTTCCGGACCCTCCAAAGAAATCCAGGACGACATCACCCTGGTTTGAGGAAGCCTGAATAATCCTGCGCAGTATTCCTAAAGGTTTTTGGGTGGGGTAGCCAGTTTTTTCTGTGCCATTGGTGGGAACAATCGTGTGCCACCAGGTATCGGTGGGCAATTTTCCACGCTCAGCTTTTTCTTTTCCTACCAGTCCAGGAGCCATATACGGAATGCGTTCAATCTCATCTACATTAAAAGTGTAATATTCAGGATCTTTTGCATATAAAAGAATATTGTCGTGTTTTGGTGGCCATTTCTTGCGGGTACGCGCGCCGTAGTCATATGCCCAGATAATTTCATTTAGGAATGAAGCGCGACCAAATATCTGATCTAATAATATTTTACAGTAATGTACTTCCCGATAATCAATGTGAAAGTAAAAGCTGCCGTGTGGTTTCAAGAGGCGATAGGCTTCCTTTAATCTGGGTTCCAAAAACCCTAAATAATCATCAAATTGATCACGGTATGCCTTTTGTCCCAAAGCAATGGTCTTATAAGAACGTCCCTGAAAACCAACCCGGTCTCCGTCTTCATCTGCTATGGTTTTTATTTGTGTGCGGCTTTGGGATTTCCCGGTATTAAAGGGTGGATCAATATAAATTAGATCAATTGACTCAGTTGGTAAGGACTCCAGAATTGAGAGATTATCACCAAAGTAGATTTTATTTTTCATCATTGAATTTTAACAGGGGTTAAGAACGATAGCAAGCGCGAAAATTGATCAAAAAAATCAACATAATTTGTTGGAATGTGCTACAATTATTTGTTGTTCGACAGATCTGTAGAACAAGATCGTTTGCATCTCGGAAAGGATTTGCCAGGATCAGCAAGTCCTTTTTTGTTGAAAAAAACCTGATCTCCTGATCTGATAAAAAGTTATATAGGCGTGTGCGTCTGAAAGTGTTAAGGAAATAATGAGTTTGTTTGAAACATTAAATTTAAAGCCTGCCTTAAATCAGGCAATCCAGGAATTGGAATATGTAAACCCGACCGAGATTCAAACACAGGCGATCCCGGTTTTGATGAGTGGAAAAGATATGCTTGGTCAGGCTCAAACCGGTACAGGTAAGACCGCTGCTTTCGCATTGCCAATGCTGCAAATGATTGACCCACAACTAAAAGCTGTGCAAGGATTTATCCTGACACCAACAAGAGAACTGTGTCTCCAGGTATCCAAGGCAATCGAAACGTTTGCCAAGTTTATGCCGGTGAAAATCTTACCTGTTTATGGTGGTGCACCGTATGGCCGTCAACTTTATCAGCTTTCAGAAGGCGTTCAGATTGTGGTGGGAACGCCTGGCAGAGTAATGGATTTGATCCAGAAAAAGAATGCACTGGATCTCTCCAGAGTAAAGTTTTGGGTATTGGATGAAGCGGATGAAATGCTCAAAATGGGTTTCATCGAAGAAGTGGAAGCGATCCTGGCTTACGCACCTTATGATTGTCAAAAAGCTCTATTCTCCGCCACATTGCCTATTGAAATTCGTAAATTGGCTAACAGGTATCTGAATAATCCTGATGAAATTATAATAGCCGGTAAAACATTAACTGTAGAGAACACCGAACAACGTATGTATCTGATTCCTGAGAAGGATAAGTTTGCAGCATTGTTAAGACTATTGGAATTTGAACCTGTTACCAATGCATTGGTTTTCACCCGAACCAAAATTCGTGCTGCAGAATTGAGTGACCAACTTATGGCAGCGCATTATTCTGCAGAAGCCCTGCATGGTGATCTGGCGCAATCTGCGCGTGAAGTCGCTCTAGACCGTTTTCGTAAAGGCCTTACACGCGTCCTGGTAGCTACCGATGTTGCAGCTCGTGGATTGGATATTCCAGGTGTATCGCATGTGTTCAACTATGACATTCCTTTTGAAGCAGAAGATTATATCCATCGAATTGGACGAACAGGACGTGCTGGTGCCAAAGGTATTGCAATCTCAATGATCACTGGAAGCGAAATGTTCCGTATTCGTCGTTTTGAAAAAGTTACACACCAGGTAATGCTGGTTGGAAAAGTACCGACTGAAAAAGATATTCTTGCCAAAAGGCAATTAGAATTTGAAAGTTTGATTGTTGAACGATTAAATAGTGGAAAACAACCTCGCGAAATTGAACTGGTCAATAAACTCGTGGAAGAGGGGCATGATCCTTTATTGGTGGCTGCAATGGCTCTAAAGCTGGTTAAAGAACAGAAGAAATATGTCCATATTATGCCAGTGGGAATCGTGGAAGTCGGTCAGCGTGGTGGCAGAAATGCGCGCGATCCAAAACCTCGCAGTGGTGAATCCAGACGCTTTGAACATGCTGGACGTACCAGAGGAAACCGGAAAACCAGTCATGAACCAGGAATGGTGCGATTATCTTTCGAATTGGGAAAAGCAGAACAGATTCGCCCAACCATGGTGGTAGGTGCGATTGCTAATGAAGCCAAGATCCCCGGGAAAGCTGTTGGAGCGATTACTATTCACCAACATGAAACCTTTGTGGATGTCTCAGAACAATATGTGGATCAGGTCATCAACAAACTAAAACGATTAGAATTTCATGGTAAACCAGCCAGGTTGAAACGCCAGGGTTAAAATCCCTTCATTTTTATGCGATAATAATCAAAAACAATTTCTGGGAAAATACAATGATTCGTTGGATTGCTTTTGATGCAGATGACACGCTTTGGGAAAACGAAAAATATTATCATAAAGGGCAGGTACTACTGGCTGCTCTTTTGGAACCATATCAACCAAATGAAGTTGTCGAAGCAACTTTATTACAGATAGAGACCAGCAATTTACCATGGTATGGTTATGGTATCAAATCATTTGGCTTATCGATGATTGAGACAGCTATTCAGTTGAGTAATGGTGAGGTTGGCAGCAAAGAGATCAACTCGATTCTGAACCATTTACGATATATGCTATCGCAACCTGCTGAATTGTTGCCAGGTGTTCTGGAAACAATTGATATCCTCCTTCAAAAGGATTTTCGACTGATGGTGATCACCAAGGGTGATCTTCTCGATCAGGAGCGAAAATTAACAAACTCGAAGTTGCAGAAATATTTTGAAGCGTACGAGGTGGTCAGCGATAAGTTGGATGAGACGTATGCAAGAATCCTTTCCCGATATGATATCCTGCCTAATGAATTTTTAATGGTGGGTAATTCCTTACGCTCAGATATCCTGCCAGTAATAAAGATTGGTGGCTATGGAGTATATATTCCCCATACTTTTACATGGGAACATGAACAAGTGTCAGGTACCAGTTCTCATGCTGATGGATATTTCCAAATCGAATCGTTCAAAGAACTACCAGGTGTCATTGAGAAGATAAAAACCTTATAGACCAGAGTTAACAATTCTCTTTTTTTCATTAAATTCTATTGTGTTGGATTCCAGCAAATTGCTTGTTGATTTTTACCGAGGGATATTCATTTACTCCAGTTGAGAAGTACAATTCGGGCAACGGGTCGCTTCAATGGCAATTTCTGTAAAACAGTAAGCACATTTCTTTGTCGTGGGTGCTACCACCGGTTCCGGTTTTGGTTTTGAAAGTTTATTTATCCCTTTAATAACCAGGAAAATGACAAAGGCAACAATCAGAAAATCGACGATCGCATTGATAAATAGACCATAATTTAGTGTTGGTGCTCCTGCTTCCTGCGCAGCTACCAGCGATGAATAATCTTCGCCACTCAGATTGACGAACAGGTTAGCAAAGTTTATCTTGCCGAGCAACAAGCCAATCAACGGCATAATAACATCAGTAACAAAAGATGAAACGATTTTTCCAAAAGCACCACCGATGATCACACCAATAGCTAAATCAATAACGTTCCCACGCATTGCGAATGCTTTAAATTCTTTTAACATTACATCCTCCTTGATGAAGTTTTATCCAAATGAAGTCTGAAACCCGGTTACAACATCCTCTTCCATGGTAAAGAGTTTCAAATTGGTAAGGTGTATTAACCGTGTGATAACTGAATTCTATACCCAATTTGATAATACAAAAAAGAATTATGCAATACAATTATCAGGCGTTGTGTAACCAGTTAAGAACACCTTCTGCTGCTGATCGCCCGGTTGAAAAACAGGCTGTGAGTAAATATCCACCAGTTGGAGCTTCCCAGTCCAGCATTTCGCCGGCACAAAAGACACCTGGCATGGAATTCAACATCAAACAATTGTTCATATCCTCGAAGCGCACTCCACCAGCACTACTGATTGCTTCCTCAAGTGGACGTGGTGCTAATAAGGGAATGGGTAATGCTTTAATGAAAGAAACCATTTCCCCTGGGTTGTTCATGGTCGAGCGAAGTAAGAATTCCCACAGTAAACCTGATTTTACCCCACGCAAGCCAATGCTTTTTTCCAAATGACTGGCTATTGAGCGTGAACCACGCGGCTTAGATAACTTTGTCAGTAATTGATCCTGGGTCCAATCCGGCGTCAGGTCAAGGTGGATGATTGCTTTGCCATTTGAAAGAATTTCGTCACGGATTGGTGCAGAAAACGAATAGATCAGGTTTCCCTCTACCCCATATTTTGTGACCAAAAACTCGCCTTTTTGTTGAATAGGCTTTCCATTGGCCGGTTGAAATCGCAGGACAACAGACTTTATCGCTGAACCTTGATATCGATCACGGAAATGTTCACTCCATCCAACATCAAAGCCGCAATTGGCAGGTTTGAACGCTGAAATTAATATGCCATGTTTCTGAAGAATTTCTGACCATTTTCCATCGCTACCTGTCTTTGACCAGCTGGCACCACCCAGTGCTAAAACCGTCGCATTGGGATGGATGGCTATATTTCCAGATTTTGTCTGAAATAGTAATTCTTTTTCCAGATTCCATCCCAGCCAGCGGTGATTTAGATGAAATCTGACTCCCTGCTGTCCCAGACGCTGAATCCAGGCACGGCGCAGCGGAGTTGCCTGCATATCACTCGGAAAAACTCTTCCGGAGCTACCTACGAAGGTTGAAAAACCTAATTCCTCGACCCAGGAACGTAACTCGGAAGGTCCAAATTTTCTCAGAAATGGAGACAAATAAGAAGCACGTTCCATATATCGGGAAAGAAACAAATCAAAATCTTCAGAGCGGCTCAGATTCAATCCACCCTTTCCCGCTACCAGAAATTTACGCAAAACAGCTGGTTTCCCTTCGAATACATCCACATTTATTCCGTGGGTAGTTAAATATTCGGCTGCGATTAATCCAGCTGGACCACCCCCGATCACAGCTACGGTTTGAGGTTGATTAATGTTTCTTTCATTTACCGGTATCATTTTAATAATTATGATACCGTATCATCACCAATTTAATAGAATCAAATGTATCTTTTCATGCTGGCGGTCAGGGTGTTTTTGGCGAAAACACTTGCTTACCCCGTTTCATTAAGTGGATACAATCAAGAAATTAATTCATGCATGAGGTTAATTTAAATATTTATTGGATTTGGTGAAGTTGTTTTTGGATCATGAAAGATAAATCGGTAAATGTAGGTTGTTAACCAGATTAATATTAATGAACTGAGAATTCCTGGAGCTGAAGTTCCAAGCTTTTCAAGAAGGAAACCTCCCAAAGATGGTGCAATCACACGAGTAGCACTTTCCAGCGCTGCAGAAAGCCCTAAAATGCCACCAAACTCGATGGAAGGCACGGCTTTGGTAAGGGCAGTATTAATGACAGTGTTGAGAATTCCTGCATTCATTGCTATTGGTAAGAGTATCAGGAGAAGAATCGGAATACTGGGTGCAAAGGCCCAGGCAAGAAAACTGATTGCGATAATGGCAGTAGAAACAAGAATTATTTTGCGGTCAGCAAACCTATCGGTAATTTTTCCTACCAACCCTCCCTGGGTAATCACAGATATTACACCAACGTAAGCAAGAACGTACCCTGTGTTCTGGGCGTTTAATCCGAATCTGTATTGGCCGTAAAGGGCAAAGACTGATTGGAAAAGAGCAAAAGCAAATCCATAAAAGAGACGTGTTTGTAATAACGTGCCAACTACCGGCCGTGCCAATGCCTGACGCACTGATTTGATTGAAATTGGAGGATTATTTTGAGAAGCTATTTCATCTTTTCTTTCTTTTGTTAATGATTCAGGTAGCCATAGGATGACAACCACAAAATTAATAGATGCAATCCCGGCGGCTACAAAAGAAGGAACGAAATATCCCCATTGACTCAATAGTCCACCCATTGCTGGACCAATGACAAACCCAAGTCCGAAAGCTGCACCGATCAAACCGAGCCCCCGTGAACGGTTTTTGGTGTCGGTTATATCGGTAATGTATGCCTGGGCAACGCTGATATTTCCGGCAGTCATTCCGGCAACCAGTCGGGCAATGAACAACATTGTCAAGTTGGTAGCCAATCCAAGCATAAAAAAGCTGATTGCTCCACCTAGAATACTGATGATCAAAAAAGGTCGTCTGCCATAACGATCAGAGAGCCGACCTAATATGGGAGCACTGAACATTTGACCAGCAGCATAAATGGCTACCAGAAAGCCAACCGTAGTGGCAGATGCACCAAAACTCTCGGCATAAAAGGGAAGTAATGGGAGAATGATGCTGAATCCAAGCAAATCGATAAAAACAATTAAGAAAATGGACAACAAACGTTTTTTATCTGTCATGATCTCTCTTTATTTTTCCAAAAAGGAAGGTTATTCGTATCATTTTATCATTTCCATAAACCAGGTCTTAAGGGAGTTTTTGGCATTGATACCACCAATGACACTCTGACCGGAACGAAGAAATGACGATTAATCTTTCGAGTTGGCTATTTTCCTATATATTTGTTTTTCAATAATTTCTATGTTTCTACTGGGAGAAAAATGAATTATTTCTCCTGGTATATGTCTACCTAATTCAGGATTGTTTTGAAAAGCCAATCCTCCCAGAAAGATCAATGGACTTTCGAATGGATATTTTTCCAGGATTCTTCCTAATGGTTTTAATGACAGAGCACTTTCTTTGGTTGTTGCTGTAAAAAGCAAAGTGTTTGGTTTGAGAACATTGAGTGTTTCCAAAATACGATCAAGACTTAAGTTCTGTCCAAAGTATTTTACATCCCACCCCCGCCATCGCAACATCACAACCAGACTTAGAATCCCAATCTGGTGCATTTCACCCGGTGCGCAGGCAGCGAAGATGGTGCCTTCGCGGGTAGGAACAGATGATGAGTAAAACATACCCATCAGATGTTGTTCACAGAATTGAGTAGCGAAATGTTCAACAGCGATGGGAATTTCACCACGATGCCAGGCATCTCCGATATTCACCAGTGTTTCCTGAACAACATGGGTCAATACCTGATCCACATTGTAAATCGAGAATGCTTTCCTGAGAATTTCAGAGGCAGCTTCATTCTGGTAATTCATCAAGTATTGTTGAAAATGTCGTGTTAAGACCCCCAAAGAAACTTGATTGATTGTCTCATTAACTGATTCTTGAAATGCAGGTATTTCTTTGGCAGGATCTGTTCCATCACTTCGTAACTCATGTAAATATTTGACAGCCTGCCCAATACTCATGCCGGAATCGTTTTGTTGTTTGAGCCAGCGTAACAAACGGACATCATAGGTTGAATACAGGCGATATCCCTGTTCGCCACGATGGGGGTGCGGTAAGCCATAGCGGCGTTCCCATGCACGTAATGTAACCGGTAACAAGTTGAGCATGCTGGATACTGCTTTGATATTATAAATAGGCAAATCATCCTTATTGGATATATTGTTAGTATTATTTTCCATTTTAATTCCTACGATCAATAATTTTCAAATTTATCTTGCATCTTTTCGTCTTCGTACCCTAGTATTTTTGGTGGTGAAACCACCAAAAATAACTGTCAACGTTGATGAAAGGATATTACACCTTATTTATACTAGAAATGTATTTAAATGCATAAGGTTTGTCTAATCTTATCGACAAACCTTATGACATTAAAGGAGTCTTAGTTTTTAAGCTAGTTCTTTTTCTTTCAGCAGGTCTTTCAGGGTTTCCAGACCTTCTTCAAAGGATTTTCCAATATATTGACCAGGCACCATGTCTCGGACTTTTTGACTGTTGTCAAAGGCACTGCCTGCATAAGCCAGAGCAGGAGCTGGTTTGATCTGATCCAATTTTTCTTTCAGACGTCGCATTTCAAATGCAGCCAGATCGGTTGACGCGGTCAACACAATCAAGTCCGGGAATTCATAACTGGCATAATCAACAAGATCATCGATTGGGAGATCGGGTCCCAAATATTCCACTCGGTAGCCTTCACTTCGCAATAAAACGGCCATCATCAAACTGCCCAGTTCATGTTGTTCTGTGGGGGCACATCCAAGCTGTACATAAGGTGCATTTCGGCGGGATGGATACGCCTGCAGTAATGACATCAAACGCGCACGCAGGAAGTTGGAAGCATAATGTTCAGTTGTGATGCGAATCTCACCGCGATACCAGGCTTCCCCAATCGCAATCAGGGTTGGCGCCAGGATCCTGCTGAAGATTGTTATCAAATCGTAGCTGGCATGCAATTCACGAATGAGCTCTGTTGAGCGTTCTTCATTATGTTTAATTAATGCATCATATAACCAATGGGTGTATGTTTCAGGTGTGGCTTTGGGAGCAATTAATGTACGGGTTGGTGCGGAAGGAACTGCGTCCGGCCAGACACCGTTGCGGGTCATTTGGCGTAATTCTAATACAGCGTTGCTAATTGAAATTCCTTCATCCACACGTGATTTTATCCATCGAAGGATAGCGATATCCCGTTCAGAATATAAGCGATAACGGTTATCCGAACGATGGGGGCTCAGTAATTCATGCCGGCGTTCCCAAGCGCGTAATGTCACAGGACGAATACCAGTCTGGACACTGACGGATTTTATGGTGTAGCGGGGTTCGTCGGAAAAATCATTTATTGTAGTCATTTCAGCTCCTAAAAGTTGGTTAGATCAGAATAAAATTTCTGGAAACTCTGAATATCAAAAACCATTTATGTACAATATGTTTATAACCTTTTTTTTTATCTCTGTCAAATAAATCAGGTAAATCAGACATAATTTATCATAATAAATTTACATTAATTTAAAATGAGAATCACGCCTAAAAAGGGAAAATTGATTGTAAATTTGGCAAAAGACGAAAAAACTATAGATTATTTAATAAAAAAATCTAATTGTGATAGATTCTACAAACCCTGTAAAAACCCCCCTTTTAAAAACACATTATTAAAAACCATTAATTTTTTTAGTTAGCACCGTGTTCTTGCCCTTTCCGTTATCAATTGATCATCCAATAGCAGAAGCAACTGGAAGAAAAGACAAGCTCAACTGGTCAGTTTTTCTTTGTAGTTACCGAAATTTTATGTGTATCCAGGCCGTTTTAACGTGATTTAGGAAGAACCTTACATTTCGGTTATACTTGAGGAAAAAATCCACTGGAGTGTATTTCAATGTCGAAAGTTATCGTTGTGACGGACAGCAGTGCTTATCTTCCAGCCGAAATTGTGGCAGAGTATCCAATTTCAGTCTTACCGCTGACTCTGATCTGGGAAGGAAAAACGTACAGGGATGGGGTTGATATTCAACCGGATGAGTTTTACACCCGCCTGGCTACCAGCCAATCATTGCCACAGACAAGTCAGGTAACTGTTCATCAATATGAGGAGATTTTCCAGAAGTTGTTGGATGAAGGATATGAAATTATCAATCTTGGTATTTCCAGTGGCATTTCCAGTTCTTATGATTCTGCTATGCAGGCATTAAAATCTTTTGAAGGAAAACCAGTTGCCGTATTGGACACAAAACTGGTATCCATGGCTTTGGGGTTTCAGGTTCTGGCGACAGCAAGAGCTGCAAAAGCAGGGGCAAGCCTGGAAGAGTGTATCAAAATTGCTAATGATTCTTATTCGAAAATCGGTGTTTATTTTACGGTTAATACCCTTAAATTTCTGGCAGCAGGTGGGCGAATTGGGGGTGCGAAACGTTTGTTGGGAACGGCTCTGAATATAAAACCTGTTTTGCAAATTAGTGATGGAAAGATTGAACTGGTGGAAAGTGTGATCTCCAAAAAGAAAGCCATTAAACGCATGGTTGCTCTGGTTGAAAAAGGAATCGATGGTCGCAAACCATTACATATTTCTGTTTTTCATGCGCTTGAGCATGATGCCGCTGTGAGCCTGTTAGCTGAGTTAAAGGAAAGATTGGATGCTGAAGAAGCGATCCTTTCGTATGTCAGCCCGGTTGTTGGAGCACATGTCGGACCTGGGACGATCTCGATTGCTTATATGGCAGGATAATTTTCCATTTCTACTGGTTAAATTACAGAGCAAGTTAGGGATTTGTAACAAAATTGTAACAAGATAACAACCTGTTGCAAACATTATTTTTTTATAATATGGGTATAAAATAAAACCTTGATGATAACGATGATCGATTCTCCCGAGACCAAACAGATTAAAGAAAATCTGGAACCTATTAACCGCTGTCCTATTTGTCAGAGTGGTTTCCTTCAGGTGAAACCTGATGTCTCGAATGAACAACTCATAATTTGTCCGATGTGTGGGATCAAATTTCGATTAGCCCCCAGCAAGGATCACCTGATGCTTGTTGAAACACCGTTAAATTTTCCGACCAATCTTGTTGGTTTGTGGTTGACACGGGCACAGATTGGTAAAGCATTACATGAGTATCGTATGGTGATCAATAAGAATGGAATAGATACCAATACGACGCAAAAAACAATCGATATTCCAAAAGCCAATCCAGTCCGGGCACAGGCAGTCAGGCAGGCAAGAGAGATGATCGCTGTAGGTAAATCACCAGCAACGGTTCATAAAGTGCTTGTGGAAAAAATGCAGCTTACCGATTATGCGATTGAAGAAATTATTCAGGATGCCATTTCTGTAAAGAAAGCTCTTCGAAAACAAAAATTTCAAAAGGTTATCAAGGTTTTGTTTGCAATATTTTTGCTTTTGGTAATCTCTTATATCGTTCTTCTTTTAATTTACGGATAATTTATAACCAATTCATTCGAATATGAGGATTGAAAACCACTGGGGTGGAATTTGCATCACGATCTCATTATTATTTATCTTGAAAGCAAAATCATTTCCAGGAATTTGGCGCACCGTTTGATAATCAGGTATCTGGATGCCTGAAATCGAAACTGATTCAAAAGCTGCATTGATTGCAACAAGCACTTTTTGATCTTCTGTTTCCCGCCAGAAAGCAAATTGGGTTGGGCTGATGAATGCTTGCCGATAACTGCCTATCTGCAATGCTGAATTTCCAAATCGGATTTCAGAAAGTTGGCGGATCGTGTCAGGGAGGTTGGCTATAGGTGCGTTGTGAATCAACGTTTCAAGATTGAGTGCAGGCCGCAACGCCTGATCGCTGTATTCGGAGCGTTTCCCTTCAAGACCCCATTCACTGCCATAATAAAGAGAGGGTATACCAGGCATTGTGAATAAGAGGGCGTAGAGAGGATAGAGATGCCCTTTGAATTTCAGTTGGGATGCTACCCGGTTGACATCGTGATTATCGACAAAATTGTAGAGCATCAAATCGCGGTAAAGCCCGCCTTCTCCAAATTGACGATGTAGAGTATGTGCAATCTCAAAAAAGTTGGCATCATTCAGGCTTGAATAAAGACCTTTGTAAGCTTCGTAATTGGTGACACTGTGGAGATGCTCGCTATTAGCCCATTGTTGATATTCGCCGTGGACTACTTCTCCCATGAGCCAGAAATCGGGTTGTAAAGAAGTGGTGATTTGACGCAATTCTTGCCAGAAATCCAGGCGAACATGGTCGGCGGCATCGAGACGTAACCCGTCGATACCCCACTCATTGATCCAGAAACGCACAGCTTGAAAAAGGTGTTCACGCACTGCAGGATTCGCGAGATTGAATTTTGGCAGACTGTGATAACCAGCCCAGGTCTCATAATTGAAGGCATCTCCCACTGGACTTGCTTGATCGAAGCGGACACCTTCATACCAATCCTTGTAAGTAGACTGCTGACCTTTTTGTTGCAGATCCTGAAATGCCCAGAAATCACGTCCACTGTGATTAAAGACTGCATCAAGAATCAAGCGCATTCCACGTCGGTGTACCTCCTGAGAAAATGCCTTGAAGGAGTGGTTATCACCGAGACGTTTATCGACTTGAAAATAATCAATGGTATCGTACCCGTGCTGACTGGATTGCAGAATCGGTCCCAGGAAGAGGGTGTTTACCCCAAGCCATTGCAGGTGATCCAACCAGGCGTAGAGCTTATCGAGGCGATATTCTGTAGGGGCTTCGTAGTGATTATCATGTGGTGCCGCTGTAAGACCAAGCGGATAGAGATGATAGATAAAAGCGGATTGAATCCAATCTGGTGTGTTATTCATTTTTTGTTTTTTATACCGAATGGTATAGATTCCTTTCAAAATTTTTTATAGCCAGGCTTCTCAATTAAGAGAAAATGCCGTGCATGAATTGATGAACAGCCTGATTGATTTGTTGCTGATTAATTTCGAATTCTCCCTGAAGGACCAGCGATCCATAGGTGAAGAGCATACCCTGGAAGGAAGTTGCCAGAATTTTTTCGTGGCCGCGCATGTTGCCGTGTTGTTGAGCCGCCTGCAGAAAGAATTCGAACATGGCCGTCTGTTGTGATTGTGTGTAAGGCAGGATTGCCTGATAGGTGACACTTTGCGTGGGTGCTAAGCGTAAGGCCAGCCAAAGCCGGAAAAAACGTTCTTCATGCTCGGCAAAATCCAGGTATGACCTGAATATGTTTCTCAGACCGGTCTGAATGTCACCTGAATAGTGCATGGGTTCGACTAGTTGTTTATGGAAAAGGTCAAAATAGTGCTCGAGAATGGCTTTTAGTAATCCTTCTTTTGAACCAAAGTAATGATAGAGGGTAGGTTTGGTGAAACCAGATGTTTCAATAATTTCCTGCACACCAACAGCATCATAGCCATGTTGCGAGAAAAGCTTGCAGGCGGTTTTCAGAATGATCATACTGTTTTCGTTCATGATTAAATATTATACCGAACGGTATAGAAAAAAGCAAGCTTTTTAGATCACCGCTAACAGCTCAAAGCTTACTTTGTTATTCTTGGTAATGATAATTCTCTCATTTGGAGAGGAAGGTTTTCTGAGGATTCTATGGTTCCTCAAGTTATTTTCGGAAAGTTAATTTTAGAAATCAGAGGTATGTATGAGAATCGGGGAAGGTCAGGGACACTTCCTCTACGATTTTCATTTTGTGTCTTTCAGAAATGGATTTGTGAATAATCTTTATATCTGGTTATGAATTTTTTCTAGAACTTCGAGAGCTTGATGCATAAGTTCCATATTTGCTTGAGAACCCATGTGACCGAGACGAAATACTTTACCTGCCAACGGACCATAGCTGCCACCCCCGACCAGCCCGGCAGCACGCAGATTCTGATCAAATGCATGCCAGCTGATTCCTTCCGGCACGTTGACTGCTGTAACCGTTGGAGAAGCAACGAAATCAGGTTTTACGAAAAGTTCATAGCCAATAGCCCGTAATTGTTCCCGGCAATAAGCAGCGACTATTTCATGGCGTTGATACACCATCGATAATCCCTCTTCCATTAACATGTCAATACTGGTGTTAATGGCTGCCAGTCCATGCCAGTGGGGGGTATATGGGAACTCACCTTTCTGCTGTGCATTGCGGAAAGGCAAAAGTGCATCATAACCGACATATTGAACATCCTCGATAATCTCCCAGGCACGCGCGCTGATTCCGAGGAAGGAGATATCACAGGGAGCAGAAAGCACTTTCTGAGAACCCCCCAATGCCAGATCGACATGCCAGGTATCCGATTCAATCGGTACACCTCCGATGCTTGCAACCATGTCTACATAGAGCAGTGGAACAGCATGTTTCTGCTTAAGTTCACCGAGTTTTTCGAGCGGGTTTAATGTGCCGGATGGAGTTTCACAATGCACGACCGTTATCATTTTTGGTTTGAATTCAATGATTGCTTCTTCGATTCGTGCCCAATCGTGCAAGGTTTCGTTGTGAGCGAAACCGATCGTTTTCACCTGGGCACCGATAGAACGTGCCATGTCTCCAATTCCATATCCAAACACACCGGTTGCCAGTGTCAGAACACGATCACCATGCTTGATTGTGCTTTTCAGGGCACTCCACAAGGAAAGCATGCCTTCTCCGGTCATAAAAACAATCTGATTTTGGGTGCCCAGCAGAGCTCTCATTTTCTCTTCGGTCTGGTTGTAAAGTTCCAGAAATTCTGGTTCTAAATCCGATGAACCATAATCACTCTGATAGGCAGCCAGGATACGGACAGGAACTCGTACAGGACCTGGCACCATTGGAATTGGATATGTTTTCATGCGCACCTCTTTTTGGTAGATCAAACCTATTATCTCATATCCAGGATATTTGGGGGGCTGCCAGGTTTACAAATTCTAAGCTTTGTACAATAATTATGATGGTTGTGTTTTCTACTCTTTTTTGATACAAAAACGAATTGATATGGGAGTAAAAGATGAGTAATGTGATTGAACGCTTTTTACGTTATATTCAGATTGATACACAATCGGATGTTAATTCGGATAGCTGCCCGAGTACAGCCAAACAATTCGATCTGGCTCGTTTATTGAAGGAAGAACTGGATTCCCTTCAACTGCAAGATGTGAGTCAGGATGAGAATGGATATGTAATGGCTACGCTGCCTGCGAACACGTCCCGAAATGTACCGGTTATTGGGTGGATCGCCCACATGGACACCAGTCCTGACATGGGTGGCGAGGGAGTGAATCCGCAGTGGATTGAGCATTATGATGGGAAAGAGATTGTTCTGAATACAGCACAGAATGTGGTAATGTCACCAACCGATTTTCCGGAGTTGAAGCAATACATTGGTCAGCCAATAATCACCACCGATGGCATGACCTTGCTGGGCGCAGATGATAAAGCCGGGATCGCTGCGATCATGGCTGCAGTAGAGTATCTGGTGCAGCATCCTGAAATTGAGCATGGAACGCTGAAGATCGGCTTCACCCCGGATGAGGAAATTGGCCGCGGGGCAGACCGCTTTGATGTGAAAAAATTCGCTGCAGATTTTGCCTACACGGTGGATGGCGGTGAACTGGGTGAATTGGAGTATGAGAATTTCAACGCAGCCGGCGCAAAGATCGTGGTAAAAGGTCGCAGTGTCCATCCCGGTACCGCCAAAGATAAGATGATCAATTCGATCAATATTGCGATGGATATAGCCGGAATGCTACCAGGCCAGATGCGACCTGAGCACACAGAACGGTATGATGGTTTCTTTCACTTGATGCGATTTGACGGAAAACTGGAGGAGACCACTCTGGAGTACATCATTCGTGAGCATGACCATGATAAATTTGAGTGGCAAAAAGGGTTGATCGAAAAAGCGGTTGAATTTGCCAATTACAAATATGGACCGAATACAGCCTGTCTGGTCTTGAAGGATCAATATTTAAACATGAGAGAAAAAATCCTGCCTGTATTCCATATTATTGAGACAGCAAGGGAAGCGATGATCGAACTGGGGATTGAACCCAAAATCATCCCGGTACGTGGTGGGACGGATGGAGCACGCCTGTCATTTGAAGGATTACCATGCCCGAATTTATTTACTGGTGGTCACAATGCGCATGGACGCTTTGAATACCTGCCAGCGCGATCCCTGGAACGGGCAGTGGATGTCATCCTCAAAATAATTGAATTATATACAGCGAAAGCCTGAACGAGCGATATCAGGAGCAGAGAGACATTAAAGGTCATTTCGGGGTGTGTTTCACACCTCGATTTGATTTAATGCAAATATGATCATCGCATCCCGGACAGGAAAGTAAGAATGGCATCAACGATTTGTTGATGTTGTTCCTCTGCTGATATGGATGCTTCTAAATCTCCATTCTGCGGACCATAACTGCCAAACTGGGCATGATTTCCACCCTTAATTTCGACCCACATGGTATCTTTCGGTAAGAGTGGGATTGACGCCTGGATTTTTTCGGGAGTAGCCAGACCATCTCGCTCGGCATAGATTGAAAGAACTGGAAACCCGGATTGGGATAAGTCATTGCTTTCTGCCGGGTAAGCCGCCCAAAGGACAAGCCCCTGTACGGACACAGGATTGTTATACACATAAGCTGCTGCCATGGCACCACCCAAAGAATGTCCTCCGATATACCAGACAGGAATTTCCGGATTTGCATCAATGACAGCATCGGCACGATTGGCACCCAAAACTGCCAGACTGAGTGGCATTTTTACCAATGCAACCTCATATCCGCGCTCAGCGATCGCTCTCATTAAAGGGGCATAAGCACGGTAGTCAACCCGTCCACCTGGATAAAAAATGAATCCGCTGATCGGGTCACGGTTGGTGGGTGAAAATTGCAGCCAGAATTGACCTTTTTCCACATTGACAACATCATTTGATTCTAACGCCTGTAAAGCAAGCGTATCCGGACGGGCAGGCGTGCTGCCCCAGATCACGAATGCGCTGATCGTAATGATGATGATGACGAACAACCCTGCTACTATTCTTTTGAACATCGTTCTCCTTACAAAAATTCTGAACTGTTAAAATTTTACCCGTCAGGTAAGATTTGAGGGGAAGCCTGTACAGGATTTTGCCCAAAAAATGTTTTGTAGAAATTTAAATTTTCTGATTTTGGAGGTTTTCCCAACGCTGTTTAGCCCATTCATTTTCCGGATCGAAGACCAAAGCCTGCCAGTAGTTGAGAAGAGCCAGTTCTGTCTGACCGTTTTTTTCATGAGCATATCCGAGCTGTCCAAGTCCCCAGACATCCTTGGGGCGAGCCTGTAAGAAAGCTTCCAAATAGGGGATCGCTTCTGCATATTTCTGGTTGTAGATCAGGATTTCTGCACAGCCTGCTTTTGCCCAATAATATTTGGGATTCAACTCAAGTGTTTTTTGGTAATCCTCCCAGGCAGCCTCATGATCACCCATTTCCTGGAAAAGTTCGCCACGTTGATAATAAGCCCAGACATAATTCGGTTTGATTGTTATCGCTCTGTTGAAATCTTGCAAACCTTTTTCATATTGCTTTAATTCACGATGGAGTCGTCCACGGTGAGCCAATGCCCAATCATATACTGGATCAATTTTTAAGGCATGTTTGAAGCTTTTTAACGCCTGCTCTGATTGTTTCAATCCTCGCTGCACCTCTGCCAGTACCGAATACATCCAGGCATCCTCACCGAGCATTGGCATACTATGCTTTAGGTCTGCCAGCGCTTTGTCATATTCTCCCAATTGCCGGTAGGTCTCTGCCCGTTCTACCCAAGCGGTACCGAATTCAGGCATCAATTCCAAAGCGGTATTAAAAGCCTGCAATGATTGATCAAATTGATGATGCAATCGATGGATGATGCCAATGCGGCAATATACCCAACCGTAATCGGTACGCAGCTTGACCGCCATCTGAAAAGCTTCGAGGGCATTATCAATTTTCCCCTTCTGTTCAAGAAGATCCCCACGCACAGCATATACCCAGGCATCCTGCGGCCACATCTCACCAAGACGATTGAAATCAGCCAGCGCTTTGTCGAGCTCTCCAACCATTTGATAAAGTTGGCCGCGTGCGCTGAAAACCCAGGGATAATCCGGCAAGATTTCAAGTGCTTTCTGATAAGCATTAAAGGCTTCGGATACCAATCCCTGTTTACGGAATGATTCTCCCAGGCAGTAATGGATCCAGGCATAATCCGGATCAAGAAGAAGGGCATGTTGAAGATCCTCATAGCCTTCTGTAAAACTACCCATATCGAGAAAGACGCGCCCACGGTGTGCCAATGCCCAAACATAATCCGGTCTTATATCGATTGCCAGAGAAAAAATTTCGATTGCCTGTTCATATTGCTGTAGCTCGCGATGTGTTTCAGCAAGCATCGCCAGCACCCAGGCATCATCCGGCAGCAAGCTTTTAGCTGTCGTCAGGTCTGTTTTTGCACGCTCGAATTCTTCCAGCCAGAGGTATGTATTTCCGCGCTGCGCATAGACCCACCCATAAAATGGATCAATCTCTAAAGCGCGATCAAACATTTTCAAGGCTTTTGGAAACTGCAAGTTCTCGCGCAAACAATATCCAAGGTGAGCATACACCCAGGCATTATCTTTTTGTTTCCGTAAGAAGGCACGATATTCTTTGATGGCTTCAGCAAAGTGTTCTTCGCGTTCAAATAGATAACCGCGCGAAAGTACCATATCCACGTCCTGAAAATCAAGTGGATCTTTAGGGTTTTTTCCAACTTTTTGAAATTGCCTTTCGGTTGCGGGCACTTGTATTCTCACTTTCACCATTAATTGTAGCCTTGAATTTTATAGACACCTGATTTTTAATGCCCTTCATAATCATCTTTTCATTGTAGCGGTCTGGTGTTTTTGGCGTTGATACCCGCAAAAAACATCAAACTATCCCTATTATTGAATTGACAAATAATATCTTGACAAAACATTTTATGGTAGTAAAATCATATTCAAGCGAGTGAATATGATTACAAAACAATATAATTCTCAGATTCAAGTTTTTAAGTTGTTGTCTCACCCAACACGAATGGCAATATTGGAAATTTTACGCCAGGGAGAAGAATGTGTCTGTCATATGGAAGCAATTCTAGGTCATCGACAGGCATATCTTTCGCAACAATTGGCCGTATTACGGGAAGCAGGAGTCATTCAAGATCGACGTGATGGGTGGAATATTTTTTATCGGGTAATTCAACCAGAAATTTATCAAGTACTTGATGCAATTCATACATTCACAGGGAAATCTCCGCATATTATTGAACCAACGGATAAAGTTTGCCCCTGCCCTCATTGCAATCCAGAAGTGATTGAGAATTAAAAGGAAAAAATGAATCAATTTAGAGTTTTAAACAATGGGAGAACTATGGTAAACATCAAAATTTTAGGATCAGGATGTGCAAATTGTAAACGGGTTGAAGCCATGGCCAGAAAGGTTGTGGATACGCTGGGAATTGAAGCAGAAATTGAAAAAGTTACAGAAATTGATGAAATCATGAAGTGGCCGATTCTTTCAACACCAGGTCTGGTAATTAATGACAAACTGGTCTCTGCTGGAAGGATCCCCAGTGAATCTGAAATCACCGGATGGTTGGGTTAGGATTCCTTAAAATTTTAATCAATTACATTCAATATTTTGAATACAATTTTTATGTAGAGGAATTATTTATGGAACCAATTTTCAATTATATTGGAATGTTACTCTGGTCAGGATGGACCGGATTATTAGATTATCTGGCAGCCCATGTTTTGCTTTGCCTTGTGCCAGCATTTGTGATCGCAGGGTTCATGAGCTCGATGATCCCAAAAGAAGCAATCACCAAGTATTTAGGTCCAAAAGCCAGTAAATGGATCAGTTATCCAGCAGCTTCAATCGGTGGTTTCATCCTGGCGGTATGTTCCTGTACCATCCTTCCTTTATTTGCTGGTATTTGGAAACGAGGAGCAGGTTTGGGACCTGCGATTACATTTTTGTTTGTAGGTCCGGCGATCAATATTCTTGCTATCACTTATACCGGAGCAGCGATTGGCTTTGATATTGCAATTGCCCGATTGGTGCTTTCGATCGTTTTCGGTATTGTAATTGGTCTGAGCATGGCATGGATCTTCCGCAAGGAGGAAGTTAATCGAACAGCTGAAATGGCTGCCAATGGCGTGTTTGACCAGACTGCAAAAGTCAAACCAGCAGTCTGGGTACTATTCATTTTATTGGTTCTGGTTCTGATTGTTGGCACCCTGCAAATTGATGTGTTGACGAATGTATATGCCAGCATTAATTTACCTTTTGATTGGACGTCAGGAGTTGGAAAAGTATTGACAAGTGTCAATTTGACATTTCAGGGTGGTTTGATGATATTCATGTTAATAATCATTGGAATTGCTGCCTGGAAAGGTTTCGAAACAATTTTTGATGGTTTCAACCGTTGGACCTATGTGGCATTTTCTTTAATAGCTTTAACGATTCTAATCGCTGCACCCAAAGAAGAGGTTGGCTCATTGGTGATCGGTATCAATGGTCGTTTTATAGGTGAAATCATCCTGTTAGCCAGTGTTGGCACAGTTGCATGGCGATCCTTCACAAAAGATGAATTGACCGGGTGGATTTGGGAAACCTGGAAATTCGTGAAACAAATTTTTCCACTCCTGATCATCGGTGTTTTTGCTGCGGGGATTGTCAAAGTGATCATCCCGGAAGCCTGGGTCAGAACAATTGCCGGACAAAATACAATCTGGGCAAACATGGTGGGTGTAATTTTTGGAGTTTTTATGTACTTCCCAACCCTGGTGGAAGTTCCGATTGCAAAGATGTTTTTGGATCTGGGAATGGCGCGTGGTCCGTTGCTTGCCTATCTCCTTTCTGACCCGGAATTATCCCTGCAATCCATTTTGGTTTTGAATGGTGTGATGGGTAAGAAGAAAACAGCCATCTATGTATCTCTGGTAGCAGTTATGAGTACACTGGCTGGTTATTTGTTCGGTTTATTTATTGCCAGTATATAAAGAATGGAAAACCAAATAGAAGACATATGTATAACCACTTAGAAAGTCCAGAAATCCTTGATGTTACCTATCGGGCTGCAGAAATACTTCAAGTCAATATGGACCAACCAAAGGATATCTCAAATCAAACAAACTTCAACTGTTCCTGTCCTCGATATACTCAGGAATTTAAAAAATCGCTGAATAATACGCCAGACCAAGGCATAAAAAATTAACTAAAGGAGTCATTCATTATGGAACAAAAAAGTGTTACAAAACGATTATCTTTTTTAGACCGCTATCTGACATTATGGATTTTCCTGGCAATGGCAATTGGGGTAGGATTGGGATATTTGTTTCCAAAAGCAATTGAATCCCTCAATTCTGCTGTCTCTGTTGGAGCTACCAATATTCCAATCGCGATTGGACTTATCTTAATGATGTACCCACCGTTGGCGAAAGTTCATTATGATGAATTGGGGAAGGTATTTCGTAACTGGAAGATATTAGGGCTTTCGTTAATTCAAAACTGGATCATTGGCCCCATTTTGATGTTTTTGTTAGCAATCATCTTCCTGCGTGGTTACCCCGAATATATGTCCGGGCTAATCCTGATTGGATTGGCACGTTGTATTGCAATGGTGATTGTCTGGAATGAACTAGCCAAAGGTGATACCGATTATGCAGCTGGTCTGGTAGCATTTAACAGCATCTTCCAGGTGTTGTTCTTCAGTGTGTATGCCTATGTTTTCATCACCGTGTTGCCCACCTGGTTTGGTATGGAAGGCATCGCCGTGCAAATCACCATTGGCGAAATTGCCGAATCTGTATTTATTTATTTAGGTATTCCATTTATCGCTGGCTTTATTACCAATATGGTTCTGACAAGAGTAAAAGGTAAAGAGTGGTACTACAAAACATTCATGCCTAAAATCAGCCCGGTTACGTTAATTGCTTTATTATTCACGATTCTTGTGATGTTTAGCTTAAAAGGCAATTTAATCGTTGCAATCCCATTGGATGTGGTTCGAATCGCCATTCCTTTATTGATTTACTTCGTTGTCATGTTCCTGATCAGTTTTGTGATGGGCAAAATCGTTGGTGCGAATTACCAGCAAACCACCACGCTTTCTTTTACAGCAGCCTCCAATAATTTTGAGCTGGCGATTGCCGTCGCGGTTGCAGTGTTTGGTTTGAGTTCAGGACAGGCATTTGCTGCCGTGATTGGTCCATTGGTCGAAGTGCCAGTTATGATCGGTCTGGTCAATGTTGCTTTCTGGTTGCAGAAAAAGTTATATAAAGGTCAATTAATCACGGGTGAACCTAAGCCAGATAGTTGCTAAACGAAGGATGAGAGCGGGTATGTAAACTCCCAGCGCTCTGTATTAATATGAAAAAATCCAAAATACTTCAAATTCGCACGGATGAGGCGAATCTCGAAGATTGTTTTGGAAGTGATCACCCGGCCTGTGGCGGCTGCCTTTGGGCACAAGGCTTTATTCAGTGCCCGTGATGCTGGGTCAGGTAAGCGATATGGTTCAAAAATGAGGTGAAATCATCATCGGAATTTTGCCTTATAGAATTATTAAAAGGTGGATGTTGTAGAACAAAAGGTAGTTAAAGCTATTTCAAATCCCGAATTGATCTGTTATAATCGTTGAGAAATTGACAAAAACGGTCTTATTTACAGGTTACAAGTGATATAAAGGTTGTAAAGGAGCATAAATATGGTAGAACGAACCCCCGATATCGTTGTTCAGGATATGGTTGTAAGCCTGGAATATTCATTAACAGTAGATGATCAGATCATCGATTCGAGTGATGGTTATGGACCATTACAATTCATCCAGGGTCATCGCAACATTATTCCTGGTTTAGAGAAAGAATTGTTTGGAATGCAGATTGGTGAAACACGCGAAGTCGTGGTTCAACCAGCGGATGGCTATGGCGATTACGATGCAAGTGCCTTTGTGGATATCCCCAAAGAACAGTTCCCAGCCAATTTTGATTTTGGTATTGGAAAAACAATCCGATTGAGCGACCCACAAGGACGTTTGATTAATGCCAATATCACCGAAATTGGCGAATCGGATGTCAAACTTGATTTGAATCACCCATTGGCCGGTAAAGAATTATATTTCAAAGCAACAGTGGTTGATTTACGCATGGCGACAGATGACGAATTGGCTGCCGGACGCCTGGGTGGCGGAGGCTGTGCCAGCTGTGGCAGTAACAGCGATGGCTGCGGCGGTGGCTGCGGATAAAGAGCTCACGAGGTTGATCCTAAAAAGATCAACCTCTTTTTTTATGGGGGAAGATGGTGAAGAAACTGATTGTCATGCGTTTGAAAAAATCACTATAATAGAAGTATCCAATTATTTTTTCCTAATTATAAAGCCAGGCTATTATGTTTCGATTCTTATCCACTTTACGGAGCCGTTTAATACTAATTACTATTCTCACTGCGATACCAGGGATTTTCTTACTTCTGCAGGTGGGTTATAACCAGCGTCAGCAGGCGGAACAGGACACCCTGGATGAAGTTGTCCACCTTGCAAACGTAGCTTCCAGTGTAGAAGCATTGATGGTGGATAACGCTAAATCCTTCCTGTTGACAGTCTCACATTTACCGACGGTACGCGAACAAAATTATGACGAATGCAATTACCTCTTCTGGCATTTGTTTGAGGACCATTTCGAATATTACTCCGCTTTTTATGTGGCTGATTTGGATGGGAATATCCTTTGCAGCCCGCCAGAAAGACATGCTCCACCAAATTTTGAATCCTGTGATCATTATCAAAACCTGATCAAATCAAATGATTTCACCATCAGTGGTTACCATATTTGTCGTGTGAGCGGAAAAGCAGTCATGTCGATTGGTTATCCGGTTTATGATATGCAGGATCAATTTACGAATGTCGCCAATGTCTCGCTGGATCTGATCTGGTTTTACGATTTTGCGCAGGATGCAGGTATACCACCAGGTGGCGAGTTAATTGTGTTGGACGAAGGTGGCACAATCCTTTCTCACTACCCTGAAAATGACAGGTGGCGTGGATATCGTCTGCCTGAAACAAACATCGTAGCGCAATTGTTTTCTCAAAAGAGTGGTGTCATGGTGGGAGAGGGCTTGAGCGGTGAGGAATCGATCTATGCAATCAGTGATATTCCCGGAACGACTGGTACACTTTCCGTAATCATGGGGTTGCCGACCAGAATTGCCTTTGAATCTGCAAACTTTACTCTGCGAAGAAACCTGACCATTATGATCGTTGTTGTGTTGATGGTCATGATTTTTGTGTGGTTGCTGGGCGATGTGTTGATTATTCGGCAGGCAAAAGCACTGGTACATGCTACCCAGAAACTGGCAAAAGGTGATCTGACAGCTCGATCTGGTGTGGCTTACACAGTAGGTGAACTGGGACAGGTGGCGCAGTCATTTGATAATATGGTTGTTGAATTATCAGAGCATGAAGCGGAACGTGATCGCAATGAAATAGCGTTGAAAGAATATACACTCAATCTGGAGCATAGCAATGAGGAACTGCGCAATTTCACCAATGTAGCCTCGCATGACCTGCAGGAACCTTTACGCAAGATTCAGACCTTTGGCGAGATGCTGCAGGATCGCTATAGTGGAGCTTTGGATGCAAGAGGGATTAATTATTTACAGCGTATGCGCGATTCGGCAGGTCGAATGCAGGTATTGTTGACAGAATTGTTAACATTCTCACGGGCGACCAATAAAGCATATCAGTATGGAAAAGTCAACCTGGAACAGGTAGTACGCCAGGTTTTGATTGATCTCGACTGGCAGGTGGAGCAGAAGCAAGCAAATGTTGGAATTTCCGATCTGCCAGTGGTAGAGGCAGATGAAGGTCAGATTACCCAACTATTCCAGAATCTGATCAGTAATGCACTAAAATTCCATTCTCCCGGGAGAAATCCGGAGATCAATATTTACAGCCCATATCCCAAAAATAAGACGGATGAGGAAGGCATGTGTGAAATCCGCATTCAGGATAATGGCATTGGTTTCAATGAAAAATATCTTGAACGCATTTTCCAACCCTTCCAACGGCTGGATTCGAGTGGCGACTTTCCGGGAATTGGCATGGGACTGTCAATCTGTCGTAAAATTGTGGATAATCATGGCGGTACCATCTCCGCACACAGTTCACCCGGAAAAGGCACCACCTTTGTTGTACGATTGCCAAAGAAACAATTTAAAGAAAGGTCTGATAATCATGAAAACAATACCGAATAGGAAAATAATCTTATTGGTGGAAGATGATCCGGATGATATCTATTTGATTGGGGAAGCGATTGACGAATGTCAGCTGAGCGCCAGAATTTTCATCGTTGAAGACGGGGAACAAATGCTGGATTACCTGAATCAACGCGGCGAGTATTCCGATCCTGACCTGGCACCACGCCCGGATTTGATTCTGCTGGATCTGAACATGCCACGTAAAGATGGCCGGGAAGCACTGGTTGAGATGAAAGAAAACCCGGAACTGCGCAGTATTCCGGTGGTGGTGTTGACCACTTCCGGTGCTGACAAGGATATGAAATATTCGTACGAGCAGGGCGCCAGTGGATTTGTGACCAAACCCGTCACTTTCTCTGGTTTGCGTGAGGCAGTTTGTAAAATTGGTGATTACTGGATCCGCACCGTGCAATTACCGGAAGAGAAAACGCAGGAGGATGAGGGAGGGTAAATCAAGTCATCAATCCTCAGTCAGGAAAAGCAAAGCTCCAATAACCGCTGATTGTGCATATTTCCACATGTTGCGGTATTTTTTAGAAGTGAGGGCGGCGAATGTTTTGCTGCAATTTATCGGTGCGCATGGCGATATCGGCTTTATTGAGCAATGTTGCCGGATCGTGCCCGTCCAGTGGATAGATCGCCCAACCGATCGCCAGCCGAATCTGGATGCGCTGATCCTGTACCTGGATCAATGAACCGACAGAACTGGTGATTTTTTTTATGATATCCCCAACCACGTCTGGTTGGTGAATATCCTCGAGCACCAATCCATATTCATTGTCCTGCAAGCGTGCCACAGTATCATCCTCCCTTACGCTGCCGAGCAGACGCCTTGCCAATAGAATATCAATCTGTTTTTTCAGTTCAGGAAGAAGGTGTTCATCATAAGGGAAGGAAACAGAGAGCGAGATCAAGACAGCATTACTCTGCCTGCGTTTCATACGCGCGAGCGCATGTCGCAATCGGTCGATAAAAATGGCGCGTAAAGGAATTTCAGTGTTGGGGTCGTACAAAGGACCGGTGGGTGGTCTCAACGGACGGGTCTGGAATGGTTTAGGGATTTTCCCAGCCAGACTACCGGTATCAATCCGCTCAATCGGCTGATTATTGAGAATTTGTGTATACAAAATCTGGGTTTCCGATGAGGGTTCAATGCCCAATTCACGTGAGATGATTGATTTACATAGCTGGTACTGCTGCAGCGCAGCGTTACGGCGGCCACTGATCGTCATCAGGCGCATCAACAAGCGGTGAGCACTCTCTTCGAGTGGAGCCAATTCCACATAACGCCAGGCATATTTATTTGCCAGGTCGAAATCCGAGCGGCGAAAGTATGCTTTGCTGAGTGACTGCAGCGTGATTAGCATATTACGAAAATGGCGTTCCCGTTGGAAAATTGCCCATTCCTGGAAACTGGTCAGCTCACCGAGCATCAAGTTGTTGAGAAAATCCCCCCGGTATAGATTGACAGATTCTTCCAGATGGTTGAGACAGTCCTGGCAGGTGTGCAGCTCGATGTGCGGGTGTTTTTTGCTCTCCTGAATATGCTGATTGAAGGCTTGTGAATCCACCCAGACTTGCTGGTGGTTAAATTCAACTGTCTCATCGTTGATCTCAAGGAAGCAATCCAGAGTTTCTTCTCCGCCAAAAGCTTTACGCAATCCCAAAAAAGCCTGGCGCAGATTCATACGGGCGTAAGTTTCCGGGCGGTTTGGCCAGAAGAACTCGGCAATTTTTTCACGGGTTTGCAGGCGCGCTGGCTCTTCTGCCAGGTACGCCAACAGGGCACGTTCTTTACGTGTCCGTAAAGAATCGCTGATATCGGTACCGTCGAACTGTACCCGGAAGTTGCCGAGAAGGAAAATTTCGAGTCTGATCATTTCTAATCTTAATTCACGCAGAATTCACGCTGATTTCACAATCCGCAAGCGCTGATTTGTGATAATGAATTCAACCATGGTTCATATAAAGGCCGGATTCTATGCATGAGCAAAATATTAATTATTTCTCTTACTTGTTGAGGATTTGGAAAGACAGCGTTGACGGAGAATGGCACGCATCGTTACAGGATGTCGTCAGCGGGGAATGCCACCATTATCCGACTCTGTATGAATTATATGTCAATTTATGGGAGTTGACCAGCGAAAATGTCAATCATCCCCAGCGGAACCCATTCGAGCCGTTTCAGGCGCAATATTTAAAAAAGGTGGAATAGGAGCATATATGCAGAGAAAGAAAAAAGGTATTTTTGAAAAGTTTTTATCTCAATCAAAGTCAAATTCTAGAATAGGAGGAATGACGATGAATTACAAAAAAGTTTTGTGGAGTTTTTTGACGGTTATCATGCTGCTCAGCATGACCGTCGGTGCGGCTCTGGCGGAGGATGGTGAAATGTTCCGAAAGAATGTATCCAAGACCCCGGATCAGGAAACCGATCGAGCTAATATCAATCATATGGCCTTCTATGTGCCAGCGCAAGCTGCAGATGGTACAGTAGGAGTTCCAATTGAATATTATGACGTGGGTGGAATTTTGGTAGATACCCGAGAATATGCTAAACCTTTGGTTTCTGTTTACATCGATGCATTACCCGAAGAGGAAACCAAAAGTGGTGCCGGCTTTGGTGCGCATGACGCCTATTCTGCCCATTCATTAGATGATGGCGCTACCTGGAAGAGTACCAATTTATCTCTATCTGCTGATCTGTCTTCCTTCACCCTCGCCAATGGCGAACCGTATCCAGGTGATGCGCATAACATGACCTTTTCGATCGCCGGTGATAAGGTGCTGGTAGGCTGGATCAGCAAGTATTGTGATGGCGGATCACCGCTTTATACATTTATTGATGAAGATGTGGTCGCATTGCAGGATGCATTTTTTTTGCCCGACCTATATGTGCGTGACATCTGGGGTGTAGCAGGGTCACAAAAATCTGTGGATTACGAACTGCAGGGTTTCCCGGAAGTGGGTGAAATCCCATATTCCTGTGTATGGTCTGCTCGTGGTCAATTGCTTGAAGTTGATGCAGAAGGTGTTCCAACTGTAGATGGTGGTTTTTATGATATTGTCTGGACGAAAGCCGAACGCCTGACCTCTGGCCGACGCGATGCTAACCGCCTGGAAATGAGTGGTGATACTGCTGCTGGCTTTATGATGACCTGGCAGGAAGACCCCGAAGGCTTGCGCCCCGGACAGGGACTTGGACCTGGTGAAGGTTGGTCAGGTGCAGTCGTCAATCAGCAGACGGATTTGTGGTACTCATTCATAGCTATGGATGATTTCGTGATGGTTCAGGATGAAACCGATACTGTAGATGGTGCAGTTGACATTGCTGAGTATGCTGGCGATACCATGCCCAAAGTAGCTGTTCCAATGGCAATGCCAATTCGTTTAACTGACAATGCAATGTGCAAAATCGGTGGTGGTACAGGTGATACTTCGGCAGGAGCATCTTTACCATATTGTTTTATCAACTTTGATGATGATAATCCCTACTTAACCGATTTAGATCTTCAAATAACTGACTGGGAAGCTGATGTTATAACAGTCTCTCAATCTGGAGACTCAACTTTTTGTTCCACCACTTTTAGTTGGACAAATCCAGGAGGTACACCTCTTACACTTTGTCAGGCTGAAGATTTACGAGTCCTTGGTGGCCGAGTAGGTGCTTCAAGACCAAGAGTAAATGTACAGCCATATAACAGTCTTTTCATTGAAGATGATGCAGAAGATACAACCTGGTATGACAGTGCTATTGTGATCATGGGGGCTGAGGAATCAAAAGCACTGGGAGAAGGGTCTGTTGAAGAAGAGGTAGAACCTGAGGACATTGGCAAGAATATGTGGTACTACAGCTTCGATATGCTTAACCCAGAATTTGTCTTACAGGGTGGTATGCTCAATCAACCAGCAGTAGACCATGATACAGGTCTATTCTTTGATCTTCTTGAGGATGACTATGATGCTATAGATTATACATTCTATGAAACTGAAATTTCTCGCCGTTTCTCACATATGAGCCAACCAATCCATCAGTTTGGACCGAGTGGAATATCATCTGTCCTGATTGTAAAACAAGGTATTCTTAACCAGGGTGGGCCTGCAGATATCTTCTTACGCCTTACTAAGGTGCCAGATGATATTGTTTGGGTAAATTGCGAGTTGGATGGGGATGAAACAACAGTTGAACAATGTCTACCAGAAGGTTTTAACCCTTATGCATATGAAAATCTTGTATGTGAAAACCTGGAGGATGGCACTAGTGGATGGGAATATCTTCCAGCAACACTAGGTGAATTTGATTACCGCACAGGTTTAACTGAAACTAATCCATATTATATTGAAGGCTTGTGTGTTAGCAACATGATCAATGTTTCTGGAACCAGTATCGTCACTTGTGATGATGGTTCTAGTGGTCAAGATTGTGCAGATAAATTCCCGTGGCCAGATTCAGAACTTTCTGGTTATCCAAAAGTAACAGAATGGGTACAAACCGGACCGGATTACGGAGTCACAGTTGATGGTACCAACATTGGTAACCTGGATGATCAATCCTGGGAAAATCCCTATGATGTCGCAAAAGGTCACCGTGGTTATATCGATGGGGATTTCATCATGATGATGTATGCCTGGTCACCCAACTGGATGGCAAATAGTGTGGGTAATGATCATTACAACCTGTATGCCCGTCGCTCCTTTGATGGTGGTAAGACCTGGACGACATTACCACAGGATTTCCTGGATACCATAACAACACCAGAAGGTGTGACAGTTGTTGCGGATGGTACCAACACCTGTGAAAACTACAAAAATGGTACAACCATCACAACTATCTGTACTGACTATGATCAAGGAGATTTTGAACAGGCACGCAATCTCTCACAATTGATTGGCAATAAAGTGACTATCCTAGATCCGCGTTACACTCCCACCGGTGGACTGAAGATGCTACCGATAACCGATTTGAAGGGTATTGATCCCGGATATCTAGACGATGTCCGTGATCCATCCAAATACTTCATTGTCTACGAAACCGGTGATAATACCACTGTCGCAGAAGGTGAAGCGGTTCCATTGGATCTGTTCTACAGCCGTGCAACCAACTGGGGTGATGATTATTTCCTTGTTGAGTATGCCAATCAATCAACTGGTGAGGTGACAATGGGCTTTGACTGGTTAGAACATGATCGAGACAACCTCTCTGGTGAAGCAGCCAACACTGCCAACAATGGTGGTACGTATTACTATGTTATCTGGAATCAGTGGCAGGAAGATGAATATGAGAATGTATCAGAGAGCGATGCTATTTTCCGCCGTTTGATGTTCAACACAGATGACACTACCGATGCTGTGCCTGTTGCAACAATCTTGTCAAGTGACCAAGAGGTCTTTGGAGTAGAAGAGGATCAAATCATTACGCTGATTGCCTCAGCCCGCGATTTAGATACAGAAAATGATGATATCCTCGATCCAATCCAGGAATATGTATGGACGATCAATGGCGTGGCTGTTCCTGAAGAGTTCCAGGATGATTTCAAGGATATGGGTTTTGACTGCTTCAAAGACAAGCAATGCAATGCCCCCGCCCGCGTTGTCTCCGGACATTGGGATGGATCCCAATTCCAGCAACCAGGCTGGTCAGGACAAAGCAATTACCAACTTGGCTGGTATGAATTTGCTCTACAGGTGCGTGATAATGATGATCCTGCCAAGTGGTCAAAGGTTGTGAAGGTCAAGAAATACATTGGTCAAACACAATTCGATGTACCTGGCTTCAAGATCTTCTTACCGCTAACGACAAAGTAACCAATTTCACTGTCCCATGATGAGTGGTGCCTGCCTGACCCTGATCGGGCAGGCGCCCAGGGAAGCTTATGATGAAAACAAAGATCCAACTATCTGTTTCTATTCTGTTCATGCTCAGCCTGTTGCTTGTTTCTGGAACCGCAGGATTGCTGCCTGGTTTACAGGTGGTTAATGCAGAGATTGAAACAATTCTTTCAGCGTATCCGAACTGGTACTTCCCTGTCAGTGAGTATTATTCACTCTTCCAATCCGGGACGGACTTTGGCAGTGCAGTCAGTGGAGCAGGAAATGTCTTCGTTGATGGACCATCAGACACCTTTGATGAAATTGTTGTCGGCGCACAAAAGTATAGAGAAAATGGGGAGCCATATGGGGCTTTCTTTATCTTTCAAGGCTCTGCGGGTGGACTTTCAAAAGGTCCGGTTTTAACGGTCGTCAGTGAGCAGCAGGGTTCAGACTTTGGCTGTCAGGTAGCCAAACTTGGTGATGTCAATGCTGATGGCTATGATGATATTGCTGTCGGTGCCTGTACTTACAATAACGAGGCAGTCACTGGTAAAGATGAAGGGGCTGCTTACGTCTATTACGGCCCGTTGAATCGCACTGAGCTCGTCAAATGGCAATTCATCGGAGACAAAGCCAATGCCAGGCTGGGTTCAGCATTAGCTGGGGGCGATATCAATGGCGATGGAATTGGGGATTTGATTATTGGCGCTAAGAATTACTCTGAAGGTTTCACCAGTAACGGAAAAGTATTTGTGTTTTATGGTGCTGCATCCGAAGGATCGGACATAGGTGGTTTTGCTGCTACACCGGATTGGACAGCGATCGGGGAAATTGCTGGGGCACAATTTGGAGCAGCAGTGGGTGTGGCGGGTTTGGTGAATAATGATGCCTTCCCTGATGTCATTATCGGAGCACCTTATGCAAAGAATGATCAAAACGAACAAGCAGGTTGTGTTTATCTTTTCCAGGGGAATCCAATAACAGGCAGCCTTGAAGCAATTCCTGCATGGGAACAATGTGGAGATATTGAGGATGGTTTACCAGATGAAGAAATCATTCGACCACAATTCGGTGCCAGTGTAGCTGGTGTAGGAGATGTGAATGGGGATGGACGTGATGATGTGCTGGTAGGTTCTCCCACCGCAAAAAATGAAGAACTGGACATTGTCACGGGTTGTGTTTATCTTTATCTTGGTTCAGATACTGGATTGGAAACAACTCCAGCCTGGCATCATTGTGGGGAGCAAGCATCCGGCAAATTTGGTGCCAGCATTGCTGCAGCGGGTGATATGAATGTTGACCACAAAGCCGACTTTTTGGTTGGAATGCCAAATTATTCCGTCAATAATGAAAAGATGGGTGCTGTTTACCTGTTTTTTGGAGCATCCTCCCCAAATTTTGTGCAATCTGAATTTGAGATTGTGTTTGGCAATAAAGCGGAGACTGAGTTTGGTGTGTCGGTTAACAGTGCTGGAGATGTAAATGATGATTCACGATTGGATGTTATCGTAGGAGCACCGAATTTTAAAGTTAATAATTTACGTTATGGTCGCGGGATGGTGTATTACGCTGGTATTGCAGGAATACCAGATCCTGAAGATGGTTATTCAATATTTTTACCTTTAGTTCAACGATAATTTTTTTCGAAAAGAGAGACGACTATGAGTCTGGATATCTTAAAACCACTGCGAGAAGGATTTCTCCAACGGGAAGAACCGGCAACAGAATTACCGACCCGGGAAAACCATGTGAGAAATAACCTGATCCTGCACCTGCATCCCAGCCGGGTACCGGCGCGCGCGCTGCGCTTTTCCTACACCTGGGGGCTGGGCGGGATCTCTGTCGTGCTGGTGGTATTACTGGGACTGACCGGTCTGCTGTTGATGTTCCGCTACGACCCGCGCGTGGAATACGCGTATGTCAGCATTCAACAACTGGAGACCGAGGTGATGTTCGGATCCTTTATCCGGGCCGTGCACCACTGGTCAGCCAATTTTTTGGTAATCACCACCTTCTTACACCTGGTAAGGGTTTTCCTGACCGGGTCTTATAAACAGGGAAGAGGCGTAAACTGGATCATCGGTTTGGTCTTGTTTGTGATTGTATTGGCGGGTAATTTCACCGGCTATTTGTTGCCGTGGGATCAACTCTCTTATTGGGCGATCACAGTCAGCACCAGCTTGATGGCTTACATCCCACTGCTCGGGACGGCAGTGCGGAACTTCTTCCTCGGCGGACCTCAGGTTGGTCAGGCAGCCTTGAGTAATTTTTACGCATTGCATGTGGTCTTCATGCCTGCATTGATGCTGGGCTTTCTGGCGTACCACCTGTGGAAGGTGCGCAAGAATGGCGGCATCTCGCAGCCTTTGCTCAAAGAGGATGAAAAACCGGAGTTTAAATCGACCAATCCACATCTGGTCAATATTGAACTGGCAGCCGGACTGGTGGTCCTGGTATTCGTCGGGTTGTGGGCGATGTTCAACCCGGCACCGTTGGGATCAATCGCCAGTCCGCTGGTGTCCCCCAATCCTGCTAAAGCTGCCTGGTACTTCCTGGGCTTGCAGGAGTTGCTACTGCATATGCACCCGTTATCTGCGATGTTTTTGATTGGGCTGGTAGGGGTTGCACTTGTCGGGACACCGCTGGTCGACCGTAGCGATCGGGATATTGGCATTTACTTTCGCACTGCGATCGGACGGCGTGCAGCTGTGTTTGGCGCTTTATTAGCGCTCTATCTGGTTCCAATTGCGGTCATTTTGGACGAATTCTGGTACGATCTGCCAGGCTGGTTGCCGAATGTGCATACCAATGTGACGGTGGGCGTGATTCCCTTTGTGATCACACTATTGGTTTTTGTTGGCGTTTACTTCCTCTTACGCAGTGGTTGGTTATTTAAGAATGAAAAAACCAATCACAGTGAAGCGATGGTAGGCATCTTTGCATTCATCATGAACGGACTGATCTTATTAACAATTGTTGGTATTCACTTCCGCGGCCAGAATATGGCGCTGGTGTTGCCGTTTTAATCATCTGGGAGCAGTGACATGAAAAAGAAAAACATTCAAAATCCTGAGAAGGACGAGTTAACCACACCTAAAAATGTGAGTCGCCGTGATTTTTTAGGCATCAGCCTGAAGGCACTCGGCGGGTTGGCGGCCATCGAACTGGGAGCTGCCGGAATTCTCTTCTTGCGCACACGCAGTGCATCCGGTGAATTTGGCGGAATGATGACCATCGGAAAGATCGTAGAATTCACTCCGGGGTCTGTGGTGGAAGTGGAAGATGGCAATTTCTACCTGATTTGTACTGAGGACAGCGGTTTTATGGCAGTTTACCGGCGTTGCCCACATCTGGGTTGCATGGTCAAGTGGATGGACAATGAACAAAAATTCCTTTGCCCGTGCCACTCTGCTACATTTGATAAAACTGGGGATTTCCATAATAAACTGGTGGCACGTGCACTCGACTATTTCCCGGTCACATTTGACAAGGGCATGGTCAAAGTGAACACCACTGCACCGATTGTTCGGGAGCAGCATTTACCCGAGCACATCAGTTACCCAGGATAGATAGGGAGCAGAAGGAGGATACAAGATGGATAAAACCAAACTCATCAGCCTGGCAGCCCTGTTTGTCCTGGTAATTGCTTTGCCAGTGTATGGATTTCTGGAAAAGGGCCGCATGCAACAGGCAAAAGCAGCTTTGGATGACCGCTACATGATGGAAGGAATTGAGATTTATGTACAGAATTGTGTTGGCTGTCATGGCAATGCTGGGGAAGGTGTTGGGATGATTCCGGGGTTGAACCGTGAAGCATTAATCGAAGCACGCTCGGATCTTTTGTTCAAATCGATTGCGCGTGCGACGCATGGCAATGCGATGGCTTCCTGGCATATAAATGAAGGTGGCATTCTGAGCGATTACCAGCTCAATGAAGTGGTGACAATGATCCAGAAGGCGGACTGGATGGTGGTTGCCCAGGTGGCAGCCGTACGGGGTGCCAGTCAGCCGATTGTTGCAGCAGGAGAAGGTGGGGTGACTTTTATGAATGTTGAAGATCTGGATGATCCCCATCATTGCGCCAGCTGCCACGAAGAACCAGAGATTCACGCGGACTTGTTTGGCATCAACTGCGCGCGCTGTCATAGTGCTTCTGCCTGGAAACCAGCTGTTCTTACCAGCCATATCTTCCTGCTGGATCATGGCGGCGAAGGCGAGGTTGCCTGCCAGACCTGCCACCCGGCAAAATATGGCGTCTATGATTGCTATGCCTGCCATGAGGATCACCAGTACGAAGAGATGAAGGAAGTGCATCTGGCGGAGGATATCAAAGAGTTCGATACCTGTGCTACCTGCCATCCAACCGGAGTGGAAGGTGAAGCAGGGAGACTGATCGAAGAGAATCCTGGATTGAAATATCCTTTGAGCCTGGAGGAAAAAGCCAGTTTGCTGAAAGATGCGGGTTTATTAAGTATAAATCAGACCTCTGTGGAGGTTATAAAACCATGATTTTGATGTTTTGTGCTGGAATAAACAATTGCCTGGGGAGGCAGCACAGGAAGGAGGGCTATGCTTAAGCGATTTTGGCTCAGGCAGTGCAGGTGGGTGCGTGTCATCATTATTTTTTGTCTGGTATTAATAGCCAGTGGCGCTTATTATGTTAAATCTTACGCGTCTTATCTGCTCAGCCCGGGTGAATTATCCACGATGCAATCTAATAATGAGATGCTGGGTGGTGTCAAATCACACGCAGAATTGGAACGCCAGTGTTCGCATTGCCACGCTCCCATTCACTGTGTGACCGACTCGCGTTGTCAGGATTGCCATTTCGAGATCGAACAGGACCGGTTGGATGTCAACACCATTCATGGACGATTACCCGGTGTGACTAAATGTCAGACCTGTCACCCTGAACACCAGGGACATGATGCCGATCTGACGGTTTTTGCTTTTCCAAATATTGATCATTATGCAATGACCGGGTTCAGTATCAAAGCACATGTCACCAATATTGATGGCAAAAAATTCACCTGTACCACCTGTCATACCAAGGTACGCGACATTATTGAAACCATTGATTGCGTTCACTGTCATTCAACAGAGAATCATGATGATCTGGCTGCCCACATAGAAGAATATGGAATTGGCTGTGTGCAATGCCATGATGGCCAGGACCGCATGATTGTTGGCTTTGATCATGAGCCATTCTTTGCCTTGCAGGATGGACATCAGGATATCGCCTGTGCAGATTGCCATGCCGAGAAACAATATGTGGGGATTGGTACCACCTGTAGTAATTGTCATGCCGAGCCGGAGTTACATGCCGGTGTGTTTGGCACTTCGTGTGATTACTGCCATAGCGTGCAGGCCTGGTCGCCAGCGGTTCTCACGCGGCATACATTTGAGTTGAAACATGGTGATGAAGAAGTTACTACCTGCGAGACCTGTCATGGTGGCAATTACACAGAATATCCGTGCTATACCTGCCATGAAAATGAAGATATGGTTGTGGCACATGATCCGCTGGGTATTTTCGAGTTGAGTAATTGTATTGAATGTCATCCTACCGGTCGTGGTAAGGCTGAAATGCCTGGCTTACAGACGGGTGAGACCAAGCGGATTGGTATCTCTGGCAGTGGATCAGCGACGATTGAACCTGAAATTATCGTAACACCACCTGTTTTGTGGAAACAACCAACCGTAAGACCGGTTCAACAGCAGAATCAGGGACCGGAAAGTAACCCATGATCAGGAAAGTACAGAAACTATTTGTCCAGAAAGGATGGGTAGAATGAAAAAAGGAATAAAAATACTGATAGCGCTCAATGCCGTGATGTTTTTGGTGCTGGCAGGGCTGCTGTTTTTGGCTGAGACATATCCTTTTCGACCGGGACATCCATTGTTTCCTTTGCAAAGTACAGCGGAAAGCAGCCGATTAAAACTGGCGAAAGATCCGGAACAAAGGGTTGAAATGAGTTTTGAACTGGTGGAGCGGCGTCTGGCTGACCTGGCGATGATCGATAATCCAGAAAATGTTCAGCCGGCTGTTGAGGCATTTGATCGTGTATTAACCCAGGCCATTCTTAGCATTCAACTGGTTACCGAAGAACAAGCCAATCAACATTATCAGGCTGTGCAGACGTTATTATTGCAAGCAGACATTGTACTGGCATCGGTGGAAGAGACAATGGATCATGAGCAAATAACAGCATTACACGAGAAGATAGCGATTTTGCAGTCTGCTACCACCCCGCTCGAGATTCAACAACTGGCATCGGTTCATACCTTACCGTCGATTATATCCCCCAAAGCAATTCCATTCCTTGGAAAGGATGTAGACCATATCGATTTCACTTTGACAGATGGACACGATGGTCTCGAATGTGAAGATTGCCACGCCGATGGGGTCTATGTTGAAACTTCAACTGACTGCTCCAGCTGCCATGTACGTAAAGATGTGTTGGCATTGCTTTTAGAAAGTGATGATTATTCCATAAAACGCAGTGAGAAAGCATATGTAAATCATTTCCAGGGTGAATGTTCGGATTGTCACATTGCGGTTACCTGGGAACCCGAAGAGTTTGATCATGAAGGTGTGTATGAGTGTATTTCCTGCCATTATGATAGTTATCCGGAAGAAGAACAGTTAGCGGTTGGTCCATTCAGTTTTATTGGTCTTGGTCAGAAAAAAGTGAATACCATGGTAGGAGCACATTACCAGGGAGATTGTATCGATTGCCATTCAGATACTGAGGATTGGGCAGAATATGAGTATGAGCATCAATTCTCAAATTGTATGAGTTGTCATGAAGATCAGATTGCATTATTGAGCCTAAGTTCCTGGATGTCAGAATGTAACAGTGATCAGACCTGCCAGACCTGTCATACCTACGATCAACACAAAGACAAGTACGGAGATGAGTGTGCGAATTGTCATAAAAATTTTGAAAAATGGCTCCCGGCTGAGGTTGACCATGAACAATTCCCCAATTGTCTGACCTGCCATGAAAATGACAGGCCGGAGAAAGATCATTATAAGAGTAATTGCAGCACCTGTCATATTACAGGAAACTGGAAGACTCTTTCACTTGAACACACATCTTCCGCGGATTGCAGATCCTGCCATCAACCTCCCATCACTCACCGGGCAGGACAATTTGTGGGGCAATGCAGCACCTGTCATGGAACCAAGGTTTGGTATCGAACGATTTTTAATCACACCATGAGCAATTGCAGCAACTGTCACGCCAGCCCTGTAAACCATTATCCGGCTGCCTGCAGTAGTTGTCATGTTTCCAATTCATGGTTGAAGATAAATGTCAACCATTCCGGCATGAATGTATGTACGCATTGTCACACTGCCAATGCCAACCATTATGCAGGGTTGTGTACGGATTGTCATAATACAACTACCTGGGCCAGTACAACTTATCATAATAGCTTTACGACATCGTGCGGAAACTGCCATATTTCACCGATTGGTCATTATCCGGGAACCTGTGAGTCTTGTCATAAGAACACCTCGAATTGGAGTTCTTCTTTCTCTCATTCGATGACGAGTCTGACCTGCAGCACCTGTCATCCAGCACCGAAAGGTCACTGGACAGGTGAGTGCTCAAAATGTCATGTCACTTCATCCTGGTCACAAGTGACCTTTGACCACACCGGATTTTCGCTGTGTAATTCCTGCCATGTGCGCCCCGTGGGGCATCCACGTGGGCAGTGTTCGAATTGCCATAACACGACTACCTGGTATGTACCACCGACACCAACACCACTGCCAACGAGTACGCCGATCCCAACAGCAACACCAGTTCCGACAGCAACACCTGAACCAACGGCAACACCAGAACCAACTGCGGAACCGACTGATGAACCCACAGCGGAACCTACAGAAGAACCCACAGAAGAACCGACTGAGGAACCAACAGAAGAACCGACTGAAGAACCAACAGGGTAAACTGATCCAAGTGAGTCTTAATAAATCAATAATAACACCCGATTGGCTCGATTTATTGAATTAAAACAAAATTTCCTTGTGGAATTTAGGGTAGGGACGGGTAGGGGTGGTTTCTGAAACCACCCCTACGAAAACAACCATGAAAGGAGGTGGTTTTTTTAAAAATTTAATTTATAATATAAATAACAATTGAATAGGGACGGGGCTTACATTATCATGAAGGACGTGATCAATGAAAAGTACAGGAAAAGTACTATTAGCCCCCATTGTTACAATTTTATTGGTAATAACATTATTTTATTTAGTGATAAAAATTCACCCTTACAAACCAGGTGATCCTTTTTTCAAATATCAAAACGCGGTCGAATATAGCTGGGCCAAATTTATACTTTCCCCTGAAAAACGAGTGGAAGTATATTTTGATCTGGTTGAACATCGATTAAAGGATCTGGCATCTCTTGATCGAATGGATTATGTCAGACCAACCATTGAAGCTTTTGATCAAGCCGTATCAAAAGCAATTCAGAGTATTCAATTATTGGATTGGGATAATGCTGTCATTTATTATCACAATGTACAACCGCTCATGCGAAGGGTTGAGATTGTTATCGAAGATCTTTCGGACAGAATGTATCACCAGGATCTGGCAATTCTTCAACATAAGGCAGAGTATCTAAAAACTGCGAAAACTTCTACTGAAATTATAAAAACTGGGGCTACCCAATATTCTTCGTTTCATGTCAGTGAACCTGAATCACCAGAGATTATGGTGAAAGAGGAATTTGTAGATATTAAACCAAAAGAAATTTCATTTGAAACACAAAAAAGATCCAACTGTATGAATTGCCATCAGGATGGACTCTATATGGATCCTGATTCCAGGTGTTCCAATTGCCACCTACGAGAGACATATTTTATGGTGAAGTTGGGAACGGATGGGTATAGACCAGTAAAATTTGCAGAAAAATATCCATTCCATTTTGTGGGAGATTGTAGTAATTGTCACACTACCAAAAGTTGGATGATTGAAGCATTCGAACATCCATATGCATACTCGTGCATCATCTGCCACGAGAATAATATTCCAGAGTTGGATCAAAAGCCGCTCGATCAGATATTTCTAACCGGATCAGGACGAAAAATAAATACGAATGATACTTCTCATTATCCATTGGATTGTATTCATTGTCACAAAAACACCAGTAGCTGGAGTGATTATTCTTACGATCATCAGCAAGACACATGCAGCAGGTGCCACGACAAGGACGAGCGATTTATTCGTTATACCTTAAATGGGATTCGTTGTAATAGGGAACAGAATTGCCAAAATTGCCACACGTATGACAGGCATAAGGCTAATTATGGTGAAACCTGTTATGAATGTCATCAGAATGTAAATAATTGGTTAGATGTATCTATCAATCATGAAAAATTTACCTCCTGTCGATCCTGCCACGATAGCGACAAACCTGATACGCATCAATATAAGAGCGATTGTAATGTTTGTCATTCGACTGTCGACTGGAAAAAAATGTTGTTTGATCATTCCAGCACTTCCAATTGTATATCCTGCCATACAGCACCAGGTGACCATCTGAGCAAGGGGTATACAGATCAGTGCAGCACCTGTCACAGTATTTATATATGGGAAAAAGCGTTATTTCATCAAGTGATGAGTAACTGTACGAACTGTCATACCAGCCCTGAGAACCATTATCCTGCCTTATGCACAAGTTGTCATGATACCAACAACTGGAAAAATATATCCGTCAATCATACAGAGTTAAGTGCATGCACGAATTGTCACAGCGTACCTGTAAATCATTATCCAGCAGCCTGCATCAGTTGTCACAATACTTCATCATGGATAACTATTAGCGTGAATCACACAGGTCTGACAGCGTGTTCAAGTTGCCATACTGCACCCAGTAATCATTATCCAGGAAATTGTCAGACGTGTCATAATACAAATTCATGGGAACCACAAAATTATCATAATGATTCGACGACAGCTTGTGGAAACTGTCATTCAGCGCCAGCAATCCACTATCCTTTAGCGTGTGAGGTATGCCACAAAACGACAACCAGCTGGAATGCGGTTTACGATCATTCTGTAACAAGCCTTGCTTGCAGCACCTGTCACTTGCGGCCAGCTGATCATTGGATAGGCGAATGTTCCAATTGTCATGTTACCTCCTTCTGGGATCAAGTCGATTTTGACCACAGTGGCTATACCGATTGCAAATCCTGTCATACCAGTCCACAGGGTCATCCCGGAGCGCAATGTTCTCGCTGCCATACTACAGATACTTGGGAAGTACCGTAATTGTTGTCGGGGTTGGTTCCGAACCCTCCCCTACGATTTTTGTGAAAACATTTGGAAAGCCTGCAGTACCCTGTCTTTAACAATCGATCGATCCACGATGGGGACAGGATAATCTTTACCAATCACAAAATGAGATTGCTTTTGAAAGTCCAGTGGCATTGTCCAGGGTTCATGAATGTATTGTGTGGAAACATTCGTTAATTCCGGTACCCATTTGCGGATGAAATTTCCATGGGGATCAAATTTCTTCGATTGCAGGATGGGATTGAAAATTCGAAAATAGGGGGCAGCGTCTGTTCCCACCCCGGCGGTCCACTGCCAGCCACCGTTGTTGGCAGCCGGATCTCCATCCACCAGTTGCTGCATGAAATAACGCTCGCCGGATTGCCAGTTAAGTAACAAGTCTTTGGTCAGGAAGGAAGCTACGATCATCCGTCCGCGGTTGTGCATCCAGCCGGTTTCATTCAGCTGGCGCATGCAGGCATCCACAATTGGGTAACCGGTCAGTCCTTGTTGCCAGGCTAATAATTCAGCATGGTTGGTACGCCAGGGGATCTGACGGCGATGGGGATAAAAAGCTTCCTGCAGGACATTGGGGAAGTGATAAAGAATGCTGATATAAAATTCACGCCAGATGAGTTCACTGATCCAGGTTTCCACTCCTTGTTTCTCCTCAGACCGTTGGGCACTTTCCAAAGCCTGTAAGGCAGCCTGATAGGCTGTCTGGATCGAAATCAAACCAAAACGCAGGTAGGGAGAAAGACTGGAGGTACCGGCTTGATCAAGTTCGTTGCGACCCTCACGATAGTGGAAGATTGCATCCTGAATGAAATCATTCAGACGTTGGCGTGCTTCCGTTTCACTGGCGGAAAAATATGCTAAGGAGGATGGTTCAGGGAGGGGCAAACTGGCGGGAGGATTGGCGTGGGCTGGAATGACTGATGGTCTGGTTGAATTCCTTAATGCTTTGGGCAGGGTCTTCCATGTTTTACTGAAGGGGGTGAAAACGGTATAAGGTGTACCATCTGCTTTCAGCACTTGTTGGGGATGGTGCAACACCAATCCCAGCACCAATTTGAGTGGCAGGTTGCGTTGAATGGCAGCATCACGCTGGATCGCATAGGGGCTGTAATCCTCTTCGGCGAAGATGGCATTGAAAGGAATTTCCTGAAAAAATTGTTGCAGAATCTGGATAGGATTTCCCTGCCGAACGAATAATCGATTACCAATGGTACGCAGATTTTTATCCAGGCTGTGCAGAGCGTTGAACAAAAAGGTCTGACGCCGGGTGGAGGGATCCTGAATAAGTTTTGGATCAATGATAAAGAGCGGAACAACGGGCAGTCCGGTTTGCAGCGCAGCCTGTAAAGCTGGGTTGTTTTCCAGACGAACGTCACGCCGAATCCACCAGATTACTGATTGCATGTTTAAATTTTAGCATTGAACCAGAAAATTCAAATTTTTGACAACCCAGCAGTCGGAAAAAATTCAGACAAATTCTTTGTATAATAAGATTATCTGTATCATCTCAATAAATTTGGGTATTAGGTGTTTTTTGGTGGCATCATTGTCTAAAACACACTGACCGAATTGATGAAAAGATACGATCAACCCATTATTTGGAGGGCTGGATGAAGAGATTGGCAATATTGACCGGTGGGGGTGATGCCCCGGGACTGAATGCTGTGATCCGGGCAGTGGTCAAGACAGCAGAAAATGAATATAACTGTGAAGTACTGGGAGTGCGCAATGGTTTTGATGGCTTTGTTCAGGATGGCGGTATTTTTCCATTGAATTCAAACGCTGTGCGGGGGATTCTGCCGCGTGGGGGTACGATTCTGGGAGCAGCCAACCGCGGGAATCCTTTCGCGTTGAAGATCGTGGATCCGGATGGCAATGTGCATTATGAGGATACCTCTCAAAGGGTTTATGAGCGTATTCAAAGTCTGGAGTTGGATGCATTGGTGGTGGTTGGAGGCGATGGGACGCTGCATATTGCGCAGGAATTGCATGAAATTGGCGTACCCGTCGTGGGTGTCCCCAAGACAATTGATAATGACATTGGTGGAACAGATTTTTCATTTGGGTTTGATACTGCAGTAGCAACAGCTTCGGAAGCCATAGACAAATTGCACACCACAGCTGAGTCACATCACCGTGTGATGGTATTGGAATTGATGGGGCGCGATGCTGGTTTTATCACACTTTTTGCCGGGATTGCTGGTGGGGCAGATGTTATTTTGATCCCGGAAATTCCCTTCCGATATGAGGCGATCTGTCAGAAAGTAAACCTTCGCGTCAGCAAAGGTTCTTTCTTCAGCATTATTGCAGTCTCAGAAGGGGCTTCTGTGCTGGGAAAAGAGCAGGTTTTTTTACGAGCGGGGGATGATATCCACCAGGCACGACTGGGTGGAATCAGTCATCAAGTGGCTGAATACATTGCGAGATCATGTGATGTAGAGACTCGTGTCACGATTCTGGGTCATTTACAACGCGGTGGCAGCCCGACGCCATTTGATCGCTGGTTGGCGACCCGGCTGGGGGCGGCGGTCGTACGAGCCGTGGGACGAGGTGAATTGGGATGTATGTCAGCATTGCAGGGGAATAAAGTAGTAACTATCCCATTATCAGAAGCACTGGCAGAACCCAAACGTGTTGATGTGAATGGGGATATTGTGCAGACGGCGAGGAATCTGGGAATATCGCTCGGGGATTAAATGAATGGCATGCATAAAAACGACCTGAAGCAAACATTTCTTTCAGGTCGTTTATTAATCTCTGGATAGTGAAAAATTACTCGTGACGCAGGGCTTCGACCGGTTGCAGATTAGCAGCCCGGTTGGCCGGGTAAATGCCGAAGAACAAGCCTACAGCCGTGGAAAAGATGGTTGCCAAAAGGATAGCATCCAGACCAACAACAGGAACTAGTTCAGTATCATTGGCCGCGGCGATCAGTCCTACAATAAATGCGATTGTCCAACCCAAACCGATTCCGATAATGCCGCCAAACATGCTCAAAAGCGAAGATTCGGTCAGGAACTGGATCAGGATGTCACGTTTTCGGGCACCTATAGCCTTGCGCAAGCCAATTTCCCGGGTGCGCTCCGTGACGGATACCAGCATGATATTCATAATACCGATGCCACCCACCAACAGGGAGATGGCGGCAATACCACCCAGAAAAATAGTCAAAACGGAGGTGATGCTTTGGGCTGTGGCGACAAAATCCTGCTGTGAGAAGATCTGAAAATCATCAGCACCCAGTTCGGTTCGATGACGAGCTCGCAGGATTTGTGCTATCTCATCTGAGGCCTGATTGACCAGATCAGCATTGATTGCCTGTACCAGAATAAAATCAACCCGATCGCCTGACCGGCGAATTAAACGGGATTGTGCTGTAGAAAAGGGGATGATGACAACATTGTCCTCGCTGCCAAACGCGCCACCGCCTCTGGGGGTCAGGATACCAATGACCCGAAAGGGTTGACCTTCGATGCGCAGTGTCTCACCGATTAATCCATCGCGGTGCCCAAAGAGTTTGTCTGCTACCTCAACACCAATGACTGCCACTGAACCACGCCCGAGGATATTTTCTTCGCTGATAAAATCGCCTTCCAACAGGGTGTAATTGCGTACCTGGAGATATTCCGGGGTAACACCATTGATACTGGAGTTGGTTTTCTCGCCATCAAAAGTGACGGATAAATTCGAGCTGATATAGGGAGCTACCAGTTCGACGGATGGTGCCTGAAACGGGTCGGCAATCGCATCCGCATCACCGCGGGTGAGTGGTTTTGGATTACGAACATTTTCATCATTGCCACCACGAAAGACGAAGAGCAGGTTGGAACCCAACCCGCTGATGGAACCTGTGATGGTATTCTGGGCACCATTGCCAACGGCCAACATGGCAATGACTGCTGCGACACCGATGACAATTCCCAGGATGGTTAGACCGGAACGCATTTTGTTGGCGTTTACGGATTCCAATGCTTCAATGATTGCCTGAACGATGTTCATGCTAGCACCTCCTCACCGACAATTTTGCCATCACTAAGACGAATAATTCGTTGAGAGATTTGGGCGACATTCGGGTCATGCGTGACGATAATGATGGTTGTTTTGCGGGTCTGGTTCAGGCTAAGGATCAAATCCATAATTTCCTTACCAGATTTTGAATCCAGGTTTCCGGTTGGTTCATCCGCCATGATAATTGCAGGATCATTGATCAACGCACGCGCAATTGCAACACGTTGTTGCTGACCACCGGAAAGTTCAGTTGGGCGGTGGGTGATACGATCTCCCAACCCAACAGCTGTTAATGCTTCAATCGCTTTTTCCTTGCGATTCTTGGTGATGCCACCATAACGCAGCGGTAATTCGACATTGGAAAGGGCTGTTTGACGTGCCAGTAGATTAAAACTTTGAAACACGAACCCGACCAGATGATTACGGGCTGCTGCTAACTGGTCATCATTCATTTGTGAAACCTGGACACCATCGAGGATATAATCACCTTCTGTCGGGCGATCGAGACAACCAAGCAGGTTCATCAAAGTTGATTTACCCGAACCGGATGGCCCCATGATGGAGACAATTGATCCACGTTCGATTTGCAGATCAACACCATCCAGGGCACGAACTTCAACCTCACCCATTTTGTATATTTTCTTTAAATTTCGGGTTTCAATTACCCAATCATTCATCAAATACCTCTAAAAACCACCACCGAAAGGACCACCCTGTGGTGAAAATTCAGTGGGTGGATTCAATACGATTACATCACCGAGTTTGAGATCACCTGCGATCACTTCACTCTGTAAATCCGAAGTTGCACCAATTGTTATCTCGACCGGGGTTGGAATTAGCTCACCGGGCTTGAGAATATAAACCACTCGTTGCCCATCACGCAGGCGTACTGCACGGTTAGGGATGACCAATACATCCTGAATTTCATTGATGACGATATTGACTGCTGCTGTCATGCCGGGGCGGACACTCTCGTCTGCGTCGGTCAATTCGATGGTTACTGTAAAATTAACGATGCCAGCAGTAACATTAGCAACCTGGGCTACTTGCGTTATAACACCCTCGTATTCATTTCCAGTGATTGCATCAAAACTGATACGGGTGGTCATTCCCGTTTTCACCCGGTTAATATCTACCTCGGGAATCTCTACGTCCACGAGCAAGTGATCCAAATCATCAATACGGAATGAAATAGCTCCAGGAGCGACCTGATCACCACTTTTCGATCGAATTTCGGTCAGGGTACCATCAAATGGGGCACGCAGATTGCTTAAATCAATTGTTGCTTCAATTGCAGCTATTCGTGCTTCAGCGGCTGCAATATCATCAGGATCAGGTCCATCTTTTAAGCGTTCCCATTCTCGAAGCGCGTCATTATATTGGGCCTGTGCCAATACCAGATTGCCATCAGCGATATCAATTTCCATCTCGCCAGGTAACCCCTGTGCGTAGCGCCAGTTTGCTTCAGCCCTGGCTGCTATGGTTTTGGCGGCTGCCCATTCAGCAAAAGCACCTGCCCGTACAGGGTCATCTTCAGGTAAATGGTCAACGTTGTCATAGCGTTTTTCCCATTCTTTCGCGTTGTTTTGAGCGATAATGAAATTGGCGTAAGCTTCATCAATTGTGCCCTGGGAAGCACGCTGATATTGTTTCGATTCACGGCGGGTTTCAGCTTTGTCCAGTGCATCTGTCGCATTCGCAAGAGTTGCCTGTGCCTGTGCCTGAGCCAGTGTAGAATTCACAAGGTTATCAAGATTTCGTTTTGCGGTCACCAGGTCTGCTTCTGCAAGGATGATTGATTGGGAGAGGGATAATTTTTTCAGAGATGCCAGAATCGAATCACTGGTAACTACATCACCCAATTGATAATTGATTGAGTCGAGTTGACCGCTTGTTTGCCAGCTCAGTAAAGCAGACTGATTCGTGCGGACTGTTCCGGTTGCACCTACAATTGAGGTAAGATTACCTTTTTCCGCGGTTACGGTCTGAAAAGAAGACGCCATCGACTTTGCAGCATTTTCCTGGGCAAAACGTACACCAAAGTATATGCCAGTACCAATAATGGCAATGATCAAAATTATTATTATCGTTTTCTTCATGTTTCCCTTCCTCTTACAGGTAAAAACTTTGCTTAATCATTTTCTGTATCATCTCAACAAAAGAGGGTGGGGAGTGTTTTATGGCGGGTGTACGCCCACCATAAAACACCTTGCCCTAAATAATTAAAAAGATTCCATTTTCTGATTATGCAAAAAATTCTCTTTTCTTTTTCGTGGTCAGCGAGTTTTTGGCGAAAACATCCACTAACCTCGATTATTGAGATCATACAAAAATGTTTAAATTTAAAGGTTGAATTTTTCTAAGGAGCTTAATCCAAATGGTTTTTTGGGTGTCCTTCCTATAAAATTCCAAAACTTATTGTAATCCAAATATTAAGGTTCAGGTGTTAGAAATTTGTTAATAAGGTTCTTATTTCAACCCAGACAAACAATATGTTAAAATTGCATGCAATAATCTTAACACGACTGATAATTTCATGCCAAATATTGTATAAAGATTGTATAAAGTATGTGGAATTTATTCAAAATTATTGGAAGGAATGTTATTTGGGGCTTAATGCTGGTTCTTATCGTCAGCAATAGTGGCATTCCTTCCTTGAAATTAAGAGAAATCGTTCGGGTGGAAACACGCTGGGTTGAATTCGATTATGTTTCTTGGACACTTGAGACAATCTGGCAGAAAACAGCACAAATTTCGTTAGGTACCCAGCGTTACATGGACGAAACTCAGCAAGCAGTGGTTGTGCGCCGCTATTTTGAGCTGATTAACGATCAACGACAAGTGCGGGATACGATCAACAATATTTATGCAGATCCTTCCGTGACAAATCCCCAGGTTCAGGCTGAACTATACCTGGCGCAACAACGGCTAATCCAGAATGAATTAGAACATGTTAGCTTACTGGCGGAGGCAATCCTGCAGCACCAGGTATCTTTTGTGGCCAGCGCTAACCAGCTTGGATTCATCCACCAACCTGTTCCCCCAGTCCAATACCATACCACCTCCATGCCTTATGCCTTGATTGTATCCCCGCGTGATATCATCCGCCAGGATGCTGACATCTCTTTGTTGCCGGACCTCTCGCTCGATCAGATTGTGGCACTGGAAAAGCAGGTAGAAACCACTTTAAACCTCTCTGCCCTGGTGGTGCCGATCGGTGGGGTGGGTGTTTATCCGACGATGGTGATGGAGACCAGCAGCCTGAACTGGTTGTCCGAGGTCGTGGCACATGAGTGGATCCATAATTTTCTGACCCTGCGACCATTAGGTATGTTGTATGGTCAAAGTTCAGAATTACGAACGATCAATGAAACTACCGCATCGATCGCCGGGAAAGAACTTGGTTATTCGGTGATTGAACTCTTTTATCCTTCTTTGCTTCCTCCTCCCATTGAGGAGTCAGAAACTGAATCAAATGATGAAATGGCAACTCCACAGGAACCACCAGCCTTTGATTTTCGTGCTGAAATGCATGAGACCCGCCTAACCGCGGATGCGTTATTGGAAGAGGAAAAAATTGAGGATGCCGAAGCGTACATGGAGCAACGCCGCCAATTGTTTGTTGAGAATGGATACAAAATTCGGCGATTGAATCAGGCTTATTTTGCTTTTCACGGTGCCTATGCTGACCAACCGGGTGGTGCAGCAGGCGTAGATCCGGTTGGGGAAGCTGTCAGAAGCCTGCGTGCCCAGAGTTCCGGGTTGGATGCGTTTCTCAAACGGATAGCCTGGGTTACATCATTTGAACGCTTGCAGCAGCTTGTAAATTAGCGGTCAGCGTGTTTTTTAGTGGTATATTGCCCACCAAAAACACCTCTTATCCTTGATTTATGAAGTTTAGATGGTGAGGATTAAAAATCATCATCCATTCCTCCCCCAAATCCTCCACCCATTCCAGAAGAGGGATCGTTCGCCAGATCCGGAAGGTCGCGTTCGATATCCTCGGGAGATTGACCTTTTTCCAAACGATCCACCACCTCATCAAATTCAGGTGGCATATCTTCTCCCAATTCTCCCGACATTCGCCGCATCATTTTCCCTAAAGCGACTGGATCGTCTTCCAGACCTTCCAGACTGGATGGATCGGAAAAATCATCCAGGCGGCTTTCTTCGGATTTGGCAATTCGAACCCTTCCAATTTTGCGGGTGATGTGGTTACTGCCGCAATGTTTGCAGGTTATTGCTTTATTGCCATATTCGGCATATGTCATAAATACGTCAAAGCGTTTTTTACAGTCCAAACATCGATAATCATAAAGTGGCATGTGGATCGTAACCCTTCCCGCAATATTGAGATGATACCTTTAATCCATTATAATTTGGATATACAAGAATTTTATTAATATCATGGATAAGATATAATTTTTTTCCTGATGGATAACAAAAACATGAAACTTCTGATGAGGTCCTATGAGTGAGAATGACACTGTATCTTTTGATTTATTAAAACCCGAGCCATTACTGATTGTTTTATCCGGCCCATCAGGAGTAGGAAAAGATGCAACATTACAGGCATTGAAAAAACGGAATATTCCTTTACATTTTGTAGTTACAGCAACCACGCGAGAACCTCGATCAGAAGAAACGCATGGTGTCGATTATTTCTTTTATCTTAAAGAAGAATTTCAAGCAATGATTGATGCCAATGAATTATTAGAATACGCAATTGTATATGATGATTACAAAGGAATTCCCAAGGATCAGGTTCGCAAAGGCATGCAAAGTGGTCTGGACGTCATCTTACGCGTTGATGTCCAGGGGGCAGCGAAATTACGGGAACTAAATCCGGATGCCGTATTAATTTTTCTCGTTCCCAGCAGTGTGGAAGAATGGCATGAAAGGCTTAACAGTCGTCAAACCGAAACACCAGAAAGTATGAAGATTCGCCTGAATAAAGTCAAGTGGGAACTTGATTACTTACCTATTTTTGATTACATGGTCGTAAATCGGCACAATTGTCTGGAAGAAGCTGTTGAAACAATCGTCAATATTATTCACGCTGAACACCACCGAACAATTCCTCGAAAGATTACCTTATGAAAATAATTAAATACGATCAATACCCAGAATCATCTTCAACGCCACCACCTGCTCCACCTCCTGCAGCCAAACGGATAGAAGTTGATAATCCTGCTTCAAAACCATTGGTGACGTACGCCATCCTAGGTATTACCATTTCAGTCTTTTTGGCGCAATTACTGACCCAAAACACGATGGGAATTGATTTGCCAGCGACATATCTGGCAAAGTATAACCAGTTGATAATTTCCGGACAATACTGGCGTTTAATTACTCCGGTGCTGGTGCATGGCAGCATCGCCCATATTGCTTTCAATATGTATGCCCTGTTTATTTTTGGCAGGAATCTTGAATATCAGTATGGTCATGGACGCTTTTTATTACTCTATTTGTTAAGTGGATTTGCCGGAAATGTGGTGTCTTTTGTATTGACCCCCAATCCATCATTAGGTGCTTCTACTGCAATTTTTGGCATGTTATCCGCACAAGGAGTTTTTATCTACCGCAATCGACGCTTCTTTGGCAATCGAGCCCGTCCAATTCTCTCAAATATCATCTTTATCCTGGGAATCAACCTGATCTTAGGTATGAGCCCGATGATTGACAACTGGGGGCATCTAGGTGGTTTGATCGGTGGATTGGTTTTTGCCTGGACGGCTGGACCATTATGGGAGATGAAGGCTGATTTAAGTGGATATCGTCTGGTTGATCAGGTGGAAAAATGGCAGATCCTGATGGGCGTATTGATTGTGTTTATTGCCTTTGCCGCCCTGGCGATTGTGCGTTGGTTTTAATCCATTCATCCATAAAAATTACCAGAAATTAATTTTATTTATTTTTCTTGAATTATTAGTTCTTGGTTTTTGATAAAGTAATAAATTAATTTTCTCTTTTTTATGTTAAAGGGGATAATAGTAATGAACATTAGAAATTCCTTTTAAGGTTTTTTATAAAAGATCAAAAAAGTTTTTATCTTTTTATCATGAACGGCTGGTATCTGGACCTTTGGAGAAAGGAGCAGGATGGAAAATGCATCTGTTCAAAAAAAGCTTGTCAATATCATAAAGATCATTTTTGAGCCTTTAAAAACTCCCCAAATTAGACGTATGTTGGTTTACTCCACTTTAATAATCTTCAGTGTTGAGACATTAGTCATGATCTTATTGGAGTTTATCCTGGATATTCCGGAACCTATCGTCTGGTATGTGGATGGATTGGTCCTGGTATTACTTTTGTTTCCACTCAATTTTTATTTTATTATCAAACCGATGTTGAATGAAATTGATCAACACCGTCAGACAAATCAGGAACTCTCCAAATCGAATGAAATATTGGAGCGATTCTTTGATATCAGTGAATATATGATCGCTTACTTTGATTCCAGTTTCAATTTTATCCGGGTCAATTCTGCTTATGCAGCTGCTGATCAACATCCTCCCGAGTATTACGTCGGGAAAAACCATTTTGAATTATTTCCCAATGAAGAAAACCAACAGATTTTTGAACATGTCATCAAAACAGGTAAAGTTTTCAGAATCAATGAAAAAACATTTGAATATCCCCTCAACCCGGAAAGAGGAACCAGTTATTGGGATTGGAGTCTAATGCCTGTCAAGAATCAGGACCAGCAGGTGATTGGCTTAATCATGGTTCTCAATGATGTTACTGCTCGAAAGCAAGCACAGCTAGATTTATTCGAGAGTGAACAGCGTTTCCGAGCGGTTTTTAACCAAACCTTTCAGCTAGTCGGATTATTAACACCTACAGGTGATGTTACATTATTAAATCAGACAGCCATCGATTTTATCGGTGTTGATCCTCTCGCCATTAGTGGAAAACCATTATGGGAGATGCCCTGGTGGCAAAAAACCGATGAGTTAAAAACGACGTTACAAAATGCTGTGCTTCAGGCATCCGAAGGTGTTACCATTCGAGATGTTTATCCTACCCTTTCCCACACCGGGGATGTAGCAACCATGGATATCACTATAAAACCTCTTTTGGATCAAGGAGGTAAGCCCATACTTCTAATTTTTGAAGCGCGAGATATTTCTGCGCGGGTTCTGGCAGAAGAAAGACTGATTAAGAATGAAGAAGAAATTCAACACTTGTATCAGACAGAAAAGCAAGCTCATTTTCTTGCTGAAACATTGCGAACCTCTGCACTTGATCTTTCCAGTTCCTTAATCAGCGGTAATGTTTATGAGTCTTTATTAAATAACATTTACAAGCTGGTACCTTTCACCAGCGCACACCTTGGATTATTGGAGGACGAAGATCACTTGATTGCCCGTCTCGCTCGTGGGGAGGAAAATTGGCCGGAAGATAAGAAGTTTTTCGGAAAACGCTTCGACATCTTACAGGTTTCATCTTTTAGAGCTTTATTCAGTGAAAACAAGGTAGTCTCGATACCAGACACAAGATTAACTACCACATCCATATATTTTCCAGGATATGAATTTGTTGGTAGTTGGATCGCGATTCCCCTCAAGGCAAGTGATCAAATCATAGGCTTGTGTTTGTTGGAACATGTTCAACCCCATTTCTTCACACCTGATTTAATCGAATGGGCAACAGCAGTCGCCAGTCAGGCTGCGATTGCCATTCAAAATGCATGGTTATTCGAACAGGTAAGGGATGGGCGAGAACAGCTGCAGGCACTCTCACGTCAATTGGTTGAAGTGCAGGAATCCGAGCGGCAGTATATTGCCCGCGAATTACATGATGAAGCCGGACAAACATTGGCTTCCCTGATGGTCGGATTAAAAGTAATGGAGAGTGAAAGCGCTGACCAGCAAGCAGTTATTGCTCGTAGCCGTGAACTGAAACAAATAGCTGATAGTGTATTGGAAAATTTACACCGGCTATCGGTATCTTTACGACCAGCTGCGCTTGATCATCTTGGGTTAATCGCAACATTGAAGCAGCACACAGAAATGATAAGTCAACAACACAATCTTCCGATACAATTTGAAGTTGTGGGAAAAATAGACAGACTTCCTTCAGAAGTGGAAATTGCCATTTATAGAATCGTTCAGGAAGCCTTAACCAACATTGTTCGGCATGCCAGCGCGACCAGAGCCGATGTTTTATTAGAACAACATGGAGATTCAATGGTCGTAATTGTGGAAGATAATGGTGTTGGATTTGATGCAAAAAACCCGGTGGTCAATCATCTTGGATTAGTGGGTATGCAGGAACGTGCTACTATGTTAGGTGGATTGATAACTTTTGAAAGCTCTACTGATCATGGATCAACGATAAAATTGGAGGTACCATGGCCATTCGAATCCTGATTGCAGATGACCACCGCATCATGCGTGCTGGACTTAAGTCACTTATGAACGCTGATGCAGGGTTAGAGGTAGTTGGTGAAGCAACCAACAGCGAAGAAGCTATGAGGCTTACACAGGAATTACAACCTGACATCGTATTGATGGATATAGGCATGCCTGGGAATGAAAATCTAGAGGCCACCGGAAAAATCGCAGCTTTAGATCCTATGATCCGTGTTTTAATTTTGACAATGCACGAAGACAAAGCTATGCTGCAAGAATGCCTGCGCTTGGGTGCATCAGGATACATTATCAAACGGGCAGCGGAATCTGAACTGATTGATGCAATTTATGCTGTGCAACGCGGTATGATCTATGTTCATCCTTCGATGATCCAATCATTGGTTGCTTTACCTCAAAAATCAAACATACATCACAAAGGTGATGAGGAGCTGACAGCTCGTGAGATTGAAGTACTGTTGTTGATTGTTGATGGAAACACCAATCGACAAATATCAGATAAATTACATATCAGTGTGCGCACGGTCGAAACCCATCGCTCCAACATTATGGATAAACTCAATCTTCACAGCCGGGTGGAATTGGTTCGCTATGTGAATGAGCATCATTTACACAAACTTCGTTAATTGAATTGTGATTCTTAATCCGTAGAAATTACGGATATGGTATCCAAACACGTATTATTCTCCGTATAAAATTGTAAAAATAAATACTGGATTAATACTGTTTTCAGAATGCCTGCTTCCATTTATTGTAAATGAGCAGGTATTTTGACTATTTAAGGAGACCTAAATGGAGTTTGGTTCCAAATTGAACGTGAATATCCCGATTGAAACCTCCCAGGCAGCTCACCAAATTTACAATTCTCGGAATTACTATTTACGTATCGGGGACAGTTTAGCAAGCATTGCAAATCAAATTAACCTTTCTCTTTTCGATTCAACTTCCATACTGGATCAGGATACAACGTTTCGCCATGCACTCGTCAGTACATTTCAATATGCAGAACTATTACCCGATTCGCTTGCTTCCAGTGCTTCTTTGAAACGATTGGATTGGAAATATGCACTTTACTTGCCGGTAAAACATCCTGGTATTCATAAAAATTCTCTGTGTTATTTTCGACAGGGATTATATTCTTCAAGCGAAGCCCTAAAAGAATTTGGAAATTTACTGCAAATAATTGCTGAATTTGGTTTGTATGACAACTTGAAGAATCGTTCCTTGGAACCTGGTGAAATGATTTCCATCCTCTGTCTGATTAATCGAATTTTTCGTCTTCAAGAAGCTATGAAAGCTGGATTAAGCCTGATCAGTTCCCTGGAACCTGATTGGCTGGCAGGTCATATCTCCCCGCATTGGTTCAACCGCTATAAAACGGGACCATTTATTTCCGTTGATTATTTTAATCCAGCAGATTTACAGACATACGCAGATCGAATCGGCAACGATATTTTTTCCCTTATTTCCTTGATCCAGGAAAAAGATTCACCTGTATTAGCAACCAGACCAGAAATTCAATCATTAATGCATTTATTCCAAAACCAATTCGATCAAAATGGGGAAATCATAATATGGAAAAACCACGGATGTGTTAATTGTGAAAGTAACGACCTTAAGGTCGAAGGAGGTCAATTATAAGAAAATGAGAACAAACCTTAAAAATGATTGTCGTCTGGCGGAAAAAATTCCCCATGTAGTTTGAAAAACTATCTTTCCACCCAAATTTATTGAGAAGATATAAAAAAAATTAATAAAAACAGAAAGAAAAATCTAAAGGAGAACCAAGATGTCTAAATATAAAATTATAAATTTATTGGTATTGATGACCCTGGTCTTATCCCTCTTTATGAGTGGTAGCGATCAGGTACTGGCACAAACCACAACTCCGCCTGGGCAGGCAAATAAACCTGAAAAAAAGGATAAAATCACCCAGGCCGATCGTGATGCAGCGGCTGAACGCGCAGCTGCTGATGGTTTTACATTGGAAGCATCGGCTGTTGCTGCAATGGAAATGGGTGGAATGTCTGCACCACGCTACTTCAGCCATCCCAACTATGCCAACAGCCCGTTACCCAGAAATGTGGTTGCGGACTGGAATGCCATTGCACAGGATTTATTGCAACCACAGATGGCTGGAATGCCAATGGCAATGGATGGTATTTCAATGGCTACGGCCTTTGTGTACCTTTCTTACATGCAGGCTGCTGTTTATGATGCACTCGTTGCGATTGAGGGAGGTTACCAACCGTATGCTTTTTCTGCAACTCCCAATCCAAACGCTTCGGTCGAAGCAGCGGTGTCCGCTGCTGCTTTTGGCGTGCTCAACCATTATGTTCCGAGTGTAACCCTTACCGGGATATACGATGCAATGGTAGCAGCTATTGCTGACAGTCCAGAGAAGGACGCTGGGATTGCTGTCGGTCAGGCAGCTGCTGATGCAATCATTGCATTACGTTCTGATGATGGTTTGCTCGAACCAGATACCTACACTGTTCCTGCACCTGGAATTGGTGTCTGGCAACCAAACGTGATGCCTGATGGTACAGTCGTTCCACCGGTAGATCCCTGGATGGCGAAATTAAAGCCTTTTTTGCGTTCTACACCTGATTTTTATCGCCCACCTGCGCCGTATGCCCTTGACAGCGCTGAATATGCTGCTGATTTAAATGAGGTCAAATCGCTTGGTGGCGCAATGAGTATGGACAGAACTCCAGAACAAACTGCAATAGCAAATTTCTGGACCACCAATATGGTCATTCAGATGAATGTTGCCTATCGTCAACTCGCAGAAACCCGCGGATTGAACCTGCTGGATACTGCTCGTTTGATGGCTTTGGGTAACATGGCTGCCAGCGATAGTTTGATTTTGACTTTTGATTCTAAATATACTTACAACTTCTGGCGCCCAATGGCTGCGATTCGTCAAGCGGATTTAGATGGAAACGATGCTACTACCGGAGATTCAACCTGGATGCCAGCAGTGATGACACCAAACTTTCCTGAATACATTACCGGTCATAGCTCCTTTATGTCAGCTCAGGCTGAGGTATTAACCCATGTGTTAGGCACAGATCTAATTGATGTTGATCTGACCAGTACTGCTACCAATACCACCCGCCATTTTAACTCTGCTTCTGAACTTAGAACGGAAGTTGGTAATGCCAGAATTTGGGGAGGATTACATTTCCGCACTTCAAATAATATTGCTGAAGGTTTAGGTCAACAACTTGTAGTGGATGCTCTAGCAACTAACTTCGTTGCCGATCCGGGATCTGATACCGGTGTGCATGCTGCAGTTGCTGGTGGTATTCGCAAGTTTGTTGATACATTGCCTGGTTTGGGCGCTGGAAGCGCAAATAACCTGGGGCAGTATATCCCGGTTGCAGTTGCTGATACGATAACTTACCCTGGTTCGGATTATTACGAGATCGCAGTTGTGCAATATGAACAACAATTGCACTCTGATCTACCACCGACCTTATTGCGTGGGTATGTACAACTTTCAACCGGTGTGGTTCCAGGTGATCAGGTGTCATTGAGCAATGTACTTAAGGATGGAACACTTGTACCAACCGGGTTTAACGGAGTCACACCTCCTCACTACCTGGGACCAACCATTGTGGCCACCAAGGATAAACCAGTTCGCATCAAATTCTACAACCTGCTGCCGACCGGTGTGGATGGAAATCTCTTCATCCCGGTTGACACCACTGTCATGGGTTCTGGAATGGGTCAATATGCAGATATGACCATGGATACCAATCCACAAGTCCCGATGTGTGATATGGAAACAATCACCGATGATTGTTACACTGAAAACCGAGCTACCCTGCACTTACATGGTGGTATTTCGCCCTGGATCAGTGATGGGACTCCTCATCAATGGGTTACTCCAGCTGGTGAGAATACACCCTATCCTCAGGGTGTCAGTGTTGTCCCGGTTCCTGATATGGACGATTCAGGTGCAGATGATGATGGTGTCATGACTTTCTACTACACCAATCAACAGAGTGCCCGTTTGATGTTCTACCATGATCACTCCTGGGGCATTACCCGCCTGAACGTGTATGCTGGTGAAGCTGCTCCTTACATCATCACCGATGAAACTGAACAGGCTTTACTTGACGCTGGTCTCATTCCAGGCGCTGCTGATACAATTCCACTGGTTATTCAAGATAAGACTTTTGTTCCTAGTATTGTCCAACTCGCTGAAGAAGACGAGACCTGGGATATGACTCGCTGGGGTGATACTGGAGATCTATGGTTACCCCATGTTTACTCTCCTGCGCAAAACCCGGGTGATTCCTCCGGTGTCAACCAATTTGGACGCTGGGCGTATGGTCCCTGGTTCTGGCCGCCAACGATTGGCATTGATAATGGACCTGTGCCAAATCCATATTATGATGATACTTGTGACCCGGATGTTACCTGGTGTGAACCGCCACTGATGCCAGGCACACCATACAATTCCATGGGTATGGAAGCTTTCATGGATACTCCTGTGGTGAATGGAACAGCTTACCCAACACTGGAAGTTGATCCTAAATCATACCGCTTCCGTGTCCTCAATGCTGCCAATGACCGCTTCTTCAACTTATCGCTCTATCAGGCAATCGATGCCACTGGTGCAGTTTGTGATGGAACCATCGTCCCTGTGGCTGAATCAACCGGAGAGACCTGTACAGAGGTTGCTCTAGCGGATGTTGCAGCTGCATTGGATGATCCGACTATCTTCCCCACACCCGTGAGTGGTTCTGAAGGTCCCGAGTGGATTCAAATTGCTAACGAAGGTGGTTTCTTACCAGCTCCGGCAGAATTACCAGCACAACCTACTACCTGGGTCAATGATCCCACATTGTTCAATGCTGGTAATGTCGACCTGCATTCATTACTGATCGCACCAGCGGAACGAGCGGATGTGATTGTGGACTTTTCTGCTTTCGCTGGACAGACATTGATTCTCTATAATGATGCCCCAGCAGCCTTCCCAGCTCGTGACCCGCGCTATGATTACTACACTGGCGATGGTGATTTCCGTGACACCGGTGGTACTCCACCAACCTTACCTGGTTATGGTCCCAATACCCGTACAGTAATGAAGATTGTGGTGGCTGATATTGCAGCAGAGCCAGCATTTGACCGGATTGGGCTTGAGAATGCTTTCAAAGCCGAGAGCCTGGGTGGTTTGGGTGTATTCCAAAATGGTCAACACCCGATCATTGTCGGCCAGGGTGCTTACAACTCTGCATACGGAACATCTTTCCAAAATAATGGTCCAATGGCTGGTTTAGCACAAATCTTTGATACCTCCCTGACATTCAATACTCTTTCAGGCAACGAGCTGACCATGCCTTTTGAACCGAAAATGATCCAGGATGAAATGGGTGAAGCTTTTGAACATGAGTATGGTCGTATGAGTGGTAACCTGGGTGTAGAATCACCCAATCCACAGGCTGGAAATCAGAATATGATTCTGTATGGCTTTACTTCACCACCCACGGAAATCATCAATGGAATTGAGTTACCCCCTGGAGTAGACCTTCAACCAATTACTACAATTGATGATGGTACTCAAATCTGGAAGTTCACCCATAATGGTGTGGATACACATCCAATTCACTTCCACCTGTATGACGTGCAATTGCTCAACCGTGTTGGTTGGGATGGTATCATCCGTAAACCGGACTTGAATGAGTTGGGTTGGAAGGACACAGTACGGGTCGCCCCGTTGGAGGATACCATTGTCGCCTTGCGGCCTTTGATCCCGCAAATCCCCTGGGATCTTCCCAACAGCATTCGCCTATTGGATCCTTCCATGCCTGATGGCGCAGTTATTGCCAGTTCCACCCAGGCAGAAGCTGCTGGATTGGTCCCAATGGCATTTGATCCCACGGGCGAACCGATCGATATTTTCAACCACTATGTTAACTTTGGTTGGGAGTATGTGATGCATTGTCATATCCTCAGTCATGAAGAAATGGATATGATGCGACCGGTTGCCGTAGGTGTTGCTCCGTTGCCTCCTTCCAACCTAACTGCGGCTCGGACAGGCAATGGAAGAAATCGAATTGTGACGCTTAACTGGCTTGACAATTCCTTAAATGAAACTTCATTTACTGTTCAGCGAGCATTAACTCCGGATGGTCCTTTTGAAACGATTCAATTCATACAATCCTCATCTGGGCCGTCAGCTGGATCAACGATGTCCTATATTGACCCGATTGGTAACACCAACACTGTTTTCTTCTACCGGGTCTTTGCCAGCAATACCATTGGTGATACCTGGGATTACAGTGACCCTGCCATCAATGAAGGGGCAAGTTTCCCGGTCTTGAATCTCGATTCCGCTTACTCCAATATTGCATCATCTGGTTCAACAGCTCCAACACCACCTGCTGCTCCAACAAACTTATCAGCAACATTACAGACTGGACCACAGGCATTGTTAACCTGGACAGATAATTCTAACGACGAGACTGGTTTTGTGATCGAGCGTTCAGTCGATGGAGTTAATTTCTCTGTACTGGCACAGGTTGGTGCCGGAGTGGTCTCTTACACTGATACAACCATTTATGCTGGGTCCACCTTCACCTATCGGGTGAAAGCTGTGAATTCAGCTGGTTCATCAGCGTACTCGAACACAGCCAGTGTCTCGCTTGCATTACCAGCAGCTCCTTCCAATCTAACCGCTGGAGCAGTACGTCGCGGTAATAATGCACGCGTCACCCTTACCTGGGTAGATAATGCTGACAACGAGAATGGTTTCCGTATTCAATGGGCTTCTGATGCAGGCTTTGCTAACATCCTGATGACAACAACTGCCGCGGTAAATGCCACCACATTTACCACCAGCAACCTGAGTCGCAATACGGCATACTACTTCCGCATTCAGTCATTCAATGCTTCAGGTGATTCAGCATGGGTGAATGCATCACCATTCCCCATCACGACACCGTAACACCTGTATTAACCTTTTCAGGAAAGGGAGAAATCCCTTTCCTGAAATTTCATTTTTTTGGAGATTCCCCATAAATCTTGAATGATATCTGATTTCTTGAACAGGGAGAGTTCAACATGAATAAGCTTATCTTTCTTCTGATGGGTTTCATTTTGGTAAGTGAATTGATTATCGGTGGATACAATTCCACCGCGATCGCTCAGGATGCTGAGGAAATCAGCAGCCTGGAATTGTTAGGAAAAGCGATTTTCTTCGACGCTGATATCTCACTAAATGGGACACAGTCCTGTGCCACCTGCCATGCTCCTGAGGTGGGTTGGACAGGTCCGGATGCACTGGTGAACCTGGAAACCGTTGTTTACCAGGGTGCATTACCTAACCATTTTGGCAACCGTAAACCTCCTGCTTCAGGTTACGCTGGAGACAGTCCGATCCTTTATTTCAGTGAGGAAGCTGGAGAATGGATTGGCGGTATGTTTTATGATGGACGCGCTACTGGCGAGGTTTTAGGTGATCCATTAGCTGAGCAAGCTCAGGGACCATTCTTAAATCCACTGGAGCAGGCGATCCCCAATGCACAGGTATTGTGCGTCAAGATCAAACAAGCGGATTATGCTGATCTATTTAAAGAGGTTTGGGGAGACCGCTCTCTCGACTGTGCCAAAGATGTGGATGGAGTGTATGAACGCATTGGCAGATCTGTTGCCGCCTATGAAAGAAGTGCTGAGGTTAATCCCTTCAGCTCGAAGTTTGATCTTTTCTGGGACAATGCAATCGCAGCTGGAAAAGATGTCACCAAAATCAAATTCACCTCTGGTGGCGGAGGCGGAATGGGTGGTGGTGGCATGGGACCCGGAGGTGGTGGTATGGGCGGTGGTGGAAATACTGATCCTTACCGCTGGCAGAATTATCGTGGTCTGGGTTTGACTGATTCTGAATTGCAGGGTCTGGCAGCCTTTAATGATCCTAACCGGGCAAATTGCGCTTCCTGCCATTCCATCGAGCATGGCTCAGCTGGGTATCCCCTATTCACCAGTTTCACCTATGACAATGTTGGAATGCCGAAAAATCCAGATAATCCGTTTTATGCCATGCCTAAAGCCTGGAATCCCGATGGAGCAGACTTTGTGGACTATGGTCTGGGAGGATTTCTTCAGGGTGCTGGATACACTAATGAGGTGTATTTACAGCAGCTGGGGAAATTTAAAGTACCATCTTTACGCAATGTAGATCTGCGGCCTTCAGATGACTTCCTGAAAGCCTATGGTCACAACGGCTATTTCAAATCACTGGAGGACATCATTCTCTTCTACGCCTGGCGTGGATTAACCATGAATGGCGGCCTGGGAATGGGTGGCCGGGGAATGGATGGATGCTCCGGTGGCGGAATGGGCGGCGGTGGCATGGGTGAAGGAGGATTCCATGAAATGATGTGTGATCCGGACCTGTTTCCAGCTCCAGAAGTCGACCAGAACCTTGCCCAAATGAATCACTTTAATATGATGGATCAAAACAATATCCTGGCTTTCCTCAAGACACTTTCAGATGGATTTATCGAATAATTGATCCTGATTTGCCTTAAAACAATTGAATATGAAATCCAAATCCTGGAAGTTATTTAACCTTTTAGGATTTGGATTAATTCTCAATGAATTAATTTCTTATTGAATTCACACAAAAACCTTTTCATTCATCACCTGATCTGTACCAACTTATCCGTATTAAATACTGAGTTGACGTCTAAAAATCGGATATTATCTACGTATATTATCACAAATAGAAATCCTGATTTCCTACTGATTTAAATAGACCTAATTTTTTGTATTCTATATGTAATCGAAAACTATTTTTGAGAGGAATCATTATTGAAATTATCATCCGGATTTGTAGTTAATATTCCAAATGAAACTGCACAAGCAGCTCACCAATTGTTCTCCAATAATAATCGGTATCTTCAAATTGGGGATTGTTTGGAGAGTATTGTGAATCAAATTGACTTAGCCCTTCTTGATCCATCCTCGATAGCAGACAAAGAATTTGTTTTTCGGTTGGCATTAACAAGCGCATTCCAATATGCCGAATTGTTACCTGATTCTTTAGCTTCCCTTGCAACAATGAAAAGAATTGATTGGAAGTACGCTCTGTATCTGCCAACAAATCATCCGGGAATAAATAAAACAGCCTTATGTAAATTCCGTCAATTATTATATACCTCTGAAAAAGCACTATCTGAATTTCGTCATCTTTTACGAATTCTTACTGAATTTGGAATTTTCAGTCATTTAAAAGATCAATCTTTAAATCCAAAAGATATCATTTCGGTGATCTGTCAGATAAATCGATTATCACGGTTACAGGAAGCTTTAAAAGTTGGTATAAGCCTGGTCAGTGCGGTAGCTCCAGATTGGTTGGCAAGTAATGTGGCTTCCCACTGGTTTGCACGCTATCGAACGGGACAAATGGATCTGATTGATCCTTGTGATTATTACAATCTTAAATATTTTGCAGAAAAAACAGGGACAGATATCTTTTTGTTTCTGCAGGTGCTACATAAAAAGGATTCCCCTGACCTTTTGAATCGTTCAGAAATTCAATATTTATCCCAATTATTCAAGCAACAATATCTTCAGGATGGCGAAATCCTGCGTTGGAAAGATTCAGGTTGTATCAATTGTATTAGAAACATCTAGATGAATTAAGGAGGCAAGTTATAAGAAATGTATATTGACAATATCATTCAATCATTTGATTAATTATTTTTTTCTTTCAAAGCATTATTAAAAGGAAAACCGACATGTCTAAAAATAAAATTCTCAATGTATTTATATTATTTACGCTGATCTTTTCACTTTTTATGAGTGGTAACAGCCAGGTGCAGGCTCAAACCGTAAATCCACCTGACGGTATTGTTAGGCCTGAAAAACAGGAAAAAATTACCCAGGAAGACCGCCAGGCTGCAGCTGATCGCGCTTCGGAGGGTGGTTTTTCATTGGAAGCGTCTGTAACGATGGACGCACCAATGAGTATGGATATGGATGGTGATGTTCCTCGCTATTTCAGTCACCCCAATTATGCTAACAGTCCATTGCCCGGAAACATTGTGTCCGACTGGAATGCAATCGCTCAGGACGTATTACAACCACCGATGGCGGGTATGAGCATGGGTGACATCTCTATGGCAACTGCATTTGTTTACTTATCTTACACGCAGGCAGCGGTTTACAATGCCTTGATAGCCATCGAAGGTGGTTATTATGCGTATGATGGAAATCCTACTTTTGTGACCTTTATTCCAATGTTAGTGGGTGGTGGTACAGATGCGGCGGTTGGTGGTGAAATTAGTACAACTAATTTTATTACCGATAGCACCGCGGCTCGTGAGGCTGCTGTAGCCACCGCAGCCTATAAAGTATTAATCCATTACCTGCCAGGCAACATGGTATTACCGGTGAAATATGCAGAATCCCTGGCAACCATTCCCGATGGACCAGAAAAAACACTTGGTATTTCTATCGGTGACCAGGCTGCGGCTGAAATTATTGCTTTAAGAGAAAATGATGGTTTATTGGCACCTGACACCTACACACCGCCTGCACCAGGACCTGGTGTTTGGGAGCCCACCATGCTATTAATGGATGGTGTCACTTTTGCTCCTCCCGTTGATCCCTGGATGGCTCAATTGAAGCCATTTTTGCGAGATACTCCGGATCAATATCGCCCTGTTCCTCCACCAGCACTTGACAGCCCTGAATACGCAGCAGATTTGAATGAGGTCAAGGAAATAGGCAGCGCTGGGAGTTTGACCCGCACACCAGAACAGACCGAGGTGGCCAAATTCTGGACGGATAACATGGTTATCCAGACCAACAAGTCGTACCGCAATATTGCAGAAACACGCAGTCTGAATTTGCTGGATACAGCACGCCTAATGGTGATGGGTAACATGGTTGCTACAGACAGTCTCATCGCTACGTTTGACTCCAAATATTTCTACAATTTTTGGCGACCTGTCACCGCGATTCAAAGAGCCGACACAGACGGAAACGCTGCGACCGATGCAGATCCCACCTGGATGCCAGCTGTAATGACACCGAATTTTCCCGAGTATGTGGCAGGGCATGGATCTTTTGTTTCCGCTCAAGCAGAAATGCTCACGCAATTCTTTGGAACAGACCAGATAGAGCTGGATCTGGAGAGCAGTGTCACCGGCACAACCAGACACTTTTCTACAGCAGAGGAACTGCGTACAGAAATCGTGAATGCCAGGACCTGGGGTGGATTGCATTTCCGCAATTCCAGCGAACTTGCAGTGTCCCTGGGGCAAGAAATTGTTCAGAATGCATTCGCGCATTACTTACGGGATAATCCATTTAACGATACAGGTGAACATGCTGAAGTTTCTGGTGGCATTCGCAAGTTTGTCGATGAATTATCAATGTTTTGTGACCCGAGCACTGGACCATGCATAGGTACTTCCACTCTCGGTCAATTTATGCCGATTGGTGTGCCGGATACAACTACCTACCCTGGATCAGATTATTATGAGATTGCTCTGGTACAGTATAGAGAACAAATGCACTCCGATTTGCCAGCAACTTACCTCCGTGGGTATGTGCAACTTTCTACTAGTGTAGTGGATGCTTTGGTTGTAGATGAACCGGTACAACTCACAAATGTTCTTTTAGATGGGACCGAAGTGACCCTTACTGATTTCTTTGGGGTTACTCCACCTCACTATTTAGGACCAACCATTATTGCAACCAAAAATAAACCAGTCCGAATCAAGTTCTATAACTTATTACCGACAGGGATTGAAGGTGATCTATTCTTACCGGTAGACACGACTGTTATGGGTGCTGGAATGGGACCAGATCTTGTGATGCCAGAACTCACACCAGAAGAGGAAGTAGAAGAATACCTGAATCCAATGTGTGGTATGGCTTATGACGGAGCAGGTGATCGCATCGCCAAAAACGTAGATTGTTTCGCTGAAAACCGGGCTACCCTGCATTTGCATGGTGGCATCACTCCATGGATCAGTGATGGTACCCCACACCAATGGATTACTCCGGCTAATGAGCTTACTTCCTATCCTCAAGGTGTCAGCGTTCAACCAGTTCCTGATATGTTTGACACTGGTGACCCGGTTGATGGCGTCATGACCTTTTATTACACCAATCAGCAATCAGCCCGTTTGATGTTCTACCATGACCATGCCTGGGGCATCACCCGGTTGAACGTGTACGCAGGTGAAGTTGCTCCATACTTGATTTCTGATGAGACAGAACAATCGTTGATTGAAGGTGGCTTCATCCCTGGACCAGAAAGCACAATTCCGCTGGTTGTTCAGGACAAGACATTTGTGCCTGGTGCCAAACAACTATCTGTATCCGATGAAACCTGGGATGTAGAACGATGGGGTGGACCAGGAAACTTGTGGCTCCCACATGTCTACTCTCCTGCGCAAAATCCGGGTGACGCATCTGGTGTCAACCAGTTTGGCCGGTGGGCATATGGACCCTGGTTCTGGCCGCCAACGTCAGATATTGACTCTCCTCCCGTTCCTAATCCCTACTATGATGAGGATTGTGATCCGGATGAGCAGTGGTGTGAACCTCCCATGATGCCGGGAGTACCTTATAACTCAATGGGTATGGAAGCATTTATGGATACACCAGTGCTCAATGGGACGGTTTATCCAACCCTGACGGTTGATCCAAAATCATATCGTTTCCGAATTCTTAATGGAGCGAATGACCGCTTCTTCAACCTCTCATTCTACCAAGCAGTGGATGCGAACGGTGTGGTATGTGATGCAGCCAATCTAGCCCCTGCACCAGAGTCAACTGGAATTATCTGTACGGAAGTTGCATTGGCGGATGTTGAAGCAGCACTGGAAGATCCGACCATTATGCCTACTCCTGTTAGTGGTTCTGAAGGTCCTGATTGGGTACAGATCGGTACGGAAGGTGGTTTCTTACCTGCTCCTACAGTTCTTCCTGCTCAACCAACAACCTGGGTGAATGACCCGACGGTATTCAATGCTGGAAATGTTGATCTACACTCGTTATTGATCGCTCCAGCAGAGCGTGCAGATGTCATTGTTGACTTCTCAGCCTATGCTGGTCAGACACTGATTCTATACAATGATGGACCAGCAGCATTCCCAGCCCGTGACCCACGCTATGATTACTTCACTGGCAATGGCGACTACCGCGATACAGGGGGAGCTTCTTCCACGTTACCCGGTTACGGTCCCAATACCCGCACGATGATGAAGATAGTGGTGGCACCTGCTACTCCAGCACCAGCTTTCAACCTCACTGCACTTGAGACTGCATTCAAAGCTGTAAGTCTGGGTGGTTTGGGTGTGTTTGAAGAAGGACAACACCCAATCATTGTTGGTCAGGGTGCTTACAACACAGCTTACGGAACTTCGTTCCCCCACAATGGTCTTATGAATGGAACCGTACAAATCTATGATACATCTTTGACATTTAGAACACTTCTAGGCACGTCTTTGACGATTGAATTCAAACCCAAAATGATCCAGGATGAGATGGGTGAGGCATTTGACCCGGAGTACGGACGTATGAGTGGATTCCTCGGGGTTGAGACGCCAGATGCTCAGGCAGGCAACCAGAACATGATCCTCAATGGATATGTGATGCCACAGACTGAGGTTCTGCGTGGTATTGAATTGCCACCAGGTGTTGAATTGACACCGATTTCCACAGCAGATGATGGAACGCAAATCTGGAAGTTCACCCATAATGGTGTGGATACACATCCAATTCACTTCCACCTGTTCGATGTACAGCTCCTCAACCGAGTCGGTTGGGATGGCATCATCCGCAAGCCGGACGCCAATGAATTGGGTTGGAAGGATACAGTCCGGATCAGTCCATTAGAAGACACCATTGTCGCACTTCGCCCATTGATTCCACAAATTCCCTGGGATCTACCGAACAGTGTGCGATTACTCGACCCCTCAATGCCGGAAGGTGCTACTTTAGATCAGGGTAGAATAGGAATGTTTGACCCACTTGGAAATTCGGTGACGGTAACCAATCGCTTTGTTAATTTTGGTTGGGAATACGTTTTCCATTGTCACATCCTCAGCCATGAAGAAATGGATATGATGCGTCCGATGTCGGTCGGCGTCAGGCCGAGAACGCCAACCAATCTAGCTGGAATTCTAACTGGAAGTGGAGTAACACAAACCGTGGTTTTGACCTGGCAAGATAACTCATTGAATGAGACTTCCTTTTCCGTTCAGCGCTCTCTTGCAGGGGCTGACGTATGGAGTACTATCGATGTGGTTCCAGCAGATACAGAAACCTACAATGATCTGATTGGTGACACAATTGAACGGTTTGATTACCGTGTGTTTGCTTCCAACGTTATTGGCGATACATTTGATTATGCAGATCCAGCGGTTGGCTTCCCCAATACCAGCATGGATTCAGGATTCTCTAACACTATTGTGATCGATACAGTTGCACCTGGAGATCCCACTGACTTGGTAGGTGAATTGCAAGCAGGCCCACAGATTTCGTTGACCTGGCTTGACAATGCTAATACAGAGACTGGTTTCGAAATCGAACGCAATGTCGATGGTTTAGGATTTGAACCGCTCATAACCCTCGCGGCAGACACAATCAGTTACATTGATACTGATATTGTTTCAGGTTCAGCTTATGTCTACCGGGTTGCTTCAGAAAACAGTGCTGGTTTATCCGCTTGGGCGGTATCCAACTTGATAGAAACTGTCCCACCAGCTGCCCCTACTGACTTGACTGCTACTTTGGAAGCTGGTCCGCAGGTCGTTTTGAACTGGACAGATGCGTCAATAAATGAGACGGGCTACGTCATTGAACGTGACGATGGTTTAACTGGCTATGTTCTGCTAACAACACTGGCAGCAAATAACAACACCTTCACTGACATCACTGTTCTTCCTGGTTCGTTATACATGTACCGCATTGCAGCGGAAAACAATGCTGGGTTATCAGAATGGGTGGAATTTACATTAAATCCAATTGAAATTCCAATTCCATAAACACCAATTTTTAAAGGGAGGGATCATCCTTCCGCCATAACAATTTTCTACAATCAATCCTCAAGAACATCAAACTCTTGAGGATTGATTTTTATCTTCCCAAAGCAAAAAATTTCCTTCCAGATAACAATTTCCAAAAATAGATTACGAGAGGGAATTCGATAAAATAAGAATAATATGATGGTAATAGTCGTAATTAAAAAAACCATGCCAAAACATATGACTCAGGAGGGATGTGAATAGTAAAAATTTCCTTTAAATTTAACCAAATATCTTTGGAGGTTGTTATGGAAAAATCACAGTTTTTAAATCCTACAATGAAAAATCTCAAACCGTTTATAGCTCCTTACGCCAAAGCGAATACGAAGAAAGCTATCATCCAAATTCTCAATTCAGTTATCCCATATTTTGTGTTATGGGGGTTGATGATCTGGAGTCTCCAGTATTCATATTGGATTACATTCGGTTTATCGATCCTGGCTGCGTTGTTTATGGTACGGGTTTTTATTCTGTTTCATGATTGTGGACATAATAGCTTGTTCTCATCCAAACAGAAGAATGAGCTTGTTGGTTTCTTCCTGGGAGTTCTGGTATTTACCCCCTATGAACAGTGGTCGAAAACACATGCCATTCATCATGCTTCCAGTGGAAACCTGGACAAACGCGGGATTGGGGATGTGATGACCCTGACTGTTGAAGAATATCTGTCTAAACCAGCCATCGTAAAACTAGGATACCGGTTGTTTCGACATCCCCTGGTGATGTTTATATTAGGACCATTGTACATGTTTCTGATCAGTCACCGGATTCCCCGTCCAATTTTAGGAAAGAAAGAAACGCGATTTCAGATTTATCACAATTTTGCTTTATTAGCGATGATCATTATTATGGGTTTGGCAATTGGCTGGAAAGAGTACCTCATCATTCAATTGCCGGTCATCTGGATAGCAGGTGCGGTGGGAATCTGGTTATTTTTCCTGCAACACCAGTTTGAAGGGGTATACTGGGCTGAAAGTGCAGAATGGGATTATGTTGCATCAGCATTAGAGGGCGCATCGTATTACGAATTGCCAAAATGGATGCAATGGTTTAGCGGAAATATTGGATTTCATCATATCCATCACCTCAGCCCCAAAATTCCTAATTATTACCTGGAAGCCTGTTATAAAAATGGCGAGATTTTTCAGGAAAAAGTAAGAAAGATATCATTCTGGGAGGGATTTAAATCGGTTGGATTGGATCTTATTGATGTCAAGAATAATCGCTTGATTCGTTTTCGGGATTTGAATCAAGCGGTGGGGACTGAATAATTATCCAACAGGAGATGATTTCCATCTCCTGTTATTGGAGATTTATGAGTTATATATTGGGTAATTTGTTGGTCTAATTATTCGATGAACACTTCTACGCGTTCACCATCTTCTTCATCGAAGACATCAACAATCTGACCTATTTCACCGCTTTCCAGAAATTCAGTAATTATATTAGGATCAATACCTTCAATTTCAGGACTGAATTTCATGCCCATTTTCATACCAGCACCTACCAGGCCTACGGGGAGACGTACATTTACGCGGGTTTTTCCGGTGTCTGTGTCTGTTACGCGAACACGAAAAAACTTTCCAGGCCGACCACCTCCTGCTCGTTCATAGGTTGGGGGCGAAGGCGGGGATTTCGGTTCGGAACTGGTAGAACCTAGGGCTTCCAAAAGTTTTGCAGCCTGATCCGCATTAATTACACCATCCTGTAACATGGATAAAATTTTGATTCTTTCTTCTGGACTTGTCATGATCGTCACTCCTTTTATTCGGTTTTCTTACCAGCCAATTGTGCCTGAGCTTCTTCCGGGCTTATTTCTCCACTGGCCAATGCATCCAAAATGCGTAATCTTTCTTCTGCTGTAAATTTGGTCGGTTCATCTGCTTTAGGTTCAAATCCTAACAGGCGAAGAATGTCCTGCAGTCGATTTCTCAAGGTTGGGTAGGAGAGGCTGAGCTCCTCCTCCATGCGATTAAACCTGCCTTCACAACGGATGAAAGTCATGAGGAAATGCATTTGTTCTTTGTTCAGTACATTGAAGGGATTGGCAGTCGGTGCAAAATGCCCCTGAAGGCTGGTGTCGCACTGCGGGCAATATAAACCAGTTACTTCGAGATCATTTCGGCAAATTGGGCATTGGGTTGGTAATTTATTCATTGAACCTCCTGATATTTCTTCATACCTCGCGTGGCTATCTCGCGATCTCCAATTTATTTATTAATTTTCTTAATCAAATATTTCTTTTTATAAATATCTTATCATAAAATATAAATTTGTCAATACAAAACTTCAATAATATTAATAAATGCATTAATAATATTGAATATTACAGATTCAAGATCAGGAAAATCAAAGATTGAGTTAACAAATTGTTAATAATTTTTGTAAAATTTGAATCATGATATACTAATTTAATTGGGAAAATTTTCAATTGGCAATTTTTTGAGGGATTTATGAAGACATTACTTATTATGCGTCACGCCAAATCTAGCTGGAAAGAGCAGGAAATACCGGATCATGATCGACCTTTAAAGAAACGTGGTCGAAAAGATATTGGGAATATAGCAAAAGTTTTGAAGAAAAAAGGACTCGTTCCCGATTTGATTCTTTCGTCCACAGCAACGCGTGCAAAAGATACAGCCAAATTATTAATTGATAAGTTGGGTTATAAAGGCAAACTGGAATTGCTTGAAAATTTATATATGGCAGAACCAGACACGTACATTCAGAAAATTGCCACAGTTGGGAATAAAATTGATACATTATTAATTGTTGGTCACAATCCAGGTCTAGAGGGATTGGTGATGACATTTGGTGATAAAATTGCTTCTTTACCAACCGGTTCCATTGCAAAAATTTACTTATTCATAGACAAATGGAGTGAGTTGACATCTGAAACTGACGGAGAAATCAACCACATCTGGCTCCCGGAAGATTATCGATAAGGATTTGAGGCTGACCCAAAGGGTCGGCTTTTTTTATCAGGTACCTATTTTATTTCCTCAGAGAATTTCTGGAAAAATATGCTCTATATTGTCTCAACACCCATTGGAAATTTAGGTGACATGTCTCTACGAGCGATCGAGATACTGAAGTCAGTCGATTTTGTTGTCAGTGAGGATACCCGTAAGACAGGGTTTTTGTTAAAGCATTTTGATATTCACAAACCTCAAATTTCTTTTCGGGAAGACAACGAAAAACGAACCCTTCCCAAACTATTGGGTTTGTTGAATGCAGGCAAACAGATTGCTCTGGTATCCGATGCAGGCACTCCATCTGTCAGTGATCCGGGTTTTACATTGGTACGTGAAGTAATAGCAGCGAATATTGAATTGACAGCCATTCCCGGACCAACAGCTTTGATTACCGCATTGGTCCTTTCCGGCTTGCCGGTTCACAGTTTTACTTTTCGCGGGTTTCCTCCACGGAAAGCAGGACCACGGAAACGCTGGCTGGCAGTTGATACGGATTCACCTCACACATTGATCTTTTATGAGAGTCCCTACCGCTTGAAAGCATTTTTACAGGATGCACTGGAAGTTTATGGCGATCGAGCTGCAGCGATTGCTAATGATTTAACCAAAAAATTTGAGACGATGTATCGGGGAACATTACAGGAACTGGTGGAGCGCTTTGAAATTGAAAAAATCCTGGGGGAGTATTGCGTTGTGATCGGCGGAAAAAGCGACCCGGATGAGAATTTGTCTTCTGAGACTTAATGCATGGCGAAAAAATTAAAGCGGGTATCGTGATCGTAATAGTCTTCGCTTTCAGCCTGCTTTAGTTTTGACACAATCAGATAGGTGGCAGGGGTCATCAACGCTTCGATGCCAACCTTAAATATGTAATTCGTTACAACCAGACTGCCCCAAATCATCCAGGGGAATACGCCCATTAAGGTAGCGATGGTTACAAAAATCAGGGTATCAAACCCCTGTCCAATTAATGTTGAACTGATGGTTCGCAACCATAAGAAACGACCCCCCGTTTTTACTTTGATTTTGGCGAGTGTTACTGAATTGCTGAATTCCCCAACCAGATACGCGACCAGACTGGCAATCACAATGCCTCCGGTGCTCATTCCTCCCAGAATTGCATCATAGGCTCCCTGACCGGCGTATTCCTGCCAGGCTGCTTCACCTGGTAATAATCTGACCAATGCCAGGATCAAAGAGCTGAATGCCAGCGCAGCAAAGCCAACCCAGATAACTCGTCTTGATCGGCGAAAACCATAGACTTCAGTCAGGACATCTCCAAAGATATAGCTGATGGGGAAAAGTATTGTTCCAGCGTCAAATGCCAACGGAAGACCGAACAAATTGACACCCCAATCCACGATTTTTGCCGATGAAGCAATATTGCTTAAGATCAAAACAGTAACAAAAACGACCATAATCAGATCGTAATAATGATACACACGAATTTTTTCAGGTTCCTGGGTCAAATTAATTTCCTTTTTATCAGACCGGATTTTTTTCATCTCATCCAAGATTATTCAATCATTATAATTTCAAACTGTCGCAAATTCTACTTCTCTTTCGTTACCTTTCATTTTTGTGGTCAGGGTGCCTTTAACAATGACACCCGGCAAATACACCTGCCACCTACATTTTATTGAAAAGAGACTCTTTTATTGAATTGAAATAGAATTGGATCGTTTCGGGTCTGTTGTATCTATGATGGTTATATAATTACTACTGAATAAATTTTTATCACCGATTTGGAAGTAAATGAGTATGCATCGATTTTTTGTGGAACCCGACCAAATAAAAGGAACCAGAGTTTTGTTTTCACCTGATGTATCTCATCAGATCGTTCGGGTTTTAAGGTTGAAAAGCGAAGTTACGATAATTGTTTTGAATAACGAGGGAATGCAATTTGAGGTAAAGCTGGTAAAGCTGGATCCGCAACAATGTGAAGGTGAAATTCTTCAAACACAGGTGGTGGATACAGAACCAAAAATCAGACTGCATTTAATCGTAGCTTTGGCACAGCGCGATAAATTTGAATGGATTCTCCAAAAATGTTGCGAACTTGGTATCCATACTATTACACCGATGCTGACAGAACGGTCACTGGTGATGAAAACAATGGATTTTCATAAAAAACAGGAACGCTGGAAGAGGATATTGAAAGAAGCAGCCGAACAGAGTCATCGCGGACGGATACCTGAGTTGAGGTCCCCCATCCATTTTGATCAGGCTTTACAGGAGACAGGTGGATGGTGTCTGATTGCCTGGGAAAATGAACAAAGGCAACGATTAATGGATGTGTTTGATGGTGAGAATTCAAAGGATATCGCGGTGATGGTTGGACCGGAAGGTGGATTCAGTGAACAGGAAATCCAGGCAGCTGTTTTGCTTGGTTGGAAACCTTTTAGCATGGGAAAGAGAATCCTCAGGATGGAAACTGCAGCAATCGTTGCCTGTGCATTGGTGTTCCAACTCTCCGGAGATATTTAATTAACAGAAAAAAGTGTTGGGGAAAATTAAATATTCTGTAATAGAGCGCGTTTAGGCAGCATGTTTCGCAGACGTCCAGCGGAAGGTTTCCCGCATCCGATGGTGCATCCTTGTTGGTCACGAATGATTTGCAAATTTGTTTTGATTTCTTGTGCAAAGGGGAGATCTTCCCCACGCATCCATGCAATTAAAGAGACAGGATCCAGTACATAAACGTTGTTGTCAGCCAATCCGCCAAATCGGGAAACAAATTCGTGGGAGAGTAGAAATTCAGTCTGATTTAATTCACCCAAGGGTAGTCCGAGTGTCTGGACTGGTAATTCTGCAAAATGATGGAAGAATTTTAACGGGAAACAATGCAGGTTGTTTTTATATCGCCAGATTTCCCAATTGTGGTCATCGATCAATCTTTTTAGAGGAATGCCATACAAGTCAGATGCTTTTTGGGTCAACTCATGCAATAGTCGATCAGAAATGGGATTCCATTCTGTTTCAGAAAGTGGACGAGCCGGCGGTTGTTTTTGGTTCACATCAATTGATTTGATTTTTGTGATTCGGGCTGCAAAAAACCCGGCAGTTCCAAAGCTGAATGGCCAGATGCGGGCAGCATGAGGTACTTGTGAATGAAACCTATGTTGATCAAAATGTCCGATTGCAGGCGCTGGCTTTTGAAGAATGTGCTCAATTGGTTCAATCTGGACTTCGCGACCGAATTTATGCATAATGGCATCCAGCACCATCTCATTTTCTTCCAGGGTAAGCGTACAGGTGGAATAAACGACCTGCCCGTTAATTTTTAATGCCTGCAGGGCACTCTCTAATAGTTTCATTTGTCGTCTTGCCAGATTATTGATTTCTTTTTGTGTAATCGACTTAATCGAATGCGAATCACTCTCACGTAATCCCTGCATCGAACAGGGGGCATCCAGGAGAATGTAATCAAATGTTTCCGGATACCAGCTGCCAAAGTATTCACCAGAATAATTGGTGACAGCCACGTGACTGCTGCCCCAGTTATGTAAAACAATACGTAAGGCGGTCAGGCGGTCTCGGCTGGAATCATTGGCAATGATCAATGCGTGGTCATTGGTTTTGCTCACGAGATGGGTGGTTTTTCCGCCTGGTGAGGCAGCCATATCCAGAATCAAGGGATGTGCTTCACGTGTGATATCAAACAATTCAACCGGCAGCATGGAGGCAGCATCCTGGATGTAATAATGACCGAGGCTGTGCTCGATTGTTTTACTAATGGGATGCGGAGATTCAGTTACCCAAAAACCCGCTTCACAAAACGGCACTGGTTTAAGCTGCCATTCGTACTGTTTTGCCCATTTTTCGACTTTATTACGGTCAATCCCTTTTAGTGGATTATAGCGAAAGGAAGGGTATAAAGGCTGCTCTAATTCCCGGTATAATGCCTGGATTTCCTCTTCGCGAAGCAATGGAAGAAGTCGTTCCAGCATTGATGAATTCGTTGGCTGGGGACTCGCCTGGTTTTTTGATTTTTTTCTGGACATTTAAGCTGATTGTAACAGCAATTTATAAATCTTTTTGAAGCCAGAAAATCAATTCGTTCTCGACTTGAAATTCTTCTACAGTCCACTCCAGACCTTGTATAATTTCATACACCAGGCGGCGATGTTGATCGACCTTATTATGCCGTAAGGACATACTGGTGGTCGGCAATGAAACCAACAGATGTTTTACCGGCAAAGATTGCCAAAAATTACGGTTACAACCCCGATGACGTTGTTCAAAACGATGGGCTTCTTTAAAAAAGAATGCAACATCTGCTTTTATTTGGGGCGGGTGCAGCAAGATGTCCTGTTGATTCGCCAGCGGTTTCCTGTTGGATAACGAAAAAAATGTATTAATTAAATCAATCCGCTCTTTGACAATGTCAAATGCATAGTATTGACACTGCTGATCCAATTCCATCCATGGAAGCCCAAATGGATGCAGTCCACAGGCGAGATCGAGAATGGACTGGGGTTTTCCAATTCTTAAGAAAATCTCCTTGTAAAACTTCCCAAGAAAGGGTTGGCGTTCTTTGGTGGATGCATGACTGTTTAAAATGTCAGTGCAGACTGTTCTTACTGCTTCCTGGTTGAGGTTGAATGCATTGGTAATATCAATTGATGCCTGTTTGTAATCCGGATCACCTAAATAGGGAGCGACAATATTGTGAAGCTTTTTTCTGACTGCCTTATGTAAATCCTGAAGTCGTTTATGATGGGGCTCTTCCTGCAGGTACAACGATTCAATCAGATCTTCAGGGATATCAATGGAACGGTATTTGGGTGAATTTAAAATCTCTTTTACGTATTGAAGGATTACTTCATTGGAAATTTGACTTATTCTCATTTTTGTATCAAGAATGCCTGTTCATTTTGGTAAGAAAATGTTGTTGTTTTCCAGTTTGTACCTTTTAATAAACTTTGGAAATGTTCGCTATAAAACTGACGCATTCCCTTCTGCTTGCCGGTTAATGATTGAGATGGAAAGCTAACCAATAAATTCTCGCACAATAAATTCTGGATGATTTTTGATCCGATGCTTTTATCAATCTGCTCCAGACAGGGGATTGTTTTTAACACAAATCCAACCTGTGCTTTTTCGGAAGGAAATTGTTGCGTCAAGTCACAACTGTATGCCTTCCCGTTGATGTGGAAGTGTTCAAAATAAGCATTGAGAAAATCCATCTGATCGGTATAAATATCGCAGACGGAGATCTCGACTGATTCTGAGAGTGGCATCCATGCCAATGCCAGCGGATTGAGCCCACAGGCAACATCCAGAATAGAATCGATAGGTGCAAGAGATGCCAGTGTTTCATAAAAGAATTGATCCAATATTTGCAGGCGTTCACGGGTGGAGGCATGCAATCCCATCGTTTGAACAAAAAATCGTTTGGCTTCCGGCGTATGCATATCATGTGGCAGGCTTTTTAATTCTGAATGGAGTTGTTCGTAGTCGATACCAAGTGGTTGGTATGCTCCTCCAACTTGATGAAGTTTGTTGCGAACAGCCTTTACAGTTGCCTTCCAGGAACGACCTTTGGTTAATTCATTTCTGGCAATATTCTCGATCAAATCCTTATGAATAAAACGATATTTGGCACCTTCCTGCACTTGTTGGACTAATTTCTCAAGCTGTTCACTCATGGAGTAATTTCCCGTATTCTTTCTGTCAATTGGGTCATGAACCGTAGATTGTGTATGGTTGCGAGCCGCAGGAATAAGGAATCATTCATTTTGAACAAATGGTGTAGATAGCCACGGGAATATCGTGTACAAGTCAGGCAATCACAGCCATCCGAGAGCGATCCTGGGTTTTTAATATGTTCCTGGTCGTTGATATATAAATATTTAAGCCAGTTATCAGGCAAATTCGCAATAGAAACAGCATCTCCTTTTAAAAATTTATAAAGACGACCATGTCGGGCGTCCCTGGTAGGCATGGCACAGTCGAAAATTCCATAGCCCAGTTGGTAACACGCCAGGACATTGTAGGGGTGCCCGATACCAAGCGCGTGCATAGGATATTGTTCCGGAATAAGATTTCTCGTATAGGTAAGGATATCACTAAGCAGTTTGCCATCAGCATCCAATGGCCAACCCCCATAACCGTAGCCATCAAACCCAATTTTTAGTAATTCATCCGCGCAATGTTTGCGTAAATCGAATATTCCTCCACCCTGGATGACCCCAAACAATAATGGACGATCACTTGCATTCATTTTCTTTTCGGAGACAAGTTTATCAAAGGTCTCACGGCAGCGTTTCGCCCAGGCAATGGTACGGCTGACACTAAGTTCCTGTTCCTGTTCAGATGCATCCACATGGGTACAATCATCGAGACAGATGACCACATCAGCTCCATAAGCAAGCTGCAACTGGACACTTTTTTCAGGTGTAAGCAGAAATTTCCGGCTGGCTCCTTCTGGTTGAAAATTGATACCTTTGCTGGTCATATTTCCAAATTTGGCATTCTGTCGGATCAGCGAATACGCTTGGAACCCGCCTGAATCGGTGATGATGGGTCGCTGCCAGCCGCTCATCGCGTGCAGTCCGCCCAGTGACTGGATCGTGCTGGTGCCGGGTTTCTGCATCAGATGAAAGGCATTCATCACAACTGCCTGGATTTGTGCATTCTCTAAATCACCACTATCGACTGATCTGACCACACCAAATGTGGCATCCGGCAAAAAGACCGGAAATTCGAGATCTCCATTGGTTAAGGAAAGCGAACGGATAAAAGGATATGGCATATCTAGATTATGCCTGAATAGAGATCAGGCGGCAAGGGATTCAGTATTTTTCTTCATTCTAGTGATGATTGGTCTTCTTTCGTCCATAACCTTGACCTGTCGCGAAGGTCTTCAAGTTGTTTCCAATGTCTTTCTATGGATGTTTTTCCCAATGGTGTTAATTTAATGGTTGTGTTTGGACGTTTTTTAACGATTTTTTTATTGATTTCAATTAATGTAGCTTCTTCCAGTTTTAATAGATGACCTGAAAGATTGCCTTGTGTCAACCCTGTCAGACGTTGCAAGAATGTAAAATCAGCAGATATGCAGGATGATAATGCGGTCAATATCGCCAATCTCGCAGGTTCATGAATTATTTTATCAAGGCCAACGATGTCTTCAAAAAGTTCACTCATTCTAAATTTCCTGGTTGAGGAGGTAATAATTTTTTTAAGGTGTAATGATCGAACAGACCTCCCACCAACATCGTAATGCCTACGAGTAAATATCCCCAGACACCATATCGATTATCGAATAAGGAATCATAAGGTAATAATCCGATCGTTGGTGTAATTGCGAGGAGTATGAATAAAATTGAAAAAAAGAGATAAACCATCTGTCCACGCCTGAAAAAAGGAAAGGCGAAGAAAATCGCAAAGGCTAGGCTAGTGACGCTTACAGGATTATTTAATTCTTTATTGATTTTTAAATCCAAATAATCCATTAGGATAATCAGCATGAAAAGAACAATAAAAAGTCCGAAGATTTTGGTGTTTGTAAGCGTCTTTACCGTTCCCATTTTCTTTGAATAATATTGACTGACCCACACCATTGAAAGGATTGCCAGGAAGATCATAATCAATGGGATTCCAATATCTTTGCCGGTAGGTGTTATACCTGCTTTGGAAGCATTCCAGATCGCCAGAAAGACAAAATACAAAGCAATTGGTATGTTAATCAAACCTTTTAGGTTTTCAAAATTTTTGGTAATCCATTTTGTTTGTTGGTAATCGCTCATCTTACCCTCACATTTCAACAGAACCTTGAATTCAGTATACATCGCAAAATAGTTTATGTCAATATTTAGTTTGTATTACAGACTAAGTATTCCAACGGACATAATATTAAAAATACAGATAAGCTTTAGTTTTCTGATAAAAATGGGATATTTAACTCTTGAAATATGCTTTTAGAAATTGATAGATGAGAAATAGTCTCAAACGAATGTTGATATTCCATTGATAATCATTGTGAGCCCAACGATTACCAGCAACACAACAATTACCGAACTGATTATTTTTTGAACCGCCGGTTTCAGATATCCTACTGTGCCTAAAATCATTATCCAGAGCATCGTCATCGGGATCATGGTGACATAAAACCCCAAACCGAAAGCCAGACCATGCAATGGTGATATTTGCCATCCGGTTAAAATAGTAGGAACACCAATGGTTGCCCAAAAAATGTAAACATTTGGATTGAGCAGGTTCATAGTTACGCCCTTAAGAAAGGTAGCTCGAACGGGTGATTGGTCAGTCGGTATAGTAATTTCTTTGGAATTTTTAGAGGATCGATAGGCATCCCATGCCAGATAGAGAATAAAAAAACCACCGATGATCCGCAATACATGAGTAAACCAAACAGGTAATTGGGAAAGCAAAAAGAATAAAGAGATCATCACCGGACCATCAGAGCCTAACGGAATCAAGGCCAGCGGTAAGGTGCGTCTCCATCCGGATCGGATGATTTGAGAAAGCAAAAACGCCTGCATGGGTCCCGGTAGGAATGCAGCATATAATCCGAAAACGATCCCCTGCGTCAAAAAATACATGGTTGACTCCAAGGGAGATTGTTAATTTTTTTCTTCAAGGGAAGCTTCAATGTCAGTCATCTTTTATTTGGATTTGATGGCTGTTATTATAATGCTTATTTTGGTAAAAATTCTTAATCCAGTTTATATTCCAGTTCGAATTCATCATGGATGGGTATACCGAAATAACCAACAGTTGGAATTTCAGGTTTCTTTTCACGTGCCCGATCGGCTGCCCCAACATTGATCTTTTTCACCCTGAATCCTCTTTTTTGATAAAACCTGAGTGAATAGACATTATCGTTTGTTGTGACCAAAAACAATCTTGAACAACCAGCAGAACGGGCATAATTCTTTACTGCTTCAATCAATGCATTACCAATACCAATACCTTCACGTAAAGAGTCCAACGTGATTATTTCACAATCGTCCCCATCAAATACATAGGTAATCAGGCCAACAGGATCCTGCGAGGTGATATCATTGGCGATAAACCCGGGAAGGTCTGCTGGATGAAACTCGACGTCATGTGAGATGACTATTTCTGCACCCCACTGAAAAATCAGCCATCTACCGATCCAATCCCGATCTTCTTTTTCTATTTTTCTGACTGAAAATGTTTCCATCATTGTTTTACCAATTTTTGACTTTTCTCCTCAAACCTGGCTGACAAATGGGAGAGCTTCGACTATACTTTTATTGTACAAAGCAATTGTCAAAAATCAACAAGATTTTTATTTTAACTAGTTGAGAAATCGTCTTCAAATGGAAAAAATTAATTTCAGAAGGGAATCATGCATGATAGAAATTACGCAAAATAATTTTGAGAAAGCAGTTTTGAAGTCCCACCTGCCAGTGATTATAGAATTTGGTGCGGTTTGGTGCGCCCCCTGTAAAAGACTGGAACCTGAATTGGAGAAATTGATGGGTGTCTGGAACAACAAAGTTGTTCTGGCCCATATTAATGTAGATGATGACTCGGATCTGGCAACGCAATTTACGATTATGAGTGTGCCTACTGTGATCTTGATAAAAGATGGTGAGGAAAAAGAACGCTTCACTGGTTTTCGTCCACTTGGAAAAATTATTGAAACTTTTGAAGATTTTATTGACTAGTGAAAGGCAGTCTTATGAAAGAAAAAAAAGAAAAACCCTTTGGGCTTTGGGATAGCTCGATCACTGCCTTGAGTATTTCGCAAGGTATCCGTTTGAATGATGTTCAATGGGATACGGATGGGGAAACTCTGGTTTGGTTGGAAGGCCGCTCTGATATCGGTATGCTGGTTGCCAACCGAAAGTTTGAAGCCGGAACTGATTTGAATGGAGAGATCAGTTGCAAAGGTGGTGTGGGGTATGGGGGTGGTGAGTTTTCTGTTCGCAATCATCTTGTTGTTTTCGCAGGAAAAGACGGTCGATTGTACCGAAGAGAATTAGACCCGCAAACCCCTCGAGCACTTACGCCAGCTTATGGTTGGGTGGCAGCACCTCAAATTTCACCGGATGAAAAGTATGTTGTTTATATATTTTCAGATGGGGAAAATGATGCGTTAGGAGTGGTGGACTCTGAAGGCGTGAATTGGCCTCAAAAAATTGTCCAGGGTGCTGATTTTTATATGCAGCCCGTCTGGCATCCCGATGGACGAATGCTTGCATGGATTGAGTGGGATCACCCCAATATGCCGTGGGATGGAACAAGGTTGAAAATGGCTTCATTGGAATTCAACCAGCTTCCTGTTGTTAATCAGATACAAACGATTGTTGGTGATGAGGACACAATAATCTTTCAACCGGAATTTTCACCGGATGGATGTTGGCTGAGTTATTTGACGAGTGATGGTGAATGGGATGCATTTGTTCTGGTCAATTTGAGTAGCATGGAAAAACAAGTAGTTTACCGTCCAGGTGGATTGCATCTCATGGAACCTGCCTGGGTTCAAGGTCTTAGAACGTATGGATGGAGTGCGGATAGCCGATCAATTTATTTACTGCAAAACCAATCAGGTTTTGGTAGTCTCTGGAAGCTGGATATTTCATCAAAAGAGGCTAAGAAAATTGATACTGGTGAATATACCTGGTTAAATCAAATATCAGTTTCAACCTCTGGTCAAGTTGCTTTGATTGCCACGAGTGCAAGCATTCCACCACGCATTATTGTCGGAGATGGAATGAGTTGGCGGGTGGCAGCCAGAAGTTCAGCAGAAAATATCCCGGCTTCATTTCTGTCTACTCCGCAGGCGATTTCATGGCCCGCACAAGAGGGGACAACTATTCATGGTTTGTATTATCCACCTGCGAATCCAAATTTTTTTAGAGAAGGCAAGCCTCCTGCGGTTGTGTATATTCATGGAGGTCCAACATCTCAGGTGAGAGCGGGGTATAGTGCTACAACCGCATTCTTTACTTCCCGTGGTTATGGTTGGTTGGATGTCAATTATCGTGGCAGTACAGGCTATGGACATTCATATAAGAATTTATTGCGGGGACGCTGGGGTGATGTTGATGTTGAAGATGCAGTTGGTGGAGCACGTGCATTAATTGAGGCGGGGTTTGTAAATGAGAAACAACTCGTAATACTGGGTGGTAGTGCGGGTGGATACACTGTCCTGAACAGCCTGATCCGCTACCCGGGCGTATTTAAAGCTGGCATCTGTAATTATGGTGTCTCGAATTTATTCATGCTTGACATGGATACCCATAAGTTTGAAGCGCATTACAATGCATCCTTAATTGGTAAATTACCTGAGGCGGCAGAAAAATACCATGCATGGTCTCCAGTCTTTCACGCGGACAAAATTCGTGATGCTTTGGCAGTATTTCAGGGTGCGGAAGATAATGTTGTTCTACCAAACCAATCCGAGGTCATCGTTGAGAAACTCCGTCGCCAAGGTGTGCCTTTCATATATCAATTATATGAAGGCGAAGGCCATGGATTTCGCAAAAATACGACGCTCTTGGATTACTATCAACGAGTGGAGCGATTCTTGATTGAAAACGTGTTATTTGCCCCCTAATCAGGTTTAGACAGGTCATCCATACAGTTGTCGATAAAAAAGATTGAAAGTTATAACATCCTTCTACTGTTTTATGAATGAGTTTTTTGATACTGCTTGAGCAATATCACGTTCCAATTTTAATAAACTGTGCATGCAGGTGGTAACTGCATCTTCCACAGGTACGGATGATTTTTCATTCTCGTGACGGATTTTAAATTCCACCTGCCCCTGGCTTAAGCTTTTTTCGGCAACAGTAATACGAAGAGGGATGCCGATCAAATCTGCATCATTAAATTTTATCCCTGGGCTCTCCTTGCGATCATCATATAGAACATCAATGCGTGCATTCTGCAAATCCTGATATAGCTTATCTGCAAATTCCAACGGTTGGTTCGAATTTTTGGATGGAAGCAGTACGAGATGTACCTGATAAGGAGCTATCGGGAGGGGAAGAATTAATCCATACTGATCATGATATTCTTCAGCTACACATGCCAGAATTCGATCAAGATCAAACCACGCCGATCCGATGATGACAGGTTTGAGTTCACCATTTTCGTCCTGAAAATTGCAGCCTGATGCCAATGACAAACGATGATCCGGTTCGTTCATTTTTCCAATTTGGTAGCTGTGTTGCATTTCCAATGGATGACCACATTGGGGACAGGGGTCACCTTCTTTGCAAACTGTTATATCAGTAATGATTTGCGATTGATAATCCCGAGCATAATTGACATTTCTAAGGTGATAATCTACCAAATTTGCACCAGCCACCAGGTTATAGGAATTGGGTATTAAGTCATCGACGACAATCAGACCCTGCGTTAGTCCTACAGGAGATGCAAAACCAGGGACGGCTCCAATCGATTGTATTTCCGTTTCTGTGGACGCCCTGATTTTTTTGGCTTTGATTGCTCTGGCAAGTTTATACTGGTCCAATTCCATATCCCCACGGATGATTGCCATGATAACTTTATCAAATTCAACTTCATTTTCCCGCATTGTGGCGGTCATAAAAACAGCTTTGGCAGTCCGGGAGGTGGGAATATTCAGGAATTTAGACAGATCCTCTATGGTTTTAGTATTGGGAGTATAAACTGTTTCAAGTGGATTTAATGGTTCCGGGATTGATTGAGATTTAAAAGAAGATGCGTTGATTTGATTTGCCCAATAATCACAGTAAGAACAATGTATCAGGTTGGCATCACCGTGTGTATGGAGAAAAAAGAATTCGGTACCTTTGTAAGGATTGATTGAATTCGAGGCTAGTGTTATCGCTTTGATCGGGAGTTTACACCGTAGCAATATATTCTGAAATGCACGGTCCAGATTGCGGTATTGGTCAGCGGCATTTTCGTTATCCTTGTCCAGCGAAAATACTTCCACCCTGGTCACGGTTCTCGATGATTGGTAGGCAGAATGGAACTGTGAATAATTCAAGAATTTTGTTTGGATCTGAAATAAAACACGAGGGAGATTTCGGTGTGAACGCACAAGATGTTTCACCAATTCGGCCAGGTAGGGTTCAGAGGATGCATTCAAAGACCAGGAGTGTCTGTCTGTATCATTCAATTGCCACGATTCTGGATCAAGAAAGTTATCCATCACTTGTTCCCCAGGAACCAGAGCTGGCAAATTGACTTCCTGTACACCGAGGTTGCTCAATTCCTGACGAGTAATGTGTTCCAATTTTTGCAGCGAACGTCTTCCCAGTGGTAAACTGGCAAAAACCCCATTGGCCATTTCGCGGATGTATCCAGCACGCAATAATAGCTGTTTTCCGGGTGTTGATGGTTCTCCAGGAGCTTCTCGAAGGGTCAGGTTGAACAATTGTGACATACGCATAATGGATACGCCTCAGTTAATCAGTTTGAGATAGATACGTTTATTGATTTTCCCTTTGGATTTGTAATCGACAATATGGGTCTTTCCAATTTCCAAGGTGGAGTGTACATGAGTGCCACCATCAGCCTGTAAATCCAGACCTTCAAGTTCAATTGTGCGAATTTCGTTGATACCGGGTGGGAGTAGATTGATTTTGGTACGAATGAGATCAGGAATTTGAAAGGCTGTTTCACGAGGAAGAATCTGTACCCGGATGGGATGATCTTTTTGGATCTCGGAATTTACAGCCACTTCAATGACTGTTACCAGATCTCTCGTGAGGGATTCGAATTCAAAATCCATTCTTCCTTCTAAAGGATCCATATTTCCACCAGTCACTAGCGCACCATAATCTCGAAAAACAACACCACAAAGAACATGCATGGCAGAATGTGTTCTCATCAACTGATAGCGTCGATCCCAATTAATTTTTCCAAGTATTTTTGTTCCGTGGTAGGGGAGTATACAATCGGTAGACAGTATATGCCAGACCTGGTCGCCAATTTTCTTCAGGCTCACCACATCCATTTTGGATTGTTCTGTAGACAACCAGCCTGTATCGTGTGGTTGACCTCCTCCCCCCGGATAGAAAGCAGTCTGATCGAGACAAACAGCATGCATTTCAGGATCGACTTCTGTCACAATCCCTTCAAATTCTTGCAGGTAACTGTCTTTTTGGTAAAGCAATTCTGTCATGTGATTTGCTCAATGTGTGCGGAGATTAATAATAGAGAATTAAATTGAAAACTACCTTCTTAATCAATGATCGTGGTGATCCGGAAAGGTTTAATAACCAGCTTTTGCAGTCAGTCCTTGAATAATCTGAACCCCGGCACTGGCGCCCAGACGAGTAGCTCCGGCTTCGATCATTTTCTCGGCATCCTCCAGATTACGAACCCCACCAGCAGCTTTAACACCTATTTCAGGTCCAACAACCTTTCTCATCAAAGCAACATCTTCCTCTGTTGCTCCGGAAGTCGAAAAACCTGTTGAAGTTTTTACGTAATCTGCACCCGCTTGTTTAGCCAGGAGACAGGCTATCACCTTTTCTTCTTCATCTAGCAAACAGACTTCAATAATCACTTTGAGGATAGCACCACCTGCATGTGTTGCCTGCGCGATTTCAGTGATGTCTCTGGCTACGAATGTGTAATCACCACTCTTAAGAGCACCAATATTGATAACCATATCAATTTCTTGTGCTCCATTTTGAATAGCATTTTTGGTTTCGAAAACTTTGGTAGCTGTGGTATTCGCGCCCAGCGGAAAGCCGATCACTGTACAAACTCTTACACCACTATTTCTGAGCAATTCTGCGCATAATGACACATGGGTTGGATTGATACATACGGAAGCAAAATGATATTCTTTGGCTTCCATACAAAGCTGGATGATTTGTTCGTTGGTCGCATTTTGTTTGAGAAGGGTATGATCGATATAACTGGCGAGATCTGGCTTTCCGGGAGTGGTTGGCACCTCAGCCTGTCTTCCCGCACCAGCAGAAATTAAATTTCCATTTTCGTCAAAACGGGTGGTTACAACCAGACCTTCAGCAATCTCCGTTTTAATTTGATCTTTATTTGGGGTATGCATATCCTGTCCTTTTGGAAATGTTCATTTGATATTTGTATTTTAGCATATCATCTATGATGATCCTTCCAAAGTGATTGATTTTTCGGATCAATAACCATCGTGAAAGAATCAAAAGAAAAGGAGAACCGGGGAAAGTCCTCCTCTACTAAAAGGATGATAGCTTCAAGTTATAGTTTTTTAAGGTATTGACAGCAAGTTATTTGTGAACGCTTTGCTGACATCAATCGGCTGCATGGTTTCATACTCGACCAGAAAATCAACCAATGCCTGCCATTTTTCGAGATTATGCCAGCCAAGGGTATTTTGATCCGTGTTTTCGCTACGGAGATCTTTCAATTCGGTTTCCAACATGAATCGCATGTGATCCCGATCTGTTTCGGGACCAGCATACTTCAGAACGATTTCAACTGCTTCCTCGGGGTTCTGTTCAGCATATAAAATTCCATCAATGCTGGCTGCCATAAAACGGCTGAGGATATCAGACTGATTGGCGAGAGTCTCTTCACTTGTCACGTAGGCCAATCCCAGAGAAGGGATCCCATAATCGGTTGCATCCCACAGGTCAATTTCATAACCCCATTGTTGCATCAAAAAAGGTTCATTTGACTTGAATACCGGATAGACAGCCACATTTCCTTCTGTAAGAATACGCGGGTCAAAACCAACATTCACCAACTCCATTTTATTCAGATCAGCGCCAGCAGCTTTGATCAACGCAAATAAATCCGGAGGAGGTGTTCCTTTAAAACCTACCAGATGGTTTTCCCAATCTTTTGGGGTGATAAAACCACTGCTTTTCAAAGCGGCGAAGGCTTGCTGACCTTTTTGCCCGATTAAACCAATAGATACCAGTGGTAATCCAGGATCGGATCGTCTTTTTAGTAAGATCGCTGCGTCCTGGGTTGTGACCTGCACTTTTCCCTGAGCGACGAGTTGAAGATGTTGTCCTGAGCCTGGGGAGTGTTGAATGATGACATCCAGGTTATTGGCTGCAAAGTACCCTTTTTCTTTGGCAATGTAAACGCCAACAAATGGAAGATTAGCCTGTGGTTTATAACCAGCCATGAATGTCATTTGATCGATGGTAGGGGCTATGGTTGGATCCGATGGATTATTTGCTTGATTACAGCCTGAAGTGAGAATAAGCAAAAAAGCCAGGGTTATTGTGATGATTCGATGTGACATTCTTCCTCCAGTTTTAAGAATTGAATTGAGCTGGCTGCCAGAATACGGCTTTTTCTTCCGACCAGGTGATGATACGGTAGATGATCATTCCAGCTGCCGCTAAAATAAAAATGGCAGCAAACAAAAAAGGTAAGTTGAGATTTGTATATGCCATCCACATGGTTCGACCCAACCCGCCTGATGCACCTGTCCACTCGGCTACAACTGCTCCGATCAATGATAAAGGTCCAGTAATTTTCAGGGCGGTGAATAAGTAGGGAACAGCAGAAGGAGCTCGTAAGAATCGGAAGATTTCCCAACGATTTGCATTCCAGGAACGGAAAAGATCGTGGTGTGCCGGGTCGATTCGTTGCATACCACTCAAGACGTTGATCAACACAGGGAAAAAGCTCATTAAGGCAGTGATGATTATTTTGGGTAAGACCCCAAATCCCAGCCACAAGGTCAATAGGGGGGCGATCGCAACCATAGGTGTGGATTTAATCAGGATAGCGAGTGTCATAACACCGTCTTCAATCCCAGGTAATAATGTGAGAACAGATGCCAACAGAATACCAGCCAGAACGCCAATCAATAAACCGGAGAGCGCTTCCGCCAATGTCAGAAACGTTGCCTGAGCAAAGGTATCCGGATGAGCCAAAAGAGTTTTGACAACGCGGGATGGTGCAGGCAAGAGATAAACAGGAGTTTGTGAAATAGTTACTGCTAATTCCCAACCAATAAAGAAAACCAATACGATGCCAATTGTGATAAACAAAGATTTGCGGGAAGGTTTATGGTGCATCGATGAAGCTCCCGACAGATTCCTGGTGAAGGACTTTCCGCAGTCTGGATAATAAGTCCTGAAAATCAGGTTGGTTTTCCAGACGGGGATGCGGAATCGGATTAGGAATATCGGCGATAATCCGACCTGGTTGATCCGAGAAAACCAGGATACGATCCGAAAGCTTTACTGCCTCATGAATATTGTGGGTAATCCACAGAACAGTCGGTGAAAAATCCTTCCATAAAGAAAACAATTCCTCGGTCAACCGTTCGCGGGTGAGTTCATCCAATGCTGCAAAGGGCTCATCCATCAGCCAGATAGGAGCATCCTGAAGTAAAAGTCGCGCTAATGCAAGCCTTTGCTGCATACCACCTGACAAGGTAAAGGGATGTTGGTCAGCAGCTCCAACCAGCCCAACCCTTTCAAGAACCTGCTCGACGCTCAATTTCCGTTTTTGTCTTCCTTTTTGAAAGCGTTCAGCCAATCTCAGATTTCCTTCGACAGTTAACCAGGGTAACAATGCCGGGCTCTGTGCCATCCAGGCGATCTGACCATTCTCAATCGCCTTCTGAGGGTCTATCTGCCCGATTTTGATCTCTCCGATGGAAGGAGTAATCAAATTTGCTATCAGACGGATCAGGGTCGATTTTCCACAACCGCTGGGACCAATCAGGGCAACAAACTGCTTTTGCAGGATATCCAGATGAATATCCTCGAGTGCATGAGTGGTCTTTCCATTGAAGTATTGGTGAGAGAGGGATTTGATTGATATCTGCATGGATTATATTTTCTCTGCTGCCAGGCCGGTCCATCCCCGCAGGGTTTCAGGATTGATTGTAAAAATCGCTTCAACCTGATGTAGAAACCGTTGTGGTGTATTTTGTCCCAAAAAACGCTTCGATAATCGGGTTAATAATTCAGTCTGTTTTTCAATATCTACATTCTCTAATTCTTTGGCTGTACCCCGCATGACGACCCGCCGATAAGGCGCCCAGGGTTCGTCGATTGTCAACGAGACTTGCGAGTTTTTGCGAATATAATCCGGCCATTGGCTGTTTTGCAAAGCCAGAATACTGAATTTCTTTCCATCCCATTCCTGCCAGACAGGGATAACATGCGGATGTCCGTCCGGATGAATGCAGGCAAGCCGGGCTGTCCAAGGACCCAATAAAAACTGGGTGATCTGTGTCTCGTCCATTACGGTAGTAGGTTGTAATGATGATTGTTGATCCTGATGATATGGTGTGTACTGCAAAGCACCCAGACGATAGGAGATTCGAGCTGCCATCGCTCGCATGTCCTGAAGCCATTTTTCCAATAATAGCTCCGAATTCCAGCGATATTTTGGTACATTAAGCATCAATCCTGCAACAGGTTTGACACCATCAGCACAAATCGGTATCGCGAGTTCAAAAAAATCATCATTTATATTGAGATAATAGCCACACTGAATAACAATTTCTTTATATGGAGGATTCAGAACTTGTTGGGCAGCGGAGCTGTCTGGAAGTGGTTCACCAATTGCGTAAACAGCACGGATGACCTGGCCTCCTTCTTTTTGATCAAGTAGAAAAATTCCCTGTGGTCCAGGCACTGCCAGTGCGACTGTTTCCGAAAATGATGCGTTGTGAATTTCCTGTTGAAATACATTGATCAATAATTGGTATGATGGTGAATTTGACCCTGACCATGATAAAAGGCGGGGACCTGCGACATAGCGTCCTCGTGCTTCGGTTTGGTCGAGATAACCTATATCCTTAAGCTCTTTTAAAAGCGTGAAGAGCGTGCTACGTGAAATATTCGTCTTCTCAAGAATTTCCTGAGGATTTAATCCATCGGGGTTTTGCAAGAAGATTTCAAGCAGGGATAAAGCTCTTTCAATAGTAGAAGATAATGGTTCGTTTTTCATATTATAGTATGATATACTGGACTTCAGTCCAGTATATCATACTTAGAATATTTCACAAGAGGAATTACTAAATTAAATAAGGGAGAAAAAATCGAAAATGAAGGAATTTTTTCAAGAAATAAGAATTAGAGTCTTTCATCATCGCGGTCAGGGTATTAATTACGGTGATAACCGTCAAAAACAATTATCAGCCCTGGTTATTGAAATGAAAATAAATGAGGAAAATTCAATCTTAAACAAAAAACACCGTCGGTAGACGATGTTAATAAATTTCTTCTTAATAATTATTAACGTAAAAAGAAAGTTAAAATGATTAGAATTGCAATAAAACTAGTGGCCAGAATACCAATCTTTTTCAGATCACTTTTAATATCGGTATAATCCGGATTGAAATCAGTACTTGATAATCGATTTCGGGAGCTGGTTACAACAGTAACAGGGGTGTTCTCAACCGACTTTGATACTTTTCGTGTATGTTTCTTTGCCATATGACATTCTCCTCAACCAATCTAACAATAACGCTTATAGGCGTTGTGCGCCATTATTTATACCACGTTTTTTTGATTATTGCTCAAGCAGGGCGGCAGAAATCACGATCCGGTGGGTGTCAACCATGTAAGGATAACAGGAAATTAAGGTTACAACAGGATCTGGGGTTTGAGCCATCACTTCTACCTGAAGAGGACCCACCACCTGTTGTTGTTGAACTACATAGGTGTAAGCACGAACATTAGTGTATATAATCACTTCATCACCAGGTTGAAGTTGATCTAGATCACGGAAAATTTCTCCAAAGACATCATTATGAGCGGATAATACCAGGTTCCCTTTTTGGCCAGGGTTTGGGGATTGGATATATTGTCCCACACCTTTCTTTAATTGTTCCTCGCCATCACCCATCACTACAGGTGCATCCACAGAAATGGCTGGAATTCGAATCCGAATCGCCTGTTCCGGACTGGCCGTTGGCAGGGGAAGGCTTGCCATTGCCTGGACATGTGCGCGTAAATGTTCGGGAATTTCGGACTCATTAAAACGCACACCGCCAGGATCTGTTGGAGGAGTATGTCCTGAAGGTAATACAACCGCTTGAAAGATGGCGGTAGGCGTCAAGGTCGGTAACGTCATTGAAGCAATAGCCTCCTGATTGAGGTTGCGTAGGAGACCAAAAATGTTAAAGAAAATGAGGATCAAGCCCAAAACAGCAACCACCTCAATTCCTACCAGGAAACGGTCGAAGAAAGTTCGTCTTGGTTTGCGGTTTGGGTGGAAATTTTCGTAATCTTGCTCTAATTGTGTCAACTCATCCGACAAAAGACCTGGGGCAGATTCTGGTTCTATGTTGATCATGCGGTTTGAACGACGATATTGAGACTTTTGTCTTGATCGTTCAGCCCGTTGTTTTTCTATTATGATCTGCCGTAATTCCTCTATTGACATATCGTCAACAGATTTTCTTCTTTTTCCTGCCATAGCATGTCCTCTTCGGTGATTATACCTGAAAATATTATGAGTTTTTTAAGTGATTGGCACAACAAAAATCCACCATATAAAAGGCTTTGATAAAGTTTCCATTCGTGATAATTAAAATTCAATCTCGAGGGGTTATAATAAGGTATTCAAATGAGAGCCCTAAATTCTAGTTTTTTTCTATCATTATTAATGGAGGAAGTATGCAGCGTTTCCTGATAATTGCTATTGTCTTTATACTTTTTCTTTCTTCTCCTTTTTCCACACAAGCACAATCGGAAATTACGATTGATCAAATGCAGGTGAAAATTTGGCCTGAATATGATCAACCGACTGTATTGGTGATTAATAATATTTTTCTTTCTGGAGATGTGAAATTTCCAGCGCGAATGAACATCAATATCCCGGTGGCTGCTGGAACTCCTCATTCGGTGGCAGTAAGAGAACTGGATGGACAGTTGTATCTGTTGGATTATGAGATGATAACAGTTGGTGAATGGAACCAACTGACTTTTACCACACCGTTTGCTGAATTATGGATTGAATATTACGATCCATCTTTAACCATAAATGAGGATATTCGAACTTTCGAATTTCAATGGATGGGAGAGTATTTTGTTAAGAGTCTTTCCCTGGAAGTACAACAACCTGTTTCAGCCTCCAATATGACATTTAAGGAGAGTATGGGAGTTGCACGAGTGGGTAATGATGGTCTGACCTATTTTTCAAGGGATGTTGGTGAATTGAAAGCAAATACCAAGATATCGCTAAATCTACAATATTCTAAAAATGATAATACGTTAAGCTCCAGTGTGGCGATTCCCGTACAACCTGTAACACCACTTAATGATGAAACCAGTCAGGGACAAACATCATTTACCCAGATATTACCATTTATTATTGCAGGAATAGGCCTGGTTTTGCTGGTTTTTGGTGTGTTCTGGTTTATGAGCAGGCAAAAAGAGAATCTCCCGGCATCACGTAACCGACATTCAACCAGTAGAAGAGTCTCTCGTCAGGAAAGCGATTCGATTTTCTGTCATCGTTGTGGGCGTCGGGCAGATTCCGGAGATGTTTTTTGCCGGGCTTGTGGAACGAAACTGAAAGCTGAGGAATAAACGTTATTCATCCACAACTCGATTTTCTCCCTTGATTGTCTGGGATATGAGATTTATAATCAAAGCAAGAAATTGGGAGTAGATATTGAATAACAATTATCCGGAACAACCAGCGCTGGACTGGGTTGATCAACCTGAAAAAAAATCAAAATGGCGCAGTTTTTTCTTAGAAATATTCCAGACGCTTATTTTAGCGTTGATATTTTACTTTATTATTGATAGCTTTTTCCCACGGGTTCGAGTAGAGAATATCAGCATGAAACCTACTTTAGAACCAGGTGAATTGTTGTTGGTTAATAAACTGGCATATAAAATTGGAAATCCACAGCATGGTGACGTAATCATTTTTCATTATCCTGCCAATCCATCAGAAGATTATATAAAGCGCTTGATTGGATTGCCAGGTGATATCGTAATGATTGAAGAAGGCCTGGTATTTATTAACGGGCAATCAATGGACGAACCATATATTTCAGCTCCTCCCTCCTATCGAGGAACCTGGGAGGTACCGTTGGATTCATTTTTTGTTCTGGGAGATAATCGAAATCAATCTTCCGATTCTCATAGTTGGGGATTTGTGCCGATTGATAATGTTGTAGGTAAAGCATTGATCGTATATTGGCCGATTGACCAGATTAAAACGCTAACCCATCCCTTAATCGTTAATGCAGCTAGGTAAAAAGAAAAAATGAGACGATCGATTCAAAGAAGTAAAGTTTATTGTCCCGCCTGCCAGGTTGGAAATTATCATCTCAAACTGGTTACTTATTATGCATGGCACAACAATGATCTAATCACCGTGCCCGATTTCCCCGGTTGGATTTGTGATGTTTGTAATCGCATCGAATACGATGAGAAAGCTCTATCACAATTAAGGTCTCTGTTAGCTTCCTCTACTGATGCTCGAGTTATTGAATATGGCAGAAAAAAACCAAAATCGATTAAATCCAAAGTAAGACCCCGTCGTCCTCATAAAAGTGAATAATATTCTCCTCACAAAATTGCAAAGAAAATAGAATATTTAATTAAAAAATGGTAGAATAATCTATCCTAATTATTTGTGCTCAATTAATTTTTGGGGGGGCATGTCTCAATTTTTATCATTCATTTACTTAATCGTATCTTTAGCAGCAATAACTTTTCTAATCAGTTTTGCAGTTTATGCTCTACGTAACCGTCAATCGGTAGGCGCTGTTGCATTTGCTGTCTGGTTATTGTTTGTTAGTGGTTGGTTATTTGTTCAGAATTTGCTTCCTTATTTATCAGAGGATTTATTGTTCACAGGATTAAGGATTGAATTATTGTTCCTTTGTTTCATTCCACCAACATATCTGTTATTCATACTCAAATTTACATCGCATAGACATTGGATGAATTCCTGGCGGCAATTAACATTATTTGCTGTACCGCTATTAACCATATTGTTTGGATTGAATTCTGATCTCGAAACAATGATTTGGAAGGATATTGAATTCTTGAACGTAAATAATTTAAAGTCGGCAAATTATGAAGTCGGAAATTGGCTCATAATTTTCTGGCTTTTTTCTATTGCTATCATGGGTTTTGTATTCTATGAGGTAAATAGAAACAGTAAGTTATCTTTCAATTTGGATAAATCTCAAGCTAAAATATTCAAAATTGCAGCAGGTATTTCTTTTGTATTAAGCTTTTTAAGTCTGATTCCCCAAATTCAACCGGATGTGATCAAGATTATAGCAATTGGATATGCAATTAGTGGAATTTTGATTGGTTTTTCGATTTATCATTATCAGCTATTTGATCTTTCACCAGTAATTTATCAATCTTTATTAGAGAATTTACAGGATGGAATAATTGTTGTAAATCAGGAATTTCGTGTATTACAAATAAATGAACGTGCAGCCTCATTACTCAATCTGGATAGTAAAAACTTACTGGGACAAGCACTACAAACGAAACTTCCACCTGCCTCTCCCTGGTTAAATGTTATCTTATTCAAACAAAATGAAATATTGATCAGATCGGAAAATCAAGAAGAAAGTTATTTCGAAATTCAATTTTCCACTCTGAACGAAAAAACTCAGGCTACTAACCAACTTGTCTTGATCCATGATGTAACCCAATATCGAGCCAGTAAAATGGCTGAACAATCGGTGCGCGAAATGGCAGAAGTTCGGGCTATGGAACTGGATGTTTTACGAAAAGTTGCTGAAACACTAAATCAATCTGTTCAACAAAAAGATGTGTTGACTGAAGGACTGGAAACAATTGTCTCCCTGATCGGAGCACGTTTTGGATATGTGGTTCTGGCTGATGAGTTTGGACGTCCTGGATTGGCAGGTTCCTTCAGACTTCCAGAAGCAGTTCAGGCAGCTTTTGGCGCATACCCAATTTGTCCAGTGTGTAAGTCTTTTGAGCGCTTAATGAATGGAGAATATCAAGAGCCAATTACCTTCATGCCCTGTAAGGTGTTGTTTGATGTATCCATTTCCTATCCAGGCTTGATCAGTATTCCACTAAAGCTTGCGGATAAACAAATGGGTTTTCTCAATCTGGTTATGGCTCCTGAAGTTATCTTCTCCGGAGATGAGATTTTATTATTGCAAACTTTGGGAGATCAATTTAGTGCTGCCATTGAGCGGACAAGGATGTATGAACAATTTGAAAAATTAGCAATGATTGATTCCCTCACAGGGTTGTATAATCGCAGACAATTATTTATCCTGGGTCAAATTGAATTCAGTCGTGCCTGTCGATACAACCATTCGATTGCGGTTCTGATGCTTGATATTGATTTGTTTAAGAAAGTGAACGATGTTTATGGACATTTGATTGGAGATCAAGTTTTGCAGGAAATCGCTAATCGATGTCGGTCAATATTACGAAATTCAGATATTATAGGACGCTTTGGCGGTGAAGAATTTTTATTCCTGCTTCCGGAAACCAGTATCCAACAAGCACAAAACATAGCCAATCGTATTCGTTTATTGATCCTGGATCGCCCAATAATGACGGATCGTGGCGATATTTCTATCTCCGTTAGTCTGGGAATCTCCAACATGGATGGCGATTGTGATTCTAGGCTGGATTGGATTGTCGACCAGGCAGATCAGGCATTACTCCGAGCCAAAGAATTAGGACGAAATCGAGTCGTTACCTGGCAGGAAAATCAGCTGCCTCTCATTCAAAAGATCAATAAATTTAAATAAAATTTTTCAAATTTAATCATGCAAAATTTTTAAGAGCCAACTTACCAATAGTTAATGTTTACATTTGTGCTTAAGCAGATTTCATCATAAAATCAACCCGTAATCTCAAATTCAATTTGAAATAGGGACACAAATGACTGATCAACCTTTTTATATTCCTGAAAGTGCTATGGCAATTGTTGCTCATCCAGACGATATTGAATTTTCCTGTGTAGGGACTTTGGCTCGTTGGGTAAAATCCGGTACAAAGGTTAGTTATGTCTTGTGCACCAGTGGTGATGTCGGGATTGCGACACCAGGGATGACCCGAGAAAGAGCTGCTGAAATTCGTGAAAAAGAAGCGAGAAGCGCAGCGAAAATTGCTGGTGCTATTGAAATAAATTTTCTTCGGGAACCTGATGGATTATTACAACCGACACTGGAATTGAGAAAAAAATTGGTAAGGGAGATTCGCCGCTTTAAACCAGAAGTAGTGTTTACTGGAGATCCAACAGTGGTGTTCGCCAGTGAATATTATATAAACCATCCGGATCATAGAGCTGCAGCAACCGCTGCGTTGGATGCAGTTTTTCCAGCAGCTGGGCAGCCAAATCTTTTCCAGGAATTGGAAGAGGAAGGCTTGACAGCGCATAAAGTGCGGAAAGTGTACATTACCGGTCAGCAGCAGACAGATATTTTTATAAGTATTGATGACACTATTGAAATCAAACTGGCTGCTCTACGTGCACATAAGAGTCAATTTCCAAACTGGGATCCTGGAGAGCGTGTCAAACAATGGGCAGCGGAACGGGCAAAAGATAAAGGAATGCAATATGCGGAAGCCTTCCGAGTGATCACCCTGGAAGATGATGAAACCTGGGAACGTCTACGCCATTCTCAAAATGGTGTTGCCTGAGATTTTTTATTCTCCAAACATCTCCATTAATAATGGATTGATCATTTCCCAATTGGGTATCAGGATATTTGCTCCATCAGCTGTTATGGTTGGATAAACCATTTCCCGTGTGATTGTCTGGCTGTTAATGCTGTCAGCAATGATAGCGCGCGCCATTGCTATTCCTAATCGTGGAATTTCGAAAAATGGAACGTTGGTATTCACAGCCTGTAGACTGGTTGTCAGAACCAGCGGTATCCTAGGCCATGCGATTGGGTTAATCATCTGTTTGACTGCAGCCTGGATCATCATCTGACCACGTTGCATGCGGAAAAAATCATCGCTGCTTTGTCTGTCGCGTACAAATGCCAGTGCCTGATCACCATCCAATTTGTAAATTCCCGGATCATATCCAGACATGGGTTGAGGAATTTCGATGTTAATGCCACCCATGGCATTAACGATATCTTTAAATCCTTCAAAATTGAAACGGACGAAATAATTAACCGTAACACCAAAATTGCTGCGTATGGTCTGCAAAGCAGAATCCGGACCAGAACCTGCCTGATTGGCTTCAGCGAAGAAGTGGGCAGTATTGATTCGATTTTCACCATAAAAGGGAATATTCACCCATAGATCACGGGGAATCGAGAGTAAATTCACATCTGGTTTTAGTGGATTTACACTTAACAACATGATGGTGTCTGTTCGCCCTACATAGGTTCCATCGGGAGATCGATCAACACCGAGGATTAAAACGTTGGTGCGATACGGGAATAACAAAAACCCAATGATTAATGCGAGAATTGGAATAATTAGACCCCACAAAAAACAACCGCATCCCCGTGGTTTCGTTTTTGGTTGGATAACAGGCTGGCGCTGCAAGGGTAAACGTGAATTGGAAATAGGAATAGGTTGAAAATTCGAAATGTTATCATCCTGAAATGCAGGTGTAGAATCCAGAAAGGTTTCCATCGGTTGGGTCATATCCAAGGAACGATCCTTTTTTCTACGGATCGGGCTGGTGTCCTCTTCTGAAAAATTTCTAGTCATTGATTAGCTCTCCATTTTTTTAGTATCTCATTATAACCGGATTCTACTGACCTCTTCCTTGCGAAGTGATAAGTAAGCTTGGATAACGGGTTAAATTCAATACTTGACAAAGTTGGTCTAAATTGATAAAATACCTTATCCCTCCCCCCATGGGGGGGTGTAAGGAGAATAAATGCACGATCATAAAGATGTTATTCAACGTCTAAAAATCGCTGAAGGGCACCTCCGTGGGGTTCAACGTATGGTGGAAGATGATGCCTATTGTATTGATATCATACGTCAAATTCAGGCAGTTCAATCTTCGTTAAATAAAATCAGCACCAAAATTCTCGAAGCTCATCTGCATTCCTGTCTGATTACTGCAGTGCAGGGTGATGATCCAGCAGATCGGGAACGTGTGCTATTGGAAATAACCGAGGTTTTTGATGCAGCAACCAAAGTCTAATAAAATAAGGAGATCAAATGACAAGTTTAACGTTTAATGTACCTAATATCTCATGTGGGCATTGTGTCCACACCATCCAGACTGAATTAGTCGAGTTGGAAGGCGTTGAAAAAGTTGTGGCTTCAGCACAAACCAAACAAGTTACAGTAACTTTTGACCCACCAGCGGATGAGGAAAAGATAAAATCCATGTTAAGTGAAATCAACTATCCGGTTGTGGGTTAACTTCACGCTAGGCAGTTTTCACCAGAGTCACTACACACAGAATCGAATGAAAGGAAATTTCAATGGCTGAGTCAAAACATGTTGTTTTACCTATTACAGGCATGACTTGTGCTAATTGTGTCGCTTCCGTCGAAAGAAATATCAAGAAGGAAAAGGGGATTAATACAGCAATTGTAAATCTTTCCTCTGAACGCGCAACAGTAGATTATGACCCCACTCTGGTGAAACTACCCATGATTCTGCAACGCGTCGAACGAGCAGGTTATGGTATAGCCTCTGGTGAGGCTGATCTCTATATCAAGGGATTGAGCGATGATAATGATGCCCGTCGTCTTGAAAAGGCATTTTCTGCTCAGGAAGGCGTTTTAAGTAGTAGTGTTAGTTTTTCAAATGAGCGCGCAAAAGTCACTTATATTCCAACGATGATCAGCCAGCAGGATTTGAGAAAGATAGTAAAACAAGCTGGATTCCAGGCCGTGGAAAGTGGAGATTCTGACTTAGACGCGGAAGCTCTGGCAAGAGAAGCTGAAATAAAATACCAGCTCAGATTGTTAATCATTGGTCTGATTTTTACAGTGCCACTTTTTTTCTTCTCAATGAGTCTTGATTTTGGTTTATTAAAGGTAGGGATGCATAGCAACTGGACACAATGGGTAATGTTTGCTCTGGCAACCCCTGTACAGTTTTATGTTGGGAGACAATATTATATAGGTGCCTATAAATCTTTACGCAACCGGTCAGCTAACATGGATGTGTTGGTGGCAATGGGTTCCTCCGCCGCTTATTTCTATTCTATCCTGATTGTTATAGGTGTGCTCCCTGGCCATGTTTATTTTGAAACAGCTGCTGTCATCATCACGTTAATTAAATTAGGTAAATATCTGGAAGCAAAAGCGAAAGGCAGGACGTCTGAAGCAATTAAGAAATTAATGAGTTTAAGAGCTCCAACCGCCCGTGTAATTCGTGATGGTCAGGAATTTGAAATTTCGACTGATGAAGTCACCATTGGCGATATTGTGCTTGTTCGACCTGGTGAAAAAATCCCGGTGGATGGGGTGGTGATTGAAGGACGCACAACGATTGACGAGTCGATGCTCACTGGTGAATCCATGCCGGTTGATAAAAAATCAGGTGATACGGTGATTGGCGCAACACTTAATAAAGTGGGTTTGATTCGCTTTGAAGCAACTAAAGTTGGCAAAGAAACAGCCCTAGCTCAAATCATCCGTTTGGTTGAAGATGCTCAGGGAAGTAAGGCACCCATTCAAAAACTGGTTGATCAAATCTCTTCAGTATTTGTTCCGGTTGTGATCGGAATTGCATTGGTTACTTTTTTGGTCTGGTTCTTTGCAGTGCCCCCAGCGATCGATGCAGAAGTATCTCAATTTACACGGGCATTAATCAAGACGATTGCTGTGTTGGTGATCGCCTGTCCGTGTGCGATGGGTCTGGCGACCCCAACCGCTGTAATGGTGGGAACCGGATTAGGGGCCGAGCAGGGTATTTTATTCAAATCCAGTGAAGCGCTGGAACGGGCAGGCAAACTTACAGTGGTGGTCCTGGATAAAACCGGAACCATCACCCGCGGTCAGCCAGCAGTTACCGACATTCAATTATCCAATTTCCCTGCCGGGGAGGATGAATTATTGCGTCTAGCAGCCTCGGTTGAGAAAGGCAGTGAACATCCTTTAGGTGAAGCTATATTGACGGAAGCTAATCAACGCGGATTGAGTCTCAGCGACCCGCAAGGATTTCAGGCACAAGTTGGTTCTGGTGTCTCAGCTGAAGTAGATGGTTTTAAGGTGGCAGTTGGTAATTTACGGATGGCGAATGAAATGAACTTGAAAGTTGATGAACTGCAGGCAGAAATTGAACGATTACAAGCTGAGGCCAAAACCGTTATGCTGGTTGCAATTGATGATGTTGTTCATGGCTGCATCGCTGTGGCAGATATGGTGAAAACTGGTTCCAAAGAAGCGATTGATGCCTTAAAAGCCATGAACTTAAAAACTGTAATGATTACCGGGGATAACCAGCAAACCGCCAATGCAGTTGCCGAACAAGTCAATTTGGATCAGGTAATCGCTGAAGTGTTACCGGCTGATAAGTCTGAGAAAATCAAACAGCTTCAACAGGAAGGCGCAATAGTTGCTATGGTTGGTGACGGCATCAATGATGCTCCAGCACTGGCACAGGCGGATGTTGGTATGGCAATTGGTACCGGAACAGATGTAGCAATGGCTTCGGCACCATTGGTGTTGATGGGGGGTGATCTTTCTGGGGTTCCAAAAGCAATCCGTTTATCCCGGCTGACACTTTCAACAATCAAACAAAATTTATTCTGGGCGTTTATCTATAATATTCTGTTAATTCCTGCCGCGGCTTTGGGATATTTAAATCCGATGCTGGCTGCAGGTGCGATGGCATTTAGCAGTGTCTTTGTGGTCAGTAACAGTTTGCGATTACGAAGAAAAAAATTGACCGTCGATTAGCGACGAATCACAAGATCCCGGCGTTCGATCTTTTTCAATGCTGCATGAGAAATCTTGGGAATACCCCTGAGATATACCTCTTCCAAATAACGCATCTCACCGATCTTTTTAATACTCAGGTCGGTGAGACGTGTACAATAACTCAAATCCAGAAAGCGTAAATTATTCATTTTGATGATGGGATCAATACCATAATCATTTAAACCGCAGGCACTCAGGTTGAGATGGATGATTTGGGTGAGCAAGGGAATGAAGCGCATGCCTTTATTCCCGACATTGCGATTTTCAGATAAATTGAAAGATATCAATCCATTTACGTATTGAATTTCTTCAATCATAGGTTTGATCGTATCGTCATTTAAATTACGAATTATGATCTCAGCCACCATTCCATCAGGGATATTAAAATATCCAGGGCCATCGTCCAGCTTGATCCACTCGATATCAGGCTGATTATCTGGCCGGACTAATATCTCAACAGGAAAACTGGTTTCAATTCTTCGGTTTGTTTGTTGATTCATACTGGCATTTTATCAGACATTGTTATAAAAAAACACATCCAGCATCCATACTGAATGTGTTTAATCTTGAAAGTTTATAACAGGTTATTTTAAAAATTTTCTTACATCGGGAATTTGACCAGCACTTCCCAATTTCTGGTTCTTATCTGCAATGAATTTTGCATATTCTGCCATAAAAGCCGTTCCAGGTGGGCGCAAGTCGAAGTTTTCTGGATGCGCGATAAAATATTCACGATGAACCCGAGTCCAAACCAGACGGCCATCGGTATCAATATTAATCTTGGTTACTCCCAGTTCAGCTGCGTGTTTAAATTGCCGGTCATCGACACCCTTTGCTCCTAAAATGTTCCCCCCCGCCTTATTGATGCGTTCGACTTCTTCCTGGGGTACAGAGCTTGAACCGTGCATAACAAGTGGAAATCCGGGCAAACGTTTTTGGATCTCTGACAAAACATCAAAACGTAATCCCTGCGTTCCGGAGAATTTGAAAGCTCCATGACTGGTGCCAATTGCACATGCCAGTGAGTCTACTCCTGTGCGATCAACAAATTCTTTGGCTTGATCAGGATCGGTTAATTTTGCATCTGATTCCTTCACTGAAACATGTTCTTCCACACCACCCAATTGCCCTAATTCTGCTTCCACAACAATTCCTTTGGCATGGGCTGCGTCCACAACTCGTTTCGTGATGGCGATATTTTCTTCAAAAGATTCGTGACTGGCATCTATCATAACAGAACTATAGAAACCACTTTCAATACAGTCATAGCAAGTTTTTTCATCACCGTGATCCAGATGTACAGCAAAGATGGCATCAGGGAAAATTTCATCAACAGACCGAATTATGGACTCTAAAACCAATTTATTGGTATAGGATCTGGCGCCTTTGCTAATCTGGATAATAAAAGGTGCTTCTGATTCAACACAACCTCGGAACAACCCCATTGTTTGTTCAACATTATTTATGTTGTATGCACCAATTGCATATTTTCCGTATGCTGCCTCGAATAATTTCTTAGTAGTTACAATCATAAGTTACTCCTTATTTCTATTATTTTTCGATTAATCTCCACATAATTGCATTAATATTGTAAATCATTTGGATTGGAAATTCCATTTTAAACCGGACAAAATCCTAAATTACATTTCTCTCACTTGTTTTTCAAGGTTGAGAAGATGAACCTGCAATTGATCTAACTCTTCATTTACCTGATCTAATGAATCTTTTTCAGAGCGGACAAAACGTGTATAAGGAGCTATAGCTGAATCAATTCGCTCCAGGCTGCGATCTATTTCATGATTGAATTGAGTGCTCAGGGTAGCGATTAATTGCTCCCGAAGTGTTTTGATCTTTTCTGTTAATTCCAAATTAGCTTTTCTTCTCTTAGCTGGGATAATGAACAAACCAAGTACTGCAACTGCACTTGCCACCAAAATACCGGTCACATCTGCGGTCAATGAAGTGGCCAATACTGCAATCAGCGTCCCCAGACCCACCGCGCCTACTTCTATTGCAGCTGCAGCCGCTACAGCATTTTGAGCGCCTTCAGCAATATTGGCTGATTCTATATGACGATCATATCCATCAACGACTCGTTTGGCACGATTGGCAACACTTTCAATCAGATGCTCACGATTATATTGAAAGGAAGTATTAAAATTGTCGCCGATGATTTTACCCTGGTGCGCATTTTTCCGTTTATCTAAATGTTCCAGCACAGCCTGCCATTGCCGAAAATCACGTTCAACCATCCAATCGATTAACTCATGAATTTTCTGTTCAATTTGTTGCGGCACATCTCCAATAACCTCTAATTTGAATGCATTTTGAATCCTTTCTTTTCTTAATAAATCAGGGATTCTAGAAATTCTTAAATAATCCTCAAAAAATTTTTGACCACTTTGTTCCATGGCAAACAAGATGTTTTCAATGTCTGCCATCCGATAGTCAAAATCATGACGCATATCATCCTTGTAGAGCGTTAATTGCCTTTCCACACTGTTAATGACTTCCCAATCTGCATTTAGCAGATCCAAACGGGTTTTAACCACGCTTGTATAGCGTTGGTTGAGATTTAGACCCACCCCAATGGGGTTTAAGAATTTTAGTCGAACGCGCTCACCCTCATCCAATGTAGATTGGATGTGTTTTTCCAGGCCTTCAAAATGACTGGCATTCCATAGAAGGGGGTTACCTTTTTTTGCTTGCAAGGCTAATCTTGAACTGACAGAAAAAATTTCTGGCTGAATTCCTAATAATGATTGGATATTCTCCTTTATGAATTTTTCGATCTGTTGGACTTCATCATCATTTTGTAATAAATCTACTTTATTTAAAACAATCACTAACTTTTTGCCCCAATCTCTGATTAGTTGTAAAAATGATCTCTCACTTTCTGAAAGAGGTCGATCAGCAGATGTGACAAACAAAACCAGATCGGAACGTGGAACAAATTGACTGGTGATCTCTTCATGTTTTCGGACTATTGCATTGGTTCCAGGAGTATCTACGATACTAATTTCTTTTAATATTGGAATAGGTGCACCAATCACCAGAATGTTTTTTTCAGTAAGGGTTTCCTGATTCTGATCATGATATCGAATGATATTGATCTGGGTTGTGGTTGGCGTGACACCTTCTTTTAATAGATTTTCACCCAATAAAGCATTAATAAAGGAACTTTTTCCTGCATTGAATTCGCCAACGATCACCAGTAAAAAGAGATCATCAATTTGACGGATCGATTGATTCAGGGTTTCCAGATCCTCTTTTGAAGCACCAAAACCAACCAATGCCATTTGTAAATCGTTCAAGAGATTTCGCTCTAGCGATAATATATCTTCTTGATTTTGATTAAGTATTCTCATATCATATTCTCCAATCCCATATGTATGATACACGCAGGATAAAGAATTTACCAGGTTTTTACAATGGTCCTTTTGTTAAGATCGCAAGCTAAAAAATTTGTATTGATTTTTCCCTGATTGTTTCGCCCGGTACATGGCGGTATCCGCTTTATTGATCAGTTCTTCTGTTGTCACCCCGTCCATCGGGAAAATACTGATTCCAATACTGGTTGTAACATGGCATAGGTGTTCATTGATCTGATATGGTTGGGCAATTGAATGCAGTATCTTTTCTGTTATCGGTTTGATCGCTTCAATATCAGAAATATTTTCCAAAACCAAAATAAATTCATCTCCGCCAAAACGTGCAACCGTATCTGAAGCTCGCAGGTTTGCTTCGAGCCGGTTGGCAATTTGAACCAATAAAAGATCTCCAACCAAGTGCCCAAAACGATCATTGATTGTCTTATAACCATCCAAATCCATGAAGTAAACAGCAATCATTTTTTGATCTCTTTTTGCATGCGTCAACGCGTGACTGAGGCGGTCATAAAGTAAAGAGCGATTTGCAACTCCAGTTAATTGGTCATGTGTTGAGAGATATTCCAAATAACTTTCATTATTCTTTCGTTCGGTGATATCAATCACAGAAACGAATACTTTTTCCCACGTGTCTTCGTAACCAGGTGCTATTGATAATCTTAAAACTGTGTAGATATTTGAACCTAAAAAGTTTTTATGACCAATTTCTCCAATACATTGATTCCCGCCTTCTGCTAAAGTTGCATAAATTTTTCCCATAGCTGGAATTGATTCTGGCAAAATTAGATTTTCAAGACCATTTAGGAAGACATCTTTACCCTGGGCATTAAAAAGTTTGATTGTAGCCTGGTTAACATTGATGATCTTTATTTTTTTAATTATTTTATCGACAACATCAACATTTGAAGCGAAGAACTCGTGAAAATTCTTCACTCCCAGGATTTTGAAATGATCAATTTCAAGTTTTATTTGACTGAAATCCTCTTCCCATAAGGAAATGGGGGAATCTTCAAACAAACTGCGGTAGCGCATTTCGTTTTCCCGCAGGATCTTTTCTGTTCTAATCTGAGTCGTTATATCGCGATAGAGACCTAAAACCCCAACTTTTTCTTTATTCACGGTTACAGGAACGCCTAGGATTTCTACATGTACATGACCACCATCTCTTTGTTTACGAATCCCTTTTGCGGAAATCTGAATATTTTTTAAGACATTCTGTGTAAGATTTTTGGCTTCATTCAAATGTTCTTCTGGTGAAATTAACGAGTCCAGATCCTGATCATATGCTTCTTCATAAGAATAACCGAATAGCTCTTCAAAAGCAGGATTAACTGATAGGATCCGTTGAGAATTATCGAGAGTCACTGTCGCGATTGGATTGTTATCCACCAAAGCACGAAAATATTCTGCTTGATACAGATAAGCCTGGGTTCTTTCCGAGACAGTTTTCTCCAATTCCTCTTTATGTACCTGCAAGGCAAGATTTGCTTTTTCGAGGGCTTCTTTGTTAGCGATCGATTCCAAAATGTTTTTGGAGAGCAGGAAAGCAACCAGAGAAATGACAATCAAAAAACCAACTTCAAGAATATAGACTGATTTAATAATTCCATTACCTAGTAATGTATCGTTTATAAAAGCAAAATATAAAATTAATGTTGACAGAAATAAAGGATGACGGAATTTATCGGGTTGACCTCGAAATTCCCGAAAAACAATAAAGGTGATGATTCCAAAAGCAATAAGTCCTATTCCAAATGTAATTTGTGTAACTATTCCAGGTAAACTTTCGGTTATTATCTGCATGACCCCAAAAAAATTTATCAGGTGAAAATTACTTTTTTGAGTGTTCCAGATGACAGGATGGATAATGAAAATTTGAGGAATAATTGAAAGAATAGTTAATACGATCCAGGTCCAAAAATACTTCTTCCAAAATGCTATATTTAGAAAATGAATGACAAAATAAAAATAAGACAGAACAAATAAAATAATCGTGCTGATTTGCATTCTTTGCCAGATGGTTGCGTCTGCAAGATTTGATACGTTATATAATTCGGTAGTCGCGAAAGCGTACAACATGACAGAAAAGGCGATGAAAGCAAATGAAATCTGAATGCGATCTTTCTTTCCCCGTAATGATAATATCAGAACAAATAAACCCAAAGCTCCCGATATACCAGTAACGATGATTGGAACGATTGATAGTAGCGCTATCATTAATTATGCAACCCAAATGAATTGTTACAAGTTTTGGTTTTTATTTTTACCATTATCCCATCTTTAATTATAGATAATTATATAATAGTAAATTTATTAACAATAATATTCAAACTTAGGATTTTGTTAAGTTAATTATTGACTCATTATCCATATTGATAGTTTATTGATAACAAAACCAATGGATTTCACCAAACCGTGACAAAGTGGTTTTTATGAATCAAGATAAAAATACAGGTCTCCCAAAAAGAGACCTGTAAACATGATCAAAGTAAAATCTAAATTTCTATATAACGATTGACCCGTTGTTCAACGACTTTCAGACTTCCTTCCCAGAATGATTTCTTGCGGATATCAATTCCAAAACGTTGGGCCAGATCAGCTGCTGAACCTGATCCTGTGCTGGAAAGTAAATCTGTGTAATCAGGGATGAAAGAATTACCTCTTTCCTGGTAAATCGCATACAAACCGGTACCGAACATCAATCCAAAAGCATAGGGGAAATTATAGAATGATAGATTGGCAGAATAGTAATGAGGTTTCCATGTCCACATATATTTATGCAGGAAATTCTCATCCAACCCATCACCATAGGTTGCTTTTTGAGCTCTTTCCATGATCTCACATAATTCTTCCGCAGATAAATCTGATTTTGCTCGGCGTTCAAAGACCTCTTTTTCAAACAGATAACGAGAGTAGATATCAACAATAACCTGTGAATCCCCATTTAACATACCTTCTAAGATTGCTAATTCTTCATCTTTGCTCTTTGCTTGTTTGAGGGATGCATTTGAAATGATAGTTTCACACATAATGGATGCGGTTTCAGCCATGGTCATTGGAGTGCGCTGTTGTAATTGTGTTCGTCCAGCTTTCTCCATACAATCATTATGAAAGCCGTGACCTAATTCATGTGCGATAGTGGATACCTGATCAAGTGATCCATCGAAATTACACAAAATACGGGACTCGCCTGTTCCAGGGATGTCCATACAGAAGGCTCCCCCCATTTTTCCTTCGCGTTGTTCAGCATCAATCCAGTTGTTGTCGAAAGCTCTGGCAGCAAAATCAGCCAGATCGGGTGAAAATTTAGAAAAATGATCCAGAATAAAATCACGTGCTTCCAAAAAGCTAAATTTTGTATCAGATTTTCCTACCGGCGCAAACAAATTCCACCAGGGTAATTTCTCCTGTCCGAAGCGTTTTGCTTTTGCTTGAAAATATCTTCTGAACATAGGGAAGGAATCTTCCATGGCAGAAAGCATGGCATCCAGGGTTTCACGATCGATGCGTGCCATATCGAGAGCAGATTCAACAGCATCCTTACGCCCTCTTTTTTTATTCAGGGTGATCACGGTGCCTTTAATCCCATTCATGGCAGCAGCAAGTGATTCCTCTACAGATTTCCAGACCTGCATCTCTTTTTCATAGCCTATTTTTCTGACTTCTGAATCAGGATGAGAACGCAGATTGATAAGGGCGGGAGCTGGCAAAGTCTTTATTTCACCATCCAATTCTATTTCCGTTGTTAGCTGTGATGTGATTACGCCTTGTAATTTTTCCCAACCAGAGGCACCACTTAAGTTAAGCTCTGAGGCAAGTTCTTCTTCTGCCTGGCTCATTAAGAATTGGCTGAAATGGACGATTTCTTTCAAGGCAAAATCATGTTCTGCCACTGTTCCACCCAACGAAATGATTTCATCAATTCTTGATTGGACGTTTGATAACCAGTTTTTGAAGATTACATCCTGGTTTTCCAAACGAACCATTACCTGTTCATATTCTGATATAAGACGCGTTGCGAGTTTGTTGTATGAGTCGGTACTGATAAAACTGTAAATGTAGTTACCAACTTTTCCTACATGGGTTAATGTTGAGTTGAGCTTGTTAACATATTCAGTCAAGGACTGATTGATTATCTGCACTTCAGTTTCCATTGTTAATGGTGCTAATGAAATATTGAAGAAATTCATTAACTCATCAATGATTAGCGGTGTATCAGCAACAGCTTTTTTAAATTCTTCAGACTCGAGTCCAGGAAAAATATTGGATAAATCCCAGCGGGTTGGTTGATCAGTACTCATATTACTCCTCTTTTTTTAATTTTTCTTTATGATATGTAAAAACTTTTCCCAAAAATTATCATCTCAACAAAACAAGGTTAAGGTATTTTTGGAGGGTATCACCGCCAAAAATAACCGGGCAGCTAAGATGAAAAGACACCAAAAATTATACATCTTTAATGGTGGTGGTGGGTCTGGTGCCATTGGTTATCTGGACCTAAATATTTACGAATCCAGGGGTATTGTTGATGACGGGTAGCAAAAATGGAAGCTAATGCAGTTGTTACGGGAATGGAAATAAATAAACCAATTGAACCAACCAGCGTGCGGACAATTTCTTCAGCGATGAAGCTGATATTAATCAACATTGCTGGGTCCTGATTACTGATGGTAAATAATAATAACATTGGTAATGAAGCTCCAGCGTAGGCGAGGACCAAGGTGTTGACAGTGGCGGCAGCATGATCACGGCCAATATTCATTGCACGTTTGAAAAGGAATCCAAAAGTCAATGAAGAGTTAGCTGCATGTAATTCGAACACAGCAGACGCCTGACTGATTACCAGATCATCCAAAACACCTAACGCACCTATCAACATTCCAGCCAGTAGTAATCCTTTGATATTAATTGGCTGTGAGGACATTTGCGAAAGAAATAGAGCATTTTCGTCCCCGTATCCTGTCAGACGTGTAAAGTCGACAAAATATCCAGATAAGAGTCCGGTAATAACCAGAGAAATAAAAATACCTATTACGGCTGAATGCGTCTTGAGGTTCCAGCCATACACCAAAAATTGAGAGACTGCCAGAAAAACAAATGCACCAGAGATACTGACCCAAACCGGATCTTTTCCACTCAGGATTTGAGGCAAGATGTACAAAACGATGATCAAAAGGCTGAATCCGATCCCCAAAAGACTGCGGACACCTTTCCACCCACTGATGAGAACACTAATCACAACAAATAAAAGGAATAAATAAAAAATAGGTCTTGAGCGAACAAAGTCGGTGAAGAATGCGCGCAGCTCACCCGTATCAGGTCGTTGTCCGACCGTAACCAGAATGTAATCTCCTTCTTTGATCTGTTCATCTCCGCCTAATATCTGCCGCAACCCATAATCTACGGTCAGGACTGCTCCTTTAAAATCGCCTTCTACCAATTCCACATCAAAAACCTGATAGTTTTGAACAGTGCCACCAAGATCAGTTACACCTTCTTCAATCATATTGATGACTTTGGCACTTACCGTATTCGATTCGTAGCCTGTATTAAATTCAGGACTTGTTTCCAGTGCATGCAATTTTAAACCAGGGGAAACCATAAAAAAAACAAGTACAGCAAAAATTAAAACCAAGATTGTTGGAATGAGTATGGAATGCTCTTTTTTGTTATTCATGTTACCTCGAGTAAAAAATAAATAGCGCAGGAGAATTCGCCTGCGCTATTATAGAATTTCTAAGCAGGTGATTAAATCATATTAACCCAAAGGAAATGTTCTAATAGATCAATAGTTTCCTGTTTCTCATCGAGAAGTTGTTTTACAACATCACCAATGGATACAATACCTATCATTTTACCATTCTCTAAAACAGGCAAATGACGCAGCTTCTTATTTGTCATGACTGCCATGCATTCTTCCACTTTTTGTTCAGGATCAACAAAATAAACCGGATGCACCATCAACGCTTCAACAGGTTTATTCATGTCAAAACATTCGTCATTAATTGCATCTCTGGCGAAATCGCGTTCTGAAAAAAAACCTACGACTTTCTCATCTTTAACCACGGGGAGCGCTCCGACATTATGAGTTTTCATGAGCTCCAATGCTTCCCGAATGGTTGACTCTGGATAAGTGACCCACAAATTACTTTTTTTGTTTTTGAGCATATCATTTACAGTAGCCATGTTTATTTCCTCTCAGAAAATAAGAAAGTTGCTTATGAAAATTATGGCAATTGATGGTTGATGTGTCAAGTTTCTGTCTAAATTTTTTCTTTTTGAATTAGAGTCAAATTTAAAAGAGCGTATGAATGGGTCGAAAGGTTATCAGTTCCACCAACCTGTAATACAATTATCCAGATTAAGGATAAAAATGTCCACTTCCATAAAAGAAAAATACTTTCAAAAAAAATCTGAAACTAAATCCATCAGTGCTGCTCTAGATAATATCGAAGCAATCCTTGGCAAATTGGATGGTTCTCCCAGTCCATTGGCCGAAAAAGTTTTAGAGACAATGGATGAAATCCAATTTCAAATGAAGTCTGACCAGCGAGAAGAGCTTGAGGAAATTAAGATTAAAACACAATTGACATTTGTGTCAAAGAAAATTCGAGCGATGGCAAAGGTGCTTGTAAAAACAATTGGGGGAAAAAGAGCATTACAAGAAAAAAGAAAGTCGTTGGGCGTTTCTGTGAAGCAGGAGCAATGGTGGTGGTATTTAGATGAATACCTGGAATTAAAAAAGAAAAATGAAATCAAACGACTTGGGTTTATTGGATTCTTCTTGATTATCGTTTTTGTTGTGATGGCTGATGTCTATGATAAATTTATTGCTCCGCCTCCAGAAGTAAGAGCCAGATTGGAATTTGAAACCAGAATTGATAATCTGATCGAAAATGATGACTATAATGCCGCCATATCAGAAACCGATAAGGCTCTGGATCTGGCTCCTGAATATTATCCACTCTGGATAAAAAAAGGTGTGCTGGCAAAAGTTTTAGGAAATGAGAAAGTCGAGCAGGAATCCTATGAAACCGCACTTTTGTATGTGGAGAATTTGGAATATTTTTATTATGAAAGAGGAAGTGTTTTTATGCAGTTTGGACTATTGGATGATTTATTGTCAGAAGTAGATAATATTTTGGCGGTAAATCCTCAATCAGCAGAAGCTTATCTCTATCGGGGACTTGTTCAAGAAGTTCAGGGTCAAAATTCGGAAGCATTTCAATCATTTGAAAAAGCTTCAATACTGGCAGAAGAGCAAAATAAAACACAACTTGTCGCGACGATTCGGATGAGAATGGCAATGATTATGCAATCGATTGCCATTCCCACCCCGGAAAATTAAAGAGAATTACTCGTTTCCTGTTTCTTCCGTAGGAATCGGACTGGAAAAATCATCTGCGCTCAGATTGATAAATCGTTCGGCATTAAAACTGCTAATTTTGTAAATATATTCCCCGCCACTCCATTTCGCATAATAATTACCTGCGCTGTCCTGACCACCAATTACCAATTCACCGAATTGAGGCTTGCCTGCATCATTTGCATAATGAATCGTCAAGGTTGCAGCAGGGGTATCGAATCCATATTCTGGTAAGTCAGTCTTCGCCACTGGTTCAACAAATCGGAGGGTGGTGAAACCAGTCAATAAACTGCTCCACTTGCTTTGATCAAACTCATTACCTTCCTCAATTTGGTTTGTTGTCCAGACCGAATTGGCATCCGGTTCAAATACAAAATTACCTTCCGCACTTTTTACTTCGATTTTATTAACAGTTGTGCTAACAATTTGGAAAATGACAGTATCAACCCAATTGGCAATTGTTGCGGAAACTTGCATGCTGGTAAGGGCATTCGTCAGATAGACTTCAGGTTCTCCTGACATTCTAAAATGAATGTTGTTTGTAGCCGGGGAGGAACCGAAATAGATCACTTCTGATTTTCCGTTGATTGTCATTTCCACTTTTCGATCAAAATTATTATCCGAAATACTCAAGCGGTCATGGCTTGATTCTGAACGGGTAACCAACCGATTATCACGAATGGTAGCAAGCTTTTCCACTAATTCCTGAACTTTTGCAGTTTGAACAGGATAATCATCCTGAAGCGGCAGCACCCATCCATCCCCACTTTTTTGGATTGATATAAGATTGCCTGTGGAATCGCTGATGTTTATTGCTGAAATTGTTTCGATTTTCAGGTCAGTGAATATCAGGTTGTTGCTGGCAGCAACAGGTCGCTGTAAAAGAAAGACAACCAATATCAGAATGATTTGCAAGCCAAGAAATGCGATCAGGTACTTTTGTGTTTTATTCATTGGATGCTCCTTTTACTAATTTTGATTGTTCATCAGCCAGGAGATTGATAGACTTATTCTTGCGTTTCTGAAATTGCCAATACCCATACAATCCAAACAATAAGATTGCTTCAATGATGTAAATGCTGATTTCCCAGAATGATTGTTGGTTCGATTCAAGCAGGATCAATACCCGTGTGGCAGTACCACGAGAGCGGATGGATAGAAGATCGGTATCTTCAACCGACCAATCAACTGCATTCTGCAGCAAACGCAAATTATTAATTACATAATCCTGGGTCAAGCGGGAAGATAACTGAAGTGGAAAATCATCAATAAAGCCTGAACTACCAAACACTACCAGACGACTGTTTAGGGAGGATTGAGAAACTGTTATTAAGCCTGTATTTGTTGACTGTGTGCCATCAGCATTTGTGAAAGTCGGTACTGGCTTATCTTTAAAGTATGATTCAAAACTGCCTTGAACGGAGACTGCCAATGGGTAAGAGGAACGAGTTTCGCCTGTGGCAAAACCAAGCTCTGGATACAACTCAAAATCTGGTTGGATGCTGGTGCTGGTTGACGTCCAGGAATCAGTGCTTGATTTGATTATGATGGATGTTTCACGTGACAGATGTAGTTCTTCGTTCAGTTGTACCGGGGATGCCCAATTAAAGCTGATAGCTGGTAAACCGGAAGCTATAACTTTTTCACTATCCATCATGTTTGGACGTACATCTACAAAGAAAGGATATTGGACAGCTTGAATTTCCTGCACTTGAACCTGACCAACATCTCGATTAACTGTCACCGGAAAAGCCGCATTTTGTGTATCCATCACCAATTGATCCTGTACAGAAATGCCGTAAGAATTAAGCATTTCTGTCAATCCGGTATTGATAGGTGTCAGGGTTAAAAATCCGCCGAAGGGATCAGCATCCAGTTTGTAAGGGCTGATTGCCAGGATAACTGCTCCGCCACGCATTAAGAATTGATCCAGTGCGTACTGTTCGATTTCTCCCAGATCCTGGGGAGCAATGACAACAACCGCATCGAAATTATCAGGAATTCGGCCAGTGCTTAGATCGGCATACTGTAATTCATAATCACTATTCAGTTGTTCCACAGCAAATTGGTAACTTGAAATAGGTTGTTGGGTTTGTCCAAACATATCCTGGGTGGAAGTTTGTGGTGGTGTCCAGATACCAATCACTTTTAAAAACCCGCTGGAGGTTCTTTTTAATGCGGATTCAATCGACAGGCGAATATCAGCTTCATTGGCTTCGGTTGGTGGGTAAATAATCTGTCCTTGTTCCCCATTTTGCAGGAGTAAATGGAAGAAATACGAATCTTGAGAAAAAAGAGCAACAGGGTAAGGCTCAATGCCTATTTCTTCGATTAATTGTTGACGGGTGATGGATGCGCCATCAATGTCCGGATCAACAATTTCGAAGATCAGCTTTCCATTCGATTGATCCTGAATCTGATTAGCTACCTGATTAATCATGACTACGATTTCATTTTCACTGGCTGGCAGAAGAGTCTGGGAAAGGAGTAAAGTCAATTTGACGGGTTCCTGCAATTCTGCCAGGATTGAGTCGATGCTTTGAAATCCATAGACTGTTTTCTTAATTGCTGAAGTCAGGTTGTATTCCAAGTTTTTCAAACTGACATTAACGCCTGTTGCCGACTGTTGGACTTCGATCAATTCGTCTAATCCAATCACAATTGATTGATCACCGTAGCGAACCAAAATATTAAAATAAGCATTAATAATGGAAGATTCGTTTCGTCCAGCAATTTGAAATGGGGTTGGTTGGATGCCATAAGCCTGATTTGCTTCGGTTTCGATTTCAGGATCAGCGATTGGATCAATAATTTCGGTGGTCAGCATTCCACGGGAAGCGATCTCATATTCCTTCAACATGTCACTGACCTGCGGAATTAAGGGGGAAAGTAATGGATGGGTTTTTTCACTCAGGTAAGCACGGATGAGGAGTTGTTCAGGCAGTGTTGAAATCAGATCCTTGGTGGTCTGAGAAATGGTGAATTCTTTTTGAGCAGTCAGATCCAGCCGTAATCCGTAAAGAGGATAGACCCATATATTGATTAAGAGTAGGTTCAGACAGATTAATGCAGTTGTGCGCAAGTAGGAAAAGCGATATGGCGTTGGTTGTTGTGACCAGCGCATACTATCGATGGAAAGGATGTTTAATGTCAGGAAAAAAGCACTGAGAGAGCCATAATAGATCAAATCACGCAAGTCAATGACACCACGCTGGATGCTCTCAAATCGGCTGCCAGTCCCAATAGATCTTAGAATTTCAACGGTAACACCTGAGAAAAATCCGGTAAAAAACGCACTTCCAATCAAATAAAAGGCACCACCGGTAATAACTGTCAGAATTAATGCAACAATCTGATTATCGGTGCGTGAAGAAATAAATAATCCAATAGATGCATAAGCGGCTGCAATTAAAATGGATGCCAGATAACCACCGAAGACAGGACCCCAATCCAGATTGCCTAATAAGGAAACCATGATGGGAAGTGGTAATGTCAACAGTAAGGCAATGCCAATCATACTCATGACTGCCAGAAATTTGCCCAGAACCAATTGAACATGGCTGGTAGGTAATGACAATAAGATCTCAAGTGTTCCGGAGCGTTGTTCTTCACTCCATTGCCGCATGGTCAAGGCAGAAATTAAGAAGATTAACAGAACCGGCATCCAGGAAAACATTGGGCGAATATCTGCGATCCCTCTGCCAAAAAACCGTTCCACACTGAAAAAAATGATGGCAATCGCTGCCAGAAACGTACCTAAAAAGATAACTGCCAGTAAAGAGTTAAAATAACTATTGAGTTCTTTGCGGGTTATAGCGATAATTTGTTTCATAGAGCACCTCACTCAGAAATCGCAAGTTCATTAAAAACTGATTCAAGGGTATGAATATCTTTACGAAGTTCGCGCACCGGCCAATTATTCTCAACGGCGAGTTGAAAAATTCTTGGTGTAATGTCTGCAGCCGGTTGGCCTTGAATGAAAAAATGGGGAAATTCATGATTATCAACTTCTCTATTTACACCAACAACTCCTTCGAGTTTTTTCAAAAGATTGACAGTATTTGGACGATCTTCATCCAGGATTAAAATGGCGTTATCCGTATTAGCCAATTTAGATAAGCGTGAATCAGCCTTGATTTTCCCATTCATAATCATGATGACGCGATCACAAAGCGCTTCCACTTCCGAAAGAATATGGGTTGAGAACAGAATGGTGCTTTGCTTCGCAAGGTTTTTTATTAACTGGCGAATCTCAATGATTTGTGTAGGATCCAATCCAACCGTCGGTTCATCGAGGATGAGAATTTCGGGTTTGTGCAGAATTGCCTGAGCCAAACCAACGCGTTGGCGCATACCTTTGCTGAGTTGTCCGATCGGACGAACAGACACCTCCGAAAGGTTCACAGCATGGATTGCGTCGATTACAGCTGGTATTTTTTTGTCTGGTTCAATCAGGCGTAATTCTGCCATCATCAACAAATAATCCTGAACTGATAATTCAGGATATAAAGGTGCATTTTCTGGAAGATAACCAATTTTTGCCTGAACTTTGGCACGATCTTTGACGATGTCCAATCCGTTAATCAAGACACTTCCGCTGTCTGGTTCGAGCACACCTGTGATCAATTTCATCAATGTTGTCTTACCAGCACCATTCGGACCCAGTAAACCAACGATTTCACCTTTTTGGATGTCTATGGTCGCGGATTTGAGCGCATGAATTTCACCATAAGATTTTGATAAATCACGAATTTCTATCATTGTTCCTCCCGTGTCTGGAAATCAGGATATACCATAATAAATGTACTACGATTTATATTAATCTTCCATTAGAGATTTATTAAAAAACTCGTAACATCGTAATAAAACGAGGATAACCTGACCCTTTAGATGAAATCAAAAACACCCAATTTAAGTGAGAAAAATGGGTGTTTTTGAGATATTCAGAATTATTTTTTAACGCCGTTTGTATCGAGAAATCAATTGATTTCTCTTCAAAATACTTCTCGCAACAAATATAAAGACCGCCAGTATTATTACACCTGCCCAGGCAGTGATATTAACAAGATTATCCCCGCTTCCATTCTGGGTGATGCCAATAAAAGCCCATATCAAAACCAATGTGTAAAAAACCTCTGATCTGCGCAAGGTCATCAATAAACCTAAAACTGTTCCTACAATCAGAACCAATACAGTCCAGATTGTTTCACTGATTCCAAAACCACTCCAGTTCAAATCCAGTAATACTACGGACACATTAGCAATGATAGCCACCGAAATCCAGCCGAGATAGATGCTGAATGGCATATCTACCAACCAGCGCTCTTTAGGGCTGCTTTTTCCAATACCAATACCAAGCCTCTGGTAAACCATTAACAAAGAGATCAATAATCCAAGCATAAGTAGTAAAGATAACGGGAATTGGAGATAATGCCAGGCAAAAATCCATCCACCGTTAAAAAGGTTTGCCAGAATAAACCAGATTCCGACTCGATCCAGACGGGTATTGTTCTTTTGGGCTGGAAGTACTTGATAAATTGAAAATACAAAAAGGGTAAGATAAATAATCCCCCAAATGGCGAAGACATAACCAGCTGGCGTAAATAAAGCACCAAAGGAATCACTTACTTCGCCAGTTTGTAAATTATTGATGGGTAATGCATTTGCCAGGCCATTTACTGCGATTGTCAGTAATAATGTAACCAGATTAAGTATTCTTATAAATTTCATTTTTTACCTCGAGTTTTAAAATAAGTCATTTGTATTAGTGGTCAGGGTATTTTTGGTGGTGATACCATCCAAGAAAATCAACCAATCCCATTTTATTGAGATGATACCAAATTATATTATTGTTGATTGTTTTTTGGAAACCATGGAATAAATGCGTTAGTTTTAAGCATGTATTCTTTATAACCAGGTTTCCGATCTGCCATTGATTTCTCCAGCATTGCGACACCAGAAACTTTGATCAAAAAGTAGGTCATAATGATCGGACTGAAGATTGTCAGGAATCCCAGGGTGGAACCGGCAGCAATCAGGTAAAAACCCCACCATTGGGCAGAATCCCCAAAATAGTTCGGGTGACGGGTATAACGCCAGACACCGTAATTTAATAACTTGCCTTTATTGGCAGGGTTCTTTTTGAATTTTTCCAATTGTAAATCACCAACCGTCTCAAAAAAGAAACCGATAACCCAGATGATAATTCCTGCAATTTCTAATAATCCGATATTTGATGGCGTTGTAGTAGCCTGCGTGTGAATTAGAGGGGCTGAAATGAGAAACATTAAGGTGCCTTGAAGCATGAAGGTTTGAAGGTAGCTGTACCACCACCATTTTTTACCATATTGTTCTCGCCAGGCTGCATATCGGAAATCTTCCGGCTTTCCATGATTTCGCAGGAAAATATGCGTGGCAAGACGCAATCCCCAAAGTGTGACCAGAATATTGAGGATCCATTTTCGGTCTGCGAATCCATCAGGTGTGAGGAAAAATACCACCCAATTTACCAATACAAATCCAAAGCCCCAGATGATATCTACTATACTTGTGTTTTTTAATTTCAAGCTTATCAACCAAATTAAAGTCATTAAAACCCAGATCGATACTGCTGCTGCTGCATAAACAGACCAGTAACTCATTTACCCCTCCTTCTCGTTGTGGTTATATCCTGGTAAGTGACTGCGAAACTGGTTGACCTTATCACGAATATTGGAAAACCGCGATTCAAAGAGTGGTTTATGGACTTCTTTTTGTATGCTAGCAACACAGATTGTGCCTGGGCCGACATGTGCTCCAATAGCAGGTGTTACGAAGGAAATAATAGGCTCAACATCTGGCCAGATTTCTCTGAGCTCGTCTCGAACGATCAGTGCATTCTGATACGCATCAGCATGGATAATCCCAACCAATTCTGCCGGACCAAGATCTTTGGCAATCTCCAGAAAGCGTTGATGGGCTTTTTTTCGGGTGCGTTTCATTTCCACACCAGAAACACCGTTGTTCATTTTTGTGATTGGCTTGATTTCCAGCAAATTTCCGATTCCATGCATGGCAGACGACAACCTGCCACCCCGTCGTAAATATTCAAGGGTGTCGAGTTGAGCAAATGTATTGGTGAGCGGCTTTTTAGTGAGGATTTCTGCTTCTACCTCATCCAGACTGGCACCTTTTTGAGCAAATTTAGCTCCTACCATAGCCAACAGACCTAATCCCATACTTAATTGGCCAGAATCGATGACGCGTACTGGAATGGCTTCGAATGATTCCGCTGCTATTTTGGCAACATTGTTGATATTACTCAAAGTTTCTGAAATATGGATTGAAATAATTCCATCTGCGCCATCGTTCGCCAATTTTTGATACATTTGAATGAAAGCATCCATACCAGGAGCAGAAGTTGTTGGGAGGGGATTGGCCGTTGGCAGAGACTTAAAGAAAAATTCCCGGGTTAGATCAATGCCATCCAGGTAACTTTTTCCATTCATATTGACATAGCAAGGAATTACATGAATTCCAAATTCTTCAACAATGGAAATTGGAAGATCGCACGTACTATCCGTAACAATTTTTACATTTCCCATACTCTACCTTTCGCAAATTTATCGATAATATTTTTATATTATACAGGCGAAAATTGAGATTATACAAAAATTGTACAATCTTTGTATAATGCATTGCAATGAGATAATTTAATTGTACATATGATAATTAATAATTGGGAATACTAACCAGGGGAATTTTTTTGTGATCTATTTCTTGTGTTGATCGACGATACCACCTGATTCACCGCGTGAGGTGTCTTCCAAATGAATTTGCTTGGCTTGCGTTTCAATCACCATGGGTGTAAAAATGGGAAGGATCAATAATTGACCAATGGCATCTCCTGCATTAATCACCAGTCGAGTAGGGTTGATATTTGCAACCTTGATAAGAATTTCCCCCTGGTAGCCTGCATCCACCACACCTGCACCCAGCAAATGATTGCTGCGACCTTTCGGTTTTAACAATCCAACGAAACCTTCCTCAATTTCAATGGTGATACCGGTGCTGACAATCGCGAAAGAATGTGGTTCTATAATGATGGTGCGGTTGGCGTAAAGATCCAGTCCGGCATCGGCTGGATGTTTTCGGGTGGGAAGAAAAGCGTCAGGATCAAGCTTTGCGATTTTTATGGATTGCATTTTTACTCCAGGATGGGATTATACCGCGGATTTTTGAAGGATTCATTAAGTGCAAGAACCGTGAAATTCTAGAGTCTTTTTTCTTTGATAAATAGTAATTGCTGCCATTCCAGTAATTGGAAATGCATTTTTGTGGCATCATCGATTGAATGGGTTAACGGGAGTTTTTTTGGGTGCATAACGAAAGATTGAGTCTGATCACCACCAATACCACCATGATGAGCTAAGAGGTTTTCAAATGCAGGTATTTGATCAGATAGTTTGTTGTAATAGCTTTGAATGACAATATCCCCGATATTGGGATAGGTAAATAACTTTTTTATCTGACTTGCAGCATTGTCATCGTATACACCAAGAGGATTTTGTCCCTCATAATCCATTGGATTGAGAAAATACATCCCCTTCGCACTGATTACAACGGGACCATTCATGATTGAATCAACAGCGATAAATCCAATTCCAGGGTGACAAATGATTGCTTCGATTAACCCTGGAAAGCGTAAATTAATATTCTCCAAAAAGAGGCGGTGTGGAAAATTAACAAAGTACAACATCGCAAGACTCCCCGAGGCACACAGAACAATATCAGATTTTTCTTCAGCGCTAACGTGTTTGGGAATATCAAAGTAGAGATATTCGCCTTTTTCTTTTTTATATTGTTCATACAAACGCTGGGCAGCTTTGTTTAGTTTTTTGTGGGGTGTAAGTGCTATGTGAAGTAATGAATTCACATACCCTTTGGTCTCTTCGGATGCACCGGAATCCAGGATTGAATATTGGTCTTTTAGAATTTTTCTGATCAGTTGTTCTAAAGAAACTCCATAAAGTTGTTGGAAAGGAGCGCCTTGGGAGAGTCCATGATCAGAGATAAAAACAATTTCATACATACGGGGAGCATGGTCTATCGCATCCTTGATGCGTTGCAGCTGCTTGTCAATATCTCGTAGGGTTGTCATTGCACCCGGACTTGCTACTCCGGTATGATGAGCAACGACGTCATATCCTATATATGTAGCATAGATTGTTTTGACCCCTCGGAACATATCTTCAATTATTAAATGTGTGGTCAATTCGCGAATGAGAACGGCCGATATTGCCCGCTCCACTGCAAACAGGATTGTGCGTCTGATGCGGGGAGTTCGCCGGGTTACAACCTGTACTGTTGATTGATATAACTCACGAATCAGCTCAAGGATCATTAATAAAACCGTATGAATGTAGTTATAGGGATTCAAAAAGAAGTTATAAAAATTTCCGCTTCTTTTGGGAATTTTCCGAAATTGTGATAACTTACTCATCGTTAAAACAGCTCGGGCAGCATTGCCCGAGAACATATTACCGAGGCTGGAGCTGGAATCATGTAATAAACCCGGCAGATGATTGAAACGTTGTTCAATCATGGCAGTATCACTCAAACGATTGGAGACGACTAATTTGTTTCTGTCCTTTTCATACCATCGAAAGGCAGGTATATTCGCGTTTTCTCCATATAAAATGCCCATTTGGCTCGATGATGATTGAGAAGGTAAGCCGCAATTCCATTCTTCTACCAGATACTCATGGGATAATAACTCCCGCATGGTTGGCATGTATCCTGAATCAATCGCTTTGCGCAGAACAGTATAGGATAATCCATCAATCTCGATGATGACCATGCCAGCTGGCTGAGCATTTTCTGGGGGTAGATTTTCAGGTTTAATTTTTGGAATGACTGAACGATAATAAGAATTATTCTCATCCAAAGCCAGAAGATTGGACGCCAATAAATTAATAAATGATATTCCTAAAACCACATAAATAACTGTTGGATAATCTGTAATGTTGAATCCCGGCATGATATACGCGACCAGGAGGATGACCACAATATTCAACACAAATGAAAACAAACCTAAAGACAAAACGGTTATTGTCATTGTCAAATAAAGGATCAAAGGACGAAGAATTGCATTCAGTAACCCGATTAAAGCAACTGCCAGAAAAGCATCGATTTCACTAGAGATGATTAAGCCAGGTAACCAGTTGCTCAATAGATATAAAGTAATTGTCTCAATTACCCAGACAATCACAATATGTCGAATTCTTCGATAAGAGGGATAAGGAAAACGTCCCAGTATCATAAATTTATTGTATCATCTGTATAATCTCAATAAACCAGGATTGGGGGAGAACCATCCGGAAAAAACTTCCTGACCACTCAGACGAAATGACAACAAACCATGTAAGAAAAGGAAAAAACAGGCAAAAATACTTGACAATCAGGTACCAATTTCCTAGAATTCATTATTCCCACAAACATTTATACTCATCATGAATAAAAAATTCATAATAGAGCAAATACCTTTCCAGGAGTTGTTTATGGCAGCAGACAGCAATGATCAACCGGTTGAAAAACCAGTGAAAAAACAACGACGTTGGCGCACTCTTTTTGCCTTGTCATTTGGTTATTTTATTGACCAGGGAGAAGGACAGACGATGTCAGTATTATTTCCTACATTACAGGCATTATGGGGCTTGAGTTATACGAATTTAGGAACGATTGGTACTGTCAGGAGCATTTTACAGGCACTCAGTGCTCCGTTCTGGGGGTATGCTGCGGATCGATACTCACGAAAAAAAGTAATTTTGATTGGTACTGGATTATGGGGTATCTGGACAGCTGTTTGTGGTCTGACACAGGATTTTGGACAATTGTTGATCATCCGGGCAATTTCTGGAGTTGGATTAGGTTGTTTGATGCCAGCAACATTTTCGATTATGTCTGATACATTTCCTCCCAAGCAACGTGGAAGAGCGCTGGGAATTTTAGAAGCAATTGGGATTTTTGGGATTGTTTTTGGGACACTTGGGTTAGGACTGCTCGCCTCACCCACGCTATGGCGTTGGGGTTTTATTTCGTTAGGATTGTTCAGTGTGGTCTCCGGTTTTGTAATTTGGTTTATGGTGGATGAACCGGTGCGGGGTGCTTCAGAGCCAGAGCTGATGGGAAAAATAACTGCCGAAGATGCAGCAAAATACAAAATGAAATTAAGTGATATCCCTAAAGTTCTGAAAATTCCGACCATCTGGGTGGCGATTGCACAGGGTCTGGCTGGTTCGATGCCATGGGTCGTGATGGGATTGTATATCATCACCTGGTTTGTGAATGTGCGTGGATTAACCGAATCGCTCGCATCGGTTGCATTTGCCGGGATTGTTGTCGGGACAGCAGCCTCGAATGTCATTGGTGGTTTTCTTGGAGATTGGGCTGAGTCAAAAAGTCCAAAATATGGTCGTACTGCAATTGGTCAATTTTCTATCATCATGGGAATACCTTTAACCTATATTCTGTTTACACAGACGGATAACTGGTCATTTGGTCAAATTGTTGCTTTATGCGCCGTAACTGCCTTGTTCATCAGTTGGCCGGGTAAAGGTGCCAAAGAGCCAATGATGCAGGGAGTCGTTCCGCCCGAGTTGCGTGGAACCGCCTTTGCAATGGTCACATTTATTGAAAGTGGTTTTGCAGCCTTTGCAGCCTATATTGCTGGTGTTCTGGCAGATTCGATTGGGTTTACCGAAGCAATGATCTGGACAATTCCTTTCCCATGGATCATTTGTGCGGCTATCTTCACTTTATTCTATTGGGCTTATCCACGCGATTCAAAGATCCTGCGTGAGCAAATGCAGGCAAGAGCAATTGAATTGGAGCAATAAGCTTAAAACCTGAGTTTCTAAAATTAGTACCCTGAAGGCAGGTTTTACAACATCTGTATTATAAGGTCAGGCATATATGTTGAATCGGTTTGATCTTCGCCACGGATTGAAATCCGTGTCTGACAAATCCAAAACCAGCTGAAGCAGGTTGGATAATTGCAAACCTGCTTCAGCTGGTTTTCTTGTTTATGAGCCTGTGGTTTTAACCATAGGCGACCTAGATCAATAACATCATCTCCAGGAATTGAAATTAATGGTTATAAGCGATTGCTAATCAATCAACTATTAATTCCCCGGAAATTGGTTTATCAGGCGAAAATTTAACCAATTTTTACTATATGGAATCAAATTTGCTTTCATCGATGTATCCTATTCTTAAATTCTTGGATGGGAAAATGATTCCTGGAATGTCCACTGAAAACTGTTTGTTCCCGTAAACAAATGAAATATGACGACCATCTTTCTGCGGAGTTTTGAGCCTTTTGTACTTCTAATTCGCGATCAGCTTTTTTTGCACGGAAGCGGGATAGGATTGGTTTTCGGAAAACTACATAACCCATTAGAACCACAATGATAAAAAGGAAAATGTTCCTGGCCTCTGTCATATTTTGATTCAATGAAAATGAGGCAAATAACAAAAGAATGCCAAGAATTGTACCGATCAAAATATCCGGGGATAGAATCAACCAGATCGGAAGCCGTTCCAGGCTGGGTGGGGTAATGTTTCTTAAAATGAATTTACTTTGAGAAAAGTCAATATTGTATTTAGAAAAAAATGCTTGATCCTTTTCTATTAATGCAAAGTAGAGTTCTTCAATCAAAACGATTTGATTTGTCTGATTGCAGACCGGGCAGTGGATTGTATGGTTCGCCATCATGGTCATGTAAAGTCCTTTTTGGTGTTGCGAAATGCTTTAATTGCCAGTTGTATCCCCAGGAAGATATCAGCACCGGATGAATTTCCCCAATGGGATAATTCAATCGCTTGATGATGAAATGGGATCTCGTTGTTCATCAAAACATCACTTATCTCCTGAATGCGGGCATCTGCTTCGCCTTGAAGACCACAAGTGAAGAGGGTACTGCTGACTGCTGTAGTATTTTGCTGAAATTGGTCCAGAAGAGCTGGTTGAATCGATTGGATCCATTCAACCTCCTTAAACCAACGGTTGGTCATGAAAAATAAACCAGTCAAAAGATCATCACCAGAGGGAGTTAAACCTTTTCCGGAACCAACCAGGGTGGCTGCTGATTTTAAAACTTTTTCAGCGTCTTGCTCCGATAATGCCTGCCGGATGTCCTGAATTTTTTTCCAGCTTTTTTGCAACCAGGGACTGTCCGGGAATGTGAACACTTCTCTTTTTAGGAAAGGTATTAGTAATGGAGCAAATCCCTGATCATCCTTGAGCAAGCTTAATTGACTAGCTGCCTGCAGTATTCGCTGGTCCTGCTCAGCGATTGTTATTTGAAAATTAGGTATCGCGGGTGTAGACCAGATTTGTAAATTATCGATCTCGACTTTTGAATTTGGGGTAGAGAGAGTCAGATGATGATCCTGAACCAGGATTTGAATGATATCTTCGCTTTTCCATGATTGAGGAAAACCGGCTTGATGGATCAGGTTTACCGGTCCAAAATGATTATATTTGGAAAGAAAGATAATTTTTTGGTCTTCTAGATGCAGAAATATGCCACCTGAAGTCACTCCCCAAACAACAGCTTCATTTGATTGCATGAGCCAATCGAAAGCAACTGTGCCAACAACTGAAGTGTTTGAAGAATAGGTTAATTCGGACATGTTGAGAATCTCTCCTTGATTAAACCATATTTTATAAGGAAGTTGCAATTTGAAATCAATTTCAAGGCAAGGATTGATTTATTTATTTGATCTCAACCATACCCGTAAAAATTCTGACTATATTTTGGGGATAATGAAACCGATGAACCAAATGGAGAACTTTTAAGTTTTCTGGTGTTTAAATAACCAGTTCTTGTTTGCATGATTTGCTTGACTTTCGGGCAAAATCGTGCATAATAAAAATGTAATATGTTATTGTCTGACAACTTTAATGGTATTCTTTTATGAAATTCTGGAGGTGTTGTAACTATCAAGTATTTATGATGGTCTAATTCGATACGGTTCTTTTATCGTATCGTTTTTTTTGTGAATTATTCGATGTTTTATACATTTGTGAATAAAAAAAAATTAAAAAAGGAGATGAAATATGAAATTAATTGATCTAACAATTCCACTCGGAGTTGGTACACCCCCATGGCCAACCTATGAACCACTGCAGGTAAAATACAATAAACGTCTGGCACCGAATGGCGCAAATGGCCAGCTGCTCACACACTCCAACCATTTGGGAACACATCTGGATGGCGAAATTCACTTTTATACGCCCGGTAAAGATATCGCACAGCTTGATATGGATTTCCTGGTCCACGATGCTGCGGTTGTAGATTTAAGTGATGTTGTTGCAGATTATGATGTGTACACCAGTAAAATGATTGAAGAACGTGTTGAGGTAAAAGAAGGCGACATTTTGATCATTCACACAGGTTACCATCACTTCGGATGGGATCAGCCCACCGCCAATGAAATCCGCTACATGGTCATGCATCCTGGTCCAGGTGCTGAATTTGTCGAATGGGCAAAAGCTAAGAAATTACGTTGGATTGGTGTCGATTGTGGCAGTGCTGATCATCCGATGAATACGATTATCCGCAACTGGATGCCGCGGCAAACCGCGCAGGCGAAACGAGTCTTCCTAAAGAAATTAGGCGTGGAGTTGGAAGAGTTCTTTGATGATGACAAATACCAACAAATGCACATCAAAATGTTCCCAGATCACATCATCCATGCTGAATGTATTGGTGGAGATCTCGATCTGCTGCTCAACCGTCGTGTTCAGGTTGGATTCTTCCCCTGGCGCTTTGTAGATGGAGAAGCTTCCATCGGCCGATGTGTTGCGTTTGTTGATGATGCGGAATACGAAGAGCTCATGGCGAAGAAAGCAGCCATGCAGAAAACCAAACATGGTGACGCGATCAATCCTGCTCATGTTGACAGTCTAAATAAAATCAGCGCAGATAACTTGAGCTGATCTAAAACATATTAATGTAAAAAGGAGATTTATTGTGAAATACGAATTACCAACCAAAGCATCACAAGAAGTTTTAAGCATAGATGCCCGAGAAATCGAAGCCATATTACAAGGTCCCAAGCTGGACATTCCTCCATTTCCGGAAGCTATGCTGAAATTAAAAGATGGTCGTACCCTTTATATCCGCGAAGCAAAACTGGAAGAAGTTCCCGAAATGTTAGGGTACATGGAAAAACTGATGAAAGTTGACCATGACTTCTATGATATCGTTGGTTCCCGCGTTTACTCAGAAATTTTGGGTTGGAAACGAAAACGCCTCAAGGATGTCTACACCCTGGTTGGATTGGTCGATGGTGTATGGGCAGGTTTTGCCAATGGTCGTCTGATGAATGAAGACATCAACATCAGTCTTCACACCATGGCTCTCATTCGTGGTGGTCGCATTGGTGCAGCCATGTACTATGCCAAAGCATTCTATGGTTTTGAAATCATCAAGAACAAAGAATGGTGGGCAACCTATGAATCATACAATGGCTGGCTGCGTTGGGGTCTCGGAATGGCACAACCAAGCTATCCATGGCCGGATGTTCAACACGAACTTGGTGGTGCAAAAGTCTTCTATGTCACCAAGAAATACTGGGATTCAACCGTCAAAGATTATGTCCGTCAGATGGTTGGTGCCGATCTTGACTTCAATGTGACCGATGAAGTGCGCAAAGCAAACGAAAAATTCGTTGTTCCTGAAGAAGTTCTGGTCTAATTAATTACTCACACAAAAGGCAGGGAGCCAGCTGGCTCCCTGTTTTTTTGTTAATTGGTCTCCACCATGGATTGAAATCCATGGCTACCAAATTCAAAACAAAAAAGACCAGGAAAATCCTGGCCTTTTGATCGATATTTTTATTTTTTAGTAAATGTCATGGATGGTATTGTATACATTGAATTTGCCGGTGGGGGTAACCAGATCCTTAATTCTGGCAACTTCTTCCAGGGTTTTGTCATCATAAACAACAATTTCGCCAACCTCCCAAGGAATGTCGGCATTACCCCAAATGCTGACCCAGATTTCGGTACCCTGCATATTATATTCAAAATGGACTGCGCGTCCATAGCTTGCAGCTTCCCAGCATTTGTAGACTTCTTCCGGATTCTCTTTGGCAACCACGCAGATGGTTCGCGAGGTGGCAGGATCAGGATGTAAGGTCATATCCACCCAAATCCAGGGGCTGTTAGGATGTGTCTTGATAAATAAACTACCAGAGCCTGGCAATTGTGTGGTTCTTACCACCTTCCAGGCATTTTCGGGATAGTTTACAGGATCAGTGCCAATGGAGGTGATGACACCTTCACCCAGGTGGGACGCACTCCAGACCGGACCAAATTCAGGATCAATCCAATTTGCCCCCCTGCCCGGATGTGGAATTCCCGCAACTTCGACCAAAGCTTCCAGTTTCCCTTCCAATGCATCAATAACAACAATTGTATTCATGTTGTTGGCCGCAACCAGGAAGTATCGTTTGGTGGAATCCCAACCTCCATCATGCAGGAATCGCTCTGCTTCGATCATTTTAATGGTTGGGTTAATCGGGTCAGCATAATTAACCATCCAGACCTGACCAGTTTCTTTGATATTGACAATCCATTCTGGTTTGAAATGGGATGCAACAATCGCGGCTACGCGTGGTTCCGGGTGGTATTCTTCTGTATCCCAGGTATAACTACGCGTACTGACAATTTTGAATGGTTCCAGGGTTTCACCATTGAGAATTACAAAGTGAGGTGGCCAGTAACAACCAACGATCGCCAATTTATCTGTAAAATCCCCTAATTCGCCAGAGTATTTACTGGTTTCCACAGAACGGGCATCATAACAAAGCTGGGCTTCAGCAACTTTGGTGGGGATTTCCGTCCAAAGATCAACCAAAGCTAATTTGCCATCCCGACCGATGGTATAAAGATAACGCCCAGTGGCAGAGTTTCTTGTGATATGGACAGCATATCCTGTATCGACATTGGCAACGACTTCGTAAGTATCCGCATCGATAACAGCGATCTGCCCGGCATCCCGCAAGGTGACTGCCATGAAATTTTCCCAATTGCGTGTGGTTTGCGGCTCGGTAGGACGATCTTCCACAGGTACCAAAAGCTTCCAGGAAGCCAGCATCTGATCTAATGACATTTCTGGGGGTTGTGGGGGTTCAATTTGCAGATATTCAGCCATTATTTCGGTTTCTTCTTTGGTCATGAAACCCTGGTTTCCCCAATCAGGCATCCCACGCGGCGTACCATTGAAGATGATGGCTGCCAGCGCCAGGGTACCTTTCGGTTGCATCAGGTCGGGTGTTAATGCCGGACCAGTAGCACCTTTTCTCAAAGTACCATGACAACCCGCACAACGTTCAAAGTAAACCTGTTTCGCCCATTCAATGTCTTCATCAATTATGCCAACGACAGGCACTTCTGCGGGTTCATCCACTGTAATGGGTTCGGAAAATTCCAAACCAGGTAACTGGGCCATGAAATTGATCATTGCATCTATTTCTTCATCATTTAAAGTGCCATCTGAATAGGAAGGCATTAATCCAGGCGAACAGGTTCCACCCGGACATTCAGTGGAGATGTGTGCGTTTGGATCTACTAATGCTTCCTTCAAAAATTCAAGGACTGTGTTGGCTGTTCCCATGTAATGAGAGCTGGACAGTTGTTCTTCAGCCTTTGTTCCAATTTCTGATAGATCCGGTCCAATGGTTCCCACAGCATTCTCAACTCCAGGGATCACATGGCAGGCAATACAGCCACCTTTTTGAAAGGCATTGGCAGCTAGCGTTAAATCATTCTCCGAGTCAATCGGTTCTTCTGCCTCTTCAATTTCAGCGGTTGGTGCAATTGGTTCGGTTGTTAAAACTGGTGTTGACTTTGAACATGCTGCTAATAGTAATAAAACCATTAACACAAACAGCGTTTTTATATAAATTTTCATATTTTCTCTTTCCTCCGTAAATCTCTTAATGGTAAATTATTTTTGGAAATGATAAATGTGATGAAAAATGACCTGATTATTCCAGAATAAATCAGACATTTTTTACATTATAGGTCTTATTTGAGTAAAATGCATTAACTTAAGTTAATCGCCAGAATATTGATGGACTACTTCACAAGAACAAAATAGATGTAAAAGTGATACTTATCTTTATTATTTCAAATATTGGTCAAAGAAAGCGATGGTTCTGGTCATCGCTGTGCTGAAATAACCAGCAAGGTTGTGGTCATCGCCTTCATAACTATAGAATTCAACTTCACCGCCCACAGCCTGGATTTCATCCCTTAGTAACTCTGAGAAAACAATTGGCACACTCTCATCGGCGGTGCCATGATGCAATTGAATCGGTCCTGAGATTTCATTTACATACGTGTTGGAGGAGATTGAGCTCCAAAAATCGGGGTTTTGATCCACAGTTCCATATTCATTTGCCCATTCCTGTTGCCAGCGACGGGCAAACGATGGAGCCGTTGGCGCTGGACCTGGGGTATTGCGACGCCATCTGGAAAGCATATCCGGATAAGAGGCAACCACACCAGCCCAAATCACGCCAGCTTTTATTTCCTGGGAAATCACCATGGATCGCAGCGTTAAATAACCACCCATGGAATGTCCCCACATCCCGATTTTGTCAGGATTGGCTAAAGGAAATTGTTTTAAAGAAGCAACAGCATTGAGCACATCCACGGTATAGCCGGGATCCCCATAAGCACCACGGGCGTCTCCTTCGGATTGATCATGCCCGCGGAAATCGATACGAAATACGATGTATTGACTGCGCGCCAACCAATCCACATAGGCAATGTAGCGTTCTGTGGTGCGATATTGCGTAGGTGGGATGTATCCATGATTAAAAACAATGGAAGGCCAGCCACCATCCGGTGGATCTCCATAGGGAACTGTCAATAATCCATAAATCTTGTATCCTTCTGAAAGGTAATAAGCATAATAGCGGTCGTAGTTGGATCCTGCTGTCAACGTATTTTCAATGACGATCACACTGCCTGGATATTCTGTTTGGCGCATCGAAGAGATGGTCATTGGGTGTAAGGTCGGTGTGGCTGTAGGGTTTATGGTGCTGGTGGGAGTGGGGCTGGGAATAGGAGTATTTGTCTGCGTTGGAGAAGGGGTTGGTAAAACTTGAGTCACCAACGTTTCTTGGAAAAGATTCTGATTGCCAGGACGAGCTGGATTATTATTTATGGCAGCATTACAGGCTGTTCCCAACACAATTATCATCAAAAAAACTAGAATTCTGTTCAAAACCATTTACCTCAAATTTGTTTTCTTCGCATCCATTGCTATAATTTTGAAAACATAACCGCATTCCTATTCTATTGAGTGAATAGATGAAATACAATCGTTTGTGTCATATATCAAAAATAGGAAAGGCTAAATGATGAAGAAAGAATTAAAAAATCCTGGGCCGATCGAATTTTTAGCTCCCATTATTGACGCGGGTGTCGGTGCTTATATTGAATTTCCTTTTGACACGCTCGAACTTTTTGACACAGTGGGCAGAATTCCGGTCGTTGTTGAATTTGATGGTGTTCCTTACCAGGGAACGATGTTACGCTATGGGACCGAAAAACACATCATTATTTTGGTTAAGAAGATCAGGGAAGCGATTGGAAAACAAGCACCGGAAGTTGTGCACGTGAAAGTAGAATTGGATAATCGTCAGCGTGAAGTCAGCATTCCGGAAGATGTTCAATTGGCACTCAAAGAGAATCCACCTACCAATGAGAAATTTCAGAAGCTCGCATTTACCCATCAAAAAGAATATATGCGATGGATCGAGGACGCGAAGCGACCGGAGACCCGCCAACGACGAGTTGAAAAAATGATCCAGGAATTATTGGGAAGTAACTGATTTTATCCCCGAGTTGATTTTCTCATATTCCTGCGCACCATCTCTGCAATCGTGAGATTATGCCGGTTGGTGAGTTGTTCGTTGATCATCTCAATTTGTTTACGGGGAGAATAGAAAGCTTCGCTCCAGCCATAACCCGCACAGGTTGTATCGGCAATCTGGTTACCATTGTCATCCACGCCCCACCAATCCCGATAAATGGCTTCCAGATCGGGTCGAATATGGAGCTCAGGAATATTAAAATGGGCGGAATAGTAATAATCTGGCGGTAAGGCGTTTAGAATGGTTTCAAAGACGTGAACTCTCACCTTGACGCCATTACGGCATTCTGAATCAGCAATCCGGCTCAATCCGCGGATTGTTGCTAAGGGTGCCAATACCTCGACGCGTTCAAGATTGCGGAACCGTTCTTTGATTCGAATAATTACCTCTTTCATTACAAGCCCACTGGCAATGGAGTCTGCAATAAAGGCAATTTTCACGTCATCATGTTGGGGTTGATTGAGATCTTTGTCTTTGAATAAAGTCATCTCCACCTTGCGGTTATACACCGGAACTGAGCTATCAAACACATGGTGGGCATCCAGGATGACCTCATCGGTGTAATAGCCATAGGTTTCGTAAATCGCTTCCGGAACCTGATATTTCAGCCCTTCGCGTGCAATGGGGAAAATGGCCAGATTCTCCTGCCGATGACTGGTGATCGTTTCTTTTAAGGGCGGCGCATTAAAAATATCCTGCATGGCTTTCCACATCAAATTTGCCCGCCCAGCACCCATCCAGACTTGTCCTGGTAAACTTAATTTCTCAACATTTTCCAACTCTTCCGGTTCAATGCCAACAAATTCCATCATTCGTGGTTCGGGTTTTCGACTTTCGATATAAATAAAGCGAGCTGTGGAAGGAGTATGGTAAAAAACCAGTTCGAGGTTGGTGACATCCCCCAGGATTATTTTCCCTGGACGGTAAAAGCCGCTTCCTTCAGGTTTTTTTGTCCGGTAGGGAAGCGGCTTTTCCAGAATCAGGGAGCCTTCGATGAATGATCTGTCATCTTCAGAAAATTTGATTGGATAGGTATAAGCGGTCATAAGCGATTACTCCTTAAGCAGCACAATGCAGGAAACAATTTCTTAAAGAGACAGGCTGGGAGGTTCACCAGCCTGCCCTTAAGATTGTATCATTAAGTAAATGAAAATGGAAAGAAATTTTTTTACAGATTATGTTTCTGGCGGATTATCAATTTCCCATAGATGCTATTTTTGTTGCAACATTTATAGGAAGGGTGTTTCAATTGGAGCAGTAAGTATTCTATCCAAATAAGCTTCCAGGTAGGATTTTATTACGGCGCAATATTATCTGAAAACATTAAATGGTTGAAAATAATGGCCAATTCCCTATGGTTATTTATGGTGAGTTTTCAAAGAACTTTTTTTCATTCCAGACTTGTGTTGTATTATAAATTCAGCAAGGTGAGAGAAATGGTAACCTCTCTCACCTTGCGTGTAAGGAAAATAAGAATTATCTATTTATTGACTAATTGTTAGCGTTGTACTCATCCTGGGCTTTTTGGAGTTCAGCAGCAATATCCAGGGTAAGATCTTCTTTGATTAATTTGTAAACTGCATTCATTATCAGTTCATTCGCTTCAACGGGTCTTTGCAAACTTCCAGAGGCATTGACACAAATACTTGAATTTACTGCAACAGCTGCCTGTTGATAGAAAGGAGTTTGCATTTCAGGAGCAGATTGGGCTGATTTCAAAGCGGGAAAACCTGCGCCAGGTCCTAATACATATTCAACATGTCTTCCAATATCACCCATGATCCAATTGATATAATCATAAGCTGATTCTATATTTTTGGCACCTGTGGGTACAGCAAAGGTTATCGCATCAGTATTGCAGCCAGGGGTCTTTCCAGAAGGAGCAAACATTGGACGCATAACGACTTTACCATCAGCAATTGCATCAATCATATCCTCTGCTGAACCTGTTTCATATTTGGTCCCATCTGGAGCTGTGAGAGGATTGATGTAGCGATATCCAAACAAGCCGGTCGGGATGGCAGCAGCGGTTGAATCTTTGAATGAATCTTCTTCCACAAAACCACCAGCAAAAACGGTATCTGGGTTATACCCCTTTAGAACTGTTTCTCGCAGGAAAGTAATGGCTGCAATATTTTCAGATGTATTCAGCAACATGTTGCCTTTGCCATCATCATAGGTTCCACCAAAGGATGAAATTAAATTCCAAACCATACGTTGAGCCCCATTACCACTGTAAGCAGTGGAACCAAAATAAGTCCAGGCATAAACACCTTCTGCTTTCAATCGTTCAGCTTCAATCATGAACTGCTCAGGAGTGGTTGGGAAACCATTGGGATAATGATCTGCCCAAACATACACGACGTGGGGCCGTGTTGAAACTGGAATGCAGTACAAACCACCATCCGGCCCTGTGCAAGCCTTAAGAGCACCAGGTTCCAAATCAGAATACCAGGATTGCCCTTTTGCCCAAACAGAAAGATCTTGTACAGCACCATTGTTATAAAAGGTCGGCAAAGAACTGGCACCTACCTCAATGAGATCTGGTACATCACCACCCGCAATAACAGCTGCAACCAGTTCAGAAGACATTTTATCCCATGCTTTGGGGATATTCACCCAATTCCATTTTCCAGCAAAATCAGCATTAAACTCAGGAATAGTTTTTCGTAAATATGCATTACCCACCCGCTCGTCACTGGCGGGGTCTTCATTATTCTGGTCATATTGGAACCAGGAAACTAAATCTTTGACTTCTGCTGGTGCAACAGGTTCAGTGGGAATAGCAGGTTCTACAGGTGTGGTAGGTTCAGCAGGAGCAGCAGGTGCAGATGGTTCGACGGGTGCAACAGGTGCAACTGGTTCAACAGAGGTTTCTGCTGGTTTACAGCCGGCCAATCCTAGTGTAAAGACAACCAAAAAAAGTATTGTTAACAAGGTTAAACTTTTGATTTTCATATTCTCTCCTAAAATTTTAGTTTTATTAATTTTAAAATTTACTCCTACATATTATTCATAAGCAAACTCCTGGAAAAAATTCTTGGTTTTGAAGAATTCGATTCATATATTTTGTCTTTTTGAGGATAAAATTTTTCAAAGAAATTCGGTTCTTAATAAATTATTGGATCAGGAACTTTGAAAATAATCAATGGAGAAAATTTAAATATAAGTACCAATGGATGTTGTCGATATCAACAACCTTTAATGTTTAATAAATTCCAATATAATCAAATCTGTCAATTATTTACGGTGATAACCATTTTATTTCGGATCAACCGGTAGCTAACTGAACTTTTGAGAGAATAACTACCATCCCAATTCTAAAATAACTATACAAAAAAACTGATTGAATAACTATTGAATAATTTCCAAAAACTATTGGGAAATTTCCAAATAACGTTGAATATTCCCCTTAGTTCTGCGATAATCCCCTGGGCTAACACCGATTTCCTGGCGAAAAACGAATGAAAAATGACTGAAACTTGTGTATCCGATCATCAAACTAATTTCAGATATTGGTAATGAACTTTCCAGTAGTAATTGTTTTGCTTTGTTAATCCGTAATTGAAATAAATATTTTGACAGGGTCATCCCTGTTGAATTTTTAAATATTCTTGATAATTGAGATGTGGATATATGGAATTCTTTTGATAATTCTTTATGATTTAACTCTCGATGTAAATTACGTCTCATATATGCTTCTACCCGTTCAACAAATTCATTTTTTGCCTGGATATTTAAACTGGAAGAATACTCAATCATTTCATTATTTTGGCGTGAACGGTTTAATCCGATCAGTAAACGCGTGACCAGTGCTTCTACATAATGATATGTATTGTCGCCAGGTTTATTAATTTCTCGAATCAACGTAGTGAAATCGTTCTGTAATTCATTTGGGATGGTAACTATATTATCTGGTAATTGTCTGAGATTTAATCCAAGGATGTTTAGAAGGACATAGAAATATCCGGTAGAGCGATAACTATATGTAGGATATCGTGTAACATCAGGAGAGATGAGGATTGTATCACCAGGATTAAGCTTGTATATCTTTTCACCAATGGAATAATCTACACTTCCAAAAACCACACAATACCATTGATACACAGAATGTGAATGAGGTGGGACATGATAGGGGAAACCTACTTCATTGTAAAGAATTTGACGGATGGTAATTGCTGGGATAACTGTTTCCATATAAATAATTATATTGGTAGAAACGAAAAAAACCTAATGTAGGTTGTTTTGTTTCCTTATCGTATTTTTTCCTTCAAATAATAAAAACCCAAAAGCAAGTCAATCTTCTAGATAATGAAACCTCAACTGAGTTTATTCAAGTCTGGATAAAGCTTCCAGTGCTTCCTGATAAGTTGGGCGTAATTGCAACGCTATTTCATAATCTAATCGTGCTTTTTCTGATTCTCCCAATGCTTCATAAGCCATACCACGCCAATAATGTGACTCCTCCAGGCTGCGTTTGCTCAGCATGGAAAGGGTAGCGTGTGCGAGGTCTATCACCGCCTGATAGCGGCCGGTTTCGTAATAGGTCTGATAGGCATCCACCCGATACCACAACACCCGCCAGGGACGCTGCTTCTCATCCAGAGTGTTGTAGTGGGCAAAAGCCTGGTCAAATGCCGTAGCTGCTTCGTCATTGCGTCCCAGCTGGTGCAGTGTCTCTGCCTGATTGAGGAAACCAAAAAATAAATCACGCTCCGTAAGCATGGGTAATTCTGCTTCCGTTTTTAGTAACGTCCTTTGTAAATTCAGCAGTGGGTCATAATCATCCGCCAGAATGGAGGCTACCTCATGCTCCCGTTCGGGTGGAAATACCACCAGATAGACGAAATTAAAATCACGCCACCAGCGGGTATTCAGATCATGATAGGGTATCGGAAAATCAGCCATGATTAATGGATCCTGCGTAATAAGCGCTGACCAGGCATCATCATATCCGTTGACAACCACATAGTGTCCCATCCACCAATCTTTGGGCGGGTGATGACCCTTTTCGATCAGGACCGGAAAACCTGCAGCAACCAGGCGTTTGATCAAATCCAGATCACCCCCCGTACGCAAAATGCCGGAAAGTTGTGTTTGGCTCTCCACAAAAGCCAGCATTTCTTCCGGCATGACGTTGGCATCATCCTCGTTGGGACGCAGGAATGCTTTGGTATTGCGTTGATCACCCTCCCAGCCCCAGTAAGAAAGCAATATGGAGAGGCTGGCAGGACCACAATTGTTGAAGCTTTGATACTCATGTACCACCCCGGAAAGTTTGACAGACGCAGGAATTGCCGTTGACGTCAGCGTTATTGTTGGTGATATGATGGGTGTGGGGGTTTGCGTGGGTGCGAAAGTCGCAGAAGGGGTTAATCCTGAAATCTGAGGGTTTGATTGTGTTGCGAGGCTAATTTCTTCCTGAACGGGAGAAAATGCGACCTGATCCGGGGGATTGAGAAAGTAATGGATTTTGGTCTGCAGTGAAGCCAGGCGCCAGGCGACTCGCGAATGCACCGGTGGCAATAAATATAGGCCAGCACACAGCAGTACCAGTACTAACAAACTTGTGGTTGCGATCAGGATTTTTCGAGAATTCATGTTAGTTTGGTTACGCATAGTTTTATTAAATCATTTATATCTGCTGTAGCTAAACATTCAACTGTGTCAGCAGCACCATAATAAATCTTAACCTCTCCACTTTTTTCAAGTATCATACCGCCTGGGAACAATACATCATTACGAAATCCATTTCGCTCGTATGCATATTCAGGAACCATCAAGGGTTCTTTGCTCATACCTATTACCTTTGCTGGATTTTCCAAATCCAGTAACATGACTCCAACGGAATAACGTTTTTGCCAGATTTCCTCCCAGCCATTTTTACCTCTATTGGGATCACGGTCTACAGCATGAAATAATGTTAGCCATCCATATTTAGTTTTAATTGGTGGAGCTGCCGGGCCGATTTTATCATTGGCAAATGGAACCTGCTCCAGCCATAAAACTCCTTGATGGTTCCCCCAATATTTCAAATCATCCGAATCCGAACACCAGATATCAAAATGGGTTTCCATTTGCCGGCTGTAAACTGGCATTGGTCGCTCGAGACGAATGTATTTTCCATAGATTTTTTCTGGAAAAAGGACCATATTTCTATTATCAGGTGTGGATAAACTGAGTACTTCAAAATGATGAAAGTCTGTAGTTCTCGCTGCACCTCCTCTTAATCCATGACGGGTATCCAAAGCAAAACACATGTAGCAATGGCCTTCAATAACGGTAAGTCGTGGATCATAAGCGCGAAGAATTTCGTTCTCATTAGAATGATTAGGAAAAAATGTGGCGGTGTCTTTAATAACATCTTCTAAAGTCCAGATTGGTTTTGAATTCACTTTCCAATGAATTCCGTCAGTACTGGTAGCTAATCCCAGATTAGTACCAACAAATTCAGGATTATCCCATTCACCAAAATCATTACGAAATACACACACATATTCACCTGAATAAAATGTGACACCAGCATTAAATACCAATGTGGCTGGATATGGCACGTCGTGTCTTGTGAGAATCGGATTTTCAGGATGTCTCAATATTTTTGAATTGGAATGGAACAGAGATTCATTAAGCATAGGTTTTTTAGGTTTAATTTAATTTGTGAATATGAATCGGTTAAGAAAATTTTTTTGCCTTATGTTTTCTATTAGCTAATTGTATCTAATCCTGCGAAAAGAGTAAAAAAGTCTGGAGGGGTTTCAGATAAATCGTATTATTGTGCCCCCATTTTATTTTTGACACAAAATTACAATTTACATAGAAAAGAACTTGACGCTGATTCTACCCGGGTATATAATTAGTTAATCAATTTAATTAATTATTTGTTATTCCCCTGGAGCCAACTTGGGCAGTAATCAAGTTACCGCAAAATCCCATAATATTCGTTCCATTTTGAAAGCTTTGCTCTACCATCAACAAATTTCTCGGGTTGAGTTGGCTAAGTTTACGAGCCTGACGCCGGCAACAATCAGTAATCTGGTGAATGAATTATTATCGCAGGGATTGGTTCGGGAAAATGGAATTGAAATGGTGATTTCCCCACGTGTTGGTCGCCCGAGAATGACTGTCGAACTCATCCAGGATGCTCGTTTTGCGGTCGGGGTTCATATTGGAATTGGGGAGTATCAGATTGTTATTACAAATCTATTAGCAAATATTATCTTCTCCACAACACGGAAATTTGAAGTATGTTCACCAGCTGAGATTATTATTCAAGAGATTGTAACCCAGATTGATAACTTGATTGTACAGTCTGGGATTACGAAAACTTTGATTGTAGGAATTGGGGTTGGAGCTTCTGGTCTGGTGAATGTTGAAACTGGTGTGAATATCAACGCACCTAATTTGTGTTGGAATCACATTCCCATTCGTGAATTGATTCATCAAGGAACCGGATTACCGGTTATTGTGGACAATAACGTTCGATTGATGTGCCTGGCAGAAGCGATGTTTGGGGAAGGTAAAACCGCCAATGTGATGGCTTTTGTATATGCCAGAGTGGGGGTCGGCGCTGGTTTATTTGTTAGTGGAAAATTGTTTCGTGGCATGGCTGCTGGGGCAGGAGAAATCGGGCATAGCATTATGATCCCGGATGGTGGAGAAAAATGCAGTTGTGGTAATTATGGTTGTCTGGAAACATTGGTATCACAGAAAGCAATCATAAGATCCGCAAAGCACTTGGCAGAAGCAAACCCAGCTGGTATCCTGGCACAAAAATTTGATGATTGTCAAACTAGTGAAATGGATTGTGTGTTTTCAGCTGCTAAGGATGGAGATGAAGAAGTCTTACAAATGTTTGCAGAAAAAGCAAGATATTTTGGCATTGCACTAGCAAATTTAATCAATATTCTAAATCCCAATTTGATTGTGTTAGGCGGGATACTGGGTCAGGGGGAAGAATACTTTTTGCCGGAGATCAAGAAGGTTGTAAAGGATTATTCTTTCAGTCACCTAGGAGACCAGGTTAAGATCTGTGTATCAGGATTTGGGCAGAAAACCGGCGTTATCGGTGCTTCTGCGTTAGCCTTAAGTACATACTTTTATAACCTCAGTGAAATTCCAGAACAGGAGAAGAGTTTTTGAGAACTATTGCATTAATTCCCATAGCAAGAACAACTTTTGATGTTCCATATGCATCAGAAATATTCCAGAGAACACAAACTGCTTTATTACAGGCTGGATTTGATCTCTCTGGTCCTTCAGAACTGGTGACAGATTCCTCAAAAGTAAATGAAATTATTCATCAAATGAACGCAGCCCATTACGATTTGATCATTTTGTTATATTGCTCATTCGCTGATAGTGATTTAGCAAAACAAATCGTCAATGACACTGCTGGCCCGGTTTTACTATGGGCAGTTCCGGAAGTTCCGGGTGGAGGAAGGCTGCGATTAAATTCTCTGTGTGGCATTAATCTTACAGGACACTCTTTGCACCGTGCAGGACACACCTATGATTATTTGTACGGTGTGCCAGAGGATTTAGCAGCCATTGAAAAAATTAAGGTTTTAGCAAATGCAGGTTATACCATCAGAACTTTGAAAGAAACAAAAATTGGCAAATTTGGACACCATCCAAATGGCTTTGACAGTTGTATCCCAAATCAAACAGGATTGGAAAATGTTTTTGGTTTGGAGGTAGTTCAAATAGAATTGGACAATTTGTTTAACCGTGTCAGGAAAATATCTGACGATTCAATCGATCATTTACGGGAGGATCTGCATAAAAGATTGGATGGCCTGGGTGATCTTGATCAGGCATCCTTAAATGACACGTTAAAAACTTATCAGGTCATGCAGGAATTCTCACAGGAAGAGAATTTGAAAGGTTTGGCTGTACGGTGTTGGCCAGAATTTTTTACTGAGTTAGGATGTGCAGCCTGCGGTGCTATGTCACTGATGTCCGATCAACGCATACCATGTAGTTGTGAGGCTGATTTGAATGGAACCGTTACCCAACTGATCTTACAAACACTGAGTGGTGAACCTGCATTTGGAACAGATCTGGTTCACATGAATTTAGATGAAGATACAGCTGTATTCTGGCATTGTGGTTTGGCCCCATTGTCCATGGCAGATCCCAAAGTGAAACCTCGTGGGATTGTTCATACCAACCGGAAATTACCATTATTAATGGAATTTTCACTAAAGCCTGGAGAAATCACGCTTGCCCGATTAAGTGAAGCCTCCCTCGATTTTCAATTGGTGATTGGAAAAGCAAACATGTTAGAGTCCGAAAGACAATTCTCAGGCACTTCGGGATTGGTGCGATTTGAAAATTCTTCCAGAAAGGTTTTGGACACCATCATGACCAATGGATTAGAGCACCATCTTTCCCTTACTTATGGAAATTTTACAGCTGAATTGGAAACGATTGCACGTTATCTTAGGATACCTACACTTGAATTATAAGAATTTGGAGGATTCATAGAATGTTGGACGAAAAAACCCTTATAGAATTAACTGAGAAGGCAAAAGAAATCAGAGCGCTAACCATTGATGCCATTGGTTATCTGGGTGTTGGGCACTTAGGCGGTTCTATGTCGGTCGTAGAAGTACTTACCATGTTATATTACCGACATATGGATGTTGATCCCACCAATCCACGCAAATTGGATCGGGATCAACTGGTCTTATCCAAAGGACATGCTGGTCCAACCCTTTATAGTGTGTTGGCTGATAAGGGGTACTTTTCCAAGGATTGGTTACATACACTCAATCAGGGGGGCACCCGATTACCCAGTCACTGTGATCGAAATCTTACACCTGGAATTGATATGACCACTGGTTCCCTGGGCCAGGGGTTATCAGCCGCGATCGGTATTGCACTCAGTCATCGATTGGATGGAATCTCCAGCAAAATCTTTGTCATTATTGGTGATGGTGAATCAAATGAAGGTCAGGTCTGGGAAGCTGCACAAGCTGCTGCACAGTTCAAACTACATCATATTATCGCTTTCACCGACTACAACAAATTACAACTTGATGGTTTCATGCATGAAATCATGAACATTGAAGATCTGACTGCTAAATGGGTAAGTTTTGGTTGGTTTGTTCAAAGAATCAATGGTCATGATCTGGCACAGATTGACTTGGCTATCGAAAGAGCAAAAAAAGAGCCTTTGAGACCATCGATGATTGTTATGGATACGATCAAAGGGAAAGGTGTCGATTTTGCTGAAAATCAGTCTACCAACCATAATATGAAATTGGATTATGAGACTGCTCTTGCAGTTATTGCAAAATTATAAACATGCAAGGAGAAAAAATGAGTGATCAATTAGAAATGCGTGCTGTATATACAGAAACTCTTTTGAAGTTAGGACAGATGGATGAACGGATTGTTCTGTTAGAAGCAGATCTCATGCGAGCGACTGGCTCTAAAAACTTCAAAGATGAATTTCCCCATCGAACATTTAATGTAGGTGTTGCAGAAGCGAATATGGTCAGTATTTCTGCTGGGCTTTCTTCCGCCGGGAAAATACCTTTCGCCAATACATTTGCATGTTTCGCGGCCCGGAGAACCTATGACCAATTTTTTATTTCAGCCAATTATGCCAGACTTAATGTCAAGCTGGTTGGTAGTGACCCAGGAGTCACAGCTGCGTTAAATGGTGGTACCCATATGGCTTTTGAAGATATGGGAATTATGAGAACAATCCCTAAATTAGTCGTTTTTGAACCCAGTGATCCCATCTCATTAAAAAAACTTTTGCATGCTTGTGTTGAGCATTATGGATGTACCTACATGCGTTTACACCGTGGTTTTGCTGATGTTTTATATGATGAAACAGATGATTTTGAATTGGGAAAAGGGAAAATATTACGGCAGGGTCAGGATGTAGCGCTGATTGCTACAGGCGTTGTTATGGTAAGTGAAGCCTTGAAAGCTGCTGAAATACTTGCTGATAAAGGTATTTCTGCTACTGTTGTTGATATGCATACCATTAAACCAATTGATCGAAACCTGGTCATTCATCTTGCAGAGACCTGTAGTGCAATTGTTACCTGCGAAAATCATCAAATTGTTAATGGGCTTGGCTCAGCTGTTGCTGAAGTTCTTGGAGAGGAAATTCCAACACCAATGCTGCGTGTTGGGGTGAAAGATCTTTTTGGTGAGGTAGGTTCTCTTGATTATCTCAAAGAGAGGTTTGGATTGACAGCAACAGTAATTGTTGAGCATGCTGAACAAGTCCTGGAAAAGAAAAAATCCGAATTAAAAATCTAATGGGAGAAATTATGACCGAAAAAATAAGTATAGCCATTGCATCTGACCTTTCTGGTTTTCCTTTAAAACAGGCGATCGTTGATCACCTGATGCAAAGAGGAGATATTGAACTGCTTGATTTTGGGATTGATTCCGTTGACCAACCCAAACCATATTTTGAGCAGGCTCCGAAAGTTTCTGAGGCAGTTCAAACTCAGCGTGTAGAAAAAGGGATATTGATCTGTGGAACAGGCCAGGGTATGGCAATTGTGGCCAATAAACATAAAGGAGTGTACGCCTGTGTGGTCGATGATATCTTTTCTGGAGAGAGAGCGAAAATTGTAAATAATGCCAATGTCATCACGATGGGTGGTTGGATAACGGCTCCTTTTCTCGGTACCCAAATTGTGGATGCCTGGTTAGGCATGGAATTCACACAAAAAATGGAATTCAAACGAGATTTTCTTGAAAATGCATTTCGCCAGGTAAAGGTTCTCGAAGAAAAAAAATTCAAATAACTCGAACTGGAAATTTTTCTTCATCTTAACAAACCGAAATGGATTAGCCAACAATTTACTTGAATTAGGAGTGAGAAATGAAGGGTGAATATTTTAATCAAGAACCGATTCATGCACAAATTAGGTTTCAAAGAATTACATCTGTAAAGCCCAACTATCCAATCCCTGGTGGTATGCGTTTCTACAGTGAACGTGGACCAATGGATGTTTATTTTTATGCTCCTGGTGTTATTCGGTTTAATTTTCAGGTAAAAGAAGTTTTCGATTATGGATTGTTGGTTGGTTGTAAGAATGATGTGGACAGTGAGCTGATCCATTCGAATTCATCTCTGATTATTCGATCAGGAGATGTAACTGCCGAAATATTTTATTCGCCGTTCTCGATAAAAATTAAAAACGGAGATAAAAATCTTATTGAAAGTATTACTGATTTCGGAATGGAAGGAAAATCTCGCTTCCATCCCTTCTCTTACACTGAGGATAATTCCTGGCAGATATCTTTGGCCTTGAAAAGTGGTGAAGCAGTTTTTGGACTTGGGGAAAAATTTGGAAAACTCAATCATCGTGGTGAATTGATAACCAGTTGGAATTATGATTCATTAGGGATAAATTCAGAGCGATGTTATAAAAATAATCCATTTGCCTGGTCTCCAGAAGGTTGGGGGCTATTGGTTCACACGCCTGGAAAAGTAATGCATGCTGTTGGTTACGCACCCTGGTCACACCGAAGTTACATTCTTCGAGTGGAAGATGCAAATCTGGATTTCTTCTTTTTTGTTGGCGATTCCCCAAAAGAGATTCTTAATAAATATACCGATCTTACCGGCAAGTCACCAGAATTACCTTTGTGGAGTTATGGCCTTTGGATGGCAAGAGCCTATTACCAGACGGCGGATGAGCTACTGAATGTAGTACGAAAAATGCGTGAAAAACAAATCCCATTAGATGTAATTTTATTAGATGGAAGAGCGTGGCACAAACTGGAAACTCGCTTTGATTTTTCCTGGGATCCAGATCGATATCCCGATCCAAAGGCTTTTATGAAACAACTGGCTGACCTTGAAGTTCGTTTATGTTTATGGGAATACCCTTACATATCAACATATAATCCATTATTCAGTGAATTGGCCAGTCTAGGATATTTATTAAAGAATAAAAATGGTTCACCTTATATCCATTATTGGACACCACCGCCTTATGAAACTTTGTTACCTCAATTGTCCCCTAGTGGGATTATCGATTTTACCAACCCCAAGGCATATGAATGGTATCGCGATCAACATAAAGACCTTTTTGAATTAGGTGTTGCATTAATGAAAACGGATTTTGGGGAGTCTGTCCCGGATGAGGTTGTTGCTCATAATGGTGATAGTGGAGAACGCCTCCATAATGTTTACACATTACTTTATAACCAATGTGTCTATGAAGCCACCAGGCTTTATGGTCATGGAAAGCCTATGGTTTGGGGGCGATCAGCTTGGACAGGTAGCCAACGCTATCCAATGGGCTGGGGCGGCGATCCCCAATCCGATTGGGAAGGTCTTGCAGCCAGTATTCGCGGAGTTCAATCCTGGGGAATGAGTGGCGGCGCTTACTCTGCACATGATATTGGTGGCTGGTATGGAACACTCACGGATCCTGAATTGTTTGTGCGATGGGCACAGGCAGGCGTTATGTGTTCCCATACTCGTTTTCATGGCGTTGGTGAACGTGAACCCTGGATATTTGGTCCAGAAGTAGAAGCAATCATCACTCAATGGATACGTTTTCGCTATCGTCTCATTCCTTATGTGCGCTGGTGTGAGAGAGAAGCTATTCAAAATGGTATTCCTGTCATGCGTTCTATGGTGTTGGCTTTTCCTGAGGATAAAGCAGCATGGGGATTTGAAGAACAATATATGCTTGGCAATTCCTTGCTGGTTGCGCCTATCATCCAACCAGCTGGCAATGTGGATGTATATCTTCCGAAAGGCGATTGGTTTCATGTATGGAGTGGAGTCTGTTACAAAGGTGGGCAGGTTGTTTCTTTTAAGGATGTTTCAATCAATGAAATTCCTGTGTTTGGCAGGGTAGGAACTTGTTTGCCTTTGGGACCTGTTGTACAACACACCGGTCAATTAAAGGAAATTGAAGACATAGAAGAACTGTGGGTTTTTGGCGAACCTCAACCGGAATTGTGCCGTAATTTTGCTGATCTTAAATGGGAAACCGTAGATGGAAAAATCAAATTTATTCCTTCGCAAGGGGTAAAAGTCAAGCTATTTGAATCAGAAAAATAAGGATGAGGTGATTTACTTCAATCAGTAAGGTGAATTTTTGGTAAGAAACAGAATTAAATTGGAGCAAGACGTTCTTAAAAAAGAAAAATGATTTGAGTGGACGGAAAGGAAGATAATGGTAATTTCAGGCAAATATCTGCGTGTTAATCTCTCAAAGAGAGAAGTGAAAACAGAGTATATTCGTGAAGAAGATGCACGTCGTTATTTTCTTGGCAGTGGTTATGCAGCTATGCTTTATGCCAAAGAAATAGATCCAACGGTTGGAGCATTGGACGAGGAAAATTCGCTGTATATTTTTAATGGATTAACAACCGGATCGATTTTCTCAACTGCATGTCGGATTAGTTTTTGTGGTAGGAGCCCGCTAACCGGAATTTGGAATGAATCCAATCTGGGTGGTCATTTTGGCGCAGAATTGAGAAAAGCAGGTGTAGATGGACTGGTTATCAACGGAAAAGCAGATCAACCTGTTTATCTTTTTGTACATGATGGAGAAGTGGAAATTCGTTCTGCCAAACACCTATGGGGGCTGGACACTTTCGACACGTATGATCAATTGATCAATGAAACACATCAAAAAGCGAGAGCAGCTGTGATTGGACCAGCTGGTGAGAATTTGGTCGCGTTTGCAGCAGTGCTTCAAGGTGGTCGCACGCATAGTCGCGCTGCGGGCAGAGGTGGCATGGGTGCGGTTTTGGGTAGTAAACTGGTTAAAGGTATTGTTGCTTATGGCAAGGAAAAGGTAGAACCAGCGGATCCAAAACTATTCCATGTTTTAGTAAAACAACAAAATCCTGTTATTCAAAGTAAAACAGTTGGTTTATCAAAATTTGGCACAGCAGGTGGCGTTCCAGCTGCAGAAGCAATTGGTGATTTACCGATTCATAATTATCTGGTTGGAAATTGGCCAGAAGGTGCGGATAAAATAAGTGGTCAAAGTCTGGCAGAACAACATACGGTAAAACAAACATTTTGTTTTGCCTGCCCAATTGGTTGTGGTAAAAGAGTCGATGCGGTATTGAAGGATGGTACTACGATTCAAGGAGAAGGTCCTGAGTATGAAACGTTAGCAGGGCTGGGCGCGATGCTGGAGATTGACGATCTGGACACGATGTTAAAAGCAAATGACTTTTGCAATCGGATGGGCATCGACACAATCAGTGCTTCAGCAACCGCTGCTTTTGCTTTTGAAGCTTATGAAAATGGCCTGATTCAAAAAGAAGATTGTGAACAGCAATCTTTAGAATGGGGTAACCCGGATTCGTTGATGGTTTGTTTAAGATTGATGGTTGAGCGTCGTGGGGTTGGAGAGATCCTTTCATCAGGATCAAGGGCTGCAGCCGATCATTTTCAAAATCAATCTGAGGAGTATGCAATTCATGTAAAAGGTCTGGAATTGGCTTATCATGATCCACGAGCTACGTTTTCCATGGCAGCTAATTATGCAACTGCCAACCGCGGTGGTTGTCACCTGGAAGGTATGTCTCAATGGAGTATATTTGGATTAGATGCTTCCTCTTGGTCACCTAAGAAAGTCGATCGCTTCTCCAGTGAAGACGCTGCTCAAGAAGCAGTGGCCTTCCAAAATTATTTTTCCACCTACAACCCACTGGGTATTTGCAAATTTATAGGAAAGTCCAGCCCGAGCCCACAATTACTGAGCGATTTAATCAACGCAGCCACAGGCTGGGATATTACGGATGAAGAATTATTGGAAACTGGTGAACGAATTTTTAACTTGAAACGGATCATCAACAATCACCTGGGAATTTCCCGCAAAGACGACGATCTCCCTCTGCGACTTAAAACTTTTGCTCGTCCATCTGGTGGGTCAAAAGGTAAATTGCCCAATATGGATATTATCCTGAGGGATTATTACACTTTGAGAGGGTGGACTGAACAGGGTCAGCCCAATCAGGAGACAATAACACGCTTAGAACTTACCTCATTTGTAAAGTGAATTGGTCAAAAATTTCTTGTGATAAAACTTTCTACGTAATTGTTTTCAAAGGAAAAAATGGAAATAATTAGTGATAATAGTATATTACCCATATTGATTGGACTTATTCTTTTTTTTGCTACGATGGTTCGTTCCGTTTTTGGATTTGGGGGTGGGTTAATTGCAATGCCCTTGTTAACTTTAGTAATTGGTGTTCAAACAGCTGCTCCTATCGCTGCTGCTTTAAATACATTCAATGCTTTGTTTATTTTGCTATTTAGTTGGCGGAAAGTGGACATCAGCATTGCCTGGCGATTAGTTCTGGCATCCTTGTTTGGGATTCCCTTAGGGCTTTTATTACTCACCAAGGTGTATGAAGCGTTGGTTACCGGCATCCTGGCGGTCGTTATCATCATTTTTTCTGTGTACAATTTAATCAAACCACAGGTGAAAGCCAGGGTGAACAAACACACCGCTTATATATTTGGTTTTTTTGCGGGGATATTGGGGGCAGCGTACAACGCGAATGGACCTCCTGCAGTAATTTTTGGAACGCTTCGAAAATGGCCAGCTGACTCATTTCGTGCTACGCTGCAAGCATATTTCTTTCCTGTAGGGATCATTATCCTTCTTGGTCAAGGAGCCACTGGCTTGATCACTGAGGAGGTGATTCGATATTTTTGGATATTGGTTCCCATGTTTTTCATAGGCTTATTTGTGGGCGATAAGATCAATCGCTCGATGACAGTATCTTCTTTCGAGCGAGGTGTCCATCTTTTCTTAATTGCAACTGCTATTGTGATGCTTATAAAAATATTTTAAGCAGATGAGAGTTGATCGATTATTCTCTATTTGAATTGCACCTGTGAAAGGTAAATTTCAAGGTTGCGATCCTCAAACCCATGAATTTTGTGTTTTAATTCCGAACCTTTGCTGACATTCCTTCCGGGCAGGAAATATTTAAAAGGCGTGATTCTCCGGATGGGAGAATAATCTCAAAATTTTTATATGGTGGTTGATATCCATTATGACCGTATTGGATATCCAGATCAATTTTTATTGGCGATGAGGTTAGTTTCAGGTAAATTTCCGTAAATTCACCCTCTTTATATTTCATACTGACTCCATCATCCTCTACCAATAATGTAGTTCGTTTACTTTCACCTGAATCTGGGAATATATATAAAAGACGAATATCATCGGGCTTTTCACCAACAAAGCGCATATCCTGCATTTGTGGTATGACGGATCCAGCAATAACCATTAGAGGAATGTGTTCCAGTGGCGCAGGAAGCCGAACGGTTTGTCCTCCTTCATAAATACATCCCGTGCGGAAATCCACCCAATTTTGACCTTTTGGTAAATAAATCTGTCGGGTGCGCTGTTGAGGTTCCAATGCGGAGGCAACCAATAAATTTGGACCGACCATAAAATCGAAGGACTCTTGATGGCAATTTTCATCGTCAGGAAATTGGTAAACTAATGGACGAATAATGGGGATTCCATTTCGGTAGGCTTCAAAAAACTGAGTGTAAAGGTAAGGTATGAGCCGATACCTGAATTGAATGGTCTCACGAATAATAGGTAGAATTTCTGCATGCATCCAGGGGGTATTAGCAGTGCCATCAGTGTTCCACGAATGAATGGTAAATCGAGGGTGAAAGATTCCATTCTGTACCCAACGGACAAATAACTCAGCAGATGGCCGGGGACCAGTAAAACCACCAATATCATGTCCGGTATTCGGGAAGCCAGAAAGACTCAGGCCCAGCCCCATAGGAATATTGTAACGTAACGTATTCCAGGACGTCTCATTGTCACCGGACCAGGTTTGGGCATATCTTTGTGTTCCCGGTGATGCGCTTCTAGAGAGTAGAAATGGTCGTTTCTCAGGCGCATTAGCACATTGTGCTTTGAGTGAGCTTCTCACCATTAAGTATGGTTGTAATGGCCGAATATGTTTAATTTTGATTTCTTCTCCAAAACCAAAACATTTCGCATCGTCATCCCAAATAGGGTACTCATTGTTATCGTTCCAGGTAGCGTCAATCCCATAATCCAATAACCATTTTTGCACATTGGAGCTCCACCAATTGAAAGTGGTTGGATTTGTAAAATCGAGATGGGAACCATAACCATCCCAGAAGTAATCCAAACGAGGCTTTTCACTTTCGGAGTCTTTTATAAATCCACCAAATCCGGTTACTTCATCAAATAGGGGATGACTCTTCAGCAGGCAGGGTTTGATGTTTGCAGTTAAATGAACACCAGCCTGATGAAAATCATCAACCATTTTGTGAGGATCTGGAATCTTTTCAAAATTCCAGTTGAATACGTATCGTTTACCATCTGCTCCTGAACCATAACCTGAGGAGAGGTGAAACATATCGCATGGAATTTGGTGTTTTTCGCAATCGGTGATGAATTCGTTTAATGCTTCCTGTGCATTCTCTGCGTCGGTATACAGCATACTGGAAGCTAAATAACCCAATGACCATCGGGGAGGTAAAGCTGGATGTCCTATCAGTTTGGAAAATTTATGAACCACATCAGAAATTTGAGGACCAAAGATTAAGTAATAATCAAGGTCTCCTGTTTCTGCCTGGTAGTAGCGGTAGGGTCCATAATAATTATCTCGCTCCTGACCCAAATCAAATATGGACGTACTGAGATTGTCATAGAATAATCCATATGCGAGATTCAAACCTGGAACATAGGTAATATAAAAGGGAATATGTTTATATAAGGGATCCCCAATCTCGGCGTCATAACCCAGAGCATCCAGATTAAGCATTCTTATTCTGCGGCCGTATTTATCCAGTGGACCGGATCTTTCTCCAAATCCGTAATAATGTTCATCTGGACGTCTTTCTAAATAATGAGAGACAGTCTCACCATTTTGATCGTACGAATATGCCCGCCTCCTCAGGTCTGAAGCAAAGATTTTTCTCTCTGGATAAGTACACCAGGTAAGACTCCCATCTTCTGTGTCAATTTCCACCTGCATTATCGCTGTGGATACCAGAACTTTGTCATTAATTTTGGAAATTTTGTTAGCAGGCAATTGAAAAGAACTTAAATCTCCCCTTGAACGACCTTCCAATGGCACATCACCATCTTGATCAGCAATTGACCATGTGCGCTTTAAGCGAGGATATCCATCAGGAAAATGCTGCACACGGATGATATCTTCTTCAAGAACCGTAATTTGAAAGGTTTCCTGATGATTTCCTTTAAATTTCAGTCCCTGCAATGATGTTTCCTGGATGTTTAGAGGGCTAGGTTGAATAATTCGCATAATTTATAACAACTTTTCCATGGATTTTATAATCATCATCGATCAAAAATAATTCACATGGAAAAGATTAACCTTTCATGCCTGTTGAGGAAATTCCTGTGGTGATGTATTTTTGAAGGAAAGCAAATACCAGTGTGATAGGCAACAAAGTCATAACTGTCATGGCCAGAATATAATTCCACTTTACATTTAATTCGCCCTGGAAGGAATTTAAACCCACCTGTAAAGTGAATAATTCATTTTGGCTCAGTACAATCAGTGGCCACAGAAAATCATTCCAGCGCCACATCACCGAAAATATGGTTAATACAGCCAATGCCGGAGCTGCCAGTGGCAGCATTACCTGCCAATAGATGCGCCATTCGGATGCGCCATCAATTCTTGCGGCTGCAATCAACTCATCAGGAATGGTTAACATGTATTGGCGTAACAAGAACACCCCAGTAGGTGTGGCAGCACCGGGAATAATCACGCCCCAAAGGTTGTTATTCATGTTCAATTCAGTAATGACTAAGAAGACCGGAACAAGGATAACAGAAATGGGGATGAGCAGGGTGCTGATGATGATTACATAAACCAGGTTACGACCTTTGAACTCATATTTACTCAATGCAAAAGCCGCCATACTATTGATAATCAATGTGATAATCGTAGCTAATGCAGTCACGATCACACTATTGTTGAGATATTTTAAGAAATTGAAACTCTTAAGAGAGTCTGAATAATTTGACCATTCTAAGCTTAGACTTTTCGCAGGTGTCCGATCATTAATATTGACTTTAATAATTTCACCTGGATTTACCGGATCAATCAATTGAGACTCAATCCCAATGCGGCGAACTTGAGCTAACCTTGCCTGGGAACCGTCCGGAAGGTTGACATCAAATAAAGGTAATGGTTCGTCGTATCCTTCCACCATCACAGAATCTTGCCCATAAGGCAGAAGCGAAGGTGGAAATTCCACCAAAGCTGCTGGTGTCTTTAGTGATGATAAGACCAGCCATAGAACCGGTCCGAACATGAGAAAAATACCAAAGATTAGATATAAATACGATAGAAAATCGGAGATTGAGAATCTCCTGGGGTTACGTGTACGAGTGAGGAAGCGTTTGATATCCATCAGGTTTACCTTTCTATCACACTGCGTCGGATTTACGGGACAGGTACAGTTGAAGGAGGGTGAAGACCATTAATACAGCTGCCATAATCACCGATGCAGCTGCTGCCAGACCGAAAATGTGGATCTGGTCTGAGAATCCTTTATTGTAAATGTATTGCACCATGTAAAGGGTCGCTGATCCAGGTCCACCACCTGTGAGAACATAAACCTGGTCGAAGACCTGTACAGCTCGAATCAAGGAGAGAACCAAAACAACTAACATGGTTGGCATCAACAACGGCAAAGTGATATGTTGAAAACTTTGCCATTCATTGGTACCGTCCATGGAACCCGCTTCATAAAGGTCAGGTGGAATAGATTGCAATCCTGCCAGTAAGATCAATGTAAAAAAGCCCATGTTGGCCCATATGCTGATGAAAATTACCCAGAAAGTAGCCCAATCAGAATTTAAGAGAAAATTTATCCGTTCACCACCCATACCAATGATCAAAGCGTTCAGAAGACCATCTCGTTGTAAAATCCATTTCCAGATAAGTGCAACGACAACTGGAGAAAGTAATACAGGATAAAAATAAACACTGCGGAAAAAACCTCGAGCGACGATTTTGCGATTGAGGATCAATGCTGTAATTAATGAAAATAAAACAATACCGACAACCTGAAAGATAACAAATTTTATTGTGTTGTAAACCGCTCGCCAGAAAAGATCCTCAGTACAGGTATTTGGGTCTAAGAAATTATCACAGGTAAAGAGAACACGGAAGTTATCTAAACCCACAAATGGACGATCTTGAGGAAATAAATTTGTACCACCAGTAAAGGAGTAATAAATGTTTACGAGCATGGGGAACAATACAAAAATTCCAAAAATTACCATGTTTGGCAACAAAAACACATATGCCATGCGTTTCATGCCGATTTTTCTTTGAATCGGATCCATTATCCAATCGAGAGCATTAATTACAAGGCTCAACAAAGCATTCATCATATTCCCAAAGAAATCTTTGATGGTCTTTGAAACATTATTTTTTTGTTTTTGCTCCATCTATGTCTCCGATCATCCAAAAATCATTCTGGGTGGTCAAAATGACCACCCAGACATACTACAATAAAGATTATTTTTTTGCTCCAGCGGCAATCAGACCATCATCAATTTCTTGTTGCATACGCTCGATTGCTTGATCAAGTGTTAATTCACCAACAAATACTTGCGATAGACGATCACGAATTGCATTGAAGACAATTGTGTTGTACATATAAGCTTGCATGGTGTAAGCCAGAGGATCTAATTTTCCAACCTGTGCAACAAATACATTCAAGGCATCTTTTGATTGCTGAACGTCGGTCTGGTACTCAACACCTTTTCCAGCTAAACCAAGATGACCGGGGATGAATAATGTTTTGGCGGAAAATTCAGCCAGATTTTCTTCCTGAGCCAGGAAATCTAGCAACATAGCGACTTCCTCAGGATGCTGTGTGGTTTTAATGCCGACCAAACCGGCTCCACCTGGCATACCTGTACAGGCTGCTGGACCACATGGGTTCGGGACAGCTTCCCAATCAAATGCATCACCGATTTTTTCGTTAAATTGACCGATTTGCCATGATCCGGACATGTATAATACTGCCTGTCCATTGATGAAGAAATCGGCAGCGGGAAGGTAACCGGTTGCGCCGGCCCAAACATCCATAGGCATCGTGCCATCTGCATGCCAATCAATCATCAATTGAGACATCTTGCGAAAACCTTCATCATCCATTACCGGAAAACCATCTTCACCAAGGAATTTCGCGCCATTGCTGATCAATGGACCAGCGAGTCGATGACCGGTTCGGTCCATCGTCATGGCAAAATCTGTTTCAGTGGCTTCAGCCACCTGGCGGGTAGCCTCAGCCCACTCTTCCCATGTAACCGATTCTGAAGCATCACTGGGTACTGCGACACCAGCCTGTTCGAAGAGGGTGCGGTTGATATACGGTCCGGTGACTGTTAATTGGGTCATCATACCGTAGATACCTTCTGTATCACCTGTTGGTCTCATCCAGGCCAGGAATGGGCCAAAATTTTCTTCCCAATAACCGGGATCAGCAACATAAGGTTTGATGTCCAAAAAGTATTTCGACAAAATACCAAATTGGGTCACACGGGCCAGGTCAGGGCCTTGTCCAGCTTCCAATTGAACCGGAAGTTGTTCCAGGATGACATTGTATGCCACATTGTCCAGCGTTACCTTTATGTTTGGATACTCTGCTTCAAATTTATCCAATAACGCCTGCATGGCAACATCTTCATTACCATCTGTGTACCAGGTCATGCGTAATTCAACGTCTTCCAAAGGTTCTGGTTCAGGTTCTTCAACTACCACTGCAGTTGGTTCTGGTGCTTTGGTTGGTTCCGGAGCTTTTGTGGGTTGTTCTTCAACAACTGGTTCGGGAGTTGGCGCGGCGGGTGCACAGGAAGCAATTATCAATGCAACAACCATTAATGTTACTAACATTGTAAAAATATTCTTCTTCTTCATTTTATTTCCTTTCCTTTCTGATTTTTTATATTGGTTTTACAGATTAAAAAAAGAAAAAAATTTTAAATTTCACCTCCTTTGTGAATAGGGAATTCTCCACTTTGGTTTATTTTGGACGAGTACAGGAGTCCCGGATTATCAATTTTGATTTAAGTATGATCTGACATTCTTCAAAAAAAGGGTTTCGAATTTTTTCAACCAGCACCCGGACAGCCCAGGCACCTTCCTCATATCGTGGATGTTGAATTGAGGTTATTGGGGGTATAAAATTTTTTGCTTGATCAGTGTCATCGAATGAAATTACAGAAAGTGTGTCAGGAATTTGATGTCCAGCCTGAATAAAAACAGGTAGCGCTTCCATGGCAAATGTATCATTAACAAAAATAATGGCTGTGATCTCTGGACTGGTTCGCAATATCGTCTTTGCTGCCTCTTTGCCAGCACCTAATGAAACCCAACGATCGAGTGGTGTAATACCAGATGTCTGAAGAGCTTTTTGATAGCCCTGAATTCTCTGATTGGTATAACTATATAAGGGATTTCCTCCAACAAAACCTATGGCTGTGTGGCCTAATTCGAGTAAATAATTCACGGCTTCCATTGTTATTTTAACCTCGTCACGACCCACTGCAGAAATGGATGGGTCTGATTTAGTTCGACTGACTATTACATAGGGGATTTGCTGACGAATGGCTTCCTCAAGAATCGGTTCTTCACTTCTTGCCCCGATTATCAAAATCCCATCAGGTTGTAATGAAGGTTCTCTCAGGTATAAATTACTGACATGGGCAGGAGGAATCTTCCTTTCATTTATAGCAAGACGAAGCTGTGCATGATACAGATCAGCTCCAAACTGAATACCAGCCAGAAGTTCTGAAAAGACCTGATTGGATCCAAGAATGGCAGGGTGAAAGACTACGAACGACAATGGCTTTTTGGTTACATAACGAGAATGATTAAAGAAAATGTTTTTTTCTAGGTAGTCAGCTGGATTATTTTCATTTTGTGAATTTAATTCCTGATATGCGTTTAGAACGATCTGACGTGTTTTATCAGATACACCGGGTTTGTGATTCATTACCAAAGAGACGGTGCTTTTGGCAACACCTGCATGTTGTGCTATTTGACGAACTGTAGGCATTGTATTGTAACTTTCGTGGGGATTTATTACTATCAAACGAACGAACATAAAACGATCGAATTAATAATAGAATAGCAAATCTAAAAATGAAAGTCAAGAAAAAAAGGTGAGGAATTATTGAAATGGAGAGATGATTTTTGGTCATCTCTCCCTAAAAAGCTAATTAGTCTCGTCCTCTTCTTCTTTGAATAAATTGGGATACAACTCAGGATATTTTTCATTCAGTTCCATCCTCAAAGCATTGTAAAAATCCTCCCATTCCTGCTCTGCCATTTCACTGGCATGTTTACCTGTCTTTACCGAAATCGCAAATCCACTTCTTAATTCGATTGGGATACCATGTTTTTTCTCGGCTTGCATTCGGCGGACCATCGTATAGAGCCTGGAACTGCCTGTGAAGTGAACTAATGGGTATTTTTCCTGGATCATGTTCCAGATTTCTTCTAAATTATCATTTTCCTTCATCTTAAACTCCTATTTAATACAATTGTTTTTTCCAATTAACCAAGCTGAAGGTTTTTAGCTGGTCTTGTTCGACACTCATTAAGCATCTAAGACAGATTGCACAACAGGTAAATGAATTCCTTTCGGCCCTCCTCTCAGAAATAAAAAACCCCACGCTGAGAGGGGCAATGAAAAAATGCTCGCCTCTCATCTTTCAGAATTTCCGCCGGATTTGGCACCTTACAGATTTACTGCAGGTTGTCGAGGTTTCAAAGGGCCGGTCCCTCCACCTCTCTCGATAAGTGCACCGCTGGGGCTATTAAATTGTTGATTTCATTATAAACCAAATTGAGAAACTTTGTAATTTAGGAAGAATTAAAAAAAGACACTCGATTTCTCAAGCGTCTCTTGTGGGCATGGAAAAACTACCTCCTGTAACCTAATGGTTGCGGGGTCTTCGAAAACCCACGACCTTTGCTCAGCATCCCTCAATGGGACAGGATGTGAAACAGCTAAAAAAAAGACACCCTTTGCAGGATGTCTCTTTGTGGGCACGGAGGGACTCGTCCCATGGACCTTTGCTCAGTACCCCTTCAAGGCATAAACATCCCTCAATGGGGCAGGATGTGAAACAAAGTAAAAGAAAAAGACACCCTTTGTAGGATGTCTTCTTGTGGGCACGGAGGGACTCGAACCCACGACCTCACGGATGTGAACCGTGCGCTCTAACCAGCTGAGCCACGCGCCCTTGGTGACGGTGATTATAGCAAATTGCACCTGGATTGGCAAGGGAAGCGAAAGCCGATCCCAATTATTCAAGTTTAAATAGGAAGAAACAGCCTTCAGACGCCTGTGATGGGGTATAATTAGGGTTTAGGGAAGTGATTAAATAACGAAATTTCCAGCAAAAAATCGCTGGTTGGAGGAAGCTCGTACATGGATATAGGCAATATTAAAATAGTGGACATTGACGGTGAAATGCGTTCTGCTTACTTAGATTATGCGATGAGCGTGATTGTAGCGCGTGCATTACCCGACGCCAGAGACGGTTTAAAACCTGTACATCGCCGAATACTTTATGCCATGCATGATATGGGCATTCGTTCAAATACATCCTACAAAAAATCTGCCCGTATTGTGGGGGAAGTGCTGGGTAAGTACCATCCGCATGGTGATCTTTCTGTATACGATGCCATGTCGCGTATGGCTCAGGATTTCTCCATGCGCTACATGTTGGTGGATGGACAGGGAAACTTTGGTTCCATCGACGGTGATTCACCGGCAGCCATGCGATATACCGAAGCAAGGCTATCTTCCATGGCGGAGGATATGCTTTCGGATATTGCGAAAAACACGATCGATTTTACGGATAATTTTGATGCTTCGTTAAAAGAGCCGCTGGTCTTACCGGCGCGTTTACCGAACCTTCTTCTGAATGGTTCTTCCGGTATCGCGGTTGGGATGGCAACCAATATTCCGCCGCACAATTTACGCGAACTGGTAGCCGCCATCAACCATTTGATTGATCATTATGAAAATCTGGAAGATGTCAGTGTTGAAGACTTAATCAAATTTCTGCCCGGTCCGGATTTTCCAACCGGTGGTTTAATTATCGGTCAGGATTCCATTCGGCAGGCATATTCTACCGGACGCGGCCGCCTGGTGGTGCGTGGGAAAGCGGAAATTGAAGAATTTAAACAAGGACGGCATGCGGTCATCATTACCGAAATTCCTTATCAGGTGAACAAAACCACCATGCTGGAAAGAATCGCTGCATTGGTGCGCGAAGGGCGTCTGGATATGATCTCCGACATGCGCGATGAGTCAGACCGAAAAGGCATGCGAATCGTTGTCGAGCTAAAACGGGGGGCTCAGCCACAGCGTGTCCTGAACCAGCTGTATAAATATACTCAATTGCAATCCACCTTTGGGGTCAACATGCTGTCATTGATAAACGGAGAGCCACGCAGCCTTCCATTAAGACGCATGTTACAGATTTTCGTCGAACACCGTCGCGAAGTCATCACCCGTCGTACCCAATTCGATTTGGATAAAGCCAAGCATCGAGCGCATGTATTGGAAGGCTTGTTGATTGCATTGGCTAATCTGGATGATGTCATCAATACCATCCGGCAAGCACCTGATGCGGAAGTTGCCAAAGTAAACTTGATTTCACGTTTCAACCTGACGGAAATTCAAGCCCAGGCAATTCTGGACCTGCAATTACGCCGTCTGGCTGCACTCGAACGTCAGAAGATTGAAGATGAACACAAAGAAATTCTCACGACCATCGCTTATCTTGAGGATTTATTAGCCAATCCACAAAAAATTCTGTCATTAATCAAAGATGATCTGACGGAGATGTCGAATAAATATGGCGATGAGCGCCGCACCATTATCAGTTTTGATGCGAAAGAAGAATTCTCGGAATCTGAATTGGTGAAAGATGAAGCGGTATTAATCTCGGTGACTGAGAAGGGCTATATCAAGCGCACGCGTGTCAATTTATTCCGCACACAGGGGCGTGGCGGTCGCGGGGTGATTGGTCAATCCATGCGCGATGAAGATGAAGTCATGTTATTGATTCCAGCGCGGACACTGAATACCGTTCTGTTCTTCTCAGACCGGGGAAAAGTCTATTCTGAAAAAGTTTATAATCTGCCGGAAGCCGGCCGTACTGATAAAGGCATTTCGATCATGAATGTGTTGGCTTTCAATCCAGGTGAGCGTGTTACGGCAGCTGTACCGGTTCCGGATTTTGAAGAGGCGGAATATTGCACCATGGCAACGGAAAAAGGCAAGATCAAACGTGTGCAGCTTTCTGAATTTGCCAATGTTCGTCCTTCGGGATTAATTGCCATGAGTCTGCATAAAAATGACAAATTGGGTTGGGTTCACCTGACCAGTGGCAAGGATGAAGTCATGCTGGTGACCGCTTATGGACGGGCTTTACGCATGGATGAGAGTGAAATCCGTTGTATGGGCAGACCGGCTGGTGGCGTGACTGGCATTCGTATGGATGTCAAAGACAGAGTTATTGGCATGGACGTGTTGGAGCCGGATGCTGAATTGATGGTAATTACCGATAAAGGCTATGGAAAACGAACACCACTGGCACAATATAATCCTAAGAGCCGAGGTTCGAAAGGTGTATCCACCATCGATAAACACAATCTCGAGAAAAGCGGGTTGATCTCGACTGCCAGAATTGTCAAACTGGATGATGAGGTTACTTTAATCTCAACCAACGGGGTAATGATTCGCATGTATGTGCGTGATATCTCGCAGATGGGTCGCTCAACGCGCGGTGTGCGTGTAATGGATATTGGCGAAGGTGATAGTGTCGCATCCATGGCAAGAATTAGCGCAGAGATATTGGCTGGTGAAGGTGAGACTCAGCCTCCGGAAATAGATAGTAGTGAAAAGGGTTAGAGGATAATTGGGATCACCTGTGGTTCAAACCACAGTCTCATGAAGTACGAAACCAGCTGAAGCAGGTTGGTAATTTGTTAACCTGCTTTAGCTGGTTTTGATTTTGGCAGACATGGATTTCAATCCATGGCGGAGACCAATCAATAATCAACCATGAATTGCTAATCATTTCCATGGCGGAGACCAATCCGTAAAGATCCATTTTGAGAAACTCAGTAGAAGAAAAAATGAAAAATGCCTGTTCGTCAGGCATTTTTTTATTGATTAAATAGCTATTGGTCCAATAATGATGTTAGTGAAACCTTATCATGGTTTAACTATATTATGTTTGACTCAAAGTTGTGCTGAACCAGTGTTTTTGGTTGAGCCATCTTTATGGTAGTACCATCTTCCCGGAAACTAACAGAAACAGTGTTCCCAGGACAACAACCAGAATCAACACCAGAAAAGCAAGAATAAAGCGCTGAGCAGCGGTCATGCCCATGAAACGTCTTTCCCTTCGTGGGATTAAACCCTCCCTTTCAAATGTCGTTTCTTCTTCCAAAAAAGATGCTTCGGCTGAATTTCTTAAATCATCTAACATGGGATCCTCTCATTTTTCTGGTCCAGCAGGACGAAGATGAACATCGCCTGCTGTGACGCTATGTTTTTGATTATTTTCTGTTAATATTTCCAGATCTCCATTGGATGTCAGACCGATGAGTGTTCCAACGATCTGATCCGTTCCATCCATTTGCTTAATATATACTTTTTCCCCACGAAATGCCAGTGTTTTTTGCCATTGATTCAAAAATTCTGGCGAGTCCATTTGATATCTCCAGAATATAAAGGATTGGATTAATGCTTTTAACAAATCAAAACGGTTAATCGGGAAGGAACAGTGATCCTGCAGACAAGTCGCTGGAAATTGCACTAGTTCCTTTGGAGGAATGGATTGAGCGTAAACATTAATTCCGATGCCAACAACCAATCCCAGTAGTTGTTCACCATTCCAAACGGATTCAGTAAGTATGCCGGACGTCTTGTTGCGTTGGATCAGTACGTCGTTTGGCCACTTAATTTGTGCTTCGATTTGAAGATGTTGATTGAGAACATCCACCAGAGCGATGCCTGCCAATGGAGAAAATAATGTGAGGTGTTCTCTTTCGTTCGTTTCAGGTTTGACAATTATTGAAACGGCAATTGCACTGCCAGCCTGCGTCACCCAGGGACGTTCGAAGCGGCCTCGGCCAGCACTTTGATGATCCGCAAAAACGACTGCCCCATCTGGTGCATCTTGTTCAAGCCACTCCAGGGCGAGCTGATTGGTGGAACCAACGCTGGCATAATACCTGAATTGTGGCACGTTGGTCTGCTGGATGGCATTGATAAATTCTTGCGGGATCGTCATGCATTGATTGTACCGTATAACTTTTTACCAACCTTGTGGTTGGATAGGAAATTTATAAAAAATCAAAAACAGGAGTCTCAGCGAAATGCCGGGACTCCTGGTATTGTAGAGAATTTCAAAATTAATTGTTTGAGATTTTTATTTTCCGTGGTTTCGCCAGTTCAGATTTGGGTAATCGCAAGGTGAGAACGCCATTTTTTAATTCTGCTTCCACCTTTTCGGTGTCTACATCATCTGGCAATTCGATCGAGCGTTGGAAGATACCTGCTGGCCGTTCTTTCAAAAGATAGCGGACATTTTCAGGTTGTTCGGTTTTAATTTCGCCCTTTATCGTGACGATATTGCTTTCGATCTGAATATCCAGATCATCGGTAGCAACACCTGGTAAAAAGGCTTCCAATAGATAGTCATCTGCTTCAACGCGGATGTCTATTGGGAAGATTACTTTTGGTTCTTCATTGTTGTTTTGATTGACTGCATCCCATAAATTACGGCGGGAGATTGAACGGTTAGGGTTTCTAACATAAAGAGTGTGCATTTCTATTCCTCCAATTTTTGTTTGTATTATTCAATAAGATAATCTTATCTCTTGCATATATATTTTTTGAAAGAGAAATATAAAAGTTTTATAAAAGATTTCATCATCTCTCATCAAGGCTGACAGGCTGATTTTGGCGGATATCACCACATTTGCACCTGCTACAGCTGTTTTATTTAGAAGAAACAAAAACTCTAACAAAAATTTAAGAATTCTTTCATGGACATTTCCATATTTCGCGGTAAAATGGTCTCAGATTTGTCCTCGGCATTTGTGACGAATCAGGGAGTTTTATGGAAGACAAAATTACAATTATCGAAGGACCACCACCTAATTTTGAACTGATTGATGATGGTTGGGCTTTGGGACTGAACGAAGGTCCAGGTCTGTATGATCTGGCAATGACGCGCTTACGTACATTTAATGGACCAGCTTTGGTTGAACGTTGTCATCGAGCCTGGCGCAGGAAGGATTCAATCTTTTTACATTACCGTAATGATTACGGTCTGGAAGAAAAAGTTCCTATCATGGCAGCCCGATCATCAGATACCAATGATGGTCAGGTGCTTTACCTATGGATTCGACGTAAAGCCGGTGAAATCGAATATGATTTTGATATTGATGTAGATGATGAGGATGACGACCTCCCAAATTTTGATAATTAGTTAGAGCAGATAGATAAACAGACCCTGGAAACAGGGTCTATTCTTTTAAATGAATGATTGATATTTGGGCGGTTAAAATGATAAACGCCTAGGTGAGGGGGGCACCCAAGCGTTTATCAATCTTTATTTTAGCAAATAGTGAAAAAATATGCAAGGAAATTTTCTCAGTTTCTTACAATTCAGAAAGAAAGTGCCCCAGAAGGGACTCGAACCCCCAACCTAAGCGTTAGGAGTGCTTTGCTCTATCCTATTGAGCTACTGGGGCAACATCGAAATTATAGCATTCAGCTTCTCTTGCGACAAGACTGATTTCATCATTATTAAGGTTCCAGGATCTCTACATACTCAAAACCGATATGGCGTGGAAATGTATTTGAATAAGATGCCAGTCCTACACCAACTCCACCACCACTGTTCAGGCTGGTGAAATTGACTTTCTCCCAAATTTGTTTATCGTTCACGATAAAAGTCAGACTGTCATTCCGACATTGCAACTCGAGGATATTCTCTCGACCTGTGCCAGTCCGGAAGGAAGAAGCGCCTCCACTTCCAAGGCGCAAAAATGGATTTTGTCCATTTTGTTTCTTCAATGCATCATATTGAAATATTTCAAAAGTACCACTGCTTTCCACTCGTGCTTCATACCATCCAAATCGATTTATATGACAAACAAGAGCAAAACCATTTTGATTCCTACTGGGTTCAATTTTGGTGACTGAGGCTCTCACAATCACTTCATCGTATTCGTTGTCCGGGTAAAAGGAATACAAAAAGACATCCTCTTTCAATTGCGATTCAAATTCAAGACGACTATCCTTCACCTGAACGTTTATTTTATTTATGTCTGAAATCGAGGCGGAAGAAAAAACCTTATCCACAGAATCTGGCCAACAACCACCAGGGGTATCGAATTCTTCGATACCAAACAATGGACATGACGATTCGGGTTCAGTGGGGGAAAGAGTTGGTTCCTGTGTTTTTTCCTGCGTTGCGACTGGAACTGGTGTTTCCGCACTGGTCGGTCTTGCGGTTGGTGGTGAATAAACTGTTTGGGTTGGATTCACAGCAACCGCCTGAGTGGGTGATGTTGTCTCAACGGTGACTTCCCCTTCGATATCTTCCGGTTGATTTTTACCTGGAATACTGCAAGCTAAAGAAAGTAGTAACATCAGAAATATCAAAACCAAAAATGGTCGTTTCATAATTCCTCCAAAGATAAATGCCTTTACTTGGATTGTATTGGAAATGGATTTCCCGTCAAGTTTTGATCTGATGGAATTCGGAAAAATGTGACCGCCATGCACTTGGGGAATGCATGACGGTCTCCAGGGAGGGAATGCCATCAGACAGATCCTGGATGTAAACATTTGGGGGAACTGTTTACAGATCTTCTGACGATTTTGACACCTAGTTTAACCATTAAATGATGTCTATTTGATATTATAGATCAAATTAATCAATATTATATTAAAATGAATTAAGAATTTTTTAATCTTTAGATTCTAACAGCTCAATAAATTGGTGCTTTCGGGTGTTATTGGCGGGATTTTCCCGCCAATAACACCCGAACCGTTCATTATTGAAAAGTTCCTTCATATTCTTTCTATTTTTTATCTTTATTGAATAAATTTAACCATTGATCAACTTCACCCTCACTCATCCGATCTGGATCAGGTTTGCCACCCCCTGGACTTGTTGATAATGTTTTTTCGATTTCTTTGACAAAGACTTCTGAAGGCATCGTTTGTGCCTGGTGTGATTGAACTTGTCTTTGAATGCGTTGATCAGATGTAATGATTTTTACATTCTTAGCTTTTCGCCCCATTTTTGATACTCTTTGAATGATAGCATCATCAGCAGAAGATCCCTGGCGCACAAAATGGGCGGTGACTCTGCCAAATTTCCTTGTACCTGCTTTATCGGTGGGTGCATTGTCGAAGAAAACCTCCAGTTTTTTTCTGGACAGCCTGGCATATTCACTTAATATCTGGATCAGTTCCATTTCATCATCCAGCATACTGAGAGAGAGTCCTTTAATTTTTGGAATTAAGTTATGCCCATCAATGAAAATCATCTGTTTGTAAGTTGCTCCTATGGTTTTATTTTACGTTGAAACTGTGCTATGATTCAAGCGGAAGTTGGTATTCGAAATTCTTACCGAACTTTTCTTAGTCAAAAAGGAGTATCAATTGAAACGTTGGTTACCTTTTCTCATTGTTAATATAATTGTTTCAGCTGCAACAACTTTATTGGTTTTAACGATTTGGAACCGGGTCAATATCCCTGCAACTTATACGGTTAATCCAACTTCCTCGATCAATCAAACGAATACCATTCCACAGATCGATTCTGTTCTTCCACCTTTGGATACACCGGTCATAACAATTGCGAATGTGTTTGCTGCTGGAGATTTACAAAATGAGTTATTAATTGTAGAAAGAGTGGGTGAGGGCGAGCTTAATTTGTCTGGATGGCAAATTATTGATCAGGATAAAAACGCTTTCGTATTCCCGGCGATTGAATTGGTGAAAGGTCAAATTTCCATTTATTCCCGGACAGGATCAAATACAGTTAACACCCTGTTTTGGGGCAGCGAAGCTCCAATCTGGTCACCCGGAGAGACCGTTCTGATCTATGATTCTGCAGGACAGGAACGCGCCAGTTACGTGATTCCATAAGAGGCTAGATGTCTTCATTCGATCGAATTGTTGAAGAAGTGATCAAAAGAGCGATGGAAGCAGGGGAATTTGATAATTTGTCTGGGACTGGAAAGCCTATTCAATGGAATGATAATCCATTTACGCCTGAAGAATGGCGGATAACAGAAGACCTGATGAGGAAAAATGATCTGGCTTACCCGTGGATGGAAAAAAGAAAAGAAATTGAACGCAAGATTCTGGAATTAAAAACGAAAATCAATAAGATGCAACCACTTACCCAGACAGCAGAAAATTACTTTTCCAATCAAATCCAGGTCATTAATAAGGAAATTTTCGATTACAATTTAAGTGTTCCTGTTACTAGACTGCAAAGAATGACGTTAAATATAGAGGATGTTCTTTCGAACAGTCAACAAGAATCAAATTAAACATTGATTGGAACCCGCATGTCTGAGGCTTTATATAGAAAATGGCGTCCCCAAAAATGGGATAAAGTTGTCGGCCAGGATCATATAGTTCAAACATTAAAGAATGCCATCCGTGGGAATCGCGTTGGGCATGCTTACCTGTTATCCGGTCCAAGAGGAACAGGAAAAACCACTACAGCACGCTTATTGGCGAAAGCTGTCAATTGTTTGGATGATGATCTAGGTGTTCGACCCTGTAACCAATGCCAGAATTGCCTTTCCGTCAATGCAGGGCGTTTCATGGATTTGATTGAAATTGATGCTGCCTCCAATACCAGTGTGGATGATGTTCGAGATCTGCGAGAAAAAATTGGTTTTTCACCTTCTCAGGGGCGCTTCAAGGTTTACATCATTGATGAAGTACACATGCTCTCAACGGCAGCTTTTAATGCCCTCTTGAAGACTTTGGAAGAACCGCCACCGCATGCGATTTTTGTTCTGGCAACCACAGAAGTTCATAAGATACCGGCAACGGTATTATCACGTTGTCAGCGGCATGAGTTTCGACGGATACCGGTTATCACGATTGTGGAACTGCTCAAAGACCTGGTAAAAGCCGAGAAATTGGAAATTGATGAAGAAACATTATTTATGATTGCCCGTCAATCGACAGGTGCTATGCGGGATGCTATTTCTTTATTAGATCAACTGACTTCGACCGGAGATATCATTACGCTTGAAATTGCTCAGCAGGTGTTGGGGACTGCCACCAATCAGACGGTAATCAATCTGGTTGATTTATTGACTATTAAGGATACCAAAGGATGTCTGGATCAATTACATTCTGCCCTTGATTCGGGTACGGATCCGCGTCAGTTTGCCCGGCAAATGGTGGATTACCTGCGTGGTCTGATGTTAATTCAATTAGGAAATGAAAAGTCAATGGATGTCACCGATGAAGTTCGGTTGATTATGGGTAATCAGACCAAAAAGATGTCCCTGATTAATCTAACCGAATTGGTGAAGTTGTTCAATAATGCAGCCAACGAAAGCAGGTTGGCATGGCAACCCAGTCTGGCGTTAGAGCTGGCAATCGCCCAGGGGGTTCAATTATTTGAGGGTCAGACGAACAAAATCCAACAGTCAGAGAGCATCGAAACAGAAGATCGCAGAGCTCCGAAGAAAACCAAAGATAAAGAAGACAAGCTGACAATAAATCCGCAAGAAAAAGAAATTAATGATGTAAAGAAAGCAGAACTGGAAAAAGTGTTTGACCAATCGAACACAGTGCAAACAACCAGAAATCTGGATTCAGACGATGGTGATCTTGTAGAGGAAAGCTCTGATCCAACAATCAGTATCAATGATGTGCGCGAATCTCTGACTGAGGTAAAAACGCTAATCCGAAATTATCGAAAAAATACAGAAGCGCTGCTGGCGTCTGCACGAAATTTTTCGTTGAAAAAAGGTGTAATCATCATCGGATTTCAAAGTCCGGTTTTGAAGGAAAGAATGGAAAAAGGCGATCATCAGGATATCATTCAGCGTGCTTTTTCTCATATTCTTGGGGCAGATGTGAAAGTTCGTGCGGTGGTACTTAATGCTAAATCTAACTTGCCCGATCATGAAGATGAGTTTGAACCGGATAGTCTGGTCAGCGCAGCCCTTGATCTGGGTGGAAAAATTGTAGATAAGGAGTAATCAATATGGCAAAAGGATTTGGTGGAAAAATGGGTGGAATGGGCGGTGGTCAAAATGCAATGATGCGCCAGCTGCAAAAACTGCAGGAACAAATGGAAGCAGCGCAGGCTTCATTGGCAGATGAGACAGTTACAGCCAGCGTGGGTGGCGGTGCTGTGAAAGTGACTATGACTGGTGACCAACACTGCAAATCAGTTGAAATCGCAGCTGAATTGCTTCAGGATGCTGATGCAGAAATGCTTCAGGATTTGATCTTAAGTGCTGTCAACATGGCATTGGATCAATCCCGCGAATTACAAGCCCAGAAGATGGGTCCTTTGGCTGGTGGAATGCCAGGGCTTGGGTTTTAATCCATCTTTTTAGCGAAGTGATAAAAAAAAATGCCTATCTTGCCTGAGCCAGTTCAGAACTTAATCAATGCATTTGAACGCCTACCGGGAGTGGGACCAAAATCTGCTTCCCGTTTGACTTTTTTCTTGTTAAGGGCACCGGATGAAGCCAGTAAGAATTTAGCAGATGCGCTTCAGAACCTGAAAAGTTCAACCGCCTTTTGTGAACAATGTTTTAATATCACAATAGCTGGCAATCGATTTTGTGAAATTTGCTCCAGTATTCAACGTGATGAAAGTCAAATCTGTGTTGTGGAAGAACCCTTAGATGTGCTTGCTATAGAACGGACGGGTGGATTTATGGGGAAATATCATGTACTCCATGGAGCTCTCTCACCAATCGAAGGCATTGGGCCTGATGATCTGAAAATTAGACCACTAATTGACCGAGTAAAAGTTGGCAATATTAAAGAAGTAATTATTGCCACCAATCCATCCATGGAAGGTGATGCGACAGCTTTATATATCAAACAACAATTGCAATTTATCCCGATCCGATTAACACGACTGGCTCGGGGTTTACCCATGGGGGGCGATTTGGAATATGCTGACCAGAATACTCTTTTACGGGCATTGGCTGGTCGACAAGAATTAGATTAGAAAAAAACCCGCCCTAATCAGGGCGGAGTTTCTTTATTTACTACTAAAGGCACAAATTTGGTAGGTTTTTCCATCCACATCAACTAAATAATGTGGAACCCACGCAACTCCAAATAACTCAACAAAAATATCCTTTTTCAGTGGGGTAATGGTAATTTCGGTAATATCCTTAACTTTACCAGCCCAATCTTTTTCCAACTGACTGATGGTGTTGTTCATTTCTACCTGCATGGCGTTTAGGTTGGTGATTGCGTCTTCCACATCCTTTTTCTCGTTTTCCAGGGTGGCTTTCGCTTGAGAAGTCATCCTCCGTTTTGTTAAGGATGAAGATAGAGATTTTCTTCGTTTGGATAACAATGCCAATAATACTTCACCATGAGTACCTACTTCTTCCATCCGGCGTTGACCCAGGCGATCTTCTGCATTTTCTACATCTCTTTTTTCTTTTTCAAGTTTCTGTTCCAGTGCTGTGATTTTCTTGTCGTAGGTGGTTTTGATTTTTTCAATTTCGAGATTGAGTTGATCTTTAATTGCCTGATCAATCTGAGTTCTAAATTCTTGATCTGATATTTCAGGTCCTGCAAAGATTTTCAAACTTTGACTGGCACGAATGGTTAGATTATCGGTCCTATAAATCCAATCCATAAAATCGGATTGTAGAATCTTAAGGGTTTTCGGATCAACCATCCATACCGGTAACTGCTGATACCCTGTTTGTGGCAGCGCCATGCGCTCGATCAAATCCTGATCGATTGGTTTGGTAATGTGATCTTCCCAGCGGATTATTCTGCCGGTATCATCATTTACCAATACTGTTTTTCTTTGTAAAGTCTGCACATTGTATTTTCGATCCAGATATCGAATTTCTGCCTGTGAAAGTAAACGAGGGTGGTATTCTATCGCAGTAATTTTCGAACTGCTGGAAAGGGTAATGTTTGCCTGTTGTGCAGCATTCTGTAAAGTTAGATTATTCGGTAGATGATACTCAATTATTCCACTTGGTAAAACTGGAGGAAGAACAGGTTGTGTGGAGGACGGTTCGGATGCTGATGACTGTAATTTAACAGGTTGTGTTTTTGGTTCATTCGCAGCTGATCGAGGTGATGATGAATGAGGTTTCGCTCCGATACCTGCTAATGCATTCAATGCTGGGATTTGAGAACGAGTCATTGGGCCAGCCAGATAATTCATTGCCCAGCGGGTACTGAATACTTTCAAGCCTTTTTCATGAACGTTATGTAACAGAAAAATTCGTTTTCCTAGATTTGAGAGCAGATTATTTGCTTCAGCTCTGTCAATGCTGCCGCTAGCGCTTTGTAAACCATCAATTAATCGTGCTTTATCCTGATCTGTTTGCAAGCGACCAATCATCCAGGTTCCGGCATTGGAGAGTGCCTTGTAATCCATATCTACAGGATTTTGGGTGGCCAGTACCAGACCTACCCCAAAGGCGCGGGCTTGCTTTAACATGCGCAGCATAATCGGTCGGGAAGGGGGGTTCGCGACCGGCGGCAGATAACCCAGAATTTCATCGAAATAAATGATGGCTCGTAATCCGCTGGTGCCACTCTGTTGTCGCATCCAGGATTCAACAGCCCCAAATAAGAGCGTCACAAAAAACATTCGTTCGTTCTCACTAAGATGTGCCAGATAAAAAATTGATTGACGAGGTTTTCCGTTATCAGCAAACATCAAATTTTGAATATCCAGTGGTTGTCCTTGCATCCAGGTTTGGAAGGATGGTGAGGCCAGGAAATTATTTAGTTTCATCGCCAATCCAAAGCGGTCTTTCTCGGGGAATAAACGATCAATTGGAAATGCTCCCAATCGGTCAAATGGAGGACTTTGGGTTTGCATAATCAGATCACTCAGATCGAATGAGAGACCTTTGCTCCAATAATATTCCATGATATTTGCAAGCAAGATGTGTTCTCTGGAGCCAAGGGGATCGATATCGTTATATCCAATTAAACCCAACAGAGCAGTAATATTGGATGAAATTCGCTCCCTTAACATTTCCTGGTTTTCATCCCAATCCAAATCTGGCGCGGCAAAGGAAGACAGAATATCAACAGGAATACCAGACGTAGAACCGGGAGAATAGATTGCAAACTCTGCTGCGTTTTTCAGTTTTTCAATATTTTCACCGGTCAATCCCCAATCTGCCAAACCATTTTTCCACATGTTAGCGGTTTCTTCCGCTTTCACCTGGGTGGTTTTACTTTCCCGGCGTGCTTCTTCAGGATCAATCCAGGGTTCAAAATCATTGGGTAACAAGTCTGGAAAATGTAGGAGTAAGTTCGTTAAATCACCCTTAGGATCAATAACGATAGCCGGGATATTTTGCAAAGCTGCTTCTTCCATCAATCCAACACATAAGCCTGTTTTCCCTGAACCAGTCATTCCGGTAACGAACATATGCGTGGTCAGATCGGCAGGATCATAGTAAATAATATTATCCGTAAGTTTTTTGTTTTCGAAATCAAACTCTTTTCCCAAATAGAATTCTCGGCTATTACTCATAAACTCCCTCTTTCTATTTATTGATAATATAATTCTATCCGATTTAAAAAAAAATTAACCCAAAAAGCATCATTTCGATAAATTGGGATTTTCGGGTTTTTTTGGCAGTGATGCCCCTGAAAACACTCGGACATGGAGGTATTTTAAAGATAACAAAAAAACAACCTGAAGAAAATCAGGTTGCATTTTTAATTTAGTGAGAGCCGGGTACGCCGCCCCCGGCTCTCATTTTAAGGAGGAGAAGAAGAGAAGTCGCCCTTTGTTATTTACAATATTACCAGAACATATTGAACATTACTTGACGCTTACCCTACGCCCACCCTACGCTGACCTACCAATTACCTGACAATTTCGGTAGAATTTCAATTGTTTATCCAATATGATCAAATTGACCTAAGATTTTCTGTTAAAATGAATTCAAATGTCACGGTGGAAAACAATGATTGGGTAGAATTTCCATTTATGAACTTGCCTGGGAATCAACATTTTTGTGGGTAAAAATTGGGTTACGGGATATGGATCCTTATGAGAATGATAATTGATGGTATATTGATTTCAAGTGGTGTTTTTTTTGGTTAACCGCCCTTCTGGAGATGTGATTAATGGATAATAATGAACCTATATTGAACAATGTCGAAGAAAATAAAAATTATAAGGCTGGATTTGTGGCGGTAGTTGGCAGACCAAATGTTGGTAAATCTACATTGATGAATGCAATTCTTGGACAAAAGGTTGCTGCGGTATCACCAAAACCCCAGACCACACGAAAACAACAAATGGGAATATTTACCAATGATTTGGCTCAAATCGTTTTTATGGATACACCTGGAATGCACATTGCCAAACATAAACTTGGAGACTACATGAACAAGGTTGCTGATTCAGCCTTATTCGACGGGGATTTGATTTTGTGGATTGTGGATGTATCAGTTGCACCAACGGAAGAAGACCGGTTGATTGCTGAAAAAATCTCTGGTTTTTCACCACGTCCCGATTTATTCATCATTTTTAATAAAATGGATCTGATTTCTACAAACCAGATAAAACCTAATCAGATTTTGTATCAGAATCTTGTACCTGATTCTGTCTGTTTCGCGATAAGCGCCAGCCTGAAACAGGGGATTTCTGATTTATTGGAAAAAATCATAGAGAAAATCCCCTTGGGAGACCCTTTCTATGATGAAGATCAGGTGACCGATTTTTACGAGCGGGATATAGCGATAGAGCTGATTCGTGAAGCGGTTATGCGTCATCTGGAGGAAGAGGTGCCGCATTCAATTGCTGTCCGACTGGATTCCTATGAAGACCATGGTGAAGAATCTGCTTACATCATGGCGACATTATTTGTGGAACGTGACTCCCAGAAGGGGATCGTGATTGGTAAAAAAGGCAGTATGATTCGTGAAATTGGCAAGACTGCCCGTCAAGAAATTGAAACGATGACGGGTCGCAATGTTTATCTGGAACTGCGGGTGAAGGTACATAAAAATTGGCGCAATAATCCGGATGCACTTAAATTAATGGGTTACATTGTTCCGGAGAAATGAAAAATCAACGTAGCGTTTAATAACGATATCGGAATCATCTCAATTAAACGGGGTTGTCATATTGAAAAGATACCGATATCAGGTTTTTTGAAAATTGTTTTCTAATTCAGATTCTTGATCAGGTACCCAGATATGCCTCTTTCACTTCTGGGTTACGTTCTACCTCCTCTGCTGTGCCTGACAGTGTAATTGTTCCAGTTTCTAGTACATAGGCTTTCGTTGCATATCGCAAGGCCAGGTTTGCGTTCTGCTCAACGAGCAGAATAGTTGTACCTTCCCGATTAATTTGTGCGAGGTTTTCGAATAGTTCCTTTACCAAAATGGGAGCAAGCCCCATAGAAGGTTCATCGAGCAACATCAAAGAACCTCGATTCATCATTGAGCGACCGACTGCAAGCATTTGTTGCTCTCCACCACTCAATAAATCAGCTAATTGAGATTTTCGCTCTCCCAGGCGAGGAAAAACACCGAACACCCGCTCTAAATCTTCTTCAATGTTCTTTTTATCTTTACGACCATAAGCAGCAATTTTTAAGTTTTCCATGACACTGAGGTTACCGAAAACTCTGCGGCCTTCCGGTACAAGGGTTATCCCCAATTTATTAACGATATCGTGGGGTTGATATTGTAACAAATCCTCGCCTTTGAAATGGATCGAGCCTGAAACTACCCTGCCTCCCATTTCTTTAATCTGGCGCACAATTGACCATAAAGTTGTCGATTTGCCTGCCCCATTTGCTCCAATCAAGGTCACAATTTCCCCTTCTTCCACATCAAAGGAGATGCCATGCAGTGCTTGGATTGCTCCATACGAAACAACAAGATCTTTTATGCTTAGCAACATTATGTAACCTCCTCGCCTAAATATGCTTTGATCACTTGTGGATTATTGCGAATTTCTTCAGGTGTTCCTTCAGCGATCGTTGAGCCAAAATCGAGTACCTGAATTCGCTCACAAATATTCATAATAACGCGCATCTGGTGCTCAATAATCCAGATTGTTACTTTAAATTCATCTTTTACCCAGCGTACTAATTTAATTAATTCACCAATTTCACCCTGATTCATCCCTGCTGCAGGTTCATCAAGCAGAATTATCTTGGGGTTCATGACCAATGCACGGCAAATTTCTACCCTGCGTTGAATACCGTAAGGCAAGTTTCTGGGTAATTCATTGATATATGGAATTAGATTGAATTTTTCAAGCAAATCTATTGCTTCTTGTGAGACTTTCTGTTCGTCTTTTACCAGGCGAGAAGTGAAAAAGAATGAGTCGAGGAGTTTATAATCTATTTGTGAAAAATGAGCAATACGCAAATTATCAATTACGGATAGTTCATTCCACAAACGAATGTTTTGAAAGGTTCTACCTATTCCTAGTGAAGTAATTTGATGTGGACGGCGACCGATCAGATTATGACCAGTAAACGTGATTGATCCTTGGGTAGGACGGTAGAGACCACAGACCAGATTGAAAACTGTACTTTTGCCAGCTCCATTTGGACCAATCAGTCCTACCAATTCATTTTCATTTAACTCAAGATTGAAGTCATCGACTGATCTTAAACCACCAAAGAAATGTGTAAGGTTCTCAACTTTTAATAAAGGCATTTGTTAATCGCTCCTGCAGAGATGAAAAATATTTTTTCAAAGTTGGGAAAACATCCAATAATTCTCGATTTCCCATAATGCCAGTAGGTCTAAATAACATTAAGATAATTAAAAGAAGTGGAGTTGCCACCCACCGAAATACATCTAAAGGTTTCAGCAATTCAAGCATTATTGTGAAAACAATTGCGCTGATAACAGATCCACTGAGTGAACCCATTCCTCCTAGATATACCATAACAAGAATATAAGTCGATTGCAGAATAAAGTAGCTTGACGGATTAATAAAAGTGACAGTGTGGGCATGCAATCCCCCTGCCATACCAGCTAATCCGCAAGACAGCATAAACGCCACTATTTTAAGCCATCTCGTATCGACGGTCATGAGTTCAGAGGCGATTTCATCATCACGAATGGCAACAATACTTTTCCCCATGGTTGAGTTTACAAAATTTCGGATGATATAAATGGAAAATACAACCACCACAAACGTCCAAAAAATTAACCATGGGAAACTCACAAGATTATCCATTGCCTTCATGACTTTTCCCATTCCCATAAATCCACGCGGGCCTCCAATGGCGTCAATGTTCTCGATGGCACTTTTAAAAATGAAATTGACTGCCAATGTGACAATTGCCAGATAATCTCCTCGTGTTTTGAAAGATGGAATAGCAATCAATAAGCTGAATAGCGCTGCAGTTATTCCACCAATGATAAGCGTTATCGGAAAAATCAGAATAGATAATTCTTCAGGTAAAATTGCTTTTCCAAAAAAAGAACTATCTGTGAGTAAATAAACGGTAAGTAAGGAAGAGGAATAAGCTCCAACACCCATAAATGCTGCGTGTCCGACAGAAAATTCGCCCATATAACCATTAATCAGGTTCAAACTGACTGTCAGTATGATGTTGATGCCGATTAGTGCAATGATGAATTGAATGTAATTACTGAACCAACCTAACCAGGATGGCACAATACAAATTAGAAATGAAATTCCGATCAGCGTAGGCATACCAAAGCGTTTCATAGATCCTCCTGGATTTTTTCTATAAGGTTAAACAACTTAAACTTTGGTGCGACGAGGGACACCAAACAGCCCCGTCGGCTTAATTGCCAGGATTAGCAGCAGGACCACAAAGGCTATCAAATCGCGGTAGGTTGATGGTAAAAAAGCGGCAACAAAAATTTGGGTAAAACCTAAAATGTATCCTCCAACCATCGCCCCGCGAATGGAACCAATGCCACCAACCACAGCAGCTATGAATGCCTGCCAACCAACCAGCATACCCATATTGAAACGAAGGATGGGAAATGCAGTTCCGTACATAATACCTGCCAATGCTGCCATTGATGATCCAAGCACAAATGTTATTAAAATTATTTGATCAACAGAAATACCCATAAGCGGAACAGCGAGTCGATCATATGAAATCGCTCGCATGGCCATACCCCAACGAGTTTTTTGTACGATGTACCATAGAATTCCCATAATAAGGAATGAAAGCAAAATTACGTAAATCTTGATATTGGTGACTGTGATTCCACCAATTGAGTAAATAATTTTATTGAATAGAGTTGGAAATTGACGATCACTTGCACCCAGTAGAGCAAGATTTCCATACTCAAGTAAAAGACCAAACATAAGTGCAGTTATCACAAGATATAGTCTATGTGCTCCTCGATTTCTCAAAGGCCGATAAGCAATCCGTTCGATCGCGACACCTACCAGGGCTGTAATGAACATTGTTAAAACAATCGTCAAAGGAATAACAACCCAGCCAGGGAGGTCGAACGGTAATTTTATTTCAAAGTTGTTGAGCAAAAATGTCCCTATGAAATACCCGGTATAAGCGCCAACCATAAAAATATCACCGTGAGCAAAATTGATCAGTAATAGTACTCCATACACTAATGTATACCCTACTGCAATCAATGCCAAAAAACTACCCCATTGCATGGCATTAATAAAATTTTGGATGAAGAAATCTATTGTCACTAAATCCTCCTTGCGATGATTTCTGGAATGTCAATGAGAGAAATCCAACCTCCCGACCATTATTAAGTGAGTCAGGAGGTTAAATTTCCATCTACCGACCCGAATATTTAAACAATATTGGGTTTATGGACAGGCTGTATCAAAGGCGATGAATTCACCATTTTGAATTTGGACAATCACAGCGCATTTAATCGGGTCACCCTGTTCATCAAAGGTCATTTTCCCAGTGATACCCTCGAAATCTTTGATAGATGCCATGCCATCACGAATGCAACTACGATCGGCAGTCAGGTCACCTGTAATATTTCCACAATTCTTAATGGCTTGTGTCACCAGCATCATCGAATCCCAGGTTAACGCGGCAACATCACCTGGAATATATTGGTAAGCAGCATTGAATTTATCAATAAACTCCTTGGTTGCACCAGTGGCACCATTGGCAACATAGTGGGTACTGAAGAAGGATCCTTCACAATCAGAACCACAAAGTTCCAATAGTTGAGGATCTCCCCATGAATCACTTCCCATAATTGGAATGTTCATCCCAAGGTCTTTTGCCTGTGAAACAATCAATGGAACTTCCTGGTAGTATTGGGGGGTGAAGAGAACTTCACAACCAGACGATTTTATTGAAGTCAATTGAGCACTGAAATCCTGATCCCCAGTCGTAAAACTTTCAAACTGTAATACAGAACCGGCGCCATGTAGATTTTCCCATGCTGATTTAAAATTATCCGCCAGACCTTTAGGATAGTCACTGGCGATGTCAAACAGAACACAGGCTTTGGTGGCATTGAATTGATTTGAAGCGAAATTTGCTACAACAGGTCCCTGAAAAGGATCCAGGAATGGTGCACGAAAAACCCAGGGTCGATTTAAAGTTGTATTCGGGTTTGTTGACCATGGGCTGATCATTGGTGTCTCAAGATTATTAGCCACTTCGCCAGCGGGAACAGCGGCATTGCTGGGATTTGGACCGACCATTGCTAAAATATTATCCTGACTGATCAGTTTATTAGCAGCTCCTGCTGCACCTTCTGCCGTTGCATTATTGTCTTCAACGACTAGCTCTAACATAAATTTTTTCCCGCCTACATCTATTCCACCCGCGTCATTGATTTCTTTGACATACATCTCGGCTGCGAATTTACTTTGTTCCCCTACCTTAGGCTTATCTCCGGTAATTTCAGCATTTATACCAATTTTGATTGTATCTCCAGCACCAGCACTACAAGCAGAGGCAAAAAACGCAGCGACAAGTAAAACAGAAACAATTTTAAAGATCATTTTAATTTTCATTTTTCTATCCTTCTCAAACCACATCAGTTATCAAAAAGAGATCGAAATACAATTGTTGCCTTCAATATTAACAGGCCAAAAATTCAAAAATTTTCTATACACATCACCTCCATTTTCTAAAAAGAATTGAATAGATAGACACAATTTTTGTCAATTTATGATTGATTGGCCATGATGGAAGATTAAGGCTGGGGAACAAAGAATCTTGATGGACTTAAATCTTGTTCAACATTGAATTTTTTTTGGTCCTACAGTACTGATGAGGGAGGATAATTTTTTTTACAAAATTTATCTTCTTACTCAAGTTGATTTAATCATTATACTTAATTGTTTTTCAGATGCAAGGAAAAAAATGATTGATAATTTTTTCACCAAATTCAAAAATCTAAAACTAAATCCAGGAGGGGATTAATTAAATCCTGTGACTGCCTGAACATCTGATTTAATTTACATGCAAATTGAATAACAGCCACGCTATTTTGTTCTCAAACCAAATCTGTTACTGGATGTGCTGATGGAAATGATTTTTTTTGGTGGGCAAACAAACTTGAGAATTATAATTAATGGTATATTGATTTTAAGTGGTGGATTTGGTTAATATTCCACAAGGTGAAGGTGAATAAAAATTGGCGCAATAATCTAGATGCCCTAAATTTGTTGGGTCGGGTGGTTCAGGAGAAGTAATGATTATACCTTTAGGAGTAGCGCTGGCAATTGTCATGCCTTTAGAGTGGGTTTCTGCAGGAAAACACTGGATTCGATTGCGTGTAGTTACGAAGCCATTATCATTGCTTTTATTGATCGCTCTTTTTTCTAATCTCGGAGGATGGATTAATCCAGGTTATTGGTTTGGTGCTGGCTTGGTTTTCTCCTTATTAGGAGATATATTTTTGTTAATGCGCAAAAGGTTATTTATCGCTGGCCTTTTCTCATTCCTGGTTGCTCATATTCTTTATATTATTGGTTTTAGTTTCGGTACGTTACAATTTTCTCTGTGGGTCCTTGTTCCGGTGTTGTTGGTGATTGGACTGGTTGTATTGGCGTATCCCAGAATTATTCGAGGAATACGCCGGAGATTGGAACACCGACACTTGTGGCTGCCAATTCTTTTATATATGATCACCATTACCAGTATGTTGTTCTTAGCCATGATGACCTGGTTCAGAGAGAATTGGAGTATCAATGCCGCTATTATTGCCAGCCTGGGTGCGCTTTTATTTACAATTTCGGATACAGTTCTTTGTACAGGACGTTTTTTACGGCCTGTTCCCTATGGAAATTTTGTGGTGATGTTTACCTATCATCTGGGGCAGGTGGGTATCACCCTGGGAGTACTAATCATGTTAGGCTTACTATAGCCAGATCAGGTTTTTGGTTCGATTAAAGGTCTGAACCCTTCCCCGAGTGCTTCGTGCGCCTGACCTATCACCATAAAAGCTTTCGGGTCAACTTCTTTAACGATTTCTTTTAACTGAGGGATCTCGGATTGTGTAATCACAGAATAGATCACTGTGCGGTCCTCATGAGTGTATCCGCCTGTACCATGCAGCATGGTGACACCGCGTTCCAATGCTTCCATGATTCGTTGAGAAACAGCTTCCGGGTCGAAGGTTACGATCATGGCTGTTCGGTATACAGCCCGGCCTTCAAAGGCAATTTCTGCAGCCAGACCACTGACATAAATTACTGCCAGACCATAAAGAGCCCGTTCCCAGTCGAAAACTAATCCGCCTAATAAGACCACAACAGAATCTGTGATCAGGTAAGAGGTGGAAATGGAAATCCCAAAGCGGTGATTGAGAATTCGCCCGAGAATATCGCTGCCACCACTGGTACCTTTTCCACGATAAACCATTCCCAGACCAATGCCGTACATCAAACCACCATAGATACTGTTCAGAACCAGATCGTCTGTTACCCCTTCAGGGGATATGAATAAGACCAGAAAATCGGTGAGAAATGAAAAGATGACGATGGCGACAGCCGTTCTTAAGGCAAAACGTATTCCCCCCAGATATCGCCAACCGAGAATAAACAAAGGAATGTTGCCGATTAAAACCATTAATCCGATCGGAAATCCGGATAAATGATTGATCAATTGAGCAGCTCCACTGACGCCACCACTAACCAGGAATGCCGGCACCAGAAATAGACGCATCGCAAATGCCTGAATAACAACGCCTAGGATTACAAAGAAGAAATCCTTAATCGTATCTCGTGATAATTTCATTGTGGAAATTTCCCGCACGAATTGATTTTTAAAGTCTTTCATTGACATGCCAAACTCCATGATTCATATCAGAAATTCTGATAATTTTTGCTGTAGGATTTCACCTTTTATTAGATTAATCCCGATTTGTTTCGAGAACTTCGATGGTGATGATTAGCAAATTAATCAGCCGTGATTATATCCGGGATTGGTGTTCCTGAACATGGATTTAAATTCCAATATATCTTTAATTAGAAAAAAAATTTTTTTAACTATAATTAATCTATCAAATTCTCCAGAGGTTTCACTGATGCAACGACGTGGATTATTGATTTTAGGTCTTTTTATTTTTATTTTGATCTTCCCAAAAACGAATAGTCAGGCAAATACAAAAGAATTCCCATCCAAATATGATTGGCGTGATGAAGGATTTAATTTTCCTGTGCTGGATCAACAGGTGGAGAATTGTAATTCCGGATATGCTTTTGCCACTGTTGGAGCAATTCAAGCTGCAATTTGGAAAAAGGATAAGGTTACCCTTGAATTTTTAGATTTTTCTGAGAACAACGCAAAAGAATGTAATTGGAATGCTAAGAATACATATGAAGGAATTGATAAGTATTCCTGCAAAGGTGGAAATTCCCGCATGCTGATTAATCTCTTCACCCAGGAAGGTTTGGTTAAAGAGAGTTGCGATCCATATATCAGCATCGATTGTGATTGTAATACGTCTTGTACACCGGAGTATTTTATTAAAGAGTGGCAACAATTCAGATCTGGGTATCCATTAGCATCGATAGATTTAATCAAGCAAAAACTAATAGAATTTGGCCCTCTTTATTCCCAAATGGATTCAAATATTAGTGGTTTTGCAGATTATAGCGGAGGGTTTGTACTGTATGATAACTCAGTAAATGATCCTTCCAAATACACGCATGGTGTCTTAATCGTTGGTTGGGATGATGATCTTTCCCATGCAGGAGGAAAAGGAGCCTGGATTGTAAAAAACAGTTATGGAACCGATTGGGGAAACCAAGGATATTTCACGGTTGCCTATGGTAGTGCGGGGATTGGCAGTTATCTTTCAACAGTCACGAGTTGGGAAAAGAGTTCTTCCTTTAAAAAGCTCTACTTTTATGATGAGGCTGGTCACACAACCCAAACTAGTAATGGTGAGTTTTTCGAACCAAATCAAGTGCTTGCTCTGTTTACACCAGAGGGCGACGAAATCGCCCAGACCGTCGAGTTCTGGAGCAATGATACCGCAACCGTTAATTTACAAATTTATGACCAATTTTCAAATGGAATCCTCAGTGGTCTGCTTTATGAAAGCTTGAATATTGATGTTCCTTTTGCTGGATACTATAGTATTGCTCTAAGTCCAAACATAGAGATAAATAACGATGATGAAATTGTGGTTGTATTAGAGATTAAGAATAAGTCAAATCTATTCCCAATTGCAGTTGATAATCTTGGCATCCTATCCGAAGACCGAACCTGGATAAAAAATGACCAGGGGATTTGGAAATCTTTACCGGAGACAATGAAATTCGATGCTGGTATCCGATTACGCACCTTTGTCTTACCCGATGGGTTTAATCAAAGGGTATTCTTACCACTAATAAAACGTTAATTATGGTGTAGATTATTTGTGTTTCAATTTTCAAAAACACAAACCTTTGACATTCTAGCTTCGCAAAGCTAAAATGAAGGTAGAAAAAACTTCTTTTTCTGGGATTAAGGAGGAAATTTGAGCAAATGGACTGGTAAACTCGTAATTGGGTTAACCGGAAATATTGGTACAGGTAAGAGTGTAGTACGCCGAATGTTAGAACATCTTGGCGCATTTGGGATTGATGCTGATGCGCTTGCACATCGTGCCACCGCCAAAGGTGCTCCAGGATATAAAAAAGTAATCACCCAATTTGGACAATGGATCCTGAAAGAAGATGGAGAGATTGATCGAAAAAAATTGGGACGTCTGGTTTTCAGTGATCCAAAAGCCTTGAAAATTCTGGAGGATATCGTCCACCCACTGGTAATCCAGGCAGTTGATTACATCATCAAACACATCAAACATAAGGTAATTGTGATTGAAGCGATCAAATTACTCGAATCTGAGATTAAAACAAACTGTGACAGCATCTGGGTCACCTATACTCCTCCTGAAACACAACTTGAACGGTTGGTTTTCCGTCGAAAGATGGGTGTGCTTGATGCGAAACAAAGAATTGACACTCAACCACCACAGGATGAAAAAATAAAAGCAGCGAATGTGGTAATCCAGAATATCGGATCGGTGGAAGAAACCTGGAAACAGGTATACGAAAACTGGAAAAAGCTGGTTCCCAAACAGGTTTCAGAAAGTGAAGTCACCCTTGCGACAACACAATCAATTCGGGGTGAATTGACTGTACGACGTGGAACACCACGAAGATCCAGTGAAATTGCAGAATTTCTGAATCAATTTTTTAAAAATGGGCAGATGTACTCACGTAACGACATAATGGAAATGTTTGGCGAAAAAGCTTTCTTAATCCTGCAAGCAGGTGAAACCCTGGTTGGGATTTTGGGGTGGCAGGTTGAAAACCTGGTTGCCCGAACCGTCGATTTATTAATTCTTGAGAATGTTCCTTATGAAAATGCAATTCCCCTTTTAATGAATGAAATGGAGCGGGCATCAGGCGAACTCCAATGTGAGATTTCATTATTGTTTTTAAACGAAAAAATGGCAAATCAGGAACGAATCTGGCAACTATTAGGTTACGAGAAAAGTTCACCTGATGATTTGAAAGTTTCGGCATGGGTTAATGCAGCCATTGATTCCATGCCAGATGGAACAAAACTATTTTTTAAGAAATTAAGAAATGATCGAGTTCTAAGACCAATTTAGTAAAGGAAACCAGTGTCAGAATTTTTTAATGAGATTTTATTTATTTTTCAAAGAATAAATTGGTTAAGCGCCCTTGACCTGGCGTTGGTGACTTTAATTTTCTTTATTATTCTGATGCTATTGAAGGATACACAGGCGACAGTCTTATTGCGGGGAGTGTTTTTCCTCGTCATTTTATTAGCATTTTTAACACAATTTATCAACTTGCCAGCCTTTTCGTGGCTTATCCAGACTACTTTACCTGCTCTCCTTTTGGCGATCCCCGTCATCTTTGCACCGGAAATCAGACGGGGATTGGAACGTCTGGGACGTGCTGGACCATCGACATTATTTCGACGAAATTTAGCTTCTGAAGAAGCCATTAAGATCATCATGCATTCCATCAGTGTTGCATGCGCCCGGCTTTCTGCTCGCCGGCATGGCGCGTTGATTGTAATGGAGCGTTTAGATTCTTTACAGGAATATATCGATACTGGTGTTTTTCTGGACGCAGTTGTCACACCTGAATTATTACTTCAAATTTTTTATCCCAATTCTCCTTTACACGATGGGGCAGTGATTATCGTCGGTAACCGTATTAAAGCAGCATCCTGTGTCATGCCGCTGTCTGCGAGCGGAATTCTCAATCGTACCCCGGAACGCCAGATGGGTTTACGTCACAGAGCAGCACTTGGATCATCGGAAGCAAATGATGGTATCGTGATTGTTGTTTCAGAAGAAACGGGTTCATTATCGGTAGCGCAGGGTGGCCGATTAATCCGTGGTCTTGATTCAGATCGGCTTGAGAATATGCTGACAGTTCTTTTCAGACCTGTTCCAGATACCAGCGGTCAAATTAATATTTTTGGTTTGAAAATTAAAAAGCCAGTGATTCGTCACAAGGATGAAGAGTAGCCATGTGGGCATTCTTTCGAAAGGTAAAAAAAGGTCTTCCAACCTTCATTACTGCATTAGTACTGGCAATTACTGTCTGGATAATTGCTGTTACAGCCAGTGATCCTGCTGAGAACCGATCCTATCCTCGAAATGTACCCATAGAAATTGTTGGTCAGGACACCAATCTTGTAATGACCAGTGATCTTCCGACAAATGTCTCTATTGTTCTCAACACACCGCAATCAGTCTGGACAGCCATCTTAAGTGCACAATCACCCGTTAGAGCAGTTGTGGATTTATCAGGGCTGGGTGCTGGGACTCATACAATTGATATGCAAATCCAGGTTAATATTCAGCCTGTAAAAGTTGTTTCCTATTCTCCAAGAGCATTATCAATAAAGTTGGAGGCTCTCGCCAGTAAAGCTATTCCATTGGATTTGGTGATACGGGGAGAACCTGCGATTGGATATCAGGCTGAGGATCCAATTCTCAGCACAGATCAAATTGTGGTGACAGGACCCATTTCTCAGGTTGAAAGAGTGGCAAAAATCCAAGCTATTCTGGATATCAATCAAGCCTTTGAGGATGTTTCACGCATCATCAATGTTGTAGCATTAGATCAAAACGATATGGTCGTAGATGGTGTAACCTTAACACCGGACCGTGTTGAAGTAGAACAAGGAATAAACCAGCGTTATGGATATCGCAATGTAATCGTTTCAGTCAATCTAGAAGGTCAGGTGGCTGATGGTTATCGTTTGACCAATATTGCCGTTTTCCCTTTGGCTGTAACAGTTTATTCCAGTAATCCAGATATCGTAAATGAATTACCTGGATATGTGCAGACTATGCCACTAAATCTTGATGATTTTAACGACGACGTGGATGTTTCCTTACTGTTAGATTTACCGGAAGGTGTACTGGTAGTTGGTGACCAACGAACCGTTTTGGTGCGTGTTAGTATTGCAGCTGTGCAGACCAGTCTGCCAATTGCCAATATCCCAATAGAAATCATAGGATTACCGGAAAACTTGAAAGCAAACCTTTTTCCGGAGTTCATAACGATAATCATTTCTGGCCCATTGCCCATTATCGATCAACTCAAGCCAGAGGATATCCGGGTCTATCTTGATCTCACAGATTACAAAGTGGGAACATACCAATTGCAACCAGTGGTAGAATTACCCTCCGAAGAAATAGTGGTGGATAGTATCCAGCCTGAATTAATTGATTTAGAAGTAATCATAGCGCCAACACCCACACCGGGTGGATAAACGCGGAAAGTAAGTAATGAACAAACCGATCGTAGCACTTGTTGGCCGTCCCAATGTCGGCAAAAGCACTTTATTTAATCGACTTACCGGTGATCGTAAAGCCATTGTTGATGAAATACCAGGTACCACCCGGGATCGATTGATGTCTGATGCTGATTGGGCAGGTCGTCCATTTTATGTGATTGACACAGGTGGAATTGATCCTTCCATGGGTGGAAAAACCCCACTTTCAATTGGATCTGCAGATTTTATTGTAGAGATCAAAGAGCAGGCAGCGATTGCGATAGCCGATGCCGACACCATTTTGTTTGTTGTTGACGCCATTTCAGGTGTCACGCCGGCAGACCAGGAAGTTGCAGAGATTCTCAGGCGTAGACAAAAGTTGGTGGATGGAATACTTACCCCACCGATCTTGCTGGTTGTCAACAAAGCAGATAGTAAAACATTTCGAGAAGAAGCTTATCAGTTTTATGAGTTAGGTATGGGAGATCCTTTTCCCCTATCATCCATTCATGGTACAGGCACAGGCGATATGCTGGATGCATTGGTGGCAACTTTTCCGGAAGATTTGGAAACAGAAGAAGATGACTCGGTTAAAATCGCGTTGGTGGGGAAACCGAATGTTGGAAAATCAAGTTTATTGAATCGCCTGGTGGGTGAAGAGCGGATGATTGTCTCAGATATTCCGGGCACTACTCGTGATGCAATTGACAGCAAAATTGAATTTGATGGAATACCAGTCACCTTGATTGATACAGCAGGGATCCGCCGGCGTGGCAAAGTTGACGTCGGAGTGGAAAAATATTCTGTGTTACGCTCGATGCGAGCGATTGAACGCGCAGATGTTGCCTTGTTATTGATTGATGCGATTGAAGGTATCACAGCTCAGGATGCTCATATTGCCGGGTATATCCTGGAAGCACGAAAAAGTTGTGTGGTGGTTGTGAATAAGTGGGATGCGATTGAAAAAGATACACACACAATGGTTGAGTTTACAGAAAAAATTCGTAATGACCTTAATTTCATGGATTATGTGCCATTGTTATTCATTTCCGCCAAAACCGGTCAACGCCTGGAGCAGGTAATGCCGATGGCATTAAAAGTTCAGGAAGAACGTCTCGCCCGAATGACAACATCTTCCTTGAACCGCATCATTCAACACGTTCAGGATTTACATACTCCATCCAGAGCTGGGCGGGTATTCAAAATGTATTATGGTACCCAGGTGCGTTCAGATCCACCGACCTTTATGATCTACTGTAATGAGCCCAAGCTGGCACACTTTACCTTTATTCGGTTTATTGAAAATACTCTTCGTGAAGAGTATCCTTTTACCGGAACACCAATCTTTTTTGTGTTCAAGAAAAGATAGTATCTTTTCATCATGATGGTCAGGGTGGTTTTGGCGGTGATACCTGAGAAAAATCACACCAGCTTAGTTCTGTTGAGGTGATGGGTCAAATTGCTTGAAATTGATCAATGAGCTGACTTAGATCTTCTTTAAAAGATGTTTGGAAAACAAATTCAAGACTATTCATTTTTGGTAGATGGACTGAAAGATTCAACAAATAGTCTTTTTTTTCTTCGAGGGATAAAGTATCAATTCGGATCAAAGGTATATAAAACCAGGTTCCGCCATATTTTTCTTCTTTGTAACGCTTATTTCCTTCCTGAATAACAATTAATTCTTTGTTTGTAAGAATACACATCAATGCTGGCGAGATAGTTCGATAAAAAGTCTTCCCCAAAAAAGAGATTATCTTTGATTTAATCTCAGGTTGAAAAATATCTTTCTTGATCAATTCCGATCCTTGTAGGCTTCTTTTTGCAAAGTTCATGAATTTGTAACTCACCTGAGACCATTTATTAAATTTTTCGATTTCTTCTGGTTGAGGTTCATCAAATTCCTTATCTGAAATTTGTCGGATCCGTTCAATAATTGGAAAAAAAAGATAATCGTTGATTGCATTGAATTTTATGATGGAGGATGCAACCTTTGTCTGGTTGAGGATTCCACTAATTTTTAAATAAGCATCCAACAATATTGTTGAAAACTCAATATAAAGTATTCCTTCATAAGGGAATGATTTCTCTGTGTAAGTGGTACCATTTACTTCCAAGACAACGAGATGTTTGTCCAAAATAGAAATCATTTTTATACTTTGCCGATTCAGATAACCTTCAAAGGATGGTGTAAGCAGGGTGTATGGAAAAGGTACTTTTTTATCATTAAAAGATTCAAAAAAAGCTTTGAATTCTTTTGGAACATCCTCGTATGATTGAATGAGACTAGTCCATGATTTCTTTGTCTGTTCGGTGGGAGAAAGACTTCCCTTTTTGATCATGTTCAACAAACGTGCCTGTTTCCAGGCATGCGTCAGATTGTTCCGCATTTGTGTAAACATTTTCTTCTTCCTTAAGGTTTATTATTAATAGAAAATGATCTTTGGGATGATGAGAATGGTCATTTCAGAAATGGATCAATTTTATTATAAGGAAGTTCAAACAAAAATTGCAAGAAATTAATTTGTTTTGAATTAAATATGTGTTTGAATGAGGTTTAAATTGGATTCAATGATCCAGAACTTAAGAACCTCCAGAAATTCCGGGAAGAATAGTGATAACATCGTTTGGAGATAATGGAACTTTTTCAATTTCCGAAATCAATGTTTCATTCAACATAATTCTCAGGAAAGGTTCTGATTCCGGGATTTGTTTTAATAAATCACGATAAGCTGGAGGGTTAATCTCTTCCAGCTTATCTAATAATCCTTTCAGATCGGTTTCTGTAGGCAGGTCTACGATTTTTTGGCGGGCACCTGCATACATTTCCAGTATCCCAAAGAACCGAACCGTGACGGAAAAATGATTGGTATCCATAGTGATTATGTTATCTTTAAGGCAACTTTGCAGCTAAAGGGAGATCCTTTTTTCGTGAGCTCTTTCCCCAGCATTACCCTTTCGAGATTAGCCGGTAGTTTTCGAATTCGGCGACCGGTGGCATTGGCAATTGCGTTCAGGATTGTCGGTGCCGTGGGCACCATGGCGGGCTCGGCGACATTCTTTGCGCCGAATGGTCCTTGAGAGAATGTCGCCTCAACAAAACCTGCTTGGATCTCTGGCATATCGACCGACGTTGGGATGAGATATGTGTCGAAGTTTATACTTTGGGCATACCCATTCTGGTAATCCAGATCTTCATAAAGCCCATACCCCAGCCCATGTGAAATGCCACCGTACAACTGCCCGTAAGCTCCTTGAGGGAAAATCACCTTTCCAATATCATGGACAGCCCAGATGTTAATTACATCTGTATGGCCAGTCTTGAGATCGACTTCAACCTCGGCAACCTGAGAGCCGAAATGATAGGCAAAATAGGGGGTACCAGTGCCTTTTTCTTCATCCCAGTGGATTTGCGGGGCAGACCATCTTCCAAATGCAGAAAGAACCAATCCCATCTCGCGGGCATGCTTAACAACAATATCCCAGGAAACGGGTTCTTCGCTTGGGCCGATATAATCCTCACCGACACGATGAACTAGTAAAATATCGCACTTAAGATAATCAGCAGCTGCCCAATCCAGGTTTTGCATTAAATTTTGTGCAGCGACCCGAACTGAGTTACCAGCCAAAATTGTGGTGCGGCTGGCAACTGTTGGGCCACTATCCTTGGCAGTATTGGTATCAGGATTGTGAACATGAATACGATCCGGATTGATCCCTAATATTTCTGCTGCAATTAATGTATACACAGTTCGAGCACCGGTACCATAATCCGTCAATCCGGATGTGATGGAAACCAGATTATCACTATGGATCTCGATCGTTGCGGTTGCTTCATCCAAACCTTCTGCGCCTAAGGAGGTGCCATGAAAGAGAGCTGTGACGCCAATACCACGACGTTTCTCAGCTGAAGGTGATTGATTGGCAAATTCTTTCCGTTTGCGATCCCAATCACTCATTTTCCTCACAGCTAATAAACAGTCGGTTAATCCCACCGATTCCGAAAGCAATTGTCCGTGTGGGGTGACGTCTCCCACCTTGAGACAGTTTTTCAAACGAAAATCGATTGGATCCATCATCAGCTGATCAGCCATTTCATCGATTGCCTGTTCAATTCCTGAACAAACTTCGGTATTACCAAATCCACGATATGCTCCAGCATACCCGGTGTTGGTATAAACCGTATCAATATCGACTGAGCAATCTTCATAGCGATACGCACCCATCGCATGGATGCTGGCACGCCAACTGGTAAAGGGGCTTTGGGAGGAGTATGCACCCGAATCGTAAAGACTTCTGAATTCACAGGCCTTTAAAGTGCCATCATGGTCGGCACCCAGTTTAATATTCATGCGCATGGAACCACGTTTGTAACTGGCGATGATACTCTCTTCCCGTGAGAAGGTCATGCGCACAGGACGTTTCGCTTTTAGTGCCAATGCAGCAACCTGACCGGCAGTCTGGTAATTCAAATCATCCTTGCCACCGAACGAACCCCCAACCGGAGGGACAATCACACGCACTCGATCCGCTGGCAAACCCAGTACTTTACAAAGATCATTTCGAGGGATAAAAGGACTCTGACAGGAGAGATAAACACTAACGCCACCTTCGGGGGTTGGAATTGCCAGGCCACCTTCTGTCTCCAGATATGCATGTTCCTGCATTACCGTTTCATATTTTTGTTCAATGACAACATCACAGTCTTGAAATTTTTCTTTGGGGTTGCCTTTGTACACCGGGTAATGGCCGATGTAGTTCGGGTGTTTCCCGTCGGTGCGGGTTGGACCTACCTGGGGGGCATCCGGTTTAAGTGCATCAGCCATATCAAATATAGCTGGAAGTGGTTCGATTTCACAGATGATGGCTTTAACACCTGCCAGAGCCGCTTCTGGTGTGGTTGCAGCGACAGAGGCGATACCTTCACCCACATAGCGTACTTTCTCAAATGCAAGCATATACATATCGCTGATTGGAAAGCCAAAATTGCCATGGTTCACAAAATCATCGCTGGTAACCACAGCAATTACACCTGACACTTCAAGTGCTGGAGAAACATCTAATTTGATAATGCGGCCATGCGGAATTTCACTTCGAAGTGTGCGAGCGTATAACATTCCAGGAAGAGACATATCTCCAACATATTTGGTTTTGCCCATCACTTTCTCAAGCGCATCGACACGTTGAGCAGGTTGTCCAACATATTTTAAATTTGTCATTGAGAATTCTTCTCCCTTTCCTCATGGTTACGCATGTGTGCACGGTCATTTGCGGTGGTCTCAATCGCATCCACAATCTGCATATAGCCGGTACAGCGACATAGGTTGCCTGCCAAAGCTTCCCTGATTTCCAGCCGGGATGGTTGTGATTTTACAGCCAGGAGGGCTTCCCCTGCGATCACCATACCAGGGATACAAAATCCACATTGAACAGCGCCTTTAGCGATGAAATTGCGTTGCAGATCATTAGGACCACCATCTTCATCATGAATTCCTTCGATTGTGGTGACTTCGTGTCCCGTCACAGACGGTGCTGCCACAAGGCAGCTGTTGACCAGTTCACCATCCAGGAGGACAGAACAGGCACCACATTCACCAACCTCACAGGCTTCTTTTGTTCCGGTTAATTTAAAATAATCACGTAGCAGTGTTAATAAAGTAATATCAGCTGGGGCGTCCACCGATACTGGTTTTTGATTCAAAATGAAATTAATTAACATGGGGCACATCCTCAAGAAAAATTTTTGCCAAAGCGCGTTCCGCAATCGCTTTCAGAGCTATTTCTTTATACTCTGTTGACCAACGCCGTCCGGTGCTCTCGATCATTTCGGAAACCAGTTGATCAGCTGCAGCTGTAATGATTTCTTTATCCGGTTTTTTCCCCAATAACATTCCCTCGACGTTCGAAAAACGAACTGGGGTGGCAATTGCCGCGCCGGGGCAAACCCGAACATAATCGATGATACCGTCTGAATTGACAGTGCCGATCACAGCAATGCTTAATCGCGAGATCGATTGTGCTTTACGTCTTCCTATTTTGATAAAACAACTTCGGGCATGTTCAGGGGGTACTTTGAAGGTGAAATGGGTTAATAATTCACCTACCTCAATACTCGTTTCATGGGGACCGGTGATTAGATCTTCAACTTTAACCTCTCGTTCACCGTTGGAAGATCGTAAATGTGCGACTGCTTCCAGGCATACCAGAGAGGGTAATGAATCAGCACAGGCAGCTGCATTGGATACATTTCCACCGAATGTACCGCAATTTCTGACTGCAGGTCCACCGATCGTTTTACAGGCTTCCACCAGGAAAGGCACTGATTTTTGCATGATGGGATTTCTTATCGCTTTCGAAAAAGTCACAGCTGCACCAAGTTTGATTTGATCATCTTCCAACGTAACCTGGATTAATTCAGGTATTTGCCGGATGTCTACCAACCGGTCAAACCAGAGTGGGTTCACTCGTAGTGCAACAAAGATATCTGTACCGCCTGCCAGGGGGATACTGCGAATTCCTTGTTCGTTTAACAGACTTAAAGCATCATCAAGTGTTTCAGCAATTACATAGTCAAATTTTGCCATTAATTTCATCCATTCATAATTTATTAAAGATAAAATCAAAATTTATTAATTGGTTATGTTCTCATATTCTTTCATAAGCCCTAATTCCTGAACTTTTTCAGGAGTTGGTTTACCCTGATCATCCCAATTTCTTAACATATAGTATCTGTCCAGCATGGCTTCCAGATCCTGAATGATAGCTGTTCCGATTTGTTTGCCTAAAGTTGTTTTCCCGGTTTCAGGATCTATTTCGTTGGCATACAGGGGCATTTCTTCGGTCGTGAATCGTTCGGGTAGCTTATCATCTTTGCGATCAAACCCTTCGCGAATATTGAAGAGTCTTTCCAGATTAACAATCCGTTCACCAATTTTTAACAAGGACTTTTCATCCAGTTTGTGACCAAGAATATTAAGTCCCGTAAGAAAATCAGCTGGCATCAGGCTGTATTCTTCCGTCGTTGTAAATTTACAGACACCAAATGCATCCGATAAGGCACAAAAATGCTCACCATAGATCAACATATCCGGCTTGTATTTTTCATTATAAGATTCCATTAATTCATCAATAATTTCGGGAGGAAAGATCTTTCTGGCTGCTTCAAAATTGCCACCCAGATCAATGGCTGGCAATCCATACAAATGGTCGGCACCGCGATTTGCAACAGCATGACCGAGCCCAAATCCTTTGGATACCCGAGGCTCTTGCTCGGGGATCTCAAGACCTTTCACATGCATGGCATAATGGTCCGCCCCATTACCGATTTTTTCAGCTGCCCGTTTGGTGCCTTCCGCGAGGAGATCACCAATACCTTTGCGATAGGAAATGCTCTTCATTAACCCCAGTATGGTACAGGAATCACCCCATTCAAGGTTGAAATCGGAATCGGAGAGAATTCCTTTTTCATGGCATTCCATCGCAAAACCAATTACTTTTCCGGTGGAAATGGTGTCCAACCCGAGATCATTACAGAGATAATTACCTTCAATGATGACATTGACATCATCATTCCAGACCACGGGTCCCAATGCATCGGTCGATTCATATTCTGGACCTTCGGTGTGAATGATTCCATCTGTACCCTGGCCAACAGATTCACAAGAGCATTGCACCGGACAGAAGCGGCATCCCATTCTTTTGGTGCGATATTCTTTCAAAGCAGTTCCATCCATCTTATCGATGAAAGGCACTTGCCCCAGTTGATGGTTTTTGGCTGGAAGATCACCACTGATGTTTTTGATTCTCATCAAAAAAACGGTTCCTGTGTCGATCAATCCCTGCATTTTTGGATCTTTGCGAAGATGTTGGTTCAAGCGTTTAATTTCTTCACGCAGTTCAGGGCTACTCTGTCCTTTGGAAGATGCTTTGACATGAATGGCTTTCAGCTTCTTGGATCCCATGACGGCGCCAGGCCCACCACGAGCAGCAGCACGACCATAATCATTGATGATCGATGCAATCCGAACAAGATTTTCCCCAGCAGGCCCAATACAGGCAACCCGGCCATTCGAACCAGGTGTCACCCCTGCTCCTAACAGCAAATCGTGAACCTCACTGGTTCGCTTTCCCCAAAGATGGTCTGCGTTTTCAAGTGAAATGGCAGCGTCTGAAATGTTCAGGTATACCGGGTGAGGGGAGACTCCCCAAAAAACTAACGCGTCATACCCTGCCATGGCGAGTTCTGGTCCAAATCCTCCACCGGAGTTGGCATATCCATAACCATCCGTCGCCGGGGATTTAAAGGTAACGTGATAACGAGAAGCGGATGGCCAGGGGGTACCACTGAAAAAACCATTTGTAATTATCAGATAATTCTCAGGACCAAACGGGTCCGTTCCCGGTTGGATAGTATCATAGAGATACTTTGCCCCCAATCCACGCCCCCCCAAATATTGCTGGAGAAGTTCCGGATCTGTTTCTTCCACTCGGATGTCACCGGTCGTCAGATTTATCCATGCAGTTTTCGCCATTATTTTCCTCGATTGATTGACAATTTTTGAGCATCATTGAATTTGATGTGAATTTTGATTTTGGTTCACATCTGATTTTAAATCAGAAGAATGAAGATGAAAAATTTTTTAGAAAATTAATCCTTATTCACTTTAGATTCTACAAATTCCTGTCGATCTGTCAAGTGACATTTAACTTAAATAAAGTCACAAAGTACAAAATTTTCTGTATTTGTCAGATCCTGATAACTAAGGAAGGAATTCTGATTGAATGCACATGTGATTTGCAAATGACAGCTTGACGGATCTAGCGGAGTGGAGTAAAATTTTAGACGTTAACAAAACGATGCGGGGTAGAGCAGAGGTAGCTCGTCGGGCTCATAACCCGGAGGTCAGTGGTTCGAATCCACTCCCCGCTACTATTTTCCAGACGCCCTATAAGAGGCGTTTTTGGTTTAAACATGCGTTAGTTCCTTGAACTATTTAATTGAGAAGAGAAGTATTTTATTGATTAGAAAACGGTTCTCTTCTTGAGATAGATCAAGGTTATCATTCCAGTGATTTCATTGCAATATACCAATATCGGTAGGTTTTTAACCTGAAAACCTATCGATATGGATAGGTTTTCGGGATTTGGGCGTACTTATTATAAAAAACTCAAGTAAAAATTCAGTGCCTTTGTACTACGTCTTAGAAAAAATTATTCAACCAGGCTTGAAGGAAAAGAAAAGACGAATCTTCACTCAAAAAGTATCATCTCCAACATTAGCCCCTATGCCCTCGGTTTTAGGATTCAGACTCATAACCTTGTGGTCAGAGGTTCTAATCCTACCTTCGCGAAAATTACTAATCAGTTGCATCACATCCTTTTTCTCTCATTAGGTTTTGCAATTTTGTTCCAAAGTAATTACTAAATATCTCATTTTATGTCCTTTCCCGACAACCAGCTTCCCAGGAACACATTGCCTCGAAAATTTGTACTATGTTAGCTCCAATTCCATGCATACAGAATAGTGACCACATTGAACCCCATGCTGACTGCAATCAGGAATTTGTCCCATAATGATAAATAAGTGGGTAGACCAACCAGGTTGAACAGGAAAAAGAAGGCAGCCACGATAATATTCACCCAACGGCTCACAGGCTGGGGCATTACCAGTGTCAGGAAAACCATCAAGATGGGCGTCAACATCAGAACCGCGATCCCCAGCCAAACGAACTGGTTTAAATTCTTGTCGGCCATCGGTTTTTTTGCCAAGTCGCCGCTGCAGATGCGCAAGACATCACCATAAAGATAAATTAGCGTGGCAACCACCCAGGTTGCAGAAAGAAGAATTTTGATATCCATTGTTTTATTTCTCCTGTTCCGAGATTGTGATAACCACTTTACCTCGGGCGTGTCCTTTTTCAAAATACCTAAAAGCTTCAGCTGTTTTACTTAACGGGTAGCATTCATCAATAACTGGTCGGATCTTTCCGGCTTCCAAAAGATCTCTTATGAAAAGCAAATCTTTTTGATTTGCTTTTTTCATTTTGCTTGTCATTTTTCTGCCATTGCTTTTTGACATTAAAGGTCCAAGGAAGAGTGACTGGAATATTTGGTTTGGTAATCCTCCTACGAAAACGTAAATGCCCTGGGGAGTTAAAGCACGCTTGTACGCGGAAAGCGGATGATAGCCATTCACCGCAAGGATGAGATCATACTGCTGTCCATTTTGGGTGAAATCCTCTATGGTGTAGTCAATGACGTGGTCTGCGCCGATCGAGTGCGCTATCTCCAAATTCCGGGTGCTGCACACGGCAGTCACTTCCGATCCAAACGCCTTGGCAATCTGTACCGCACACGTCCCCACCCCGCCAGACGCCCCGTTGATCAGAACTTTTTGCCCGGGCTGAATATGCCCCTGATCGCGCAAGCCTTGCAGGGCAGTGACAGCTGCCACGGGTGCAGCCGCAGCTTCCTCAAATGAAACATTGGACGGCTTTAGCGCCAGAGCGCTTTCAGGAACAGAAACATATTCGGCAAAACTGCCACTGCCAAGCCCAAAAATATCTCCAAACACCGCATCCCCTGGCTGAAACTGTTTGACGTTTCTGCCAACTGCTTCCACGCAGCCAGAGACATCAACGCCAAGAATTGTGTTTTTTGGTTTAAACATCCCATTGCCTATCAGACGCATTGGGAAAGGGTCAGCGGTCAGCATATGCCAGTCGCTCGCATTGATGGATGCTGCGTGGACTTTTACCAGCACTTGATCTTCATTGAAGGCAGGCTTTTTCACTTCTTCGAGACGAAGAACATCTGGCGGTCCATATTTTGTGTATACAATCGCTTTCATGGTTTTTCTCCTAATTCTTTTGACCGGCATCATAAATCAGGGCTAACCTTCGGGGTTAGTCCATTTCCAAGCGTACCAAACAACCAGTAAGGCAAACACAAGTTGGCCTGTGGCCCAAACTAGCTCATAACCAGCAGATCGCGATACAAAAGCACTAACCAAATTGGCTAAATTACACAAAGCATAGAATATGCCTATGATGCGGTTTGCCCAACGACTCAAATTAGACTTCATTGTCAGTGTCAAAACACTCATAAAAATCGAACCTACAAACATTAATGCCGCTATTGACAATAATTCAGGGGTCATTACAAAAGATCTGATATTTGCAAGTGAAGACTTTAGGACAGGATCATTTAAGCGATACGTATCCCCATTTAAACTACTTAACATTCCAGCTACCCATAGCACTGCAAGGATTATCCTCACATCTAGCAGATTTCTTGCAGTCTCTTTGTTTGTCCCATGGGGACTTCCTTTAGTCGCATTCATTTTTATCTCCTTTTTTGATATAGATGGGTTTCATAAATTTGGACTTGAATAAATTTGTGGTTGTAACCCGGTTACCGGGAGTTGAAATAGGTTGGAAATATTATCAAAGGCAAATCTCCTTTTCAAGTAGTTCATATCTATTTACAATTTGAAATCTGACTGATCCGCCTGTCCGGTTTCAACAGGACTGACCGAGACCAAAGGCATACCCAAATCACGCACTTTTTTCAGCAAGCCATGCAATGCAGCCTGGTCAATCACCGATCCGGTTAATAGCGTGTCGCCGTCCTCTTCCAGCGTGATGGTCAGGCCATCAAACCAGTCTGTCCATTGACTACCTAGATGACCCTTGAGCCTGATCTGATAGACCATGGGTTGGAATGGAGTCGGTTTTGATTCGAGTTCGTTTGCCATCACCTTATACCTTTTTGGCCGGTCATTACAGTCCGTGCCACTTGCTTAATGTACAAGTAGCATATCTGCAATACGGTATTAACGTATAGATACTAAAGTGTTGTTTCGGGGTATTGTTTTGGGGTTACTGAGAGGTCGAAGCCCTAAAGCTTTGGCTTTATGAACCGCTTGCGTGCAGTTCTTGATACCGGGTTCGCGGGCAAACCGACGTTTCTGCTACAACAGACCCAGCTCGCGGGCACGTGCTACAGCTTCGGTGCGACTTTGAACCTGTAGTTTGTTAAAGATTTTCTGATTATGCCCCTTAACCGTGTTCAAGGCCAGAAAAAGCCGCAAGCTAATCTCACGGTTCGAGAGTCCCTTGGCGACCAACCGCAGCACTTCCAACTCGCGCTCGCTCAATGGGTCAACCATTTCTGATTTGGGATTTTTGACACTTGCACCTACGGAAAGTGCAGGTGTTGTTGATTGCTTGTTAACGGGTGGCGCAAAAGCTACTAGGAGTTTGCCTGTATAACCGAGTTGGGCATGAGCACTACTGGACATTTGTTTTTCAATCGATAATCTAAAATCAGCAATCAGCATTCGCATCGGATTGCCTTCATCCACAAAGATACGAACATAGCCTTCCGGCTCGGCCAGGACCAGGGCGCGTTCCAGCGCGGCGAGAGCCTGGGGGCGATTGCCCTGCGCCTCGTAGGCCAGCGCCTGCACCAGCAGGATATCGAGTGCGCTGCCCCGGCGCTTTTGCGCTTCGGCGGCTTGCAACAGGCGTGCGAGCAGGGCGTTGACCTGCGGGTTGGCGATTTCCAGCCGTGCCAGGGTGAGGTACTCGAACTCATGCAAGTAGCTGACTTCATCTGCCAGTGAAAGCCCGCGTTCTATTGCCCACGCTCGGGCTTTATCGAGCCGCCCCTGTTTGAGATAGATGCGCGCTTTCAGTGCCGCAATGGGGTGTAGGTCAGGCACGAGGGTTTGGATATAGACCCGTTTGGCCTCGTCGAGCAGAGCCATGGCGGTTTCCAGATCGCCTGCGGCCTCTTTCAGTTGGGCCTGAGCCACATGCCAGCGGTACAGCCAATCCACCAGGGTGGTTTGCAAACCCAATTCGGCGGCTCGTTTCAAGTGATGAGCGGCGAGGGTGTCATCTCCCCGTTGACGGTAGATCATTGACAGGCCAAGATGATGGTGGGTAGTGATGTGTTCAGCCTCCGGGCCGTGTTGGGCAGCCAGTTGTAAGGCATCCTGATAGGTCCGCTCGGCCTCGCTCAGGCTCCCCAGACCCACCAGCAGGTCGGCTACAGCAAAGGCGCTGACAACCACCATGACGTGATTGCCCATCTGGGTCAATCTCTCCATCGAATCACCAATCCCCCGGATGGCCGACTCCAGGTTGCCGCTGGCCCAGTGGATGACCTCCAATATGGTTGTGGCCCTGGCGCGCCGGTCAAAGTCATCTTCGGGGATGAGTTGGAGCGCAAGCTCGGCGTATTTCACTGTTGCGGAGGGATCGCCCAGCACCTGGGCGTTGTAGGCGCGGGTCAAAGCGATCATTGCTGGCAGGGGCTTAAGCTGCGCTTCGTTCGCTACGTCCGAACCATCCAGGCATCGTTCAGCGTCCTGCAGGCGCAACTCGCTGGCCTCCAGTTCGCCGGTATCCGTAAATGCCTGGGCAATCTGGGTACAGAGCACAGACCTGGTGCGGATCAGCTTGTCTGGCAGCTTCTTCACCCAGCCCAGCCAGGCGGCAGACTGAAAACTGCCATTCATGCCCTGCCAGGCCGTTTCAGCCAACCCCGCCGCCCGGACAAATTCCCCGGCTGCGATGGCGTGGTGAAACGCCGCGCCCAGGTCGCCGTTCTCTTCATGCCACTGGCTGGCACGCAAGTGGAATTCGGCGAAATCTTTGGGTTTTCCCAGTCTCTGGCGCAGGAAATCAGCAAAGAGATGGTGATAGCGGTACCAACACCGCTCGTTATCCAAAGGGATAATGAACAGGTTGGCATTTTCGAGATATTCCAGGGTTTCCTGCCCGGAAACAGAAGGAGAACACAAAACAGCGTCACACAGCGGGCCGCACAGGCGATCAAGGATGGATGTTCGCAGCAGAAAAGTCTGAACCTCTTCGGGCTGCTGATGCAGGACTTCTTCAATCAGATAGTCCAGCACGAAATGGTGGCTGCCGGTGAAAGATTGGATAAAACTGGTGGTGTCTTGATGCCCCTTCATGGAAAGCGCGGCCAATTGCAAGCCGGCAATCCAGCCTTCGGTGCGGGCTTCCAGTGCGGCGATTTCTTTCTCGGAGAGGTTCAGGCCCATCATTTGGTTGAGAAACTCGGCGGCTTCGGTGGGAGTAAATCGCAAGTCGGCGGCACGTAGCTCGGTTAATTGTCCCCGGGCGCGTAACCGGGCCAGGGGGAGATGTGGGTCTTCCCGGCTAGCAATGACCAGGTGCATCTGTGGCGTCAGGTGCTCTAGCAGAAAGGTGAGGACATTGTCAATCGGTTTGGAATCAATCACATGGTAGTCGTCCAGGACGAGGATGAAATGGTCTGGGTTGGTGGTGATTTCATTGAGCAGGGCTGTCAGAATCGATTCGGTTGACGGTGGCTGAGGTGATTGGAGCACCCCCAACACCCCCTCTCCAATATTCGCCATAATCGTACGCAAAGCAGATACGAGATAAATCAGAAAGCGGGTGGGGTCGTTATCCCCTTCGTCCAGTGACAGCCAGGCGACCGGTCGCTGGCAACCAGCAAGCCATTCGCTTACCAGCGTGGTTTTACCAAAACCAGCCGGGGCAGAGATAAGAATCAGTTTACAGTGCATGCCCTCATTCAACCGCTCGATCAGGCGAGGACGGGAAACAATTTTTGGCCGAGGCAGCGGAACATAAAGTTTTGTGAGGAGAAGTGGCTCAGACATTCTAAAATTAATTATACATCGCGCCCAATTAGAGCGGGTATAAATAAAGAAAATTATAAAAAGACTAAAAAGGGACTTGACGAACCCACGTAAAATGGCTACTATACGAATATCAATCAACTACTGCTGCATGCCGGGTAAGTGTGAACCAGCGTTCGTCAGTTTAGCTGTTTTGCAGAACCCGACGCACAAATGGCACGGATTCAGGAGCATTACTCATAACCCGGAGGTCACGAAGTCCCCTTTGGGGAGTGGTTCGAATCCACTCCCCGCTACTATTTTCCAGACGACCAGAAATGGTCGTTTTTGGTTTAAACATGCGTTGATTCCTTGAACTATTTTATTGAGAAGAGATCTTTTATTGACTACTCAATGACTCTCTTCTAGAGAAAGATCAAGGTTATCATTCACTTGGTTAGAATTCAATATATCAATTTCGGTAGGTTTTAACCTGAAAACCTACCAATATGGATAGGTTTTGGGGACCTGGACGTCTTGATTAGGTCAATTTTTTTCTGCAATGCCCTCGGTTTTCCACTTCACTCTATGTATCAGGAGGGATGGATATACAAGTGAAATTTTCGGGAGCAGGTGTGACGGGTCAATTAGACTTTCTCTCAAGTGGTGGAAGTTAGAGCATGGATCGAGTGATGAGCGACAAAAATAACACACACTACACGATTGTTGACAGTTCCTCTAGGGCAGATTACAATCCCCCCATTATTAATTCCAACTAGAAGGGTGAACCTATCATGAGCGGTTATAACGCAGTATTAGCAAGAAATACAGAAAATGCTCCAAAAGGTATCGGTCCATATTCACAAACTGTCGCTTTCTCACATTACAATAATCTTTCAGCTCAACTCCCTATTGATCCTAAATCTGGTAAATTGGTTGCTGGTAGTGTAAAAAAGCAGGCTGAACAGTGCTTTATCAATATCAAGGCAATTGTTGAAAGCATCGACCATGTTATGAGCGATGTTGTTAGAATCACTGTATTCGTTAAGAATATCAAAGATATTGACGCTATAGACGAAGTTTATAAAACATTCTTCCCAAGCTATGTTCCTACACGGACGATAGTCGCAGTTGCAGCGCTGCCTATGGATGCTTTGGTGCAAATTGAAGCACTTGTTTCAAACGGTGAAGGTACAATTCCGAACGCACCACAAGCAGGTGACCTCATAAAGCTTACAAATAACACGGCAAATGCGCCAACAAGTCCTTTATCAACGCAAGCTGTAGCTTTTTCTCATTACAATAATCTTTCAGCTCAATTACCTATCGATCCAAAATCTGGTAGAGTGGTAGCCGGTGGTGTAAAAGAGCAGGCTGCACAGTGCTTAAAAAATATCAAGGCAATTTTAGAAAGTATCGATGTTCCTTTTGACGATATTGTAAAAATTAATATCTTCCTTAAAAACCTCTCGGATATTGAAGCTGTAAACGAGGTTTATACAACATTTTTCCCGGACTCGGCTATCGCCAGGACCGCAGCCTATATCCCTGCACGGACAACAGTTGCAGCTTCAGCTTTACCTATGGATGCTTTGGTGCAATTTGAAGCAGTGGTGTCACACGGAGATGGTACACCCCCACAAGCTGTTGAAGACAGGCATGGGCTCATCTTAGAAGCAAACAATACAGAAAATGCACCAAAAAGTTCTCTGTATACACAAACTGTAGCTTTTTCACATTACAATCATATTTCAGCTCAAATCCCTTTAGACCCAAAAAATGGTGAAATAGTTACTGGTGGTGTAAAAGAGCAGGCTGGACAGTGTTTAAAAAATATCAAGGCAATTGTAGAAAGTGTTGACCACAGTCTGGACGATGTGGTTAAAGTAAATATCTTCCTTAAAAATATCGCGGATATTGATGCTGTAGACGAAGTTTACACAACATTCTTCCCAAGCGGTATTCCTGCACGAAGAACAGTTGGCGTATCAGCTTTGCCTAAAGATGCTTTAGTCCAAATCGATGCTGTAGTATCAAACGCTGAGGGAACACCTCCAAAAGCATAACAGGCATTTGTTTGAAAATACAGGACTATCAAAGTTACTTGTTAATACCGACGGTGAATGCGAAATCGCATATCCTAATCATAAAAAGGGCTGTCTCAGATGAAAATTGGGACAGCTTTCTATGTTATTGAGAGTTCCTTTCTTTGTTGTTTGAGCCATCTTCAATATAGACTGGACCGCTTTCTTTTATTAATCCTTTCAATGGAAATTTGTGACTGTAACTTTATGATATTTTTTTTCCTCGTTTCCAGCTTTTATGGTTATACTAATTGTGATGGAGTTTTCTGTCATTTGAGAGTTCCTTTCTGGTTTGTTTTTGACCAATTACAATTTTGATCGGAACTCTCTCTTTTTGCAAATTCCTTTTCTATGGACTTTTGTGACTGTAACCTTTATTCAGTCCAAGGTTTGACTATTTCTCTTTATGTTCTATAATAAAAATAAATTTTGTAACTACTCAGGCAGCGGGGATAAAATCTCGCAAACTCGGGCACTTTTCCGTGATTACTAGGTTGTTACACAGAAAATTTGGATACAATAAAGAATCATTGGAGGAGATAGCATGTTTTACTCGCAGATCAAGCATTTGAAGGTGAGTACTTTTATACTTGGCAGCAATCCGTTCGGCGGTTTTTCACATCAAAGCGTACAAACTGATGAGGAAATGCGCCATTACTTTACGACCGCGCGCATCAAGCAAATCTACCATGAAGCCGAAACCCTGGGGGTTAATACCCTCCTTGCCAGAACTGACTTTCACATGATGCGCTTACTGATGGAATTCTGCGATGAAGGTGGGCGCATCCAGTGGTTCGCGCAGACCTGTCCTGAAGTGGGCGATCATGCGGCTTGCATCCAGCGTGCCAGGAATTATGGCGCGGTAGCCTGCCATATCCACGGTGGTGTGATGGATTACCTGTACGCGCTGGGCAAGCTGGATGAAATCCCGGCAGCGGTGGACATGATCCGCGAAAAAGGAATGCTGGCTGGCATCGCTGCCCACAACCCGGAGGTGATCGCCTGGGCGGAAGATCATCTGGATCTGGATTATTACCTGTGTAGTTACTATAACCCCATCCCGCGCCATAAAAATCCCGAGCATGTTGCAGGCACCCAGGAATACTTCGGCGAGGAAGACCGCGCAGCCATGACCGACCTGATCGGGACATTATCCAGGCCAGTCATTCACTACAAAATTTTGGCTGCCGGTCGCAATGAACCAGCCGCTGCATTTGCCTTTGCTGCTTCAAAAATGCGAGCTAACGATGCCGTCTGTGTAGGAATTTATCCCAAAGATCACCCGAGCATGCTGCGAGAAGATGTCGCCCTGTTGGAGCAAGCGCTCCAACCAACCAGGACGGTCGCTTCAGATTAACTATCTGCTGGTAGAAGTGGGCGGCATTTTGGTTGACAGTGGATCATACATAAAATGAACTGCTTGCGAGGGATTGGAGTAATCTACTCATTCGATTCAGCACAAGTCATGGATGGTTAGAGAACTACTACCACTCCATCAGTGTAGCCGAGTCATTTGTGCAGGTCCACCAGTTGTTGGACTACCGCCAAAACCCGACAGTGGAAGAACATCTGCGATTAGAGACTGCATTTAATGATTTATTCACAAACCAAACCGGATATGACGCACTGGATCAAAAAATTGCAAAAACCAAAGCTAAGAAGGACAGTTTGTTATTGGTATTGCAATATTCCAAACTGCCGCTCCATAACAACGCGTCTGAGATGGGAGTACGGCAGCGAGTACGAAAACGGGATGTCAGTTTCGGCCCACGTACTGAGAGTGGAGTGAAGTCCGGGATACTTTCGCGGCCCTTGCAGAGACTGAAAAAAAGCTGGGCGTAAGTTTCTTCCACAATCTCGTTGACCGTATTTCCGGCACTACCCAAATTCAACCTTTAGCTGACCTGGTTTTGTTACGGGTTAATGATCTCACTTTGGGATGGTCCCTCCCAATAACTTAGCTCTACCCCTATTTAATGAGATAATACAAGTATTTCTTAAAAATACTTGTATTTTATAATTATCTTATGTATAATTTCCTTTGTAAGTCAAATGGATTTACAAAGATTTTCAAAACAACATTTCCACATTCCATTATAAGGATTAAGAAATGAAAAAAGCAACATCTTTGCACACCAAGCTTCATAACCGTGATTTAGTTTTACACACAATTTTTGCAAACACCTCCATCAGCAGAGCTGAAGTAGCCCGTGTGACCAAACTCACGCGAACAACTGTTTCTGATATGGTCAATGGTCTGCTCAACGAAGGTCTGGTTGAAGAAGTCGGTAGAGGGGAATCCATAGGAGGAAAAACACCGATCCTGTTGAGTATTGCACCAGATTCTCGCTATTTGATCGGCTTAAACCTGGCTCAGAATAAGTTTATTGGTGCGGTGGTCAACCTGCGCGGCGAGATCAGGGAAAAAATCGAGGTTATTGTCGATGATAATGACGGAAAAAAAGCGCTTGAGTCTGTATTCAAGATACTAGACGAGCTAATTAGCAAGAAGCTCACGCCAATTGTTGCTATCGGTGTGGGAGCACCTGGATTGATCAACTCCCGGGAAGGTGTGGTGGTCAACGCCGTTAATCTGGATTGGTATGACCTGAAACTTGGTAACCTTCTGGAAAAGAAATACGGCATTCCGATATCCATATTAAATGACAGCCAGGCTTCCGCCATTGGAGAATATGTTTACAACGGAAATCGTGAGCAGGAAGAAAATTATATCGTCGTTAATATCAATCAGGGTATTGGTGCCGGCATTTTGATTAATGGCAGTTTATTCCAGGGGGATGGCGGCGGAGCAGGTGAAATCGGACATGTGGTTGCGATTGAAAATGGTGAGCTGTGCCGCTGCGGAAAACGCGGTTGTCTGGAAACCATTGCGAGTATGCGCGCCATTATGAGACAGATCAAACAATCCTCGATCGAAGATGCGATCACAGCCTTTGCAGAAAATGATCCACAGACCAGAGAAATTGTCCTGCAAGCTGGCCATTATCTAGGGGTTTCACTTGCCAATATGATCGGCGTTTTAAATATTCACAAGATCATCCTGACAGGCGATGTGGTCCGATTTGGTGCGGACTGGTTCGAAATTGTGAAATCTTCAATGGAGAAAGCCGCGTTATCCCCCATGTCGCAAAGCACCAGTCTTGAAGTTGGCAGGCTTGGATATGATGCGTGTGTGTTGGGAGCAGCAGCATTCTTGTTGCTCAATGATTATTCGCTTTTATATACAAAAGATAACTGATCCATGTTGCAATTGATGATGAAACCCCAGGTAATTCCCCCGCTTGATCCGGATTTCATGCCAGCTGTTTTATTTAACCGGCAATTTCGGCAAGATGTGGAATCCTGTGGTGTCAAAGCTGTCATCGGGTTGGAAAGAAATGTGCATGAAACCTCGCGCATCGAATTAATGCTCTTCCCAGATCATCACCCATCGTTTTCACGAAACTTTCCCTATGTGGAAAGAATCGTAAAATTTTTGCTCTGGCAGCGCGGCGGACACACCCTTTATTTCAGTGGTTCAGAGCAAATCGCTGCTTTCCTCTCGAAGATTTACGATCCACACGGAGATAGAGCTTTCGACCACCATTTTTTTGGCAACCAGGTGTACGAAAAGGAATTTCGGGTGATTGCCTGCAGCGAAGAGGATATCCCGCATTCGCATGAGACCGGCAAAAAATTAGGCGGGCATTTGAATGGGTCCCGCATTGGATTCGACCTGGGTGCATCAGATCGCAAGGTCAGTGCAGTTGTGAATGGTGTGCCGGTGTTCAGTGAGGAAAAAATTTGGGAGCCGCGCAATAACCCCGATCCGGATTATCACTACCGTGAAATCATGAGCGCCATCCGCACCGCAGCCTCAAAAATACAACACGTGGATGCCATCGGCGGCAGCTCGGCAGGCATCATCATTGATAACCGTCCGATGGTTGCGTCTTTATTTCGGGGTGTACCGGAGCATGATTACCACAAAGTCAAAAATATCTTTATCCGTATTCGGAAGGAACTGGGTGTTCCGCTGGAAGTGATCAATGATGGCGATGTGACCGCACTGGCTGGCTGCATGGCGATTGGTGAAAATGGCATTCTGGGTATTGCATTGGGTTCCAGTGAGGCGGTCGGGTATGTCAATACCGATGGTCATATCACGGGTTGGTTGAACGAATTGGCCTTCGCGCCTGTGGATTACAATCCGGATGCGCCAGTAGACGAATGGTCTGGTGATAAAGGCTGTGGTGCTTTGTATTTTTCGCAGCAATGTGTATTCAGATTGGCACAGGTTGCAGGAATCGATGTTCCAGATACTTTGCAGGACGCAGAAAAACTCAAATACATCCAGGCAAAACTGGAAACAAATGACATCAATGCAGTCAATATCTGGAAAACAATGGGCACTTATTTAGGGTATGGCATTGCGCATTATGCTGATTTTTATGACATCAACCATGTTCTCATATTAGGCCGCTGTACTTCCGGACGAGGGGGAAACCTACTGTTGGAAGGTATCGAAAAAGTATTTACTACGGAATTTCCGGAATTATTATCACGTATTCAACTGCATTTACCGGATGAAACCATTCGCCGGGTAGGTCAATCCGTTGCAGCAGCAAGTTTGCCTGATCTCCCCTAGAGGCAGTTAAAAGGAATCCTGATGAAATTGCATAAAGAGACTGCCAAAATCTATATACCAGATCAAACAAATGAAACCGAAGCCTTTTCCAGAACAACGCATTTGTGCATCGCTGCGCATCAGGATGATATTGAAATCATGGCAGCCCAACCTATCATCGAATGTTTCCAGAATGAAGACAAGTGGTTCACTGGCGTCGTGATGACGGACGGTCGCGGCTCACCACGGGAAGGTATTTATCTACACACGAGCGATGAAGAAATGCGGCTGATTCGATTGGAAGAACAACGAAAAGCAGCGGTTATCGGCGGTTATTCAGCCCTGCTATTGCTGGATTACCCCAGCACAGAGATTAAGGATGGCACCAAAGAAGAACCTGTCGATGATCTCCTGCAAATCCTGCGTATTACTCGTCCAAAAATAGTTTTCACCCATAACCTGGCGGATAAACATGATACCCACGTTGGGGTCGCATTGCGTGTCATCAAAGCTTTACGAAGTCTAGACCAAAATGAACGTCCGGAGAAGGTCTTGGGTTGTGAAGTGTGGCGCTCATTGGATTGGATGAATGACCCCGATAAAGTTGTGCTGGATGTGTCGAGTCAAACCAATCTGCAACATGCATTACTAGGCGTCTTTGATTCCCAGATCAGCGGTGGTAAACGCTATGATCTGGCTGCCATGGGCCGCCGGCAGGTTAATGCCACCTTTTTTGATTCACATGGTGTGGATGCTGCGACCGGATTATCGTTTGCTATCGACCTGACACCATTGATGGAGGATACCAGCCTTCATCCATCTGATTACATAAACGAGTTTATTCAACGCTTTGAAAAAGATGTCACCAACCGAATAAACAGGATGAGTTGATCTTTTTTTCCTTCTTTCAATCATTAGCTGTTCGGGTGTTTTTGGCAGGGCTTTACCCGCCAAAAACACCCACAAACCCTTGGTTTATTAAGTTGATACACAAATCCGTGTAGATGCAGGATAACTATCAATAGAAAGGCCACATGACACTTTATTCCGAGATTATGGAACAGCCCGACAGGGTGAATGCACTCCTGGAAGTACAGCGCTCCAACGTGGAACACATTGCAGAGGAGATAAAAAAACGGGATATTCGCTATGTGTTCCTGGCAGCCCGCGGTACCTCGGATAATGCCGGGCGCTATGCCAATTATTTAATGGGTGCGATGAACCGGTTGCCGCTGGCATTGGCCACACCTTCGCTCTTCACGTACTATCAAAAACCACCCCTATTAAAAAATGCCCTTGTGATTGGCATTTCCCAATCCGGCCAATCTCCCGATATCATCAGTGTTCTGGAGGAAGGGAAAAAACAGGACTGCCTGACACTGGCCATCACG
>JAURZL010000019.1 GCA_030653365.1 Anaerolineaceae bacterium
GGAAATGGTAATGCCTGGTGACAATGTCAACATGATGGTCGAACTGATCGTCCCGGTTGCGTTGGAACAGGGTTCAAAATTTGCTATACGCGAAGGCGGCCTGACTGTGGGCGCTGGCGTGATCACAAAGATTCTTAAGTAATTTATTGTAAAGGAGATGGGTGCAAACAGATCATGGATCATGTTGCGCCCGTGAAAGACTATGGCTTCAAAGAAAGATGTTCGCCCAGTAATCACATTTGCGTGTGGTGAATGTAAAGAGAGAAATTACACCTCTCAGAAGAACCGCCGTAATGACCCGGGTCGTATGGAAATAAGTAAATACTGTCCGCGTTGTCGGAAGCATACTATGCATCGCGAGACGAAGTAACCTCATTGACAGTCATTTGTGGAATTCGTGAATGAAAAATACAAATGACAGTCATCACAGGCGAGTAGCTCAATTTGGCAGAGCACCGGTCTCCAAAACCGGGGGTTGTGGGTTCAATTCCTGCCTCGCCTGCCTGAAAGTTCCGACTACGCCGTCCAAACAGGCGGCGTTTTGGATGTAAAAAAGGAGAGAAAATTGGCAGCTAAGTTTCTAAAACCGAAAGAAAGTGAAACAACTAAGCGTTCAGATAAGCGTTCAGATAAACCTTCGCATACCTCAAAGAAGAAACAAAACCGGGTAGCGCGTTGGTGGCGATCAACGATTGGAGAATTGCGCAAGGTTAGCTGGCCAACTCCACAAGAAGCCTGGCGATTAACGAAAGTCGTGTTAATCGTGGTTTTTGTTATGGCAGCAATTTTGGGATTATTAGATTTTGTGTTTTCTCGTTTAATTGCTGCTCTGGTAACTCTCTAAGAGTGAAAGTAAGTTGAAGGATAACTGATGGAAGAAAATTTAAATAATCAGACAAATCCAGACGAAGAACCTGAAATTTTGGATATGGATGAAACTGAAGAAAAATCAGGTGCGGAAGAACTGGACACTGATTCACGTAATGGCGAAACACATTGGTATGTGATCCATTGTTATTCTGGTTATGAGAATAAAGTTCGCCATAATTTGGAACAACGAATTGATTCCATGGGCATGAAGGACAGGATATTTGACGTTGTTATCCCCACGCAGGAAGAAATAGAAGTCAAAGATGGTAAACGCCGAACTGTCGAACGCCATGTTTTTCCTGGATATGTTCTGGTTAATATGGTCATGAGTGAAGAGTCCTGGTATGTGGTACGGAATACGCCTGGCGTAACCGGGTTTGTGGGAATGGGAAACGAACCAACCCCATTGCGTAGTGATGAAGTATCACAAATTCTTCGAAGAATGGAAGCAGAAGCTCCGCATGTGAAAGTATCATTCAAAGTTGGTGAAAGGGTGCGGATTGTCGACGGTCCTTTCAATGATTTCCGTGGTACCGTGGCAGAGATTGATCTGGATCGTACCAAAGTGCGCGTGATGGTCAATTTCTTTGGTCGAGAAACACCTGTCGAACTTGACTTTTTGCAGGTAGAAAAATCGTAAATCTGGCACTTGTTTGAGTGCCTTAATATTGTGGGAGGATGAATAATCCGATAAAACCACGAAGGAGTTATAGTGGCAAAGAAATTTAAAGCATTTGTAAAGTTGGTGTTGACTGCTGGTAAAGCAAACCCAGCACCACCGGTCGGACCTGCGCTTGCGGCGCATGGTGTTAACATTATGGCCTTCTGCAAAGATTATAATGCCCGTACGCAAAACAAAGCGGGTGAAATTATTCCAGCAGAAATTTCCGTTTATACGGATGGTTCGTTCACATTTGTCCTTAAATCACCACCGACAGCATTTTTGTTGAAAAAAGCTGCTGGCATTGAAAAAGGTTCTGCAATTCCGAACCGCGAAAAGGTCGGTAAGGTTACTCGTGATCAGGTGCGCGAAATTGCTGATATCAAGTTCAAAGATATGAACGCAGTTGATATGGAAGACGCTATGCGACAGGTTGAAGGTACTGCCCGCAACATGGGTATTACGGTGGCTGATTAGTTAATTGTGGGAGGGTAATTGAAATTACCCGCTGGAACCACGAGGAGAAAAAATGGCAAAAATAGGAAAGAAATTTAAAGCAGCGCTGGAAAAAGTTGATCGACAGAAGTATTACGATCCACGCGAAGCCCTGGAAATGGTTAAAGAGTTATCGTTTACAAAATTTGATGGGACAGTTGAAGTTCATTTACGAACCGGTTTGGATCCCCGACAGGCAGATCAGCAGGTTCGTGATGTTGTCGTTTTGCCCCATGGTTTGGGTAAAAGTGTGCGGGTTTTGGTTTTCGCACAGGGCGAAGGCGCTACATTGGCACGCGAAGCTGGTGCAGACTATGTCGCGGATGATGATGAATGGATCAAGAAAATTCAGGATGGTTTCACTGATTTTGATGTGGCTATCTCCACCCCGGATATGATGGGAAAAGCAGGCCGTTTGGGTCGAGTGCTTGGTCCACGTGGTTTAATGCCGAATCCAAAAGCTGGAACTGTTGTGCAGGCACAGGATTTGCCACGCACCATTGAAGAAGCAAAAGCTGGTCGTGTGGAATTCCGTCTGGACAAAACTGCCAATATCCATGCCCCGATTGGAAAAGTTTCATTTGATCTGGAGAAACTGTTTGAAAATTTATCAGCGTTGATGGAAGCAATTCGAAAAGCCAAGCCATCCGGCGCTAAAGGCAGCTATATCCGACGTATTACAATTGCCTCTACCATGGGTCCCGGGATCAAGTTGGATACAACAGTAACACAGGCGATGAAAAATAAAGAGTAATTAGATCTTAACATTGTGAATAAACCCGGTTGTGGTACAATTGGGTTTCACCGAAGAAAGCTGGAGCCTCAGGGCTTAAAAATTCCTGCCGAGGTGGAGACTGAAAGACGAAAAGCCTTTTCAAAAAGGTGGTACTGTCAAAATTGAAGTCTTTACTTTGGCAAAAAGTAAAGACTTTTTATTTTAGAAGAAGGAAGGAGGTGATTGTCGTTGGCTTTCACCAAAAAACATAAAGGGAAAATGATGGCTCAGTATGAGCAATGGCTGCAAGGAAGTGAAGCAGTTTTCTTTCTTGAATTCAATAAAATGTCCATGAAAGAAATTGATGACTTGCGCAAAAAGGTTCGTGAAACGGGCAGTGAGATTCACGTTGTGAAAAACACACTATTGTCAAAAGCTTTCCAAAGCTCCGGAATCGATCAGGAGTTTGAAATGGAAGGTACTACAATGGCCAGTTTTGCATTCAGTGATCCGCCTGCTTTGGCCAAAGTGTTCAAAGAAGCTACCAAGAAATCAGAAGTTTTCGTGGTTAAAGGTGGTTATCTGGGATCTCGTAAGATCAGTCAGAAAGATGTCGAATCTCTGGCAGAATTACCTGGTTTACCAGTGTTACGCGCTACCCTGTTAGGTTTGATCAATTCACCAGCCAGTAAACTGGTTCGTACGATTGCAGAACCTGCACGTGGATTGGCTGCTGTTGTTAAAGCTTATTCTGAACAAGGATAAGAAGAAAATTTATTAAAAAACCTGGAAACAGGGAAAAAATTATCAAAAACACTTAAGGAGTGATTAGAAATGGCTAATTTAGATAAAATTGTTGATATGTTGAGCGAGCTTACCGTTTTGGAAGCTGCTGACCTGGTCAAGTTGTTGGAAGAAAAATGGGGCGTTTCCGCCGCCGCACCTGTTGCCGCTATGGCAGCTGCTGGTCCTGTTGCTGTTGTTGAAGAAGTTGAAGAACAGACTGAATTTGATGTTGTTCTGAAGAGCGCTGGTCCCAAGAAAATTGAAACCATTAAAGTTATCCGCCAACTCACCAACCTGGGTCTCGTTGAAGCCAAAAATATGGCCGAAGCTGCAGACTCAAAGGTACTCACCGGCGTTTCCAAAGAAGCTGCTGAAGATGCCAAGAAGAAATTGGTTGAAGCAGGCGCTGAAGTAGTGGTTGCCTAATCCTTTTCGGAAAAAAATAGAAAAACGGCTGTGTTTGTCAGCCGTTTTTTGATTCCGTTTATCTCGCGGTCTGGGTGTTTTTTTCGCCGTAATGGCTGTTGTAAACAACCGCCAACCCTGGTTTATTAATACCGTTATCGTGTTCCTTTTAACCAGGCAAGAAAAAAAATGTCAGTTGGAAGATTTTGGTTATTTAAAGTATTTCGCTCTTGTATTGGCGGATAACCATCACGACTTTACCCATGATCCGTAACGCTTCCGGATTGTCGATATAAATAGGATCCATGGTGGGATTGGCGGGTTGGAGGCGGATGCGGCTCTTTTCTTTGTAGAAGTATTTCAGGGTCGTTTCGTCTTTATCATCCAGCCAGACAGCAACCATTTCACCATTATTCGCCTGACTTGAGGGACGAATGATGATCAAATCGCCATCGTTTACCATGGCATCGATCATTGAATCGCCCTGAACTTCGAGGGCAAAGAGATCGCTGACGCGTTCACGGGCAGGTAAAAGGCTACGGGCAATCTCCACACCGCTTTCCGGATCAAAGTAATTGAAGTCTGAACTTGGCATGGGGATGGGAGAACTGGCGACAATACGGCCACGCAGAGGAATGGAGACAAGTGAATCGACCAATGTATTGACAGCACGTGCGGTATCTCTGACCTTTGTTGAAATGGCTTTTCCAGCAGAGCGCATGGGTTTCAATACACGAATACTACGGGAGATGCGTCCCTCGCGGGAAATGTATTCTTTCTCTTCAAGCTGGTTAAGATAATAATCCACCAGTGAAGTGGATTTCACGTCAATTGCATCTCCAATTTCACGGATGGAAGGGGAGTATCCAAATTCATCAATGAATTCGGTCAGATATTCCATGATTCTGCGGTGGCGGTCACTGAGACCTTCTCTTTTTCTCGCCATGTTACACTCCTTAATAATCGAATATTTGTACTATATAATAACACGAACAAGTGTCCTATGTCAAGTACTTATTTAGTCGAAAGGGAAAAGTCTGAAGCTGTAAGGAGAGGAGAATAGCGGTTTTATTTTTGATTGTACAGGATTTAGAATTCAAATTTCTGACTAGGTCAGGTAAAGTTATGGATAGTTTTAATCAACCCCTACCATCATCTGGTTTGGTTTCTTAATGGCTTAAGAACTCAATAACTTATATTTCAACCATATAATTATTATTAAAGGAGTAAGGCACATCTATTCTATGGATCAAAAGGAAAGAATTATGGACTCATTTAATGATGCGATGAAGGAATATAAAAATCAAATGCAGCTAGGGGTGATTTCCAAGGCTTATCGGGGAATCATGGATTATCTGTTGGGCTTGAAAGCTTACCTTAAAGCAGAATACCCTGAATATAATGTTTCGGGCAGCATGTATTTCGGTTATATGGATATGACCTATTTTTCCTTCTTTCCAGATTCGCTTAAACAACGAAACCTTAAAGCTGGGATTGTCTTTATCCATGAGACCTGTCAATTTGAGGTCTGGCTGTTCGGGGTGAACAAGCAGGTTCAAAATCAATATTGGAAAATAATTAAGGACAGTGGTTGGAGCCAATATAAACTAGTTGAAACGACAAAGGGCGAGGATGCGATCCTCACTCATGTTCTGACGGAGAATCCGAATTTTGATGATCTGGAATCTGTGACAGATCAAATTGAAAGCGGAACTTTGAAATTTATATCGGATGTTGAGAATTTCTTTTCAAAACTACAATTGTGAAGTGAATTTAGGCTTATATTCATAGAATTTCTATTATGGGTTTTGTCCTGGGGGATTTTACCGATTTCCCAGACTCATTGTTCACACGCCCACATTTCTGGTTTTTTTGTTTTTATTCTGGTTGAACAATCTAATAATTTTTTACAGGCCGACACGTTCATATCCCAAGAGGAGTGAAAAGATGTCAATTCATTCCTCTATTTTATTAGTGGTCTTTTATCGTATGTCTCTGCTGGATAACAAAACTGATAAGTTTACAACAAAGATAACTACCTATAATAAAATTATGATCTTCATAGGAAAAATGAATGAATAAAAATATTGTCATTATTGGGGCTGTAATAAATTCAATCATTTGTTTTTCCATTGGAATTTCAACCATTCCCTTTGATCGTTTGAATACCCCAACCCCTACTATTCAAAATACCAGGATTATTTTGCCTACGATCATCCCTACGCAAACTCCAACTCCGAGACCGACAGAAAACCCATTCCAGGGAGAGTTTTATCAGGAAGATCTTTTTGATTTTATTTTTGATTTCTCTGATGTGTATGAGTTAATACTCGATCAGGAAAATACTGATTTAATAACCGATCAAGGTATCAGAATGTTTTATGTCCGTTTCATTAATCCTGATATGAATGATGGTGAAATTGGTTCTTTAAGGTACAGTATTGTTATTTATCCAGAAATTTCGGATGCAATCACAAAGTACGATGAATCATACAATATTTTAACAACTGGAGGGGGATATACTTTACTAAGCGAGACCACCATTCTGGATGACTATCCCGTTTCTTTATTTCTAAAAACAGAAGAGGATGATGGTTATGAAATGAGGTTTCTAACCAGAACAAAGACCGTTTACTTTGATACAGCCGGTTTCATAATCATCCCTTCTTCATTGGATCGTGAAACAAATTTAAACCTTTTTATGGAATTAATGAATACACTTCATTTCCATGTGATAAATGAATTATCTGCGTTTTAGATTCTTTAAATTTTCTTGAACAATCCCTCGGAAACAATCCCAATCAAATTTACTTCTTCAACAACTCCAGCAAAATCTGCGTTGCCAGCTTGGGATCGGCTTTACCGCGCATTTCGCGCATGACCTGGCCAGTGAACCAGCTGATCAGGGTTTCTTTTCCAGCACGGAATGCTTCGACTTCCTTTGGATTAGATGCTACAATTTTCTCAGCCACGACGCGGATGGTGGAGTCGTCACTGACCAGTCCCAATCCTTCGGTCTCGACAATGCTTTTTGGGGATTTTCCACTGGTTTCCACCTTATCCAGCAAACTCTTGCCTGTGGAGGTGTTAATCTGCCCGGCATCCACCATTTTCAGGATTTCCGCCAGGTATTGAGGGGTTAGTTGTAGCTGGTTGGCAGTCTTACCACTATCATTCAACATACGCATAATGTCGTTCATCAGATAGTTGGAGACCTTCTTAGGGTCGCCTGCGTACAAACGAACAGCACTTTCAAAGTAGTCCGAGAGATTACGTTCACCAGTCAGGATGTCGGCATCGTATTCGGGGAGTTTGTATTCAGCGACGAAACGGGCTTTGCGTTCCATTGGGAGTTCAGGAAAATCTGCAAGAATTTGATCCAGCCATGCCTGGGTGAGATCGATGGGCAGCAGGTCCGGTTCACGGAAGTAGCGATAATCAGCCTCGGTCTCTTTTGATCGCATCTTGCGCAGTTCATTCTTCTCTTCATCCCAATCGAGAGTCCAGGCCTGCACGCGGTTACCCGCTTCCACCTCGCGGATCTGGCGCTCAACCTCGTGCTCGATGGCGTTGCGTACGTTATCAATGGAATTGACGTTCTTAATTTCCGTCTTTGTGAAGAGCTGGTCGGAGCCTTTGGGTCGTATGGAGACATTGGCATCGCAGCGTAAATGTCCTTTTTCCATATCCGCCTCTGAGACACCTAACCAGCGTAGCAGTTGTCGAAGGCGGATCAGGTATTGGGAGGCTTCGTTGGCGGAGCGCAGATCCGGTCCGGTGACCATTTCGATCAAAGGGACCCCACAGCGGTTGAAATCAATCAGTCGCTGCTTGCCAGCATTTTTTGTCTTGCCGGCATCCTCTTCCAGATGTAACTTATGGATACTCACCCGGCGGGTATATCCTTCCGGCATTGGGAGATCCAGGTAACCACCACTGGCAAGCGACATGTCATATTGGGAGATCTGATAACCCTTGGGCAGATCGGGGTAGAAATAGTTTTTGCGATCAAAGAAGGAACGCATCCGGATTTCGGATTGCATTGCTCTGGCAAGTAAAACACCTTTTTCCACCACGGCTACGTTGAGAACAGGCAGTACGCCAGGTAAACCTGTGCAAACCGGGCAGATATTGGTGTTGGGTTCATCATCCCATGAATCTGCCTTACAGGCACAAAAGATTTTTGTTTTTGTATTTAACTGGATATGCGTTTCCAGGCCAATGACGACTTCATATTCGGTCATGCAATCCTCCAGGTATTATTATGTAAGGGGTATTTGCGGGAAATTTCAACCATGAATTCACCTTTAATGGAGCACTACAGGTTTTTGTGTTCGCCAGGGTTCATCCTGTGTGCCAATTTCAAAAGCTCGGCCGATGCTCAGTAGTACATCTTCTGTAAAATCAGCACCCAATAATTGCACGCCAATGGGGAGACCATCGGTTGCAATACCAGCAGGCAATGAGATGCCTGGAATGCCGGCATGATTGGCGGTCACGGTGAACTGATCAGCATATTGCATCAGCACGGAATCGCCGTATACATCACCGATGGGAAAAGCGGTGGTGGGTGTCGTGGGGGTCAGAAGAGCATCCAGCTGGTATTTTCCCTGGTGATCGAAGATCTGGTCAAAATCACGGCGTAACATGGCGCGTACTTTAAGGGCGCGGTTGTAATATTGCTCCGAATATTGGGCAGCACTTACGTACATGCCCATCAGGATGCGCAATTTGGGTTGCAGACCAAAGGCTTCGTTGCGGGACTTGCGGTACATAACACGCAGATCATCTTCTGCGCTGGGGGTGCGGTAGCCATATTTGACCCCATCATAGCGATGTAGGTTGGAAGCAGCTTCCACGCGGCTGATGACGAAAAATGCAGGGATGCCATAACGGGTGTTGGGCATAGGAACATCTTCGATGATTTCTGCACCCAGGCTGCGTAAGACTTCTGCAGCATGATAGACAGCAGCTCGGATTTCGTCCTGAACAGGTTTCTGATGGATTTCACCACTCTCGGCATCCATATAACTTATCTGGAAGTAATCGGGGGATAAACCGATGCGCTTACCTTTTACACCTTGCTCGAGGACTGCCAGGTAATCCGGTATTGGTATGTTGGCGGCGGTACTATCCCGAGAATCAGGTCCAGCGATGGCTTGCAGCATTAACGCAGCATCGGTGACATTGCGGGCGATTGGTCCCGGGCAATCAAGTGAGGAAGCAAAGGCGATGATGCCATAGCGGGAGACACGTCCATAAGTAGGTTTTACCCCGACCACGCCACAGAATGCAGCAGGTTGGCGAATGGAACCAGCGGTGTCTGTCCCAAGGGATAAGGGCACTTCCCCAGCAGCAACCGATACGCTGCTCCCACCGGAAGAACCGCCTGGCACCCTGCTGGTATCCCAGGGATTACGCGGGCAGGGCTGGAAAGCGGTTGATTCGTTCGAGGAACCATAGGTAAACTCGTCCAGATTGACTTTGCCCAGCATGATAGCTCCCTGATCCTGCATGTGCTGTACAGTTGTTGAGGTATAGGGCGCTTTGAAATTGGCTAAAATTTTGGAGGCAGCTGTCGTATAGGTATCTTTGACACAGAAAACATCCTTCACAGAGAATGGAATTCCAGCCAGTAAACCGACCGACTCACCTTTCATGCGTTGTTGGTCAATGGTCTTTGCCTGAGCCAGCGCCTGTTCAGCCGAAACAGAGATAAAGGCATGCACGCGCTGTCTGTCCTGATCGTTCTCATCGCCGGATTCCAGGCTGCCAGGACGTCCGTCCACGGCAGCTATGCGCTGCAGGCTGCTTTCAACGATTTCATATGCAGAAGTTTGATTGGTACGCAATAAATCCAATAATTGGTGGGCTGAATGATCACATAGTTCCATAGCTTAATCCAGTTTCTCGTGGGGAATATCCGGTACGATGATGTAATGGTCATCCACCTGTGGTGCCTGCGCTAGGATATCATCCGGGTTGGGATGCGGCAGCCAGGTATCCTTGCGTAAAACGGGGCTAGTTTCAATGGTGTATGGGACGCCGTGGGGAGTGATTTTTAGATCGGCATCCAGTGGGATGGCTTCCAACTCATGGATCGCCTTCAATTGTTGATTCAATTCGCGACGTAAATAGACTGCCTGTTTTTCATCCAGTTCCAGGGCAGCCAGGGTTACAAGGTGATTGAAAATATCGATTGTAATTTCTTCTCTCATAGTACCTGCTTTAGATTGAAATTTTTATCAACCAGTACCTTCTGCGGTTGCTTCTGTCGGGGCAGGTTCCGTCGGAGGTACAGCTGTTGTCGGTGCAATTGTAACAGTATTTGTAGGCGTAATTGTAGGGGTTGCAGAATTTGTAGGTGTGTTTGTGAAGGTGGAAGTGTTCGTTGGGGTAAGCGTATTGGTTGGCGTAGGTGTGCGGGTGGGTAAACGGAATGATGTGTTGGTAGGATAAAGCGTGGAAGATGGTCGCAAGGTGGGAGTTGACTTAAAATCCAGTGGTTGGATGGATGGCAACTGATTGGGTATATCCGTCCACGTGGGAGGTAACTGCCGGACGGTAGCGGTTTGGGTTGGCAGAACCAATCTCTCCGGCATGGGGGGTGGCGGATATGGATTAATTTCGGAATGGGGATTTATGAAAACAATCAGAAAGAACAATCCAAAAAGAATGGTGAGAAATATGAATAACCCCGTAAAAATGTTTAAGGAAATTACTTTCATCGTCGTTTTATTTTACGGCATTTTTCCAGAATATCCCATTTGGAATGTGTAAGGATCCTGTCAGATGGGAATGCTTGAAATGTGGAATGCTATAATCAAAAATGATGCAAGAATCTCAGGGTCCAATAATAGTAAAACAAGAGCAAACTCCCGAAAAATTATATTTGGAAGTCGAATTACAGCCTGATAGTGATCTGGAAATTCAATGTAATTTTCTTGACCAGGATGGAAAAATCCAATCCAAAAAAATATTGAAAGCGCGGGGAGTACATAAACCTTTACTTCGTCTGGGGAGCGCTCCCGTCAAAGTTGCATTTCTTCTGGCATTGATTCTGTATTTGGTAGTGCGGTTGGTGGGGATTGAAGATTTTCCAATCTATTTTTTTAGTGATGAGGCGATTCAGAGTGTGCATGCAGCTGATCTCATCCGTGATCAAATGGTCAGCCCGTATGGTGATTTCTTACCGACCTTTTTTATGAATGGTGAACAATACAATCTGAGCACATCAGTGTATTTCCAGGTTTTACCCGTTTTATTGTTTGGCAAACAGGTATGGGTTACACGTGGTGCTGCTGCTCTTTTGTCGCTTTTGGCAGCAGTAGGTGTGGGATTGATGATCGAAAAAGCTTTCAACCGGCGGTGGGGATGGATGGCGGTCCTTGTGCTTTCCTTAATGCCCGCCTGGTTTTTACATTCACGTACTGCATTTGAGACAGCGATGGCGGTCAGTTTTTATGCTGTTTTCGTGTGTTGTTATGCGTTATACCGCATTAAAGATCCCCGTTACCTGTATGGAGCTGCCACGTTTGCTGCCCTGGCTTTTTACAGTTATAACCCGATGCGATTGGTAGTGTGTTTGACACTTACTGGATTCTTTCTCAGTGATCTGCGCTTTCACTGGCAACACAAGCTGACCTTCCTTAAAGCGATTGGGTTGGGGTTGATCTTTCTGTTACCGTTTTTTCGATTCTGGTTGGATCATCCCGGAGAATCGATCCGGCATCTGGAGATTTTAGGTTCGTATTGGGTGCAAAATATTCCGATAGGTGAGAAAATTGGGAATTTCGCCAGGGAATATCTCCATGGGCTGAACCCTTTATATTGGTATTTACCAAACCAACTTGATTTTGAGCGTCATCTGATGAAAGATAATGGACATTTATGGCAGCCTGGTTTCCCGTTTTTATTGATCGGGATTGCGTGGTGTATCCTGAATGTGCGGCAGTCACAGGCACGTATGCTGTTGATACTATTACTGGCAGCCCCAAGCGGTGCTGCTCTGGTTGCATTGGGAATTACACGGTCTTTGGTGATGGTGATCCCGATTACTTTGTTAACTATTATTGGGATAATGGTGGTCTGGGATTGGCTGGTAGAGCGAATCAGCAGTCGAAGAGCACTCCCAAGGCATTTTTCAATTTGGGTTGGGATTGGTGTCTTCGTTGTGATGGTTGTTTTTAATATTAATATGCTGGTAGATGCATTAAGAAATGGATCTACCTGGTTTTCCAATTATGGATTGTATGGGATGCAGTATGGGGCGCAACAAGTGTTTGGCAGCATTGAGGAGGAATTAAGCATCGACCCGGAAAAGAAATTTTACCTGACGTCCACCTGGGCGAATGGTGCGGATGTGCTGGCTCGCTTTTTCTTTGACGATCCCTTGCCTTTTGAAATGGGCAGCATTGATGGATTTATCAATGAATATAAGCCACTCGACCCGGAAATGGTATTTGTGATGCTTCCGAATGAAATGGAAAATATGCTGGCGAGTCAAAAATTCACGGATATCCGCATGCAGAAAGTATTGAATTATCCGAATGGAGAACCTGGTTTTTATTTCGTCAAAGTTGCTTATGTTGAGAATATTGAAGATTTGTTTGCGGCTGAACAAGCTGCTAGACGTTTTTTGAACAATGGAGAGGTAATGCTGATAGATGGTGAAGTCGTTGCCGTTGAGTATTCCACCCTGGATATGGGTGAAATTCAACATATTTTTGATGGGGACAAAACAACCCTGGCACGCACCTGGGAAGCCAACCCATTGCGGATGATTGTCCGCTTTTCAAATCCTCGTCTGGTTGAAAAGATCCTTCTGCGGGTGGGAGGAGAAGCCACATTGGTGGAAGTGGAAGGTTGGGGATCAGAACAGGAAGAACCTTTTTCATTGTCTATGCAAGTGGAGGAGGCTTCTGATCCGCGCTTTATTGAGCTGGTATTATCGCAGTCGATGAAAATTGAATGGGTTGATGTCCGCGTTAAGAATCTTAATAATGAAGAACCAGCTCATGTTCATCTCTGGGAGTTACAGTTCTATCCTTAAATTGTCATTTCATTCATTTCAGATTTGGGTGTTTATGTTGGATATCACCACCAAAAACACCCACCAACCCTGGTTCATTGAGATGAAGTTTTAAATTGCCTGAATGGAAAAATTATTGGAAAAGATGATACGGTTAGGCTTTCCGAGATAAGTTCGGGTACAATTTCAGCATAAAATGAAAGACGGAAAAAAGAAACGACCATTTTTTTTGAAACTGATCGTATTTTCACAGGTCATCATCGCGGTGATGGGTTGGTTACGTGTTTACCAGAGTCTTTATCAATGGGACACACTGCTTCAGTTTGAGGTTCGACCAGGACCGTGGTATAGTCTATTGAGTGGCGGATTAATTGGAGTTTTGCTAATGATAGGTGCTGTGAGCCTGTGGCTGCGGTTAAAATGGAGCCAGAAATATGTTCAGGTCAGCCTTTTAATATTGTCATTGGGTTGGTGGCTGGATTATCTGATTTTTTCGCAAAGCAGTATTGCATTCTACAATCTTCCATTTCGGATTTTTGCAAATGGAATTTATTTGGTTTTTGTATTTGGCTATTTTCACCTGATAAAAAATAAGTTGCCAACAGGACATAAAGATGAAGAACAATAGTGATGTTGAAATTGAAGTGAAATTTTATGTGATCTCTTTGCAGGATATTGAGAAAAAGATTAAGGATTTAGGTGGAATTCTCGTTCAGGAACGCTGCTTCGAATCCAATTTGCGTTTTGATACCGGTGACCAACGTCTGCGAAATTTACGACAGGTGTTACGCCTGCGTAAAGATACTCAGAATATTCTGACATTCAAAGGTGCTGCAGAGTCCGGAAAACTCGTCAGTATTCGTCAGGAGATAGAAGTGGTGGTGGATGATTTTGAGACCACGCGGATTTTGCTGGAAGGTCTGGGGTATGAAGTCATTATGGAGTATGAAAAATTCCGTACTACCTATTCACTACTGGATACCCTGGTGGTCCTGGATGAACTGCCTTATGGTGATTTCATCGAAATCGAAGGCCCGGATGGGAAAAGCATCCAGAAAGTTGCACGCAATTTGAATCTGAACTGGAAAGCGCGGGTAATGACCAGTTACACCTATCTATTTGAAGCATTACGAAAGGTGAGACCGGAGTTGGAATGCAAGCAGCTTACTTTCAGCGCCTTAAAGGGTTTGCGCTTTACCCCGGATGAATTTGATATCAGTCCGGCAGATTTGTCTTAATTTCATAGGAAAAACCAATAGAAATCGGTTGGAGTTGTCACCAATCCGCGTATTCATACGCACCCACGACCTGATTTGCCAGGATTAATGAGCTCCCCCTTTGATTTAAGAAAATTTAATCAACCTGTTTTATGACCACATTCTGCACAGAATTTCGCACCTGGCTGTAATTTTGCACCACATTCAGTGCAATGAGCCGAGACCTTGAGCTTTGCTCCACATTCAGGGCAGAATTTCGCATTGGTTGCCATAGGCGCATTACACTCCGGGCAGGAAGCAAGTATCGTTTCCCGCCAATTTTCAGTGGCCAGTTTTTTGTCCTCCTCAGCCATGGCGGCATGTGCCCATACCTCTTCCACGGATCGTGAACTTTGAGCAGCACTCATTTCCACTCCCAGATCCGGTGCACAATTTTTACACAAACCTTTTTTGTTATTCCAACAGCTTTTTTTGCAGACCCATTGACTGCAACGCGGGCATTGGATAAATTCAGGTCGTAGCTCATTGGCAGCTTCTAAGAATGCCTGATCATGTGCACGCTCATGACTTGCAGAGCTGATCCGTTCACTCACATCTGCTGCTCGTCCTAGAATACCTCCAAAGAGGCTATTCGCAACATCAACAACTCCTGTAACGGCACCAAGGCTGAAAGGTTTAAAATTGGTGCGAAAACCATTACCGCACCGGTCACAAAAAAACTCAAATTGAAAACCCCGATTGGTGCTTAGATCATTGTAATTTTTGCTAAATTCAAGTGATTCTGCCAATATGTATACTCCTGGGAGGTAATCTTTCATGAATATTGTACTGCTAACAGGAAAAAATAAAAATTAAATAACCTGACAAATTTGAAAGAATCATAAAAATAAGCAGATCCAAATGTAAAGAGGGCTGCCATGTATAGAGCGTTGTATCCGAATCTCTGAAATTAGTTTAGAGAATTTCGTAGGATGTGCTGATTTCGGCGGTTGCCCGTACGGTAGCTGAGACCGAACAGTATTTTTCTTCCGAGAGGTGAATTGCCTGTTCGACTGCTTTATCGGTCAGTTCAGCTCCCTGAAGTTTATAGTGAATATGAATCTTATGGAAAGTCCAGGGTGGTTCAGTGTCCTGTTCCCCGGATACCTGAATTTCCAGGCTGTTGAGTTGAAAACGTTTTTTTTCCAGAATATTGACTACATCAACAGCGGTGCATGATCCTACTGCAACCAGTAACAATTCCGAGGGTTTCATACCTACACCCTCATCAGTGGTGGATAATACAACCGAGTGTTTGGTTGAATCGATGCCAATAAAGGTCCTGCTACCAGGTTGCCATTTTATAATTACATTTGCCATTTAATCTCCGTTATGGGTTCTTTCCAATGATTTGAATGAGGTCTTTTAATAGAGCTTCCCGCTGCTGGTGATCTTTCTCTTCCAGATTAATAAAACAATCCGACATGTAATCCTCTATCAGCAGCAGACTGACGCCCTGAACGGCAGAACGAATTGCGCTCAACTGTTGCAGAATGTCTCTACAATTTCGTTCTTCTGTGAGCATTGATTGAACGCCACGAACCTGTCCTTCGATTCGACGAAGACGATTGATTAGCTTATCTATAGCTTCATGATCTGTGAGTTGCATGGGATTTCGATTTCTGCCTGGCACGCAGGCGATTTAGCCACCTCAGCGGAAGCGGTTGGTGGGACTACTGCCACAACCAGATGAGGTTGATGGAGAAGATGAACTGGAGCTGGCAAATAGTGAAATTTGTTTACGAGTATTGGTACCAGCGCAGGTTGGGCAATTGGGAGATTGATTCAATTCACTAAAACGCATCATTTTCTCAAATGGTTGACCACATTCATTACAAACATACTCATATAATGGCATTCCCGCTCCTCTACAAATAGAAACATTTTTAACAATATACTCCATGGGGGTATATTGGTTTGAATTATACCTGTATGAAAAATTGCTGTCAAGTCAGATTTTGGTCGTCATCTTTTTCCTGGAAACAAAAACTTTTTCCCAACCAAATGACCAGGGGATATTCATCCTGTGGGAGTATTGACAAATGTCATAGAAAATGATTGAATCTATTAACCAATTTTTCCTGGTGAAAATATTAATTTAATAGGAGGTGCAGTTTATCCCAACAAATACCTTTGTTAATTTCCAAAATACCAAATTAAAATCAAATTACCAAATTAGGAGGAAGAAGATGAGATCTAAATCGCTTTTTAGCGTAGTATTTATGTTACTGGTTGTCAGTATGCTGGTGGTTGCCTGTCAACCTGCAGCCCCTGTTGCACCAGCAGAACCTGCTGCACCAGCTGAACCCGCTGCACCAGCTGAACCCGCTGCACCAGTTGAACCTGCCGCGCCAGCCGAACCAGCTGCACCTGTTGAACCAGCCATGGATTTCGAACCAATGTCTTTAGCGGCCCCCGATTGTGAATATGGTGGGCTAATCAAAGAAATTGCTGCCCTGGATGAATTCACAGTTCAATTCTCCATGTGTGCACCAGATCCGGCGTTCCCATCCAAAGCAGCATTCTCAGCATTCTCCATTCAACCAAAAGAGTGGATTGAGACTGCAATGGAATCACGTGAAATCCTTGAAAAACCAGTTGGTACCGGTCCTTATGTCCTCGATTCCTGGAACCGTGGTGACAGTATGGTCTTCAAGAAATTTGCAGATTACTGGGGAACCCCGGCGGTTGCTGATACACTCGTATTCCGCTGGACATCCGAAGGTGCCGCCCGATTACTCGAACTTCAATCCGGTACTGTAGATGGTATTGACAATCCATCTCCCGATGATTTCGATGTCATCTCTGCAGATTCCAATTTAACCCTGTATGAACGTGAAGCATTGAACATTTTCTATGTTGGTTTCACCAATTTCTTCCCACCATTTGATGATGTTCGTGTTCGTCAGGCTGTTGCACTGGGTCTAAATCGAGACCGCCTGGTCGATAACTTCTATCCAGCAGGTTCTGAAGTTGCCAGTCACTTTACCCCCTGCGCTATCCCCAATGGTTGTGCTGGAGAGGATTGGTATGAATTCAATTTAGAAGCTGCCAAAACCCTTCTGGCTGATGCCGGATATCCAAATGGCTTCGATACCAAGATTTTCTATCGTGATGTATTCCGCGGATACCTGCCAGAACCTGGTCTGGTTGCCACTGATATTCAGGCGCAATTAAAAGACCTGGGCATTAATGCTGAAATCGTTGTGATGGAATCTGGTGCTTTCCTGGAGGAATCTTCTGCTGGTCGTCTGGACGGAATCCACCTGCTTGGTTGGGGTGCTGACTATCCTCATGTAACCAATTTCCTGGATTACCACTTTGCCAAGAATAATTTACAATTTGGTGAACCATTCCCAGAAATTTTTGAGACACTGGAAGCAGCTTCTCAGATTGCTGATCCAGGTGAAGCTGAGCCGCTGTATGTGGAAGCTAACAACAAGATTAAAGAACTCGTGCCAATGGTTCCGATTGCTCATGGTGGTTCTGCTACCGCTTTCAAAGCTGAGGTTGCTGGTGCACACTCCAGCCCCTTGAGCAATGAATTCATGGCAGTTGTTGACCCAGCTGGTCGCGATACCCTGGTCTGGATGCAGAATGCTGAACCGATTTCCCTGTACTGCAATGATGAAACCGATGGTGAATCACTGCGTGCCTGTGAACAGGTTCTCGAATCTCTGCTCTCTTACGAAGTTGGCGCTACCGCTGTTCAGCCCGGTTTAGCCACCTCCTGTGATCCGAACGACGATTTGACTGTTTGGACATGCAATCTTCGTCAAGGCGTGAAATTCCACGATGGTTCCAGCCTGGATGCTAATGATGTTGTGATGTCCTGGATTGTCGCCTGGGATGCTTCCAACCCATTACATATTGGTAACACTGGTGCTTTCGAATATTTCACCTATCTTTGGTGGAACCTGTTGAATGCTGAATAATTTGGCTAAACAGTAGTTTTGTATCGGGGTGGTCGCGGTATCCCGTGCCACCCCGTTTATTTTCTATTTCCATAAAAGAGTAGCTTATGATACAGTACACTATTCGCCGTTTATTAATGGCTATTCCGGTTCTTTTGGGTATTTTAATTGTTACGTTTGCCCTGGCTCGTATGATCCCGGGAGAACCCTGTAAAGCCATGCTGGGGGAAAAAGCTACACCAGAAGTTTGTGAACGCTTTACTATCCGATACGGATTGGATAAACCCATAACGACCCAATTTGGCATTTACATGCTTGATATTCTTAGTGGTGATTTCGGGCAATCGATCCGGTTCAGCCGTCCGGTGACAATCATCTTGATAGAACGGTTACCACTAACAATGGAATTAGGAACGATTGCATTACTCATTGCGATTTCAATAGGAATCCCGGCTGGAATTTTATCCGCTGTAAAACGCAATTCCATTTGGGATGTGTTCACAATGATTGGTGCAAATATCGGTGTTTCCATGCCGGTTTATTGGTTGGGGTTAATGTTACAGTTTTTATTCGCTATTTTATTAAAAGATACATTTTTACAATTAGCACCTTCAGGAAGATTGGCACCTGGATTGGTAGCCATTCCCTTTTATGAGATTTGGGGATGGGAACTGGCAAAAGAAACGATTGGATATCATTTTCTTGAATTTTTCTCCAATATGTACATATTCAATTCGCTGATTACCGGAGATTGGAAATTACTGGGTGATGCAGTTAAACATATGATCATGCCTGCAATGGCCCTCAGCACCATTCCTCTGGCGATTATTGCCCGTATGACGCGCTCGAGTATGTTGGAAGTGATGAAACAGGATTACATACGCACCGCACGCTCTAAAGGGCTTAAACAAAACAAGGTTGTATTAAAACATGCCTTCCGCAATGCTTTATTACCGGTTGTGACGATCATCGGTTTGCAGGTTGGAACTATTTTTGCCGGGGCGGTATTAACTGAATCAATTTTCGGTCTGGCAGGGGTGGGAAGAATCTTATTTGAAGCGATTACCGCACGTGATTATCCAATCATCCAGGCATTTACTGTGGTGATTGCTGCGGGTTATGTTTTTATTAACCTGGTCGTTGATTTATCGTACGTTTTTATTGATCCCCGGATTCGATTGGACTAGCCATGGCACCTGTAACTTTATCGAATGAACCTCAAAAAGACTACCGTTCGAACAGCTTGTGGCGATTAACTTTACGAAGAATATTACGCCAACGAAATGCTGTACTTGGTCTGGTGATATTAACTTTTCTGGTTTTCATGGCTGTTTTTGCTGACGTGATTGCTCCTTATGAACCAACACAGGTATTAATTGGTCTGGAAGAAGGAATTAAGAAACGTCAGCCGCCATGTATTCATCTTTTTGGTTGTCCAAAAGATCAACCCCAGCATATTATGGGTGTTGATGGCAATGTGCGTGACCAATTCAGCCGGGTTGTGCATGGATCACGCATTTCCTTGATGATTGGTTTTACCACTGTTGGATTTGCTATCATCATTGGAACAATATTAGGAGCCATATCCGGATTTTTTGGTGGCTGGGTGGATAATGTGATCATGCGTATTCTGGATGTATTGATGGCATTTCCCTCATTACTTCTGGCAATCACGATTGTTTCGGTGTTAGGGCCGGGGTTGCAAAATGCATTGCTTGCCATTGCGATTGTTACCATACCTGTATATGCAAGAGTGGTACGTGCCAGCGTACTCTCCATTAAAGAGATGCCTTATGTGGCTGCTTCACGAGCTCTGGGTGGAAATTCAATACATATTCTCTTGAATCGGGTATTGCCGAATGCCATACCACCGCTGATTGTGACCGGAACATTGGGAATTGGTACTGCAATTCTGGATGCTGCTGCTTTGTCCTTCCTGGGGTTGGGGGCACAACCTCCTATGCCGGAATGGGGAACCATGTTAGGCAGTGAAAGAAATCAGGTGTTCACTGCACCCCACCTGGTCTTCTACCCTGGTATTGCGATTATGTTGACCGTGCTGTCATTCAACCTGTTGGGTGATGGTTTACGTGATGCGATTGACCCTCGCCTGGGACAGACCCAAAACTAGAATGGAGATCACAAAAATGTTTACTGATACAAAACCCATTCTCAAGATCAAAGGTCTTCAGACATATTTTTACACGGATGATGGTGTGGTTAAGGCTGTTGATGGCGTTGATCTGGTTCTTCATGCCGGCGAAGTGTTGGGGCTGGTAGGCGAATCAGGTTGTGGCAAAAGTGTAACATCATTTTCTATCATGCGATTGGTGGATGCTCCCGGAAAAATAGTTGGCGGAGAAATTCTCTTCGAAGATCGTGATTTACTCAAACTTGATGATGAAGGTATGCAGGCTGTGCGTGGAAATCATATTTCAATGATATTTCAACAACCACAATCCAGCCTGAATCCGGTTTTTACGGTGGGGGATCAGATTGTTGAGATCCTACAAATTCATACCAACTATGATAAAAAACAAGCCTGGGAACGGACAGTTGAGTTATTATCGTTGGTGGGAATCCCCGATGCAGCCCGAAAAGCCAAAGCCTATCCGCATGAAATGTCGGGTGGACAGGCGCAGCGTGTAATGATCGCGATGGCTTTGGCTTTAAATCCACAAATCTTGATTGCAGATGAACCTACAACAGCATTAGATGTGACCATTCAGGCGCAAATTCTGGATCTGATGCGTGGTTTGCGTGCCAAGATCAATACAGCAGTTGTGCTGATTACCCATGATCTGGGTGTGATCGCCGAGATGGCTGATCGGGTAGCAGTAATGTATGCCGGGCAGATCGTGGAAGAGAGTGATGTTGTCACAATCTTTGATAAACCCATGCATCCTTACACGGTTGGTCTGATTGCCTCAGTTCCGGTTCTGGGGCAGGTAAAAGAAGAACTGGATACAATCCCTGGAAATGTGCCCAATCTGGTCAATTTGCCACCAGGATGCCGTTTTGCATCACGCTGTAAATCCAGAGAGGAACATCATCTGGAAGAAATCTGTGATCAAAAGAATCCTGATTTACTGCAGGTGGAAAAGGGTCATACCGTACGCTGCTGGTTATATCAAAACACTGATGGTCATCAAGCACCAATTCAGATATAGAAAACGGAAGAGAAGAACATGATCGAACTAACAAAAACTGAATCCGAAAATCTGATTGATGTAAAAAATCTGGTCAAATACTATCCAGTTAAAGGCGGTCTATTTAAACGGGTGGTCGCTCAGGTCAAAGCGGTTGATAATATCAGTTTCTCCATCCGCAAAGGCGAGACTTTGGGACTGGTTGGCGAATCGGGTTGTGGAAAAACGACCGTTGGACACACCATGCTGGGATTGTTACCGCACACCAGTGGATCTGTTATATACAACAACACCAACGTCTTTGATCTTAATGCAGCCGAATCCAAACTAATGCGACGTTATATGCAAATTGTGTTTCAGGATCCTTATGCTTCCCTGGATCCCCGTTTACCGATTGGCGATTCGATTGCAGAAGGCCTCAAAATTCACAAGATCGGGAACAATCAAGAGCGCTATGAGATGGTTTTGGAAGCATTGAGAGATGTTGGTCTGGAAGAATACCATGCCATGCGTTACCCGCACGAATTCTCTGGTGGGCAACGGCAACGCATCGGTATTGCACGCGCTTTGGTGATGAAGCCTAAATTTATCGTGTTGGATGAACCAGTGTCAGCGTTGGATGTATCAATCCAGGCGCAGGTTCTAAACATCCTGCGAGATTTACAGCGGAATTTTGGACTGACGTACTTGTTTGTGGCACATAATCTGGCTGTTGTCGAGCATATTTCCGACCGGGTTGCGGTTATGTATCTGGGCAAAATCGTGGAATTGGCTGATCGTAAAGAATTGTTCAATCGTCCGGTGCATCCATATACAAACGCTTTGATGTCAGCTATCCCGATCCCTGATCCGAAGTTGAAACGTGAAAGGACCATTCTGCAGGGTGATGTTCCCAGCCCACTGAATCCTCCTAAAGGCTGCCGCTTTCACCCGCGCTGTCCCTTTGCCAAACCGGAATGTTCTGCAAGTGAACCTGAACTACGCGAGGTGATCCCAAATCACTTTGTTGCCTGTCACTACGCAGAGGATTTTATCAAGTAAAAAATTTAATCAACCTGAGCGAGTCTGAGAAATGATGGAGGAAACTCAATCGATCTTCAGACTCGTTTTTTTATTAAGCCATAGAGATCCAATCTGTAGAATGTCAACGATGTGTTGGTTGCTCAGATTGTTTATAATTCGTTCATAATAAATATGTTTGGATGATATGTTCAGTATACGAAAAGCGACAAAAGATGATGCTCCATTCATCCGTACCTTGATCTGGCGGGTAGGGATAAACCCCATCGGTCTGAATTGGCAGAGCTTTGTGGTGGCTGTGCACAACCATGGGATCAGAATAGGGTGTGCTCAATTGAAAATCCATCGCGATGGCTCATTTGAGTTGGCGTCTGTGGCTGTGGTGCCATTGTACCGTCACCAGGGGGTTGCAGATGCGATGGTTCGAGAGATAATCTATGGACAGACTCCTCCTATCTATTTAACCTGTCGTGGCTCGCTGGCATCCTTTTATGATCGATTTGGATTCATAGAAATGACTCACTTGGATCTCATGCCAGCCTACTTTCGGCGTGTCAAAAGGGTTTTACTCTGGTTTGAAAAACGGGGTCTGGCGAAAGAGCGATTGGCTGTGATGGTGTGGAGCGGGGAGTAAGTGACCTACCTGTCCACTGATCCTTCGGAATAGGGTGGGTTTGGATTTTCGCAGAAGATACCGTAACCTCTTTTATTGGCATGGTAATAATAGGGCTCGTCGTCGAATGTCAGTACCACGCGATACCCTTCAGTGAGTACCATGAGGTAATTCATATCCGGCTGTGGGCATCCCAGACTGGAATCTGACCAGACAACCGATTGAACACTGATCAATGAAATTTGATCTTTTTGGATGGATAATTCTTCTGCCAGTTCGGTCATTGCCTGATTGGCAACATCCCGGAAATTAACAGGTAGATCAGCGGGAGAAATGGGTGTCATATCAATTGGCTCTTTTCCTACCGGAACGACGGGGGTGAATTGATCAAATTTTTCCGGTACTTCTCGGGTAGCAACCTCGCGGGTGGGAGCTGCTGGAATCTCGCTTTCCTGTGGGGGGAGTGTGGGAGCTGGAGAAGGTTCCTGGTATGTAGCACAGGCAGCCATAATTGTAGCCATCAAAAAAGATATCAATATAATTTTGGGAAACATTTTTGTTTTCATAAGTTTATGACGTCCACCCCCTCCATTTTGTTCCCCTGCATTCGCTTGTAGCTCTATTTTTATCCTAAAACCTATTAAAAACTGTAAAGCTATTACAGGACTCAACACACTAACCCCTACCCCCAGGCTGCTTTCAAGCGATGGTAACTGACTTGCAAATCTTCGGGTAGAACGCGCGTGTTGGAGGTGACAGACATGAAGTTACTGTCACCCCGCCAACGCGGAACAATGTGAAAATGAAAATGGGGTGCAATCCCGGCACCAGCATCTTCGCCGATATTTGCGCCTAAATTAAATCCATGCGGGCTGTACACCTCGCGCAGGATTTTTGTGGCGGTATTGATCAATTCCATCATTTCTGCACGAATAACAGGATCCAGATCTTCATAAGATGGTTGATGATTGTAAGGCAGAATCATAAGGTGTCCGCTGGTGTAAGGATAGCGATTGAGGATAACAAAAGCTTTTATGCCACGATGTAGAATCAAGAATTCTGAATCCTCTGAATGCTGTGCAGCATAACAGAAAACACATTGTGGGCCTTCGGATTTACTATTAATATAATTCATTCGCCAGGGTGACCATAAATGATCCATTATTCATTAACCTCGTAAGAATATGTAGATTGTAGCAGAAAATGAGGATAGTCATTTAAAACCGAAAAAAAGATGAAATTTATTCGTTAAATGAATTTTGTCAGACAAGTAATTAAGATTTGTTGACACAAGCCAGGATGTTCGGTATTCTTAAATTTATGGCAGAACAAATGAGTTTTTTTGGACCGAGAGTCTTGAGTGTCAGTGGTATGACGCAGTATTTACGTGCCTTATTGGAAAGTGATGAAATTCTTAAAGATGTATGGGTTGAAGGTGAAATCTCAACTCTTTCAAAACCCAGTTCAGGGCATATATATTTCAATCTTAAAGATAATGCCGCTACACTAAAATGTGTGATCTGGCGCCAGAATGCCATGAGAATCCAGTCCAGACTTGAAACAGGTATGGCGGTGGAGGTACATGGTTATATCAGTGTTTATGATGCTGGTGGTCAGTATCAATTGTACATCGATGCAGTTCGAATGGCAGGTGAAGGTTACCTCTTCCAGGAATTTATGCGTTTAAAAGCAATGCTGGAGGAAGAAGGATTATTTGACCCCGAAAGAAAACGAGCTATTCCATCGTTTCCTAAAAAGATCGGTATTGTTACTTCACCGACCGGGGCTGCTTTACAGGATATGTTGAATACCCTTAAAGGACGTTTTCCATTGGTTGAAGTGGTTCTGGCTCCTACCGTTGTACAGGGAGAAGAAGCACCACCAAAAATCGTTCAGGCACTTCGTCAGTTAAATCAGTTGCCGGATGTGGATGTGATCCTGCTTGCACGCGGGGGTGGTTCGATGGAGGATTTGTGGGCGTTCAATGATGAACGTGTGGTGCGTGCGATTGCTGAGTCACGTATCCCAGTAGTGACAGGAATTGGCCATGAAACTGATACGACGCTGGCGGATTATGCGGCGGATTTACGTGCACCAACACCCACCGGGGCAGCCCTATTGGTCACGCCTGATAAAGCGAATTTGCTGGATGATCTGGCAAGCTTACAAAGCGAACTGGATGATGCGGTCAACAATCTTCTCAGGCAGAATCGTGTAAATCTTCAAACGATTCAATCCCATTTAAACTTCCTTTCACCGAAAAATCGGATTCTCAATGATCAACAAAGAGTAGATGAGATTTCCTTGAGAATGGAAAGAATTTTTGCTCATAAAACATCACTTTCTCATTCACAATTGAGCGGGTTGAAGGCGCGCTTGAATGCCTTAAACCCATTACAAGTTTTGCAACGGGGTTATGCGATTGTGAGCGATAACAAGGGGAAGATATTGAGTTCAGTTGATGATGTGCAGGTCGGTGATCAGGTGCGTATAAAATTGGCGGACGGTTCACTGGATTCTGAAGTAAAAGAAATTAATCAGCATGAGAAATAAAGGAATGATAAAATTATCAGGTTGCCATCCAGGAAATGATATAAATTGGAGATAAAATGAATAAAAATCCAGTTGAAGAATTGAGTTATGAAGTGGCTTTTGCAGAGCTTGAACAGATTGTAAACCGGTTGGAAGTTGAGACTTTGAGTCTGGAAGATTCTCTGTCATTATATGAACGAGGACAGGCATTGTCTGCTCGTTGTACTAAATTATTAGAATCAGCGGAATTACGGGTGCAACAATTAAGACTGGAAAATCAAATTCCCAAGGATGAACAAGACGATTAATGTTTGACGAATTGGTTCGAAATCAGGTTCTCGTTGCAGGACTGATCAGCTGGTTTTTTGGCCAGTTCCTCAAAGTCCCAATGGAGTATTTGCTTAACCGTCGTATCAATTGGGGGTTATGGTTCAGCAGCGGGGGAATGCCGAGTACCCATTCCTCATTAATGGTATCCGTAACATTATCCACTGGGTTGAATTATGGCTTTGATTCCGCAATTTTTGCGGTAGCATTTGCCATCTCCATGATAGTGGTGTATGATGCCTCAGGTGTGCGACGGCAGGCAGGGATTCATGCACAAAAAATCAATCAATTGTTTGAAGAATTTCTGCATGGTGAACCAATTGAGATTGAAAAACTAAAAGAGGTACTGGGACATACACCCGCACAGGTGGTGGGAGGTGTCATTCTTGGCATCGCGGTGGCATTAACAGTCTGGTATATCTGGTAAGTGAAAAAAATTCCTGAACCTTCAGGAATTTTCTTCGCATTATTTATGGGCTGACAAAATCATAGATTGGACTAATCAGTCCAGAACCTAAATTTGCAATTTCCACACTGGGTGTCGAAAGGGTTCCCATTCGAAGCTGGTAGTTCATACCGGATTGAAAAATGAAAAAGAATTGATCAGATGTGATCCATTTGAAATTCATAACGGGATTGACATCCAATGCAATCACTCCTGGTACTCCCAATTGACCGATAAAATAATCACGTGGATTCCAATTGAAAAAATAGAAATGGCTGGAATCTGGTGCCCATTCACCGAAGCCTAATGAACCGGTTGTAAATTCAGTGGATGCTCCACCGGAAAGATCGGCAAACCTGAGGGAAAATAAGTTGTCAGCTGCATCACCGATTTGTTGTTTGAAAGAATAATGATTAAGATCAGGGGCAAGAATTGCATTATCCAAAGGTGCGACCGGGTGTGAAATTAATAAGCTTGCAGGGCTTCCATCGATGTATAAATGATAAATATTAATAGGTGCTGAAGCATCGCCAAGCGGATCCTGTGGTGGTATGCTGACCCGCAAAAAGGTTCCATCGGCTGACCAGAGTGGGATTGCATGATAGGCAAACTCACTGTATGTATATACAAAGGGATGGGTAAGAACATCATATCTGCGGTTGGATCCATCGGTATTCAGCAAATCGATCTGGGTTGGTGTGACCAATGCCATCTGGGTGCCGTCCGGGCTGAAGTAGAAATGACCTGCCTGCCCAGGGGAAAGGAATGAACGACGCTCTCCAGACTCAACATTGATGTACCACAGGTCTTTATTGTCCAAAAAACCAGGCGCATTAAATTGAGGATAGGTATTGAAGACAACTGTATGTGTACCTGGGATGAATTCAATCATATAGGGAGATACTGTAACCACACTATAGACGTCTGTAATTTCGGGATTCATGGGCATTGACATAAAATCCACATGACTGACCAGTGATTTTTGTTCGCTGCCATCAAAACGGATCGCCCACAGGCTGATATCAATACCATTAGCAGATTTACGGGTAAAAACTACCCATTCTCCATCCGGTGAGAGGACAGCATTGGTGACATCACCTTTATTAACAATAAGGTTCACACTACCACCTTCTTGCCAGGTGGATAGGTTGCCATCGGAGTCAACAATTGCCAGTCTTAACTCGTCTGGTTTGGATTTTATAATAATTGTTGGCTCTGTATCTGGGATTGGAGTGATGATTGGTATTTCCGATTCGGTTACGGCTGTTGGTGCTTCTACCGGTGCCAGTGCTGTCAGCGTGGCTGCTACGGCTGTGGCAGCTTGTTTTGATATTTCTTCAGCGGTGTTTTCATTGGTGAGGGGGATTGAGCAAGCAAGGGACGTGATAAAAATAACAATAAATAAAACCAGAATTTGATTTTTCAATTTCATCAGATTCTCCTGTTTGAAGGTATAGATCTATAATGATTGTATTCAGGAATTAATAGAATACAAATTTGCTAGATAAGGTAGGAATAAGAGTCGCTGATAGCTCACTGCTGACGGTCAACGATTAAAAGCACCAGGAAGAAATTTTGAGTATCCACCCAGGCGCAAACATTCGTCATCGTTGAAAATTCGTTGACGGTGATCTTTACGCATCAAATCCCAGGGATTTAATCAGGTCGTCGGTGGATTTGGCTGAATGACTTTCCTTACCTAGGAGTTCGTCCCAGAATTGTTGATCATAACGCCGGGAGCGCAGCGGGATGGGCATCGGTACCCCCCAACCAAGCATGAGCACCTCCTCTTTGGGTTGCAGCCGCGAAAGCATCCCACGCAGGGAGTCTCGCCCGGCAAGCCCGGAAAGCACAGCGGAGATATCCGCATCATCACCCAACCAGCCGCTGATGCGGGTGCCCAGTTGTGACATGACCTCATCGTAGATTTGAGAAGGCCGTTGATCGATAATCAGTAAAGTGACATAGTACTTACGCATTTCACGTGCTATCGTACTGAAGGTGGTTTGCACGGACATCTCACGATTAAGCATTTTGTGCGCTTCTTCGACCACAATCACTAGTGGACGGGGGGATTGACTGGTTGCACCTCCCCGGAAATCATTCGTCTTTTTCTCCCACGCCTGGCGGATCTTTCGGGTGAGCAGGTTGGTAACCAACAAATAATCAAGATCTTCTTCATGGTCACCAAAGGAGAGAATGATATGTTTTCCCTGCTCTAAAAAGCGGATGATATCCTGAAGAGGTTGTCCAGGGGGATTTTCGCTGATATAGGATTTATTGAAAATCCGACCCAATTTTTGATGTAATGCTTCCGCAGCGGCAGTATTTACGCCATGCTGATCAGCCCAGGCAGCAACACTTCCAGGGGCAGGTATTTTCTTGCCGTCATCCGTTTCAATCATCGCACCTGTTTTTAGTCGTTTGAATTGATAAAACCATTTATCCGGTCCAAAGGAGTGAACAAGCGCATCAAGCGTGGCAGGGCTTGTTTCCCGCAGGTTTAGCTCGCGTGTGAGCATCAGGATATCTTCCGGGGCAATGTCGGTACCAGAAAGCTGCAGGTTGAAATCTGCACTTTTTTTGCGAATGGAAGCCCCTGCTCCCAACCCTACGACTTTTACCTTTAAGGGAAATTTTGTGCGTAATCCGGAAATCTTCTGGTTCGTATCGGAGGCGGTGTCATCGTACCCATACTCATTATGCATATCAAAGACCAATAAGGATGCCAGGTCGTGGTGGATCAATCCTGCTAGAATAATGCGTGTCAGGAAGGATTTTCCGGTGCCTGTGGCACCAAATATACCGGAGGAACGCTGAATAAATTTCTCAAGGTTCAAGCATACCGGGTGTTTTTGTTCGCGGGTAGTTCCGACGATAAAGTTGCCTTTTTTCTCCGGATCACCAAAGATTTCGGCCACATCACCGGCATGCGCAGAACGGGCAATCGCATGGTGTGCCGGGATTGTTTTGACCGGAATAGCACGTGTTTTATTCTCAGGGTTTTGCGCGAGCCAGATGGGGTATTCGGGGGAGCCGGGATCTGGACCGCGATCCAACATGAGCATTGGCATAACCTCGAGATTGGTAAAGAGAGTTTGACCATGCAACAGGCTGGAGAGATGAGCAGGAAGCCGCAACTCGCTCTGTTCATCAGCAAAACGAGGATCTGTGTTGCCGAGTTGCAGGTCGGTGATTAAGCCGTAAAAGTTGTCATTTCCCGCTTCGATGACAACAAAACTACCTTCCTGTACCTCATTAGATGGGATAGTCAGGCGGATGTTGAGGTTATTTTTAAGACTTCCACCAACCACATAACCAATCGTTGTTCCGGGTTGAATTGTCATCTTGGATCCTCCTGTGTTAATTTTACGTCTGCCAATGCACCCAAAACGTTCATCAATGTCTGGTAATCATCACGTAACAGGACAATCAGTTCTTGAACCGCATTGTTCTTCCAGCCATTGTTTCCAATGGATTGGTGTGCCTGGGCTGCAAGTTTTAAGTGGCTGGCGAGTAATTCCGCTACCGGATAATCAGTTCCTCGTAGAATATGGCGGAAATATCCAAAGCGGGCAGCGGCTGTGAAATCACGCAGTTGTTGATCATTACACACATAGACTTCATCCAGAGTCAGTGGAGGACGAGGAGGCAGCAGATGGAAGATTTCTCCATTTTGCTGGTATCCACAAAAGACAATACTGATTTCCACTGGCACTGTGCGGTTATTGCGATTGTCGGCTATCACTTCTGGTTTAATGTGTTCGGTTGTGACCAATTGACGTACCAACCCATCATCATCAATATGCATGTCATAGATCAAGCCAAAAATAATTAAATTTTTTGAAGGTTGGATCGTAACCATACCACCCAGTTGGGGTAAATCGAGCGATGCCACCCGACAACCAGCGACACAACCACTGGTACTGGCACGTAAAAGAAATCCGATTTGATTTTCATTCATCCGCGATACCTTGTCTTTCCGCTCAAGTCTTTATGATATTGTTTGGAGGATTTATCCCCGGCTGCAAGACCTTGACCGAGCAATGTTTGTTGTAAGAGAGTTTGTAAATGCTCACGCTCCTGATAACTGACCAGGGCTACTTCATGGGCACGATGAAGAATATATGGATATGCTCTAATGCCCATGATCTGAGATTGATCGATCAGATGATAATGGATTAGATCAATATTGGATGGCTGCCTGAGCACCCAGGCTGGAATCTCCACACGTGCGATTTGCGGTTTCTCTAAGCGGCCAATGTTTATATAGAAAAAATGAATTGCGAGCAGTCCACTGAAATGCTGAGCGCTGCGGGAATGGAGCTGGAAGATAGCTGATCGCTGGTTGGGCTGCAGGATGCGGGCGAAGAGATCTGCATCTGTAATGCCTGCAAGTTTGCGAATATGACCGGCTTCTGGAAGTTGATCTTCAGAAAGTAATGGCAGCTCCAGCAATCGAATGAGGAGATCGCTGCGGGGTTTGTCCACGTAACCAGCGGTGATAATATTTTCATTTGCCATTTCAGCAAGGATATGGAGATAATCTTCGAGTAAATGTCGATATTCAGCCGACTCTTTACCTTCCCGATATAATTCAAGAGGTCCATCTGTAAAGGTCAGTACGGTTTTTTCTTCCTTCGTGGCTTCGTTCAAAAGATGACTACGCTCTTTATAATCCCTGCGTAGAGCAATTACCTCTTCCCCAATTAAAAAACCCTGCTCGGTGAAAATTTCATCGGCATACAATAAGTGGCTTTCAATCTGCTCCACCGGGGTGATACCAGGTTCTAAACGCATCAGACCAACATTTATCACCCCGAACTGCACAGCCAGATGCTGATTTGGAATGATTTGTGAACCATCAGCTGCCAGGAGCACTACCGGTTGTTGAGAGTCCATGGGATCCTGGGTGGTATTGATCGGTTCATTGGTAGGCAAAGCACATCGCAGATAAGGATTTACAGTCAATGTGAGTTGTAGGCGCTCTTGTAATGGATCAAGTTCCTGACTGTAAATTTTGAGCTGGGTTAACGCAATTTCCAGATTTTGTTCCCGTAATTTTGCCTGCGTGGGGGCTTCCTGACCGAATTTTTGGATGGCTGATCGAATTTGCTGGAAATTGATTGGCATGCATTCCCCTTGGTTGGGATTATCGTTGATGTATTATAGCAGAAACATCTCAGCTTAATTTGAGGCACTACGAGTTGACCAGGTTTGGAGATTGTAAAGTAGATTCGTTTGAAGATCAGACGTCAGCTTGATTTTTATCAAAATTGGGTTACAAATTTGTTAAGTAAATTTGACCTTAATTGTCATAAAATAAGATACCAATAGATTTTTGAGCAATAGGATGACATTGCACTTGATTGGTAATTAGGAGATATGAAAATGAAAAGATTGATAACTGGTTTAATATTGTTGAGTTTTCTGGGCGGATTTACAGCGATTGTGCCTGTATCAGTATCAGGTTCAGCGGTGATGGCCGTTGCAGAGAATGTGATCCAAGCACCATTAATGGCTGCAACCAGCACCAAAATCCCAGCACAAACGACAAAAACCACAATTCCAGCTACACCTGTAGCCACCAATGTACCGACTACTTCTGCCAATTCGGATGGTTTAATTGGTCCGGAAATCTATCCGGTTGGAATCAACCCACTGACCGGGTTACCGGTTGAAAACCCTGAAAATTTATTGCTGCCACCAGCTTTGGTGTCGATTACCAATTTTCCGGTAAGTTCACGACCACAGGCAGGCTTATCGTTTTCACCATTTGTTTTTGAGATCTACATAGGTGAAGGGATGACACGCTTTTTAGCGATGTTTTATGGTGACTATCCAGAGGTACCGGCATCTGACGACGGTGAAAGTACTAATGGGAGCAATGTTGGCTCAGTAACGGATAACACCCTGGTAGGTCCGATTCGATCGGGTCGTTTACCTTATGAAAGCTTACGAAAATTGTTTAATGGTTTCCTGGTGATGGCGTCGGGAGCCTCGCAAGTTGTTTCCAATTTGAGCCAATTTTCAAATATTTATGGGTCGGATGCGGACAATATCAATTCAGCAATGATAGATGTGACAAAATTGGAAGCGATTGCAGCGAATAGTCAAAAACGGTTGGGGGAAGCAGGCTTGCATGGTTTAAGTTTCCAGCAGGAAGCTCCTGCGGGAGGTCTGGAAGCCAACCGTATCTGGCTTAAATATGCATATCTGAACCAGATCAACTGGCAATATGAGGAAGAACACGGTGCTTACCTGCGATATCAGGATCGTGCTGATGCAACCACCTTTGAATTAATCACCGATCGGCTGACAGGTGAGCCACTTACGTTTGAAAATGTGGTGATTCTATTTGCCAACCATGAAGTAGTTACTCCGACGATCATCGATATCAATTTGCTTTATATGAAAAAGATGCCAGCTTTGTTATTCCGAGATGGACAGATGTATGAAATCTTCTGGACAACCATAAGCGGTAGCTATGAAGTAGAGACGGGAAAATTACGACCGATCCGTTTTGTTGATGCAAATGGCGATGCTTTCCCATTGAAACCAGGACAGACCTGGGTGCAGGTGGTACAACCATATACCGCGTATTATGAAGTACCTGACAGCCAGGTTTTTTACGATCTGGCGAATAAAAAAGAACCAGAATCTGGCGTGTGGGCAGTTCGTTGGTACCCGCCCGCTGGGGCAAGATAAGAATTTTGGTTTCCCAAAAGGGATAGGAGCATCAACTGCCCACTATCCCTTTTTTTTGTTAAACTACTGATCTCCATTTGGTAACATTGGTACAATTACCAGAAACTTTCTTGCTGGAGGGATTGATGGATTTTGGTTCAATTAAAGAAATTTACGATCAACAAAGAGAATATTTCTTCAGCCAGGCAACAAAACCTTATGAACACCGGGTTTCGCTCCTGAAAGAATTAAAAAACCAAATTGAAGCATATGAAACCCGGATTGTCGCAGCAATGCAGGCGGATATGGCAAAACCAACCACGGAGGCAGCCGGAGGAGAAATCTGGTATGTGCTCGAGGAAATAGAATATACCATTCGAAAACTGAAACGCTGGATGAAACCACGCCGGGTGCGGACACCCCTTTTGCATTTTCGTGCATCCAGTTCCATCTATCCGGAACCCTATGGTCAGGTTTTAATCATGGCTCCCTGGAATTATCCTTTCCATTTGCTATTCTCCCCATTGGTAGGTGCGCTGGCCGCAGGAAACACAGCGATCCTGAAACCCTCTGAACTGGCACCGGCAACCGCTCAGGTAATGGAAGAAATGATCAATTTGCATTTTGACCCTCGAATCCTTAGGGTGATTAATGGTGGAGTTGAGACTGCCCAGGAGCTTTTGAAAATCCCGTTTGACTACATTTTCTTCACCGGAGGGACAAAGGTGGGAAAGTTGGTGATGAAAGCTGCAGCGGAGCACCTGACTCCTGTAACGTTGGAGCTTGGTGGAAAAAGCCCTGCGATTGTCGACGAAACAGCTGACCTGGATGTTGCAGCCAGCCGGATTGTGTGGGGAAAGTTTTTTAATGCCGGACAAACCTGTATAGCACCAGATTATGTTTTAGCACAGGAAAAAATCTATCCTGACCTGATTCACCGAATGAAAGAAAAAATAGTCGATTATTATGGGAAAGAACCACAAAAAAGCGCGGATTTTGCCAGAATTATCAATGAACACCATTTTAATCGTCTTCAGAATTTGATAAACCCTGACAAAGTTGTGCATGGCGGTGAGGTGGATCCTGAAACACGTTTTATTGCTCCAACCATCATGGGTCAGGTCACTTTGGATGATGCTGTCATGGGAGAAGAAATTTTTGGTCCCATTTTACCTGTTTTGTGTTACGAGACGCTTGAGGAAGCCATTGGGATTATTAAAAATCATCCCAACCCTTTGTCGCTATATCTATTTACACTGGATAAATCAACCGAGAAAAGAGTGATTTCTGAGGTGTCTTTTGGAGGTGGATGTATTAATGATGTGGTCAGCCATGTATTTAATGAAGAGATGCCATTCGGAGGACGTGGTACGAGTGGGATGGGGGCGTATCATGGAAAATATAGTTTTGATACCTTCTCGCATTATAAAGGCATCATTCATCGAAAGAATCGGCCGGATTTTTCCATACGCTATCCACCCTATAATGTTAAAGGGAAGCTGATGAGAGTGTTCTTTAAGATCGTAAGCTGGTTAGTATAAATAGCGAAAATTGAATAATTTCATCATCCCTGTCAGGAAATTTTTAGCGAAACACCTGCCACCTCCTTTTTGAGATGAGTCAAATCAAGTTTAGAGGCATGGTTCAGAATTTTTGAGGAGAAAATTCTATTGAGATTCACATTTGGGGGTACACTTAACTAGCGATGGATGGTACGAACGAAGGGTTGTAATTATGTCTGATCATCAAACTACCATTCCAAACCCTTTCCGCCTTAAATCTTCAACCTCTTTGTGGCGATTGTTATTGCGGGTATATGCTTATTTACGACCTTATTGGAAACAAACATGCGGAGCCTATCTATCGTTGCTTGGCATTTTGGGATTAAGTGCATCCATTCCTCAGTTCATCCGCTGGATTATTGATACAGGGATTGAAAAAAACCAGCCAGAAGTGCTTACCTGGTCAGTATTGGCTCTATTAGGATTAACACTGGTAAAAGGAGTATTTAATTATTTCCAGGGAATCCTCAGCGAAACAGCCTCTCAAAATGTAGCCTACGATTTACGGAATGAGATTCAGAAGAAATTAACCCAGCTTTCTTTTTCCTTTCATGACACATCTGAAACCGGGGAGTTGCTTTCCCGGGCAATCCAGGATGTGGAGCGATTACGTTTTCTGACGGGAAGGGCAACCATCCGAATTCTGGATGGAGCCTTATTAATCATTGTCACCATCGTGATTTTATTGGTGATGAATTTTAAATTGGGATTACTGGTGTTAATTAGTCTTCCTGTTCTGGTCCATCGGGCTTTTTATTTCGGGTCTCGTTTTCGCCCACTTTCTCTGATGGTGCAAAAGCAACTAGCCCGATTAACCACAGCCGTTGAACAGAATTTACGAGGCAGCCGCGTGGTGAAGGCCTATGCCCAGGAGCCGGCAGAGATAGAACGCTTTGAAATTGAAAATCAACATTGGTTTGAATTAACAGCAACGTCTGCAAAATTGCAGGCAGTGAATATGCCCTTGTTATTTTTAATCTCCAATATTGGAACAGTGATCATCGTGTTATTTGGTGGTTATCTGGTTATTAAGGAGCAAATAACCTTTGGTGTATTATTGGCGTTCATAACCTATCTGGGGCAGCTTGTGGAACCGATCAGACGATTGGGGATCATCATCCCTGCTGTGGCGATTGCCGGATCATCCGCTGAGCGAATCTTTGATATTTTGGACGTGGTTCCTGATGTCGAAGATGATCCGGATGCGAAACCGTTGTCCATCATGAATGGACACGTTCGATTTGAACAGGTGTCATTCAGCTATGGGAAACAAACAGTTTTGAGTGAAGTTGATTTTGAGGTGCAGCCAGGTCAAATTGTAGCATTATTGGGGGCAACCGGATCGGGAAAGTCAACCATTATCAGCTTGATTCCACGCTTTTATGATCCGACCTGGGGGAGAATTCTTATTGATGGAATGGATATTCGCAAGGCTACTTTATTCTCTTTGCGCAGCCAGATCGGGATTGTCTTACAGGAGACCACTTTGTTTGCTGCCAGTATAAGAGAGAATATTGCTTTTGGGCAAAATAATGCCAAAGAAGAAGATATCGTTTCGGCTGCGAAAGCCGCACAAGCCTTTGAATTTATTGAACGCAGCCCTGACGGAATGGATACTTATGTAGGAGAAAGAGGAATTACATTATCCGGTGGACAAAAACAACGCATTGCAATTGCGAGGGTGTTGTTAATGAATCCGCGTATATTAATTCTGGATGATGCAACCTCATCAGTTGATACAGAGACTGAACATTTGATACAAGTGGCATTTGAGAATCTCGTCAAAGGACGAACTACCTTCGTGATAGCCCACCGGTTAAGTACTGTGCGAAATGCAGATTTAATCCTGGTTCTGGATCATGGGAGAATTGTTGCTCGCGGAACCCATGAGAGCCTGTTGACGACATCAAAACAATACATCGAAATATACAATCGCCAACTGAAACAACAGGAAGGTGCAATATGAGTTTTTCGATTGGATCTTCCTCGGCTGGAATGGGACCTCGTTCTGTGTTGGAACATTTCGGTGCAAATCAACGCGAAGGTGAGATGTTCAACCGCGAAGTTGTGCGGCGTATGCTCCAATACTTAAGCCCTTATCGATTAAAAATGTCGTTCGCTTTGTTCCTGACACTGATTGAATCAGGATTAACTTTATTGACCCCTTTTCTGTTAAAAGAAGCGATTGACCGTTATATACTCCCTGGAGATTTTCCCGGATTAGTTCGAATTTCGATCATCATCGCTGTGACTTTTGTGGCTCTCTATTTTGTAAGTTCGGCTCAGCGCTATCTGGTCTCTTGGGTTGGGCAGCGAATGCTGGCAACGTTGCGCAGCGATCTATTCCGTCACCTGCAAAGACTTCAGCAGGGATATCATGACCGCAATATAGTGGGCGTGACTGTCTCACGCGTAATTAATGATGTGGCTGAGATCAATGAATTATTTTCTCAGGGGATCATCACACTGATTGGTGATTTATTGGTTTTAATCGGCATCATCGTGGTGATGCTGACGATGAGCCCCCGGTTGGCATTATTGACCTTTATCGTAATTCCTTTGATGTTGTTCGCCACGTGGTTATTTTCAAAGCAGGCGAAGAAAGCTTTCCGAGAAACACGTTCCAAAGTGGCAGCAGTGGTCGGAGATCTGGCTGAGGATTTAAGCGGGATGCGGGTGATCCAGGCATTTGCGCAGGAAAAGGCTTCACATGAACGTTTTGATAAAGTCAATGTTGAAAATCGAAATGCCTATATTAATGCGATGTCGCTGTCATTTGTTTTTCTGCCATCGATCGAGTTTTTGGGAATGCTGGCAACCGGGATTGTCTTATGGTTTGGTGGTCGATTTGTGATTTCCGAAGAAGTTACTCTGGGTGTGATGGTGGCTTTTTTATCGTATGTCACTCGTTTCTTTAATCCAATTCAGGAATTGAGTCGAATGTATACGACCTTACAATCAGCCATGGCAGGGGGTGAACAGGTGTTAAAACTGTTGGACACCCCGATTGTTGTGGCGGATGATCCGGACGCAATCGAATTGGAAGAGGTTATCGGAAAAATTGAATTTGAGCATGTGACATTCCGTTATCGGGAAGATACACCGGTTGTGTTGGATAATATTAGCTTGCGAATTCCTGCCAGGAAAATGGTCGCTATCGTTGGACCAACCGGAGCAGGAAAAACAACAATTGCCAATCTGGTTGCTAGATTTTATGATGTCAGTGATGGTGGTGTTCTGCTGGATGAAATTGATCTGAGAATGATCAAACAGCGTTCTTTACGTCAATTTGTACGGATTGTCTCGCAGGATCCTTTTCTCTTTTCTCGCACAATCGAGGAAAATATCCGCTATGGAAAACCAGATGCAAGTGAAGAAGAGGTGATCGAAGCTGCCAGGATGGCAAATGCGCATGGATTTATCAGTGCTTTACCGGATGGATATCAGACCAGAATTCAGGAAGGCGGTGTCAATCTTTCGGTCGGCCAACGCCAGTTGCTCACGATCGCCAGGGCAATTTTAACCGATCCACGGGTTTTGATTTTGGATGAAGCCACAGCAAATATTGACACAGTGACTGAAGTCTTGATTCAGCAGGCATTAGATCGTTTGTTATATGAGCGCACTTCGATCGTGATTGCTCATCGATTGAGTACTGTTCGTAAGGCTGATTGGATTTATGTATTAGATCAGGGAAAGATTCGTGAGCAGGGGACACATGCTGAATTGTTAGCCCAAAAAGGATTGTATTTTGACCTGCATGAACGACAATTTATCGGAGAGTGAGACATCAGGATTTGTAATGTAAAATGCAAAGGGGAATGGAAATTCATAACAAAAAATCAGTCTACACTTTGATTTGCTATATAAAGATTTTCTTATACAATTATTGTGAATAAAGGAACAAATTATTCTTTTATTCGAATTATTAAAAACAATATGCATTTGCATGTTGGCTCAAAACCGTTGCCGCATTGGAATTCCAATGCGGCAAGAACTTTAATGAACCGACATTAACTCGTTTAATCACAGAAGAGATCTTCCATTTATTGATTTCCGAATTGAATAGCAGGATCGCTAAAAATGATACAAATGGAGGTATTATGTTAAAGTTTAGTGAGTTCAACCACAATCATCATTCCTTTGGGATGAAAATGTTGGTAAAATTTATTCGACGTGGAATCCGAAAATTGGATTCCTTAAAATTTTGTTTTCGATTTTTTGCCTTTCGCAGTCGGTTTTAATATAATGAATATGCAGGGAGCTCTGAGAAATTGAAATTCAATACTTACTTTGCTTTAATCCTTATTTTTTTGAATTTTTATACACAAATCTTTGCCTATTAACTCATGGTTACCAGGAGATGATCAAGTATGGTCAATTTTATCAAAAGTATTAAAGGTCAACTTTCAGAAGGTCCTCTGTTAGCAATCATCATGATCAGTCTGACTGCAATATTGACCTATGGAATCATGATCCCAAACCTTGGTTATTACTATGATGATTGGTACACAATTTGGTCAGGTGTTTCACGTGGTGCGGAAAGCCTGATTTCCCTTTTCAGTCTGGATCGCCCTTTTATGGGAAACATTTATTCGTTTTTCTTTAGAATCATTGGCGAGAATATTGCCGGGTGGCATATTTTTGCATTAATTTTCCGGATAAGCGGTGCATTTGCATTTTATTGGATTCTGAAACTTGTCTGGCCAAAACAAAAAGAACTTCCCATTCTAGCTGCCATGTTATTCGTGGTCTTTCCCGGTTTCCTTGCGCAACCCAACGCAGCCACCAAGATCAACCACCTGATCGGCTTTGCCGGCGCACTTTTTTCGATTGCGCTAAGCCTTTTGGCATTACGATCTGGAGACCGTTTGCGGCGATTTTTCTTGATCCTCCTTTCTGTGTTTTTGTTGATGTTCTATGTCTGGATTTATGAATATATGATCGGGCTAGAAGTAATGCGAATAGTACTACTTTTCTTTGTCCAATGGCAGCTCCATCCTGAAAAGACTCTTCAGATTGTTAAGAAATTGATCTGGTTATATCTGCCCCTGGCAGCGGGAATTGGAATTTTCTTGATCTGGCGCGTCTATATTTTTGAAAGTTCTCGCAATGCCACCGATCTTAACGGTCTGGTGGATTCCTACCGCAGCGATTTTGTAACCATGGTCTTAAGGCTGATCTTTCAGACTGTAAAGGATTTTCTCTCAGCATCGGTATTCGCCTGGTTCGTCCAACCTTATAAACTTCTGTCGATTTCACGATTCAGCCAAATACTGATAGCCTTTTCAGTCGGAGCGTCTGGCGTTGCTCTTGGACTTATTTATCTTTACTTTGTTAGACATCCCATCAATGAAGAAGAGGGAAGTGAAAAACCTTGGATTTGGGTTTTGATCGGTAGTATCATCGTACTGGGTGCTGTTTTACCTGTTGTACTTTCAAATCGCTTCCTAAACCTTAATGATTCCTATAAAGCTTATGCCTTGCATCCTTCCGCTGGCACGATTATCATCCTGCTGGGTATATTGCTGGTGATGAAACCCAACTATCGGAAAGTAGGAATGCTGACTTTGATAGGCTTTTCGGTCATGGTTCAAATGCTCAATGGCCAGGCCTGGAATGGTTATTGGGAAAACCAACTAAATTTCTGGTGGCAATTAAGCTGGAGAGCCCCCGCCTTTCAGGAAAATACGCTTGTCATGGGTTATTTGCCGTCTGATTTCCCATTCCATGAAGATTATGAAATCTGGGGGCCAATTAACTTGATCTACCATCCTGAACCACAATCATTTCCGTCAATACAGGCGCAGATCCTTAACCTGGAAACCGTTGGATATGTAGTAGAAAATGATTTACTTGATGGAATAGTCAGAGACATCAACGTACCCCGAAATTACGCCAACTTAATATTAATTGGACAACCTTTTGCTGGAGCATGTCTGCACACCTTTGACGGAAATATGCCGGTTTACTCTTCCAACGAGAGACAATACGTTAATATAGTTGCAAAATTCTCAGATATCAGCCGGATTGTTACTGACGGCTCCGCACCTGATCTGCCAAAAAACATTTTTGGGGAAGAACCGTCTCATGGCTGGTGTTATTACTTCCAGAAAGCATCTCTGGCAAGGCAGCAAGGCAAATGGCAGGAAATTGTCAATATTTACGATACGGTGGTCGCAGCTGGACACAAACCAGTTGATGACTCAGAATATTTTGTTTTTGTTGAAGGGCTGGTTAACAGCGGTCAAAGTGAAAAAGCCATGCAAATCGTCCAAAATCAGATAGGAAGAAATGATGCTTTAAGATATTCATTATGTCGCACTTTGCAATCTGCAACCGACTATCCGTCTGGTTTTGAGTATGAAAAAAAGACGATCACTGACTTAATCTGCCAGTAATAAATCCAAAACCTGATGATGGAAGAATAATCACCACCAATTAAATCAGAATCAGGTTTTAGCTGTTTCAAGGGGTAATAGGTTAAAACAAATCAAGACAGGCAACATTATCCAAGATTTTTAATTTTCCACCACCGGTTGCATCCACAATTCGCCAGATGTCTTTTTCAAATTCCTCTTTTGCCACTTGGTCATAACCAATTCTGGATATATCAGTTGTATACCTTGTGCTTTTGAAGAAGAAAATTCTCCAAATAATCAAAATTACCAAAGCAAATGAATAAGGGATCGTTTTTATCATCCTTGTAGTAACCAAAACTCTGAATTTTTGGGGCATATGAAATTAGTGCGAACAATAATAAAAAAAATGCTCCGATCCAAAATGAATGTCTGGTTATTTTTGACATCAATGACTCCCAGGGTATTATTGATTTCCTTTATTATAATCACCTTGAATAGTATTAATTAATGATTACACGATTTAGAATATCATCCCTGAGAATCAATGTGTTAGAATCACTGAATGATGGATCACTCCTGGATTTTGGCTTCAAATTCACCTCGGAGAAAGGAACTGCTCGGTCTTTTCAAGCAGCCTTTCATTGTCTCTCCAGCGGATATTGACGAAAGTGAACTCAGTGGTGAAACACCTGGGGATTATGTGTGCCGTCTGGCGAAGACAAAGGCTGAGGTGGTGGTGAATCGTTTTCCAATGGCTGAAGTAATTATTGCTGCTGACACGACAGTTGCCGATGGAAATGAGATATTGGGCAAACCGCTGGATTTGGAAGATGGTTTTCGGATGCTGCGGCAGCTTAGAGGACGGGAACATCAGGTGTACACTGCAATTACAATAGCGATCCCTCCTGAAGGAGTGTTGCTGCAGGAGTTATGTCTCACTCAAGTACCCATGCGAGCCTATTCAGATAGTGAAATAGAAGAATATTTGCAAAGTGGCGATCCGATGGACAAAGCCGGTGCCTATGGTATACAACATCGAGGTTTTCATCCTGTGGAATCTTTTCAAGGTTGTTTTGCCAGTGTGATGGGTTTTCCAGCCTGTCACCTCGCACGTAGTTTGATGAAAACAGGAAAAATGCCACCAATTGAAATTAACATTGCCTGTCAACAATATTTACAATATGATTGTCCAATAGCAAGTCGAGTATTGGTTGGAGAGAATATTGGATGAGAACGATTAACTGGGGTAAACTCTGGAGGATTGTATGAAACGGTTCATAAGCTTACTCCTGCTACTGGTGGTTTTGGTCAGTGCCTGTACCTCGCCAGCAATTGAAACACCAACGGAAATTGTTCCACTTGTAACAGCAACCTTACCTGATCCTCAAATCAGTACTACTCGATCACCAGATGTGAAGCAAGCAGCTCAATCGTATCTTAATTTATGGGCTGAAGAAGATTATGAAGGAATGTATGCCATGCTCAGTCCACTGAGTCAGGATGCTTTTCCAAAAGAAGGTTTTATCAAACGTCATCAGGATGCTACCAATGCAATGACTCTTGTGGAATTAACCAGTGAAGTAACCTCTGCACTCACCAATCCCCGCAATGCACAGGTCGGATATATCGTAAATTTTGAAACAGCTCTGGTCGGCACGATCAGTCGTGAGATGGTCATGAATCTTGCATTGGAAGAGAATACCTGGAAGGTGCAATGGGAAGAAGGAATGATCTTGCCTGAATTCAAAGGTGGCAACTATCTCTCCATGGATATCAGTGCTCCTGCTCGGGGAAATATTTATGACAGTGATGGAAATGCGCTTGTTGCTCAATCCGAAGTAGTTGCGTTAGGCATCACACCGGGTGGCATTCAGGATGGTACGGATGGAACGATCATGGAATATCTTTCACGTCTGACGGGATTAAACCGGGATTATATTTACTCGTTGTATCAATTTGCAGGACCGGATTGGTACATCCCGATTGGTGAAACAGCCAGGTCGAATGTGGATCGTTATTACAACACCCTTTCAACATTGGGTGGACTGAATATGAACTACTATACGTCCCGTTATTACTTCGATGGGGGCACAGCAGCGCATATTACCGGGTACGTTCAACCAATATTTCCGGAAGAACTCGATGAGTACAAACGCATGGGGTATCGAGGAGATGAAAAAGTGGGTCGTACTGGTTTAGAAGCATGGGGGGAAGATATTCTGATAGGCAAGAAGGGTGCCTCCTTATACGTGATACGGCCAGATGGAACCGTCGAAACCAGGATCGGATATGCGGATTCCCAATTGTCACAATCCATCTACACAACCATTGAAAAAGATTTTCAAGCCGAAGTCGAATTGGCGATAAATGGTTTTCGTGGCGCAGTGGTCGTGTTGGAACGCGATACTGGTCGGGTATTGGCGATGGCATCTTCACCGACCTATGACCCTAATTTATTCGATCCGAACAATGTTAATAGCAGCTGGATGCTGGGGGATATGCTGAATCCAACTGAAAACCGCCTCTTGAACCGTGCTGCCCAGAGCTCGTATCCGCTGGGATCTGTATTTAAGATTATTACCATGGCTGCTGCATTGGAAACTGATACGTTTAAAGCAGATGACAGATATTTTTGTGGTCATACCTACACCGATTTAGCTGGTGTGACCCTTTACGATTGGACATATGAGAAAGAATTGCCTCCCAGTGGTGATCTTAGCCTCTCAGAAGGATTGATGCGATCCTGCAACCCCTGGTTTTATCATATTGGCTTGACGATGTACAACCGTGGTTTACAAAATGGGATCGCCGATATGGCACGGGCATTTGGACTCGGATCAGCCACCGGAATTGGTCAGGTTCAGGAAGTGACCGGAAATATCCCTGATACATTGACCCCTGGTGATTCGGTTCAACTGGCGATTGGGCAAAGCAGCATGCTGGTTACCCCGTTACAGGTGGCTGCGTTTGTCGCAGCTGTGGGGAATGGTGGTACCTTATACCGCCCTCAATTGGTAGAATCAATTGCCCCCGCAGATGGAGACCCTACTTTTGAGTTTGAACCAATCGTCAACGGTGAATTACCTGTATCTCAAGAAAACCTGGCGATTATTCAGGAAGCAATGCGCAGTGTTGTGGCTGATGCACGTGGAACAGCACGCAACCCCATGTTGGGATTACAAATCCCTATATACGGAAAAACAGGAACAGCTCAAAATCCTCCCTTAAGACCCCATGCCTGGTTTGCTGGTTACACTGATTTGGGTAACCCTGATCGTCCCGATATAGCAGTAGTCGTTTTTGCTGAAAACGCGGGCGAGGGATCAGAAGTTGCAGCACCAATTTTTAGACGGGTGATTGAATTGTATTTCTTTGGAAGACCATCGCGAATTTATCCCTGGGAATCAACCATGTATGTAACCCGAACACCAACATCCCTGTACACAAATACACCGGAACAACAACCTACTGAAGAACCGCAACAAGAAGAGACGCCGGAGCCTTAATAGATGACGAAGCAAACCATCCGCGGACGTGTGATGAGCCTGCATTCAGGTTTCTACCATGTTTTCCTGGAAGATGGGCGGGAGATTGTCTGTCATCCTCGTGGACGCTTGAAGCAACGCCGGCGTGATGAAATTCGTGGGGATATCATTGCCATGGGCGATTTGGTGCAGGTTTCCATACAATCTGATGGAACAGGTGCGATTGAGGAAGTAGAACCCCGTAAGAACGCGTTGATTCGTTCAGCACCCGACGCAAGGGGAGAATATAAACAAGTGCTATTAGCCAATCCCGATCAGATTGTTCTCGTTTTTTCCTGTGCGCAACCAGCCCCTCATTTACGGATGTTGGATCGGTTTTTGGTGATCTGTGAACAACAGGGGATTGATATCATCATAGCTGCCAATAAAGTGGATCTGGTTGGTGAAGAAGCAGCACAAGACTTATTTGGTATGTATACAAAAATTGGTTATGAGGTTGTTTATACATCAACCAAAAGCAGCCTGGGGGTGGAAACATTAAAGAATCACCTGAAAAATAAGTTATCAGGTTTGGTTGGACCATCTGGTGTTGGAAAATCGAGTCTTCTGAATGAAATTCAACCATCATTGGGATTAGCCATCAGTAATGTCAGTGAATCAACCTCGAAAGGTCGTCATACTACTGTTGTTCGACGTTTGTTTCCATTGGATATTGGTGGATTTGTCGCAGATTTACCGGGAATCCGTATGCTTTCTTTATGGGATATTGAACCAGTAGAATTGGATGGATATTTTCCGGAACTGAGAACGCGTGTGGCAGATTGTCAGTTCAGTGACTGTTCGCATGTCAATGAACCGGGCTGTGCTATAAAAGCTGGTGTGACCAATGGTGAGATCCATTATGAACGCTATGAATCGTATTTGCGTTTGCGGTTTGGTGAAGTAGATGAATGGATTGACGATATAGAGATGTAGCCTGGTTTTTGCATTAATTCGCTTTTTGTTATACGATTTATAAAGACAAAGGGTTATTTAAATAAAAAGCTGTCAGGGTGTTTTTGGCGGTGGTACCACCGCCAAAAACACCCGCCAACCTCGTTTATTAAGATGATACGACAAAGGGATTGGATATGAATAAACAGCGATTAACCTGGGAAAAAATCAGTCTGGAACTTATAAGGCCTTTTCGAATTGCTTATGGTGTGGCTACTGTACGTGATACCCATTGGATTCGACTGGAAGATGACATTGGTTGGGGGGAAGGAGTGATTCCATCTTATTACCAGATATCAAATGCAGAACTATATGCTTGTTGGAATAGAGCATCAAAATCAGATGTGCCTTTTCCGGTATCCATTCATCAGGTGCAGGGATGGATTGGAGAAGACGGTCCGGGACCAGCAAGATGTGCACTGGAATTGGCTTTACTGGATCGAATAGGACGGATTGAAAACAAACCGCTGTATCAATTGTTGGATTTACCAAACCCAAAGAAACTGGTTACTTCGTATACTATCTCGATCAGTACACCACAGGAAATGGCCGCTGCAGCCAGGTCAATTAAGAAATATCCAATTCTCAAGATCAAGCTGGGAAATGAGGAAGATGAAGCCTGTATTGCGGCAATTCGCGAAGTGCGACCAGATGCAAAAATAAGAGTGGATGTCAATGGAGCATGGGATTTACCCACCGCAAAAAAAATGGTCAGGCGTCTGGCAATTTATGATTTGGACTTAATTGAACAGCCGCTACCCCGAGGTCAAGTTACAGAACTAGGAATCCTCCAGTCTACCACCAACATTCCGATTGTGGCAGATGAATCTGCACAGACAATCGATGATATCCATTCATTGGGATTGGCTGGTGTGGCTGGCGTCAACCTGAAGTTAATGAAAGTGGGTGGTGTCTTAACTGCCCTTGAAATGATGCGTGTGGCGCAGGAATATAACATGCGAATTATGCTTGGCTGCATGATCGAAACATCGATTGGTGTGACTGCAATGGCTCATCTCAGCGGTTTGGCCGAATGGATCGATCTGGATGCTCCTTTGTTAATCAAAAATGACCCGTTCGAGGGTCTAACCTATGATAAACACTTGAAAATATCCGTTCCAACATCCCCAGGAATTGGCGTCCAGACCAGAAGAACAAAATAATATAATCAGACCATGCAGGGAGTAAATCGTGATTGAGAATATTAACTCTATCCTGGAATCATTCCAGGAACAGTTCAAAGACCACAGAGAAAGCGTTTTTGAGGTTGATGCTGTGATAGCGACCGATAATCGAGTGATTTTAAAGGGAAAATTACTGGAAGAACAAATGGTACAGGCGTTACAGGCAGCGATTTATGGAATTCACCCTGCTGCTTCTGTTGACATTTCAGGATTGACTGTTCTATTGAAAAAAGATAATAAACGCCTGGCTGTCAATACCAACCTAACCGGTTTGTACGCTGGACCATCCTTTCAGCACGAACAATTGAGCCAACTGCTATTTGGTATGCAGGTGGAAATTTTGGAAACGAAGGATGAATGGGTATTTGTGCGTCAATTGGACGGATATTTAGGCTGGATGTATTTTCCATACCTATCTGAAACTACTCTACCTTCCCCTTCTCATATTGTCATTGATCCAGTAGTACTTATCCATGAAACAGCTGATTTTGGTGCACCAATATTGACCCGTGTATTCGCAGGTACGCCAATGGTGATAGCAAAGAAGAAAACAGATTGGTCATTGGTGCAGACAAATGTTACTGGCTGGGTATCATCCAGGAGTCTCAGGGCCATCGAAGAAGTTCCACAAACCATTGCTGAACGGCGAAGAATGCTTGAACAGGATGCTAGAGCATTTATAGGATCACCATATTTATGGGGTGGTTGTTCCACGAATGGGTTTGACTGTTCGGGATTTACACAATTGGTTTACCGGATGTCGGGAATTCCTATACGTAGGGATGCGGATATGCAATTCATGGATGGAAAGAAAAAAGAGGCGTCGTTTGAGTCTGGGGAGCTGCTCTTCTTTGGTGAGAAGAAAGATGTCCATGAAATTATTACCCATGTGGGTATCAGCCTGGGTGACTGGTCAATGATCCACGCTTCACGCGCCAGAAATGGCGTTTGTATTGAAAATATTCTTGCTGTTCCTCACTTAAGAGACAGTTTTCTGTTTGGATGTACATATTATTAGGTGAATTTGAATGAATTAGCAACCTGATAGCTTGTTTTCCTGTGCAATTAATAATTGTTGTTGGCTAAATAAGCAATTCAAAAACCATGGTTCTTATAAATAATTAAATTAATGGTCAATGAATTTCCATCCTATATCCGCAGTGGTTTGCCTAAGGGAAGGGCAATGATTATAATGGAAAGGAAGTTAGCCAATTCCTATGAGGAGGAGACATTGAATTCTACCCGCCTGAAACGGATATCCTTTTTGCTTTTGATTTTCTTGTTCCTATTAAGTGCCTGCCAATCGCAGACAATACCGACAACAACCATTCAACCTGTGAATCTCACACCTGAAATGGTTGAGCCTACATCTGACCCTACACCTGAACCACCGAAAAGCCTTGTAATATGCATCGGTGAAGAACCGTTAACCCTGTATCCCTATGGTGGTAACAGCCGCGGAATGTGGTCAATCCTGGAAGCAATCTATGATGGTCCGGTGGATACGGTGAATTTTATGCCTGAACCGGTGATTTTGGAAAAGATTCCGGATTATGAAAGCGGTGATGCTCAAATTAATACGGTTGCTGTAAAGGTTGGCGATCGCATAGTGGATGCTGGTGGATCTGTTGTGACGTTATTAGCAGGAGTGAATTTTTTACCAGCTGGTTGTAATGATAAAAGTTGCGCTGTGGAATGGGATGGAGAGTCAACAGTTGAAATGGAACAACAGATTCTGCGTTATCAACTCAAACCCGGTCTGTTGTGGTCAGATGGCGAAGATCTAACCGCCAATGATTCTTTTTATTCTTTTCAGATCGCTTCTGATCCAGCCTCCCCAGTAAACACCTATTATTTAGAACGAACTGCCAGTTATGAAGCCTTTGATGCGGTACAAACGCAATGGATTGGTCTGCCAGGTTTCATCACTCCCCATTTAGGAGATCTATTCTGGTTACCTTTGCCACAACATGCCTGGGGAGAGTTGAGTGCGGAAGAATTATTAACAGCAGTCGATTCAACACTAAAACCTTTGGGCTGGGGACCTTATCAGATTGATAACTGGGTCGCTGGTAGTCATATTGAGCTGAGCAGAAATACAAATTATTTTCGAGCTGATGAAGGTTTGCCAAAATTTGAAAAACTGGTTTTCCGCTTTTTAGGACCGAACGCGGATAGTAATCTAAAGGCTTTAGAGATTAATGAATGTGATTTTGTGGATGCCACAGCAGAACTGGACCAACAATTGGTGGACGTGGTCGAACGCAGTAATTTGGGAGAAATAAACGCATATTTTGGTCAGGGACCAGAATGGGAGCATCTGGATTTTGGGATTGTTCCATCCAGTTATGATGATGGCTATCAATTTGATGTTGATCGGCCGGATTGGTTTGGAGACGTTCGCATGCGAACAGCCATTGCCTATTGCAGTGACCGTTTTGGGATTGCCAACCGTTACTTTGTTAATCGATCTGCTGTCCCTGCCAGTTTCTTCCCGCCTTCCCACCCAGCGTACAATGGCAGCCTGACGACAATCCCATATGATGTTGATATGGGCAATTTGCTCTTGGATCAGATTGGCTGGCGTGATGATGACAATAATCCCTCCACACCACGCATATCCCTCGGTGTTCAAAATGTTCCGGATGGAACGCCATTGGTTTTGGATTTGGTCTCAACCCAATCTGAATTGAGACAACTGGTCTCCGCAGACCTGGCACGCTCGCTGATGGCTTGTGGAATAGAGACTGTTATGCAGCATGTATTGCCCACGGAGCTCTATGCACCTGGACCAGAAGGAGTTATGTTTGGGAGAAACTTTGATCTGGCGCAATTTACCTGGCAGGCTGGTCGTTCCAACCCATGCTTTTTATATACCAGTGACCAGATCCCCAACGCAGAGAACTTATGGGTGGGTGCAAATATTACTGGATTTTCAAGTGAAATATACGATCAAACATGCCAGTTGGCACAAAGAGCTGCTTTGGATGACAGTGAGTCTCATGCTGAAATTCAACGGATCTTTAATGAAGACTTGCCAGTATTACCGCTATATTACCAGTTAAAAATTGCAGCAAGCCGCCCGGATTTTTGCGGTTTTAATGCGATCGATGTTAGTGGACGCAGTGTATTATACGAGCTTGAAGGCTTTGGGTATGGAGAAGTCTGTGTAAATCCATAAAAAATTATGGTTTCATTTCAATAAATAGGGTGTGATGAGTGTTTTTTGGCTGGCGAACGTCAGCCAAAAAACACTCTGCCTTTATTTATGGAAAAGTAAAGATTATGGTATATCCATATTTTATTAACTTACAAATTACCTGTTTTTCCGCTTAAAATATCATAAATAATGGCATGATATGTTGACTATACGGGCACTGTATGCTATATTTACAACACAAAATTGTGTTGATGAAATTTAATGTTGAGGGATGACGCCACGTTTAAAGCCAATAAAAAGCGGTTATTGGCAATTTGTGGTATTTAGTCAGCACAAAAAATCATCTCGTTCGATCCAAATTTTTAAGGAGGAGAATAGAATGAAACGAAATACCCTTATGTTGTTAGTAGGTATGGTCATCATTGCCAGTATGGTATTGGCAGCATGTCAACCTGCTCCAGCTCCAGTTGTGGAAGAACCCGCTCCTGCAGAGCCAGTCGTAGTGGAACCAACCGCGGTTCCAGAAGAACCAGTTGAAGAACCAATGGAACCAACTGTAGAACCGACACCAGAACCAGTTCGTACCACCCGTGTGGGTGGCTGGCTGGATGAAATTGTAGTGTCTGTTGTGGATAGTGCATCCGCTGTAACCCAGATTCAAGCTGGCGCAATCGATATTTATGCCGCTGGTATGTCATCAGATGCATTGCCTGAAATTGAAGCTGCTGGACTGGATTATGCACAAAGTAATGGCCTATACTACGAATTAACTTTCAATGCCTATGGTCCATTCTTTGATCAATCCACTGGCGCAGTCAACCCCTTCTTCTATGCGAAAGCACGTGAAGCAATGAACTGGCTGGTTGACCGTGATTATATCAATCGCGAAGTTTACAATGGTGGTGCATTGCCAAAATTCTGGAGCATCATCACCAACATGCCTGACTACACCAAAATGGCTGAAACTGTTCGTCGTTTGGAAGCAAAATATGCTTACAATCCTGAAGCAGCAGATGCTCAGATGGAAGAAGTCATGCTCGGTATTGAAGGTGTAACCAGAGGAACTGATGGTAAATACATGTTCGGTGGTGAGCAAGTCACCCTGATCTTCATCATCAGAACCGACTCTGATAAAACCCGTGTCCCGATCGGTGATTACGTAGCCAACCAACTCGAAAGCATTGGTTTTGCAGTCGATCGCCAATACAAAACCTCATCAGAAGCCTCCCCCATCTGGGTGAGTGGCAATGTTGCTGATGGTCTCTGGCATCTCTACACTGGTGCCTGGTCTGCCACCATTATTGACCGCGATGAGGGCGATAACTTCGAATTCTTTGATACCCCACAATCCGCTTATGGTTTCTCATCCACATGGCAGGCATTTACATCCACCGCTTTAGGAACCCCTTATGGCGATCTGGCTGATAAATTAGCCTACAACAAATTTGAAACCATTGAAGAACGTGATGCCGCTATGGCTGAAATGCTTGAGTTAGCGCTAACCGAATCCATTCACGTCTGGTTGATTGATGGTAAGAACTTCACACCTTATCGAGAAGGTTTGGATGTTACTTATGATCTGGCAGCCGGCGTAGATGGTTCCATGATCTGGCCATACACCATCCGATTAACGGGTGAAGAAGGTGGTCAATTGAAGTGGGGTGCTCCCGACTTGTTTGTTGATCCCTGGAACCCGATTGCAGGCTCCAACTGGGCTTTTGATCAGGCGATTGGTCAAGCCACCTGGGGCGATGCTTACATGATCGATCCCCACACTGGTCTTTACTGGCCACAGCGCTTTGATCGTGCTGAAGTTACCATTCAAACAGGTTTACCGGTTGGTAAGACACTCGATTGGGTCGACCTGAAATTTGCAGACGAAATTGTTGTCCCTGAAGATGCGATTGTTGACTGGGACGCCGAAAATCAGGCATTCATCACCGCTGCTGAGAAATTCCCGGAAGGCACAACTGCCAAACGACAGAGCATTGTGTACTATCCAGCCGACCTTTTTGACACTGTCAAATGGCACGACGGTTCACCGCTTGACCTGGGTGACTTCATCTATGCATGGATCATTACCCTGGATTTGGGTAAAGAAGCCTCCGCCATTTATGATGAAGCCTATGCCGCGAATGCAGAAGCACTTCTGGCTAACTACAAAGGTTTCAAAATTCTTTCTGAGAATCCTCTGACCATTGAAGTTTGGGGTGATTCCTATCAGACCGATGCTGAACTGAATATCACTACCATGTGGCCTTCCTTCAGTTATGGTGAAGCTCCGTGGCATGTTTTAGCTATGGGTGCCCGTGCTGATGAAGCTGGTGAACTTGCCTTCTCAGGCGATAAAGCTGATGCTAAATCCACCGACACAGCCACCGTTGAGTGGTTCAGCCAGATTGGTGGTCCAAGTCTTGAGATCGTATCCAAATGGCTTGATACAAGCATTGAAGAATCTTACATTCCTTACACGACTGTGCTGTCCGCTTTCATCACACCAGAAGAAGCTTTAGCTCGTTATGAGAATGCAAAAACCTTCTTTGCTGAATATGGTCATTACAATATTGCTACAGGACCATACATCCTGAGCGAAGTATTCCTGACCGAAAAAATCGCAACCTTAATCCAGAATCCTGACTTCCCTGATTTATCTGATAAATGGGCACAATTTGGTGATCCAAAAGTTGCAACCATTGAACTAGAAGGTGAAGGCAGCGTGGTTTTGGGTGGCGAGATTGTCTTTGATGTCTACGTAACCTTCGATGGTGAACCCTACGAAGCTGACGAGATCAAAGAAGTCAAGGGCTTGCTCTATGATGCTACCGGCCTAATTGTCGCAGTAGTTGAAGGCGTTCTGGTAGAAGATGGTTACTACACCATCACCGTACCTGCAGATGTTTCTGCAGCTATGGAAGCCGGCGCCAGCAAGCTTGAAGCTGTGGTGGTTCCTTTCACTGTAGCTATTCCGTCCTTCGTTGCACTAGAATTTGTGACCGTCAAGTAGAAGAAAAGTTCACAAATTTTACATAGCAGTCTAATTGAGTACTAAAGGTAGGGGCAAGGCGATCACTCACCTTGCCCCTACTCAATCAATTATAGGAGGTAATATCCTATGGGGTCGGATGTTGAAGTTATCACACCCAAAGCAGAAAAACAAAAATCAGGATTCGTCAGTACTTTATCAAGAGTATTAAAGTATTCTGGTGTCAGGTTAATTTCCCTTTTTATTACAGTGGTTATTGGTATCTATCTAACGATTATGATTGCCAACATGGGTGGATATGTAGATCAGATGATGAAAGCAGAAATTCAGGAACGTGTCACCATGCAGATCCAGATGAACGCAGCGTTCAAAGACTTGGATCCAGCCGCGAAAAATCAATTAACCCAGGAAAGAATTCAATCTGAAATTGACAGATTGAATCTGGATCAGCCAATGGTCATTCGAAGTTTTAAATTCTTAAAGAATGCATTAACCTTAAATCTTGGCAGAGCACTATTTTTATCGAGTGACAGTGGTTCCCGCAATGTAAAAGCGATCATTTTAGAAAGAATTCCATATACATTGCTATTAATGGGTACATCAAACTTAATCTTATTCTTCAGCACACTCTTCTTAGCCCTGGCACTATCACGCAAGTATGGCAGTTTTTGGGATAAGTTGGTAATCACACTCTCGCCTACTTCGTCGGTACCACCCTGGTTTTATGGTATTTTCTTGATTTTAATTTTTGCTGCCATTTTAAGAATCTTACCGTTCGGTGGGGTAATGGATGCGCCGGTGCCAAAAGATTTTCTGGGTCGGGCACTAAGTGTTGGAAAGCACTTGATTATGCCAGCGAGTTCATTGATATTAGCATCATTCTTTTTAAGTATTTTTAACTGGCGCACATTTTTTCTGATTTATTCCAGTGAAGATTACGTGGAAACTGCCAAGGCAAAAGGTCTGTCTTCCCGCGATATTGAACGTCGATATATTCTTCGACCCACTTTGCCGACCATCATCACATCTTTTGCATTGTTATTGATCGGTCTTTGGACGGGTGCCATCATTACCGAAACAGTTTTCCAATGGCCAGGTTTAGGAAGAATTACATTCCGGGCAATTGGCTTGTATGACACACCTGTTATTGTTGGTACCACCATCATTTATGCCTATTTATTGGCGATTACTGTTTTCTTGCTTGATTTTATTTATGCTCTGGTGGATCCCAGGGTGAAAATTGGCAGCGGAGGTGGTTCACAATGAAGAATTTTAAAAATAACCTCAGAGAAATTCTTAAATACCCTTCCGCCATATTTGGAGCAATTATTGTTTTAACACTGATTGTCTCTGCAATTATCGTGGTTATTAAGATTCCATATGATGATGCAATCAACACCTGGCGTGGAGGCGAGGCAGTCGTTGGCAAAAATCCCAGAACTGTTCCACCGAAATGGTTTAACTGGTTTAGAAAAGATCAATTGGTCGAGTCGTTTGACATAACAGAAGGTGATGAAGGAGTATCAGTTACTGAGATAGTAACTGAGGGTGGGACACCCATTAAGACGACAACTTTTGCATTTGATTTTGAATACGATAATTTTCCAACCGAATTAGTGCTTTACTTTGTTTCTGAATATGAGGTTAAACAACCTTTTGTCTCCATATTATGGATTACGCCGGATGGAACAGAAGTAAAAATTAATAATTTTGCGATCGCAAAAACCCATACATACCCGATCAATCAGGAAGAAAAGCTAAAGAAAAAACTGGGTAATATTGCACCCAATGTCGGTTTGTTTTTAGATCCTGAATCGGAATCCGAAATACAGAAGCCTGTTCAGGGTACATATCAACTCGTGGTCGAATCAATCACTTTTGAACCTGGATCAACAGTTCAAACCGAATTTGTAATGTTGGGACAGGTCTTTGGATGGGCAGGTACCGATCACTTGCGTCGAGATTTATTGTTACCAATCCTTTGGGGTATCCCGATTGCGTTGGCATTTGGTCTGTTGGCAGCAATAGGAACATCCATATTGACCATGATTATTGCAGCAATAGGAACATGGTATGGGGGAATTGTTGATGGTATTATTCAACGCATCACCGAAATCAACCTGGTTTTACCTTTCTTGTCCATTCTGATCATGGTAGGTACTTTTTATTCCAGAAGTATCTGGACAATTTTAGGCGCAACGGTGGCGTTGAGCATCTTTACCGGTGGCATTAAGCAATATCGTGCGATTTTCCTGCAAGTCAAAGAATCAACATACATCGAAGCTGCTCGTGCTTATGGCGCCAGTGATAGACGTATTATCTTTAAATATCTAATTCCCAGAATTATTCCCTTACTTCTACCCGGTTTGGTTTCAGCTGTTCCAGCATTTGTTTTTCTGGAAGCCTCTCTGGCGTTGTTAGGCTTGGGCGATCCCGTTTTACCGACCTGGGGAAAAACCATAAATGAAGCATATGGAAATGCTGCTCTTTACCGTGGCTGGTACTACTGGATTATTCAGCCAGCGGTTCTCTTAATGATCACCGGTCTGGGTTTTGCCTCTCTAGGTTTTGCACTTGACCGTGTCTTTAATCCACGTTTGCGAGGTATGTAAAATGACTGATAATAATACATTATTGCATGTGGAAAACCTGAAACTTTACTTCAAAGCGGCTAAAGGTGTTGTGCAGGCTGTTGACAATGTAGATTTTGATTTAACGAATAACAGAGCTGTGGTGGTGATTGGTGAATCAGGTTGCGGAAAAAGTTCCATGGCAAAGGCGTTATTGCGGCTTTTGCCTCGTAATGTTGCCGAGTATTCTGGCAAAATACTGATGAATGGTGTTGATACCATGGAAATGAGTGATGAAAAATATCGCACCGATGTGCGCTGGGTACGGATGTCAATGGTACCACAGGCCGCTATGAACTCACTCAACCCGGTTTTAAAAGTTGGAGAACAGGTAGCAGAACCAATTGTGGTTCATCACAGCGTTGATAAAGATGCTGCTTTGGAACAAGCGAAAACAATGTTTCAACGGGTGGGTGTGCCGGTGGATTTTCTGCATCGATACGCCTTTGAATTGAGTGGTGGAATGCGGCAACGAGTTGCGATCGCCATGGCATTGGTTACCGTTCCCGATCTTGTGATCCTGGATGAACCAACTTCCGCTCTTGACGTGTTAACCCAGGCGAATATCATGAACCTGTTGAAACGCATCAAAAAAGAAATTGCCACCAGTTTTATATTGATTACGCACGATATTTCAACCTCCAGTGAATTAGCAGATGATGTCGTCGTAATGTACGCCGGTCAAATTGTTGAAGTCAGCGATAATCGCCGCTTCTTCACAGCACCATTGCATCCCTATTCTTCCAAATTAATGGCTTCTGTTCCACGTTTAAGGGGAAAATCTCAGCCAGATTTCATCACAGGGCAACCCCCCAGTCTGATTGATCCACCAAAAGGCTGTCGTTTTGCTGCTCGCTGCCATAAGGTCTTTAACAAATGTTCTGAAGAACCCCCAACAGTTAATGTGGATGGGATTTTGGTAAAGTGCTGGTTATATACGTGAGACAGGGAGAAAAATGATGGCATCGATAATTGAAAAAAAAGAAAAACAAACATATAGGCCAATCAGTGCAGACACTTTACTTTCCGTTCAGGATCTACGCGTTTGGTTTGAATTGAGGAAATTTGGATTTGGTCATGCTGGTTATGTAAGAGCTGTGGATAATGTCAGCTTCGATCTGAAACGCAAAGAAACGATCGCTTTGGTAGGTGAAAGTGGCTGCGGAAAATCCAGTTTGATGAAAACCATTCTGGGCATCAATATTCCGACCAAAGGGGACATCCTGTACGAAGGCAAACCGATGACTGGATTTTCCAGGAAAGAATTAAACTGGTACCGTTCCAAGGTTGGATATGTTCAACAGGATCCTTATGGAGCACTGGCTCCTTTTATGAATATAAAGGCGATTATGGAAGAACCTTTGATTATCCATGGCGTCAAGGATAAAAAAGATCGTCTCGATCGTATTCATAAAGCCTTCGAAGAAGTAAAGTTAACGCCGGTTGATGAATTCTTACCGAAATTTCCTCACATGCTTAGCGGTGGACAACTACAACGTGTTGTGATTGCCCGTTCGATGATCCTCAATCCGACTTTGCTGGTGGCAGATGAACCTGTTTCGATGTTGGATGCTTCTGTTCGTGTTGAGATTCTGAAATTATTACGCGGATTACAGGAAGCACATGATCTGGCAGTGATTTACATTACGCATGATCTTTCTACAGTCCGTTATTTCTCGGAAAGAATCTTTGTGATGTATGCTGGAAAAGTTATTGAGAAAGCGAATGTTGAAGAGATAGTAATGAATGCACAGCATCCATATACGCATGCTCTATTGGCTGCTACCTCTGATCCGGATGCAAAAAATGTAGATGAATTCCAGGATGTGCCCCCTGGAGAGCCACCCAGTCTTGTAAAACCTCCAGCGGGCTGCCGCTTTCATCCACGTTGTCCCAAGATGATCGCAGGTGTTTGTGATGTCAAAGAACCACCCGAATTTGAACAGGTGAAAGGGCATCTGGTTTCTTGCTGGCTGTACGAATGAAACATATCACTCCGAAACGATTAATGTTTTTTGGTTTCCTCTGTGTATTGATGGGCGTTGTATTGCCTTTTCTGATGGTAATGCAGGTAATGGAGTCAACTTTTTTTCTAAATTTTTTCTCTTTTATCATTTCACTCTTCGGTATCGTCATCGGTGTCATCGGGTCAGCCTATTATGTACGCATTAATCGTGGAGATCGGTGAAATCTTAAATATCTCAAAAACAAAAAAACATTCCGGAATGAACTGGAGTGTTTTTTTATTTTCTACCTTCTCTTCTGCTATAATATCTAATAAATTCCAGAAAAATTGTTCTTTTCTTACCAGGAACCTCCCTGAAACTGGAAGGAGATGAAAATGTCAGTAAAAAAAGTGTTAATCATTGATGATTCATATGATATTACCCGGGTTCTGCGTTCAGCAGTATATACATTGGATCCACAAATCGAGGTATTGGTTACACCATCTGCTGAAGAAGCGATGTTGGAAATTTCCAAAGGAGACCTGGACTTAATTGTTTCTGATATTCGTCTACCGGGTATTTCAGGGCTTGAATTATTACGAAAAATTCGAAACCGTCATCCGCTCGTAAAAATCGTGATGATGTCTGGGATGACCGATCGGGATATTGAAGATAAAGCAAGGGAGGCGGGAGCAAATATTTTCTTAAGAAAACCGATTGAAATGGGAATATTTCTTGACACAGTCAGTTTGATTTTAGGGTTGAAAACAGTTGCGGTTAAAACCAATGAAACATTAATCCCAGAGTTTGAAATGTTAGATGAAGAAGATCAGGAAAAAAATCTGGCAGATTCGCTAACGAATTTACGGAAAGAAGTATCAGCGAGTAATGTCTGGTTATTAAGTGAATATGGACGATTGGTTGCCCAATCTGGCGAAGGGATTGCCCCTGATTTTGAAGACCGATGGGCGCCTCTGATTATGCCAATCATGTCAGCTGCAGATACATTTTCACAACATGTTGAAGGGAAAAGTCCAGAACGAGCTGTCTTTAGTTTTGGGATCAAGGACTACAATTTGTTCATGGCACCTATTGTTGATTATGCACTGGTATTACGGGTTCCAGCAGGAAGAGGATCGCAACGAATGCCTTTGGTGATCGATACGATGCTGGAATATCAACAGGAAATCATGCGATTGTTAAGCCGCATGGGCGTTTTGCCAATTGATCAGAATTTAATAGTTGTGGATGAAGATGATGGCTTAAATCTTGTGCATGAGTTTCTGAAGGAAGATGGCGACGACGAAGTATTCAAAGCATTGCTTGAGACCAAAACCGAGTTACCAGCAGTGGATAAATTCTGGGATGAAGCAGATTTATCTACGGCTTATGACCTGAATAATCCTGAAATTCTTTCTTTTGATCAGGCAGCAAAACTTGGCTTGGCACCGGAAGAATCGGAAGAGAAAAAACATAAACGGCGATCATAGAACTTCTTTCTTGAATAGATAAGATCGGTAAAATTGTCTGATTTCTGACGTAGGAAATCCAAAAACAAACGCAAAACTTCAATATTTTATCAGTCATAAAGGTTTTTTGCTGGCATAATCATTAAATTTGTGTTAGAATCCTTCCTTGCTTGAGAGCACTGGGGCGTGGTGCAATGGCAGCACACCAGACTTTGGATCTGTGGATCCTGGTTCGAGCCCGGGCGCCCCAGCCTATTTTTTTTGAAAGAAAGAAATGCGTCCTAAAAAGAAAAAACCTAAAAGTACGACCTCTGATTCAGTTGAGCTTTCTATTGCATGCATGCAAGCGATACAAGGCTCTTTTGATTTAAAGATCACAAATCATTGGGGGAAAATCAATAATTATATTGGGAGTCGATTTTTATGAAATTAGCATCGATTGTTCTGGCAGCAGGTAAAGGTACCCGCATGAAATCTTCTCTCCCAAAAGTTCTGCATCAAATTTGCGGACAACCGATGATCCATTTTGCTGTTCAGGCAGCCCAAAACAGTGGAGCAGGGAAGACCACTGTGGTGATCGGACATGGTGGAGAGAAAGTTCAGCAATACCTGGGAGCAGGCGTCGATTATGCTCTCCAATCCGAACAATTAGGAACTGGACATGCAGTGTTATCGGCGAACCAAGCAGTCTCAAATGAATTTGATTATGTGTTGGTGACGAATGGAGACATGCCATTATTAACCGAAGAAACCTTGCGGCAATTGGTTGTAACTCAATTAAGTAACACCGGTCCACTAACCCTGATGACGATGGTTTCAGATGATCCGATGGGATTTGGGCGCATCCTTCGTGGATGTGATGATTCTGTGATTGCGATTGTAGAAGAAGTCCAGTGCACACCTGAACAGTTGGCGATCCGTGAACTGAATGTTGGGGCTTACTGCTTTAAAACCAAATGGTTATGGCAGGCACTACAGCGGTTACCCCTTTCCCCGAAAGGTGAATATTACCTGACCGACGTGGTGGGGATTGCTGTCGAAGATGGCTTTCGGGTAGCTGCTATAACGATGAAAGATAATCGGGAGGCATTGGGGATCAACACCCGTGTTCAACTTGCTGAAGCAGAAGCTTTCATGCGTAAAAGAATTTTGGAAAAACTGATGCTGGATGGCGTGACCGTAATTGACCCTGCCAGTACCTATGTGGAAGAGACTGTAAAAATTGGAATGGATACCATTCTGCAACCAAACACGTTCCTCCGTGGAGATACATTCATAGGCTCTGATTGTGAAATTGGCCCTAATACGATGATCACGGATTGTCGCGTGGGTAATCATTGTACGATTCTGTCTGTGGTGATGGAGAAAGCAATTGTTGAAGATGGTGTGGATATGGGACCATTTGCGCGTTTACGCAAGGGTGCTCATTTAGGGCCAGGCGTCCATTTGGGTAATTTTGGTGAGGTGAAGGATTCTTATCTGGGAGCCGGTACTAAAATGGGTCACTTTTCATACATTGGTAATGCGACAATTGGTAAAGATGTAAATATTGGTGCAGGAACGATTACCTGCAATTATGATGGAGAGAAGAAGCACCCAACAGTGATTGGTGATAGAGTATTTATTGGAAGTGATACGATGCTGGTAGCTCCACTGAATATTGGTGATGATGCCAAAACAGGTGCTGGCGCGGTTGTGACCCATGACGTACCTGCTGGTGAAGTGGTTGTTGGTGTTCCCGCAAAGCCTATAAGGATGAAAAACAAGTGAATAGTATTTTATGGATAGTGTTTTTTATTGTTCTGGGTTTGGATTTTTTATTTTCGATCGTCCGATCCAGCTTGCTTAACAGTCGCCCGTTGCAACTGATTGGTATGCGAGATGTCGATCCGAAAGGTGTTGAAAAAGCGTTATCTGTATTGGAGAAAAAACGGTTACGGGTCTCGCTGCGAATCAGCATGATTCTGATGCACTTCATGATGAGTGCTTTTATCTTTCTGATCCTGATTAGTTTTCAACCGCAGTTACCAATCTGGTTGATCTTCATTATTGTTCTCGTTGCTTCACTACTATTGCTGTTAATTGAATTTGCGCTTGAGGGATTGGTTCTTCACGCTCCGGAAAGATGGGCGATCCGGGTTGCCTGGTTGGGGGATGCGATGCGCTTTGTGTTTTCCCCGGTGGCAGCTTTGATGATGATGGTGTTGGGATCCTCTGAAAATCTGCAACAACGCCTGGGTCCAGTTACTGAGGAAGAGATTCGCACCTGGGTTAATTCAGATCAGGAAGAAGGTGGCCTCGAGAAGGACGAAAGGGAAATGATTTATTCAATTTTCCAGTTTGGAGAGACGCTTTGCCGGGAGATTATGGTGCCTAGGATTGATATTACCGGTTTGGACGTACAATCAACCGTGCAGGATGCGATCACGGAATTTTTGAAATCTGGACACTCCCGGGTCCCGGTATATGAAGAAACAATCGATGATATTATCGGTTTGCTCTATGCAAAGGATTTGCTAAGAACCGACCTGACTGAAAAAGAAAAAACGGGAATTCGACCATTCCTAAGAAAAGCTTACTTTATCCCTGAGTCGAAAAATGTGGATGAATTATTACGTGAAATGCAGGCACAAGGCGTTCATATGGCGGTTGTCGTTGATGAATATGGTGGTACAGCTGGTTTGGTGACGCTTGAGGATATTGTAGAAGAAATCGTTGGGGAAATCCGTGATGAATATGATCAGGGAGAAGAACTGGAATTCCAACAAGTATCTTCGGACGAAGTGATCTTCTCCGGACGGATTGACCTGGATGATGTATATGATATTCTTGGGGTAGATTTAACAGAAGATATGGCTGACACCCTGGGTGGGTACATCTATGGACAGATTGGACGTGTCCCCGTCGGGGGGGAACAAATCAAAGTAGATGGATGGTTATTAACCGTATCACAGGTCAGTGGCCGGCGCATTCGGCAGGTATTGGCAAAACGAGTTGGTCACCTTAAGGAAGAAGAGCATGCCATTGAAGATTAATGAAGAACAAAAACTAGCATTGATTCAGGCAGCGATTTCCGTTCGACAGTGGGCTTATGTCCCCTATTCTCATTACCCGGTGGGAGCAGCTGTCTTGACCAGTTCTGGAAAAATCTATGATGGAATCAATGTTGAAAGTGCTGCATTTCCTACCACGATGTGTGCTGAAAGGGTTGCGATTTTCAAAGCTGTGTCAGAAGGTGAACGCGAATTTGATGCGATTGCTGTTGTCACAGAAAATGCTGGCAGTTCATGCGGTGCCTGTCGTCAGGTGATGGCTGAATTTGGATTGGAGACTCTGGTTTTGATCGCAGATACGGAAGGAAATATAAGAGAAGAAACAACTGTATCAGAGTTATTACCTGGGGCATTTACTCCCAAAGATCTTCCTTCTTTATAGGATTACAGATGTCATCTCGTGAACGCAGTCGCCGGGTGGATGCACTGATTCTGCGTCACCAACGCTGGGGTGAGGCCGACCGCTTATTAACCATTTTCACAAAGGAGAATGGTAAACTGCGTGTGATTGCAAAAGGTGCGCGAAAAACGACCTCCAGAAAAGCTGGTCATCTGGAGCCATTTATGCGTTCGACCTTACAATTAGCCCAGGGACGCGATTTGTGGATCATCACGCAAGCAGATACGATCAATGCCTTTCTGCCCATCCGCGAAAATTTACAAATTATGGGGACTGCCTCCTATGTAATTGAATTGCTGGATAAATTCACTTATGAGGATGGATCAAATCCTCAACTGTATAAATTGGCAGTCGAGACATTGGAACGACTGAGCGCTGCCGATCCGGTATTTGTTATTCTGCGATTTTATGAGATGCGCTTGTTGGATTTGATGGGGTATCGACCGCAGCTTTTTCAATGTGTCAGCTGTCAGGAAGATATCCAGGCAGAAGAACAATATATCTCAGCACTGGTGGGCGGGGTGATCTGTCCCCGCTGCGCACACAAATATGAGGATGTGCGAAAAATCAGTGTAGCCGCTTTGAAATATCTAAGGCATTTTCAACGCAGCGCTTACAAGGAAGCGCTGGCTGCCACACCAGTGGAGGGGGTAATTCAGGAAGTGGAAAGGATCATGCAGTGGTACCTGACCTATCTATTAGAACGGGCGATTAATTCACAGATATTTCTGCAACAGATTCGTAAAGACCCACATGAGTAAATATTAGGATTAAAATAATCCAGGGAATTCTGATGGTATAAGAATTGCTTCATGAAATAAATTTTCTTAATCCGGAAAATCTTTCTGATTGAGTTTGCAATCAATGAAAAATACCCTTAAATAAGTAGAAGCTTTTGAAACAGCGCTTAGCTAGAAATTGATTGGTATAATTGCTACACGATTTTGCAATAGGTTCTACCTGGTTTTATTATTTTTTTTACTTGACAGCGGGCTTTGGAGGAAGAATGAGTTTGGATTTTCAATCGATCATCTTAAAATTGCAACAATTCTGGAATGACCAGGGTTGTTTGATCTGGCAGCCGTATTACACCCAGGTAGGTGCCGGTACCATGAACCCGGCGACATCCTTGCGGGTGTTGGGACCTGAGCCCTGGAAAGTGGCATATGTGGAACCATCTGTTCGACCGGATGATGGCCGCTACGGTGAAAATCCCAATCGTTTGCAAATGCATACGCAGTTTCAAGTGATCCTCAAGCCAGATCCGGGCAATCCCCAGGAAATTTATCTCAAGTCTCTGGAAGCGCTGGGTGTAATCCCCGCAGAACATGATATCCGCTTTGTGGAAGACAACTGGGAATCCCCGGCGTTAGGTGCCTGGGGTCTGGGATGGGAAGTCTGGCTGGATGGTCAGGAAATCACCCAATACACTTATTTCCAGCAGGCCGGCGGTATGCCGATGGAACCGGTCTCAGTGGAAATTACCTACGGTCTGGAACGCATCGCCATGGCATTACAAAAGGTGAATAATTTTACCGATATCCAATGGAGCCCGGATCGCACGTATGGGGATGTCCATCTAAAAGGGGAACAGGAACACAGTAAATATTATTTCGAAGTTGCCGATGTACAGCGATTACGACAGATGTTTGATCTCTACGAAGCTGAGGCGAATGAAGCATTAACCGGTGGACTGGTATTACCTGCCCATGATAGTGTACTGAAATGTTCGCATACGTTTAATGTGCTGGATACCCGTGGGGCAGTCGGTGTTACAGAACGACAGGCTTTATTTTCACGCATGCGTGAAATATCAAGAAAGGTGGCTGAGGCATACTACCAACAACGCGAGGAGATGGGCTTCCCCTGGAAAACTGAAGGCAAGCAACTAGATAATACCCCGAAATCGGTTCAACCAGTGGTTGTCGATGAAACAAAATTGGATGGCACTGCGCCATTCCTCTTCGAAATTGGTTGTGAAGAATTACCGGTGGGAGACCTGAAGTCCGTTCTGAATCAATTAGCCGTTCGAGTTCCAGCCTTACTGGATGAACTGCGCTTAACCCATGGTACCGTTCAATTTTCAGGAACACCAAGACGGCTGGTTGTATCTGTTGACAACCTTCAACGAAAACAGCTTGATTTGGTCCAGGTTGTAAAAGGTCCACCGGCGGATCGAGCCTTCAATCCGGATGGAACACCCACCAAAGCGGCAGAAGGTTTCGCCCGTGGGAAAGGTGTGGATGTTTCCAAATTAAACGTCTCAGAGATCGATGGCGGGCGTTATGTGACGGTCGAAATCCAGCAATCTGGCCGGGCAGCATTGGTGGTATTGGCAGAAGCCTTGCCTGTTTTAATCTCCAATTTGAAATTTGATAAATCGATGCGTTGGAATGAGTCGAATGTAGCCTTCTCGCGTCCCATTCGCTGGTTATTAGCCATGTTGGGTGATGAATTAATCCCCTTCCAATATGCAGGACTGAGCACAAAAACTCAGACACGTGGTTTGCGCTTTCAAAAGCAAGAGATGATTGACGTGCAGAATCCCACCAGCTATCTCAAGTCATTGGAAGCACAACATATTATTATCGATGTGGATAAGAGAAAAAATGTTATTGAGCTGCAGGTAAAAGAGAAAATTAAACAATGTGGAGGGGCGGACCACCGGGTTGATCTGGATCTATTGGACGAAGTGACCATGATGGTTGAATCTCCTACCGCCTTTATTGGCAGTTTCGAGGATGAGTATCTGGCATTGCCTCCCGAAGTTCTGATTTCTGTGATGAAGAAACACCAGCGTTATTTTCCCGTCTTTGATTACAACGGAAATTTAATGAAATTCTTTATCGGAGTTCGTAATGGGGATGATCAACATATTGAGCAGGTTGTGGATGGAAACGAACAGGTTGTCCGTGCACGCTTTGCGGATGCTGCCTTTTTTATCCGGGAAGATCTTAAGAACAGCCTGGTGGAATTACGCCCGACTTTATCAGGGTTAACATTCCAATTTAAACTGGGATCCATGCTGGATAAGACGGAAAGAATTGAAAAAATCATTCCCAACCTGATCAAGTTTTTCAATTTACCGGAAAACGAAGGGCGTGTTACCCGAAGAGCAGCCCATCTTTGTAAAGCTGATCTGGTCAGTCATATGGTGATTGAAATGACTTCCTTACAAGGTGTGATGGGAAGATTTTTTGCCTTAAAATCCGGTGAACCGGATGAAGTGGCAAAAACAATTTTCGAACATTATTTACCCAGATTTTCCGGTGACCAGATGCCAAGTTCACGCGGTGGGATGGTTTTGAGTCTGGCAGACCGTCTGGATACATTGGCTGGATTATTTGCTGCAGGATTAGCCCCCAGCGGAACCAAAGACCCATTTGCCCAGCGTCGTGCAGCCCTCGGCATGGTGCAGATGTTGATTGCCTGGGATTTAGATTTTGACCTTCGTGAAGGTTTGAATCTGGCTTCCTCAGCGTTACCCATCGAAATGAAAGCCGAAGATTTTCAAGCCTGTCTGGAATTTATCAATGGACGCCTGCAAAGCAGTTTGTTGGAACAGGGATACCGGTATGATGTGGTCGCTGCCGTCTTAGCAGCCCAGGGACATAACCCGGCTGCTGCTGTTCGTGCGATCCAGACATTATTGGATTGGATTAAACGCTCCGATTGGGAAAAAATATTACCAACCTATTCCCGCTGTGTACGCATCACCCGGGATTTGAAAACTGTATATCCGGTCAGCCCAACGCTTTTGAAAGATGATTCTGAACGTGAATTATATGCCGGTATTGTATCCGTTTCAAATTTTGAACGCAGAGCAGGTTCAATGGCAGATTTCTTTCACATCTTTATGCCGCTCATGCCAGTGATTAATCATTTCTTTGATGAAGTTCTGGTAATGGCAGAAGATCAGGCAATCAGAGAAAACAGACTTGGCATGTTGCAAAGGATCGCCTCGTTGGCGCAAGGTGTGGCAGATTTCTCACAATTGGAAGGTTTCTAGCCTCCTTCTTCTAAAAAAGTTGATGAAAATATCTTGCACCAAACCAGGTAGATTTTTCCTTTCTGTAATAGAATCAAATTGAGGCATGGATGTCAACAATTGATGAGATTAAAAGTCGGATTGATATACTTGATTTTGTCTCCGATTCTGTAAAATTGCGTCGTTCCGGGAAAAACTATCTTGGTTTTTGTCCATTTCACGATAATAAACGCACGCCTGCTTTTGTGGTTTTCCCTGATTCCGGCACCTGGCGTTGTTTTGGCCAGTGTAATGAGGGTGGCGATGTTTTTAAATATGTGATGAAAAAAGAAGGCTGGGATTTTGCAGAGACACTGCGGTACCTGGCTGAAAAAGCAGGCGTGGAATTACAACCCCTGACCGAAGAACAAAAAGAGCAAGATGAACAATACGACAAGTATCGCCAGCTCCTTGAGGAAGCAGTCACTTTTTATCAGCATCATTTAATGCAATCATCGGAAGGGAAATACGCATTTAATTATCTGACACAACGGGGCGTTTCACGGGAGACAATTGAAACCTTTGGTTTGGGTTTTGCCCCGGCTTCCTGGGATATAACCCACAAATATTTTTTGGGAAAGGGATATTCCGAACTTGATCTGGTGGAAGCAGGTATGGTCACCCAGCGTGAAGGTGGCGGGGTGTACGATCGTTTTAGAAATCGCCTGATGTTTGCCATTCGGGACTTGAATGGGCGTATGTCAGGATTTGGCGCCAGGGTATTGGATCCGGATGATGTCCCAAAATACTTAAATTCCCCACAAACACCTCTGTTTGATAAAGGACGCTTGCTGTATGGATTGAATCTTGCACGCAAAGCCATACGAACGGAGGATCAGGTTGTGATTGTGGAAGGGTACATGGATGTGATTGTCCCGTATCAGGCAGGGTTTCTCAACACAGTTTCCCCGATGGGAACCGCATTAACAGAAGATCAAATGCGCCTGTTAAAACGGTTCACCCGCCGAATCATCCTGGCTTTGGATGCAGATGCAGCCGGCGAGAAAGCAACCCTGCGTGGATTGGAAGTCGCCCGGCAGGCACTCGACCGGAGCGAAGAGATCAGCTTCAATCCCCGTGGTTTACTTCGATACGAAGCCCGATTGGAAGCTGATGTGCGAGTGACCACAATACCGGAAGGCATGGATCCGGATGAGATTGTCCTGCGGGATCCTGAAGAATGGCGCAAGATTGTGCAATCCGCCAAACCAATTGTCATCCATGTGATGGAGACGCTTGCCAGCCAGAAAGATCTTGATGATCCAAAAGTAAAACGGGAAATTTCTAACCAGGTTTTACCGTTAATTGAGGATATTCCCAATGCAGTGGAGCGTGATGCTTACAGGCAACGATTGGCACGCTTATTAAAGGTAGATGAACGAGCTCTGGTGGGAGATGGAACTTCTGTCAGAACTACCACCAGCGGACGCAGAAAACCGAAGGAACAATCAACCGTTTTGGCGGAAGCAAGACCCATATCCAAAACCAGTGAACAACTGGCAAAATCGCTTGAAAAACATTGCTTAATCCTGTTGTTACAGGATCCGGAATGGTTACAGGTGCTGGATCGTGCCTTGCAGAAACATGGTCTCAATCGAATGGATGTGACTGATTTTGAGTATGCAGATTACCAAATTCTGGCACGACTGATGATTCAATCTATTGAACAGGATCGATTTGAACCGAGTATGTATCTCAACCAACATCTTCCGGAAGAACTTGTCGGGTTTGTTGAAGAGATGAAGAATGATCCCCGCCTGGAGAATGCCAATGCACAAAGGTTGCAGGAAGATTTGATTCGCAGTTTGATGAAATTACGATTGGTGAGGGTTAACGAAGGGCTTCAACAAATGCGCTTTTTAATGGAAGAGATGCAGGAAGCCGGTGAAACAGGCATAAATCCTTACCAGGATAATATGATGCATTACACCCAGATGCGCTCTCGTTTGGACATTGCATTGGGACGTCTGATTCAACTTGATTAAAAATAAATTATGGTATAAATAATCCTATGCCCAAAAAGAAAATGCCGCCACGCGAAAGCGTGAATACAATTGAAGATGATCTTACAGTTGAAAATCCGCCGGAAGATTTGATGGAAGAAAAAGTGGTTGTTGAGAAGGCAAAACCAGCCAGACCTCGCAAACCTACCCGTGGGCGCACTAAAAAGAACAATTCTCGTTCCACAGAAAATGATGAAAATTCTGAATGGAAGGATAATGATAACGTCGAAGCTGAATCAGGATCCGATGAGGAAGAAGATGTAATTGAAGATCCCATCGAAATTCTGGAAGCTGCCATATCCGGAGATTTATCCGAAGACCCAGTACGTCTTTATTTGAAGGAAATCGGACGGATTGATCTTCTGGATGCAGACAGTGAATTTCGTCTGGCAGCCCGGATTGAGGCTGAGCGTTTACTGGATCTGATTCTACTTAATGTTAATATCGAAAAAGGGGTACCCGGTTATTACACAGCCATCTATATAACGGTTGTGGATTTGCTCTATGAAACCTGGAAAAAATTCCTGAGTGATGTAGATACCATTGGAAAGGGTGAAATTCCTGATATTGATCTGATTTTGTTGGAATCACAATTATTGCGGCGAACATGGCAGGCAGATGAACCATCCTATATTCGATCATATTTAGATAATGGCATGTGGGGAAAAGATTCTGATTGGAATGGTCTTGTCCAACATGCATTTAAAGGTTTTCTGTGCCTTTATTTATTACCAGAAGAAACCTCAAACAGATTGATTCACTATTTACAGGAAAAGAAAAAATTACCACGGCGCAGTTCATTTGATAAATTCTTACCCTCCGAAGATGTTCTTACCGTTGAGATGGACCAGGTGCGCTGGTTGGCAGAAGAAGCAAACCAGAGTTTGATTCGTGCAAATTTACGACTGGTGGTCAGTATAGCCAAACGATATTTAGGTCGCGGGATTTCATTCCTGGACTTAATTCAAGAGGGTAATCTTGGTCTTTTACGGGCTGTGGCAAAGTTCGATCCGACACGTGGTTTTAAATTCAGTACCTATGCCACCTGGTGGATTCGACAATCCATCAGCCGCTATATTGCTGAGCAGGCACGCACGATTCGTATTCCCGTGCATTTGTTTGAGGCGATCACACGTCTGCTGCGAGTGCAAAGGTCTCTGGTTCAAAAATTAGGTCGCGAACCAAGCCAGGAAGAATTAGCGTTGGAATCGGGTTTCTTAACCGAAGTGGATGTACAGGAAATTCAACATTGCCGGAAATTAGAAATTCCTATTGATTATGATTTGCAGGCTCGCTGGTCAGCAGCCACAGCCAAGGTGCAACGAATTTTGCAATCTGCTGAGGAACCGGTATCCTTAGAGCGCCCAGTGGGTGATGAAGATAGCAGCCAACTGGGAGATTTCATTGAGGATGATGACGCATTGGAACCGATGGATGCAGCTGCGCGTGAGATGCTGCGTGAACAGGTTCAGAATGCCCTGGGAGCACTTTCGGAACGCGAAAGACAGGTATTGGAGCTGCGATTTGGTCTGATTGATGGAAAAGACCATACACTGGAAGAAGTCAGCCGCTATTTCAATGTCACCCGCGAGCGCATTCGTCAGATCGAAGCGAAAGCCTTGCGCAAGTTACGGCATCCAACCCGCAGCCGCCATCTCCGCGAATATTTATCCTGAAATTAACCCGATTCACGTTCAGGAACATTGATTTGGTATAAAATCCATAACATGATCCTATCCTACCCTTTTACTGAACAAATCCTCCTTGCAGCCGTTACGGCACAGGTTTTGTTCTTGCCGGGATTGATTTGGATTATGGTTTTCAGAAATGATCAGCGTGACATTGTTGAGCGCCTGGCTGATCTTCAGGGGTTGAGCATTTCCATTATGGCGGTCCTGGGCATGCTGTTCTTTTTCCTGGGATGGCGCTTTTCTGGGGGATTACTGGTGTTTTTATTTTTCCTACTAATTCTGGCTGTGTTTTATTTTGTCTTAAAGCATCGGGTCAATCTGAATAAAACGAATGCTATCTGGCTGATTGGAACCGGATTGGTACTGTTGGCGGTGGTATGTTTTCGATTTTATCAGGCGAAGGACCTGGTCTTTCCTGCCTGGGTGGATTCCGTTCAACATGTGCTGATTACACAAAAGATCCTGGAATTTGGCGGATTACCGCAGACATTGGCACCTGAATTGGATATTCCACTGCATTATCACTATGGTTTTCATTTGATTGCAGCCTTGTTCAGTTGGATCAGTCGCCTGGAGCCGCTGCAGGCTGTGCTCTGGTTTGGTCAGGTGATCAATGCACTTGTGGTGCTGGGAATTTACAGGATGAGCAAAGCACTCTGGCGCAAATCAATTCCTGCGATTCTGGCGGCTTTGTTGGTCGGATTTGCTTTCCAAATGCCTGCTTATTATGTTACCTGGGGACGATATACATTGTTGACGGGCTTGCTTGTAATGTTGCCAGCCATGGCGGTTGCTTATGAACTGGTGATGGATGGATTTACGCGCGAGAGAGCTGCCCGGTTAATCGTTCTCACAACAGGTCTGGCATTGGTGCATTACCTGGCGTTGTTTTACTTTGGGTTTTTCGTACTGAGTTTGATGGTTGAACGGGGCATTATATGGTATCGGAATAAAGAAAGTGAACACCGAAAAATAATTTTCACCAATCTGTGGAGGATGCTGCTCGCGGCAGGAGCCGGAATTCTCATCGCAATGCCCTGGTTATTTCGCATGTTAAGTGCCCATTCTTCCCAGACGATGATTCAGGTTGTATTACCAAAAGCGGACAATCTGGATTCATACCAATACATTTTATATTTGCTGGGTCCAACCCATAATTATTTCTTAATGGGGGGAGCACTGGTTGGATTGGTGCTGATATGGTGGCAAAGAGGGGTGCGGGCGATGGCTTTGTGGTCCAGCCTGATCATTTTATTGGCTCTTCCATGGGGATTACGCTTTGGTCCTTTCCGTCCAGATCATATGGCGATTATTTTATTTATACCGGCTGCGATTGTTCTGTCGTATGCCTGGGTACAAGCATGTGAGTGGCTTCAAATCCGTGTCGATAAGATTGCAGGGTTGATTGTGTTGGTTTTAGGAGCATTGGGAATGTTAGGTTGGGGAACCTGGCAAACCAGAACAGTGATTAACGCGGTTACCATTCTGGCTGATCAGGCAGACTGGGATGCGTTGGAATGGATCGATGAAAATCTTCCACTGGATGCAAGATTCCTGACCAATACGGCGATCTGGCAATACCAGACCTACCGCGGGGTGGATGGCGGTTATTGGATTATTCCAAAAACCGGACGGTTCGCTTTGGCGTTACCAGGGCTGTATGGATATGCAGAGGATCAGATAAGAAATGAGTGGGTGAACTGGATGGAGCGGGCTTCCGTGGTGCATGCTTGTGATGATGGCTTCTGGTCCTTGGTGAAAGATGCACAACTTACGCACGTCTATTTGCGTGATGGAAAAGGCAGCTTGCAATCAAAAGCAATGATTGATTGCCCAAATATCGATGTGGTTTACCATCAGGCTGGCGTATGGATCTATGAAATAATCGCAACTGAATAGCCTGATTGATACAAGAACTCATCCTGTTTTTGTGATTATCATGATCAAAGATCTTACAATTTCATAACTGAATTCGCTTGAAAGACCGTTCGCTTTGATGTAAACTTGATGACAGTCTAGAAAATTATTTTATCAATAGGATATCCAAAATAATAATTTTCTATAAAAAAACTTAACAATTACAAGCTTCTCCAGGGTTCGATTTACAAATTATTAAACCCCCATAATGAATTATGATTTGAAGTGGATAAAGTTAAAATTTTCTGTGTAAGGTTTGTGAAAATTGCCACCAGGCGGTTCGTGTGTTATACTGGTGCCGTCGTAAATTAGACTATTTTGGTAAGGATTGCCTATGTTGATGGAATATCTCCCCTTGCTGATCATCCTGTTGTTGGCTGTGTTTATTGGCGTCTTTGTTGTTGTGTTGGGCAATACATTTGGTCCCCGACGACCCGGACAACGGAAGAATTCCCCTTATGAATCAGGTATGGTACCTTATGGTCCAGCCAAACGGCGTATTCCAGTCCGGTATTATCTGATTGCTGTTTTATTTATTCTGTTTGATATCGAAGTGGTATTCCTGGTACCCTGGGCGGTGGTTGTCCGTCAGATTGGGGTACCCGGATTGATATTTATGATCATTTTTGTGCTGATATTAGAGGTAGCGCATTTATACGCCTGGAAGAAAGGTGCACTGGAATGGGATTAGAACAAAAAGCCGGTAATATGGGGATTGTTACTACTCAATTAGAGTCACTTGTAAACTGGTCACGTACCAATGCGATGTGGCCGATGTTATTCGGTTTGGCATGTTGTGCGATTGAGATGATGGCAGCCCAGGCAGCTGATTATGATATGAGCCGTTTTGGGATGGAATTGATGCGTGCCAGTCCACGTCAATCCGATCTTATGATTGTCGCAGGTCGGGTTTCGCGCAAGATGGCACCCGTCGTTCGAAAATTGTACGACCAGATGCCAGCACCGAAATGGGTAATCGCCATGGGTGATTGTGCTTCTTGTGGTGGAATCTTTAACAATTATGCCATTTTGCAAGGGGTAGATGAAATTGTTCCAGTGGATGTCTATGTAGCGGGTTGCCCACCACGACCAGAAGGTTTGATTCATGGTGTTTTAACCCTTCATGAAAAAGTAAGAAAAGAACGTTTTAAAGATTGGGCGTAATATGAGTGAGCATCTTCAAAATACGTTAACCAGTATGCAATCCCGGCATGAAGTTTTGGTGGAAGAGTTCCGTGGTGAATTTACTTTATTTGTTAAACCTGAGAATATCCAGATGATCCTGCTTGAATTGCGTGATCAATTCAGTTTTAATGTATGTATGGATGTCACTGCTGTGGATTATTACCCGCAGGAGACACCACGCTTTCATGTGATTTATCAGATGTATTCCATGCCTAACAATATACGGCTGCAGGTACGCACCCGACTGGATGGAAATTCACCCAGGATTGACAGTGTTCAGCATATTTTTGCCAGTGCAAACTGGAAGGAACGCGAAGTATTTGATCTCTTCGGGATTCATTTCACCGGACACCCGGATTTACGTAGAATGGTGATGCCACAGGATTGGGTTGGACATCCATTAAGGAAAGACTATCCTTTGGGTTATGAAGAAGTTCAATTCACCTTCAATTTTGACGAAATCATGATCAACAAACCCCATCCGAAAGATTAATGGGCTGAGGGAGAGGTAAATGGTTGATATTCGAGAAGTATCCGTTGATGAACTAAGACATCTGGTTTCCGACCGGGCAATGACCGGAGAAACCATGTTGCTCAACATGGGCCCTCAGCATCCCAGTACGCATGGTGTTTTGAGGTTGTTATTGGAACTGGATGGCGAAGTTGTTGTAAATGTGATTCCTGATATCGGTTTTCTGCATACCGGGGTTGAAAAAAATGCAGAATCCAAGAACTACCAGCAATCTGAGGTGATGACCGATCGTCTGGATTACCTTAACCCAATGGGAAATAACCTGACTTATTGTCTGGCCGTTGAAAGATTAACCGAACTGGACGTACCCCCGCGTGCACAGGCAATTCGTGTCATTCTGGCTGAAATACAGCGCATTTCTTCCCATTTATTATGGTTGGGTACCTCTGCTTTGGATCTGGGTGCTATGTCGATGTTTCTGTATTGTATGCGCGAACGTGAACTGGCGCTGGATATCTTTGAACTTGTCTCTGGTCAACGTATGATGACTACTTTTATCCGGCCAGGTGGATTGTGGCGTGATGTCCCGGTGGAATTTGAAACTGCAGTACGAAATTTTCTCAAGGCAATGCCACGCCGGATCCAGGAATACAAAGATTTGCTCCAGAAGAATGAAATCTTTTTAGACCGGACCAAAGGGATCGGAATTCTTACGGCAGAAGATTGTTACCAGTATGGTTTGACCGGTCCCGTCATTCGGGGTTCCGGTGTGGCTCATGACTTACGCAAAAAACAACCATACTCGGGATACGATCTTTATAATTTTGATGTACCCGTACACCCGGAAGGCGATGTGTATGCACGTTATCGTGTCCGTGTGGAGGAGATGACCCAGTCTTTACGGATTATCGAGCAGGCACTGAATAAAATGCCGTTTGGACCCGTGCGCAGCAATAACCGCAAATATGTACCGCCACCCAGATCTGAAATAGGTATCAGTATGGAGGCGTTGATCCATCATTTCAAATTATGGACGGAAGGTTTCACACCACCTGCGGGTCATGTATATGTAGCCACAGAATCACCTCGTGGTGAACTGGGTGTTTATATGGAAAGTGACGGCTCAGCCAAACCTTATCGGGTGCACCTGGTGACACCAACATTTTCGAATTTACAGGCAGTGCCTATTATGAGCAAAAAACATTACATAGCGGACTTGATTGGAATTGTTGGATCTATCGATATTGTTCTGGGAGATGCGGATCGGTGAACAAACTATATAACAAATACGAAAAAGAAATCCAGGGAATATTGGCGCGCTATCCAGTGGAGGGTAAACGTTCTGCTGTCATGCCTTTATTGTTTCTGGCGCAACGGGTCTCAGGTTACGTTCCGGCAGCAGCATTGACAGAGATCGCGGAGATAACCGGTGTATCAGCAACAGATGTCGCTTCGATTATGGGTTTTTACACCCTCTTCCATGCAGAACCAGCCGGTCGTTATCGCATTCAAATCTGCACGGACTTGCCCTGTGCCTTGCGTGGTTCCGAAAGCTACCTTGAGCAGGTTTGTGAACATTTGGGAATAAAGGAAGGCGAGACCACAGCGGATGGATTATTTACCGTAGAAGCTGTAAAATGCCTGGCAGCCTGTCATCGAGCGCCAATGTTCCAGTTGCAGGGAGACGGTGAGATCAAATATTATGAAGACCAGAATGTGGAAATCACCATGCAGATCGTAGACGAAATTCGACATGCTGTTGCAGCGGAGAAAGGGGCATAAGATGGAAAAATATATTCTCTTACGCCACCGTGACGTTCCTGGCATTGATGCATTACCCGTCTACAAAGCAAATGATGGTTTTGTTGCCTTTGAAAAGGCTTTGAAATCGATGAAGCCAGCGGATGTCACCGCAGAAGTGAAGAATTCCGGTCTGCGCGGTCGTGGTGGAGCAGGTTTCCCCACTGGGATTAAATGGGGCTTTTTACCGAATAATATCTGGCCGCATTATGTGGTTGCCAATGCAGATGAATCGGAACCCGGAACTTTCAAAGATCGTGAGATTATGGAAAGTAATCCCTTCCAATTCCTGGAAGGTCTGATGCTTGCCAGTTATGCCGTGCAGGCAAATTGTGCTTATATTTATTTACGGGGAGAATTCTGGCAGTTGGCTGCTTTTCTGGATGAAAAGATTAAAGAACTGGCAGAAGCTGGCTATTTGGGTGAGAAGATATTAGGAACAGATTACTCACTACAAATTTATACTCATTTAGGAGCCGGCGCTTACATCTGCGGTGAAGAGACTGCGTTGCTTGAATCTTTGGAAGGGAAATTGGGACAGCCACGGTTGAGACCACCTTTCCCGGCAGTCGTTGGACTGTATGGCAAACCCACATTAATTAATAATGTCGAAACGCTGGTAAATGTCCCGGTCATCATCCAACATGGTGCCGATTGGTACCGCGGTTTTGGCACCGAACAAAGTCCAGGGATGAAGATATTTTCATTATCCGGTTGTGTCAATAAACCTGGAAATTATGAGTTACCACTGGGGGTCACCTATCAGGAATTAATTTTTGAGCATGGTGGAGGGATTGTGGGTGACCACAAGATCAAGGCTGTCATGTCAGCTGGTGCCTCTTCCGATATTGTTCCCGCAGATGAACAGTGTCTCTTAACGCCATTGGCCTACGAGACCTGTCTGGAACGTTTGAAAGCTCCGCTGGGTTCTGCTTCCGTCATTGTGCTGGATGATACAGTAAATATGGCCTGGCTGGTCGATAAGACAGTAAATTTCTTTAAACATGAATCATGTGGTAAATGCACCCCCTGCCGTGAAGGTACGTTCTGGATGAACAGTCTCACCCATCGAATGATGAAAAATGATGCAAACAGCGAGGATATTGATCTCTTAAGAAACGTTGCTCTGCAGATGCAAGGGAAATGTTTGTGTGCATTGGGTGAATTTTCAACCATGGCTGTGGTAACAGCGGTTGATCGTTTTCGCACTGATTTTGAATCGCATGTGAGGAGTTAATCATATGGCTGATATGGTAACACTGAAAATTGATCAACAAACAGTTACGGTGCCAGCCGGAACTTTGATTGTGAATGCAGCCAGAAATGCAGGTATTAATATTCCTGTTTTCTGTTATCACCCCAAAATGGAACCGGTGGGAATGTGCCGTATGTGTCTGGTGGAAGTCGGGTACCCCTCGCGCAATCGTGTTTCTGGGGAATTTGAAAAAAATGAGGATGGCACGATCAAGATTGCCTTCTCTCCCAAACTGGAAACATCCTGCACCACACCGGTTGTGGAAGGGATGGTGGTAAAAACCAACTCAGAACTTGCCATCCAGGGACGCAAATCGATCCTTGAATTCATTCTCACCTCACATCCGCTGGACTGCCCGGTGTGTGATAAGGGTGGCGAGTGCGCTTTACAAGATCTGACAATGGAACATGGTCCCGGGAAAAGCCGATTTTTGTTTGATGCGAAGAAACGCTTTGCCAAGCATGTTCCCCTGGGTGAATTGATAGTTTTGGACCGCGAGCGCTGTATTCAATGTGGGCTCTGTGTCCGTTTCCAACATGAAGTAGTTGATGATCCGGTATTACATTTTTACCAGCGCGGCAGGTCATTAGAGATCCGCACCTATTCAGATCCTGGATTTGATTCCATTTTCTCCGGAAATACAACCGATATTTGTCCGGTTGGTGCTTTACTAACCGTAGATTTTCACCTTAAGGCACGTCCCTGGGAAATGGAGCGGGTACCTTCGATTTGTTCCCATTGTGCGGTCGGATGTAATCTGGTTTACAACATACGTCGGGAAGCGATGAGTGGTGGAAAAACCGTGATTAAACGGGCAATGCCACGTCAGAATGAACAGGTAAATGAGATCTGGCTATGTGATAAAGGGCGCTTCGGTTACCATTACACGGATGCCACAGAACGTTTGACACAACCCATGCTGCGTAAAGATGGCAAGTTGGTTCCCGTGACCTGGGACGAAGCTTATCAACGCGTTGAAGATAAATTGCGGGCTGAACAGGTTCGTCTGGTCAGTCTGGCTGGCGGCCGTCTGACCAATGAAGATCTCTTTAATTTCCAACAATTAAACCAATCACAGAACGGAAAAGCAGTTTTGTATAGCCAGATGGCAGGTGGTGATTTGACTGCCCAGATCGGTTTGGGTAAGGGCACTAATTTTTCTGATTTGGGGAGAGGCACTGCCATTCTGGTGGTAGCCAGTGATTTACACGAGGAAGCCCCCATCTGGTGGTTAAGGGTGAAACAGGCTGCTGAACGGGGTGCCACACTGATTGTCGCCAATGCCCGCAAAACACGACTGGATAAATTTGCCAGCCATGTTGTGCGCTTTGAATATGGTCAGGAAGCGATCACTATAAAGAACCTCCTGGATGGTAAGGGGTATGCAGAATTGGAATCTGCAGCCAAAGCATTCGCTGAAGCAGAAAATGGCATTGTGATCTATGGCAGTGACGGTCTGGGCCTGGAAGGCAGTGAACTGCTGGTGAAAGTCTGTGCCAAACTGGTGGTTGAACGGGGATTTTATGGCAAACCCAACAATGGGTTGTTGGCTGTATGGGATAAACCCAACACGCAAGGTGCCTGGGACATGGGTTTTCATCCCGACCGCAATCTGAAGGGCACATTACGGGAAGCTGATGTCGTCTTAATCGCTGCTGCTGACCCGGTAGGTGACAATCCGATTTTGGCACAGGCCTTGTCCGAGAGTGATTTTGTGGTGGTTTTTGAATTATTCATGACCGAAACCGCAAAAATGGCAGATGTTGTTTTCCCAGTTCAGTCACAGATGGAACGGCTTGGTACGTATACTTCTGGTGAACGCAGAGTGCAACGCTTTGAGATCGTGTTGCCACCTGTGGATGGACAAAAAGCGGACTATCAAATCACCGCCCAATTAGGTCGTTTGATGGGATTGTCAACCGAAGATCGCTCACCCGTGCTGGTGATGAACAGGATCAATGAGAAGATCAAAGGCTATGAAGAAATTACCTACACCCGCCTGGCTAAGGTTTCGGAGCAGATGCCTTTGACTACCCGGGATGATTCCTATTATGCCGGTACCAGCTATCAAAATGAGTATGGAATGGGAATTCAAATCGCCAGTAGTGCAGATCGGGGAGAGCAACTATTCCTGGGTACGCTCGTTCTGGTTGAACCGCAGGAAGAAATTGCTACCGGTATAAAAGTCGTTCCGGTCACTGTTTTGTATGACCGTGGGCAATTATTACAACCCAGTCATATCCTTGATCAACGCTTAGCTCTGCAAGTAGTAAATATGCATCCCGCCCTGGCTGAAAAATACCAGCTGGAGGATGGAGATCACATTAAGATGATGGTTGCCGGAAAAGAAATGGTTAGTGGTGTGAAACTGGATAAGGATGTGCCAGAAGACGTGGCACTGATCGCCCGCAGTAATGGTTTTCCGATTTCATCACCGGTATTTGTTCAAATTCAGCGACTGGTTCTGGAACCGGAAGCGAGAAGCAGAGGTTGATTCATGGTTGATGCTGCCTTAATTTGGGAATGGATCATTAAATCCTTGATTTTGATTATCTTCTTAACCGTGGGATTTATGTATGTGACGGTCTATGAACGCCGTTTTTTGGCGCGTATTCAATCCCGGATCGGGCCAAACCGTGCCGGTCCTTTTGGATTGCTGCAACCTGCTGCTGACGGTCTCAAGTTGATTTTCAAAGAAGAATTGGTTCCTGCCAATGCTGATAAATTTCTCTTTAACCTGGCTCCAATTATCACGGTTATTCCTGCATTGATCGTTTTAGCAGTGATACCATGGGGCGAATCCATGATGATCTTCGGACGACAAGTGAATTTGTTCATCTCGGATATAAATGTTGCGGTTGTTTATATCCTGGCGGTGACCTCTATTTCGGTGTATGGTATTACCCTAGCAGGCTGGTCGTCCAATAATAAATATGCTTTACTGGGTGGATTACGAGCGACTGCGCAAATGATTAGTTATGAGCTGGCCTTGGGTCTTTCATTCATGGGGCCGGTGGTGCTGGCGGGATCTTTAAGTATGATGGATATTGTCCAGGCACAGCAAGGCAGTTTATGGTATGTGGTATTACAACCGGCTGCTTTCCTGATTTACTTCTTTGCCAGTATTGCGGAAATAAACCGTGCTCCCTTTGACATGCCGGAAGCTGAGCAGGAACTAACCGCGGGTTATCACGCTGAATACTCGGGAATGAAGTTCGCTTTATTCTTCATGGCGGAATATATCAAAATGGTTGCAATCAGTGTCATTGGTGCGACCCTCTTCTTTGGTGGTTTTGACGGACCGTTTGTGGATCAGTATCCCTGGTTGGGTCCGCTTTATTTGTTGGCAAAAGTAGTTATTTATCTGGGTGTATTAATCTGGGTGCGGGCAACCTGGCCACGCATCCGTTATGATCGCTTAATGCAACTGGGCTGGAAAATTATGTTTCCGATCGCACTGTTGAATGTAATTATTACCGCAGTGGTTGTTGTATTGATCTATTAGGAGACTGGGACGATGTTAAAAGGATTATTTACCACTTTAAAAATAGCGCTGGAAAAACCAGTGACCATCCAATATCCGGAACAAAAACGTCCGGTACATACACGGTTTAAAGGCCGCCATACGTTGAAGCGTTATGAAAATGGCCTGGAGAAATGCATTGGATGTGCATTGTGTGCAGCAGCCTGCCCAGCCGATGCGATTTTTGTGGAAGCCTCTCAAAACACGGATGAAGAACGCTATTCACCCGGTGAACGCTATGCTTCCACCTATGAAATCAATATGCTGCGCTGCATTTTCTGTGGGTTTTGTGAAGATGCCTGCCCGACTGAGGCGATTGTATTGGGTGATCAATACGAAATGTCATTTCATGATCGGCACTCTTCCATCTACACCAAAGAATTGCTTCTGGAACCGGTATCCGGTGAGGTAAAAACTACCCCACAGGAGACCGAGCCTGGAATGTTTAACCGATCTGTGCCTGCGATGCAGGATCCAACGGATTAGGAGGGACCATATGCCTGTGATAGGAACTATTTTTTATGTCTTTTTGGGGATCGTAGCGATTGGTTCTGCATTGGGAATGTTGATTAATCGCAATGCGATCTACGCTGCATTATTTCTGGTTCTAAATTTTGCGACAATTGCCGTCTTGTATCTTGCCCTGGGTGCGCCATTTATTGCCTTAACACAGATTACCGTCTATGCTGGCGCCATCATGGTTTTGTTCCTGTTTGTGATCACCCTGTTAGGTGCTGAGAAACTGCCTGGATACGAACCAATTAAAGGCCATCGGCTTGTTGCGATTGGGATGGCTCTGGTTTTTCTTGTTGAGCTGGCATTGTTTTACTTCGTTCGCAACCAGACAACCGGACCCATTCCGTTTCTCTCGGCAGAATTTGGAAGCCCGAAGAATATTGGTGTGGTGATGTTCACCGAGTATCTGCTCCCATTTGAGGTGGTAGCCTTTATATTATTGTCCGCGACGGTTGGGGCGATCATGTTGACCAAACCTGATCGTAAAGTACCAGTAAATCTACCTCAACAGCAGGATTAGGAGGGACCATATGCCACTCAGTTATTTCTTAGGATTATCAGCAATCATGTTTACCATTGGCGTTTTGGGGGTAATACTACGACGAAATGCTCTGGTGATCTTTATGTCTTTGGAGTTGATGTTTAATGCAGCTAATCTGGTGTTTGTCACCTATGCCAGCTATTATCAGGTGTTGACCGGGCAAATTTTTGTGTTCTTCATCATGGCTGTGGCGGCAGCAGAGGTGGCTGTTGGTCTGGCATTGATGGTGGCGATTTTCCGTACGAAACACAGTATTGATATAGATCAAATGAGCAGCCTGAAAGGCTAACAGGAGCATGCCGATGTTGTTACAAGAAACAGTGATGAATTCAACTTTTCAACTGGTGCCCCTGGTGGTTCTACTACCGTTGCTGGGTATTTTGCTGAACTGGCTGTTTGGGAAGCGACTGGGTGAGAAAGGGATTGGCAGTATTGCCAGCCTGGCAGCCGGTGGATCATTTGTTGTATCGGTGATGTTAGCGTTAGCGCTTTTACAAAATCCTGAAGGTGCTCGGGTTCCATTATTTACCTGGATCTCTATCGGTACATTCGACCTGAGTTGGGCTTTCCGCGTGGACACTCTTGCAGTGACGATGATGCTGGTGGTCAGTGGTGTGAGTACCCTGATCCATATTTATTCGATTGGTTATATGCATGAGGATGTGCGTCACAAGGGCGATCCCAACCGCTTCCGCCGATTCTTCATTTTCCTGAATTTGTTTGTTGCTGCCATGATGATCCTGGTCTCCGCTGATAACTTTCTGATGTTGTTTGTTGGCTGGGAAGGCGTAGGTCTGTGTTCTTATTTGTTGATTGGGTTCTGGTTTGAAAAAGGCGCAGGCGGGTTGGGAAATGCCAAAGCAGCCAAAAAAGCCTTTACTGTAAACCGAATTGGTGATTTTGGATTATTGATTGCAATTTTCCTGATTTTCTGGAATTTTGGCACATTGAATTTTAGTGAAGTATTTGCGATGGTCCCTGCAGTTGCTGAAGGCCAGCCTGGATTATTGTTAGCAATCACTTTATTCATGTTATTAGGTGTCACGGGTAAATCTGCTCAAATCCCTTTATATGTATGGCTGCCGGATGCGATGGCTGGCCCTACACCGGTTTCAGCATTGATCCATGCTGCCACCATGGTCACAGCCGGTGTCTATTTGATGGTTCGATCGCAGGTGATGTATATGGCCGTACCGGCAGCACAGGAAGTGGTTGCCTGGGTTGGCGCGTTGACAGCCTTGTTTGCTGGGTTAATTGCCCTGGGTCAATTTGATATCAAGAAGGTGCTTGCTTATTCCACGATCAGCCAGCTTGGATTTATGGTGGCAGCGGTTGGCTTGGGTGCAGAAGTGGCAGCCATGTTCCACCTGACAACCCACGCATTCTTCAAGGCTCTCTTATTCCTTTCCGCTGGTTCAGTGATTTTAGGGATGGAACATGGTTTGGAAGCCGGACATCATGGTGCTCATGGTAGCAACCATGATGACCCTCAGGATATGCGCAATATGGGTGCCATTCGCAAGAAGATGCCAGTAACATTTGTTGTGTATCTGATTGGGGCATTGGCACTGGCAGGCATTGCTCCGTTTGCCGGGTTCTTCTCCAAAGATGAGATCCTGGTAGCTGCCAATCAAGGCAATACAGCGATTTTTATCATTCTGGTAGCAGCCGCTTTTCTGACTGCCTTCTATATGGGCCGCCAGGTCTTGATGGTCTTCTTTGGAGATGCCCGTACAGATGCAGCCAAACATGCCAAAGAGAGCAGCCTGTTGGTGACGATGCCTTTGATGATCCTGGCGTTGCTTTCTGTGCTGGGTGGTGCTTTGAACCTACCCGGTGTTCATACATTTGAACACTGGTTGGAGGAGACGCTCATAATTACCCACCCGGCTGAGTTTATTGTACCGATTGCTGTCGGATCGCTGGCGGTCGCTCTGGTGGCAATCTTGCTGGCTTATCTTGTTTATGGCCGAAAGCCTTTGGCAGACGCCAAAGCTGCCGACCCATTAGCAAAACCGCTAGGGGTCATCTTCCGATGGATGAACCAAAAATTCCTGGTCGATGAACTCTATCAGGCGGTGGTGATTGGACCCTATCACAAATTGGCGGATTTCTTTGCCAACCCAATTGATCAGGGTCTCATTGACGGCGTGGTGAATGGGTTGGGTTCTTTGACCAATTCATTTGCTGGTGTGCTGCGAAAATTGCAGACAGGTTTTACCCGCACGTATGCATTATCGATTTTTGCGGGTCTGATTTTGATCCTGGTTTATATCTTAACCCGGATTTAGTTTGTGTCGGTAACACCATGATGGTGATGAGTTTTTCCGAATTTTTGAAGAATGTTTGAGGACAGGTTATGGAATTTGGGATCAATCCCTTAGTGCTGATGACCTTTTTCCCGCTGGTGGGGGTGCTGGTTCTGGTATTTTTGGTACCACAACAAAAGAATGCAATGCGCTGGACAGCCATGGGGGCTTCTTTGGTGACATTTGCGCTTTCGTTGTGGGTGTTGGTGTTGTTTGACCCAACCAAAGCTGATAATTTACTGGTGCAGCAGTCCTGGTTCAGGCTGGCGGGTGTGCCCATTCAATTTCTGATGGGCGTGGACGGCTTGAGCATCTTAATGGTGCTGCTGACTACCTTCCTGACCCCTATTGCGATTCTATCGACCTGGAAAGCAGTGGAAGAACAGGTAAAAGGCTTTATGATCTTTTTCCTGTTACTGGAAGTGGGTATGTTGGGTGTTTTCCTGGCGTTGGATCTGGTATTATTTTATATTTTCTGGGAATTCACGCTGATACCTATGTACTTCCTGATCGGGGTATGGGGTGGAAAGAACCGCATTTATGCTGCGGTCAAGTTCTTCCTGTTTACCATGGCTGGTTCCGTCCTGATGCTGTTGGCGATCCTGTTCCTGGGATTGCAGGCTGGAAGCTTCTCACAACCGGAACTGGTAGCAAATCGCAGTCTGTTTGCAGGCGCGCAGATGCTGCTATTCCTGGCATTTGGTATCGCTTTTGCGATCAAGGTACCAATTTTCCCACTGCACACCTGGTTGCCAGACGCCCATGTGGAAGCACCTACCGCTGGATCTGTCATCCTTGCCGGTGTCCTGCTAAAAATGGGTGCGTATGGCTTCCTGCGCTTTAATCTGCCGCTCTTCCCGCAAGCCAGTGTTCAGGCTGCTCCAGTGGTTGCGATTCTGGCGATTGTTGGCATCCTGTATGGTGGTGCGGTGGCATTTGCGCAGAAAGATATTAAGAAACTGGTTGCCTACTCCTCGGTGGCGCATCTGGGCTTTGTGATGTTAGGCATTTTTGCCTTGAATCCGCAGGGTCTTGCTGGTGGCATAATGCAAATGGTTAACCACGGTTTGAGCACTGGAGCCTTGTTCCTGCTGGTCGGCATGATTTACGAACGCCGGCATACCCGTGAAATGGATGCTTACGGTGGCCTCTGGAAGGTGATGCCGATTTATGGTGGCATTTCACTGGTGGTTGTGCTTTCCTCGGTTGGTTTACCAGGCTTGAATGGCTTTGTGGGTGAATTCACCATTCTGCTGGGCGCTTTTGGTTCGAAAGTTTTCGGAAGTCCCTGGTATGCCGGCATCGCAACGATGGGTGTTATTCTGGCAGCTGTTTATTTGCTGAAGATGTTTGAAAAAACCTTCCTGGGTCCGGTGACAAAAGAAGAAAATAAGAACTTAAAAGATATGAACCTGCGGGAAATCATCACCATGGTTCCCTTGCTGGTTTTAATTTTCTGGCTGGGAATTTATCCGCAACCATTCTTTAACCTGATCAACCCCGCAGTAGAACAACTGGTACAACTTGTTCAGTCCGCTGCGTTAGTTCTGCATTAATGGAGCATGCTTATGACCCGAATGATTGACATTTATACAATACTCCCGGTGATGATCGTTGCAGGTTGGGCTTTGCTTCTATTGGTGGTTGATTTGTGGATCCCAAAAGGTCGTAAGGGGATCACAGCCTTGCTGGCAGCTGTCGGTATGGCGATTGCACTCGGATTTGTTTTGGCGAGCAGCGGAAGCACGATATTGGGTTTCAACCAGATGGTTGTACTGGACGGATTCGCGAGCTTCATTCAGGTTCTTTTCCTGGTAAGCGGTTTGGCTGCAGTCGCCCTGGCTTATGATTATGTGCAGCGTATGAACATCAACCATGGCGAGTTTTATGTTTTGATGATGTTCAGCATAGCCGGCATGATGTTGATGTCACAGGCGTATAACCTGTTGATGGTTTTCCTGTCATTGGAATTACTCTCGATCCCATTATATGTATTGACAGGTTTCGCGAGAACACGAGTTGAAAGCGAAGAAGCTGCTTTAAAATACTTCCTGCTGGGCGCATTTGCCTCTGGATTTGTCCTGTACGGTACAGCGCTGGTTTTCAGTGCAACCGGGCAACTGGATTTTGTCGGGATTGCTGCGGTCGTTCAGGCTGGTAGTGCCAACCCGGTCCTGTTTTTGATTGGATCAACACTTTTACTGGTCGGTTTTGGCTTCAAGGTTGCAGCAGTTCCCTTCCACATGTGGACACCGGATGTATATCAAGGTGCTCCCACCCCGGTGACTGCCTTTATGTCGGTTGCTGTCAAAGCGGCCGGATTTGCTGCATTGATGCGAGTCTTTCTGGTACTCTTCCCGGGTATCAGCGAACATCTGACACCAATTTTATGGGTTATGGCTGCCTTGACGATGGTGGTTGGGAATATTGTGGCATTGGCACAGAATAATATCAAAAGAATGCTGGCTTATTCAGCAATTGCACATGCTGGTTACATTTTGATGGCTTTTGTCGCCTTTGGAAATGGGGACGTGGTTCGTAATTCAGTCGCAGCCACCTTGTTTTATCTGGTGGCGTATGGACTGACCAGCTTTGGTGCGTGGTCATTGGTGATCATGATTGAAAGAGAATTTGGCAAGGGGCTCATGCTGGATGACCTGGCTGGCATTGGAAAACTGTATCCGTGGCTGGGTGTCGCCATGCTGATCTTTATGCTCTCGTTTGCTGGTGTTCCGCTGACGATGGGCTTCTGGGGCAAATTTTACCTGTTCCGCACGGCCGTTCAGGCTGGGTACATTGGATTAGCGCTCATTGGCTTGCTGACGTCTGTAGCGTCCGCATATTATTATCTACGGGTGGTAGTCTATATGTTCATGAAGCCAGGAGAGCCAAAGCTGAAACTCAATCCCTGGGTAACATTTGTGATTGGCGTGATGGCATTGGCTGTGTTGTTGTTGAGTCTGGTCCCCTGGACGATTCTGGAGCTGGCATCACGGGCGGTGCTGCTGCTGCAGTAAGAGGATGAAAGGAAAGGAGCGAAAAAAAACTTCGCTCCTTTTTTTGCCAGGAAGTTGAGGAAGCAGCTCCCCGGCTTTTAGGTTAGATCCGATTTGGAAAAAACCAGATCACTCTTTCAATTAACGACAGATGATCGGCATGTAGAATTTGAAGGAACCAATATTAAAGATCAATCTACCTTCAATGGTGGGATGAATAGGTTCACCCGTGGTGGAAGTTACTTCTGTTACATATTCAATCACCGCATCACGGACATAATACTGAGTATCTGCAACGATCTGATCAAGTGGCCATAACGTCTTTCCAGCATCACTGAAGTTACAGGCTCCCGCAGCAAGATAGTTTACGGACGAGACGTTGTAGTATGTATCCGCATCTGTGAAATCGATATTAGCACCCTCAATGGTCAGAGCAACCACATTATTCCCATCCGGTAATTCAGGGAATTTATCCCAGTAGGTAATATTGTTATCTGCATTGGTGTCCAGCATACAAGTGGTGTAATACGAGTAGCCACCATATCCGGGAACATACTTGTAGTAATAGTAGTTGCGATAAGCCCGTTCCAGAACTGCTTTGAGCTGTGGTCCATTCATCTCCATGACCACTAATGAGTTTTCATATGGCATGGCGGTGAACATATCCGATACTTTCAACATGTATGGAGTAGCGATTGTGGCAGTGTCTGCAATCTTCCGGTTAGTCATGGCACCAGAGAGATGGAAATCGACAGCTATTCCAGAATCACGCAGCTTCCAAACCGAGGCATCTGCCTGGAGATTAGCACCATTGGTTTCTTCTATGAAAGCAGTTAAGGCATCAATGGGAATTGTTGTCTCACCAATTTCAGTATTGTTGTATGCAGACAACAAAGCTGCATATGGATCGACAATTGCCTTGATGGCTGCATCTTCGACTGTTTCAATCGGAACATTAATGTAACGGCCTGCTTGAGAAACCACTTCGTAGGCACCTTTTACATCGCTCTTCGGCAATAGACCGACAACCACTTGACCCAGATAGGTGTTGTAGCGATAAGCCTGTGTGACCAGGACTGGAGTTGCATCCGGGGAACCTAAAATGGTAGGTAGGAATTTGTAGTCGCCAAATCCTTTGGATGGATCTGTATGACTGTGACTACCGATGATGACGTCGATATCATCCACACTTTGTGCCATGAAGGTATCCACATTCTCATCCACCTCAACACTGGCCGGGTTGGTGGTGAAGCCAATGTGGGTGAGGGCGATCACAATGTCGTTACGATCTGCTAACCTCGGGGCGTATTCTGCAGCTGTCTCGATTGGATTGGGGAAGGATAACCCTGGAATATTGGACGGTAATTCGTAACTGGGTACACGATGGTTGCCGATGCCGAGAATGGCAACACGCACTAATTCATCTCCGACAAGTTTGGTAACAAATGGTTGAACTGGAACCATATCGATACCATATTGGCCATCATCGATGATATTCGCTTGTAACATAGGGAAGTTGGCATCTGCCAATGTGCTGAACACATCTTTCCCGAAGTTATATTCGTGGTTGCCAATGGTCATGGCATCATATCCAACAGCATTAAAGGCTTTAATTAAGGGATTGATTTGCATATCGAGGGGTAAGACAGTTCCATCGGAGGCATACCCTAAACCAGCTGATTTGAAGTAATACATCATGGAATCACCCTGGATGTTATCTCCGGCAGTGAGAAGTAATGTGCGGGATGGATTATGCAAACGTTCCTGGTTGATGAGCGTGACCAGTTGAGTGTAACCCTGGTACGAACCGCTCTTCATTAAGCGACCGTGGGAGTCATTGTGATGGAGAATGGTGATGGGGATCACATCTCCACCAGCGTTGGTGCCATTCCTGGCAATTCGACCGTCTAACAAACCATCACCTTCAGGGCCTTTATAAGCACTGGCTTCGTCAGAATGGTTATTTGCCACCCACTCATTGACCAGATTCAACATATCACCCCAATAGGTAATATTCTTGACATATTTAAACTGGATAAAGCCATCCTGCCCGGCAGGTGCCAGGAATTCGTTGGTGGCAATTTTGTAGGTTGCATTGGGATCAATAGCCTTCCATTCATCTGCCAGTTTATCGTAATAGACGATGTCATAAGCACCCCAAGCCCAGGGTTGTGGACCGGGTAGTGCATCACTGTAACGGTAGAATTTATAACGAATACCTGCCACATCCAAAGCACCTTTGAATAACGTCGCGCTCTGATTGAGGAGGTCAATAACCTGTGCACCGGTCATTTCTCCAACAACTGTTTGGTTACCAAAAGGCATAATTTGGTACATCATACCGTAGGTTAGTTCAAATGGTTCATCTAAGAGGCCTGTGACACACGCTCCAGAAACTTTGCACCAATCTGTACGGATACCTCCTGGGTTATTGAATACGAAATCAACGTCATTTTCATCAAAATTATCTAAGTTAAGTTGATAATATATGGCATCCTGAATAAAGTTGCCCATCATATCATCACCGTCATAATTTCGTAACAGGTCAACCTGAGTAAAGCCAACTGGTGTGTTGATTAATTCCAGGTAATCTGGATCATTTGCATATCCTTGTACTAATTCGGCAATGTCTGGGTCTTCGTTCCCAGTAGTTGATACCACCAAACGAGTCCAAGTGATTTGAACAGAATGTGTATCAGGATTATAAGTAATGTCTGCACGGCCTACTTTTCGTCCAGCGTAATGAGCCTGGACAACTGTAGTAGAGCCAACTACAACTGCAGCAGTTACATCTGTATGGCTATGGCCGCCAATAATCAGGTTAACAGGTTTTCCTGCATCGTTAAGTTTTTTAGCAAGGGTTTGGTCCCCGTAGACGGTAATACCATAGCCATACCCACCATCAGTCCAACCATTATGGCTGAGCACTACCATCACATCCGCCCCAGCTGTTTTCATTTCATCATAATAGTGAATGATAGACTCAGCTGGATCCTTGAAACAAAGACCCTCTGTAGCTTCTGCAATGGTGATATAAGGTGTCTCAACTGATCCTACACCAATCACCCCAACCTGAACAGAACCTTCTGCAGTTGCCAAATCGATAATCGTATAGGGTTCGATCGTGTATGTTTCGGATGGATCAGCCCCAACGAGGACAGCTTCATCCCAACCTGCGCAGGAACCATCTACTTTGGCGGTGATATTAGCTGCCACAAACGGAAATGTGGAACCTGGCAACAGGTCATCAGCTGCTTCGGATGCGCGTTTTGCAAGGACTGCCTGTCCCCAATCAAATTCATGATTTCCAAGAGTGGCAACGTTATAGCCAATTTGTTTGTAATAATCAATGGTGGGGAGACCTTTTTGAATGTTAGAAAGTAGTGAACCCTGCATGATGTCACCGGCGTCCATCAATAATACATCTCCAGCTCCAACAGCAGTCCTTACTCCATTAATGACATCTGCCACCCGAGCTGCACCAGGGTTGGATCCTGCCAGCTCCAGATTGCCATGAAAATCATTCGTGTGAAGGATCGTGAAAGTAATATCTGGTTGGGCTACAACAACCGCAATCGAAGAAGGTAATGCGAGTGTGATGATCAAACCGATTGCAAAAATTGCATAAATTATTTTTTTCATTTTATTCCCTCCAAAGGATTCGTCAAATTGTTCAACATGAACTAAAAATTTAGAAAAAACAAAAAGATCGATACACCTCCTTTTCATTAACCGGCAAGCAAATAAGGTCCAATTAAACGGACGGGTTTTCCGACACAAATAAAAAAAGACCTGTTGTTGGGTTGATAAATTTGAAAACTTAACAATAAAGCCAGGTTCAAACCCACCTTTGGTGACTTGCAACCTCAACCATACAATTTCCCCCTGGAGCTCAAAGAAAGAGGTTTATAAATCAGAAAAGTTGTGTGGAGCCTGAAAAGAATGGAACAATAATGTTACTCTTATTAATGCATGAATCTAACGAAAAGTCAATAATGAAATGATCAGAATAAAAAGTAATATCCAATTGTATAGGATTAATTGGGATAATTGATGAATTTGTGTTGACAAAGTTTGTGAAATTCGCTACTATAGGTGTACACCGAAGTGGGCTATCTCATCGTTGGGGTTATTATTCTTCTGGAAATTTCGGTTGATCAGTATGGTAATTTTTATTGGTGGGTTTATTATAATATTTCTGTCCCGGACTACCCCCTTTTCCGAGACATAACAAAGAAACTGCGCTTATTAATAGAGCGCAGTTTCCATTAATTGCCAGAAAGTTTGCATTGCGGTATAATTTGGGTGCAATTGCCCTCGTAGCTCAATGGATAGAGTGCCTGACTTCGAATCAGTTGGTTGGGGGTTCGAGTCCCTCCGGGGGCACAAAGGAACACCGGTTGAAAGACTGGTGTTTTAATTTAAGGCTGACTTCGAACACCCTCAGGGGGTGTGATATCAGTTGGTTGGGGGTTCTCGCAGATTCCGAAGCCATCAGCGAGGAAGTAGTCCCTCCGGGGGCACAGCAAATGTGGCGGTCATAGCACCGCCACACGCCATATATAGGGGTAAAACAGGTCATTGACAGATCGCAGATTCTTCTTCGGTGCAATTTCGATGCAATTAGGCGTAGGGCGGGTTTACCCTCGGATACGGGGGTTCGAAACCCACCACCTCCTTGCTGACATGCTGTATGGGTAAAGCATTTGATCCGCAATTTGTAGAGGTATTATGAATAGTTGTGTAATTTAAAATTGTTCTGCTTTTTGTGAATTCATCGGTTATCAAATGCTTTACCCTTACTCGGCCCTCTGATCCATCCAGATCTGAGGATCCAGGCTTCTCGGGGTCAGGACTGGACACTCTTTCTCCAGTTCTGCGTACACGCACACCAGCAACTCCTAAAACTCATCAAAACCAATATTCGTTTATATCATACCCTTTGGGTACAAAGTACCCTTGTGGTATATCATGCCCTTTGGGCATTCGATATCATTTTTTTTCGGGTATTCGTTGTCTTTTATTCGTTGACGGCAATAACCCGTTCCGAATGCTTTATCCTTACCTGTTCAGTCTCACACCATATACCTCGCCGGCAGATCCGGTTCGTTTCAGAAAATTTCGCCAGATGGAGTTTGTGCTCAGGCTGGGTTTTCCAGATCATGTATTTACCTACCATCAGGTTGGCGTCATCAACCACGAAGTACCCTAACGAAGCGAGTGGTATCAGCTCACCTTAACACCTTGCGAAGCACCTGCAAAGTCCTTGGTACGGGGATAGCGAAACGTAAGGCTACACCTCAACAACTAATCAATTTTTCTTATTCTTCCCCAAAAACATATGCAATTGAGCCGCGTGCTCCTGGACATGTCGCATGACATACAGGAACAGCTCGGCATAAGGCACATCTCCCCAGCCGAAGGAACACATCCGCTTGGCCTGTTCTGGGGTGAGATCTTCGATAATCTGCTGGTAATTTTTTCTGCAAGTATCCAGGTAGTGGATCAACTCTTCTTGTGAGTACACTCGTGGCAGGCTCTCGTTGGCTTCCATCTCGACCAGATCGAAAGGCGCTGGGGGTGTGAAGCCTTCTTCAGCGCCGGTCAAGTAAAGATCCAGCCAGAAGATGGTATGGTAACAAAGATACCAATATGCGGAAAAACCTTTTGCCACCCACTGATCAGGTTCGTCCTCCCAGAGTTGTGTTTCCCAGAGCTCGTCCGGGCAATCACGCAGGGCATCACTGAAGGAGTCAAGTGCGGAACTGAATTGCCGCCATAGCATTTCTTTATTAATAATTTCCATCACATTTTCCTTTGTAATCAGTTTTCTTTACAACCGAAATTCAAGTTGCTCAGAAATTTCATCTTCGATATCCAGGTTTTCGGCATTGCGTACGTACTTTTTGATGGGGACTAAATAGTGCCCATCCTTAGGAAACAAAGCGGTGTAAAACAAAGTTTTCCCTATTGTTGCATTTGCTGGGATTACACCCCAACCATAGGTGACAATTTTGGAGATGGATTTAATCACCTGACTTTGTTTGTTTGGGACGGTGACAAAGTAGAATGGGGCTGGTCCACGCCAGTAAATGATTTTCCCGGAGAATTGGATGATCATGAGCTGAGTATAGCAAATTTAGATGGGATGGAAATTGGGTGTATAAGTTGGGGGATTAGCCGTCAACGAATAGGAAACGAATAAACGAATTATCGAATTATTAATTGGATAAATTTCCATAACGGATGAATTTGTTGATGGTGAAGTAGAGGAAAAGCATGCAGAGCAGGAGTTTTAGACTGATTTGGCTGTGAATCTAGTTCCGAATGCTTCGCCCGGAATGATTGGTGTAGATTGATTGTTGTCAGATCTACGGTTGTTTTATAAAGGATAATGGACATTTTTTGTCTACTATCCTTTATGAAACCTCAAAACTCCCTTACCGCTTCCACCTTCACCGCTGGATATACCTGCTGGGGGACGGGTGGCATGGAGTTATAAACCCAATCAATGCTAACCACACCAGCGGGAATCCCAGCCACGGGTTGAATCCCAGCAAAGTCCCCGCGCATGAGCACAGTTTCCATAGAGAAGGACATACCAAAAACAGCCATGCGTATACCAGCTGGAATTTTGCGCAGTTCCTCGCTGAATGCTCCCAGTGCAAAGACGACCCGGTTGGCATCGAGTGCCTGGGTCTGAATGACAGGTAGGACCACCGGGAAGCCGTCCGCATCCACATAGCTGATGAATTTGAGATTGTCGAGTTTGTTGAATAAGCCATGAATCCAGGGGTTGAGGACTTTAGGTTGGGTATTTTTCTTTGCCAAAGTACGGGCCACGATGGTTTTGACGGCAGCGAAAATCACGTTGCCCATCGGTAATGCCATGCGTCCGCTCTGGCTGACAAGGTCCATATAGTAGGCGGTGTGCACGCCAAAATAGGCGTTATAGCGGAACATGGCCAGGTTATTGTAGTTCTCCATCTCGGGACCCTGTTTGGCTTTGTGGGTGTATCTGGCTTTGCCCATCCAAAGTTGTTTATCCAGCGACATGATCAGGAAGCCGCATTGGGGATTCTCCAGGATGTATTCCTTGCTCAGCCCTTCGGTGAATTGCCCCCACACCAGCTTGTCGGCTGCGTAGGGACGAATGGAGGAGAGCATGGTGAGGTGTGGTTCGCCCTGCGGGTTGACGGTTGCCAGCAGTCCCACCTTGAGTTCCACGTCCAGATCGCGAATATCTTGTTCGGTAAACAGGTTCATTCTATCCTCCTACTTCAGCATGTACCCGGCTTGCACCGGTGATGATTATTTTTTCGTTTGGAAAGGGGCTTGCCTGAGCCCAGGCGTGTCGTTCGTTTAATTGGGATTGGGTATACAGTTGCGTCTGGTCATACTGCCATTGCAACCCCAGACGGCGGTATTTATCACGGCAGAGGTTATTGAAGGCGCATAGTTCCCAGCGCTTGACCGTACCATCCAGTTCAGACGCCAGAAAATTACCGATGGCGAACAGGTTCAAGGGCAGGTCGGTGGCGTCCGGGATGAGCGGGGTGCGAACCCAGAGTTTTTTCGATCCTCCGGCTGCCCGGATATAGTCACGCACAAAAATCAGGTTTCTTAAAATCAGCTCATTGTGCTGACCGGTATGATCTTGATGGGCATGCGGATCCATAAGCTTCAGGTCGAACAGCACCAGGTCGGTATGTGGCAGCACCTTCACAAATTGGCTTTGGGACACCATGCCACAGGTGTCCAGGGCGGTATGAACACCCGCCGCCTGTAAGCGCGACATCACCGCTGCACAGAAATCAGCCTGCAGCAGGGGTTCGCCACCCGAGAATGTCACGCCACCCGAGCTGGTCTGGTAATAGCTGCGGTCTTTCAAGAGCTCTGTTGCCAGGTCTTCGACACTGATCTTCTTGCCGAGCAGTTCCCATGCACCACTGGGGCATTCCTGCACGCACTTGCCACAGGCATCACACAGCTGATGGTTTAGAATAATCTCATTGCCATTCGCCACCAAACAGCCTTGCGGGCAAACCTGCAGACACAATCCGCAATGAATGCAGTTGGTTTCGATGCGTTGCACCTGCACCTGGGGCGAGAAGCTCTCGGGGTTATGACACCAGGCACAGCGCAGGGAGCAGCCTTTCATGAAGACCGTGGTGCGGATACCCGGTCCATCTTCAGTGGAGAGGCGCTGCAGGTGCAGAATGGTTCCTAATTCCGACATCTTACATCCTGTGGCTTTCGCGCGCGATGATCTCGTCCTGCAGTTCTTTGCCGATGCTGGTGAAGTAGGCGTTGTAACCAGTGACACGCACCAGCAGGTGCCGGTAATTCTCGGGGTTCTTCTGGGCTTCGCGCAGGATATCGGCATTGATCATGTTGATCTGCAAGGCAGTACCACCGTTTTCGATATAGCCGCGCAGGAAACCTTTGAATTTCTGCTTGTGTTCGGGATCGCGCACCAGTGAAGGGCTGAAGGACATGGTATGGCTGCCGCCATTGGGCAGCAGGTTGATATAGTCCTCCCAATCGCCCATTCCGTCGGCTGCTTTGCCCCCCAGCACCTTGCCAACCGAGTTGACATTGGCGGTGGGACCGTGGATATCAGCTCCATTCGATGGGCACAGGGCATTGCTGAGGAACTGGCCACGGGGTCTGCCATCCGGGCTGGCGGGCAGCACAAAGCTATCGGCCACCCAATAGTTCCAGCTGAGCATCCCAGGGCGGAATTGGCGCTGGGTGCTGTGGGTTTTATGTTTCCAGGCTTCTTCGCTCCAAACCTGCATGACATGATATGCCAGTGCATCTGCCTGTTCATCGTCCCGTCCATATTTGGGGGCTTTGTGCTTCGCACGAGCCTGTAAGACTTCATGCCCAACCCAGTTATCGCGTAATGCCTGCACCAGTTCTGCCATACTGCAGATTTTCTCGTCAAACACCAGATACTTGACAGCCAGCAGCGAGTCGACTGTGGTGGCGTAGGTGACAGCTTCGATCGTCACGAATCCCAACTCCGCGCCACCCTCGGTGACATCCAGACCTTTCTCAGCACAACCTTTCACCAGGCAGGAGAGATACGGGGTGGGAGAGAATCGAGCGCGAAAGGCCTCTCCCCGCTCGTAATTATCGACAATACGCTGGATGATGTTTTGGGTCTGGGCGACATAGGCATCCCAGAACTTTTCCCAGGTGGTGAAGGTGGTTGGGTCACCAGTATCCGCACCCCAGCGTTGTGGCTTTTCGGATTTACCACTCATCGGATCGGTGAAGGGCAGCAGGTCATATCCACCGGTGAGTGCCAGCTCGACAGCTTTGAGAAGATTGAGATTGGCATCTACTGTCCCGGAGCGGTCATTACCGACCATGGTGTTCTCGAGACAACCAACCGGGGCATATTCGTGTACGTTATCTTTGTTAATCAGATGCTCAACACCAGCTTTTTTGGCTTGCAAGAGCATGCCTGCCATGGAGCGCTCATCAAAATTCAGGAGGAAAGGTGCTCCCTGACTATCGGCGACCATCTGAACAACCTTGTCGAGCAACTCGTCCGGTGTTCCGCGATGCAGACGTACATTTGGTTTTGGTTCAAGAATCGGGCTCATCTCATCGATTACATCCAGAATGATGTTGGTCAGCTCATTGGTCATGTCCTGACCATTGGGTCCCATGCCGGAGAGGGTCAGCAGCTGCCCATAACCCGCGGTGATACCCTGATTTCCCCCTGTGCGTATCATGCCATCGTAGGCAGTGTTGGTATGTACCCAGAAGCATTTGAGGATATCCTTACCGAATTCAATGTCCATGCCCTCCTGGATGGATTTCTGCCAGAAGGGATAAAGGAACTGGTCGATGCGACCAAAGGAGACGCCGGGTCCGGGATAATTCTCATCCGACATCACCAGCATATGCGTCAACCACAGGGACTGGACTGCTTGCCAGAAGGTCTGTGGGGGATTCCAGGGTACTCTGGCGAGGTTTTCCGACATTTTCATGAGTTCTTCTTTGCGAATCGGATCTGTGCTCAATTCTGCCAGGGAGATACTCAGGAGACGATATTTTTCCGCCAGGTCACGCGGCATTTGGCAAGCGGTGATCATCGCGCGCAGTTGGGCACCTTTACTGCCCTGTTGATCCGATTGGCTTAGAGCGTTGTATTTTTCGGTTAAGTCAGCATGAATCCCACTCCAGCCAACTTCCAGGACACGGGCATATCCCGGGATCAGGTGTCCGCTGGTGGGACCGACGTTGCCATAGCCATGGTTGTGGAACCATAACAAAGCCTGGCGCAAGCCATCTTTGCCTTCGATCAATCGTAAGTATTCCTTAGTCTGTTTTTCATCCAGGCAGGCCGAGGTCATGATGTTGAAGCGTCCCCCGGCAATCAGGTCACCAGGCAGGATTTCCTGGGGCAGGTAGTTGACCATCACTTCTTTCACAAACCAGGCACGCCGTTCGGGTAGCGACCACGACCAGAAGTCCTTATGCAGTTTGACCGGTCTGGCAGTTTGCTTGAAGGCACTTCGGAAGGTTCTCAGGAAGCTGTATGTTTCCGGGACGATGTGGAAACTGATCTCCTCATACTGGAAATCCCATTCGGTGCCGGTCGTCCACGAGGTGTATTCGTTGTTCCAGCGGCGTTTGACCCCCTGGAAATAATAATCCCGCAGCCATTGGATGCGTGGAGACAAATTCCTGGTTTGCTTAATTTGATAAGCAGTGCTGGTGTCGTCCATTTGAACCTCCAAAAATCAATTTTTTTATTTTTATAATCAGCTGTCTGGGTGTTTTTGGCAGGCACCACCTGCCAAAAACACCCGTCAACCTCGTTATATTGAGAAGATATTTATTTGTTAATGAATGGGTAAAATAATGAAAATGATCAGGAAAGGGGTAAGATCTCAAGCAAATGTGTTTCGCCATGTCTGAGCATGGCTGCCATAATCTGGGCTGCCTGTTTTGCGTTTTGCTCAGCGATTGCCTGGTAAAGCGTCTGTTGGAAAGCGATTAATTCATTGGACAACTGCCCATCCGCAAAAGCACGGTAAAAAGCTCCGGCTAGATTGCTATGAACCTGTTTGAGTGAATTAAGGATCAGCGCGAACATCAGGTTACCTGAGGCAGCTGCAATCAGCTGGTGGATATTGAAGTCGTACTCCACCAATGCCGGAATATTGCCAGGGGAAAGGGTTTGACGTTCATTCAATAGAGATCGAAATTCGATCAGATCAACTTCTGTACGGTTGATAGCAGCAAGTCGGGCGGTTTCGGTTTCGATATGCAGGCGTGCCTGGATCAGGCTGGTGAGTAGCTGGGGTTGGTAAACACCATCCTCGTGTTGCATGAGGGTCATCAATAATGCCATGGAACCATCCCGTTTGAAATCGCAGATAAAAACACCATGCCTTGGTTCGATACGCACCAGACCTTTAGCGTCCAATGCCACAATGGCCTGGTGTAACACAGGCCGGCTGACACCTAACGACAGAGCCAGATCGCGCTCGGATGGCAGACGTTCCCCGGGAGCCAGGTCGCCGGAGAGGATCAGTCCTTCGAGTTTGCGAATACAGGCGTCTTTGAGACTGATGGACTGAATAGGATCGATTGTTTGTATGGGAATCTCCTTCATGTCTGGTAAAACCACCAGCCATTAAAAAGAGTATACAGAAAATGTAGGAGTGAGTCAATTGGGATTTATCGCCAGTCATCGAATGCTTCCGGATTTAATACTTCAAATGGCATTGTAAGTACTTCATCAAAAACAACAAAACCGGAACATGAAACCTCTTTTCCATCAACGAGCCTGCAATCCAAGAAACCACCGTCGTAAAAAGTGTCGTAAAAAGTAAATTTTCCATTTGGTCCACCCTCAAATGTTCCATACCAATGCGTTGCTTCTGTCACAACATCATGATCACATCCATTTCCATAAAAATCCAACATGGAATACTCATCGCCGCCCTGAACGCCTACATTCCAAAACTCAATGGTAAATCTTAAGATAGTACCACCACAGTCCCAAATAGGTGGAGAAACAGCTGTCACAAATTGAGGTTCTATGGCTGCCGGCGGTTGCTCAACAGGTTCTTGCTCTTCTGGAGGCTCCGGAGCAGGTGGTGGTTGCTCTTCCTGATCCTCCATATCTGGAGGTGGACATTTTTTAAGATCGACCATATCTTTGGCAATTTCATCGGTATATTCGTATATCTGCGAAAGTGGTTTAGGACCTTCTCCTTTCACCCAGCCACGCACATCCGATATGCTTTCATCGGAGATCGTTATTTTGTCACAGAAAAACTGTGTCCCGTATTTTTGATTTAGTAGGGGTTCAACTGTACCAGAAAGATCACTATATCCACCATGCCTACAATAGGCAGCATCCCAGCTGCCACAGCCAAAGCGGAGATTACAATCATCATAACATTGATCGTGGGCAATGCAGGCTGGGTGCACTCCGCAAGTATAAGTGTGAATGATCGAGCTCAACCCGGTATTGTTGCCAAATTCATCCTTTTCACAGCGCTCTTTGCTTTCGTATTTGCAATTTTTTGTGGTGCAATCCTCACCACAGGCACCTCGGCAGGTTGCCTGGCAGGGTCCGAATTCGTCGCGAATCGGAGCAGATCCATTGGGTCCGAAGGCAGTGAGTTGGGATGAAAACACATTCATATCCGAATTCGACAATGGCAGTGGTTTCAAACAGGCGAATTTTCCCCCTGATTCTTGAGAGTGACTGGGGGGAATGGCACCAGACTCATCAAAGGGAAAATAACCAATCACAACCGGAATGGGGTTGGAAGGTGAAAAGTAAATGATAGAGGAATTTTTGGTGTTATTCTCAAGCGATTCATCGTCAACAAGTCCATAATCACATTGTGAAAGATGCATGAGATCCACCGCCTTGGATGTTCGATCGGAATACAAATACTTGAATTGCATTTGCAGGGGAAAAAGGAGGGCTGCCAGTTGTTTGTCGTCAATGATTTCATCCCCCTGGCAACCTGCGTCGAGTGGAATAAAAGCAATACCGGGTGCCAATGGACTGATTAACATATCTTTAAGTGATTGTTGCTCTTGTGATGATAATTCACCAATTCCATCAAAATCCATGCCCAGCCAGTTCAACGTAGTTGCCGTCTCATCTCGCATGTCGACCACAACTTTATCAGCATTTGAGCTGTTATCTGTTTCAAATGTGGCGATGCCATCGGCAGTCACTGAGAAAAATATACGTTGATTACCAGTGCGATAATTACCGGAAACACTGCCATCCTTATTATTTCGACTAATGGTAAGATCTTCCCCCTGATTGATTGGTAAGTTGCAGGCTAAGGAAACGAGCATGATGAGCGCAACCAAAAACAATACAAGTATGAATGGCTTGATTATAGTCTTCATTTTTAAAACCTCAGAAATAATGAAAATAAGTCAGTTGAACGAGAAAAAGGGAAAGTTCTTGATTGGAACGAATGACCTGATGGATGAATGATTTCCCAAACGATAAAAATATTGTAGCATATTGGTCAATCATCTGGTGAATGCTGATGAGAAAAAAGGAAAAATTCTGTTGCAATAAGTTATCATTTATGATAATATAATGCAATGGAATTTGATCAATTATTGAAATTGGTTGGAAATGAGCCAGTCTTTGATAGTTCATTGCTTTTAGCTGGGAATATTCAACCTGAGTATATTCGAATGCAATTAAGTCGGTGGGTTAAATCGGGAAAGATCCACCAGCTACGGCGTGGTCTTTACACGCTTGCTTCCCCTTTTCAAAAGCAGAATGCACATCCTTTTCTGATTGCCAATCAGTTGAAAAGAGCTTCCTACGTCAGCCTGCAATCTGCACTGTCTTTTTATGGCATGATCCCGGATATTGTCCCATCAACCACCAGTGTCACCACCGGACGTCCTGATCGGTTGCAGACTCCCCTGGGCACCTTTGAATTCAGACATATCCAAAAAGAATATTTTCGAGGATATCGATTGGTGGATTTCGATAGTCAACAAGCCTTTGTTGCGATTCCTGAAAAAGCGATTTTGGATTTAATTTATCTGCAACCAGGTGGAGAAACACCAGAATTTATTACTGAATTACGCTTACAGAACCTTGAACGACTTGACGTCCAGGAATTGAAGAGGCAAGCATCATTTTTTGATAAACCGAAAATTCAAAGGGCTGTCAAGGGTTTGGAAATGCTTGTAAATGAAGAAAATCAGGAATATGAGGAATTATGAAAGATTTCTTACACGGACAAGTACAAAAAGCTACTTCCCCAGTAGAAGCACGCAATCTAACAAGAGAGTATCTTCAGGCGAGAATTCTCTCTGATTTACAAAGATCAGGGGCAATGATTCCATTGGCTTTTCATGGGGGAACAGCCTTGCGCTTTCTCTATTCGCATGGACGATTTTCTGAGGACCTGGATTTTGCCTTAGAAGGTACCAAAGAGAGTTATCGCTTCCGTGATTATCTAAAATCCATTCAATCAACTTTTACACTGGAAAATTATCAAATCGATATAAAACTTCAAGATAAAAGAATAGTTCATAATGCTTTCATTCGCTTTCCTGGTTTGTTGTACGAATTAGGGTTATCCAATCAACCTACAGAAGTAATCGCAATAAAAATTGAAGTTGATACGAATCCACCAACCGGTGCTGGCTTAGAAACCACTATCATTCGAAAATATGTTGTGCTGCAATTACACCATCATGACAAAGCTTCCCTATTGTCCGGAAAAATCCATGCGATTTTGCAAAGACCCTATTCAAAAGGCCGGGATTTTTATGATTTGTTTTGGTACTTGAGTGATCCAAATTGGCCGGAGCCAAATCTTGAACTACTAAATAACGCGTTAGCCCAAACCAATTGGGTTGGGGGAGAAGTTACGTCGGAAAATTGGCGAAATTTGATTAAAGAACGAATTGATCAAATGAATTGGACAGTCGTTATTAACGATGTTAAACCATTTATCGAAGCAAATTTTAATCTGGAACTATTGACCAGGAAAAATTTAGAAAAAATCCTGACTGGTTCCAGAGAAATTTAAACAAAACATTCTATTCCTGGTCACTAATTTTGCATTAACCCTTGCAATTATTGATTTCTTGATTATAATTTAGACTAATCTAAATTATAAATTATACACATATAAAGGTGAAGTATGTTTGAAAATTTTTCCTGGATCATGTTTTTTCTGATTTTGTTACTCCTGTTTGTGTTTTTCTTTTTCCCGGAATATGGGCTGAGAGATCGTTGGAAACGTTATATTAAGTCCAATCAAAAAGCACTTCTGGAAGATGCGCTCAAGTACATTTTTGATCAGGAGCAACAAGGTCATGCGGTTGGTGTGGATGCATTATCTGGTAAGCTGAAAATCAGTTTAAAAAGAACCTTTGATCTGATCGAGCAAATGACAGAACAGGGATTGATCACAACCCCAAAAAACCTGGTTCAGCTCACCGATGGTGGGGAACGATTAGCATTACAAATTATCCGAGCCCATCGTTTATGGGAACGCTATTTACTGGATGAGGCACGCTTGCCGCTGAAAGAGGTTCATGATCAGGCTAAACGTCGTCACCACGGAATGACGGAAAAAGAAATCGATGAACTGGATGCCTCGTTAGGTTATCCCTTATCCGATCCGCATGGTGATCCGATTCCAACTGCTTCCGGCACATTTTACCCTCATGAAAAAGGAATTCAGGTTAATGATTGGGAAGAAGGTGTTCTTGGGAAAATTGTCCACCTGGAAGATGAGCCGGCGTTAGCCTTTGCACAGATTATGGCAGCTGGATTAAAAACAGGTCAAATTGTTCGTATTCTGGAGAAAAATCACCAGCGTCTTGTTCTGACAGATGGAGAGCAGGAATTTACCCTGGCACCCGCTGTTGCGGCAAACATTTACGTTCAGGAATTGTCCGAAGAGTATATATTGGAGCGGGATGCAATTCCGCTCAGTGAGTTACCCTACCAGGTCAAAGGGGAAATCATTCGCTTAGATGAACATTGTCAGGGGTTTACCCGCCGGCGTTTCCTGGATTTGGGATTAACACCTGGGACAACCATATATCCTGAATTGAATAATGCTTTTGGTGATCCACGTGCCTATCGGGTACGCGGTACCTTGATTGCATTACGTAGTGATCAGGCAGATAGTATTTGGGTGAAACTAACCCAGGTACTATCCTAAGAAGAGGAGAGAAAAATGACAATACATAAGACCGGAGGATGTGATGGTTGCCCAATGACTGCCCAATTGGAACAAATGGGGCTGAAAGTTGATAATTTTGACCGTATTATTGCCCTGGCAGGTAACCCGAATACCGGAAAGTCCACCCTGTTTAACACCTTGACTGGATTGAATCAACATACTGGCAACTGGCCGGGAAAAACTGTAACCCGGGCTGAAGGAGGATATGTTTTTCAAAATATTAAATACAAATTGGTCGATCTTCCTGGAACATATTCCTTGTTATCCGCTTCCCAGGATGAAGAGGTGGCACGAAACTTTATTTTGTTCGGACAACCCGATTGCACCGTGGTTGTGACGGATGCGACTGCCCTGGAGCGCAACCTCAATCTGGTGTTGCAAGTCCTGGAAATCACAGAAAAAGTGGTGGTCGCCGTAAACCTGATGGATGAAGCAAAACGAAAAGGTATTACCGTAGACACGCGATCTTTAGCGCGTGATCTGGGTGTTCCAGTAATTCCCATCACAGCCCGAAATGGAGAAGGCGTCCAAACTTTATTAAGCACAATCGCCAGTGTGATCAGTGGTGAGATTGCTACCAAACCTTTGCGCATTAAAGGCAGCCCTCAATTTCAATCAGCCGTGAATAGTCTATCCACAGAAATTGAAAAATTATTTCCAGGTGTCCCCAACGCACGCTGGCTGGCGATTCGCCTATTGGATGGTGATGTGAGGGTAAAAGAGGCGATCCAGGCGGGTGAAATTAATGAATTGGTAAACAGCCAACGACGTAGTGATGTGAAATTTAGCCAGAGGATGGCTGTTGAAGGCCGCCAGTAAAGAGGACAATGATGACGTCAAATCAAGAAATAACCCCTCAGGATATTCTCCTTAAAGCTGATGCATTACGACCCCTACTTGGTAGCGGTTTTCGTGACGAGATTGTGCAATCGATGTATGCGGAAGCACAACGCATAGTGGATCGAGCAGTACATCATGATAAAAAACAAAAATGGGATCTGGATCAACGCATAGATCGCTTGGTAACTTCTCCAATTTTTGGATTGCCGATTATGCTATTGATTCTGGCAGCGATATTTTGGATTACCATTGTCGGTGCAAATGTGCCTTCAAAATTATTAGCAGATGGCTTGTTCTGGGTTGAGGAGCAGGCAGCAAATTTATTCACTATGGTAGGAATACCATGGTGGATTACCGGATTTTTATGGCATGGTGTATTTCGAGGACTGGCATGGGTAATCAGTGTCATGTTGCCGCCCATGGCAATCTTTTTCCCGGTGTTTACGATTTTAGAAGATCTGGGATATTTACCCAGGGTGGCTTTCAACCTGGATTGGATGTTTAAAAAAGCAGGAGCGCATGGTAAACAGGCACTTTCCATGGCAATGGGTTTTGGCTGCAACGCAGCAGGAGTTGTCTCCACACGCGTGATTGACTCACCCCGTGAGCGCTTGATCGCAATCCTGACCAATAACTTTGTACCCTGTAATGGTCGGTTCCCTACATTGATTATGTTGGCAACCGTATTTGTCGCTGCCTCATTTCCCCCGGTATTTGCTTCGTTTGTGGCAGCTGGTTCGGTTCTGGTGGTGGTCTTGATCGGCGTCTTTTTCACCATGCTGATGTCCTGGATTCTTTCTCGTACCGTGCTCAAAGGTGAAGCATCAGCCTTCACCCTGGAATTGCCGCCTTACCGCAGACCCAGTGTCGGCCGGATCCTCTATACCTCCCTGATTGACCGCACCATATTTGTGCTCTGGCGTGCAATTCTGACGGCTGCTCCTGCAGGAGCAGTGATCTGGATTCTGGGCAATATATTTGTGCAGGATGTCAGTTTAGCCCAGCATGTGGCAAATTTCTTAAATCCTTTTGGTTTATTGCTGGGACTGGATGGTGTCATTTTGTTGGCTTACATTATTGCCATACCAGCGAATGAAATTGTTGTACCGACCATGATGATGGTGTATATGGGCGTTGGTATGATGACAGATCCTCCCAGCTACAGCAGTCTCTATAGTCTGCTGGTTGATGGACATGGATGGACGATGCTGACTGCAATCAATTTAATGTTGTTTTCACTTTTACACAACCCATGTGGAACAACCATCATTACCATTTACAAAGAAACCAAAAATATCCGTTGGACAGTTTTGAGTGTGGTAATCACCCTGGGCACAGCTTTTCTCGTGACCTTTCTGACAGCTACTGTAGCACGCCTGGCAGGCTGGGTTTAAGAGATGAATAATCAAAGTTCGTTGATTTAGATTGGTAATTAATTTCAGGAGTTAAGATGAGTGGAAAAATATCAAAATCAGAAGGTGATTACCTGAAAGCTATATACAATTTGACGCAACATGAGGACACCACCAACACAGTTGCCTTGGCGGAAGCTTTAAACGTCCGACCACCTTCGGTAACAAGTATGCTGATTAAATTGGTCAATCAGGAACCTCCATTGGTCGATTATCAAAAATGGAAGGGTGTGAAATTAACAGAAGCCGGAAAAAGACTTGCCTTGCAACTAACCAGACGCCACCGATTAATCGAGCTGTTTCTGGTAAAAATAATGAATTACACCTGGGAGGAAGTGCATGCTGAAGCGGAAGAACTGGAGCATGTCATTTCCGAAAAATTTGAGGAACATCTGGCAATTTTATTAGGCGATCCATTGTTTGATCCACATGGTGACCCGATCCCGGATCGAGAGTTGAAGTTTCCCAATTCGGAATCATTCAGCCTGGGGAGATTAGAAGAAAATCAATCTGCAATCATTCGCAGGGTAAAAATCAATAAATCAGACGTATTGCGTCATCTCAGTGATCAAGGGATCATTCCAGGCACAAAAATTGTTATTCAAAACCGCAATCCTTATGATGAAACTTTGCAACTATTGATTGGGGAAGGGACAACCCCGTATGCATTGGGACGCGAGTTGAGTAAACTCATCTATGTGGAAAAAATGAATTAGGTCGGGGAAAATTTCCTTGTATTTTAATTCTTCGTTGGATGAAAAATAATATCTGGACTTGATTTAATCAGACTGTAATTTGCTTTAAAGTGAATGAAAATTCGAATTAATGATTCATCTTATGCTACAATAATTTAATACTTATAGGGCTCTACTTCTCCAAAGGCCTGTCTCCATGACCAATATCCTCAATCCCTATATCGCTGGTGCACCGGTGGTCGAGACCAGTATGTTTTTTGGTCGCGAGGATATTTTTGGCTGGATAGAACGCAGCCTGACGGGGAAATTTGTCAACCATATCCTGGTGTTGCATGGGCAACGCAGGGTGGGTAAGACGTCGGTACTCAAGCAAATCCCACGGCATCTTCCCAAACACTACATCCAGGTCTTCTTTGATCTGCAAGGGCGAACCAATACCACTATGGATCGTTTCCTGTGGTGGATGGCGAGCGAAATCAGCCGTACGCTCATAAAAGAATGCAATCTGGATCTGTCAAAAATTGAGCGCAATGCTTTTGCTGATCCTGAAGCATTCATAAATGACTTTTTGCCTTCCCTGCGAGAACAGCTTCAGGAAAAAATTCTATTACTCACCTTTGATGAGTTTGATACGCTTGATCGACCGGATATTCAGGATAGCCTGGCGCGACCCTTAGTGGCTTACTTGCGGCGTTTGATGGAAATTGAGGGGCTCAACTTCATCTTCTCGATCGGGTCGTCTGGCAACAAGCTGGAGAATATGCAGGCATCCTACACGGACTTTTTCAAATCAGCGTTGTATCGCAAGGTCAGCTTCCTGACCAAAGATGATTGTGTGCGTCTAATTACCAAACCAGTCGAGGGTACGATCATCTATGAACCAGCAGCGGTGGAAAAAATCTCGCACTTCACCTCCGGTCATCCATACTTTACCCAGTTGATGTGTCATGAGCTTTTCTCACGTTGCCAAAAGACCGGCGAAAGAACTATCACTGCGCAGGATGTCGATGCGATTCTGGAGGATGTGATTGAACGTGGGACGGTCAACCTCAAATTTGTGTGGGATGAAGCTTCTGACCTGGAAAAATGGATTCTGGCAGCCGTGGCACAGGAGGAATGCGCTCCACTGAAACGGATACATCAGATCCTGAAGGGGCACGGATTACGCACAAATGACGCGGATCTCAATTCAGCTATTTTGCATTTACGCGATAAAGATGTGTTGGATGCGGATAACCGCTTTGTCATTCAATTGTTGAAACTCTGGCTGCTGACCAACCGCCCGATGGACAGGGTGCGAGAGGAGTTGGTGCAGACCAACCCGATTGCCGATCGTTATATTGAAATTGGGGATGAATATCGTGAACGCGGCGAAAACCAGCAGGCCATACAAAGTTTTGAGCAGGCATTGCAAGTCCAACCCAATAATGCCCATGCATTGAGTAATATTGCGGCAATTCAAATATCTCAAAACGAGAATTCTGAAGCAGCGGAAACCTTCAAGAAAATTTTAGCGATTGATGATGAAAATATTTTAGCCAGGCAGGGCTATAGTCAAACTCAATTGGTGATTGCACAAATCGCATTAAGTGAAGATCGGGAAGATGACGCTGAAAAAGCATTTAAAGCGATTCTACATTTTATTCCAACCAATCCCGAGGCAAACAAGCAATTGGCAGCACTCTATGTAAAACAGGCTGAAGAATTGCTCAAAAATAACCAGGAAAACAAAGGATACGAGAAATTCAACCAGGCGATCTCTCTTAACCCAGAGGATCAGTCTATCAAACAACGTTATGATAAAGTTGTTGCTGATAAAAGAGCAGCTCAGGTGCAAGAATGGCTGGAGAAAGCAGAGAAGTCCCTGGCACGCCAACGCTGGGATGAAGCTGCCAGCATGGTGGATGAGGCTATCAATATTGACCCTGAGAATTCGGAATTACAGAAACGGCTGTTGGAAATTAAAGATGCTCCACGCCAGGAAAAAATCAAGTCTTATAAACAGGAAGCGGAACAGGCGATTGCCAAGGGAAATTATCCCAAAGCGATCAGTGCCATTCAAACAGCGATCCAGTTAGCGCCGGAGGATTCTTCACTAAGACAATGGATTGACTCCATTCAAAGTGACCAAGCAAACGCACAATTGAGACTATATCAATCCCAGGCCGATCAGGCTGAAAAAGCGGGAAATTGGGAAGCTGCGATCGCTGCCAGAGAAGCTGCCCTGAAGCTTGACTCACAAAATGAGCGGCTGACGAATGCGTTGCAAAAGACCAGAGATGCAAAACAGAAGCAAAAAATTAATTCCTTACGATTGAAAATTGATCAGGCAAAAAAAGAACAAAATTGGGAAGCTGCGCTTGCTGCGGGTGAGGAATATTTGCAATTCTCTCCTGGTGATCAGGAAGTAAAAAATAACCTTGAAAACTTCAAGATCGAACAACGAAAATCCAGATTGGTAAGCTTAAAAACACAAGCGCAATCCGCCAGTAAAGCTGAAAAATGGGAAGATGCCATTCAACACTGGCAGGCATACCTGGCTGAGCAGCCGGAAGATGGTGCGCGGGTGGAAAAACTGATCGATCAGGCAAAGCAAAAAGCTGCCTTGTTGAAAGATTATGAAACTGCTCAGGCGCACATCCGCAAACGCCAATACAATCGGGCGATTCACCTGTTGCAGGGGATCATTGCCAAAGACCCGACTTACAAAGCCAGCTCGCGTTTGCTGGTGGAGGCAGTTGAAGCTAATAAACAGAAAAAACCAATTTGGAAAACTCCCTGGATTTATGTAGGTGGTGGTGTTTTGATACTGGCTGTGCTGGTGGTACTTATGCTGCCACAGATAAGAGTATGGATCAATTCATCAGGTGAACCTGTAGGGATTGCAGAAGTAATTTCCACACCAACTACATCGGCTTTACCTACACCACTTGGTAAGACCATTTACGTATCCAATGCTAATGATTCAGGACTAGCATCATTTAGGTATGCATTAATGATTGCCGAGGAATACGATAAGATTATTTTTAACCCAAATATCTTTCCTCCAGAAGATCCAATGCGTATATTTCTTAATTCTGAATTGCCCAGGATAACCAAAGGTCATATTACCCTGGACGCCAGTAATGCTGGCGTTATTTTGGATGGCAGTAATATCGAGGATGATAAAATTTTTGGGTTGATCATTAGTTCCGACTACAACAAAGTGATGGGGTTACAAATTGTCAACTTCACTAATACTATTGCGGTTTATGTTGAGGGGGGATCGTATAATCAGATTGGTGGAGACCGTAACCAGGGGGTTGGACCGGTTGGGCAGGGAAATTTAATCAGTAATAATGGAGTTGGGATTCAACTATTATCCACTGGCGGGGGAAATATTATCACCGGTAACCTGATTGGGACTGGCTTGAATGGATTTACACCAATGGGCAATCGAGGGTCTAGTATTGTGATAGAAAATAACCAGACTTTCTTTCCTGTCCCTAACACGATTGGGCCTGATAATATCATTGCCCATAATGGATCTGGTGATTTGGATACAGGCATTGTAATTAATTCTGGAGAAATTCCTACTGTGATTACACAAAATTCAATACACGATAATTACGGAAAGGGAATTTATTATCCGGAAAATGATGCTGAGGTAGAACCGCCAGCCATTATTTATCATGACCTTGAAGAAGGTGTAGCATCCGGCCAGGTTTGTTCCGGATGTGAGGTTGAAATATTCAGCACCTACCAGAATGAAGGAGATAAATTTGAAGGATCTGTCAGAGCTGATGATTTTGGTAATTTCGTTTTTTACAAAGAAGAATCCTTTTCTGGTCCTAATCTGACCGCAATCGCAATTTCATCCGAAAATAAAACCAGTGAATTCTCAGATCCACCTTCACCCAATTCAGCCATGAAGGCAGCTCTGGCGATGATGGAAGGTGAACCCACTTATCAGACGAGTTTTGATGTTTGGGAATTTGGTGATCCGGGTGAGAATGTTGTGATAGAAAACGGAAAATTAATCCTACCTTCAGAAGGAAGCAATGTCGGGCAGGGTCTGTCAGATAAAATTTCAGACAAATTAGCCGTTCAATTTGAGTTCCAGATTCCTCAATCAAGTTTTGAGGGAACCTGTTTCTTTGGGATGAGCAATGAAGAGGAGAACAGATTTTTCGGGATTGGTTTTCGCTCGAATGGTACTTCTTTCGCTGAACAATATGTTCTTCCGGATCAAAATTCCCAACTGGCTGAAGGTACTTATGAATATTACGCTAATCAACCGAATGTGGGACTGGTCATTGTAATGGGAGACCAAATCAGTGTCTTTGTAAATGATCAATTGGTTTACAGCTTTTTTGGTCCTCAAGGTAGTGCGGTTTATAACCTGCAACATGTGAATGCTGAATGGGGAGCAACCTGTGAATTTGATAACTACAAGATCTGGAATCTGGAGGGGCTTGAATTTGAACCACCTTTACCACCTGAATCATTCACACAAAAAATTTTTTATGAGCCGCTTCAGGAGATTATGCAAAGTGAACCCACATACCAGACAAGTTTTGATGTTTGGGAATTTGGTGATCCGGGTGAGAATGTTGTGATGGAAAATGGAAAACTGATCATGCCTTCGGAAAATAATAATATTGGACAATTGCTGTCACAAGAAAACTCAAACAAATTCGCAGTTAAATTTGAGTTTCAAATTCTGGATTCTGGTTTAGATGGAGCTTGCAAGTTTTCAATGGAAAATGATGAAATCAACAATAATATAGGTTTTGGTTTTAAAGCAAACGGTACTTCTTACACTGAAAGAAATGTTCAGGATAATAATTTACATCTAGCAGAAGGTCTTTACAATTATATTGATGATCAGCCGAATGAGGTGCTGATCATTGTTATAGAAGATCAAATCAGTGTCTTTGCCAACGACCAGTTATTATATAGTTTTTTTGATCAAGAGGGCAGCTTGGTTTACAACCAACAATCATTGGTTGCAGATGCGTATAACATCTGTGAATTTGATAATTACAAGATCTGGAATCTGGAGGGGGTGGAGTTTGGCCAAGTAGAAATAGAAAACCAAGGAAGCCAAACAATCAATGACCCAACTTGGGTGCAAGATTTTGTGAATCCTGTTCTGGATTATATTGAAGACCGATCACCTGATTTTGAAGATGATTTTGAAAAAAGTTCTGTGGTTTGGGTTATGCACTCTGTTTCAAGACATCAAAAATCAGTTGTGGACGGGGAGATGATTCTCATTGGGGCAGTTCAAAACACAATGATTACTTACCATGACTATATGATCGATGTAAATATTAGACATATTAATGGTTATCATGCGGGTCTTGAATTTACTAATGGAGGTAATGTATATTGTAAGGTATTAGTTGGTTTTTGGGGTGAATCAGCCCATATCTCTTGTTCAGATCCTACTGATTTCCAATTGACTCGTGGTAGTTCAGCAATAGTCAATTTACGTCTGATTGTTAAAGGATCGAAAATTACAGTAATTGTTAACAAACAGCCGGTTGTAAATATTGAGGATGATAAATTCCGACTTTACAGAGGAGAAAAGCCAAATGTTTCATTAACTACGAATGATAACGATAGTACAATCGCTTTCTCCAATTTTAAAGCCTGGAATCTTACACAGTTGGAAATCCCTTAAGGACATAGATCAATGACGACAAACCCCTTTACTTATGGCAATCCCATTCGCACAGCCGATCGTTTCGTCGGGCGCACGGAAGAACTACGTCAGATCGTCAACCGCTTGCGTTCGAGCGCACACGAAAGCACCTCGATCGTGGGAGAACGCCGAATTGGCAAGACTTCCCTGCTCAAACATCTGGATAATAAAGCGGTTGCTGAGAAACTGGGGTTGTCAGCAGATGAATTTTGTATCATTTATATGGATTTTCAGGGCTTGACTGATATCACCCCCGAGCGTTTCTGGCAGCGCATTTTACAGAAGATGGAACGTGCGATCTGTAACCCAGAAATTGTACCTGAAATCAAAGCACTAAGGACTCAACAAGCTTTTGACTTATTTGACCTGGAAGATCTTTTTGCCAGTATTGCTGATAGTGGTCTGACCTTGGTGCTGTTGCTGGATGAATTCGAATATGTCACCCAAAACACCAATTTTGGATCCGATTTCTTTGGCGGTTTACGCACGCTGGCGATTCATCATAATTTACCCCTGATCACTGCCACGCGGCGCGAACTGGTGGATCTGTGTCACTCGAATGAATTAAAAGGATCACCATTTTTCAATATTTTCGCCAATATTGTTCTACGTCCTTTCAGCCGAAACGAAGTAAAAGAACTTTTGAATGGTTATCTTCAAGGAACAGACATTTCCTTTACAGATCAGGAAACCGAATTGGTATTAAGTTTAGGTGGCGGCTACCCCTTTTTCTCCCAAATGGCGGCATATTATTTATTTGAAGCAAAACTGAATAAATTGTCAGAAGATTTGCTCATCAGGGATGTATGTCACCAATTTGATGCACAATCAGATCCACATTATGAATATATGTGGAATCACAGTAGTGATAGTGAACAAACCATTCTGCTTTCCTTGATTTCACTTCAGAAACAAACCAACCCGGATAAGAATTCTGTTACTTTGGAGAATTTGGCTGCTATTCACAGTCGTGCTCATCTCGAAATTCCTGAATTGGTTAAACGCGGCCTGATCCTTGAAAACAAGGCAGAAGGCAGTTATCATCTGCTTTCATCCAGTTTTGAGCGGTGGATCACCCGCGAGATTTTTGCAACACCTGGTGAGGAAGAATCAAGATCAGTCGTGGATGCGTGGATCTCAATTGGTTCGCAGGGAGATTCAGAATCCATCCGGATGGTGTTACCCATGTTTAAGAAGAAATATTGGCCAATGCTCTCCAGCATAACCAAAACGATCTCTCCCATGGGCATGATATTAAGCCGCCATGAAAATGAATTGGCTGGTCAAACTGAAATTACATCTTCGGTATTTATTTGTTACAGTCGCAAAGAAATCGAATTTGCCGATCGTCTGGTCAACGACCTGAAACGGAATGGCGTTCAGACCTGGAGGGATGTGGATAACATTCCTGGGCAACTCAAGGCGAACCTTCAGGGTTGGCGTGCAGCTGTGGAAGAAGCTCTGATGACATGTTCTGCCATGTTGATTGTTCTATCCCCCGGTGCATTGGAAAGCAATGAAGTGCAGGCGGAGTGGAATCATTTTGCCAGCCGTAAACGTCCTATTTACCCGGTGGTCGCCCACGAGTGTGCTGTTCCCTTTTACCTGAAGATTTACCAAATTTGGGATTTGACATCAAATTATGACCAAAAAATCATTCAACTATCCGAAGCACTTCGGGATGCAAGCACATAAGGATATGAACACCTCATTGAATTTGACTTAATCATAGCGACCAAACTCATCCATCGCGGAGAGCATCGCTTCAATATTCTCGATGCTGACATCGCGTTCGATCACGTGGGATGGTGCAATGATCAAGCCACCATCTACACCAAGGGTCTGGATCACTCCACGGACATGCTGACGGACCTCCTCCGGTTTACCAAAAGGAAGCACCGATTGCACACCAATCCCACCACAGAATGCAAGTTGATCACCATATGTCTGCTTGATCCAGACATGATCCACGCACTCAGGTTGTACCGGATTAAGGATATCGATTCCCGCTTCCAGTAGATCGGGTACCAGTTTATTGATCATGCCATCTGAGTGGTACTGGATCAACACATCCGGGTTAACCTGTTTGGCTGCCTGAATCACGCGGGTCAGGTAGGGTTTGAACCAATGGCGATACATCCGTGGGCTGATCATCAATCCAGTCTGCATGGCGACATCGTCTCCCAGGAAGATGATATCAGCTCCAGCCTTTGCAAAGGCACGCGCAGAAGCTTCGCGGTAAGTGGTGATGCGGTTGAGCAGATATTCGGCTTTTTCATCATTTTGATGAATATCTTCAAACAGTTGCGTCATTCCACGCAGCTGCCAGGCGGTCTCGAAGATCGTCTCGGTCAGGTTGCAGGAGACCGCATAGCCTTGATTTTGTCTGGCTGCGATCTGTTCCGCCATGTTGGCATAACGATAGTCAGCATCCAGGTCAGGCCAGGGATAATTTACGAATTCATCCATTGTCTCGGCATGCTCGAGTGGGAAGAGATACTCGGCAAACTGGTTATTCTGATCCCAGATACGCCCACGTCCCCATTCGTCCCAGGTCACTCCTGGACGTGAATAATAGCCGGAATAATCCTGGTTGAGCCGGGTGAGAACAGGGTCAACAATCGCAATATCAGAACGCACAGCTGTTAACAAATCCTGGGTGCCATAATGCTCCATCAGGAGATTGATCATATACTTTTCGAGGGGAATATCACGCGGAACACGGTCAGGGGTTTGGTGCCTGGCAGCTGTGAGCACGCGTTCCCGAGAGGTCATTTCATTTTTTGTCATTTATGTTAATTCATGAAAACAATTCAATGCTGATGCAGTCCGGAACCGGGCACACCTGAGCACACAGTCCACAGCCCACACAGCGTTGCGGATCCACTTCCACTTTGCGATCAGACCCGTAGAGGATGGCAACATGACCACCATCTGCACAGGCGACATAGCAGAGTCCACAACCAATGCAAAGCTCATGATTGATGTAAGAGATGACTTTGACGCCATGTGGTAGATTATCGTGTTCCGTCAGTTTGGGTATGGATAAACCAATGATTTGTTGCACATGATCATATCCAGCCTGGTCCAGCCAATTGGAGAGCCCATTCGTCAGGTCACGAATAATCCCATACCCACGCTGCATAACAGCTGTACAGACCTGGACAGTGGTAGCCCCCAGCAACATGAATTCAAGCGCGTCACGCCAGTTATAGATACCACCCACACCGGAAATGGGGATATGTACGGTTTCGGCTATATCCGCCACACAACGCAAGGCAATCGGTTTGATGGCTTTTCCCGTAAATCCACCCCGCGATGAATAGCCCTGCACACTGGGCAAGGGCGAGAAGGTCTTCAGATCAACCCCACCCACACCTTCCAGTGAATCAATCGCGCAGATGGCACGAGCTCCCCCAAGTTCCACAGCCCGGGCGATACTGGTGATATCGGTGACCCCAGGGCTTATCTTGATATAGACAGGAATTTGCTGAACTGCTTCGATTGCCCAGCGGGTGACTTTTTCTGTCAAGCGGGGATCCTGGCTGACCATAAAGCCCTGTGCTTCTTCGCCTTCCAGGGTGGCTCCCTGTGGGCAGGAAATGCTTGCTTCGATCAGATCAGCGCCGGCCTGTTCAGCGATGCTCACCAGCTGCTTCCAATCATCACAGGTATGTCCCATCAGGCTGGCGATCACCTGATGCTGGGGGAAGCGTTGCTTGAGCCAGAGGATATCTTCTGCAATTTCTTGAATGTAACGTTCTGAGACCAGATCAATATTATGAAGCCCGACCATATTGGGGCCAGGATTGATGGAGGACATTATTGGATAGGCGATGGATACTTCTTCGGTTTCCAGGGTGGTTGTTTTTAGTACTGCTCCAGCCCAACCGGCATCAAACCCGCGCGCAATCATTTCACGATCATCCGTGGAAGGCGCTGCAGCCAGAATAAAGGGGTTGATGAAAGGCACCCCACAAAAATCGATGTTGAGATTAGCCATGCTGTCCTCCTTTGGTATCCTGACTTTGCAGGTATTGGGCAATTTCCCGTGCAGCTTTCATTCCGGCACTCATACAGGCGACAATGGTAGAACCACCACTGACCGCTTCACCAGCAGAAAACAACCCGGGTCTAGGTGTCTGAAAGGATCCCTCATTGACTGGAAGCAATGGTGCGTTCTTTTGCAAGCCCATAACTTCCTGGATACCTTCTTCCAGAGTCTGCCCAAGCGCGAAAATGAGGGTATCACAATGCAGTGTGTAGACAGGTATTTCCGAATCATGCTCCACCCAGCGCCTGCCACCCAATGAGGCGGATACAAAGCGCATCTGACTAATTTTGACTGCCTGCAATTGATCCTGATTGGTTATGATTTCATCGATCACACTCAGCCAGCGGAATTCTACTCCCAGGCTGCAGGCTTCCAGATACTCACTCTCCCATCCGGGCATTTCTTCTTTTGAGCGACGGTAGACCACCAGTACTTGTTCTGCTCCCAGACGTTTGGCAACCACAGCTGCATCCAGGGCAACATTTCCACCACCAACCACCAACACACGTTTGCCCAGTTGTGGAGGTGTGCCATCGCCGAATGCTGCTGACCGGGCTTGTTGTAAAAATTCCAGTGCAGCGTACACACCAGCAGCCTGCATACCAGTTTGATGGGGCTGATTTTCCCCGCCAAGACCAATTCCGGCGAACACAGCATCATATTCATTGAGAAACTGATTTACCTTTGCGGCATTGACTTCCTGGTTGTAATGAAAACGAATCCCACTGTTTTGTAGCCGCATGAGATCGGTTTCCATGGGTTCAGCCGGGAGGCGGTGGGCTGGTATGACATGGGTGACCATGCCACCAGGTTGCCTATCTCGTTCGAAAATTTCAGCCTGGACTCCCAACCGATTGAGTTGTACCGCGCATCCAATCCCAGCAGGTCCAGAACCAATAATAGCTACTTTACTTTGAGATTTTTGTTTTGGCGGGGGTTCTTCCAGAGGAGAGGAGGCAGTAATAAAGGACTGTAAAGAGCCAATGCGGATGGGGGTTTGCCCCAATTGGGTCAGCACACAGGCACCCTCACACAAGACGGAGGTTGGGCAGGCGGTGCCACAGGTGCATCCCAGCGGGCAGCTTTCATATATTAATTCACTGGCACCTCGCAGGTTATCCTCGCGAAAACGGCGGATAAAGCCGGGAACATCCACCTTAGCCGGGCAGGCCTGGGTGCAGGGTGCCTGATAACAACTAAGGCAGCGTTGGGCTTCCACCAATGCCTGACTGAATCCAAAATTTGTTGTGGTTCTCAGCATAAAGTTTGACTCCTTAAAGTATGTATTCCGCTTGCAGTGAGCGAGGAATTAAAGTTCCTCTGGGTTGATCTGATACCAGATGGTTGTCTTCAACAATGACTTCACCACGCAAGATGGTCATCACCGGTCGGCCTGTGACAGGGATTCCTTCGTAAGCTAGACAATCTGTGTTCATGTGTAAATCAGTAGCTCTAAGGGTCCATTGCTCATCAGGATCGAAGATTACCAGGTCTGCATCACTACCAACTGCAATCGTACCTTTTTGTGGAAATAAACCAAAACTACGGGCAGGTCCTTCCGCCCAGACATACGCAAATTGGGTCAGGGATAATTTCTCTGCATTTACACCATAATGAAAAAGAATCGGTAAACGCGTCTCAACCCCTGCCATACCACCCGGGACCAGGGAGAAATCATTTCCGCCAGAAAATTTTTGCTCAAGTGAATATGGGCAATGATCGGTTGCGACCGCACTGAGGGTTCCATCTTTGAGTCCCTGCCAGAGTACGTCCTGGTCGTGTTTTGATTTTATCGAAGGAGCACAAACAAGGGCAGCTGCCAGTTGCGAATCACCCTGATAATCCTCATCGCTAAAGAACAAATACTGTGGGCAGGTTTCCGCCGTAAGAGGTTGCCCGGTTGTTCTGGCAGCACGAATGAGATCAATAGCAGCTGCACTGCTGACATGATGGATGTGCAGACGAACACCGATTTGTTCCTGGTAGGTCAATAAACGTGTTACGGCTTCTTCCTCACAGATGGCTGGTCGGGCTTGTGGATAGAAAGCTAAAGACCGTTTTCCCTGCCTGATTAATTCTGTGGTCAGGTAATCGGCCAGGGGACCATTTTCCGCATGCACATTGACCATCCCACCCGCTTCTTTTACAGTCTTGAGCACGTTGAGCAGATCAGCATCCTCCAAGCGAAAACCTTCATATGCCATAAAGACCTTGAAGCTGGGAAAACCTGCCTGCACCAACCCAGGGATTTCATTCAGTTTACTTGGGACATCACCGCGAATATTGATGTGAAAACTGTAATCAACCCAGGCTTCTTGTTCGGCTTCTATCAATTTACGGTTTAAAGAGGACTGTAAACTTTCTTCTTCTGAAGGTATCGCAAAGTCGATCACGCAGGTGACCCCGCCAAATGCAGCTGCCCGGCTGCCACTGGCAAAAGTATCCGTGGAGATAAACGAGCCTGTCGGCCAGGGCATGTGGGTATGCACATCCACACCACCGGGGAAGATCAGTTTTCCATGCACGTTAATTTGTGTGGCATCTGCGAATTCCAGATCAGGTTGAATAGCGGTAATAACTCCATTTTCCATCAGGATATCCGCACAGGTTACTGCCTGGCTGGTGACAATTTTTCCACCACGAATGATTGTTTTAGTCATCGATCTCCTTTCTGGATTGCAATGCAGCCAAGATCTTCTTGGGTTTCGCAGGCAAATCATAAATGCGCACACCGACAGCATCATAAATGGCATTTGCCAGCGCAGCTGCTGTTGGAAGGATGGAAGCCTCTGCCATTCCTTTGGCTCCGAAGGGGCCATTCGGGTCGGGATTTTCAACAATAATCGGAATGATCTGCGGGCTTTCCTGAATGGTGGTGAGATTACATTTTCGCAGAGTATCGGTTTTGATTATTCCATTTTCTATTATGAATTCTTCGCTCAATCCATACCCCATTCCCATGATCGCCCCCCCTTCAATCTGACCCCGGATGATCTTAGGATTAATTGCATTACCAACATCATGCGCAGCAATAATCGTTTGAACGCTGACTTTACCAGTTTTTTCATCGACTTCAACAATCGCAACATGAGTACCATAACTATAAGTGAAATGAGTTGCGCGTGAATGGGGTCGATCCGGTACACCGGGACTGACTTCTTCCGTAAAGGGGAGCGTCAAAGGAGCATGGTAAATACTTCGGGCGGAAAGATGCACGCCTAAACTTGAGAGTTCCATCTTTTCTCCTGTTGGCTTAATGACAACCATCCCTTGTTCTATATCGATTTGATCCGATGGCAGGTTTAGTTCCTCGGATATCAATTCCAGAATTTTTGCTTTCAATTCACGAGATGCAAGAACGACAGCGTTACCCGAGAGGAAAGTTTGCCGTGAGGCAGTTGTGGGACCTGTTTCTGGAGAATCGGATGTATCAGCATACAATACTTTAACCTGATTATAGTTAGCACCTAATTCATGTCCTGCCAACTGTGCCATCGCAGAGAAAGCACCCTGGCCAAAATCAGTCATCCCTACGCGGATCAAGAATGTTCCATCTTCAAGCAATTCTGCGATTGCACCAGCAGTTTCTTTAAAGCCGTGCCCAAAACCGATATTTTTTAGGCTGGATGCTACACCCACCCCGATCTTTTTCCCATTTTCATTGAGATTAATTTCTTGTAAGGCCTGACGGGTTGATCTCAGTGTTTCTTTGATACCAATGCTGTATTCTAGAATATGATCGGAAGGCAATGCCAGACCCACATCGAGGGCGTTCAGCAGGCGAATATCAAATGGATCGAGATTCAATTTTCGGGCAACCTCATCTACCAATTGTTCAATCGCAAAAGCGACCTGGGGAACACCAAACCCACGCATAGCTCCTGCCTGTATATTATTGGTGTACCAGGCAGTAACATTCAGGTCTACATCCGGGATGAAATATGGACCAGCACCAAACGTGAGCATGTTTTCAATGATGTCAGGACCCAATGATGCGTAGGCTCCTGTGTCTGCATGGATATCAGCCCGAATTGCGAGAAATTTGCCTTTTGGATCCGCTGCTAATTTGTATTTCATCCAGGTGGCGTGCCTTTTGGGGTGGGCACGGAACGATTCTTCTCTCGACAGTGTGACTTTGACAGCGCGTCCTGTTTTTAACGCACCCAAAACAAGTACTACATGCAGACAAATATCCTCGCGACCACCGAAAGCACCACCCATGGGCACCTGACGGACACGGACAGTTTCCAATGGCAAGTCAAGCGCTTCAGCGATTTGTGTTCGATCGTCGAATGGACATTGGGTACCCAATTCCAAAATGATGCCACCTTTACCATCGGGGTAAGCAATACCGGATTCAGGTTCCAGGAAAGCATGGTCCACAAAAGGTGTGGTGAAGTCTCCCTCAACCACAACTGCTGCGTCTTGAAAAGCTGCATCCACATTCCCGCGTTTTAGAAAGGATTTGTGGCATATATTACCAGATTCATGAATGAGAGGAGCATCCGATTGCATGGCATCCTGGGGTGAAAAAACGCCTGGTAGCGGTTCATAATCGACACGCAGAGCATTCAATGCTTGTTTAGCGATATCTTCGGTGTCTGCAAATACAACTGCTACTATATCACCCACAGAACGAACATGTTCTTCGGCAATAGCTGGTTGATCGCGACGAAGCATGCCAACCATATTGGTTCCCAGCACATCCTTACCGGTTAACACCAGTTGCACACCAGATAATTGCATTACTTCCGAAGCATTGATGTTTAGAATCCGAGCTGAAGGCAGATCAGAGAATTTTATTTTGCCATATAAAAGTTTTTCTTTTTTGCGATCATCGGCGTAGTTCAGCCTGCCAGTGACACCATCAAAAGCATGTTTATCAGGATTCTCCACGCCCATTAAGCCACTCTGAGAATCTGGCTGATTTATTAACTCAATTGGAATATTTTGAGTCCCTTTCTGCAAGATTTTTCCTGCATTTTGAACTGCCCGAATGATGCTGGAATAACCCGTACATCGACAAAGGTTGTTACGCAAGGCATGTCTGATTTCTAGTTCGCTTGGTTTAGTATTTTGGTCAAGAAGGGCTTTGGAAGCCAGCAACATTCCGGGTGTGCAAAAACCACATTGCACTGCATTTTCTGTGATAAATGTGAATTGGAGTGGGTGCAGTCCTTCAGCCGGAGTAAGATTCTCAATGGTCTCAATTACACATCCATTGACTCTTTTCATCAATACCAGGCAGCTGCGCTCAGCTTTACCATTGATGACCACGGTGCAGGTGCCACAGTGTCCGGTAGCACAACCATTTTTCACACTTACCAATCCCAGGTCATTTCGTAAGAATTCCATCAGTTTCTGGTTGGAAGGTACGTTAGCTTGAATGGATTGACCATTCACGAATAATTGAACTTGGATAAAATCAGACATAAAATTTCCTTTAAAATAAGGGATACGAGGCAATTACTTTTGCTTAGTATTGGCTCAGAATTGAAATCAGTTTGGTAAAAAGGGTGATCCTTCTGGAAAACCAACCAAATTTGGGTTGATTTGCAATTGGATTAATCAGATATTCTCATTATACTAAATTTCTTAATTGAGATGACAGATTGTAATAAAAGAGCCAATTCCAACCGCCTTTTATTTTTAATTTAATTGGAGATTAACCATGGCTCATGATGTCTTTGTTTGTTATTCCACCAAAGGCAAAACCGTGGAAGAACAGTGGTGCCAGGTCTTGAGAATAAAGGAATCGGATGTTGCGTAACTCCGCGAGACATTTTACCTGGACATTCCTGAACTGTTAAAACACGGTTTGTTGATCGAAAACCGAAGTCTAATTTTTATCATATTCTTTCACTCAGCTTTGAACGCTGGATTGCATGAGAAATTCTGACAAAAGGACTGATCTAAAAAACAAATCGGTGTTTGATTTTTCTAATGGAATCAAGTAGGTTTATGGTTCAAGTGTTCAAACCAATTCCAATGACTTGTTAATTTCAACATTACATTTTCGAAAGGATTTCGAAAAACATTGACCTACTACTCATTAAAAATGTTTAGATGGTTATACTTACCTTAAAAAAATGTAGAATTAGAAAATCAATGGTTTTAATTTAGAAATTATTCCGATAAACCCCATTTTTTATTGGATCTTTCTTATTACATAGAAAGGATACGAAAGGAATCACCCAAGCAACCCTATGAGTTTTGAACCTAAATTGACAAATTCTCTTTACAAAAAATCCATTTTGATAGTTGAAGATGATGAAATTTTGGCGATGCACCTGGCTGATTACTTGTCTAAGGCTGGATACGAGGTTTATGAACCTGTTTCTACAGCAAAAAATGCGGTAGATAAAATTAAAGCAGATCCTCCAACTGTGATATTAATGGATATTGAGCTGGGGAAAGAAATGAAAGAGATTGAGGCGATTGAGGAAATCTCCAGAATATCCGATATACCGATCATCTTTATCGCAGGATTTCTGGAAGAAAACTTACAAAATAAAGCAAAAATCGCCGCGTCTTATGGTTATCTGGTAAAACCTCTGCTTGAGCGTGAATTAACCGAAACAATTGAAAGGGCATTATATAAACATAAAATTGATCAGCAGATGAAAGTAAGTGAAACCCGCTACCGTTTGTTGTTTGAGGAAATGGTTGAAGCATTTGCTTTGCATGAAGTTGTGTTAGATGAGAATGGAAAACCGATCGATTATATTTTTCTGGATGTGAATCCAGCATTTGAACGACTCACCGGGCTTAAAAAAGAGGTTATTATCAATAAACATGTCCTCGAAATTTTACCTAACACCGAATCTTATTGGATTGAAACGTATGGAAATGTTGCTTTGACGGAAGAGGACATTGTTTTTGAAAATTATTCTTTAGATTTGGATAGATGGTATACCGTTGTGGCTTTTTCGCCGAAGAAGGGACAATTTGCCACGATATTTATGGATATAACCGATCGTAAAAAGTCTGAAGAAACTTTACAAGAAAGTGAAGAACGCTTTCGAAAAATGTTTTCAGAGCATGATGTTCCAATGTTATTGATTGACCCAAAAGATAACAGCATTGTAGATGCTAATAGCGGAGCAGCTAATTATTACGGATATCCAATTGAAAAATTATGTACCATGAAGCTTGGAGACATAAATCCACGTTCATCCGATGAAATGGATAAAATTATAGTTGGTTCAAATGAAAAGAAAAACAAATATCTCGTTTTTCCGAACCGTCTTGCCAATGGAGAAATACGAATGGTGGAAATTTATACTACACCCATTGTTATTAATAAGAACCCTGTAATCTATTCCATTATTCATGATATTTCTGAGCGGATCGAAGCAGAAAAGAAATTAAAAAACCAATTGGATGAATTACGCCGCTGGCATGATGTTACCTTGGGGAGGGAAGAACGCATTATTGAACTAAAGCGAGAAGTAAATCAGTTACTAAAAATCCACGGTATGCCCAGTAAATATAATAGCGTTGAAGAGAATTAGAGATCAAATCAAACGATCAATGAAAGATAATATGACAGAAAAAACAATAAAAACCTTATCAATTCGCACCATCATGATTCTTGTTTTTTCAGCAATTATGTTAATTACCATAGGTATCATTGGAGTTGTTGTTTTCTCCAATTGGGTCTCATCGGCGGACGCTACTACGGAACGAATCGTAAGAGATATGAATAATGATATCTACCATCAGATTGAAATATTGATGGATACCCCATTAAGAAATAATGAAATTAACCAAAAATTGATTGATAATGGAATTGTTGATTTATCGAACGAAGTGGAGCGAGAGAAATTTTTTGTTGGTGCTTTACAGTCTCAAGACGAGGCAATTTACAGTTTTAGTATCGGAATGGAAACGGGAGAATATTATGGCGCTCGCAGAAATGAGGCAGGCGTTATCGAAATAATGCGTAATAACGCTGAAACAGATGGTAACTCCTGGTATTATTCGGTTAATGATGACTTATCCGCTGGTGAGTTGGTTGTGCAGGCCGGAAAATTCGACCCACGCACCCGCGCCTGGTATAAAGTGGCCCAGGAGTCCGGAAATCCCGGTTTTTCACCTGTTTATAAACATTTCGTGATGGAGGATTTGACCGTATCCGCTGCTTATCCAATTTACAATTCAGAAGGTATTCTTCAAGGAGTGTTGGGAACCCATATCATCCTCTCCAGTATTGATCAATATCTGAAAGAAAATGTAAAAGAAGTAAATGGTATTGCTATTATTGCTGAAAAAGAAACCGGAGAATTAATTGGCAATTCCTTGAGGTTGAAAAATTTCGATCTTCTTAGTGATGGAGCCACAGATAGAATCTCAATTCAGGAAATTGAGAACGCTATCATTAATCAGGCGTATGATATTTTCAGAGAAACATCTCCCTCACAATTCAAGGTAATGACTAATGGAGAAAGTTACTATATTCACATTCGGGAATATCAAAAAGAAGGCATTGATTGGCTGGTGATTTCCGCCATACCTGAGGCGTTATTGATGGCAGGTATTTATGAGATTATGAGATTAACTACAATCATTACAATCGCCGCTGCATTAATTTCGATCATCCTATATCTCATATTTACGAATAATTTGTTGAAACCAATAAATTATCTGGTAGATATGACCGAAAAATATTCACAAGGTGATTTACGTCAACGTGCAAAGGTGATTCGCAACGATGAACTTGGAAGAATTTCTTCTGCTTATAACAACATGGCTGAGACTATATCGTCATTGGTGAATAACCTGGAGGCAAAAGTTGAAGAAAGAACGTTGGAATGGGAAAAGCTCAATGTTGAATTAACTGAGTACAAAGAGCAACTTCAGTTAATCCTGGATTCTACCGCTGAAGGAATATATGGAATTGATATTGATGGAAATTGTACTTTTTGCAATGCCAGTAGTTTGAGACTATTAGGTTATCAAGATCAGGATGAATTATTGGGTAAAAATATGCATTGGCAAATCCATCACAGCTATATTGATGGCTCATCATTTCCTTTGGAAAAATGTAAAATATTTCAATCATTTAGAGAAGGAAAGGGTACCCATTCAGATGATGAAATATTCTGGAAAGAAGATGGTTCATCTATTAATGTTGAATATTATTCATATCCACAATTAAAAGATGGAAATGTTATTGGCACTGTTGTTACCTTTATGAATAACACCGAGAGAAAAACCGCTGAAGAACGAATTAAGTATCTTGGAGAACATGATTCATTAACCGGATTATTTAATCGGGTTTATTTTGATAATGCCTTGAAGGAAATCGATACGAAAGAAAACCTCCCAATTTCTATCATTTTTAGCGATGTTAATGGATTGAAATTGACCAATGATATTTTCAGCCATGCTGCTGGTGATGCGTTAATCGTAAAATGTGCGGAAATTATGAAGGAAGCCTGCCGGGATTCTGATATTGTCGCACGTGTAGGAGGGGATGAATTTATCATTTTATTGCCTAATACTCCAGCAACCATAGCGGAAAAGATTATAGAGAGGGTTAATAATGAGCTTGCAAAGGTAAAAATTGAAGCTATTCATTGTAGTATGTCAATGGGGTATGAAACCAAGGCTGAAATTGGGCAGGATATTGAAAAAATTATTGCAGGCGCCGAAAACAAAATGTACTCAGAAAAGAGACTCAAACAAAAACATATCAATTCGGATCTGATTAATTCCATTATTACCACCTTACATGAGAGAAGTCCGCACGAGAAAAATCACTCACATTCTGTTAGTGAATTGTGTTTACGGCTTGGAAAAGTAATGAATTTGTCAGAGACAGAATTGAAGAGATTAAAGGACGCAGGTTTTTATCATGATATTGGTAAAATTGTCTTTGATGATCACCTATTAAATTATGAAAAACCTTTCTCTGAAGAAGAAATTCGGGAAATTCAAGATCACACAGTAATCGGATACCGTATTTTGAATTTGTTCGAGGACACACTTAATTTAGCAGAAGATGTCTATAGTCATCATGAAAAATGGGATGGGAGTGGGTATCCGAAAGGATTAAAGGGAAAAGAAATCCCGCTTCTGGCAAGAATTATTTCTTTGGTTGAGAGATATGACACATTGGTGAATTCAAACCCAGAAAATCTTGATTGCAAGAATAAAGCCTTACAGTTGATTAAAGAGATGTCAGGAACTAAATTTGATCCAATGATTACTGATATATTTATAAAGATGATGTCAGAGTCTGAGGAAAATAATGATTGAAAATGGGTTTCTTCTCCTGATGTATAATGCAGCAATTTTACTAAGTACTGCATTATTATTCGATAATACAAAAATTCGTTGGCGTCAGAATTTAATTGGTATTCAAAGAATATTTGTTGGATTGATTTTAGGATTTATCGGAATTATGCTAATGGTCAATCCCTGGAATTTTGCACCTGGGATTATTTTTGATACGCGTTCGATATTATTGAGTGTTTCTGGTTTGTTTTTTGGGTTAGTGCCAACCGTCATCGCGATGATAATGACTTCCATTTTCAGATATGTGCAGGGTGGGGTAGCAGCCTGGACTGGAGTTAGCGTTATCCTTGCCACAGGTGGTATTGGGCTTGCCTGGCGATATCTTCGCAAAAAGAAAATTGATCAGATATCATTGATTGAGTTATATCTTTTCGGATTGATAAATCATGTGGTGATGTTGTTGCTCATGTTGACCCTGCCTAGAGAAATTGCGTTGCGAGTTCTGGGTGATATAAGTTTTCTGGTTTTATTGATTTATCCTTTAGCGACCATGTTATTAGGGTTTTTATTGGTGAATCGGGCACAACGAGAGAAGATTTATTTTGATCTACAGGAAAGGGAAGAGCAGCTCAGTCTTGCAGTGCAGGCAGCTAATATTGGTTTCTTTGACCGGAATCTGATAACCGGAGAGACACATATATCCCCGGAGTGGAAAAGACAATTAGGCTTTGAAGAAGATGAAATCAGGCATGATGATCATGAGTGGGAAAGCAGGCTTCATTCCGACGATAAAGAAAAGACAATTCGACAAATTAATGAAGTTTTTGTTGGGAGTGATAATTTTTATGAAACAACATTCAGGTTGAAACATAAAAATGGATCCTATCGATGGATCCTTTCTCGTGGTTCGATTCGCCGAGATGATCGTGGAAACGCGTTGCAGGTGATCGGCTGTCATGTGGATATAACCGAACAAAAAGAATATGAACTGGGATTATTGATGAACGAAAGAAGGTTTCGTAGTCTGGCAGAAAGCAGCCAGGATATCATCACACTTTTTGATCGTGAATACAAAATTGCTTACTTTAATCAGGCAGGGTTAGAGTTTTTGGGTGTTGGCCATGCAGTTGTACAAGGAAAATTACTGGGAGAAATTTTTTCAGATAACAGGTTGGTCAGGAATTTGGAAATGGATGTTGAACAGGTTTTTCAGTACGAAGAGCTGGTTCAACGGATAACCAACTGGCCACTAAATGTTAACAATGCAGACAATCACAAGATTGTTTTTGACTGGAGATTATCCCCGGTTTTCAATTCGGATGGTCAGGTGGAATGGGTGCTGGGCATAGCCAGAGATATCAGCGCCATTATCGAAACTGAATCAGCATTGAAAAAAAGTGAAGAAAAATTCCGCCGTATATTTGAGACTTCCGGTTTAGGCATTTCTATAACAGACTTGTCAGGAAATTTTACCGCTGGCAATCCAGCAGTTTTAAAAACGCTGGGATATGAAATTGATGAGTACACCAAATTATCCATTGCTGACATTTCTCATCCGGAGGATGTCCAGGAAGATATGAAAATGTTGGAGGAGTTTAAAGCCGGATTGAGGGATTCTTTTACCATTGAAAAGCGGGTTTTCCGAAAAGATGGTAGCATCGTTTGGGGGAAATTAATTGCGTCTCTGGTGCGAGATGAACGTGGCGATCCTCTGTTCGCGATTGGCATGTTAGAAGACATTAAGGATCGAAAATTGGCCGAAGAAAAAGAAAAATCAATCCAGTTGGAACTGCAAAGATTACTGGATAATGCCGACCAATCCCGCAAAGCTTTGTTAAGTGTTATTGAAGATCAAAAAATTACAGAAGATGAACTCAAGAGATTGGCAAAGGATCTTCTGGTTGCATATGATTCAACATTGCAGGGATGGTCAAGTGCATTGGAATTACGAGAACAGGAAACTGCCGGGCATAGCCGTCGGGTGGTTGCCTTAACCCTGGAGATCGCTCGTTCTTTAGGGGTCGAAGGAGAAGACCTTGCACATATTGAGCGTGGGGCTTTACTGCATGATATCGGTAAAATGGGCATACCCGATAGAATTCTTTTAAAACCCGGACCACTTTCTGATGAGGAATGGGTGGAGATGAGAAAACATCCCAACTATGCTTATAACCTATTATCGAAAATTGATTTTCTTAAACAGGCAATTGACATACCCTACAGCCACCATGAACGTTGGGATGGGTCTGGATATCCCCAGGGTTTGACTGGGGAGAATATACCATTGGCTGCCAGAATTTTTGCTGTTGTGGATATCTGGGATGCGTTGGGATCTGATCGGCCTTACCGCCCAGCCTGGAAACGGAAAGAAATTATGAACTACATACAAGATATCTCCGGAAAACATCTTGATCCGAAAATTGTCAGTGTGTTTTTCAATATAATTGAAACAGATGAATTCACCGTCACTGCAGATCAATATTAGGATTTACTCGATCAGGAGACCTAAATGAATGAAGAGTGGCTGTCAAAAGCTGAATTATGTTTAAATATAAAAATTTCCACTTCAGGTGAGGTGGCTCAGTTCAAATGTTAAAGTCTGGGATCTGATCTTTAATACAAAAACATAATTGTAACGCAGCAAAAAATCTGACGAAAACCGATGAGAGTTAATTTAATTTAAGTAACACTTTACATTCTTGTAAGAATTCATATAAACTGAGTGAGAGGGGGGTGTATTTTAGGATGAATTAACTTATAATATCAGGTAATTCTATTTTCCAGGTGATACATGAAAGATACTCTGATAATTTATGATTCGGTTTTTGGTAACACAGCCAAAATTGCTCAAGCCATGGCAAACGCATTGGAAGAACACCTCGACGTAGATGTGCGTGTTGTGGGAGAAGTTTTTCCCGAGCATCTGGACAGAATAAAAACTTTGATCGTCGGATCGCCCACCCGACAATTTAAAGAAACCAGTGCGTTGGATCAATTTTTAAAACAAATTCCCGCTGGCACTTTAGAAGGCGTTCATGTGGCTGCGTTTGATACCCGGATGACCTCGCAGGATGTGAAGAAAAACAAGTTTCTTGCGCTTATGGTTAAGATATTTGGATATGCCGCTGAGAAAATTGCTAAACAATTAGTTCATCTGGGGGGAAAGGAAATCGTTTCGCCTCAAGGCTTTTTTGTCACAGGTATGGAAGGACCACTGGTGGAAGGGGAATTGGAAAGAGCGGCCGATTGGGCATTGAAGACAATCCAAAAAGCCTAAACATCTTCATCCTTACTAACTCAATCAAGGGATCTGGTATCAGGCAGGGTTGTTTGCCTGTTCCTGTTGGGTTTTGACTTTGCTGAGGGTAAACAAAGAAATCAGAAACAAGACCATGGCAGCTAACGCATTGAATTTAAATCCCCAGCCAAACAGATAAGGGGCTGCCAGCGCACCCAGCATACGCCCAACGCCTACAGAGGCAAGTGTGGCACCCAATAAGGATGCCCGTGCAAATGGAAGTACTTCGGTGAGCAGGGGGGCATAGGCAATAAAAGGTATTTGAAAAGCCAGGTTGAACAGAAAGAGACCTAACTCAGCTCCCCATAAGCCATAACTACCCAACCATGGGATAGCAACAGCTGTCAGGGCACTGAACACCAGTCCTATCGCCACTGCACGCTTCGCCCCTAAACGAGCCAGCAACCAGCTGACAGCTGCAACGGACAATAATTCTGCCAGACCTATGACAGTAGATGCCACACCCAGGGCATTGATAGATAATCCGTAATTATCCTCCATCCAGACACCAAAAACAAGGTTGACGATTTCATGGGCAGCACAAAAGAATAAAATCATCAACACACCGGCAATTGCGGTTGAGGATGTAAAAACCTGCAGAATGCCGTGTTGAACCTTTTCAGCCTGGTCGGTGATGGCTTTTTTCCCTCGGGGAACCAGCCATAAAAGGAAGAATATGGAAATCACTCCCAATACACCCATCACCGGGAATGGAGATAACCAACCATAACGCCCTATCAAAAACCCAATCAGTGGGACAGCAACAACAAAGCTTAACGCCCAACCTGTACTGGTGATGACAATTGCCTGCCCTCTTATGGGCATGGGGATGGTATCACTCTGGTATGCCTGCATGGATGCAACAAAAACATGCATACCAATGAAAGTTAAACTCAGCGCCATGATGAAGACAACGAATGTTGGCCAAAAAGTGACAACAGCACACCCAAGAATGAAGAGCCCCATACCGGTTAACATACCACTACGGCGACTACGTTTATCAAAAATTGAGGTGATAAAAGGAACCAGAATGGCTGCGAAATTACGAATGGTGACAGCTAAAGATATAGTAGTGAGGTCAACACCCAGACCACGACCAAACACAGCCAGAAAAGGATACACCATACGCATCATGGCATGAACAAGGATGCGAATGGACGAAAACAGCAGTATTTCCAGATTGTAATGCTTGGGTTTGGTTAGGATTGATGATTCTTCGATGAGTGACATCAGTTGATTATAAATGAGAAGTTCAGGAGTGCGTAGATAAGATTAATTGATAGAATCGAAATAAAACCTGCATAGATGTGTGCATACAGGTTTTATTATCTTCTATGACCTAAATTGCTTCGCTCTGTATAACCTCTTCAATGATCAGATTAATTAATGTGTCAACCTGGGCAGCAACTACGGGTGAAAGTTCAACACCCAATTCAAGCGAAGCTGGAGAAATCCCCAGCACTACAATGCGCTGGGGATAAAGATCGCGTAATTTTGCTGTTGCCAATAAATCGGGAAGGCCAATATCGTGAGGAGAAATTTTTAAGGAAAGATAAGCCGGGATTTGTTCTCCGGAGAGTCGGATGATGGTACCCGGAGCAGCATTTTTGCGATTAACTGCATCAATGATGATCAGGTTGCTGACCCCTTCCAGGTATTGAAGCAGATCAAGACCACAGGTTCCACCATCAACCATCTGAATTTCATCAGGGATTCGATTGCTTGCTTGCAGTCGTTCCAGAACATGGATGCTGAGTCCATCATCAGTGAGCAAGTAATTCCCTACGCCAAGAATAAGGGTTTTGTTCAAGGCTTAATCCATCACGATCACTTTGGTAATTTCATTTCCATCCGCGTCCAGAACGTGCACTGCACAGGCCATGCAGGGGTCAAAAGAGTGGATGGTTCGTAGAATTTCCACAGGCTGGCTGGGATCTGCTACTGGTGTACCAATGAGCGCAGCTTCATAGGCACCCATTAATCCTTTGGCATCCCGTGGCGAGCCATTCCAGGTGGAGGGTACAATCGCCTGGTAATTGGCAATTTTCCCATCCTTGATGTGAATCCAATGACCAAGTGCCCCACGGGGTGCTTCTGTCCAACCCCATCCCATCGATTCTGCTGGCCAGGTGGATGGCTCCCAGTGATCCTGTTCGTGGATACGCAAATCTCCTTTACCAATATTTTCAGCCAATTCCATTGTCCAGGGTTGTAATTGTTCCGCCAACAAAACGGTTTCAACACAGCGTGCTGCAACCCGCCCGAGGGTGGAAAACAGAACGGTGGCAGGTGCGTTTAATTTTTCCAGAATGGAATCAATTAACTCCACAACCCGTTTTTGCCCGGAGGCATATCCAATCAACATTCTAGCTAATGGACCAACTTCCATTGATTTTTGATCATAGCGGGGGGCTTTAAGCCAGGTATATTTTTTATCAGTGTCCAGAAATTCATATGGGGGATTTGGACCAGTAAAGTTTACATTTGTCTCTCCTACGGAGGGATGTAAACCTTTCGTTTCATCTTCATAGGAATACCAGGAATGTGTGACGAATTCATGAATTTTTTCGGGATCCAAAGGATGTACTTTGCTGAGGTCACGGTCCAAGATCACACCACGCGGGAAGAACAGATGTTCTGGGTTGTTAGGATTAGCATTATCAATCAAAGGAATATCTCCATAGGAGAGGAAATTTCCCAATCCTTCACCAAGACTTGCCCAATCCAGATAAAAAGGTGCGATCGCCAGAACATCCGGTAAATAAACACGGTCAACGAAATCTTTTGCTTTGGCAAACAAACCTAAAAGTTGGGCAATTTTATCAGCATTGATCGCGGATTCACTATTGGGATCCACCGGTATTGACATTCCACCGACCAGATAGGTCTGTAGATGTGGATTTTTGGCACCCAGAATGGCATGCGCTTTTATAATCTCGCGTTGCCAATCAAGGGCTTCCAGGTAATGGGCAACCGCCATTAAATTGGCTTCTGGCGGTAGATTATATGCTGGATGTCCCCAGTAGGCGTTGGCAAAGATTCCGAGTTGTCCGCTGTTGACAAATTTTTGAACTCGTTCCTGTACGCCTCTGAAATAATTCTCACTGGAATTTGGCCAGGTGGAAATGGAGTGTGCCAGATCAGCAGTTGCTTTTGGATCAGCACTGAGCGCATTGACAATATCTACCCAATCAAGGGCGTGTAAATGATAAAAATGGATGACATGATCCTGGACAAATTGAATTGCATCAATCAGGTTGCGGATAATGCGTGCATTGGTGGGTACCTGAATTTTTAAGGCATCTTCTACAGCTCGCACGGAGCTGACTGCGTGAACAGTAGTTCAAACACCGCAAATACGTTGGGTTATCGTCCAGGCACCTCTCGGATCACGACCTTTCAGGATTGTTTCAATACCACGGAACATGGTGCTGCTGCTCCAGGCATTGGTTACAACACCATCTTTTACTTCAACTTCTATTCTTAAATGTCCTTCAATGCGAGTGATTGGATCTATAACAATTTTTGCCATCATTAAGACTCCTTGTTTATTTGGCGTTTTCGACAGATTGTTTATTTTGTTTTTCGCGGGGATTTGGATACATTGGTAAAAATCGGATTGCAGCATCGAACATGATGATTCCCAAACAGGTCAGGCCAATGGATACCGCGATTTCGGCTGCACTGGGAAAATAAAAATCTCCTTTCATAAATACCAGGGTCGAGTTGAATCGATTGAGGATTAAACCACCCATGGTGAGGAAGGCAGCCCAGATCAGACCACTTTTCGTATTGCGAATGCGGCGATCGGCAAACATCAAGGCGGGTATTAGTGCGCCACCCATGATTTCAATCAGAAACATAAACGTTGGCCAGGGATCCTGGATCAGGTAGATGTATGTTCCAGAGACAATGACATCAACTATCTTAACAATGATGTAGAGTCCCAGAACATACGGTATCCAGCTTGTAATTTTGGCAGCAATTCCCAGTTCGAATTTTTGTTGGTAGGTCCTGGCAGAATGATAACTTTCAAATACCGTCATGGCCATTCCGGCTGCGATGGCAGTAATGAAGAAATAGACCGGCAATAACGGAGAATACCAGAAGGGGTGGATGCGATACGGCAAGGCTGTTAACATGGTGCCCAGGGTGGATTGATGTAAGGTTGAGAGAGAGATTCCCAGAATGACAAGTGGGATTGTGATACTGCGAATCAGTTTCAAGGGTGCTTTCCACCCCAACGCTTCAAACACAACCGGACTGAATTCCAATAACAGCACCGTTGTGTAAGCCATCACACACCAACCAATTTCAAAGAGTGGGGAGTGAATATTCCAGTAGATAATCAGATGCCAGATACTTTGTGGTAGCCCAAGGTCAGCTAAGAGGGTGAGGGCAGCCAGGATGTAACTGATAAATCCGGTGAGGATAGTGGGACGGACAATCGGATAGAGCTTTTTGATATTGAAGATATACACGATGGCTGCAACACTAAATGCACCAGCAGCCAGACCGATACCGCTCATCATATCAAAGCTGATCCAGATTCCCCATGGGCGATTATCACTCATGTTGGTTATTCGCAAGCCAACTATCCAACGATAAACCGCGATACTTAAACCTATCGCACCGGTTATCCAGATGAGGATCATTCCTGCACCAACCGGATATTTCCGTAATCTGATATTGTTTACACCGGTAGCCATATCATTCCTCCTTTGCTGTTTCGTTGCGGTGTGTCCAATAATAAATAGCGGACATTGCCCCGGCCATCCCGAAAAATACAAATGGAACTGCTTTCATATAAGGCCAGGTGATATCTGGAATTGGTTTGGAATCCAATGTAGGGTAACCAAGTTTTTCATAGGATACGGGAGCAATGTATAGCATAGAAGTTCCACCGACTTCATCCTCACCATAGACATGGTTGAAATAATTATCTGGGTGTTCGTTGATGCGATTATGGGCAATTTCAATCATCTCCCCACGGGTTCCAGCAATGAGAGCACCGGTAGGGCAGGCTGCGCTGCAGGCTGGTTGTTTCCCGGCTGTCTGAAGATCTGCACAAAAGTCGCATTTCTGAATGATCGGATTGATCTCTTCCCATTCATATTTTGGAATATCAAAAGGACAGGCAGTCATGCAATAGCGGCAACCGATACATTTATAGCTGTGATAGACCACTGGACCTTCCGGGGTTTTTTCCAATGCTGCTACCGGGCATACCGAAGCACAGGCTGGCGCGATACAATGCATGCATTGCTTCTTCACGTAAGAAAATGTTTCATTCTCTTGATACAGTTTTATCAAAGTCCAGGTATCGCCATCCAGATCAACTGGCATTTCGTACATTTGATTTTCATCAGTGACATACGGCAGACCGGCTCGTTTTTTACAGGCAATCTGACAGGCGCGGCAGCCAACACATAAATTCGCATCATACAGCATGGCATGGGCATTCTCAGTATTATCTGTAATGGCTGCTGCCGAGACATTTATGGACGGCAGGACAAGGCTACCCAATCCTGCACCAGCTATTTTTAGAAAATCTCTACGGTTTAAATCCATTTTTCATCTCCCCTTTAATGCTCGACCGGGGTTTCAGAATCTTCATCAATTTCCGATTCTGTTTGAGAAGATCGTTTTGTCAGGGCTGAATAGGCAAATGCACCGGCAGCCCCAGCAATTGCGCCTATAGCTGTTCCACTGATGGCAATACTGGCAGGTGAGATTTCGCGTACAGGTTTCTCTACCGAAGGGTAAGTGGTTGGCGGTGTAACACTATTGAGGATAACTGGTTTGTATACCTCCCAATTCCAAAATCCTGGTTCCGAACAACCAATACAAGGATGGCCGGATCCGATTGGCCAACTGACACCTTCATTAAAACGGATCGTTGGACAATTGTGGAATGTGGCTGGTCCTTTACATCCCATTTTGTAAAGACACCAACCTGCGCGATGTCCTTCATCACCCCATTGCATCACAAATTCTCCGGCATCAAAATGACCACGGCGTTCGCAATTATCATGAATTCGGCGACCAAAGGCAAATAAGGGCCGATTTAGCTGATCCATTTCCGGAAGACTACCATATGTCAGAAAGTGTACGACAGTTGCGGTTAAATTTGCCGGGTTCATGGGGCAACCTGGAATATTAACCACGGGTTTATCCTTGATGATATTCCAGACGCCAACGGCTCCGGTAGGGTTAGGATTGGCTGCTGGAATGCCACCAAAGGTAGCGCAATTACCAACTGCAATGATTGCCGCTGCATTACGTGCAGCTTCTTCCAGGATAAATCGTGATGATTTACCGGCAATACAACAATACTCCCCAACGCCAGCTGTCGAAATTGAACCCTCCACGATAAGGACGTAACCTCCAGCCGCAATGGCATCATCTTTCGATTTTTCTGCCTGGAATCCGGATGGGGCCATGATTGTCTCATGGTAATCGACAGACAGGACATCCAGTACCAATTCAGCAGCTGTAGGACTGGATGACCTTAAGAAGGCTTCACTACAACCAGCACAATCTTGTAGTTCCAGCCAGACGACGGGGAGACGATGTGGGGACTCGAGTGCCCTGGCAATCGCTAAACTCTCCTTGTGGGGCAGTGCTAATGCACCAGCCATCACACTGCAGAACTTTAGAAAATCTCGCCTTGACATTCCTTCCCTGGCTAAAATTTCTTGAATATTCTCTCCAAAACGCAGCATAATAGATCCTCTCTTTTTGGGTGAAGGTTAAATACAAACATTGCTTTTGTTTGTACAAAAGGATTTATTCATCTATGAGGCAGTATAGGTGGGGGGGTACGTATTGTTTTTTTTTCTGTAATAACTGTGAGAAAATTACTTTTTCATATTATCAAAAAAAAAACGCTTTGTCAATAAAATTTGACAATTAATACCGAATTTACCTTATTTGTGAATTAATGCACATAAATTCGACGATATTGTGAAATTTTCAACAGTTTTAAGAAGTTATTTGCTGATTAACTGGAAATATCTGGTTTTACTCCTTGATTGATCCAATAAAGACTGAGATTTGGTAACCCACTAACCAATGTGACTATAAAATATCAACGTCAATGATAAATATTTTATGATAAGATCTGGGCTGATTGTTTTTTACCGTCTGAGTTTTCGTCAACAATAGCGAGGAAAAGATCAACAATTTTTGGATCGAATTGAGTTCCTTTATTCCGGATCAGTTCTTCAATCGCATCTTTAGGGCTCATACTTTTTCGGTAAATTCTTTCATCCGTCATCGCTACATAGGCATCTACTACTGTGAGGATGCGGGAGCCAAGTGGAATTTGTTCATCCTTGAGCCCATCCGGGTAACCAGTACCATTGAATTTTTCATGATGGGCGCGAATAATTGGGCTGACCGTTGCCATTTTCGAAATAGGAGCGAGGATTTTTGATCCGATTTCAGGATGTTCTCGCATGGATACCCATTCTTCTTCGGTCAGGCTGCCGGGTTTCCGTAGAATATGATCAGGAACACCGATTTTACCAATATCATGTAAACGGGCTGCCCAACGCATATTCTGGATGTTTTCATCTGAAAAATCGAGTTGTATACAGATTTGAACCACCAATTCTTCCATGCGGGCACTATGATCTTCGGTATATGTATCTCGTGCTTCCACCGCATTGGCAAGGGCAAACACAGTTTCAATTAAGCTCTCCTCTAATTGTTCATGCAGATAAGCTCTACGAAGTGCACTACCAGCCTGATCAGCTATCAGGCTGATCAGCTGCAATTTGTTGGAATCAAATGGTTCACGTTGGGTGCGGCGTTCCTCACCAAACAAAAGCATTCCCAAAAATTCATCAACGACTTGAAGAGGATATATACAAACGCTGGTTGCCATTTCCAGAAATAAAGCCTGATTTAATTCTTCAGAAGAAAATCCAACATTTTTTTCCAATATGGTCCATTTACCGGATTCTTGTGTAGATTTTAAAATTGCCTGTATAACCTCATTTTCGACCTTCCCAATGCTCATGTTTTGTTCAATATCACGAACCGCATGAGCAGCACGACAAACAAACTTACCGCTTTCATTTAATGTAAGAATACGGGTGTAGGTAACATTGGTGCTGATTGTGGCAAATTGTGTGATTGTTCGTAAAACCTTTTCAACATCATCAGTTGCTACCAATTGACGGGACATGTTGTATAACATAGTTAATTCAGCCCGGCGATCCTGTTCAATTTTATAAAGACGGGCATTTTCTATGGCTACGGCTGTCTGGTTAGCAAGCGTGGTGAGGGTAAGCTGATCATCCTGGGAATATCCCTGTTCGGAGCGTTTGGGACCAATGACGAAGATACCAACCAGTTCTGTTTTCACCAGAAGCGGGATAAAAAGTTCACCGTTAAGATTCTGGAGATCATCCCGTTCTTTGCGCCACAGAGATTTGAAATAAGGCATTACATCCAGTTCATTTTTGCGAAGAACTATTTTGTGACCTGTTAGCCACAACGCGATCGGGTGATTTTCACTCATCCGAATCTTAATGAATGGTTCCAGTCCAATTTGAGCCGAAAGGTAATAACCTATCCCTTTCCCTCGTTTGAGAAAGAATGCAGCGTTTTTAATATGCATTGTCTCAGTTAAATCTTTCAAGATCATATTGGTAACTTGATCCAGATCCAGTACCAGCGCAGTTCGGCTGCTGAGACGTTCCAACATGAGACTTGAATCATACTTTTCCCGGAAAAACAAGCGATCTATAATCGATTGGGCTTTATCGCGGAATGGTTGAGCAACAAGAGCGGTTACAATCGCCACGAAGAGTGAAAAACCAAATAGCTCAAAATCCGAAGTCACATGGATTAAATTAAGTGCAAAAGAAATTATCAGAAAATATAAGGTACCTATGATTACCGTTGGTACCGAATACAAGACACTTTTTCGAACAATGACTTTTATATCCAGTAATTGATGTCGTAGAATAGCATAAGAGATCAGGATTGCCGTGATTGAATTTCCAGCAATATCAATCGGATATTTTCCCAGTGGGGTAAAATTGATCAGAGAAATGATTAAAACAAAAGCGAATCCGAGAATCAGGTAGCGCAAACGATTCCGAATGATGACATCATCTGTTTCTCTAAAACGACTGATCAATTGAAATAGGCTAAGGAGATTTACAATATATCCTGGACCGGCGATGACTAAAATTAAAGGTCCAAATTCGTACAAGACCTCCATGTTTTCCATCACAGCAAATTTTACAGCTAACGGAGTGAACAATATCAAAATGAAACTTATCACCCCATAGATATAGACCCAATTGATCCATAGCCAGCGTTTGCCCGTTACAGAACGGACAAAACGGATCAACGTTACAGCTGACCCCACTGCTCCAAAAGCCATCAAGCGGAACCAGAATGTAGGGTGGTCATCGATGCCTGCCAAGAGCAGGAAAGCGCTCAATGACCACAACATCATCATAGCCAGATAGCCTTTAAATGTATTACGTTCCTGGATTTGCGTTGACGATTTTGAAAACGTGGTTGCCAGGTAGAGACCGCCATATAAGAATAGGGCGATCAGTGGGATCAGTGAGATGAAATTAAAATTCATTGTGTCATAGCCGACACCCCTAATTTAGTAAGCGTTTAATAACTTTTTCTGGTACTTGCATGTGTGCCGGTTTTAGATGTGCAAGATCTGCGCCAGCTGCTCTTTGTTCTTCAATATATTTCGCGAAAGCACCATCTTTGATTCGTGTGACCACAAAATTCTCCATGCCAAGCATTTTTTCAAAATCTGCAAATTCATTATTCATTGCTCTGAAATTAACCCGTAAGGACTCTTCGATTTCATTCATTGGGGTTGTAGCACCTTCCGGTAATTCAAGGTAGAGATGCAGGATGGGTTTGCCTTCCTTTTCTTCTTTTCTAGCAATCCAATCAATATATTTAATTCCTGTTGCTTCAATCACCAACCAGATAGCTTTTTCAGTTAATCGGATTAATCCAGCCAGATCAATGATATCATCACAGCGTGAATAAAAACGAATTTGTGGCAGATTAATATTAATTTCATCATCACGCATCGAAACCACCTCAATTAAATCACCGATGCGGTAACGGGTAAAAACACCACCCAGTAGATTCGTAAAGACCATTTCATAAATACCAGGCACAAGATCACGGAAGAGTAAGGTTTTTGGTGTATAGGTCTTATCGATTCTGCTTTTGATATGCTCGTCATAAGGGATGAATTCATAAAAATTGCTATCAGGCAGCAAGGTCATGCCTTTATAACTCCACGATTGGAATGCGAAGATACCACCTTCTGTACAGGCATAGCCTTCCAAAGGTTGTTTTCCCCAATAATATTCGATTTTCTTGCGGAAAATGTCGGTGTCTGTCCCGCCTGTCAGAACGCCTTTCATTTTCCAAATGTCTTTGGGTAACATATTTCGTTTCCCAACTTTAGCGTTAATCATGCCTTTGATGAGTCTGAACAATACATTTGGCCGTAGCATGGCAGGAGAGAACTTGCCACTACCACCACCGGACTCAAAGCGCTCTCCGATTTTTGCCAGGATGCTGGCGAGACCATAAAAATAGTCAAGTCCTGTAATCATACCTTGTTTGAAACCAGAGTTGATTCGTTCTGCAAATTCCATAGTCTCGCCGCCAGCGAGGGGAGGAACAAAGCGAAAACCGGATTGATCTTCTACCGACAGACTCAAATATCCGGACATGTAAGGTCTGGGAGCGGTTCCGAGTAAAAGGACGTTGTGAGGATCAATCATGACCTCACCTCTCTGTGTTGCAGCGGACATCAGAATGGCACTTAATGATCCATTTCCAAGTTGGTCATACATTTGTTTGGTATAAGGAGCCCATTTCCAGGGATATTCTCCAGATCGCCCAGATGTACGTGCCCAACCAAAAGGCTCAAAAGGTAAGACGTCGGAATTTTGATCTTTAAGAAATGGATCATAATCCTTATAGGTTGTGAGCGGAATTAGGTTGCAAAATTCCTCAATAGTGGTTGGTATTGTTTCTCCTAGTAATGCTTTACCAATTACACTGTTTTTGAGATACCCGATTTGCTCAAATAATAAGCGTTCCTGAATTTCCATGAACTCATCAATATTCAAGTCAAGATGGCCACAATGTTTGGTCCAGATTTCTGCCTTTTTTCCCTGTTGCATTAGTTCTTTAGTAGTCGTCATTCACTTTCTCCTTGGGTTCTTGTATTTTTATTGCCTGGATCAATAACGGGTCTGGGACCCAAAATTTCTTTGATTTTAGAAGAGTAATTTCAATTTCTGTAAATCCACCGTCGGATAAGATTTTCTTCCAATCCTCTGCTGTGTACACATTGGATACGGCTGAAGCTTCTGCCCTGGCGCGGTCTTTATTTTCGGTAAACAGAAAATAAAGATAGGCTAGAATTTTTATGAAGAAGTTAATGATTGGTTTTCTCCATAATTTTGAACCACCGACATCTCCCAAAGAAAACCTTCCGCCATCCTTTAATATGCGGTAAATTTCTGATGTCAATTGATCTACCTGCATATGATGGGTTGCTAATCCACATAAGACCAGATCAAAAGAGAAAGATGAATAAGGCATATGCATAGCATCGCCTGTGTTTAAAAAAACCTTTTTGCCAAAAAACCCATTCCCCATTTTTTGTTTTCCATGCGATAACATTGCTTGGGTTATATCGATCCCAATGATTTTGCAATTCGGATTGGTTTGCATGACAGCACGAGGAATTACCCCTGTTCCAGTAGCAATATCTAACAACAATTCCCCATCATAAATGGGTGTATGCTCAATCAGAAATTGAATAAAACCCTGGTAACTCCATCCCCAGAATTTCTGTAATTCATTATCGACTACTCTTTCGTAACGTGGAGCAAGCTCGGTGAAAGCCTCGACGACTTCATTTTCTTGCATAATGGATCTGCCTTGTTTGTATTATTATGGATTTTATAATTATACAAGGAAAAATTTATATCATGCAATTCATTTACAACTGATTTATGTCAGCAATTATCAATTTCAAAAAACGAAGTCAATCCTAATTTAAAAGGCAGGCAGATTTAGAAGTCTGTCTTTTCTTCGGTTTGCGATAAAATCAATCGATTGGTTTTTTAGGAACAATAAAATCACAGCTTTGATCGCCTGCTCCGATTGATGTGATTTGCCTGATCTGGAACTGATGACCATTCGAGATAAATGCCGTGGCTTCCTGCAAAAAACCAAGTGTAATGTGACAGTCAGGGGCTGAGGGATGGCGTCCCCAACATACAGGACAGCGTTTGTTGATATAAAGGTAATGATCACCATTGTCTTTAATAGCAACGATCCGATCGCTGGTTTCGGTGTAATTTTTTGCGATCCATTTTAGGAAAAGTGGTAATTTAATAGATAATGGAACCAGCTTGCCTGTAGCCTCTAACCCGGCACCGTAATGATCGATAAAGGATTGGATCCCATTACGAAAACCTGCTTTTCCAGCCCTGATTAAGAAAACTCTTGCACCGCGTGGTCCATATGTATTGGCTACAGCGGCACAAATCGCTGAGTAGATGGAAAAATCAAATAAGTTGTCCATATTGTCCGGGGGACAAATCTCTCGATAAGGTGGTAACCCACTTTGATTAAGAACTGCATTTAAACCATTTTCTCCCATCAAATCCTGAAGTGTCATTATCATGTAACGGGCGATTCGATTGGGAACATTGTATCCGCTTGGTTCTATTGTCATGAAGTAAATCCTTTGAATGAAAATCCGGGTAATGAATTGGTCTTATTATAACCTTGGGCTTTATGGTGGAGAAATACCTTGCAATTTTGAAAACGAAATACTCTTTGAAAAAATGAAAATTAAGCAAATTGTGAATTATTTCTAGCTTGCATCAAATTATCGAAATGTAGATCGTTTTTTTAATTAAAGATCATAAAGATTAAACAGGATACAATCAAGGGGAAAGAAAATGATAAAAGCAGCATTTGTAATTTTTGAAATCATGACCATCAGCCTCTTTGTGGCTTGTTTTTGGCATGCCTTCAGGCAGAAAAATAACAAAGTACTTGAACTGGTTTTCGCTTTGGTATTTGGTGTCTTTTTGGAATGGATGACAATTCAACAACTGGCAGCCTATCATTATGGTGAATTTTTCCTGATGTTGGATGGTGCACCGATCTGTATTGGATTGGGTTGGGCTGTGATCATTTATAGCGGGATGGAATTCGTGAAGCATTTGAATATGCCTGATTATGCCCGACCGCTCCTCGTAGGATTGCTGGCGTTAAACTTGGATCTGGCTATGGATGCAATCGCGATCCGTTTAGGCTTTTGGAACTGGGTAATTCCTTTGGATTGGCAGTGGTTTGGTGTACCCTGGGGGAATTTTTGGGCATGGTATATCGTGGTCGTCTCGTACAGCGGATTCCTTTACTGGTTCCGCCATAAGCAACACCAAAAGAAACGGAATTGGCTGGGTTGGACATACCCGTTATTCGCATTTCTTGCCTCCGTTGTCATATTGGCGGTAACCAATTATGTTTTTGCCAATGTTTTTGCCAAAACAGAATTACTTAGTGCTATGAGTATGTTATTAATAATCCTGGCAGGGGCAGTGATTCTATATATTGTCAAACCACAATTTAAAAATAATGCATCCATTGACCCCGTGATACTATCGGTTCCATTAACCTTCCACCTGTTTTTTACAATCTTTGGGTTCGCTGGCGGCTTTTACAAGCAAATTCCGATCCTGGGAGTGGTGGGTCTTAGTATGTTTGCTCTTGGATTAGGAGTGCACTTTTGGCCCTGGTGGAGAAACAAATTCTTTCCCAAAAGATCTACGAAATAATCCATCGTAGAATCGCCACTACCAGCATTCCAATTATGACTGTCCCAAATAGACTTTTCTTTTTCCAGGCAACAAGACCAGCCGGGATGGCAGCCCATACATAAAGGTTTGTGGTTGAAAAGTTTATTTGATCTCCTTCAACTAATAATGAAGGAAGTAGTAATGCAGCCAGAACAGCCACTGGTACATAACGCAGCCAGGCAATCAGGAACGCTGGTAGATGTTTATCTCGTAAGAACCAGGCGGGTATCAGACGGGGGATATAGGTTACCAACGCCATACCCACCAACGTAATCAGGACTGTTGATTCTGCCATGAGTCTACTCCTGCGCCGATGGTAGCAGCGATGATGGTGGCGATGATGACATGCCATTGCTTGGCACCGAATTGCCACAAAATTAATGAAAGGATTGCACTGAAAACCGCAATAAGCAGATAGGTGCGATTTTTTATTTGCAAAACAAGTAAGGCGATAAACATTGCCGGGAGAGCATAGTCCAGCGCAAAAGGACGGACATCCTGAATGAGATTGCCTGCCACAGCGCCAAGGAAGCTTCCCAAAACCCAGGCAGATTGGCAAAGGATGTTAATTGTTATGGTGGGTTTTGGTTGATTTTCGCCCCGGTCGAACCGCAGGCTATGAACCCCAAAGCTCTCATCAGTTAATTCAAAACTAAACAATGCGACTTGCCTTTTCTTCCATTCACTTAAGTGGGAAGCCAGGGCAGCAGACATCAGTAAATGGCGTAAATTAACGATGAAAGTCGTGGCAATGATTGTGAGTGGATGAATTGCCTGCGCGAAAAGGCTGACTGCAATTAATTGTGATGAGCCAGCATAAACGATAATTGACATCAAAACTATCTGAAAAATTGATAAACCTGCATTAATCGCCAATACACCATAGGCAAATCCGATGGGTAGATAACCCATTACAACCGGCAAGGCAGTGGAAAGCGTGTGCCCCCAGGCAGGTTTGGGTAAACTTGATGTTTGAATTTCAGTCACAATGATACTTTCTTAATGATCTTTGAATAGTAAAAAAGCGAATTATCTTGAATCATTCAAAATCCTAAGTGCTACTTATGAGGCAGGATTATATCAATAATATAATTAAAAAAAGTACCGAAAAGAAAAATGAGAACCCCGAGGATATCCAGGGTTCAGGCACCGAAATTCCTTATCAGTATATTGAAATTGACCAGAATGGAAAGCTTTAATCGAAATTTCGTCTGTTAAGTCAGATTTATTCGGATTTTAATTCTTGCAATGCAAGCAAGACCAGATCGCGAGATCGACGTTTATCGGGGACATCCAGTAGGGAGAAATAAATTGCTCGCAGGAAATTCCGAACATTAATCAAGCGGAAGAAATCTGAAGGTTCTTGCCCATGAAAGTGAGGTTCGATCTTCAGTTTGTTAAGAGATGGCATAATATCTTCTTCCAGAAGGGTTTCGCTGAGCAAAATCTCAGCAACCGGTGCAGCCAGTTGTTCCGATTCATCTCCAGGAAATATGAAATCGGGTTGGAGAATTTTCTCACAGATGGCATTTAGAATCATAACAAGCTGAGATTTATTTATTTCCGGGAGTTTAATCAGTTCGTAGAAAATATTGGCTGAATGAGAAATAGAATTCGCCCAGCCTGAATCAGGAACATAAGCACGGAAATCAACCTCCTCTTTTAGAAGGCGCAAAGTTTTTTCAAAAATTGTTTCGATTGTATTAAATGGAACAAAATTCTTTTCCCGGTGTGTAACGATAATTGCCCAAAGTTGCGATGCAGATGCAGAGCGGATGAAAACAGAATCGTCATTTTCAAAGCCCAATCCATTCAAAATGAATTCATCTTTAATCAGTGTATCAGCAATTTTGAAGATTTGTTCATGAGAATAAACACCTTTGTAAATCCAGTTTGCCATCACGGAAAAAATCAAATCGTCCCTTAATTCTGCATCAGTTGACCCTATGTGTTTGTAAAAGTAGGGGAGAAACTCTCTAGGTGTCAGTGTGGTTGGTGGTTCAAATTCATTTTCTACGACTGATTTCAATAAATCCTTTAATAAATTCTCATTCATAAATTACCTCATTGATGATTAAGCTTTAATGGTTAAATAAATTTTTACAATATTAAACAATGAAAATATCATTGAACTGGATCATTCGTATCGGAAATGATGGTTCGGGAACAAATGTATTTCTATTATTATAAAAGAATTATAAAACAAAGCATTTAAAAAAACATGTGCATTTTTAAAAACTTACTATAATTTGACTATGGCTTCCGAAATGGTTTATATAATTTTATGGTATCTCTTTGTTGTTGTAATAGGATGGATGGTATTTCCACTAACTTTTCAATTATTCCAGCGATTACCGGATCGGGGAATTACCATCACAAAAATATTTGGAATCTTACTGATTAGTTTTTTTCATTGGTTTTTGACCAGCCTGGGATTATCTTCCAATACCCTGGCTGGTATCTGGTTTGCGATATTTTTATCACTGGGTCTGGGCCTATGGTCATTAAGTAAATTTGGGTCATCGGAAACACGCAAGTGGACCCGCGATAAACTCGGCTTTTTTTTGGTTGTGGAGCTGGTGTTTTTGATTGCATTCGTCGGCATGATTTGGCTGCGTTCTTACAATCCGGATATTCAAGGAACCGAGAAACCGATGGAGTTGATGTTCATCAATTCCATTCTCAACAGCCCGACCTTTCCACCCCAGGATGCCTGGTTATCAGGTTTTAGCATAAGTTACTATTATTTTGGCTATGTGATGGTGGCATTGTTGGCGATGATTACAGGAACTCCAGCAGGCATTGCTTTCAATCTGGCGATTAGCTTGATTTTTGCTTTGGCTTTTACAGGTGCATTTGGGGTTCTATTAAACCTGATTGCTAAAATGCAGGATCATGAATCGGATGATTTTCCAAACCTGTCCAAGTTTGTGCCGATATCGCTAATCGCACCAATAATATTGCTTTTTGTGGGAAATTTTTACGGGATTCTGGATGTCTTGCACAAGCATCGTATTTTTGCTGATTTGAATGTGCCTGCAGTTTGGTTTGAAACCGGAAAAATAGATGCAAATACGCAAGCGGTTATTGAACCTCGGGTTATTTCCGGAAGAATCAACTTTTGGGAATGGATGGATTTAAAACAATTAGGACCTATTTCTCCGCAAGCTGTGCCTTTTCAAGGTATTCAGCAAGATAACTGGTTTTTTGCTTCGCGTACCATTCATGATCGTAATTTGATGGGGTATGATCCTGAGGCAATCGATGAATTTCCAGCATTTTCATTCTTGCTGGCGGATTTACACCCGCACGTTTTAGGTTTACCGTTTGTTCTGCTGGTGATTCTGTTATGTTTTGAATGGTTGCTTGATTTGCGCGCTAGAAAAGAAGATGACAACCCTCCATCTATCACCTGGGAGCGAATTGGATTCTCAGCAATCATTCTGGGCAGTTTGATTTTCATGAACACCTGGGATTTTCCATTTTATATTTTCTTATTTTTATTCTGCGGAGTTTTGGCATATTTTTATATGCGGGATGAGAAATTGAATTGGAAAACATTGCTGATCTTTCTTCGCCCGATGGGTTGGGTAATACTGGTCGGTGTATTGGTATATTTGCCTTTTCTGGTTTCACTGCAATCACAGGCAGGAGGGATCATTCCCAACGCAATTTATCCAACAAAATTCAGGCAGCTTTTCGTGATGTTTGGTCCTTTAATATTGGGAATTGTATTGTTGCTGGTAACAGTAATCCGTCAGTACAAACCAGAAATTGATTACAAGGTTGCCTGGAAGATAACGCTAGGGTTCCTTGTGTTTATGGTAATGGTGACATCAACCCTGGTAGTATTGATGCTGATGAAACCAGAGATGTCATGGGTGGTCAATGACGCTATCTCACCGTTCGCCATCAAAGATGCATTCGGTTGGCTACTAATCAGGAGATTGGTGGAGGGTGGCACATTATTGTTGGGTCTTCTATTGTTGGCAGGAGTCATAGCTGTTTTGTGGGGATTGCGACGACAGGGATCTGAAAGTATCCTGTTTGTGGTTGCGATGATGCTAACAGGGGTATTGTTGTTATTAGGTCCTGAATTCGTTTACCTGCGGGATAATTTTGGCTGGCGGATGAATACGTTATTCAAATTCTATTTTCAAATCTGGATCCTGTGGGCACTATCAGCTGGATTTGGATTCTGGTATCTATTAAAACGAACAAAAGGATGGGGAAGAACTGTTGGGGCAATTCTCATGGCGGTTGGTTTTCTATTAGGAGCGGTGTACACGCTTGGAACAATTCAAACGACAACCAGCGCAATGAGACAATCTGTTATTTCTCTTGGAATCCGTCAACCAACCCTGGATGGACTGGCTTATTACCAGCTGTATCATCCGGAGGACTGGTCATTAGTGGAATGGTTTAATATCAATGTTAATGAACCAGCTGTCGTGCTTGAAGGAACAAAAGGGGCATACTGGATAGAAGGTCGATCTTCGCGCATATCAATGATGACTGGACTGCCGACGGTTATGGGATGGGTGAATCATGAAGCACAATGGCGGGGAAAATATTTTTCCAATGTTGCAACTCGTGAAAATGATATACGCATAATCTACATGGACAGGGATTGGTACACAACCGAAGAACTTCTAAACCAATATGACATCACCTATGTGGTCGTCAGCCCACTGGAACGGGAATGGTATGGAGCCATTCAACAATCCAAATTTGATCAGAATATGCAAAAAGTATTTGAACTGGGTGATTATGTAATTTACCAGCGATAAATACCAATTAAAGACGTTGAGCAAAACATCATTCAATTATCCAGGTCCATCATGGCGATATGTTTGAGACCATTTGGATTGAGAATTTCAATTCGGTGCGTATCACAGACGATCATGTTTTGGTGTCGAAAGGTCTTCAGACAACGACTAAAGGCTTCTGGAACAGTAGACAGTCTGGATGCCAGATGATAATTGGGATTTTCTTTGCGGTTTATTTTCAGCTGTCCTTGATCACTGATTTCCAATAATAATTTTGCTGTACGCGCCAACAATGGTCGAAAAGATAAATCCTGAAAGAGGGATATGAGTTTGCGATTCCGGTTGGCAAGCACGCGTAACAATCCCAACCCAATCCTCGGGTATTGGATGATCATTTCCTGTAATTGAGCCGGTCTTATTTGCCAGAGCATGGAGGATTGGGTGGTGATGGCAGTGACCGGATTGGAGCCATTATCCAGCGCAGAAACCTCATTGAACATGATAACCGGGTTGATAACCGAGAGGATTGAAATCTGTCCCTGAAGGCTGATTTTGCAGAGTTGCACCTGTCCATTAAGCAGAACGAACATACCAGCACCTGGTTCGTTTTCTGTAAATACTACCTGGTCTTTTTCATAGGAATTAATTTTTCCCGCGAGAATGATTCTTTCGACCTCATCCAGGGGAATATTGTTGAAATGTTCAATTTTTTGCAGTCGAAGAGCAAGATTATGAATATCCATAATTTTCCATAAGTGAATTGATGGTTAATAACTAGTATATCAAAAGTATCTAAATTATCTCAGTAAATAAAGGAGAGGTATGTCAGCGGAATGTCACAACCTATAAAAATGGAAAAGAAATCTACAAACCCCATTGACAAAAGAAAACAATTGATATATTATTACATGTAATAGAATTACAAACAAATATGTAATAAAAAAAGAGGTAATTATGGAAGACAATCACGAAGAACAGAATACAAACGAAACAAAAAATACTGAAAATCCCCAGCCGGGGACGAAGTCTCATGAGCCTGGTATCAATCGCGCATGGAAACAGGTGGAAAATATCGGACAGGCTTTAGGAGATGCGTTACAGGGACGTGGCAATGTTGTCATGGTGCGGGTGAATGACGAGGCGTTGGGCTATCTGGATATGCTGGTAGAGGCAGATGTAGTAAAAAGCCGCTCGGAAGCAGCTGCCTGGTTGATCAATGAGGGGGTGCAGGCAAACTTGTCCTTATTTCAAAAAATCGGTGAGGTAACCAATCAAATCAGTGCACTTAGAGAAAAATTACGGGAAACAGTCAAAACCCAAAAACCAGAATAATTTTTCTTTAATCATCAGGAAAAAGATCTTTTTCTTCAGTTGGAAAGAGGTCTTTTTTTGATCCAATATCGAAGTCCATGATTATTTGAAAAGCTCACAAAAACTTCACAACTTCTTAATCATTTCTAAACATCTTCTCGATACAATCATGATTCAAAAATCAATAATTGTGGAGAAAGTGATGAAACGGTATCTTTGGGTGTTTGGATTGGTAATTCTCATTGGTGCATCCGCATTTTTTTATTATCAGGGGCAAGCACGAAATTCGGATGAGGAATCAGTTCAAGAAAGTTTAAAAACAAGTAAGGTTCGTAAGGGCGATATAACCATTATGGCTTCTGGTGTTGGGGCTATTGTTGCACCTGCAGATATTCAGGTTGGATTTTCAACGGCGGGTGTGATCGAAGAGATTTCCGTGCAAACAGGAGATCAGGTAAAAAAGGGAGATGTATTAGCCAGACTGGCTGATGACCCACAATTAAATCTAGATTTGGCGACCCAGCAAATTGCAGTGATCAATGAACAGACAAATTACGATGAATTTTTGAATAATGTCGATGCAGATATTGCCAGTGCATCAATCAATTATTTACAGGCTAAAGCAGATCTGGAGAATCTCCTTACAGATCGAGCCAGTTTAAATTACAGACGTTGTGATGATACTTATCTTGCACAATATGAAACAGATTATTCTAATGCTTTGGATAATTTGATCCGTTTACAGGATCGGTTCAACCTGCTTTATGCTTCGCGTGATCCAGGTGATCCGGAACGAATACAAATGGAAACAGATATTGCAGTAGCGCAATCGAAGGTTAACACAACGTTGGCGAATTATCAATATTGTTCTTCCTATCCTACACAGGATGAAATTGATTTGATTGAAGCCAAAATCAAACTTAAGGAAACTGATGTGTTGCGCTGGAAAAATGAAATTGAGATTTTGCAGCAAGGGGTTGACCCTGAAGACGTCGAGCTTTTTGAAGCCAGGTTAGCCCAGGCCGAAGCCAAATTAAGAATTGCAGAGGATAATTTGAATGGATTGGTACTCACTGCACCAATAGATGGGACTGTGATGAAAGTCAGTGCAATTCCTGGACAGGCAATTAGTAACAATACCCCCGTTATTCGGATCGCTGACCTTTCTAAATCGATTTTGGAAGTATACCTGGATGAAACGGATCTGGATCAATTGGTAATTGGGTATGAGGCAGAAGTAATCTTCGATGCCTTTGATGATATGGTCTTCGAAGGTAAGATGATTTCCCTGACGCCTGAATTAATAAAAAATGGTAATGTCTTTTACGCTCATGGGCTGATTGAATTGGATCCAACTTCATTTGGAAAACCATTCAACCTCCCGATTGGTTTGAATGCCTCTGTTGATATTATTGGTGGTCGTTCCTTAAATACCCTTCTGGTTCCAGTTGAAGCCTTAAGACCGCTGGGTGATGGAAGTTATGCTGTATTTGTAATTGAGAATGGTACTCCCACATTACGAATGGTAGAAGTTGGTCTTACCGATTTTACATCTGCTGAAATTTTATCGGGATTGAAAGTCGGTGATGAAGTGACGACTGGCATTGTGGAGACTGTTCAATGACAGATTCTGTGATCATAAAAACTGACCAACTAAAAAAAATATATCAAATGGGTGAAATCGAAGTTCCTGCCTTAAATGGAGTTTCAATTACGATCCAGGAAGGTGAATTCGTCGCCATTATGGGACCAAGCGGGTCAGGAAAGAGTACCTTGATGAATATCCTCGGATGCCTGGATTCGCCTACAAACGGAGAATACTATCTGGATGATCAGGATGTAAGTAAACTGGATAGGGCACAGTTGGCACATATCCGAAATGAAAAACTGGGTTTTATCTTTCAGTCTTACAACTTATTACCAAGGATGAGTGCTTTGGAAAATGTGACACTACCCATGATGTACAACAAAAACGCGGTTAGTGACCATGAAAAAATGGCGCAAAAAGCAAAAGAATTATTGGAAATTGTGGGTCTTGGAGATCGAATACAACACCAACCTAAAGAATTGAGCGGTGGCCAGCAGCAAAGGGTAGCCATTGCCCGTGCATTAATCAATGATCCAGTACTGGTTCTGGCAGATGAACCGACAGGAAACTTGGACACAAAATCGGCAAATGAAATTATGGAAATTTTGCATCAATTACATCAAGCCAGGCGAACAATTGTCATGGTTACCCATGAGCATGAAATTGCTGAGCAAACGCAACGGATTATCGCCATTCGGGATGGTCTGGTTGAACAGGATAAGAAAAATGGCCGAAAGTGAGACAAAATGAAGTTAATCGATGTAATTAAAGTAGCTTCGAAATCGCTTTCTTCGAATAAGTTGCGTTCGATGCTTACGATGTTGGGAATCATTATCGGTGTTGCTGCTGTGATTATCATGATTGCTGTCAGTTCGGGTACGGAAGCCGCCATAGCTGATCAGATTAATAGTCTGGGGGCAAATCTGGTTTTCGTAATGAGCAGTTTTAGTCAAGGAGGAGCCCGTGGTGGTATGAGTGCTTCCACAGGTGGTCTGGTTTATTCCGATGCAGAAGCAATTGCTGGGAATGTACCACATGTGGCTGGTGTGGCTGTGGAACAGACAACCACCCAAACGGTTAAATACGGGAGTATTGTGTTAGAAGATGTATCCATTTTAGGTACTACTCCAGATTTTCCAACAGTTCGCGAAATTGTCATCGAAGAAGGTCGGTTTATTAATGAGCAGGAACTCGAACGGAGTACCAGAACTGCTATTTTAGGAGCCACAATGGCAAAAGAATTATTTGGAGATACTTATCCGGTTGGACAGAAGATTACCGTAGGGCCACTCAAATTAACGGTTGTGGGGGTGCTGGAAGAAAAAGGGCTGGTTTCTGGGGTTGATTATGATTCAAGGATTTATGTTCCAATCACGCTGGTTTTTGACAAATTGATGGATAGTCAATTCTCAAGAATTGCGGGAGATCGGGTGCGAATCATTTATGTCACTGTGGATAATAAGGAATTTATTGACGATGTGATTTTACAAATTAATTTGTTACTGTCAAAACGTCATGATGTACCTTTGGAAACCCCTGATTTTCAAATCAGTACCCAGCAGGATATCATTCAGACTCAATCCGCTACAACAGAATCATTCCGGTTATTGTTAGCCTGGGTAGCTGGTGTATCGCTAATAGTCGGTGGGATTGGGATCATGAATATCATGCTGGTAAGCGTGACCGAACGGACAAGAGAAATTGGGATACGCCAGGCAGTGGGTGCAACTCCGCAGGATATTCGGTTACAGTTTTTGACAGAAGCATTGATTCTTTCATTAATTGGGGGATTGATCGGTGTGGTTTTGGGAATCACGGGAGCTTGGGTTTTTTCACGGTTTGGCGACATGCCAACCGTCGTATATCCGCTTTCGATCGTATTGGCTTTTGGTTCTGCAGCTGCAGTTGGAATTTTATTTGGTTATTTGCCCGCCAATCAGGCAGCCAAATTGGATCCAATTGTTGCTCTTAGACATGAATAAAAATGTGAGGAATAATGAAAATAAAAATAGTATTAATGTTGTTAATGATGGTATTACTATTGACAGCCTGCAATGGATCGGAATCACTTCCTGTCCAGAACCAGGAAAATGCAGTTGATAATGTTGAGAATGCAGGCATAAATACCCCATCCGAACCTGTTGACAATCAAACTGCAGTACAAAATCAGGAGATGGTACAGCTTGGTACCCAGACCAGGTTGATTCTGGGAAGTATGGCTCTTTTGAATAATGATCAATTGGTATCACCAGAACAAGCTGAAAAATTGATTCCATTATGGAAGGTGTTAAAAAACTTGCTAGCTAGTGATACAGCTGCCAGTGCAGAGATTGAAGCATTATTGACCCAAATTCAATCCGAATTATCCCCAGAACAATTGGAAAGGGTTAACGATTTCAACCTTTCTCCACAGGATTATCAGGAAATTCTATCAAAATATGTGCCGGAAGAATTTCAGAATACTTCGACCTTGATGACAGAAGAAGAACGTGAAGAAAGACGTGCAACGGCCATTGCAGCAAATGGTGGAACTGTTCCTCAAGAATTACAGAGCGGTGGCGGAGGTCGTGGCATGGGTGGTGGTAGTGGTATCCCTGGTGGGGTTCCGGGTGGTTCAGCTGGAACCACTGATGGTCTTGGTCAAAGGGCTGGCGGAGGAGCCGGGCAAATTAATTCATTTTTAATCGATGCTCTGGTCGCCGAGTTAGAGCTCATTCACCAACCTTAATAACAATTTTTTTGAGAGGATAAGGATGGTAGAAAGCAATTATTAACACAAAATCCAAAATAAATCTTAACAATTTCTAAATAAGTTAACGGTATTCTTTAGATGTAAGAATTAGAAGACTATGGAGGTAAAAATGTTCAAAAAATTATTCTTAGGATTAATGGTTGCAGGTCTACTGGTTGGTGGTGTGGTCACTTCTGTTTCAGCCTATGGACAGTATCCACCGGTATGCCCGACAGAGCCAGTTATTCTGGATGTTTTAAGCTTGACTTCAGATGAATTGCGGGATGAAATTAAATTCGGAAAGACGATTCAGGAAATCTTCACAGAAAAAGGACTGGATTTTGAGACTTATTCCGAACAATGGTTGGCTGATCACGAAGCTTGCCTTGCAGAAGCAGTCGCAGAAGGCGAATTAACAGAAGATCAAGCTAAATTATTACAGGAACGTCTGGAAGAAAGAGTAGCTGATGGGTTCTTATTCAATCAATATCAGCGCTTTGGGAATGCTCTCGGTTCCTATATGCGTTTCCGCGCAGAAAAAATCTGGGAAGGTGGAAATGGATTAATTGGACAGATTCTGGAAAAATTGGAAATTACTTTTGATGAACTGAAAGCCAGGATCACAGGTGGTGAGACCCTGGAAGAAGTTGCTGAAGAAGCCGGGATCGACCTTAATGCCATCCATGATGAATTTGTTCAAAAACAGAAAGAAAGAGTTGAACAAGCTTTAGCAGATGGTAAAATAACTGAAGAACAGGCAGATCGAATTCGCGAAAGGCTCAACAGCCAATTAGAAAACCCGATTCCCTGGAATATGTTTGAAAGAATGCGCGACCGCATGGACAAACCATTTGATCGATCCCAGTTTGGTGGAAGGCCAGGTGGAATGGGACAATCACGCGGCAATAATGGCGGAAACTGGTAACATATCAACCAAATCGGATTATAAAAACTGAGAAAATAATAAATTTCAATTACTCGCCCAATAACAGGGCGAGTAATGATTAAAGTGAAAATTTCTATACAGATTGGACTATACTATAGATGATGAAGGTTTTGATTGTTGATGATGAAAAACGCATCCTGGATGGTGTGCGGAAGTATTTTGAGCAGGCTGGTTTTGAAGTCCAGGCAGCTTATGATGGCCCTAGTGCATTAAAATTAGCACTAAGTGATTCACCAGATCTTATCGTCCTGGATTGGATGCTGCCTGGTATGAGCGGGATAGATGTCTGTCGTGAGATACGGCGAGAGTCGACTGTGCCAATCATAATGTTGACAGCTCGAGTGGAAGAGAGTGACAAGCTAATTGGTTTGGAGTTAGGCGCTGACGATTATATGACCAAACCATTTAGCCCGCGGGAACTGGTGGCCCGTGCTCGGGCGGTATTACGCCGATCACAGATGGAACCTGTTCAGGCACGCAGAGTGTTTACCTTTGGCAACGTGGTACTTGATTCGGTCGCACGTGAATGCAAGGTGGACGGGGAGGTGGTCTCATTAACTCCTACTGAATACGATTTTTTATATTATCTTGTGAGACATCCCAACCAGGTTTTCTCACGCTCAAAGCTTCTGGAAGCAAGTGATTTAGGTTCTTTTGAAGGAGTTGAACGGACAGTCGATGTTCATATTCACAACTTACGGAAGAAAATTGAAATTGATGCTACCAATCCCCAATATATCATCACGGTTTTTGGTGTGGGTTATCGTTTTGTAAATTCACCTGGAAACGAAGGATGAATCGAGTTTCCATTACCACAAGATTAATATTGAGTTTTCTGGCAATTATTATTTTGTCGATCGTTTTATTCATTGTGGTCACCAACCGCGTGGTTTATAACCGCTTCTCAGATCTGGTAGTTCGCTCAGGGACTAATTTCACTCGTAGGGTTGTGCCGGTTCTTGAACAGTATTACCTTGCCAATGGCAGCTGGGACGGGGTGGAAAATATGGTGTTTGACACGTCTGGTAATCATGAATTTGGAATGGGAAGGAACCGGCCAGAAAATACGAATCCAGTCCTGGCGAGATTAATGATCACCGCACAAGATGAACGCTTCTTATTAATTAATGGAGATGAAATTATATATGATTCAAATCCGGACGGTGTCCCAATCAATAATCCAGAAAATTTGACAAAATTTGGGACTCCGATTTACGCAGATGGAGAATTGGTGGGTACATTTTTGGTAGCTTCTACCATGGGTATTTTAAGTGAAACCCAAAATGTATTTCTAACCAGAGTAAATCGAGCATTGATATGGGTGGCTTTTGTTGCAATCATTTTGGTTCTCATCGTGGCTGTATGGCAATCCAGATCGATTGTGCAACCTTTAAGACAGATGGCTGAAGCAGCCATGCGCCTGGCAAAGGGGGATTATAACCAAAGGGTAGATGTGCAAAGAAATGATGAACTCGGAGATATGGCCAAAGCCTTCAACTGGATGGCATCAGAATTGACGCAACAGGCAGAATTACGCAGACAGCTGATGGCTGATGTGGCTCATGAATTACGCACGCCGTTGAGTGTTTTACGGATTGATCTGGAAAGTATGGAAGACGGCTTGATGGACGTGAATCCGGACACTGTACGCAGCTTGCAAAAAGAGGTGGGCTATCTGAGCAATCTGGTCGATGATTTGCGAATGTTGTCAATGGCAGATGCTGGTGATCTCAAAATTGAAAAAAGCCAGGTTGAACTAAATTCTCTGGTTCGTGAGATGGTTGAACGACAACAGAATACTGCCAGGGAACGAAAAATCAAAATGACAACCAAATATTCTGATAATGAAATCTTTGTGTTTGGCGACCCACAACGGTTGAGTCAGGTGATGGTGAATTTATTATCCAATGCCATTCAGCACACCCAACCGGAAAATGAAATAAACACAAGAATTGAATCGGATCATCAGATGGCTACTGTCTCAATAACAAATTATGGTACCTGGATTCCTCAAGAGGATCTGGAACGGATTTTTGACCGCTTTTACCGGCTGGAAAGATCCCGCAATCGAGATCAGGGTGGCAGTGGATTGGGACTATCCATAGCCCGAAGTCTAATTAGTGCTCATGAGGGAAAAATCTGGGCAGAAAGCATACAAGGCAAATCGACTACATTTAAGTTTACCTTACCTTTGAAAGTCTGATCTTGTTTCTTTTCAATGATGAGCGCTCTGGGTGTTTTTGATGGGCATTATCGCGAAAAACACCTACCAGTCCTCGTTAATTGAGATGATATAAACTGTCAAAAAAAATCAAAAGAGTTCACCTGATTTTCAATGAACTCTTTTGACATTCCCTGGATTCGTTTTAGAGGGGGATTTCTTAAGGTCAGTAAGAATATTTGCGTTGACGTGTTTCCACAAAAGAGAAAATTACCAGCAGGACGGAACAAGCCAGAGCGACAGCGAAACTTTGCCAGGCGAAATCTAAATTTATGGGTCCGCCATAAAACAGAATATTGGCTAATAAGCCACCTGTCAGAGCGCCAGCCACACCAGCGAACATTCGACCAGCACGAACAAGTTTACAGCGCCGTTTGAAGAAAAAATTCGTCATCCAGCCCACACTAAAACCAATGATCATCCAGGAAAGTAGTCCCATTTTCTAATCCTATCGTTGTGAAGTAATTCAATTGTTTCATAAATTTGGATTGAAAGATTAAAAAGAGTTATTGATTTTGAAAGGATTTTTGAAAATGACCTTACAAGTGTCTGAATCTTAGGTTATTATTATTATCTTGAGCTATTCATTAAATAAATATAAAATGAATGAATAATTGATAAATGAGGTGAATATGAAATTTAATTCCAAAATGGTGGTGGTGTTTAGTTTTGCACTGGTCCTGATTTTGAGTGCCTGTACACCTGTGCAGAATGTTTCAACTGAACCAGCAACACTTGAGCCTGGAGAAGGTGAAACGACCCCAAATTCAGCCCCGACGATAACCGATGAGCCCAGTTCTGACGTTGGATTGGAATTTACAGATGCAACTGGAAAATTAGTTTCGCTACCGGATTTCCCTCAGCGTATTATTGTTGCTGGCCGGGCAACACCTTATGTGCTGGACACCCTGTACTTATTTCCGGATGCAACAAAAAAATTGGTGGCATTAGAAGTGCGAGGCTTTGATACGCAGGCGTTTTTAGAGCTTGTTGATCCTACTGTTCAGGTGAAAGATATGTTGGATCGAGATGCTGGGCCTGAACAAATCGCTCCATACCAGCCTGATCTGGTGATTGTTAAGAATATTTCATTAGGGCAGTTGGGTAGCGCTTTGGAGGAGATCTCAATTCCGGTGATGGGGTTGAATTTGGAAACGCCTGCATTTTTCTATGAAGATATCCGTGCTTTGGGATCAGTGTTAGATAGTGCGGAAAGAGCTGAAGAAATAGTTGCCTATTATCAGAAAATTGAAACAGAAATTTCCGAATTATTGGCTGATTTGACGCAAGCTCAACGCCCGTCTGTATTAGTGTTGCAATATAGTGAGGATGGTGGTGAAATTTCCTTTAAAGTACCTCCAGCCAGTTATTTACAGACAACGATGGTTCAAAATGCAGGTGGTAACCCGGTCTGGTTGGATGCAGATGGTGGAACCAACAGCTGGATTCAGGTGGGTTTGGAACAGATTGCTGTCTGGAACCCGGATATCATATTTGTTGTGAATTATGCTGGTGATTCAGTCGAGACAGTACAAGAACTGGTAGGAAGCCCAACCTGGCAAGGTCTCAAGGCAGTCGAGAATCAGCAGGTGTTCGGCTTTCCAGCGGATTACGCCAGTTGGGATTTGATTGATCCACGCTGGATCCTTGGCCAACAATGGCTGGCTACCATTATTCAACCAGAACTTGCTACCGGGATTAATCTTGAGACTCAGGTGATAAGTTTCTATCAGACATTATATGGTCTATCAGAGGCTCAAATTAATGAGTTTGTCTTTCCACGTCTGGATGAGATAAAATAGTTCGTATGAAACCAACCAGTGGCTTATGGGTAAAACAACACCAAAAAATCTTTTTGTTGTTAATCCTACTGCTGGTCATGATGGCAGCGTCAATTTTTATTGGTCGTTACCCCAAGCCTTTCTGGATGCCCATTCATGTATTGATAGAAGATGATATGGCGCAGCGTCTGGTTTGGCTGCTGCGCCTACCGCGTATTCTCACAGCAGCCTTGTTAGGTGCGACATTGGCGGTTTGTGGAACAGTGCTACAAATGATCTTCCGTAACCCAATTGTTGAACCTGGATTTCTTGGGGTTTCACAAGGAGCAGCGTTTGGGGCAGCAGTCGCTATTTTGTGGTTGGGTGGTGGACGACTGACGGTTGAACTTTCTGCGTCGCTGTTTGCATTGTTGGGATTGGCGGGATCCTTCATCCTGGCGCGAACAATAAAGTTTGGCGGATGGGTGTTACGTCTGATTCTCTCGGGTATAGTGGTATCAGCATTGTTTTCCTCTGGGTTAGGTGTGCTGAAGTATCTCGCAGATCCATTGACCCAACTTCAGGAAATCACCTTCTGGTTACTGGGCGGTTTGTGGAGCGTGACCTGGAAAGATTTGTTGTATGTTGCTCCGGTGGTGTTGATTGGTTTATTGGTCGTGTATTTGATGCGTTGGCGCTTGAATGTGCTGGCATTAGGGCAGGATACAGCCTTTTCGTTAGGCGCTGAGACGAACCGGGAACGCCTGGTTCTATTGATCGCTGCGGTATCCGCCACAGCTGTACTGACAGCCCTGAGTGGTATCGTTGGATGGATTGGCTTGATCGTGCCGCAAATTACCCGCCAGTTGTTTGGCCCGAGTGGTCAATTTACTGTACCCGGATCTATGTTGATCGGGGCGATATTTGGGGTGGTGTGTGATAATCTGGCACGTACACTGCTGGCTGGAGAGATCCCACTTGGAATTCTGACCTCATTGATTGGTGCATTATTGTTTGTAGTCATCATTAACCGCTCGCGGATAAAATTGCGATGAGTGAATCGATGATCTCGCTTAAAAATATCCAGTTTCATTATGATCCGGGAAAAACGATTCTGAATGACCTTTCGCTCTCGGTGGATAAAGGCAGCATCACCGCAATTCTGGGTCCCAATGGTACAGGAAAAACGACCCTGTTACACACAATCCTGGGTTTGCTTGCACCACAATCCGGTGAAATCTGGGTTGCTGGTAAAAGCATTCGAGCCTATAAACGCTCAGAGCTTTCGCAGGTGATTGCGTTGGTACCACAGTCTGAAGTTGTGCCTTTTAATTTCACTGTAATCGAGTATGTATTGTTGGGACGTACGCCACAATTGGGTTTTCTGGATATGCCCAGTGCGGCTGATGTTGATCTGGTACGAGGGACATTGAAACTCCTGGAGGTCAACCATCTCGAACAACGGGCAGTTACCGAGTTGAGTGGAGGTGAGCAACAGATGGTAGTATTGGCCAGAGCGCTGGTGCAGGAACCGCAGATATTATTACTGGATGAACCCACCTCACATCTGGATTTAAGTAATAAAGGTCGCCTGTTGAAAATTTTACAGACACTGGCACAACAAGGGGTAACGATTGTCTTCAGCACCCATGATCCTGATGCAGCAGCGATGATTGCAGATCATGTGATTTTGCTGAAAGCTGGTGCTGTTCTGGATGCTGGTTTGATTTCACAGGTTTTGACCAGTGCGAAATTAACCGAGACCTATGGCACTGAAGTAAAAGTGGTGTCGATTGATGGCCGCCTGGTGACATTATTGATCAATGGGCGTTTTGGCGAGAAAGAAAAAGTACGATGACCCGTTATCAGGCGCAAGAATGGGATGAACGTTATCGGACAAGTGGACATAATCTCTCCTGTCCACGGGAATTTCTGGTGGAATCGTTGCATCATTTACCCCAACATGGCTGGGGATTGGATGTTGCCATGGGGGAAGGTCACAATGCTAACCTTTTAGCTGAACATGGGTTGAAGGTGTTGGGTGTGGATTTTTCAATAGTTGCATTACGAAAGGCAAAGAGCAAGTATCCCCAATTGCATACAGGGCTTATACATTTACCGGAAATTCATTTTAGACCGAGCTGCTTGGATGTGATCCTCAACTTCTGGTTTCTCGATCGGAAAATGTTCCCGCTCTACCAGCAATTTCTGAAGCCAGGAGGATACCTTGTGTTGGAAACCATGCGCTTTGACCCCGAGCGGGATCAGTCACACTTGCGATATGAATACTTAATTCAGCCAAGGGAATTACTAAAATCCTTTTCCGGGTGGGATTTTTTAGTGTATGATGAAAATGTTCAGGCGACAGCAAAAGGACAACAACAATTAGCAGTACGGATGTTAGCTCGTAAGCCGACGGATAGATAGTGTATCTGAGGAAAAAATCATGCGTGAAATATTAGATCCAATGCGGGAATGGTTTGATCAGGGAAAAGCTGTTGCTTTGGCGACAGTGGTTGAGATTTACGGATCAGCTCCAAGAGGTTTGGGGGCAAAGATGGCAATCAACCATGAATCTATGATGACTGGGTCAGTGAGTGGTGGCTGCGTAGAGGGGGCAGTGGTCGCGGAAGCAATGCAGGTGTTAAAGAGTGGAAAACCGAAATTATTGCATTATGGTGTTACCCAGGATCAGGCGATCAGTGTTGGCCTCGCTTGTGGGGGAACCATTGAAATATGGGTAGAAACACTGTCAGAAGACACTTTTTCACGAATGGAAAAAGATTTATTAGAGGATCGCCTGGCAATGATTGTCACGGTTTTGACTGGATCACAAGCAGGTGAGAAATTGTATGTCTATCCAGGGAAGAAAGTTCTGGGAGAGATTTATAATCCTGAATTACTTGCGAAAATTAATGAATCGGTTGATGAAGTCTTTAAAGGACAGCACAGCCAGCGTAAAACCATTCAAGTACAAGATCAGGAATATGAGGTCTTTTTCGATGTAGTAGACCCTTCCCCAAAGCTGGTTATTGTTGGAGCTGTTCATATTTCTATCCCACTGGTTCATTATGCAAAGATTCTTGGTTTTCATACGATTGTAATTGATCCCCGCAAAGCTTTTGGTAATCTGGAAAGGTTTCCCCATGTGGATGAGCTGGTAAATCAATGGCCACAGGAATACTTAGAATTGTATCCCTGGGATCAGGGTACCTATTTGGTGGTGGTCTCGCATGATGATAAATTGGATGTCCCGGCGCTGGAGATAGCCTGTAAGAATGAAGCCCGCTATATTGGCGCATTGGGATCAAAAAAGACTTTCGCCAAACACGTAGGTGACCTGAAGGATGCCGGAATTAATGACGAGCAAATTGCGCGAATCCATTCCCCTATAGGCTTGGATATTGGCGCAAGGGGACCGGAAGAAATCGCCCTGGCGATCATCACCGAAATGATTGCAGTGCGTAACGGATTGAATATAAAGAAATAGAACTTGCGTTCTTAGGAAATTTGTGCTATTATCGTGTTGGTGAACCAGAATGATCAAAGAAATTCAGGCCAAAACCATCCTTTCCCATTCTAAGCATCCTGATCCGTGGTTTGGGATCCAATACACCATGAACCTTTATCGCGGTTGCCAGCATCAGTGTATTTATTGCGATTCACGTAGTGATTGTTACCAGATTGAGAATTTTAATGATACGCTCATCAAAGTTAATGCCCTGGAATTGTTGGCAAAAGAACTGCCCAGCAAAAGAATGAAAGGAACCATTGGTACTGGCTCGATGAATGATCCCTATGCTCCGGTTGAAAAACAATATCAATTGACTCGCGGAGCTTTAAAATTATTCCTTCTGTATGGCTTTCCTGTGCATGTCTTAACGAAGAGCAAATTGGTTATGAGAGATGTTGATCTCTTAAGTGAAATTGAACGAAGCACTCAGGCATTGGTTTCCTTTACAATCACCACTTGCGATGATGATTTGGGAAAAAAACTTGAACCAGGTGCAGCACTGGTATCTGAAAGATTGACTGCAATGAAGTATCTTGCAGAACGTGGGGTCAAGGTAGGTGTGCTTTTGATGCCGGTGCTGCCGTTCATTGAAGACAATTGGGAGAATATCCGTGGGATTGTGGAACTGGCACATGCGCATGGTGCAGGATATATCCTGGCAGCCTTTGGAATGACGCAGAGAAAAGGCTCGCAGGAATATTATCTCAGACAACTTGAGCGATTGTTCCCGGGAATTAAGGAAAAACATCTTCGTGCTTTTGGTAACCGCTATGAGTGTACAGCCAATGAGGCATAGAAATTGAGTGAACAGTTTAAAGAATTGTGTGCGCAAAAAGGAATTGCAAATAAAGTTCCGCAGTATGAGGTGAAAGAGCAGGTCAGGCAGTTGAGTCTGTTGGGAATCTAAAAAACCCTGCGAGTGTAGATTCGCAGGGTTTTGTGGAACATATTAATTTATTGAACTTTGAAATATGAAGTATTTGTTACAGCTGTAAAACCAACTTTGGTTGCTGTTGTCTCTATCCTGTAAGTTCCTAATCCCACATTTCGCTTAGTTTTATAAGTGAATGTTACATTACCTTCACTATTTGTCTGTCCTGTCAGTGAAGCCACTAATTTGTTGCTGGGGCTATAAATTTTTACACTAATATTTGTAGCAGAAATTGGGGATTCATTACTGTCCAATGTCTTAACATATATGGAAACAGATTCGAGAATATTATATTCAGTTTTGTTCGTTTCCACTGTCAGATCAATGGTTTGATCAGGGGTTGGCGTGGTTGTTGGTGTATCAGTTGGGGTAGGTGTAGTAGGAGTCGGTGTAGGTGTATTAGTAGGAGTAGGTGTTGTTGCAGTCGCAGTTGGTGTGTTAGTTGTCGTAGGTGTTGGTAAGGGACTTCCTAAAAGATATGTCAAGGCATCATAAGCCTGAACAAGACCCCAACCGTAAGCAACATCACGACCCGGATCACCTAAATCCTTTGCAGTTGCATTTAATGCATTTCGAACTTGGACATTTGTCCAGCTTGGGTTCTTACTCCAAATCAGGGCAGCCACACCAGAGATATGTGGGGTAGCCATAGAAGTGCCATCCCAGGCTTCGTAACCACTGGCAGGAATTGTTGTCTTTGAATGCAATGCAGCAACTTGTCCTAATTTATTATTAACAAGATATAAACCGTCTTCCTGGCTAATACTGATAGCAATTTTGGATGAGGAATATTCTTCTCCAAGTGTGAATAATTCGTTACCAGGTATATTATTATAAATAATTACTGCCTCCGCATTTTTGCTCACAGCATTTGTTACTTTTTCACCGAACGAGATTTCACCGCGTTGACAAAGTACTACTTTACCAGTCATATCATTTACAAGATCAGTGGTTTTACATAATAATCCGTTTGCAAGTTGACCTGATGTATCTCCTTGACCAGAATATTCGACGTGATTTGCATTGTAGGTTGTACCATCAACAACTACCCAATTTTCTGACAGATAAGGAACAGTGCTCAGAACACCCACTCCAGGAGCTGCAATTTCAACAGTGGTATTTTTCTGCGAGAAATCAGCAACAACCATATTCTCATCAATAGCTGCAACAGACATGACTGATGCATATCCACCCGGATAACTGATGGCTGTATTTCCGTCATTTCCTGCTGCAGCGATGGACAATACTCCGTTATTGTACAAAGTATTGAAAGCACGTTCTTCCAGTTTGTTCTTCTGGGTTCCACCTAAGCTCATACTGATGATTTTTGCCCCAGCTGCACCACAACGGTTGGCTGCATCTGCAAGGGAGGAACTGTATGCCCAAGCCCCATCGTCACCAAAAACTTTTACAATAAATAGTGAGACTTTTCCAGGTGAAACTCCAACCACACCAGCATTATTTAATTGTGCAGTGATAGTGCCTGCCACATGGGTTCCGTGTCCAAAGAAATCTTCAAAATAATTTGAATTAGGTATATTAGTATAACCATCCACAATATTTACTTGAGAAAAATCATCATGAGCTGCATAAATGCCAGAATCTATGATACAAACAGTAATACCCGCTCCTGTTGGTGCACCTGCATCAATCGCACCATTTCGATCAGCATCCCAAATATCCCGAGCCTGAACCATATCTATGCCGTATGGAACAGTCTGACTAGCTGGATATCGGAGAACATCTTCCTCAATGGAGACCACATTCGGGTTGTTTCTCAAACCCGCCAACGCTTGCTCTGGCACTGTGACCACAAAGCTGTTTAGTTCCTCGAAACGATAATGGAACTCAGCCCCCATGCCTTTCAGGGATTTTTCTACCCTGGCGGCATTCCCTGGGCTGAATTCCACCCAAACACGCATCTTACCCTCATTACTAGAAAACGCGGGTTGGGTGACTGACACGATCATCACCATTGCTAACAACAAACTAAAGATAGAAAAAACTTTCTTTGACATTGAGACCCTCCATCGATTAAATTGTGTGCACTTAATCAAAAAACCGTGTTGGTCTTAGGGGATTATGAGTAATTAAAGAAGAGAAACAGGGGTATTTAGGTCGAATAATGAAAATTAAGAATTAAATAGAAGAAGTGCACTAATAGTGATATTACTCCGAAAATTTAAAATTGCAATAATTATTATGGGTTATATGAATTTTGTAAGAAATAAATGACAATATTTTCTTTTAAAATTTAATATCCTTGGATTTTGTGGATCGCCAACTAAGAACAATGTTGAAACTGACATCTGAGGGAATAATACTTTCAAGATATATCGTGAAAAGATGAAATTTTTTTTGATTAATAATTAACAAAAATAATAAATTTTTAGTTTATTTTATATTTGAAATTATTGGTGATGCTGACGAAAGTTAAGTTTTCATTATTTGATTAAATCAAGCAAAAAAAAATTATTTATCCCCAATTTTCATATTGACTCCATAAAAATATTGAATTTTCATTTAATTAATAATAAAGCACCTTCTAAAGGGTTGACAGATCATTAAAACACTGTATAATCAGCAAATCCTTGTTGAATGTGATGAATGTCATGTTAAATATATCCCTCGCTATTATTATCGTCATGCTTTATTGGTTCCTCCATATTATTATGGAGGATCAAATACAAGTTGGGCGAGCGGAAAAGATTAAAATCAGATAAGTTTGAAAATCAAAATTAGAAACAAAGAAGCCACCCAACGAAAACCAAAGGGTGGTTTTTTTTCTCCACATTCAAAGGATAATCCAAGTCAACTCTCTTCCATAAAGGAGGTATGCCATTTCAAAGTTATTCATTATCAAATATCAAATTGTTGTTAATCAAATTGTAGAAAGTCCTCAAAAATAACCAAAGGAGAAAGAAATGAAGAAAAGAGTATTGTTTTTTGTTTTTGTCGTTTTTGCCATGGTTTTGGCAAGTTGTAATGCTGCTGCCCCTGCTGGTGGAGATCCAGAAGTATGTGCCAGTGACGCATTTGGTTGTGCCAAGATTCCTGCTGGCCAGACTGTAAAAATTGGTATGGGTGCTCCTCTCACCGGTGACTACGCCTCATTCGGTGTGGATATCTCCCAGGGTGCTGCCATTGCGGTCAAAGATGCAGGTACAGTTGAAGGTTTTGCATTTGAACTCGTTGCTCAGGATGACCAGGGTGCCCCAGAAGGTGGTGCTGCTGTCGCTAACAAGCTCGCAACAGATCCTACCGTTGTAGCGGTCGCCGGTCATATTTTCTCTGGTGCAACTGAAGCAGCCATCCCGATTTATGATAAAGCCGGTATCCCGATGATGTCTCCTTCCGCAACCAACCCCCCATTGACCACTCTCGGATCAAAGGTCTTCAATCGTGTTGCATTTACCGATGCAGTGCAGGGTAAATTCGCAGCTGATTATCTCTATTCAAAATTAGGTTTCCGCAAGGTTGCAGTACTACATGATGGTGGTGCTTATGGACAGGGATTGGCTGATGTTGTTCGTGCTGAGTTTACCGCCTTAGGTGGAGAAGTTGTAGGATATGAAGCGATCACCCCAGGCGAAACTGATTACACTGCTACATTATCAGCTTTGGCTGCCAGCTCTCCTGAAGCAGTTTACTTTGGTGGTTATGTTGCTGAAGGTGTTGTATTAGCCAATAATATGAAACAAAGTGGTCTGGAAAATGCAGTCTTCTTTGGATGTGATGGTACTTTTGGCGCTGAATTTGTCGAAAAAACTGGCGCAAATGGTGAAGGTGGATATGCTGCGTCCTTGATCCCACCAGATTCTGATGCAAAAGTAAAATTTGATGCTGATTATCTGGCAGCTTATGGTGTTGGCGCTGGAACATTATCCCCCTACACCTGGAGTGGTTATGACTCAGCTGCTGTCTTAATGGCAAAGGTTAAAGAAGTAGCTGTATTAGGTTCCGATGGCTCACTCTTTGTACCTCGCGGTGCATTGGTTGCTGCTGTACGTGGTACTTCAGGCTTCACCAGCATTACCGGTGATATCTCCTGTGATGCTGTTGGTGAATGTAACACGGCTGGCCCGACATTCTACATCGTAAAAGATGGTGACTGGGCACAGGCTGAAAATTAAAACATTGTTCTAAGAAATAAAGGGTTACACTGCGGAAAGGGAATTATTCTTTCCGCAGTTACCCTGTGGTAAAATTCTTTTTTAAATTCAAAATTAATCAAAATGGAGGCTTAATGGAAGCTACACGGAAAAAAAAGCCGCTAACATTGCCCCAGAATAGTATCCGAATTATTCGAATTATTGCAGCGCTTCTATTACTTGCGCTCATTATTGTGCGTGCAATGGACGTTGCTGCAGAGTCGCAGTTCGGGGCAGACACCTGGCTGCGACTTTCTGTTTCTGGGCTGATCATCGGTGGAATGTATGCACTGATTGCAATTGGTTATACATTGGTATATGGTATTTTGTTCATGATCAATTTTGCACATGGTGAAGTGATGATGATCGGCACTTTTGGTGGTTATTTTGTTTTTGAAGCATTCAATGCCATTCAGGTAAGTGGGGCAGATGGTAGCCAGTTATCATTTCTAAATGCCTATCCGGTCCTTGCTATTTTTCTTGCGTTTTTAGCCGGGATGACAATCGCAGCACTCTCAGGATTATTCCTTGAAAAGATTGCCTACCGACCATTACGAGGTGCTCCACGTTTGGTTCCGTTGATCAGTGCGATCGGTGCCTCCATTTTCTTGCAAAATGCAGGGCAATTATTGTTTGGACCACAACGTCGCCAATACATAAACCCGGTGGTTTTAGATCGTGGGATTGGTTGGAATCTCGAGGTGGCTGGCAGTACGGTCGTTTTGACTTATACGGGTATCTTTTCCTTAATATTGTCAGCAATTTTAATGGTAGGACTTTATTTATTGGTACAACGCACAAAATTGGGTCGCGCGATGCGCGCGGTTGCACAGGATAAGAAAACTGCAGCCCTGATGGGTATCAATGTTGACCAAATCATCAGCCGTACCTTTGTAATCAGCGGTGCATTGGCTGGTGCAGCTGGGGTGATGTGGGGTATTCATAACGGGTTGTTTAACTATTTTGTTGGATTTTTACCAGGTATTAAAGCATTCACCGCTGCGGTTTTAGGTGGCATTGGCAACATACCTGGTGCAATGTTAGGTGGAATGTTCCTGGGAATTGTGGAGTCGGTTGGACCAGCAGTGCTTGGGATTGACTTCCAGTTGAAAGACGTTCTTGCTTTTACCATTTTGATCCTGGTATTGATTTTCCGTCCCTCTGGAATATTAGGGGAAGCACTTACGGAGGAGAAGGTATGAACAAGCAATCTATTCAAAAATCCGCCGCGAGTGGTTTGGTGTTTGGAATCATTGTAATTTTTTTCGCGTTAATTGGTTTCACAGTCGTATTTTCAGGTTTGATACAGAAAGCATTAGGCCAATCTTTAGGGGTAGGTCAAATTCCTTCCATCAGCAGTTTCCTCATATTTTTAGGTTTATTGGGGATATGGAATGGTTGGCGTGCATCCCGACAGGATAAACATGAGTCACTTTTAGTAAGCAAGGTGCTGGGTAGATCTGCCATTGCAGGTCTGACAGCCGGTGTTTTGGTAATGGTTTATGCACTGATCGTCGGAGCGCTTGATAATCGTGGAATCAACTTGCGTACTTACCTGAGCCAACTCTCCTCGGAGTCGGTCAGGTTCTTCCTATTTAATCAGAGTATGGTTGTAGGTGGATTAATTCATGTATTCTACAGCACAGTATTGGCTGTAGTGGGTGGTTTTCTAGCTGTAGCCAGCGAACGCAGCCGTGATCGCGTGAAATCAACTCGAGAATCCGTTCAGAAATGGTCACAGGACCGCTGGTTGGGCAAGTTACAGGGAAAACCCTACGTCAGTTATATTTTGATGGGTGTGGTTCTGCTGTTATTGGTCTTGTTACCACGCACATGGGGCGCTTACTGGAATTATGTAATGGGAACTGTTGGAATCTACGTTCTGTTAGGTCTCGGTTTGAACATTATCGTTGGCCTTTCCGGTCAATTGGTGTTGGGCTATGTAGCTTTCTTTGCGATTGGTGCTTATACCTTCGCGCTGACTACTTCACCGGAACCGCATAATCTGGTCTGGAATTTCTGGATTGCTCTGGGGGTAGCAGTCCTGGCGGCAGCCTTATCCGGCATTTTGATTGGTTTACCAATCATGCGTTTGCGTGGTGATTATCTCGCGATTGTGACTTTGGGTTTTGGGGAGATAATTCGAATTTTATTGCGAAGTGATATATTGAAAGATTTCACCATGGGACCAAGAGGTGTCCGAAATATTGCTGGTCCCACCTTATTTGGCCGATCATTTACAACAGATGTTGATTTCATGTATTTGATTATTCTGGCCGTCTTGCTCTCGATCTTTCTGGCCAGACGCTGGCAGGAGTCCAGCATTGGACGTGCGTGGTTAGCAATCAGCCAGGATGAGACCGTAGCGCAGGCAACTGGTGTTGATACCCAAAAATATAAATTGTTAGCACTATCCCTGGGCGCTGCTTTTGCTGGATTGGGAGGTGCATTGTTTGCCTCACGTAACCAATTCACTGGTCCCGAAGACCATGCCTTGATGGTTTCGATTAACGTTCTGGTTCTGGTAATTGTAGGCGGTATGGGCAGCATCCCGGGTGTTATATTGGGAGCCTTTACCTTAAAAGGCCTGCCAGAGATTCTTAGAGAGATGGAAAGTTACCGTTTATTGGTTTTTGGTGCTTTGCTGGTAGTGATGATGATCATCCGGCCGGAAGGTTTATGGCCTGCGCGGCGTCCTAAATTAGAGGTACCAGTCGGACAGGAAAAACCACCAGTCCCCTTGCCTGCAACAGCAGGAGGTGAACAATGAACACAGTACTGGAAGCCCGTCAGGTATCCAAGATCTTTGGTGGTCTGGTTGCTGTCAATAAAGTTGATCTGGTTGTTCCGGAAAGCTCGATTGCCAGTATTATCGGCCCGAATGGCGCAGGCAAGACTACCTTGTTCAACTGCATTTCTGGATTCTACAAGCCAGAAATCGGGGATGTGCTGTTCAATGGCCGCCCAATTCAGGGTATGCTGACGGATAAGATTGCTGCATTGGGTATAGCCCGTACATACCAGAATATTCGCTTGTTTAAAAATATGTCCGCTGTAGAGAATGTAATGGTGGGTTTCGAACCTCACCTGAAGCATGGTTGGATTACAGCAATGGTCAAAACACCTGGTTATCAAAAAGAACAAAAACATATTATCAATGAAGCCAGCCGTTTATTACATTATGTTGGACTCGCTGGTTTGGGTGATAATCTGGCATTAAACCTGCCGTATGGGGCTCAAAGACGTCTGGAAATTGCCCGGGCATTAGCCAATCAACCCAAATTATTATTGCTGGATGAACCCACGGCTGGGATGAATCCACAAGAAACCGATGAGATGAAAGATTTTATCCGTCAAATTCGCGATGATCTGGGAATAACAATTATTCTCATTGAGCATGATATGCGCGTGGTGATGAATATATCCGATCAAATTTCCGTTTTGGATTATGGCGAAAAAATTGCTGAAGGGAATCCGAAAGAAATTCAAGCCAATCCACGGGTAATTGAGGCGTATCTGGGACCTGGAGCAGCAGCACTATCGGAAAAATATCGACGGGAGAAAGTTCATGATGCTTGAAGTTGAAAACCTGAACGTACATTATGGTGCAATCCATGCTTTAAAAGGGGTTTCATTTCACTTGGAAGAAGGTGAGATTATTGCTTTGATTGGTGCCAACGGAGCCGGAAAATCTACCACTTTAAACACCATCTCCCGCCTGAATAAACCAACATTGGGCGATATTCGTTACAAAGGCGTATCAATTGTGGAAACTCCTCCCCAGGATATTGTCACAAAAGGAATTGTACAGGTGCCGGAAGGAAGAAGAATTTTCCCCAAAATGTCGGTGGTAGAGAATCTTGAGATGGGCGCCTATATCTTTTCAGATCGACAACGGATTGAAGCTGATATCGAAATGGTATTTGGTAAGTTCCCCCGTCTGCGTGAAAGACGAAAACAACTGGGTGGTACTCTTTCTGGGGGCGAACAACAAATGCTGGCGATTGGACGTGGTTTGATGGCGCGTCCACAGCTGATGCTTCTGGACGAACCTTCCATGGGGCTGGCACCCATCATCGTTGAACAGATCTTTGACATAATCCAGGAGATCAATCATCAGGGAACGTCGATCCTGCTGGTGGAACAGAATGCACAGATGGCTTTGTCCATTGCTGATCGTGGATATGTGTTTGAAACCGGCAAAATTGTTCTGGAAGGTCCAGCCAATGATTTGTTAGAAGATCCGATGGTCAAAGAAGCATATCTGGGTGGTGGATAGAAAGTCAGATTTTTGGATTGAAATATCAAATGGAACAGGTTATCCAAAGTGGGTAACCTGTTTTTGATTTAGTTAACTCATAATCTAATTTAATAATCAAAAGATTTTCTACGGGTAATCCTGCTAAAAATACCCTCAACCCCAATTTGTTTAGATAAAACAATATCATAATAGATTATGAAAATATAAAAAATATTAGCAATCCGTTAATTAATATTGACATAAAATTAACTTAATGCTAATATAAGGAAGTGTTTAAAATAATCTATTCATCTCAGGCTGTGAAAACATTACTAAAAATTCCTCGCAATACAGCTAAAATTATTCGTGAAAAGATTAATGTACTGGCTACTGATCCTTACAATACTTTCTTAGATGCAAAAAAACTACAAGGAAGATCGGGGCATCGATTGCGTGTTGGTGATTGGCGAATTATTTACGAAATAAAAAATGATGAATTAATAATAATTATTTTGAAAATTGCATCTAGAGGAGATGTTTACAAATGACTGTTCAGGTGATAAAAAACAAAGATGAATTGGAATGGGCTGTAATTCCTTATAATGATTACTTAACTTTGATAGAGAAAGCTGAAATGTTGGATGATGTTGATGATTACGATCGAATCCAATCCGCTATTATTCGAGGAGAAGAAGAACTAATACCCAGTGAAATTGTGGATGCTATTTTAGACGGACAGACTCCGGTTAAAGTATTCCGTGAATACAGGTTATTGACACAGCATGAACTGGCAGATAAGGTTAGGATCAGTGTTCCATATTTATCTCAAATAGAAACTCAAAAACGCCAGGGTTCAATCAGAGTGCTTACTGCAATTGCCAGAGCCTTAAATGTCACATTGGATATGATTTTAGTAGAAAATTAAAATCACCCAAATTTTGATTATAGAAAATTTTTCAGAGTATTATCTTATCTATTGGATTTATTAATGGATAGATCTGGAATTATTTTTCCAGCTATAATTATTTAATTACAAACGTTCAGGAGGAAAAATGGTTGGGAATGTAGTATGTAGTCATTGTGAATCTGCCATCCCTGCAGATTCCAAATTCTGTCCAAATTGTGGAGCTGAATATGAGCCGGAAAAACCTGTAAGTCAGGTTAATTACATTCCTGTTCAACCATCCCAACAATCGCAACCTCCTCAATTTTCACAAGCTCCAGTTCAGCCTGTGATTCCTAATATGGTTGTAGAAACAGGAAAATCAAAAAAGAATCTATTTTTCATTATCGCAATTGTTGCGGTTGTCTTAATTTGTGTTTGTATTCTTGCGATTATTGCAATATTCAATTTAAGAGTGGCAGGATAAGCCTGCCAAAGACTCATTCCCTTAATTTTGAAAAGCTAGAGTAGTCACTTTAAGACAAGTTGTGTTTGCGGTTCTCCCAGATACACATTTCCATCTTCGGTGACCAACACATCTTCTTCAAGTCCAATATATCCATATCCCTCCAATGCGATCCCCAGCTCGATGGTGTAGACCTGGTCTTTCTCAATCATCTGGTTGGGTAGATCACCATAAACTTCCCATTGGGGTCCCAGGATACCACCTCCGTCATGCGCACGTTTGCCTAGCTGATGTCCGGTGGCGTAATGATATTCGGGGTATCCGGCATCTACTATGACCTTACGAGCCGCCTGATCCACCTCCAATCCTGTGACCCCAGGACGTAATACCTCCCTTGCAGCTTCGATTGCCTGGCGTACCAGATCGAAACCTTGCAGCACTTCAACTGGTGCTTCGCTTTCTTCAGTTCGTAACAGGTAGACCATGCGTTGAATATCGGAACAATAACCATCCTTCTGGACGCCAAAGTCAAAGTGCACCAGATGCCCTGGTTCAAGCTGGATATCGGTGGGAGCAGCATGTCCAACCGGCGAATCCGGACCACTATTGACTGCCGGACAGCCTTCATAAGTCCAGGCAGCCAGAAGGTTACGATCAGCTATTTGTTTATGCATGAAATCAGCAACATCCTTTTCGGTCATTCCTGGGTTCATAAATTTATATGTGTGTTGATAAATATCCAAAGTTTCTGCAATGGCGGCTTTGATGAGGTCAATCTCGGTGGCTGTTTTTCTGCCATTTAGAGCTGCGATGATATCTTCAGCAGAGCATAAGCGTTTTCCATATGGTGTATCTGCAAGCATTTTTAAGAGCAATTGATACATTCCATAACTCAAGCCATCTGCCATAACATTGCTGAGGCTGGTGTTGATCGCTATTTTTGCTGGATTGAGACGCTGCAATTCAGACAAAAGATTCTGGCTGATACCGCCATCACAGGGAATAATTGTCTGATAAGCACCGATTAAACGGGTAGTCTCCGCATCGATACGACCGACAATTGCGATTGTCTCGCCTGAACGGTGGATTAGCAAGGCACTTTGTCGGGTGAGAGTTGCTTCACCATAAATAACCGGTAAGATGGGATCCGAATTGACCGATGTTTCTCGGACGAAAATTAGCCAGAGATCGATGTCTTGCTCCGCTAAGATACTGACTGCTTGTCGAACTTTTTCTTGGATCAGTGTTGCCATGGAGTCTCCTTTATCGATGATTTTTTGTGGATAAAATGTTGAAATTTCGTACATAAATCTGGTTCCAATGCTATTATTATAAAAGTTATTAGTATGATCTCAATAAATCGGGGCAAGTGGGTGTTTTTGGCGTGCAGCCGCACGCCAAAAACACCCTAGCCACTAATTATTGAAAGGATACAGTTATTACTCCATTATATAGGATCACCTCATGATAAAAATTGAAAAAATTAACCGACAGGATCGAAAATTAGTTGGGGAGTTCGTTGAATTGCCTTATAGACTCTATCAGGGGGTCCCACAATGGGTACCTTTTATGAAAGTGGATGTCAGGAATATGTTGGATCCAAAAAAACACCCATTCTACGAACATTCGGACGCACAGGCATTTCTTGCTGTTCGCAATGGACAGACAGTGGGACGTGTTGCCGTTATGGAGAACCGTTTATACAATCAGGTGCAGAATAAGAAGGTAGCCAGTTTTGACTTATTGGAATCCGAGAATGATCTGGACGTGATCAAAGCACTTTTTGGTGCTGCAAAAGAATGGGCTGACCAACGAGAATTGACTCAGATGATTGGGCCAAAACCATTTGGTCTGGGTGATGGTTATGGCATTCTGGTGGATGGATTTGATAAACGCCAGATGATGATCATGATGAATTACAACCTGCCTTATTTACCGCGTCTTATGGAAGAATATGGCTTCGAAAAAGAAGTTGATTTTGTTTCTTGCCAGATCGAAATCTCCAAATTTTCCATGCCGGAAAAGGTGAAACGAGTCGCAGAGAGGGTATTAGAAAAAGGAACAATCAGTGTGCGCGGATTTAAAACCAGATCCGAATTAAGGACTGTCGGAAAAGAAATCGGTGAGATTTATAACAAAGTCTTTGTGAAAAATTGGGAATATTATCCATACACCAAACGTGAAATTGAGACGGCGATTGAAAATGTGATTTTGTTTGCTGATCCCCGCATGATAAAAGTATTGATGGATGGAGAAAAAATCATCGGGTTTTTATTTGCCTTCCCGGATGTTTCTCGAGCGATTCAACGTCATAAAGGTCAGCTCAATCCAATCAGCATCCTCGATCTGCTGCGGGAAGCCAAACGAGCTGATATCGTCTCAGTGAATGGGATGGGCGTGATGGAAGAATACCATGGTAGAGGTGGAAATGCATTGCTGTATTATGAAATGGAAAAAACAGTCAAATCTCGCCATTTCAAGTATGCTGAATTTACGCAGGTAGCTGAAAGTGCAGAACAAATGCGCAAAGATTTAATAACTCTGGGTGGTGCAGAGGTAAAAAATCATCGCGTATATCGAATAAATATTTAGTTATTGATTTACGGTGTCAAACAATTGACGGTAAAGGTCTGCTCGTTGAAATTCTGGTTGTTGGGATTATCAATGTAGAGCGATACCTTCCCTGTCCAGCTGTAACCTGCACTTGTCCCAATCGGCATGGAAAAGTCAGGTAATGTTTTTTGACCGGCAGAATCAAAGGTAATCTCCATCAGCGAAGATTTATAGCCATCTTCACGCTGATAATAGTAAGTCACCTTACCAGCACCATTTGTTGTAATTTTTCCGCGCAGGGTGATTGGGAATGGGCAGACACCGGTATAACTACCAGGAATCATTTCAAATGAAGCAGCTGTGACTGCATAAGGGGGTACGGTTGGTGCTACAACTTTTATAATAACCCAGAAAGGATCATTTTCATTTCCTAATCCGAATGAATCGCCAGAGGGATTACGAATTTTCCAGTTACTGCGATACGTATCAGGGGAAGATGGAGCTTTCAGGTTGACGGAGATATCAATTGCCTGTCCAGGTGGAACATCGTTATTGATTGCAACCGTAGTAGGTCCATCCAAACCCTCTCCGCTGTCAAAAACTATCGCATATCCGCTTGTCCAGGTGCACGAACCATCATTTTGTAAACGCCAGGTTTTTGTAAATGCATTTCCAGGTGACATGGTTGTATTATCAGGAATTGTTATGTCATCTACAAAAAGTGCACGGTCGCATGGTGCATCACTGCTGACGGGAGCTGCCGTGAAGATTGGTTCTGGATTTTGTTGAATGGGTTCAATAACAGGTTGTTCCTGTACAGGTTCTAAAAGGGTAGGAAGTGGAGGTTTTGGAGTCCCTTCCTGCATTTTTGCCTGAACCGTCAAAGCCGCTGCTGTATAAGCCATATCACTCTCAGTTGTCGGCCCACCTTTTGTAGCAGACAAATTACAGGCAGAGAGGATCATTGATAATAAAAGAAAAACGGAAAGGATCAGGCTAACTTTTTTCATTTTCGACTCCCTAACTTCAAAATTACAGTTTGCAATATACCCATGATAAAGAAAGGAATTTCCCTTTGTACCTAAAATTATAGCAGTTTATCAATAATTAAATAAATTAATTAATTAGGTAAATCAATAACACCTTTTATTTCCAAACCTTGAAATGGGAGCAATTTTCCGTTACATTAATAGAGATGGTTGAAATTTTGTTATTTAAATCGAAATTGAATAAAAAAAGGAGGAAATAATGGCTTTTTTTGATATGCCTTTGGATCAATTAGAATCTTATAAACCAGAACTGACTGCACCCCCAGATTTTGATGAATTTTGGGAACAAACCTACCTGTTTGCTCATAATACCCCCATGAAACCTGTATTCAACAAAGTACAGGAACCCCTCGATCTGGTGGATGTGTTTGATGTATCATTTCCGGGATATGCTGGTCAACCCGTGAAAGCCTGGTTGTTGATCCCTAAAGGGACGGAGGATCCATTGCCCTGTGTGGTTGAATATATTGGTTATGGTGGGGGACGTGGAAGACCAGTTGAATGGCTAACCTGGCCGAATGCAGGTTTTGCACACTTTGTGATGGATACGCGAGGTCAGGGAAGTGTATGGCGGGAAGGCGACACCCCGGATGTACTCGAGGCAGGATCCAGTGCTCAGGTACCAGGCTTTATGACGCGTGGAATCCTTTCGCCCGAAACCTATTATTACAGAAGATTATTTATTGATGCGATGCGGGCTGTTGAAGCTGCCAAAGAACATTCACTGGTTGATGTAGATCGGATCGCAATCACAGGATCCAGCCAGGGTGGCGGAGTGGCATTGGCTGTGGCTGGCCTGATGCCTGAAATTCCAGTCGCTATGCCGGATGTTCCTTTCCTGTGTGATTTCAAACGGGCAACCCAACTGGTGGATAGTCACCCTTACCAGGAAATTGTGCAATATTGCCGGGTTCATCGTGAAAAAGTGGAGCAGGTCTTCAAAACGCTGTCCTATTTTGACGGAATTAATTTTGCTAATCGGGCAAAAGCAACGGCATTGTTCTCGACTGCTCTGATGGATGATACCTGCCCTCCATCAACAGTATTTGCTGCGTACAATCATTATGCCGGTGTCAAGCAAATTCGTGTGTACCCCTTCAACCAGCATGATGGTGGTGGGGTTCATCACCTTTATGAAAAGATCCAATTTTTAAGATTATTCTGGCATTAATAAAAAAACCTGGTGCTGGTTAATCAACACCAGGTTTTTCGAAATCGGAATATTAATCAAAAAAGAATTTTTCTTCACCAAAAGCTGGTATTAATTGATTAAACCAGGTCGCTTTAGGGTCATATTTTGCAAAAAATGGTTTCATCACGTATTTCGGGTTACGATGCTGTAATGCTCGTAAAATATACACCTTTTCATTGAGCATCTCCGTTATCCCCAGGACTTGAACTTTTCCTGGATTGCATGACATGACCGGTCCTCGGACTGTACGCGCCAAGCCGGAAACCTGCTGATATGCTTTGCGGTAAACTTTCCATGCTTCTTCTAGTGGTATGGAAAAATAATGTTGTGCACCCGTGTTTCGGGCAATAAACATATAATATGGGACTACCCCCAACTCTACCTGACGCTGCCACATGATAGCCCAGAGGTTGGGATCGTTATTAATATGTTTTAAAACAGGGGACTGTGCTCGAATTTGTGCGCCGGTATGACGAATTCGACTGATCGCCAATTCAACTGCCTGCGTTGTCAACTCCCTTGGGTGATTAAAATGAGCCATCAAAGCCAGATGAATACCATTGGATGTGACTTTTTCGAACAATGCAAGCAGTGTATCGGCATCGTTATCGGTTAAAAATCTGTATGGCCAGTAAGATAATGCTTTGCTGCCAATTCGGATAGATCGCAAATTTGGTAGATCCGCTTCTAATAACGCATCAATATAGCCTTCCAGGATTTTTGTTTTCATGAATAACGGATCACCACCGGTAAATAAAATGTCAGTAATGTCCGGATGTTTCCGAAGATATTTTATTGCTGATTCAATTTCTGACATGGCAAATTTATAATCTGCAATTCCAGTGAATTGTGGCCAGCGAAAACAAAATGTGCAATATGCATGGCAGGTCTGGCCTTGTGTAGGGAAGAAGAGCATTGTCTCACGGTATTTGTGTTGGACACCAGGAAGCACTTCTCCGTCTAAATCGGGGCGATTCTTGGTTAATTGACCTGCTGGATGTGGGTCCAATTTCTCTCGAATTTGATTGGCAGTCTGAGATATTAATTCTTCTTCAGCATTACTTTTGAGTAAGGCTGCCATTCGATCATAATGATGCTTTCTGAGCATCTCTTTTTGAGGAAAGTTTAGAATATAGAGAGGGTCTTTGGGAATATTATTCCAGTCAATTAGTTCATCAATTACATAATTATTGGTGCGGAAGGGGAGTACGCGAGCCACTACCTCTATATCAAAGATTTGTTCATCAGTGAGTTTACTGATTTGCGGAATTTGTAAGAAATTTTTTATTCCATAAGGTTTATATTTAGGATTTTGGAAAACCTCTTGCAAATCTTCACCAGGATGAATTATCGTACTCTGTAAAGTCATTGGTTCCTCCTTTCATATTGTAAAGTGCGTTGGATTGAATACGGTGACTGAGATCAGTCGCTTTATTACCTCCTTAATGTAAAAATGTGAGTTGAATATGTGACGACCAATATATTTTGGTCATTTTTTGGGATGTTGGTCTTTTGTTGTTTTTACCTAGTAAGAGCGTTCGATATGAACGCAAAATCTAAAAAACAAAGTTGTTGAGGTCCAACATATTTATTATACATTAAAAGATTTCAAGTTTTATTAAATGTTTGTTAATAGATTAACAATGTTTTCAATCGATGCATTAAAGCTTTGCTTCTTGTTCCAATAATTTGTTGTGTTTACTGGCGTGCATTTCTAATACTTTGGTTTGAATATTCCGAAGGGTTTCCCCGCGCAAAGGATACCAAATTAAAATGATTGCACCTAATAACATCGCTACGCCTGGAATGAGACCAGCTATGACCTTGATCCCCAATATTGCACTTTCGGGTTGATTCAGGTAAATTTGACCTTTGTTTTGCTCTCTGGTGACAAAGTTCGTAGCTTCTAAAATAAAGGGAGACAAAGCAATCGCCAATGATTGGGCTGGTTTGGTAAAAAGTGCATTAATCCCAAAGAAAGACCCCTCTCGACGCACACCGGAGCGGGTTTCGTCTTCATCTGCTACCTGGGCAAAGAGGACATTGGTCAATGTTTGCGGTCCAGCCAGGCCAAAACCAGCAAAAGCCAGACAGACAGGGATAAATGCATTTGGTAAGATCATAATGGCCAGTAATCCGATAGAAGCAATCAGCAGCATAATTTGATGCCCTCCGACCACACCAAACCTTTTGGTGAATATTTTGGTACAGGGCACCCCAATGATTAATGGAATAAAAATACAAGCCAGTAATATCATCGTGTTAATTTTGACCACGTAATCTGCTAAATAGAAAACAGCACCCATGATCAAAGAGGACATGAGAATGGACATGAAATTAGCACCTACCAGAATTAAAAAAGATTTGCTGGAAAGCGTGAAGCGTAAAGAGGCACGTAATCCGATTGGCTTGTCCACCTGGGTGAATTCCCGACGTTCTTTTACTTTCAGCGTGGTAGCAATGATTAACAATGCACCAACGATACCCACTACAATCATGGCTGTCTGTAATGGAAGGAAGCTGGGATCGCCACCGGCTTTAGGACGGAAGAGGTCTGGGATGATAAAACCCAACAACATACCTAATAAACCAAACAGCGCTGAAGAGATTTGCAAATCATTACGTTCCGAATCTGATTCGGTTATTTCTGGTAATAGGGATGAATAAACCAAGCCGATGATGGTGTAACAGGTATCATACAAAAGCATACTGACCAACATCCACCAGAAAATCGCCTGTTGTCCGGCCTGTTCAGGAGCAAACCAGACCAGTATGAATGTTAGGGCAAGAAAAGGAGCCGTAAAACGCATATAAGGTATTCGACGACCTAATTTTGAACGGGTATTGTCAGTGATGTAGCCAAAGAGGGGGTCATTGATCGCATTCCAGATGGCATATACCAATGAAGCAACACCGATCCAACGGGCGGTCAGACCCAAATAATCCTGGTAAAAAATGGGTAATAGCGCACCAAATACACCAGAAATAACCGATGTGCCTAATGCAGCAATCCCCCATACCAATTTATAGCTACGACCATGCCTTATGGGTTGAAAAGTTGACATAATTATTTATCTCCTGATAGGTGAATTGGAAATTAAAAAGGAAGTGATGATGAGAATAAAGTAATTATAGATGGTTTTTATTATTCCAATTTTCATTATTGCTATTAAATTTCTTCATTTTTTGACGGGTTTGTGACGATCGTTTGCTACTATCATAAAAATAGAATCAGAATCTACAATCCATAGCTGTTTTGTAATGCTGCTTTCCAATGAAATTCATTTGGAGAATAAAATTTGAAAAGAAATAAATTCATTTTTGTTTTAACAGCCCTCTTTATAGCAACCGTTATGATAACCACTTGTGTCAACAGAGATCAAAAAATGGAAACCGCAAAGGATATATCAGTTAACTATCAAACCGAGGAATCATTGTTGCCAGCACCTTTGTTTTTTCTTAAGCAAGGACAGATCTGGCAATTAAATGAGGATGGCAAGAGCATTTTCCAGATCACAAATGAAACAGAACCGATCGGAGAATTCGATCTCACCACAAAAGGAGATCAGCTTGTGTATGTAATTGGGAACCGGTTAGTTCTCATTCATCAGGATGGTGGAGACAGAAAAATCCTTCGGCAAGGTCAGTCGTTGGAGAGCCATACAGATCAATTGGATATGATGAATGATGAAGTACAGATAAAATACGCCATTCGTAGCCCGATTTTTTCCGCAGATGGATCAAAAATTGCCTTTGTAGAAAATGGATTGTGGATGATCAACGTTGAAGATGAACAATTAGACCTGATCTGGGGCAATCCTTCGGATCATCAGGATATCATTTACCGATTATTATCCTGGTCACCTGATGAAAAATTTTTTTTAGTATCAAAATATGCTTACCCCATACATAGCATCTATCAGCAATCTATTGGATTAGTAAACAAAGAGAGTTTTGTGACATTACCGAATTCATCTGCTGATGGATATGCCTGGTATGCCAGCGGCCAGTCTTTGATCCTATCTAACTCAAAAGCCGGGCATCCTGGTTCGCTCATGCGTTGCGAGTTGGAACAATTTCGGTGTGTGGAGATTGCTGAATTTGAACCGGCCCGTTGGTACTATTTTTACGCCGTTCCAACTGTGGTCAATGATGCCAGTATACATGTTTTCATGGCAGCAGCTTCAGACCCAACCCAGATACCTGTAACTTATAAAATAATTCGGGTAAATCTGGATGGTAGAAATCGCCAGGAGTTGATTACAGGTGAATTTCCAGTAGAGATTGGATTATGGACAAGTGATGGAAATGGTGTGGTCATTCAACTCTCAAAAACATTTCAAATCTATCCAGCCGGGGCTGTGCTTTGGTTAGATCTGGTTGAAAAGAAAATTTATGAATTGCCAATAACGAACATCACCCAAATGAAGTGGGGAGTCAGTGATGAAAAATAGTCAAATCGAAAATAACTAATCAAGATGGAGAAAGGAGAGGATATTTGTTTATTGGAAAGTGAAAAGGGAGAGAACAGTATAGATATCGACTAGAAATCAGCTGGCAATTAGCAGCAAGATAACAGAAATACGAAGTTTATTATTGTCTATTATTTAATAAGTGAAAAAAGTTACCCGATTTAGGAGGAAAGATGAAAAAAAGAAATATCGCATTCATGGTTCTCATAATGATTGTGTTGATTGTCTCAATGGCATGCAATTTAGGCAAGTCGACGAGCAGCAAGGACTCAAATGAAATCTATACCAGTGATGAGGGAGGATTTTCTTTTCAAATATTGGAGGATTACACGGTAAATGAAGTTTTAGCCGGGGTGGAAATGGTCGCACCTGATGGCATTCCTGAAGTTGGACCCGGGATGCAGTTATATGGGGGTATCACAGATCAAGAGCAAACCACAGATGAGCTTTGGGAACTGGTTACTGACCCCGAGATTGGATTGTTTGAGTTTGAAAAGCCAAAAAAATATAAAGTTGATGGTGTCAATGGTTTAATTGCAGAATTCAAAGGCGAGCAGGCAGGCGAAGCAGTGAAAGGGAAGATATTTCTGGTCATGGTAAAACCTGACCAACAATTTTTCATGTTTGGGATTGCACCGGAAGATGACTGGAAGAGATTTGTATCCATCTATGATAAAGTTCTTGACACAGTAAAATTCCACGATGCCATTCCCATTGACTATTCTTATGAAGAACCTGAAGAGTGGACATTTGAAGAGGATCCTGAGTCAGTGGATTCAGTCCCTACAGAAGTGATTGTCGAAGGAACTGGAATTATTAGTCAATGGGCTTCCTCTGCTATGGCGAGTACAGAATATTCCTCCAATGATTGGTCAGCGATGCAGGCGACGGGTGAGCCAGATGTGATTGAATGTGGTTCTAATCCGAAAGCATGGTCCCCAGCCTATGTCGACACGGAAGAATATATTGAATTATTTTATGATGTACCGGTTATACCCACTGAAATTGTCATTTATCAGTCATTTAACCCATCTCAGGTGGTTGAGATTCAACTAGTGGACACAGATGGAGAAGAATGGCTTTTATGGTACGGTAATCCTGAAGAAGTATCTGATTGCCCGGATATGTGGACACATACCATTGAATTGGAAGAAACATTTTTGGTCAATTCCATCGTAATCTTTGTTGAACAGAGCATTCTGGGATTGGGCGGTGTTGAAATTGATGCAGTCGAGTTGGTTGGATATTTGGAAGGATCTGAGGTCATCGCTCCCTCAGTTGTTGAAGAATCTTCGGGTGAGACTGGGCAAGATTCCTCAGCCAGTTCCGGTGGAAGTATTCCTACGAATTACTCTGGATTGATGGCTGGACCCGTTTATCAAGGCTGGATCAATATTATTGTTAATGAAACCAAAGAAGCTGACCTTGATAAGATCATGACCATTCCGGGTAAAAAGAGCACGGATTCATGGAAACCAAGACCTGATCATAAGCAGACCTATCTATATGAGATGCCATGGGCAAAAATGACCGGTTTTATCAGTGTAACGACTGATGGCATTGTGTACAAAAAGAGTGTTTCTAGCAATACACACCCAACCGATTTTGAGCTCTCAACTGTAAATCGATCCATGTATGAAGAATTAGATGCGATTTATAAGCGTGATAAAGTAATCCCCTATGAAGTAATGGCCAACATGCTTGGTTCTCCCGGTTTTTTGTACGAACAATATTATCGTCCTGATGACGGAAAAATGATCAGCCAATACACCTGGTACAATGCGGATCGAGATCGAATTTCCGGTTATTTTTTGGATGGTTTACTGACTGGCATGGCTGGGTTGAACTTTATTGAATCTGAATGATAATTAAAATAGGATGATTTGGAAAGAGGTGAAATTTTGGATAATCTCATGCCTGCTTTGTTTTCTTTCTTGTGTATGGGTTTTTTTGCCCTAATTTTTCTTGGATTAGGAATTATGTTAGTGGTTCTTAATCGAAAAAATCAAAAAAAAGCCGATGTGAGTTATTCATGGCCATCCACACCTGGCAGGTTGGTTAGCGCTGAAGTAAAACAAAGCCTCAGTGTTGAGGATGAATTTGGTCAATCAAAACCAATTTATTATCCTGAAGTTCGATATGAATATGAAGTAAATGGGCGCACATTTCCTGGAAAGCGATTGTCCTTTGGAGGAAGTGAGACATTTGCGAACGGTAATGATGCGTCTAACCGAATTGCAGGATTCGAACCTGGTGCAGTATTGAAGGTTTATTATGATCCAAATGATCCAGGAAAATCAGTTTTGGATCGTGTGGCAAAGAAATCTTCATTGGTAATCGTTATGGGTGTATTTTTCATCGGTTTGGGTTTATGTGCATTAGCCAGCGTATTGGTGATGGCCGTTTTGAGAATATTACCTACACAGTAAACCTTTTCTTAAAGTTAAGATTAATCTGACGAAAACAATTCGTCAGGCGTGTTTGGAATTCAATTAAATGATAATTTAAGGATCATCTCAAGATAATTGGGCTGGCAGGTTTTTTAGTGGATAATTTCCCGCTAATATCACCTTGAACGGATTAATGAAAAGATACGATAATTTTTATTAACCATTTCATAGAAAAGGATTAACAATAAGGAATTCTAACGAACCTATGGTAGCATAAAGATAAGGGAAAGATTCAAGGAGTTAAAAATTGCCATCTATTGACGATATTAAGCGACAATTACCACCGGAAACCAGGATTGTTTTTGAAAATCTTTGGGATAAATTACCATCGGGAGAAAAGAAAACATTTGTGGACTTATTGCAAGCATTTCCGTCCAAGACGAATATGCTGCAATTATTATTTAAATTAGGCTCTGACCACATGAAGATGACTTTTGGAAACAAGCATAAACTCGCTATCGTTGGTCCAGCCAATGTGGGCAAGTCAACACTTTATAATCAATTAATCGCTCAGAAACAGGATAAAGCGAATGTAAGCCCATTACCTGGCACAACCCGCGAAACCCAGGTGGCTGATGCCGGGATTTTTGCTGTGGTGGATACACCTGGTGCTGACGCGATTGGCGAAGTGGGTGAAAGGGAACGACAGATCGCTCTGGATGCAGCATCTCAGGCTGATTTTCTGATTATTGTATTCGATGCGATTCAAGGCATAAAACAAACGGAACTGGACCTTTATTTACGTCTGGCTAATCTGGGAAAACCATACGTGGTGGTGTTGAACAAAAAAGATCTGGTGAAACGGGATATTAAAGTACTAATTGATCATAGTGCCAAAGCATTGAACCTTTCTTCTGACCATATCCTGCCAATTTCAGCACGTAATGGCGATAATATCTCATCTTTGATGAAAATGATAGCAGCGACAGAACCGGAAATAATTGCTGCATTAGGTCAGGCTCTCCCTCAATACCGTTGGCAGCTTGCCTGGCGTTCGATCGCTTCAGCAGCTTCGGTATCGGCTGCGATCGCATTAACGCCCTTGCCAATCATTGACTTTTTACCGCTCGTCGTCACCCAATCGGTGATGGTATTGGGGATTGCCAGAATTTATAATTATAAAATTACCTTGAAAAGAGCACGTGAACTTGTTGTATCTTTTGGAATCGGGTTTTTGGGGCGCTCATTATTTTATGAGTTGAGTAAGTTTACCGGACTCCCAGGTTGGTTACTTTCTGCAGCGATTGCGGTGTCAATGACCGTGGTGATGGGATATGCAGCCGTTGTCTGGTTTGAGCGCGGCCAACGATTATCAAATGAAAACATTCAACAATTATCCCGAGAGTTCACAAAAGTTTTTGCAGATAATCTTAAAGGAATCCTCAAACGAAAACCTGGAAAACAGGGAATGAAGGATGCAATTGAGAAAATGCTTTCAAATTCTGATTTGGGTAAGGATCGAACGGTGATCGAGGCACACACAGAAGAAATTCTTTTATCTTCTGAGGGTGAGGAAAAACCGAAAATTCAGGAATAGATAGAAAAAGCAAGAATCAGCCATGTCTATTGGTTTGGAATGACATGGCTGATTTTTTAATCTGTTTTTAGGATCTGATATCCAGTCCGCCAAAGAAAACTGTACCAGTTACGATTAGGTCAGGAGTACTTTTTTGTGGTGAGACATCCCGGCGTTTATCACTGGAACCACCAAAGAAGGCAACGGTGTTCAAACGGACATCCCAGTCAGAAGGAACAAAAATTTCCACACCACCGAACATGGTTGTTGTTTGGATGCTTGCAGGTGGTTGGGATACTTTTGAATCTCGCAGATCTAATTTTGATGAGCCAAAGATTGCGGTTACTTCTGAACCTGTAAATTCATGGCTGGTTAACTTGCGATTCTGCTCGCTAAAAGTTGAAAATACATTAACTTTATGACCTGTCTCTGACTCAAAATTGTTAGCTGATTCCCCGCGATGAAGGATGATCGAAATACCAACCAGGATGAGAATAGTCGGCCATATCATTGAGCCAAAGGTTCCCCAGGAGATGACATTAAGAGTTGCCAACAATAGAAACGTGCCAATCAATGTCATAAGCAATGGTCCTACCCAGGCACGTAATCGGCTGACAAATAATTGGTAGAGACCAAGAATGATTAAAATTGCTGGCAGGTATTTCCAGAAAGAATAATCCTTAATATAACCAAGATTCTGTGCCAGGAACAGCACACCGACAACCATAATCACCAAGCCCCAAAAAATTTGATTAAAATTACTTCTTCGCATTTCAACTCCTAACTTAATATTTGATCTAAAAACAATATAATGCATCTTTGTTATTGGATGGATTTATTTTCTTTTGAACCCTTATCAAATAGCGGTTGAATTAATAACTTCGCACCAATGATAATTAATAAAATTGGAAAAAATGGAAGGTCGACTTTAAAAAAGTCAGAAATACCTAAGACCAAAGCGATACCTCCAAGAATGAGGGAAAACCAGCTCATTGGAATATTATTTAGGTGGCGGGCAATGTTCAAACCAAATAAAATAAAGGCTGTTCCAATCATCCAGGTACCTTCCGGCACAATTTGATCAGGGATCAGCCATAATCCACCGATCATAATCATAAAAAGACCCCAACCAATATTTTCAAAGCGTTTGTTTAATGCTTCTTCTTTTGAAGCCTGAGGATGAATCATTTCGTTTGACATAAGTTTCATTCCAATCATAATAAATTTTGATAAATTTTACAAACAATTCGTATCCTTCTCATCCCAGTAGTCAAGGTGTTTTTGGTGGTAATATTCACCAAATACACTTGCCAACCGCGGATTATTAAGATGAACCAATAATTTTATATCTGACTACTTTATATACGAGGATTTTCAAATTTGGTTTCAACATTGAGATTTGATGATTTTTCTTGCAAGAAACTTTTAAACCGACTTATAATCTAAGGACGTAAGATGTAAAACTTAATGCCAATTCAACCAGGGTCAATATAGGGATGCCAAAACTGTCGATTGACAAGATATTATTTTCTCCTTTCATCAACCGAATCGGTCTCAATTTGGGTGAAATCTTATCACCCAGGTATGGAAATTGGGTTGTAAAGCTGATTACCAATAGGATCGCTCGTCGTATAAATAATGAACAAGTGAAAGCTGTCATAAAAAATCAATGGATTGTCAGTGGAAAGCAATTAAGCGGAAAAGAACTCGATGATCGGGTCTGGCAGGTGTATTATTCCAGCGCGAAAAGCCTATATGATTATTTTCATTGTTTGCGCAAAGAAGATCGTATTCGTGAATTAATTCAATTTGATGACAATCTTCAATACTTTTTAAGACGTGTAAAAAGTGAAAAAGAGAGAACCCTTGGCCTTGTTTTGCATATGGGGGCGTTTGATTTAAGTGGTTATGCAATTGCGCTACAGGGTGCCAGACCATTGGTTTTGTCTTATCCCAATCCGAATCCAGGTTATCAGTGGCATAATGATTTGCGTAAGAAAGCGGGATTAAGTGTGGAACCATTAAGCATGGAATCCTTCCAACTGGCCACAAAATATTTACGTCAGGGTGGCACGGTTATCACCGGTGTTGACAGACCCTGGCCAGGGGGGCAATATCAACCAATGTTTTTTGGACATCCCAGTGCAATTCCTGTGACTACAATACAAATGGCTATTCGTACCGAAACACCGGTAATGTTACTTGCGTGTATACGTCAAGCAGATGAAAACTACATCCTGCATGCATCAGACTTAATTGAAATGACCAAACATTCAGATCGTGATGTAGAATTAGTGATGAACATGGAACGCGTTTTATCGTTTGCTGAAAAGTTTATTTACAGCGCTCCGGAACAATGGGCAATGTTTTATCCTGTATGGCCACAAACACTTATAGAAAACCCGTAGGAGGAGAAAAAAATGACACAAGAAGACCAAAAACACACACGGGTAAACAAAGCTTTATTATCAAGATTAGAGGGATCAACACTTGCCTGGTTTTCTAAGAAAATGCCGCCCTGGGTCACACCGGACCTGTTGACAATCTTCGGTTTTTTGGGAACGTTACTAATCGGTGTCAGTTATTATCTGACCAATCATAACCCAGCATTTTTATGGTTAGCCAGTTTGGGTTTGGTGATCAATTGGTTTGGAGATAGCCTGGATGGCACTTTAGCGCGCTTCAGAAAAATTGAACGTCCCCGGTATGGTTTTTTTATTGATCACGCAATTGACGGGATAGGCGAAGTAATTATCATGGTTGGTATTGGCCTTTCTCCCTATGTTGATTTTCGAATAGCAATGATTGCCCTCGTTGGATACTTACTCCTTGCGAATCTGGTTTATATTCTCACCTATATCCGTAATGAATTCAGAATTTCCTATATCGGTTTGGGACCAACAGAGGTAAGATTGATTTTAATTGTTACCAATGCTATGGTATTCTTCCTGGGAAATTCTCATATCCAAACAAGATTCGGTGTGTTTACTGGTTATGATTTTGTGATCATGGTTTTGTCTGTGCTCTTGTTTAGTATTTGTATAGCTATAACTTTTATTAATGGTTCCCAGCTGGCAAAACTTGAGGGAAAAAAATAATAACAACCATTAACGGTTAATTTCTACCGATTGGTTGATATCTATTGATAATAACAACAACTCCGGACGCAGGAACCAGCCATTCTTCTGCCAGAATTTGAGACCCTGTTGGTTATCGGCATAAACATGAATATGACAGCGTTCGATCCCAACCTGCTTGAAACCTTCCAGGCATCGGTCAAGCAGAAATTTGCCAATATTTTTCCCACGATATTCTTTTTGAACTGCCAGATGATAAATCGCACCACGCCGTCCATCATGCCCACCGAGGACCGCACCCATTATGAAATGATCATCTTCTGCCACAAAACTTAATCCCGGATTTCGCTTCAGGAATAATTCCAGATTGTCAATTGAGTCAGCAGAACTAATACCGATATTTTCGGTTTTTTCCCATAGTGCGATTACTTGGGGATAATCCTCCATTGCAAGTTCACGAATCGTGATCATTTAAAAAACTTACTCCACAAGAACTGGTATCTCTTCTTCTAGTGGCATCACTTCGCGATAGGCTTGCGCGAATAATGGAATTGTCCATAAGCCCAACAGGAAAGATAATGGTGCCAATGCAAATGGTATCGCTAAACAAAGGACTATGGACAAATAGAGTGCTGAGAAGACCATCATCATGAGATAGTAAAATCCAAAAAGGAAAATAATTGCGACCAAAAAGCCCAGGAAATTCTTCTTCAGTATCTGCCACCATTGTTTAAATTGAAAGGCAGCAGAGAAATTACCGGTATGTACCACGTGCATCAAACCTGCTGGTAAAATCATCATTTCAAATAAAGAAAGAAAGATTCCAATGAAGATGGTAAGGAATAATACAGCCATGCCAAAAAAAGGCAGGAGTATGGCAAAAACAGGAGGATTGGCAGTCTCTTCAACGGCTGCGATGCCGATAAAACTAAGGAAATAGACGAAATACCCGATAGAGAAGATGATGATCAAAGGTAGGGAGTAGATTAATAAAGCAGCAAACCATTTGAAACCATCTCTTAAGTATTCACTCCAATTGTCCCATTCTGGTAAACTGAGTTGACCATCCCCATCGATTATTCGTTTGGCAATTTTCATGATATATCCGAGGACGATCATCAATGGCAAAATGGGGATAATGGATGCAAAAAAAATGAGCAAACTACCGATTAGAATTTTTGAGCCTGATTTATTATCTTTAAAGGGATAAGCCAGCAGGTTCTTGAAATTCATTAATGAGGGAGATTCCATATTCAAATCCTTTTTGGGTTTATATATCGGTAAAATACATTGTAATACAATCATGGTTAAAAAGGGATTTTTATGGGAGATATCCGATGCTGATGTTCCTGGTAAAGGGTAGATAAGGCCTGCATGTCGATGAACCCTTCTGCAGCCCCAATACTACCGATTTTGTAGGAGGAAAACAGAACGGCTTTTTGCAAAGATAGGATCGGGTCTTTGGTCGTTTGGTAAGTGTGCAAGAAGGCTGAGAAAAGAGCATCTCCAGCACCGATGGTATTCAGGATAGGCTGGGTCTGAATGGCTGGAATTTGAATAACGGATTGGGTTTCCAATATACCCAGCATAGCGCCCTGATCTCCCATACCGATAACTATGATTGGATTTTTATAGCGATTCCAAAGTGATTGAATGAAGTTCTGTGGTGGAATCGATAAATTCTCATGACTCAGGAAGAGAATATCTGCTGCAGCCATAAAATCGCGATTATAAGGATCATCCACATCCTGGACGGCATGGACATCAGTGGCGATTATTTTCTTTTTGGAACGGGTTGCTGCCAACAAAGGTCGATTGAAATTGATGTTACAAAGAATACAGAGATCACAATTATCGACTGCCTGAGAAAAAATTTCGAGTGGATAATCCTGATCCTGAATATTTTTCAGGTCGGTATGAATTTGCCGTCGGCCACCTTTTTCGAAAATAATGATTGATTGGGCTGTTTGTGGGAGTATTGACAGAAAAAATCGATCGTGAATTTCCAGAGTTGCCAGTTCTGCACGGATGATTTGATTGTAGATATCATTCCCGATAAGAGATAAAAAATTTACCTGATTCCCCAGGATCGTGAGTGCTTTCGCCAAATTAAAACCAACGCCCGATACAGTGCTTTGAATACCATCAAAAGGAAAAGTAACCGGAAAATAATTGAGGGGAAATTGATCAATTCGGAGAGTTGTTTCAATATTGATCAATCCTGAAACAAGAATTTTATTCATAGGTTTTAAGAGTGATTTATTTTTTCTTCGGATCAGGGGACCGGAATCACCCAATAACTGTTTCTATCACCTTCCGCTGTCCAGCCTTCCAGGGTGGTCTCAATTTCGCGTACCTTCCACCAAATCCAGCCTTCTTCACAGGCAGGACCTTCGAGAATTTCTACAAGACCACCAGGATCAATATAACCAGCAATCGTGCCAGAAGTGGATGGTTGCAAGCGAACACGGTTTGGTAAAGCGGGTTCAAGGGCGATTTGCGCCTGCATTCCGGTTCTTAGTTGGGATTGGTATTCATATCCCGGACAGGCATCCCATTTAGCAGGAGTAGCGGATGGTTCTGGTGTTGCCGTTTCTACAATCAGCACTTCGGTTGCTGTTGGTACCGGTGTATTATTTTCTGCGAAGCGGGTCTCCAGAGGTGCCAGGGTAAGCGAAGGTACCATGACAGGTTGCTGTTGACCAGGAGAGAAGTTGCCACTCAGGAATCTTGGAAGGACAAAAATAGCCAGTAAAAGACACGCAATTAAAACCAAGACTCCGGCAGCCACTGCCAACCAGACCAGAATTTTGTTATCGCGCTGCGGTTCGGGTTTGGTGGTTATATAGACGGGTAATCCAGTCTCTGGGCAATATTCTAATGTAGCTTGATGATAATGACCACAATGTGGGCAACGAACAAGTGGATTCATCTTGTTCCTCTCCAGTAATTCGTAAATTTCTTAAGAAAGAATATATTAATTGTACAGGAATTTCAATTGAAAGGATAACCCTATCATGGCGAAAGATTCATTCAATCTTTATTTTTCCCTCCAAAATAATTTGAGAATAAAAAAAATAGAAAGCAAGGAAATTTAATAAATCATGTCTGCTTCGCGCCTTGCATGTCATTAAATAATAAGGGATACACAATTCATATTTGTGCATCCCAGGAAAATCCTTTGTTGGTTTTGCGTTACTCGAGTTCGTTCACTGAGACCAGGACTAATGGTTTTCGTCTGGTTTCCGTATAAATCACATTGCGAACTGCTTTTTCGACATCCTTTTGTAAATGACCATTGGCATATAACACGGCATCTACAATTTTGCTGCGAGTGAGCGATTTGAATTCCTCTTCATCACGTGTCATGAGAAAACCGCTGGTGACAATATTTGGATTACCAACGATATCGCCATCCTTTGTCAGGGTAAGATTGATCATCACAACCCCTTCCTGAGACATCATTTCACGTTCACGCATAACATCCGGGCTGATATCACCGACATTCGATCCATCCACAAAAATATAACTGGAAGGTACATTGTTTCCGCGTTTTATTCTATGCTCAGTTAATTCAATCGTTTGCCCATTTAGAATTACTTCGATATTATTAGAAGAGATTCCCACTTCCTGTGCAATCCGGGCATGTTGTTTGAGATGTTTCAATTCACCATGGATGGGAATGAAGAATTTTGGTTTGGTCAGATGCATGAGTAATTTCATTTCCTCCTGGCTGGCATGACCGGAAACATGAACGGCAGCGATGGCTTCATAGATGACATTGGCACCGCGTTCAAATAATTTATTGATGGTTCGGCTGACACTCTCTTCATTTCCAGGAATGGGATGTGAAGAAAGCACAATCGTATCGCCTGGGATGACGTCAAATTGACGATTTTTTCCTACGGCAAGACGTCCCAGAATGGAAGTTGGTTCGCCCTGGGATCCGGTACACATGATCACTACCTTGGATTTTGGCATATTAAGTGCCTGTTCTACAGGAACAAGGAGATCATCATCCACATTCAGATATTTTAGAGTTCGGGCAATTTTTGCATTGTCTACCATGCTCATACCAGCAAAAGCCAGTTTACGACCATACCGTTCAGACGTGTTGGCAACTTGCTGCATCCTGGAAATCAGGGAAGCAAAGCTGGCAATTATGATACGTTCTTTGGCATCCTGGAAGACCTTATCAAATGCGCTGTCAATGGTCTTCTCTGAGGGAGTCCAGCCAGCACGTTCTGCATTGGTGGAATCAGCAAGCAAAGCAAGCACACCACGTTTTGAGAATTCAGCCAGTTTTGCATAGTCGGTTGGCCAGCCATCCACAGGTGTGTGGTCAAATTTGTAATCCCCAGAATGGACAATTAATCCGACTGGAGTCTGGATACCCAGCCCAATGCCATCCGGAATGGAGTGGCAAACATGGAAGGTTTCCACGGAAAAATAGCTGCCGACCTGAACGATGTCTCCAGCTTTGATCGTATGAATCTCGGCACGATCCATCATCCCACCACGGGTAAGTTTGTTTTCCAACAAACCACTGGTGAGCGGTGTGGCATAGATTGGTGCCTGGATTTCATCCAGAATATGACGGATTGCGCCGGTATGATCTTCATGACCGTGAGTGATAAAGATACCTTTGACCCAATCTTTTTTATCTTTGAGATATGAAATATCCGGGATGATATAGTCAATCCCAAGCATATCGTTTTCGGGGAACATCAGTCCGGTGTCAACAATCAGGATTTCCCGATTATATTCATAGACCATCATGTTACGTCCGACTTCCCCCATACCTCCCAGGGGAATGATTCTTAAAGGTGTAGAATTCATTATTACAATAATTTCCTTTTCTATTTGTAAAGTTCTAAATTTTCATCACAGGTGTACTGTGTTAAAGTCTTCTAATTGTGAGAATAAAAAAATCCCACGGTGGTTTTCGTCCGGGGGATTGCGCATCGATAAAACCCAATAATGGAACCAATAAACTTTCTCACGTCAAAAGCCGCTCTGCGGCGAATTACCACTTTTAATTAACTAAGGTAAGTTTAACACAGGTAAAGGGTTTTGTCAAAAGTTTGTATTTTGTTGTTATCTGAAAAAATTTCTCAAATACCAATCAGGTTACACTGCTACGCGTTGTCTACCATAGAGCTGCTCGCGGATCTGGATCAGCTGGCGGCGCAGGCGGTCATCCCTTTCGATCAGATCTGCCACTTTGTCGCAGCCATACATCACGGTAGTGTGATCACGGCCTCCGAGGGCTTCACCGATTTGTGGGAGCGAAATATTGGCTTCTTCCCGCAGCAGATACATGGCAACCTGTCTTGGCAAAGCTACTTCGCGGGTGCGTTCGCGTCCTAATATTTTCTCGGGTGAGATGCCAAAGGCATTGGCAACAGCATAAAGCACCTGGTCAGGTAATAATTTTTCTCGTCTTGGGAGTAAATCGGAGAGCGCAGCATTCACGAGGGGCATTGTTAATGGCAGGTTACTTAATTCTGCATAAGCGAGCACTCTGGTAAGTGCCCCTTCCAGTTCACGAATGTTTGATTGAATCTGGCGAGCAATCAAATCCAGGATTTCATTGGGAACCTGTCTACCGCTGCGTTCGGCTTTTGAGCGCAGGATGGCGGTGCGGGTTTCCAAATCAGGCGGTTGAATATCCACGATCAGTCCCCATTCGAAGCGTGAACGCAAGCGCTCTTCGAGGGTGTTCATGGCTTTAGGAGGACGATCAGAGGAGATAACGATTTGTTTATCCTGTCCATGAAGGGTGTTGAAGGTATGGAAAAATTCTTCCTGGGTGGACTCTTTACCGGCAATAAACTGAATATCATCGATCAGCAATACATCAATATTGCGATAGCGATCACGGAAGGACTGCGTATTGTGAGACCGGATGGCGTTGATCAGATCATTGGTGAATTCTTCGGAGGAAACATATAGGACACTCAATCCATTATTGAGTGCGGTGTTGCCAATGGCATGCAGGAGGTGGGTTTTACCCATCCCAACGCCACCATACAGGAAGAGCGGGTTATAAGATTTGGCGGGGTTTTCTGCAACTGCCAGGCAGGCTGCGTGTGCCAGCCGGTTGGAGGGACCTACGACAAAATTGTTGAAGGAATAGCGCGCATTTAAGTAACTACACTGATCGTTACCTTCTGACAGGTTTATTTTTTGTGGAGGAGGAGTTGTAATGGTGGTTTGAATGGTCTGGGGTGAAGAATCTTTATGCCAAACAATAAATTTTACATCAACTTTCTCATTCATTATCCCGGTGAGGTGGCGGGTAATAGTACTTGACAAACGGCTTTCGAGCCAGTCACGAGCGTATGCATTCTGCACACCGATTGTGAAGTTATTTTCCTCAAATTCTACCAGTTCAGCGTTTCTTACCCAGGTATCAAATGCGGCTTTGGACATCTCCATTTGTAACTGACCGATGAGACTCTGCCATGCTTGATGAGCGTTCATACACGCTACCTCCTCCGTTGGGTGATGCTATAATCTGGAGACGCTCAGTACAGGTAACAGGTAAGCAAGCCCACTGCCGATTGCACAGTGGGAGAGAATGCCCGTTAACTTTTTATTCGTCGAAAAAGACGAGAATAATTTCTGTAGGGGTTGCCCCGATTACAATCATAATTCTATCAGAAAAAGAAACCCCAAACAAGCTGAAAACATGACGATAGCTTTAAAGATTCTAAAAATTTAAGAATTTTAATGTTAAAAAAAGTTGGAAGATTATTGATTTTTTCATTATTTGTTCAGTCAACTTTATCCCCATATATGTGGGTTAAGACTTGAAATAAAACACCACATATAGTGGTTCAAATCATTTTTTATTATTTTTGACTAAATACGGGGCAAATCCAAAAATTTTTCGGAGGATTCTATCTTGTGATTCGAAGACTCTTAATGTTGAATCCTGAATCTTATTTCTATTTAAAAATTTAAGGTTTTTAATCCTTCTTATTCGTACCATGGTTCACCCATAAATGTTGGTGGATTCATTCTGGTATTGAAAACTGACTTACCTTTGCAACGAGGAAGTGGTGATTATTCCTGGTTATCAGCTTTGACCATAAGATTTACAGCCCTTTGTGCAATTTCGACTGCAAAATTTGTTCCGCGATCCCATGGATATACCTGGCTCATGCTCGCAAAAAATAATCCTGGTATTGGTGTGCGAATATCGGGGATGTTTTTGGAATGGTTGACAAACGGTACTGGTTGTGCGTATTGGGTGCGGTATAACCAGGCATTTTTGATCCAGTCAGGTTTGAAATCCGGGTTAATGCGTTGCAAACTGGGTGTAAATCGCTGGATAATCTCATCCTGAGAGAGCTGGAAGTATTCATGATCAGTTTCCAGATAGTCTCCACAATATAAAATATGATCACCACCAAAATAGTCGGGGGATAGATAGTTGGTGTGTTCCACCAGGGCAAGGAATGGAAAACCTGCTTTTTTCGGTAGGTTAAACCAGTAATAACCTTCTTTGGAGAGTTGCTGTTTGATCGCAAGGGTCAGCACGACGGCACCAAGGCTTTTCAAATTGAGTAAACCTTCCAGATATTCTTTTGGAAGGTCTGGTGCCATACGTGCCATCAATGAGGGAGAACTGGTCACCAGACATTGATCGAATTGAAGATTTCTATCTGATGTTGTCACGAGAATTCCTTGCTCTGAGGATTTGCGAATTTGCTGAACCGGAGTATTGAGAAGGATCTGAACCCCTTTTAACCGTAATAATGAGGCTAATTTATCGCTGAATGCCTGAAAACCACCAGTAAATGTTCCAAGACGCGGTGTGCGAGCCTTTAAGCGTGCCCACATCCAGGCCATGTTGACCTGCCGGGCATACCGTTCTCCGAATTTTCCAATAACCATTGGTTCCCAAACAGCTTCATATGCTTTGACGCCGGCATATTTCCGCATCCATTCATCAACGGTAAATTTCTCAAGAGCCCGCCAGTTGTTGGTAAAACGGATGGCCATATTTACCAGACCGAAACGGCTTTTATTGATACCCCATCCCAAACCAGGATATAGTAGCGCTGACGGAATTGAATCGAACGGATAGAATTTATCCTTGTGAAACATGACTGTCACCGGACGGGGAAAGAGGACCTGGTCTGACCAGCCTAATTCATCGATTAAACCCAGAATTGCTGAATCAGACTGGAACCAGTGATGATAAAAACGCTCCACCGACCAATCCCAATGGCTTTCCTTGAAACCTGCTGCCAGACCACCGACATAACCAGCTGCTTCAAATATGGTAATTTGATGACCTTGTTTGCAAAGTCTGTAAGCTGCCGAAAGACCAGCAATTCCAGCACCCACGATCGCAATTTTCATGTAGGATCTCCTGAACTAGTTTCCTGAATTGTTTTAATTTCCTTTGATCCCCAACGCATGGGTTGGCGCAGGTAATAATAAGCACCCAGGACTGTAATAGGAAACCATAAAGCGGCATGTAATACCAGGGTATAACCGGTTGCCATTTCTGGTGGAACGCCATAAGCGCTCAATAATGCAATGCCTGGAGCGTCAAAAGTACCCAGATAACCGGGTGCAGAAGGAATGGTGGTTGCCAGATTGACGATCCCGTTCATTAACATCAAAGCAAAGAAACTGACCTCGAAGTCAAAAGCATGCATGACAAACCAGTATTTACCGGTTTCCAACAGCCAGATGATAACGGATGTAAAGAAAATCATCAGTGCTTCTTGAGGGGAACGCAGAGATTCAAGCCCGGTTAGAAATCGCTGTGAGATTTGACTCGTTTTTTCCCGCAAGCGCAAGGGCAGAAATTTCTGAATTCCCCAATCAACGATTTTTTGTGTGATTTGGGGAAACATTGCTGCCAACAGGAAAACAAGCAATGCGCCAATAAAAACTATCGCTCCCCAAAAAGCAACCTGTTGAATGTTGCCAATGATCCCTGAATCGGAGGTGAGTTTTGCCAGCTCACCCAGATTAAGAAAAACGAATGCCAACATTACCACCCCATCAAAGACGCGTTCGACAATCACTGTCGCAAGCGAAGCAGAAACAGGCACATCTTCACGTTGCTTCAGAATGACTGCCCGCAGAATTTCTCCAGCACGAGCAGGATAAATGTTGTTGCCCATATAACCAATGGTGACGACCGGGAACATACTTCTGGTAGAGATCTTCTTCAATGGCCGCAACATGTAATGCCACCGCCAGGACCGAACCCAGACACCTAGAAAATAAACTGCAATTCCGGGGATCAACCAGATATAATGAGCACCTTTAAGGGAATCCCACACCAACTCCAGTTGTAAACCACGCAAAGCCAGATAAAGCAATACTGCGCTAATAAGAATTCCCAACCAAAGCTGCCAACGTTTCATCAGTTGGATTTTACCATGTTAAGACGCCTGAGATGAAAAATGAACAATCAGGTTTGTTCCATCAATCCATAAATAAATCCGCCCAAGCACAATAATAGGTTTCGCTATCTATCATTACAAAATTTTGGAAACCATTCTCATCCTGTTCAACCGGATATTGTAACCAGAGTTTTTGATTCTGTTCGAGCAAGTTTTTGGCCCTGGAAAATGAAAGGTTAAATGATTGCCAGGGACGAGTCTCCTGGTTTTGCATGGTATGCCACCGGCAGGCAAGATCAGCTCCCAGTAGGTCTCTGGTAGGTGAAGTGGTTGTACGAAAACCATCCAAAATGACCGGAACTGCATCGCTACTGAGCTCGGAAATATAGTAAAAGTCCAATGCATACCCTTCCTGTTCGGATAAGGTGGCACGTTGGATATTTTGGCGGGCGATGAAACCATCGATATTGAAAGCAATACTGGTGACCACAAAACCTGCAGCAACAGCAAGGATCGTAAAAGCTAAATGTCCCTGCCGCTGCAAAATTTCAAGGATGATCACAAAGACAATTAAGACTGCCAGCCAGGGAAGGAAGAGGTGAGAATAGGTTCTTAATCTTGAGAAACCATATGCATTTTCATACAAAACCAGACGTTGAAAACTGGAAACAAGCATTACCAACACTTGCAGGAAAATCAGGATACTCAAACCAGAGAATCTTCTTTTTTGGTTATTTGATTCCAATCGGGTAATGCTATGAAACAAGTAATAAATAATCAAACTGAGAACCGCAACGGTAATCAATTCACCAAAACCGCGACGGGCATATTCTGAATAAGTGAAACCAGTCTCGCTGATATTTGCTTCTCCCCCAAAAAAGTATCGAAACTGTATGACCAGAAAGGCAGCAAATAAGAGATTAATACTGCCAAAAACGATACTTGTTTCCATGGATCCCAGGAATTTTTTTATGGAAGGTTGGTTTGGATGTGGGCGTGGATCTTGTTTGGCAGGGTAAATTGCCTGAACGAGTACACCGATAAACAGATATGCCATAAATAGTATGTTCGATGTACGGAATACGTATTCTGCCAGATTTTCTATCCGGAATATTTCCAAAAATTTATTGAGTCCTTGTTCAAAAATTGGATCAGCTCCTGCCAATAGGGCAGCCAGGACCAGAATAATAGGCAAAGCTAACAACAAACCTCGCAGCACAGGCCAAAGGGTTTTGTTTTTTTGTGGCACAGGTTCTGATGAATCAGTGTTGTTTTCTGTTTTAGTTTTCTTTTGACCCTGGAAAATCAATGGCCATCCCCGAGAAAAGATCATAACAAGCCATTTCAAACCTTGAATAATGTAATCCAGCAGACGGAAAAATGGCCAATTCCCATTTCGGAAGGTAATCGTGATCAGAATTAATAAGGCCAGACTTGCCAATGCTGAAACTACCAGGGTGAATGGTTCCTGTCGTATAAAACTTGCTGTCGAGATGGCGATGGTTATTCCAGTCAGCAGGATGGATAACCAGTGTGGTCTGATTTTTTCAAGCCAGCTAACTAAAAACAAACAACCAGCGGCAATGAAGATCCAGATACTGAATGCAATGCCAAACGGCTTATTAAAGAAGAAGAAATCTACCAACCAGGCAATGATTAAGCCTGCTATCAAAAATCGGGAAGTATTTTTTATCATAGTACTCCTTTAGAGGAGCTTACAGCACAGCAATCATCGAGGCAATCCAGGAGATGATCAACACCGCTGCGAAGATACCAAACATAATTTGACGTCTCCGCCTTGAGCGTTCTTCTGCTGTAAGACGTGGTGGTTTTTTGGTTTCAACTTTTTTGCTCATTCAAACCTCGTTCAGGATAATGGGGCTACCCGTGCAATGTCTATCAAAATGGTTGGAAATTACTATCAAAAACTATCATTTGCTAACTAAATCTTCCCGATTTAGAAGTGACCGTTCCAAATTCCCTGTCATGGATGATACCAGATTATTACCAATAATAAAACCCGGTCAAACCGGGTTTATCAAATTCATATTTACGAATGACTGGTTATTTTGAGTTTTCACTTTTTATTGATGTGGATTTCTCGGTACTTTTCTCTGTACTTTCATTGGATGTGGTGCTGGTTTCACTGGATGAAGATTCGTTACTGCCAGAAGTAGATGATTTTTCTTCATGGGAGGTTTTACTCTTATTCTGCCCAGAAGGAGAGCGATGATCGGTGGCATAAAAACCTGAACCTTTGAAAACGATACCTACAGGTGTATAGACCTTATGTAAGGCTTTTTTCCCACAGTCTGGGCAAACCTTCAACAAAGGATCTGTGAATAATTGTCTTCTATCAAATTGCACGCCACAGTTATCACACCGATAGGTATATACTGGCATTTTTTACCTCAATCAATAATCAGTTCATTTCGATTTGAAATTGTAACACTTTAAAAGGAAAAAACAAGATGCCAACGAGGATTTTAATAATAAATTTATAATAGGAGGGGTAAATTAGAATAGGTCAGCTTTCCTAATTAAGCGAAAACGGTATCTTTTCATCAGAATGCAAGTGATTTTGTGGGTATCACCACCTAACATACACGCCATTCCCGGACTATTGAGATGGGACCGAAAAGGGATGTTAAAAAGTGAAATATTCTCTAAAAGTATCAAACAAAATTCACCATTTTCCCTGATTACTTCAGGCGTAGTATACTTAAATTTGTACAAAACCACTTGATAAACGTTTATAGGAGTTCGTAATGAAATTGTTAATCAGCGTTGACATGGAAGGAATCAGCGGGGTTGTGAACTGGGAACAGGTTAAACCAGGTACTTCTGAGTGGCAACGTTTTCGACGTATCATGACAGAAGATGTCAATGCAGCAATTGGTGGCGCGATGGATGCGGGGGTCAACGAAATCCTCGTTTCTGATGGACATTGGAACAGTGACAATATTATGATTGACTTACTGGATTCACGAGCCCGATTTAATTGTGGTAAACCCAGTCCATTTGCAATGATTCAGGGGGTTGATCAGCAAGTTGATGCAGCTTTTTTCATCGGTTTTCATGCACGTGCTGGAACCCAGACGGCTGTTCTGGATCATACCTGGTCTAATGCCACAATCGCGAATGTCTGGTTGAATGATCTTTTGGTGGGAGAGACCGGAATAAATGCAGCTGTTTGTGGATTTTTTGATGTACCGGTTTTATTGCTTTCGGGAGATCAATCAGTTGCCCGTGAGGCAAAAGATTTAATTCCAGGGATTCATACTGTAATAGTTAAAGAAGCCACAGGAAGGTTTGCAGCCAATTGTCTGCATCCTAAAGAAGTACAGAGCCTGATCCGAGAAGGTGCAAAATTTGCTATCCAATCCTATCAGAACGGACAGGGATCACAGGTGTTAAAAATAAAACAACCTGTTGAAGTAAAAGTTGAATTTAAATCCACGGAGATGGCGGACCGTACTCAGATAATCCCTGGCATACAACGATTATCCGGAAAAGAAATAATTTTTACCTCCGAGGATATGCCAACCGCGTATCAAATGTTTCGAACTGTGGCTGGCTTGGCGGGATAAGTCATGATCGAAAAAGTAATCGCATTCATTATTAGGAAAAAAGGGCAACACCCTCAATTATTGATATTTAAACACCCCGCTAATGGATTCCAATTGCCAGCCGGAACGGTTGAAGAAAATGAACAGCTGGAGGTGGCATTACGCAGAGAGATTGCTGAAGAGACAGGTTTGACAAACCTTAAGATCATGCAGAAATTAGGAGAGCAGACCATCTTTCTGGATCAGAAACAAGCAGTGTTAACACAAACCTTGAGGTTCTTTTCCTGGCCAGCACAGGCAGCGAAACGCCATGGGCCATTGTGTACCCGCGGCTTGAAGGTGAATACTTTCGAAAGGAAAGTGGGATTTACTCGTGTTCGTTATGAGGAATTTGACACCAGCAAAGAATCCCAAACCCTCTTATGGAATAGTGAGGGGTGGCTACCTAGCGAATTTTTGACCCGGGAAGTCAAACGCTATTTTTATATCTTAACTGTTGTTGATGAAGATCGAGATAATTGGAAAATCCTATCAGATTTTGGTCATACGTTTGAATGCCAGTGGGTTGATTTAGATGCTATTCCGGACTTAAGTTGGGGTCAATCTGAATGGCTTACCTATTTGGACGACATCGATTTAGAATCAATCTGAAATCCATCCTAGGATTGTGCCTGGTAGTAATCACATAAATCTGTCAGGGGACAGAGGTCGCATTTAGGTTTGCGTGCCAGACAGATCTCCCGTCCTAATCTGATCAGATTAAGGTGCGCGGGACCATAGGATTCTGGCTGAAAACAACCTGCCAGGTGAGGATGAGCCTGATCTGCGGTCATCTTTTCCGGACGCAAACCCAACCTTCCACTGACCCTGTATATATGAGTATCAACCGGAAAAGCCGGAATACCCAGAGCGAATTGCAGAACAATGGATGCTGTTTTCGGCCCAACACCATTGAAACGGGTCAACCAGGCCTGTGCATCATCTGCTGAATAGCTTTTGAGGAAATCAAGGTTCAAATTCCCACATTCCTCCGTGATTTGCTTTAATACCTGTTGAATCCGGGGACCTTTTTGATTTGCCAGACCGGCAGTTCTGATCTCTTTGACCACATCTTCAGGATTTGCATCACGGATTTCTTCCCAGGTGGGAAAACGGGCTCGTAGTGCATGGAATGCGACATCACGATTGCGATCATTTGTGTTTTGCGAAAGAATCGTAGACACCAATTCATCAATCGCAGGTAATGGATCACGCCATTCTGGGAAACCAAACAAATCCAGTAATCGTTCGTAAATCGTTGCGGCTTTATTAATTAATGAATCTTGGTCTTCGTGCATAAGGATTAAGCTCCTGTAGATCGCGCCAGGAATTTTGAATGTCTACTTAATGAAACTTAAGCTGAAAAACAGGTTTTAATTGGCCAACTTCCAGTTTTCTCCAATTTTGAATCGGTCTGGAATCAAAAGATGCCAATGCTTCGATTTGTTGTGAGTCGAGGGCACCTAACTGGCGCAAAATTTCGATTCCTACAAGAGGACGAGCGCGGCCAATGCTGTCACCATCTGCAATTTTGAAAACAATCCCCAAAGCTGGACTGTTCTCTCCAAAAGCACCTGGTAACAAACCAATACTCTGGTATCCTTCTGCACCACCTTTTGCGATGATTTTTCCTCTACCAACTTTCATTAATTCAGTATCAAATTGTCCCGGTCCGGAGACCATATCCGGTGCCTGAGTCATTGCTTTGGTAATTACATGACAGGCTTCTGCTCTCTGAAGAGAAAGCTCACTGGGGTCACATAAGCTGGCGAAACTCCAGCCTGCATTCCGCAAGGGAACCCCAAAGACGGGTACGGAACAACCATCAATGCCAATGATGATCTCCTCTTCCGAGATATGCGACATTTCTGCGAAGGTCTTCAAAACAAGTGACTGAACTGGATGATCCAGATTAATATAATCTGCCTTCGGTTTTTCTCTTAGGATTGCCTGTGCCAGAAATCCGGTGTGTTTTCCGGAACAATTATGTCGGTTTTGGCCTGGCAATTCTCCCCGTAATATCATTGCTTCGGCTGTGGATTTATCACTGATTGGATGGGTGCCACAAAGCAAATCTGTCTCCTGCACACCGATCTTCGCCTGTATCTTTTGTAGGACTTCCATGTGCATATCCAGGCCTCTGTGAGATGCACACATTAAGGAAATTTCTTCATCGGAGAGATTGAATTGCTCCACACCACCTAGCTCAATTAATGGTAGTGCCTGAATAGGTTTCGAAGAGGAGCGCAAATAGGCGACCAATTCGGGATTCCCATAGGATGCTACCAATCGTCCAGAATGATCGACCACAGCAATAGCTCCCCAATGGGTCGATTCAACCAGGTTTCCACGGGTTGCATACACAACAGGTAAAAATGAACTGGTATCAATAACCAGTTCATTATGTACTACTTTATTTGAAAGAATCAAATTACCTCTTTTTTGGAGGGCTTATCCATAAATCGATGTGCATAATACATTTGCAAACCATAGGTTAGCCGTTTTTCATTCAATTCGTATTGTTTGGAAGGGATATTGATTAACTTTTTCATCAGATCGGGAACCAATTTTCCAACTGCATCCAGGCTGGACTTTTGGACAGCGAGATCCTGAATTTTCTCGTTTACATCAATGAGAAAATCAATCTGTTTGTGAATATCTTCAAGGGTTACCAAACCATCTCTGCCACTGACGAAAAAATACTCTTGATATTTTTTTGAAAAGAGAGTTTTTAGATGTTCAATCCACAAAGGTAGATTGGCATCACCGAGGAAAGGAGATTGTTTACTGACGACAGCATCACCTAAAAAGAGCACCTTCTCTTCTGGCAAATCAACCCAAATCGAGCCATCCGCAATTCCGGGACGATGTCCCAATTCCACTGTTTTTTCATCCCAATGCAGGTAAATATGATCACTGAAAGTGATATGCGGGGTGCCCCAACGAATGCTGCCAAGCCCATTATAATTTTCCCATTCAGCTCCGGCATCTACTGTTTGAGCTTTGATGGAAGCCGGGCGGTTCTGAAAGACATTGGCGGCATCTATGTGACTGAGAATGGTACATTCCATCGCTTTTGCGCCCATTGAACGATCTATATGGGCATCCATTTGCACCAGAATACGGGCCACTCCACCACCCAGATTGAGCAGGGAAGCACGCCAGGAACGCGTATCATCCTGTCGAAATGGGGAATCCACCAGGATTAAACCGTGGTCACGGCTGATAGCACCCAGAGTAACCCCTGGATAAAGGGTTTCAATAAAGATTCGATTTACAATTTCCTGCATGTATTACCTCAACGTTTCAGGTTGTTTTTCTTCTTTTTTCAATGGCAAAAGGATATTAAATTGGCTTCCTTTTCCAATCGTACTTTCTACCCAGATTTTACCATCATGTGCATTGACTGCCAGCTTACAAAAAGCAAGACCCAACCCAATCCCTTTTGGAAATGTTTTTGCATCCAGACGAGTAAATTTGGTGAATATTCGATCCTGGGCTTCGTCGGGGATCCCAGGGCCACTATCTTTTATGGATATAAGTACCTGTTCACCGTCAGGTCTGGCTGATAGGATAATTTTTCCATCCAGAGGAGAGAATTTTATCGCATTTTCCAATAAATTGATAACCACCCTTTTAATCATTCCTTCATCTGCGAATAATTCAGGTAAATTCGGTTCGATATCCAATTCGATGGTTTGCCGCTTGCTATTATAAGTAGGTGACAATATCTCATTCGATTCATTTAGAATTGAATTCATGTTCACAAATTTTGGGTTGGTGATCGGTTGTCCAGCTTCCAACCTTTTTATATCCAATAAAGAATTTATGAGACGCTGCATACGGTCCGTCGAACGAATTGCAATTTGAAATACAGGCGTTATGGATGTATCTTTTGGCAGAAGGGTATCCAGGATGTCCAGGCTCGAAATGATATTTGCCAAAGGGGAACGTAAATCATGATAAATCATTGACATTAAATCTTCCCGTAAAGCATCCAGCGCTTTTCGCTCAGAAATATCACGAAGGGTCCACTGAATTAAAGGTGATTCATTGATAATTACCTTGCGTACGTGAATTTCCACCGGGACAACCTTCGAATCGAGGCTGTGAAATTCTGATTCGTAATTGGCAGTATCCCCATCAAGTAACTTAGAAAAATTATCACCTGCTTCCTCCCAGTTGACCTGATGAAAATCCTGCATGGAAAGTTTTAATGAATCATCATAACTGGCACCGATCCACTGCCGGGCCTGGCGGTTTGCTACAATAATTTTTCCGTCCCAATCGGTGATGATGATTGGATCAATGCTGTCATCGAATAACTCTTGATAACGCTGGTTGCTCTCATCCAGGGAATCATAAAGAATCGCATTGTGGATCGTGATCCCAGCCAGATCAGCAATGGTTTGCAACAGGTCAAATTGATTTTGATTAAAGAAATCTGGTTTGGGGTGAACAATGGTTAGAACGCCTACCAGTTGATCCCGCGCCTTCAAGGCAATACAAATAGCAGATTTTGCTCCGGTTTTATTGGCTGCGTCATCTGGCCGCCTTAACCAACGTTCATCTTTACTGGTATCTACGATCCATACAGGTTCTTGATTTTTGATCACCTGACCAGCAAGTCCGTAACTAAGAATTGTGCGTACCTGGTCTATGGTGTATGGGACCAGACGCCCATCTGCAAAGATTGCAGCAACGATTGGTTCGTGGTTATTGTTTACCGCAATCAGACTCCCACGCTCAGCACCAACGTTTTCCATGGATAATTGAATCACTTTGGAAAGTGCTTCTTTTAGTTCTAATGTGGTAGCCAATTCACGGCTGATTTGTAGAATTAATTCCAACGATGTTTGGGTGTTATCAAGGCTCATAGATCATCCTGTAAAATTAGAGACATTGGGGATTAAAACCAGGTAAAATCACAAATTTGATGATCAATATCATTGAAAAAAAGCCTGAAAGATTGATCCGATTCTCTGTGAATTAGTATAGCATAAAGATTTTTACTCATTTGTTTGGTCAATCATTTGCTTATTGTGTTCCCGAACAGCATCGCAGCGTGGACAATTCTCTTTTTCACATAGAAGGGCTAAAGGATCGTTCTGAATCAAACCTACCAGATTAGGGATCATTTCGTTAAGAGGTAAAGCATGTACTTCGGATAGTCCAACCTGAATAGATTTGGTCTGTCCCATCAAATTGGGCAATGCTTTTTGGAAGCCTGCTGAACAGCCAGGAAAATTTGGACATTCATAAACAGCTCCAGGGGTGAGTGCCCAACGAATGAATGATTTACGTCCTGCGATTTGTTCTGCCAGATGAATGCTTGTGTTGACCGTATGATCGACACCTAATAGTAGAACGAACCCCTCGTGATCCATAAGCCACTGGATGGGTGCCATCGCTTCCTCCAAGGTTTGTTGCTCAATTGCTTCGTTCAGGTTTATTCCAGCAAATGAAAGGATGGGATGGGTGGAACGGGTTGCCAGAGGATGGGTACGTATCTTCTCGGATAAGGTGCCCATCAATCGATCGACAGGCATATCCTGGGTATAGAATTCAGCCATACGGTTCTGATCCCGACAAGTGCCATAGATTATCCCATTATTTTCAGGGCCGGTCTCCGGAGTCAGCATGCTTTTATAGGTGAAAGTAGGAGCCATCACAGAATGAAAACTGGCAAGAATTGCACCCAATAAAGTGTCCGCGCCTCCCCGTATTTCTCCAAAGGATGATAAGGAAGCGTGAACAATGACCGGTCTTTTTTGATCAATGTCGAATTTCTTAAAGCCTGCAGTTAAATCACGATATGAAAGCATTCATCCTCCCGCCTGGAGAGCAATTTTCAGGCTGCGCTTATAGGATTAATTATAAATCAAATCAGTATCTTTTCAATTTTTAGTGGTCAGGAAATTAATTGTCAGTTCAGGGGCAGACAGGAATTTCAGGTGGGGATAAATTGGCATTCAACGTGATATTGAAATAAGGTGAGGGGTCTATTGTGTTTTCAATAATCGTTTCATTTAAGAATTGTCCATTTCCATCGTCTTTCACAATTGAGAAATGTAAATGAACTCCTGTGGGGTTACCAGGTGTTCCGGAATAGTTTCCCTGATAGCCAAGCAAAGTACCAGCTTTTACAAACACCTCGCTTGTGCCAGGTGGAAAATCTTCTGAGACAAATGAATTTCCCTTTTCATCAGCCATATGTGTGTAATACGTCCAGATCTGTCTGCCTGGCTGGAGTGGATCGGATGGAATACGGATAATGACTGTTGATTTCCAATCTATCTCGCGCGTCAGGAAACCATCATAGGTAGCATGTATTGGAGTAATGCCGATTTCAGTGCCGCTAAAGATATCCAGGCCGGAATGATGATGACCTGGTCGGAAGGAATCATCCCAAAGAAATCCGATATATCCATCTGTAGGCATGCTGAAAGGAGCATCCCCACAACGTTCACCAACTTTTATTGCCCACTCGGGATTTTTTCCAGGGTTACGGATCCAATCCATCACGCGGGTTAACCGGACCGTCGAATCTGGACGTTTGATCAGAAAGAAATAAACAAAAATGGTTGACGCAATGATCAACCCGGAGAAGATTATAAAAAGGACTTTTTTCAAGGAATGAGATGACCCAACATTGACCAGGGACCTGTCCAATCAATCGTAACATTCAATAATTGACCATGCAGGTCTTGTTCGCTTTCTGCAAAAACCAGTTTATTAGTCTCAGTGCGACCACGCCATCGGCCTTTCTTACTTTTCTCTTCAAACAAAACTGGCACCGATTGATTTTGATAGGTTGCATGAATTCCGGTAGCAATACCTTCCTGTAATTCCTCGAGCAAACGGAATCGGCGCCATTTTTCTTCATCCGGCACATCATCTTCCATTCGACGGGCAGAAACAGTTCCTTCCCGGGGAGAATAGCGCGCGAGATGTGCTACATCCAATTTAAGATCTGCCAGTAGATCAACGGTATCCTGAAATTGTTGTTCTGTTTCACCCGGGAATCCAACAATGATGTCGGTCGCGATTGAAACACCTGGGATTCGATTTTTAATCTTTTCGATCAGGTCGCGATATTGTTGATTGGTATAGCCACGACGCATATTTTCCAAAACCTGATCATTACCAGCCTGAATGGGCACTTCAATATGAGGCATCACTTTTGGATATTCAGCCACCACATCCAGTAATTCATCGGTCATATAATTGGGGTGTGATGTCAGAAAACGGATACGTTCCAGTCCATCAATCGAGTGCAAACGACGAAGAATTCCGGCCAGCGTGGGGTAATCAGGTTGATCGGCACCATATCGATCAACGATTTGGCCTAACAGGGTAATTTCCTTAACACCTTGATGTATCAGTGCTTGTGCTTCCCCCAGAATTTCGTGCGGGGGACGGCTTTTTTCGATACCGCGGCGATAAGGGATGATGCAGTAGGTGCAGGCATGTGAACATCCTAGAACCACAGGTACAAAGCTGGAAATCAGATTGCCCTGATCTGTATCCGGAATAACCAGGTCCCCATCCATGTAAGCAAAACGTGCCAAAGTCTCGTCCAATTCATGTATTCTGCCTTCTTTTTCGAGCAGATGATGGATGAGAGGAACAGGATCTGACGGTGGCGAGAAAACATCAACAAAAGGAAAGCGCGTCTTTAATTTCGGGTTATCCTTCACCCCAACCATACAACCCATCAAATTGATAACCAATTCCGGATTCTTTGTTTTTAGCGGTTTTAGTGAACTTAGCCTGCCAATGGCTTTGTCTTCGGCACTTTGACGAACGACACAGGTATTGAGGATGATTACATCCGCCTCGGCTGGTTTTTCGGTTGTGTGATAGCCTAATTTTTCTAATGAGGAAGCCACCCGCATCGAATCGGCGACATTCATCTGACAACCTTCAGTCCAAATATGATATTTCATGAGGGCTATTATAACAAGGATTCAAAAAATAAGTTTACTAAAATTGTCCAATTTAGCTCTCCAAGATTGATTTTTCTGCATTTTGAAAGAGAAAAGAAAAACAAAGTCTATAATTAATCCATCAGTCAATTCAATTAAAAATCCATATGCTTGTATTGGAATTACCAATCATTGATTGATATTTACCTATTTGATCCACCATGTTAGGAACTATGAACTCAAAGAAATTATTAAAATTCTTCCTTGTCTTCGATCTGTTGATCCTGATCATTTTGTTTGCTTATTTCTATCTGAATCAGGAGAAATTAAAAATTAATCAGTCAGTAAGGGCTTCCGTAGCAGGCGAATTTGTGGAATTGTCAGATGGTTATGTTCATTACGAACAGAAAGGTCCACTGGATGGTGAATTGGTGGTACTGGTGCATGGATTTTCAGTGCCATATTATGTGTGGGATCCAATAGTCGAGGAGCTGGTTTCACAGGGGTATCAGGTAATTCGATATGATTTATTTGGACGTGGTTATTCTGACCGACCGAATGTCGAATATGATTTGAATTTCTTTGTCCATCAATTGGATGAATTAACAACCAGTTTGATTCCTGGAAAGAGCTTTCATTTGATGGGTCTCTCCATGGGTGCTCCCATTGTGGCAACCTATGCTCATCAGAATCCTGAAAAAGTGATCAGTCTGAGTTTGATTGCGCCAGAAGTGTTACCTGTCGTCGAGAAGGATATTTTCCCCATGAATGTACCATTGCTGGGAGAATTGATTGTGGGAGTTTATCTGGTTCCTTTCCATTTACCACAATCACAGATTGACGATTTTTACCAACCAGAGAAAATTTCAGGTTGGGAAGATCAATACAGGGTGCAGATGCAATACAAGGGATTTAAAAATGCGATTTTTTCCACCATTCGCAATCTGGTAAAAATAGATCCTTTACCTGAATATGAAAAAGTTCATCAAACAGGCATACCGATTATGTTGATTTGGGGAAGAGAAGATCAAAGTGTCTCTTATGAAGCTATTGAAAAATTAGTGCAGGTAATTCCAGGAGCTGAAATTTTGTTTGTGGAAGAAGCCGGGCATTTACCTCATTACGAAAAACCTGCGTTTGTTACGCCGGAAATGATTGAATTCCTAAAGTCCCAACCTTGAAATTTTCTTTTATTATCTTACGATAACCGTCGTTTTTAATCCGGGATTGTAAATACTCATCTTTTTTTCATAAAATCCTGTTAGAATCGAGCCCATGACAAAGTGGACTCCAAGGAAAATCTATGGATTAGCCGTATTAATGATAATTATGGCAGTCCTTCTAATACTATTACTACCCGGTTTTCAAAGCAGATTCACCTGGCGTTGGGAGGTGTTTCAAACCTATGTGCGCGGAGTTCTTAATCCGGTTGGATCGATTCCAACAGCAGTTCAGGCAGCACCATTACAAAACAATACACCTATTGCAGTAAGGCCAACCCCGACAATAACCGCCACCCATCCTGCTGCAACAAATACCGCGGTAGTGATTGAAACTGCTCTGCCAACACCCACCAGCACACCAATTCCGGAAAGGGTTATTTTGATATCTCCAGCCTACGAAAAGCAGGATATCAACAATTGTGGACCTGCGACGCTGGCAATGTATTTGCGTTATTATGGATGGGAAGGTGACCAATTCACGATTTCGGATCTTATCAAACCCATTCCACAAGATCGCAATGTCAATGTCGAAGAATTGGACCATTATGTGCGAAATTATGCTGGCTGGCTGCATACAATTTATCGGGTGGGTGGAGATATCGAACTATTGAAAGAATTAATCGCAGCTGGGATTCCAGTGATGATTGAAGAGTCGTTTACTTTTGAAGAAAGTTATTGGCCTAATGATGATAAATGGGCTGGACATTATTATCTGTTGAATGGTTATGATGATCAGCGACAGTCTTTCTTTGGACAGGATTCCTTTTACGGTGGCGACCGTTGGGTTGAATATGAAAAACTGCAAATCCAATGGCAATCGTTTAATTATGTTTACACAATTGTTTTTTTGCCCGGACAGGAAGAAACTGTGCGTTTAATTCTGGGTGAAAATTGGGATCGGGAGATAAATCGTCAAAATGCCCTGGACAAAGCCCGAATGGAAACCGAAGAAGATCCGGGGAATGTTTTTGCATGGTTTAATCTTGGTTCTAATCTGGTTTATTTTGGTGAGTACCAGGATGCCACCCTGGCTTATGACCGTGCCCGTGAAATTGGATGGCCGCAACGTATGCTGCGGTACCAGTTCAGTCCATTCATGGCATATTTTCACTCCTTAAGAACCGAAGATTTAATGACCCTGGTTAATTATGCTTTGGATAGAACCCCCAATTCAGAAGAAGCATTGCTTTGGAAAGGTTGGGGATTGTATCGCACCGGGAATAAACAAGAAGCAATGGATTCGTTCCTCGCAGCTTTGGAAGCGCAGCCAGGTTATGAAGATGCGATTTATGCAATTAATTATGTGAATCAAAATTAGGAATTAACATGGAAAAGAAAAATATCTGGATAGTTGGAATAGTCGTTCTGGTAATGGTTGTTTTATGTTGTTGTGCAATTTTTGTCGTTTCTGGTATTACTTATGCCACCTTTATGCCTCAAGCATCCTCTCAAAGTATAGAAGAATCTACTGCACCAAACGAGTCAACACCACGTGAAATAATCACTATGCCGACCGATACTCCCATCCCCAATGTTGAGCCGGGTAGCGTCGATTCTGCTCCGACACAAGAAAAAATGGGAATTGACTCTGCGATCCTGGCTCAAATGGAAAAGATTGAGCGCGAAGTGGAAGGAATTCGCGGATTGCCAACTGCCAACGATCTTGTCCGCAAGACCTTATCACAAGAGCAGTTAAGGCAACATGTGATGGAGGATTTCTTTGTGGATTACACCGAAGAAGAAGTGCGGCAGGATGCTTTGATTTTGAATTTATTTGGTTTGATTGATAGGGATTATGACCTCTATGAATTGTTTGTAGAATTATACAGCGAGCAGATCGCTGGCTTTTATGATGATGAAACCAAAGAAATGGTGATTGTTCAGGGAAAAGAATTTGCTGGTCCTGAACGAATGACTTATGCACATGAATATACCCATGCGTTGCAGGATGCACAATATGATCTGGAAGATGGTTTGAAATTGCAAGATGAATTCTGTGAACTGGATTCAGAATATTGTGGAGCAGTCACTGCACTGATCGAAGGCGATGCTTCTTTTACTGAGACACAATGGTTTTTAAAGCATTCCAGTTTAAAGGATAAACAAGAAGTTTTGCAATACTATCAGGAATATGACAGTCCGATTTTTGATACCACACCAGCTTTCTTACAGGAAGATTTGATATTCCCATATGTGAAAGGTCTTGAATTTGTCACCTATTTATATGAAAAAGGTGGATACGATGCCATAGATGAAGCATATTTGAAACCACCTGCTTCCACTGAACAAATTTTGCATCCGGAGCGATACCCGAACGATAAACCGATAAAGATTGAACTGGAGGACTTCACCAGTTTCTTAGGAGATGGTTGGGAAGAAATTGAACGAAATGCATTGGGTGAGTGGTATACCTATTTGATGCTTGCCAAACCTTTAAATGAAGATTGGGCTTTATCGGAAGATATCGCACTTTCAGCTTCTGAAGGTTGGGGGGGAGATTTGTATCTGGTGTACCAGCATTTGACCAATGACGATGTTGTTTTAATTTCTGTCAGCCAATGGGACACACAGTTGGATGCAGATGAATACTGGCAGGCTTTCACGGATTATGCTGTTTTGCGCTGGGGAAATACCACCCAGAATAGTTCAAATCGTTTCGTTTGGGAATTGGACTCAGAAACTATTATGATCAGTCGTCAAACAAATCAAATTTTGTGGATCATTGCACCCAATCTGGGTATGGTTCAGGAACTGGCTATTGAGTTCTCATTATTCCAATAGGAGCGAATGAATGACCTTGGATATTGACCGTATACAGGCAATTTGCTTTGATGTAGATGGTACACTCAGTGACACGGATGATGCTTGGGTGAGTAATTTTTCGAGGAGGCTTTCCTTTGTAAAATTTCTGACACCCCAAAAAGATATGAGATCTTTGGCCCGCTGGTTGGTGATGGCGCTTGAAACGCCTGGAAATCTTGTGTATGAAGTTCTGGATCGACTGCATCTGGATGATGAAGTTGCTCATTTGTATAACTGGATTGCTCACCATAAAACTGGACTCAATCCAAAAATGTTTTGGATAGTGCCCCATGGTTTGGAATTAATTCATTTTTGTCACCAACGCTATCCTCTCTCGGTTGTCAGTGCCCGGGATGAGAAAAGCACAATGGCATTTTTAAATCAATTTGAGATCACTGATTTTTTTAAAAGCATCGTGACTTCACAGACCTGCACTTACACCAAACCTTTTCCAGATCCGATTTTGTTTGCAGCCAAAGCAAAAGGAATTGCCCCTGAGCATTGTCTTATGGTGGGGGATACCACTGTTGACATACGTGCAGGTAAAGCAGCTGGTGCGCAAACAGTTGGGGTGCTTTGCGGGTTTGGCACAGAAAGAGAATTACGTCGCGCTGGTGCGGATTTAATACTTGATAATACACATGAATTAATGGGCATTCTGAAATAATTCATAGGGTAGTGATTATTGATGAATTGATAAAAGAGCTCACTCGCTGAGCTCTTTTATCAATTGTTGAAAAAACTAAAAAACTATTCCGAAAAGACGGAATAATGGTCTGGCTGATGTCATACCTGGCCACGGAATAGATGCCAGCATTAATAAAAGAGCAATCGAAAACCAAATGGCAGCACGTTTGTATTTTTTCAGGCTTTCTGTTACCTTTTTTAATTGTGCGGAGCCGATGTGAATAATAACAGCAGCAAGGATCATCATCATCCAATGCTCCACAGCGAAGTAGCGTAACGAAGCCGTTTTCATCACATCTCCTGGTGCGTTCATCAAAACACCTCCCCACCCTTTGGTGAAGTATAGGATGAGTCCAATCAAAATCTGCATGTCGAAAACACCAGTAAAAAATGGAATCAATTTCTGATCACGTTCCCGATATTCCCATTTTTTAAACCAGCCCAAAAATGAGCGTACAACCACGACTATTCCAAGGATTAAAACAACCCAGCGAATGATGTTGTGTAGCGTTAATAAAACTTGATTTACTGCTTCCATTCTGACCTCCTGGTTAACAATCAAACGCCAAGGTGAGGGGGGCACCCAGGCGTTTGATTGATATTATTTTACATGATTTTAAAAAAAATACAAGGGGCAATTTGATTAATCTTTTCTAATATTTGGCTCATGATTTTTCATGAAACCAGCTAAAAATTGGTGAATACCTCATCTCTTCGATGCTACAATAACCATAGAATGATTTCAATATAAAGGAAAATAAATTTGAAAAACTTGACGAGAGATTCAATAGGTGTAGGAATTGTTGGTACTGGATTAATGGGGGTTGCCCATACCAGTGCACTAAGAGAAAATGAGATTCAAGTTCATGGAATTCTTGGCAGCAGTGTAGAAAAAGCACAAAAATTTGCGGAAGATATGAACATCGATTGTATTTATGAATCTTTTGAAGATATGCTGGCTGACGACACCATTGATGTTATCCACCTGACAACACCCAACCATTTGCATTATGTACATGCCAAAGCAGCTTTTCTGGCAGGAAAACATGTAGCTTGTGAGAAACCATTAACCATGAATCCTGAGGAGTCCAGAGAATTATTTTTCCTGGCTAAAGAGAAGAACCTGGTAAATGTTGTTAATTTCAATGTCCGCATGTATCCAATGGTACAAAAGGCTCGCAGCATGGTTCAAAAACGAGAAATTGGCGACCTTTTTATCATACAAGGATCATACTTGCAGGATTGGTTACTCTTTCCCAATGATTGGAATTGGAGACTTGACCCCAAAATGGGCGGACAATCGCGGACAGTTGGAGACATTGGCTCCCATTGGATCGATTTGGTCTCATATATCAGTGGATTACGAATTACTGAAGTATTCGCGGACTTTAAAACTTTTCATCAGAAACGCATGAAACCAATCCAATCCCCATCCAATTCACTGCTTCCTGGATATCAGGAAATTAAAATTAATTCTGAAGATTACGCATCGATATTGTTCCATTTTGAAAATGGGGTGCAGGGTGTTCTCACAATTTCTCAAATGTGTGCTGGGCACAAGAATAAAATTTCCTTTAACATGAATGCCAGTCATTCGTCTCTGATTTGGAATGGGGAAAAGGCTGATGAATTATGGGTAGGTCATCGTGATCAGCCCAACCAGATTCTTCTGGCAGATTCCATGCTGAATATTGAAAAGAATGCAAAAAATGACTTAGCACCAGAATTTCACAATCAAGTCTTTTCAAATACATTTAAAGAATTGTATGGGAGTGTTTATCGGTACATACTCGCAGGCGATTTTACTCAAAAACCTGATTTTCCAACCTTTGAAGATGGCCATTATGGCATGTTGGTTCTGGATGCGATTGAAACAAGCGCAAGAGAAAAATCCTGGAAAAAGGTGTGTTTGGAAGACCTGAATTATTAAAACAAGGAGATCGATCCAATCCCAACTCAATATCTACTGTTTCCAATTTAACAGATGGACCTACATGGATATGCTGTTAATTTGACTTCCGAAAAAGGCTGATTCTCGGTATACTTGAATCTACCCCTTTTTAAAAAAGGTTTTTCAGGAGAAATCGATGGTTCGGATAGAGGCCATACAAGAAATACGCCCCAGCTTTGATGATGAGTTTTCCCCAGGCACTTTCATACCCAGAACGGAAGCGATCGCAGAAGCTTACCGCTGGGGAAAAGATCTGCACCATGGTCATTTACGTATGAGTGGTGAGCCTTATTTTGAAACACATTGTGCCTGGGTTGCAGGACTGATTGATAAGTTGGCTGGGGTGGAAGCATGGACGATTGCTGCTTTGTTACATGATAGTGTCGAGGACAGGGAAGGTAGTTTTGATATGATCCGCCAGCATTTTCCTGGTATGCTGGGGATGGAAGTTGCTCATATCGTCGATGGGGTGACTAAGATCAGTAATCCGCGCGATGGTAGCTCTCGCGGTCTGGAAACCCTGCGGAAAATCGCCCGTTTTCGTGACCCGGGTGTATTTCTGGTAAAGCTGGCAGATAAAAGTCACAATGTGCTGACGTTGGAACACATGCCTGTATATAAGCGAATTTTGAAAGCCAGTGAAGCGATCCGGGCTTATGGAAAATTGGCGGGAATTCTAAACTGTTATCGCTGGCGTAGATGGCTGGAAGATATGGCATTTCCGCATGCCGAACCAGACACGTATGCTTTTGTACGCCAACGCATTGATAGCGATAGCCGTCTGGAACTGAAATTTGTCAATAGCATGCTTGAGCAGCTGGCTTCATTGATGGAGAAGGCTGGGTTAAGCGGAAAAGTGTCGATTACAGTGAATGGTTACTGGCAATCCTGGCAGAAGATTCGCCGAATGGCACGGCTGCGTAAGTCTTCGATGGATTCGTTTCAAGCTTTAAATGACCTTGTGAGTTTTCGCATGATCCTCGATGACCCCGATCCGGTGCATGCTTATACGTTGCTTTCGCATGTCAATCGTTTTTTTGGTCCATATCTCGATCAGAATCGCTTTGATGATTACATTGCACATCCACAGAATGGATATAGTGCTTTACAGGTAACCATCTGGTTGCCCGAATACGGTGCAATCGAAGTGGCAATTTCAACAGAAGAGATGGAAGGGGAGAATACATGGGGCGTTATTTACGCCTTAAAAAAAGGAAAAGATATCAGCGATTATAGGCCGGTGGAGATTTTTACGCCAACCGGAGGTGCCCGCTTTTTACCGGAAGGCTCTTCTGTTCTGGATGCTGTAGCGTCCATCCAGCAGGATTTTTTGTTGGACAAAATCAGTGGTGTAAAAGTCAATGGGAATCTGGCGATGTTATCCGATAAGGTAAAACCTGGTGATGTTGTTGAGGTGATTACCAGTACGACGAGAATTGTGCCGGAAATCGGGTGGCTGAAATTTGTCAACCCGGCAACGGCCAGACTCTTACGATCTGTTTTGGCTGTGGAAGATTTAAGACAGGCTGCAGAAACCGGGAAAAAACACTTAAAAATCTTATTAAGTGAACGGGGAATACTGGCTTTGGAAGATGTACAAGCGCTCTATCCGGAAAAGATCAATCATTTATTAGAAACAACCAGTGCAGCCAATCTTCAGGATCTCTATTCTGCGATTGGAAGTGGAGCTGTTCGAATTGCGGAAATGGCCGGCAATCTGGACGAGATTGGCTTATCCAGCGAAAAATTAAATTGGACAACCATCAATATTCAATCAGGTTTGTACGCCAATCGACCCGGTGTTCTGGCAAAGCTCGCTGGCCTGATATCGGATTCAGGTGGAAATATTGTTCGTTCCGTCAATAACACCATGCCAGATGGCGGATTCTATTTGCGCCTGGTTGTTGAAAATATGAAAACCGATAAAAAAGCCCTTATGGAACAAGCCTCAGAAATTTCCGGGATCAATATCATTGAAATTGATATCGTTCCATAATGACGATTTCTCAACTCGATTTGCTTGACATTCTTAGATTCAACGGTTAGAATCTTGGTCACTAAGCCGAGTTAGCTCAGTTGGTAGAGCACACGACTGAAAATTGTGGTGTCCACAGTTCGATTCTGTGACTCGGCACACAGGCGCCAGAAATGGCGCCTGATTTTTTTTGGATTTATCTGTTAGAATCGGTTCTATGAACAATCGAAAAATGCAATTAATTGGAATTGCTTTGGTGATCGGATCAATCCTTGGATTGATCAGCATCCCGAGAAGCATTCCGGTGACGATAAATGGGGAAACACAGTATTTAAATACCAATGCACTCACCGTGTCGGCTGCATTGGAACGGGATGGATTTTCATTCGAAGAAAATGACGAGATTACACCATCAGATAGCAGTTTGTTGTTGGGTGTTGAAGAAATAAAAGTTGAGCTTGCCAGACCAGTCAATATCAAAATTTATCCGGAAAACCAGGAAATAAGCCTAATTACTGCAGAACGAATACCAGAGAAATTGTTGGCAGAAGCTGATATTGAAATCGGGGAAAAAGACCAGGTTTTGATCGAGGGTAAACCTGCCAACATGGTAGAACCACTGCCATACCTGGGTGATTACCAGCTGGTCGTTCGGCATGCTGTGCAAATAAGTGTGGATGATGTCGGGCAATCAAGCATGATTTCATCAAGCGCTGAAAACCTTGGTCAGGCTCTGGAAGAAAATGATATCCGTTTGAATCAGGGAGATCGGATTTCGCCAGAACTGGACACAACTTTGAGTAGTGATATAGATGTGATCATCCAACGAGCCAGACCCGTGGAAATCCAGATTCAAGATCAAAAGATCGATATCCAGACGGCTGCTGATACTGTTGCAGAAGCGATGGCTGAAGCGGGATTAGGTTTACAGGGTTCTGATTACAGTATCCCCGATTCTGATCAGCCTATTCCAGAGGATGGACAGATTCGATTGGTGCGGGTGCGAGAAGAAGTATTGTTAACTCAATCTACTATCGCTTACACCAATGAATATATCCAATCGGATCAGGTTGAATTGGATAATTCCGAGGTTGTTCAACCGGGTGAGTTTGGTGTGGAAGTCACGCGTACCCGTGTCATATATGAAGATGACCAGGAAGTTAGCCGGATCGAAGAAATCACCTGGGTGGCAAAAGAACCAAAGACGCAGTTGACAGGCAGAGGTACCAGGGTGCAGGTGCGAACACTGGACACACCGCAGGGTCCAATTGAGTATTGGCGCGCGGTGAACGTTTATGCCACATCATATTCTCCCTGTCGGTCGGGGGTTGACCGTTGTTATTATGGCACAGCCAGTGGTCTGCCAGCTGCTTATGGTGCAATTGGTGTGACTCGTGCCTGGTATAACCTGATGGTTGGTCAGAGATTGTATGTGCCTGGATATGGGATTGGCACCGTTGCAGATATTGGCGGTGGTGTTCCAGGGCAATATTGGATCGACCTGGCTTATTCCGATGACGATTATGTAGCCTGGCATCATAATATAACCATCTATTTTCTCACACCGGTGCCGGATAACATTCCATGGATCCTGCCTTAATCCCAACCCCATTAAATGTCCGCAATCTGTTACGGCAACACGATCTCAGACCACGCAAAAGTCTGGGTCAGAATTTTCTGGTAGATCATGGTGCCTTGGAAAAAGTGGTGGATGTGGCTGAAATTGAACCAGTTGATGTTGTACTTGAGATTGGAGCTGGATTAGGCTCATTAACCCGCTTTTTGTCCAATGCAGCTCGTAAGGTAGTGGCAGTAGAATTGGATGCCAAACTGATTCCAATTCTGGAGACGGTCCTGGGACCGGAAGGAAATGTTGAGTTGGTATTTGGTGATATCTTAAAATTGGATCCAACGCGATTAATCTCAGTGGATCAATATCTGGTGGTTGCCAATATTCCCTATTACATCACATCTGCAATATTCAGACACTTGCTGGAAGCAAAAAGAAAACCACGCCGGATTGTGATGACGATCCAGAAAGAAGTGGCACAACGTATCTGTGCACTCCCTGGAGATATGAGTCTACTGGCTTTAAGTGTACAGGTTTTTGGTACTCCAAGAATTGTTGCAAGGATTCCCGCCAGTTCATTCTACCCGTCACCTAAAGTGGATTCAGCCGTGATTCGGGTTGATTTATACCCCACACCCTTGGTTGAAACTGATTACCTTGATTCATTTTTTCAGCTGACAAAATCTGGTTTTGGACAAAAACGCAAGATGCTGCGGAAATCTCTTTCTGCTGGATTAGCCTGGACAGTTCCACAGGTGGAAGAAATGCTGATTAAAAATGATGTTGATCCCACGCGCCGGGCTGAAACACTCAGCCTGGATGAATGGCAGCGGTTGACCACCTACTATCACAGGGAAAAACAATCATAATTCCCCCTGACCGCTTATTATTGAAAAAACACTAAATTGTCCGTTTGTTTTTAAGGTCGGTATAAAGACCTAATAACAGCCAGGTGCGGTAGGCTGCTTCGAGTTGAATCCGAAGGGACATTTTAGATTGTCCCCAACGCCGGTCAGCAAAATAGATGGGGGTTTCCAGACATTGAAAGCCAAGCAGCGTTGCAACATACGACATTTCGACCTGAAAAATATATCCATTGGATTTAACACGTTCCAGGGGCATGGCTGATAATGTTTCTTTACGCCATAACCGAAAACCACCGGTTACATCTTGAATCTTCAACCCCAATATGGTGCGGGCATAAAAATTTCCAAATCCTGAAAGCCACTTGCGCCAGAATGGCCAGTTATCATCAAGTTTTCCTCCAGTCACGTAGCGTGATCCAATCACAAAATCGCAATTTTCCAATGTGCTCATCAGAACCTGGATTTTATCGATTGGATGGGAGAAATCAGCATCCATTTGACCGATAAAGTCAGCACCTTCCTGGATTGCTTGTCTGAATCCTAGAATATAGGCACTGCCTAGTCCTAGTTTTCCCTTCCGATGCACCACCTGAATTCGCCCGGGATGATCTCTTTTCAATTGTTCAGCAATTTCCCCAGTGCCATCCGGACTATTGTCGTCGACGATTAATAAATTTATGGCAACTGGTAAACTAAAAACCGCCTGGACAAGTTTCTGGATATTCTCAGCTTCATTGTATGTGGGAATGACGAATGTTGTGTTCAATTTCCACCTACTGTATCAGTCGTTCTAAGTCGATGATGATTTTTTGGAGGCTTTCACTCCGCTGATTAACGATTTTTTTGTAAATGCGTAAACCTAATTGCTGATCCATTCTACCAGCAAGAGTATCTTTCAAGGGGTAAATTTTCTCAAGTTTAGGAAAAAGATTCTGGTATATTGTTTTTTCAAATCCATCTGTTTGTTCAGCATTCGTCAGTACAACAAAGTTAGAATTTCCCCATTGGGCCAGATAGGGTGGCTGTTCTTCTTTTGAAAATGTTTCCTTCAGAATCATCACAATGTTTCTTAATATTTCATTGGTTGCGACAAAGCCATACAAGTCGCGATATGCATCCAGTTTCTGAAGGGAGATCAGAATGAGACCAAATCTTCCTTTTTGCAGATGTTCTTCAATAGTTTCGATCAATAATTGTTTTTCGGGAAGTGTGGTGATGGCGTTGGTTAGCGAGCTGCGTCGTGTCCGCATTAAGACATTACGGACGCGTAGACGCAATTCCTGTATATCAAATGGCTTTGTGATGTAATCTTCTACTTCCATAGATAACCCGCGTAACCTGTCTTCCCGCTGGCGTTTTTCTGTCAGGAAAATGATGGGAACAGCCTGTGTGCGGCGGTTATTCTTTAACCTTTTGACAATCTCGTACCCATCCAAATCTGGTAAGCGAATATCCAGCAGAACAATATCCGGCGTTTTTTCCAAACAGCTTTTTAATCCATCCTCACCCCAATTGATTGTCGATACCTGATAACCCTGTACCTCAAAATATGAGTTCAGCATTTCACCGATTTCCTGATCATCATCGATGATGAGAATGGATGCATTTGATTGATTAATTACCAACGTCTAGCCTACTGGTTCTTTCATAATCGTAAATTCACAAGCAACATTGCCAACAGCAATACATTTTGTTTCAACCACACGGAAATCATATCCGCCTGATACCCATTTTAATCCTTCCTGAATTAAACCGGTAGCTATATGACAGCCGGGTTTTTCAATATGCCTGCCATAACAAACCGGACATTTATGAATGATATAAATAAAATGATCACCTTTATCTTCTACGGTTGAATGTTGGTCGCTCGTCTGTGTAAAAATTCTAGCCATGGCAGGTAAACCGATCTTGATTTTTGTGTGTAATGGTAAGACTTTAAATGCAAGATCGCCAGCGCCGGCAAGGGCACCAAAATTCCTTAATCCTTCTGCAAAAGTTGCCCTGCCAGCTCTGAGAGCCAGACCACGCCCACCGCGTGGCCCATACATTTCTTCTAAAGCACCCCAAATGGCGGAAAAGTAAGCAAAATCGAATTCCCGATTGAGATTCGGCGGTGGGTAATTGTCGATCAGGTGTCGAAGATTGGCGAGATTAAGAATGGCATTCACACCATTCTTCCCCATCACATCTTCCAGTGCTTTTAGAGCTATATTGGCAATTTTGTTTGGATAATAAAGACCGCTGACTGGAATGGGTTCCATATCAAACCAGAGCTTAAATAAGCTTGGTTAGGTCTTCGGTTGCGCGACGCATATCGAGGAAAATTAAACCAAGTTTTGCCTGTTCACGCGCCAGGGCAGTCAAAACCGCTTCCTCACCAACAGACATCAACACAACATAACCTTGTTTACCTTTAATGTAAACCTGTTCCAGGTTTCCACGCCCTAATTCTGTGGCTATTCTTTCGCCCAGTGAAAGCATGGCGGCCGACATTGCTGAAACGCGATCCTCTTCCACTCCTTGAGGTAAAGCTGAAGCAATGGTTAACCCATCCACGCTGACAATTGCTGAAGCTTCGATATCCGGTGAAGATGCTTGCAGCTCTCTTAACCTTTCTACCATGAGTTGAGTTCTTGATTTAGTCAAAATAATGCTCCTTGAGGGATTTCTAGCTGAATATCTGAATGTTAATTAATGTAGCATAGTCAAAAAACACTGTCAAGCAAACTTTCAGTTATTGAAAGAATATGGTCATAAATCCTTACAAAATCTCGTCAGATGACAAATAGGAGTAGAGATAAAATCAGGTAAAATGGTATTGTGATGATCGATAAAAAATCGGAGCGAACGATTTTTCCTTTCACTGCCATTGTTGGTCAGGAAGAAATGATTTTGGCGTTGGTGTTAAATGCGATCAATCCCAGAATCGGCGGCGTTTTGATTCAGGGAGAGCGGGGAACAGCCAAATCCACAGCCGTACGTGCATTGGCTGCCTTATTACCAAAAATACAGGTGATTCAAAATTGCCGATTTGGTTGCCATCCACGGATATCCAGTACCTGGTGCAGTGAATGTCATCAGCGCTTTATTGTTGGTGAAAAGCCTGAAATCCTGGAAAAAAACACTCCATTTGTTAACTTACCCATATCCGCCACAGAAGATCGGGTGATTGGTACTTTGGATATTGAAAAAGCGATTCGTTTGGGTATGCGTGCTTTTGAAGCAGGTGTTCTGGCAGAAGCGAACCGGGGATTGTTATATATCGATGAAGTAAATCTGCTGGATGATCATGTTGTGGATGTGTTGTTGGATGTAGCGGCTATGGGGGTTAATATCATAGAGCGGGAAGGAATATCGTTTTCACATCCTGCAAGATTCATGTTGGTAGGGACGATGAATCCGGAAGAAGGAAGTTTACGTCCACAACTAATTGACCGTTTTGGATTATCAGTATCAGTCAAAACGATCACGGATCTCAGACGCAGAATCTTAGTGCTTCAGCGTGTTTTGGAATTTGAGAACAATCCGGAACAATTTTCAAAAGTGTGGGAAAATTGCGAAAAAATACTTTCCAATAGAATTGTTCAGGCACAACAACTGCTTCCACGGGTGAAAATTTCGCGAGAGAATCTTGAAATGATTGCAGAAGTGACCAGTCAATTCAAAATTGAAGGTCACAGAGCCGACCTTGTCATTCAAAAAACAGCGATTGCGCATGCAGTTTTTAACAATCGTACACATATTGAACCCAGTGACGTTCATGTTGCAGCACAATTGGCTTTGCCACATCGTTTGAAACACAGACCTTTTGACCAGCCGCTTGAATTACCGGTGTTGGAAGAGACAGTGAAAAAAATCATTTATCCAGAAAGAGCAGCAAAATTACAGGAAATCCTGAATGACAAGCGAGATCCGGCCACCATCCAGGATCTAGCTAACGAATGTGGCTTTTATATCGTTGGATAACATCCCCTCAAAAATAAGGAAAAATCCTTTCTGATGGCGAGAGCACCTTTTCAAGTTTTAGTTATTCCGTATCGCATCAATTTGCATAACCAATTAGAATTCGCCGTGTTGAAAAGAGCGGATGATGGGTTCTGGCAAGGGATTGCTGGTGGGGGTGAGGATGAAGAGACTCCGTTTGAGGCAGCCAGAAGAGAGACCTTTGAAGAAACCGGGATCGAACCTACATCGAATTTTTTACGATTGGACACTTTAGACTCAGTTCCTGTAACAGCCTTCAAAGACAGCTTACTATGGGGCGAGGATGTTTTTTTTGATCCCACTCTTGTTTTGGGGTTTTAGCATCCAATTTCGAAATCAAGATATCTCAGGAGCACAGCGCTTTTGGCTGGTTCCTGTATGACCAGGCACATCAGATCCTTAAATTCGATGGTAATAAAACCGCTTTATGGGAGTTGAACCAGAAACTGAAGGGAATTGGTCCGAGAGGTTAATACAACTTACATTTAATAATTAATTACCTGATCAACAAGGTTGTTTTTTGTGTATTTAAATTTTAACTCTCGTCGTTGAAAGAACCTTGTTTCAAGATTGACAATATGCTATATTTTAATTACTTCTGGTCAAGAGGATTCAGGTTGTCATCCCAATCGTCAAAATACGAACTCAGATGAAACCATCATTGATCCTTATTTATTGTTTTATTCATTGATCTACTACAACTTAAATAATTCATCATTGTTATATCTAATAGACAATGATCTATCTTTATAAGGAGATTGGTTGAAAACTATCATTGCTGGTGCTCTAGGAGAATGTGTACATGTGGCAGGTGTCAGTAATTTCCTGCGTTTGGCGGAGCTGGCTGGATGGCGCACCATATTTCTTGGTCCGGCTGTTTCAATTGAAGATATGATTTCAGCAGCCATCAAAGAAAAAGCGGATATGGTTGGTGTTTCTTACCGGTTGACACCAGAAACCGGTGAACGATTACTGGCAGAATTTACTGAAGCTGCTGATGAATTGCGGGATCACGGAGTACGCTTTGTTTTTGGAGGCACTCCCCCGGTCGCAGATAAAGCTCAAGCAAGCGGTTTTTTTGAAAAGGTATTCTCTGGTAAAGAAAGTGATGCAGAAGTTGTACGATTTTTACGTGATGAAGAAACTGAACAGGAGAATGAAGTAAATTTTCCTAAAACTACCATTGAAAGAATCAAATGGAAAACACCTTACCCTTTATTGCGCCATCATTTTGGATTGCCTACCATGCAAGCCACCATTGATGGTATTCAAAAAATTTCTGAAGCTCAAGTATTGGATGTGATTTCATTGGGGATCGATCAGGATGCCCAGGAAAATTTCTTCCATCCAGAGAGGCAGGATCCACGAAGGAAAGGCGCTGGTGGTGTCCCGGTTAGGTCAGCAGAGGATTATCAGCTCCTATATGAAGCCAGTCGGTGTGGAAATTTTCCAATGGTGCGTACGTATTCCGGAACAGATGATTTTATCCAACACGCAGAAATTGCTAACAAAACAATCAACAATGCCTGGTGTGCCATTCCTTTGTTCTGGTTCAATCAAATGGATGGTCGCGGACCCTGGGATTTGGAAGGATCGATTAGAGAACACCAAAAAGTCATGGCATGGTATGGAGAAAGAAATATTCCAGTGGAATTAAATGAACCGCATCATTGGGGAATGCGTGATGCCCCTGATGTTATATATGTGGTCGCTGCTTACCTTTCGGCTTACAATGCCAGAGCTATGGGGGTTAAGGATTATATCGCCCAGTTTATGTTTAACAGTCCTCCCGGATTATCGGATGCGATGGATCTGGCAAAAATGCTTGCCATTCTGGAAATGATTCAACCTCTTGAGAATGAAAATTTCAAGATATGGCGCCAGACCAGGACCGGGTTGTTGAGTTATCCGGTGAATCCAATCGCAGCCATAGCACAACTGGCAACCAGTGTATATCTTCAGATGGCACTCAAACCGCATATTGTGCATGTGGTTGGGTATTGTGAAGCGGATCATGCAGCCACAGCTAAAGACGTAATCGAATCCTGTCAACTGGCACAACGGGCAATAGAGAATTCAATAAATGGTGCCCCAGATATGACTTTTGATCCAGCAATCCAGTCAAGGATAAAAAAGCTCGTATCAGAAGCTTCTTTAATTCTTGAAGAGATTAAAAAAATAAAATCTGACTCAGATGGTGGGTTGGTAGATCCTCAGGTTCTGGCAACCTCAGTATTACAAGGCATTCTGGATGCGCCACAGTTAAAAAATAACCGCTTTGGGCGTGGAGCCATTCGTACTCAAATTGTCAATGGATGTTGCGAAGCGATCAATTTAGAAGGAAATATCATTTCTGAGACAAAACGGCTACATCAAATTAGAAAAGGAAACACAACATGACAAAGAAAACTCATTTCACTGTGATAGGCGCTGGCCATGGTGGGCGTGCAATGGCTGCTCATTTAGGGTTGATTGGATTTCCAACAGTTCTATACAATCGAACAATGGATCATATTGCAGCAATTAAGGAATTAGGTGGAGTTGACCTGGAAAGCAATAATGGTGATTTAAGAGGATTTGGAAAATTAGAGAAAGTAACCTCCAACATCGCAGAAGCATTAGAATTAGCTGAAATGATAATGGTAGTTGTTCCTTCTTCTGCTCATGTAGATATTGCTACTGCATGCGCTCCTCATTTGAAGGATGGACAAATTGTTGTTTTGCATCCAGGACGAACTTGTGGTGCAATAGAGTTTGCAAAAGTTATCCGTGATAATGGGTGCACCGCTGATGTGACCATCGCAGAAGCTGAGACATTTATTTACGCCTCTCGATCTGATGGACCAGCCCAAGCCCGAATTTTTCGCATTAAAGAGGCAGTACCCTTAGCTGCATTACCAGCTTCAAAAACCGCCATGGTATTAGAAAAAATTCATAAGGCTTATCCTCAATTTATTGATGGGGGAAATGTCCTACAGACAGGATTAAATAATATGGGTGCTATTTTTCATCCAGCCATCAGCTTGTTAAACGCTGGTTGGATTGAATCGACACACGGTGATTTTCAGTTCTACATCAATGGTGTTACTCCTTCGGTTGCCAGGGTTTTGGAAGCTTTGGATCGGGAACGAGTAACAGTTGCCTCATCCCTTGGGATTAGAGCTCGAACAGCGATGGAATGGTTAACGCTGGCTTATAACGCAACAGGGGATACGCTGGAAGAAGCAATTCATAATCAACCTGGGTATTACGGTATTAAAGCACCCCCAATCTTAAACCATCGTTATTTGTTTGAGGATGTACCGATGAGTCTGGTGCCCATTGCCTCCATTGGACAGCGTTTTGGCGTCTCTGTGAGAGGGATCGACTCCATCATTCGCCTGGCCTGTATCATCCATCGTACTGATTATTGGCGTAGGGGACGTACGATTGAAAAGCTTGGATTGGATGTGCTGGATGTGGATGAATTAACCCATTATGTCATGGAAGGTTAGAAGAATGGTTAATGGAATTTCGGGTATTAAAGAACATACCAGGGAAGAACGATGGATTGTTGTTGAAAAATTAATTCCACTATGGAAAAAGAAGTTTGGCGAAAATCTCCTGGGCATCGCTGTCAGCGCGTCTGTTGCCAGGGGTGAAGATCTGGCTTATTCTGATCTGGAACTGGACGTGTTTCTACGTGAAAAACCAGAAAAAAGGGAAGAACAGTATCTACAGCGGGTATTCGATGGAATGTTGATTGAAGCCATTTATCATACACCTGAAGAATTTCTCAGGGAAAGAGAAACAATTCCCCCGCATTGGCACCTCTCTGCTTCTGACCGGTGGCTGGTTGTTTACAATCAAGAATTTTTTGATGATTTATTGATGAAATTACAGAAAATTCAACATAGCCGAAATGATTTTTTGGAAGCTGCAACGCGAGGAAGGTACGAGTTGCAAGAGTCTTTCTGTAAAGTATTGAATGCTATTGAGATGAAGAACCATAAAGGTATCAGTCTATTGTTGATGGATGCTGTTCTGCACTTACTGCAGATTCTGTCATTAATTAATCAACAGCCATTTACTACATTCAGTCAATTAATTTCCCAGGCTGGAGAATTCAAGATAAAACCTGATAGATTTAATGATTTATTAGACCTGCTTGTAAATGGGACATACCAGGATTTGGAGAAGGTGAGAGAGATTTGTCTGGTTGTGTTTGGAAGCTTGGAGAACATATTCAGGCAAAATGGAATTGACTTATATAAAGATAAATTGGATCCTAACCTGCCAAATCGTACTGTGGTTTGGCCTATCTGATTCGATAGAAGGTTTGACATGTACAACAGAAAAAAGCTAGATCACGAGCGGTTGGAACTAATTCTTGTACAAATTTTAATGAAGATTCGCCTGATCATACTGGTGCTTGGGATTTTAATATTTTTGTATGCATTGGCAATCATGCTGAATTCACTGATTGCTGGAATATTGATTGGCGTGCTGGGTCTATTATTATCGCTTTTGGGAACCTCGTTTTGGATGATCACCAAAACAGCCCAGTTTTTGACCTGGATTGCATTGGTGGGAAAGAAGGAGTAGAGGGGGTTTTACAATAAAGAAAACAAATTTCGTTTTTCTTGGGCATGGCGCATTAACCCCTGCATTCCTTTAACGCCTGCGATCAATGCGCCAATTGCAAATAACACAACCCCAAAGGATAGAAATATTCCAGGCAGATTGAAGACTGCTTTTGTCAATAAATACCCTCCCCATTGCAATACCCATTGCATCCAGGGGGATAATTGTTCCGGTAGGAGAAAAGGGATCAGGAATACGATCCCGATGGCAAAAGCAACAACCAGACTGATCAGGAGATCCAACCAGGAAATAAGCCTGAATCGAGGTTTTTCTTCCATAGAAATTTGTTGCAGTACAAGCATGCTGAAATCAACCGGTAAAGCAGAAAGAGGCTCATTGCGCAGGGCATCCTCCATATATTCATCCCATAATGTAGTATTCAAGCGATCCATAAACTCACCTCCTGATGAGATAGAAAACGTTCTTTCAATTGAGCTTTGGCTCGATAAATTGTTGTTTTTACAGTACCAATTGGCATATCCATAATTTCCGCTATTTCCTGATAAGAGAGTTCTTGTTGGAATCGCATCGATAAGACCAACCGGTAAACCTCTGGCAGACTCTGGAGTTGTTCATGAACAAATCTGTATAGTTCTTCTTGATCCACATACTGGTCCATCCGATTAGGGACAGGTAAATCAAACTCTTCTTCTTCAATTGACAGACTTTGATAATCTCGTTGTAAACGTGGATAGCGGTCATAACACAGGTTCATTAATATACGGGACAACCAGGTGCGGAAACTGGACTCTGAGCGGAAATTTTTTATACTTCTCCAGGCACGAATAAAGGTCTCTTGCGAAATATCTTGCGCTTCCTGTTGATTGGATACTGCCCGTAATGCAAGGTTGTATAGAAATAATTGATGCAGGTTTACCAATTCAGAAAATGAAGTTGGGTCTCCAGCGATCGCTTTTTTTATAAGGAGAGATTCGTTGATTGTTTCCGACATTGTAACCTGATTATTTAGACGGTTCTATTCATGAAAAGGTTTCAAATTCATATAATATATGTTTTTCAATCAAAATAAAATCCAAAGTTGAAATTTTGAAACAAATTTATTCATCAACCCGTCAAAGTATATAACAACAGATAAATCTGAAAAATTTTGTTGCGAAATTACGCAACTCAGGAGGTAGTATGAAACTAAAGTGGTTATGGATCGTTTTATTAGTAATGGCGCTTGTCGTAGTTTGTGGATTGATTGTGTCAGTTCTGGGTATTGGTTTATATTCTTTTTCAACGGGATCCCAGGGGTCAAATATCTCTGGTTCCGTTGTGGATCAGATATTTAACCAGCCAAATTTCTCAAATCCAACGATTTCAATAGACACTACCGAGGAAAAGACATTTCTTGTAGGTAGTGAAGAGATAACTCTCGTTGTTGAAAATCAATTCGGAGATGTTTTTGTTCAAGGCAATGACACTGATCAAATGTATATGACCGTGCACAAAACCGCCTGGGGATTAACGGATGAGGAAGCATTACAAAATATGGAGTTATTGAAGTATGAGGTCATTGAAGAACCCGGAAAACTAACCATTCGTGTTCTCAATCCCGAAAAGAACCTCAATCGCCCTGGATCAATTGATTTCAAAATGGATATCCCAATTAATACAAATGTAAAATTATCAACCAAAAATGGAGACTTGTATGCGGGAAATCTTCAAGGCAATGTTGCACTGGATACAAGTTTTGGAAATCTTGAAATAAAAGATGTGCAAGGGGGGGATGTAAATGCTGAAAATAAAAATGGTGGGATTAAATTACGTGGAATTAATGCTGTTGATCACAGCATCACTGTAATTTCAGAATTTGGTGATGTCAGCATTTTTCAAGCAAATGCAATGACATTAAACGCCAAAACCGTGAACGGGAGGATGGATGTTGAAAATTTAATGGTTTCTGGTGATATTGATCTTTCCAATAATTTTGGCAATGTGACGTATCGAAACGGTAAGGCAGAAAACTTACAAGTAATTTCATTAAATGGAACAATTACATTGAATGGTGTAACTGTCGATAAGAAATTAATTGCTCATACTGATTTTGGCAGTTTGGATCTGGATGATACTTTGGCAGTGGATTATGATTTACTGACTAAGAATGGACGAATTAATCTGAATGGTGCTGATCAGGCAACAATAACAGCAGTAACCGATTTTGGCGATATTGACCTGATTAATATCAATGATTCCATTATTGATGCTGAAACTCGCAACGGTGCCATCATGGTCAACGGCAGCCTGGCAGAAGGCAATCATCGTCTCATTTCAGATTTTGGCAGTATTACGGTGAGAATGCCCGCCAGTCAATCAGTAGATTGTGATTTGAAGACTAGTTTTGGGAGAATTAACTCCGAGTTCGATATGACGGTCAGTGGTTCGATTGATGAAAAACACTTTGTTGGTAAGATTAATGATGGTGGTGGTTTGCTCACAATCGAGACTCAGAATGGAAACATTAATGTAGAGAAAACAATCGTAGCGGAGGAATAATGAATGCTGCAATGACCTTGATTCTGGCTTGTTTAGGGATATTCGGTTTTTTTATCATCCTGTTTGGGTTCTTGTTATTGATGCGTTATCTCAATTATCGTGAGAATCTAAAACTGGCTGAAAAAGGAATTTTTCCACATAAAAAACAAGTTTCAAAACCCAAAAAAGGATTTTTGACCGCTGGAGTGATCCTCACGATTGTTGGCTTTCTAAGTACTTTGATATTCTGGTTTTTAGGAATTCGGGTTTTTTATCTTGGCGGAAATTTTCCGCTTGGTTTGGGACCCTGGGTGTTACTGGGTCTTATTCCTTTCTTCGTCGGCTTGGTGTTTTTGCTGATTTTTGTGATCAATTCTCCTTCCAATGGGAGAGGAAAAGATGAAAAGCAGGATTATGTTCAAATGTATGAAATAAAAAACCAGAAATTTGAAGTTGGTTTTGAAAACGATGAGTCAGTGGTAACGGATAAGTAAGTGAATGATACAAATTAAGGGTTAAATGTGGATGAAAAATGGAACAGCATTGAAATTGTAGACGAAATTCCGCAAGATTTGAAAAGATCCCAGGTCACAACCAGACCTGGGATTTTGTTTGTACGAAAAGGAGAATAAATAATTTAAATTTGTATAATGATTATCTACATTGTCATAAATCAGGAGGAAAAGAATGAATTATCAACAGAATGAGCAGAGAAACCATCGGATGAAAATCGGTTTGGGTATGATGATTTTAATTTTAATTCTTTCCGCCTGTAGTTTTGGTTCTTTTTTCAACAATCGACAAAATGAAATTAGTTCAACACCCACTTCATTTTCGAATGATGTTTCAGCTGGCAATGAAGAATCTGAGACTTTTTCACCAGAGGAAGAAAAAGTGGAACCTGAACAAACTATTGAAACAATAACAGTTTTTCGCATGGATGGGACTGAAGAAGAGATTCCAATTTCTTACACCAGTTCAACTGATTTATTAGAGGCAAAAATTTCTTCAGGAGAATGGACTGAAGGGGAAGGATTGGTGATTTTATTAAAATTGTTCACTGGTGAAACCAATATGGATGAAGTGCCTGGATCTGATCTTGTTCTTGAATTTAGCGGAACTGGAGCAGTTAGTTGGGGGCAGGATTATGTTGCTGATGAAGGCAACGATGTGGAAATTCGAACTGAAATAGAGCGTTTATTATCAAAAATATTTCCATCGGATGAAATCCTTGATTTGATCAGCAAGCCTTCCGGTCGAACTAGCGATATTGGTGCGGGAAAGACTGCAATGTTGAACAAACAGGCTTCATCCAGTTGTCAGGATCTGGCAATAAATGGATTTCAAAGCGAATTTTTCGATGGTGGAGATTGTTATTTATATGATGAAGTGAATATAAATGGTTTTTCATATCGTATTTATTATCCCTCCTCCTGGCAAGGTGATGAGGAAAAAGAAAATCTTGTAGATGTTGCGTTTGCTGGGTTAACCGAAAGTGTAGTGGTATTTTCTGATTATGGTGATATGGAGGATATCAATATGATGTTCAGCCTATTACCTGATACAGATAATCCAACAACCCTGGCTTTCGCTCAATATGTACCAAAGGGAACTACCTGCTCATTAACTTACCTTCCGAGTTCCTACATTGGCAGTATGGATATTTTTAAGCAAACTATTGCACATGAAGTCTTTCATTGCTTCCAATATTGGAATTTTGTTTCACCTCCATTAAGGGCACATTCATGGTGGATGGAAGGTTCAGCTGAATACTTCAGTAATGTTGTATATCCCGCAGTAAATGATGAACATCGATTTTTGAGTCAATTTGATATTCGTTCAATAAATGATTCATTACAAATGATGAAATATGAAAATTTCATTTTTTTTCAACATGCAGCAAATACTTATGGGGATACTGCTATTATTGAATTATTACGATCATTAGGGAATGCTGGAGGATCAGCCTCCGTCCTGGCAGAATATCAAGGTATGGACACCACTTTTCTGGAATTTGTTATTGCATATATGAGCACTGGTATTCAGGATACAGGTGGTTCCATGATAAAAGTGGACGAATTTCAAGTCAGGGTTATACCAATTGAAGAAGAAGGTGAAGAAAAATTTTCGACAACTGCATTTGTTGCGAATCGTTATGCCATAAAATATGAGAAAGAAAAGAGGTTTTTACAGACCCCAAAACAAGATGAAAATGGAAAATACTCCGCTGTAATGAATAATGAACGCTTAGATCCTTCAAAATGGAGTGCATTACCACCAGAAATCAGATCTACTTGCAATGATGATTTATGGTATGCAATGGCAGTAACAACAACTGATTCAAGTACCAATTATGAGGTCATCGCATTGATTGATACAGTAGAAAAAGCAGAATGTGATCCCTGTTTGTTAGGTGTCTGGGAAGTGGATAACTCAAGCTTTGAGGATTACATATTAAGACTTATGGACTCCCAGGGTGGTTATGATGATTTACCACCAGGTGTGGAATTCAGTATTCAGATTAATGGTCACTACTATGTTGAATTCAAAGAAAATAGTGAAATGCTGACTCGACGAGATAATTTTAGCATTACATCAGGAGCAATTGGTTATCCTCGGTTGACAACCATCATTGATTCTCAAGGAAGCGGAGAATACACAACAGTGGATGGAAAGAAACTTGATCTTTATGATGTTGTTGATTATGTAAACAAGGTAGAAGCCAATATGAATGGCTTACCTCTCACAGTAAGTATGATACCAGGTTCTGGTACTTATAGCATGTTTGGAGTATCTGCTTCCGGACCAGGATATGATAATGACAATTCGACCGATTCAGTCACGTCACCTTATGTGTGTGATAAAGATGTGTTAATCATCGATCATCCGGAATATGGAAAGTTATTATATAACCGGGTTGAAAAAATCTTACCGACCCCGGTGCCAACCATGAGCCCTTGACGATTCAAATTCAAAGTGCTAAAATAACGGTCACGATCGAAAGATTCGTATATGCGGGCATGGTTCAGCTGGTAGAATGTCTCCTTGCCAAGGAGAAGGTCACGGGTTCGAATCCCGTTGCCCGCTCAGAAAAACATTTCGCGGCGACGTGGCCAAGTTGGCAAGGCAAGGGTCTGCAAAACCCTCATCACGAGTTCGAGTCTCGTCGTCGCCTCTTCGAGAAAGAAGACCTGGATTAAAAACGCCGTAAAAGGCGTTTTTTTCATTCCCAGCTCAAAGATGCGGGTTGGGTACTTATTTCAGCGATGATCGTATCCAGCATCGCGATGATTTGTGGATACTGATCAGGTGTGATATTAGCCAGATAGATTTGAAAGGCAGCATCTGGTAAAACAAATCGGGCAACGCGCCAATCTGCTGTCCTTGGCGTTGATTTGGCCGTATCCAATAAGCTAACAACTTGATTCCATTGATCACTGCGATCCGTTGATAATTCTGAAATGATCGATTGGCTTACCGGTAATCCCGGGTTTATTTCAGAGATCTCACTTTGTTGTTCCAGACCGGATAACCAACGTACAAAAAGCCAGGCAGCCAATTCCTGCGCAGGATCTGATTTCATAATACCTATAGAGTCGCCATGGGTGAGTAGTACTGGTTTACCATTTTTATCTGGATAAGGAATTATCTGCCATTGATCTTCACTTTCCGATAGGGCAAATGCTTTCTGGAGATAAACCAGATCGTAGATGTCTGCACTAATGTAAAGTGCCTGGCGATTGATCATGTATTCATAATGGGTCGGATTACGGGCATTCCAGGAACAATCTTCGTCGAAAATCTGGCGTAGAAAAGTGAATCCTTCCAGCGTGGCTGGCTGATCGAAAGCGTAGGACTCTTGATTGATGGGAAATTCATTTAAATGGAATGTGTTCAACCAGCTCAGGATGGTATATTCGTCCTGCTTCACAATCCAGCCTCCCATGCCATTATTGCGCCAGTCATTGTCGTTTATTAGTTCATCTCGAGCAGTACAAACATGATTACGGAAAATTTGAGGAGACATCGGAGGAATGTTGAACCCCAGTTCCTTTGCCCAGCTTGTATTTTGAACCAGAAAGTTTGCATTCCTCGAAACCGGTATTCCTAATCTGTGTTCATCCAAAACATCCTGTTCCCAAAAAAGCGGAATAAAATCTTCAATTATTTTCTCTTCCAGGCCATAGGTCACATCATTGAGATATTCATCCAGTAAAACAAGGTTTTCAATGGCATGCCAATAAGCGAGTTCTTCAATCGGAGCGATGACCACATCAGGTCCCTTTTCATTCCTTAAAGCAGCTTCGCTTTGTTGAAAAACCTGCTGGGCACTGCCAGGAGCATCGACTTTGACAAAGATACTGAATTCATTGGTCTGATTGAAATTATCTACCAACTCATCGATCGTGTGTGCAAGGTCACCCGTCCAGGGATGAACAAACTCCAATTCGATTTCTTCCAATTCAGTCAACGGAACCAGCCATTCAGGAGTTGGTGTGTTAGTGGGGGTTGCTGTTGGAATTGGTGTAGTTGTTTTCGTAGCAGTTTTTTGCGAGGTTACTGTCACTGATGGCTGAACAGTATCCGGTTGATCAGATTGACAGGCAGTCAGTAATATAGTGAAGATCAGGATGATAATGGTAGTAATTGTCGTTCGTTTTCGCATGCAAAGGTTTACCATTTCTTAAAAATTATCAAAACCAGAAAGGTTATGTGGTTCAAGAATTATAGTAGATTTATGTTACTTTCCAAAGGTAAAATAAAAAAAGGGATTTTCTGCTGTCAATTTAGAGAATCCCTTCTTTTTTTGCGAGTTTTCATTGATTAATTATCGCGTAAGACAGCTCCTAATTCGCGTTCCAAACGACGGACGATTTTGTTGCGTAGGGCGGTGGATTCACCAGACTCGATGGTGTGATCCTGTGCCTGGTAGGTCAGACTATAGGCCAGGCTTTTCTTTCCAGTTCCAATTCGCTCTCCCCGGTACACATCGAAAAGACGAACATCTGCCAGAAGTTTCCCGCCAGTCTGTTGGATGAGTGCTTCAATCTTATCAGCTGGTATACCTTCCTCAACAATGATGGCAATATCTTCTAATACGGGTGGAAAAACTGACACGGGTTGGGATTCGAAGCGTAAGGGAACCAGAGGTAATAAAACTTCTAAATCAATTTCGGCGACATAAACAGCCGGTGTAAGAAGATCATAATTCTGTTTTACGCGTGGATGTAATTCTCCCAGAACACCAATGGGAGTCTGTGCTACAAGAATTTGAGCGGACTTTCCGGGATGTAATGAGGGGTGCTCTGTTGGTTGGAAGATAACACCTTCCAGATGCAGATTTTCCAAAAGTTTTTCCAGAATCCCTTTCAAATCAAAGAAATCCAGATTGTCTCCATTTTTCAGATCCCAGGATTCGTTAATGCGTTTACCGCTCATGCCAATCACTAGTTTTCGAGGTTCATCCGGAAGTGATTCATCTGCCTGGGTGAGGAAGATGGATCCAATTTCGAAGAAAGCCAGGCGTTCCCGAATGCGGGAATTCTTTTCCAGCACTTCCAGAACCGAAGCCAGCAGACTCTGACGCATGACAGAACGCTCTGTGGCGATGGGATTGAGTAAACGCACATAGTTTTCAGGATCGACAGTCTGACCCTGCAGATAAGCTCTGGTTTCTCTTTCGATGGATGTCAACCGATAGGTGATGACTTCCTGTAAACCTAAACCAGCCAGGAGATCCTTGACCTTTTCTTCATTGGCTAACTCGAGGTTATTGCGTTGTGGGGGTAACTCGTCAGCTAGATTTGTCTCAGGAATGTTATTGTAGCTGAAAATACGCGCGATCTCCTCCATGAGATCAGCTTTTCCGATCACACCTTCCCCAATATCCAATCGGTGCGGAGGAGTTTGGGCTTGAACGATATCTCCATCGACTTTGCAGGTGAATTCAAGCCGGGTCAGGATCACTGCGATTTGTTGGGCAGAGAGGGTAACACCTAATTTTCGTTGGACATCCTGTACACTAATCGTTACTAAGGGGTCAACGGGCGGTTGGGGGTAATTGTCCACCAATCCTTGCGCGATGGTGCCGCCACTCCAGGCAGCCATGCGCTCCAGACACAGATCAACAGCCCAGGAAGCCAATGCTGGATGCACGCCGCGTCCGAAACGGTAACCTGCTTCAGAGTTGAGGTGCAGCCTGGATGAGGTACGGCGGACATTGATAAAGTTCCAGCTCGCACCTTCCAGCAATACATTGCGAGTCTGTTCGGTGACCTCACTCTCAAGACCACCCATAATCCCAGCCAAAGAGAGCGGTCCTGCGGTATCACAAACCAGAATAGTGTCTTGATCTAATTTGCGTTCCACCTCATCCAGCGTGGTGAGAATCTCACCTTTGCGGGCTGCACGGGTAATGATAGTAGGGGGCTTTCCACCAGCTCGTTTGACAAGCACATCGTAATCAAAAGCATGTAATGGTTCACCGGTTTCCAGCATGACATAATTGGTGGCATCCACGATGGAATTGATCGGCCGCATACCTGCGAGTCGTAAACGTCGTTGGACCCAATAGGGACTGGTTTTGGGTTCCAATCCCTGTATTAACCCAACTACAAAGTGAGGATTAAGGGATGGGTCATTGATCTCGATGGCAGCCAGTCCTTCGATTTTTGGTCCCGTTGATACAACTTGACGTTGTGGCGTTTTTAAAGTTTTTCCGGTAACGGCTGATAATTCACGGGCTACGCCAACCAGGCTGGCATCACGGATCATGTTGGGTAGAATCGCCACTTCATAGACTGCGTCACCCATATAATCCGAGAGAGGAGTACCGGTCGGTGCATTCGGATCCAGGATGATCACACCTTCATGTTCATCCGAAATACCCAGTTCTTTCTCCGAGCAGACCATCGAGAAAGATTCGATTCCACGGATCTTCGTCCGTTTTAGTTTGGTCAATTCATAACCCGGTTTGTGTCCATCATACAGAATGGCACCTTCGCGTGCATATGCAACCTTAAGTGGTTGCGCTAATGTGCCCAGTCCTTTGTATGGAAACAGATTTGGCGCACCAGTGAGTACAATCAATTCCTTCGTCCCGTCATCCAAACGACAGAGGGTCAAACGATCAGCATCGGGATGCGGCAAGACTTCATTAATTTGGGCAACAATGAATTTATCCAGATCCCAGTGAAGGCCGCTGAATTTGAATTCCTGCCGTCCATTGTTCTCTGGAAGCGGTAATCCAACTACCTGGATTTCTTCCACTTCCAACCCAACCATTGTTAAAGTGCGTGCCAGATCCTCTAAAGAGAGGTCAATATCAATATAGTCTTTTAGCCATGAAAGAGGGATTTTCATTTTTTATTTATCCTCCTTGAAATTTTCTTGTTTTATCATTGTTAGAACTGCTCCAGGAAGCGGGCATCGTTTCCCCAGAAGTAGCGAATATCCTCGATTTTATGCAGTAGCATACTGATACGTTCCGGTCCCATTCCAGCTGCAAAACCGGAATAGACCTCAGGATCATATCCACCATTTCTCAACACAGTTGGGTGCACAATACCACATCCCATGATCTCCAGCCAGCCGCTGCCCTTACAGACTGAGCAGCCTTTTCCACCACAGACAAAACATTCCACATCCATCTCAGCGCTGGGTTCCGTGAAGGGGAAGTAGGATGGACGCAAGCGTGTACGCACATCTGCGTTGAATAAGCGTCGAACAAACCCATTCAGAGTGCCTTTCATATCTCCAAAAGTAATGTTCTTGCCGACTGCTAGAACTTCTACCTGATTGAATTGAATCTCAGAGCGGGCACTGATCTGCTCATAGCGGTAACACATACCCGGTAGAATGACCCGAATGGGATTTGGTGCCTGCTCACGCATGACTCGAATTTGTCCAGGGGAAGTGTGGGTTCGTAACACAACACCTGGCTGGTCAATGTGGAAGGTGTCCCACATATCACGGGCAGGATGATGAGCCGGGATGTTGAGCAATTCAAAGTTGAATTCATCACTTTCTACATCACGAGAACGATAAACCTGAAATCCCATCTCGGCAAATATGGAAAAAATCCTGCGCAAAACCAGGGTTTGTGGATGAAGTCCACCATTTAATGGTTTTCGGCCAGGTAACGTTACATCAATTTTTTCTGTTGTTAGCTTTCGAGAAAGAGCTGCCATACTGACTACTCCGGACCGCTCCTCCATCGCTGCCTCCAACGCTTGTTTTACCTGATTGGCTACCTGTCCCACCTGGGGGCGAAATTCTTTTGGTTGTTGCCCAATGCTGCTGAAAGCAGACATTACGGTTGATGTTTTTCCAAGGTATTCACGCCGCCAGGCTTGCAATGGTTCTTCATCCTGAATTCCTTTCAAAACGGACAAAGCTATTTGCCTGGTCTGTTCCAATTCTTCGAGGATACTTGGCTTTTCTAACATATAACCTCCTGTAAAAAGTAAACCCGTCCCTGATTCAGGGACGGGCGAAATTGACCCGTGGTACCACCCACATTCACCATTTCTGGTGCACTCCACCCTGACAGCAGCGTATTAAATCGCACGATCAGGTTGCCTGTTAACGGTGGCTGTCCGGCTCGGACTATTGGTTCTTCTGAACGTTCACCTGAGCAGCTCAGGAGGGAACTTCCTACGGTTTCCATTGTGCGGGGGTTTCAGTCTGTGCCCCTGCTTCCCTGTCAACTTTCGCCGTACTACTTTCCTCCGTCAAAGCTGATGTCAAATTTAAACTTGTACTCATAATTATGCCCAAAAGAGAGCGCTTGTCAAGAGTGAATTAAGAGTGTGTGAATTAAGAGTGATAAGAAATAAAACCAATCTATTCATTAATTAGCAGCGGCTCCTCCAATCCCAGCAGCAGGCGGATTGTGGTGGTTTTTCCGGCGCCGTTGAATCCGAGAAAGCCAAATAATGATCCAATATCTACCTCTAAACTTGTTTGATCGACAGCTCGCAAATTTCCGAAATCTTGGGTTAATTGGTTTGTCTGAATAGCAATACTCATAATTTTGTACCCTTATTTAAGTAAGTTTAAAAGGTTTAAATTTCCTATGAACGTTTTAAGAATTGATTAATTTGTTTACGATATTTCTCAAATGCTTCCTGACCGTTAGATGTTAGCGAACAAAGCGTTTGCGGAATTTTTCCTCGATATGTTTTTTCGATTTCCACATAACCAACTGATTCCAATTTGGAAAGATGAGTAGATAAATTTCCTCGAGTCAGCCCTGTTTTATTTAACAAGAATAAGAAATCTGCTTTTTCAGCGGTGAACAGAATTGTAATGATCAGGAGGCGGGCAGGTTCATGAATGATTCGATCAACATCCAAAATTGGCAGATTATCGCTCATGATTCCTCTGTTAATGGATTCGTGTTCCGAAGATAGTGGAATAAGGTTATCAATCCGGAAAAGATCCATAAGGTGCCCATGCCGCTGAACAAAAGCATATAGGGAAGTGCCCCAGTTGGGTTGAGCCATGAAATGACGCCACCCAATATGAGGATCAGTAGCCCTGTCCAATAAAAACGAGGGACAGCGACCTGATACCCAATATAAATAGAGAAAACGGTTAAGAAGAAACTTGAGAAAAGTGGTATAAAACGCTGCGGTAATCCGTTGTAAACCATGCCAACCAAAGCGGCTATGATCGATGCAATTAAGCCAGCGAATAATGCTCGACGCATTCTTTTGTTTCGGTCTGGTTTTTTAAATGTAAGATAACCTGAGCGTGGATATGTTAATTTTTCTTTAATTATTGGCAGAATTAATCGAACCAGATATGCACCTAAAATAATGACTACTGGCTGGGCAATAATTAATAGCAGATATTTAAAAGCACTGTTTTCCATCGAGTAGACCAACCAATAGGATAATCCAGTAAAAAAAATAACCAGGCCACCAGCAATTTCAGCCAACCCATCCACATACCAATACCGCCGGGTATTGCGGATAATATCATTTATGTTGATATTTTCTTCAGTCATAAAAATCTCCATACAAATAAGTTTGTAATGCAAACATGTATTTCAATATTTTACAATGTTTCCACCACCTGTCAAGAGGAAATTCGATCATTTATCAAAAAACTGGTCATATGGATAGTTATTTATAAAAAGCCTGCTGATAAAAGCAGGTCTTCATATATAAAATCAGGAAACAGACATTTTTTTCCTAGTCACCATCACCATTTCCATTTGATAAGCCGCCGGACGTGTCTGCGTAGGCAATCATAATGGCAAATTGGCTGATCGAATCATACGATTCTTCCAACTGGCCTTGCAACGTTAATTGCGATGAAAATTCGGGTTCTCCAAGGCGTTTGAGCAAAGGCTGGGGGATAGTAGGCATTCTCACCTGAACGTTCACCTGTGCCAGGTCTTGCTGCACCTCCCAGAAATGTTCCAGTGTCTCAGGAAAACGGGGAACTTCGGGTGTAGTGATGCGTGTTGGGGTTTCGTTATAGTCAATATCAAGGTCAGCTTCTGCTCCGCGGCGTTGCCTTAATGCCTCAAGAATCTGATCCTGTGAACGTCCTCTCATACGAAATATCAGGAAAGGATCTTCATCAAAGCGGTCACCGAGAATGTAATGGGTAGCGGCAACATGTTTGCATGGTGTTATCTTATCCGGACAGGTGCACCTGGTTTGAAGGTCGATTGAATGTTCCGGGAAGAGGCTGACACCAGCTTGATTGAACACCGTTTCGATATCGTGTGGCATTTCTCCAACCAGTAACTTTGCCATATAAATTGATTTTTCAGAAAGAAGATCAAAAACCTTTTCCCACTGTTTGTTGTTGAAAGGGGTAAGTTGAATGGTGACGCGATAAGGTTTTGGGCGAGAACCCTGTACCCGCGCCAGCATGCCACCTTTTATTTCCTCCAACGAGACAATTTGCCCCATTCGAGCATAATATTGCCCACGCGATAGGCGCACACCCTGCATTAATCGCTCAAGCGCTTCCAACCAACGGCGAGCCCACCAGTTCTTAGCGAACTCTCCGCGCTGGCTGCGGGTTTGAATGCCGGTTTGTGTGGGTAATGGATTCATTCCCCATGGAGAGTTATTGTTATTGCGTTGATTGTTGTCTGATCGATTAACGGTTCTTAATTCACCATTTTTTTGAATAGGTTGTTTCGGATTCTGGCTACTGTTTTGTGACTGGTTGCTGCGCTGGTTTCTTTGATTGGGTCTGCGGCGCCGTTGTGACTGATTTCGGTTTTGAGATCGCTCTTTATTTTGTCCTTTGTGCGTCTGATCTTTAGCTGAACCAAGACTATTATTTTCTGAGGATGAATCGTTATCATTGATCGGTGATTTCTCAAATTCTGAATTTTTTTCCATTTCGTCCATTTCAGACTCCTAATCCTGATAACGCAGGCGCACAAGGTCCTGTAATTCTTCTGTGGATAGATCGGTAATCCAGGCTTCACCAGCACCAAGCACTGATTCTGCCAAACCTTTTTTGGATTCGATCATTTCATCGATTTTTTCTTCCAGAGTACCTACGGTGACAAATTTATGTACCTGAACATTGCGATTTTGCCCTATCCGGAATGCTCGATCAGTCGCCTGATCTTCTACAGCTGGGTTCCACCAACGGTCGAAATGAATTACATGGTTAGCGCGGGTGAGGTTGAGTCCAATTCCACCTGCTTTTAAAGATAATATAAAAATTTGTGGACCATTTTCATCTTCCATAAAGCGTTTGATCATTTGATCACGCATCTTCACCGGTGTGTTGCCATACAAAAAGAGCGTTTGTGTGTTTAGCGTGGTTGCCAGATAACTGTTCAATAGTTTTCCCATTTCCGCAAATTGGGTGAAAATTAATACCCGGTCACCGACAGCCACAATTTCTTCCAGCATTTCCACCAGACGTTTGAGTTTACCGGATCGATCATGCATTTCACGTGCAGGTGGTACGTGTCCATTGATTTTTTGAAGGAATTGAAGGGGATGATTGCAGATTTGTTTTAACTTGGTTAACATCGCTAATACCAGACCATGGCGTTCGATGCCTTCACTCTCGGCAATCTTCTTCATCACATCATTGATCAATTTCTGGTAAAGACTTGCCTGTTCTTCTGTGAGATGGCAATATGCCTTGACTTCAATTTTTTCCGGCAAGTCGGTAATTACATTTGGATCGGTTTTCAGACGGCGGAGGATGAAAGGCGAAACCAATTCTTTTAGTTGACCGGTTATTTCAGGATCGTGGAAACGTTCGATGGGGATTGCAAATTCGCGACGGAAACGTTCACGTGTTCCCAGGTAGCCCGGGTTAAGGAATTGCATGATTGACCATAGTTCCATCAGGCGGTTTTCTACCGGGGTGCCGGTCAAAGCAAAACGGAAACTGGCTTTCAATGCACGCACTGCCTGGGTTTGTTTGGCGGCTGGATTCTTGATATTCTGTGCTTCATCCAGAATGACGCCATGCCATTGAATGGATTGCAATTCTTCGAGATCCTGACGGATCAACGGGTAACTGGTGATAAATAATTCGGTTTCATTCGCATTTTGGATCATTTCATGGTTACGATAACGGGTTGGTCCCTGGTGTTTGTAAATCTTTAGATCAGGTGCAAAACGACGGGTCTCACGCTGCCAGTTGGTTACAACCGATGTTGGACATACTAATAAAACCGGTCCAGGCAATTTTCCGCCATTATTTTCTTTTTCATGTGCAAGTAAGGCCAATGCCTGTATGGTTTTACCTAAACCCATATCATCCGCCAGGATCGCTCCCAATCCCCAGCGTTGGAAAAATGAAAGCCATGAAAAACCGTAGGTTTGATAGGGCCGTAGTTTTCCTCTCAAGGTTTGGGGTTGTGGTAACACGATCATTTTCTCATGACCATCAAGGCCATCCAGCCACTCCTGCACCCAACCTTCAGCATCGACACCATCAATGGGCAGACCTTCTGCGCCGGTCTGACCACCCAATACATATTGAGCAGCCTGCATCAAGCCCATTTGTCCGCCCTGGCCTTCGGCATCCCAGAAGCGGCGGGCAGCTTGAACCTGTTCACTATCCAACTGAACCCATTTTCTGTTTAATTGCACCAAAGGTTCATTCAGAGAGGTTAAAGCGTCAAATTCAGCTCTTGAAAGGCGGGTGTCCCCTAATGATAATTCCCAGCGATAATTTACCAGCGAATTGACATTGAGTCCCCCAGCTTTCAAACGGACTTGAGAACTGGACATCGGCGGAGATAGTTGCAAGCGAACACCCAGACGGGCACCACTGGTATCCCACCAGTCAGGAGCCAAAATACCAAATCCAGCTTCATCCAACAAAAGGGCTGTGGTACGCAGGAATTGATAAGCCTCATGCGTATTTATTTTGACATCGGTCGGATATCGATTTTGTAAACTTTCTGCGATTGGTTCAAAATGACGAGCGGTATAACCCAATCCCATCAGGATTTTTTCTTGCGGCATATCACAGCGTTTCCCATCCACAACAAGTGTTGTTGTGCGAGTATTCCAAATCTGATCAGCACTAATCAGGAGACTGGGATCATCGCGTGATTGTAATAAATATCGAATTTGCCAGTCGGGATCTTTCAGGGAAGCGATTTGATCTTCAGGGGAAATCAATTGAAAAGCCACACGGAAATAATTATCTCCTGCAGCCTGCAGATTACGCATCCAGGCACGCACACTGCTATATAATGCAGTTGCCTGTACCGCAGAAATCTTTATAGTTGCGTCAGAACTGAATAATGCCTTAACCCAGGCTTCAAAGGGGGTAGGATTCTCCGGAATCAGACGAATTGCCTCGGAACTGCTGCCCCAGGAGCGTGCCAAAGCATCACAAATTGTGTTTAAGAAACTGTCCAACAAAGCCCGCGCTGGCGGAAGCGATCCTGGATAGATACGATCACCATGTAATGATTCCGACCGGCAAATAGGCGGCATTGCTGAAACTAATTTTGCCATGCGGGGTCCATCATCTTTCCCATCCAGTACAGGCTGCCAGCGTGCATGGAAGGCATCTTTGGTTGGGCTGATGGGTACCATGATAGGCATCATCTTTTGTTCGGAGAGAATTTCTAATGCCAGGCTGGAAACATTTTGCCAGTAGATTGCATCCTGACCGAGGACGAAATCACTGAATGGGCTTTCCTGTGGTAAATTGATCAAAACACTGAAAGCAGTTGAAGCAGGTAAAAAGAGGCCATCAATGCGCCAGGGTGCGAGGAAGGGATCCGTTTCCAGATCCAGTTCCCAGATATGGTTAAGAACGGGTGAAGGAATTGGACCTGTTCGGGTGGATGGCATATGCAACGTGATCAGATTGGGTTTCGCACTTTCCAACGGTGTACCCAGCCCAATACGGTCCTGTATTAAATCAGGCATTAACGCATACGGATGTTCATTTGGTTTGGGCGATTCAGGAATTTCGCCTTCCAAATAGGGGGGAGCAGGGCTCTCGTCTGTTTCTGCCCAGAATAAGATCCCACCCTGGTCAGATGGTTTTCGTGGCGGTTGCCAATGTGAATGGATTACCCACATAGTTTTAGATTAAGAAATCCAGTATCCTTTCCTTGCGTTGATTACCCTATAAGAATTCAATTTTGATTTTTAAATCCGTCATGTAATTTTTAAATGATTATGTTTTTTTATTAATTGTTAATAAGCGGTAAAGAAAAGCAAAAGTAGATAAGTTACCTGCAAATTTACTCAAATTTTTATAGAGATTTGTCGTTTTGTAAAATTTTGATAATGACGTATCCTTTTTTCCCCGCAGTTCTATTGTCGATTGTGCCAACCAATCCAGGGGATAATTGACCCTGAGAATTGTTGGGTTTTCTGAAGAAGAATTGCATGTGCCCGGGAAATGGAAGCCCGTTCACCTGATTTCAGAAAATCATGACAATGAGCTGCAATTCAGCTGAGCTGATGGTTAATTCTACCATGAATTTGTTTTTGTCAAGGGAAATCAGACGCGTAGATAACGGCCAAATACATGATATTCATTGCGGTATGGAGATGAACCAGCATTACAGAACAAATCGATGCAAGTATTGGAAAGCTTCTGTTCATGTGCATTTTTGAATATCTCTTCACTCTCCCAGGTGGTGATGATCTGCCAGAGCTTGGGTTCTGCCTGACACTGGATTAACATCGAGGATAAGATACCCTTGGGGGCTGTTCGAATGGCTCGTTCGTAAGATTTCTCAAGAATGCGCCAATTTTCTTCCGCAACACGACCGGATAAAATAGTGACGAACATATGCCCTCCCTTCAATAACTCAATCTCTCAAAGAACTGAAGAGATCTGATAACTATATGATACACAGTTTGCTACCATTTTTATAGTATTAATTTTTGTATCATCCCAATAAAACGGGGTCGTCTTGTATTTTTGGCGGGTATCACTGCCAAAAATACACTGATCGCTAAGATGAAAAGATACTTATTTTATATAATTATTCTATTTTTCCACTATTTATTACTTGTTTTACCTCAGCGATTGCCTTGGTGATTTCAATTTCACGTGGGCAAGCTTCAGTACAGTTAAAGGCTGTCCGGCAACGCCAGACACCACTGTCTTCATTCATAATTTCCAGTCTTTCTGTTGCTGCGGTATCACGGCTGTCAAATATGAAGCGGTGTGCATTGACGATGGCCGCCGGACCGACATATTTTCCATTTGCCCAGAAGGATGGACAGGAAGTAGTGCAGGCGGCACAAAGGATGCATTTTGTGGTGTCATCAAACCGTTCGCGTTGACTGGGGCTTTGCAGTCGTTCTTTACCATCTTCTGGAAGTGGTTCATCATTTACAAAGTAAGGCATCACAGACCGGAAATGTTCAAAAAATGGTTCCATGTCAACAATGAGATCGCGCAATACTTTGAGACCCAGAATTGGTTCAACTGTAATTTGAGAGCTTTTCAGATCCTTCACCAATATCTTACAAGCTAATGCATTTCTCCCGTTTATTCGCATCGCATCCGAGCCACACACGCCATGCGCACAGGATCGGCGGTAACCGAGCCCAGGATCAACATCCGCCCGGACTTGTTCGAGCACATCCAACACACGGTCATTGGGATCAACATCCATTTCATAGGTATCATAATGAGGTTTGTTACCTGTGTGGGGAAGATAGCGAAAAACTTTTAATTTGATCTGCATAAGGTACTCCTTAAGTGCTCTTATGTTTTTTAGTATTCACCAACACTAATGAGACAATGAGTCTAATATTTACGTTCTTTAGGCTCAAATTGTGTTACCGTAACCGGTTTATAACCCAGCCGTACCTTCTCATCTTCCAACCATGCAAAGGTGTGTTTCATCCAATCCTGATCGTTTCGATTGGGGAAATCTTCACGGGCATGTGCTCCCCGGCTTTCTTTACGGGCTAATGCAGATTCGGCAGTGACCAAAGCCAAATCCAGCATATTTCCCAATTCCCACGTGTTTAATAGTTCCATGTTGTAAATGGTGCTGGCATCCTGGGTGCGGACTTCGCTGTAACGTTGTCGTAATTCTTTCACTTTCTCCACAGCAAGAGCAAGTCCCTCTTCTGTGCGAAATACACCGACATGGTCCATCATGACTGTTCGCATTTCCTGGCCGATTTTGGCAGGATTTTCTTTTCCACTTCCATTCCGCAAACGGTCAATCTGTTCCTGTGTGAAAGCTATGGTATCCTCGGGCAGAACAGGATAATCAACACCTTTCGCATATTCAGCGGCTTTTATGCCGGCGTGTTTTCCAAACACTACCAGGTCAACCAATGAGTTTGTCCCCAGACGGTTGGCACCATGCACCGAGACACAGGCGCACTCACCTGCAGCATACAAGCCTGGTACTATTGTGCCATTTTCATCCATTAGCACCTCACCGAATTTATTTGTAGGAATACCTCCCATGGCATAATGGGCGGTTGGTTGCACAGGCATAGGATCTTTCACCGGGTCGACACCCAGATATGTTCGACAGAAATCGGTAATATCCGGAATTTTGCTGGTAATTTCATCTGCAGTGACCCGATAAGGGCTGCCATCTGGGCGGGTGCGACCATCCAGGGCTGCATATTTATTGATTACATCCGGGCGCGCATCCAGATAAACATAATTTTTGCCATCGATGCCATTCCCCGCTTTAACTTCTAAATATAAAGCCCTGCTGACCACATCACGAGAAGCCAAATCCTTGATATTTGGTGCGTAGCGCTCCATGAAGCGTTCCCCCTTACCATTGATCAAGACCCCGCCTTCTCCGCGCACTGCTTCCGTGATCAGAATGCCCAGTTTGATAATGCCGGTGGGGTGGAATTGGAAGAATTCCATATCCTCCATCGGTATTCCCCGGCGGGCTAACACGGCAGCACCATCTCCGGTGTAAGCATATGCGTTGGAAGTGATATCCCAGATTCGCCCATGCCCACCGGTGGCAAAAATGACCGCTTTGGCGTGAAACACATGGATTTCACCGGTCGCCAGCTCCAGCGCTACCACGCCAGCGGTTTTGCCATCCTGCAGAATCAAATCCATGACATGAAACTCATTATAGAATTGGGTGTCATTTTTAACGCATTGTTGAAACAGAGTTTGAAGGATCATATGACCCGTTCGGTCAGCTGCATAACAGGACCGGTGAACGGATTTACCAGTCTTATTGTTTGTGTGACCGCCAAATGGACGTTGGGTAATACGTCCTTCAGGTGTTCGCGAAAACGGCAAGCCAAAATGTTCGAGGTCATATACAGACTGAACAGCCTGTTCGCACATAAACTCGATCGCATCCTGATCACCGAGATAATCACTGCCTTTGACTGTATCATAGGCATGCCATTCCCAATGATCCTCTTCAATGTTTCCGAGAGCTGCACCAATTCCACCTTGCGCAGCCCCTGTATGTGATCGAATTGGGTATAGCTTGCTTACAACAGCTGTTTTTGCGTTTTGAGAGGCATACAGAGCAGCCATCAAACCTGCTCCACCACCTCCAACAATGATGACATCATAGTTATGGGTTTGTGACATTGACCCTCCTCAGGACATTGGACGAACGCCGCCGATCAGTGCAATGGCACCAATCGCGGTGATGATAAACCAGAATAAAAACAAGCCCCAGTGCATGAATTTTCTACCACGTTCACTATGAATAAAATCATTGAGAACCTGACGGATACCATTGACTCCATGGGCAAAGGCAAATGCCAATAGCAATGCATCATAAATGCGCCAGCCAATACTCGCCCAACGCATCGCCACATAATCCAGGTCAATGCGATGGACTCCAACGATTACATCCTGCAGGATCAGATGTCCAAATACCAAAGGAATCAGCAACACAGCACTGTAGCGCATAAATGACCAGGATTTTGTTTCAAAATTTGGTTTTGGTTTCGAAACGATTCTTGCGTTAGTCGTCATAGTTTCCTCCTATCCACCAAACCAACCAAAATTATGATAGAGCATGTTGTATAACATGATTGCCGAGGCTGGAATCCACATCAACAAGGTGATCAACATTGTGATCCTGGTGGAAAATCGTTGTTTAGGAATACTCCAGAGTCGCGGCGCGATCAAGTCAAAAAAAGCGATTCTAAGACCATTGACACCATGGAAAAACACACAAAAAACCAGACCAACCTCGGCAATCCCAAATAGTGTTGAGCGATAAAGATTTATGGCATGTTGATAAAGATCAGGGAAAAAATACACGAAGGAAGTATCAATGATGTGAACGGTCAGAAAAAGTGCTGTTCCAAGACCTGTGATGCGATGCAACAGGAAACTGTAATGTCCTTCCCTTCCGCGGTAACTGGCATACCCAGTTAACGTGGTTTTAATATTAGACATTTTTGACCTCCTTTATTGATTTGGACGATTTTATTGTAGCAATAATATTGAAAAAATGAAATAAAAATATTGGGTTTTTGAAGTTTAGATTCGATTTCAGCAAGGTATAATTACGATGCAGGGTGGTGGGGTTTCCTTGACTTATAATCATATTCGGAGATGACATAAAATGAACAAAAACAGTCGATTATCCTTCTGGAGCAGATTAGCTCTGTTAGTCTTTGTCCTCTCAATGTTATTAAGTGCTTGTGCACAAAAGACCAGTGAAAAATATAGTATAAAATTTGCAGTTTTGCCGATCATTGATTCTTTACCAATGTATGTAGCCCAACAGGAAGGGATTTTTGAGGAATACAATCTGGACGTAGACCTGATACCGGTCAGTTCAGGTCCGGAACGCGATCAACTGGTTGCAGCCAATCAAATTGATGGCATGATCAATGAAGTGTTAACGACAATTCTAAATAATCGCACCAATAAAAATGTAGTGATTGTGCGTTTTGCGCGTGCTGCCACTGCCGAGACACCATTATTCAGTATCATCGCCTCAGCCAAAAGTGGCATCACCACGGTTGAGCAATTAAAAGGTGTCAAAATAGGAATTTCTGAAGGAACTGTGATTGCTTATTTGACCGATCGAATGTTGCAGGAAGAAGGCTTCACCCAGGAAGAGATTGTCACCGTCGCAGTGCCGAAAATTCCGGACAGGTTAACCCTAATCAGCAATGGAGAGTTGGATTCAGGTACAATGCCGGAACCAGTAGCATCTTTATTGGCATTGCAAGGTGCAGCTGTTGTATTGGCGGATAATAAATATCCGGAATTCAGCCACAGTACAATCGCCTTCCGAAATGCATTCGTAGAAGAAAATCCAGAGGCAGTAAAAGCATTTCTGGCTGCCATTGAAGAAGCAGTAGGTATCATTAACGCTGATCCAGCCAGATGGGAAGCAACGCTGGTGGATAATAATATCCTGCCGGTTCCTTTGCAGGGAAAGTTCAAAGTGCCCGTTTTTGTTACCGCTGGCGTACCCAGTCAGGCACAATATGAGGATGTTCTTGCCTGGGCATTGGATAAGGAATTACTCAGTGAAGAAGTCCCATATGAGCGATGCATCGATCCAGAATTCTTACCTTAATGAAATCATGAGCAAAAAATGATCCAGGTTAAAAATCTGAGCTTTGAATATGTAACCAGCCAGCCAGTTTTCCTGGATTTTAACTGGTCGGTGAACAAAGGTGAGTCCTGGACGATTCTGGGTCCATCCGGGTGTGGAAAGAGTACGCTTTTATATCTGGTAGCAGGTTTAAGACAGGCACTTTTCGGTGAAATTCTGGTGGATGGTGAGAAGCTAATGCGCCCGAGGCCACAAAGTGGTTTGATCATCCAGGATTATGGGTTGTTACCCTGGGCATCCGTACGTGAAAATGTAGCGCTTGGATTAGAAGTCAGGCGTTTTTATGGTCCGGATGGTAAGCATGCCCCCATCGATGCAACCTTATCAGACCACGACATCGATTATTGGCTGGATCAACTCGGGCTGACAAATCAATCCGAAAATTTTCCTGGACAAATCTCCGGGGGACAAAGGCAACGAACAGCAATTGCCCGCACGTTGGTATTAAAACCTGACCTTCTGCTCATGGATGAGCCATTTTCTTCATTGGATGCGCCAACCCGGGAAAGCCTGCAGACTCTGGTGATTGATTTATGGAAAGAACATGACCTGACTCTGATAACAGTTACGCACTCAATTGAAGAAGCAGCCATCTTGGGTCAAAGAATTCTATTGTTAAATAACCCCCCGAATTTATCAGCCAATGTCATCGAAAATAATAGTTTTGGAAAAGCTGAAGTGCGATCTGATCCGGAGTACCTGAAATTATGTCAAATTTTAAGGGAGCAATTGTCAAGATAATGCGGGGAAGAACGGTTTTATTGGCATTGGCATTACTGATCCTGTTATGGCAATTGTTAGCATGGATTGTCAATCTTGCAATTTTGCCAACTCCCTGGATGGTGGGTCAGACATTAATCCGCGAGCTAGGACGAGATTTACCAGGGCATTTTCTGGCTAGCTTCTGGCGGGTTTTTGCCAGCACCCTATTGGCAATCATTTTTGCTTCACCTTTGGGACTGATGTTGGGACAATCAAAACCACTCAACCGATTCTTTGCTCCAGTTATTTATTTGTTGTATCCCATTCCGAAAGTTGTGCTGCTACCAATTGTTGTACTTTTTTTGGGAATAGGTGATATTTCAAAAATTTTTATGATCTTTCTGATCCTCTTTTTTCAGATCCTTGTTCTCGTTCGCGACCAGGCAGTTACCTTACGACCAGAATTGATTCAGAGCGTACGCAGCCTTGGTGCAGGCAGACGGGCATTATTCCGATTTGTATATCTGCCTGCCAGTATTCCCGCTATATTGACTGCTTTAAGACAGTCCGTTGGAACAGCAGTAGCAGTGCTATATGTAGCTGAATTGTTCGCCACACAGAAGGGCCTCGGGTATTATATTTACCTCAAAGGATCAAATTTATTTGATTATCCTGCCATGTATGCAGGGGTGGTGGCGATGAGTGTCCTTGGTTTTGGATTGTATTTTGTGGTCGATTGGCTAGAACGAAAACTATGCCCTTGGCAGTTTGCAAGTTAGCAAAAAAACCTTATGATAATTTCAGTCGACACTAAAGTTTAATTGGAATTACTGTTTCTTTAGTGTTCGATATAAAATAATCATAGAAGGAAAGATCTCAATGAACGCGATCAGAATTCATATAGATCAAGGGGATTACATCATTTGCCAGCCAGGCAGCGGTTTGATATCTACGGAACAGGATATCCTTGATTTGCTCGCTCAAGGGTATGATTTAGACCAGAATCGACTGATCGTTCATAGCACCGAGCTACATCCCGACTTTTTTAATCTAAAATCTGGTCTTCTAGGGAGCATCTTTTTAAAACTCTCAAACTACCAGGTGAAGACAGCTTTTATTGTGGAAATGAAAAAGATACAGAGTGAACGATTTCATGAACTCATATATGAGCATAAGCGCAGCCGTGAAATTCGATTCTTCGAAGATCTGGCAAGCGCAGAACAATGGTTATTTCAGGAATGAGTAGAAAATGAAGAAACCAATATATCTGGATTACAACGCGACCACACCAATCGCGAAGGAAGTGGCAGATGCCATGTTGCCCTATTTGTATGATCATTTTGGCAATCCTTCCAGCAGCCATCGTTTTGGAGTGCAAGCTAAATTGGCAATCGATCTCGCTCGCCGCCAGGTTGCTGATTTACTGGGTGCACAATCAGTTGAAATAATTTTTACCAGCGGTGGAACCGAAGCGAACAATCATGCCATTCGAGGATATTGTTATAAAAATCAGGCAAATGGTAAACATATCATTACGTCAGCCATTGAACACCCAGCAGTTTTGGAAGTTTGCCGGGATCTTGAACGGGAAGGATTTGATCTGACCATTTTACCGGTGGATGAGTTTGGGCAGGTCAGTCCCTATGATCTCGAAGCAGCGATTCGTCTGGATACGATTCTCATCACCATTATGCATGCCAATAACGAAGTCGGTACCTTGCAGCCTATCAAAGAGCTGGCATTAATAGCCAGGCAACATGGGATTGCATTTCACACCGATGCTGCGCAATCGATTGGAAAAATTCCCATACAGGTGAATGATCTAGGCGTCGATATGCTCTCGATTGCCGGGCACAAGCTTTATGCCCCTAAAGGGGTTGGGGTGCTTTATGTTCGCAATGGAATCGAACTCAAAAATTTGATGTTTGGGGCAGGTCATGAAAGCGGACGACGGCCTGGTACCGAGAATCTGCTAGAGATTGTCGGATTAGGCAAAGCCTGTGCAATTGCCAAGCGCGATATGCAGACCAACCAGCTACATCTACTAGAAATGAGAAATTTTCTTTTTACGGAAATAAAAAAATCAATTGGGGATAAACGGATTCGTATCAATGGACATCCTGAACAACGCTTACCGAATACACTAAGTCTGGGCATACGTGGGATTGAAGCTCATCAAATCCTGAATCAAATCAATGACCTGATTGCTATCTCCGCAGGTTCTGCCTGCCATGCTGATTCAATTACCATTTCATCTGTGTTACAAGCCATGCAGGTACCAATTAATTGGGCTCAGGGAACCCTTCGTTTTTCTGTTGGACGGGAAACGACCCGTGAAGAAATTATCCTTGCAGTTACCATTATCAGCAAAGCATTTGGACCCACCAATATCCCATAAATTCAAATTAATTGTTTCACTTTAATACAATAAGCTTGGTACGTGTTTTTGACGGTGATGGCTGTTAAAAACACCCTGACAGTTTATTCTTGAAAAGATACCAATAAATTCCATCTTGACAAAAAAATAGAATTATGTAAAATTAATTCGATAATTATCGAATTAAATAAACGAGAATGGATAAAGATGGAAAATGATGAAAAGATACAGGAACTGATTAATTTTTTTAAAGCATTGGCTGACCCAAATCGCCTGAAAATAATTGGGCTTTTGGCACAGCAGGATTTATCAGTGGAACAAATAGCAGAAATGTTGGCGGTATCTCCTTCAACCATTTCACACCATCTGTCCCGCTTAAGTAAATCCGGTTTGGTCTCAGCACGAGCTGAGAGTTATTACAACATTTACACGCTCAATGCGAAACGGCTTGAGTCATTATCAAAAGAATTGTTGGCACCGGATCAATTGCCAACATTTGTTCGAGAGGTTAATATGGACGCGTATGATCAAAAAGTAGTGAAAAATTTTACCAACCCGGATGGGACTTTGAAAGCCATCCCAGGGCAAATGAAAAAAATGAAAGCAATCCTTTTATATATATTGCCTGATTTTGAACCTGGACGGCGATATCCGGAAAAGGAAGTTAATCAAATTTTGGAGCGTTTTCACGAGGATTATGCCCAATTACGTCGGAATTTAATTGATACCGGGTTAATGAAGCGTGAAAACGGTATGTATTGGTTGGCTGAACAGCCACAAGCAAGTTAATAATGAGACAACATCTTTAAAACGGATGTTGTCTCTTTCGTCGGGACATTGCACGATCCATTAATGACTGCCAGATGGCATCCGGTTTCCAAATTTTTAGAACATCTTGATAAGCATCCTCCTGATCTTCATGTAGATAAATTACCCGATATAAAAACACAAACACAGATACGCGCATGTTAAGGACACAGTGCACAAAGGTTTTTGATTCATGAAATTGCTGCATGGATTCAAAAAACTGGTCCAGATCGGAGATAGTTGGATTTTCCCACACCACTGGGATATGAATGTACTTCATCTTTAGAGTGGTAACGAGATTGCCTTCATCCGAAATAGTTCCCGGTGATTCATTCAACGCCAGATTAATTACCACTTGATAACCATTATCAGCAATGCAGTTTAATTGAGTTCTCAACGGCATACCAGCTGTTCCCAATCGAGAATTTATTTCAAGGTAATTGGTTATTGAAGCGATCTCTGAAGCTGACATTTATGCTGACAGAATCTGCTCAATTTTTTCCAATACATCACCTGAAAGAGCGGATTTCATTGTTCCCGAGACAATTTCCTCAATTTGAGCTGGGCGAGAAGCACCGATTAATGCTGAAGTAACCGCACGCTGACGTAAAGTCCAGTTGACAGCCAATTGTGCCAGACTGAGATCATTATCAGCAGCAATCTGGTTAAGCTTTAATACTTTTTCAAGCACTTCGGGGGTGATGTTTTCTGGTTTTAAAAAAGTGACTGGTTTTCCTGCCCGTGAATCGGTGGGAATTCCTTGTAAATATTTATTACTCAGGATCCCCTGTGCTAAAGGTGAAAAGACAATACAACCTACACCTTCCTCATCAAGAATATTTATTAGTTCCTTTTCAATCCAGCGATCAAACATATTATAGTTAGGCTGGTGGATCAGGCAGGGTGTTCCCAATTGTCTCAGCATTTGGATTGCCAGACGAGCTTCTTTAGGACGGTAATTTGAAATGCCTACATAGAGCGCACGACCGCTCCGAACAATAAAATCCAATGCTCCCATGGTTTCTTCAAGGGGAGTGTCCGGATCAGGCCGGTGGTGATAGAAAATATCTACATAATCCAGTCCCATGCGTTGGAGACTCTGATCCAGACTGGCAACCAGATACTTTCTTGATCCCCATTCTCCATAGGGTCCTGGCCACATGTCGTACCCTGCTTTGCTGGAGATGATTAATTCATCGCGGTATGGGCGGAAATCCTTTGGAAAGATTTTTCCAAAAGTTTCTTCTGCACTTCCATAGGGTGGACCATAATTATTTGCAAGATCGAAATGAGTAATTCCCAGATTGAAGGCTGTCCGTAGCATTGCCCGGCAATTTTCGATTGGATCGACCCCTCCAAAATTATGCCACAACCCCAGAGAAATTAAAGGTAATTGAATACCGCTGCGACCACAGCGCCGGTATTCAATGGATTGATAGCGTTCCGGGTCAGGGTAATATTCTTTAGAAACAGGTAAGATTGCCATAATACCTCTTATTCTTGTGTTGTAAATTTTCTTCGGCTGGCACGTTCGATTAAGATTTCTTGAGCGTTTTTTGCACTCCGTTTAGAATTAGGTTTTATTCTGGTATAGGTACCATCAGATTTCATCAGTCGGGCTTTTACGTTATCCATTAAATACAATTCCAGGATGTTTTTCCGAATCTGTCGTACCAACACTTTATCTTCGACAGGAAACAGAATTTCTACCCTTTGATTGAGATTTCGTGGCATCAGATCTGCACTACCGAGGAAAATTTCTTCTTCCCCATCATTATGAAAATAATAAACCCGGCTATGTTCCAGGAAACGTCCTAAAATACTGACAACGCGTATATTTTCACTCAGACCTTTGATACCAGGTTTTAAACTGCAAATACCACGAATCAGTAAATCTACTTTAACACCGGCTTGTGATGCCTGGTAAAGTTTCATGATAATTACCGGATCGACCAGGGAATTCATTTTGAAGATCAGGTGGCCATTTTTCTTTTTTTTATGGATGGTAATCTCACGTTCAATCATTTGTTCAAATTTTTGACGCAGATTAATAGGTGCAATTAGCAATTTGCGGTATTCTTTTTTATTGGAATACCCGGTGAGGTAATTGAAAAGGTCACTGGCATCTGCGCCAATATCCGTATCTGCAGTGAATAATCCCATATCTTCATACAGATTGGCAGTTACATGGTGATAGTTGCCCGTTCCCAGGTGCATATAACGTCGGATAGTCTCACCTTCTTTGCGCACAACCAGGGCAATTTTGCAATGTGTTTTCAAGCCAACCAAACCATATGTCACATGCACACCTTCCTGCTCTAGCATTTTCGCCCAACCAATATTGCTTTCCTCATCAAAGCGTGCTTTCAACTCAACCAGGACTGCTACTTGTTTCCCAAAATCCCGTCGGGCTTCCAGTAATGTCTTAACGATCGGAGAATTTTTTCCCACCCGATAAAGCGTCATTTTAATTGTTAGTACATTCGGATCACGGGCAGCTGCCCGAAGAAAATCTACGACTGGCAGAAAAGAATCGTAGGGATGGTGTAAAAGAATGTCATGAGATCGAATTGTGCTGAAAATCGAATTCCCGTCAAAAATATCTTTTTGGCGAAAGCGTTCTGGAATTGATTGGATAAAAGGGCGGTACTTTAAATTCGGCAAGTCGATCTGGACCAAATCCATCAAACTGTACATATTCATCGGTGAATCAAGCGCATAGATATCGCGATTGTCCATGTCCAGGTTTTGTGCCAATAAATCCTGAATATTGCCTGGCATACTTTTATCAACGATCAAACGAATTACTTTCCCAAATCGGCGGTTTCGGACGCTTTCTTCCATCACTTCTAACAAATCCCCAGCTTCTAATTCCTGTATCTCAAAGTCAGCATTACGGGTGACATGGAAAGGGTGTGATTCTAAAATTCTCATACCAGGAAATAATGACTGTATATTTTCTTTTATTAGATGGCTGAGCCAAATAAAATAATGATGTCTGGGCGTTGAACCATCGCGCCGGTATCCGCCTGATGACCGTTTGATCGGTACCAACTGAGGCAGGGATGATGGAATTTTTACCCGGGCAAAATGTTCTTCCTGATCTTCATCCAGGATTGAAACAGCCAAATTCAGGCTAAGATTGGATATATGCGGGAAGGGGTGTCCAGGATCGAAAGCAAGAGGTGTAAGGGTTGGATATACAACTTCTTCAAAATAACCGTTTGCAAATTCACATTGTCGTTCGGTTAATTGATTATAAGAGAGGATATGGATACCATTTTTTTCTAATAATGGTGTGATCGTGTGATGCCAGTATTCTCGGGACTCCACCATTAATTTGTTAGCTATTTTTCGAATTTCAATTAATTGCAGGTTAGGCGTTAGTCCATCTTTCGTTAGTGAATACACGCCTGCATCGCGTTGCATGACCAGACCGCCCACGCGCACCATAAAAAACTCATCCAGATTGGAACCCAGAATTGCTAAGAACTTTACACGTTCCAGCAGTGGATTTCGTTCATCCATTGCTTCTTCAAAGACACGGCGTTGAAATTCCAACATGCCTAATTCCCGGTTAATATAAAATTTAGCGTTATCCAGATCATCAATAAGAACTTGAGCTTCCAGTGGGGGACTTAAAATCTCCTCTGTCATTCATCTTCCTCTTTCTGAACGTCATTTGGCTCGGGTTTTTTTCCGAAACTTCCGGTGATTATCATAAGTATACCCAATGCTAATATTGAAACCAAAACCACGCCAATCACTTTATTTTGAAAGAGATTACCAAAGAAAGCATCTTGATTTTCGGGATCCTCAGGCATAATGGTTGGTGTTGCATTTATTGGAGGATCGGTGGGACTTGGAGTGACTGTATTCGTTCTTGTCGGGCGGATGGTAGGTGTTGAGGTAGGTGTTATCTGAGAAGGATCAATGGTTGGGGTAATGACTGTAGGTTCTGGGGTTCGATTGGCTTCAAAAATTAATAATTTCTGACCAACATAAAGCGTAGGATCAGCTGGATTAAGATTGTTCAAACGCACCAATTCATCAATTTTTGTATCATATGCTATTGCGATGCTCCAAAGTGCCTGACCGCTTAATACCTCATGGATGACGGCACCATTCTCATCTGGTGTTACAGTTTTAACAGGGATAATCAATTGAGACACTGGAGGAGTATTGATGGTCAATAACTGGGTAGGATTAGGTGTGTATTGAACAGTACCGCTGGTGTATGCTGCATGGACAATATACCAGACACGGTCACCATATTCATAAACACCAGCACCAATATGAACATAGCTGGGATTTGTTGCCGGGAACATATGGGCTTCATCACTCCAACCAACCGCAATTTGATCGATGGTCCATGGACCAATGGCAAAATTCTCGGTGGCAAATACGGTAGCGCCGCCTCCATATCCATATGCCGCGATGCGACCGCTGACATCTCCAATATGCGACCGCATACCATTTACTGCCATATAGACTGCCGTATCATAGGCTGTGGTCATTAATATCGGATCCACTTCCAACGCAGAATGACCGTTGGCAGTTCTCCACCCGTTAATCAGATTAATCAGATCGGTGCTTGTGACTACCTGCAGTGGCGCTGCCTTCGTTGTATTTAACTGGAAAGGAAGTATTAAAAGAATCACCATTAAAACAATGACAAAGATTTTTAGTATTTTGCTCATAAATAGTTATTATACCGAATCAATCAAAGAGTCAACCCCCTTTGGTAAAACTCACCAAATTTTATGCCTTTTTGAGCGGTTTTAGTGAAAAACTTAAGTTGTTAAGCACCTGATAGCATTATTATTCGCTTTACTTGCTCAAAATGATAAAATTGTGCATAATAATGAAGAATATACATTAGAGATTGGGTAGGCGACTATGTCATCAAAAATGCTTTATGAAGCAATTGCTTTAATTAGGTCGGCTAAGTTAGATGAAGCACGCCGAATAATATTTGAATTAATTCGTACTGAACCCACCAATGAAATGGCCTGGATGTGGTTGGCAGAAACGCTTTCATCCGATAGTGACAGAATGAAGGTATTGAAATCCTGTCAGTTGGAAAATCCTCATTCCAGGATTACGAATATGGCCATCCAAAAACTGCAGGAGAAAATTGATCAGGAAGCTGCCCAGGCACCTTCTGTTTCTCCTTTTAAAGAAGGAGCTACCTTCGACCCAAATTTGCCAGATAGAACTGGTCATACGGGTGCAATTATTGGATTTGATGGTTCTTTCATTGTGTCAGAAGTGGCTGATTTTGATGATGTGATTGATCTGAGGAATATTCTGGACGAAGTCTCACCTTTAAAAGGGGAAACTGAGTCTGAGGTAAATCTCGATTCCACCCAGGTTTTCTTGGGAGATGCAGGAGAGAAATCAGAACCTTTTGGGTTTGAGGAAACGAATGAAGAAATCCAACCTGCTGAATTGGAATTTGAGCCAGATCTTTCCGGATTATTTCAAGATGATGAAATCGGACTGAATGAAGAAAAAGCGTTTGTATTTGATGATGAAGGTAACTTTGACCTGGAGGGTTACCCTGAAGAAGAAAATGAATTAGAAAAATTAATATCTCAAACAATTTTTTCAGATGATGAAGAAATAAAAGAAGACGAATTAACAGCGTTTGATCTTGGATTTATGGAGGACTCTCCAACCGTCATCAGCTCTCCAATTGACCTTACAGAAGAAGATACCGATAAAATTCGAAGTCTGTTGCAAGAGGATGATCTGGTTGAAGATAGTGTAATTGAAAGTGGCGTCGAGGAGTTTGAACAGAGACGAAAGAAAAAAGATCGCAATCTGGTTATTTTAGTCTCCGGATTATTTGTACTTATTGCTGTTTTATGTGTGGTAGCTGTCTATGTTGTATTAAATTACTCAAACTTTGCGACGCAAACACCTATTGCAACAGCTACTCAACAAATGGTGATCGTACCGGAAGAAGTTGCAACAGCTACACTTGTGCCAACTTCCACGATTACACTTTCACCCACAGCAACGCCAACAACAATTCCAACCCCAACCCCTCTGGTTGCATTGAGTAACCTCTCGATTAATCCTGAAAATTCAGGATCATTACAAGTTAAGTTGACAAGGATTTTCGAGAACATAGCAGTGACTTCTCTTGCTGGAACCTACGTTGCTTTTTCAGATGATGAGATAGTTACCATTTTGAATTCGGAGGATGGTACCCAATTGTTCGAATTAAGTGAACATACTTCAACAGTCACGGATATGGTTTTCTCAGCTAACGGAGATTATTTGGTGAGTGCTGCAGATGACTTTTCTATCTATCTTTGGAACTTAAACTCGGGTACGTTGGAAAAACGTTTTGTGTTTGATGGAAATGCAGTCAACCGGATTTTTGGAGGCAGTGGAAGCAAATATCCGCGAATTGTTAATGTAGATTACTCCCCAGATGGGAGTACCATTGCTGCCGGAACCTTTGGGATGATCAGTATTTTTGACATTCCCACCGGACTTTCACGTGGACTATATGAAATTGAAGCTGTTGAATTGCAGAGGATTGCGGTAGACGCTCAGGAGCTTAAAGGGTTTGACGTAAAATTCAATGAAAATGGCTGGGTGTTGGCTGCAGCAATGAGTGGAAAATTGGTCGGAGTGGATTCATTAGATGCAACACCCCTATTTCAGTTTGATCTGAGTCCGGTTGCGCAGGTGACATTTTCAGATGACCGGCTGGAAATGGTAGAAGCAGATACTGGTGGTGTATCCTTGCGGAAGCTGGAAACCGGCGAAGTTTATAATGGGTTCGGTGGTAAAGAAGGAAAGCCCGACGAAGCGGCGCCTTTATTTGCATTATCAGAAAATTGGGAAAAGATAGGAATAGAGACAGATGCAGAAGAAGATGATGTTCAATTAACAATTTGGGATATTAATCAAGATCAAAAAATTATTGATTTTGCAGCAGTGTGCGAGAATGATAACTGTAGGACTCCCGTTTTTGCATTCTCACCGAATGGTGATTGGATTGTAGTGGAAACAAATGTGGATGGGATACCATACGCAAAAATTATTGAATTGGAAAACCTATCGGAAATTCATCAATTTGATAAATTCTCATCTCCGATACAATCAATTTGTGTGTCACCTAACTCAGAGCTAATTACAATATTAAATCAAAATGGTGTTTTACGTATTTGGGATCTTAAATTTGGAGCGCAACGAATTTCTCTGGATGCCTCAGGTATTCAAAACATTGAATTTTCTAAGAATGGACAATTCTTATTTGGATGGAACCAGGATTCATTTGTGGTCTGGTCAACTCCTTGATATAAAGATGGATTAAATTTCAATTACCAGACATTTAGCTTGCCTGGTAGTTAAACTCGGAGGTATAAATGATGTCAATCGTAGATCAAAATGAAACCCATTTATTTTTGTCCCATCTGGATAAATGGCTGCTTGATTTACCCACCAAACAATTGAGTGAAATCACAGAAAGTCCTGAAAAAGCCGCGATAATCTGTGTGGATATAATTAAAGGTTTTTGTAGCATTGGTCCACTTGCCAGCCCTCGTGTTGCAGGCATTGTTGACCCAATCGTTGATTTAATGAAACGTGCCTGGCAAGAAGGTGTGCGAAATATCCTGTTGAGTCAAGATACCCATGAGGCGGATGCAGAGGAATTTTCCTCCTGGCCTCCCCATTGTATTCGCGGTTCAGAGGAAGCAGAAACGGTGGATGAAATCCGGCATCTGCCTTTTTTCGAACAGCTGTTGGTATTGGAGAAGAACTCAATCGCCAGTGGGCTGAATAATGATTTTCAAAAATGGGTGCTGGATCATCCGGAAGTGGAAAATTATATTGTGGTGGGGGACTGCAGTGATTTATGTACCTATCAATTAGCTATGTTTCTTCGTCTGGATGCCAACGAACGTCAGGTGAGAAGAAATGTCATTTTGCCAGAAAATTGTGTTCAGACTTATGATATGCCGATTGATACAGCATTGAAATTTGGTGCTTTTGCTCATCCGGGCGATTTAATGCATGGGTTCTTCCTGTACCATATGGCTTTAAATGGAATTAAAGTCGTTAAGTCAATCGAATAATAAGAGGCGGTTCTCTGAACCGCCTCTTATTAAGAAGTAGGGTATCTTTTTCATCGTAGTCAGGGTGTTTTTGATGGGTAATTGCCCGTCAAAAACACCCGCAAATCTCGATTTACTTGGATGATACGAATTAGAAAAAAATTATGGGGTTGGATTCTTCCAATAACTGATTTCATCAACGGCGATGGTGAAATTGGTGGTTTCTCTGGCTCCCACGAACAATCCAAAACTACCCAGGCTGAAGGTTGAATCCTTTACTTCATTAATGAGGACTCCATTGATATAGATGATTAAGCGGTCTCCAACTGCCATTATCCCGATTTTGTTGCTCTTATTGCTGCCGGATTGAATTGCGTTGGAAGCTGTCCAATTAATGTGGGTTGTCATGGCACCTTTACTGCCAATCGTTGCATCCCATTCTCGTAAACTGTATTTGCCATCACAGGAGACACCCAATAAATAACCTTTATTGGCATCGCGAGCAACCGGGACACGGAAGATGAGGCCATAACGGTCAGTACCGGAGCAGGTACCTGTGCTGATGGCTGCTTCGATATAAACATTGTCCAATTGTTCAGTCGCCGCTAATCGCCAACCATCTGTGGTAGTCAATCCGGTAAACCGTAACTGACCGTCTTTGAATGCGATAGCAGTATATTTATCCTCACCGGTTGGCCAGTAAGTGTCTTTATCCATTGTGTCTGTCCAACTGGCAGCTCCCAATTTCGTGCGTGGATCTTCCGCCGGGGGTGTGAATGCAGGTTGCAGTGTGACAACAACAGTTGGAACGACACCACTGGTTGCTGTTGCCTGTTGGGTGGCAGTGGGTTGAGGTGGTTGTGTCGTTGCCTGGTCTGGTTGAGCAGTAGGCTGCTCAGTCTCCGATACAATTGGCGCTGCTGTAGTTGCCTCTGGCTCTGCAGTTGCCAACGGAGGTAATTCAGCTGTTGGCAACCCATCGGTAGGTTGGGGCATTTCGGTTAATATTTTTGCTACCCGGGTTGCCATTTCTTCATCTGAAACGGCTGGTGGGGTAGCTTGCTGGAAAGGTAATGTACAGGCGCTTAAAACAGCAATCACACTAATAAAAAGAATAGTTTGAAAAATAGGTTTACGCATTTCTTCTCTCCTTAAAATTCCATAATCAATCATAATGACGAAAAAACTGATGCAATCGTTCCCTGCTTACAGTTTATAACCAATCTGACGTAAGAAACCTTTACGCCAGGCGATGTCTTCCTCTCCTTCAATACCTTTCGGACTGGAGCCATCAATCACACCCAGGATTCCTCTGCCATTTTCACTCTCGGCAACGATGACTTCGGTTGGATTGGCTGTGGCACAGAACAATGTGACAATCTCAGGAACGCGTTGCAACGCTTGCAATACATTAATGGGGAAGAAACCTGATCCTAAAAAGAGGATGAAACTGTGGCCAGCACCTATTTTTAAGGCATTGTTTTTTGCCAGTTCGATCATCTCAGGATTGGTTCCCGTCCAGCGAACCAGACATTTTCCTGAAGCTTCACAAAAAGCAAAACCAAACTGGATCCCCGGAACAGTGCAAACAAGCGCTTCGTGCACATCTTCCACTGTTTTAATAAAATGTGATTGCCCCAGCACAAAATTGATTTCTTCTGGTTTTTCAACTTTTACGGTCAGGATTTCCATCGTTTCTCCTCATAAAAAAGGTTGCAAATTTGGTGCCTTTTATTAACCATTTTTTTATTGCTCACATACTATTATATTGAACGGTTAAAAAAATTCAAACACTTTGAATTCAAGTCCTAATCAATCAATATGATTATGTCATATAAATATTAATTCGTGTATCAAAATGTCGATATTCTCTTGAAATCCTCAAACTGGATTGAGATAAGGTAAAATAGAGAGGATCTTGAAAGGAACCTCTTTTGTTTGAACTTGTTTTTTTAGGCACATCAGCTTCTGCTCCATCAATAAATCGAAATTTGCCTGCCCTTCTGGTAAAACATGATGAATTTCGATTTTTAGTAGATTGTGGTGAAGGAACCCAAAGACAGATCCTTCAGGCAGGTATCGGGTTTAAACGACTTAATCGTATATTGATCACACACGGTCATTTGGATCATATCCTGGGTCTGGCAGGTTTACTTTCTACATTACTACGCTGGGAAACGATTGATACGCTGGAAATTTATGGTGGCAAAGCTGCTCTAAGCCGAGTTCACGATTTGATCTATGGAGTTGTTTTGCGGGGGAATCAATCTCCATTTGATCTGGCGTTGATACCGATTGAAGAAGGTGTGATTATTGAAGAAAATGAATTTAATATAACAGCAATACCTGTACATCATCGCGGTCCTGATAATTACGGCTATCTTTTTCAGGAAAAGGGACGATACCCATTCATACCGGAAAAAGCGGAAGAATTGGACATCCCATCCGGACCGTGGCGACGTGACCTTGTAAATGGAAAAGCTATCACATTACCGGATGGACGCAAGATACAACCGGAACAGGTTTTGGGAGATTACAAAGCAGGTGCACGCATGGTGGTGTTGGGGGATATTGCTGAAACCGAATCACTGACAATTTATTGTGATCAGGCAGATGCGTTGGTTACTGAAGCAACTTATCTGGAATCCGAGGCAGAAATGGCGCACCAGTTTGGCCATATGACGGCTCGCCAATCTGCAGAGCTGGCTTCCCGAGCCAACGTCAAACAACTCATATTAACGCATCTTTCCCGTCGATACAGGGAACGGGATATTCTGGCGGAAGCCCAAGCTATCTTCCCAAACACAATCGTCGCCCGCGATTTCGATGTCTTTACAGTAAAAAAAGATGAATTGGACTAATAAGGGTAAACCATTCAAGATATTCTTTGTTAATTGATCAGGGATTTATATCAGCAACGGTGCCGTGAATTTGTGTTGGCAGGTATGGATATCGGTCTATGTCCTCACGCCTGGTGATGCCAGATAACACCAAAATAGTACCCATCCCACTTTGAACACCAGCAACGATATCAGTATCCATTCTATCGCCGATCATAATGGTATCTTCAGAGTGGACCCCCAGGTAATTGATGGCTGTACGCATCATTAATGGATTTGGTTTTCCAACATAAAAAGCCTGTTTCCCGCTAGCTGTTTCGATCAATGCTGCCAATGCACCTGCACCGGGTACTACTCCTTTTTCCGAAGGACCGCTTGCATCCGGATTGGTAGCAATGAAGCGCGCACCATTCACAATTAATCGAATGGCTTTGGTGAATAGATCCTGATTGAGTGTTTCAGTTTCACCAAGGACAACATAATCCGGATCATGTTCGGTGATGATATAACCAACATCGTGCAATGCAGTGGTTAAACCGCTTTCACCGATGACAAATGCTTTTCCGTCAGGTCGTTGGGATTGGAGAAATAATGCTGTAGCAAGCGCAGAGGTGAAGATCGATTCTGGGGGTATGTGAAGACCAGACATCAACAATCGATAAGAAAGATCACGAGGAGTGAAACGAGAGTTGTTTGTTAACACAAGAAATTTTGCTCCTACTGTCCGTATGCGCTCCAAAAATTGATCAGCCCCAGGGATCATTGTTTTCCCTTTAACCAGCACACCATCCATGTCAATCAGATAATTCTTAACCATTGTAGTTCCAATTCTTACTCGTAAGTCTATTGTTTATTATAGTACAACCTGATTTTGATTAAATATGAAAAGCGTAGCAGCTCAAAAGACCAGTGACGCCCTGACCGCATGGATGAAAAGATATGGATTTTCGACCATTAAGTCTAAATCAGACAAATTCTCTCTTTATTACAAAAACCATTTGACATCAATAATCCATTATGATAAACTTTTTTAGTTAGTGTGAAGCCCCACTAGCGGTACTCTTATCCAGAGAGGCGGAGGGAACGGCCCTGTGAAGCCTCGGCAACCAAAAGACCTAACGGTGTTTTAAGGTGCCAATTCCGACAGAATGATCTGGAAGATGAGAGGGAATGAAATCCAATAACAATGGATTGCCCCTCGCCGATCAGAGGGGCAATTTTTATAAATGGAGGTTTAACAATTTTATGAATACAACGTTTATGAATTCGCCGAAGTACTTATTTACTTCCGAATCAGTGACCGAAGGTCACCCTGACAAAATGTGCGATCAAATCAGCGATGCCGTAGTGGATGCCTGTTTGGTAGCTGATCCGCGCTCCCGCGTGGCTTGCGAAGTAGCAACCAAAACTGGTTTTGTTATGCTGCTGGGTGAGATCACGACCACCACATTTGTCGATTTTGATAAATTGGTTAGGAAGGTCGTGAATGAAATTGGATATGATGACAGCCGTAAAGGGTTTGACGGTAATACCTGTGCTGTGCAAGCTGCCATAGCCCAACAATCCGGTGATATTGCCATGGGAGTGGATAAAGCTTTGGAAGCCAAAACTGGTGCAGTGACTGATGAAGAAATCGAACAGATTGGCGCGGGTGACCAGGGTATGATGTTCGGTTTTGCCTGTAATGAAACTGATGTGCTCATGCCAATGCCGATTTATCTGGCGCATAAATTAACCCGCCGATTGAGCGAAGTTCGCAAGAATGGCACATTGCCCTGGTTACGGCCGGATGGCAAAAGCCAGGTGACAGTGGAATACCATCACGGACGACCTGCCAGAGTGGATACTGTTCTGATCAGTACCCAGCATGCCCCTGAAATTTCTCAGGAAGAAATCCGCGCAGCCATCATTGAGCATGTGATTAATCCTGTCATTCCAGCGGAATTACTGAATGGAAAAGTTAATGTCTATGTAAACCCAACCGGTCGTTTTGTAATTGGTGGACCTATGGGCGATGCAGGAGTAACTGGCCGGAAAATTATTGTTGACACTTATGGTGGGATGGGACGTCATGGCGGTGGAGCCTTCTCAGGAAAAGATCCGACAAAAGTCGATCGCTCTGCGGCTTATGCAGCCCGTTGGGTCGCTAAAAATGTGGTGGCTGCTGGTCTGGCTGAACGCTGTGAAATCCAGGTTGCCTATGCCATCGGTGTGGCACATCCCCTCAGCATCAATGTTGAAACCTTTGGTACCGGTGTGATTTCCGACGAAGAAATCGCCAAAGCAATCGAAAAAACCTTCGATTTGCGTCCTGGGGCAATCATTCGCGATCTCGATTTACGCAAGCCGATCTATCAACAGGTTGCTGCCTATGGTCATTTTGGCCGGGACGATCTCGACCTGACCTGGGAAAAAACTAATAAGGTTGATGATCTGCGTAAAGCAGCTGGTCTTTAGAACAAATAACTTTGGGTCAAATAAAAAGCCACGGGCAACTGTGGCTTTTTTTGTTTTATGAATGATTAATTAAGGATCGAATTAAAGCTTATTCCTCTTCTTCTTCCATGTTACTTTCTGGTCCATAATCCAACACATCCCGCACGTTCGAATGGGATAGTGGCGGGCTGATGATGCCTTTATCTTCCAATTCATCAACCATTCTGGCAGCGCGGGTATAACCAATGCGAAGTTTCCGTTGCAACATGGTGATCGATGCTTTTCCTTCTTTGCGAACAATCTCAATTGCCTGTTTTAATAAGGGATCATCATCATGGTCTGACATTTCCTCGAATAATGGTACCTGTTTCAATGATGGATCATCCAGATTGATCGGAGGTGAACTTTGATCACTGGTGGTTACTGGCATTACTGCCTGGTTAATTGCCTGTAAGCGCCAATAATCCACGGTGCGGGCAATTTCGTGGTCGGTGATATAAACACCCTGCAATCGCACAGGAGCAGCTGCATCTGGTGCCTGAAAAAGCATATCTCCCCGTCCAAGCAGGCGTTCAGCGCCAGGTTGATCCAGGATTACACGACTATCGATTCCAGAGGCTACCGCAAAGGCGATACGCGATGGGAAGTTAGCTTTGATAAGCCCGGTGACCACATCAGTTGAGGGACGCTGGGTTGCCAGAACCAGGTGAATACCGGTAGCACGCGCCAATTGTGCCAGGCGGGTCAGGCCCCGTTCGGTTTCATCCGGAGCGAGCATCATCAAGTCAGCCAACTCATCGATTACCACTACCATGTAAGGAAGGTTATCGGGGTGGGATTTGTTATATTCCGTGATATTCCGGGTACCTACCTGTGAAAAACGGTGATAACGGGCATCCATTTCCCTTTGTATCCACTGGAGTGCTCCTACAACTTTTTCTGTATCTGTAATTACTGGTGACAATAGATGCGGAATACCGTTGTAACCTGTGAGTTCTACTCTTTTCGGATCTACCATGATCAGACGGAGCGTGTCTGGAGAATTATTCAATAATAAACAACATAAGATTGAATTGACGCAAACAGACTTCCCTGAGCCGGTTGTGCCTGCAATTAACAAATGTGGCAATCCTGAAAGATCAGATGAAATTGGTTCGCCTGAGACATTCATACCCAGAGCAATTTTCAAAGGAGATTTCTTCTGAACATAACTTTTGCTGTCGATAATCTCCAACAAAGTAACCCGGTTGGATTCTGAATTTGGTACCTCGATACCGACATAACTGTGGCCAGGAACCGGGGCTTGAATGCGGATGCGTGGAGCAGCCAGCGCTAAAGCCAGATCATCTGCCAGATTTGCAATTTTACTGACTCTCACGCGCGTTCGTCCGGATCGGGTTTCAATGAATAATGGTTCCACACCGAATTGGGTGATGGTGGGACCACGTTTTATTTCAATCACCCTGACGGGTGCGCCAAATGATGCGAGTGTCTCTTCAATCAAATTAGCTCGTTCTTTATCAATATTACTTTCAATGTTTACGACAGTCGCAGGATCCAGAATGGTCTTTATGTCAGGTAGTTTCCATTTGCCAGCGCTGGTTCCCTGAGTCACAGATGGTTGTAATCGGGATGCCATGCCAGAAGGCGTGTGTTGAGGTGTAGTTGGTGAGGAAGTTGTTCTTTGGACCTGTGGTACCGTAACCGGTTTTTCGCTTTTATGTTGGGTGGAAGTTGCATGTTCAATCGGAATAAAATCATCTTCCAGAAGTTCTGTAGATTGATTCAACGCTTTAACTCTGGATTGATGAAGAAGCTCTTTGCGTTTTTCTTGTTCTTTCGTCTTCTGACGATGTTGCCAATCAGATTGAATTTTCTCAATTAGAGGTTGAAATTTTCTAAATAAGTCAGGAATCGAGAGATCGAGGGTTAGACCTAAAGCGATCAACAACCAGGCAGACATCACGATGACTGCACCTGCCTGTCCGAGCCCTTTAATCAAATAGACTTCGAAAAAGGCACCGACATATCCACCACCCTGACCGATTTTCGCAGTCTCCCATCCTCCCGGTGAAAATAAATGCAACCAGGCAAGAAGATTCAGGTAAAGCAAAATGATCCCGGTGATCCTTTCCGCAGAAAGAAGCGGTAATTTCTCAATGTTTCGTAAAACCAACCAGATCCCGACAATCAACAAAGCCAGTGGTAGGACAAAAGTGCCCCATCCAGCCACCTGAGAAATAGAAGCAATCCACCATCCGGTGACCGAGCCACGTTGGGAGGAGAGTAGTGCGAGAATGGTGAGAAAACCAACCAATGCCAGAAAGATTCCGAGAATATCCAGCTTGCGTTCATTCGAGATATTATTCCATTGCCATGCAGATTTCGAGGAAGATCGGCGAGAACTTCTTGATCTGGTTTTCGATTTAGAACTGGACAGCGTTTTGGATCGAGAGGTGCTCTTTGGTGATCGAGATGAAGTTCTTACAGAACTTGATGATCGCGATCCTGATCTATTACTACCTGAAATGGGTTTTTGTGCCAAGAGGACTCCAAACCGAATAATTACCTATATGGGTGTTTTTGGTGGTAAAAAACCACCAAAAACAAACGCCAATCCCTTTTTATCGAAATGATACGAAAGGTTGTTCTAATTATAACAAATTTACGAAGGGTTGTTCTTTTGAATTAAAGACTTGATCACTTTTCTGGTTGCCTGGAAAGCTATTGGTGGTAGTTGATCCAACGGGAAAAAAGCGACTTCGTCTGCATCATCTCCAGCCGTTAATATTCCCCCGATAATTTCCGCATCATAGACGATCACCATGTCAGCACCGCGATCATGTTCTCTCCCACTGATGATTTCTCGTAACCCGGAGATATTCACTTCCAAACCAGTTTCTTCAAGACATTCACGGATTGCTGCTTGTTCAGGATCTTCATGAGCATCGATAAATCCAGCTGGTAGTGTCCATTCGCCTTTATTTGGATTAAAAATCCGCCGTGCTAATAATATCGATCCATTTTGTTGCACCAACACTGCAGCTGCAACCTTTGGATCTTCATAATAAACCCAATTACAATCCGGGCAAAATACGCGTACTTTTTCATAAACGATTTTTTTCTGGGTTGGCGTTCCACAATAAGGACAGAACTTAATCTCGTTGTTTTGATGATGTGTCAATTAGAATGACCTTTTACGCAGGATAATGGCTGTGATGGCTGAAATGATGGCAATACCGGCAAGTAAGATTTGACTGGAACGCAGCCAGGGGAAAGGTTCGGTCAGTGTTTGGATCGGTGTATCACGAGATTCGCGTAGAATACTTAATACCGAATTATTGAAAGCTTCGGTCTCATCAGCAGAACGAATTCCCAGAATGGGTCCGGCGCCGGTGATTGGCTCTGAATCCATGCTTTTCATTAAAGACCGATCTTCCTGGATGCCTGGTTCTGGTTCTTCTGCTGGCATCTCAGGCTCTACAGGAATAATATCAATACCGCCACCAATTGGTGGAGCAGTCAACATACCAGGATCAGCGCCACCTCCACCCATACCATATGCTTTTCCTTGGGGATACCCCCACTCGATGATCATTGGTGGCTCAGATGATTCCATTGAATCCGCGGCTGCCATCGGAGCTGCCTCCATCGACAATGATTCATTCGACGCCGCAAATTGTGCCGATTTACCAACCGGTAATATGCCAGGTAAGAATTCAAACAGGAGTACAACCACCAAAAAGATAGTTGCAATCACTGATGCGAAAGAAAATAGCGGAAAGAATGGTTTCTTTGCCGGGCGAATTTGTGCAGCCATTTCAGGTGTTAATGTAAAACTTCTGGGAACTGAAACGTTTTTAGCATGTTGCAATAAAAAGCGGGTCTGTTGCATCTCCCGTAAGGCTTGCTGAAGTTGTGGTTCGCTGGCGAGACGTTTTTCAATTGTCAAAACTTCCTGATTAGATAATTGTCTATCAAGGTAGTTTGATAATAGCTGCCAGTCTTTAGGTGAGTAATTTGTTTTCATAGTGTTCCCTCACCTTCAAGACGAAAAATGTCCGGCAAAAGTTCCCTGAAATATTGGAGACATTCCCTCAATTTTCCACGCGCTCTAGCCAATCGACTTTTGATTGTTCCCAATGGCAATCCGGTCGAATCAGATACTTCCTGATAATCCATCCCCTGGATATCCACCATAACGACAACCAGTCGAAAATCTTGTTTCATCGATTGTAAGCAATTTTGAATGGCCCCTTCCAATTCGGAAGATTCCAGGACTTCTTCCGGTGAAGGATTGTCATCTTTTAACCACGAAGGTGATTCAATTTCCTCATCACTATCCACATCATATGGTTCCAAGGAGGTGGTTGGTCTGCGCTTTTGGCGGCGGATTTCATCCAGACATGTGTTGGAAACGATGCGCATCACCCAGGATTTGAACGATCCTCCCCGATAACCAGCAAGAGCTTTATACGCAGAGATGAAAGCATTTTGTGTGGCGTCAGCAGCGGAATCAGGATCGCCTAACATGCGATAAGCAAGATTAAACGCCATTTCCTGATATTCAAGCACCAAACGATTGAAAGCATTTAAATCGCCCTGTTGTGCAGAATGTGCTAATCCAATTTCATCCATGATGCTACCTTCTGATGGTAGAAATAGTTATCATTAATACCAAGCTCCATTATATACCAGACATGATCACATCTGCAAACAGGCTGGCAGCTATATTGATAACTCTTTTTTTCTATTGAAACAAGATGATTCGTAGAAGGTTAAAAGAGATATAATATCGAAAGGCAGGATGTTGGCGATAGATGGAATTAAGAATCTAATCTAAATAGAATTTTGGTGTTCTTCATGCGATTTCTGGGCATAAAAAATTTTTTTTCCTTCATTTACCGCTGGTTCAATGTTCCGCATTCATCTCCGGAGATTAATCGTCTAAATTTTCGGAATGTACAAATTGATGCAGTCGGGGTTGGCCTGGCGAGTACAGCAGCTCCATTTTTACCGATTTTATTAACTCGACTTGGCGCGAGCACCCTGGAAATCAGTTTATTAACCTTCATGCCAGCGTTGACCGGGGTTTTATTGGCGATTCCTTTGGGTAATTTTCTTGAAACACGTAAGAATATCATCCCTTGGTTTAGTTTTGCACGTTTAGGTGTGTTGCTCAGTTATGGATTCACAGGTTTGTTGGTTATTCTTCTTCCGGAGGCGAGTGCAATCCTCGGCATCCTGGGATTATGGGCTATCGCAACTGTACCGCAGACAATCCTGGCCATTTGTTTTTCAGTCGTGATGAATAAAGTCGCTGGGTCTCAAGGACGATTTGAACTTATGTCTCATCGCTGGTCAATCCTTGGATTTACCAACGCAATCACTGCTTTGATTGCAGGACAATTTCTGGATCGGGTAGCATTTCCATTAAATTATCAGATCTTATTTATTACCCTCTCCATTGGCGGTATGATCAGTTTTTATTTCTCCAGTAAAATAGTGGTTTCGGATAATGTTCTTCGTATTGAAAAGATCAAGCGAAGTATAAAAGAACAGATCACCTCGTATAGAAGCCTGATATTAAGCGAGAAACCATTCGTATCGTTCATCTGGAAACGATTTGTCTTTCTAACCGGCGCAGCATTGGCGGCCCCGCTATTACCGATTTATTATGTTCGCGAAATTAATGCTTCAGATTATTGGATTGCATTGATTCATATTGCTTCCAATACCACGGTGATCATTGGATATTTTTTCTGGATGAATCAATCCAGAAGACGAGGATCAAGGATTGTGCTTCTGGCAACCACCTTGGGAAGTGCTTTGTATCCCATTCTGGTAGGTGTCAGCCAACAGGTGTGGCCAGTTGTCATATTTGCGGGGTTGAATGGTATCTTTCAGGCCGGCCTCAACCTGATATTTTTTGATGAGCTAATGAAAAGGGTGCCACCGGATCACAGCGCTACCTTTGTCGCTGTCGCCCAAACCCTTCAGTATTTATCAATGGTTGCTGCTCCACTGCTGGCACCAGCTTTGTCGAAATGGCTGGGATTTGGCAATTCCTTAATATTGGCTGGCGGAATCAGTATTTTTGGTTTTATTTTATTCCTCATGGAAAAATCAAAAACACTTGTGATGAGTGAAAAGAATGGTTAATTGGTGGAATTTTTTCTAAACAACAATTGCCAGATCAATCGCCAGATTAACAGACCTAAAATGGAGAAAGCCACCATCACCAGTACAAAAATCCCGATCGTAGGTGTATTCAGAATAAATCCACGGATCACAACAGCCAGCGGCACACTCAAGATCGCAGCCCAAATGACCCGCCACCATGATTTTTGCAGTGGTATTTGATTCGAATTCCATAAGCCTAAAATAGGTGATGCCATACCCCAGGCAAGACACATTGGCAGCCAGTTCGCTAATATTCTGCCAATGTCAAACTGGCTATTGTGATTGGCAAATCCAATCAAGGTGACCAACAGAAAGACGAAAAAATCACCGAGGATCAATCCGTTTGAAAATTCTTGCTTCTTTGCATTCATATAATCATTATAGATGATTACAACCGGAAGGTAACAGAAAATTTGATGATTTTCAATGATGCCATAAATTAATCTTGTCGAAAAAATTGATCCGGAATAAAAAATCCGCTACACTAATACTATGGAAGAAAAACCGCTCTTCTATTTGGGAATTGATCCCAGTCAACGCTACCAACCGTATGTTTACCTGGCGTTAGATGAAAAACTGCATGTTCAGGCAATCGGAAACGGCCCATTACGAGAGGTGTTGGCTTTTTTGGCTGGAATAGGTTCAGCCTGTGTGGCAATCAATGGTCCTCAATCGCTTAACATGGGACTTGTGGATAAAGATGAGGATACTCAAACTTTATTTCCAGTGCCTGCCAGTAAACGCGGGGATTTGAGAAAAGTTGAATTTATGCTCCTGGAAGAAGGTGTACAAATCACACCGACACCTGCTGATGAATCTGAATCAATGGTCTGGATGCGGCGAGGTTTCAAGCTTTATCAGAAGATCCAAAAACTGGGTTATCAATCATTTCCTGATGACCAGGACCGGCAATTTGTGGAGTCTTCAGCGGAAGCGATATTCAGCCGATTGGTGGGCGGTACCCCCTTGTTTGATTCTTTGAGTCTGGAGGGAAGATTGCAGCGACAATTAATCCTTTACGAACAGGGTCTGGCTGTTAAAGATGCGATGAATTTCTTTGAAGAAGTCACCCGTTTCAGATTAATTAAAGGCATCTTACCAGCAGATGATATTTATCAACCTGGAGAATTGAATGCAATGGCCTGTGCTCTGCTGGCCTGGATGCTGCACCATAAACCTGAAAAGGTAAAATCAATGGGGGATAAACGGGAAGGTGAGATTTATCTGCCTGTTAAAGAAGAAGAATCATTAAGGTTAAGACATTAGATATTTCGATATCGAAGCTTCTACAAATCCAAATAATCCAAAGAAATATCGGATAAAATTTGTCTAGATTATCTTAAGAATAAGGATTTTGGTATGAATGCAGGTATGTGGTTAAAAGCATTAAAGGTTATTCCCAGAATTGATAAAGCCGAATGGGATGCATTGGATATCATTTCACGCTGGTTGATCTCCACCCGCGCAGCTGTGTTGATCATGACATTTATTTCCGCAGCCTTAGCAGGTATTTTTGCCTGGCGGGATGGCAGTTTTCATCTTGGGCGCTGGGTATTGTTGGTGATTGGGTTGATTTTTGCGCACGCAACCAATAATCTTATCAATGACCTGACGGATTATAAACGAGGGGTAGATAAGGATAATTATTTCCGGACCCAATATGGCCCACAACCTATACAACAGGGTTTATTAACCATCCGATCGCTATTGGTTTACATCGCTGTTACCGGATTGATTGCAGTGGCTGCTGGAATTCCTTTGGTTCTTCAAGGAGGAAGTACAGCACTCTGGCTGATGATTGCAGGAGTTGTCTTCGTTCTCTTCTACACTTTCCCCCTTAAATACATCGGATTGGGAGAACTTGCAGTATTGATTATCTGGGGACCTTTGATGATCGGTGGTGGTTATTATGTGATCAGTGGTGTCTGGGACTGGAATGTTGTCTGGGCCAGCCTGCCATATGCTTTGGGTCCTACAACCGTTTTATTTGGCAAACATATCGACAAATTGGAAGCTGATAAAGCCAAGAAAATACATACCATGCCGGTGATCCTGGGTGAAAAAGCAGCCCGATACACGGTTCTGGGTATGATAGCAATACAATATGCTACCGTCATAGCTCTGGTCATCAGCGGATTCTTTACACCGGTGATGTTATTAGTGCTGGGGGGTTTGACTGCAATTCCGCGTGTATGGGCGATGTATAGAAATCCAAAACCGGAAAGTTGCCCTGCAGAGTATGATCCCAGTATCTGGCCGTTGTGGTTCTCAGCGATTTCGTTTTATCACAATCGTCGATATGGAATGTTCTTCATGGTCGGATTGATCCTGGAAGTTGTTTTGCGTTTATGGATATTATAATCAATTTGTTCGATAGAAAATTGAATGTCTTTACCTACAAAATCAAAGGAAACCCCCTTTGATTTTGTGGTTAAGTGACCATTAAATCTTTAATTTCCAGGGTGGTTGATTTGCTTGATGCCAAGTTTCCGAATATCAAATCTCCATCGGGTGGATAAGCCGCATATTGGTTATCGACCCAGATCACCAAACCCTGTCTTCCATGGGGAGTCACGCTGGTTTCTAAAAGTCCATTTGAATCTACCAGGAATTTAACGCTGTTTTGTTGCCAATCAATCTGATAGGTATGCCATTTCGTGACATCGATATCTATTTGGACAGCATCCTGACGAATCAGTGCACGTAAAGCGTGACGGGCGATCCGTGTAAATCCTTTCCACAACAATAAAGGAAAAAATGGGATGCCGAATGCCAGAATGGCTGGAGGGATTCTTGGTGATGAAAAAGTAGCAGCCAGGAAACCTTGTGCCGGTAGTTGGTCGTGAAATGAGAGATAATTATGCTCTGAAGCATAAAAAAACCATGCACAATTAGGTAACGCAGGTAAACGTCTCACACTTCCACTGATACCCAGGCTGGTATTGAAAGGATCATTCCAAAAACCAAATCCCCAGGTTCCATCATGATGGGGATTGGAACAACGGGCTGTCAGACTTAATCGACAAGGTACTTTCCATTCGAAATTTCGCCGTAACTTATGCAAGTAATCATCAAATTGTGCCCAGCGGTATTTGCCTTTGCGGCCAGCAGGAATGGTCAGAATCAATGCATCATCCGAACTTGTTTCAGCCATTGAGTCAGATGTTGAACGAGGAATCAAAGCAGGTATCATAATTCTATTGTAGCGAAAATCGTTGTCTTAAGGAATGGGTTTGAAAAAAAATAAAATTGACTATTGACTCTGAATGAAAGAGGATTTAATAATAGTAGAAGGTTAACCTGGCTGCTAAATTACATACCTTGTTGGATAACAAATCCAATCAGTTAATATTGACTCTATAACAAAAAAGCAACAATGTGCAGGTTTATTTTGACTCATTTCGCCACACACTATCCGTGGTGAAATAGTTTCACTTAGTACCAATAATAAAATGTAAAATTTATGGTCAAAGAATTCCTTCTTGTAAAGAATCAAGTATCTGTATTAACAAAGAAATACTCAATAAATTAAATGCTGAAGGTGAAACCTTGATAAAATTGTATCTGGAGATTCATTCTTGAGAGAGGCAAAATGATTGATGAAACATTATTGAAAGTTGATACATTTGACGGTATTGGTTACCAACCTGTAGTTGATTTTGAGAATTGGCGTGTGGCTTATTTACGGTATCATCCAGAACTTTTACCTGAAAATGTTACCCACATGCAACGTCATGATAAAACAGATGAAGTATTTGTTCTTTTGGAAGGTCATTGTATTCTTTTGATTGGTGAAGGTAAGGATGAGGTCGTAACAATTCATGCAGTGGATATGCAACCTTATCAAATATATAATGTGAAAAGGGGTTGCTGGCACTCGCACACATTGTCAAGAGATGCAAGGGTGTTGATTGTGGAAAACCATGATACCAGCGATGTCAATTCTCCAAAAAGAAAATTATCACAGCAACATTGTGATTTTATAATAAACGAAACCAGATCATTATGGAATGAGGGCTAGAGAACATGGCAGAAATTTTAAAATTTCCTCAGAATTTTTTATGGGCAGCTGCCACTTCAGCTTACCAGATTGAAGGAGGGTGGAATGCTGATGGGAAAGGGGAATCGATCTGGGACCGTTTTTCACACACACCAGGAAAGATTAATAATGGAGATACTGGTGATGTAGCTATTGACCACTATCATCGATATCGAGAAGATGTAGCGCTAATGCGCGATCTGGGTTTGCAGGCGTATCGCTTTTCAATCGCTTGGCCTCGAATCCTACCTTTTGGACGTGGAAAAATTGAACAAGCTGGTATAGACTTTTATAGCAGGTTGGTGGATGAGTTACTTGCGGCAAATATCATTCCATTTGCCACGCTTTACCATTGGGATTTACCGCAAGCTTTACAGGACGAAGGTGGTTGGACTGTTCGTAGTACAGCCGAAGCATTTGCTGAATACACTGATGTTATTTCACGTGCGTTAGGAGACCGTGTTAAGAATTGGATGACTCATAATGAAATGTCCGTAGTTTATATTAATGGATATGTCAGCGGAGAACATGCACCTGGGATTAAAAATGATTATGTTAGTGCAATTCGTACCGGACACCATTTGCTGATCTCCCATGGCTGGGCAATTCCCATTATTCGTCAGAATAGTCCTGGTTGTGAGGTGGGGGCGGTTATTAATGCAAACTACAGCCCATTAGGATCTAATAGCAGAGCAGATCGTATGGCTTTTAATTTTGGGGATGGAATTTGGATTCGATGGATTTTGGATGCCCTCTATGGTCGCGGTTACCCTGCTGATGTTGTGCAACAGCTTCAAACAAGAGGATTGGTTCCTGTTGAAAAATGGGATTTCATTCAACATGGAGACATGGATGTCATGTCCACTACAACCGATTTTGTCGGCTTAAATTACTATTTCCGCCATATAGCACGTGACTATGATCTCCCGGAAGAAGAGAATGATCCCCAGAAGATCTTTCAATTACCCAAAGATAATATTAATTGGACTGAAATGGGTTGGGAGGTGTATCCGGATGGATTGCGTCATGTGTTAGCGCGTCTGTATTTTGAGTATCAGGTCCCAAAAATATATGTCACTGAGAATGGTGCCAGTTATTCTGATGCACCTGATGCGGACGGGCGTGTACGGGATGATCGTCGAATCCGTTATTTAAGTGGACATTTCCGAGCAGCTCATCAGGCTATTCAGATGGGTGTTCCGTTAGCGGGTTACTTTGTCTGGTCGCTGTTCGACAATTTTGAGTGGGGGCACGGTAACTCTCAACGTTTTGGATTGATCTGGTCGAATTATGAAACCCTGCAGCGTATCTGGAAGGATAGTGCTTTTTGGTACCTGAATGCTATCCGTCAAAACGGAATAGAAGAGGAATAGCTTCTTACTTGACAGCCGTGTCGCATTCGGTATAATCGCATAATAAAGATCAACCCGGGGCTACCTTTTGCTCCCATACAGAGAGCCAATGAATGCTGAGAATTGGCAAAGTAGCCAAAATTTCCACCCCGGTTGTCCCACAATGGGACAGGTCGCCTTTGCAGGGGTCTTATGACCGTAAGAAGGCCGGAAACACCGTTATCGTTAAATAAGGTTGGTAGAAGAAATACCGATAAAAGCAGGTGGCACCACGGGTCCTCACTCGTCCTGCGCGGGTGGGGTTTTTTTATTGGAAAATGATTGGAGCATAGGAGAAATCATGTTAGACATAAATTTAATCCGTGATGATTCACAATTTGTCAAAGACGCCTTGATCAAACGCAATATGGAAACTATCGTGGTTGATGAACTGATCGAACTCGATGTGCACCGGCGAAATTTCCTGCAGGAAGTTGAGACGCTCAAAGCGGATCGAAATCGTGTGTCCAAAGAAATCGCGAAAAGTAAAGATCAGTCAGAACGGGAAGAAAAAATTGCCAGTATGCGCGTAGTTGGCGATCATATCGCTGAACTGGATAACAAAGTGCGCGAAGTAGAAACACAATTAAGTGATTTAATTTCTGGTGTACCCAATATTCCCGATGAAATAACCCCGCTGGGTAAAGATGAGAGTGAGAATGTTGTCATTCGTACAGTGGGCGAGATTCCGAAATTTGATTTTGAACCCAAAACACATTGGGATATGGGACCTGCTTTGGGATTAATAAATTTTGAGCAGGGAGTTAAAATAACCGGATCACGATTTTATGTTCTCAGTGGAGCTGGGGCAAGATTGCAACGTGCATTGATCGCTTATATGCTTGATTTACATATCAAACAAGGTTATCTTGAAAAATATACGCCTTTCATGGTCAAAGCAGACACATTGTATGCTGCCGGTCAGCTACCCAAGTTCATCGATAATCTATACCATGACATTGAAGAAGATTATTGGATGGTGCCAACTGCAGAAGTGCCTTTAACCGGATTACATATGAATGACTTTATTGGTGAAGATGAATTACCAATCCGATATACTGCGTATACTCCTTGTTTTCGAAGAGAGAAAATGAGTGCCGGTCGGGATGTACGCGGGATCAAACGTGGACATCAGTTTGATAAAGTGGAAATGTATATTTTCAGCCATCCGGATGAATCCAACAAAGAATTGGAAAAGATGCTGGCAGATGCAGAAGAGACCGTTAAATTATTAGGGCTTCCCTATCGGATCATTCAATTATGTACGGGTGATCTGGGATTCAATGCCCGGGTGACCTATGATATTGAAGTCTGGTCTGCAGGATGCAAGGAATGGCTGGAAGTCTCATCGGTTTCGAACGTTGGTGATTTTCAGGCTCGCCGGGCAAATATTAAGTATCGACCGGATGATAAGAGCAAACCACAACTGGTTCATACTTTGAACGGTTCAGGATTGGGTTTACCAAGGACATTGATTGCTGTGATGGAAAATTACCAGCAAGCTGACGGGTCTATTGTTGTTCCGGAGGTATTACACCCCTGGATGGGCGGAATTGATTTGATCCGGTAATGCTTTCATTAAAGCTGTGTTCATAAAAAAAGAGATTTGGAAAGGAGAATTCATGGATTGGCAGGCTTTTGGAAGTGTAGCATTACATGTATTGGTTGGATTAACTATGCTGGTTGGATGGCTCAGTCTGTTAATCGTGATTGTGCCTGGGCTGGTCATCATGTGGGTGGGGGGGTTGGTTTATGGCATCACCACCGGATTTGACACAACTGCCTGGATTATATTTGGTATTATGACAGTTCTGATGATTGTTGGTAACCTGATTGATAATGTATTGATGGGTGCTTCTGCCCGTCAAAAAGGAGCATCCTGGTGGTCACTTGGAGCTGCCTGGGTAGGTGCGCTGGTTGGCACTTTTCTTTTACCCCCCATTGGTGGTTTGATTCTGGCTTTGCTGGCACTTTTTTTGGTCGAATATTATCGTCTTAAAAATTCGCGTCAGGCATTTGAATCCACAACCAGTCTGGCAACCGGCTGTGGATGGTCTGTGGTGGTGCGTTTTGCTATTGGATTCATTATGGGAGTTTTATGGATCCTGTGGGCGTTTGTACTGAAATAGAAAACGGGCAATCATCGGATTGCCCGCCTAATTAGTAAATTCGGCGACTTGATTAACCAGCGCGATTAATAAGTTGTTCCAGCATATAAATATTTTTATCACCCATCTTGCGAACAAGATTGAGGAATTTTTCCATCGTTGTTACTTCTTCAAGTTGTTCATCCACGAACCATTGCAGGAAATTCTGTGCCAAATAATCATTTTGCTGTTTGGCTAAATCCATCAACCCGTTAATTTGACCGGTGACTTCTAATTCCCAATTTAATGATGTTTGGAAGGCATCTTCGGCTGAATTGATTTTCGCGACTGGTGCCGGGACGGCAAGTAATTCAGCGGTTCCACCGGTTTCAACCACGTAGTGCAACAATTTCATACCATGTTCATTTTCTTCTGCGGCCTGGGCAAAAAAGAAAGCAGCAGTATTGTCCATTGATTCCTGTTTGAAATAGATCGCAATTGCCAGATATTGTAATGAGGCAGCAAATTCATTGCGTACCTGTTCAACCATTTTCTTTGCAAGTTCAGATTTAATCATCATTATTAATCTCCTATAAAATTTATCCTGTCACCAGGTGATCTAAAACTCATATTTCAGAGTAAAAAGTCTAAAATAATTATAGTCCGCTTACCTCGTTCTGTAAGAGGATTGTACAGGGTCGTTCAATGGTTTTATTTCTGTCGGGCTTGCAAAGCATGATAGAGAGCTACGGAACCTGCCACAGCAGCATTTAATGAATCAACCTGTCCATGCATGGGTAGCCGTACCAGATGGTCGCATACTTTACGCGTGAGCGGCCGCATGCCACTACCTTCGCTCCCGACCACAATAACCAGATTTCCGGACATATCAATTTGTTCGATTGGTTTAGAACCAGCACCCCCATCCAGTCCAAGGACCCAGGCTCCTTTGGCTTTTAATTCATTAATCGCCTGTGCCAGATTGATCTGGGCGATTAATAAATGTTCCACTGCACCGGAGGATGCACTCACTACTGCTGGTGTTACCGACGCTGTTCGCCGGAAAGGCAGGATTACGCCGTGAACGCCAACTGCTTCAGCGCTGCGCAACAATGTCCCTAAATTTTGTGGATCCTGGACCTCATCCAGAACCAGAATGAATAAAGCTTCGCCACGTTTTCCAGCTTCGGCTATTATTTCATCCATGGCAGCCATCGGATAAGCGCTGGCCTGTAAAGCAATTCCCTGATGGTTCGGGCCGATGCCATCCAGCTGATTACGAGGTACTTCAACAATGGGAAGTTTGCGAGCATGGGCGAGTTTTATCACTTCATTGATATGACCACCCCGGTCGATACCTTTTGCCAACAATAGTTGAAAGACATGTCTGCGTTTTGCACGCAGAACTTCAAATACCGGATTACGTCCTGTGATCCATTCTTTCATTCGTTTATTAATCCCATCTCCATGTTGTACCATCTTTACTATCTTCAAGGGTAACACCCAGTTCTTTCAAACGATCACGAATCAGATCTGAGTATGTCCAGAGTTTGTCTTTCCGCATTGTTGATCGCAACTCTAGCAGCAGGTCAATAAATGTATCTGCCTTTGATTCACCAACTGTCGATTCAGACAGCTCCAATCCAAGGATACCCGTTAATTCCCGCAACTTTTCCTGTGCTTGTTTGAGTTCATCATCGCTTGCACCCGCAGTGCGAGACTGATTAACCACCCGAACCAAATCAAATAGGCTGCCTAATGCTCCAGCACTGTTGAAATCATCATCCATATTATTGACAAAACTCGTCTGTGTTGCTTCAACCTGTTTCTCCAGGGTGGTAAGTATATCCTGAGATGCTCCTTTGACACCGGGAAGAGCAGGTCGGAAGGCAGATGTAAGCCTTTCCAGGGCTTTTTCGGACTGGTTTAATACTTCATCAGTAAAGGTTAGTGGACCTCTATAATTCGCATTTAATACTGTGAAACGAAGTGTATCAGCATTATATTGGGAGAGAAATTCTTCTATCGACACCAGATTGCCGGTAGATTTAGACATTTTTTCACCACCCAGCTGCAGCATACCGTTGTGAACCCAGTAACGGGCAAACGCTTTCCCAGTGAGGCTTTCGGTTTGGGCGATTTCGTTTTCATGGTGAGGAAATACGAGATCATTTCCACCACCATGAATGTCGATTTGCTCTCCAAGATGGTGTAAATTCATCGCAGAACATTCGATATGCCAGCCCGGGCGGCCTTTTCCCCAGGGACTCTCCCAAAAGGGCTCATCCGGGCGGGCAGATTTCCACAATGCAAAGTCCATAGGATGTTCTTTACGCTCATCGATTTCGATCCTTGAACCAGCCTGCATGTCTTCGATTTTTCGACCGGAAAGTCTTCCATAATCTTCATCTCTGGTCACCCGGAAATAGACATCCCCCTGTACCGAATAGGCATATCCTTTTTCAATTAATCCCGCAATCATTTCGATAATCTGATCAATTTCCTGTGTCGCACGTGGATTAAAAGTGGCCGGTTTGATATTTAAATCCGATAAATTTTGTTCATAATCACGAATATAACCTTCAGCCAATTGGAAGGGGTCAACTCCCTGCTGGTTAGCCCGGGCGATGATCTTGTCATCCACATCCGTGAAGTTCATCAGGTAGTTCATTTCATAACCGCGATATTCCAGGTATCGACGGATGATGTCAAAAACCATGGCTGACATGGCGTGTCCTACATGTGCTTTTGAATACACTGTGGGACCACAAACATACATTTTTACCACACCAGGTTTGAGGGTTTCCAATTCTTCTTTTTTGTGTGTCAATGTATTATATATTTTTACAGTCATTGAATAACTTCTCCTGGTTGAATTATACTTCTCCATCTTCTGGTCTGGCGAAAATCATCTTGCCAGCAGCCGTCTGTAAGACTTTGGTTACCACAACTACAATCTGCCGGTCCATATAATCACGGCCATTTTCGACGACGACCATAGTGCCATCATCCATATAGCCAACACCCTGATTAGCTTCTTTTCCATCCTGTATGACACGTACATTCATCAATTCCCCTGGTAAAAGGACTGATTTGACCGCATTGGCGAGTTCATTAATGTTCAGGACGGTAACTCCTTGAAGTTCAGCCACGCGATTGAGATTATAGTCATTGGTCAATACGGGACAGCGCAACTGGCGGGCAAGAATGACCAGTTTATCATCCACTTCACGCACCCCTTCAACATCAATGTCACTGATCCGCACCGGGATGGAAGGTTCTTTCTGTAAATTTGCCAACACTTCCATACCGCGGCGACCGCGTTGACGCCGTAAACTCTCGGATGAATCAGCAATGTATTGCAATTCGTTGAGGACAAACCTTGGAATCAGAAGTGCTCCTGGTAAGAAACCTGTCCGGGCTATATCTGCAATTCTTCCATCAATTATTACACTGGTATCCAACAAAATCGTACGATTCTCAGCCCAGTTGGAATTAACATCACCAACCGGTGTGCCGGGAAGTGAACTGCTGCCACGGCCAGAAAAACCACCAATCACATTGAAAAGATCATTTTGGCGCATGGAGAATACCGTGATTCCCAGGTAACCGAAAATAACCACGCCTATAAATGGAAGAATGGATCCGAAAGGCTTGGGTAAAAGGGATATGGGAAAAGCCAACAATGCCGCTATGAGTAGACCAGAGATTAGACCAACAAATGAAGAAAACAATGATTGCGGAGATATTCGGGTAAGTCTTGATCGGAGGGCTTTGACAGGTTTTGTCGTTAAGTAGGGGGTCAAAATTAACCCAAAAAGGGCACCTACCAGGCCAAAAGTGAAAGTGTATTGTGCTAGATTTAGCGGAACAGCTGGATTTTGATTAACATCGGTAAGTGTACCGAGATTGGAGCCTATATATACTCCTATAATGCAAAAAACAATCATGCCAATAAGGCGAAAAATAAAATCAACGCTCATGATAACACTCCTGAGAATATGAGATTGTTAAGGTGCAGGAAAATAGAAAAAATAATGATTGCTGCTCATAGATGATAGCATGAGCACGATTACGAGTCAATCATTCACCATCAATCTTTTTCAAATTGAAGGATTGGTGTGAATAAATAGGTTTTTATAAATTTTGTTAATTAGGTTCTTCCCAATAATAAACGGGATAATCTGGTAATGGAATAAAAACTGTGCCCTGCAAGCGCAATCCAGGTTGATTGTTCCAAATAGCTAAATGGACTGACTTCGTTGCTTTAAACAGCTGTTCAACATTGCGGATGAAGTCAAGGAATCCAATCCACGTTGTCTGAATTTTTCAGAAGTGTGAACATCCAATTCAATCAATTAAAGGTTGTTAATGAGTTGAACATCTGCAAGCATTTTTAGCGTTGATTAATTCTTATTGACAGGCGAATATCCGCATGTTAAAATGCGCTATCGAATGAGATGGCCCCCATCGTCTAGAGGTCTAGGACGGAGCCCTCTCAAGGCTCAAACAGGGGTTCGAGTCCCCTTGGGGGCACAGAAAAAAACGCTTGAAAAAGCGTTTTTTAATTCTTGCGAGATCTCTTCTACCAATGGGTTGAAAGACTTATTAACTGCAAAAATTAATAGTATGCACCAATCCATTTTTTAGGAAATCAGTTTTCATAAGAACTCCACTACTTTGATCCATAAACGTAATGCAACTCAACAATTTAAATGACAGGCGGGGGTCATCCAATTCCAGGCAAGGTCCTCGCTTTATACCATTGCATATGGATTGGATGGTCGCCTGGGAAACAGGATGTTCAATAGGCAGAAGGAGGCATGTCGTGCAATTCGCTGAACACAACATTACCGCGTTTCAAATACCCTGGACCGTGATCTTGGCTCCCGCTACATCGAGTTTGACATCGCCCCAATATGACCAGTCGCCATCGACGATCTCGCGGATGCCCGCCAGTCCCTCGAACCACTTGTTGGAGGCATGCTTCGACGCACCACCGCCAATCATTTCGATGCTCTCATCCTGAACGAATAGTTGCGTGAACTCATCCATTTTGGTCACGTCGCGGGAGGTGTAGCCATCTTGAGACGAAGAGTCTGGTCCACAGGATCATCAGGGTTGTTGGGACAATACCAAGCGAAAAAACAATGCCATACAGAGCCTGCATCTCAATAGACGCCCTGCTCTGCATATAGCCGGTCAACGAGCCGATGAACACATTACCCAGGTAGTGGATGATCATCGCTGGAAGAAGGCTGCGCGTCCTGACAAAAATGTAGCCGTAGAACAGGCCGAGGATGAACGCCCAAACGACCTGCCCCAGCACCCACACCAATTCACGACCGCCTGCCAGATTGAGCAGGTGCATCAGCCCAAAGCCAAGCGCCGAGAAAATGACCGCTTTGCGTTCCGAAACCTTGCCCAGAAAGACGGTCAACACAATGCCTCTGAACAATGCTTCTTCAAAAATGGATGGGAAGGAGACAAGGAGGCTAGGTGAACCGGGAGGCAGGTCACCTGATAGATCGAAGACCTGGCGGACAAAATTCCAGGTTAGCGGTAATCCTTCGGAGATTCGATAAGCAAATGAAGCTGCGGCTTGCGAGAGTGCTAGGATGATGTAGCAGGAGAGCCCCAACAGGACAAGCTGGATGAACGGCTGCACCCTGGTCAACCCGATGTCATCCAGGTATTGCCGGTATGTTCTTTTCCCCTTCGGCAGGCGCAGAACGAAGGGCACGAATAAAAAGATCGTCAGGATCTGATAGGTTATCCCATGGGCGAATTGACCGTCAGATGAGTAGGGCGATAATCCGATCGCAAACACCAGATTACTTGCCAAAATGTTCGCCACGACGATCGTGATCACCACTGCCAAAAGGGAAAGCCAGGGATGCTCGTGAAGCTGCATTTTTCTCTTGGTTATCTTCTTCATGATATTTCTCTTCAGGAGACAGTCATCTTCAAGATGACTGTCTCCTTCTATGGTCACTTCACGAATGGGATGCTCAACGCATAGCGGATGGGTTTATCCGAGAGCGAACGCATGGCATTGACCACTCCCTGGTAAGTGCAGAAGATACCGATGAACATGAAGGGAAGGATGCTTAATATTGCCAACGTTGAAGCCAGTATGACAAATCCATCCATATCCATACTCAATAGGATCAGCGTCGGTAGGCCAACGACCATGAAGAACAAGGCGGCAAACAGTGAAAGCGTCATGGTGATCTGGAAGTTGAGCACATGCCTCCCGTGCTGATCGATCTTGTAGGATTGGTTCTTCTTCCACGACCACAGCAGGAGGGGAATAACAAGGATGCAGAATATGCAGCTGAGATGCAGAATGGCAAGCCAAAAATTCTCATTGCCGGTATTCTGCTCACCGAAGTCGAATTCGAGCGCTTCACCCAGGCAGTGCAGGGTATAGGCGCGCGGGTCCACTTCGCCGCTTTCAATGCGCTGGATCGTGCGCGGGCTGACTTCACAGCGCTCCGCCAATTGTTCCTGTGTCAGGCCTTTCTGGTGGCGCAGTTCAGAGACTTTGAGTCCGAGGTCAGGTTGGTTCATTTTGGTTTCTCCTTTTTTGGTATGTTGCCATTATCAGGAGTTGGGGCTGGAATCACAACGGCGTGTGGACGACATTCGGGCGACATTTCGATAATGGACATGACATTTCAAATTCCAGTTATTCTTCTGGTCCAGCCTGAGAATAAACACTACACACAGAAAATGGTCAGGCAGACAAGCGATCGATAATAGTATAGCAAATCCCTGTGGGAGGAACAATTAGCTGGTTGGTTGATGAACACCGATCGATAGACAGGATCATTCATGTCGACAACCACCTCTCGACTTTCCATTATCCGTATATACAGCATCCCCTTGGGGGCACAAAAAAAACGCTTGAAACGGAGTTTTTTTGATTCTTGGATCCCTCCTTACAATGATTTAAAAGATCCATTAACTGCAAAACTTGACCGTTCGCACCCATCCACTACGCCTGGGCTTTGCTGTATACTAAAAGTATGTCCACCCCGCTATTGGCGACAAAACTATACATCCCACCGCTCAAGTCCAGTATTGTCTCACGTCCCAGACTGATCGATTGGCTGAATGAGGGGTTGGTAAAGAATTGCAAATTAGCGCTCATCTCTGCTTCAGCAGGCTTTGGTAAGACTACCCTGATCAGTGAATGGATTACCAAATGTGACAGGGAGGTGGGATGGTTATCGCTGGATGAAGGGGACAGTGAACCGGAGCGGTTCATCTCGTATCTGGTGGCAGCATTACAAACTGTCAAGTCTGGAATAGGGGCAGGTTTGATGGCTGCGCTCCAATCTGCAGAGTCTCTGAATACGGAAGCACTCTTATCCGCCCTGCTTAACGAAATCACGACCATCCCGGATGATTTTATTCTCATTCTCGATGATTATCACTTGATAGATTCACCAGTGGTGGATCAATCCCTGGCATTCCTTGTGGAACACCAACCATCGCAGATGCACATGGTTATCTCCACACGTGAAGATCCATCCCTTCCACTGGCACGGCTACGAGCCCGAAGCCAAATGATCGAGCTGCGTGCCTCTGATCTGCGTTTTACCTCTGCTGAAGCCTCCGAATTTCTCAACCAGGTAATGGGCTTGACCCTCTCAGAGGAAGATATTACATCCTTGGAAACTCGCACCGAAGGTTGGATTGCAGGTTTACAATTAGCTGCGATTTCAATGCATGGACAAAAAGATGCTTCTGGTTTTATACAAGCCTTCACGGGGAGCCACCGATATATATTGGATTACCTGCTGGAAGAAGTTTTACAGCGCCAGCCCATCGAAGTTCAGAACTTTCTGTTGCGAACATCCATCCTCGAAAGGATGTGCGGTCCGCTATGTGACGCTGTTTTGGGTAATCAAACTGCATCCGGGCAGGAAACCCTGACTTATCTTGAACGAGCGAACCTGTTTATCGTCTCATTGGATGATGAGCGTTATTGGTACCGTTATCACCATCTTTTTGGGGATTTGCTGCGAAAGCGGTTGAAGCAAAGTTTTACCTCCGAAGGAATCAATAACCTGCAAATTCAAGCCAGTGAATGGTATGAGAAGAATGGGTTGATCCTCCAAGCTTTTAAACATGCTGTCGCAGCTTATGATGTTGAGCGTGCCAATCGCCTGATGGAAGACAAAAAGATGCCTTTACACCTTCCCGGAGTGCCTACGATCATATTGAATTGGCTGGAGTCTTTACCCACGAACGTGCTGAATGCAAATCCCGCCTTGTGGTGGAAGCAAGCTGCGATGATGATGGATAGCTACCAGACGATTGGTGTGGAAGAGAAACTCCAGGCAGCCGAAGCGGCACTGGCAATGAAAATTCCTCCCAACAGCGAGATGGACGAGTGGAGTCGAAATCTGGTAGGGAAAATTGCAGTTGCCAGAGCTATGCTCGCTGCAACGCTCTACCAGTCAGAAACCAGCCTGCTATACGCGCACCGCGCTTTGGAGTATCTGCATCCTGATAACACAACTTACCGTTCTTCAGCCATCCAATATATTGGATTTGCCCATTATATCCAGGGAGACCGGGACGAAGCGGACCAAGCCTATAATGAAGCTTTATCTCTTGCCCAGGCAGCCGGGGATAATGAAGGTGTTTTATTGGCAATTACCCGTCTGGGTCAGGTACACGAATTGAGAAACCAGTATCACCAGGCAGCTGAGAAATACCAGCATGCGCTGCAGTTGATCGGGGAGGACCCGATTCCGTTTACGACAGTCGTGTACCTGGGACTCGCCAGGATCTATTTTGAATGGAATGACCTGGATACCGCTGAGAAATATGGGGAGCTGAGCTTTCAGCTGGCACGCCTATGTGACCAGGTGGTTGACAGGCTAATATTGAGTCAACTGTTCATGTCCCAGATTAAATTAATCCGGGGAGATGTAGCTGGGGCTGCCAACTTCCTGAAGCAGGCCGAACAAAATACACGCCAATGGGAATTCGCTGCCCGTGTGCCGACCATTGCCACCCAGCAGGTGTTGATGCATTTATACCAGGGGAACATAGATGCCGCCGTTCAAATTGCACAGCAGAATGACCTTCCACTCCTCAAGGCGCGCACCCTCATCGCCCAGGGTGATCCATCCGCTGCGCTGGCTGTACTGGTGCCCCATCGCCAGAATATGGAGGAAAAAGGTTGGGATAACAATCTGCTCTCGACGATGGTGCTGCAAGCGCTTGCGCTTCACCTTGAAGGTGAAAAAGATCCAGCACTTCAGGTGCTGTCCGAAGCCCTAACCCTGGCTGAACCGGGTGGTTTCATCCGCCAATTTGTGGAGCAGGGCGAACCAATGCGGTTGTTAATTTTGGATTATAGAGCATGGATAGAGAATCAGTCTGGCGGACGCATTCATCCATTGAGGGGTTATGTGGATAAACTCCTGGCTGCTTTTACAACATCGGAGTCTGTACTGGTTTCTCCAACAAAAAATCCGCAATCAGAATTAATTGAGCCACTGAGTCAGCGCGAATTGGAAGTATTACAGCTCATTTGTCAGGGTCTCTCCAATCAAGAAATATGCCAGCGTTTGTTTCTTGCCCTGGATACTGTCAAAGGCCACAACCGCAGGATTTTTGAAAAACTACAGGTACACCGCCGAACAGAAGCCATTGCCAAAGCTCGCGAGTTGAATCTGATCTAAAAGCCCTCCTTTCTTGCCAGTAATCTAAAACAACACTTCAACCAACACCACAACCCACACCAAAGTGTCTACCAGTGACACTTGTGCATGGGTATATTTACATTGTGGCAGTCAGGCAGTGCAAATTCTTTTCTTGCTGACACAGTAGATATTTTTCAATCTAAGGAATTTGGAGATACCAATGAAAGCTATCGTTTATAAAAAATATGGACTACCTGATGTTCTTCATCTCGAAGAGGTTGAAAAACCTGCGCCCAAGGACAATGAAATACTGGTAAAGGTAAAAGCGACAACCGTATCATCAGGCGTGTTGTGGGCTCGAACTGGCAAACATCCGGATTCCAAACTGTTTACTCTTGCAGTGCGAATAATGTTTGGCCTCACAAAGCCCAAAAAGACCATTCTAGGGTATGAGGTATCTGGAAAAGTTGAAGCAGTTGGGAAAGAAGTAAAACTGTTTAAGAAGGGGGACCAAGTTTTTGGAACTACCACCGGGTTGGGAGCTGGTGCTTATGCCGATTATGTATGTCTGCCTGAAAAATGGAAACAAGGCGTAGTAGCCAAAAAACCTGCGAATATGTCCCATGAGGAAGCTGCCGCTGTTCCTATCGGGGGTATGACAGCGTTATTTCTTCTGAGAAAAGCAAACATTCAGAGGGGACAAAAAGTCCTTATCTTTGGCGCTTCCGGAAGTGTAGGAACTTTTGCGGTTCAGATTGCCAGGTACCACTTTGGGGCAATAGTAACCGGGGTGTGCAGTACTTCGAATTTAGAATTGATACGCTCTCTAGGAGCTGATAAAGTAATTGATTACACACAAGAGGATTTCACCCAGAGCGGTGAGACCTATGATGTTATTTTTGACGCGGTGGGCAAGATTTCTTCTTCAGGCTGTAAAAGCTCCCTGAAGAAAAAAGGGATATACATAACCGTCAAATCCCCGACAAGCGAAAAGACCGAATATCTGATCTTGCTCAAAGAGCTTATTGAGGCGGGAAAGATAAAGCCAGTCATTGATAAATGCTATTCGTTAGAACAGATCGTCGACGCACACCGATATGTGGAAAAAGGCCGTAAAAGAGGAAATGTTGTCATTAGCGTCACGGGAAAGGAGTAATTGAACTATGGATACAAAAATTATACTTTCTGCAACCTGGGTTGTCGCCACCCTACTTTATCTTTATGGTGATGTATTACGTATTTGCAGCGGAGATTTGGCAAAAAAACCGATGGCAGATATGAATCTTAATCAGTACATTTGGCTGGGGATTGCGATTTTAATGATGACACCCATCCTGATGGTCTTCCTGAACCTGGTAATGCCCCAACCTGCGAGTCGCTGGGTGAATATCATTGTGGCAGTTTTCTTTTTCCTGTTCAATCTGATTGGCTTGCCTACCTATGCATCGCTGTATGACAAATTCCTGATTGCAGTCAGCATGGGGTTCAACGTGGTAACGGTTTGGTATGCATGGAATTGGAACTAAATCTGATGATTAACCTGGTTAATACCTCTGAATCAAATAGTAAAACTCATTCAAATTATTCAAAAAAGGAGAAAAAATGAATACGACCAAAGAAAGTCCCCTCGGGGCAAGTTTAAAGACTACCAAAATTAATACAAAAATTTTGCTAGCGCTGTTATGGGTGTTTTATAACGTGAATTTTATATATTGCGATTCCCTCTTGAGATTGGAACCAGGGGCTATAGAAGGAATAATGTCAGGATATGTGTCAAATGGAACTGTAAAAATCACCTCTGGATTTTTGTTGGGAACCGCGATCATATGGGAAATTCCGTTCTTAATGATTGTCCTGTCCTGGGCATTAAAATATCGCGCAAATCGTTGGGCAAACATTATCGCAGGGACACTATTTGTTGTGGCCCAAATCGGTTCATTATTTCTTGGCGCAGCATCTTCTATGTATTACTTTTACAGCATGGTCGAAATCGCGGCTCTGTTACTCATTGTCTGGAATGCATGGAAGTGGCGCAATACGGAAGCGTAGCCCTGAAGCAAAACAAAAATATTGTTCAAAAAAAGGAGAATTAAAATGAAAGCTTTTCAGAAATTTGGTGGAATTGCCGCGCTTTACATGGCATTGGCGCATTTGACGGGATTAATTATCTTCATTGTGATTCTGGATTACATCAGCATCACCGATTTAGCGCAAAAGGTTGCCATGAATGTCGACAACCAGGCGGTCGTTTTTTCAACCAACCTGCTCATGTATGTTTTCTTTGGCTTTTTTCTGATTGTATTTTCACTGGCTTTATACAACAGATTAAAAGCTGGCGCGCCTGCACTGATGCAAGTGGCAACCGCAATTGGAATCATCTGGGCTGGCTCGTTGATAGCCAGCGGTATGGTCGCGAATGCCGCGCTCACCTCAGTCGTGTCACTTTATGCTACTGGCCCAACCCAGGCTGCGTTGACCTGGCAGGGAATTGAACCAGTAATGGATGGACTGGGCAATGCTAATGGTGAAATTCTTGGTGGTCTTATGACGCTATTGATCAGCCTGGCTGCACTACGAACTGGTGAACTCCCCAAGAGGTTGAATATCTTCGGGTTGGTGGTTGGCGCAGTGGGCATCATCTCGCTTGTGCCAATGCTAACTGGTACACTCGGTCCAGTTTTTGGCTTGACCCAAATCATCTGGTTCATCTGGATGGGAATTGTGCTTTTGCGCAGCAATCCGGTGAAGGCAGCGGCTACCGAGGTTTTGAGACCGGCATAGATTTCCGTCAGGGGAGAAGGAGGGCTGAAGACCCTCCCTCTCTCAGTCAAACTATAAACAGATGGCGGCGACTTATTTAAACCAAAAATGAATCAGAACAAGGAGAGAAAAATGAATAAAGTAAAACAATTTGGGGAAACGGTAGAAGGTTATAACATCCCTGTTTTAAATGAGCGGGAAATCAGAGCATCGGCGGGCATACTATATTTTTTTATGTTCCTGGCCTGGATGCTGGTCATATTTAAAGAGGATTTTTTCATGATCAAGTTGGTCAACACGATCTTCCTAATAGATTTCATGATACGCATGTTCATCAGTCCTAAATATTCTCCTTCCTTAATAATTGGACGTTTGTTTGTTGGTAAGCAAACCCCCGAATATGTCGGCGCGGCTCCAAAAAAGTTTGCCTGGACGATTGGTCTGGTGTTAGCCTCGACCATATTCCTGCTATTGGTTGTAATGAATTCAACCAGCATCATTACCGGGATTATCTGTCAAATTTGCCTGATATTCTTATTCTTTGAAGCTGTGTTTGGCATTTGTCTGGGATGTAAATTTTATCCTCTGTTCCATAAAGAAAAAACTCAATACTGTCCCGGTGGAATTTGTGAAGTTAAGACAAAACAAGAGATTCAGAAAACTTCGTTACTGCAAATTGGCGTTGTCATTGGATTTTTCGCGATTGTCATAACGGCAGTGATCTTGTTTAACGATACGTTTAGTGCAAAACCGACTGATTTGTGGGTTATGGTGTTGCCTTCTCAGTACTGGTTTGGTTCGTTTTCCGGTTATGTTTAAGCAAGGGAAAAAAATGGGCATTCTGGTTGTTGTTGATTACGAATGGCTTTGTCGAGATGTTGGCCTTTATCGTTTCCGCACCTCTCGGAAACGCACGCTGGCAAGTGAATTTACCTCTGAGCGCTTTATTCATGGTGAGCATCGGCTTGTCGGGCTTTTCCCTGTTCAAAGGAGATAAAAAATGAATTCAATCAACACGACCGCAAGAATCGCAGGTATCCTCTATTTCATGTATATTGTAACTTCGATCATTGGAAATGAGTTTGGTCGCTTTGTATCCGTGGATGCCCCAGTAACGGTCAATCACATAATGGCTCATGAATCGTTATTTCGTATCGGATTTGTAATCAGTCTATTCTCAGTTGTGTTTTTTCTTTTGGCGGCCTGGTATTTGTACGTGTTATTAAAACCTGTGGACAAAAACATAGCTTTACTGTTCCTGTTATTAAACTTAGGTGGGTTTGCTATATGGTGTTTTGGTATGCTTAATCTATTTGCCAGCCTGATGCTTTTGAGCGGAGCTGACTATTTGAAAGCATTCCAGCCAGATCAGCAACAAGCGCTAGCGATATTATTCGTCAATTTATACAAAAATGGATATATTGTCGCCCAGGTACCCTATGGTTTCTGGCTCTTTCCTCTTGGTTATCTAGTTTTCAAGTCGGGCTTTCTTCCTAAGATATTGGGCATATTGTTGATTGCCGATGGTTTTGGTCTTTTGATATATGTTTTTCAGCGATTCCTTTTGCCGGGCTACGAAGTAATATCGTACCCATGTATGGTGATTAGTTTTATTGCGGAACTCTCTCTTACTTTGTGGCTTTTGATTAAGGGTGTAAAGGAACAGAAACCATCCCTAGCTGATGGTAAGAAATAAAAATGAATACTATCAAGTAAAAAGGAAAGGTACAAAAATGAAAGCAATTGTATGCACAAAATACGGATCGCCGGAGGTTCTTCAGCTCAAAGAGGTGGAAAAACCTACTCCCAAGGACAATGAAGTACTGATAAAAATTCATGCAGCAGCAGTGACAGTTTCGGACTGTATAGTTCGAAGTGGTAAAGTTAATATCTTGCTATGGATCCCCATGCGCATATTTATTGGTTTCAGAAGACCAAGAAAACCTGTACTAGGATTAGAGTGTGCCGGAGAAATTGATGCAATAGGCAAAGATGTAAAAAGATTTAAAAAAGGTGACCAAATTTTTGCATTTACGGGCAAGCGTTTTGGTGCTTATGCCGAGTACGCTTGTCTGCCAGAAGATGGAGTGTGCATGCCACAAGACAGTATTATGGCATTAAAACCGTCCAATGTAACCTATGAGGAAGCCGCTGCTGTTCCTTCCCGAGGAACTTTAGCATTATATTTTCTCAAGAAAGGAAATATCCTGAAAGGACAAAAAGTTCTCATCTATGGAGCTTCTGGAGGGGTAGGTACTTTTGCGGTACAGCTTGCCAGGTACTTTGGTGCGGAAGTTACCGGGGTATGCAGTACTACAAATTTAGAATTGGTAAAATCTCTGGGAGCCGATAAGGTAATTGATTACACAAAAGAGGATTTTACGAATAGAGGAGAATCTTATGATTTTATCTTTGATGCCGTTGGAAAAAGATATAGCTCAAAACTACAGTTTAAAAAAGCGCTAACTCCGGCCGGGAAATACATATCAGTCGATGAGGGGACACCAAAGTTATATCTGGAAGATTTAATATTAATCAAGGAGTTGGTTGAAGCGGGAAAGATAAAACCGGTCATTGATAGATTCTATCCGTTGGAACAGATGGCCGAGGCGCACAGGTTTGTCGAAAAAGGACACAAAAAGGGAAATGTCGTCATTACGGTGGGGCAATAAGATTTTGTAAAAAAGCGAAAGGACATCCATGTTTTTGGATGTCCTTTATAATTAATTCATGGCCATACATATTTTAGCCACAAAATAATAAGGTTAAACCAAAAACGCCTGAATTCAGGCGCTTAAGAAATAGAAGCGGGGAGTGGACGTGTACCCGCAAGAGTATTCGAACCACTGACCTGACGGTTATCAGCGAAGATCCTGAGAATCCGTGCCATCTTAGCGTCAGGCCTTACAAATCAGCCAAACCGGCGAACGCTGGTTCTTGCTTGCCCGGCACGCAACAGTAGTTGATCGATATTCGTTGAAGCCCTTTTACGTGGGTTCGGCAAGTTCATTTTTAACTCTTAATTTTGGCTTTTTTTTCACCTTTTATATTTTTAAGCGAAAATTCCAAAACAATTTTGTCTACTATTAATGAGGTGTCGGAAGGTTTTCCGAAAGATTATTTTCTCAGGCGAGCGACCGATTTGAATATTGTATTTAAGTCGTAAAAAGTGAAATGTAGCCTATTAAGAACTCAAATTGTGCAGCCATGAGTGTAGGTTTGTGTTTCTGCTTCTTATGAAATAGCAGCTTTGAGCAGTTCTTTTAGGTTTTGATCTTGTAAGTAATTAGGGAGAAAATGATCTTCCAAAAGCTCTCTACTCCTTTTTTCGAAAGGATTTCCAGTCCGGCAGAGATTATTGCTTCTTTGAGATTTCCGTGGTGAAAAGTATCTAGGGTCATAAGAAACAGATACTTTCAAATTTTACAAACTACTAAGGAATGATATATAATAATTACTATCAAGTAGAGAAACGTGACAGTTCGACTCCAGGCACCAGGCGATAAATTGCCGGGTGAGACCGGTCAACCGCCGCGCTTTACTAAGGCAGATTCTCAGGAGAATAAAAAAGAAATGAATATGCCAGAAAATAAAAGGCGACTACCCAAAACGCCGACAGGCATACAAGGGTTGGACGAAATTACCAGTGGCGGATTGCCCAAAGGCCGGCCAACCCTGATATGCGGTAGCGCTGGCTGTGGCAAGACGCTCCTCGCCATGGAATTTCTAGTACGCGGCGCAAGGCAATACAACGAGCCGGGAGTCTTTATGGCCTTCGAAGAGACCGAAAATGATCTGATCCAAAACGTCGCCTCACTTGGTTTTGACCTAAAAGATCTGATTGCAAATAAAAAGATCGTGATCGATTTTGTATATATTGAGCGCAGCGAAATCGAAGAAACTGGTGAATATGATTTGGAAGGGTTGTTCATTCGCCTCGGGCAGGCTATTGACTCCATCGGGGCCAAACGCGTCGTGCTGGATACAATCGAGTCACTCTTCTCCGGCTTGCCCAATCCGCTCATCCTGCGCGCAGAAATACGCCGCTTGTTTCGTTGGTTGAAGGAGAAAGGCGTGACCGCCATCATCACCGGCGAACGCGGCGCTGGGTCACTGACCCGCTCTGGATTGGAAGAATACGTCTCCGACTGCGTCATCATGCTCGACCATCGCTCCAGCGAGCAGGTCTCCTCGCGGCTTTTGCGTGTGGTAAAGTATCGCGGCTCAACACACGGCACGAACGAATACCCATTTCTGATAGACGAAGACGGTATTTCGGTACTGCCTGTCACCTCTCTGGGCCTGCAACAGGTCGCCTCCACCCTACGTATATCCACCGGTATTGAGCGCCTCGATGCGATGCTGGGTGGTGAGGGCTATTTCCAGGGAAGCAGCGTACTCGTCTCTGGCACAGCAGGCACTGGCAAGAGCAGTCTCGCCGCCCATTTCGTCGCATCCGCCTGCCAGCGTGGCGAACACACCCTCTATTTTGCCTTTGAGGAATCTCCCAGCCAGATCATGCGTAACATGCGTTCCATCGGGATAGACCTCCAAAAGTGGGAAAAGGAAGGTCTACTCCAGTTTCAGGCGAATCGCCCCACCCTCACAGGCCTGGAAATGCACCTGACGATGATGCACAAAGCGATCAACGCGTTCAAACCAAAGGTCGTGATTGTGGATCCATTGAACAGTTTCATTATGGGGGGCAATGCGAACGAAGTTAAAGTGATGATAATGCGACTGGTGGATTTCTTGAAAATGAAAAAAATCACCGGATTATTCACAAATCTGACTGCAGGCGGGGGTGCGATCGAGCAAACCGACATTGCCATTTCATCTCTGATTGACACCTGGCTTTTATTACGCGATATCGAAATTGGCGGCGAGCGCAATCGAGGCATGTACATCTTGAAATCGCGTGGAATGGCGCACTCGAATCAGATTCGCGAGTTCCTTATCACCGATCACGGAATAGAATTGCGCGATGTGTACGTCGGTACGAGGGGTGTGCTGACCGGCTCGGCGCGTCTGGCTCAAGAAGCGCAAGAGCAAGCCGCGCAGATAAAACACGTTCAGGAAGTTGAGTGGCGAAAACTAGATCTGGAACGCAAGCGTAAGGTTATGGAAGCGAAGATTGCTGCAATACTCGCCGAGTTTGAGGCGCAAGAAACCGAGGCGATGAACATTATCGGGCAGGAACATGTGCGAGAAGCTCAACAGGCGCAGGAACGTGTGGATATGGCACTGATCCGCAAAGCGGACGCGAAACCGAACAGACAGAAAGGAAACTCGAAATGAAAAAAGAATCTGCCGAGCGCAAGACCGCACTGCATGCACCCCCACTCCCCAAAAAGGATCTGGGGGATATGGGGGTTGGCGCCAGTGAAACCCAGCCCACCCAGGCAAATTCGGATGCCTATATCCTGCGCTTGTATGTCGCCGGGCAAACACCCAAATCCATGATAGCTTTTGCAAATCTCAAGAAAATTTGCGAAGAACACCTGAAAGGGCAATATACAATCGAAGTTGTGGACTTGCTGGAAAATCCGACACTGGCGAGCGGTGATCAGATTCTGGCAATCCCGACTCTGGTGCGGAAACTGCCCAAGCCCGTGCGTAAGATCATCGGCGATCTCTCCAACACCGAACGCGTGCTGATCGGGTTGGATCTGCTGCCGCGGGAATAGGTGACTCTCATGGCAACCAAGAAAGTACTCGATTCAGCACAACAGTTTGAACAATCGTTGAGCCAACCGCAGGAAATACAATATGTCTTGCGGTTATATTTGGCCGGCACGACGACGCAGTCCTTGCGCGCCATCATAAATGTCAAAAAATTCTGCGAGGATTACTTAAAAGGGCGTTATGAGTTGGAGGTGATCGACCTGTACCAACAACCCCAACTTGCGCAGGGCGAGCAAATTATCGCCGCGCCGACGCTCATCAAGAAATTGCCGCTCCCACTTCGCCGAATCATTGGAGATATGTCAAAGACTGAACGCATGCTGGTGGGGCTGGATTTGCAAAAGAAGACCTGATCCCAATTTATGAATTGCGCCACAGAGGTTGTTTATGCGTAATAAAACTGCGCTCCCAAATAAAAAGCAACTTGTTGATGAAAACGCCGGGCTTCGTATGCGGCTGGAAGAATCCGAAGATACGTTGCGCGCCATTCGCAGCGGCGAGGTGGATGCGATCGTTGTCTCGGGCGCGGGAGGCGAGCAGGTTTTTACCCTCACCAGCGCTGAACGTCCTTACCGGGCATTGATCGAGGATATGAAAGAAGGCGCAATGACCCTCACATCTGAGGGTGATATTTTATATGCCAACCGCTGCTTTGCTGAGATGCTCAAAACCCCGCTCGAAAAGGTGATCGGTTCCTCCATCCACAACTGGATTGCTCCCGTTTATCAAGAAATTTTCCTTGCACTGCTTCAGAAAGTTACAGCTGAGAAAAGTCGCAAGGAGCTGGTTTTCACCAGCGGCGACGGAACACTGATGCCAGTTTATCTTTCGGTGAATCCCCTGACCGTAGAAGGGATTCCCGATTGTTTCGGCCTGGTGGCCATCGACTTGACCGAACAGAAGAAAAGCAACGAAGCGATACTTGCAGCCGAAAAGGCGGCATACGAATTGTTGGAAGAACGACAACGCCTGGCGCACGACCTGCATGATGCTGTTCACCAGACACTATTCTCCGCCAGTCTGATAGCCGAAGTTTTGCCACGATTGTGGGATATGGATCAGGCGGAGGCACGGCGATCTCTTGAAGACTTGCGTCGCCTGACGAAAGGCGCTCTGGCCGAGATGAACGCCCTCCTGGCTGAACTAAATCCCTCTATGCTGGACGGTTTAGACCTGGGTGATCTGCTGCGTCAGTTAGGAGATATGCTATCCGGTCGGATCAACATCTCGGTCACTGTTCACATTATTGGGAAATTCGTACTCCCAACCAAAGTCCAGTTAGTCTTTTATCGTGTTTGCCAGGAAGCGCTGGAAAACGTTGTCATACACAATGCAAGCCAGGTTGAAATCCATCTACAGCATATTGGAGATGTAATCAAATTACGCATCCGTGACAACGGTCAGATATTAGACTCTGATCAAACCCACTTAGGTTATCCTGGCTTAGATATAGTGGTCGAGCGTGCTGAAGCCCTGGGTGCAAAACTGAGAGTAAAAAGCCGACCGGGTACCGGGACTGAAGTTATGCTGGACTGGCAAGCCCCAAGAAAAGGGTAACCGCTTTTTCCATGAAATAAAGGTGGTTCAGCAATCTCGCCATCCTCCCGTTCTGCCAGATAACACCAGTTTGCTTTGCGAGCTGTCTTTCCGAAATAAACAAATCTGGCTTTGCCACCTTTTCGCCCCCTTGACGAATAATGATTTTCCCCGTCTTTTGAATCCTGGTCAGTAATAATCCTTTATAAGTCTTCTTTGTATTTACCCCTGCTCCAAGGAAGCGCGATATATAATTAAATTTAGAATGTCTGGACCTCTTCTCCTCACTAAATTATATGTTCCGCTGCTTCGGCCAAACATTGTCCTCGGCCCGCGCCTGATCGAGCAGCTTAACAAGAGTCTCTCTTCAGGTCGGAAACTGGCGCTCATTTCTGCACCAGCTGGTTTTGGCAAAACCACTCTCGTCAGTGAATGGATTACCACATGTGGCAGGCAGGTGGGATGGTTATCGCTGGATGAAGGGGACAGTGAACCAGCCCGGTTCCTCTCTTACCTGGTTGCAGCTTTACAAACCGTCAAGGCTGGAATAGGTGTTGGTTTGATGGCTGCGCTCCAATCTGCTGAGTCTCTGAATATGGAAGCACTCTTATCCGCTCTGCTTAACGAAATCACGACCATCCCGGACGATTTTATTCTCATACTCGATGATTACCACTTGATAGATTCACCAGTGGTGGATCAATCTCTGGCGTTCCTTGTGGAACACCAGCCATCGCAGATGCACATGGTTATCTCCACTCGCGAAGATCCATCCCTTCCCCTGGCACGTTTACGAGCCCGAAGCCAAATGATCGAGCTGCGTGCCTCTGATCTGCGTTTCACCCCAGCTGAAGCCTCGGAATTTCTCAACCAGGTAATGGGTTTGACCCTCTCAGAGGAAGACATTACATCATTGGAGACTCGCACCGAGGGTTGGATTGCGGGATTGCAATTAGCTGCCATTTCCATGCATGGACAAAAAGATGCTTCTGGTTTCATCCAGGCTTTCACGGGAAGCCATCGTTATATTTTGGATTACCTGCTGGAAGAAGTTTTACAGCGCCAGCCAACCGAAGTTCAGAACTTTCTGTTGCGAACATCCATCCTCGAAAGGATGTGCGGCCCGCTGTGTGACGCTGTATTGGGTACTCCAACTACTTCCGGGCAGGAAACCCTGACGTATCTTGAACGAGCGAACCTGTTTATCGTCTCACTGGATAATGAGCGCTATTGGTACCGTTATCACCATCTTTTTGGGGATTTGCTGCGAAAGCGGTTGAAACAAAGTTATACCATTGAAGGAATCAATAACCTGCAAATTCAAGCCAGTGAATGGTATGAGAACAATGGGTATATCCTCGAAGCTTTTAAACATGCGGTTGCAGCCAATGATATTGAGCGTGCCAATCGCCTGATGGAAGACAAAAAGATGCCTTTACACCTTCCTGGGGTACCTCTGATCATATTGAATTGGCTGGAGTCTCTACCTACGAGCTTACTGAATGCTAATCCCTCCTTGTGGTGGAAGCAAGCTGCAATGATGCTGGAAAGCTACCAGATTATTGGGGTTGAAGAGAAACTCCAGGCAACCGAAGCAGCATTGGCATTGAGAAATTTGCCTAACACCGAGATGGACGAATGGACAAGAAACCTGGAAGGGAAAATTGCGGTCGCCAGGGCTTTGTTGGCGCAATCGCAGTACCAGGCAGAAACCAGCCTGGTTCAGGCGCGCCGTGCCCTGGAATATCTGCACCCCAACAATGTAGCTTACCGTTCTACGGCTAACCAGGTGATGGGGTTTGCCCATTACATTCAGGGAGACCGGGATGCTGCGGAACAAGCCTATACCGCAGCGTTATCTCTCGCTCAGTCAGCTGGGGATTACGATGGCGAATTAATGGCAACTACACGTCTTGGCCAGATATACGAAATTAGAAACAAGCTCCACCAGGCTGCTGAGAATTACCAGCATGTGCTGTCGCTAATGGGTGAGGATCCACCTCCGTTTGCCACTGTCGCGATAATCGGCCTGGCTCGCATTCACATGGAATGGAATGAACTGGACAGCGCTGAGAAGTACGCAGAGCAGGGCTTTCAGCTGGCACGCCTTTGTGACCAGGTGATTGACAGGTTAATTACAAGTGAATTGGTTCTTTGCCGCTTAAAGTTAGCCCAGGGAGATTCGGTAAGCGCTGCCCGCTTTCTGTCGCAGGCGGAACAAACTGCACTTCAAAATGAATTCGCCGTACGCCTGCCGGATTTTGCCGCCCACCATGTGTTAATAAACCTTTACCATGGCGATATAGGTGCTGCTGTTCAAATCGCACAACAAATTAACCTTCCACTCCTCCAGGCGCGCACCCTCATCGCTCAGGGAGATCCATCCGCTGCAATGACGTTGCTAATGCCATATCGACAGCAAGTAGAAGAAAAGAGATGGGAAGATGAACGGCTTAAGGCGATGGTACTTCAGGCAATTGCACATCACCAGCTAAACGAAAAAGACGAGGCACGGCAGGTGCTGGCTGATACACTTAGACTGGCTGAACCGGGTGGTTTTATCCGCCTCTTTGTGGAGAAAGGCGAACCAATGCGGTTGTTAATTTTGGATTTTAGATCATGGATTGAATATCAGTCTGGTGGACGCATGCATCCATTGAAGGGTTATGTGGATAAACTTCTGGCTGCTTTTACACCATTGGAGGCAGTATTGGTGTCTCCAATAAAAAATCCGCAATCAGAATTAATTGAGCCACTGAGCCAGCGCGAACTGGACGTGTTAAAACACATTTGTCAGGGACTTTCCAATCAAGAAATATGTGAACGCATGTTTCTTGCCCTGGATACAGTCAAAGGTCACAACCGCAGGATTTTTGAAAAACTACAGGTACACCGGCGAACGGAAGCCATTGCCAGAGCTCGTGAGTTGAACCTGTTCTAAGAGCAAACCTCCCATTTAACTCATTCCTAAACTCAAAACAACACTTTATCACACACCGAAGTGTCTATTCGTGACCTTCGTGGGCATCTATTATCTATACAACAGATAGGTGGTATAGGTCTTTTTGTTTGCCACCAAGGAAATGGAACCATGTCAAACAAACTCAGCACACAATCCAAGTCATTTCAGTCGAAGATCTATCAGATCAGGATCAAAGGTCATCTGGATAGTCAATGGTCAATCTGGTTTGAAAGAATGCCCATCACGCTGGAAGTGAATGGTGAAACGCAACTTACTGGGTTTGTGGCTTATCAGGCTGGATTGCATGGGTTACTCAAATGTCAGTGATCTGGGGATAACACTTGTTTCAGTCAATCAAGTCCAATCTCAGGAAACACGCCAATTATGTTCAAAAAAGGAGAAAAAAATGAATTCGACCATAGAAAGTCCCCTGGGGAAAGTTAAAGAAACAACAAAAAATCCATTGGATGTGAGGATTATCCTTGCAATGCTATGGGTTGTTGGAATGTTAAGTAGTTTAAATGGGGATACATACCGTCTAAATGATACCGTAGCGCTAAAGTCGTTAATTGACAATACAGGACCTATCGTAGCATCCAACGGATTATTGTTGATAATGTCAATAATATTCGCAGGGCATGTTTTTATGGGTGCCTTAACTCTGATATTGAAGGCTCCCGTGAGTCGTTGGGCAAACCGGATCGTAGGTATTCTCTATGCGGTGATTATCTTGGGTTTTTGGGTTTTAGGTTTTGTATTGGGATCCCCTACTGGATATTCGTTAGTCTGGTCTACAGCTCAACTCGTTTTTGCCTTACTGGTTGTTTGGTACGCTTGGAAGTGGCACAATCTGGAAGCGTAACTTTGACAGACTTGCTGGAAATCAAATCGTAATAATCGTAAATTTCATTCGAAAAAGGAGAAATTAAATGAAAACATATAGAAAAACCGCTGTGATGGTTGGAATTTTATTCATCATTGGGACGGTTTCCGGTATCCTGGCTGCTGTTTTTACTGCCCCAATTATGGGAGAGTCGACTTTTCCACTCAATATATCTGCAAGTGAATCTCAATGGATCATTGGGACGTTACTAATCCTTTTGATGGGATTTCCTCTTGCCATGGTACCGGTATTTTTGTACCCGCTCCTAAAAAAACACAATGAAGTACTGGCGCTTGGAGCGGTAGTCTTCAGGGGTGTGCTTGAAGCTGTGTGTTACATGGGCATGGTGATCAGTAATTTCCTGTTATTGAGTGTGAGCCAACTCTATGGTCAAACGGGTGTTGCAGACACTTCCATGAAAATCCTGGGATCAACACTCATCTCCGCAGGGGATTGGGCATCGCTGCTACTGGGTCTCGTTTTCAGCATCGGTGGGATGATGATTTACCTTGTGTTTTATCAAACAAAACTTGTTCCTCGATGGCTGTCAGGTTGGGGTTTCATTGGTGCAATATTGTATTTTATTGCCCATATCGAAGGCATTTTTGGCTCGCAGCAGGTTCTATCTCTCGGCTCTGGTCTGGGATTCTTGATGATCCCTCTTGCCATTCAGGAAATGGTCTTTGCGGTCTGGCTGATCGTTAAAGGATTCAATCGAACTGCGATCGCTGCCCTGTCTGCAAATAGCGATTAATCATTGAGGATGGCTGCTCAAATCCTGGGCAGTCATCCACTAACTGATTTTTTTCCAGAGAAATGGGATGTCCGTTTTTTATAAAACATTTAGCTCGATTGGTAAACATTTCATATCTTAAAGTTTTAATAAAGGAGAAATTATGTCAAACAAGAAAGAAGTATCGTATTTTCGACTGTATTTCATTTTTACGTATCTCATGTTTCTGGTTATGTTGGGATTAACGGGACTTCTTATGTCCTTAAAAGTACCAAAAATTATAGTGGACATCATGTCAAATGTTGCCGCATGGTCACCGACTTTTGTCCTCATTATTCTGTACAAAAAACTATTTCCTGGCTTATCAATAAGGGATTTCTTAAAAATAAGCTTCGGCAGTGAGGTAAAAATTCTTGATTTTTTCCGTGCTTTTATCTGGCAGCTATTGGCTTTAGTATTGATAGTTGGCGTATATCTGGTAATTAATGAAAAACCGTTAAATACACTAACCTTTATAAACCTCGGAAGTGTTTTTTCGGTTTTCGTTATTACCCTAACCGCCGGTCCAATGGGGGAAGAGTTAGGTTGGCGCGGTTACGCATTAGGAGTATTTCAGAAGCGTCAAAGTCCTCTTGTGTCTGCTTTGATTGTAGGAGTGTTGTGGGGGTTTTGGCATCTTCCACTTTGGTTCATAACCGGGTTTTCCGGGTCTGATCTGTCCATCTACATTTTTTCCTTTTTATTAGCGATCATTTCCACCTCGGTTTTAATCACTTATTTCTACAATAAAAGCAAAAATATTCTTATCGCAATGTGGATACATTTTTGGTTCAATTTTTTGTTAAGAATAGTGAACATTGATCTACTTCCGTTGTTACTATATACAGCCATTGTGTATTTTCTATTTGTACTTATGTTGTTAGCAACAAATAAAGAAGTAATGATGAAAGAACCGAAAATAGTGGCAGGGTACTCAACTCCTGATAGTGGAGAGCCCTTATCCCTTACAGTGGCTTCAACCACCAATAAAAACACTTAATACGAGGAGAAAAACAATGACTAACAAAGAAAGAATTAATTCACCCCAAAAGATTGCAAGAATCGCAGCGTTCGTGTTTCTAATCATATTTTTATTGGGGATGTCCACTGAACTTTTTTTTCGTCCGGGCATGATAGTTCCGGGAGATGCTGAGGCAACAGTCAAAAATATTACTGCCTCTGAATCGCTCTTCCGCCTCTCCCTGGTGAGCGATCTAATCCGCCAGACGCTACTGATGTTATTGCCGCTGATTCTATACAAAATCCTCAAACCGGTAAACAAAACCGTTGCAGCGCTAATGGTCATATTCTATCTGGTCTGTGTCCCTATCTCGCTGATTAATGAGCTAAACCATTTTGCAGTCCTGCTACTATCAAGTGGCGCTGGTTATTTATCTGCATTCAAAGCAGATCAATTGAGTGCCCTGGTGATGTTCTTTATCGATTTGCGCATATATGGCACATATATCGCCCAGTTCTTTTCTTTTTGGGTGATTCTCCTTGGTTATTTAGTTTTCAAGTCGGGTTTCCTTCCCAGAATTTTGGGAATCTTGTTGATGCTTGTAGGTTTGAGCTATACGGTATCGGCTGTTTTATTCTTTCTTTTTCCCAACTTCGATGCGACGATATTTGGCTTATTTACGTTTTTAGGAGAGTCATTATTTTACTTGTGGCTATTGATTAAGGGTGTGAACGTCAAAGCGTGGGAAAAACGGGTTCTTGAGTCTGTCAAATAAGTACCTATACAGACAAGTATCTTGTGTGGGTAAAAAAATCAATTTGATGATAGCCAGGGGAAATCAGTTAACACAGTTTTTCCCGAAACAACACTCAGTACCACACCTAAGTGTCTATCGGTGCTGCTTTGGCGTGTGTATATTAGTTTTGTAAGTACAGCAATCTTAACCATGAATCCATTTTAATCCATTGGAGGTGAGATTATGAAAAAAAATTTGGTTGCAATTCTTATCGCAATTTTTGTGAGTCTGGTAATTATTTCGGCTGCATTTGCACAGGGAGAAGAATTAACCCTTAGCCTTTCGAAAGATTTTGGATCTAGCGGTTTTAATAGTGATATCCAGGGGACTTTTACTGTAAAAGCGAGCGGACCAGCCAACCTGGAACGGGTGCAGTTCTTCCTGGATGAGACTCTATTAGGAGAAGATACCGAGGCTCCATTTGCGATCCAATTTGTAACCGATAACTATCCGACCGGTGCGCATGACTTCACCGCAATTGGATTCACCACAGATGGCAAGCAGATCGGCTCAAAAACGATTAGTGCAGTTTTTGTCTCGAAAGAACAAGCATCAGTTGCTGGATTTAAGATGGTCGTCCCAATCCTGGCGGTGGTATTTGGCTTCATGGCAATTAATACCGTTACCAATATGATCAACATACTCAAAGCGAAAAAGTTACCTGCAGGCGCACCACGTAATTATACATCTGGCGGCGGAATTTGTCCCAATTGCAGACGCCCATTCGGGTTTCAACTTCTCGGTATTCATATGTTCGGGAGAAAATTGACACCCTGCCCGCATTGCGGCAAGTGGAGCATTTTTAAAAGGGCATCGATGAATGAACTGTATACTGCAGAGCTAGCTGAGCTGGATACTGAAAAGGCGCAAATTTACGAGGTCTCCGATGAGGAAAAATTAAGGAAAGAACTGGATGATTCCAAATATCAGAATCTGTAGTGGTTGCCAAAGTAATCAATAAAAAGGGAGTTTTTATGGAAAAAAGAAAATATAGAAAAAAATAAGTTAGTGCCTCCAAACTGAGACAATTCAGTTGATACGATTTGACCTTTACCTGCTTTTTCAATTTTGATATTCTTGTTCGCTAATAAAACGATAACGAAGGAGTAAAAAAACAATGAAACTAATTAGAATTCTCTTCATTTTGCTAATTTTTTCAATCACACTGCCTGCATGCAACCCGGTAAAACTTGCTGATATATATGATGAAAATATCGTAATCGAGCGTGCAAAAGAGGTTGTTGAGATGATTAACTCACAAGATTACGATAAAGTGAATGCCGAGATAAGAGATGATCTTCAAGATCAGCTTACCTCGAATAAAATAAATGATGCGATAGGATCAAAACTGGTTGAGGCTGGAGCTTTTGTGGAATATCCATCAATAACGACTCTTGGACAAAAAAGTAAAACGTCCGGCGAGGATTATGCAACAGTTGTCCTGGTCGGGAAATATGAGAAAAGCACTATTGTTTTTACAATCACCATGGATTCCAATCTTGATATCGTCGGCTTTTATGTCAAATAGAATCAGTACCTGGATGTGTTGTGAAAATGTCATCAGAATAACAATAAAAAAATCAACTTGATCATCGGCCGGCTCAATCAGTAGAAATAGGTCATTTTTCCCGAAACAACACTTCGCACCACTCCAAAGTGTCTACAGATGAGGCTCAGGTGCAGGTATATTAATGTTACACCAGCCAAGCAAGTTCAAACCGGTCAGGCGTGTATGAAGATATTGAAACTCTTATCTGCGGCTCAGCTGATGCGGCAGTGGTCAAAGAAAATCTTTTGCATATCGTTCAAAAAGGACATAATGAGATGAATCAAGATCAAGTCGAAAAACATTCAACAGTTCAATCGGTCATATTACATTTACTGCCAGGAATCCTGGTGGGGACGTTTTACTTCCTCGCCCTGAAGCCAGTTGCAAAAATGGGGTATCCTTCTATTTTTGCCCAATTTTTGGCCTTCGCTTTTATTCTTGTTCCCGTAGAACTCGGATTTCTTTTAGCACAGGGGAAGAAAAAAACGGGTCGGTTTACACTTCGGGGAATCATCAGTTATCAGAGACCAATCCCGTGGTGGCAATACTTCTTATGGGTAACCATTATTTTCGTGATTGTCGGCGCATTAATGACACTCTTTAAACCCGTTGATTCCTTTCTGCATGAGAATTTATTTTTCTGGATGCCGGATGTAAATACCGGATTGGATGGTACTTATTCCAAAACAATATTGATGGTCACCTATTCGGTGTTATTAATAATAGGAGTGTTTTTGGTTCCAATGGTTGAAGAATTGTATTTTCGTGGATATTTATTACCCAGAATGAAGGGTAAGTACGCAATGTTGTTCCACAGCTTTCTATTTGCGTCTATTCATGTCTGGTCACCCTGGATGATTATTGCGCGGACCATTGGGTTTTTTCCGATAATTTTTGGGACAACAAGGAAGAATATCTACATTGGCATGATTGTTCACATGCTATGTAACGCGACAGGTTTTGTAACCGGGATTATTTATATCTCAAAAATGATGTGATTTATGAAACCCAGATTTACTCAAGTTTTCATGACCATTTCTTGTCAAAGTAATAAAAAAGTCTATTCGGTCATAAACATTAGATCCAACTTTATGGGAAAAAAATGAAAAATTCAAAAAAAGCAAGTGAAGCATACGTCTTTTTGGGATTAACCCTTACCTTATCCTGGTTTGTTTTCTGGGGTCCCCTGGCTCTATTAAAGGTTCCAACCATTAGTTTCGTGAGTGATGTAAAAGGTCCCGCGTGGGCGATCGCGTTTTATATTATTGGTGGATTTGTCCCCTCTCTTTTGGGGATTATTCTGACCTGGAAAAAAGAGGGGTTGGCGGGATTACGCCTGTTAGGGCAGCGCATCCTTCAATTCAAGCTTGGTGGGCGTTGGTACATATTTATCTTTCTGATCGTTTTCGCTGGGACGGCAGGGCAGCTAACCATTAACAGACTTTTGGGAAATACTTTTAACGGGAATCTTTTTTTGATTCAGTTAGGCAGTTTTCTGCCGCTTCTGATCCTTGGTCCGCTGTCAGAAGAAATCGGTTGGCGCGGATATGCACTCCCACGTCTCCAAACGAGGTGGAATGCATTGACCTCATCATTGATCGTCGGCGTGATTTGGGGATTGTGGCATTTACCCTTATTTATGATGGTCGGAACCCCGCAGCATGAATTGGGAATCCCGTTCATTGGCTTCTTGGTAGGCATGAGTGCCAATTCACTTTTTTATACATGGCTTTACAACAACACCCAACACAGTCTGTGGTCCGCGATCCTGCTTCATTGGTTATATACATACGCTACTCAGGTGGTGTATTCCGGAGTAACCCGCTCTCCGCTCTATAACTGGCTGGAGTGTCTACCCTATGTGATCATGGCTGCCATCGTAGTATTGGTCTGGAAACTTCAAACAATGAGCCGACAGCGGAAATCATTAAGACTTATCGTAAATAAAAGTGGAAGACGTCTATGAAGTTCGCTGTAACAAGGAGTAAAAATGACAGCGAGGAAGATTAAAAAACGTTCAAGCAAACCTTCAAATCCAAAGGTGATAAGGATTATGCTGACCATACCTGTTATTTTGCTTGTTAGCGTTTTTATACTTGGAGGTATGCTACTGGCTTACAGTCCCGGAAAACCTGAACCTTATCTTGACGAAAACGGAAAACCACTCCCTGGCAGTATTTCAGAAAAAATCTTTGTCAATATCAATGGTGTTCAACAAGGAATGATTATTAAGAGCAGAAATATAAGGAATCCAGTGCTAATTTACGTTCATGGAGGAATGCCTGATTACTTTCTTACCCAAAAATACCCCACAGGTCTTGAAGATCATTTCACCGTTATCTGGTGGGAACAGCGAGGTTCAGGTCTCTCTTTTAATCCTGATGCTACGAAAATCATAACTTCGCAACAATTAATTTCTGACACACTGGAGCTTACGGATTACTTGCGTAATCGCTTCGGTAAAGAAAAGATATACCTCATGGGGCATTCGGGTGGAACTTTTATTGGCATCCAGGCAGCTGCCCATGCTCCGGAGTTGTATCATGCCTATATTGGCATTGCACAGATGGCAAATCAACTTGAATCTGAAAGATTGGCATACGATTATATGCTTCAGAGATTCAAAGAAACCGGAACCACAAAAATGGTGCGAAGACTTGAGGCAGCACCAGTCACTTTAAAAGACCCCATACCGGATGCCTATTATCTCTTGCGCGATGGAGCGATGCACAGCCTCGGAATTGGTACAACTCATGATATGAGGTCGGTTATTAGCGGCATCTTTTTGCCTTCACTTACGTTCCGAGAGTACACAGTAAGGGAAAAGTTCAATTTGTGGCGTGGGAAATCTCAATCAGGTGTCAGTTCCATTTGGAATGAAATAACAACCACGGATTTGAGTATGCAGGTTACGGAATTTGAAATCCCTGTTTATATCCTGGCTGGCTGCTACGATTATACAGTTAACTATGATCTGCAAAGGGATTATTTTATGAAGATCAATGCTCCGAAAAAAGGATTCTATACATTTGAAAATTCAGCTCACAGCCCATTATTTGAAGAACCGGAAAGCTTTATTGAAATAATGGTCAAGGATGTATTAAACGGAAAAGTAGATCTTGCCGACAAATGAGTACACCGTACTTTGGCTGATCTTTAATTCAATCTCATTTAAGTGTCGCACACGCAACCCATATTAATGGATAAGGCAATCCCAAGTTTCACCCAAGGATCTTGTTTTGGTTGGAAAAACCAACTTGATCATAGCCGGAGGTAATCAGTTGAAACATGTTTTTTCCACAAAACAACACTTCACACCACACCAAAGTGTCTATTCGACAACACCATACTGCCGATATGATATCTATATCTTGAGTAAGTGGAATGGACTTTTTAAAAACTGGTGACAAAAGGAGTATAGAGTTGTCAAACAAAAATAATTCCAAAATAAATCTTAGTCAACCCACTATCTATAAGATCAGGATCAAGGGTCATCTGGACCCTCAATGGACAGACTGGTTCGAAGGCCTAACCATCACCCTGGAAGAGAACGGTGAAACGCAACTTACTGGTCCGGTGGTTGACCAGGCTGCGCTGCATGGGATGCTTAAAAGAATCCGTGATTTGGGAATGCCGCTGGTCTCAGTTTGTCCGGTTTGTTCGCAAGAGAATCGTTCAAATAGTTCAAATAAAAAGGAAAATAAAAATGAATACAACTAACGAAAGTCCCTTTGGGACACTAAAAAAGACAGCAAGGATCGCAGGGTTACTCTATCTCATGTACATTTTGACCCCTATCCTCGCCGAGTTGTTTGCTCAACTCGGATTTGGAGATGCAGCAGAAATAATCAACGTGATGAAGTCTCAATCAGGATTATTCCGCCTCGGATTCATGATGAATATTTTATCGGCGTTGTTGTTTCTTTTGACAGCCTGGGCTTTATATGTGCTGTTGAAACCAGTTAATCAAAGCCTCGCATTATTGTTCTTGTTATTAAACCTGGTCGGTGTTGCGGTTGAGTGCTTTAGTTTCCTTCAACTTTTTTCAGGTTGGCTCATTGTAAGCAAGTCTGAATATTTACTGGCATTCCCGGCAGATCAACTCCAGGCGATGGCAATGCATTCTGTAAATTTATACAAGATTGGGCATATCATCGCCCAGCCATTTTTTGCTGCCTGGCTTTTCCCACTTGGGTATTTAGTTTTCAAGTCGGGGTACCTTCCTAAATTTTTAGGCATCATTTTGATGGTTGAATGTTTTGCCTGGCTTATGTTTCCCATTCAGTTTTTCCTTTTCCCGAACGAGGTTATAGCAATCATAGCTTCTGCGGCTGGATTTATTGGAGAGTTTTCCCTTACTTTGTGGCTTTTGATTATGGGTGCAAAGGAACCTAAATAACATGACTACTACATATAAAGACAAAGAACGCAAAATGGTAACCGGATCCAAAGGGATCTTGAAAAAAACGTTCGTATTAGCTGTGGTCGGTGGCCTCGCTTTCTGGCTGGCAAATTTCGCAATTTCGCGGACTCCCATCGCCGCGGAGTATCGAGCTGCCCTATCAATTTCATATTATCCAATGCTGATGGAAGCTTTGTTTGGCGGTCTGATCATTGGGTTTTGGGTCAGTTATTTATTACTGCGTTTCTTTGACAGAATTCCGGCAAAGGATCCGATTCTAAAATCTATATTGATAAGCTTACTTTTTCTACTCATTATCACGATCTCAATTGGGAACCCATCAGTTTATCATCGAACGCCTGATAGTTTGCATTATTTCTTTATCGGCTTAGTCTTCAACTTTATCCGGATCCTTGCCCTTGGAGTAGCCATTGGTTACGGTTGCAAGCGGAATTTTTTAGGAAATAATCAAGAGGTGTGTGAATGAAAGCGATTGTCTATTCAAAATATGGTTCACCCGATGTTCTTCAACTCACAGATATTGAAAAACCTTTACCCAAGGTCAATGAGATCTTGATCAGAGTCCATGCGACATCGGTAAATTTCGGGGATATGATGACACGAAATTACAAGGCGATCTCACCACGCCAATTCAATATGCCTTTTCTCATCTGGCTTATCGCAAAAATATCCTTTGGTCTCAACCAACCCAAGATAACGATCCTTGGGAATGAATTTGCCGGTGAAATTGAAGCCGTTGGCAGTGATGTAAAAAGGTTCTTGCCAGGTGATCAGGTTTTTGGATATTCCGGGGAAAGAATGGGTGCATATGCTGAATACCTATGTTTGCCCGAAAATGGAATACTGGCAATAAAACCGACCAATATGACCTTTGAGGAAGTTGCAGGTGTTCCTTATGGAGCCCTCATGGCTTTATCTTTGCTCAGAAGGGCAAATATTAAACCGGGACAGAAAGTCCTCATCAATGGCGCTTCTGGTGGAATAGGATCAGCGGCTGTACAGATCGCCAGGTCCATGGGGGCTGAAGTGACAGGAGTTTGCAGTACCTTGAAAGTGGAATTTGTAAAATCCCTGGGTGTCGCCAAGGTCATTGATTACACCAAAGAGGATTTCACCCAAAACGGGGAGACCTATGACCTGATTTTTGACATTCTGGGAAGGAGTTCAATTCCCCGCTGCAAAAGTTCGCTCAAGCCAAAAGGGATCCACCTTTTTGCCAGTTTCAAGATGAAACAACTTTTTCAAATGCTAGGGACTTCAAGGTCAGGCGGTAAGAAAGTGATCTGTGCGCTTGGACCGGGAAATGTTGATGATTTAAATTCCATCAGAGAGATGATCGAGGCTGGGCAGATAAAACCCGTCGTAGACAGATGCTATCCGCTGGAACAAATAGCTGTGGCGCACAGCTATGTCGAGCAAGGGCATAAGAAGGGAAATGTGGTCATAAGTGTAAACCAAGCGCAGAAAAATATCTCTGAGATTTCCTCGTGATTAATAGGTACTGAAAAATGACTAAGACTGAAAAAAATTTCTGGCTGGATATGACCATCTTTATGACTCTTCTGATAACAACCCTGACAGGCTTTTTCTTGTGGCTTGTTATCCCCCACACAATGGATATTTTCTATTTAGGGTTTTCCCGGAGCATGTGGGTAGCTGCCCATATCTGTTTTGGGATGGTGGGGCTCGCTAGTATTGTTATACACATTGTCTGGCACTGGGGTTGGCTCAAAGCCTTGCGCGGACGACCTCTTGCTGGGATGAATAAAAAGCTACGCGCCAATCGAATTGTCGATCGGATCATGTGGTTTGCCTATATCGCTACCAACGTGTCCGGCGCAATAGCATGGGCGCTCCACTTTGGGGATGACACTTATGTTGTGGGTGTTCCAGACCGCTTGCATGTAGTGTTTGGAGTCATGTGGACATCCCTTACGATTGTGCATCTTGTTTTGCACTGGAAGTGGATTTCATCCACTTCCAAGCGCTACATCCATGACAATTTAAGAGGGCTAATGACTTTCAGGGGTAAGAATCTATCGTCAAGGTGAATAAGGAATTTTAAAAATGAAAATAATTGTACTAAACGGGAGCCCTAAAGGCGAAGACAGCATCACCTTACAGTACGTTGCATACATTCGAAAGCATTTCCCTCAACACGATTTCAGAATTTTCCACGTATCCCACCGCATCAAAAAGATGGAGAGAGACCTGGAAGCCTTTCAGGAAGTCATAAATGAGGTTCGATCAGCTGATGGCGTTTTGTGGTCTTTTGGACTTTGGGTTTTATGTGTCCCGGCTCAGTATATGCGCTTCATTGAGCTGATTTCTGAGAGAGGGATGGAAGATGCCTTTGAGAACAAGTATGCATCTGTAATGACCACTTCCATCCATTTCTACGACCATACCGCCCACAATTACATGCGAGCTGTCTGTGAAGACCTAAGAATGAAATTTGTTGATGCCATCTCTTTGGATATCATTGACATGATGAAAGCGGAGAGACGACGAGAGATAACAATTTTCGCAGAGGGTTTCATCAAGGCTATTCGAGAGCAAGAAGTTACCTCAAGGTTTTTCAACCCACTTATATTCAGTGACTTTGTGTACCAGCCAACTGAGCCGAAAACGAGGGTTGTTCCAGGAAATAATAATATTTTGGTCCTGACTGATGCAAACGACATTCATACCAATTTGGGTAAGATGATAGCGCAATTCAAGCAGTCTTTTGCAGGTGAGATAGATGTGATTAACCTGAACGACATTGACATACGCGGCGCTTGCCTGGGTTGTATGCGCTGTGGATATGATTACTCCTGTACGTATAAAGACGGGTTTGCTGACTTCTACAACCAGCGCGTGAGATCTGCGGATATTATCGTTTTTGCAGGGATTGTCAAAGGCCGATATCTGTCCTCCACGTGGAAAACCTTCTATGATCGAGCTTACTTTTGGAATCATACACCGTCCCTTGCTGGAAAACAGTTGGGGTACATCATTTCGGGACCTTTGAGACAAAACCCGAATCTCATTCAAATTCTAGAAGCTTCATCCACTGCACGGCAGTCGGCCAATCATGTGGATATCATCACCGACGAATGTGGAAACTCGACAGACCTTGACGCTTTGTTACAGAATTTTGCGAAATGTCTGGTCAGTTTTGCTGATAAAGGGTACATCAGACCGCAGAACTTTCTCGGTGTCGGAGGTCACAAGGTTTTTCGAGACGATATTTGGGGAAGGCTTCGGCCGCTTTGGCAAGCTGATTACAGGTATTTCAAGAAACATGGGCTGTTCGACTTTCCTCAGAAAGACATCAAAATCAGGGTGCTCTCGCCAATCTTAATGTTGTTGACCAGGATACCAGCAGTCCGAAGAAAGTATTACGCCAATGTGAAAACCTTCCCCGCCGGAAGATTGAAAAAGCTAGTCGAGCACGTAGAGTAGCATATACCACCTCATAAAAGAATGCAGATTTCCTATCAATCATCACTTTCAGTACATGTACACAAGTAAGAATCAAGGAGTGTAAAAAATGACTAATCGAAGTAAGACCGCCTTAATTCTAGGCGTAACCGCAGCCATTATGGTCAGCCCATTGGTGATGAGTATATTTTGGGGTCCGATCACCCTTTTTCAAAATCTTGGTTTTGATAAAAAATCAATCGCCTCCCCATTGCCTTGGATACTCGCCACGATCACTGCCATCGCCTATGTTCTATACACAATGAAAGTGATCCCTTTCGTTTTTACGAAACAGAAAGAAATCTCGTTATTCAAACTAATGGGAATAGTCGCGGCTCTGGTCGGCGGGATTGTTGAAGAAGTCTTTTTTCGGCGTTGGCTTATGGATACGCTCTTGGCTGGAGATGTAACCCCCATCTTACAAGTCATCATTTCCGGAATGGCTTTTGGATTAGCTCATACTGCATGGTTTCTTTTCAAGGGCGATATCAAATTTACCATTCCGGCAATTCTCTCAACAACCGTTTTAGGTATTCTTCTGGCTATCATCTATCTCGTGGGAGACCGTAATGTAGGACCCTGTATTTATGCACATGTTTTGATCAACATCATCATTGAGCCCTGGCTGATGTTGTCTTCAGTCACAGCGAAGCGCGTGGTTAGGCCATTGTTAAGTGGATAGCGACTAAACTGTCATTTTGCATCAAAAAAAGGGAGAAATATGGATCCTAAAATCATAATAATTATCGCAGTCTCATATATGTATGGATTTTTTGAAGTGTTTATGAATTTGCGGGAAATATGTCGCCCCACATAAAATGGCGTAGATCAAAGACCATTTCCAGGGGTGACGGATATTGTGATTTTTGTTTTTTGCCTATAAAAGAACAGAAGAAAAAGTAGAAATTCAAAAAAAGGAGAGTAAAAAATGAACATTAAGAAACTGGTGATTGAATTTGGTACTGTGTTTGCAGTAACACTGGTGACTGTTGCGCTGGCGACATTTCTGTGGAATTTCATTGGGCATAAAGAAAACATTGTAGATTGGGAAACTTCATTCCGCTTTGCTATCATCTTCGGCATCATCTTTTCATGGTTAAAGTCACGGGAAACCAAAATAAAATAGATCATTTTAAAATTTGTAACAAAAGAAAATAGTTGCATCTCAAAAAACGGGTCTGATCAGCCCCTAATTATTAAAAAAAACTAAAAAAGGAATAAAATAAATGAAAAAAATATTGATGTATATAATAATTTTGATCGCACTGACAGGTTGCACAACGTTCCAAACCCAGGAGTCTCAATCGGCTGGTACAGAATTGCCTCCGAATATGCCCAATCCCGCCTCGGTCTATTGCGAGGAGAATGGGAACAAACTTGAAATTCACACTGCGGAAGATGGCAGTCAATACGGCATCTGTGTTTTCCCGGATGGAAGCGTCTGTGACGAATGGGCTTATTTCCGTGGTGAGTGTAGTCCCTCCGAACAAATCCTTCCAACTGCTTCCATATCTGACGAGACGACCCAAAAAGAAAGTAATGATGAAGCAGGTGAAAATGCCTCAGGTGGTTACATGGCGCCAGGTACTTCAGAAGAAATCGCGGATTGGTGGGGGGTCATTAAAAGTACACCGTCAGGTGCAGAGTTTGATGACTATTTTGAGAGACAGGACATGGGGCAGATCATCTACTTTGGCATCGATTCCATGGATCCAGCTGTACAAGCACAAATCAAAGAACTACGCGACAGTGGCAAGATCGTTCACATCTATGGCACATTATTCAGCAATGTGCCCGACTACAACGGCTCACAGATCCAGATAGACCGCGTCGAGGTAGAAGAGTAAATGTCGTACCTAAGTCTTGGATTATCAGGGATAGCAAAAAGGAGAAATCATGCGAGACAAAATTGAGGAAGCACTGAAGCGAAGTAAGGCTGATTACACCGAGATCCGCATCGAGGATAAGCAGACCTGTCGGATCGCGTTTCACGGCAAAGACCTTGAGACCGCCAATGCCAACATTGATAAGGGCATCATGGTTCGCTGCCTGATCCGGAACCAGGGTTGGGGTGTAGCGACATTCAACGACCTTGATGACCTGGTCGCCATGGTGGATCAGGCGTATCAGTGCGCCAGGGTGGGTACCGTTCCCGAACCGATCGAGCTAACCCCAGCGGAACCTGTTGAATGTGTCACAACGGCCATGCTAAACCGCGACTTCCGCGATGTTCCCCTTTCTGAGAAGAAAGCTCTCGCCGAACGTTACAACCAGATCCTACTCGGGTACAGCGACCGGATCGTCGACACGCAGTCAATCTACTCAGACGTTTTCACCCACCTCATCTTAGCCAACTCAGAAGGTACTTATATCGAACAGGACAAGCCATCCGTGGTGATTGGTGCCTTTGCCACCGCCCGCGATGGGGACAACGTCCAGCAGGCGCACGAGGTCTTCTCCAGCACCCAAGGCTACGAATTCGTCCTCGACAAGGACGAATTAGCCCGTAAAGTTGCCGTTCGCGCTGTCGAACTGTTGGGTGCCAGGCCGGTCCAGGCAGGGAAGTATCCGGTTGTCATTGACCAGATGCTGGCTGGCGTCTTCATCCACGAAGCCTTCGGCCACCTGTCCGAAGCAGACTTCGTATACGAGAATCCCAAGGCGCGTGAAATGATGACCTTCGGGCGCCGTTTCGGTCAAAGCATCCTGAACGTCTACGACGACGGCTCCATCCCCAATGTACGAGGCACAACGCTGTACGACGACGAGGGAACTCCTGCTCGCCGCAACTGGCTCATCAAGGACGGCATGTTGGTTGGGCGATTGCATTCCCGACAAACCGCGGCAAAGATGGACGAAGCAGCCACCGGCAACGCGCGCGCCGCCAGCTACCGCTTCGCCCCCATCGTGCGCATGACCAATACTGCCATTGACAATGGGACAGCGACTTTCGATGACTTGATCAAGGATATCAAGCTCGGAATCTACGCTTGCGACGCTTATGGCGGTGAGACTCAACTGGAAAATTTCTCCTTCAGCTCCAGCTACGCCTATATGATCCGCGACGGCAGGATTGCTGAGATGGTCAAGGATGTTATCCTGGCTGGGAACCTGTTCACCACGCTCGGGAACATCGACTTGATCGGCAATGATTTCAAGTGGCTGAACACAGGCGGTGGATGTGGTAAGGCCGGCCAGTTTCCCCTACCAGTTGGCATGGGTGCGCCGCACATCCGCATTCAAAACGTAATTATCGGTGGAGAGTAGGACTAACATACATATCACACGGAGGAATGAAATGAATATCTTAACTATTCTCAAAAAACAGGCTGAACAGGTTGAAGTGTTCAGTCTGGAGAGCGAAAAGACTACTGTCGAGTACGAGGCCAACCAGCTCAAGACCTGCACCGTCACCAGTACCAAAGGCACCGCCGCGCGTATCATCCATAAGGGGCGGCTCGGTTTCTCCGCCTCTACCGACCGGATGGCGATGGACAAACTGGCAGCCAACGTCCTCGAGTCGGCTGCTTACGGCGACCAAACGTCGTTCTCTTTTTCCGATCCAAAACCGGCCATCCCGGTCAAGACCTATGACAAAGCAATCGTTGAATTGTCCATCGACCACCTGGTCGAGATCGGCAAGGAGATCCTCGACCTGATCCTGCCGGTTGATCCTGTCGTCCGCTGTAACCTCTCGCTGGCGCGAGGTCTGGTCTCAGCCAAGATCCGCAACCAAAAGGGACTTGACGTTTCATTCCAGACCTCCCCACTCACACTCAGCATCAAGCTTGATCGCATGGAAGACAATGACGTGCTCATCCGCTATGAGCAGTTCGGCACGATGGTCTGGGAGAAGGATTATCTAGCCTTCGCCCGCCGGCTGGCGGAACAACTCAAACTTGCCCGCAAACTGACCACGATCAAACCTGGTAGAATGCCTGTTTTATTCTCCCCTGCTGGTGCGCAGGCGTTGATCTTGCCGCTTTGTGAGGCATTGAATGGTAAGGAAGTCTACAGGGGGACCTCGCCGATCAAGAACAAGGTTGGCGGGAAGCTCTTCGACGATAAGATCACCTTAGTAGATGATGGAACGATGGATGGTTGCTACGGCAGCGCCTCTTATGACGACGAGGGCGTACCGCATCGCCGCAACGTACTCATCGAGAAAGGTGTGCTCAAGGGTTTCGTCTATGACTTGAAAACAGCAGCCCAAGCCGGTGTCGAATCGACGGGGAACGCAGTTCGCAGCCTGTTCACGCAACCCGACGTGTCATTCGGCAATGTCATTCTCCAGCCAGGTTTGTCCCCCTTGAAAGACATCATCGCCTCCATCGAAGAAGGCATCCTGGTCGAGTCCCTGCTTGGGTTGGGAATGGGCAATACCCTCTCAGGCGCATTCTCCAACCCGCTAGACCTGGCCTTCAAGATCGAGAAGGGCGAGATCGTAGGGCGTGTCAAGGACCTGTCTATCGCTGGCAATGTCTACGATCTGCTCAAAGACGTAGCCGCGGTCAGCCAGGAAACACAGTGGAATTACAACTTCTTCTACTCCCCGTACGTCTGTGCCCCATATGTTTTGATCCCCGAGATGAACGTGGCTGGAAAGAGCTAGAAACGAAAACAACAGTTCGTAGATCCAGCCGGAACGCATTGAGGTTGAGGAGTGACACACTATCTCTCAGGATGAAAAGGAGATCTTAATGGATTTTATATTGCATGCTTATTGTGGTCTTTATTGTGGTGCCTGTCCCATCCTATTACAAACAAAGTCTGTTATCAGTACAGAGCAATGCTATGGCTGTAAGAGTGAGCAGACAGTCGATTATTGTGCATCCTGTGGCATTAAGAGGTGCGCAACTCAAAAAGGATTTGAATTTTGTCTTGAATGTTCTGATTTAAATAACTGCGAACAGATGTTGAAGTTTGTGAAAGATACCAATTGGTTAAATCAACAAGGTGTATTAAAAAATATGGAAATAATCCGATGTGATGGATTGTTGAATTGGCTAAAGTCACAAGACAATCGCTGGCGATGTAAAAATTGTGAAATGTCACATTCCTGGTTCGATGAAACCTGCCTTCAATGTGGTCAAGCTGTGGCAAGTTGTAAGGAAGTAGGAATATGAACTTACTTGTGAAGATATTAGTGTTCATTGGCAGTTTGTCGTCCATAAGTTTTGGCATATGGCATTTTTTTGTCCCCAAGGTTTGGAACTGGTATTCGTTCATTGATCCTAAAGCCTCTGAATTAATCGTTGCAGTTCGGGCTATAAATGTATTCTTTTCCCTGGCATTGGTGTTATTTGGAGCCATTAATTTTCTATTTATCTATGGAGATCAAGCGAATCGATATTCCACTATTGTTTTGTTATCAGCAACCACTATTTTGTGGTTGACCCGCTTGTTATTTCAGTTGATTTATCCACAAGGTTCTTTGTATCCAGGACTCCAATACGGGATGTTGGCAGCATTTGCGATGATTACTTTATGCCACCTGATTCCTTTGCTGGTCATATGGCTTCAAAAAGATACGGTGTTACTCGTGTAGATTTGGGGATCATTTCAACCAGGAAAAAAATACAAGAGGAAGTCAAAATGGTTAATAAATTATTGGTTTTAGGCGCGATAGGAGCCTTTTTCATGGCAACATCAGCCACATTAGTGTCTGATATGCATGGAATTGGGGATTGGTTCATCTCTTCGTTTCAAGCAAGAAAATTGGATTTAAATCCAGCACCTATATTCAGTGCACCTTACAAAATAGCTGGATATTTCGGTGAACCATTATTAATTATCTCGATCGCTCTGCTTACCGTGGGTCTTTATGGCTGTTGGCTTAAATACCATAAACCTGTTGCAATGATTGCTGTGATTATTGGTGTACTGTATATATTGGAAAGATTATTTTGGAGTTATGTCACCATTAACTTTGCCACCAGCGTTCAAACGCATACAATTATCAATGATTACACAGTTCTCAAACAAGCTGGCTTTCTTAAAGGTTTAGGAGCATTACTCGGTGGATTGATCGGTGGGTTCGGATTCTCGACTGTCTTGACGATCCTTTTCTTCCATCTTGGTAATCCTTATGGTATCGCAGGTGGGTTAATCGTTATTTGTGCAATGTTGATAGGTATGCCAGCGAAGATTTATTTCATGACGCATATATCTTCTCCTGTTCTAATCATATTTATCATCAGTATGGTCATTAAAAATTTCGGAATTATCTTAATGGGAGTGGGGTTAATCATGGAATCTTATAAATGAAATTGAATGCGTTACTATGTCAGAATCGCAATCAATAAACAGACGAAGAAATGGAAACAACCTGGAGAGGTTTTTAAAAATTCTCATGTAGATAAGGTATAGCAGGTGGAAACATTTCTTGCATGACAGCTTGCAAATTCGGATTTGGATTACCCCAGCCTACAATTTGAAAATCCTGGGGGTCACGTGTGCCAGCTATCAGAGCTGAAAGACCCTGAATCTTCAAATCAAAATCTGCTTTGGTGGTTTTTGAGACTTGTAGGCTACCCTGAATTGATTCAAATTTCCAGAAACCTTCATTCCACGTGCAAAGTGGGTCGATGATCTTAGCTGAAAAATTTCCCTTACCTACAGTCATACCCCCTATTTTTTTAACATCAAGTATACGGGTCATAGACGGACGGATCGCAGTCTCCACCTTAACTTCTAAATCTGCATACCATAATTCTGGATTTTCAAACGCAGGAAGCCATATTTCAGCCCGATTGGATTGATCAATGTGGCGGGCAATCCAATTTAGCATGAGATAGCGCGCTTGACTGGATTGGTAGTAAAAACGGATGGCAACAAAATTGTACTTTGTCACCTCTTCTCCCGTGATTCGATAAATCATTAACCCTTCCACTTTTCCATTTATTCGGGCAATTGCCACCCAAAATCGGTTGCGCTTCGCCGCTGTATGATCACCCTCATCAAATACGCCCATACCATGTTGGTGCTCACGCATTTTTTTGAGATAGTCGCGATAGATATCAAAGACATCACCAATCAATTTCAACTCAATTTCACCATCCAGTTTGAGTTTAAGAAGTGGAGAGAGTGATGAAGTTGTAAACCTGGCAACCTTTTCTAAAGGAAATGCGATATACCCCATTCGTTCATAAAACGACTCGCGAAATGGATAGAGATTCGAGAACACCTTTCCTGATTCTATTTCCGCATGCAATAAAGCTGCGATTGTCTGCCGGCAATAGCCTTCACGGCGAACAGCAGGATCAGTGGATACTCCCCACACCCCGGAAGCTGGGTAAAGTTTCCCTCTGATATTCTGGGTCATGGCTGTACTGACAGCGACAGAAACTGGTTTTTCATTTTTATAAGCTGTAAAACAGGTGACACCTTTTCTGCAGGATGCAATTGCATTCCACTCCTCTCTATTTTCATAAGGAGGCGATGGATGAAGAGAATATTGGTTTAATGAATAAAGAACATCCAGCATTTCCTGACCCTGGGTTTGGTGAATTGAAATCTTAGTCATAATTTTCCTCTTTCAAATTTATTGGAAATTAGTTGTGAATATTTATTTATGGCGGACTTTTGAAGAAAATATTAGTATAAATATATGATAATTTAAACTGGTGGGCAATCATAATTTGATTTTAGTTGGAGAAGATTTTTGTTGGTGAGAAATTTTTGAAAGTTACCAAAATAAACCGGTGAATTAGAAGAATTCTCAAGATTATTGAGAATTCTTCTTTTATTTTTTTCATCATTGATAGGTTTGAATTTTTATGCTCTTTTGGGTTTTAAGAAAAACTTAAACTTCCAGCTGCCTTCTCCACTCAAACGAATGTCTCTCCTAAGGAAACGAAACCATGCCAGAATGACCATCAATACACTGATTCCCAGTAAAGAGAACAACCAGGTGAGGTTTAGATCATTCACATCCAATACTGTCTGAAAATAGTGATACGGCATGATTTTTGAAATCGTCATCAGTTTATCATCCATGAATGCCAATGATGATATGAAGTAGCTGCTGACGACAATGACTCCACTGATAACCGCCGCCAGATTTCGAGAGGGTAACAGCAAGCTTAATAAGAGTGTGAGCGCCACATAGAAGAAAATTTGAACAAATAGGGAGATAAATGGAACCATCATTTGACTAACATTTACTCCCAGGCTGGATTTTCCTAATAACAAGCTGAAGCCAATCCATCCCATCAGATGGATGGATAGCATGGCAGCAACCACACCCAGGAAACGACCGAAAAAGAAAGCCGATCTACCAACTGGATGGGCAATAATAAGATCCAATCGGCCTCTTTCTTCATCACTAACGATCAAACCGCTGCCGACCAGTATAGAAAATATACTGATGATGATGGGAAGCATCGAAAAGGCATACATATGCAAAAAGCCAGCGGGTGTCATGATGGTGTTTGCATCACCACCAAAGAATGCCAGAAATTCATTTGGATAATTGGCGATCATTTTCTGAAGTTGACCCTGTTGGGCAGCCATCGTTTCAAACATCTGAACAATCATGAGGCCGTACAAACCAATACCAAGACCCCACCCCAATATTTGACCTCGTAAACTCATCATTGTATAGCGTAAAGTAGTAAATAAACGTTTCATTTTAAAACCTCCTATTTATAGTAAGTCAGGAAAATTTCTTCCAAACTGGGATGTTCAGTTTCCAAATCCTGAATGGGTAAAGTGCCAAGTGTTTGGATTACTTTTTGAATATCCCCGGTGGTCTGAAATTTAATCTGGTCTGATCCATTTTTGGATAGAATGGTGACGCCATTGATACGACTGATTTGAGAAATATCAATTTTTTGCTTGAAACGAACCATAAAACGATTGAGTGTTCGACGGGTGAGACTTTCTGTGTCAGCAACTTCAATAATCTTTCCAGCCCGAATAATGGCTACTCTCTGGGCTACATTTTCAACTTCGCTCATCACATGCGAGCTGAAAAAGATCGTAGTGCCTTGTTGATTGGATTCGCGGATTAATCCCAGAACTTCTTTCTGCATGAGTGGATCAAGACCACTGGTTGGTTCATCGAGGAGTAATAATTCTGGTTTATGCATCAGAGCTTGAATCACACCGATCTTCTGCTTGTTTCCTTTCGATAGATTTTTGATGGGTTGTTTTAAATCTAAATCGAGTTGATCAGCTAATTTTCGGACATATGACCATTCCGAGCGTCCGTTGCGCATATCACTGAAAAAGCGTAATTGTCGTTCAGCGGTCAAGTTTTCATAAAATTGCATTTCACCTGGCAGGTATCCGGTCAGCATTTGTACAGTGAGAGGATTCTCTTGAGGGTTGTGTCCCAATAGAAAAGCAAAACCTCCATCAGGTCTGATCATGTCCAGAAAACAGCGAATGGTGGTAGTTTTTCCTGCTCCATTTGGCCCTAAAAAGCCAAAAATTTCACCTCGCTTTACTTCTAGGTCAATCCTATTCAACGCCTGGACTTTCCCATAAGATTTGGTGAGTCCCTTTACCTGGATTGCCAATTCAGGGTTTGGTTTAAAAATTTTATTTGTTTTCATATTTTTCTCCTTCTTTTATTGTCCAATTTGGAATCTATCTGTTGGAATGAAATAATCACAAGGTTCAGATCCCATATTTGATTTATCAAACCGCGTAACGCAGCCTGATCGCTTACATTTCCAGTGAATATCGTTATTTGTTTTGTGTGATCATCGAGTTTTGGATCAATGGAAAGATTACCCAGCCATTTCGACCAGCTTTCTTTGACCCATCCTTTGACAATGATTTGAAAATGGATATCATCTTGTTTTTGATTTGAGAAATCAGTCATAAAAAACTCCAGTAATTTCTTCGAATATACTGGAGATCAGGTATGGTTGTGACCCTACGAAAGTACTGTTAGAGTATTGTTTGAAATCAATAATTATTGATCGGAAATTATTCCAATACTTCTCCCAAACGATACCGCCTGTGTTCTTTTTTTTACCCCTAATTTCCCAAATATGTTGGTTGTGTGACCTTTTACAGTACTCAAAGATATAAATAATTTTTTGGCGATTTCAGTGTTTGAAAAACCTTGAGCAATCAAACCAAGAACTTCAATTTCTCTTTCACTGAGTGGTTCGATCACATGGTCAGGTGTGGATTGTGGTAATGTGTTGGTGGATGATTGTTCAATTAAGATTATGCCAAGTAGTTTTCCAGCGAAATCAGGGCAAACATGATGGTTAATTGCCAGATTTAATAAAGAGATGATTCGTTTTCCTTCATCTAAAAAGACCCTCTGGAAACCTTCAGGCTCAGCCAGAGAAAAGGCAGCTTGTAAAGATTCCAGTGCGAGATTGTGTTTATCTTGTTGATTCAATGCAATTGACTTAAGTATTAAAAGTTCAATCAGTCTGCGCCTATTTCCTTTTTTGCTTGAGTATTCCAATATTGGGGAAATCATTTCAATTGCGTTCTCTGGTCTATTTTGAGCTAATGTATATCGAATCAAGATTTGATTTTCAGTGATAAAAAATTCGTTTATTCCACCATATTTTTCTATTTCCTTAATTCTTTCTGTTATTGGTTTTTCTAATAATCCACGGCTCTGAAGCCATTGAAAAACTTGTGGAAAATTTGCTCTCTCCAACCAAAATCGTGCTTGCATTACATCAACGATTCGCTCGGTAATTTGAGGAGATGGACCCGTTTGGGCATGTGTTCTGGCATGGTCGATATAATGCTGGACAAGATCCCATTCTTTCAGGTTTAATTTCACCCGTGCAATGGCCAGATTCGCCAGTGGTAGACCAAATTCGGAATAGGTCTCCATCAATTCCGCTGCTTTTTCCAAATAATGGATTGCTTGCTTGAGATCGCCTTGTTCCCGTAACATTTCACCAAGATTGAAGAAGGTTTTTCCCAGCAATGGATTATTAATACCGATACTACCTTTTGCTATAGCAAGAACTTGATAACACATCGCAATTGCTTTTCGTAATTCTCCCTGCATATAATGAAGACCTGCGAGATTTGTCAACACCAACAAGGTCATCATCGTGTTTTCTGTCTGTTTGGAAATTGCCACACACTCTTCAAATGCTTGAATTGCGGCAGGCATATCCCCAATCAATGTGTAGCCCATGCCTGATACGTCAGCCACTAAACATCGATAAAATTGATGATGAGGTTGAATTTGTGCCAGAGCTTCATTTGAATATTGAATCGCGTTCAAAGCATCGTTCTTAAGAATGGCGAGTAAACCATGAATTAATGATAATTCACCCTGAACCTGATCGAAGTCAACATTTGTTTCTATCTCTTCAATCAACGAATAAATGGAGTCAGGTTGGCGTCCATTCATAAATAATGAAATTCCAAGCAGGATGCTTGCATCCGGATGGGCAAAGAGATTTTTCTTGGGTATCGATTCCAACCATTGCAATAATACAATGGAATCTCCTTTCATTAACCGCTCTTCAGCAATATCAACAATTTTTTGGATAGCTGATTCATAATCTTTACCGGATATGGCGTGTGAAATTGCCTCATTGGTTAAATGATTTTTCTCAAACCATTGCGATGCCCTGACGTGTAATTGCGGGATGAGGTCAGGTTGTTGGCTAAATAATTGTTTCCTCAACAGCTCTGAAAATAAAGCATGGTAGCGAAACCAAGTGTTCTGGTTGTCCATTGCGACAATGAAAAGATTATTTTCAATCAACCCCTCAAGAATGTCTTTTGAAGCTGCTTCCTGAGTTACAAATTCGCATAATGATAATGTGAAGCGATCCAAAACCGAGGTCTTTAATAAGAAATTCTTTATAGGATCATCCAGTTTATTAAAAACTTCATCCATCAGAAATGCAGCAATAAATTCATGTTCTCCAGAAAGATTTTCAAAATAAGTTGAACGATCCTGAATATCACGCATGGAAATAGCTGCCAGATGTAAACCTGAAATCCAGCCCTCGGTACATTGCGTTAACTTTGCGATTTCTTCTTGTTGAAAAGAGGGATACAGGTTCCGGCTAAGAAGTTCTTTCGCTTCATCGATGTTGAAAGATAGAGAGTTTTGCCTGATTTCGATCAGTTGACCATACGTTCTTAAGCGAGCTAAAGAAAAATGTGGATCGGATCTAGATATGATAATCAGGCATAGTTGTGGTGGTAAATGATCGATTAAAAACGACATGAAGAGATGAATGGGTGAAGCAGAAATAAGATGGTAATCATCTAAAACCAGATAAATTTTTTGTGGCGAGACATTTATCTGATTGATTATTAATGTGGCAAGAATTTCTGGAGATTGAGATTTGTGTGTTTGAATCGCGTTGAGAATTTCAACCCCAAATTCAGGAACGATCCGTTGAATCGCTGAAATGAAATAGGTTAAAAATCCGACTAAATAATTGTCGCTTTTTTCAAGTGTTAACCAGGCAACGGAATTCCTATCTACAGCCAATGAATGCCTGATCCAATCACTGATCACCGTCGTCTTCCCATAGCCTGCTGGGGCTGAGACTATAATAATGGGGATTGATTGAGTGATCCCATCATCCAACAATTGAATCAATTGCTGGCGACGTACCAGTGACCTGCCCGAAGATGGAATATTAAATTTAGTAGATAATAGAGGGATGGTCAAAGGTGACCTCGTTAAATGGAGGGAAAATTCATCAATCCATAATGATTATAGCAGATTGAATTTGGGTATTGTAAGTAAGTATTTCCCTCACATCAAGATCAAGTTTTTAAAGGCAATAGAAAATGGTCGCAACAGGTTGATCTACTGCCTGGCTGATTACGCCATTGTAGTTGCCAGTGATTTTGAAAAAGGGGGGAATCTGGGCTGGTGCTACAGAAACCTTGAAGGCTGGTTGGGTTCCAGTTTTCATCTTGGATCATCCGGAAATGCCTGATGGAAATTGCTTATTGATGCAAAAAGGTGGTATACCATTTCCGCATCCATTTCCAGAACATTATAGTAAGTTAGAGAGTTGGCTAAAAGAGAAAAGTCAGCCTTTAACCTCAAAATCGAAGCAATTGGGATTGTTGTGATCATAACGCAAAGAAATTTCCCCTTGGAATAATCAAAACTTATTCTTGATTTTATTTTTTTAGTGACACTGCAAATAATAATTTCTTTGCCAGGATAGTCTATTTGGTTAAATAAAAACTCTCCTTAAGGCCAATCATAAACATAAATTTGGTCAGGTTACTAAATGGATCCAGCAAGGTAAACTTTGACAATCACAAATATATCTGGAAGGATATTATGAAAGATTCAAAATCAATGAATTTTAAAGGTAGTGTTTTATTGGTAACCATCGTTTGTATGGTGATGTTGTTGTATTTTTTAGCAACAAGATTTATTTCAATCAATCTCAGTTCAGTGGAATTAATCGTATTTATAGGTCTTTTATTGATGTTGGTATTTTTTATGATTGTGGGGATTATTCAATTGTTTTTTCGAATCTTCACGAAAAAAAATTCTGAAAACAGCAAAGGGAATGGAAGAACTATGATCAACTTTCTGATAGTTTTAATTATCCTTGCTGGTTTTATTTTAGGATCACAATGGAGTGCTCATACCCCACCTATCCTAAATGAAGAAGGTGAAGCACTGGAAGGGAGCATTGCTTCCCTCGAAAAAGTCAAATTAGGTGGTGTAGATCAATGGTTGATTATCAGAGGTCAAGATACCAATAATCCGGTTTTGCTTTTTCTTTCAGGTGGTCCTGGTGCATCGGAAGCTGCCAGAGTGCTGCGATTTAACCAGGAATTGGAACAACACTTTACAGTAGTCATCTGGGAGCAGCGTGGTTGTGGAAAATCATACCCATCCATCCATCCCAAATCAGAATTAACACTGGGACAATATGAGGCTGACATTATTGAATTGAGCGAATTTTTAAGAACTCGATTTAATCAGGAGAAAATCTATCTGGTTGGACATTCCTGGGGAACAATCATTGGCGCATTGGCTGCACAATCTCGCCCGGATTTATTTCATGCATATGTTGGAACGGCTCAGATGGTGGATGTACTCGAAACGGATATTCTCATCTATGATATGGTCAAGGATTATTCTATCAAAACAGGCGACGCAGTATTTGTAAAGACTCTCGAAACGCAAGGTGAACCTCCTTACTTAGGAAAAAGCCCTATCCAGCCATATTCCACTTTGTTTGGTAGAGAGTACGCCATTTTTGAAGTACCTAATATTAAAAATGAAGAATACCGACGCAATGGCGATATTCTGATGTTGATGTTGAAACAACCTGAATATGGCTGGTTGGATCGAATTTATTACCTGCTTGGGTTAATGAATACATTTAATGTGGTTTATCCACAATTACAGGATTTAGACCTGCGACAGACCAATACCCATTTTGATTTACCTGTCTATATGGTGTTGGGACGAAATGACATGAATAATCCATCCCAGATTCCGGAAGATTATTTTAATCAAATCGAAGCTCCCAGCAAGCAACTGGTTTTCTTTGAGGACTCTGGTCATGGGATGATTTGGGAGGAAGCAAATAAATTTCATGACTTAATGATCAATGTTGTTTTACCTGAGACTTATGAACCGTAACGGAAAGATTCCTCAATGACATTAATTTATTTAAACAAAGATATAGATATTTTATAAATTGGACTCTGAATGGGATGAACATTTTTTTGAATAAATAAACGGATTGAGATAAATTTTCGTAAAAACCCCCATAATTGAGTAATCAATCAACGAGTGAACCTTCATTGGAAATCTCGTTGATTTACTTTAAATTTACGCCATCTGTCTAAATAAATCTGGTTGAATGGATGGTATTAAACACTTTGTAATCAGGTATAGTATTATTAAATCCTGTTTAATTATTATTGTTCCACCCCTTCCATTCTTGCTCTTGAAGTATCCATGGAGTTAGAATATGATCCTCAAAAAATCCTTATTGCTTTTCACTTCATTAATCCTGTTGGCAGGATGTTCAGAAGTTGCAGATCCCAATCCGATCTCTAAATTAGAGCCTACATCACAAATTGAAAAAGTTGATAAAAAAAATTCCATTGAATGGGATAAAAAAACAATCGAATTTGAACATTTTTCCATTGAAGATGGTTTATCCCAGAGCGTGGTAAATTCAATTATTCAAGATGAACTCGGTTTTATGTGGTTTGGTACCCAGGATGGACTAAACCGTTTTGATGGGAAAGAAATTAAGGTTTTCAAACATGATCCAGATAACGCCGAATCAATTTGTAACAATTTCATTCAATCACTCTATGAAGATAAACAGGGAATCTTATGGATTGGGACATTTGGTGGAGGATTAAATCGCTATGATCCCAGAACTGAAGAATTTTCCTGTTACATTCCTGATCCAGAGAATCCTCAATCAATAAGCCAAGCTGGTGTCTCACATTTTGTTCAAGCAGAAGATGGCACTTTCTGGTTGGGCACCAATGGCGGTGGTTTGAACCATTTTGATCCTATCGATGAAACATTTGTCGCTTATCAAAATGATCCGACTGATCCAGATAGCATCAGTGATGATGTCGTCTTGCAGGTGGTTATCGATCCGAATGGAAGGTTATGGGTTGGTACTTTTACTGGGGGGTTGAATGTTTTTGATCCTATTACTGAAAAATTTGAACGCATTACAACACTTAATAATGCACAAACATTGAAATTAGATCACCAAGGATTGCTTTGGGTCGGGTCTATGTCTGAAGGATTAGCCAGGATAGATACAATCTCAATGGAAATCACTTATTTTCCCATGGAAGCTGACAATCCAACCAGCCCTCAAGATAATAACATCCATTATCTATTCGAGGATAGAGATGGTGTTATATGGGTAGCAACAGCCATGTCTGGATTGGCACGCTATGATCGAACAACCAATCGATTTTATCATTATCAAAATGATCCAAAAAACTCAGATAGTATCTCGATCAATAATATCGCGTCAATTTATCAGGATAGAGGAGGAGTTTATTGGATTGGAACAATTGGGGGAGGAGTAGATCGTTTTGATCCGCTGCGGGCGAAATTCCAACATGTGTTCCATCAAGCAGATAATCCTGGTAGTCTGATCGATAATAGTGTCTGGTCAATTTTTCAAGATGATCAGGCAGATCTTTGGGTAGGGACATTTAATGGCATAACGAAATTTAATACTGATGGTACGGTTTCTCATTATGTCAATAACCCAAATGATCCAAACAGTATCAGTCAGAACACTATTTTTGCTATCAATCAGGATTCTCAGGGCTATCTCTGGTTTGGTACGATGAATGGGTTGAGTCGTTTAGACCTGGTTCGCGAAGATTTTACAAATTATCCATTTTCGGCAATTTATGAGATTTTTATAGATAAGAAGGGAGTAATTTGGATTGGTTCTACAGGAAGTGGGTTGGTAAAATTTAATCCGCAAACCTATGAATTTATAAGCTATTCAAACGAACCCGGAAATGACTATGGATTAGGAGATAACACTGTATTGACAATTTATCAGGATAGTAAGCAACAGCTTTGGGTGGGAACATTTGCTGCCGGTCTGTGTAAATTTGATCCGATTATTGAAGAATTTGACTGTTATCGGCATGATCCACGCAATACCAACTCAATCAGTAATAATGTAGTTCTGGACTTATTGGAAACAGAGGAAGGGTTATTCTATATAGCCACTGCGGGTGGTCTTAATATTCTCAATTTGAAAGATAATAACTTCGAGGTTTATAAAGAAAATGATGGCTTGCCGAATGATCTAGTTTATTCCATTTTAGAGGACGACAATGGCTTTTACTGGATTAGTACTAATAATGGAATTTCTAAATTTGATTCTGAAAATAAATCCTTTCTGAATTATTCAACTTTTGATGGTTTACAAAGTAATGAATTTAACCAAGGTGCAAAATTTCGGAATGAGAATGGGGAAATTTTCTTTGGAGGTATCAACGGTTTTAACCGTTTTTATCCAAATGAAATTAAGAATAATCAATACCAAACCCCTCTGGTCATAACCCGTTTTCAGTTATTTAATGAAACAGTAGCGATTGGAGAAGGTGGTCCACTTGAGGTGAGTTTGCCGTTTGTGGAGAAAATCAAACTAAATTACCAAGAAAAATTCTTTAGCTTTGATTTTGCCGCATTGCATTATTCTGCTCCTGAAAAAATCGAATATGCATACCAGTTAATAGGATTAGATGAAGATTGGAATTATGCTGGTAATCGTAACTTCGCCAGTTATACCAATGTGCCACCTGGAAAATATTCATTTCAGGTAAAAGCTACCAATAGTGATGGAATCTGGAACAACAAAACAGCGTCGATCGAAATTGAAATCGTTCCGCCATTTTGGCAAACTTTCTGGTTTCAGTTATTCGCCATTGTACTAATTGTGGGAATTGTAGTTGGGGTTTTCGAAATGAGAATTAGGATGGTTCGCAAGCAAAAGGAAAAATTAGAACATCAGGTAGCTGATCGTACGCAAACATTACGTGAAACTATGTTGGAATTGAAGAAATCGAAAGAAGCAGCAGAAGTTGCCAACAAAGCAAAATCAACATTTCTTGCGAACATCAGCCATGAATTACGAACACCATTAAATGCCATTTTAGGATTCAGTCAATTGTTGATCAATGATGCAAAGTCATCTGCAGGATCAGAACAAAATAAATTCAAAGATCAATTGGAAAATATAGAAATCATTCATCACAGTGGTGAACACCTGTTAGCACTCATCAATGATGTGCTTGAGATGTCAAAAATTGAAGCTGGAAGAATGACGCTTCATGAAAGGAGTTTTGATCTTCTGGAGATGATGCAGGGATTGGAAGAGATGTTTCTACTACGTGCAGAAGAAAAACATATGACACTCGCATTTGATATTCATGAGGAAGTTCCTCAATTCATATATACAGATGATGGAAAATTACGTCAAATCATCATGAATCTGTTAGGAAATGCTGTGAAATTCACGGAACAAGGTGGAATCACATTGATTGTAGGTGTGAAAAATAACATTGTTGCTGAGAACATCGAGAGGTCAAAAGATAAGATCTTACTTCAATTTAATGTTTCGGATACGGGACTTGGAATAGATCAAAAAGAGTTGGAGAGTATCTTTAGACCATTTATTCAGGCTGAAAGTGTGAAAAATAGTGAAGGTACAGGGCTTGGTTTATCTATCAGTAGAGAATACGCTGAATTATTAGGTGGCACTCTGACAGCAAAGAGCTTTCCTGGTCAGGGCAGTACTTTTACTTTAGTTCTGCCTGTGATAAAAACAGAATCAGCTGATGAAACCCTGATGCTGCTATCCAGGCGAGTTCTCTCTGTAGATCATGGTGAACAGGTTACCAAAGTATTAATTGTGGACGATAAACCTGTAAATCGAATGTTGTTGAATAAATTATTATCCCCTTTGGGTTTTGAAGTTAGAGAAGCAGAAAATGGAAAAGAAGCAATCGATATTTGGGAGGAATGGATCCCTAATATCATCCTGATGGATATGAGAATGCCGGTAATGGACGGTTATGAAGCCACCCGGCGGATAAAAACAACCATGAAGGGTCAAGCTACTGTGATCATTGCAGTTACTGCCAGTGCTCTGGAAGAAGATCGGGAGTTAATCTTATCAGAAGGGTGTGATGGATATATTCGAAAACCATTTCGGGATGTTGAGATTTTTGAAGAGTTTGAAAAACAATTAGGACTGCAGTTTGTGTATGAGGAATTTCATCTAGTATCAGCTAAATCGAAAGAGAAAACAAAAATATTCGATTATCAACGAGAGTTTTCAAACTTATCTTCTTCACAAATCAAGAATCTGCACCATGCTGTGTCGGTGGGCGATATGGCATCTATAAACCAATTGGTTAATGCAATCGCTGACCAGGCACCAGAATTATCCGATCATATCCAAAAATTAGCGGATCAATATAAATTTGAGGAATTACTTAAATATCTGGAGATCGCAAGACAAAATCAAATGTAAATAAAATGGTTTTATTCATCATCTATAAATTATTTTAAAAGAGCGAAGAATGAATAATAATATTAATGAAATCTTAATTGTGGACGATACACCAGCAAATATTAAATTGCTCAGCCAGATTTTATCCAGTCATGGGTATAAGATCCGGGTAGCTTTAAGTGGTTCACAAGCATTGACTTCTGTGGAATTGGCTCGACCGGACCTGATTTTGCTTGATATTAAAATGCCTGATATGAATGGATTTGAAGTTTGTCGTCAGCTGAAAGCCAACTCCAAATCAAGTCAAATACCAGTGATTTTCATCAGTGCATTAAACGATCTTCAAGATAAATTACAAGGATTTCATGTTGGCGGGTTGGATTATATTTCCAAACCTTTTCAAATCGAAGAAGTGTTGGCACGGGTTAAATCACATCTATATATTCGCAGAGCACAGCAGATTTTGCAGGAGAATAATGATCGCATGCAGCGAGAATTGAAATTAGCCTGGCATCTGCAAATGAATTTTCTTCCTCAAAAATTTCCGGATGTGCCAAATTGGCAATTTTCGGCTGCATTACAACCTGCTCGAGAAACCTCAGGTGATTTTTATGATTTATTTAAATTACCTGATAATCGTATAGTGTTCCTTATTGCCGATGTAGTGGATAAGGGTGTCGCAGCAGCTTTATTGATGGTGCTGGCATGGTCATTATTAAGAGAACGAATCGCTGTATATCCGGACCATCCTGAAAAAGTATTTTTTGATGTAAACAAAAGTATATTATCCATATTAAAAGATTTGGAATTTGTAACAGTTTTTCTTGGAATACTGGAGCCCGGTAGTGGGAAAATGGTATATGCCAATGCAGGACACAACCCCCCACTCTGGTTTCGAGATGGCAGAACAAATCCAAAACAATTAGGTAGAACAGGATTACCTCTTGGCGTATCGGAGGATTTTGGCTGGAGTCAGTCAGAGATCATGATAGAACCAGATGATATTTTATTGGTTTATACTGATGGAGTAACTGAGGCATGTAATCAAATGGGAGATTATGTAGGGTTACAACACCTGGTAGAATGTGTTCAACCACTAATCCTTGAATGTGCAGATGATTTAAAGATGAAAATTCTTAATGAATTAGATTCATTTCTTGGAAAAGAACCTCCTCAAGATGATATAACCCTGATGGTGATCAAACGGTTGCAAGAATAATACAGATTAGTGAGTCTCTAATAAGGACGTTTTTCAATTCATAAAGAAACTGCATAAGTGGTTTGATTTGTGAGCCCTTATTTATAGTATATAAATATACTTATTGAAGGAGCTAATATATGAAACATTTAACCCTGGTGGTTTCGATTTTATTAATTTTTTCTATGCTTGTCGGATGTTCCCCAAAAGAGGAACCAATGGCTGGATCACCAGGAAACCTGGAGATTATCCTTGCTACAACCACCAGTACTCGTGATTCGGGGTTGTTGGATGAGTTATTGCCAATGTTTCAAGAACAGACTGGATATAATGTCAAGATGGTAGCAGTTGGTACTGGTCAGGCATTGGCGATGGGTGAAGAGGGTAATGCTGATGTGTTATTGGTGCACGCGCCAGCAGCTGAAAAGGAATTAATGGAAAAAGGTTTTGGATTGGAACGTACGCTGGTAATGCATAATGATTTTGTCATTGTTGGCCCTGCGGACGATCCTGCGGGAATTAAAAGCATGCCTATAACCACGGATGCAATGGTTGCTATTGCCGACCAGGGTGCCCCTTTCATTTCACGTGGAGATGATTCTGGAACCAATAAAATGGAAGTCAGTCTATGGGGTAAGACAGGCATAGAACCTGTTGGAGATTGGTACATTCAGACTGGACAAGGAATGGGTGATACATTAAGGGTTGCATCAGAAAAATTTGCATATACTTTAACTGATAGAGCTTCATATCTAGCTTTGAAAGATACACTTGAACTTGAGATTTTGTTGGAAGGTGATGCAGTTTTACTTAATATCTACCATGTAATTGTTATAAACCCCGATAAATGGCCAAAAACGAACGTGGCAGGTGCACAAGCCTTTGCTCAATTCTTAGTTTCAAATGAAATACAGGAATTCATAAAAAATTATGGTGTTGAACAATATGGCCAACCGTTATTTTTCCCTGACGCAGGAAAGGATGAAGCAAGTTTAGGTATGTAATTATGCAATGGATTTGGGAAGGTATTCAACAAGCATTTCAATTATTATTTCATGATAAAGAAGTATTACAAATAACGTTCCTTTCTTTAAAAATATCTGGTTCAGCTACTTTGTTAAGTCTCTTTATCGGAATGCCTTTGGGCACCTTGCTTGCATTAAAACGCTTCCCCACTCGTGAGTTTTGGATTTCATTAATCAATACAGGTATGGCGCTTCCCCCCGTTGTGGTGGGATTGGTCGTTTCCCTCCTTCTGTGGCGCAGCGGGCCATTAGGTGATTTACGATGGATGTATACACCAACTGCTATTGTAATTGCCCAGATCATCATCGCAGCTCCGGTAGTAACTGGACTGACCGTTACAGCATTGCAACAATTGGATCCAAAATTAAAATACCAACTATTGGGCCTGGGAGCATCCGAGCTACAGATGGTATGGAAACTTTGGATTGAGGCCAGATTACCACTACTGGCAGCATTAATGGCAGGATTTGGCAGCGTGATTTCAGAAGTGGGTGCTTCCATGATGGTTGGTGGTAACCTGCGTTATGAGACTCGGGTTTTAACGACTGCGATAGTTTTAGAAACAAATAAAGGCCAATTTGGTAAAGCTATTGCATTGAGTATCATATTATTGGTGCTGGCTTATCTGGTGAACCTGGTTTTGACCTCTGTTCAGCAGAGAAACATTCCGAGAGATTAATCAATGTCCCAACCAATTCTTAATGTTAAGAATATTGTAATTTCCCGTAACCAGATCCCTGTTTTGGCGATGGAAGAATTTTGTGTAAATTCTGGTGAGTTATTAGCGATTATTGGTCCAAATGGTGCTGGAAAAAGCTCGATGGTTTTAGCCCTCAGTGGACTTTTAGCCTGGCAGGAAGGTCAATTGTTTTTTCAGGATAAATTAATCAATCCAAAGGATCTATTTTCATATCGACGTCAAATTGGTATGGTTTTACAAAATCCATTATTGTTGGACGATACCGTAGAAGGAAATATCAAAGTGGGATTAAGGTTTCGAGGTATTTCCAGTAAAGAAGCAAAACAAAAAGCAGCGCTCTGGATGGACCGATTGGGAATAACCCACCTGGCCAAACGAAAAGCGCGTCAATTGTCCGGAGGAGAGGGGCAACGTGTCAGCCTGGCAAGAGCCTTGGTTTTAAAACCAAAACTTCTGTTCTTGGATGAACCGTTTGGTGCATTGGATGCTCCAACCCGTGCTCGCCTGATTGAAGATTTTATCCACTTACAAAAACAAGAATCCATTTCGACTGTTTTTGTTACACATGATCAGGATGAAGCTTTATGGATGGGTGATCGGATTACAGTCATTATGGATGGCAAACTGCGCCAGATTGGAAGACCAGATGAGATATTCAATACACCCATTGATGCTGATGTGGCTGGGTTTGTTGGGACTGAGACAATTATCCCAGGTAAAGTTCTGTCTATAAATGAAGGGTTAGCAAAAATTCAGGTGGATGGTTACACCCTTGAGGTGGTTGGTGATGTGCAGGCAGGGCAAAATGTATTCATTTGTGTTCGCCCTGAACATTTGACATTATGGCGGGATTCTTCAGTCGGACAATCCAGTGCACGGAATTTTATTAAGGGGACGATAAAACAAATTACACCTCAGGGAGTTCTCGACCGGATCGTTTTGGATTGTGGATTTCATTTAGTTGCGTTAATCACCAGATCATCCACTCGTGATATGAATCTCTCTGCTGGCATGTCTGTGGGAACCAGCTTTAAGTCTTCTTCCGCTCACCTGGTAGTACGCACAGGGTAGTGAAGAATTTCAAAAAACCAATTTTCACCAATTTACTTGACAGTATTTATGGCTGCGGTATAATTCTGCCCGCTGCCAGAAACAAGGCAGACCGGAAATTCCGGGAAGATGATCTTTTATAAAGAAATAGCCTGAAAGAGCACAACGCGCAAGCCCCCAATTTTGCGCCAAATTGTCATGAATTTGTAAAAGTATCTTGACACAGAAAACAAGAGGGTTTACAATAATACTCCCGATCTGTGAAAGGGTGATCTAGTCAACATCGACAGATCATTGAAAACTGAACAGTGGGTGAAGGAACCCCCCCAATAACATCGCTGTTGATAGCCGATGTTGCCAACGTAATAAGTTGCGACAGCATCGGATTTTTTGTCGCATATTGAGGGCAGACTTTCACGGCAGCACCTTAACAACTGAAGAGTGATAGGAAAGACGAAGAACCTGTTAATTTTAGAAACCGCGAGAAAAAAAATAAACCGAAGCACTCTGTAAGGAGTGATAAAAAAAGATATTTTTGCGGAGAGTTTGATCCTGGCTCAGGATGAACGCTGGCGGCGTGCCTAATACATGCAAGTCGGACGGGGTATTTGAGAAATCGAATACTTAGTGGCGAACGGGTGAGTAACGCG
>JAURZL010000017.1 GCA_030653365.1 Anaerolineaceae bacterium
GGGCTTGTTTGTTTTTGGATCCGGCAACCGTGCTGTTGAACGGTATCTTGTACCTAGCTCATATCGGCTTGCCGGATCACCTTACTATATTATCGAAGTATTTTTCCTTCTAACAATACCGCTTTTAACATACTAGCTTAATCGCTTAACAGCTTAATTCCCCTACCCATTTTAGACATTCTATTGTATAGTATCGATCATGTCTAAACAGATTCTGCTAATCGATGACGATGCCCTCTTACGCCGCAGCCTGGCGTTCAACCTGCAGCAGGCTGGCTATGAAACCCGGACTGCGGCCAACGCGGAAGATGGGCTTGTATTAGCAGAGCAACAGAAGCCTGACCTTGTGTTGCTGGATATCAACATGCCTGGGATGGATGGCCTGGATGCACTGAAACTCCTGCACAATCAGCTGCACATTCCAGTAATCATGCTGACTGCCCGACGACGGGAGTTGGATGAGGTGCTGGGGTTGGAGCTTGGGGCTGATGATTACGTCACCAAACCGTTTGACTTCAATGTATTGCTTGCACATGTGAAGGCGGTGCTTCGCAGAATACAGGTCAAAGCAGAAAATAATAATCGAGGGTCAGAAGCCATCGCGATCGGTGATTTGCGGATTGACCCGGATGCACATACCGTTATCATAAAAGGAAGAGAGTTGGAACTTTCCCCACGCGAGTTCGATTTGTTGTATACCCTCGCCCGTTCCGCTGCCCAGGTACTTTCCACGGATGAAATTCTGGCACGTGTCTGGGGTGCGGAATTTGTCGGCCAGCCGCAGGTGGTTTACGTGCATATTCGCTGGCTGCGTCAGAAGCTGGAAGAGGACCCAAACAAACCAGAAAGAATTTTAACAGTCCGCGGGGTTGGATACAAATATCAACCGGAGGAGATCTCCCGGTGAAATCGCTGCGATCCCGTTTAATGTTAAATACATTGATCCCCTTGATGGTGATTGTCCCTGTGATGGGTATTTTAATTACCTATTTACTCGAAACGCAGGTCTTTCTGGGAAACTTGACCAATGAATTAACCCGCCAGGCTGTCCTGGTAGCTGACACTGCCAGCGCTTATCTGGAAATCTGGCAGGATCCGGTGCGTGCTCAGGCGTTTGTCACCCGCGTCAGTCCTCGATTGACTGCCAAAGTAATGCTGCTCGATCCGGAAGGGCGCTTGATCGTTTCCTCTGATCCGGAAGATTCTTTCCTGGTTGGCCAGGTTTTCAATGTGCCGGATGCAGAATTGCTCTCAGCTAAAGACTTGCCAGCTGAGATCACCATGGATCAACGCAAAGTTACCGATATTATCGTTCCGGTTTTTTCCGGACGGGAAGGTGGATTAATCGGTTTTGTGCGTCTTGCCAACCCATTGGCAAGTATCTATGAACGATCCCAGACGCTGCGTCAGGTCATGATAATTGTGCTGGCAGGTGGTTTTTTACTAGCCATGCTGTTAAGTTGGTGGCTGGCACGCGATTTGGAACGCCCGATTCGCCAAACCACGGATGCTGCCTTTCGATTGGCAAGCGGGAAGAATCCACAACCACTTCCAGAAGGTGGACTGGACGAAACCAGAATCCTACAGCGTGCTTTTAACACCTTAGTGGAACGTTTGCAGACGTTGGAAACCAGCCGTAAACGCCTGCTCGCAAATCTGGTACATGAACTGGGTCGTCCATTAGGTGCCTTACGGTCTGCTTCCCAGGCGCTCCTCAGCGGCGCTGGCGAAGATCCTCAATTGCGTCAGGAGCTGGTGCAGGGAATGGATGATGAATTGGTGCGCTTACAGGGTTTGTTGAATGAACTCGCTCATCTGCATGAACAGGTACTAGGCAGCCTTGATCTTGAAATCCGTCCAGTCAGAATCCAGCCCTGGATTGAATCCCTTTTACCGCCATGGCAGAGGCTCGCACAGGATAAAAACTTGAATTGGCAGGTTGAATTTGAAGAATCCCTCCCCCCGGAAGCAAATTTTGATCCGGACCGGATGGCACAGGTATTGGAGAATCTTTTCAGCAACGCCATCCGTTATACACCACCGGGAGGTCACATCACGTTGCATGCTGCTGGGATTGAGCAAGCCTGGCAAATTGTGCTCAAAGATGATGGCCCCGGGATCGAATCTGAGGAAGCCGAACAAATCTTTGAGCCATTCAAACGGGGGAAAGCTGCACAACGCCTGCCGGAAGGAATGGGATTGGGGCTCTCGATTGCTCGTGATCTGGTGCAGGCACACCAGGGCAGCCTGACATTCACGAGCCAACCCGGAAAAGGCAGTTGTTTTGTTGTCCACATGCCGATAGAAATTTCTCTCTAATTCCTTTAATCCTGGAAACAATTGCTGACCGAATTTAATTGAATCCAGCGCATGTTTTTGCTAAAATACCTTCAGAAATAAATTTTCTCTACCAGAAGAATCTCATCCAAGGTGGGTGGGTGTTTTTCATTGTGGTTTTCGTCAATAATATCCGAAATTCTGATGAAAAGATAGAAAGAGAGTCCAAATGCAAATCATCATCATTGGCGCTGGTGCTGCCGGCCTGACGAGCGCTGCTGCCCTGGCAAAAGCCGGGCATTCCGTAAAAGTATTCGATCCAAACGCTAAACCAGGCGGTGTCTTACAAGGGTGGCAGGCAGATGGATTCACCTGGGATCTTGGACAATTATTGGTGGAAGGCTTCGGTAAAGATGAACCGAGCGGGGAAGTATTCGAAGCACTAGGCTGCGCTGAAGATATCAAACTAATTAAAGATGACCGCCGCTATGTCTTTCCTGATTTCAGCATTGACAAACCAGCCCAATTTCAAGATCCCAAATGGCGCATTAAATTCCTGCAACAGCAATTTCCGGAGGATGCGAAAGGACTCGAGCGTTACTGGAAGGATTACCTGCGTTTCACCCGCTTGATGACAATTGTCCGTCAGATGGGGAAAGTCAGTGGTTTATCACTGTTAATCAAGCGAATGCAACTACTGGGATTGATGTTGCCCTTTGCACCACGAAAAGACTGGAATTCGCAACAGGTAATGGAAGATTATTTCAAATCACCCCAATTACAAGCGGTATTCATATCCATTCTCGCGGACTTCTTCACACCTCCCAGCCAATTCCAGGGTCTGGGTGTGTTTGCACTCAACCCGGAGCCTTCCTTCGATAGCAGGATTCCAAAAAGCATCGCTACTGGCGCGGATCAACTTTTCTACTACAGTCTGGTGGGAGGAACCACCAGTTTGGTTCAGGCTCTGGTGAATGTGATCGAAAAAAATGGCGGTCAAATTTATTTGAATGAAAGTGTATCTCGTATTATTCTGGAGAACAACCAGGTGAAAGGGATTGAGACCAGCAGTGGAGAATTCTTCTCGGCAGATGTCGTGGTAGCATCTGGTGGTGCAAAGGAAATCTTCCATGATCTGGTTGGTAAGGAGTATCTACCGGACGAGTTTTCGCAAAAAGTGGTTGACCTGCCATTGATGGATTCTGTCTTTATGCTCCATCTTGGTCTGGATTATGATCCCTCGCCCACAACGGATGGTGTTTGCACCTATTATTACCGCACCTATGACATTGAAGGCAGTATCAACGAAAGCAAAACTGGCGTTTACCACCAGGGAAACTACGGCTTTGTGATTCATCAACCCAGCCGGCGCTCCCCAGCTATGGCTCCAAATGGTCGGCATGCGATGACAATTTACACCATTTGCCCCGATCAACTGGCCGAAGGAGACTGGGAAAGCCAGAAAACAAACTTCACCGAGCAGTTATTAGCCTATGCTGAGGAATCCATCCCAGGTTTACGTGCGCATATCGTCACCATCATTACCATGACGCCATTGGATTTCAAACATATCACCCATACCAGTCACCACGCGTTTGGCGGTCTGGCACCCATCATTGGAAAATCAGGGATCTCACACCAAACCCCCATTCAGGGATTATGGTTCGTCGGCCAGCAGAGCGAAGGTGGTGGAGGGTTAGCAGCTGTCATCCCGCAGGCATACCGTACTGCCCAATTAATCCTTGAAAAATCAAACCAAAATTAGTTCTGATACGAGTTCAGTTATTAGTCAGTGGAGTTATTTTCTGATCACCAATGGATATCTTGCCTGAGTCTAGCGGTACTACTTCAAAAGTGTTAATCGTCCCACCATACCCAGGAGCACTCCATTCAAGTTGATACACACCTGGTTCGAGTAACCCACTCCAATGAATAGGTTCATATATTGTCCCCGGTGTCATGGCTGGATTTTCATTCAGTACCGCTTCTGCACGCAAATCTCCATTACTTTCCGATAATTTCATTATGGCATTGAAATTTGGATCTGCTGGTACTTCTTGATCAGATGATACCATCTGTAAAATAATTACCACTTCATTATTCTCAGTGGAAAGAATTTGTGGAAAAAAATCTATTTTCGGTTCTGATGGTGTGATTGTTTTTTCCGTACAGGCACTTAGCATCAGAAGAAGAACAAAAAAGAGTACCAACAAAGTTTTTTTCATAGAATCCTCCGCCATCCATCATACGGCGCTTAGATACCTCTGTCCCTGACTGATCGGTCTGATTAAACCTGGACAGCTGGATAAATTTTCTTTCATTAACCATGATTAATATGATCACTCCTTAAGCTTTTCTTAAGCTAACCTTGAATTCATCATAAGGACATGGGGGATAAGAATTGGTATATTTATCATTGTAAATAATGGATCTTTTCTTCCGAGTTCAGGGTGTTTTTGGCGGTTGTTAACTCGCCAAAAACACCCTCCAACCCTGAAGGAATGAACGGATAAAAAAAGGAGTTTTAGGACAATATGAGAAACAAATTAAGCAATAAAAAATACTTATTTCCAATACTATTATTGATCTTCAGCATGACCTTGAGTGCCTGTGCACCATTGAGTGAATTGGCTGATCTTTCAATATTAGATAAATTAGGTGAATTAACCAGCACCGAAGCTGCTGCGGAACCGGTTGCGCAGCAGCAGGTGTTGGATTCACCCTCCGCAAATGAACCTATCAGTGAGGTAGCTTCAGATGGTACGCTGAGGGGAATTTACGAAGCAGTGAATCCCTCTGTCGTCAATATTCAGGTAGTATCACCAGTCAGTGGAATTTCGAATATGCCTTTCGACTTGCCCAATTCAGAAGACGAAAATGAATTTCCACAGCAATCCGGATTAGGTTCAGGTTTTGTTTGGGACAAGCAAGGTCATATCATCACCAATAACCATGTGGTGGAAGATGCTAGTATGATTCGTGTGCTCTTCTCGGATGGACGAGAATATCAGGCTGAATTGATCGGCGCAGATGCTGACTCTGATCTGGCAGTTTTAAAAATTGACGCTCCCGAATCAGAATTATTCCCTGTGACAGTTGCAGATTCCAACAATGTTATGGTCGGTGACCTGGCGATAGCCATTGGAAACCCATTTGGCCTACAAGGCACGATGACGGTTGGAATTGTAAGTGCATTGGGACGCACGCTGTCCACACAGAATGGTGCATTGGATGGTAATTACACCATTCCGGATATCATCCAGACCGATGCAGCCATCAATCCCGGCAATTCTGGTGGCGTTTTACTCAACGGCAATGGCGAAGTGATTGGTGTAACCACTGCCATCCAATCTACCGCTGGCTCAAATGCTGGGATTGGTTTCGTTGTACCTTCTCATATTGTCATGCGGGTTGTACCCGAGTTAATTGAGAATGGTGCCTTCCAACATTCCTGGTTAGGGCTTTCTGGCGCAACTTTACAGGCCGACATTGCAGAAGCGATGGATCTGGACCGCGAACAGCGTGGTATTCTGATTGCCAGTATCACCCCCGATAGCCCGGCTGATAATGGTGGTTTACGTGGTAGTGACAAACAATTCGAGTATATGGGTGCGCAAACTCTGATTGGTGGCGATATCATCAAAGCAATCAATGGCGAGCCAACCCCGAACTTTGAGACATTGGTCTCATATTTGGCCCGAGCCACCGAGCCAGGCCAGGTGGTTGAATTGACCATCCTGCGGGACGGGGAATCCCAGACGGTGGATGTAACCCTCGGTGTTCGCCCGGGTAAGACGACAGTCCAGACCCCTTCTAGTGCTTTTGCCAGTGGACAAGCTTACCTGGGCGTCACCGGCGGCAGTTTGGTTGCTGAGATCGCAGAACAAATGGATCTTGATCAAGATCAACAAGGAGTTCTGGTGGTCGAAGTACAGGCTGGAAGCCCTGCAGACGAAGCTGGTATTCGGGGAAGCGATCGGGTATTCGAATTGGACGGTCAGGAGATCATGATTGGGGGTGATGTAATCACCGCCATCGATAATATTGGCGTGGATGGTATTCAGGCGTTACGCATGGAACTGAGTAAGTACAACCCCGGTGATGTTGTGACCTTAAGTATTCTGCGTAATGGCAACGCCTTGCAAATTGAAGTTACCCTAGGAGAACGTCCCTAGCAATTTTCCTCCCTCCTTCTATACAGATTTTTGACTTCAATTCCCCATCTTCAAATACGAAGATGGGGTTTTGATTCAAATTAAATGGTTTTATGGATTGATATCTGAATGGAAACAGGTAAAATTAATATCATCAGAGAAAATTGATGGTATAAGGTGGTTGATTTCCCGTCAGAAAAGGTGTAAAATATTATTATCTTTTGTTCATCAGTGAACGATTGTAAGTTTTTCGATCCGGACAGGTTATCATCATGGCAAAAATCATCTTAACTGACGAAGATATCGAGAAAATTGTCGCGCAGGGTAGTACAACCCTGGTCGTTGACGATAATATGATTCTGACTGATCTGGCGTATGAGAAAGCAAAACGCCTTGGGGTTGAAATCTTACAGAAGGATCACCCACGCCCCCCATCCGCACCCGTGCGACCCTACCTGACGCAAAACAATCCAGCTACTTCTTTGATCAGCAGTATCACTGACCCATCAGAAAAATTGACAGAGGTGGCGAACACCGGTGGAATAAGCGTTTATCCCAGTCGGGACATTCTCCAGTTCAATGAATTCAGCAGTGAACAACAAATCCGCGATGCCATCATCCTGACCGGGCGAATTCTCTACCATAGTGGGTTAATGGTCTCGAATGATGGCAATATCTCAGCAAGAATGGCGGACGGCAATATTCTGATCACACCTTCTGGTGTGACAAAAGGGCGCATTTCAGCAGAAGACCTGTTGGTCATCGATCTGGAAGGTCGCATGTTAAAATCTGCAACCAATCCAGCACTCAAACCAACTTCAGAACAGCCGATGCACCTGGAAATTTTTAAACAACGACCGGATGTACGCGCTGTGATCCACACCCATCTGATTTATGCAAATGCATTGGCAATCTCTCAGGGCAAAGTACGCATGGATGTAATTCCGGAAGCTGCAATTGCCTTTGGTGAGATTCCAATCACAGAATTTTCTATGCCTTCTTCCAGGCAAAATGCTGCCGCGGTTCGGGATTTAGTCAGAAAACACAATGTGTTATTGATCCGCAATCACGGAAGCATTGCAGTGGGCAAGAATCTGGATGAAGCGTTAATCAACACCGAAAGGCTCGAGCATGTCTGCAAAACGTTAACCTACGCAGAATTACTTGGAGATGTTAACACCTTACCACCCGAAATGTTGGATGCAATCCGCGGAATTGTACAGAAGAATAAGAAGATAGACGAGTAAGTTGTTTTTGAAATTCGATCATCCATTGGATCAATTGAATGGCTGGGTGATTGACCAACCTAAATCAGGAGAAACGATTAATGGCAGAAAATAACCAGGATGAGTTGATTGTCATAGCTGCCTGGCTTTACTATGTAGAGCGGCTAACACATGAAGAGATCGCAGAACAGCTGCATATGTCACGGGTCAGCATCACCCGCCTGTTACAACGTGCCCGCGCAGATGGTGTCGTGCAATTTACAATTACTCGGCCCTTACCAGCTCAATTTCAACTGGGTAACCGGATCAAAGAGAAATATAACCTGCGTTCGGTTACGATTGCGAAAACAATGTCTGACCCTGATGATACGGTAAAAGAAGTCTGCCGATATGCAGCTGTAGAGTTAATGAAGCATCTTTGTCCAAATTGCCGTCTGGGGGTGGCATTCAGTTCCACACTTTCGTATATGATTGAATTTCTTGATGGGAAAAGTACTCCTCCAGGGATCATCATCCAGGAGCTTGCTGGTACCTATCTTTCTCCCAATGCACCGTATGGAATCAGCTGGCGAATTGCTGAAAAGTTGAATGCCAAAATTATCTCTCTGCCCGTACCCGTGGTGGTGCAGAGTGCTGCTGTTCGTGACACATTACTGGAAGAACCATCCATCCAGGAGGCATTCAAAGGGATTCCAAAGGTAGATCTATCAATAGTGGGTTTGGGTTATATCGGACCAAATTCAACGCTGGTAAGAACCGGCCATTTCACCCCGGATATGATGCGGGAACTCAAAAATCAGGGGGCAGTCGGTGATATTTTGCTGCATTTTTATGACCGTGATGGAAAATATGTGAATAATCCGATCCAGGAGCGAATGATTATCCTGAATTATGATGACCTGCTGAGAATTCCGAATGTGATTGGTGTGGCAACCGGTCCAGAGAAAGTGGTGGCGATCCATGGGGCATTGAAAAGCGGATCTGTGCATCATCTTGTGACAGATATGGAGACAGCGCAGGCAGTATTGGCAGAGTAGTATCTAAATATTTATTATCATAATTTATGAAATATTTATCATAATTTAAATAATATCGATTTAAGTATCTTCTCAATAAACGGGGTTAATGGGTTATTGGCGGTGATCACCGCCACCTCCGTGCCGAGAAGATGAAAAGATATCAATGTAATCATTAAATTATGAATATCTCGATCAAAAGGTTTGCAACTCCATCCCTTGGACAAACAGGCACGAAGGGGTACTCAGTGCCTGTTTGTACGGGGGGAAAAATGAAAAAGCTTAATTCTCTTCGGAGGAGCGCTTTTTCTCGAAAATTTGCGGGAGGGTTTGTGTAAACGGAGGGCGGGCGATACCGAATTCTGTGATAATACCAGTGATGAATTTGGCGTCGGTGACGTCGAAAGCGGGGTTGAAGAATTTGACGCCCTGTTCAGGTGCCATCGGTTTAACGTACCATTTTTTGTAGATTTCTTCAGGTTTGCGTTGCTCGATCTCGATCTGATCCCCGCTGGGGGTGTTCATATCAATGGTCGAGGTAGGAGCGCAGACATAGAAGGGAATGCCATATTCATGTGCCAGAATTGCCACACCAGCTGTACCGATCTTGTTGGCGGTGTCACCATTGGCTGCCACACGGTCACAACCGACGAAAACAGCCTGGATCCAGCCTTTTTTCATCACAGTGGCGGCCATATTATCGCAGATCAGGGTCACAACGATGCCAGCAGCTGCCAGCTCGAAAGTGGTCAGGCGCGCACCTTGCAGTAATGGACGGGTTTCATCCGCGAAGACTTTGAGGTTATAACCACGTTCCTGCCCGAGATACATCGGAGCAGTAGCAGTTCCGTATTTGCCAGTCGCCAACGAGCCCGCATTACAATGCGTCAGCACACCGGTGTTTGGTTGAATCAGAGAGAGACCATATTCGCCGATGGCCTTGTTGGTGCGGATATCTTCAGCTTTGATCTCTTCTGCCTGTTTGTGCAGGGCAGCTTTGATCTCGGAAATCGATTTGGTTTTATTTTTAAGCAGGCAGCTTTCCATTTTATCGAGTGCCCAGAAAAGATTGACCGCAGTGGGACGCGCGGAGGCCAGGTATTCTTTGACTACCTTGAACTCGGTGTAGAATGTGTCGAAATCGCCAGCGGTGGAAGGCTTGACACCCAGATAGGCACCATAGCCAGCGGTAATCCCGATCGCGGGAGCACCACGTACGCGCAGTTCATAAATCGCTTCCCAAATTTCGGGTTGGGTGGTCAAATTGAGATATTTGATCTCATTTGGAACTAAGGTCTGATCGAGCATCACGACAGCATTGTTATCATCGTCGAGATAGACTGTTTCAAGGTCGAAGATTGATTTGTTTTCCATTTTTTCATTTTCCTTTTTAAGTACTCATGATGAGTTGATTTTGCTGGCTGGGGAGGATTTTCCCTGCCCAGCCAGTAGATGATTAAACAGTAAATTCTTTTTCGGCTGCTTTGAGGTTATTGAGGAAATCTGCTCCGCTGCGGAAGGAATTACGCTCTTTGATGAAGCGTTTGGCTGCAGTCAAGCAGATGCGTTCAGCGCGCAGGCGTTTTTCCTGGTCGGGGATGGTGGTGATATCTTTAACCTGTGCCAGACCAACGATACGGCGGCAGAGTTCCAGACCGGTGACAGAAGCGGTATCAGCCAGTACCGTGTCGAGGTACCATACCTGGAAACCAGACACTTTCGCCAGAATTTCGGTGACGTTTTCTTTCCAGGCAACATGCCATTTCTCGATAAACTGATCGATAACCTCAACGATCAGATTTTCCATCCAGCCAACGTAATCGGCATACTCGTCTTTATCGCTGATGGTGGCATCACCATTCGCCCACGCGAAGATCAGGTTGGCAATCACGTTGCCAGTGTCATATCCAATGGGACCATAAAAGGCGAATTCGGGATCAATGACCTTGGTCGAGTCGGGTTTGATGAAGATCGAACCTGTGTGCAGGTCGCCATGGATCAATGATTGGGCATGTGTCAGGAATTCAAATTTGAGTTTTGCAACTTCAAGCAGTAAGTCCTGATCGCCATACAGATTTTGTTCTACCCATTTTAGATTGGGAGGGAAAACATTGTTGCGTTTGTTATAGTCGTTGAATGGCTCAGTATAGACCAGATCCTCGGTAATCTCACACAATTCAGGATTGACATAGCTGCGTGCGAGTTCTTTTTTGTGTTTGTGCTCTAGGACAACATCAGTGGTCAGCAGCAATGTATTGACCATGAAGGTGGTGATGTCATCCGCGAAGCGTGGAAATTTCTGGTGTTTCATGAGAGCGAAACGCATAATCTCATGATCAGAGAGGTCTTCCATGGAGCAACAGTTCATGACTGCGTCGTATTTATACACCAGCGGGACTAAACCAGGAGCCAGTTTGTTTTCCAATATCAGAATTTCTGCTTCAATGCGGGTACGATCGGTGGAGAGCACAAAAGCATCAGAAATTCGTGCGGTAGGCCCGGCCTGTTTGATGATGACGGATTTGGAATCGTTTTTATCCCACACCTTGAAGATGTAGTTGATATTGCCATCGCCAATTTCCACACAATCAAGATCAGCATTTGGTGGGAAGAGATCCAATTTCTCTTTGGCATATTCTGCCACATCAGCAGGTTTCATCAAAAAATAAGTATCAAATCTGGACATGAATCACAATCCTCCAATTAATAATTTTTTACTTCTTTCGGACATAGGTGAATGCCAGCGCAATCGCCAGAACAGCCCCTTTGACGATGTTCATCGAATAATATGGGATCGACATCATCACCAATCCATTCTCCAGAACGCCGACCAGCACAGCACCGGCAAAGGTACCAATGGCGTTCGGTCGTCCGGCACCAGCCACGGAAAAACCGATAAATGCTGCCGCCACCGAGGGCATCAGGTAACCGGCACCTGCATTAATCTGCGCAGAACCGATACGTGAGGCGAGCAAAATGCCACCTAATGCTGCCAGGGAGGCCGAGATTAGGTAAGCCATGGTGCGGTAGCGGTCAACCGGAATACCGGAGAGACGTGCAGCTTCCATATTGCCACCGACGACATACAGATAACGGCCATATTTGGTGTAATTGAGGAAGATGTGCACGGCGGCAACTACCACCAGCATGATGATAATGATATAAGGTGCCTGTCCTATCAGTCGGAAAGAAGATGGGAGCGTCCCAAACGTTGGGGTACCATCCAGGCGCGGCATACCCTGGCTGATCGATCCACCACCGGCATAGGTCATCGCGACCCCTTCCAGGATGAAGAGCATCGAGAGCGTGACCAGTAAATCAGGAATTTTAATCTTGACGACCAGGAAGGCGTTGACCAGACCTACGATCAGGGCAACCGCAATGGTGACCAGGATGGCTGGGACGGTGGGCAGCATATACCAGACGAACATTGAGATAACAAGTGTATCAGCAAAGGTCGCCATCGAACCGACGGAAAGATCGAAGCCGTTGATGGTCAGCGAAACGGTAACACCGATAGCGATTACGGTAACTATCGAGATGCTGCGCAGAATTGTAGTCAGATTCGAGGTGGTCATAAACGAATCCGGCATACTGATCGTGAAGAAAATGATCAGAACAACGATGGTCAACACGCTACCCCATTTGGTGATGAAATTGATCAAATGGGTGGTGAATGGAATCGTTTTCGTTGGAGTTGAAGCCTGCATGGGTTATTTACCTCCCGTGGAGTAGAAGAGTAATTGTTCTTCGTTGGTAGTTTTTGTTTCAAGTTCTTTGGCGATCATTCCGTCATACATGACATATGTACGGTCCGTAATACCAAGGATTTCAGCGAATTCACAAGAAGCGTAGATCACGCCTTTGCCAGCTTCAGCCAGGTTGCCAATTAATTCAAAAATATCGTGCTTGGCACCCACGTCAACCCCTTTGGTGGGTTCATCAAAAATAAAAATCTCAGCATCCGCAATCAGCCATTTACCAAAAGCGACTTTTTGCTGATTTCCACCGGAAAGATAGGCAACCTTCTGGGATTCGTTGGGGGTTTTTATATCCAGATCTTTGATCATTTTTCGAGCATTGACTTTCTCCGCTATCGATTTGAGGAATCCAAAACGATTGGTGAAGCGGGAAAGATTGGCAGCCGAGAGGTTACTATATACAGGTTCTTCAATCAGAACACCTTCCTTACGACGTTCTTCCGGGACCAGAGCCAATCCATTAGAAACGGCTACGTAAGGAGTGTTAATTTTTATTTTTTTATTTTTGAGTTCGATCTCACCGCTCATAATCGGTAATGCGCCAAAGAGCGTTTTGCAAAGTTCAGTTTTACCGGCACCGACCAGCCCGGCAATCCCCACAATCTCACCAGCGTGTACGGTCATATCGATATCACGAACGGCGCCTTCTTTTTCGGTGAGGTTATGAACCTTGAAGATCGGATCACCAATTTCTACTTTCCGTTTGGGGAAAGTCTCGGAGAGCTTCTGGCCGAGCATATATTCAATCACCTGATTGACTGTTAAACCAGCCACTGGTTGATGGGTGACAACTTTACCATCTTTCAAAATGGTAATTTCTTTACAAATTTCAAAAATTTCGGGCAAGCGGTGCGAAATGAAGACCACACCTACATCGTGATTTTCGTGCAAGTCACGCACAAGGCGGAAAAGTTCGGCTGTTTCGGTGTTGCTCAGCGGTGCTGTGGGTTCATCGAGGATCAGAAAACTACAATCTTCAGCAATCGCACGGGCAATCAGCACCATTTGCTTTTGAGAGAGCTTGAGGTTCTCAACAATCTCATTGGTATCCAGTTCGATATTAAGTCGCTTGAGAATTTGACGTGCAGCTTTGTGGATGGCTGGCCAGTGCACAATCACCCGACGTCCCATTTTGTTGACCAATACATTGAGCATAATGTTTTCTGCAACTGTGAGATAGGGAACCAGGGCGGTATCCACTTCCTGATAGACAATCTCGATGCCCAGCCTTTTCGCATCACGTGGGGTACGGATATTAACTTCCTCGCCATTTAACAGGATTGTCCCAGTGTATTGGTTATATGCACCCGCCATAATTTTCATCAGAGTTGATTTACCAGCGCCATTTGCTCCAACAAGTGCCTGTATTGAAGCGTTATTGAGGGTGAAATTGACGTTGGAAAGTGCTTTTACTCCAGGAAATTCTATGGAGATGTCCTTCATCTCTAAACAAAAAGAATTATTCGATTCGATTCGACACCTCCCAAAATAAACAAGAAAAAATCTCTGTCATTATGAGTTTTAGGAATAAGATCTAATTATACCCAGTTGTTGGAAGAGTGATTTACAAAGGGAGATCCCTGATCATATCACTCGTCTTTTTTTTCTAAAGACCAATGATCATCTCAATATATCGAAGGTGGTGGGTTATTTGGTGGGCATAAACCCACCAAATAACCACTACTGCTAAGAATTGAAATGACAATTAAACAACTTAAATTTGTATATTGAAGCAGTGGGGAAAGTCAACGCCAACCATTGGATTAAATAGGACCCTACTGCAGGAAGGACTTATTTCTTGTAGAATGCACGAAGGGTATCCATCCATGCTTCATTGAAAGCATCTGATTTACCCCAACCTTCAATTACTTCGTTGAGGGTTTCCATGTTGGTTTCGGGTTTGAGATCAGATTGTTTGATGAGTTTTGCTTCGAGGTCATAGTTGGCGGGGGTCTCTTCACCGGCGAATTTCTTTGCCAGTAAGCGCATGTTGACGATACCAATTAATCGGGGGTCAACTGCAGCGGTAGATACCCAGATGCTGCCTTCTTCACGCATGAGGTTCATGTCCTGGTTGGACACATCAATGGAGATGAGGGTTACATCAGTGCGGCCAGCTTCAACCAATGCGCGGTAAGCGCCTTTGGCCATTTCGTCCCAGGAACCCCAGACTGCGTCAACTGTTCCTTCGGGGTATTTGGCGAGGATTGCGCCAACGCGGGCAGCAATGTCACCCTGGACATCCTGGAAGTTGGATGGTCCGATTACTTCTAAAGTTTCGATCTTGCCTTCTTCTTCAAATGTCTTGTAGATGGTTTCGCGGCGATCCAGGGGCGGTACGCCAGGGCCAAACCACAGTTTGATTACACGAACGGGGGAACCGTCGGTGGAGAGGGCAGCAATTTCAGTTAAAGAAAGCTCTGCCAGTTTAAAGTCATCCTGGAAGGTGGTGGTAATGGTGTCAAGGGTCATCCCCTCTTTTTCGATGACAGTATCGAAGGTCACTACCAGCATGCCTTTATCAACAGCGGGTTTCAACATGTCGTAGGAATAGTCGGCTTTACCATGGGAGATAACCAACCCATCGTAGCCTTTTTGAATGGCCTGTGCGACCAATTCTTGGAATTTCACATCATCATTATCGGCAATGAATGTGTCAACAACAAATCCAAATGATTCGCCTTCGGAACGAGCGCCATCAAGGAATTGTTTTGTGTGGTCATCAGAAGGCAGGTTACGAATAACAGCGATCTTGAGGCCTTCTTTAATGCCAGCAGGAACGCCTTCTAATGCAGCTGTACCGGTGTCGGTATCGGCTGGTGCTACAGGTGTTGCAGCAGGGGCGCAGGCGCTCAGCAAGAAGACTGCAACGAGGATTATGCCAAAAATCTTTTTCATCTTCACACTCCTAATTTGGTTAATAAATGGGGAAAAAAGGTTGGACGTTGTCTTTCCATACAGATCATTATAAACGAATTTTATAAAAGTTCAAGAGTGAACAATTGTTAATGTGTGTTGTTAGTTTTCTGATGATAATTTTGTTTGATGATCTGATTGTTTATATTATATGATAAATTTATTAAATGTTCAAGTATGAACAATTGTTTCATGATTAACGTCACATGATCTACTATTTATCTGTTCAAAATGTATAAAACCAACGAGTCTGTCGGTTATTCCCAGTTGACTTTTCATATCAAGTTGAGTACAATTTGAATAATTGTACATCATTGAACTTTTGTATCATTGGAATTTCTAACGACAATTGGATCCCCTTACCTCCGTAGTGGTTTATCAAGTCATTCTGATTGCCTTAATTGCATCTCGGATATAAAATTCATATGGGAGCAAAAATATGCTGATTGCAAAAGTAATTGGAACTACCGTTTCCACCATTAAAGATGAAAAATTGACCGGACAAAAATTATTGATTGTGCGGCAGACAGATGAAAAAGGTGAACCCTTTGGGAAACCTTTTGTAGCAGTGGACTGTGTGAATTCCGGTGTTGGTGAACTTGTGCTGACCTGTGCGGGATCTTCTGCCCGTCAGACGAACACCACCAAAGACACCCCGGTGGACGCGGTGATTATGGCAGTGATCGATTCGCTGGAAGTGGAAGGCGAAGTCGTATTCCGGAAATATGCATAACAGGAAAACCTTAAACCATGGATAATGATCTCGCTTCCATTCAGGAAGCTCGCGAACTGGTAACCAACGCATACGAAGCCTGGAAATCCTGGAGCCATGCCACCCAGGCTGATGTAGACCGCGTGTGCGAAGCCATGGCGGAAGCCGGTTTGCAAGCAGCCGAACGCCTGGGGCAAATGGCGTATGATGAGACTGGTTATGGACATCCATTACACAAAAAATTGAAGAATATCGCTGGCTCCAAATTGGTTTGGGAGAGTATCCGCGCTGAAAAAACGGTTGGTGTGATTCATCACGACCCGGAGAAGCGCATTACAGAAATTGCCTGGCCCATCGGAGTAATTGCAGCTTTAATTCCCTCCACCAACCCAACCTCGACAACGTTGTTTAAAACCTTGATTGCGGTCAAAGCGCGTGATGCGATTATATTTGCACCCCATCCTTCCGCGGCACGTTGTACTTATGAAACTGCTTTCGTGATGGCGCAGGCAGCTGAGAAAGCTGGTGCACCAAAAGGATTGATCTCCTGCATGCAGCACATCAGCCTGGAAGGCACGCAAGCACTGATGACACACAAACGCACAGCCCTGATCCTCGCGACGGGCGGCTCTCCGATGGTTCGCGCAGCGCATTCCACAGGGAAACCTGCCTATGGTGTAGGTCCGGGAAATGTGCCTGTCTATGTAGACCGGTCTGCGGATATCGCCAAAGCTGCCCGTTATATTGTCGCCAGTAAAGCCTTTGATTGCTCCACCATCTGCGCCACCGAGCAATCCGTGATTGCCGATCGCCCGATTGCCGCCCAACTGGCTGCCCTGATGCACGCCGAAGGGGCTTTCTTCTGTGATGCACGCCAGACCGACATGCTGCGAAAAACTGTTTTTCACCCCAATGGTGCCATGAATACCGCTGTGGTTGGAAAACCCGCACCTTATGTGGCAGCCTATGCTGGTTTTGATGTGCCACCCGAGACGCGCGTTCTGGTCACTCCCCTTGTGAAGGTCGGGCGTGATGAACCGCTTTCGCATGAAAAGCTTACCACCGTGCTGGGCTGGTATGAGGTGGATGGCTGGGAAAAAGGTTGTGAAGTATCGATTGCAATGATCGAGACCGGTGGGAAGGGACACACCCAGATACTCTATGCGCAAGACGAACGGGTGATCCTGGCATTTGGACTGGAGAAACCGGTATTCCGTATTCTGGTGAATACGATGGGAACGTTGGGAGCAGTTGGATTAACAACCGGACTGGATGCATCTTTCACGCTCGGGTCAGGAGGTGTTGGCGGTGCGATCACCGGTGATAATATCACTACACGCCATTTGATCAATGTCAAACGACTGGCTTACGAATTGTACCAACCTCCGGTCGAAGCACTGCAGCCGGTGGAACGTCACATTCCCCCACAAGCATCCACAGTGGAACATGCTGTCGAAAGTGTGATTCGCGAGATTTTAAGAAGGTAAGCCGTCCATCTGATCCTGGTGGATCGGAAGGATTTGAATGAAACTATTAAACCCAGTGACAAGAAAGGAAAATCGCTTTGGATACTTCATTAATTGCTTTAGGAATGGTTGAGACCAAAGGTCTGATCGGCGCAATCGAAGCCGCAGACGCTATGGTAAAAGCTGCCAATGTAGAACTGATCGGTTCTGAATATATTGGTGGTGGTTATGTGACCGTAATGGTACGGGGTGATGTGGGTGCCGTGAAAGCAGCAACCGACGCCGGTGCCGCAGCAGCCAAACGCGTGGGCGAACTTGCCTCCGTGCATGTCATCCCCCGCCCTCACGCTGAGATCGAAATGATCTTACCGCAACACTCCAAAGGTGGCTTTGGCGGTCGTGCTGAAAAGAAATAGTTGAATATGGCAACGGAAGACTTTTCACTCCGCTGTTATTGCTACCTCGACCGGATGCAGGCACAGTATGCTGCGTTCATTGGCTCTGTGACCCAGGGTGATCTGCCGACCGAGGGAATGGCTGCATTATATGTGGAAATGGCACCCGGCAATGAAGTGTTCCGTGTGGTCGATATCGCTGTCAAAGCGACCGAAGCCCGCCCAGGCGCACAGATTGTTGAGCGCGAATTTGGCATGTTTGAGGTGCATTCCCGCAGCCAGGCAGCGGTTTTGGAAGCCGGTGAAGTTGTATTAAGCCGTCTGGGATTGAACGTCCAGGACCGCATCAAACCACAGGTTGTTTCCACCCAGGTGATCACACGCATTGATCCATATCAATCGCAGTTGATCAATCGTTTTCGCCGCGGTTCCATGTTGGTGCCAGGCGAAACGATGCTGGTGTTGGAATGCGCTCCCGCTGCTTATATAAACTATGCAGTCAACGAAGCTGAGAAAAAAGCAAGCATCAAGCTGATCCATGTCACCTCGGTGGGACGCTTCGGTAGAATGTGGTTGAGTGGATCGGAGGCGGAGATTATTACCGCCCGGGATGCCGCAATCAGTGCACTCGAAAGCCTGGATGGTCAGATTGGTAGTTAGACAGACAACAAGCGTGGAGGTGAGCCATCGCTAAAACATTTTATACCGAACATGATATCGAAGATCTGGTTCGCCGTGGCATCATGTCATTGGCACTCAATGACAATGTCGTGCTGACCGACCTGGCGTATGAAAAAGCCAGACGTCTGGGCATGAGCCTGATCTCACCGCAAGCCACCACGCCGCCTGCTGCACCTGTTCGCCCTTATCTTTCACAACAGAATCAGATGGGCGAACGGGCGCGGGTACTTGATCAATCTACACCGCTGGGTTCCTCCGCAGAAACCAGGGGAATACCACCATTGGCACAATCGCCATCAATACCTTCGAGTTCTGCTTCCGGATTTCCACAACCTGTGCAGGAATCGTCCGTGGATGTCAGTATTCTGCGCCAAGAACTGCAACAGCAAATCGGCACTCAATTTCCAGCGATGGATAAAGCCCTGCTGAGTGAAATCATTGAGCGTGTGCTGCGCAGATTCGGAATCGTTTAACCCATGAACCTGGCGATTGTCAAAGGTACCGCAGTATGCACAGCAAAATATCCAGGCACCGAAGGGATTAAATTGCTGGTGGTGCAACCCGTTAACAAACACCTCGAACCCGTAGGTGCTTTGGTGGTGGCAGCTGACAGTGTCCGTGCTGGGCATGGTGATCTGTGTGTGATGGTGCGGTCGAGGGAAGCCACCTTCTCACTTCCGGAAAGAAATTTCGTGCCGATTGATCTTGCGCTGGTTGGTATTGTAGATCAATTGGATGTACGCCCGGATGAGAGCTTCAATCTGGTGATGAAGCGCGGCTTCAACCCTTACAGCTGAAGGTGATGCAATGATCCTGGGAAAAGTTATAGGTACCATCGTAACCACCATCAGTCATGAGTCATACAAACACCGCCGTATTTTGGTGATTCAGCCAATGGGTTTGGACGACAGCCTTCCGGATGATGATTTTATTGCGCTGGATACCACCCACCAGGCTGGAATTGGTGATACCGTGCTGGTCCTGCGCGAAGGCAGTGGTGCCCGCCAGGTGTTGGAAAATGAATACGCCGGAGTGATTTCAGTGGTGATGGGGATTGTTGATTCAGTGCACCTGGAATAGGTTGTCATCCCGGGGACATGAGCAGCAAATCAGTTGAACTATTTGGTGGGGGTAAATCAGGCTGGATCGCATAGGTTGGTGAAAACATGAAACCGCGTATACTCGTGCGTCAACCCATTGTTGACATTGATTTGGCAATATGTTATTATATGAACGTTTGTACTTATATTTACAATTGTACAAATCACATCTGAAAACAATTTCACTACGATGCTGGAGAAATGATGACCTTATCCTCCCCCCCTTCTATTACCTGGCAAGAAAACATTTATCAAATTGCCAACAACATTCGCCTAAGGGTGTTGGAACATACCTTAAAGAACAATGGTGGCTACATGAGCCAGGCTTGTTCTGCTGCAGAATTATTTGCCGCGTTATACACAAAGATTATGAATATTGGTCCCAGTGAAGCACCCATGGTGCCGCCACCGTTCATGGGTGTACCCGCCAGCGATAACCCGCATTATCAAACCGGGCGTGGATACAATGGACCAATCGCAGCAGATTTAGACCGTTTCATCTTTTCGCCAGCCCATTATGCCCTGATTTTGTACACCGTTCTGATCGAAGTTGGCCGCATGTCTCTGGAGGGATTGTCTCAATTCAACCAGGATGGTTCTTCGGTAGAAATGATTGGGGCGGAACACTCTCCTGGATGTGAATTAACCAATGGATCCCTAGCTCAAGCCATCAGTCAGGCAGTCGGGATTGCCCTGGCACGTCGGATCAAAGGTGATATTGGACGGGTTTTCGTGATGATGTCAGATGGCGAATTCCAGGAAGGACAAACCTGGGAAGCGTTAGAGTCGATGGCACATTACAATCTGGATAACATGATCATTTATGTCGATGTGAATGGGCAATGTTGTGATGGAAAAATGTGCGATGTCCTCAATATTGAACCCTTGCAGCCCAGGCTGGAAGCTTTTGGTGCGCGTGTATTTGTGGTCGATGCGCATAATGCTGATGCTCTCGCAGCACCGGCAGAGGTCGAACCTGATGGTAGACCGGTTGTTGTCCTGTGTTACTCCGATCCTACCCGTGGATTACCTTTATTGAACAACCGTGCACCTAAATTGCACTATCTACGCTTCGTCAGTGAAGAAGAACGGGAAAGTTACCGCAAAGAATACGAAAAAATGCTGGTAGAGCTGAAAGGATCATAAGTGATGGAAATCTTAACCAAAATTCACGCAAGAAATCTGGTGGAATGGGCTAAAAATCGTCCTGAAGTGCTGGTCCTGTCTGCCGATCTAACCAGCTCTACTGAAGCAGACCTTTTCCAAAAAGCCTATCCGGAACGCTTCTTCTCCTTCGGGCTGGCAGAACAAAATATGATGAGTGCGGCTGGCGGTCTGGCACGGGAAGGTTTCCTGCCGTTTATTCATACCTTTGCTGTGTTCATTTACCGCCGTGCTTATGATCAATTGGTCGATTCAGTTGCCTACCCCAATCTACCGGTACGGATGGTCGGGTTCCTGCCCGGTATCACCACCCCCGGTGGAATTACCCACCAGGCTATCGAAGATGTGGCTATGCTACGGGCGGTACCCAATATGACTATTTTGGAAGTAGGTGATGCGACCGAGATCGAAACCGTATTGGACGTGACGCTTGATATCCCTGGTCCCATATATCTGCGTATGTTACGCGGGGAAGTTCCACGTCTTTTCGCAAAGAGTGAACCCTTCAAATTCAATCAGGTGCGTGAATTAAGTAAAGGCAAGGACATCACGCTTTTTTCGAGTGGCATATGCACGGAAGAGGCGATGCGGGCAATGGCTATTCTGAAGCAGCGAGGCGTATCCATTCACCATATGCATGTTTCAACCCTGAAGCCATTTACCGATCCAGCAATCCTGGAAGCCAGCTCGCAAGCCCGTCTGGGTGTAATCACCATGGAAAATCACACGATTGTTGGTGGGCTTGGGTCGGCGGTGGCAGAGGTTTTAGCAGACCATGGCATTGGGAAGCGATTAAAGCGGATCGGTCTGAAAGATACCTTTGCACATGGTGCCAGCCGTCCTTACCTGATGCGCGAATATGAACTGGATGCGCTTTCGTTGGTTCATGCTGTTGAAGAAATGGTCGGACATGAACTCGACATAACCGAGACCGACCTGCAAACCGTTCGATTGGAAGCTGTTCACAGCACTGCTAAAGCGGAGGCACTCTAATGCAGCGTGTAACTCCCCCTTTGAGTGGTGAACGCTTTACTGTTGTGTATCGTTTTAGTGGCAATCGTGAAGAAGCTCAGGCAAAAGCCTGGGATGCCTGTATAGAACAAACCGTTGAATTCCCATTTGACCTTTTACCAGAGGGCGATATCCCGGAAAAAATCATAGGTCAAATCGAAAGCATGAATCCTGCAAATGAAGATCAGTCTTCCTTTATCGCCCGGATCAGCTTTGCCGTTGAAAATGCTGGTCACGATCTGGTGCAATTATTGAACGTTATTTTTGGTAATACGAGTATAAAACCCGGTGTGCGCGTCGAGGAATTTGATCTGCCAGATTCAATGATCAATCGTTTTCGTGGTCCTCGTTTTGGACGCGAAGGCTTGCGTACCCTTCTGAGTGCACCAGAACGTCCCCTCCTGTGTACTGCTTTAAAACCAATGGGGCTCTCCGTTCAGGATTTGGCAGATCAGGCTTATCAATTCGCCCTGGGTGGAATTGACATCATCAAAGACGATCATGGATTGGCAGATCAGGTTTTTTCCCCATTCGAAGAACGGGTACAACGCTGTGCTGATGCGGTTGCTCGTGCGAACCAGCAGACTGGATACCATAGTTTTTATATGCCCAGTCTGGGATTACGCGCGGATCAATTACTCGAGAAAGCACACTTTGCAAAACAAAATGGAGCTGGTGGATTATTGGTTCCTCCCGGTTTGGTGGGGTTTGACAGTATGCGTATGTTGGCAGACGATGATGGATTGAATTTACCGGTTATGTTACATCCGGCATTTGTTGGCAGCTATGTTACAGCCCCAGCGAATGGCTTTTCTCATTATGCCCTCTTTGGACAGGTTGCGAGATTGGCTGGAGCGGATGCAACCATTTACCCGAATTGGGGTGGACGATTTTCTTTCAGTAAACAGGAATGTATCTCGATTGTTGCTGGGTCACAGGATCTGATGGGACATCTAAAAACTATCTTTCCAACACCTGGTGGTGGCATGACATTCGACCGTTTGCCGGAAATGTTGGAAGTCTATGGAAAAAATGTTATATTCCTGATGGGCGGTGGTTTGCACAGAATTGCCAACACATTGGTGGAAAGTAGCCGTACGATTCGTGAAATGGTGGAGAATATCCGATGAAATATATGATTCTTGGCCCTGATGACCCGGCATTAGCCGTTTTGAAGCAACAACTCGCTGATCATCCGGAGTGGGATGCAGAATTGAAGATCGTACCATGGGCGGATTATCAGGGGATGATGAACACCAGCCTGGCAGCAGAACAATCTCCCTACCAGGCTGTTTGTGTACCCGGACATATCTGGCTGCCCGGTTTGGTAGCAGATGGAAAATTGGAAGCTTTTGAAAATCTCCTTCCAGGTATTGCAGCGGAAGTCATTCAGGAATACGATCTCGCTGATATTATCCCGGCGGTTCACGCTGAAAGTCTGATGGAAGGAAAACAATATTTATTACCCTTATTTACCGATGGACATTTGATTTTTTATCGTAAAGACTTGCTGGATTTTACTCATGTACCAGAAGGTATCCTTGATCCGCGTTCTATCCCAGAGCTTCTGGAAATGCTGACATTACCGGCTGGTCATTATCCCATGGCGCTAAAAGCCCACCCGAGTGAAATCTTACTGGATTGGCTACCGTACCTGTGGGCCTTTGGTGGAGAATTAGTGGATTATAACCACCAACCAGCCTTTAACAGCAGCTCAGCTATTCGCGCTTTAGAATTTTTTATTGATTTGAAACGCTTCTGCCCTCCAGATACCCACCTATATGGTAATGCTGAAATATTGAACATATTACAACAAGGGAAAGCAGCTTTGGCAGTGAGTTGGGGCGGACAGGCAGCACCGATTCTGGATGACAGTAACCCATACCGGAATGTGATCGGAACAGCAACTTTTACCCAGCCATGGAATACTACCTGGGGTGTCAGCATCCCGACCAATCAACCAAAAGCCGTCAAGCAAGAGATGTTGTCTGTCCTATATACAGCTGCAGATAAGCAGCAGGATCGTGAAGTTGCCCGACTTGCTGGCAGTCCGGTGCGCTTGAGTAGTTATTCGTTTGAGGAGTTGGAAAGGCATACCTGGCTTCAAGCGCAAAAAGAAATGCTCGAGCACCGGAAACTACTGCCAAATCATCCAGGTTTTTCCAAATATTTAGGTCCGTTATATGCTATGGTTTATGCAGCTTTCACTGGGGAATTGACAGCGAGTGAAGCATTGAATCAAGCTGCAAAGTCCTAGGACGCAAAAGCGCAAAGGTTTAAAAAAGAAAAGATTCAAAGTTTTGGTTCTTTTTATCCTTCTTTTAATCCATACGACGCGTTGATTCCATATTTGATCAAGGGTGCACCAAAATTGATTAGCAAACCTAGCTTTAAGTTTGATGCTTTCAGGTAGGTTAGCAGTTGTTGTTGGTGAACATAAACAATCTTTTCCACAGCCTTTAATTCAATAAATACAAGATCCTCAACAATTATATCTGCTCGAAATCCGTTCTTAAAGAGAATATCATCATAAACTACTGGCATTGGTACTTCAGATTTAATTTTCAGCCCTCGTTTTTATAAATCTTTAACCATGAATGATTGATAAGCAGATTCTAATAAACCGGGTCCCATGCTCTTATGAATTTTGAAAGCAACATCGACAATAATTTTGGCAACAGAATTCTCATGGAAATGCTTCGATGAATCCATTTTCGTTCCTTCGCGTCTTAATTCTTTCTTTGCGTTTTTGCGTGGGGTTTTTTAAATTGCCCTCTCAGCCAGAATCAATCCGGTTGACAACACTACCGTCCCCACAATCAACAGCAGATCCCAAGGGTGAAAATGCACATTCTTCACATACGTACGCGTTGGATACAATCCAAAGGCGCGGCATTCCAGGGAGGTGGCGGTGGTTTCGGCTTTTCGCAAGCCATTGATGAGAATAGTAAAAATGTAACGCTGCCAGAGCTTGAAGCGGTGAGTCAAGCCCGAACTGGATGACTTGCCGCGAATGGAATGGGCTGCGCGGACAGCATCGACTTCGCGCTGGATCAGCGGCAGAAAACGCAGCGCAAGGAAAACGGCAAAGGCACCCCGATAGGGAACCCCGGCTTTGGTGAGAGAGACCATCAAATCGCGGGTATCCGTGGTCCAGATCAAAACAAAAGACGCCAAAACGACTACAGAAAGACGGAAGAAAAAGATCGGACCTTGATACAACCCATTGTCGGTGATGGTGAGCGGTCCAAGTTTGAACAGTGGCTCACCCGGATCAGCGAAGAAGTGAAAGACCATCAAAAGGATACCGAGCATCAGAATAATCTTGCTGCTGCCCAGAATCTGGCGAACCGGAATCCTCCCAGCAATCATCGCCAATAACAGGACGCTGACAAACATCACAGCACCGGAGATTGGTGATTGATAAAGGAAAAGACCAATTGCGACAATGAAAACCCAGGCAAGTTTTACCAGCGGATAGAGTCGGTTCATCAGTGAAGCACGATAGGTATAGACCAGTCCTTGTTGTTGATTATCCGACATGGTTATCCTCCAGGTTAAGTGTATAAGTGAGTGCATCAAGGAATTGATCGGTGTTACGAATCATACAGTCAACCTTACCACCCTGATTCTGGAACTCATTCAACAGTTCTTGCAGCAGGGTAGGACGTAAGTTTGCCGCATGAAGAAGTTCTTCGGACGCGAAGAGGTAAGCAGGATCGCCTTCATAGAGAATCCTGCCTTCTGCCATAACCAGAACGCGACTGGCAAACTCCTGCACCAGGCGCATATCGTGGGTGATCATAACGACTGTGACTCCCTGTGCACGAATGCTTTCCATGAGCTGCATGAGTGTCTGGGTCATCTCTTTATCCTGACCATAGGTTGGTTCATCCACCAACAACACCTGTGGATGGCAAACCAGCATTGTCGCAACCCCCAGACGTCGTTTTTTTCCAGCAGAAAGCGCAAAGGGATGGATTTTGCCAAAATCACTGAGTTCCAATCGTTTCATCCACTCTTCCACCTGGACTCGCACCTCTTCCAGGTCGACAATGCCGCGTGACATCAAAGAATAGGCAATCTCGTCATAAGCCGTATCGGTGAGGAACTGGTGTTCTGGGTTCTGAAATACAAGAGCGATGTGTTCTGCCAATGCTTCGACCTTCCAGTAGGAGGCGGGATGATCAAAAAGGCTCAGGCTACCAAGCTGTGGCTTCTGCAAACCGACCATCAGTTTAGCAAGCGTACTCTTTCCGGCACCATTTCGGCCAACAATGGCTAGCATCTCCCCGGGATAGATGTCAAAAGTTACATCATTCAGCGCTTTGAAACCATTATTATAGGAGAATTCCAGATTTCTTCCGCTGATGAGGGATTTTGCCCTGTTGATTTCTTCAGTACTTGATTCCGGTTCGCAATTGGTGATGCGCTTGCGCAGGAGATTCTGATCAGCGAGAACCTGCAGTGCTTCCGCTACACTGATAGGAATCGATGATAAATTCAATGCTAACGCATCCTGTAATTTCAACCCAATTTCAACCGTTTCAGGTAACCAGATACCCAATCTTGAAAGCATATCCTGTCCATGTTCTGCCAGAACAGCTTGTACCGGTCCGGATGCCATAATCTTTCCATCATCAATAACAATCAATTGGTCAGCAGTTGTGAGAATAAAATCATCCAATTCACGGGTAACGAGGAGAATTGTCATGCCCTGATCACGTAATTTGAGCACCAACTCATGCACTGCCCGGGTGGTGTGCGGATCAAGATTTGCCGTAGGTTCATCAAGTACGATCATCGAGGGCTGCATGGCAAGGATAACAGCCAGACCCAATTTCTGAATCTGACCCCCGGAGAGGTTCCAGACCAGATTCTTTCGAAACGGTATCAGCTGGATATCTTCCAATAATTTCTCTGTCCGCCTGGTGATCTCTTCGACTTCCAGCAGCAGGTTTTCAGGCCCAAAGGCAATTTCATCCTCCACATATAGGGTAGCGAACATCGTTTCCGGATCCTGCAGCATGTGTCCCACCCGCTGGGACAAATTCTTAACTGGTTCGATGTGGGTGTCTTTTCCATCAACCAACACCGTCCCTTCAAATGTTCCTCCCAGAAGGTGTGGTATTTCACCATTGAAGAGACTGCAAAGGGTTGATTTGCCACTACCGCCTGGTCCTACCAGCACGTTAATCGTGTTGGGAAAAATTTCGAGAGATACTCCCTTAAGAGTGGGTTCGTCCTGGTTCCAATGGGTGTAAAAAACATCCGTTGCTTTAATAAATGGTGTATTCGTTTCCAATATTAATTCCTACAAATAATGATTTATATTTCTGACATCAGCCCTCACAATAAAGACTGATCAGCCAACATTTCAAGGTGTTGATTATGAATAAAAGATGCTTTTCCTCCTGTAAGTTGAAGGGGTTTAACGCACAGGAGGAATGGGGGTCAGCGCCCGGCTGAGCGTATCAGACCGGTACGAGATATTGCCCTGGAAAGTAGATAACCGAGGAGACCACTGAGGATCGCACCGGAAACAAGGTTGATGGGCATTGCTAACCAGACATCTTTGGCGGTTGATGGATCCCAACCATACAGGACGGAGGTCCAGATAGTGCCAAACTGGGAAGCGGCAGCACCCGCCAGAATTGCGGTTAACATGTCAAATTTTTGATAATTGCTGATAGCCATGACAGCTTCGATGGCGAGACCCTGGGTGATGCCCCAACCAAGAGTACCGATTCCTGCAGCGTTACCCAACAGGATTTCGGTTGAAGCTTCGATAATACCGACAATCAGAGCAGCACCTGGTTTGCGCACCAGCCACATCGCCAGAATGTATGCCCACATAAAGGCACCCTGCAACATCGCGCCACCTAACGGGCCAAGCGAGGTGTTTGCTAAATACCATAAGTTTCCCACACCGGTATTAACGACACCGGTGATCGCAGCGATAACAGCGATAATAACAATATCACGAGTCGTGTAATTAAAATTCCATCCAGATTTCTTTTCTGCCATTTTGTTCCTCTCTCATAAAAATAATGTGTGATAAAAACCCTGTCATTTGCCAAAGAAGCGGGCGATCAGACCCAAGACAACCACAATCACAACGTTCACAATAATATAAAATGCCACAGATACCACCTCCTTTTTAAGAATTTTTCATTCTACTGTATTAAACTAATGAAGATAATCCTAATTGTTTGAGTTCATCTTTCACGGATTGATATAAGGCTTCCCATTCTGCTTTGGGACGCAAGGTACTCAAATCATAGACCTGGTCAAAACGCTGACCGGGATTACCACCTTGCTGCGAGAAAACATGCTCATAGCGCTGCAGTAACGCCTGGACAAGTTCTTCTCCTTGATTGAGCGAAAGATTTTGTCTTACAACCGCATGTCCAATTTCGCCCATCCAACGCGCTTCCAGTCCGGAAGAATTCGGTACCGCTCCATCTGCAGCCCCAACCCCCTCGAGATGTCCACCACTGAGGGTGATCGCAATGGCATTGGCAGCGACTTCGTAGAGCAGCTCCCGGGTTCCTGCACCGGATTTAGGATAGATATCAGAAACGATAATGCAGGGAGCGTTGCGTGCAAATGCCTGCTCGACGATTCCCTGCACCCACATGACGCCACGAGTGGATGTTGCTACATGACGGATATGGATCGGATGCAACAGATGATAATCAGCGAGGCAGACATAATTAGCCAGCATAAAGGAAGCTGCCTGCACAACCGCTGCACCAGGACCATCACCCGCCAATCCGCCAACCATGACTGTGGCAAGCGATGCGTTGCGCATCCCAACTTCTACCGAATTGGCAGCGCGATTCATGTTATCCTGATCAATCATCAACTCATTAAACATGGCTACCAGATGTGAATCCACCGGACGCAGATAATCAGGATGTGCTGCAGCAAGATCTCCTAGCGAGGACACAGCTGATTGGGCTGCCAGCATACCCATGCCGGGACGGCCGACACGCCGCAGACCCTCACGCAGCATACGCAACTCGCGACGAACCACGAAAACTTCGCTGGGTGTTCCGGTTTCGACCGGTCTACCATCAATCGTGGTGACTGACCCACAGGTAATCAGGTCAACGATAGGTTCCTGCATCCAGGATTGAACCATCGGCAGAAAGAGTTCTTCTGGGGTGGGAACACCGGGATTACCTGCCCACATAAGCGGAGGTCGTGGATCACAAATCCCTCTGGCAAAAAGGGTGCAACTGTCTTTTCCCTCGCCCATGACCAGAGTGCGGGGTGCACGATCTAGCCCCTGCTGTAATTCTTCACGGCTGAAATAAATGACACGTTCGGTATTAATGTTGTAAACGCCTGTTTCGGTAGCAAGTTCAAGGGCAGCCTGGAAAACCCGATCCGCCAGGTCGGGATCATCCGGGACAACGCTGTGTTTGTCCCATTGCAGGTTATATTTTCGGACAATCCGTTTGGTCGGTAAAACGACATGGTCGAGATCCCAATCGGATTTTTTTACCTGAGGACCGCTTTTAGCACGGTCGAGGACATCGAGATAGGTAAAGATCATTGTATTTCCTCAATGGTGGATTTGGGGGATTAAGAATATGGATAATAGTAGCATCACTGAATATCTCAGTCAACCGAAATTGTTGGTGAGTTGATAGAATCATCTTAGCAAAAACTGTGTGAAAAAGTTTTAAATTATTGATTTTAATCGAAATTCCATGATGAACATTTGTATTTCGAATAATCTATAAGAAAAAATCCAAAGGGAAATTGGTGAAACTCAAAATTTCCATCAATTACGCCTGCGGTTTAAACCACAGGCTGGTAATGATCAAACCACCTGAAGGAGGTTAATAATTTCAAATTATTAATTCCAACCGGTTTTAACCGGTTTCGATTTTGACAGACACAGGTTCGTGTACTCGGAACGGGTATCAACCTGTGGCGAATGTGGAGAATAATTGTCGCCTGTAACAATCGCAGAAGAAAATTCGTAATCATTCTGAATTCAGGATTCAGGATTCAGAATTCACCTCCTAAAATTACTTATTTTTTTCAACAGAATCTTAGTCCATCATGTAATCATAAAAATCAAAGTTTAGGCTCCCTCACCGCCCGCATAAAATCCGCGATCTTTTCTGCATCCCAATCCATCAACAATGACTCCCGGGTAAACCCACTAACGGTTTTGAACGCACTACTGACAATAATTCCGTCAGCTACACGCAACACTTCGTTCACATTACCTGCATTAACACCCCCACCAATCAAAATCGTGGGATGAAGATCGCTGTTGGATACTTCGCTAATCATCTCCTGTGTCTCGGAGAAGGATTTACCGGTCAACACCACCGCATCCGCCCTCCCGAACACAGTCGCCTGGCGCACCTCTTCCACCAACGGCAGTCTGCCAAGCGGCCCACCAGTGCGGTCATAAACATCCGCAAAAATCGCGATATTCTCAGCGCCAATCTCATGCCGATACTGAATCGCCTCTGCGGCACAGCCTTCCAGCAGACCTTCTGCTTTGACCATAGTTCCTACATAGACTTTGAGACGTACAAACTTTGCTCCAATCGCCTGAGCGATCGCCAGCGGTTCTCTGGCACCATGTCCCAAAAGACTGATCCCCAGTGTGAGCTCTGGATATTGATCGCGAATCCAGGTGCCAACCACGGACACGCCGGCGATGATATGGGGTGGAATGGGACGGGAGACAGGATGATCACCCAGATCTTGCAGAATCAGTGCCTGGATACCTGCTTTGACTGCCATCTCGGTGTTTCGCAAGGCAAAATCACGAATCTCCTGCATCGATTTTCGATCCGGGTGGGCGGATGCAGGCAATGGTGGCAAATGTAAGGCTGCGATAATCCTCGGGATTGTAAAATTCTTTTCCATCAATTCCTCCTAGTCCAGAAATTCCAGACCCTGCGTCTCACTGGTGCGGATACGGCTGATCCCCCCTCCGCCTTCCTTGCTGCGACCCCCACCAAAGTCACGAAAATAAGGTTCTGACAACTGTTCAGCACGATAGGCAGCAAAGAGACTGCCCGGCAGAATGGTCAGGATGGACTGGAAAATTTCCCGCACCCCATCGGCGAAAGGAAGTTTCACCACGTCATCGGAAAACATCCCTGTGAATTTTCGAGGTGAGATTACAGCCACCCGTCTACCAATTGTCTGCGCTGCGGTAACAATTTCCCCTGCCCGTGAACCATCACGCTCTCCCCCCGTGATCACAAAGGTCGGTGTGTTGCTGTGCCTGGCAAAATATTGCAGATGTGCCCATTCTTCCAAATCCTGCCCCATGGCTGCATCCCCACTGGCTTCCAGTATCTTGGCTGCCGAGAACAAAGCAGAAGCATAACCAGGACCACTCCCGCAGAATACAAATTCATTTTCCGATTGCCACTGGTTGGCCAGCTCTTTCACCAGGGCATCATTCTTCTCAATCGTCTCCTCCATCCCGTCCGCCAGAGCGCTGATTTCCTTCCGCAATTGACTGGCTTCTGCAACGGATAATTTTCCCCGTTGTTCGCCCAGGTGAATGGCTACCAATAACAATCCAACAGTGTTGGCAACGAAAGAGCGCACCCCCGGGATGACCATGCCTTCCGGATCTTTGAAAGGTGGCTGCGTTGTATCGACAACCACATCCGCTGCTCTGGCGATCCGGCTGGTAGGCGTGGCGGTTAATGCCAGAACCTGACCGCCTGCTTTGCGTGCCAGCAACATGCCTTCCAGTGTCCTGGAAACCTCTCCGGAGACAGATGCCCCAGCCACCAGACAGCGCTGAGGATGATGCAGCGTATCGGCAGTGTAGCGGGCAAACTGCATGGCCGTCATTGCTTCGGTTTCGACCCCGCTCAAGATTCGAAAAGCGAGTTGCGTCGCAAGGCCGACGTGGTGTGAATCCCCACAACCCATTAAATAAAGATGCTCGAAAGAAAGACAGAAATCTTTGGTAAGTGAAGAGGAGATATTCGCAGTATAGACAGGGACAACCTGACGAACCAGGTCTGGCAAACTTAAGATTTGAGCGATCATTGGGTTATTCATTTTGTCCTTGTCTATTTTCATTGGATACATCCAGCTGCTCCAAAATCTGAAGAATTACAGGATCACTCATCCATGAGTTTCTTTCACTGAGAAAAGCGCAGATTTCCTTCAAAGTTGGCAGCATCTCGCCTGCCCCCCAACGGGTCGTCGCCAGTGCACCCATCGCATTTGCCAATCGCCCGGTCATCGCCAGATCCCAAGCATGGGTTAATCCGTGAATGATGCCAGCACAGAATGAATCGCCAGCACCGGTGGTGTCAATTGCGTTAACAACAAATCCAGGGATTAGCAAATCCTGTTCTTTTGTGACCAATCGGCAGCCATCCTTACCCGATTTCAAACCAATCATCTGCACACCGGCATTCAGGAGAGTAGCGATTGCTTCCTCCAGTGAATCAGAGTCGGTGATCACCCTGGCTTCGCCCTCACCAAGGATGATTAATGACAGCTTTGGCAATAGCTGAAGCAATAGTTCCCTCACCTGATGAGCGGGTTCAACGCCCACATCCAGAGAGATGCCAACCTGTTGCTGAGTAGCAATATCCACTGCTTTCAAAACCGACTCGGATTGGGGTGCTTTCAGACAGGCATAGGCGCTGATGTGCAGCATCTCAACTCCAGTCAGAAGATCCGAGGTGATTTCATCCGGGTGCAGGCAGCTATTGGCTCCCCGATAGGTAAACATGGTACGTTCAGCTGCTTTGGAGACGACCAGAAAAGTTAAACCGGTGGGTTCGTGCTCTTCCCGGACAATTCTGTCTGTGTTTACTCCGGCAGATTCCAGGATGGGCAGGAGTTGCTGGGACCAGATATCCGAGCCGGTATGGGTTAATAATGCTGGTTTTCCGCCAAGGTTAGCCAGTGCCATCGCTGTGTTGGCAGCCGAGCCACCAGCATGTTGGTGAATTCGTTGGACGCTGCCGTCGCCACCCTCTAATGGATATTCGTTGACCTGCATGAAAACATCCATACAAAGATCGCCGATCAGCAGATATTTTCCCGCTTTTTGAACTGGTTCCATTATCATGGTTCAGATACTGCGCAGTTTATTGGCGTTGGACAATTTTTCGATCTCCAATCCAATTCGGGTTGCCAGCAGAACATTATTTTCCAACAAGCTGCGGTTGGATTTTACGGTACGATTTCCGGAATGAAACGCCATTCGCGATAAAAGATATGGCGTAACCTCTTTCCCGCTTTTTCCGGATTCCTTCAGATCTTGATTGGAAAGAGTTTTCCATCCTTCCACCTCTTCATTGGAGATTTCATCATCCTGAGGGATTGGATTGAAGACCAGAATCGCATTTGTCAATCCCAGTTTCCGTGATTGCACCAACATCGCTGCTATTTCTGCCGGATTGTTTGCTCGTGGGAGACGAATCCCGCTCGAGCGTGAATAGAAAGCTGGCATTTCATCGGTCTGATAGCCCACTACCGTCACGCCAATCGTCTCCAATAATTCATATGTCCCCGGTAAATCCAGAATCGCTTTGGGTCCAGCGCTGACCACCACAATCGGCGTGCGTGATAATTCGAATAAATCCATCGAGACATCCCAGGGACCGGGATGTACACCGCCAATTCCCCCGGTGGCGAAAACATGGATCTTATTCAGATACGCCAGGCGGGCTGTGGCACTCACTGTCGTGGATGCACAGGATTTCTGAGATATGATGATCGATAATTCACGCACACCGGCTTTGAAGACCACTGGTTCCTTGGCCAGACGTTGGATTTCATCAGCTGTCATCCCGATTTTGATCTGTCCATCCAGTACTCCAACCGTAGCCGGTTCGCCGCCATGATCCCTGACAATTTGTTCCAAGGAAAAAGCCGTTTCCACATTCTGGGGATACGGTAAACCGTGCGTGATGACTGTTGATTCCAATGCGACTCTCATCATTTCCTCCAAAAGCACGCTCTGATCGAGAGCTTGCCTACCTGATATTATAGACCGATTTGTATTGATAATCCATTCAGCTCCGAGTAGAATGATAGCATTAACCAGTAACTTTTAATCAATAAGGGCAGAGTGTTTTTAGGCGAAAGATCTTACGCCTAAAAACACTCCTTAACCCCTTTTCATTGGAATGGCAAATTGCAGATAGCATGAGGCAAATCACATGATCGTACAAATCTACACAGTACAAAGTCCACAAGAAGGCATCGCCCTGGCTGAGCTGGGGGTGGATCATATTGGCATCACCCCCTCCGATCGCGGACTTCCCGGCGAGCTCAGCAATACGTCCGCTGCGGAGATTTTTAAGGCAATTGGTGACAAAGCAATAAAGGTAGCCCTGACCGTCGATTCTGACCTGAACAAAATCGTTAGCATGGTTAAAACCGTCAAACCGGATATCCTGCATCTGTGTGGAGACTTGCAGTTGATGACCCCTGCCAGGGTAGTGGAATTGCGTGGATTAATTCCCGGAATGAAAATCATGCAGGCGATTCCGGTGATGGATGAAAGCGCATTGCAGATCGCCAGGGACTTCGAAGCCGTGTCAGATTTCTTCATTCTGGATTCCTATTCCCCACAGATTGGTGGGATTGGTGCAGCCGGATTCACGCATGATTGGAGCATCAGCCGCAAGATCGTTCTGAAGTCACGCATTCCGGTGATCCTGGCGGGCGGACTCTCCCCGGAGAATGTTGCCGATGCCATCCAGCAAGTGCGTCCCTGGGGTGTGGATTCGTTGACGAAGACAAATGAACCGTTGGGTGGGGGAAAGTTTCGTAAAGATTTGGAGAGGGTAAGATTGTTTGTAAAGAATGCAAAAGGGAAATCGCAGGGGTAGTGTCCGGGAATTGTTTCATAGAAACAAATAGAAACAATGATTAGGTGATGAGGCACATTTCAAAAATGTCCCACAAGGTATCAAGGGATTATTGGTTGGTTTGGCTCAATATTTGGTTGTTAAGTTTCTGATTCTAGTTCTGAATTATTATAGAATATGTGTTCTACTTCGTCAAGAGTGAATAGCGGTCGACTTTCCCACTGAGATTTGGGAATATTCCCCCTATACAACATGCATCAGATATTTGTATATTTTTTTCAATTATGGATAATTATTATAGTATTTATCCAATAATTTGATTGCCTTTAAGAGGTGAAAATGTATAAAAAGTCATTGATCATCCTGCCATTGCTAATAATTTTAATATTATCTGGATTTTTAACTTCATTGCCAACTTCTGATGTCAACGCGCAAATCATCATCACACTTCAACCGATCGCCACTGCCACACGAACACCGACCCCTATCAATATCGGTAATTTTGTCTGGGACGACCTTGATAAGGATGGCCGTCAGGACCCAGGCGAACCGGGATTATCTGGGGTTACTGTGCAATTGTGGAATTCTGCCAAAACACAGTTGATTGATAGCACAACCACCAATGGGTCTGGCATTTATACGCTGGTTGCGCCATTTCCCGGGAATTATCGCGTCCGGGTAGTTCTCCCAAATATTCCGGACAGTTTTTCACCCAAAGATAATGCAGCAGCTGGTGATTTGGCGGACAGTGACATTAATCCGGATGGAACCAATTTTGGGTTCACGGATATTTTCAATATTGCCTCCAATGTTATCAGTATGACCCATATTGATGCCGGCATCATCATATACCGCGCACCCACAGCCACACGAACACAGACACCCATTAACTTGGGAAATTTTGTCTGGGATGATCTTGATCACGATGGTCGCCAGGATGTAGGTGAACCAGGATTGGCAGGTGTCACCGTGCAGTTGTGGAATAGCGCTAAGAGTCAGATGTTGGCCAGTACTACCACGAATGGGTCTGGTATTTATACGTTGATTGCTCAAACACCAGGAGATTATCTTATCCGGGTTGTTCTTCCCTCAATGAATGACTCATTCTCACCAAAGGATCAGGCTGCTGGGGATGACACCCTGGATAGTGACATTAATCCGGATGGAGCCAATCTTGGATTCACGGATATTTTCAACATTGCTTCCAATGTGATCAGCAGAACCAACCTCGATGCAGGCATCATCAAGTACCGCACTCCTACCCCAACACGAACCCAGACACCTATTAATATCGGCAACTTTGTCTGGCATGATCTGGACAAGGATGGAATTCAGGATGTTGGCGAACCGGGTGTGGCAGGTGTCACCGTGCAGTTGTGGAATAGTGCCAAGAGTCAGCTGATCCACACCACCACCACGAATGGGTCTGGTATTTACAATCTTGTTGCTCCTCTTCCGGGAGATTATCGCGTACGGGTTATCCCGTTTCCTGGTTCCGCCTTCACGGCTATTGATCAAGGAGCTGATGATACCCTGGATAGTGATATTATCAACAATATCATTTCAAAAAATTATGGTTTCACTGATATCTTTAACCTGGCTTCTAATGTCATATCCATAAACAAAATAGACGCAGGATTAAGCACGGTTGGTGCAACCTCAACACCCAATCCGTTAGCAACCCAGACGCCTACTCCGACCAAATCGCCGACTTTGCAGGTATCAGGCACACCCATGCCGGATTTATCCCAAAAAATTTATCTGCCCTTGGTAACCAATAATTAATTTTTTTCTTCATTTGTGAACGAATAATCTCCCGGAACTAACAACATTAGTTGTTCATCCGGGTGATTTGAGTCATTATTATATTTGATTTATTTATTAGCTAACAAAGATGACGACAGCTAAATTGTTTAAGAAACACAAGATCCGAATGGTAGTGCCGGGTTCGTTGACTTCCCCCAGGACGGAAAATATTCCACGGATGGGAAATGAGTTCTTGAGTACTTGAGAAAAGGGTAAAGCATTTGATTAGCAAAGAAAGGAAAATCATTCTACAAATCTAAATCCATCGGATCAATACAATTATTCCGGAAATTCAGGATCAAATGCTTTACCCTTACTCCACGCGCCCTTTGCCTCCTTCACCAGCTTTGTGTTTAATATCCATGATTTCTGCCAACGACTGCCCATAAGGCGGTCTGGCAATCCCAAATTCGGTAATAATCCCGGTGATATATTTGGCATCGGTGACATCGAATGCGGGATTGAAGAATTTGACTCCCTGCTCTGGTGCCATCGGTTTAAGGTACCATTTCTTGTAGATCTCCTCCGGGTTTCTCTCCTCTATCTCAATCCCTTCCCCATTAACGGTCATCATATCAATGGTCGAGGTCGGTGCACAGACATAGAACGGTATACCATACTCCTTTGCCAAAATCGCGACACCAGCCGTGCCGATCTTATTGGCAGTATCGCCATTCGCAGCCACACGATCACAACCCACAAACACCGCTTGAATCCAGCCCTTTTTCATTACAGTCGCAGCCATATTATCACAGATCAGGGTCACATCCACACCAGCTGCAGCCAGCTCAAAGGTGGTCAGGCGAGCGCCCTGCAACAATGGACGGGTTTCATCCGCGAAAACCCGCAGGTTATAACCACGTTCCTGTCCCAGATAGATCGGTGCTGTGGCAGTGCCATATTTTCCGGTCGCCAGTGAGCCAGCATTACAATGGGTCAGGATGCCATCGTTCATTTTCAGTAAAGAGAGCCCAAATTCACCAATTGCTTTGTTGGTACGGATATCCTCCGCTTTGATCTCGTCCGCTTGAAAACGCAAAGCGTCAATAATAACGTCAATCGGTTTCTCTTTGTTGCATAAAAGGCATCTTTCCATCTTGTCCAGCGCCCAAAAAAGATTCATGGCAGTGGGACGAGCGCTTGCCAGATATTGCTTTACTGCCTTGAAGACCTCATAAAAATCATCAAACTCTTCCACCGACGAGTTCTTTACCCCCAGATATGCCCCATAAGCCGCAGCGATACCGATCGCCGGAGCTCCACGCACACAAAGTTCGCGAATTGATTGCCGAATTTCCGGCTGGGTGGTCAGATGCAGATACTTAATCTCATTAGGCAGCAGGGTTTGATCAATTAAAACAACAGCACCATTCTCATCATCGAGGTAAACTGTCTCCAGATCAAAAATTGTTTTCATGGGCATTTCCTTTGGATTTTGTGAATGAAATCATTTATTGTATCTGACGTCAATTCGATTTCATCAAGATTGATCAAACAAAAAGGGGATTGTCTTTTCACCTTTTTATTCCTGCTCCACTCCATTATCATTAACAATTTCCAGAAACAAATCTACAATAGCAGGCTCAAAATGTGTCCCGGATTGCTCTTTAATATAGGCTAACACTTTTTCCTCTGGCCAGGCTTTACGATAAGGTCGATCTGAACGTAGTGCGTCCCAAACATCGATAACGGCGAATACTCTACCCGCCAAAGGAATTTGTTCACCTTTCAATCCACGTGGATAACCATTCCCATCCCATTTTTCATGATGACAATATGGAATCTCCAGTGCGGGTTTGAGATATTCAATAGGGGCAATCATTTCATATGCAAACTTGGGATGTTGTTTCATAATCACCCATTCCTCAGGTGTCAGTTTCCCTGGTTTATGCAGAATTTCATCGGGGACACCCATTTTACCAATATCGTGCAGGAGTGCTCCCCGACGCCAATGGGTGATCTCTTCTTCGTGCACACCCATGGCACGTGCCATCCGGACGGTCATATTTGTTACCCGTTTTGTATGGTCTTCAGTTTCTTTGTCGCGTAAATCCATCGCGCGTGACCAACCCTCAATGGTCGCATCATACGCATAGACCAATTCCAGGTTGGAATGTTGCAAATCTTCAAATAATTGCAGGTTATCAATTGCAATTGCTGTTTGTAACGCCAATGATTCGATGAATTCTACCCATTCATGATCATATTGTTTTTGTGATCGATAAAATATCTCTACTATACCCTTCAGTTGTCCTTTGGCAATGAGTGGCACCGCCAGATAGGAAACAAATTTCTCCTCGGTCAGGAGAATTGAATTCCTGAATGGGGGTTCAGCATTCATAAGGTCCAATTCATGAATAATGTTGCGGTTTAAGGCAGCTAATCCTGCCGAGCCTTTTCCCAATGTAACCTGCGATTTCTGGTAATGAGTAGTACGAAATCCATTGGAAGCTGCATACTTTAATGACATTTCATGGTGGGAGAATAGTAATACACCGGTTGCATCCGCAGATAAATGGTTGCAAATTTGTGAACAAATAATTTCCAATGTCAGACTTAAATCAAAGATACTGGCAATTGTCTGATCAATCGTGCGCTGTACCTGCAATTGTCGTAAATGCACCAAAGTATCTTCAAAAAGAGTCATCCGTTGCAGTGTAATCCCGGCGATGCGGGCAAACGCTTCCAGCATTTTTACTTCATCATGTTGTATCTTTCTTTCTGTTGGATAAACAATCAAGATCACACCCAGTGTCTCCTCCTGGGAATGGATCGGAACACATATCCCACCCCAACCGGGTCTGATATTTTCTACATCAAGGGCATGCAGATCTGGATCATTAAGAAATTCTTCGGAAACAACAGTTTTTCCATTGACAAACACTGACCCTACAATCCCTTCTCCAGGAGCTATTGTAATTTTATTTGAATCATCCGGCCATCCAATTTCAGTAGAAATACTTATTTTGTTTGACGACGAATTAAAAAGCCAGATGCTACCAACATCGACATTCATCATCCACATTGTTTCGCTTAAGAAAATCGGTAATGCTTCATCTTTGGTTCGGGCGCGACGTAAAGCAGAGGTGATTTTATCCATCGCCTCCATTTCTGCTAATCGATGTAATTGACTTTCCTCTGCCTTTTTTCGTTCGGTGATATCGACCAGGGTTACAATCACCCTGGAGAGATCTTCTGTAAAGCCGGGAACGGCAGCCCAGTTAACCGCAAGAAAAAGGTTTCTTCCTTCCAGATCTTTATTAATTGTTTCCATATAGAAATGAGTTGCCCCACCGGCTACGTTGACAAATTCATTCAGAAGAAGGTACGGATTTTCAGGTGGAATCACCGTTGCCAATTCTGAAATTAGTTGTTCTTTGTTTTGAGCACCAAACAAAGTAAGCGAAGCCTGATTCACATCAGTTACTCTCACTAACGCCACACACGTAACCAATTCTTCCGGATGGGAAGTGAAATATTCACGAAAATCTGTCACCCCATTTTGTTTCAGGACATCAATTCGTTTTTTTGCACCAGAAAAGTCCTCTTCAAAAATCGCCACCGGAGAATCCTCAAACAAATGCCGATAGCGATTCTCACTCTCTTTTACAGCAAATTCTGCCTGTTTCCGCTCGGATATATCCGTACCAAGGCCGATAATTTCTTTAATATTTCCTTCGTCGTCCAGAACTGCAGTATTCGTCCAGGAAAGCCAGCACCAGCCATCTTTCGTCAATGCCCGTTGTTCAATAAAACAGGTATGAGGTGGTTGGTTGAGAGATTCTATCGCCTGTAAAGTCGCTGGCAAATCTTCCTCGTGAACCAACGGTGTAAATTTTTCACCAATCAACTCCCCTTCATTTTTTCCAAACAAGCGACAATACGAAGGGCTGACATACAGAAATCTTCCCTCAGCGTCAACTTTAACAATCATGTCTTTTTGATTCTCAATTAACAGTCGATATTTCTCTTCACTGGCTTTCAACTTTTCTTCGGCTTTCTTGCGTTCGCCGATGTCAATAATGGTTGAGAAAAAATATTCAAGACCTCCCTCAGGATCGCGATGTGCATTCACACTGATATCTACCCAAATATGCGACCCATTTTTATGGATATATCGCTTTTCATACCTGACTGCTTCTAAATCTCCAATATGTAGAGCATTAACCATCTTTGCTGTCTTTATTATGTCTTCAGGTGGTGTAATTTCCTTCCAGGTTAATTTTTCCAAGTCTTCACGTTTATACCCTAACATATCTGCAAATGCCTGATTAACTGAAACCGTTTTAGAAACTGTGGTAATCGCCTTACCCACATTGGCCGATTCAAAGATATCTCTAAATTTTTCCTCACTCTCGCGCAATTGTCTTTCAGCCAGGAATTTATCTTTGCGATCATTTGCCCGTTTCATTGTCTCCCGCACAGCAAACGGTAGCCGATGCATCTTTTCCTTTAAAACATAATCTGTGGCACCTGCTTTCATACAGAGAACAGCTGTCTCTTCATTGATGGAACCAGTTAAAATAATGAAGGGGATTTCTGGTTTGTGTTCCAAAGTCAATTGAAGGGCTTGCAAACCATTAAATTCAGGCATCGAGTAATCGGAGATAATTAAGTCTGGTTCGAAAGTATCCATAGCCTTTAAGAATTCTGGTTGAGTATCTACACAGATTGAACGAAACGCTAATTCATTTTTTCGAAGATGCCATTCTGCTAATTCATAATCTGTCGGTAAATCCTCAACAAATAATATTTTTAAAGAATCCATACTTTCAACTCCCAATACGTTATGCTATCGGTTGGTTATGTTCTGACCAGAAGAACCCAATTTCCTTGACGAATTTGTTAAATGTTTCAAAATCAACTGGCATAGTAACATTATCATCGTCTTTCATGATTATTACTTGAAATTCTCCCTTATTTATCATTCACCACGAACTTTCGGGATTGAAAAATAAAATTCAGCACCATTCCCCAGCTCACTCTTTGACCAGATTCGCCCGTTATGTCGTTTAATGATTCTTCCCACAATTGCCAACCCTATACCCGTTCCCTCGAAATCACGCTCACTATGCAGCCTTTGGAACAGCCCAAATAGCTTATCGGCGTAACGCGAATCATAGCCGACCCCATTATCGCGAACCACATAGGTAATACAATCATCTTCTTCATAGCCCTCAATTTCAATCTTACAGTTTTCTTTAGGGCTGGTGTATTTAATTGCGTTGGAAATCAGGTTCACCCACACCTGTCGGATGAGGGTCGAATCAGCATTAACAATTGGCAAATCATTGACAATGAAATTAAATTTTTCTAAAACAGGCTTTGTGGCAACTTCTTCAATCACATGCTGAACCATTGATGCCATGTTAATTTCTGAATATTGCAACTCATTCTGACGAACCCGTGAAAGAGCCAGCAAATCAATAATCAAATGATCCATCTTTTGAGCGCTCTTCCGAACCACCCCCAGGATTCGTCGACCTTCGTCATTCAGCTTATGTGCATAATCCTTCTCAAGAATATAAGAAAATCCATCAATCCCCCGTAATGGCGCCCGCAGATCGTGTGAGACCGAATAAGCAAATGCTTCCAGTTCTTTATTTGAAGCTTCCAATTGCGCTGTTCGAGCCTTCACGCGTTGTTCCAATTCCGCATTTAGTTTTCTGATTTGTTCCTCGGCTGCTCGTTGGTCCTCAATTAGGCTGAGTAATGATTGACGGGAGCGCTCTGCATCGGATAATAAAATCTTTAATACTTCTTGATCGTGTTTGATTTCCTCTTCGTTTAGTTTTCGATCGGTGACATCAATAACCGTCGAGATAGATAAATTACTGTCGGGCACAAGAGTGTTATAGGCTGAGATATAACTTGTTTTTTGCCCCTCACGGGTGATTGGGATATTCTCCCAAAACATTTTTTTCGGATCTCCGCTGGCTACATCCTCCAAAACTCGTTTTTTGATTTTTTCCCTAAATTCAGGCTCCTCATAAACCACATCCCAAAATTCGTCAGGACCATGGAGTGCTTCTCTCGTTGTCCGGTAAAATTGGACAAAATTATCATTCATGTATGTAAATTCAACTTTTGGAAATACAGTATTAACAGCAATTCCGATCGGCAGATTATCCATTAATACCCGAGAAAATTCTTCTTTTTCACGAATTTCATCCTCAGCTAGTTTCCGATCAGTGATATCCATCATGTTTCCAATTACATTCGTTATTTTACCGTTTGAATAAACAGCTTCACCCCGAGTCCGCACCCATTTTTGTTTACCGTTAACCGTAATGATAGGAAATTCCAGGTCATAAGTTTCGCCATTCGACACGCATTTTTGAAATACTTCCAAAATCCTGGGGCGATCCTCCGGTTGATAACATAAGACACTTTTGCCTATAAGGCCTGTGGATCCCTGTGGAATTTCTTCTGGAGAATACCCATGGATTCGATATACTTCATCTGTCCAGAAAACAGCTTTTGACTCTACATCAAATTCCCAACCACCTACCTTCGAAATTTCTTGCGTTCTGTTCAACCGATCGGTCACATCTACTAATTTTTTCTGTATCTCATCACGTTTTAAGCGATTACGCAAAATTAAACCGAGAAGCAAGGTGCCAATTGGATAAATAATTAATACTGGCGGTCCTAATATAGAGAGCGCCTGGTTAATATTCTCTTTTGGTAATGTAAACATTAATACCAGCATAATAAGGTGAATCAGTACTCCAAATAAATACAATTCCCACCATTTCACTGTGTTCAATGTTTCTTTACGCAGATGATGCCAAAGAATTCCTAATGATCCTGAGAAAAGGACTACCAGTAATCCCATAAGCGCTCCACCACCACCCTGATACAAACGTAAAGCACCAGTGATTAACATTGCGATCACGGTAGGAATCGTACCGAAGAACAATCCTGAAACACACAGCAATACAGAACGTGTATCAAAAACAATCCCAGGTGATAAAACCCATGGAGTCAACATGATAAGAATGCCAATGCCACCAATCAGAACACCAATCAATATATTTTTTGCGAAGACTTTTCTTTTACTGACCTTTAATCGTAGTAAATCGAAGATTAGAATCAAAGATAATAAAAAAGAAATATTCTGTAATAATTTTAAAAAAGAAGGTTCGTTTGTCATTGGTTATTTCAGTACACTTTCATAACGAGGAGATTCTCCGTGTGCAATGAGGAGTTCGTTAATTTCCTTCTTTAATTCCATGATTCTCTCTTCTCTATCCAGCGTTATTTCATGCCAGCGACGTAGTTCCTCCAATTGTTCCAAAATTCTGGTCTCATTTATCTTTCTTTCGGTGATATCAGTATGTGCCCCGAGCATACGCAAAGGGTTTCCGTTCTCGTTGCGTTGCACAATGCTCCCCAAGGACAGAACCCAGATGTAATCTCCCGTAGCGGTTTCCAAACGATATTCCAAATTGTATTCTTCAAATTTTCCAGCTATGAAATCATTAAAATATTGGGTGGAAAATTCATAATCATCAGGATGCAATCTACTCAACCATCCCTCAATCGATTCATGGAATGTCTCAGGTTCATATCCCAACATCTCAGCATATATATCGTTTACGACCACTTCCCCCGTCTCAATATTCAGATCATAAATTCCTTGTTGAGCACTGGTTACTGCTAAACGTAATCTTTCTTCACTTTCTCGTAAAGCTTGCTCTATCTTCATTCGTTGGGTAATCACCTCGGTATACACAATAATGCCACCAATCGTGTTGTCTGCTGCGTACCAGGGGCGACACTCCCAGCGTGTCCACTCAACCGATCCATCCTCGCGGTAATATGGATCATTTTCAGCGCTGATAACTTCTCCAGCCAGAGCACGTTGATGTACATCCCGCCATTTTTGTGGCAAATCAGGAAAAATTTCGTAGTGGTGTTTACCAATAATTTCTTTTTCCTTTACTTTGTAATCCTGTAGGTAACGCTGACTAACGTAAATATAGTTCAGATCTTTATCATGAACAGCAACGGCACTGCGATTATGTTCAATAATGTAGTGCATTAAATCATGAGAATGTTTTAATGCTTCTTCAGATTGCTTTTGAGAAGTGATATCAACAATAGTAGTAATAAAATACAATGGTTTCCCCTGCCCGTCTCGCCGAATCGCTGCGCTGACATCAGCCCAAACATAAGATCCATTTTTGTGAATGTAGCGTTTAATGAAGCGGGCAGTATCTGTCTCTCCAATTGATAATGGCCGGAGAATTGCCTCAATTGGCTCGATTTCTTCTTCCGGAGTTAACATTTGCCAGGTTTTGTGCGCCAATTCCTCCCGCGTATAACCGAGCATTTCCGCATAGGCTTTGTTTACTGAAATTTTTCCATCGAGGCTGGTGATTGATTTTCCTACATTGGATGATTCAAATACGATGCGGAATTTTTCTTCATTCTCTCGCAGGTCTCTTTCTGCGCGAACACTGGTTCTTGCATAGTAACGGAATAAAGAATATATCAGCAATGCGCTAGCCGTGACGAAAAACCATCCTTTAACATTTTGAATTTTTATTAATAATGTTGTTTCCTGTACAATATTCACCAGTAAAAAATCAGTGAGATATATCCAGATAATTCCAAAAATCCAATAAATTAATGAGATCCTTACCTCGTTTTTTAAAATAGACTTATTCATGTTGATCCCTGATTTCGGTATAAACTGACGATTTTGAGGTTATTTTTCTATTTGATCTGATTAAATTAGGTTTTCTGAATAACAATAAGCATTCATCGATCAATTTGGATGAGAAATTATAATTAATCATTTCTGCTATTTTGAATAAATTATTATGGTACATGCTTTTTTATTAAATTTCAATCTCCTCAAGAAATGTTAATGAAAAAAGCTTAATTACATGGTAATTTAATTCGCATTTTTTTTATTTACACAGAAAAAAGAACCTACATCGAACTGAAATGATCGGAATCTCGAATTAATCAATTTCCATTCGTATTATTCTGATAACAGCAAACCCGATTGCGTCCCTTTTCCTTTGCCTGATAAAGAGCTTTATCTGCCATTCGGAACAAGTCACGCATATTTTCACCGTGTAGTGGATAATTGCTGACTCCGATCGAAATGGTGACCTGAGAATAGAGGAAATCTGCCTCCCGGGAAGACTGTTCAAATTTTTCTCGTACTGCTTCTGCCCGATTCAATGCCTGATCCATTTCAAGTCCCGGTAACAATATCAGAAATTCCTCTCCCCCGAAACGACAGGAAACATCCGATTTTCGAAACATCGTTTTCAGGATTTCACCCAACAATTGCAGAACACGATCACCCACTTCATGACCAAATCGGTCATTTACAGATTTAAAATGATCAATGTCCACCATTAAAAGGCTGAGGGGAGTATTCGCACGTTTGCTTCTGACAAGTTCATTCTGAAAATATTCATCAAAGAAACGTCGATTGAAAAGCCCCGTAAGTGGGTCACGGATAGCCTGTTCCTGCAGTTGAATCTGCAATTTTTCAATCTCATCAAGTTTTAGAAGCAGTGTCTGGTTCGCTTTTTCCAGACCTCTGGTTGCCAGACGTTGCTCGGTCTCATCATCAAAAATGATCAGCCAGCCATCAGAAATTTTGTTGCGAATCAAAGGGGAGACAATAATATCGATGATACGGTGTTCTGGGTCCTCGATTTCGACTTCCAGGTTGACCGGAACCTGCAGGTTGGTAAAGGGACTATTTTGAACCCCAAGAATTCGGAAAATTTGATTGGCCGAACCCCCTACCTGGATCGGTATTCTCGGAACCAATTGTAATAATGCTGGATTCCAATCCAGGATGCGGCATTGAGAATCAACTACCATAATGCCATCCTCGATCATCGTAAACACATGATCGCGCGCGACAGGGATCAGATCGAGAAAATGAAATGTTGTTATGGCCAATGTAACCAAAACTACGGAAAAGAAACTACCGATGGGAGCCCAATCCATACCGGGAAGCGGATTAAGTCTGGATATATAGATCAGGCTGCCAATTACCGGTAATAGGATCGCAGGGATCATAATTTCAATCTGATGTCTAAAAGATCGACGTTTGAATTTTATCCATTGTTGTGCCAAATTAAAAATTAGCACACTTCCAAGGATATATTGATAAATTATCCCCAAATAATACAGGGGGCCATGGTAGTACACCATTAAATTCGTATCTGGATTAATCTCACTAAAACCACTCCAGATTAACCCATGGTTTTCATTCGTCCAGGCAAGGATGATCACCGTCAGGGGGACGACCCAAAGGAGAAAAATGTATCTGGATTTAAAATGGGTCACAATCCCAAAGTAGTCCATAAGGAAAAGGAAAAGAAACGGTAGCATATTGCCTAGCCCCAAATACTGCCATTTTGACCAGAATACCTTCATACCCACATCGGTGGAAGAATAATCTAGGGCGTATGCCATATTGTAAATAGCAACCGAAAGAATACAAAACATTAAAAAAATACTACCCGTTACATGACGTTTTCGCCAGATGAGGAATAATAAAAATAAAGATATTATGCTGGTGAAAAATGAAATATTTACATAAACCAGAGAAAAATTCAGCATAATGATAAGTATACTGATATTCAATCAATTGGAAAGATATAATTATTACTTTTTAGTTACTTTTCAGTAGAAATTATGTTAGTGTTTGGTTAGGATTTGGTTGGAAAAAGAATTTATTTGCAAATCAACACCGGGATTTGAATGCCATCAAGCACATAGTCTATGGTACTGCCAGACATCACTTCTTTTAAGGGGGCTGAACCATAACTACCCATGATGACCAAGTCAATCTCTTTTTCGTTTACAAAATTTAGTATGTTTTGGCCAGAAAATCCTTTGCGAAGATGGGCTTTATAAAAAACACCGCCAAAACGCATATACGACCTGGCTTCATTAATGTGTTTTTTCATCTCCTCTTTTAACTCGTTATCTCTATACGTAGATAAAATAAACAATTCTACTTTCCAGTGAATGGCGAGATAAGCAGCAATATACATGGCTTCCCTGGCTTTTGGACTGCCATCATAGGCTAGCAAAAGCCGTTTGACCGGTCGCATATATCCCGGCACAACCAATAAAGGTTGGGGAGATTTACGCACGAGAGTGCGAAAGCCGGAGCGCAACTTTTGGAGTGGTTGAATTCCCGGTGCATAATTCATCTTGACAATCACCATGTCCGTGTAAAAGGAGCGCTCGAGGATGCGTTTACCAGGTTCACCGACTTCAATTGCCAGACTACCCTGAACCTCTGTTTCACCTAAACGCCAATAAAAAATCTCACGGATGCGCTGAACTTTTTCGCTTTCCAATTCAGCTTCCGTATCCACCAGATGTAAAGCTGAAATTCGTGAGCCTTCCCGTTGGGCAATCCAGAGAGCCTGTTCAAAGGCATCCCGCGAGTCCAGATTATCCTGGATGGCGATCAACAAGTTTGGAAATAAAACTTGCTTTCGTTCTATCTGCATTCGATGCGCTTTTCGCCAGGTACCGGTGCGCGGTCCAGTTTCCCAATTGTCCGGCAGAATTTGATCCACCAGCCAGTAGCGGAAACGATTAAAGATTGATTTGGTACGATTGGAGAAATGCGAAGCCAGTGACTCTGCGGCTTTGGTGGTGTCAACTTTCCAGCCAAGTTCTTCTTCCAGGTCACTGCGGTGTTCCAGCATCCATAAATAAATGTCTGTTTTGGTACGCTCTGGAAATTCACGCAATAACCCTTTTTCAGTGATGACCTCAACCGTGGGTAAATAGAAATTTTTATACCAATCGATCGCTGATTCAAGATAAGGAATTTCACGGTTCTGAGCTTTCCCCATAAAATAACGGTTTACATTGATATGATCCAATAACTGATCAAATCCACCAGCCACAGTTACATCCAGATCAAGATCCGGGATGGATTTATCCAGTTGGCTAATTTCCAAAAAGTTGGCAAATTCTTCTTTAATGATCAGATTATCCAGATCCACATCTCCGGTTAGCGGAACACGGGTTACAACTTCTACCACATAGGCTTCGATGTGTGTCTGTCCATTTTGCCTGGCAATTGAGACACGATGGTTGCCATCACGGACAAAATAATAATCACCGACTTTGTAAACTTCAATCGGAGGAACACCTTCTAACGATTCGGTTGCCATTTTTACCGATACCCAGCGCTGGCTGTCTGAAATCTTGCGCGGCAAGAAGTCGCGTGTAAAATCTGTATAGCGTCCAACACTTCCGATTATTTTATCAAGCGGTATTTCGAAGCGCCCACGCTCAACCTGACCCTTCATCCGCAGACGCCTAAGGACTTCATCATAGGATAACAAGTCAATTTTTTCACCGGTCAGTTGTGAGATCACTGATTTCAAAGAGGCTTTCCGGTGGGCACTATTAAAATCAGATATTGCCATGTTTCGGTTCATAATTAATCCAAAGTATAATCGATTGTTTTAATCGTATGATAAATTTCATTTAATTTCCACAGAAATTGGTATTATCTCGAGAAAAAGTGGTTTGCGTGGGTTTATGGCAGGCATGGTCGCCCTAAACATACTAAGCGCTAAGAAGTACGACTGAAATTGTTTTCAAATAAAATACTGTCAACCCTTAGGGATTATTTCTAAATCGATCGCGGGTACTTATGATCATGGCACTGATAAGACGCAACAGATTAATTGATTCCTGTTCCCAATTTGTTGACTTCTTAACCATATCAAAACCAATTAATCCCATTGCTTTATTATTATAGACAAAAGGAACCACCAGAAGTGATTTGATCCCCTGAGCAATGAGGCTTTCTTTATCTTGAGACGCTTCTTCAGGCAATTCATTTACCTGATCCAGGACAATATTCAAATTGTTATTAACCCTCTCCATCAACCAGGGAATAGAAGACATTTGTATATCTTGTAATTGGTCAATTTGGGGAGAAACACCTTCAGCACACCATTCGAATGTATTGGACAGTGTTTGTCTCTCGTGATCAAAATCAAAAATATAAGAGCGGTCAACCTGCATAAATTTTCCAAGTTCTTTAACGATAAAATTAATTGTCTCCGAAAAATTCTCCGAATTTGCAATCATTAATTTCAAAGAAAAATCAATGATTAAGCTTTCAAAATTGTAGTAATACTCCAATTTTTCTTTTGATGTTCGTTGCTCTGTTATATCCCAAACCGTTCCTTGAAATAAAATTGTGCCATCAGGCAATGTTATTTTTGTTCCTCTCAATCTGGCCCACAGCAACCTTCCATTTTTATGATACATTCGGAATTCGATGGGCTCATATAATTCTTGAGGTGATTCAGGCTGAAAATAATCCTGAACATATTGAACATCGTCTGGGTAAATGGTCTGGTTCCATTTTTCAGGATTTAAATATAATTCTTCGGCTGAATAACCAAATATCTGTTCCATTTGGGGACTTATATATAGATAGAAATTTGTTATAACATGAATCACATAAATAGCTATGGGAAGATTCGCGACCAGTGCCTGATATCGTTGTTCCATCGATCTCTGCATTAAATCCTGTTGATAAGTCTCCGTGATATCAAGTCCTTGAGCAATGATTTCCACTAATGTGTCACCGTCAAAGATTCCCTGATCTGTCCACTCGATCCAGCGTGTCGCACCGCTGGAATCAATAATGCGGCCCTTGTTCTTTCTAACGGGATTATTCGGTGTTAAATGTGCAAAATGTTTGAAAATATCTTCGTAATCTGATAAAAAAAGGTTTTCCTGAAACGAACGGCCAATAATTTTTTGTTCAGATTTTCCAACAACAGTACAATAATTCTGATTTACGGTTTTCAAAATACCATCAGGCGTTAAACTACAGATCATCTTTTCTTTTTCATCCAACTGATATTGACTGTCTGGTTCTTTGATGGTCATTATTCGAGTTTCAGAAACTGAATCGCGAATGATTAATAGGAAAGATTTTTCATTCTCAAAATAAAGTCGATTGATTATGAATCGTGATTTCCTGACCTCTTCATTTTTAGTAACCAATGACCAGGCATATTCACTATCCAATCGTAATATGTCATTTTCACGAATTAACTTGAGAAGATTAAAATTCTCAGAGTCTGAAATCAGATCCGTAAGATTCTTTTGCAGTAATTCATCATCCTGATATTGAAAAAATTGATTGGCAAATTTATTGGAAAAAGAAATATTCAGGGAAAGTTCATCAACAATCAAGACCGGGATTGGTAATTTTATTAGACTCCCCATTATTTGTTTAGCGGGTTCATTTATCAACAAATTTGAGCTCTCGTCTTCCTCTATTAAAATTCCATATTGATGTTCACTTTGATACTCGGAATTTATTTTATGGAAAAGGGCCTGGAATTTTAATGGATGTCCTTTTTTTGTTAATAAGGTTAAGCTTTCCCAATTATGGTAATTTTGTGGTTCTGTTCTTAACATTTCCATAAAATTGATTTTCTGCGTCTCAGGTAGGAGGTTGATGAAGTTAATGGATGCAATTTCATTTGCAGAAAATTGCAATCGTTCCTGTAACACCGGGGTACAATACACAAATTTTCCAGAAGAATTAATGATGAAACCTAATTCATTCGATTGATCAAACAAGTATTGAATTACTTGACCTTCCTGTTTCAATTTTTGATGATTCAATAATCGCAAAATTGATCTGCTTAATTGAGCTGAAACAATCTCTAGATGTTCGTTCGTTCTGTTTGAAAAATCATAAGCACTGGAGAATAAAAATAAAAAACCTGATAAATTTTCAATATTAACGATCGGAAGAATAGCCTGAGATTGGATTCTCTTTAGATAATTATCATTCCAAAACAAAAAATGAAAATCCTGTTTATTTTTTATGATAACATTACCTTGATTGAGAATTTCCCTGATATCCAGCTCTTTGAGGGAGGAAAGGATATCGGTGATTCCCTCTTCAGGAATTCCAGAAAAATATTGATTGACTGAGATCTCTTCATTCTGATCGATCAGAATTATTCCACCGCCGATGAGGTCATCCATTCGCAATAACCCATTGAGAATCAACCTGATACCCTGATCGAGATTATTGGTCTCAGATAGAAGTTCATAGATATCTTGCAGAGCAAATAATTCATTTATGATGGATTGAGATTGAATCTGTTTTAATGTAAGTAAAAATTGAAATTTTTCTATCGGAATAATTTCATAAAAAATGCGGACAAATTTTGATTTTCCAGAAAGTGCATATATTGAAGATTGTGGTTCTAAACTTATACTTGCAGTTGATAAGGTTGAAAGAATTTGTTTGACAAGATCAAGATTTGTACAATCAGAAAGCGATTTATGAATAAACTCAGGGACCGGGATAATTTCAGAGACTGGATGTTCCTGGGCAAAAATCCGATGGATCTGCCCATTCACTGATACGACCAGTTTTACTTCATTGGATCTCAGAATTAGCTCGGTTAAATTTGAAAAATGTGGAAATTGTTTCATAAAAGATCTCTGATCTAGACGATGGATTATTGGGTTACGAAACCAGGCTTCTCAAGAAAGAACGATTGTCTACATTAAATTGTAGTAGCTTTTCATCTTAGAGGTCAGGATGTTTTCCCTATAACCCCGATTCATTAAGATGAGACAAATTGTATTCCTTTTCGGAAAATAACTCAAGAAATGAAAGGTTAATAAATGATTAATGATTCATCATCTATTAAAAGCTTGCTTTTTTTCAACATCACATTCAAGGTCTTCGCCGACCTCGGTTTATTGAGATGATTCTTAATCCTTGCTGAAAATTGGTTTCAATAGGATTGCCAATTGTAAGGATTTTCCAGGCATTAAGCGGTATAAATCATGGGGACTACCACCAGCAGGCACATCACCCCCCACCCCTTTTTGGGTGAGATCAATATTCAATGTCACAAGGTCTTCGTCGTACAATTGATGAATATGGGTTGCATCCGCCAATTGATCTTGCGAATAAGGCCAGGCACTGAAATTAAATAATGATTCGCCTATGTTCTGGACGGACAATCCCACACCAGTTTGATCAGTTAGGTGAATCCAGCGTACCTTGCTGCGATTGCCATTCTCCTGAGGGCGAACATACTGATGTCCAAGATTTTTAACTGTCGTTGAAAATCTTCCCACTTTCGCGCCTAACAATCGATCCGGCATCGTCTCCTGCGGTCCAAGACCAAAGTATTCAACCTGTTGGAATTCTCCGGATAAAACCAGCTGCAATCCCATTCGATCCAATTCTTTTCTAGGCGTGAAACTTGATTCAATCAGAATGGAACCATCATTAGAAATTAAAAAGGTTGAAAGGAAGGAGCTCTTTCCGCCAGACACACGCCACTTGGAGACAACTTTGATCTGCCCGTCTTCGAATAATTCTGCGTTGAAATGCTGTAAACTCAGTTTCCGATTTGCCTCCCGCCAAAAGTGCTTACCCATAAATCGTTTTAACCAGGGGTAAATTACAAAAGCAGAAATATCGTTATCAATCCAGGCGCGCCAGAGATTCGGTTTTAGTGGTGACAATAATAGTCTACGACCTGCATATTCCCATTGGCTCAGATAGCCATTTTGAGAATCGAAAGTCAGTTGGAAATCATCACCTGTGATCTTCACCTTCGACTCCTCTGTAACCATTTGCAGTTCATTGTGATGCGAAGGATGGATGGGGACATCTATTTTGGTTTTTATAGGTAATAAAAATTGTTCCCAGGCAACCTTGTGACCTGCTCCTGCCCAAAGATGATTTTCTTTCAGGACGAATTGGATGGTTACAAATATTTCCTGACCTTCCTCGACTTCAGGGATTTCGTATGCCAGATCAACCATGGTAATCTGATCGGGTTCCAGCGTCAGATTTAAAAATTCGCCTTGAAGCTGGATTACTCCCTCCACTTCCAATTTCCACAACAATTGTAGAAAGGATAAATTGCGGAATTGGTATAGATTCTTTATTTCAAATTTTCCTGAAGATACATCAATGGCATTTACCCGAATGTTCTGATATCCTTTTTTCACGGTCCAAACCGCAGGATGCGGTTCACGATCAGCAGAAAAAATTCCGTTGCAGCCAAAGACCGAGAACCGGTAGGGATCACCCAGATCGCCACCATATGCCCAGAAATCACGACCAAGATCCGTTTTGGAGAGAATGCTCTGATCTGCAAAATCCCAGATGAAGCCACCTATACATTGTGGATATTTATCAAAAAGATCAAGATACTTCTGAAAATTTCCAAGCGAGTTGCCCATTGCATGCGCAAATTCACACAGAATAATCGGTTTCTCGTTGGCAAAATAACCATGCATTTTCTGCCAGGAAAAAATACCCGTCCGGAATTTGAAATCATTTCCATTGGCAATCGCGTCCAGGTCATTGGGGGATGGGTACATCATGGAGAAAACATCAGCATATTCACCCTTATGATCCTGTTCATAATGCACCGGACGGGAGGGATCAATCTGATGGACAATATCAGTCAAACGCTTAAATTTTTCATCGGAACTGGATTCATTGCCAAGCGACCAGAAAATAATGGAAGGGTGGTTGCGATCCCTGGCAAGCATTCGCTCTACCCGTGATTGCATGGCTGCCATCCAGCGCATATCCCCCCGCATTACATCGCGTAACCCATGCGTTTCGATATTGGCTTCGTCCATCACATAGATACCATACTCATCGCAGAGATCATAAAAACGTTCATCATTTGGGTAGTGGGCGGTACGGACTGCATTGATGTTGTTGCGTTTCATCAACAGCACATCTTCGAGCAATCGTTCAGCCGTCATGCTGCGCCCACTGCGGGGATCAAAATCATGCCGGTTGACACCTTTAATAATCACGGATTTGCCGTTAATGTACAGCTCGCGAACCCGAATCTCTACCTGACGAAAACCATGCCGAATGTGACGGGCGTCAAGCTGATGACCTTTTGAATCTGTCAGACAGAGATAGACATCATAAAGATCAGGTATTTCTGCTGACCAGAGTCGTGGGTGATTGACGGAGAGACAGGTCTTAATCCTGTGTGTTTTTTGAGGAGCGATGCTGATTCGGGTATCTGTGCGAGCGAGCTCCACCCCTGCATATTGGAGAATGGCGGTAGATTGAATCTCGTTTTCAATCTCATCTTCCTGTGCATGCGCAAAGATTTCAATATCCAAATTCAGATCCGCCTGGTCCAGATCCTCAGTAAAGGATGAGCTTAAGTGAAAATCACGGATCCAGACAGAAGGGACAGCCAAAAGCCGGACAGAACGAAAAATGCCGGAGAGAAACCACATGTCCTGATTTTCCAGATAGGATCCATCACTGAAGCGATATACCTGTACTGCTAAAAGATTCTCGCCTTCTTTAATGTACGGCGAGATATAGAACTCAGACGGCAGCATGCTATCCTGAGCGTAGCCAACGAACGAACCATTGATCCAGAGATAAAAGGCTGAAGAAACACCACCGAATTGAAGATAGATTTCTTTGTTGCGCCATTCTGGAGGAATCGAGAAAGTATGTCGATACGTTCCAACTGGATTATCTTGCGGATCAATATTGGGGAGATTGCGCTTGCGTAAACTGGGCGGCATGTGGAATGGGGCATAGATGGGAACACCATATCCATGTAATTCCCAATGACCTGGCACCTTAATTTTCTGCCAACCCTGCAGGTTGAATTCGGATTTTTCAAAACCTTCCGGTCTCTCTGCCGGACGTGGAACCCAGTGAAAATCCCACAGTCCATCCAAAATGAGCTGGTTTGGAGAATCTGTGCCACTCTGGATTGCTTTTAAGGAAGGAAAAGAGAGGGAGGTACTCCGAGCGGGCTGCCGATTAATTTCAAAAATTTCAGGGTTTTGCCATTCCGGGACGAGGTGATTTTTAGGCATATTCACGCTCCAAAAAGGTGTCGTTTTGTTTATTCTATATGAATGTTGAATGTTTTGCTATTTATAAGGTACAGGATTTGATCGAATCCTGGAAATGGTTATAATCAGACCATGCAGAAATTCACCAACCCGATTTTTATAATTCTTTGCATAGGGGCTCTTTTATTGAGTAGTTGTGTGGGTGAATCAGTAGCACTGGCAGAATTGGGAGAGGTAGATCCGACCATAATTGTCAAAAGTAGTACTCCTAATTCTCCGGACTCGGTTGACATTGATGTACAAATTAGTTTAACCCCGCAACCGACCATAACATTACGACCCAGCTCTACCTTAGTACCCAGCAACACGCCAATTCCTTCATTTACGCCCGTGGCATCACCCACCCCCATCCCGGAATCGGTGTATCTGAAAGGTGTGACCAGCTTCCGGCAGTCTTTTGCAATCAGCTGCGAATCGAGGACTGCTGTGGATTGGGCTGATTTCTTCGGTGTTCAGATTTACGAATCCGAATTTCAATTTGGATTACCCTTATCTGATAATCCGGACAAAGGTTTTGTGGGAAATGTGCATGATCCCTGGGGACAGGTTCCACCCTTCTCGTATGGGGTGCATGCTGCTCCCGTTGCCACACTATTAAAGGAAGAGTATGGACTGCCTGCCCAGGCAGCCAGGAACTTCAGCCTGGAAAATTTGAAAAAAGAGATCGCCAGCGGTCAACCTGTGATTGCCTGGGTAATTGGTAATATGGTTGGTGGAATTCCTTCTGAATATACCGACAAAGAAGGAAATAAAGTGATCGTCGCAGCTTATGAACACACAGTGATTGTTACCGGGTATGGAAAAGATCATATTCGCTATTTGAATAATTCGAGATTCTATCAGGTGCCGGTGGAGACTTTCTTAAATTCCTGGGGAGTTTTAGGGAATATGTTGGTGTATTACAAGGATGCCAGTGATCGTTATTAATTGATTATCCATAATTCTCCCGCAGACAAATGATTTAATCATCCATATTTAACTGAATTCGGGCGACACCGCTCTGCATGGCAGCCAGTGCTACCGCTGAGGCATCATGAAGACAAATTCGTTTATCTAACGCTTTGGGTAACAGGTAATCGCGTCCAAAGGATAATTCCTTTACACCATAAAGCTGGAGCATCTCTGATGGAATAGGTTCATGCGCCAGGGCTGCCAAAGCTTGTGATGCTGCCATCTTCATCTCATCATTGATCTTGCTGGCACTAACATCCAGCGCACCACGAAAGAGGAAGGGGAAGCATCACATCAGCACCAGCCCAAGAATAGTGGTGCCATTTTAAATCACTGCTACCAAATTCCCTTTGGAGGTATAAAGTCACCAACCATTTCAATTTCGGTGGTGACGGATACGATTTATTAAATAAAATTTGAAGTGGTTATGCTAATTGAGCGAGGATGGCCTCAGCGTGTTGCTGGCGAATGATAATATAGTCTGCCCCTGATTTGAGGTATTGAGCAGCCTGATCAAAGTTGACCACACCAGCAACAATAATCCCCATACGGCTATGCACCATTTCTTTAATTCGCAACACCTGATCAACATCCGGATTCAACGGTAACCAACCGGTGTTGGTCCCTATGTTGTTGATTCCCAAATCTGCACAAAGATTGACCAGGCGCATAATCTGATGATCACTCAGGTAGGCGGCTTCCATAAAAACACTGACAGGATGCTGGCTGGCTGCGTGCTGCACGGCTTGAAGTTCACAATGGATATCATCCCAGTTTCCAGAAAGAATATAACCGGTATTCGCTACAACATGGAAAGCACCAGCGCGTTCATAGACCATATCGCGAACTTCATTCACCTTCGTTTTGGTTGACACCCCTCCGGTTGGATACCCGACCAGACCGATCAACTTTCCTCGATTCTCAGAAGATATGGATGTCTTGGCAAGATGGATGAAGGAAGGTAAAAAAGCAACACCATGGCAGGAGTCTGTGAATGTCAAAAGTTTATCAATCGCGCTGCCATCATCAAATGGCATAACAGCTGTAAGAATTAAACGCTGTGAAAGTGTTTCTGTTGTAAGTTCCATCTATGCTATCCTCGATCACCTGACAGGGAAATTATGAATAAATTGATTTTCGAATTTATTATATAAACAATAACCCAGGTTTGTGATTATATGTACAAGGTTATGTAGAGTATTCGAGAGACTATCGAAGTTAAAATCAATCGTTAATATTTACCAGGCCATATCGTAAAGCAGCCAGAACTGCCTGGGTGCGATCATTAACCCCCAATTTTGTAAATATCGCACTGGTATAATTGCGTACTGTTCCTTCAGAAAGGTACAATTCACGGGCTATATCCGCGTTGGTTAACCCACGTGCCAATAACTGCAGCACATCCATTTCGCGGTCGCTCATCTGAATGTGGGAAGCTGGTGAAACTTGTTGCTGGTGGGCAACTTTGTGGAGAACTTTTCCTGCCACATTCGGATCCAGATAAGTCTCCCCTCCCATCGTGCCTTTAATCGCCTTTATCAAGGTATCCGCAGGGGTATCTTTTAATAAATAACCAGCCGCCCCCGCGCGGATCGCGTCGAATAACCATTCGTCATCGTCATACGTGGTCAGGATGAGAATTTTCACATTCGGAAACGAGCTGCGAATTTTTTGAGTTGCCTGAATACCATTTGTTCCCGGCATTTTTAAGTCCATGAGCACAAGATCTGGTTGATGGGTCGCAACCAGTGATTGCACATCCAACCCATTGTTGGCTGTCGCAATGACTTGAATTTGCGGATCATTGTTAAGAATGGTGGTCAACCCCTGACACACAATTTCCTGATCATCGCAAACAATCACTCTAATCATTTCTTCCTCATCTTTAATTTAAGCAGCGTGCCTTTTCCGGGTTGACTATCGATTTCCAACGAGGCATTCAACATCTCTGCCCGCTCCTGCATGCCCTTGATTCCCAGCCGGTCATTCAATTTTGTATTCGACATAGCGTCAAATCCTGATCCATCATCCCGAATACTGAGTACATACCCGTCGGATTCCAATTCCAATTGTAACCACACATTGGTGGCATTTGCATGCTGAACAATATTTTCCAGCGATTCCTGGGTAATTCGGTAAATCATTTGCTCTTCTTCATGGTTGAAAGTGTTGAAGATAGTAGAAATATCTACATGAAAGGTCAGATTGGTCCGTGCTTCAAGATTTGCAATCAGATTCTGAATTGCCAGTTGTATACCCAGGTCGTCGAGCGGTTCCGCGCGTAATGCCTTCAAGGCACGGCGGGTTTCCTCAAGACCATCTCGAGCAGTATAGAGTGCAGTTTCAATCATTGCATTCATATCTGCTTGTTCTTCGGGCAGAATCGTGTGAATCGCTTCCAATTGCACCGAGAGACCACTGAGGGTATGTGCCAATGTGTCATGTAATTCCCTTGCCAGGCGATTACGTTCACGACTGACTGCCAATTGATCCTGTACCAAAGTCTGTTGACTGAGTTTCAGGTTGGCGCGCATCAGATCACGACGTTGTTCCCGTTGGGTGAATACCAACTCCGTAATCATTAATGCCACCAGATTGAGGGTTACCACCCGGATGAAGATCGCAAAAAGCGGCATCAGCAGCTCAGGATTGAAACCACCGGAAAGAAGGATGATATAGAATCCATCAAAAATTCCCAGGCCGGTATTCACCAGAAAAACCCGCTGAAAATCATATTGCCAGGCAGCCGGGACAAGGGCAATCATCAATAACGGCAGTAATGCCCAGAGCCGATAAATATCAATTCCCTGGCCATTGAGAAATCGGGTTGTCAGGTCAATATTCACAATTAATATCGGGATCAAAGTAGCAATCAGCAAGGCAATCAAAAGATATAACGATCGCAATTTCCGCTGTAACCAGGGAATGGAAAGGTAAATGGATAAAAATAAAGCCTGCAGAAACAGGTAGTAAAAGGGATCTTTATAAAAATCGCTGACAGAACCCGTAAATAGCCATTCGCCTAACGGAACAAACAGGAATGCGATCGTCTCTGCAATTACAAAGAATCGAAAAATTCGAATAAGACCAGGCTCGGTGGGAGTATTGTGTCTCATAATTTGATATTAACATAATTTTCACAAATCACCTCAAATATGTGACCCGTCGCTACAGATTGAATGATTGAACTCACCTAACTTAGTGATGCGTGTCATACCAGCTCATGGTTGGATACACCTATCGATAACCATTGATTGCACCTATAAATGAAGTGTACAAAAAGAAAATCAAAGGCTAAAGGAGGAAGTTTGTCGCTGCTGAAGAAATTTCAACAAACTTCTATGGACTCAATCTTAAGACGAAGTAAACCGCGTAATGCTTCCCTTCAAGTCGAAGCATTGGAATTGAGTAAGAAATTTGCCGGATCAAAAAACGGAATATATGCGGTGAATGACTTGAGTTTTAGTGTTCCTCAAGGTCAAATGTTCGGCTTGCTGGGACCGGATGGCGCAGGGAAAACCACTACGTTACGAATGCTGGCCTCGGTCATGCAAGCCACCAGTGTCGTGGCCAGGGTGGGTGGATTTGATACGCAGCGCGAAAAACGCCAGGCACGGCAATCGATTGGTTATATGCCTCAAAATTTCAGCCTTTATCCTGATCTCTCGGTGATGGAGAATTTAATCTTCTTTGCGGATATCAATGGGGTGCATGGCAGCCGCAGAAACGAACGTATTCAGGAAATGTTGACATTTACCCGCCTGAAGGATTTCACCAAACGTCGAGCTGCCAACCTCTCTGGTGGAATGAAAAAGAAACTGGCACTCGCCTGCGCTCTCCTGCATGAACCTGAGGTGTTATTGTTGGATGAACCTTCTACCGGCGTGGATCCAGTCAGCCGGCGGGAGCTGTGGGTGATCCTTTCGCAGGTGGTACAGAATGGCGTCACCGTGGTGGTGAGTACGCCATATATGGATGAAGCCGAACGCTGTAATCAGGTGGGAATTCTTTATGGGGGAAAATTGCTGACTACAGGCACACCGGGTGATCTCCAGAATAGCTTGCCGTATGAAATTATCGAGGTGAAAGCAAAACCTCGTAAAGTGATGCGCCAGATTGTCAGTGATGCTGCTTATATCTTCCAGTGGCGAACCATTGGTGATCGCTTAAGGTTATCAGTCAAAGATCCTAAGCGTGCTTTGGAGGAATTACAACGCGAGTTGAACGCTGCTGATGCTGAAATCAAGCTGCTACGGCACACCAAACGAACCATGGAGGATGTTTTTATTCATCTGGTCGAAGAAAGACGTGCGCAGGTATGAACGCATACAGTAATGCAATCGAGACTTTTGATCTGACACGCCAATTTGGCTCATTCACCGCCGTTGATAAAGTAAATTTTTACGTCCCGAAAGGCGAGATTTTCGGATTATTAGGACCGAATGGTGCCGGCAAAACCACGACCATTCGCATGCTATGCGGCATCATCAAACCGAGTTCTGGCAATGCGAGTGTTCTGGGATTTGATATTCGCAAAGATTCCGAAGAAATCAAGAAAAATATCGGATATATGTCGCAAAAATTTTCATTGTATAACGATCTCAAAGCGATTGAAAATCTTCAATTTTATGCAGCCATCTACGGCGTTGAGAAGAGCGAACGCAATCGTCGCATCCAAGATCTGATCGATCAAAGTGGCTTACGGGGTGTGGAATACGAATTGACCAGCAGCCTATCAGGTGCCTGGCGGCAACGGCTGGCGTTGGCCTGTGCCATTGCCCACAAACCCCCCATGCTGTTTCTGGATGAAGCCACCGCAGGTGTTGATCCACTTTCGCGTCGCGAGTTCTGGGATCTGATTTATGAAATGGCCAGCGAAGGTACTTCGATCGTTGCCACCACCCATTATATGGATGAGGCGGAATATTGTAATACGATCGGGATGATGTACCAGGCGGAAATGATTGCCCTGGCAAGCCCGGATCGCTTGAAGGATGAAATGCCTGGCGTCCTGGTTCAGATTTCCTGTGACAAACCACTGCAGGCTGAAGAGATTGCAGATCAATTTCCCGGGGTGATTGACGCAGCCTTACATGGCATCCGTTTACACGTCACCTTGAAAAATGAAGATAAGATCACGGCTTTGACTAATACGCTGCAGGCAGCTGGAATACTTGTTGAAGATGTAGAAACAATTCTGCCCTCGTTGGAAGATGTTTTTATCAATATGGTAGAGAGCCGGCTAAAAGAAAAGCCACAGAATTCATTGGAGGTTAACTGATGGAACGATTATGGACAATCGTGCGAAAAGAATATTATCACATCATGCGCGATTACCGCACCCTGGCGATTATTATCATTTTGCCCACCTTTTTGCTGGTTTTGTTAGGGTATGGTGTCTCCGGAGAGAGCAAAAACACGCGACTCGCTGTGGCAGACCTTTCCAAAAGTGATGAAAGCCGCCAATATCTGGAATATTTCACTGCCAGCGAACAATTTGTTTATTCCTACGATGTCTTATCGGAAGATGAAATATTAAATCTGATTGATCGTGAGTTGGTCAGCGCTGGTATCTACATTCCAGCGAATTTTGGGAATAATCTCGCTGCAGGGAGACAGGCAAGCGTGCAATTTTATGTAAACGGCTCTGATCCAGCGGAAGCCCAGACCACCAACCTGAAATTAGAAACGATTGCTCAGGTTGCTACCCAGTTTATTCTAACCGAACAACTGGAACGCAGTGCCGCTCGATTGGGACTATCTGAAATCCAACTACCCGTGCAGTCCTATACCAAGACACTCTATAACCCGGACGGCAAGAACAAAATTTACATGATCCCAGGCTTGACAGCGATGGTTTTACAGGTACAAGCGCTCTTATTGACAGCACTCGCGATTGTGCGTGAACGTGAACAGGGCACCATGGAACAATTGGTGGTAACACCTATTCGGTCATGGGAGCTGGTTTTAGGAAAAATCATCCCCTACCTGGTGGTTGGTGTACTCAATACGATTCTGACATTGTTAGTGGCCATCTATCTTTTTGGCATTGTGATTCAAGGAAGTTTCTGGCTGCTGGTGTTGTTAAGTTCGATCTTTACACTGGGATCACTGGGGATGGGTGTATTGATTTCCAATATTTCCAGAACGCAGATGCAGGCGATGTATCTGGCTGTTGGAATCGTATTGATCCCAGCGATTATCCTCTCAGGTCTGATGTTCTCCAGGCAAGGGATGCCATTGGTCACCTATTGGTTCAGTGAGCTATTGCCAATCACCCACTTTCTGGTGATTATCCGTGGCATTATGGTGAAAGGAACCGGAATTGCATTTATGTGGGGTTCGATTCAATCCCTGATCATTCTGAGTATTCTTTACTTTGCTGCTTCGGTTGCGACCTTTCGCAAACGATTATGAAATTATTTTTTCAAAGAAATTTTAAAATGGAGATGAAAATGAAATCGAAAACCATTCTGCTAACCATAATCTTTACCTTAATGATAATTCCACTCAGTAGTTGCGGCTTGTTAGAAAAAGAAGCGACTGAAACTCAAATAACCGCTTCGGGATCCATTTCTGCGGATAAAATCATCGTTTCACCAGAAGTCGGTGGTCTTGTCACCGAAATCCTGATTAAAGAAGGTGAAACCGTTCAGGCAAATCAGGATCTATTTAAGATCAATGATGAGATCATGAAAGCTCAGTACGAACAAGCTCTTGCAGCCGTTGACCAGGCAGAGGCAGGTATTCAGGCAGCTCAATCACAGGTAAGTGCTGCCAGCGTTCAATATGATCGTGCAAAACAAGGTGCACGCTTGATGTTTCTGCAGACTATGCAAAATCAGACACCACTCTGGTCACAAACCGTTCCGGATGAATTCAATCAACCAAACTGGTATTACCAAAGCGACGAAACATTGGCTGGTGCAGAGGTTGAAGTGCAGAAAGCGGATAGAAACCTGGAGATTGAATTGGCCAATCTTGAAAATATCCAGGAAAAAGCTACCAATGATGACTTTCTCGCCATTGAGCAAAAACTGGTCGAGGCGCGAGCACGTTTTTTGGTGGCTGGACAGACCCTGACTCAGGCGCAATTTGCTCAGGAAAATGACATTCTCGAAGAAATGGCCCAAAAAGATTATGATGCGGCATTGGCCGATCTCGATACAGCCCAACGTGATTACGATCGAATGATCACCAGTGCTGCTGCAGGCGAGGTGCTGGAAGCACGAGCGAAAGTGGCTGTCGCCAGAGCCCGCGTGGAAAATGCTGAAAATTATCTGGATATGCTATTAACGCGTGAGAATTCACTCGAAGTTCAGGCGGCCAAAGCTGCTCTGGATAGCGCAGAAAGCCAGGTTGCTTTAGCTGAAGCGGGCATAGCGCAGGCGTTGGCTGCATTGAAATTACTTGAAATTCAACTCGAAAAAAGTGTTGTAAAGTCACCGATTGATGCCAGCGTATTGTACCGCAATGTACAGGTCGGCGAATTGGTTGGACCAGGCAGCAGTGTAATAACCCTTGCAAAATTGGAGATTGTCAGTCTGACGGTATATGTACCTGAAGATGTGTATGGCCGTATTCCGGTCGGTCAACGTGTATCCATCCAGGTTGATTCATTCCCCGGAGAAACCTTTTATGGTGAAGTAGTCAGCATTGCCGATGAAGCTGAATTCACCCCTCGCAACGTTCAGACAGTGGAAGGGCGTAAGGCTACCGTTTATGCTGTGGAGATTGAGATCCCCAACAGCAATTTGAAATTGAAACCAGGTATGCCAGCGGATGTGAACTTCGGGATCAATCGGCCGTAATCTCTCCCTCTACTAAATCATACCCGGAAGGTAAAACAACGCAACCTTCCGGGTATGATATTAATTGGTAATCGAGTTTCTCAAATTAGTATCCAAAAAAAAGGTTTTTCATTATTGAGTTACTAAAATCAAGCATATCTGCTTCTACAAATGGGTCTCCGCCATGGATTGAAATCCATGGCTGCCAAAATTAAAACCAGCTAAAGCAGGTTAACCACTCACCAACCTGCTTTAGCTGGTTTCGTACTTCATGAGCCTGTGGTTCGTGTACTCGGAAGGTGTATCAACCACTGGCGATCTCATTCATAAACTTACTGCCGTAGGATTTTCTCCATCGCCTTTCCTTTGGCGAGTTCATCAATCAATTTGTCTAAATAGCGTAATTTTTGCATGAGTGGATCTTCTATTTCTTCTACGCGAATACCACACACTACGCCTTTGATTAATGAACTATTTGGATGGAAGGCTGGTGCTTCAGCAAAAAAGGTTTCGAAATCTTTTCCCTGTTCGATTTGCTGCTGTAGTCCTGCCTGGTCATAGCCAGTCAACCAGCAGATGATCTGGTCCACTTCTTCTTTTGTTCGATTTTTGCGTTCTGCTTTTTGTATGTAGAGTGGGTATACACCAGCAAATTTCATGGTGAAAATTCGATGTTTACTCATAAACTTTCCTCCGGTGGATCGAGTCCCATTACGCATACGTTCTACAGGAATTCCACCATTTTCCGAAAAAAAATTTTTGTATAGAATACTGACTAGATGAAAAATTCTTTTTTATTTAGTATGGTAAGGTTTAATGAAGCTAATTATAAGTGATTATTTGATTTATCGAACAAAACCATAAAGAATGAATATAGAAAGCCATCCAAAATCTGCTAGATCAGAAGCATGACACCACTCAAATCAAGGATTACATCCATTCCATACCAACCAAGCCTGCAATGGAGGGAATATTTAGGAGATGGTTGACTTCAATTGTGAATTTTGCTACATTATAAGTAGTAATTTTCTGAAAGACAGCCAACAACTTATTACAATTTGCGTACAAAGTTGCGCATCGAACAAAGACTGCCTTTTATTTCTGGTTTTCCATAAGGAGGAATAAAATGCGAAAATCCATTATTGTCTTTGTATTTTTTGTTTTAATGATTGTTTTGATGGTTGGATGTGCGCCACCGACATTTATGGCGCCAGTAAAGGTCAATGTAACCCCGGATGATAATATTACTGATGTCAGTATTGATATTGATCAGAATGGAATGAAACATATCGTTGGGCTAAAGGACAACCGGGTGGTTTATTTCAAGGGAAATATTGGCGAGCCAACATACCAGTTTACCATCGGTTGGGGATTACTTTTACCAGGAACGGATACCTCCACGTGGAAGCAATACCAACCCGAGATCGCTGTTCTGGATAATGGAACCGCCCATATTGTCTGGTGGGAACATCATGGAAATCTTTCTCAAAAAATTGCCTGTCATTACGAAGTACCCCTAATTTTTGATCCATATGATTTGATTTATTGTCACAGATTAGACGAACCAACTCTTTACACAACTGGATTGGTACGAGTGATTGCAAAAGGGAATACAGCCTATGCTGTTTATGATCGATTGCATAGCTCTGGTTATGTTGATTCCGTATGGTACAAAAAAATGGAGGAACTATCCTCAACAGGCCTTGTAGTCAGTTACCTCGATGTCTTGGAAGAGGCTTATATTTTTTCCATGGATCTGGCTATTGACAATAATGGGAAGTTACATTTGGCCTACATTGATGAAGCAACATATTCTCCAAATCCACGGCTATATTATCGTTCGAATGCAACAACGAACATGGATGGATCAATGAGCCAAAATTGGGCAATCGCATTCGGTGCGCCAGGATTACGAGAGAATGTCCAACCAAGTATCGATTTTTATAACGATTTTGTTATGATAGCCAGTGTTTGGGAAAATAGTGGTAATCAGATGATTTATGTGGATCGATGCAATATTATCGATTGTGCAACCAAATCTAGCATTTCTACAACATCATTAAACGCAGATTGGAATTCTTCTTCAGAAATTCTGGAAGTTGAAGGATTAGGGACCTTCAGTACATACACATTGAGTTTCATTGGTCATAATGACTTATCATCACATGATCAAGTGTGGTATTGGGTTTCACCATTTTCTGGAAATCCAACTCAAGTAACTGACACTACTAATGCTAAATCCCAATTGAACATGGTTGATGGATTTATTCCTGTAATAGGTTTCATGGAAAATTGGCAAGTGTCAGATCCAATCATCTCATACTTGGAAAAAGTTTCTATTTATGAAGGTGGAGAAGGATTAAGGGAGGTTGGAACCTATGTTTGCCCGGGTCTTTCCAAATTTAATTCTTCAGATATGGCGGCTTATGTGGATTTGATGTCAGATTCCATACCTGTCGCTGGTATTTGGAACTATTGTGGCACGACAAGGTTCAGCACAAATGCATACCTAATTGATTTACCAATAATATTGAAATAATAAAAATAAATAAAAAACACATAAACCATAAACATATATCTTCATAGCATTAGCAAAGTAAATTATTGAATCAACTACTCTTGCTGTAGTTGATTCAATTTAATAAACAAACAAAACACAATTGATGAATAATTCACTTTGCTTTGGTCATCTTTCTGAGTTGCGAGAGAATTTCACCCTGAGCAACCAGTAATTGTGCCATCCACTCCAGAATAATATTAAATACAGAGGAAATCAGGAAACCGATCAACAATCCGAATAAAGCACCAATAAACCCAACAGGTACCCAAATGATGAATTCAGGATTTACCAAATAAGCAAATACCCCAAATAAGACCGCCATGATTACAACCAGATAAAGGATAATCACTGTGCGGATCACCTTTGATGATTTCACCAGCCGGTTAACAACATCTTTGGTACGATCATGTTCATACAGTAACATGGAAAAACCTCCTTTGATAAATTCTAAGTGAAATTGATGCTTCAAGTATATTAATTATATACAGAATTACCAACCAAAACATACAATTTCATCACTTTTATTGTTTTTAAAAACAACCCGTGTTTTGAAATTCAATATAATTTTTCTGAATTGCACTTAAAAACCAGGCGACTGAAATTTTTAAAAAGGAATTATTTATTAATCATATAATTATTACCCAATTTGTGATATATTATTATTAAGTTGGATAAATTCCATAACAATTCCGAATCTTTATGAAAGGCTAGGAAAAAATGAACGAGTCAAAAGTTTTGAGTCTAGCGGTGTTATCGCTAGGCGTTTTTTTATTGGTTGGTTGTAATACTGCTACCCCAATGGTTAGCGAAACAGTTACTCAGCCACCAATAGTATCTCCGGATCTAATAGATACGCAGACTCCGGTTGACACACAGGTGCCAACGGAAATGCAGGTAACCGTCGAGACCCAGCAACCCGATTCAAATGTCGATTATGTTTCAGGTGGTTTGTTGTATGATGATTGGATGAAACAACTTGAGGTCGAACCTCCAGCGGAAGACCAACCTCTCTGGAAGACCCAAACTACCAATACCCGTTCTGGAAAAGACACCTGGCGCTGCAAAGAATGCCATGGTTGGGATTACAAGGGGCTGGAGGGTGCATATGGATCCGGATCCCATCTCACAGGTTTTAAAGGAGTTCTTGATTCAGTTTCAATGACAGAAGACGAACTATTGGCGTGGATGGATGGTTCTGAAAATAGCGAGCATAACTTTTCTGGTTATTTTCAGGAAGCAGAATTAACATTGATTGTCAATTTTTTGAAATATGGATTGTTTGATACTGCTGCTTATATAAATGCTGATAAATCAGTATCTGGTGGTGACGGATCGAATGGTAAGGTGTTATACGACGGTCTCTGCGCAGCGTGCCATGGAGAAGATGGAAGAATGCTTAATTTTGGTGATGAGGATGAACCTGAATTTGTAGGTACAATCGCTTTTGATAATCCCTGGGAATTCTGGCATAAAGCATCATTTGGTCATCCTGCTTCTCAGATGATTTCAGTGTTAAAAATTGGCTGGTCTATTCAAGATATAGCAGATGTACTGACTTATTCACAAACATTGCCGACCGAATAATGAGTGCTGGTTAGGAAACAGTAATTTAAGGTGATCTGGGTCTTAACTAATTTCTGAATCCAGATCACCATCTTATCAATAGCAGCCATGGCCTCTTTTACAAGCAGTTTTTTTCTAAACGAATTAGGAAATAATTGCTTTCCGGCTTTGCCTAATCTACTGCAACCATCACACTAGAAGCTTTGATAACTGCATACGCTTGTTTACCTTCTACCAATCCCAATGACTCTACGGAGCTATTGGTGATGATAGAAACAACCTGGGTGCCACCTGGTAATTCAAGAATTACTTCACTATTAACAGCACCTTTTACCACTTTCACAACCTTACCTTTTATTACATTTCTTGCACTTAGTTTCATTTTATTCTCCTAAATTATTATCCGATAAAAATATAGTAATTCTTCGATCATAAATTTTCAATTAAATGTACATTGTATGTACATGCTTAACTTTTTTTCCGTGGAAATAGAAAGACACTGACACACAAAAAAATGATCAAACTAACCAGAATTAAAAATACTGTTACAGGTAAGGCTGCAGGAAGCCCAAACCCCTGGAAGCGTTCAAATACCAGTACCGGCATAATTTTTGGATTGTACGCTAGAATCACGACAGCCCCAAATTCACTGACACCTCGAGCCCACATCATCAAAGCCCCACTGGTAATCCCGCGCCAACATTGTGGCAGAGTCACAAATCGCAACATTTGCCAATGATTGGCACCATCCACCCTGGAAGCCAGTTCCATTTCACGATCCACACCCGCAAATGCTTCGCGGCTGGCATTTACTAAAAAAGGTACACTGACAAACAACATTCCGATCACAATTCCAGCCGGTCGATCCGTAAAGGTAATTCCAACCTGAGCGAACGCCTGCCCAAAGATCCCATTTCTGCCAAAGACCAATAACAAAGCCACTCCGGCTGCTGTGTGAGGTATGATCACCGGTAAATTTACCAGAGCCTGAAGGAAATCCCGGCCTGGAAAATTATAGCGGGCAAGCAGATAACCCATTGGTACAGCGGTAAGAAACCCAATCAAAACTGCAACCAATGCACATCCGAAGGTTAATCGCATTGAACTCAGGACCTGTTGGTCTTGAAATAACTTAAAAAAGGTAGCTGGTTCCACACTGACTAAAGTGTTAATTAGTGGAACCATCAGAATCATCATTAAGATAATCGCTGCTAGGATAAAAATCTTTGTCAGGAAACTTTGGTTGATTTTTCTCATTCTTCCGGGATCGTGATCTTTTGTAATTCTATCGGCATGTTTTCAAATCCATCCGCTGGAAATGAATTCAGGAGCGGTTGGTAATTTGCGGTCATGATTTGGTTCCCTTCCTCGCTCAGGAGAAATTGAATAAATAATTCCGCTGCCTCCGGATTTGGTGAACTTTCCGGGATGGTGATCGCATATTCAATCGGTTCAGCGATGAAATGTGGTTCTACGGTTGAGAAACGCTGGAAATCCAGACGCACTTCTACATTTTTATAGAAATCGCGCAACTCCTCCGCTCCTAAATTTATTTCGGGGGGAAGAGAAAGCATCCTAAGCCCATGTTGCTTGACCACCGACTCATATTCAAAAGCGTAATCAAGATCACCACTTTGCATCAAGGCGATCAGGAATACACTGGCACCTCTGATCATAATATGAGAATCACGCCTGGTTTCCAAAATTTCTGGGATGCGGATCAATGTATTGCCATCTTCCCGAAAAATGGTAACTGGGAAAGAAAATTGATCACGAAACATCGTTTTAAAGAGATCATATTGTTTGATTGAATTCTCCTGAAGTGCAAATGCCATCATTGCCCGATAACCAGCAGCATCAAAACGAGGATCAGGAAGACCATATTTTACTTCTGTTCGGCTGAGAATTTCCGTCCAATTATCCAGGTTTAATTCTTCAGCATAAAGACTCGAAGGTGTGTAGGCTAATGCCAGTTTATTTCCAGCAAATCGTATAAACCAATCAGCATAAGGATTTCCTGAGTCTGGATTCGTAGATGCATACATTAACATCGGAACAAGAGCGGCATCCGCTGTTGCTACGATATCGATTGGTTCATGTAATTCGGTCACGTGACGCATAACTTGAATACTGCCGTGATATTCAGCCAAAACATCAATATCAGGATATTTCGCTTCAAAGGCTGTTTCTAACTCAGAAAACGGAATAATCAAACTACCCGCAGCAAAAACCACCAAAGGCGTTTTTTCGAATTGGACAGTATCTGGCGAAGCAATTTGCACCATTGTGGAAATGGTCGGTTCCAATGGAGTTTTATTTGGTTGGCATGCCGTTGCAAGCATGCCAACCATTACAAAAAGATAGAGAGGCAATAATCTATTTTTTGTCTGCATTTGTCGAAATCTCTGGTTACTTGACTTCGATACTAACAACACCTTTTACCCAGGTATTGCTGGCTAAACCAGGCATTACCATCTTGAACTTGCCAGGTGTTTCGGTGAATCCCAGCAAACAATCAGGATTGGCCAGAATTTCAGCAATACTTACTTCAGCGCTGAACCCATCATCGGCAGTAATTACCAATGTTGTCGCACCATCTTTTATCCCCACCAATTCAAATAATTCTGAAAGGCGAACACCTTCATAATCTGCGGTTCCGCTTTTTGGATGTTCAGCATTGATCGAAACAACTTCCATTGCCCGCAGGGTCTCTTCTGTAAAACCGGTTTCAGTCTCTACCATCCCTATGACAGCAAATTGTGCATCTGATAAATCAACAGAAGGTGTAGCGGGGGCTTCTGGTTCAGTCTCATCATCCACAGATGCGGATGGGTCAATTTTCGGTAGGACCAACTCGATTGTGGCAATCCCACCAACCATTTGTTTCTTTTCAAGCCCTATACCAACAAACTTCAATGGGAAATTCTTTTCTTCAAGCATTGCATTATCAACCAACATCGCTACAACCCAATCATGGTTGCGATCAGCATCATCGGAGTAAACCGTTGTTTCAAATCCATCCGCTGCAATAATCTTGACATCATACCCAGCCTTGGCCAATTTGACATCATAAGACCAGCCTTCATGTTTAACCGCATCATCTGCATACCCCATCAAACGCCATAATGAGACACCTTTCCACTCCTGCCCAACCTCATCTGTCCAGGTGGCAGGGTGACAACTAACACAGGATTCATAGGAAGCACGATCGATCTCTGTATCGATTGCGCCTTTCATTGTTAAAACCCAATCCATAATCATTGGTCGGATTTCAACCTTATTTACCCACTTAATTGACCAGTGTCCATCTGTAACCTGATTTGGTTCATCACTGATGATAACCAATCGGAGATTGCCATCCATGTCAACATTTAAGGGTTCACCATTCACTTCATATGCAATGATGGCAGTTAGTGGGTCATGAGACTTTAACTCATCACCACTAACCGGATTATAAGCAATGTAAGTTCCATTCATGATTTGATCAAATGAATAGGATAGTGAGTACCCATCCTCGGCAACAATATTGATGCCCATGGTATCACTTAATCCACCCATCAAGTCTGCCAGATCTTGAAGAGCTACACCAGTAAATGTGTTTGGCAAGGTAATCTTCCCGGTACTACTCTTAATTCCAGCCATTCCTTCCGTTACTGGTAATGCTTTCAGATCTGCAATCGTGAAAGTCATTGTTTCTTCAGGACCAATTAATTCTAAGACAGGATCCTGTGAGTCTTCTTCAGTTGGTATAGGTGCAGAAGTTGGTTCTACAGGCACAGCAGTTGGTTCAACAGGCACTGCTGTGGGTTCCGCCACGACTGGTTCAACTACTGGCGCTTCGACTTCCGGAGCAGCTGCTGGTTGACAGGCTGACAGAGCGAATAACAACACAAAGATTGACAATAAGATTTTTTTCCTCATTTTACTCCTCAAATGTATTAATATATGAATATAAATATACATTGAGTCTATTGATTATTGGTTGATTGTCAAGGGAATCGGGAAATATTTCACGAACTGTTGTAAGATGAAAGAATGAAGAAATCATATTGGCATTTATGGAAGAAATATCTTGCTCATAAGTATGGACTGGAATTATCAGATGAGATTCTTTTTGAAACTGAGAATACTTACCTTCTATTAATAAAAAATGACACTTGGAAAGATAATCCTAATAAAAATCGTTTGATTAACATGATTTTTCCAATCCTAGCAGTCTACCTGGTAATGATAAACAATCACCTTACACAGGAAAATGCACTTGCGGATGTCGAAGTCCTTATGCGTGAGACATTTTTCAGCACTCAATTATCCGGCATTCGATTTCTAAATCGAATACTGGCCAATCCATTCCCGATGATCAAACCCGCATTGCGATTAATGATGCGATTCAGTGATTCACCAACAGGTCAGGAAATTATGCAGGACGACAAAAATTGTTTTGCCATTCATGTATATCAATGTTTCATCCACGATACTTTGAAAAAATTGAATGCCCCGGAACTAACCCCTGTTTTTTGTGCTACCGATGACTGGTTATCGGAAGCGATGCCAAAAATCCAATGGCAACGCTCGCAGACTCTTGGTAGAGGTGGAGAGATGTGCGATTTTTGCTGGTGCAGGAAGTAAATCTTTCCTGGATATTCTTCACATATCCGGTTCTGCTTATTGACTATCTCTCTCCATAATGCAATAATCAAAATCAGGAGGGATCACTGATGAATAATTCTGATAAAAATTTTATTCCATTCAAAACGTTTGTTGTGATTGGCATTCTTTTTATCGTGAGCTTAAATTTTCTAGCTGGTACCGGTAGATTCCATCCCGACATACCGGTTGGATTAGTCATTTTCAACACATTATTCCTGGCGATTCCACTGCTTATTTTTAACGGGATACTGTTGGTAGTCGTTTCTTCTGTGAACAAGAAAGAAAAATTACGGAAAATTTCCAGCGGTGCTTCCCGGTTAATCTATTTAGCGCCGCGTATTGCCGGTATTGTTAACATTCTTTTTCTGGCATCCTTTGTTTTGTTTGTTTTTTTGGATGATCGTAATATTTGGGGTGGAAAGACTGGGTTTTATATCAGGGAAATCCCCCAATTGGTATTAGGAATACTGATGATTCCTGCCTGGCGTTGGCCTCTGGTAGGTTTCATAACTTTTGGTATCGCCGGTGTCTATTATGCTCGTATGGCATTTATGACTCCTATCGCTATGATTCCAGCCTTTCTGATGTTGAGTGCACCACTTTTTCTGATTTCGGTTTTATTTTTTATCGATTGGAAATTAAGGATGGTCATAGAAAAACTTGATTGACTTTTAAGTAAATTCGCTCAATAATTGATTCAGGAGGGTAGAATGATGGAGACAAAAAAAACGAAAACGATGATCTGGATTACTATGGTAGTACTTGCTATCCTTTTTATTGTGACGGTAATTCTGGTTGGGTATGAACATATTATCAGCCCCGAAGAACCAATTGGCATGAAACTCGCTAATTTGTTATTAATTTCTATTCCTCTTATTCTTCTCTATAGTTCAATTGGATTGGTATTAACCGCCATGCGACAGAAAGAAGTGAATGGGAAAATCAACCCAGGACTCTCAAATTTTCTGTATTACACACCTAGAATTGCTGGAATTTTGATGATTATCTTCGTGTCTCTATTTGCCATGGATGTATTCACAGAAGGTGGAAATTTCTGGGAACAATTACTCGGATTTGTGATCCATGCCGCCCCTTCGATTATCCTTGCGATCCTGATGTTTTTCGCCTGGCGTAAACCGGTCATCGGTTTTATCATCTTTGGACTGGCTGCTGTCTTTTTCTTACGCTTCGTGTTCGATGCCGATTTTGGACCGAGTAATTTCATAATGTTTGTGGCACCGATGGCGTTGATCTCAGGATTGTTCTGGATCAATTGGAAGTGGAAGGATTTTAGTTTAAAGTCTTGAGTTGACAGTTGAAAATGACTCAGTCCGGTGGTACTTGATCTCCGGTGCATTGCACTTGGGGATGAACCAGCTAACATTTTTTTCTGGAAAATCTCAATGTGAATCTCGGTGGCAGAAGTGCATCGGAGAGTTCGCCTGCTTTGGCGAACTGCACCTTGTATACAATACAGTTACAGATTGGAAAAATCTTAGATAATTGAAGTAATCCGGTCAGTCCTGGACAGCAGGGGAAGGGGGAGGTTATTGCGCCTTGTAATTTTTTTTGCTTGCTTGCGGTGTATCGCACCATTCATCAATCCGGGGGAGGTCACGGACCATCCCCCTACAAGATTCATACTTAAAAAGTGATCACTTACTTGATTTTGGCATTTGTTCCCGAACCCAAGACAGAGCATCACCAGGTGTACCTATCCTCAAACCACTGCGAAAGGATACTTCAGGATCATTTAAAAAATGTTTGGTATTTAAAGTGACCAGAAAATCGACATTAGCTTTGGAGGCCGAAACAAGAATTGGTACATCAACTCCGTGATTGATCCAGTTTATGTGTTCACTTACCTCATCCTTGGATGGATCATTGTAAATAATCACATTTGATTCTCGGATCATTTCTCGCGCTCCATTAAGAATTCTTGGGATTTTTCTGGCGATGTTGCGTTCTACCTCAATTATCACTTGCTCTGAAACTAAAATTTTTAATTTTCTGTCTTCTGCTAATAAATGGAGAGCTCGTGCTGCTCCTTTATCAGAGATAATTCCTGCGAATAACGCACTGCTGTCAAAAAACAAATTAATCGGCAGCATAATGATCCTTATAATAGCGCTCACGTTCTTCATCCAATGAGTTCAATAAATCATCCAACGAAATATTTTCTTCCTGTACTATTTCAGCAATCTGACGGCCTAACCGATTGACCTGTGAGATCCGCGGTGTCAGCATAAACGCACCATCTCCCAAGTCAATCAAAGTGAGAATGTCTCCTTCATTCAAGCCATACTTGTTTCTAATTTCCATCGGAACCGTAAGGCTACCTTTTTTTCGTATTTGAATAGTATTTGTTGTCATTCTGATATTCTCCTTTTCTGTTTTTCTGTTATTCCGTTTTTCTTTTTTTCTGATTATAATGGATTTCATTCGAATTATCAAGATTTTTCATTTGAGAATTCTGACCCTCAAAAATGAAAATCAAATCCATGGTGACAATTTTCGGAAAGAATGAATTCGATTAAGAAACATCACTGAACCCTTTTTCAACAGGTTTAGCTCCTGACAGACTGTGGTTTCAATCACAGGGCAGCATTCACAATGAACCTTTCCTGGATTGAATTAACCATGGATTGAAATCCATGGTTACTCATTTTCAAACCGGATGAATCCGGTTGGTTTTACCTACATCCGGTGCCATGCGCCAATCATTAACCCGGGGGAGGTCGCGGGTCATCCCCCTACGAGAATATCCACAGAAGCGAATGCACCAAACTGCGGTCAGCGGTAAGCAGTCAGCTGTCAGAAAATTTCTCTGCCTGTGCCCCGTAGGGGTATCAACTTTCCACTGTCCACTGTCAACTCTTAACTTTTTTTCGCTTTCGCCTTTAGGCTTTAGCCTCTTAGCTAAAACTCCCCATCTGGCCAGTTGACGCCAGAAAATGCATCCGGTAAACTTGTTCTATCATGAAAAATCATCATCTCATGGCGTTCTTCTCAGGATCCATCCTGACCGCTGTCAGTGCTTTTTTAGCGCAGGGAGCTGGTTTAGGGGTTTCCTTGTCGGAGTGCGCCTGTTGATTAGATAGCTATACGCAACCAATCAGCCACGGCATACTCCTGCCCGTGGCTGTTTTTTTCCTGCTTGCATTTCAACCTGGGCATTAATGGAAAGTGAATTGATTTTGCTGCAAGCAAGAGCCGAGAATTTAATTTTATGCTATCATACAGGAGTTAATTATGTCTATTTTACAAGCCCAACAATTAGGAATATCATACGGAGCCTTTGATCTCTTCAAAGGTATCTCATTAACGGTTGCCAACGATGCGAAGATCGGGTTGATCGGTCCCAACGGGGTGGGAAAATCCACCATCATGATGATTCTGGCAGGTTTACGAACCCCTACCACCGGTCTGGTGAGCATGGCACGCAACCGCAGCATTGGCTATCTGCGCCAGGAAGCGGTTGAGGCATTTGGCAGCCGTGAGAACAGTGTTTACACCGAAATGCTGACTGTCTTTGAGCATTTACACCAACGTCAGGCACAATTGCATGATCTCGAAGTGCAAATGGCGGACGCCAATGGTAATCTGGAAGCCTTATTAGAAGAATATGGCCGCCTGCAGCAAGCTTTTGAACTGGCAGGTGGCTACGATTTTGAAGTCAGAATTCAACAGACGCTCGAAGGATTGGGGTTGGGTAAAGATGCCTGGCATATGCCACTCAACCACCTCAGTGGTGGGCAGAAAACGCGTGCTTTATTGGCGCGTCTTCTGCTGGAGAAACCGGATCTGTTGATGCTGGACGAGCCTACCAACCATCTTGATCTGGACGCAGTCGAATGGCTGGAAAACACGCTAATCAACTGGCCCGGCGCGGTGTTAATTGTCAGCCACGACCGCTTCTTCCTGGACAACGTGGTCAACACAATCTGGGAGATGTCTCCCGCTGGGATTGAAACCTACACCGGTACCTACAGCAGCTATCTCTTACAACGTCTGGAACGCTGGGAATATCAGGAACGGGTTTTTAAGGAAGAGAAAGCCCGCTTATTGAAGGATGTCGATTTTATCCAGAAGAACTGGGTGCGTGCCAGCACCCACGCGCGTGCATTGGGATTACTGAAAAAGGTCTCCAGAGAGTTGGCGATCATTGAACAAAACGGTTTGATGTCGTTGCGCAGCGGCAAGAAATGGAGTGAATACGGTCTTCGCGCGGATCGTCCCCTGGATGTGATTGAGGCTATCCGTGGGGTGAATGCCATTCATATACCCACCAACCGACCTCCGAAAATTAAGCCAAAATTCCGCCATTTTAATAACAGCGGTAATTATGTGATCCGTGTGCAGGAAGCAGAGATCGGCTACCCGGGTAACCGCCTGTTCACAGCCCGTGATGTGGAACTCAAACGCGGTGAATGTGCCGTATTGATGGGTCCGAATGGCAGCGGAAAAACCACCTTCCTGAAAGTACTATTAGGTGATTTGCAGCCTTTAAATGGTGAAGTTTTGCCAGGTGCTGGTTTACAAATTGGCTACTTCGCCCAGGCACAGGAAAAACTGAAAGGCACGCATACTGTTCTGGAAGAGTTCCAACGTCACAAGGACATGCAGGAAGAACAGGCGCGCTCACATCTGGCTGCTTATCTTTTCCGTGGGGAAGATGTGTTCAAACCGATTGATGGTCTTAGCGGTGGTGAACGAGCCCGTTTGGTCATGGCGCTGCTGGCGCTCGAAGGTGCTAATTTCCTGGTATTGGACGAACCTACCAACCATCTGGATATTCCAGCCCGTGAAGCGCTGCAGGAAGTATTGGAAGAGTACAGCGGTACCATCCTGCTGGTTTCGCATGACCGTTATCTGATTAATCGTCTCGCAACCCGTGTCTGGGAAATCAAAGACAGACAATTGATCACATTCAACGGAAATTACAAGGAATATATCCTGCGTCAGGCAGCGTTGCGGAATGGTGGCCAGAATGGTACCCGCAAGATTCTGCTCACCCAGGCACCCATGGCACGCGATAACAGCCGGGAAACACGCCAACGCAGCCTTGATCTTGAAAAACTGGAAGGCCGGATTCGCGAGAAAGAAAAAGAAATTCAGCATCTTTCGCATGAATTACAAAAGACCGGAAAATCAGGTGCATTTGAGAAGATGCATCAACTCAGTAATCAGCTCGCACACGCAGAAGCCATCATGGAAGAATTGATGCAGGAATGGGAACAGTTGGTTGCTCCATAAACCGCCATTCTTGATCTGATTTCAGATTAATACACAAATGATGAGAGTCGAATCAACAATTGATTGGTTCGACTTTCTTTTTTATCTACTGAGCCAAAACAACCTAGCCATTAGTACAGAATTTCACAAGAATTGAACTTTTCAGGAACAATTTTCGTATGTCTAGCGTCAAAAACGAGGATACAGAATATTTTAAAAAGAAAGAAAATAAGGAGCTACCATGAAAACCAATCGATTTAATTCTCAAAAATTACTAGTCATTATGATTGCCTGTGCAATTATTCCATTGTTGATAACTGCCTGTCAACCAACCGCACCTTCCATTGATGTTGTTGAGGAAACACCCGTTTCGCCAACCGTTCAGGTCTCTGAATCGACCGAACCAATCGAAGAACCTTTATCCATCAACTTCGAATTGTCAGATCTTGCCCAGGGGAAAACCGTTGAAACTGTAGCTGCTGTTCAACCCAACAAAGAAAGTCCTTATTGGGAAATAATGCCGGAACATCTTTTGGTTACACTCGAGGACTATCCGGTTAGCAGTCACTTAATGAAACCACAGATTTTTGTGTATCCGGTGGCAGAATTGTCTGAGTTCAATGCATCAACCGCTCAAATGGTACTTGATTTGCAGACACTGCTCAATGACCAGCAAGTAAAAGAGAGCATGCCATTCCTGCCGTTGTTCAATGCCGCGCAGGTTATGCATTCTCAGTTAGCGTTTGTCGATTTCAAAAACGGAAATGGTGTTCGTTTTCTGACACAATTTGATCAGGCACCCATACCGCTTAATAATATGGAATTGATCTACACCTTCCAGGGATTAACGGATGATGGTAAATATTACATTGCTGCAATCTTTCCGATCAATCATCCGGATTTACCCAACGATAATCAGGTAAGTTCCGATCAGGAATTTGAGGCGGAGAAATTTGTTGCTGAAATGGCGGAAAGTGTTGAAAAACTTGGGCAATTGCCAGTATCAAGTTTTACACCCGACCTTTCAAAACTGGATACACTGATCCAATCGATAGAAGTAAAGTAAGCAGAATCAAACAGAATCAAACAGGTTCAATCGAGTTATACAACTCGATTGAACCTGTACTTTTTTAATATTCACAATTAAGGATGAAAAAATTTAGCTTAAGAGGCCTATTCCAGACGGAATTCGAAAGATCATTCGTTGACCGGAGCTTGAATAGATTTCTCACCAGCCATCATTAATCCAACTTCTTTCAAGGTAGCATCCTTTCTATCAACCACACCCATGATTTCGCCATGAAACATGACTGCAATGCGGTCGGAAAGGGCAAAGATTTCATCCAGATCTTCAGAAATCAAAAGGGTCGCCGTTCCCTCTTCACGTTGTTCAATGATGCGGTCATGGATATATTCAGTCGCACCGATGTCAACACCACGCGTTGGTTGTGCTGCAATTAATACGCGTGGTTTGCGGGAAATCTCACGTGCCAGAATTACTTTCTGGGCATTTCCACCGGAGAGACTTTTGATCGGTGTATCGATGGATGGTGTTTTTACGTTAAATGTTTGAACAAGCTCCGCTGAACGTTTCGCGATCTCCTCCATATGCAGGAAGGAATTCTTTGAGTAAAATTCCCGATCCAGATCACGCATGATGAGATTCTCGGATACACTGAATTCTTTGATCAATCCATCAACATTGCGCTTTTCCGGGATATACGCCACACCATTATTGATGATCTGCATGGGGGTCGATCCGGTGATTTCTTCCTCATCTATCATGATTTTCCCGGAGGTTGATGGACGTAAACCGGTGATTACCTGGGCTAATTCCGGTTGTCCGTTCCCCGAAACGCCTGCCAGACCCAGAACTTCTCCAGCATATACCTCAAGGGAAACGTTTTTCAAGGCTGGCATCCCTCGATCAGAAAGGGCGGAGAGGTTTTCTATTTTAAGACGGGGATGACCAAAATCTACAGGTTTTCGAGGGCGATTTAGATTTAATGCCCGTCCTACCATCATTTCCGCGAGCAGGGTTTTGTTGGTGTCAACTGTATTTACAGTACCAACATTGCGTCCATCACGCAAAACGGTGACTCGGTGGGTGAAAGCCATAACTTCATGTAATTTATGAGAAATGAATATCAGTGCATGTCCATCTTTTGCCATCTGGGTTAAGGTGACAAAGAAATCGTCTACTTCCTGGGGGGTTAATACGGCGGTTGGTTCATCCAGAATCAATAATGCTGCGCCGCGGTACAATGCCTTGATGATCTCAACTTTTTGTTGTTGTCCGACGGATAGCTGCCAGATGTAAGCGTCCGGTTCAACATCCAATCCATAAAGCTCAGCCAACTCGCAGATTCTTTTGGTCACGCGATCGATATCTGTCAGCATGCCACGTGAGGATGGTAGACCTAAAGCAACATTCTCCGCAACGGTCAAAGAATCCACCAGCATAAAGTGCTGATGAATCATACCGATTCCAAGTTGAATTGCATCTTTTGGAGAATGAATCACTCGAGGTTCACCATCAAAAATAATTTGTCCTTCATCCGGATGATAAAGGCCATACAATTGCTTCATTAAAGTGCTTTTACCTGCGCCATTCTCACCCAGCAGAGCATGAACTTCCCCAGCGCGCACATCAAAGTTGACATGATCGTTCGCCAAAACACCCGGGAAACGTTTCAAAATTCCGCGCATTTCGAGGCTATCGATGCGTGGATGTCCTGAGGGGAGAATTTGCTTATCGGTCATGGTCACCTACCTGAAAAAGTAAAGAATGTCAGGGTGGTTTTCCCCACCCTGACAAAGTTTGTAGAAAAAATTATCTACCACCAACACCAATGGTGACTGTACCATCAATGATGCCTTGGGTCGCTGCATCACCAAGTGCTTTTACGTCTGCAGGTAAACTAAACCCGGCGTTGTAAATCATTTTCAAGCCTTCATTTTCGAGAGAAACAGCATATGCTTTTCCACCCAGGGTGCCATCTTGAACCAGACTGATTATATCTCGGACAACAACTGCCCAATCATAAATCTGGCAGGCAACCACAATTTCAGGAGCCAGGGAAGTCTGGTCAGCTTGCGTTCCCAACCAAAGCACACCTTTTTCTTTGGCAACACCGACTGCACCAACAACCATCTGAGCAGATCCGGTCATTACATCCGCACCAGCACCAATATGGGTCTGTGCAGCTTCCGATGCCAAGGCAACGTCACCGAAGGAACCGATATAGTTCACATTGACGGTAATATCAGGATTGGTTGCTTTCACACCAGCCACAAAACCATCAACATACAATTTTGCATCGCCAACTTCAACCGGTCCAACAACGCCAATGGTACCACTTTCATTGAGAGCAGCTGCTAATACACCATTGACATAACCACCTTCCTGAGAGAAGGCTTCATAAGCGAATACATTCGGAATACCAAATGTATCGCCAGCAGTTCCCCAGGCAAAGCTAACATTGGGAAAATCTGGAGCAATCTCTTGTAATGCTGCACCATATTGTGAACCATGTGCAATCACCAGGTTATATCCCTGTGATGCATAGTCACGTATAGCAGCAGCAGCATCATCTACTACAAACATGCCATCAGATAAAACAAACTGGAAGTTCGCTTCACCCATTTCGCCCTGGATTTTCACCATGGCATCATAGATACTCTGGCTGAAAGCGAGGTCGTTGATCGCACTGGGTGTAACCACTGCAACACGAAACGGGGCAGCAGCTTCTTCTGGTGCTGCCGGTGCTGCCGGTGTGGCAGTAGCACAAGCAGTGCTCAACATTGCGACCATTACTAAAAATATTACTAATTTTCCAAACCTTTTCATTTTTTCCTCCTGAAAAAATAAATTACATCCGGGGAAATACCCCAGGATTCCACAATTTTATTCCAACCGTTCGAACGATTTGGTTAAAGCTGACGGCGGACGCACACGCTGGGCAGAAATCACCAGCACAACAATCGTCAGTATATATGGTGTCATGACAGCAATATCTGAAGGGATCGGAATTCCGACCACCTGCACCCAGATTTGCAAAGCATTCACGAAACTGAAAATGAGTGAACCCATCAACACCCAGGTTGGGCGCCAGCCACCAAAATAAACCAACGCAATCGCAATAAAACCCAACCCATTGGTCAGGTTGAATTGGAACACATTTAATAACGCAATCGAGAGCGAAGCGCCAGCGACACCGGAAAGCAGACCACCAATCGATACAGTCAGGTAACGAATTTTTGCGACACTGACACCCAAAGTATCAGCTGCCTCAGGATTTTCACCCACAGCTTTTATTTTCAATCCGAGCGTGGTTTTATTGAGCACAAACCAGGCGATCGGAACCAGAAGATAGGCCCCATAGACCAGAACATTATGGGTGAAGAAAATCTGACCGATGACGGGGATTTCACTCAGGAAGGGAATGGGAGCAACCGGAAAACCACTGACAGTCTGAACATTGTTGATCAATTTTTGGAAAAGAAGATCGCTCATACCAAGACCGAAAAGGTAGACACCGATTCCACTGATACCCTGTTCAGCGTTCAAGGTGACACTGATAAATGCCATGGCTAACCCCATCAACAATCCAACCAGCATGGCAAGTAAAACACCACCTACCAGGTCACCTGTTTTAAAGACAACATAAAAGGCTGAAAAAGCACCCATTAACATGATGCCGTCAACCCCCAGGTTAAGCACGCCACTTCGCTGACCAAATGTTTCTCCAATTGCAGCATAAAGATATGGTGTTGCTAATCGAATACCTGATGCAAGCAATCCGATTAAGACCGAACCAGTAAATAAATCAGCCAGCATTTTGGTCACCTCCTTCTGATGGTGAATCGTGGACAACGTTTGCCAGTTTTTCCTCCAATTCTCTAATCGCTCGTTTACGGGCATTCTTTCGACGCCAGATCTCACTGGAGACAACGAAAACAACGACAAGTCCGTTCAGTGCAGTAATTAATGCTGCGGGAACCTGAACAACACGTTGGAGTTTGTTGGCACCCACCAGCAACGCACCGAACAGGAATGAGGCTGGAATGGCTCCAATTGGATGCAGCTGCCCAAACAAAGCCGCTACAATCCCATTAAACCCGGCAGATCCGGTAAAGCTGGCAGCCGTCCCATCCGTAATCATAAAGTGGTTGACACCATACACCTGAATCGCCCCTGCCAGACCCGAAAATGCTCCACTTAACATAAGTGAAAGAACAATATATCGTTCAACTTTGATACCAGCATAGCGGGAAGCTGATGCATTCAGACCCACCGCTCTGATACGATAGCCGATCGTTGTTCGCCACAAGAAAAAGTAAACAGCCACCGCAAGAACAATGGCTATTAATGCCCCCAGGTGTAATCGCGTGGGAATTAATCGGGGTAGATCGTATTCTATTGCCAATCGGGCTGTCTGTGGAATAGCTGCAGCACCTTTTTGGTTAGGTTGGATCAGGGGACCTCGTAACAATAGATTCATCAATTGAATCGCAATTACATTTAACATGATGGTACTGAGAATTTCGTTAACGTTGAAGCGAGCTTTCAGATAACCCGGAATCCCACCCCAAAGCCCACCGGCTACAAAACCAACCAGTAACGCTACCGGGATCATTATTATACCTGGCACATTTGGAAATGCCAGTCCCAGTGCAATTGAACTCAAACCACCCAAAATCATTTGGCCTTCTCCGCCAATATTGATGACGCCAGCCCGAAAGGCAATACAAATACCAATTGCAACTAAAAGCAATGGTGTAGCTTTTACAATGGTATCGGCTATGGCATTGAAGCTTCCAAAAGCACCTTCGAGTAAAGCCCCATAAGCTACGAATGGGTTCGCACCTAACAAGATTAACATGACAGCGCCAACAGCTAAAGCTGCCAGTGTGGCAAACAATGGTAGTAAGGCATCAAAGACTGAACTCCAACGTATTCGCATTCGTTTTTCCTTCCTCCTTTCAGGGGGAACAGTTTACGATCAAAATTTCAGGGTACGGCTTTCGATGATCAAAAATAAGCGGTTCATTTATTTTAATCGAAAAAGATTAAAATGAAATTTTCTTGACTGTTTGTCTTTAAGTCTTGTGTTGGGATTATTAAAATATGAAAATATAGTGAGGAATTTCGCATCGACCTGATCCATTGCGGATAAAAGGTGGGTGTGATTCAATAATTTATCCTTATTCAGCGAGAGATTGTCTGACAACTAATTACATATCTGTTTTTAACATATTTGTCTAACAATTACAAGTCATAACTTTATCAAACTTTTGGCATATTCTATTGCTTCCTGTGTCGCACTGAAAATTTGCCGATTTCCTAAAAATACAGCATCTTCCCCAATCATATCCAAAACCCCTGAATCTTTGAGATGTTGATAAAGATCATGATCAATACCACTCAAAAAGATGCGCGCATCCATAATTTCAGCATGTCGCATTTCTGCAGCTAATACTGATATGGCAGTACTGGCAACAATTTGCGCGCTGCGCAAGCGAACAACTACAACTTTTGCTCCGCACTCCAATGCTTCATCGAGGTGTTTTTCAAACTCATCGACAGCCGCGAAGTGAAGCGGTCCTTCAACACTCATTACGACCACAGGAAGACCCTCTTCCCAAAATTTCACCTCATTATTCTGACAGTATTTGCCTCCGTCTTCCAATGTAATGTAGTTAACAGTCAATTGACTGCTTTCAAAGAGATAGAATAACAAGGAAATACCAATCCCCATAAAAATAGCAATCTGTAAGGGGAATATCAGCGTTGAGATAAACGTTACGATCATCACCATACGGCTGGTTCCACGACTGTTCCAGGTCATGCGCACATGATTCCAGTTAACAATCCGGGTTGCGGAAACAACCACCACCGCCCCTAAAGCTGTCAATGGAATGAATTCTATCCAATCCTTTAACCAGATAGCAGCCGGGAGAACCAGAATACCAGACAACATTGCTGCATATTTGGTTCTGGCACCACTTCCCATGTTAACAGCTGTTCGTGCGGTGGAACCGGATGAAGGGGGAGCTTGAAAAAAACCACCGACCAGCGAAGCAATTCCCTGTCCCACCAGTTCTTTGGAAACATTCAGATGCTGCCCTTTGGCCAATGCTACTGATTTAGATAAGGTCAAAGCTTCCACCATCGACATCAAAGCAACCGCCAAACCACCAGGGATGAGAAATTGCCAATCCTGCCGGGATAATTTCGGAATGAATAAATGTACCCCAAAGCCAGGTAGATCGCCCAGGTCACCAATAATCCGGACTCCGTTTTCTCGCCATCCCATCAAAGCCACAAAGAGAGAAGCAATGACAATTGTTACCATCTCTGCCGGGAACCTGCGATCCATTTTCCGCATGGAAAGCAATAGGATGATTGTTCCCAGCCCAACGACAATAACATACGGATTGACCAGGTTTAAATGGGTTATTTCGGCTGCCAGCGTAAAGATCGCTCTGGATTCATTCGGTCTTGGAATTCCTGTTATGGGGCTGAGTTGATTAACAATTATCAACAACCCCAGACCCAACAAGAAACCGGTCAGGACGGAATTTGAGATAATCCGTGTAATCCATCCCAATCGAAAAAGACCAAATATAAGTTTCACCAGGCCACTGATGATGGCCAGCGTAAATACCATCGCCAGATAATCTGCCGTTCCCGTATAACCTGCCAGCACGCCTGCTGTGGTTATCGCAATTGCATTTGAGAGTCCTGTGACCAGATAATTTGAACTTCCAAAAATCGGAGCCAGAATCGCTGGTATGATCACACCAGCCAGACCATAGATCGGGTTGATACCCGCGATTAACGCGTAGGCCATAGACTGTGGAATTGCAATCAAGGCGACTGTCAGAGCAGCCTGGAGATCATGGCGAAAATGTATGGAGAAATAAGACCTCATGGTTTGATTATAACTGATCAAAAATTGTAGAATCAAAGAATTGAAATACCAATGGGGTGGTTTTCAGAATTTTAAATCGATTTTTGGATCAGTAGTTTATGATTGGTTTTTTTACCTTTCTGTGTTTAGATGTTAATCTCAATTGCGTGTGATGAATTTTTACGGTATCTTTAACATATGTCTCCCAGTGTTCCCGAAGCAATCCAGGTTTTTAAAAGTAACGTTCAATTTGAAAATAACAATACCAGGCGGCTTTATTTTCGTGGCCTGGATGCATTTTCAGAGTACCTGGATGAGATAGAGCTGAATAATATCGACACAACCGCAATCGAAAAAAATGTCGTCGTTCAATTCGGTGGCTGGATGAAAGACCAACGTGGGTATGCTATCCCCACGCGACGGTTGTATGTTTCCGTGCTTCGTGCTGCCTTACGCTTTTGGCGGGCGAATTATGTTGGTTGGATCCAATTTACCCGCGAAGAAGAGCAGGAAGCCAGTCGCACCTCCCTGATCGGTAACCCGGAAGAACAGACTTCACGGCATGAACGCCTGCCCGAGGATTTTGGAAATCGCATGCTGGTGACCGTCATGAAAATTCCCCTGCCTCAAAAACAACTGGATAAACTGGAGGTGTTGCGAAAACAGACGCTGGTGGTGTTGTTACGCGCAACGGCATTACGAATTGGAGACCTTTGCCAATTGAGTAAAAAGCATGTGGATGATGCACGTGTACAGAATGGCCGGCTGGAGTTACGCATGGAAAAAACCGGCCGGATTGCCCATTGTCGTTTGGGAGTTGACACCTTAGAGGTAATTGATGAGTATCTTACGGCCAGAGATGATCATTCACCCTGGATATTGATTCAACATGGCAAGAGTAACCGCAGACGCCATCATTCTGCATCCTTTTTTAAAAATGCCAAACGTGGGTATGGTGCCCGACTTTCCAGTACATCTGCCTGGCGCATCGTGCAGGAGGTTGCTGCCCTTTCCGGCCTTGACCGGGAAAAAAACTTCACCAGCCCGCATGCATTTCGTCATTGGCATGCAAAGACTTTGATTGAAAGTGGTGTCTCGCTGGAGAATATTCAGGCAGTATTGGGACACTCCACCCCGGCAACAACCCGCATCATATATGCCCCAGAACCGGATAAACGGCAGATCGATCAGATTGAAAATACACTGCAAAATATTGGTGATCTGAGAAGAAAAAAATAACGAAAAGGTCTGATAGAATTCATTATTAGCAATTTGCCAATAAGGTTTCTGGTATGAGAATTACAAAAAAGGGTGAGATTATTTTTCTGGTGGTGGTATCTGGGATTCTGATCCTGAGTCTGAGTGCTTTGATCACCACGATAACAATCAGCAATGCTCCGCCGACCGTAACACCAACCATTACCCTATCCCCGACTGCCACAACCACCTTCACACCAACAAAATTGCCCAGCAGGACAGTCACGCCGACCTACACTTCAACAACAACCTTTACACCAACCCGTACCAATACAATTACTTCTACACCCAGCCTGACGCCATTTCCTTCGCAAACACCGACAGCATTTATCTTCGATCAGGGTATTTTTGAACGGGCATTTGTAATCAACCAGGTGATTCCAGGGATTATCAATCGCATGCTGGTTGCAAATGACGGTAGTTTCTGGTTGGCTTCTCCCTATGCCATCGGGCGATACGAGCCGGAGACGAAGAGGTTTTCGCAGGTGAATTTACGTGATCCTGTGATTGGTTTGACACAAGATGGTAAAGCCTGGATTTTGCCGAAATCCGGTAGCCCGTTACAAGTCTGGGATGGTCAGAACTTTACATATTACGACCAGACCAATAGCTGGCTGGTGACGCAAGGATATGGTGCACCCTCCCCGTTAGCTCCGGATATTTCCATTGATTTTGAAAAGAATTTGTGGATCACTACCGACTATGATGTACGTCGTTTATCCGGTGACCAGTGGAAGATCTACCTGCCACAACAAATGGGATTTGAACTGCCCAATCGGAAAACGATTTCCACCTCATTTGTTGTTGCTCATTCCAAGAGCAGCGCAACTTCCTGGGTTGGCAGCTGTGACTGGCAGGAAGGTGAACGTATCGGTGGCGATGGTGTTCGTCAGTTTGATGGAACGCGCTGGCTGGAAATTGCGCTTCCAGCTGAAAAAGGCTGTGTCACCAGCATGGCAACGGATCCTGTTGGTTATTTATGGGTTGGGATGGATGGCGCCTTATGGAGATACGATCAGAAAATTGACACCTGGCGTGAGTTTAAACCTCCAGTGCTGGATCCTATCGCTTATGATGGATTCAGTCATGGCACGGTTCTGGAAATTATTGATGCACCGGATGATAGTATCTGGGTGTTATATGAATTATGCGGAAGTGCTGGCTGTAAGACGCGGCAGATGCGTTATCGGATTCAATTTGGATTGTGGACGCCAATCCACGAAAGCAGTCAGATCAGCCCTCCCTTGCTGTTGTTTGATGGCGAGAGTGTTGCCTGGACGCTGACAACCAACGAGATCAGCCGGCTGGAGGGTACGACCTTCAAACCAGTGGCGTGGATGGATTGGAAAACCGCAGCGGTTGACTCGCAGGGAACGGTCTGGGTGCTGACGGGTAAGTTGAATGCTGAATTAATCCTTTGGAAATATGAACCGTAGAGGGCATAGCTTGTAGGGTGCGTCGCTGACGCACCATGTGTATTCATTCCCAATCTAAACTCTGAATCCTTCCCTCATCCCCTCCTACCCAATCATTATCGTATACACCTTCTTTGATGTATTTATGAAGGCTGGTCCACTTCCAATCGGATGCCTTTTCCACATACCCATGTTTGATCGGATTGTAATGAATGTAATCAAAGTGCCTTCCAAAATCCTCATCATCCATGATTGTATGCTCCCAAAATCGTCTTTGCCAAATGGCAGCCTCACCACGTTTTTGACGAGATTCATTTCGTTTTTCTCCAGGACCGATTCCTACCAAATATTGTATTGTAAAAAGCCGTTTTATTTCCTTCCAACGGATTGAATAATTTACATCATCCTCCGGTAATTGCCAGATGCAATGGAGATGATCCGGTAATAAACAAATGGCTTTGGTTTCGAATGGGAATCTTCTCTGTGTATCTAACCAGGCAGAGTGCAGGATGTCTCGGCATTGAGGACGATTAAAGAGAGGAATGCGATTATAGGTAACCACGGTGAAGAAATAGGTGCCAGCATTGATTCGAAGTCGGCGATATTCAGGCATGGGTATATTTTACATTAAATTTAAAGATGGTGCGTTTTGAACGCACCCTACTACCCATATCTCGGCATTTAAGTATATTGAAAAGAGGAATCCGATTATAGGTAACTACGGTGAAGATCTGTGCCACCATTGATGCGAAGACGGCGGTATTGAGGCATTGGTATATTTTACATGAAAATATAAGATGGTGCGTCGGTGACGCACCCTACCCATTACTAAAACCATGCTTTATTGTCTTGGACAATTCCACATTTACTTTGATTCGACCACCACATATGGGGGGTGATTATTGATTTTTACCATATACCCCAATTAAAGGTAGTAAAAACATCTTAATTTAGGGTAGAAACAATTATTCATTCAAAGAGTCAATAATTCCCTGCAAAAGGCGAGCGGCTAAGATACCATTGTGTTCAACGGCATAGCCACCCTCATGAATAATGACCACCGGCAATTGCAATTCACCAATTCGATTGCCGACCACGGAATAGACATCATCATTTAACCCAAAGAAAGTGGAAGGGTCAGCGGCACAGGTATCATATCCTGCAGAAAGCACCAGCCAATGGGGATTGAATTGCCTGATTGCACCCAAAGCCAGATCAAGCGCTTGCAGGTAGGATTGATCATCACATCCTTTGTGTAAAGGTAGATTGAGATTAGTTCCCATCGCGGATTCGCCACCTCTTTCATCTGCATACCCAGAAAAAAATGGATACTCATCCACTGGGTCGGCGTGAAGGGAAATAAAAAACACGTCCGGGTCATCCCAAAAGATGTCCTGGGTTCCATTGCCGTGGTGATAATCAATATCCAGAATGACTCCTCTTCCCATCGTTTGGTTTAATTGCCTGGCTGCAATGGCTGCGTTATTCAGATAACAATACCCTCCGAACATATCCTTGGCTGCATGGTGCCCGGGAGGACGGCAGAGCGCATATGCCAATTTGTATTTTTCTGAAGCCACCAACTGAGCAGCATAATATGCCAGATTCGCGCTTGCGAGCACTGCTTGCCAGGTTCCACTGCCAATCGGGGAATAGGTATCGAAGGAGAAACAGCCTGTTGGATCAGGTGATTTAATTAATCCCGTTCGCATGCGCTGGTTGAGTGGGAAGATCCATGGGTAAAGGTACAGGTTCTCTTTTGCATTGGATGATAACGACTGAAGTCTGGCTGCCTCCGAGCTATTTATAAGATGCGTGATTAAATCTGGGCTATGCACCTGAGCAATCAGATCGGATGTCAGATTCAGTTGGGGATTTACCTCCAGCGTGTTTGGGAGTTTCAGCAAGGCCTCTCTGGTACTTTCGATCCTTCTGGCAACTTCCTGATAAGGGATTTGTGTGCCGCGGTCGAATTCAAACTCAGGCTGATGCAGGAGATGATCAGCCGAATAAAGAACGGGGATAAGCGATGTTAAATTTTTCACTTGTTTTAGAAAAAAGCTGGGAGGATGACCTGGAAAATAGGACATCTCCTTCGCTCTGCTTATAAAAATTCAGGATGTCAGTATCTGCGCATCATCCAGATCATAGGAAACGGTTACCTGGTCACCCACAAGAAAAGAAGGTGTTCGCTTGATGCCAGTGTTCTGAACCCGCACCGCTGCTTTTTCACCACCGGGGATCTGCACAATATAACGGGTGTCAGTTCCCAGATACGTCACCTCAGCAACTGTCGCCAGTAATTTTTCCGAACGACTGGTAGGCGGCATCAGGGTCAGTTTCTCCGGGCGGATGGCAATTGTAACCAGATCACCCGGCCGTATGCCATTGGTTCGATGACGAACATCTACCGGGTTGGAACCAATCATGACCTTAACCAACTCACCTGGAATGATTTTTTCAATCTTTCCATTCAGAAAATTCGTCTCGCCCACAAAGTCAGCGACGAAGCGGGTGGTCGGCCGTTCATAGATATTCATCGGGGTATCGACCTGAAGGATCCGACCTGCGCTCATCACGGCAATCCGGTCTGACATGGTGAGTGCCTCTTCCTGGTCGTGGGTTACATACACAAATGTAATTCCAACCTGTTGTTGGAGTGATTTCAGTTCCAACTGCATGGCGCGCCGTAATTTGAGATCGAGGGCACCGAGTGGTTCATCCAATAACAAAACGGTTGGCTGGTTAATCAATGCACGCGCCAGGGCGACACGTTGTTTCTGTCCACCAGATAATTGAGAAGGTCGCCGGGTTTCAAATCCGGACAATTGGACAATATCAAGAGATTGAAATACCCGTTGCCGGATTTCATCTTTTTGAATGTGTTTGATTCTTAAACCAAAAGCAACATTCTCGAAGACGTTCAAATGGGGGAAAAGGGCATAATCCTGGAAAACCATATTGACCGGCCTGCGATACGGCGGAACATTGTTCATTTTTATGCCTTCGATTTTTATTTCCCCATCGGTGGGTTGGACAAACCCTGCCATCAATCGTAAAGCTGTTGTTTTTCCGCAGCCACTGGGACCCAATAAGGTAAAAAATTCACCTTCAAAAATGCTAAGATCGGATGGCTGTAATGCATTTACTATTTCACCAGTACGTTCACGAAACTGTTTAGAGACTCCTGAAAATTCTATGAGTTTTTTGACCATTAATCCTCCTCCGGACAGAGAACATACCCAGTTTGGTGCCACCAATAGGTAAGAACTTCCTGTCCTTTGTGTTTCTTGTTGCGTATCGAAAAACCAGCAAATGGGTTGATGACTTCGAGGTTCGTCATCTGTCTATCCTGAAAGCTATTCAGGTGGAATTCTTCAAAGGTACTCATACTCTTTCCTCCTTTGGGGGTTTTGCGGTTCCTAAACGTCGCAGCCACTCCGCCGATACGACCAGTATCGCCGAAGCTACCATAATGATACTACCCATTGCAACAGCAACCGGTAGACGTCGGGGGAAACGCAATAATGAATATAGATAGACCGGCAGGGTGGTATCTGTGCCGGTAATCAGTGTTGTCATCGCATACTCATCAAATGAAGTGGTAAATGCGGTGAGAAATGCAGCCACCAATGCAGGAAAACTGATTGGCAGGGTTACTTTTACAAGGGTCATCCAATAATTGGCTCCAAGATCCATGGCGGCTTCTTCCAAATTGTAAGAAAAATCTGCCAGACGAGCCATAACAATCAAAATGGTACTGGGGATACTGATCAGGACATGCGCTGCAGCAATCAACCACATGTTCAGATCCACACCCAGGACTTTTCGAAATAGCACCAGCAAGGCTACCCCCAAAACGATCGAGGGCATGACCAATGGTACACTCGCCAGGCTGAGAAAAACGTTCCGCGCAGGCATATGACGTTTCGTCATGGCGATGGCTGCCAGAGAACCAATGAGAACTGCAACAATGGAGGAAGCTGCTCCTACCAAAATGCTGTTTCGAGCTGAGCGCAGCAATTCGTGAGCACTCCCCAACTGGCGATACCATTCCAGCGTGAACCCCTTTAATGGAAATGCGAGGATCACCGAATCATTGAATGAGAAAACAATCAAAATCAAAATTGGCAAATAAAGAAAAATTACCATTAACACAAAATAGGCTGAGCCAAAGAAGGAGGTAGCGGGTTTATTCACTTTTACCTCCCAGAATCCCGGTTTGTTGCGCCGCTTTGGCCATAATAACCAAAGGAATAATCACTATCAACATCACCATTAGCGAGAGAGTCGCCCCCATAGGCCAATCCAGTCCACGCATAAATTGATCCCAGATGATATTACCAATCATCAGACCATTGGGTCCACCAACCAACGCTGGTGTGACATATTCACCAACTGTCGGGATGAAGACATACAGAAATGAAGCCAGTACCCCCGGTATACTTAAAGGAAGGGTAACCTTGAAGAAACCCTGCCAGGGTCGCGCACCCAGATCAGAAGCAGCTTCCAATAAGCCAGGTTCAATTCGTAGGAGGGCAACATAAATAGGTAAAGCTGCGAATGGAATCCAGATATAAACCAGCGTAATCACAACCGCATTCACACTATAAAATAGTCCGGAAATTGGCTCTTGAATCACACCCAGCCACATCAAAAAAGTATTCAGTAAACCATTCGATCCAAGGATTAACCGCCAGGCAAGTACACGCAATAAAAAGCTTGTCCAGGCAGGGATAATCATTATATTGAGCAGGAGACCCTGCTTATCGCCAGCATGGAATGCCAGAAAATATGCCACCGGATAAGCCAGCACGATGGAAAATACTGCCACCAACAGCGATATCCAGAGTGACTTCATCAGTAAATTCTGGTACGCAGAGTTTTGCCAGAAATTTATATAACTGGCGAACGTAAAGACATCACTGTCAGCGCCAAAAGCAGATTTCTGAAAACTGAGAGTAACCATAGTGATCAGAGGTAAAACCAGTAGAATGATTAACCATATTGCCGACGGAGCCACCAATAAAGCCAGTTGGCGTTTCCGTGGAATGCCGGTGATCTTCTTTTCAGTTCCCCCGCGGTCTTCTTTCAATCCTTCGGGGGTATTCAACGATTTTTCGTCACTCATGGAGCTGCTTTGACTTCATTCCAAAGATCAGAAAGTTGATCGCGGCGTTCCGCTGTAAGCGGTTGATAGAAGCGGGTATTTATCAGGACGTTTTCAAAATCGTCCAGACGTAATAACTCCGCTGCTTCTTCATCAATGAATTCGTTGGCAGCAAAATTTGCAGCACCATACCAATATTCATTGGTGAAATTCGCCATGGAATGAGGGTCAATGGCAGCATTCAAAAAATCGTAGGTTAAATCCAGATTGGTATTATCGGTTCCAATAGCATAACCACACAATCCAGCCAGATATCCTTCTTCCGGTTCAACGTAAGCCACATCGTAGCCTTCATCGACCATTACAGAATAGGTATCCTGCCAGGCACTGGCGACAATCCAGGCATCGCCTGAGGAGGATAATTCAATTGCCTGGGTGTAATCCAACCAGTAGGTTAACAGGTTGGGTTTTAATTCAATTAATTTCTCTTTTACAAACTGATCCTGCTCTGGTGTGGTATTAAAGGGATCAATCCCAAAAGCCAGAGCAGCGGTGGCAAAACTGACTTCGCCATTGTCCCAGAGGGAGACATGTCCGGCATACATGGGATCCCAAAGATCTGCCAATGATGTGGGCATTTCTGGCACCAGATCGGAACGGACGAGGAGCGCTTCGTAATACCAATCCCAGGGAACAAAGTAATATTGCCCGTTAAATTCACTTTGCTTGCGGAATGCTTCAGGGATATCCCCCCAACCAGCCAGGCGGGTTGTATCCAATGGCTGCACCAGTCCGGCTTCTACATAGAGTCCCCACCAGGATGAACAGGGATGGATGATATCTGCATTAAATCCGGATTGTACTTTGGCAAATGCTTCTGCATCATCACCAAACACAGATACGGATGCATAATCATTGATATTATCACCATATTTATCGGTAAAGGGAACAAAGAACTGTGGATATTCGGTTACCTCGTAACCTGTCCACTCCAGAATCACCAGTGGTTTTTCTGGTTTATCGATTTCCTGCGTTCCAGCCCCAGCCGAACAGCCAGCCAACAGTGTACTGACGAACACTGCCAGTAAAACCAAAGCGCGAAATCGGTACATCTTCATTGAAATTTTAATCTCCATGTTTCTATAAACTGATGGTGCAACAAAGCAGTTTTTGCTGCTCCATGCACCATGGTGGATGTCTTATTATATCAAAAACGCATGCTATTTTCCTATAAAACGATCGGAATGTCAATGATAACAGAAAAATTAGTCAGAGGTGATTTATTAACATTTTGTAATGTTTCTAGTAAGTCAGAAACGCGAGGTCCAGAAAACCAATTATTGGTTTGGACTAAGGTAAGGCAGGAACTACTTCAAAACCTTGCTCAGCAAAATGTGGATCAAAAGTGAACACGATATCCATATTTTCAATCCGGATCGTTTCAAAAGATGTACAATCCACAAGGGAAAGCTTTCTACGTCCTGCAGATAATAATATGCCCATACCTTGCCGGTGAATATCAGCGTCTATCCAAATAATTTCTAAAATGGGTTGAATATTGTGATCAAATAACAGGACAGCCTCGATTCCAAATTGATTTTGAAGGATGGCAAGCGTCTCTATCAATACATAATTACTGCAGAATAAGAGCATTTTCGAAGATAAGATTTCTTCCCAGACTTTTGTTGCTGATGGGTGAAATTGGTCATTGCGATTAAGGATTGCTAAAAATGCCGCGGTATCAATGAATAATTTCATTGATTGAAATCCTCAGATAGATAGTCATCATGGTTGGCTGCCAGGTCAATGGGTCCACTCAGCTTTCCTGCTGCCTGCAATGCCCGTTTGCGTAGATGATCATGGTTTTGATAACCACCTCGCAGTAACATCGCATCAATACTCATTCTGATTAATTCCGCCATCGATTTATTTTCTTTCAAAGCCAATTTTTTTAATAACCTGGCTTGATCCTCTGTTAATTGTATTTGCGTTCGTATCATTTTTTCTCCTGGTTTATTGTAATCATTATACCATATTTGTTATCATGATTACAGGTTAATCCAATAAAATAGGAATTAATTTTTTATTTCTACATTATGCGGTTAACGATTTTCGTGCAAATCCGCAATCCAATTGCGGATTTGCACAATTTTAATTCTGGACTTAAGACCTACCCTGATTCCTATCTTTGGATAGGGAACAGCATAGATGTTTGAATTTACAATTTGAATTATCAAAAATCAATTTATGAATTAGGAGAATCTCATGAAAATAAAAATTTTGTCGATCCTGTTACTGGTGTTTTTCCTGACGGCTTGTGAAGCCAATCCCTTATTAAATACAAATGCAGAAAAAGTTATGGAAGTTACGCAACAAATTGTGGATTTTTCCATCCCAGTCGGTTACGAACCTGATTTCACCGCGAATTATAAGGGATACACGTTGGTCTCTTACCGCCCGGAAAATGAGAACAGTCATTTATACATTCTTCAATCCAAAGATAGTGCCGATGCAGAAAATCTTCAAGGAATTTTGGATGTTCTTGTTCCTGGCACCAGTAATGCTGAAGGCGATCAACAAGTACTGGATAATTATCCAATCATCTTCCGTGGTCAGGAAACCAATTTGATCCTCCTCGAGGGAAAAAATTCAGAAGGAAAAGTTTATAACCAGATCCTGGTTGATTTCGAAGGAAAAGGCGGACCTGCAGTGTTGGTCTTCTCAGAATTATCGACCTATTGGGACATGGATAAGGTAAATCGCCTGCTCGAGTCAGTTCAATAAATCGTATAAAAATCATTGATTGCTAATCCTGAAAATTAACCATGGAATCACTCGTTTATGAACCGCCACCGCTCGAAATTAAGCTCACCCTGGCATTAGGGTTGACCATTCTATCCCCTTATTATCAACATTTTGCCAGGGGATTGAACTTAAAAGGTGATGAAACTGTGATGGATTTTGGATCAGGGTCCGGTGTTTGTTCCAGACATATCGCTGCCCGACTTCGAAACGGTGGAAATCTGGTTTGTGTCGATATTTCTAAGGGTTGGAATACAGTTATCAAAAATACATTAAAACTATATAATAATGTTGATTTCTTTCTGGGTTCGATCAATCGTTTAGACCGGCAGGAATCCAGCTTTGATTTGATTGTCATCCATTTTGTATTACATGATATTCCCAGAAGCGACCGTACTGGTGTGCTTACCGATCTGGCACGCTTCCTCAAACCTGAAGGTTCTATCATTATTCGGGAACCGCAGAAGCATGGTTTGACAATCAATGAGATGGAACTAATGGCAGAACATGCTCACCTGGTTCCAATTTCCATCAAAGCCCATCGGATTGCTTTCCTTCCGGTCCTTGATTTCCATTACATCAAAACAAAGGAGAAATGAAATGATGAATAGACTTCCAATTTTAGAACATGAATTTTTATCCGAATCCAAGTTAGAACCTTCGAAGCTGATCAAACCCCGCGATGTTCCTGAACATTGTGTCATTTCTTTTTTTCGGGAAGTTAATCAAAAAGTAGCGCTTGAGATGCAGGCAAAGATAGCTGTTGCCAACCGTTGGGAAGATGGGGAACATCCAATTTATGAAATTGAAAGAAATGGTCAGCGTCTGGCATTCTTTCACCCTGGCGTTGGCGCGCCAATTGCGACCGGATTGCTGGAAGAAGCAATTGCATTTGGATGTAAAAAGTTCATCGTGTGCGGTGGTTGTGGAGTTCTCGAGAAGGATTTATCCGTAGGGAAATTAATTGTTGTGGATGCTGCAGTCCGGGATGAAGGAGTTTCTTATCATTATGTGAAACCAGACCGGGAAATCCACGCGAACCAGGATATTGTCAAATTGATGGAAGCATTCCTGCAGGAAAGAGGAATTCCTTTTGTCACCGGAAAGACATGGACAACCGATGCCCCTTACCGTGAAACACAAGGGATGATCGATAAGCGGAAAAGGGAGGGCTGCTTAACCGTGGAGATGGAAGCAGCAAGTTTTCTGGCGGTTGCCCAATTTCGCAAAGTTTTACTGGGCCAGTTCCTGTATGCCGGTGATGATTTGAGCGGTGAAAATTGGGATAACCGCGGCTGGCAATCCCGCAAGGAAGTCCGCGAAAGCTTGTTCTGGTTGGCTGCCGATGTTTGTCTAAAGCTTTAATGGTTTGAATGATTATAGGAAGTATGATGAGGATTTTTTCTCAGCGCTATAAAACATTAATATTGCTGATAGGAATTATTTTGGTATTTTTTATTGGTCGCACCCTGTTGGCTGCTCAATTCGATGTGCCACGTCTGTTTGAATTGTTTGATAGTCTTACAATACTGGCATCGCTTTTCGTGATCCTGAAAAGTTATCATGACCTTTGCAGTAAAGACTGGATCATCGCTCTTGCCCTCGGAATATTTATTGGAGTGAGTATGTTGTTTACAACCCTTTTCTCCCCCTATCCATTATTTGGCGTTGTTAAAACGCATTCAGGACAGGCAATTATTCGCGGATTTTTCACAACCATCGCAACATTGTGTGGATTGATTATCATGCGGCAAGGTGGACCGGTTACTTTTCTACACAGTGAAGGGAAGAAGAATCCGTGGAAGAATATTCTCTTCGGACTGGCTGTTGGAATTCCATTTTCCATATTAAATGTATTTGCCTTCACATTGACAGAAAGTCAAAATATCGTATGGCAAAATCCACTGGCAGCGTTTCTAGACGCCTTACAACCGGGAATCGTCGAGGAAGTAATTTATCGTTTTGCCTTATGGGGATTGTTGTGGTTGATCCTGCGGAAATCACTGCCTACAAAGGCTGCTACATTCGCAGGTTTACTGATTGTTTTTGTGCATACTTACTCTCATTATGACGCGTTGTTCATTCAGGCACCGTTGATGGGGATTGGGATGGGATTGGTATTGGGGATTGTCTGGGGATTGCCCTTATACTTTTTGGCACGGCATAGAGGTCTCGAATCTGCGATTGCATTTCATTGGATTCAGGATGCACTCCGGTTCTTAACCGGATTTTGAAATATCTGCACAATTATGCAATCGGATTGCATAATTGTGCAGTTTTCATCTGATTTTAGTAGATAGAAATTTCTTATTGTTCTTTTCTAAATGGCGCTGAAATTTTATTTCCTCGATAGCGGAACCAACCCAATTCACCGCGAACCGCCATCGCCTTAAGCTCAGTGGCACCCCATATCAGCGACGCACCCAGAATACCAACAAGCGCAGATAGAAAATCCTGCTGGATCAACAACGATGTGCCCGTAATCAATAACCCTGCGATCACAACATACGGCCGCCACAGGTAACTGAAATAGCGTTCTCCGTAAATCACCCACACAAAACCCAACCCAATGATACAGAGCGTGACAACCCCAATGAGGAGTCCGAAGAGATTAACCATTTTCAAACCCCTTAATCTCACTTTTGGTTTGAAGTAGAATGGAGATTTCTTCCGCAGAGTATTCTTTTCCCCTTGGTTCCCGATTCAATAAATCGACTGTGGTCGCGGATGAATACTGAGCGAGAATGTCTGCGTGTCTGGGATTATTAGGGTTGGCTGGAGCATGACCAACTTTAATTCTCTTTTCCTGCCGGTAAAATTCCAAAGCATCCCAAAGAAAAGTAATTCCAAGGATTCCGAAAATGGCTGAGACTGTATTTGATTCCACCAAAACAGCATAAATCCCGAAACCAAACCCCAAAAGAATACAGATGATTACAGCTGGAGCAATGCGCTCCATACGTGATTCCAGTTTCCGCACCATCACATGTCCAAACCAGATGGTCAGAAAGGTTGTTATTGCAGTGATAATTCCAATGGGATTGATCATATTTATTTCATTCTAACCGATAGTAAAAATTTTGAATCAACAAATTTCCACCACGTAATTCAACTTATTCGAGCCAGATCTGTGGCTATCAACTATGAGGATGTTTCAGGAATGTTGTAGATAAAGTTGAAAGTGTTGAAAATAATGTTAAACTATTCAAGAAACAGTCTACATTCTTCGTGAAACAATGTTCCAAAAAGCTAAATTGAATTGCACTTGAAATTTATGTACTTTTAAATTGGCAGGTAAAGGAGCGATTCCATGACACCTAATCGATCAAGCTTTAGACATAAAAAATCAGTCAACCTTATGACTGTATCATTATTACTTCTGATCTTTGTGCTTTTCAGCTGCAATATGCCGCCCGATGAGCCAATAACCCCTCCTGCAGAAGACCCGACTGAGGAAGTGGTCTTCGAAGAAGTAGCCCTATCCGCGCTGTTGCCCTCTGAAATAGGATATACCTGGATTTACAACGGTTTTGCGGAATATGGCCACACCATGACGCTGGACGCGATACTCGCGACCGAGGACAGCAGCGTTTACGAGATTTCTGGCGAAGTGGCGGATATGTCCGGCGGTGAAGGTAACTTCAGCGTGGATCTGACACTGAAGTACATCCTCAGCGGGAACTCGATTTTACAGGAGAAAACCGAAGAGATGATGCTCGATTCTAAATTCGACCGGCTGACGCTGATCAAGCTGCCGTTTGAGGTTGGCAACAACTGGACGGAGACCGTTATAGATCCCAATACTCAAAACGAGGTCACCCTGAACAGTGAGATTGAAACAGTTGAAATGGTGGATGGCGCTACGCAGTATACCGTTCGTTATGACGACGTCGACTCGGACTACTACGAATTGCGCGTGATCCGGGAAGGTGTTGGCGTTATCTCTGTTGAAAAACTGCTGGAACTTACTGACGGCAATTTTCCTGCCTCCTACAGCCTCTTCATGAGTGGCATGCTGGAATAAGGCTTTGTAAGGATCCGTGGTCAGCGGGTGTATTGCATTATCGTTTGATTCGAAATGTTCATTTACGTGACTCAATTGTTGTCATTTGGAAATGGAATCGGTGAACTGCTCAACCTCACTCCATTTGGACCCACCTTCACCAGCGAAAATGGAAAACTATATCCCTGTCAACCAAATATCGAAGCTGCCAGGTGAACTACCTGCTCATTAATATTCTTAAGATCCATTGTTTTATCTCAATATTTAACTATCCCTCCTGGAAATTCCAGGAGGGATAGTTTCAAATACGAATTGTGGAAATCAAAACTCTTTCACTCTTCAAGATGTTTGAAAGTTTTCGGATCAAATAAAAATATGCTTTCGAGATGATCCCAATTTAAACTTACTTAAGTTGTAGCTCTACCACACCTTTGACACCGGTATTCTTGGGGAAACCAGGCAATACAGAGCTGAACCCGCCTTTGGAGCGGAATGACAGAATACAGTCTGCACATGCCATTACCTCAGCCAGAGGAACTTCCGCTGAGAAACCATCATCTGCGATGATGACAAGTGTTTGAGCTTCACTCATTGGGCCAGCCAGGTTGAGCAAGGTTGCAAGCAACACACCTGTGTAGGTCTCTGATGCTCCAGAGCTATCTGTGCCCGTAGCATCAGTAGTATCCATCGCCCGAACTTCATCTTCCGTCCATCCGATTGGTGTAGCAACCAAACCAGTGATGATTAAGTCGCCTTCAACCCCAGATGCACTGGTTTGACTCTCACGCCAGGCGATAGAATCAGGTACAAATAGAGGTGCACCAAATTTATCCACACCGTATTGTGAGATTAGTTCCTGTGTTTCCAAGGAAACGATCCAATCGATAAAGGCATTTGCAAGATCATTTTTGATATTAGGGTTCTTGTTGGGATTTACCGCGATGACACCATAGGGATTGAAGAGAAAAGGATCGCCTTCAACCAGCACTTCCAGTTCTATTCCTTCCAATTTGAGCGCTAGATAGGTTGCGCGATCACTTAATGTATAAGCTAATTGTTCATTAGCCATCACCAAAACATCACCCATACCCTGACCAGCGGAAACATACCAATCCCCAGCAGGTTCGATTCCAGCTTCCTTCCAAATTGCTTTTTCTTTACTGTGAGTACCAGAATCATCACCGCGGGAAACGAAGGTTGATTCGGATTCAGCAAGCATCTTAAGAGCAGTGGAAACTTTGCCTTTTCCTTTGATTCCCGCTGGGTCATCCGCTGGACCAACGATCACAAAATCATTGTACATGACATCTTCACGACGAACACCATCACCAGCTTCCATAAAGGCATCTTCACTGGCGCGCGCATGTACCAGGAGTACATCTGCGTCCCCGTTTTTGCCCAACTCAAGCGCCTGTCCGGTTCCAACTGCGATGACATCCACCTTAACACCCGTTTTGGCTACAAAATCAGGCAGAATAACATCCAGTAAACCAGAATCCGCAGTACTGGTTGTGGTTGCAAGGATTATTGATTCTTCAGTAGGTACCTCCACAACGGGTTTTTCAGCTGTAGGTTCCTCAACAACAGGTTCCACAGGAGCGGTTTCTGCGGTAGTGGGGACTTCCACCACCGTAGCTTTTGGTGCTGGTGCTTCTGTTGACACAGCTGGTGCACATGCAGATAACGCCAACACCAGGATAAATAAAATACTCATTATTGGATACAGTTTTTTCATTTTTTTTCTCCTCAATTATTTTTTTATTAACTCAAGAAAAATTTCTTGAGTAGTTGACTAATAAACCATCTCTCCACCGATGAATGCCTTCGTACGTGGATCTCGGGGTGTATTGAAAAATTCAGAATTGGATCCCATCTCAATCAACTGCCCCTCAAGAAGGAAAACCACACGATGTGCCAGTCGCTTGGCCTGGAAAATGTTATGAGTCACCAGCACAAGTGTGGTGCCACTTCCCTTATTTAAATCCGAAGCAATTTTCTCAATGATGGTAACATTCGCCGGGTCGAGATTGGCGGTAGGTTCATCCATCAACAGAACATCAGGTTCCAACACCAGAGCACGCGCCAAGGCAACTCGTTGTGCTTCACCACCTGAAAGCGTTCGGGCTCGTTGTTTGGCTAATCGTTCTAATCCCACCTTCTCAAGAGCCGATTGGATCACATCGGTCGAATTGCGATTATTTCGTAATTGTAAACCGTAGGCAACGTTGTCCCATACACTACGATTGAGCAACACAGGGCGTTGAAATACTGTGGTCACCCGCCGTCGCAAATCTAATGGTGGTTCACCACCTTCTTTGAAAGAAAACCCTTCAAACTCGATTTCACCTTCGGTAGGTGTTTCTAAAAAATTTAACATTCGCAGGAGCGTACTTTTCCCGGCACCACTTGGCCCAACCAATGCCATAATTTCACCTTTATAAATATCCAAATTTTCCAGGTGCAGGATGCAACGCTTTTCATAACATTTGCGGAGATCTCTAATGCGGTAGAGTTGATTGTTGTTCATTCGTCAAAAGCCTTCCCCTGCAAACGAAGCATGGCAACGTTGGCAATGAACGATAACAACAACAGCACCCCACCCAATGCCAACGCAAGGTCAAAATTTCCCTTCCTCGTTTCCAATACAATGGCAGTGGTTAAAACCCGAGTTTTTCCTTCGATATTGCCACCTACAAGCATCACCGCCCCAACTTCGGATATGATTCCGCCGAAACCAGCTATGATGGAAACCATCACTCCAACACGGGCTTCCATCAGTACAGTCCAAATCGCTTGCCGGCTGGTAGCACCAAGCGATAAAACCTGTTGACGCAAATTGGGATCTACTCCCATTACTGCTGCCATGGTAAACCCTGCCACGAGTGGAAAAGAAATAATCGTTTGTGCAATAACCATCGCCCCAGGCGTAAATAAATTGGGAATAAATGACCAGTTTAACGATCCTAACAACCCACTACGTGACAAAAAGATGTATACAAACAAACCGACCACAACTGGCGGAAATCCCATTCCGGTGTATAGCAGCGCAATTACCAGTTTGCGTCCCTTAAAACGATTTAACCCCATGATAGCGCCCAAAGGGATACCAATAACGGTACTGAACAAAAGAGCAATACCAGATACTTGCAATGATAACAGGATGATTTCAGAAAGGGCTGGTAACATTATTTTTCCGTGTACTTGTAATGATACAATTATACTTTAAATTGTCAATCTAAATACACAATTAAAATTCTTGAGAAATTAAAAGATCCCTGCTGGCAAACCAACAGGGATCCATATTGTTATGCAATCGATTATAAGTTATAGATCTTTCCGTATTTTGTCTTCAGGTAGCGCATGTAGGCAGCAGGATCAATCTTGGAACCAGTTACGCGTTCCACAAGTTCCTGCGGTTCGTATTTACGGCCATGAACGTGAATCTTTTCTCGCAGCCAACCCAAAAGGGTACCAAACTCACCGGCTCGAATCTGGTCATCCAGATCTGGAAGATCGACTTTGATAACTTCCCACAATTGAGCTGAAACCAGATTGCCCAGTGCGTAGGTGGAGAAATAGCCCATGTTGCCATACGACCAGTGCACATCCTGCAACACACCGACTTTATCATTCGGTGGGGTTAAACCGAGGTATTCCTGCATTTTTGCGTTCCAGATTTCAGGAAGATCCTTCACCAAAACCTTGCCTTCCAACATGGCAATTTCCAGTTCCAGCCGCAACATAATATGCAGATTGTAGGTAGCTTCATCAGCTTCCACACGGATTAAGGAAGGATTGACTTTATTGATACCTTTATAGAATTGATCCAGAGAAACGCCGGCCATTTGCGGGAAAACTTCCTGCATTCTCGGGTAAAAGTGTTCCCAGAAGGGATAAGAGCGCCCAACCAGATTTTCCCACATACGGCTTTGGGATTCATGAACAGCCAACGAAGCACCATTAGAAAGGACTGTCCGGTGGTATTTTCGATCATGACCCAGATTATAGAGTGCGTGGCCAGTCTCATGGGCTGTACCAAAGAACATTGGGTTGAAGAAATTCGGATCCACACGGGTAGTGATGCGTACATCATCGATGCTGACACCCATCGTAAATGGATGAGGTGCCTTATCCTGGCGTCCACGTTCCCAGTCATAACCCATTTTGGTGATCACTTCAACACCAAAATCCCATTGTTTTTGCTCATCAAATGGCTGGTGCAGGAAAGAATCATCCACCTGCGGCTGTTCGCTGATTGCCTTAATGAGCTCAACTTGCTGAGGACGCAATGCTTCAAAAATTCTTTTTACATCCGCAGTTTTCATACCTGGTTCATACTGGTCTAACAACGCATCATAAGGATGATCCACTTCCGGGAAAAAGGTTGCGAAGCGTTGATTGAGGTCAACAACTTTCGTTAGTAAGGGTTCAAAAATTTTGAAGTCTGATTTGGCACGTGCTTCTGCCCAGGCTGAAAAAGCAGCAGTGGTGACCTGTGATTGTTCGACCACAAATTCGGTAGGAACACGGGTGGCAATGTCATATTCGCGTTGGGCTACCTTGATCATGCGCGCTTCATCAGAATCGGGATCCAAAGACTCGCCATAGGGTTTGAGATCCTCTAATAAACGCCCCATCTCCTCCGAGGTACCCCATTCGTGTACAATCCGATTGATGATGGCCATCTGATGACCACGGGTTTCTGCTGCCGCTGGAGGCATATAGGTGTTCTGATCCCAGCCTAATATTCCTGCGGCTCCTGCAAGATCGATGATATCTCTAATTTTGGTTTGAAGTAGTTCAAATTTTTCCTGCATTTGTTCTCCTGTTTTCATAATCTTTTCTAACTTAAATAAATTTAAAAGAATCGGTATGCTTAGATCCCGATTCCTATTGCTGGTGATACTTCAGATTGATTCTTATCTGTTTGATCCGATTCTGGTGTGGAATGAACCGAACTGGTAGATTTATTTTCATCCTCTTCAGGAAGGGTCTCCGGTTTTATCGTGAGTTTTCGATACAATGTGAGCAAAGACCCATTCAACTCTTCTCTACTTTTTCGGGATAACGTTTGCGTGTTCATCATAACTCCACTGCAACATCCTGGCTTTTACCAATTTCTCTAACGATAAAATCTATCATATCGGTAAAATTATTTTTTACGGTAAAAAGAGTTTACAACATTAAATATAATTTGTCAACTACCAATTTGTCACTACCAATTTGTCCCATTCTATACCAAATTTGTAAAGATATTTCGTTCCTTTTCATGGTACATTCAGATGTTTTTGTGTCAAATGGATTCTAACCCTGATTTGTTGGGATGATATGTTATCAATCTTACCAAAGCTATCCATTACTTCCAGGGAACCCACAAATCAACGAATTTATCGACAGGATATTGGATTAATTGCTCTTGATCCATGCATACTTCCAGAATTTTCTCCGATTGAACAGGTGAAAACCGGCGGGAGAGATGGTGTTTAACTTTTTCCACCAACAAAGGAATGCCTTCTGCTCTGCGTCTGCGATGTCCAAGTGGATACTCCACCACAATATTATCTGTGGCACTACCATCCTTAAAATACACCTGAACTGCATTGGCGATCGATCGCTTTTGCGGGTCGAGATAATCCTTACTGAATTCTGGATCCTCAACCACGAACATTTTCTCCCGCAGAGTGTCAATGCGCGGGTCTGCGGCGATTTTGTCCTCATAATGTTCGGCATTGAGCTGCCCAAAAATCAGGCCAATGGCGGTCATATATTGCAGACAATGATCACGATCTGCTGGATTATGCAGTGGTCCGCGTTTATCAATGATGCGAATGGCTGATTCATGCGTGGTGATGACAACTTTGTCGATCATGTCCAACTGGCCTATAACTTGAGGATGCAGTTGAATTGCTGCTTCTACAGCCGTTTGAGCGTGAAATTCGGCCGGGTAGGAGATTTTAAAGAGCACATTCTCCATGACATAGCTGCCAAAGTCCTGCGAGAGTTGAAGTTCTCTTCCTTTAAAGAGCACATCATTAAACCCCCATGTCGGAGCAGATAAGGCAGAGGGATAACCCATCTCCCCTCTCAAGGCCATTATTGACAACCAAACTGCCCTGCTGGTGGCATCCCCCGCTGCCCAGGATTTTCGAGAACCCGTGTTGGGAGCATGACGGTACGTCCGCAGTGCCTGACCATCCACCCAGGCATTCGAAAGTGCATTAATCATCTGTTGCCGGGTTGCCCCCAATAATCCACTTACCACCGCAGTGGAAGCTATTTTTACCAGAATGACATGATCCAACCCGACGCGATTGAAACTATTTTCGAGCGCAAGAATCCCTTGAATTTCATGTGCTTTCACCATGGCTGTTAATACATCACCTATGCGCAATGATTCTTGTCCTTCGACCAGCGCTTTTCGGGAAAGCCAATCAGCAACCATCAGAATTCCCCCCAGATTATCGGAGGGATGTCCCCACTCAGCCGCCAGCCAGGTATCGTTAAAATCAAGCCAGCGAATCATAGCCCCTAAATTGAAAGCCGCCTGCACAGGATCAAGCACATAATCTGTTCCTGGTACGCGAGCTCCATTCTGGATCTGCATACCCGCTACGATGGGACCTAATAATTTTGTGCAGGCAGGATAAGCAAGCGCTTCCATTCCGCATCCCAATGTGTCCATCAGGCAATATTGAGCTGTCTGGATCGCTTCTGGATTTTCAATTTGATACTGCAGCACATAATCTACGATTTTTGTCAGAAGCTCATCTGGCTCTGGCCGGGTATTGGGGATATGGGTACTCATTGCTTGCCGTTAGGCTCGATGTGCTAACATCACATAATCCCGCGGGGCGGGTCCGGTATACGCTGCGCCAGGCCGAATGATCTTTCCTCCCGAACGCTGTTCGATCACATGAGCTGCCCAACCAGAAACACGTGACATCACGAACAAGGGGGTAAACATGAATGTCGGGATTCCCATCATGTGATAAGTGACTGCACTATACCAATCCAGATTGGGGAACATGCGTTTTTCTTCCCACATCACATCTTCAATGACTTCTGAAATATCACAGAGGGTTTCGTCGCCATAATCCTTGCACAAGGAGCAAGCAAGACCTTTAATTATTTTGGATCGTGGATCTGATATGGTATACACCGGGTGGCCAAACCCCAGGATAATACCTTTATTTTTCACAACCCGTCGAACATCTTCGGCTGCCTGCTGTGGTGATTTATAGCGGTCAATCACCTCCATGGCACCTTCGTTAGCACCACCGTGGCGGAAGCCTTTCAATGCGCCAATCGCCCCAGTAATGGCCGAGTAAAAATCAGTGCCGGTGCCAGAAATAACCCTGGAGCTATAGGTGGAAGCATTGAATTCGTGCTCAGCATAAAGTACGAATGTTATATCCAGAGCCCGTGTATGGATTTCGCTCGGTTCCTTTCCATGTAAAAGATGGAGAAAATGAGCAGAAATCGAATCATCATCTGTCTCAACATCGATGCGTTTGCCCTGATGCGCAAAATGATACCAATATAATAACAACGAGGGAAAAACAGCCAGCAGACGATCAGCGATATGGCGTGCACCTTCTGGTGTATGATCACCTTTCTCCGGAAGGACAGCACCTAGCATACTACAACCCGTGCGCATCACATCCATCGGATGGGCTGCTGCCGGGATCTGTTCCAGAACGGCCTTGACTGGCGCTGGAATCCCTCGCAGATTTTTTAATTTGAGTTTATAGCGTTCCAACTCGTTTTTGATGGGCAGTTCACCATGGATCAAAAGGTGAGCTACTTCTTCAAAGCTGGCATGTTCAGCCAGATCAAAGATATCGTATCCACGGTAGCGTAAGTCGTGCCCCTCTATACCGACCGTACAAATCGCGGTTTCTCCGACTGTCACACCGGAAAGTTGCACCATCTTCTTTTTAGATTTTTTCGTTTCAGCTGTTTGACTATCCATTCTGCTTCTCCCTGGTTAATATTTGATCGATGAATTTAAGCTGATGAAGAAGAATTATCAGTTGTTGTGGAATTAAATAACTGATCTAATTTTTCTTCATAAGCGTAATAATTGAGAATTTTGTAAAGATCGGTCCTGGTTTGCATTTGAGAGAGCACATTTTTTTGGGTGCCCTGTTCACGAATTGTCTGATAAACATCCAAAGCAGCTGCACTCATCGCGCGGAAAGCACTCAAGGGATACAGTGCCAGCCCCACCCCAACGGATGCCAATTCTTCCCGGGTGAAGAGTGGTGTCTGACCAAACTCGGTCATATTCGCCAGAACCGGTACAGACAATTCCTTCACGAATACTTGATATTGCTGCAAATCGGTAACAGCTTCGGCAAAGATCATATCTGCGCCAGCCTGCACATACGCCTGAGCCCGTTCGAGTGAAGCAGCGAGCCCTTCGGAAGCCAAAGCATCCGTGCGTGCCATGATGACAAAATTAGCATCGCTACGGGCATCCACAGCCGCTTTAATTCGATCACACATCTCTTCTGCCGAAACGAGTGCTTTCCCAGGACGATGTCCACAACGCTTGGCTTGCACCTGATCTTCCAAATGCAACCCGGCTGCTTGAAACTTTATCAGTGATTTCACTGTTCGAGCAATATTGAAAGCTGATCCAAACCCGGTATCGGCATCCACGAGCAAAGGCAATTCACACGCATCCGTGATGCGGCGAACATCCACCAGGACATCTTCGAGGGTGGTGATGCCCAGATCAGGTACACCCAAAGAACCGGCTGCTACTCCCCCACCGGAGAGGTAGATCGCCCTGAAACCCGACGCTTCGGCCAACAGTGCAGCGTAGGCATTCAGCACTCCCACCACCTGCAAAGGCTTTTCCAATGTGAGTGCCTGACGGAGAACTTTACCCCTGGAGATTGAATTGGACAATTTTCCCTCTGAATAGAAAAAGATTCCGGGACAGTTATTGGTTTTCTATTATTCAACTACCCTGGTAGAAAAAATATAACAATTCAAGCGTGGTAAGTCAACTTTAAATATAAGATTTGTCAAGAATCGTCGTATCAAGTCTTGAAATCATTTAAATAAAAAAACAAAACCAGTCCCCCATTTTGCCCTCCATCCAGGGTACGCTCCCCCCGAGAACTGGTTTTGTTTTTCCCAAAAATATTGATCAGGCTGGTTTTTTCTTAACCATATCCCTTAGTTGTGCACTGACTACTTTGTAAATAGGACAGCGATCATAGAAGGCAGTGAAAAGAATGACTCCTCCCACCACCATCAACCAATAATTAGGACCGTTGGTCCAGCCTAAGATCAGGATCACTAATGCTGGAATAATCCGCATCAGTCTTTCAACCCATGAAAGCGAACGGGAGAATGGTTTCTTTTCTTCAACAGCACCAAAGAAGCCAAGCACATTCTCAGCCGTCATTGCACCGGTTTTTCGAGAAATTACCTCTCCCTGATAATATCCAATCATGGTCGGTATGCCACGCACACCCATCGCCCGGACCAAATCCGGTTCTTCGTCTGCGTTGATCCGCCATAAATCGACTCTGCCAGCAAATTCCTCTTCTGCTTTTTTTAAATAAGGTGCCATCATTTTACAGGGACCACACCAGGGTGCCCAAAATTCGACAACCACTGGGCGAGTATTTTTCCGCAGTTTGAATTCAAACCCACTTTGTTTCATTCGTCAAAGACCCTTTCGATAATTAGCAAGCTAGCGATGGCTACTGTTTGCCAACCTTAAGTATAACACCTCTCCAGTAATAAATTTGCTCCGAAGAGAGAAGTAATAAAAATTTATGCTTTATTGGTTCGAACTTTTAGAAGCATGTAGGCTGGACAAATTCCAACAAACCCGGTGATTAGTGGTAAAAATCCGATGATTTTGAAAAATGTTCCCAGACCACCTGTGACAATTCCACCCCAACCCAACACAAGCAAAACAATCCCTAATACAACTCTTACAATACGATCCCAACCAGCCTCATTTATGTATTTCATCATTTACTCCTACATTATTTGGTTTTCATACAAATAATTAGATGCAAGTATATCTTAAAAGTTGCACAAATTGGATGCAATTTGTCCAATCTTTTAAAAACATTTGATATATTTTTGTCATTTTATTATGACAATCATTTGGATCTTGTACTGATTTCGGTTCTGGTGGATTAAGTGGATACCCCAACCAAATTCCACTATCCCCATTTATCGCGATGATACGATTTATTTCTATGACTTGGATAATGGGTTAACGGGCAAACCTTCTAGTTCCATGATCTTTAATGCGTTTGTTGTTGGGCTGGGACCATAACGCAAGCGGTAATCAAAACTCATTTTTCCATCCACAACTGCATCCTGAAAATTGTAATTATGAATGTGGATTTCTTCATCTGCCAATTTACTTAACTCAATATCATGTGTTGAAATTGCACCAATCCCATTGGCATTTACAATCGCTTTCAGGTACGCCAGACTGCCAATACGGCGTTCTTCGTGATTTGTTCCTTGAAAAATCTCATCAATCAGGTAAAAGACTGGATCAGGATTGGATTCCTCCAGCCAAAGTAAAAGCTCCTTCAAGCGCCGTACCTCAGCATAAAAATATGAAAAGCCATCCTTCAGAGAGTCGCTGACCTGAATACAGGTAAACAACCGCATCAAGGATACGTTCATCTTGGTGGCGTTGACCACAGTACCAGCATAAGCCAGTACTAAATTTACTCCCAGGGTGCGTAAAAATGTGCTCTTCCCCGACATGTTGGATCCGCTGACCAACGCAACATCCCCTTTTTCTCGTAAAGTAATATCATTATCAACTTTGACTGGTTTTGGAATCAACGGATGACCCACCTCCTGAAGTTGCAATAGTCCACCTGTTTCTTCCTGATGGGGGTCAATGGTTGGGAAAGAATAATCCGGATTCAGGTAGGCAAAATTCGCCAATGAGGTTAATGCTTCCATTTCATACCATATCGCCAGCCAGGCAGGTAAGCATTGCTTCAATTGGTTTTTGGTACGGTTTAAAATAAATGTAAAAATCATATCCCATGGCAGTAATGCGTTGATTAATAGAGAGAGGATCTGATTATTTTGCAAGGATGCAGCAGAGCTGATCATTATAATTTTCTTTAGGAAGACCGAGGGTTGTCGGCCAGATTCTTTAAAGAAGGCTAATTTCTCTGCTAACTGACTGTCAGGTTTGGCAGGATAACTCTCGAGAAAAATCAAACTGGATTGTAATGGTTGCAGGTCTTTACTGAGTTGATAGGCATCTTGAAATGTGGATTGGTAAAGACGATATTGATAAAAATAAATGGCGAAATAAAGCAGGAAGCTGAATTGCCAGTATGCAGGAAATCCTGCCAGGAAATTCAGCGCCAGCAAAATATAGTTCAGCACAGCCAATCCACTTAACAGCAATAATGTCCGCTTTAGTGCTTTTTCCGGTGTGTGATTTTCGAGCCAATGTATGATGACATGATCATCCCAAAGAGCAGTGAAATCCTGCCGAATCTGCCAACCCAACAACATAAGACGAGTACGAAAACCGCTTAAACCGAGAAGTTCCTTCACCAGCGTCTGCCGATGGACAATATTACTTAATTTTTTGTCAGGCTGAATCAACCATTGTATGATTAGATTGTGACTACCACGGGTTGCACTTGTATCGATCAATTGCAGGATGGAACGCTCTCCCACCAGATTCAAATCATTCATAAAGGGATGATCAGCATCGACTGTCTGAGTAACGCTTGCTGGAATATTTTTCCAATCCAGAGTAGCACGCGCAATCTGTTGGGTCAGACAACTTTGTGCATTTTGATATTGCTGGCGTTTCTGATCCAACTTGCGGTGAAAGAAAACGATCACAAGGAAGACGAACACCATTGCCAATAAAACCCAAAACCAGGCAGGTCCAGGGAAAATAAATCTGGTAAGAATTGCGAGAACCCATGCACCTAAAAACGAAACCAGTCGATACCAGAAGAAATGCTGATCGATAAATTTGAGCTGCTCAGCAACCTTCGTGATCGACTCCAATCGACGGGTGAGCAGGTCAATTCGTTTTTGTTGTATTGGTATCATTTTGATGTTTCCCAATCCTTGCAATCCCTCAAGATCAGATTTCATTATAATGCATCCATGTACGATGATAGTAGGGGTGAAGGATTGGAAAACGTATTTTTGGGTGGAAATCGGCGGTTATTCTCCATGATCACCCATACACTTCCATCCACATTTTATATTAACAAAGGAAATGATCATTGCTAGAAATCGTTAATATCATAGCCTTGTGGTAAATCTAACCCTTGTGGTTCAACGTGCCCTTTGGGTTTTCACAACGAATGGAGAGAAAAGGGGTTTTAAATTATGACATCGGAACCAATTCATTAATTCAGCAATTATAGGTATGGATTGATGAGAATTTAGAGGTATGAATATGGAATTTCTGAATAAAATTAAACTCATTCAAGGTGGGATGGGGGTGTATGTTTCAAACTGGCGATTGGCAAAAGCTGTCGCCATGCAAAAACTTGGCATTACAGCTGGAACCGTCTCAGGCACCGGACTGGATTGGGTGTATGTACGGCTGCTCCAGCTTGGTGATCCAGGGGGACATGTGCGCCGAGCGATGCTTGCTTTTGATGAAAAATTCGGTATCAGGATCGGTAAAAAAATCCTAGACACCTATTTTGTGGAAGGGGGCAAAAAACCCTCCAGTCGTTTCAAGAATCCCCCTCAACAGATTGTGCGAGCGCTGGATGGAAGCGATATCATCCCTTTGCCTTCTCAACCCACAGTTCCAGTTGCACTTTCATTTGACAATGACAACATTGAACTTCTAATTGCAACCGGATTTGCGGAAGTGTGGCTCGCTAAAGAAGGCCATAACGGCAATATTTTCATCAATTTCTTAAAAAAAGTGGAGTTACCGCTGGTCTATACCATGTATGGCGCAATGCTCGCTGATGTGGATGGTGTAATCGTTGGCGCTGGGAACCCGGATGGATTACCGGCTGCCTGTTCTCGTTTGGTAAATCACGAAGTCGTCAATATTGATATTCAGGTATTGTACCGCGAACCTGGGGAAGACTTTTATGTTCCGTTTGATCCCCATCAGATTGCTGAAGGGAAATTTACACAAAAACCCCTGGTTCGGCCCGCTCTGTTAGCCATCGCCTCTCTGCAAGCTCTGGTTCAGACCCTGGCGCAAAGTCAAAGCGAAGCGCCGGATGGTTTCATTATTGAACATCACACAGCTGGTGGACATAATGCCGGACCGCAAGGTCCCATTCGGTTGGATAGCGAGGGACAGCCCATCTATAGTGAATTGGATGAACCCGATCTGGCAGCTATCCGACAGGTTGGTCGTCCTTTCTGGTTGGCTGGTGGTTATGCGAGTCACGAGAAAATCCAACAAGCACTGGCAGCCGGCGCAACCGGGGTTCAGGTGGGATCCGTTTTTGCATTGGCAGAAGAATCTGGAATGAAGGCTGCCTACCGGACAGCGATTTTCAACGAGATTAAGAAAGGTACGGAAGATGCTGCATTGGTAAAGACGACATTGTTTTCGCCCACAGGGTTTCCCTTTAAAGTCGTTCAATTGGAGGGAACCCTGGCGGATGACGATGTTTATGCAGCCCGCTCCAGAATCTGCGATGTTGGATTATTGCAACAACGCGGTTTTAGCAAACCGGATGCCGAAGGCAGGCGTCACCTTTTCCAACGCTGTTCAGCAGCACCTGTTGAGGGATTTATCAAAAAACGGGGTTTACCGCACAACACCGAATCCCGCCGCTGTCTGTGCAATGGTTTGCTCTCCACGGTTGGCCTGGCTCAAGGGACAAACACAAAAGAAGAACCAGCGATTGTAACCCTCGGGAATCATCTCAATAGCATCCGCCGCCTTTCCCATCAAGGACAATATCAATATTGGGTCCAGGATGTGGTGGTGGATTTGCTTGGGGAATGATAGGAAATAATCTACTTAATCACCATGGGTTGAAACCCATGGTTACTTAATTCAAACCGATTGAAATCGGTTGAGTTCGAATTTGAGTCTTTTTTTTGGGAGTTAATGAACCGGAAAGATATAAAATTAACCATCTTTAGATGGTTTGAATGTTGGCAACCTGTGACTTGAGTCACTGGATGAAGGAGTGTAATTACCTCTTCAATCTTAAGAAAGGATTTCGATTATATAATGTCATTGTCCCATGATTTTTATTTATGTTAGGAGCTGTGAATGCCATATTTCCGTTTGTTTTATCATTTAGTTTGGCCAACAAGAAATCGTGATCTACTTATTAGTTCTGTTTTTGAAAATGAATTATTTTCCTACATATCCAAAAAAGCAAGTGAATTGGATTGCAAGGTAATAGAAATTAATGGAACTGAAGATCACATCCATTTAGTTATTGAAATTCCACCAAAATATTCCTTATCAGATGTAATAAAAAAGATAAAAGGAGCTTCTTCACACGAATTTAAGGATCTTTATTGGGCAACCGGTTATGGTGCTTTTACTGTGAGCGAACGAAATTTAGGAGCAGCCACCGAGTATGTTCATAATCAGAAAGAACATCATAAAAAGAACACTATTATTAAATGCTATGAGATGGAAAATGAAATTGAAAAGAGATCAATTCAATCGATTAGAGAGGTAGGAAGAGATTATGAGGTTGGTGAGGATTGGTTTTAGTATATCCCCCATGGGTTGAAACCCATGGTTACTTAATTCAAACCGATTGAAATCGGTTGGGGCGTTGTGGATTAATCAAAATCATTTATTTCATTAAAGATATTCCAAAGTATTGTCCTTAACCATCTTCAGAT